>CAVYYH010000011.1:0-391494 GCA_963772705.1 uncultured Bacteroidales bacterium | reverse complement strand
TTCTGGCAATGGGAGAATTTTGTCAGCTATACGAATAAGTTCGGGCTTCATAATTGACCGCCCTTGCCGGTATGTCAGCAGAGTCCGTGGCTATCAGTACATTAATGCATCGGGTGGCACGATGCTGGCTGAAAGCGATGAGTTTGCCCAGCTGAGTCTGGTTTCCTCTCAGGCGTTAAGCGGCGTGGCCGGACAAAAAACTCTTGATAAGAAAGCATCATATTTTGCCAGAGCCTCTTACGACTTTGCTAATAAATATTTGCTTCAGGCTACTATCAGGAGAGATGGAGCAGGATCTTCTATGCTGCCACCTGAAAACAGATGGGGCCTCTTTCCATCATTTTCAGCAGGCTGGTTATTCACCAACGAGTCTTTTATGCCAAAATCCTTTCTCAGTTACGGTAAGTTGAGAGCCAGTTGGGGACAAAACGGCAGTCTCTCCAATCTTTCTAATTATATGTACAATTCGGCTGTCAACCTGCAATACCTGCTTTACGAGCTTGGTGACAATGTCCTGTACACGGCGGCTGCCAGAAACCAGCTTGACAACCAGGACCTGACATGGGAAACAAGCATTCAGACAGATATCGGATTAGATCTCAGGATGCTGAAAGATAAGCTCACCCTGACCATGGATTACTTCTATAAGAAGACTACTGATCTGATAACACCAAATACTCCGCCTCTTGAGGCTGGTAATACTGCCGCCATGGTGAATGGAGGTGATATTTTAAACTACCGGTTTTGAGTTTATGGCTGAATTCAAGAATAATATTGGTGAATTTAACTATAGCTTATCAGGGAACTTTACAACCCTGCAAAATGAAGTTACCTATCTTAACCCTTCTATACAAAGGATTCTCGGAGGCCAATCATCAGGAGCAGCAACATTTTTACAGCTTTTGAAAAAGGACTGCCAGTATGGTATTTCAGAGGATATAAGACTGATGGAATTAATATGGCAACAGGCCAGGCCAATTTTATTGATCAGAATGCGGATGGACTTATCAACGAGAATGACAGGGTATTTATAGGCAGTTCAATACCAGATTTAACTGTATGGTGCTACTATCAATCTGTCATACAAAGGTATTGATTTTAATGCCAGCCTCCAGGGGCAGTCAGGCAGCCAGAATATGATTCTCTGGATGAGAAATGACCTTCCGGGATCAAATTTCCCCAAATTCTTATATGAGGGTCGCTGGACACCGGAAGCACAGATGCAACCAGGCCGAAAGCAGGATTTAATCCAAATACTCTTCTAAGTGACCAGATGCTGTTTGAATCAAACTTTCTGCGCATAAAGCAGATTCAACTGGGGTATAACCTCCCGCAATCGCTTTTGCAGGTAATTAAACTGAAGTTTGTAAGGGTATATGTGTCTCTGGAGGATTATTTCACCTTCACAAATTATCCTGGAATGGATCCGGAAGCTGGCAGTACTACCAACAGTCAGCTTGGCCTTGACAAAGGGATGTACCCGATTACCAAAAAGGCAATCTTTGGAATTTCTGTTACGCTATAATCTAAAAACATAAGCTATGAAGACGAAATATTTTCTGTTTTTTGTATTTTCAATTGTACTGCTGAGTGGCTGCGAGGAGTTTTTTGGATACCAAGCAGCCAGGTGTTTTTACAGTTGATGAGTTCTATAAAACCGACCAACAGGCCTTTCAGGCTATCCTGGGATGCTATGATTACATTCAGAATGTTTGGGAAAATGTGGAATATGTGCCACAACAAACATATACCATGATGTCTGATGAGGTTTATGCAGGCGGAAGCCTGAGAGGTGATGCCCTGAGGCTCGAGGAGGTAAATGAATTCAGGCATAGCTCAAACAACAGTCTTATGTCTGACCTTTTTAGCCAGTCTTATAATGGTATTTACAGGTCTAACACTATACTTGAAAGAGTCACTCCTGACACAGATGTCAAGAAACTTGTCATTGCAGAAGCTAAAGTAATGAGAGCTTTCTGGTATTTTCAGCTTGTATTTAACTGGGGCGATGTTCCACTGGTAACAAAGGTGCTTGCACCTGAAGAGTATGCTCAGCCACGTACACCGGCAAGCCAGGTGTGGGCACAGATTGAAAAAGATCTTAATGAGGCCATACCCGATTTGCCGCTCAAAAGCGCACAGAGCAAGAGAGACAAGGCAAGATGGTCAAAGGGAGCTGCTCAATCGCTGCTGGGTAAAGCATATCTTTTCCAGGAAAAATATACTGAAGCTGCCAATGAGTTTGAGAAAGTTATTATTTCAAATGAATATAACCTGTATCCTGATTTTTCCAGAATACTGAGGAAGGATACCGGAGTTGGGAGTAGAGTCTGTTTTTGAGGTTATGCAACCACTTACCTCATACTCAGCCACAAACGTTCCGCCAACAATAAACAATGTCGCGGGAGAAAGATCACGCTGGCAACGTTTTATGGGTCCTAAAGGTGGCGGATGGTTTGTAGGAAATGCAACTACTTTGCCTATCGGGAATTCAGGATTTGGATTCTGGAATGCAAAACTTGAAGTTTATCAGTTGTATGTTGATGCTGGCGATCCTGTCAGACGCGCGGGTACTATATTAAGTGAAGCTGAAGTGATTGCAAAAGGTGGTAAATTGAGAAATCCGATATATAAAACCCCTGAATTGCCCCTTGGTACCCTGGCGTGGTCGAGCGATCCCTGTCTGCGATTAAAATATACTAACTGGAATGATGAAACACAGGGACCAACAGTCAACAATAACATAAGTACGAATTACAGATACATTCGTTTTGCTGACGTATTATTGATGGCTGCTGAGGCAAATAACAGAAAGCCCAGCCCTGACGACACCAAAGCCCTTCAATATATCAACAGGGTAAGAGCAAGGGTAAGCTCTGCCGGCTCTGACTGTCACAGGCGATGAATTATTCACTGCTATTAAACTCGAACGCAGACTTGAATTAATGTTCGAAGGTCACCGGTATCTTGACCTTATCAGATGGGGAGACGCAGCTGATGTTCTGAAGGATTGTGGCAAGCAAATACCCAAAGGTGACGGAACATACTTGCTGATGCCGGATGCAGGATTTAAGGAAAGGAACTGGCTGTGGCCAATCCCTGAAGTTGAAATGAATGTGAATCCCTTTATGACTCAAAATCCCGGTTTTTGATTCTTCCCTGAACAATTAATCAATAATCAGAAACCTTTAGATAATAAAAAGTCTCCTGACTGACAACATCATGAACAGTGGTAAAGCCATCAGGAGACTTTTTACTTTTTTTAAATTAATACTTAACCGAAGGAATATGAAGAATTTCAAATTATTAACGGGTCTTGCTGTAGTCATTGTTCTGATTATGTCATGTGCCGGTAAACAAAACAAGCTGATAGATCCGATTGTGGATACTGAATATGGAAAGGTACAGGGTGTTGTCAATGAAACCGGTACTGTAGTAAGCTTTAAGGGAATTCCCTATGCCGCTCCCCCTGTAGGAGATCTGAGATGGCGCGAGCCTCAGCCTCCTGCACCGTGGGAAGGTGTGCGCGATGCCACCAAATTCTGTGCAAACTGTGTTCAGGTGAATAACAGAAGACTTCCGTGGACGGATGAATACATGATACGGGGTGAGTCGAGTGAGGATTGCCTTTTTCTGAATATCTGGACACCTGCCAAGTCATCAATGGATAACCTCCCGGTTCTTCTGTACATCCATGGAGGAGGACTGAGAGAAGGCTCCGGTGCAATTGATGTGTATGACGGAGAAGAGCTTGCAAAAAAAGGAATTGTCGTTGTCACAATAAACTACAGGGTCGGTGCCCTTGGCTTCCTTGCACATCCATGGCTCTCAGCCGAATCACCGAATAATGCATCAGGTAATTATGGATTTATGGACCAGATAGCCTCACTGAAATGGATGAAAGCCAATATCGCAGCCTTCGGCGGTAATCCTGAAAAGATTACCGTTGCCGGCCAGTCAGCAGGCTCGCGGTCTGTTCATCAGCTTACCGCTTCACCACTGGCAAAAGGGTTAATTTGCGGTGCAGTTACAATGAGCGGTGCAAGTATGGAGAGAATAACAACGTTTGTTTCTTCCGACACTGCTCTCGCCAGGGGGGTCAGGTTCGCCGAGTCGCTCGGCGTATCAAGCCTGGAGGAGCTCAGGGCGAAGCCGGCTGCAGATCTGATAGCTGACTTCGGCGCAAGTATTGACGGTTATGTTCTTCCGGAAACCATGGTTGCCATTTTTGAAAAAGGGGAGCAGAATGATGTTCCTGCCATTGCCGGCCTCGTCTCTGATGAAGGCAGCTCACGGGAGGGATATGGTAAAAGCACTGTGGATGACTTCATCAAGGATATAAAAGAGAACTATGGAGACAGGGCTGATGAGTTACTCTCCCTCTACCCGGCAAAAACAGATGAAGAGGCCGGTACAATGTCTGTGGAGATGGCACGTGAGAAGGGGAGGGCTGACCTGTATGAATGGGCTCTCTTCAGGGCACAGACAGCAAAGACACCTGCATATACCTACTATTTCTCGAGAGGCATACCATGGCCGGAACACCCTGAATTCAATGCATTCCACACAGGCGATGTGATCTATTGGTTCAACAACCTTAAGAAACTTGATCGTCCATGGACTCAGACAGATACCATTGTTGCCGAAACAGCCTCCTCTTACCTGGTGAATTTCGTGATAAATGGTAACCCGAATGGGGCAGGACTACCGGAATGGCCGGCAATTGAAGCCGGAAAAGCTGAAACGATGGAACTGGGATCCGACATTCGCGTCATTCCTGTTGCATCTGAACAAAAGATAGAGTTTTTCAAAGCTAAGTAAGACTTGATTTGGTTAGGGTTGAGGGTTGGTGAAAGAGGGGATCTGATTACAACAATATCACAAGCCCCTCTTTCTTCAGACTCTCAATACCGTCATACTTGTCTGATATAACCTAAGATAATGTCAATCAACATGAAATCCAACAGAAGAACGTTTATCCAGACCATGGGTGCCGGGGCAGCCGGGATGGGACTGGCAGCCACTATTCCGTCATTTGCAGCTACGACTACTCAAGATACTCAGAATACCAGAACCGGGGGGAGGAAGATGGTATTCAGAGCTGATGATGTCGGCTTTTCGAAGGTCTGCAATATCGGCTCCTTCGAAGCGATTGAAAACGGGGTAGTTACAGTAGCAGCTGTAATGCTGGCTGACCCGGGTACTGAAGATGCCCTCGAAAGGCTGAAGGCACTTCCATGGATTTCAGTGGAATGGCATATGCATATGTGGGGGGCGCCTGTGCTGGATCCGAAGCAGGTACCATCTCTTGTGGAAAAAGGCGGGCAATTTGATGGAAGATTCAGGATGGACCTTAGTCGGGCAGAAGATGTAGTCTATGATGAAGCAGTAAGCGAGTTGCGTGCACAACTGGACAGATGCATCAGAATACTGGGCAGAGTGCCTGATACCGGCGGCGGGAACAGAAGCTCCTCACCATGGGGCCGGGCCGTCAAACAGGTAAGTGATGACTATGGTCTGGTCTATAATTTTACAAGCGATGCTGCACCTGTCAGTGATAAGTGGATCGAACATATTAAAGCAGCCAAGGCAGCAGGTGAAGAGTGGGCAAAATACTATGAAGTTCCGGATAAAAAGCTTGGCAAGTGCGACGAGAAATGGGCAAGTCGAAAAATATATAATCCAGGCGGTACGAATGGTACAATTAATCTGTTAACCGACTCTATCTCATCAGTTGAAAAGAACTATGACCCCGTTTTATATTATACCGAAGACCCCAATGGTATTTTGGGATATCCTGACGACTGGATTTTTACTAAAGCGTGGCATCCCGGCTATGTTGACTATTACGTCTATCGTCTCGGTGAGCGGGTCAACCGCGCACGTGCACAACAGTTTGTGGTAGGCCGTACACAGGATGTGGCCGCTATGTGCGACCCGAGACTCAAAAACTGGATCAAAGAAAACCGTATCGAGCTGGTCAACTTTCGTGATGCATTGTACGGAACCAGAGAATATCAGAATCACCTTAAACTGATCGGAAGCGATCTGGCCATTGAATAAAAGTGCCTATGAAATAACCTGCTCGGGCGGTGTTAATTGAGAATGATACTAAAATGACTAATTGGATATCAACATGAAAACCAACAGAAGAAATTTTCTTCAGCATGTGGGAGCTGGTGCCGCAGGGCTTACCCTGGCTTCACCCCTTGTATTTTCGGCCTCTGCAGCCCCCGGTACGGAAGCCTGCAGCAAGAACTCTCCACCCGCCGTTCCGGTAAAAAGGAATAAACAGATGTGGCCAATCAAATCAGGAGCTGAAATCAAAGCGGATAAAGTTCGATGTGCCGCAGAACCAGATCAGCTGGGCATTCATGAAGGAGCTGAGAGAGCATAACAAAACGAGAAAAATATACGACATCAACCCTTACGTCGAGGTCTATCAGTTCCGTGACAACCTGTACGGACTGTTCACCGAAAACTGTGACGGCATGGGCGATGTCTGGATGTACCTCATCATCGGGCCGGAAAAGGCGATGCTCATTGATACTGCCTATGGCCTGGGTGACCTTAAAGGACTGGTTGATGAAATTACAGGGGGCAAACCGATTATCGTTGTAAACACCCATGAACATTATGACCATGCTTATGGCAACTGCCGTTTCGAAAAGGTTTACTGCCATGAATACCTGGTGCCATACCTTAATAACCAGAATGAGCATATGTGGGATTACCTCTTTGATGCTTTCGGTAACAACATCTGGCTTGAATTTGACAGGAATGACCTGCCGAAATTTAAGAAATATGAAATTGTCGGCGTAAAAGACGGCCACAAATTCAACCTGGGCGGCGACTATGAGGTGGAGCTGGTGTTCACAGGCGGACATGCAGCAGGCCATGCCGCATACATTGACAAAAAAGGACCGCATCCTGTTCACTGGCGACAACATCTGCAGCGACGTTTCAGGCTGCGGTTCAGTCAATATAGTCAAGCCTGGTCCGTATGGTGAAAATACATGCGCTGAAGGTGTATCGTGACAACGTGAAGAGGCTTGTGAACCGCATGGGCGAATATGACCATATATTCCCTCAGCATTTCATGAACAACATCGAAAACAATCTGATGCCTAAATATTCTGGATGCCTGCGACGCTATCCTTGCCAATCCTGACAAACCTGATTATACTATTGAGACATGGGGCAAGAACGCCAGCGAACCTGCCGTTAGGTATTTCAAGTTTATCAAGGATTTCAGTGTCATTGCCTACGGCTATAAGAAAGCTTGATTAAATACAAATGTCTCAATAAGATATATCAGGAGGATATAAAATGGACAGAGCAAAATAAAAATATAGTTATGATGGCACCGATTAAAGGTGCATCCAAATCAAAAAGGCTTAAATGGGGCGATTTGAATGATAAGAATAATACTAACTGGATACAAAACAATCTCAGCTGGACATTCCAGAAGATGTTCAGGGAAGGCAATGATACCAGGAAAGTCTATGACATCAATCCATATGTTGAAGTCTACAAGTACACAGACAATATGTACGGACTATGGAATCCAAGCCTGGGAAGTGGCGGCGATGTGTGGCAGTACCTGATCATCGGGCCGGAGAAGGCGATGCTGATCGACACCGCATTCGGGTCTCGGTGACCAGAAAGGTCTTGTAAACAAGTTGACCGGAAACATGCCGGTGATTGTTGTGAATACTCACCTGGGAAGCGATCATTCACTGGGAAACGTTCTGTGGGACAAGGTTTACTGCCACGAGTATGAAGTGGACAACATCAAAACAGTAGTAAAGCCCGGAGCCTGGGACAGATTCAACAATGACTATGTTGAGTATGATCTGAAAGATTTGCCGCAGTATAAGGATTACGAGCTTATCGGCGTACCTGACGGGCATATCTTCAATCTTGGCGGTGATTATGACATCGAGCTCTTCTGGACTGCAGGTCATGCTGCAGGACACGCCATGTTTATAGACAAGAAAGGCCGTAACCTGATTGCCGGCGACGATGTGATCAGCGACCGTATCGGCTGCGGCGGCGGACCAAAAAAGGGCATGTTTTACCAGGAATACTGCAACCTGACTTCATACCGTGACCGCCTGAAAATACTTGTTACCCGTCTTGATGAGTTTGACTATGTTTTCTCCGGACACTTTGCGAACAACCTTGAAAACAGTGTACTGCTTAATATCCTTGAAGCTCTTAATGAGGTTATTGAAGACCCGAAACGCTATACCTACATTGAGGAGACAATCAGCAATAAGGTGAAAAGTCCGTGGCATATTACAAACAGGTCAAGGGCCTGGGAAGAATACGTTACTCTGAAAATGGTGTGTACCCGTCTTACGCTTAAACTTCATTTCCTCAGGGGCCAGCCAGATTTGTTAACTTAATGATACTCGATTAATTAACTTAACTTAAAATGAAAACCAACAGAAGAACATTTATTCAAACAATGGGAGCCGGGGCAGCCGGTCTGGGACTTGCAGCCACTGTTCCCTCTTTTGCAGCCCGGGCTGAAGGAGTAACCTACACGGCAGGAGCAGGGAGGAAGATGGTCGTCAGGGCGGATGATGTAGGTTTTTCGAAGGTTTGCAATATCGGTGCCTTCGAAACAATCGAGAAAGGTGTGGTGACCTCCGCGGATATAATGCTTGATTCGCCAGGGACAGTAGATGCCCTTGAGAGGCTGAGGGCATTGCCATGGATCTCAGTCGGCTGGCACATGCACATGTGGGGGGCACCGGTGCTCGATCCGAAGCAGGTCCCTTCTCTTGTAGAAAAGGATGGGCCGTTTGCCGGCAGATTCAGGCTCGACCTCAGCAGGGCGGAGGATGTGGTCTTTGATGAGGCAGTGAGAGAGCTCCGTGCTCAGCTCGACAGGTGCATCAAGATACTCGGCAGGGTCCCTGACACAGGCAGCGGCGGGAGGGGCAACTCACCATGGGGCAGAGCCGTTAAACAGGTCAACGATGAATACGGTCTTCCTTATGGCTTCGCAGGTCAGCCGGCCACAAATGATGAATAT
This sequence comes from uncultured Bacteroidales bacterium, assembly GCA_963772705.1. Classification (GTDB taxonomy): domain Bacteria; phylum Bacteroidota; class Bacteroidia; order Bacteroidales; family VadinHA17; genus SR-FBR-E99. Next base: position 382,448 of record CAVYYH010000011.1, on the reverse strand, counting down.
GTCAAAAAGATCAAGGCTGCCCAGGAGGCTGGCGAAGAGTGGGCAAAATACTACTCAGCCACTCCCAACCCTGCTACCGTTGCCGATGAAAAGTGGGCGAGCCGCAAGATCATTAACGCAGCCGGCACTACTGCATATATAGATTTATTGACTGACAGTGTCTCACAGGTGGAGGCAAAGTATGACCCTGTGCTGTTCTATACCGAAGACCGCGCCGGCATACTTAAATATCCGGAAGATGTAATTATTACGCAGTCATGGCATCCTGGCTATGTTGACTACTATGTCTACCGGCTTGGTGAGCGGGGCAACCGCGCACGCGCCCAGCAATTTGTCGTTGGCCGTGTTCAGGATGTTGCGGCGCTGTGCGACGTAAGACTTAAAAACTGGATAAAGGAGAATCGTATCGAGCTGGTCAACTTCCGTGATGCGCTTTACGGAACAAGGGAATATCAGAACCACCTGAAACTGACAGGCAGCGATCTGGCAATAGATTGAAGGGGTTGTGCCTGAGGGAAAAAAGCTATAAGTCTTCCGGACTTGGCTTGTGAGTCCTCATTCACCCTTTTTGGTGGCTGGCACTCCAACTGTCTGGGCAAGGATGATCACCTGACTTTTGGCCAGGTTCATCTCCTTTGCCAGCTGGTCACGCGGCACCATAGCCCTGATGACGCAGCCAAGTCCCTCAGAGGCACAGTACAGATATACATTCTGAGCCATAAAGCCTGTGTTTGCCCATGAGGAGAGGAGATCCGTATCAGTTATTGTATCCCCCTCTTTCTTGCCTCGTTTTGTCATATCTGAAACGTACACCAGGTTGACCGGTGCCGTTGCCGGGAAATCCTGGGTTCCGGTCAGTGCCCTTATATCTTTGTTATGAATCTGTTTCAGAATATTTTTTGTGGCATCATAGAGATAAAGTCCGGTTTCCATGGTAACATAGACATCCATCTCCTGCCGGTTATGTGATGAAGGTGCTGTCCGGTGTCCGTCAGGCCTGTTTATTCCCCAGGCGGCCCACAGAAGGTCTGATAGCTGCTGGGTAGTCAGTCCGGCATCGGTATAGGCCCTGATGGTTTGCCTTTCGTTCAGGGCTTCCATCAACGGTTTGCCGCCTGACTTGTGTGGGGCGGGCAGTATTATATCCTGTGCTGAAACCATTACAGTGTTTAAAGTTAAGCTCATTATGAGAAGAATGAAACCGGTTTGAAAGTATCTTTTTCATAGTTGTATTATTAGTCACGCCTGAGAATGGGTAATTCAAATATACAAAATTGCCTGAGTCATCACCCGGTTTACTTGCGCGATCTCCAGCCGCGTGAAGCTTCAGCATGCTTTGGAGCCAGGTAGACGACTGACATGATTCTGCCGGCCATAAAGGCGATGGAGGCAGAGAGTACCCCTGTGAGGTTCAGGAATACAACACATACAAGCAGTACTGCAATTATCCCGATAAGCTCCAATGCAGTAGCGGCTGAGATAGGACCGGTTGTACCGTTGATTATAAGGGATGATCTCTGGAAATTCAGAAGGACGGTGAGCGCCGGCATAAGGATCATAATCTTGAGCGGCAGATACGACAGGTCAGCCAGTTCCTTGCTTAGCCCCGAGACTTTGATAAACCAGATATCGGCCAGGGGAGTAAAAGCCATCAATGAGATAAGTATTGTGACAATTATGCCGAGATATATTGCAAAATTCCTCAATGCAGGGTAGTTCTGTCTCCTGTCGCCGATAAGTGCAATATTCACTTCCTGGTATGATAATCCCATGCTTCTGAAAATGAACACCAGTGAGCTCACGACAGGGAGAACGGCCAGCGATTCAACCGCCATATAGCTCCTGCCAAGGAAGAATGTAACGAAGGGATGTACTCCGAGAGAAAGGACAGAGGTAAGGGCAAGAGGATAATAGAATTTAGAGATTGACCGCATACTCATACTTCCATTCTCGGGATCATCCGTTTGCGTTATTCTCTTCAGTGTGCCGGAAACCATTATCCTCGTGGCTATTGCTTCACAAATCACGGCCAGTGACATTGCTGCCGCACCGACATAAGCCCCTTTCGCTCCGGATAAATACAGAAGCAGGCCCGTGATCACAATTACTGACAGCCTTATCATTGTCCCATAAGTCACCCTTCTGGTAAGGTTATTTCTGATCAGTATACCCTGGTAGAACCTCCTGTAACCGATTGATGCGGCCCACGGAAGGAAAATCAGAAGTGTTATATGGGCGAGTCTTGCCACCTCTTCAGGCACTCCCATCAGGCCGGTAACAATGAAGTCGAACACCGGCGGCAGCAGGATGATAAGCTGGAGGCCTGTGATACCGGCATTAAGGAGATCAGTAAATCTCTTCAGTTTCCTCAGTGAGTTGCGCCCCGACACAAGCGCGGTGGAAGCGCTCATCAGCATTATTATCGGAGCTTCAACTATCATTGCAAATGATCCTGCTATTCCGAATGCGGCAAGGTTGATTTTCGCCTCATCAAGCCTGGCGATAAAGGCGATGAGAAATGGCTGCTCGATGGACATCATAAGCCAGGTGAGCGCCAGTGGAGTCCAGAACAGGATTATTCTGCGGTATGTAAGATTTTCAGTTATTTCCGGAATTTTAAAAGTATCAAAGATAGTTCTTTATTAATGAGGATAGCGGGCTGAACGTCCCTTAGCTTGCTCCCCTGCAGGCTGGCTCCTCTCTATCCCGACATAGCATGTCGGGACTTAACGCTCGGCCCTAAATACAAAACAACCACCATGCTGCGCATAGTTTAAATAAGGTGTCTGTTTCTGAACGCATTGCCAGAACCTGTTTATTATAGTTTGCAGTCAACTGAGCACATGACCTCTTGATGCCAATTTCTTTACCAAAGTCAATTCGGAGTTTGAAGGATGGCTTCCTTGCTTCAGGGAAATCCTGAACGTGTATTATTTTGCCAACCCGAACATCTATTTTCATGAAATCCTCAAATATTGCCATTCTGGTTATTATTTGTATTTAAATTTTTATAAAATTTGTTGGTACGCACTGGGGGAATAAACATAATTCATTAAGAATGTCATTCTCTTCTGTAATTATGAATGTGTTTTTTATATGAAACAAGCCTTACTTATGGAAACCTCTGAGAAAAAATGGAGAATTATTTACAGGATGGGCGCAATTGCTGCAATTATCGTCTTGGCTGGAATTATTCTTGATATGATTGTTGGTACTGTTACTGGTGGTAATATTGCGGAACTTCCACAAACAGCAATCGAGAGGTTCAACCAGTTTCACAAGAATCCACTATTGGGACTTTATAATCTTGATCTGCTCAACATAATCAATCAGTTAATACTAATCCCTTCAATATTTGCTCTTTATGCTGTCCATCGGAACACCAGCAAGCCTTCTGCAGGTCTTGCTCTAATCCTGTTCCTTGTCGGAACGACCATCTTTGTTTGTCGGCAATACTGCCCTAACTATGCTGGATTTAAGTCACAAGTATTTCAGTGCAGGTTCAGAAGAGCAGAAACTTCTTATTGCTGCTGCAGGTGAAGCCATGCTGGCAAAAGGGTCTCACGGAAGCCTTGGTGTTTTTATTGGATTTGTCTCTGCCGACATTCGCCAATGCATTGATGTCAGTGTGTTATGTTAGGGGGTAAAGTCTTCAGCCGTTTGACATCATATATAGGCATCTTCGGTAATTTCCTGATGATAATCTACCTGATACTTGTAACCTTCAATCCTGCAGTTGAGAAACTGGCATTAGCATTTGCCATGCCAGCAGGGTTAATGTTAATGACTTGGATGATAATGTTTACCATACGGCTTCTCAAGTTGGGGAAAATGCAGACAAGTTGAATTCAAAACAGGATAATTATACTTGAAGTTTATATCCATTTAATCAACATATAATGCCAGCCATAGCACATGTAGGAGTAGGGTTCGCAGCAAAAAAAATCGCACCAGATATTTCAGTTATCTACCTGATAATCGCTGCTGAATTTATTGAAATAGTCTTTTTTGTTTTTGTCGCAGCAGGGATTGAAAATATGCCACTTGCTGATAAAGCACCCTTTTCTCCTTACTCCCATAGTGTAATTATGGGAATTATCTGGTCAGTAGCTGCAGCATTATTTACATTTTTAATAAGCAAGAATCAAAAAAGCAAGTTTCATTATCGGACTGCTTGTTCTTAGCCATACAGTTTTGGATATTATTGCTTCACCAAAACTGGCTTTTTATCCAACAGACACCAAAATGCCGGTATTTTTTAACGATTCATTGTCTGTCGGATTAGGATTATTTAAATATAAGGCTATCGCATTAATAAGTGAATTTGGGTTCTTAATAGCAGGATTTATGATCTATATTTTGACAATTAGGAAAGCCAATATAAATAAGCATAGTTGTTAGTAAATTGGCCAAGTCATAAAGTAATTGATTATTCTATCACTTATTTATATTAAAATAATCACCGAATAAATCTATTGAAATGCCGAAAACTGAGGAAATACTTGACGGACTACAAAAAATCGTGAACGATTATTCAACGATTGCCATTATCTGGCATATAATATTTTATGCATTAATTGCTGCATTAATTTTCAAATGGCTGCCGACTAACAGGTTATTTGGACTATTAATCTGTGTCCCCATACTCTCCGTTGCTGTACTGGCATTTTTGTCAGGAAACCCATTTAACGGGATACTATTTTCAATTCTGGCAGTTCTTATAATCATTTTTGGTCTCAGGGCATCCAGTCAACCAGTTCAGACCTCTCAAATTATTTTTATGGTCATCGGAATCCTGATGATTGTTTTTGGTCTTGTTTATCCACATTTCATTTAGACTGACTCGTTCTTAAAATACCTTTATGCATCCCCTGTCAGGACTTATCCCTTGCCCGACGTTATCAATTCTTATCGGATTTTTACTGCTCTATAATGGATTCGGCTCTCAGTCTTTAACCCTGACCTTTATTGTCTTTGGACTGTTTTATGGAATTTTCGGTGTGCTGAAACTTGCCGTTTATCTTGATATTTTTTTGGTCTTTGGTGCAGTATCGCTTTTAGTAAAATACATTCTTTCATTAAAAGCATGATTTCAGTATACTTTTAGTTCTTTTATTATGTCTCGATTTCTTTTATCAAATCTTGTGAGCTCTGCTATCAAAGATCATGCGGGGGAATATATGCAAGCTTGTGTTGTGTTGAGTAGCGGAAGCGATCATAATACCTGTCTTAGAGAGTTATAAGAAAAGGCCTCTGACTACATAATTTAGAGTTCTTTGTAGGGTTATCGGGGGTGTTTGTCCGCCAGCCATAGGTGGGGGTGTCAGCCCGCCAGCTGGCGGGCTGACACCCCCTTAGCTCCGGTCCTGCAAATAGGTGTTTCCACATTTAGGCGGGGGTGTTCGTCCCGACAAGTCGTGACTCACTCTCCCTTAGCTCCGGTCCTTCAAATACAAAACAACCACCATGCTGCGCATGGTTTTTTTGCTTTTTGGAAGCCTTTTGAAAACAAGTTTTCAACGGTTTCCTCAAAGCAAAAACCCCCTTCGGGGGTGGTTGTTTTGTGCTTGATCGTGGAGCTGGCGGGAGTCGAACCCGCGTCCAGGCAAGGCGACCATATGCTTTCTACATGCTTATCCTGCCTTGATTGTCGGGAGTGACCAGGTGGCAGACAGCCGAATCACACCGTATCTCCTTTGATTTCACCTTCGGGACGGAGAGGCCGTCGGGCTATCCCTGAATTGCGTGCGCTTCCTTATCGGGTTGGTACAGGGCATCACCGCCCGGGAAACGTCTCGCCCCAACACCTGGTGCCGGGGTTAAGCTTAACCTACTTGGTTCGGTTACGCAGCAAGAGCGTAGTTATTTTCGCCAGTTATTGTTTTGTGGCACAGGTTATAGAGTAGCGCCACCACCCTCTGCATGCTTACATACCACCGCGGCTTGCTGTCAAAACCAGGTCAGCCCCTTGATATGTCAATTACACCGCAAAAGTACATATAATTGCGGTTATATGATAAATATATTTACAAAAACCGGGCCGAATTCTTATCTTCACAGCATACCTCAAAGTTGCTGAAATGGAAAAGAAAGTGAAGGTGGGCATACTTCGCGAGACAAAGATCCCGCCTGACAGGAGGGTACCCCTCACCCCGGCACAGATTGTGGAACTGAGAGAGAAATATCCGTTCGTGGAGTTCTTCGTACAACCCTCTGACATCAGGTGCTATACCGACGATGAGTATGAGTATCTCATGATACCTATGCGTGAGGATCTGAGCAACTGCGACATACTTATGGGAGTGAAGGAGGTTGACAAGAGACTCTTTATAGAAGGAAAGACATACCTCTTCTTTGCCCATGTGGCAAAGAAGCAGTCTTACAACCGCGAGATGCTCCGCGAGATACTGAGGCACAGGGTAAGGCTTATTGATTATGAATACCTCACCACAGACAAGGGACAGAGGGTGGTTGCCTTCGGTCGCTGGGCAGGTATCGTGGGGGCATACAATGCCCTGCGGGCACGCGGCATAAAGACAAACAGGTTCAGGCTTAAGCCGGCATTCCAGTGCCGTGACATGGCAGAGATGTGTGCCGGCCTCCATCTGATACAGCTCAAGCCCGGGCTGAAGATACTTGTCACCGGCGAAGGACGGGTGGCATCCGGTGCGATGGAGACGCTGTCACACTGCAGCAACCTTCTCAAGGTTACCCCGGAAGAATTCCTTACAAAAGAGTATGATGTGCCCGTCGTATGCCAGATAGGGCCGCAGCATTATGTAAAACACAGTGACGGCAGACCGTTCGACTTCAATAATTTTGTTTATAATCCGGGCGACTATGTATCTGACTTCCTCAGGTTCACCAGGGTGACAGATATCCTTATCGCAGCTCATTACTGGGACCCGGCATCACCTGTTTTCTTCACCCCTGAAGACGTTGAGAAACCTGAATTCCGCATATCGGTAATAGCCGACATAAGCTGTGATCTCGGTGGGCCGATACCCACCACCATCAGGGCCACAAGCATCGCAGATCCGTTTTACGGATATAACCGTACGCATCATTGCGAGGAAGAGCCCTTTGTCAGGCCTGAGAATATCACCGTTATGTCAATTGATAATCTCCCCGGCGAGCTGCCACGTGATGCCTCAAGCGACTTTGGCAGGCAGCTGATGGATCATGTCCTGAACGATCTGTTCATCGATAACTCATCATCTATGATTCTTCGTGCAACCATAACAGGTGATGAAGGACTGATGCCCCAGTACAGGTATCTCAGTGAGTGGGTATACCCTAAAGATGAGCCGTTATGATGCGTATAGTCATCTGCGGTCCGGCGCATCCCTATCGCGGGGGCATAGCAGCATATAACGAGAGGCTGGCGCAGCAACTCCTTCAGGAAGGGGATGCGGCAGCCATTTACACGTTCAAGCTTCAGTACCCTCAGCTGCTGTTCCCGGGCAAGACCCAGTATGAAGACGGCTACGCTCCCGAGGGTATCAGCATCACACGCGCCATCAACTCTGTCAATCCCCTGAACTGGTTCCGTACGGGACTGCGTCTGCGGAGGATAAGGCCTGACCTGGTCATCATGAGGTACTGGCTTCCATTTCTGGCTCCGTCACTGGGCTTTATCTCGCGAATAGTACGAAGCAACGGTTATACACGCGTCATAACCATCTTTGACAATGTCATCCCGCATGAAAAAAGAACAGGCGACAGGCTGCTGACGAAGTTTTTCATCAACAGCATCCATGGGGCGCTGGTTATGACAAGGGCTGTCGAGGCTGATCTGCGGCAGTTCAATAAGAAAATACCGTGCATCATATCGCCCCACCCGCTCTTTGACAACTACAGCGAGCCGGTGACGCGGGCCGAAGCAATAGTACGGCTGAACCTATGCCCGGCTGAGAAGTTCATCCTCTTCTTCGGTTTTATCAGGGAGTACAAAGGGCTCGACCTGCTGCTGGAGGCCATGGCTGACCAGGCTGTCAGGGATCTGGGTGTGAAACTGATTATTGCCGGGGAGTTTTATGAAGATGAAAAGCCATACTTCGACCTTATACATAAACATAACCTGGGCTCACGGATAATACTGCACTCTCATTTCATCAAAAGGGAGGAGGTGAGGTATTATTTTTCAGCAGCCTCGGTGGTGGTGCAGCCATACAGGTCAGCCACGCAGAGCGGGGTAACCCAGGTGGCATACCACTTTAACAAACCTATGATTGTTACGGATGTGGGAGGCCTTGCTGAGATAGTCCCTGACGGCAAGTGCGGATATGTTGTTGCACCTGAGCCCGGCGCCATCGCGGAGGCCATAACCGATTTCTTCAGGGGTGGCGACGAAGAGCGGTTCAGGGAAGGAATTGAGGATCAGAAGAAACTCTACTCATGGGATAAGCTCACCGAAGCTATCCGGGTGCTGACGAGAGAGACGCAGAGGCACAGGTAGACTCGAGCATCAAGAGCTATTAAGGTTAAAGGGTAACGGTATTCAGTATTCGGTATTCGGACTTGATTACTGATTACCGCTTACTGATTCACCTCTGAATTGATTACAACAAATTCAGCTTTTCCCGAATGAGGTACCTGTTTCTTTCCGATGATCTTCTGTTCACCAGCTCGGCAAGGAATCCAGTAAGGAAGAGGAAGGAACCGATGATCATCACTGCAAGGGCAATATAAAACCACGGACTGTCAGTCACCAGCGGTGCCCTGAGATGCTGATTGATGAATATCAGTTTGCGTGCACCCAGGTAACCGGCCATAATGAACCCTGTCATGAACATAAGCGTGCCAAGCATACCGAAGAAATGCATGGGGCTCTTACCGAACCGGGTGATAAAGCCAATAGTCAGAAGGTCAAGGTAACCCTTCAGGAAACGGTCGAGACCGTATTTTGTGACGCCGTATTTGCGTGCCCTGTGCTGTACTACCTTTTCGCCTATCCTGCTGAATCCGGCCTCCCTGGCAAGCATCGGGATATAACGGTGCATCTCGCCGAACACCTCTATGCTTTTTACCACCTCGGCATCATAGGCCTTCAGTCCGCAGTTGAAGTCATGCAGCCTGATACCTGAAAATCTGCGGGCGGTGAGGTTGTAGAATTTTGATGTGGTTCTCTTTATTAACGGATCATATCTCTTTTTCTTCCATCCTGAAACGATGTGATAACCCTCCTCCCTTATCATTTTCACCAGTTCGGGTATCTCGTCAGGGCTATCCTGCAGGTCGGCATCCATGGTAATGACCACATCGCCCGATGCTTCGCTGAAGCCGGTCTGCAGCGCCGCCGCCTTGCCGTAGTTCCTGCGGAACCTGACGGCTCTTACATTCTTATCCTTCAAAGAGAGCTCCTGCAGCACCTTCCATGTGTTGTCGTTGCTGCCGTCATCAATTACTATGATCTCGTAGTCAATGGATGATGAAGAGCATACATTCCTGATCCATTCTGCCAGCTCCGGCAGTGAATCAGCTTCATTATAAGCCGGTACAACTACGCTAAGATCCATTATTCCTTGGCTGGTTCCTCTTCATCAAGCAGAGGATTACCCTTCTTTACTATGAACAATGAAACCAGCAGTGATATTATGAGGCCGAAGAAGACGCCATATATTGACAGTCATGAGTGACGTGAGCCACGGCTTCATCAGCTTGGCCTGAACTGCCAGCCCGGCATCGATGGCCGATTCCGGGATACCCTTTTCGATCATCTTTTCCTCTGCCATAGCCATCTGCTGGTCAACGAGGCCCGGATCAATAAAAGCATAGAGCACATAAATATATAATGCGGTAATAATGGCGGCATAGACATTGATCACCACACCTGCACCGACAGACTTGCCGTATGTTATATATCCGTTGTTGTAGTGATCACGGTATGAGCGGAGAAGCAGAAAGAGCACAAGAATGCTTATCAGCAGACTGGGCCACATGATCCATGTCTTGAATGTGAGGTCAAGCATATAAGTCAGCACAGAAAAGACAACGGCCACCAAACCGAGTATGATTCCATAGTTGAGTGTTTCTTTCCAGACAGATCTTTTTTCTTCCATTTTAGCAGGGTATTTGGTTATGAAAGCAAATATAGTCTATTTAAGAATATCTGTCGAAAAGGGGAGTGGTGAACTATTATTTTGGGCGGGAGATAAAATTTCTTACCTTTGTGCGGGGTAAGTCTCATACGACCAGCTCCCTTTGAACTCCCCCAGGGTCGGAAGGCAGCAAGGGTAAAAGGTTGTAGCGGTGCGATGTGAGTAGCTTACCCTTCTTTTTTTGTCCCCTGTCGATATAACTTTATATATTTGCCGTCACTTTCAAGAGAGATGATAATAAAGATCTATCCCGAGAACCCCAATCCTGAACGGATCCGAAAAGTTACCTGGGTGCTGGAACAGGGCGGTATTGTCATCTACCCGACTGACACCATTTACGCCATGGGCTGTGACATCAAGGCTGTCAAGACGATTGAAAAGATCGCCAGGTTCAAGGGGCTGAATCCGGGCAACCCTGACATGTCAATGATATTCTCATCAATGAGTCAGCTATCGGAATACACTGTCATCCACGACAATAACCTGTTCAGGCTTCTGAAACACAATCTGCCGGGTCCGTTTACCTTCATCGTGCCGGCGAACAACCAGATACCGGTCATCTTCAAGCATAAGAAAAAGACTCTCGGTATCCGCATCCCTGACAACGATATCACACTTGAGATCGTGCGTGACCTTGGCAGGCCGTTAATGACCACCTCGATCCACGAGGATGATGACATCATTGAATATATCACTGATCCGGAGCTCATTCATGAGAAGTATTTTGACTTTGCCGACCTGGTTGTTGACGGCGGCTTCGGCGGCAACGAGCCCTCAACGGTAGTTGACTGTACCGGTGACGAACCTGTCATTCTCAGGCAGGGGAAGGGAGTGCTGGAGTATTAGGATTTGCGATTTGCGATTTGTCGATTTGCGAATGGCTTTCACTTCTGCTCCTGTCCGAAAGATCCCTATTTTCTGTCGCTGGTAAAGAATCTGTTTATCTTTTCGAATGCTGATGGCAGGGTGAAGACAACGACCTTGTCTGCATACTGGATGTGAGTGTCGCCTGTGGCGATGAACGGAACGCCGTTACGCAGACCCCCGCCGATGATGGCGTCTTTCGGAAAATCGATAAGTCTGAGCGGACCGTCAGTGATGCGTGCGTTCTCGGAGACGAAAAACTCAAGAACCTCTGCATCTGTCCCTGTCATCATCTTCACCTGTGTGACATTGGGGTTCATCGTATGGCGGAAGATACGGCTTGCGGTAGCGATCTTCTTGTTTATGATTGTGTCTATGCCAGAGTTCTCCGCGAGGTTGATATATTCCATGTTCTCCACCTCTGCTATCGTCTTCATCACCCCCATCTTCTTTGCCAGGAGGCATGAAAGAATGTTTGTTTCGGAGTTACCGGTCACGGCAACGAATGCATCCATATTTGGAAGCCCCTCTTCGGCGAGAAGATCCCTGTTACGCCCGTCGCCGTTGATGATAAGGGTCTCCTCAAGCATCTCGGCAAGGGTCTGGCATTTTTCCAGGTTGTAGTCGATAAGTTTTACCTGGCAGTCATGCTGAAGATTCAGCGCTACGTGCCTTCCTATTCTGCTTCCCCCGAGCACCATCACGCTGCGTGCTTCCACATTCTTCTTCCCTGAGAACTTCATCATCTCGGCGATACCTTCGCGGGTGGAGATGACATATGCCAGGTCACCCTCGTGAAACTCCTCCTTGCCGCGGGGTATGATTGTCCGGTCATTCCTTTTGATGGCTACGGCACGGTACTGTATTGAGCTGAGCGTCGTTGAGACCTCCTCAAGACTGAGGTTGAGCACGGGGGCGTTCTTCTCAAGCTTCTGGACGTACAGTGACAGCTTGCCGCCGGCAAAATCCATGAACTCGGTCGTCCCTGTCTCCTTGAGGAGGCTTATTACCTCCTTCGCGGCGATAAGCTCCGGGTATATGAGATGGTCAATGCCCATATCCTTGAAGAACTCACGGTTACCGTGTTCCAGATACTCCATATTATCGATGCGGGCTATCACCTTCCTGGCGCCCAGCTTCTTTGCGAGGATGGCTGCTGTAATGTTTGTGTCTTCAGAGTGGGCTACGGCGATGAACAGGTCGGTGTTTTTCTTTATTGACTCCCTGAGGATGCCGAGCGATGTGGCCGACCCCTCAAAGGTGAGCACGTCGATGGCAGCATCTATAGGCTTAAGCCTCTCCTCTTCCGAGTCTATGAGTATTATGTCATGTTCGCTCTGTGAAAGCATCTTTGCGAGATGTGTTCCCACCTCTCCTGCACCTGCAATTACTATTCTCATGGGTTGAAACTAATTCCGGACAAAGTTAAATAAAAAGAACCATTACCCCGGCTGTAAAATCTCAATCTTTAGTCCCCGCTCCGCAGCATGTTTTTTGACCTCGGCAGGCAGCTCTCCCTGGCCGGCAGGGACGAAAAGCCTTCGTCCCTGCTGCAGCGCTCTCATCTCCCGGCCTCTTATGTTATAGACAATAACGGCCTGTTCCCGGCTCTCCGTGACGTTTTTGAAGATACCGAAGGCGAAAAAGAGAGCCAGTGCGGCCAGGAAGGGTTTCAGAGTGATCTTCCCTACCCGCAGCAGGGATGTCAGAAGGAGTGCAATTGACAGTGTGAGAAGGATGGCTTCGGCAGAGGTGAGCCCGATGTTTTCGATGACGCCGTGGTGCATTGAGCTTATCATGCCTGTATAGCCCAGTGTCATCTTTGAGAGCACTTTCAGCAGCGATGCGATGAATGATGCAACAGGGCCGAAAGGCGAGAATATCAGAAGGAGAAATGCAAGCGCCATGACCGCAAATGAGACTGGTATCACGATAATGTTCGTTGCCAGGAAGAGGAGGGGAAACATGTTGAACAGCCTGACTGAGAGAGCCAGTGTGCCCGCCTGTGCCACAAGTGAGACGGCTGTCATCTGCCACAGCCAGTCAAGAGGCCTGCTCCTGACTTTAATGACCCTGTATAATGGGTCATAGAAAAGCAAGATGAAAGCCACTGCCAGGTAGGAGAGCTGGAACCCCGCCTCGAACAGTACTGCCGGCCTGGCTGCAGTGAGGATGAAGGCTGAAGCCAGGAGGCTGTTCATCGCTGCGGCTGGTCTGTTCATCAGGGTGCCTGCCTGGAGGAAGGTGAACATTATCGTTGCCCGAAGCACCGACGGTGACATGCCCGTGATGAAGGCAAAGCCCCACAGTGCGGTTGTTATTATGAGTACCCTGACGATCCTGAGTCTCCGCCGCATAAAGAAGAGGAGGCAGGAGAGCCCCAGGCTTATCATGCCGACATGCATTCCCGAGACAGCCATGATATGCATTGCACCGGCCCTTGAAAAAGAGGTAAGCTGCTCCCTGTCAAGAAGATCCTTGTCGCCTATGGTCAGCGCTGTGACGAGACCCAGCGCTTCACCCTCAAGTCCGGCCTTTTCGAAGGCATTGATCATCCTGCGGGCTGCTGTCAGTGATCTTTCCCTCAGGGTGAGATCATCAGAGGGGTGATATTCCACGACGTCACTGCTGCGGATAAAAGCGAGGTATCTGACCCCCTGACCTTCCAGGTAGCGGCGGTAGTCAAATTCGCATGGATTACCGTTATTCTTAACAGGGCGGGGGGTGGTTCTGATGAGCAGCCTGTCACCGGGCTTCCACTCCGGCGAGACGGTGTCAGAGATGAAGTAGAGCAGGAGCGAGCCTGTCGGGTGGTATTCATTCCCCTCTTTTCCGGCACTGATGATCTTTGCCCTGAAGGCATGGCTCGAGCTCTTTTTTTCCGGGTATTCCGCCACCCTGACAAGAAAAGTGTCGCGTCTCTCTTCAAGGGTGGTAATACGTCTCTTGCCTGAGGTGTGGAGCAGGTATCCCGAGGCCATAAGAAAGCTGATGACGGCACAGCCGTATAGCAGGTCTGTGAAGTAGCCTTTATATGCCATCCTGAGGGTCATGGCTGCCGCGGCGACAGCCAATAATATCCAGGCAGCAGTGTCAGCGGCCGGCGCTGCCTCTGCTGCCAGCACTCCAGCACACAACGGTGCATAAAGCCTCAGGAACGGGATATCCCTGAAATGCACGGGTCAACAGCTTAAGACCCATTAAAGGTAGAAAATTAACGGAGAAAAAGCAAGACGGAAGGGGTGTTAACGGGAGGCGGGCAGCACAGTGCGGTATTCAGCCTCAAATTTACCGCGCATGAGGTCATTCAGTTTGCCCCTGATCAGCCTGCGGCGCAACGGGCTAAGCTTATCGGGGAACAGTATCCCGTCAAGGTGATCATACTCATGGAGTACCACCCTGGCCTTGTATCCGGTGTAAACCTCATCACGGAAATTCCATTGCTCATCATAATACTGGATCCGTATCACTGACTCGCGGTCAACCTCCTCACGTATCCCCGGCAGGCTGAGGCATCCCTCGTTCATCGGCACCTTGTCGCCTGTGCGTTCGATGACATGAGGGTTTATGAATGCCTGTCTGAAGCCCTTCATCTCCGGATGGTCTTCTGCCAGCGGCTCTCCGTCAATGACGAAAATCCTGATAGATTTTCCTATCTGCGGCGCTGCAAGACCCAGTCCGTCTGAGTTGTACATCGTCTCAAACATATCAGCAAGCAGTTTATCGAGATCCGGATAGTCACGGTCTATCTCCTTCGCTACCTGGCGCAGGACAGGATGTCCGTATACATAAATGGGATAGGTCATTATTCTTTTTCTATCTTTTGCTGTTCAACTCCCTCCTTGTCAGCCATGACTGCAGTATGATTGATGCGCTGATGCGATCTACCATCGATTTGTCTCTGCGGCTGCTCTTCTTCACTCCGCCTTCAATCATTGTCCTCATTGCCATCTGTGACGTAAAGCGTTCATCTGCCAGGTGCAGTTCCACCAGCGGAAACAGTTTTCTGAACCTTGCAATGAACGGGTCAATGTATTTGACGCTTTCACTGGGCAAATTGTTCACGGTGACAGGATATCCTATCACAACCTCTGTGACATTTTCACGGGGGATATAATCTTTAAGGAAGGCCTCTAGTTCTCCGGAAGGGACTGTTACCAGGGGGGATGCGATGATCCTTAGCGGGTCTGTAACCGCCAGCCCGCACCGTTTTCTTCCGTAGTCTATTGCAAGTGCTCTGCCCAATATTGGAATCTTTTGAAGGGTGCAAAGTTACCTATTTGGTGAGATAAAAAAAAGAGCCCCGCGACAGCGGGACTCTTCCTGATAACAGAACGGAAGTTCAGTTATTTTGCGGCTTCCGGTGACTGCCTCCTGCGGAGCGAACTCCATCTGCGAGAGGCGCTTGTAGGTGTTGTACCTCCATTTTGCATTCTCTTCAGCCTGCTTGAAGAGGTACTCAGCCTCGCCGGGGAAGTCCTTCAGCAAGGAAGTGTAACGTACCTCTGACATGAGGAAGTCCTGGAATTTGCTCCAGTCGGGTTCCTTGGAATCAAGCTGGAAGGGGTTCTTGCCCTGAGCCTCGAGGCGCGGGTCGAACCTGTAGAGATGCCAGTAACCTGAAGTAACTGCCTCCTCTGCCTGTGCCTGTGTCTTTCCCATGCCGTCGCGAAGGCCATGGTTGATACAGGGTGAGTAAGCAATGATGAGTGACGGTCCGGGATACTCCTCAGCCTCACGGATAGCCTTGAAATACTGGCTCTGGCTTGATCCCATCGAGACCTGTGCCACATAAACATAACCGTAAGTCATGGCCATCTGTCCCAGATCCTTCTTGCGTATCTTCTTGCCTGATGCTGCAAACTTGGCAACAGCACCTGCCGGGGTTGACTTGGAGGCCTGACCGCCGGTGTTGGAGTAGACCTCAGTGTCGAGGACAAGGATATTCACATCATCGCCTGAGGCAATGACATGATCAAGCCCTCCGTAACCGATGTCATAAGCCCATCCGTCGCCGCCGAAGATCCAGTACGATTTCTTTACCAGGTATTGCTTCAGTTCGAGGATGTCATTGCAGACCTGTGCTTTATCCTTCTCACATGCGGCAATAACCTTGTCTGAAACCGCCCTGCTTGTTTTTGCATTGTTTTTTTCTGCAAGCCACTCATTAAATGCTGTCACTGTCTCCGGTTTCAGTCCGTTATTGAGGTTCTCCTTCATGAGTCTCTCAATGCGCTCCCTTAACCTTGTTGCGCCCAGTGCCAGTCCGTAGCCATACTCGGCATTGTCTTCAAAGAGTGAGTTTGCCCATGCGGGTCCGTGGCCGTTATGGTTCATCGTATAAGGCGTTGACGGTGCCGACCCCCCGTAGATGGAGGAGCATCCGGTAGCGTTCGATACAACCATGCGGTCGCCGAAGAGCTGTGTGACTGCCTTGATATAAGGTGTCTCGCCGCAGCCTGCGCATGCGCCCGAGAACTCAAAGAGAGGCTGTGCAAACTGTGAGTTCTTCACGTTGGTATACTTGTCAACGACAGTATCCTTGTAACCGACTTTCTCATGCATATAGGTCCATATCTCAGCCTGTTCGAGCTGTGTGCCCAGAGGTTTCATGATGAGAGCCTTTTCTTTGGCGGGGCATACATCAGCACAGTTGCCGCAGCCGGTGCAGTCATATACGCTGACCTGGATACGGAACTTGTGGCTCTTGGTGTTGCCGATGCCCTGTTTGGCTGTTGTCCCCTCGGGTGCTGCTGCCAGCTCCGCATCAGTAAGGAGGAAAGGCCTTATGACGGCATGAGGACAGACATAAGAGCACTGGTTGCACTGTATGCACTTGTCCATCTGCCATTCCGGAACGTTTACTGCAATACCGCGTTTCTCGTAGGCAGTTGTTCCTGCAGGGAATGTGCCGTCTTCGCGTCCCACAAAAGCACTCACCGGCAGATCATCGCCGCGCAGGCCGTTGATAGGTTCCACCACGTCACGTATGAAGGCAGGCTTGGTCTCGTCAACAGGAGCAGGTTTGACCTCGATTGATGCCCATACGGCAGGTATTTCGACTTTAATGACCTCACCTCCGCGGTCGATGGCATCATTGTTCATCTTGACAACATCTTCTCCCTTCCTGCCGTATGACTTGATGACAAAATGCTTCATTTCATCAACGGCCTGCTTGTAAGGAATGACCTCAGCCACCTTGAAGAATGCGCTCTGCATGATGGTATTGGTGCGTGTCCCCAGACCAAGTTCCTCTGCTATCTGTGTAGCATTGATCATGTAGAAATTGATATTGTTCCCGGCCAGGTATTTCTTCATGCTGTCAGGGAGTCTCTCCTTTGTCTCTTCTACATCCCATATTGAGTTGAGGAGGAAGGTGCCTCCTTTCTTAAGTCCTCTGAGCATGTCATACTTGTCAAGATATGACGGTACGTGGCATGCCACGAAGTCAGGGGTGTTGACAAGATAGGGTGAGCGTATCGGCTTGTCACCGAAACGGAGGTGTGATGTGGTTATACCTCCTGATTTCTTGGAGTCATAGGCAAAATAGGCCTGGCAATACTTGTCAGTTGTCTCACCGATGATCTTGATCGAGTTTTTGTTTGCTCCCACAGTGCCATCGGAACCGAGCCCGTAGAACTTGGCAGAATAGGTTCCCTTGTCGCTTACGTTTACTTCGGGCAGAAGAGGGAGTGATTTGAATGTTACGTCGTCAATGATTCCGACGGTAAACTGATTCTTAGGCTCCTTCCTGTCCATGTTCTCAAATACAGAGATCATCTGTGCCGGAGTGGTATCCTTCGAGCTCAGGCCGTAGCGGCCGCCGAGTATCATCGGGCGGACATCCCTGTCATAGAATACCTCCTTGACGTCAAGATAGAGAGGTTCGCCATTGGCTCCCGGCTCTTTGGTGCGGTCAAGCACTGTGATCCGTTTGACGCTGGCAGGCAATACGTTAAACAGGTACTTTGCAGAGAAGGGTCTGTAGAGATGAACTGAGATAAGACCCAGTTTTGCCCCTTTTGTTGCTGCGAGATAGTCGATGGTCTCCTTGATGGTCTCTGTCACCGATCCCATGGCCATGATGATATGCTCAGCGTCGGGTGCACCGTAGTAGGTGAAAGGCTTGTATGTCCTTCCGGTGAGGGCTGATATCTTCTCCATATAGTCGTTAACCGCATCATCAAGATGTGCATAGAACGGGTTGGCAGCCTCCTTTGCCTGGAAGAAGATATCGGGATTCTGTGCAGTGCCTCTTGTCACCGGGTGCTCAGGGTTGAGTGCCTGGCCACGGAAGCGTTTCAGTGCATCCCTGTCAAGGAGCTTCTTCATGTCTTCCATGCTTATTACCTCTATCTTCTGTACCTCGGAGGAGGAGCGGAATCCGTCAAAGAAATGGAGGAAGGGGACTCTTGACTTGATTGCGGTGAGGTGAGCGACGCCGGAGAGATCCATTATCTCCTGTACGCTGCCGCTGGCAATCATTGCAAATCCCGTCTGGCGGGTTGCATAAATGTCACTGTGATCACCGAATATAGAGAGTGCATGTGCAGCAACAGTCCTGGCGCTGACATGAAAGACACCCGGGAGAAGCTCTCCTGATATCTTGTACATATTGGGGATCATGAGAAGCAGACCCTGTGATGCAGTGAACGTGGTTGTAAGAGCACCTGACTGCAGCGATCCGTGAACCGCACCGGCAGCACCGGCCTCACTCTGCATCTCAACAACTTTAACCTCTTCGCCGAACATGTTCTTCAGTCCGTGGGCTGCCCACTCGTCGACATTCTCTGCCATGGTGGAAGAGGGAGTAATGGGATAGATACAGGCTACTTCACTGAACATATAAGCTATGTGAGAAGCTGCCTGGTTACCGTCACAAGTAATGAATTTCTTTGTTGCCATTTTTAATTATGAAAGATTAATGATCAAGTTTGCTGTAAAAAAATAAACTGCAAATTTAACTATATTTTCTGAAATTTTACTCGCTGTTCATTGAAACAAGAAACTCCTCATTCGAGCGTGTCTGTGTTATCCGGTCACGAAGGAATTCCATTGCCTCAACCGAGTTCATGTCAGTAAGGTAGTTACGCAGGATCCAGATCTTATTGAGTATGCTCTTCTCGAGAAGAAGGTCCTCGCGCCTTGTGCTTGAGGCAGGTATGTCTATCGACGGGAAGATCCTCCTGTTGGAAAGTTTACGGTCGAGCTGCAGTTCCATGTTACCGGTACCCTTGAACTCCTCGAAGATGACATCGTCCATCTTCGACCCTGTGTCAGTGAGAGCCGTTGCGATGATTGTGAGCGAGCCTCCGTTCTCAATGTTGCGTGCCGCACCGAAGAACCGCTTTGGCTTGTGCAGAGCGTTCGAGTCGACGCCGCCTGACAGCACCTTGCCCGAAGCAGGGGCTATGGTGTTGAAGGCTCTTGCAAGACGGGTGATGGAGTCGAGGAGTATGACAACGTCATGACCGCACTCTACCAGCCTCTTGGCTTTCTCCTGGACAATTGTTGCAATGCGCACATGCCTCTCGGCCGGCTCGTCAAAGGTTGAGGCGATGACCTCAGCGTTGACATTGCGTGCCATCTCGGTGACCTCCTCCGGACGTTCATCGATGAGAAGGATCATCAGATATACTTCAGGGTGGTATTTCGCTATGGCATTGGCTATATCCTGCAACAGTATGGTCTTACCTGTTTTTGGCTGTGCGACTATCAGGCCGCGCTGTCCTTTTCCTATCGGGCAGAACATATCGACGATACGCACTGAGAGGTTACCCTCTCCCGGTTTGCATAACGTGAATTTCTCATTCGGGAAAAGAGGGGTGAGGTAGTCAAAAGGCACCCTGTCACGTATGTAATCAGGTGTACGGCCATTGATTTCCTCGACCTTTATAAGGGGGAAATATTTCTCGCCTTCACGCGGCGGACGGATAGTTCCCCTGATAGTGTCGCCTGTCTTAAGCCCGAAGAGCTTTATCTGTGACTGTGAGACATAGATGTCATCAGGTGAGCTGAGATAGTTGTAATCAGGTGAACGGAGGAAGCCATAGCCGTCGGGCATGATCTCAAGGACGCCGGTGTTGGCTACTATACCTTCGAAGTCATATGCTCTCTCTTTTCTCTCTTCTCTTACCGGCTCATGCAGCTCCGGCTGTCCGTTAAGATTCTCCTGTGAAGAAGGGGGAAGAATTACAGATGTGTCAGCTGCAGCCGTCTCCATTATTACAGGTGTTTCTGTCATTGCCTCGTTAAGCCTGAGCATGTCCTGGTCATTATCCATTACCGGTTCACTGGCAAATAAGGGCCTGTCAGGCTGCTGGGGTGGCTGAGGCTGTTGCTGCTGCTGGGGGCGCTGGCGTTCGTTCTCCGGCCGGCGCTCATTATCAGGCTCTGCGACTCAGGCGAGGTCTCGCTGATCCGGCAGGTCGTCCGCTGAATCGCGGGCGCCTGTCCCTGTTCTGCTGCCATTGTCTGTTGCCGTGACGACCTTTGTGTGTCCCGGCTGCTGCGTGCTGCTGCCCCTGCTGAGGCTGCCCCTGCTGGGTTGTCCCGGCTGGGTTGTCCCTGAGGTTGCTGCTGTGGTGGCTGCTGGCGATTTCTGCTGACCCTGCTGCTGGGGTTGCTGCGGTGGTTTCTGCTGACCCTGCTGGGGTGGCTTATGCTGCTGCTGCTTATGCTGCTGCGGCGGTTGTTTTGGTTGCTGCGGCGCTGTTTTCTGCTGTTCGCTTCGCTCAGGCTTTGGACGTGGCTTCCCTGCGCTGCTGCGGCCTGGCGGCCGGCGGACCATCAGGTCGGCTTGTTTTGCGTGCCTCAGCAGCATCAATTGCCTGCTGGTCAAGGATTTTATAAATAAGATCCTGTTTTTTGAGGAGCTCTGCCCTCTTAATTTTGAGCTGCTTGGCTATTTCCCGCAATTCGGGAACAAGCATTTCGCTCAGTTCAAGAATATCATGCATATGTTAAGATTGTGTAGAAAAATAAATAAGATTTTTTCTGATGAAGCGGAGAGTGAAAAAGTATCTCCTCTGATCGAATATCCGGATCGAACCGTTATTACGGTGCAATTTTAATCAAAAAATCAAAGAAATGCAAGTAACATTAATAAAATTAGCCTGTCAGGCTATTAAAAAGGGTTAAAATCAGCTTTTCATTCAAAATCAAAAAATGACCTTATCTATTGTATTTCTAAATATTTTTCAGTAGAATTGTAGGCTTTTGCCGTTACAGCTGCAAAGGGATTGCCTAACTATCTGGTAATGCGTCAGTTAAAAATTACCAAGCAGGTAACCAACCGTGATACTCCTTCTCTCGACAAGTATCTTCAGGAGATCGGAAAGGTTGACCTTATCTCACCGGAGGAGGAGGTTTCCCTTGCACGACGCATCAGGGCCAATGATAATGATGCCCTTGCAAGGCTGGTGAAAGCCAATCTCAGATTCGTCGTTTCAGTTGCCAAGCAGTACCAGAACCAGGGGATGACTCTTCCTGACCTTATCAATGAGGGTAACCTCGGGTTGATAAAGGCGGCACAAAGGTTTGATGAGACGCGGGGCTTCAAATTCATTTCATATGCCGTATGGTGGATCAGGCAGGCCATTCTTCAGTCGCTTGCTGAGCAGGCCAGGATAGTGAGGCTTCCGGTGAATAAGATCGGGTCGATAAACAGGATCAACAGAGCCTATTCAAAGCTTGAGCAGGAGTATGAGCGTGAGCCCTCGGCCCAGGAGATTGCTGATCTGCTTGAGATCGCCCCTGACGATGTGAAGGAGGCTATCCGGACCAACGGCCGTACGCTTAGCATGGATGCACCCATCAGTTCGGAGGAAGACAACAACATGTACGATGTTTTGCCGAATGATGACACCCCCAGCCCTGACCGCAATCTTATCAATGAGTCACTCTCATATGAGATAGAGAAAGCGCTCAACACACTCTCTCTGCGAGAAGCCAGGGTGCTGAAGCTTTATTTCGGCATCGGGATGAAGCACCCATTTACGCTCGAGGAGATAGGCGAGGAGCTGAGCCTGACGCGTGAGAGGGTAAGACAGATAAAGGAAAAGGCAATCAAACGGATACAGTTTACCACACGCTGCCGCATATTAAAATCATACCTTGGTTGATAATATTTAAATCAGTTTCATCATGAGCCACCTGGTTGCACCCTCACTTCTGGCAGCTGATTTCTCGAACCTTGCAGGCGAGGTTGAAATGGTTAATGACAGTGTAGCCGACTGGCTGCATCTTGACATAATGGACGGGCTGTTTGTCCCGAACATCTCATTCGGTTTTCCTGTCATTGAGGCTGTGCGTGATCTCACCGTCAAGCCTCTTGACGTCCATCTGATGATTGTAGACCCTGACAGGTACCTTGAGCGTTTCAGGGATGCCGGGGCAACGACACTGACTGTACATTATGAGGCATGCCACAACCTCCACCGCACGGTGACCGAGATCCGCCGGCTGGGGATGAAGGCAGGAGTGACCCTTAACCCTCATACGCCGGTCATCCTGCTCAAAGACATTCTTCCATATATTGATATGGTGCTTCTCATGACCGTTAATCCGGGTTACGGAGGACAGACTTTTATTCCGGGAAGCATAAACAAGATAGGGGAGCTGAGGAGCATGATAGACGAAGAGGGTTACGATGTCCTTATCGAAGTTGACGGCGGTATCGATCTTCAGAATGCCCCGGTGCTGGTACATGCCGGAGTGGATGTGCTTGTAGCCGGAAACACTGTTTTTTCAGCGTCCAACCCTGCAGAGGTGATAAGGATGCTTAAGGAGCCTGTCTGAACCAGCCGTCAGCCGGTCATCTGGCTGTCTATCCATTCAATTATTTCCTGACCCCTGGCGGCATCAAACCATCTTATTTCACTGTCCCTGTTCCACCATGTGATTTGTTTGCGTGCATAGCGCCTGCTGTTTCTTTTTATGAGCTCTATCGCCCTGTCGCGTGTCATCTCCCCGTCGAAGAAGCTGAACATCTCACGGTATCCGACGGTATTGAGTGCATTCAGTCCTCTGTGCTGCATGAGCGAGGCCGCCTCCTGCTCGAGACCTGCTTCTATCATGCCGTCGACACGGCTGTCTATCCGGGCATAGAGTTCGTCACGGTTGCGTGTTAACCCTGCCTTGATGATCCTGAAGTCCCGTTCCCTGACTCTTGAGGTGAGGAACGATGAGTATGGTTTGCCCGTGCTTTCGGTAATCTCAAGGGCACGCAGAATCCTCCTTGGATTATGAAGATCGACCCTTGAATAGTGTTCCGGATCAAGAAGCCTGAGCGCCAGCCGTAATCCTTCGATACCCTCGTTCCTGTACAGTTCCATATACTTTTCCCGCACTTCAGGGTCAGTGTCAGGGATATCATCCATACCCCTGCAGACAGCATCCATGTATAGCATCGACCCTCCGGTCAGGACGGCAACATTTTTACTGAGGAAGAGTGACGGAAGGAGGGCAAGCACATCACGCTCATAGAGACTAATGCTGTAATAGTCCCTGACGGAAAGGAATCTGATAAAGTGGTGTCTGACGCGGGCGAGCTGCGCATCATCAGGGGCGGCGGTGCCTATACGCATCTCCCTGTAGAACTGCCTTGAGTCACATGATATTATATCACACCCGAGATGAAGTGCAAGGCTTATGGCAATATCGGTCTTTCCCACACCAGTCGGTCCGGGAAGTACGATAAGAGTGTTTTTCATGGGAATTGTTACCGGAGGAGGTTATTATTCCTCTTCCTCTACATTTTCGATGCTGTCAAATTCACCCAGTGTTTCGTCGTCTTCAGAGTCAAAAAAGATCTCATCGTCTACCACCTCTTCCTCTTCATCGTCGGTAACAATCAGGTTGTTGTACTTTTTGCGCGATACGCCCCCGAAGGTGACCTGTTTCGGGGGGAGCCCCTTTGAGTTTGTGCAGAGAGGGTATTCCCTTTCATCAATCTCCTTGCTCTCGCCCACATATTCTATAAACAGCGCCCTGTCATTGAAGAAGTCGAATACATACAGCAGTTTCTGGTTTTTGCGGAAGATGACATCTTCAAGGGTGGCATTTTCCATCGTTGAAGAACCTGCCCCCATATCAAAAAGTGTGAACTCCTCCTCTTTCTCCCAGCTGTCGGTTGCCATGTAAAAAGAGGCTATCTGAGACCTGTCAAACTCGAGCTCCTCCTGAATGGCATTGTGAAAGTCAAGCAGACTATGACTTTCGAGAAACTCAAACTCCCTCACAAAAGCTTCATCCTCATCAGATAATACCACAAACCTGTATACCATGCTTCTCAATGTTTCGAACGGTGCAATTTAATATTTTTTAAAATACGTTCACCCGCGGGTATTTTTTTTTAAAATGAAATCAATTGTGTCGATGTTATCCGCATAATCCCATAAATCGGGCTTTTGCGACTTCCCGAAAGGGATACGGCCATGACCTGTCACGCACTGGATCAGGTTTTTCTGAGATTCGAGGGCGCGGTCGACGTTACCTGTATCATTATAGAATTCATAGTTTACCACTGCCATCGGGGGTGTGAGTGACTTGTCATTACGCAGCAGAGAGAAGCCGGTGTCGGTAAAAGGTTCCCTGTTGACAATCATCACTGCCTTGTTGTGGTCATAGTTGACGGCATATTTATGATGTTCCCGCAGTCTCACCCATGAGGTCCAGTGCGAGACCATGTGACTTATGTCATATCCTTCCGGAAGGTAAAGCTTGGATACATTGCGGCATCCCAGTCCGAAGTAAGAGAATATATCGTCACCCAGAAGCTCAAGTTCCTCAGCTGTCTCCGTTCCATCAATAATGGCGAGGCTGTTCCGGTTACGGCGTATTATGGATGGGATGTTCCTGAAATAATATTCAAAATACCTGGAGCTGTTGTTGCTGCCGGTGGCTATCACCATGTCAAAATCCTTAAGGCTGTCAGTGGTAACCACCGTCACCGTTTTAAAAGCCGGTTCGATGGATATCAGCGTCTCAATCGCGGTCTTCATGAGCAGTTCATCCCTGGTGCTCAGTCTTGCATGGAGCCTGTTGCCTGTTATCAGCACGCACAGAAGATCGTGGAAGCCTACCATCGGTATATTGCCTGCCATCACCACCCCTATTGTCAGAGGTTCCTTTTCGCCGCCTGTCTCCGGGTAGGCTGAGAGCCACCGGGTCAGGTTCTCATGGGTAAGATTGTTGCCGATGGCTGATACGGCGCGCCTTACGTTGTCAGGGGTGAACCATTGATTTGAAAGGTGAAGGGTATCAATGAGCCCTGCGAAGCGTCCGGCATGGCCTGCAGTCACGCCTGCAGCTCCGTCGCGCATCACCCTGCCCAGCTCTGCGAAGGCCTCTACTCTCTTTTGAAATGAAAAAATGCCCGTTTGCATACGGGCAAATGTACAAAAATGATAATGTGAAAGAAAAGAGGCACGGGGCCTCTTTTCTCCAACCTGTAAAAATCAGTTCAGCGCGAAGCTTATCGGCACGGTCATGCCGACATTTACCGGTTTGCCTCCCTGAATACCAGGACTCCATTGGGGGCACCTGGTGATCACGTCAAGGGCGGCGCTGTCAAGAAGCGGGTCGACACTCCTTACAACCTTCGGATCTTTAACATTACCCTTATAATCAATTGTGAACTGGACAAATACTCTGCCCTGTATCCCCTTTTTGGCTGCCTCGGCGGGGTATTTTACATTCTCACCTATCCACTGTCCCAGTGCAGCGTAGGTGGTATCATTCCGGAAGACGGGCATCTTTTCAACAACCATAAACACCTCGTCAGGTGCCACATATTCCTCAGCGGCGGGTGCTCCCTTTTCTGTCACCGCTTCTGTTTCTTTCTGTGAGTCACTGCGGTCCTTGCAGGAAAACAACAGGACCATCACCATGGCAAGCGGAATTGCCAGGATCATCTTGAGGGAAGCGCTGCCTCCCGTTCTTTTCTTTGTCATCATGATTATTCGGTTTTTAAGGAGTGATCTTTTTGAAAAGGTATTTGAAAAGACCGGAGCAGGGCTTCGGAAGACATATGTAAGCAGCAGCTCCTGGTATGAAACCAGGTCTTCACCGCCTGTAATACATTCACTGTCAGCCTCATATTCATGCACAGACTGAAGCGATCTGCGTATCAGGTAGGCTGCCGGATTGAACCATTGCACTGTTGTAATGAGTCCGGCCATCAGCAGATCGGTGTGATGCCCGAGCCCGATATGCTTCATTTCGTGGTTTATCATGCGCCCGGCATCGCCATCGGAGACTGAATTGCTGATGAAGACGTAGCCGAATGCTGAGAAACAGACAGGACTGTCAGAGTCGAAGACTATCACCCTTCCGTTCCTCTTCCCCTTAAGGGTAAGTTTTATCAGTCCCGCGGCGCCTGCTATCATCGATCCTGCGGCAATAATCAGACCGCCGGTATATACCAGCGGGAGGATGCCGGTAAAAACACCTGTGTGCGGCGCTGATACTGAAGGGTTGACAACCATTTCAGGCAGCAGGAGGGAGACCAGTCCGCCCGTCTGCAACACGGTGCCGGGTGCATCTATCTGTATGTTCAGCAGGGGCACCACCAGCGAAAAGAGCATTGACCCCAGGAGGTAGTACCTGTTCCTCCTGTGACGGGTATCCCGTCTGAGGGCTATCTCATGAAAGGCCCAGAGCAGGGTCAGGCAGATGCTGCTCTCAACTGCATAAACCAAAATCCCGTTCATCATTTCCTCTTTTTATCACGGTTCTCATCTTTCATCATCGCCATGATCTCCTCCATCTCCTTTACGGTTATGGAATCTTCACGGGCAAAGAAACTCACCATCTTCTGGTACGAGTTTGAAAAGTAGTTTCTCACAAAACTGCTCATCTGTGACTTTCGGTAATCATCCTTTGAAATGACCGGAAAGTACTGGTAGGTCCTCCCGTAAACCTTGTAATTGACAAATCCTTTGTCCTGAAGTATTCTTATTATGGTGCTTACGGTGGAATATGCAGGCTTTGGCTCATCAAATCTCTCGAGAATATCCTTAATAAAGGCCCTTTTCAGTCTCCAGAGTATCTGCATTACCTCTTCCTCAGCCTTTGTCAGATCCTTTATCTCCATTTTATTATCTTTTAATAACATCAAATATACAACTAAATAATTAAATATACAACTAATTCTTTAAAAAATAATCAGGAAAAGTTCATTTTTATCATGGCAATAAAAATAATGGAAGAAAAGGTGTATCTTGGTTCCTTAATCTATGCCGGAGGAGAGAGGTTGAAAAGGATTACACTTATTACTGAGAATATACGGGTTGCCTTCAAGGCAATAAGTTCAAACAGGCTAAGGGCAGCTCTCACGATGGCCATCATTGCGTTCGGCATTATGGCCCTGGTCGGCATTCTCACCGCCATTGACGGTCTGAAGAATACCCTTACCGAGCAGTTCACGATGATGGGGGCCAACTCATTCTCAATCACGTCGCGATCAATGAGGGTTGTGGTTGGCAACAAGAACTACAGGACGAAGAATCATTCTAATATTACCTACCGTGAGGCGATGGAGTTCAAGGAGAGGTTCACGGAGCCGGCATGGGTATCGGTTGGGTTCAACGCAACCAGCCTGGCCACTATCAGGTACGAAAACAAGAAGACAAATCCCAATATCCAGGTTTTCGGGTCGGACGAAGATTACATTACAATTGCCGGTTATGAGCTTGAGTCGGGGCGCAACTTCTCGGCTGAGGATATTGAAGGGAGCAGGCATGTTGTACTTGTAGGCCAGGAGGTTGTGAAGTTTCTCTTTCCCGGGGTTGACCCGCTGGGACAGGAAATAAGCCTTCCGGGGCTGAAGCTCACGGTCATCGGAGTGCTGAAGAGCAAGGGGAGCAGCTTCATGGGAGGTGACCTTCTTACCGCTATTCCGATAACCACGGCAAGACAGTATTTCTCCCGTCCCAACATCACGTATACAATCAGTGTCATGCCTCACAAGGCCTCAGCGCTTGAGGTGCTCACCAGCGAGGCGGAGGGGATCTTCCGCATAATACGCAACCTGGACCCCCGCGATGAGTCGGACTTCAATGTTCAGAAGAGTGACAGTATTCTGAAGATACTGCTTGAGAACATAAGGTATGTCACACTGGCTGCAACGATAATCGGGCTTATAACCCTCTTCGGGGCGGCGGTAGGACTGATGAACATCATGCTTGTATCGGTAACGGAGCGCACCAGGGAGATAGGTGTTCGAAAGGCTCTGGGCGCGAAGACGAATATCATCAGGCAGCAGTTCCTGTATGAGTCGGTTATCATCGGCCAGATGGGAGGCCTGTTCGGTATCATCCTGGGTATCATTATTGGAAACCTGGTCTCGCTGGGCATGGGCTCACCCTTCACTATACCGTGGCTCTGGGTCGGGGGAGGAGTATTGGCTTGTTTTATTGTGGGGATTGCCTCAGGTTATCTGCCTGCGATGAAGGCCTCTGCGGTTGATCCGATTGAGGCATTGAGATATGAGTGACGCCATCTGACTGATATTGAATTGATCTGACAACCTTAAAATGCCATGAGCATTGAAATAATTCAGGCAGGGTCAAAAAACTATCCAACGATCACATATGATCCTGATGAAGATATTCTCAGGATAACGGGCAGATCTATTGCAGAGAGGCCGGAGTTTGTTTATAATCCGCTCGAGGAGTGGATCAGGTCTCATCTGAGCCGGTACAGTCAGCTTACCCTGATCATATTCCTCGAATATATAAACAGCGGGTCATCCAAGGCCCTTCGTGACGTACTCAGGATGATCAGCACCTACCGGGCACCCAGGTACAGGGTCCGGATCACATGGCTTTATGAGGAGGATGATGAAGCAATGCACGAGCTCGGAGAGCATTATCGTGATTCCGCAGGCGTGCCCCTGGAGGTGAAGATGGTCATCTGACAGAAGCCCCCCTTTCACGGAAATAAAAAAACCGCGGTCTTCACCGCGGTTTTTCTGTTTCTGAAACTCTTAGAGCATCTTCCCCATCATCAGGATAAGGTCAATGCATCTTGCCGAGTAACCCCACTCATTGTCATACCATGACAGAACCTTGATCATTGTTCCGTTGACCATGGTGCTCTGTGCATCAAATATTGAAGATGCAGGATTGTGGATCACATCAACAGATACGATCTCGTCTTCGGTATATTCAAGAATGCCTTTCATGGGACCTTCAGCAGCTTTCTTCATTGCAGCGTTGATCTCTTCCTTGGTGGCACTCGTTTTAAGAACGGCCACGAGGTCAACGAGAGAACCCGTAGGTGTGGGGACCCTTACAGCAAGTCCGTCAAGCTTGCCCTTGAGGGCAGGGATAACTTTGCCGACAGCTTTGGCTGCTCCTGTGGTCGTAGGTATCTGTGATACCGCGGCTGACCTGGCCCTGCGAAGATCCTTGTGAGGAAGATCGAGTATCTTCTGGTCATTTGTGTAGGAGTGTATGGTGGTCATGAAGCCTATCTCAATGCCGAAACTGTCATTCAGTACCTTGGCCACCGGGGCAAGGCAGTTGGTTGTACATGAAGCATTTGAAATGCACTGATGTTCAGGCTTGAGCATGTCGTCGTTGACGCCAACGACTATCATTGCATCGATAGTGTCTTTTGCGGGTACGGTGAGAATTACCTTTTTGGCTCCGTTCTTCAGGTGGTCACCATAACCTCCCTTCGGACTCTCTTTGGATGTGAAGATACCTGTTGACTCGATCACGATGTCAGGCTTAACCTCCCAGGGAATTGCTGCAGGGTTCTTTTCTGCGTGTACCCTTACCTTCTTGCCATTGACGATGATGTTCTGATCATCATGGGTGACTCCGTGGAATTTACCCTGGGTGGAGTCATATTTAAGAAGATGTGCAAGTGTTTTTGTGTCGGTAAGGTCATTGATGCCTATGATCTCTATTTCAGGCTTTTCAAGCGCAAGTTTGAATACGTTGCGACCTATCCTTCCGAAACCGTTGATAGCTACTTTTATCTTTGCCATATTGAAAAAAAATTAAATGGTTAATGAAACGACCCCAAAAGTATAAAATAAAAAGGAGAGAGAAAAGAACGGCAGTAATTATTCCTTGTTGGGTCTGAAGATCAGGTCAGAAAAACGTGACGGTTTCAGCGGGTCAAGGATCATGCCTATGCGGTAGCTGACAAACAGCCCCGGGAGGAACTGCCTGTTGTCCTCATTGGCCATGATAGGGACCTCTTTGGTGAAAGCGTGGAAAATTGCTCCTACCTCAATTGCATGGGTAAGCTTATCGTTTTTGCTGTATTCAAAATTAAAGCCGGTGCGGGCCACGAGCCCTGGTATGAGTTGAATTTCATCAAAGCCTTTGAAGAATGATGCTTTGCCCACTATGTCAAGTGCCTGGTGAATCTTTGTAATATCAAACTTCTGCTCTTCTATCTCATAATAGCCGTCACCTGACGGGACGATGACCTCATAGTATATAGGTTTTGCGAAGAGAAGAGTAGGGCCGCCGCCAATAAGCCAGCCTATGGATACGCCACCCAGGTCACGTTTTTCGAAAAGCTCTTTCTGGTATCCTATCCCGGCACCAATTGACCAGGTGGAGTTAAGCTTTCCGTATACGAAGGACCCTGAGTTCTGAAAATAGTAGTTTGTCAGTTTGATCTCCTTGGGGTGTTTGAAGCCTTCGAAGGAGCCTTCAAAAAATACCCTGCCCGAGGGTTTTGTCTGGCGCAGCTCACGGTAGATAAAAGACCATCCGTCAGTGTTAAGGGCAAAGCCGAATGATCGCTCGTTGCGCCAGAATAGTCTGTCCTGTGGGTCAATATCACCCTGTGCAAGCAACGGGCCGCAAAGTAAAAGGAATAATATGGCGTGCAACAATCTCATATTCAGGATGCCGCAAAATAAAAGTGGCAGTATGCGAAAAAATGCTGTCTAGCCTGCTTTTTCAGTTGAATCTGTATTGTTGCTGCTGTAAGCGGGGCAAGCCTCACGGTTGCAAGAACTGAGAGCAAGCGCAGCCATGAAAGCCAGAACAACTATAAGACTGAGTTTTTTCATTTTATCTGCCATTAAGTCCGACACAAAAATAACTTTATTTTGAAAACAATAACTGTGCCAGATAATTATTTTGATAAAGCACCCTTTTTAAACCTTAAAGGGTTAAGATTGTTATCTAAGAAAATGAAAATTATGAAATCATTTTTATTCAGAACAATATTAATCACACTAGCATTAACGTCAATGGGAACGGAATTGAGATCGCAGGACAAACCATTATACAATGACCTGAATCCTGAAGAGACCAAAATCATAATCAACAAGGCTACCGAATATCCTTTCACCGGTTTATATGACAAGTTCAAGGGTAAGGGGACCTATCTGTGCAAGCAGTGCGGAAGCGCGCTTTATTATTCTGACTCGAAGTTTGATTCCGGATGCGGATGGCCAAGCTTTGATGATGAGATCGACGGAGCCGTAAAGCGCATCGCTGATGCCGACGGCCGGCGTACCGAAATTGTCTGTGCATCATGTGACGGGCACCTCGGCCATGTCTTCACCGGTGAAGGCTTTACCCCGAGGGATACCCGTCACTGCGTAAACTCAGTCTCGCTTGACTTTGTTCCTGTAAAGCTTGAAGCCGGAAACTACGGGACGGCACTCTTTGCAGGCGGTTGTTTCTGGGGCGTTGAATATTTCCTGCAGAAGGAACCGGGGGTGGTGTCAGTAGTATCAGGTTACACCGGAGGCAAGGTCAA
The DNA here is from genome assembly GCA_963772705.1 of uncultured Bacteroidales bacterium. GTDB lineage: Bacteria > Bacteroidota > Bacteroidia > Bacteroidales > VadinHA17 > SR-FBR-E99. The sequence continues at coordinate 350,742 of CAVYYH010000011.1, read as the reverse complement.
AAATCCATCCTACAGGGAGGTATGCACCGGCACAACCGGTCATGCTGAGACTGTAAAGGTTACCTTCGATACCAGGAAGACCACTTATGATAAACTTCTCAAGTTATTTCTTGAGATACATGATCCCACCCAGGTCGACCGGCAGGGTCCTGACATTGGCGACCAGTACAGGTCGGAGATATTTTACAAGAATGAGACACAGAAGACATTGGCATTGAAATATATTGAGGTGCTTAAGGGCAAAGGCCTCAAAGTGGCGACGCAGGTTACCCGTGCGACGGAATTTTATCCTGCCGAGGAGTATCACCAGGATTACTATTTCCGCAACGGGAAAGTGCCTTACTGCCATGCGTATGTGAAGAGATTTTAGTTAGGCAATAGGCAATAGGCAATAGGCAGTAGTGGAGATTAAAAAGACCGGCTCTTTGGGGGAGCCGGTCTTCTCTTTTCATATGAAAATCATTCAGAGCTTAGGTACTCTTCCTGATGTCCAGGGTGCATTTATCTCATCAAGCTTTGCATTAAGTCCGTCAACGGCCTTGCCTGCTTTCTGTATCCTATCGAGCAGTACGGGGAACTCTTTCTTAAGGAGCTGGTACTGCTGGTCTGCGATACCCGATATGTCGCCGGTATTTCCGTAGAGTGACCTTGACATGGTTGAGAGACGGGCTGAGAGGGAGACAGGTGAAGGAGGCGTCTCCTCGGTGCTGGCACCGACAGATATGCCTCTCACAAGATAGAGTATCTCACCGATCTCATTGTTTACGGCCACTGCCTCCTGCATGAGTGATGCCGGTGCCTCGGGCGTCTGGTGAATCACCTGCATGATTGTATTTATCTTCACATCGAGCTCCCCAATATACGATATCGCTCCGTAGGCGCTCCTTGCAAGCGCAGTAGTCTCCCTTATCCACCTGTCTCTTGCAGCAGGGTCTTTGGCAGGTATCGATACTATATCAAGCGGCTTGCAGACAAAAGGCTCGGGTCCGGCCAGTTCTTTTACTTCTCCCTTGGCATACATTGCCATCGAGACGAAGTATTTGCCGGGCATGACAGAGATGCCTCCGCCGCCCCATCTGCTGCCTCTTCCGCCTTCTGAGACCGGATCGAATTTAGTGGTGCTGACAGGCTGGTATCCGGCATATGTATAGTTCCATGTGATCCGGCTGACACCTTTCGATGCTGATTTGTAAAGCTTGCGTATGATGTTTCCTTCCTCATCGGTGATAGTGAAGATGAGATAAGGTTTGATCTCTTTCTCCTCCATGCTCAGATCCAGCGGTGTGGGCTGAGGGATGAACTCACCCTTTTCAAACAGCTTCTTCTCTGTGTCTTTCCTGATATCCCTGTCGGTTTTGGGAACTGTATCAACATAGTAAGTTATCGTTGCGCCGTACGGGGGATTGGGAGCCTTGTAATACATTGAGCCCTGGTTGTCAAACTCGCTGTCCTGCACGAACATTTTGCCATCCTTAACGGGGAAGATATAGCCCGGTTTTTCAACAATCTCCTTAGTGTAGTTGCGCAGCGGTGTGTAGTCATCTATGATATAAAATCCTCTGCCGAAGGTTGCAATGACAAGGTCATTTTCCCGTTCCTGTATGGCGATGTCACGCACAGGTATCGTCGGCAGTCCGTTCTTGAATTCGGTCCAGGTAGTTCCGCCGTCAAATGAGATGAAGAAGCTGAACTCAGTGCCCAGAAACAGAAGGTTTGGATTGATATTATCCTGCTCTATAGTATGTACGGGTCCTGTAACAGGAAGGTTGGCACTTATTGAAATCCAGCTCTTTCCCTTGTCAGTGCTCCTGAGAACATAAGGTTTGAAGTCGTCACGCTGATGATTGTTGAAGGTGGCATAGACGACGTCAGCATTGAACTTGTCAGCGAGAATGTCACTCACATAGGCAAACTCAGGCACGCCCGGGAAGCTCTTTATCATGTTCCAGTTTGCACCGCCGTCCTCTGACACCGATATGACACCGTCATCGCTTCCGGTATAGAGCAGGTCTTTCTGAACCTTTGATTCCGTAAATGCAATGATGCATCCGAGAAGTGATGTGGACTTGTTTTTTGCCACAGCGTCGGCCGGCCAGTATTTGTCCATCACTTTCAGGTTATCCCTGTTCTCGTTTCTTGTCAGGTCAGGTGATATCTTTGTCCAGTTGCTTCCCTGGTCGTCACTGCGGAAGAGGAAGTTGGCTGCCACGTAGATCCTTTTGTTGTTGAACGGGCTGATGACCACGGGTGTGTCCCAGTTCCAGCGGTATGTCAGTTCGCCCTCACCGGGATAGGGCTTGACGCTGACGCTCTGGCCGCTCTTGCGGTCCCAGCGTGAGACGTTGCCATACTGTGACTCGGTATAGACAATATTTGGATCTGTGGGGTCAATGGCGACCCAGAATCCGTCGCCGCCCTGTGTGACAAACCAGTCGTCATTAACGACACCGTCGCTGATGCTTGCCGAGGGTCCGCCAAAAGAGTTGTTGTCCTGTGTACCGCCGTAGACATAATAGAAGGGATAGGAGTTATCTACCGCAACCCTGATATAATTGGGTCACCGGAAGGTTTGACTTGAATATGAAGTTCTTTCCGCCGTCAAATGACTCGTAGATGCCTCCGTCGCCCCCTATATAGAAATGCTCCGTGTTGTCAGGGTCGATCCACATTGCATGGTCATCGACATGACGGCCTTCATTTCCAACGGCTCTCCATGTTTTGCCACCGTCATTTGTAACCTGCGAGACAGTCTCCATGCTGTAAACCGTGTTTACATCCTTTGGATCACAGATGATCTCGTTATAGTACTGGCCGCTCTCATGGTGTCCGCTCATCTTTTCCCATGAAGCACCTCTGTTGGTCGATCTGAAGAAGCCTCCTGATTCGCCCTGGGCTTCCATTATTATGTAGAGAACATCCGGATTGACAGGGGAGATGGCGATACCCATTCCACCGATATGTCCTCCGGGGAGGCCGCTCATGATCTTGTTGAAAGTGACTCCGCCGTCTGTGGATTTATAGACTGCTGACTCCGGGCCGCCGCTGATCTTCAGTCCTATATGTCTGCGCCGCTGCTCTGAGGTTGCGTAGATGACATCAGGGTTACGCGGATCAAGAACCACATTGTTGATGCCTGTGTTCTCGCTTATGTTCAGTATTTTGTTCCATGTCTTTCCGCAGTCAGTGGTCTTGTAAAGTCCGCGCTCACCGCCCGGTCCCCATGCAGAACCCTCAGCTGCAACATAGACCACGTTGCTGTTTCGCGGGTCAACGGCTATCATTCCGATCTGCCTTGATTCCTTGAGGCCCATGTTCTTCCAGCTGGCGCCTCCGTCTTCTGTATAATAGACACCGTCACCCCATCCGAGAGCACGCTGGTGGTTGTTCTCTCCCGTGCCCACCCAGAGTGCATTGTAGTTGTTGGGGTCCATGGTGATACATCCGATGGCATATGAACCATGTTTATCAAATATCGGTTTCCATGTCGTACCGTTGTTGGTGCTCTTCCATATATTGCCTGAAGCAATGGCAGCATATATTTCAGAGTGGTCTGAGGGGTTCACAGCGAAATCGGATATCCTTCCGGAAGCCCATGCCGGGCCTATTGAACGGAAGGAGATACTGCTGAACAGTGAGGAAGGAACGGAGGGCTTGATCTGCTTCTCAGTCTCTTTTGTCTCTTTCTTTGCATCTTTCTTCTGTGCCCACAGGCAGCCGGGACCGGCAAGTAACAGGGCCAGAAACAGTGTCAGGATTTTCTTCATTTTATGGGTTGTTGGTTAAATATTCAGAGTGACTAAGGTAAGAAAAGGAAAATAGTCAGTAATAATTTTAACGTTATTTAATTAATTTGCCGCCAGCACTAAGACCAGAAAATGAACAGAACATATTTCACCCGCAGAACAGTAAGAAAGTACAGTGAGAGGGAGATAGACCCCTCGCTGCTTGAGAAGATCCTCGCTGCCGGGACAAGAGCCTCCACTACAGGCAATATGCAGGTATACAGCATTATAGTCACCCGTGACGAGGAAATGAAGAGGCGTCTGGCTCCGGCCCATTTCAACCAGCCGATGGTTACCGAAGCACCGGTGGTTCTCACCTTCTGCGCCGATTTCAACAGATTCAGCAAATGGTGCCGGCAGAGGGATGCCGAGCCGGGTTATGACAACTTCCTGTCATTCATGACTGCCGCCATTGATGCACTGCTTGTCGCCCAGACTGTATGCAATGCGGCAGAGGAGGAGGGTCTGGGGATCTGTTACCTCGGAACAACAACGTACAATGCAGACAGGATAATTGATATCCTCGGACTGCCGGGCGGGGTTGTGCCGGTGACAACCGTCACCATGGGATGGCCCGCAGATGTTCCTGAGCAGGTTGACCGGCTGCCGCTGGAGGCGGTGGTGCACAGGGAGCGATATATGGATTATACGCCTGAAATGATTGATAATATCTACAGGGAGAAGGAATCCCGCGATGACAGCCTTGGTTTCATTGCCGAAAACAATAAGAAGACCCTGGCCCAGGTTTTCACGGAGGTGCGGTATAAGAAGGCTGACAATGAGTTTTTCTCCGGGAAATTACTGGAAGTTCTTAAGCAGCAGGGTTTTATGAAGTGAGAGCGAGGAGAATTTGCGATTTGCGATTTGCGATTTTCGAATAGTAATCACATCAACAGCCTTTTACGGCTCAAACGTCATCCCCAGCTCCGCGGATATCACTTTCAGATCTTCCACCACTGCCGGGACGAGTTTGATGCCATCACTGCGATATCTCTCCTCCGCTTCCCGTTCCGGGTCACCGGGAATCAGCACCCTTGACTCACCTTTTGCCGGTTTAGCATTTCTGAATGTTTTTATCCACTGATCCATCTCAGTTTTGAACTCGGCTGCCGGTCTGAAGGCATCTATGCGCATGGCGCCGAAGAAGTGCCCTGTTCCTTTTCCCTCCTGGTTCTCAGGCACAGGAAGATACGCCACGCTGGGCGGAACGAACGGGCCGAAGCTGGCGCCGCTGAAGAGGGCGCTGAAGATATCTACCACGGCTGTCATGCAATAACCTTTGTGGCTGCCGTGCTGCCGGTCGCCGCCCAGGGTGAGCATGGCGCCTCCCCTGCGCAGTATGCCGGGGTCGTCTGACGGGTTACCCTCCGCATCCTGGACATAGCCCAACGGTACCTTCTCTCCCTTCTTCTCCGCCACGGCGAGCTTGCCTCGTGCAATGGGGGTGGTGGCGAAGTCAGCCACAAAGGGGGGCTCCGTAAGAGCAGGGACAGCCACTGCCAGCGGGTTGGTGCCCAGATAGCGGCTCACCGACCAGGTAGGGGCGACAAGGGGATTGGCATTTGTAACGCATATCCCAACCATGTCGTGTTCAAGGGCCATCATGGCGTAATAACCTGCAATGCCAAAATGATTCGAGTTGCGCGTCGCCACCCACCCTGTGCCGGTCACCGCAGCCTTCTCTATTGCGAGACGCATTGACCGCATGCCGGCTACCATGCCGAAGCACCTGTCGCCGTCGACCACGGCTGTTGACGGTGTCTCATGTACTACCCTGACATCGGGTCTTGCATTTACCCTGCCGCTCTTCCACAGCTCGTAGTACTCCTTAATCCGAATCATGCCGTGAGAGGCGTGGTCACGGAGCTCGGCCGCAACCAGCACCCTGGCTACAGCATCAGCATCTTCCCGGCTGCATCCGAGACGCATGAAGATGCCGGTCGTGAATTCAAGCAGATATTTGTGGTTGTACATGTTGGTCTGATGTCTGAAGGTCTGATGTCTGAAGGTCTGCTTAGATCGGTTACTGTCAATGACTACTGCCTATTGCCTGCTGCCTGGTCACTTTCTTACTCTCACCGGGTAGGGCGGACGTACAGGCTCCTCGGGCGGATTCTTCTCAAGCTCTTTCAGAGCCACCTCAATAGCCTTTTCAAGCTGCGGATCTCTCCCGTTAATAATATCTGCAGGCCACTGTTCAACCTCGATATCAGGAGCAACCCCGACATTTTCCACAATAAAGCCTTCCTTTGTCCAGATAGCCAGGTTAGGCGCTGTTACCACCCCTCCGTCCATCAGTTCAGGAAATCCGAGTGTACCGACAAGTCCACCCCAGGTCCTTTTACCCACGAGTGTCCCGACACTGAACTTCCTGAACATCCACGGCAGCATGTCACCGCCCGAACCGGCGGTCTCATCAATGATCATGACCTTGGGTCCCTGTATCGATGCATTGGGTGTCTTCAGGTCCTTTCCATACCGCATGTTCCAGTATGACTGGACAGGTCTCAGCAGAATATCGATGTAATAGTCGGCCACTGACCCTCCTCCGTTAAACCTCTCATCGATTATTATCGCCTTCCTGTCAACCTGGGGGAAGAAGTATCTCTTGAAATACTCGTGTCCTGCTCCGGCGGTATTTGGTACATAGACATAAGCCACCTTACCGTCAGTTGCCTCTGTAACCTTTCGGAGGTTACCCTCGACCCAGTCACGGTTTCTCAGGTTGCTCTCGCTGGCTATGGGCACAACCTTGATAACCCTCGATCCGGTAAAATCAGGATTCTTCCCGACTGTCAGTTCAACTATTTTGCCTTCAGTATTTTCAAGAAGGCTGTGGATATTGATGGCAGCCGTCAGTTCTGTTCCGTTGATTGCAAGTATGTAGTCACCCTCTTCCACATTCAGTCCGGGCTCTGTAAGAGGAGACCTGAGGTCAGGGTTCCAGTTCAGTCCGCCGTATATCTTCTTAAGCCGGTACCTGTTATTTGCTATCGAGAAGTCTGCTCCGAGGAGTCCGCCGCTGACTCTCGGGGGGTTGCCCAGCCGATCGCCGCCTCCTACCCTGTGATGTCCGACAGAAAGTTCACTGCACATCCACTGAATGACCCTGTTGAGGTCACTTCTGCATGCCAGGTCGGGGAGGAACTTTGCATATTTTTCCTTCATGGCAGTCCAGTCAGCACCGTGCATCCCGGGATCATAGAAGTAATCACGGTTGATTCTCCATGCCTCGTCAAATATTTGTGCCCACTCAGCCTGAGGATCGATTCTGACAGATATGGATGAAGTGTTAAGGACTCCCTTTCCCGGTTCCGGTTTCTTGCCTGCGGCTGCAATACCCAAAGTTTGCCCCTTATTATAGAGCATCTTCTTCCTGTCAGCTGAGATCTTATAACCGTCAAGTTCCATTACTTCTTCGCTCTTGCGATCCTTGAGAGTGTATCTGAACATCTTTGCCGGTTCTGAAGGAACTGCAGGTCTGACGATATACAGGATCTCACCAGATGACGCCACATCCAGATCTGTGTAACTGCCTGCCCTCACCGGAATGTTGACTATCCTGTCCTGAAGGCCATCTGTGTCAATCTTAAGGATTTCTTTCTTCTCCTGAACCGGGGGAGCAGTTTTTGTATCCTTCTTTGAATTTTTCCCGGCATCTTTTGCTGCAGGCTCCATAGACTCAGTTTCAGCTTCAGCCTTTTTCGCAGTCTCCTCATCGCTCTCTTTGGCAAATGGTGAGATTATATCCTTTCTGAGTGTTACAAGGTAAATTGAATTGGTCATTCTCATATCCTGCCTTGACAGGTCGAACCAGTTTATGACAGGCCCTGCATCTGTCGATGCAAAGAAGTATATGTATTCTCCGTCCGGGTCAAAAACCGGTTCAGAGGCATCACTGAGCCCGTCAGTCACCGGGAATGATTTCTTCTGATCTACCGAATAGAGCCACACAGAGCGGAACTGTGTTGTAAGGACCCTTGTATACAGTATCCATTTAGAATCTGACGACCAGTCGCCGAAGATCTCCCTGAAAGCCCCGGGCTGGTACAGATCATCGGCATCAACCTTGGTGATGTTACCCGAACTGATGTCAAGAAGATAAAGGTTCCTTGCGTTGTCGACATAACAAATCTTCTTGCTGTCGGGAGACCACTCCGGAAAGGCATAAAAACCGCTTCCGACAGGAGTAAATGACTTTACCTCTCCCTTTCCGTCCTGTGATTTGATGTGAAGAGCATATTCACCCGAGGCATCGGAAAAGTATGCAATGTATTTACCGTCAGGTGACCATGAAGGATATTTCTCATGTGCACCAGGGGTCAGAGTGATATTTCTCGGGTCACCCTTTTCGGCAGGGAGAGTGATGATCTCACCCCTGTAATCGAATACTGCCCTCGCCCCGGTGGGTGAGATATCAAAGCTCCTGATGTAATTGCCGCCCTGCACATAACGCGGTCTGAGCTCAAGCAGATCGGCTGCTATACCGATGGTCAGGGTGGCCGTTGAATTTGAACTTATTTCATAGGTATGAAGATATCCTTCCTGTTCAAAGATTATCCTTCCTGCTCCGGCAGCAGCCTTAAGTACAGGAAAGTCGGCAAAATCTGTCAGTCTGGCAACAGTGCCGTTCTTTGAATCCCATGAATAGAGGTTAAATTCACCCTCCCTGTCACTTATGAAATATACTTTGTCTCCGACCCACATGGGATCGGCATCGTTGCAGCCTTCTTTCGGCTGTGGGACTTTCACAACAGAATGATCGCCAAAGGAATAAACCCATATATTCGATGTGGTACCGCCCCTGTAGTTCTTCCACTGCTGGTATCTTGGAGGAATTGGTACATAAGCCATTTTTGTCCCGTCAGGAGAATAGGCTGCTGACCAGGCATTGGGTATATCAAGCTTTTCGGGCAGTCCCCCTTCCAGGCTGACCGTGAAGAGCTGGAAATATCTTGTTGTGAAAACTTCCCTCTGTGAGGCGAAGAGAACCTTTTTCCCGTCAGGGGTAAAGCCTCTGGCAAGGTCATCGCCGGGATGCCATGTCAGTCTTGACGGAACTCCTCCGGTTACCGGAACCGAATAGACATCTGTATTTCCGTCATACTGGGCGCTGAAGGCAATGATCTTTCCGTCAGGAGAGAAAAAAGGATCTGATTCAATTCCCTCATCGACGGTAAGTCGCCTTGGATCTGAGCCGTCGGCATCAGCGATCCAGAGATCCTCAGCATAGATAAACGCGATGTGTGTTGAACTTGCCGCAGGCTGAGACAGAAGCCTCGTGTTCACGGGGTCAATGGCTGAAAGTAATTGTGTTGCTGATAATAATAGCAAAATAATCAGCAGGTCAGCATAGTTTTTTCTTTTCATGTCAATGCGATTTAAATAGTTACAGGTCAAAAACAGAGCCTGTGAGAATTGAAAGACAATTTAAGCCTTTTTAATCTTACCGAAGTTGAATTTCAATATTTTAACTTTTTCTGAAGGTATAATGTGCTCCAGCCTGGGCGGTAGGCGTTATTACAACGTCATTTATGCATACATGAGGCGGAAGGGTTGCACAATAGAATATTACTTTGGCAATATCCTCTCCTGTCAGGGGCTGAACGCCGCTGTATACCGAGGCAGCTCTCTCCCTGTCTCCCCTGAACCTGACAAGGGAAAACTCTGTCTCAGTCATTCCGGGAGCTACGTTTGTGACTTTGATGTTGTGCTTTACCAGGTCAATGCGCATACCCCTGGAGATGGCATCAACAGCATGTTTTGAACCGCAGTAGACAGCGCCGTTCTCATAGACCTCCTTGCCGGCTATTGACGAGATATTTATTATATGTCCCGATCCCCTTTTTACCATCCCCGGTGCTATTGCCCGCGTCACGTACAGCAATCCCTTTACATTTGTGTCAATCATCTGGTCCCAGTCATCTCTCTCCCCTTCGTCGATATGACTCAGTCCTGCTGCCAGCCCTGCATTGTTGATCAGTATATCGATGTTGCACCATTCCTCCGGCAGATGTCCCAGATGCTTCTCCACCTGCTTTCTGTCACGCACATCGAAACACAGAGGCAGAACATCAATGCCATACTCCTGAACCAGGTGTTCAGCAAGATCATGCAGACGATCCTTTCTTCTGCCGGTAATTATAAGGCGGTTGGTTGCCTCGGCAAATTTTATCGCGGTGGCTTCGCCTATGCCTGAGGTAGCACCTGTAATAACGACAGTCTTTCTCATAGGTTTAGTTTTTTAAGAGGAGTAAAAATAATCAATATTGTGGGTATCTTTGGCGGTCTAATTCAAAATGATGGATGATTTAAATCAGGTCAGGGGAGCATCCAGGGAGAAGGTTGAAGCTATGTTTGACTCAATCTCCCACCGTTATGACCTGCTGAACCGCCTTCTGTCACTCGGTACTGACAGGCGCTGGAGGAGGCGTGCGATCAATGTTATCGGGAAACATGTCAGGGCATCGAAGATACTTGACGTGGCGACCGGAACAGGTGACCTGGCCATTGAGGCGCTGAGACTCAATCCGGATCAGATCACAGGCATTGACATCAGTGAGAAGATGCTGGCTGCAGGGATGGAAAAGATTGACAGGCAGGGATATACAGAGAAGATCAGCCTTGTTAAAGGTGATTCTGAGAAGATTCTGTTCCCTGACCACTATTTTGATGTGGTGATGTCAGCCTTCGGCGTACGCAATTTTGAGAATACGGTAACGGGTCTTCGGGAGATGCTCAGGGTTATCAGGCCGGGAGGGATGATAATGGTGCTCGAGTTTTCCAGGCCTTCATGGTTCCCGCTGAGGCAGTTATACGGCTTTTACTTTACCCGGATACTCCCGTGGATCGGGAGGAAAGTGTCAGGTGACCCTGATGCTTATTCATACCTCCCTGACTCGGTAATGGCATTCCCTGACAATGAGGATTTTCTGGCACTCTTAGGGAATGTAGGCTTTGCCGGTGCGAGACAGCTGAAACTGAGTGGCGGGATAGCCAGTATTTACTATGGATTCAGGCCATGAATATACCGGAATACAATAAATTCCCATATTTGCGTTTTTAATATAGACCCAGATTATCGTGTTCAGAAGATTAATAATACTGCTCCTTTTGCTGACGCCCGTCCTTTTGTCAGCCCAGAAAGCCAAGCCCAAGAATGATTCAAACTATGATGAACGGATGCTTCACTTCGGGTTCAGCATGGGTCTCAATACGATGGATTTCAACATCAAATTGTCAGATGAAGCTATAGCCAATAAAACAACCGTTGAAACAGTAAGCCTTAAACCCGGCATCAACATACAGATTGTCACCGATTTCCGGCCATCGACCTACCTTGATATCAGGTTCCTCCCGGGGGTCTCATTCGGACAGAGGAATGTCAGTTTTTACGATTCAACCGGCACTGCGTGGGGGGAGGAGCCGCAGAAGCTTGAGTCGTCCTTTCTTGAATTTCCCCTCTCCCTGAAGTACAAAGGGATGAGGCTTAATAATTCAAGACCATATATCATCGGCGGTATTAATTTCAGGTATGACCTTGCAGGGAAGAAGGAATATGATGACCAGCAGGAAATCTATCTGAGGCTGAACAGGGCTGATCTTTATTACGAGGCAGGTGCCGGCATTGATATCTATCTTCCCTATTTCAAGCTTACAATCGAGGCCAAGATGTCTAACGGTCTGCGTGACATTTTAGTCCATGAACCTGCCCCCGGATATCCGCAATATGCAAACGCCATTAAATCAATGCGTTCGCAGATATGGGTACTCTCTTTCCATTTTGAGTGATCATGGCTGAGGAGCTCAGTCTGCTGCTGCCCCCTGAGACAGCCTTCGATGAGGATGCCCTGCAGGCTTATCTTGTAAGGAAAACCGGCAGGAGAGATTTTGTTATGAGCATTGTCAGGCGCTCTGTCGATGCACGCAGGTCGGACATCAGGGTCAACGTCACGGTACGCATCTGTGATCCCGCCGAACCGCCTGAAGTGATTGCCCCTTTAAGGATCAGGGATGTAAGCAAGGCGCGTGAGGTGATAATTGCGGGCAGCGGACCGGCAGGACTCTTTGCCGCACTGAGGCTCATAGAGGCAGGATTGAAGCCCGTCGTCATTGAGCGCGGCAGGGAGGTGAAACAGCGTAAGAGGGATGTCGCAGCCATAAGTACCAGGCACATCGTTGAGCCTGACTCCAACTATTGTTTCGGAGAGGGAGGCGCCGGCACCTTCTCTGACGGAAAGCTCTATACCAGGTCAAAAAAGAGAGGTGACAACAGGAGGGTGCTGGAGCTTCTGGTTCTTCACGGGGCGGACCCCGCCATACTTTACGAAGCGCATCCGCATCTCGGAACAGACCGTCTCCCGGGAGTGATCACCGCCATTCGCGGAAGCATCACCCAGGCAGGAGGAGAGGTGCTCTTCGGACACCGTATTACCGGCATAATGATTGAGAACGGTGTCTTCAGGGGAGTGACAGTAAACGGAAGTACCGTCATGAGGGGGGATGATATCATCATTGCAACAGGTCATTCTGCACGCGATATCTACCATCTTCTTGCGGAGAGCGGGGTAAGGCTTGAATACAAGCCCTTTGCAATGGGGGTCAGGGTGGAACATCCGCAGGAACTCATTGACCGGATTCAGTATCACGGTAAACCGAGGGGAAAGTACCTCCCGGCGGCGGCTTACACTCTCGCCACACAGGTGGCAGGGCGAGGCGTTTACTCATTCTGCATGTGCCCCGGGGGGTTCATGGTGCCCTCGGCTACCTCCCCCGGTGAGGTGGTGGTGAACGGTATGTCCCCTTCGCGACGCAACTCTCCGTGGGCTAACAGCGGTATTGTGACTGAGATCAGGGAAGAGGACGCAATGAGATATGGCAGCGGTGTACTGGCAGGACTGACCTACCAGTCGTTGCTTGAAAAGCAGGCATGGCAGGAGGGGGGGATGTCACAGCGGGCACCGGCACAGAGGCTTGTTGACTTTGTTGAAGGCAGGTCATCGTCATCACTCCCGAAAGGCTCCTATTTCCCCGGGCTGACACCCTCACGGCTGCATGAGTGGCTTCCGGAGGAGATGTCGTCGAGGCTGAAGGAGGGCTTCCGTGAATTCGGAAGGAAGATGAGAGGGTATCTCACCAATGAAGCCCTGGTGGCTGCCGTTGAATCGCGTACATCTTCGCCGGTGCGGATTACGCGTGACCCTGACAATCTTAATGCTTTAAATATCAGTGGATTGTATCCTGCCGGTGAGGGGGCGGGCTATGCCGGAGGGATTGTCTCGTCGGCTGTCGACGGCATGCAGGTCGCGGAGAAGATCGTTCTTAAGTACGGAGCGTAGAGACGCGCAATTTGCGCGTCTCTACATCCGTCGGGCAAACTCAGAACAGATTATTGCAGCAGCCATGCTCACGTTGAGAGACTCAATGCCTGCAAGTGGCTTTTCAGGACCCGGGATGGTGATGCGGCAAGTGACATGCTCAAGCAGCGTCTCCGAAATACCCTTTGACTCATTCCCCAGGAGGATGATGCCATTGCTGCTCAGTTCAGAGTCATATATTGATTTGCCGCCGATGGTTGCCCCGTAGACCGGGCTGCCTCCCGCGCGTGCCTTCACTGAGTATGCTCTCCAGCGGCAGATAGTGCACTCCGACGTGCATGAAGGCACCCATCGTAGCCTGTATCACCTTCGGGTTATAGACATCAACGCAGTCTTCAGAACAGATAATATCCTTTATCCCGAACCAGGCGGCTATCCGTATTATCGTTCCCAGATTGCCGGGATCCTGCACATATTCAAGGGCGATTGTCAGGCCATTGGCAAGCCTCTTGCCGGTGAAAGCCGTTTTCTTCATGACAGCCACAGCAAGTACATTATGTGGCGTCTTCAGTGAGCTGATGCGTCTCAGGTCGTCGTAGCTCACCGTGACAATCTCGTCAGCCATCCCGGTCACCGCCTCCGGCTCACCGTCAAGCCACTCCGGCTTGGCTGCGAGCAGGGCCACCCTGTTACCTGCCAGAAGGAATTCCCTGACGACCTTGTCACCCTCAATGACAAACAGAGAGCTCTCTTCTCTGACCTTCTTTTTCTGGAGTGAGAGTATCATTTTTGCCTGGTGCCGCGTCATCATCTTATGCATCGCCCGCTAATTGAAAATAGAGTTTATAATGATATATTTGCTACTGCTATTTTGCCTGCAGATTGATCAATCAGAGAACAAATATAGAAATTACTGTTCCCAAACTGAGTCTACTTGTGCTCATAATTTTGGCGGCAACGTCATGTAACCCCACCAAATATGTTCCCACAGATGAGCTGCTCCTGAGCAGGAATAATCTCCTGATCGAGAAGGGAAAGGAGCCTCTTCCGGGTACCCTCAGCAGCAGTGCAATGAAACCCTACATCAGGCAGCAGCCTAATAAGCGCATTTTTGGTTCACGGTTTCACCTGGGTCTTTATAATATGTCTGATATCGAAAAGGAGAATTGGCCCCACGGCTGGCTCAGGAGGATAGGTGAGGAGCCCGTTATCTTTGATCCTCTCTCGGCCGACCGGTCAAGAGATCAGCTGGCAAGCTACCTCTCCTCCAAGGGATACTTCAATGCTCTTGTCGATGATTCCGTGAAGGTGAACAGACAGGAGGCCGAGGTCTTTTATACCGTCACTCCGGGCAAACCATATACCATTGGAAATATCAGGTATGAGATACAGGATACCACCCTTTACAGTCGGGTAATAATGGATACCGTGAACTGCCTTTTTGAGAGAGGGATGACCTATGATGTTGACCTTATGAGGGCAGAACGGCAGCGACTGGAGCGATATATAAGGGATATAGGATACTACAGTTTCTCAGCAGAGAATATTTTCTTCAGGGTCGACAGTTCACTGATGAGCCGGCAGGTCGATGTACAATATGTTGTTACCCGGAGATCAACCCTTGACAGCCAGGGGCGGCTGGTCTACAGTAACCATATCAGGCACCGGATAAGGGATGTGTATGTCTTTCCCGAGTTTGACCCGAGACAGGCGCTGACCGGAGGGGAGGAGTATGCATTAACCTTTGATACCACCTATTTTGAAGGTATACATTTTGTCTCCCCGCCCGGTAAAACATTCATAAAACCCGAGGTGATAAAGCAGTCGTTATATATATCCCCAGGCTCTCCATTCAGTATAACCAATACTGAGCAGACACAGTCTCATCTTGCTGCCCTGAAGAACCACAGGCTGGTCAATGTCAACTTCATTGATCCGGGTATCCCTGCCGGAGGAGGACGCAATGAGGGGCTGCTCGACTGTATGATACAGCTTACTCCTCTTCCGAGACAGTCGTACACAGTTGAGTTTGAAGGGACAAACTCGGGAGGCAACCTTGGCGGAGCGGTTAACCTCATTTACCAGAACAAGAGCCTTTTTCGAGGGGCTGAGAATTTCAGCATGAAGCTCAAGGGTGCATATGAAGCACTTACCGAGGATGTGGAAGAGTTTAAAAGCTCACAGGAGTTCGGTATCGAAACTGCGCTGCAACTGCCGAAGTTCCTGATGCCTTTTCCTGCCAAGGAAAACTTCATCCGCAGGCATGACCCGAAGACACGCATACTGGCAGGGTATAACTATCAGAAGATGCCGGTCTATACAAGGACGATCGCCAACCTGACGCTGGGATATTCATGGAAGGGGAACAGGTATACGAGCAACACCGTTAATCCTCTTGTAATAAATGCCGTTGACATTAAGAACATGGACCCGGCGTTCCAGGCCAAGATTGACACTACATCATACCTTGCCTACTCATATCGTCCGGTCATGATTGTCGGAGGGAACTACAGTCTTGTCTTCAATAACCAGATGCTCCAGAATTCAATTGATTACTGGTATCTGAGGGTTGGAGTCAACCTGGCGGGTAACCTGCTGTCAGCAGCCTATAAACTTGCCGGTGCAACCAAAACCGAGGACGGCTACCTGCTTGCAGGGCAACCTTTTGCACAGTTCGTCAAGTTAGAGGCTGACGCCAGTTACCACTACAGTATCAACGAAGCCAGCACTGTAGTTTACAGGGTCTTCACCGGGCTGGGCATCTCTTATGGCAACTCCAGGGTAATGCCATTTGAAGAGCAGTATTTCGGTGGCGGCGCCAATGACCTCAGGGCATGGACCGTCAAGACACTGGGGCCGGGCTCATATGACCCCGATATTGAAAGTGACACTACGTTCCTCTACCAGATTGCCGACATAAAGCTCGAGGCAAACTTTGAATACAGGTTCAAACTCTTCTGGATAATGGAGGGGGCTACATTTATTGATGTGGGTAACATATGGACCCTGAGGGAAGATACTGACAGGCAGGGAGGGCAATTCAAATTCAACAAGTTCATTGATGACATGGCTGTAGGTACAGGGCTTGGACTGAGGTTTGACATTAAGTTTGTCATGCTCAGGGCTGATGTTGGTCTCAAGCTGCGCGATCCAAAGATAGCCTCCGGGTCGAAGTGGATACCTTTAAGCAGGCCGTACAGTTTCCGTGATGACCTGGCGCTTGTTGTGGGTATCGGATACCCGTTCTGATGCTTCGCCACCCATAGCAGGTCCCTGAGCTTGTCGAAGGGCTGCGGAGGGTGGCTTCGCTGACCGAAGACCGAAGACCGAGACCGAAGACCGATTCAAGTGTTCAGTCTCCAGCTCCTCCATTTGCAAATTACCGATTACCGAATTACCGGATACCCCTCGCCCCTCGCCCCACGCCCCCTGCTCCCTGCCCTCACAGCTGCCTATTGACTTCTTCATCCATTTTTCCTACCTTGCCTTGTCTCGTGCTGTAATATTGTGAAGTCTTTCAGGAAAATCACCTCCGAGCTGATCGGTTTTGACCGCAGGGAGAGACGGGGCAGTTATATCCTGTCAATCCTGCTCATCATACTGCTGCTGATAAGGGTTTTTGCCTTCAGGCCCGGCAATGAGCCTTTTACCCATGATACTGACTGCGCCCGGCAACATCACCCTTGAGGCAGAGGCTGAGGAGGGAAGGAGGGGTGTCCTTTTCAGTTTCGATCCCAACACTGCCTCGTTTGATGACCTTGTCAGGCTGGGTCTCACAGAACGGCAGGCCACCACCCTCATAAACTACCGGTCGGCAGGTGCCAGGTTCAGGGAGCCGGGTGACATAAGGAGGGTTTACGGGATTGATTCCGCCACCGCCGTCCTTCTTATGCCATGGATCTCAATAAGGGATGAACCTGTCAAGCCTGTCATGAAAGAGAAAGTTACCACCGGGCAGATATCCTCTTCCGTTGCCCCGGCGGAGGAACCGCAGTCCACCCTGACAGATATCAACCTCTGCGGTGCTGCTGATCTCCTGCTTCTTCCCGGCATCGGTCCGGTACTCTCTGAAAGGATAATCAGGTACAGAAAGCTCCTCGGCGGTTTTGTGGCGGTCGCTCAGCTGAATGAGGTGTACGGTCTCGACAGTGCTGTATTTACTCAGATTGAAGGCACCCTGACAGTGACTCATGACTCTGTCAGGCAGCTCGTTCTTGACAGCTGTTCGTACGGTGAGATGGCCAGGCACCCCTATATAGGACCCGGGGCAGCGGGACTGATAATGAAGTACCGCTCTCTCATGGGGATCCCTGTGACTCTCGGTGATCTGGTCAGCCAGCGTCTTCTCAGTCATGAACAGGCTGATCGGATTGCTCCTTATATTAAGCCCCCGGAAGGGGTCAAAAGAGATGATTATGAATTTATTTCAATAAAAGTTTTGAAATGAATTTCAGAGATATTAATTTTGCGGCTCGTTTTAACATAAAGTTGAATTATGATCATTGTACCGGTAAAAGAAGGCGAGAACATTGACAGGGCTCTTAAGAAATTCAAAAGGAAATTTGAAAAGACGGGTGTCATCCGTGAGCTCAGGTCACGTCAGGCTTTTATCAAACCCTCGGTGCGCCGCAGGGAAGAGATAAAGAAAGCCATATATGTTCAGCATCTGCAGCAGGAGGAGGAATAGTAGTCCTCACTGCTCTGTTTATCTGACAGAAAAAATAAAATAAGGTTCCTTTTATGGAGAGAAAGGAATCGTTCCTGCAGTATATCCGGACCGAGAAGCGTTATTCCCGGCACACCGTACGTTCTTACCAGAACGATCTCGATCAGTTTTTTGAGTGGTTAGGCAGATATGACCCTGCGGTTGTACCTGAGAGTGTGACTTCAGGTGATGTGAGAGCCTGGATGGTCTCTCTCATTGAAGGGGGTTCTGCCATAAGTACCGTGCACAGGAAGATGTCAGCCCTCAGGGCTTTCTTCCGTTACATGCGAAAGCACTCACTGGGCACTGCTGACCCGATGTCAGGCGTGAGGCTTCCGAAGAAGCCCAAGCAGCTGCCCGTGTTTGTTGCGGAGGATGCCCTGGCAAAACTTCTCGATGAGTACAATTTCGGAGATAATTTTTCAGGAATTCGTGACAGAACTATCGTGGAAATTTTGTATCTTACAGGCATGAGGCGATCGGAACTGATTAGCCTGAGTGATGAGGATATCGATCTCGCTTCAGGCCAGGTGAGGGTGACAGGCAAGCGGAGCAAACAGAGAATTATTCCTTTGACAAACACCTTCATAAAATCACTTGAGGTCTATCTGCAGGTCCGGGATAAGGAGGTTCCGGAGGCGAAGTGGTTTTTTGTCACCGACAAGGGGAACAAGATGTACGATAAGAGTGTTTATACTATCGTAAGGAGATATCTCTCAATGGTGACCACCGTCGAAAAAAAGAGTCCTCACGTCCTAAGGCATACTTTTGCCACCCACATGCTGAATCACGGTGCTGATCTCAATTCTATCAAGGAGTTGCTTGGTCACGCCAGTCTGTCGGCCACGCAGGTTTATACACACAATACTTTTGAACAGTTAAAGAAGGTATACAAACAGGCTCATCCGAGAGCTTAATCAATTAGGAACAGGAGGTACAGCCATGAACATTCAGATCCATTCGGTCAGGTTTGATGCTGACAAGAAGTTAATTGATTTTGTAACGCAGAAGGTGAACAAACTTACCATGATCACTGATGACATCGTCAATGCGGAGGTGTTTCTCAGGCTTGATCATGACGAGACGAGGGAGAACAAGGTAACTGAGATCAAGGTAGAGTATCCGCGGGGTCCCCTTTTCGCCCGCAAACAGAGCAAGACATTCGAAGAGGCGACCGATCATGTTATTGATGCACTTAAAAAGCAGATAGTCAAACAGAAGGGGAAGTTACGGGGAGAGTAACAGGGGTGTTTTAAAAAAACTTGGGATATTATTTGAGATTTGAAATATAAATTTCTACATTTGCAAACCGATTTTTGAGGGTATTCTCTTCAGAAATCGGTCGTTCTTTCAAATGCCGATGTAGCTCAGTTGGCCAGAGCAGCTGATTTGTAATCTGCAGGTCGGGGGTTCGAATCCCTTCATCGGCTCATGTAATGATGAGTAAGTGTATGTCTAGCAGACATGCTCTGTTTTGAATGGGGAGATACCAAAGTGGCCAACTGGGGCAGACTGTAAATCTGTTGTCGAACGACTTCGTAGGTTCGAATCCTGCTCTCCCCACACAAACAGGGAAATTCAGTGGCACAATCCTTTACCGGAAGTGTCATCGGCTCTGGTAGATCTAATTATAAGCGGGAGTAGCTCAGTTGGTAGAGCATTAGCCTTCCAAGCTGAGGGTCGCGGGTTCGAATTCCGTCTCCCGCTCTGACTTTGCCGATGTAGCTCAGGGGTAGAGCACTTCCTTGGTAAGGAAGGGGTCATGAGTTCAATTCTCATCATCGGCTCAAACGATTTTGGATGTAAATTTAATTTAATAAGCTTTTAGTTATGGCAAAAGAAAAATTTGACAGGTCGAAGCCACACGTAAATGTCGGTACGATCGGTCACGTCGACCACGGCAAGACCACCTTGACAGCTGCTATTACGATGGTTCTCGCTAAGAAGGGTCTCTCAGAAGTAAGGGACTTTGATTCGATCGACAATGCACCCGAAGAAAAAGAAAGGGGTATTACGATCAACACGGCTCACGTTGAGTATTCAACGGCGAACCGTCACTATGCACACGTTGACTGTCCTGGTCACGCTGACTATGTTAAAAACATGGTTACAGGTGCTGCCCAGATGGACGGTGCCATCATCGTTGTTGCCGCCACTGACGGCCCGATGCCTCAGACGCGCGAACATATCCTGCTCGCACGCCAGGTGAACGTGCCTAAGATCGTTGTATTCCTTAACAAGGTTGACCTGGTTGACGATGAGGAGCTTATTGACCTCGTTGAGATGGAGATACGTGACCTTCTGAACTTCTACAAGTTCGACGGTGACAACGCTCCCGTTATCCGCGGATCGGCCCTCGGAG
This sequence comes from uncultured Bacteroidales bacterium, assembly GCA_963772705.1. Lineage (GTDB taxonomy): Bacteria > Bacteroidota > Bacteroidia > Bacteroidales > VadinHA17 > SR-FBR-E99. The sequence goes on along the minus strand of CAVYYH010000011.1, from coordinate 330,576 downwards.
CCATGAACCATGAGCCCAAGTGGGAAGAAAAAGTCATGGAACTGATGGATGCAGTTGACTCATATATTCCTATTCCTCCGCGTGAGAACGAAAAACCGTTCGTCATGCCGGTTGAAGACGTATTCTCGATTACCGGCCGCGGTACAGTTGCCACGGGTCGTATTGAGACAGGAATGGTACATACAGGAGATGAACTGGAGATAGTTGGTCTTGGTGCAGAGAAGCGCAAAAGCGTATGTACAGGTGTTGAGATGTTCCGCAAGATACTCGATCAGGGTGAAGCCGGTGACAACGTGGGTCTGCTCCTGCGTGGTGTCGACAAGAAGGAGATCAAGAGGGGCCAGGTACTTGCCAAGCCCGGATCAATCACTCCGCACACCAAGTTCAAGGCAGAGGTTTACGTTCTTAAGAAAGAAGAAGGTGGCCGTCACACTCCGTTCCACAATAAATACCGTCCCCAGTTCTATCTCAGGACCCTCGACGTTACCGGTGAGATAACCCTCCCGGAAGGAACAGAGATGGTAATGCCCGGTGACAACGTAACCATCACCGTAGAGCTTATCTACCCTGTGGCCATCAACAAGAACCTCCGTTTTGCCATCCGTGAAGGTGGCCGTACGGTAGGTGCAGGTCAGGTCATCGATATAGTCGAATAAGACCTTATATATAATGGTATCCGCCGTCCGTCAGCTGACGGACGGACGGATTATCTTTCGTAAAGCACACGGGTGTAGCTCAGTTGGTAGAGCACTGGTCTCCAAAACCAGGTGTCGGGAGTTCGAGTCTCTCCTCCCGTGCTAAATCGAAGTCATAAAGATGAAGATAGTTACATATTTTAAAGAATCATACAGCGAACTGATGCACAAGGTGACCTGGCCCGCATGGAGTGAGCTTCAGGGCAGCGCCACACTGGTAATGGTCACCTCGGTAATCCTTGCAGTTGTTATTTGGGCAATGGATTTCTTTTTTGACAAGACAATGAGTTTTGTCTATAGTTTGTTGTATTAAAATCATAACGGTCACAGATGAGTGAAAACGTTAAGAAGTGGTATGTGCTCAGGGCTATAGGCGGCAAGGAGAAGAAGGTAAAGGAGTATCTCGAGAACGAGATAGTGCGCCTGAAGCTTCAGGATTACATATCACAGGTACTTATACCGACAGAGAAGGTCTACCAGATACGTTCAGGAAAGAAGATAAGCAAAGAGCGCACATTCTTTCCGGGTTATGTCATCGTGGAGGCTGCCCTCGTGGGTGAGGTGCCTCACGTCTTACGTAACATACCGAACGTTCTCGGTTTCCTGGGAACACAGTCGGGTGACCCCACACCGATACGCAAGGCTGAGATCAACCGTATCCTCGGAAAGGTTGATGAGCTTGCCGCAAGTGAGGAAGAACTCAATGTGCCATTCGTAGTCGGTGAGACTGTGAAAGTGATAGACGGCCCCTTCAACAGCTTCACAGGGGTCATTGAAGAGGTAAATGAAGAGAAGCGAAAGCTTAAAGTGATGGTCAAGATCTTCGGACGCAAGACCCCGCTCGAGCTGAGCTTCATGCAGGTAGAGAAAGAAAGTTAAGAAATCAGGAAATTGACAGCCGTGAATTATAATGCTTCCTTAAGCGGTCGTCATGCTCTCGCTATAAACAATGCAAATTTTTAATTATGGCAAAAGAAGTTGCTGGATTAATCAAATTACAGATTAAAGGCGGAGCAGCCAATCCATCTCCACCCGTAGGCCCTGCACTGGGTTCAAAAGGTGTGAATATCATGGAGTTTTGCAAACAGTTCAATGCCCGTACACAGGACAAGGCAGGCAAGGTCATACCGGTGGTAATCACCGTGTATAATGATAAGTCGTTTGAGTTTATCACCAAGACCCCTCCTGTTGCAGTCCAGATTATTGAGGCTACCAAATTGAAGAAAGGCTCACCTGAGCCGAACCGAAACAAGGTGGCATCGATAACGTGGAGCCAGGTAAAGACTATTGCCGAGGATAAGATGCAGGATTTAAACTGCTTCACCCTCGAGTCCGCGATGAAGATGGTGGCTGGCACGGCCAGAAGTATGGGTATCACCGTAACAGGTGCATTCCCGGGAAAATAACATTTAATAAGTGAGTACGAAAATGACTAAGCTTACCAAGAATCAGAAGTTTGCCCTCGAGAAAGTCGAGACAGGCAGGCTCTATACTTTGTCAGAAGCGGCAGCATTGGTAAAGGATATCACTACAACTAAGTTTGATGCCTCGGTAGATATTGACGTCAGACTGGGAATTGACCCGCGTAAATCGAATCAGATGGTTCGCGGTGTCGTCTCCCTTCCTCACGGTACAGGCAAGGAGGTCAGGGTTCTGGCTCTCGTTACCCCTGACAAGGAGGCTGAAGCCAGAGAGGCCGGAGCAGATCATGTGGGTCTCGACGAGTGGGTTGAGAAGATCAAAGGCGGTTGGACAGATATCGACGTTATTATTACCATGCCCTCAGTGATGGGTAAGATAGGTCAGTTAGGACGAGTACTTGGTCCACGTGGTCTCATGCCGAACCCAAAAAGCGGCACGGTGACCATGGAGATAAGTAAGGCTGTCAAGGAGGTAAAGCAGGGCAAGATCGACTTTAAAGTAGACAAAGCCGGTATTGTTCATGCTTCCATCGGAAAAGTATCATTCGAACCTCATAAGATCGTAGAAAACGCCAGGGAGTTTCTCTTTATCATCAACAAACTCAAGCCGGCCTCAGCTAAGGGAACATACATCAGAAGTATCTTCCTGTCAAGCACCATGAGCCCCGGACTGAAGGTTGATCCCAAGAGCCTTGATGTTTAACTGAAAGCTAAAACGCAGAGAGATTATGAGAAAAGAAGAGAAAACCGATATCATTAACAGTCTGGCTGGAACCCTCAGGGAGTACAGCCACTTTTACCTGACTGATACTGCACAGCTCAACGCTGCTGACACCAGTGACCTCAGAAGGAAGTGCTATGAGAACCAGATCAAGCTGGTTGTTGTAAAGAACACCCTTTTGAAGAGGGCACTGGAGCAGGCAGGCCTCGAGTGCGGAGAATTATTCCCCGTCCTTAAAGGCTCAACTGCCGTCATGTTCTCGAATAACGGAAACACTCCCGCACGTATGATAAAGGAGTTCCGTAAATCGCATCCTAAACCACTGATAAAAGGCGCTTATATAGAGGAATCAGTCTATACAGGTGACAATCTTCTTGAGACCCTCGTGGCTCTCAAGTCAAGGGAAGAGCTCATCGGCGATATCGTCATGCTCCTTCAGTCACCCGCAAAGAACGTTATCTCTGCACTGCAGTCAGGAGGTTCAAAAATCCATGGTGTTCTGGAAACACTTTCAAAAAAGTAATTATTAATTAGTTAAACACATTAAAATTCCTATAAAAATGGCAGATCTTAAGAAATTTGCAGAAGAGCTGGTGAATTTAACCGTAAAAGAGGTTAACGAGCTTGCAAAAATATTGAAAGACGAGTATGGCATCGAGCCGGCAGCAGCAGCAGTAGCTGTAGCAGCCCCTGCAGCAGGCGGCGACGCTCCTGCAGCAGCTGAGAAGAGCTCCTTCGATGTCATCCTTAAAGCAGCAGGCGGCCAGAAGCTTCAGATCGTTAAGCTTGTAAAAGACATCACAGGCCTCGGTCTTAAAGAAGCCAAAGCTGTAGTTGATGCAGCTCCTTCACCTGTAAAAGAAGGCATCTCAAAAGATGAGGCTGAGAACATTAAGAAACAATTGGAAGAATCAGGAGCTGAAGTTGAACTTAAATAAGTTATACCTGATCACCGGGTTACAGGTTTAGTTCCGCCGTCGGGCGGAGCTAAGCCTTTTTCTCATTTTAATATAAGTTCACTTAATCCATCCATCAATGTCCTCAAAAAATAACGAAAGAATCAGTTTCGCATCAAAGAAACAACAGCTTGATTACCCTGATTTTCTTGAGATTCAATTAAAATCATTCGCCGATTTTTTTCAGCTTGGCACAACACCCGAGAACAGGAGGAGAGAAGGCCTCTATCAGGTCTTCATGGAGAACTTCCCCATTACCGATACCAGGAACAACTTTGTACTTGAGTTCCTGGATTATTCCATTGACCCTCCGCGATACACCATTGATGAGTGTATTGAAAGGGGCCTTACCTTCAGTGTGCCCCTCAAGGCCAAACTGAAGCTTTATTGCACCGACCCGGAGCATGAGGATTTTGACACCGTCATACAGGATGTTTACCTGGGTGTCATACCTTACATGACCGAGCGCGGTACCTTCGTCATCAACGGTGCCGAGAGGGTTGTCGTCTCACAGTTGCACAGGTCACCGGGCGTATTCTTCGGTCAGAGCATACACGCCAACGGTACCAAACTTTATTCAGCCCGTATCATTCCTTTCAAGGGGTCATGGATCGAGTTCGCGACAGACATCAACAACGTGATGTACGCATATATTGACAGGAAGAAGAAACTGCCTGTCACAACACTTCTCAGAGCCATCGGCTTTGAAGGAGACAAGGACATTCTTGAGATCTTCAACCTCGCGGAGGAGCACAAGGTCTCAAAAGTTAACATAAAGAAACTTGTAGGCCGCAAGCTGGCAGCGAGAGTACTCCGCACCTGGGTCGAGGATTTCGTCGACGAGGATACAGGTGAGGTCGTTTCTATCGAACGTAACGAGGTGGTGCTCGACAGGGAGACAGTCATTGAAAATGAACATGTCGACCTGATAGTTGACTCAGGGGCCAAGTCTATCCTGCTTCACCGCGAGGATATGAGCCTCTCTGACTTTGCGATCATATATAATACTCTGCAGAAAGACCCCTGCAACTCTGAGAAAGAGGCCGTTATTTACATCTACCGCCAGCTCCGCAATGCTGAGCCGCCGGATGAGGCGACAGCCCGCGATGTCATTGACAAACTCTTCTTCTCAGACAAACGTTATGACCTTGGTGAGGTAGGACGCTTCCGTATCAACCGCAAGCTGAAGCTCAACATTGACATGAACACCAAAATCCTCACAAGGGAGGATATTATAGCCATTATCCGTTACCTGATCGAGCTCATCAACTCCAAGACCGACGTCGATGATATTGATCATTTGAGTAACAGGAGGGTACGTACCGTCGGCGAACAGCTCTCAGCTCAGTTCAGCGTCGGTCTGGCCCGTATGGCCCGTACGATTCGTGAGCGTATGAACGTAAGGGACAACGAGGTCTTCACCCCTGTTGATCTCATCAACTCGAAGACCCTCTCATCTGTCATCAACTCATTCTTCGGCACCAACCAGCTGTCGCAGTTCATGGACCAGACCAACCCGCTGGCGGAGATGACGCACAAGCGTCGTCTGTCAGCACTCGGACCAGGCGGTCTGTCACGCGAACGCGCAGGTTTTGAGGTGCGTGACGTACACTATACCCATTACGGCCGTCTCTGCCCCATTGAGACGCCGGAAGGACCGAATATCGGTCTTATATCATCACTCTGCGTCTATGCCAAGATAAATAATCTCGGGTTCATTGAGACCCCTTACCGCGACGTTATCGAGGGTAAGGTCAACCTGAATCCTGAGCAGGTGAAGTGGCTCAGCGCGGAAGATGAGGAATACCTCACTGTTGCGCAGGCCAACGCTCCGCTGAATGATGACGGTACTTTCACCAACCCAAGGGCCAAATCAAGGCTGGGGGCAGATTATCCGTATGAGGAGGTAACGAAGGTGCAGATGATGGATGTGGCTCCGAACCAGATAGCATCAATAGCTGCATCACTCATACCGTTCCTTGAGCATGACGACGCCAACCGCGCCCTCATGGGATCAAACATGATGCGCCAGGCTGTACCGCTTGTAAGACCTGAGGCTCCTATAGTGGGTACAGGCCTCGAGGCACAGGTGATCAAGGACTCAAGGATACTCATCGTGGCGGAAGGCGACGGTGTGGTTGAGTACGTTGATTCAAACGAGATCGTGATCAGGTACACCAGGACTGATGAAGAGAAATTCGTGAGCTTTGATGATGACGTAAGACGCTACACCCTTCCCAAGTATCATAAGACAAACCAGAATACATGTGTCAACCTTGTACCTATCGTCAGGAAGGGTGAGAAGGTTGTCAAGGGACAGGTGCTCACCGAGGGCTACGGGACAAAAGCAGGCGAGCTTGCCCTGGGCCGTAACCTGAAGGTTGCCTTCATGCCCTGGAAGGGATACAACTTTGAAGATGCCATCGTGATAAGCGAGAAGGTTGTGCAGGAAGACATCTTCACATCGGTGCATATCGACGAGTATCTGCTTGAGGTCCGTGACACGAAGCGCGGTATGGAAGAGCTTACATCAGATATCCCCAACGTCTCCGAGGAGGCTACCAAGAACCTCGACGAGAACGGACTTATCAGGATAGGTGCACAGATCAGGCCGGGAGACATACTTATAGGCAAGATAACCCCCAAGGGTGAGTCTGACCCTTCACCGGAGGAGAAGCTTCTCCGCGCCATCTTCGGCGACAAGGCAGGAGACGTGAAGGATGCCTCACTGAAGGCAGGGCCATCGCTCGAGGGCGTTGTCATTGACAAGAAGCTATTCACTAGGGCTATCAAGGACCGCAAGGCCAAATCAGCCGAGAAGCCGCTGCTTGACAAGATCGATGCTGACTTCAACAGGTCAATCGATGACCTCAAGGCACGCCTGGTAGACAAGCTGTTCATCATCGTCAACGGCAAGACCTCACAGGGGGTGAAGGATTATCTCAATGTGGACGTGATTCCCAAGGGAGCCAAGTTTACTCTTAAGCAGCTCCAGGAGATTGATTACCTGAATATTAATCCCAACAAGTGGACCACTGACAAGAAGAAGAATGACAGCATAAAGCAGCTTCTGCATAACTACATCATCAAATACAAAGAGGTTGACGGTGTCTATAAGCGGAAGAGGTATAACATTACCATAGGCGACGAGCTGCCTGCAGGTATCGTAAGGCTTGCCAAGGTTTATATTGCCAAGAAGCGTAAGATAAGGGTGGGAGACAAGATGGCCGGTCGTCACGGTAACAAGGGTATTGTTGCCAAGATCGTCCGCGCTGAGGATATGCCATTCCTGGCTGACGGAACGCCGGTGGATATAGTTCTTAACCCGCTTGGTGTGCCTTCAAGGATGAACCTCGGGCAGATCTATGAGACTGTTCTGGGCTGGGCAGGGAAAGAGCTCGGCATGAAATTCTCCACGCCGATCTTCGACGGAGCGAGACAGGATGAGATCAATGACCTGACGGTCAAGGCAGGCATACCGCGCAACGGAACCACCTATCTGTATGACGGCGGCACCGGCGAACGGTTTGACCAGCCTGCAACGGTAGGGATGATCTATATGCTCAAACTGGGCCATATGGTTGATGACAAGATGCACGCCCGTTCAATAGGGCCTTACTCGCTCATCACACAGCAGCCTCTCGGAGGTAAGGCACAGTTTGGTGGTCAGAGATTTGGTGAGATGGAGGTATGGGCCCTCGAAGCATTCGGGGCTGCACATATACTGCAGGAGATACTCACCATCAAGTCTGATGACGTAATAGGAAGAGCTAAAGCCTACGAGGCTATTGTCAAGGGTGAACCGATGCCATTGCCCGGTATACCTGAGTCGCTCAACGTGCTTCTGCACGAGCTGAGGGGTCTGGGTCTGAGCATCAACCTTGAATAATTAAGCTGAGTAGTAAAAAAAGTAAAAAACAGAAAGATATATGTCATTCAGAAGGGATAACAAGCAGAAAACCAGCTACACGAAGATTTCGATAGGCCTGGCGTCACCTGAGGAGATACTTGACAAGTCAAGCGGCGAGGTCCTGAAACCTGAGACAATAAACTATCGTACCTACAAGCCCGAACGCGACGGTCTTTTCTGCGAAAGGATCTTCGGTCCGGTCAAGGATTATGAATGCCATTGCGGCAAGTACAAGAGGATACGATATAAGGGTATTGTCTGCGACCGTTGCGGTGTGGAGGTTACCGAGAAGAAGGTAAGGCGCGAGCGGATGGGACACATTTCGCTGGTGGTGCCGGTGGCTCATATCTGGTATTTCAGGTCACTGCCCAACAAGATAGGATATCTTCTCGGTCTTCCGACGAAGAAGCTTGACAGCATCATTTACTATGAGAAGTATGTTGTCATCAATCCGGGGGTGAAGGCTGTTGACGGTGTCAAATACCTCGATTTTCTCTCTGAGGAGGAGTATATGGAGATTGCTGAGACTCTTCCAAAGGAGAATCAGTATCTTGATGATGATCATCCGGACAAGTTTGTTGCCGAGATGGGAGCGGAGGCTCTCTACAAGCTTCTTGGCAAGCTTGATCTCGATGAGCTTTCATATTCACTGCGTCACCGCGCGAACAACGAGACCTCACAGCAGCGTAAGAGTGAGGCACTGAAGAGGCTTCAGGTTGTTGAGGCTTTCAGGGAGTCAAAGAATGTCAACCGTCCGGAATGGATGATTGTCAAGATAGTGCCGGTGATTCCTCCGGAGCTGAGGCCGCTTGTGCCGCTTGACGGAGGGCGTTTTGCCACCAGTGACCTGAATGACCTCTATCGCAGGGTCATCATACGCAACAACCGTCTCAAGAGACTGATAGAGATTAAGGCTCCCGAGGTGATCCTTCGCAATGAGAAGAGGATGCTTCAGGAAGCTGTTGACTCGCTCTTTGACAACTCCCGTAAGGCGAATGCAGTGAAGACTGATGCCAACAGGCCTCTGAAATCACTCTCTGACAGTCTGAAGGGCAAGCAGGGACGTTTTCGTCAGAACCTGCTGGGTAAGAGGGTTGACTACTCAGCCCGTTCGGTCATCGTCGTCGGGCCCGAGCTTCATCTTCATGAGTGCGGCATCCCGAAAGACATGGCGGCTGAGCTTTACAAGCCTTTTGTGATACGCAAGCTCATTGAGCGCGGTATCGTCAAGACTGTAAAGAGCGCCAAGAAGATCGTCGACCGCAAGGATCCGGTTGTATGGGATATCCTTGAGAACGTACTCAAGGGGCACCCTGTCATGCTCAACCGTGCACCGACCCTTCACAGGCTTGGTATACAGGCATTCCAGCCGAAGCTCATCGAGGGCAAGGCCATACAGCTTCACCCGCTCGTCTGTACAGCTTTCAACGCTGACTTCGACGGTGACCAGATGGCCGTGCATCTGCCCCTGGGCAACGCAGCCATCCTCGAGGCACAGATGCTGATGCTTGCATCGCATAACATCCTCAACCCTGCCAACGGAGCACCTATCACCGTTCCTTCACAGGACATGGTTCTGGGGCTATATTACATCACCAAGGCACGCAAGAGCACTGAGACCATAAAGGTAAAGGGAGAGGGAACAATCTTCTATTCACCCGAAGAGGTCCACATTGCATATAATGAAGGTAAGATTGACCTTCACGCTGTAATCAAAGTCAAGGTCAATGACGTGGTTAACGGTGAAAGGGTAAGACATATAATTGAGACTACCGTCGGACGGGTGCTCTTCAATGAGTTTGTCCCTGAGGAGGTAGGTTACATCAATGATCTGCTGACCAAAAAGTCACTGCGTGATATTATCGGTACCGTGCTCAAAAAGGCCGGTACAGCCAAAACGGCCGACTTCCTTGATTCCATCAAGGACCTTGGTTTCAGAATGGCGTTCACCGGAGGCCTGTCGTTCAACCTCGATGATGTCATCATCCCGCAGGAGAAGGAGATGTTTGTGGCAGAGGGCTATGAGCAGGTTGACGAGGTGCTGTCAAACTACAGCATGGGTTTCATCACCAACAATGAAAGGTACAACCAGATCATTGACATCTGGACACATGTCAACGCCCGCCTGACCCAGAGTCTGATGAAACAGCTCTCGAATGACAAGCAGGGCTTCAACTCAGTATACATGATGCTTGACTCCGGAGCAAGGGGCTCGAAAGAGCAGATCCGCCAGCTGTCAGGCATGAGGGGCCTTATGGCCAAGCCTCAGAAATCAGGTTCGTCAGGATCAGAGATCATCGAGAACCCGATCCTCTCCAACTTCAAGGAAGGTCTTTCGGTTCTTGAGTACTTCATCTCCACCCACGGTGCCCGTAAGGGTCTTGCCGATACGGCTCTCAAGACAGCTGATGCAGGATATCTCACCCGCCGTCTCGTTGACGTGTCACAGGATGTGATCATCACCGAGGAGGACTGCGGTACGCTTCGCGGTCTTGTTGCCACGGCCATCAAAAACAATGAGGAGGTCGTTGAGTCACTCTATGACAGGATTCTTGGCCGCACAACGGTACACGATATCTATAATCCGCTTACAGGCGAGCTCATAACAAATTCAGGTGAAGAGATCACCGAAGATGTGGCTAACCGTATCGAACAGTCGCCTATTGAGCAGGTTGAGATTCGCTCGGTGCTCACATGTGAATCGAAGAAAGGTGTTTGTGCCAAGTGTTACGGACGTAACCTGGCAACCGGAAGGATGGTGCAGAAGGGTGAGGCAACGGGTGTGATCGCGGCACAGAGTATCGGTGAACCCGGTACGCAGCTGACGCTCCGTACGTTCCACGTAGGGGGTACTGCTTCAAATATCACAACCGAATCGAGCCTTATTGCAAGATATGGCGGTATTGCCGTCATCGAGGAGGTAAGAACGGTTTCCAAAAAGGATCCGGAGAAAGGCAAGATTGACGTGGTCATCGGTCGTCTCGGTGAACTGAGAATCGTTGACAAGAAGACAGGCATTGCCCTTACGACTCATACTATTCCCTACGGAAGCAAGCTCTATATCAAGCCCAACCAGGAGGTCAGCAAGGGAGATCTTATCTGCGAATGGGATCCGTTCAACGCAGTCATCATCTCAGAGGTTGCCGGTAAGGTGGCATTTGATTACCTGATCGAGGGTGTCACATTCCGTGAGGAGTCAGACGAACAGACAGGCTTCAAGGAGAAGGTTATCATTGAGAGCAGGGACAAGACCAAAAACCCGACTATCAAGATCATGTCCCCGGAAGGAACCGAGATCAAGGCATATAACCTTCCTGTAGGAGCTCACCTCGTTACTGACCTCAACAAGCTGGTAGTGGCAGGCGATACTCTTGTCAAGATACCAAGGGCAGTCGGTAAGTCAGGTGACATCACCGGCGGTCTTCCGCGCGTTACCGAGCTCTTCGAAGCCCGTAACCCGTCGAACCCTGCCATCGTGACCGAGATTGACGGTGAGGTGACATACGGTAAAATCAAGAGGGGCAACAGGGAGATAACAATCACCTCCAAATCAGGAGAGACGAAGAAGTATCTCGTACCGCTCTCGAAGCAGATCCTTGTCCAGGAGAACGACTACGTCAGGGCTGGTACACCTCTCTCTGACGGTGCCATCACTCCGTCTGACATCCTTGCCATCAAGGGCCCGACAAAGGTTCAGGAGTATATCGTCAATGAGATACAGGAGGTATACCGTCTGCAGGGTGTGAAGATCAATGACAAGCACTTTGAGATCATTGTGAGACAGATGATGCGCAAGGTTGAGATCATCGATCCGGGTGACACTAAATTCCTTGAGCGTCAGGTCGTTGACAAGCTTGAGTTCATGGATGAGAATGACTGGGTATACGGCAAGAAGATAGTTCTTGATGCCGGTGACAGTCAGACACTGCGTCCGGGAATGGTTATCACTGCCCGCAAGCTCAGGGATGAGAACTCGGTGCTGAAGCGTCGTGACCTGAAGGTGATTGAAGCGAGGGATGCCATCCCGGCTACTTCACAGCAGGTTCTGCAGGGTATTACCCGTGCTGCTCTTCAGACAAACAGTTTCTTCTCCGCGGCTTCTTTCCAGGAGACCACCAAGGTTCTTAACGAGGCTGCCATTTTAGGTAAGATAGACTTCCTCGAAGGGCTGAAGGAGAATGTTATTGTGGGTCACCTGATACCGGCCGGAACGGGGCTCAGGGAGTATACAAACGTAATTGTAGGCTCTCTTGATGATTATGAGACGCTCGTGCATGCGGGCCGAAGCACCAGGGAAGTAGAACAGGACTAAACCACAGAGCCATGTCAGATAACAAGAATCAGGGTCAGTTTAACATTGAGCTGAGTGAAGAGGTTGCCCAGGGAGTTTATTCAAACCTTGCAATAATTACCCACTCACCGGCTGAGTTTGTGATCGATTTCATCCGGATAATGCCCGGAGTACAGAAATCACAGGTTAAATCGAGGATCATCCTTACCCCTGAACACGCCAAGCGGTTTGTTGCAGCCCTGAGTGACAATATCTCAAAATACGAAGCTGTTCACGGCCCGATACGTGAGGTGAAGGGTTCAGGACCGGTTATGCCGTTCCCGTTCGGCGGCCCCACGGCACAGGCATAAGGCTGATATATCATTGTAAAGAGCAGGCTGTACCGCGAGTTACAGCCTTTCTTTTTTGCTATGACGGAAAATAAGCGTTAATTTGCAGTCGACTAACAGGATGAACTGATGAATATAAAAAAGATTCTGGCTTCGGGTATGCTGACACTGCTGGTGATACTGGCGGTGATATCAGATACGGGCTGCAAGAAGCAGCCAAAGTGCGGATGTGACGGGGATGCGCTGGATTCATTAGACCAGGCCTTCGCCATTATTTCGTACAATGCTGATAAGAACATGGCTCAATTTACGCCACTCAATAATCCATATAATATATTTTACTTCTGCAATCCCCAGGATTTCATGGGTGAGCTTACCCAAATGGAGCAGGGGGCGGAGGTAATTGTTTCAGGAGAATATTTCTATGATTGCACTTATCTCATGAACAGCAGCAATTCAGGGCAATACTCGCCTTACAAAATCTATCAGATCAAAGTGACGGCTGTCTCATTGTACGATTACGGTAAGTGATTATCGGTCAGGAGAAAATGAATAAGTCACACTGCGCGTGTCAGCCTATAATATATCATTTATCGGTGCCGGGAACGTAGCGGAGGCGTTGTGCATCAGGTTCCTGTCTGCCGGCCACAGGGTATTGTCAATAGCCTCCAGGGGAGGCACGAGTGCAGCTGCCCTTGCTGCCGAAACAGGTGCAGAATGGAGAAAAGATCTTTCTGTCGCCGATACCTGTGATATACTTGTGCTGGCGGTGACTGACACCTCTGTTTCAGAAGTTGCATCTGCCGTCACCGTTCCTGACCATACAATCATTGTCCACACGGCAGGCAGTGTCCCTCTCTCCGCTCTCGGACGGACAGATCGCGCCGGGGTATTATACCCGTTACAGACTTTTACAAAGGGCTTCATGCCTGATCTCTCAAAGGTTCCCTTTTTTGTGGAAGCCACTGACGAAAGAACCCTTGAAGTACTGAAGAGCCTGGGAAGGCAGTTAGGGTCAGGAGCATGGGAGTGTGATTCTGAGCGCCGCAGGTACCTGCATGTGGCGGCTGTCTTTACAAATAACTTCTCCAATTTCATGATGACGGCGGGTGAAACCATAGCCTCAGGGGCGGGGTTTGACCCTGAGCTGATGAGACCTCTTATCGAGGAGACCGCGCGTAAAGCACTGCGTGCCGGGCCAGCGGCGGCACAGACAGGCCCTGCTGTAAGACATGATGCCAGAACAATAAAAAGTCATCTTGAATTATTATCTTTCTCGCCTGAATACCAGAAACTGTACCGTTTGATCAGCAGAATGATCACAGGGTTTTATAAAAAGAGCGCGAGATGACCAACTTCAAGGAGGAGCTTCAGAAGGTCAAAGGCTTTGTTTTCGATATTGACGGTGTCCTTTCAACACAGACAATACCCATGTCTGTCTGGGGGGTGCCGCTTCGCACAGTGAACCTGAGGGACGGCTATGCCCTTCAGCTGGCAGTAAAGAAAGGTTACCGCGTCGGAGTCATATCCGGATCAAACTCAAAAGAGTATATCAAGAGGCTTAAGACGCTGGGGATAAATGATATCTACCTGAACTCCCGCACCAAAAAGGAGAGCATGACAGCCCTCCTCAGCAAATGGGATATAGACCCTAAGCATGTTCTGTATATGGGCGACGATATACCTGATTATGAGGTGATGAAGATGGTTGGACTGCCGGTATGCCCCAGTGACGCAGACAGTGAGATAAAGCAGATATCGGTCTACATCTCGGGCAAGTGCGGTGGAGAGGGGTGTGTGCGTGATGTGATAGAACAGACACTGAGACTTCACAATAACTGGATGGATTATGAAGCATTCTCGTGGTGATAACCTGAAGGACCTGCTGACGCTGGTGAGATTGCCCAATCTGCTTATTGTGGCGCTCACAATGATGCTGATGAGGTATGCAGTCTTAAGACCGCTCCTCTCTGCGATGCCAGTGACACTTGCAGATAATCCGCTGATAGTCACCCGAATGACTTTTCAGCTCGGCTGGTTTGACTTCGTCGTGCTCGTCGTTTCAACAGTGCTCATCACCGCTGCCGGTTATGTCATCAATGATTATTTCGATATACGCACTGATCTCATCAACAGGGGCAGAATCATTGTTGGAAACACCATAACCAGGCGAAAGGCCATGATGTACCACATCATTTTCAACGTACTGGGTGTGGCAGGCGGATTCTACGTCTCTGCCCGTATCGGGTACTTCTGGCTGGGAATCTTCTTCCTGCTTGTGTCAGGACTTCTCTACTTTTATTCAGCTGCCTACAAGAGACAGTTTCTTATCGGAAATCTTATAGTTGCCTTCCTGACGGCAATGGTGCCCATGATGGTGGTTCTCTATGACGCACCGGCGATTTATGCAAAGTATTCGTCAACTGCTCTCTCTTTTCCCGGTGTGGCCATACTTTTTTACTGGGTGGGTGGGTTTGCCCTCTTCGCCTTCCTGACAACACTTATCAGGGAGATAATTAAGGATATGGAGGATTATGAAGGTGACCTGGCCATGGAGAGAAAGACCCTGCCTGTGTCAGGCGGAATGGTCACCTCAAGAATAGTGGTTGTCACCCTTTCACTCATTACCGTGCTTGCTCTTTACATCGTATGGTTCAGGTATATAAGCGACAGAACAACACTGGTCCTTATCACTTTTCTGATCACCATGCCATTTGTATCCGTAATTTATAACGTCATAGCCGGAAAAGAGAAGCAAAAGCTTCATGCCGCCAGCAGGATGATGAAGATCATAATGCTTTTCGGTATCCTCTATTCGCTCGTGGCAGGTGCGTTAATCATTTCAGGAAAGATATTCTAGGATGATTGCGGATTCTCTGAAGGATTACAGGCTCGTTCTGGCATCTGCCTCGCCGCGGCGAAGGCAGCTTCTGAGTGAGGCAGGCTTAAGCTTTGAGACTGCTACTGTCGATTATGATGAGGTGTGGCCGTCAGATCTCAGGGGCAGGGAAATTGCCGAATATCTGGCTGAAGGCAAGGCTGATGCATGGCCGGGGGTGGTTGAGCCCAATCAGATAATAATAACGGCAGATACTGTTGTCTGGTGTCGCGGGGCCATACTCGGAAAACCCGCAGACGCTGCAGAGGCAGCATATTTTCTGCGACTGCTTTCAGGGTGTGATCATGATGTCATTACAGCCTTATGCCTGAGAAACCATATCAGAAAACATACTTTCTCGGTCTCCACAAAGGTTACCTTTAAAGAACTTACCGATGATGAGATCAGCTACTATGTTGAAAACTATCATCCGTATGACAAGGCTGGTGCTTACGGCATACAGGAGTGGATCGGACTGAGAGGCATAACCCGCATCGAGGGTTCATATTACAACGTAGTAGGTATGCCTGTCAGTGATCTTTATACAGAACTGCTGCAGTTTATAAGACAATAGTTAAAAGACAATGAATATGAAAAAGATCTCAATTCTGTTAACCGCGATTATGCTACTCGTTGCATCGCCCTCGAGGGCCGATGAGGGGATGTGGATCCCCTTGCTTATCGAGAAGTACAACATAAAAATTATGCAGGAGAACGGATTCAAACTCACCGCAGAGGACATTTACAGTGTTAACAAGGCGTCGATGAAGGATGCCGTTGTGATATTCGGCGGCGGTTGCACAGGAGAGTTTATTTCAGACAGGGGGCTTATCATTACCAACCATCACTGTGGTTACGGAATGATTCAGAACCACTCCACTCTCGAGCATGATTATCTTAAGGATGGCTTCTGGGCAGCATCACCTGAGCAGGAATTGCAGAACCCCGGACTCACGGTGACAATACTGAAGTACATGGAGGATGTCACTGACCGGGTGCTGAAAGGGGTGACTGAGACCATGGGCACTGAAGAGCGCGATGCTGTCATCAACGCCAACATAAGTTCAATCAATGCCGAGGCTGTCAGGGGAACCCATTATAATTCCATGGTGCGTCCTTTCTTCCTTGGCAACCAGTATTTTCTGCTTGTCAATGAGGTGTTCAGGGACGTAAGGCTTGTTGGAGCGCCTCCGTCGGCCATCGGCAAGTTCGGGGGTGACACTGACAACTGGGTATGGCCGCGGCATACCGGAGACTTCTCTCTGTTCAGGGTATATGCCGACAGGGAAAACAATCCTGCCGCCTACTCTGCCGAGAATGTCCCTTACAAGCCGGCATACCATTTTCCTGTTTCACTGAAGGGGGTTAAAGAGGGTGACTTTACAATGGTGTTCGGTTATCCCGGAAGAACGCAGCAATATGCGCCGTCACACCATATCAGGATGCTGAAAGATGTCATTTATCCGAAGCAGGTCGAGATACGGGGCACCAAAATATCGATCATGGAGCAGGAGATGGCAAAAGACCCGCTTGTGCGTATCAAATACTCGGGCAAGTCATTTGGCATGGCCAACGGATGGAAGAAGTGGATAGGGGAGATACAGAGCCTTGAAAATATGAACGGTGTGGAACGTAAGGAAGCATTTGAGAGCGAGTTCTCACGATGGGTCTCATTTGATCCGCCCCGGACTGCCAGGTACGGTAAGATTTTTGAACAGTATGCTGAGATCTATAAGACATATGAGACCTTATATCTTGTCAATGCCTATACGTCAGAGGTATTCTTCAGCAACGGCGCTGAGGCTGTCGGTCTTGCCAACAACTTCAGAAGGGCTGTTGAGATGGCGGAAACGAACAATGCCGAGCTTCAGCAGGAGTTGACCAGGCTGAAAAATGTCTCTGCCAGCTTCTTCAGAAACTATGACGTCAATGTTGACAGAAGGCTTTTTGTTGCCGTCATGGATCTGTACGGGAAAAACATCAGCCCGGAATGGCAGTCACAGGCCTACAGGGATCTCTATGCCTCGTGCAAGGGTAACTTTGAAGTTGCTGCCGGCAAGCTCTTCCCCAAATCTCTCTTCTGCGATGAGAAGAAGGTAGAAGCGCTGATCAGCAATTTTGATCCCAAAAAGGTCAAAAAGGATCCGTTCTATATCCTGGCTTCTTCAGCTTCCACACTGCTTGACAGTAAGGTAAGGCCCGACTTATCGGCTCTTGATTCGCGCCTGGCGAATCTTAACAGGGTTTACATGGCGGCACAGATGGAGTACGGCAAGGATAAGATATTCTATCCCGACGCAAACTCAACACTGAGGCTCTCATACGGCAAGGTCATGGGTTACGATTCGAGGGATGCTGTTTATCACAAGCACTTCACCACCCTTACCGGAGTTATGGAAAAGGACAATCCTGAAATATATGACTATGATGTGCCGGCAAGGCTTAAGGAGCTTTACCGGACGAAGGATTTCGGGCGGTATGCTGTTGACGGAGATGTCCCGGTATGCTTCATCGCCAACAATCACACCACCGGTGGCAATTCCGGCAGTCCGGTGCTGAATGCTGACGGTCACCTTATCGGTATCAATTTTGACCGTGCGTGGGAGGGAGTTGCATCAGACATAATGTATAATCCGAAGCAAAGCCGTAACATCAGCCTTGACATAAGGTATGCACTCTTTATAATTGACAGGTTTGCCGGTGCAGGCTACCTTATTGATGAGATGACACTAATTGAGTAGAGGCTGTTGCGGCAGCATATTCCTTTACCTGGAATACAAATGCCTGCAGTCTCGTATCAAGCGAGACAGTATCCTGTCCGTCATACGGTATATTAAGGAACGGGATGTTGTTATGGTCTTTTCGGAATGAGTCACTCACCGAGGCTACAAGCGTTCCGGGCATGCATGTGAACGGAAGGATGGCTGCCATCCCTGAGACTCCCCTGCTGGCCAGTGCAACTGATGATCCCATTGCGATGGGAGGGTCACCGTCGTAAAACTCGTTTACATATTTGTTGCTGAGCCTGAGCATATCGTGCAGTGAGACATCCTTCTCATGATCGACGAACTTTTTGATGCCGCCGATCAGGTAGCTGACGATAACTTCCTGGCCAACACCCTGTATCTTTGATTTCAGAACACCCTTCCTGTCGTTTCTCCACCTGCTGTCACGGGTGAAGCGATAGGTCGAATATGAGATCCACTCTGAGAACGGGCCTATCAGCACTTCCACCCCCAGATCCTCCAGCCTGTTGGCGATGTTACCGTTACACCCTGCGTTGTCACGCATGAAAATCTCGCCCAGAACTGCAACAACTGGTTTTCTCTGGCGCTTATCCACAGGTATTGCCAAAAAATCTGAGGCAATACCTGCCAGGATCTTCCTGAGCCCCTTTGACCCTGACTCGATGCACCGTTCCAGTTTTCTGAGTGAGGCTTCGTAGAGCTGATCTGACTGACCCTTATTAAGTTCGTAAGGTCTTGTCTCCCTGTATATTTTCCTCAGGTAATCGAAAGAGACGAATCCCCTCCATGCATTTATCCTGAACTTCTGTCCGTGGTCGCCTGCAATGTCCTGGTACGAGGTGTCATTCGAAGGGGTTATAAGCTCGGCATCCTTGAATCCCAGCCTGTCAAAGAGCACCCTGTGAAGCTGGTTGTACTGGCCGAAGCGGCACGGGCCGTTATGGTCAGGCATGAAGAAGCTCATCCTGGAGGGGTCAGCGCCAGGCTCCATCAGCTTTTTAAGGAAGCTGCCTGTTGTGCAGATCATCGGGAAGCACTCTTTTGAGGAGGTGTATTTCCTTCCCAGGGCTATCTCCTCGCCGGTCTGTTTTGGAAGTACCTCAGAAGCTACCCCGATGCTACGGGCAGCAGCAGCAATAAGATAAGCCCCGTCATGCATGTACGGAAAGTAGAGTGTCCTGTTCTTCGGCGGTGAGGCGGGACTTGGCCTGGGTTTGAAGACAGTGACCTCTTTCTTTTCATTCATCTCTGCCCCTTTAAGGCTGTCGAGGAATGCCTCGATGCGCGTTACCATGCCGGCATCTGCCGAGTGTTCGTCAACCTCAAGATGGAGGAAGGGCTTGCCCTTCAGCTCTTCAGTGACGTAATGCCAGATGAATGAGTCAGGTCCACACCTGAAGTTGCTCAGATAGACTGCATACAAGCCGTCAGTTTTCGCAACATACTGTGCGGCTGCAACGATCTTCTGCCCGTTGGGCCAGTACATGTTCCTGTAATTCTCAAATATCTTTTCGGAGCCAAGATCTAACATGTCAAGCGGAATAGGCATGACGTTTTGAGTGATGAGCTTCTCCGTAAGGTCAAGGTTAAGGTGAGGGTCAGCACTGTTGTACGGCCTTCCCAGCATCACAACCGGCTTGCAGTTGGCGGGGATATTGGCAAGAACCTCACTGCCATACCCGATAAGGCTCTTTTCAAATGAAACCTGCAGAGCATCAGCTTTATAGATTGCTTTTCTGATGGCTTCCCTGTCAAGTCCGAACTTCTCGCTGAAGTATGCCTGAAGCTCTTTTACCAGGGCACGCTCAAAGAATCTGAAGTGCAGGGTAGGATTGAGGATCTTCTTCTCATCAACTTTTCCCCTCAGTGCTGCCTTGACCATAAAGGGGTATGTCTGGATCCATGGACAGTTGCAGTTAAAGGTCTTGTTTCCGACCCGTTCCTTCCCGTTTACAATGAAAGGCAGGAAGATGTAGTCAACCTCCTTTTCCATAAGGTCAATCACATGGCCGTGCATCAGCTCTACCGGCAGGCACGTCTCAGCTGTGATAGTCTCTATTGACTTTGTAATCAATGCTTTATCCGATTCCCTGGAGATGACAACCCTGAAGCCCAGTTCCTCGAAGAAGGTTCTCCAGAAGGGGAACTGCTGGTAAAAGACCATTAATGCCCGGGGGATGCCGATTGTCTGTTTATTACCGGCCTCTGTCTCCGTGTAGTCTCCCATCAGCATCTCGGTCCTCTTCCTGAACAGATTAGGGATGTTGCTCGAGCTCCTTTTGCGCGAGTCTATCTCATATTTTTCACAGCGTCCGCCGTAGAAGAGTGATTTCTTCTCACCGGCGATATTTACTTTTCTTATTTCGCAGTGGTTGGTGCAGCCCTGGCATACAAACCTGCTTATCTCGTACTTTGCATTTCGTATTCCAAATCCTTTAAAGGTGGTTTTCTGTCCCTCAGCCATCGATTTCTGTGCCAGGATAGCTGCTCCGATAGCCCCGGTGACGTCGAAGTGGGGAGGTATGGTTATTTTCTTTCCCGTCACCTCCTCAAAGGCGGCCACCACGGCTTTGTTGTTGGTAACACCGCCCTGGAAGAATATCTTGTTGCCTACACGGCGGTCGGCAACCACCTTCTGGAGGTAGTTATAGACTATTGAGTATGCGAGGCCACCCACCAGATTATCATTTTTGGCCCCTTTCTGCATGAATGAGTTGAGGTCTGATTCCATGAAGACGGTGCAGCGGTCTCCCATCTTCACCGGAGCCTCCGATTTGAGTGCCATGCACCCGAACTCATCAACAATCTTAATATTGAGTTTCTCGGCCTGTTCTTCGAGGAATGAACCTGTACCTGCGGCACATACCTTGTTCATTTCAAAGTCTACAACGACACCGTTTTCAATGCTGATGTACTTGGAGTCCTGACCCCCTATCTCAAAGATCGTGTCAACCGTCGGGTCATAGTCAATGGCGGCAGTAGCCTGCGCCGTTATCTCATTCTGGATGGTGTCGGCCCCTATGAAATCGCCTGTCAGGTAGCGCCCTGACCCGGTTGTGCCTGCCCCGATGACCTCGACATGCTCACCCACCTCGTCATATATCTCTGTCATCCCTTGCTGTATTGCCTCCAGGGGTTTGCCAGCCGTGGGAAGGTATCTTCTTGCAATTACATTATGTTTTTCGTCTATCAGAACTACGTTGGTGCTCAGTGAGCCGACATCTATTCCAAGGAAGACCTTAATTTTTTCACTCCCGTTTTTCCTGAAGCGCACCTCCTTGTTGTATACGGCCTCTGATTCCTTTAGCTGCGGCAGGCTGACGAAGGTCGTTGTACTGTTTTTCAGATAGGTTTCAAGTTCGCTCAGCCCCCTGAAATGATTCATCTGTAATCCGTTGGAGTGAGCGTACATTACGGCGCCTATCGCCCCCATGGAAGCATGATGTACGGGGATGATCAGTTCGTTTTCACCGAGGTCAAGCACCTCCCTGAAAGCTCTCACCATCCCTTTGTTGGCAGCCACACCTCCTGCGAAGATCACAGGTTTTTTTATCTCTTTGCTGCGTGCCACTGTGCTGCGGAAGTTGCGGGCGAGTGCGAAACAGAGGCCTGCAACGATATCATGGAGCGGGGTTGCGATCTGCTGGTGATGTATCATGTCACTCTTGGCGAAGACACTGCATCTGCCGGCTATACGTGGCGGGTTGACTGATCTCATCGCCATCTCGCCAAACTCGTTAATTATCGGGACACCTATCCTTCTCGCCTGCTGGTCAAGGAACGAGCCGGTGCCGGCAGCACAGATGCTGTTCATCTCGAAGTCTACAAGTCTCGCATGATCTTCAGAAGGATCCTTCTCAAGGACTATAAGCTTTGAATCTTCACCTCCTATCTCGATAACGGTCTTTGCATCAGGATAGAGTCTTCCTGCGGATGTTGCCTGTGCAATTATTTCATTTACGAATAATCCGCCGGTGAGACCTGCCGCAAGCTTTCCTCCTGTGCCGGTAAGGGCAAGACCCTTTATTGATGCCGGGCTATATTTCTCCAGGACCGATGAAAGCCTTTCAAGGAGTACATCAAAGGGCTTACCATATACATAATCATAGTGCTCCTCAATGACAGTGAATTTATCGTCAAGAATGACCGTATTAAGAGAGACAGAGCCAATGTCGAGACCTAAATAATACTTCTGATTGTATGAGTTTTCACCTACCCCTGTTACCATAAATTATGTTATTTAGCATTTAAAGGTATCTAAAAAAGAATTAATAGACCTCAACCATTTGGCGCTCTGCTATAATTTACGCATAAATACTGATATGATATTTATCAGTTCAGCTCCGGACTGACCGGTATATGACCCCGGTAACTAGGCAGTGGTTGACAGTTTTAATCCGTGAATTATGTAATAAGTACATGCAATCATGTAACATTCCGGCAATAATTATCCCGAACCTTTACAGTTGGCTTTAATCTCCTTATTGAAAGAGGCGGCATCGAAAACTAATAATGAACAAATAATGAAAGCTATGAAATTTTTAATCGGATTAATAACAGCAATAATGATAACAGGAGTTGTCAAGTGCACAGCACGGCAATTCACCTTCAGGACACGTAAATCTTGGAGTTAAGGGGGGGCTGAATTTTTATAAAATACATGATGACAACAATACCAGTTATGACCAGATAACCGGCTATAATTTAGGCTTGATGGGTCATATCCATATAAACAGCCAATGGGCAATTCAGCCTGAACTGGTCTATTCCGCCCAGGGTGCAAAATGATGGCTATTAATCTGGGTTATATCAATATACCTGTCCTGGTACAATATATGTTTGACAACGGATTCAGAATACAGGCCGGACCACAGGTGGGTTTCCTGTGTCAGTTCAGACAATGATAATGATTAAAATAATTTGAACCACTGACTTTGCAATAAGCGCTGGTGTCAGTTATGTTTTGCCGGCGACGGGTTTTGGTATCGATCTGAGATATAATCACGGATTAAGCGATATAAATAACAGCAATGATGTAAAATCAACCAACAGGGGGATTCAACTGGGGCTGTTTTACATTTTTGGCCATAACACCAGGGCAGTCATGAATCTATAGATTTTGCTGCATCTAATTATATCGTTGAACTTTCTTGCCAGAACCTTTGCCCGGACCATTTTCTGTCCGGGTTTTTGCACGGTAGCTAAATGCCGGCATGTGCCGGGTGGAAAAAAAAGGGTAAATTTGAATATATAATTTCACCTGTACATCAGCCAGTTTGAAGCTCTACATCAAAAATATGGTTAGTCTCCGCTGCATCATGCTGGTGAAATCAGAGCTGGAAAAGCTGGGATTGCAGTATGAGTCTGTTGAATTATGTGAGGTTGACATCACAGATGATATTTCACCGGAGCAGCGTGAAAACCTCACAAATACCCTTAAAGAAGCCGGGCTTGAAGTGATGCAGGACAAAAAGAGCATCCTGGTTGAGAGAATAAAGGCAGCTATCATTGACCTGGTGCATAATACCGATGAACAGATCAAAATAAACCTTTCCAGCCATCTGAGCGAAAAACTCAATCACAATTACACATATCTGGGATTTCTTTTTTCAGAAGTAAAAGGGGTTACAATTGAGAAGTTTTACCTTTCGCATAAAATTGAAAAGGTGAAGGAACTGCTCATCTATGATGAACTAAGTCTCACCGAAATAGCCTGGAAGCTGCACTATAGCAGCGTAGCCCATCTTTCAAACCAGTTCAGGAAGATGACAGGTCTTACTCCTTCTCAGTTTAAAAAACTGAAGAATAAAAAACACCAGGCTTTGGAAGATGTGTAAATGATGTAACTTTTTCCTGCAATTGTGTAATGTTTGTCAGAGCAAAGGATTTCAACTTTGTACTTTAATTTGAAATCACTTCAATCCGACTTTTTCCATGATCATCAACAACATGTTGGGTTTATTTACCGGGGAATTTCAAGCCCGATCAAAGCTGGAGTATCCCATTATGATTTCCTGCACCGTTTCATTGTGGGGATGTTCTGTGTCAGGTTCTGTTTTTTAAATCTATATGTACATCACTTATAATCTGAAATGACTTTATCTAATTGAAGGTTAATGAAAAAAGCAGAGCCCAGATCAGTTTTAATGAATCTTCTCAAGTCACCCACCGGGATCCAGGGATTTGATGAGATAACAGGCGGTGGATTGCCTTCAGGGAGGCCGACACTCGTATGCGGTGGCGCAGGATGCGGCAAGACGCTATTCGGAATGGAGTTTCTCATACGTGGTGCAACCATGTTCAATGAACCTGGCGTATTTATGTCGTTCGAGGAGACCAATGAAGAACTGATTAAGAATGTTTCCTCACTTGGTTTCGATCTGGTGGACCTTGTCAGGCATAAAAAGATTGCGCTTGACCATGTTCATATTGAACGCAGTGAGATAGAAGAAACCGGAGAATACGATCTGGAAGGATTATTCATTCGGCTTAATTATGCTATTGATTCCATAGGGGCAAAGCGCGTCGTTCTGGATACAATAGAATCACTGTTTGCTGGTTTGCCGAACCAATTGATTTTGCGGGCTGAGCTGAGGCGGTTATTTCGATGGTTAAAGACTAAAGGGGTCACTGCGATAATAACAGGTGAGCGGGGAGGAGAGAATCTGACCAGGCAGGGTTTGGAAGAATATGTTTCAGATTGTGTCATTATGCTTGACCATCGTGTTACCGAACAGACTTCCACACGTCGGTTACGGGTTGTAAAGTATCGCGGTTCGATGCATGGCACCAATGAGTATCCGTTTATTATTGATGAAAATGGTTTTTCAGTCTTACCGATAACTTCTATAGGGTTAGGGCATATTGTATCAAACAAAAGAATCTCAAGTGGCATACCTGCACTTGATGTGATGCTCGAAGGAAAAGGATTTTACCGCGGAAGCACAGTGCTTGTTTCAGGTACTGCGGGAGTAGGAAAAACAAGTCTGGCTGCTCATTTTGCAGAAGCAGCATGCAAACGAGGTGAGCGGGTTCTTTATTTCTGCTTTGAAGAATCCCCAAACCAGTTGATGCGCAATATGCGCTCCATAGGCATAAAATTAGAGCCCCATGTGCAAAAGGGCCTGCTGCAGTTCCAGGCGACCCGGCCAACATTATACGGCCTGGAAATGCATCTTGCGGTAACCCACAAAGCAGTGAATGCTTTTAAGCCTGATGTTGTCATTCTGGATCCGATAAATACTTTCATCATAGGTGATAAGCCGAACGAGGTAAAAACGATGTTAATGCGTATTGTCGATTTTCTCAAGGGAAATCACATCACAGCACTTTTTACAAGCCTGAGCTCAGCCGAAAGAGCGCAGGAGAGTTCTGATGTCGGAATTTCATCCCTTATAGATACATGGTTATTACTTCGCGATATTGAATTAAACGGTGAACGGAACAGGGGGATGTATGTTCTCAAGTCACGCGGAATGGCTAACTCTAACCAGATTCGCGAATTCATTCTGACTGACCACGGTGTGGAATTGCGTGAGGCTTATATTGGTGCAAAAGGAGTATTGACCGGCTCAGCACGTATTGCGCAGGAAGCTCTTGAAAATGCCGAGCTGCTGACACATAAACAGGATATTGAACGAAAAAGACGTGAACTGGAACGAAAACGAAAGGTACTAGGTGCTCAGATTGCTGCACTGAATAACGATTTTGAGTCAGCAGAATCCGAAGCTCTTAAAATGATAGAAACTGAAAAGGATATGATTAAGCGACTGGAAAAGGATAAGATAGAAATGGCAGTCAGCAGAAAATCAGTCATTGAAAACAGGCAACCCGGCAAATTGAAAAAATAACTAAAACAAGAACCCCATGAAACCCAACAAAGGAAGTTCAGACAAAAAACTTCAAAAAAGTAAACCGGCTAACAAGGCAGATGATAAGTGGGTGCTTCGTTTATATGTTGCAGGACAATCTCCAAAAGCTCTTACCGCACTGGCAAATCTGAGAAAAATTTGTGAAGAACAGTTAGAAGGAAAATATGGCATTGAAGTAATTGATCTTTTGATTAATCCACAATTGGGTAAAGAAGACCAGATACTTGCCTTACCAACATTAGTAAGAAAATTACCGGTGCCTGTTCGCAAGATAATAGGTGATCTCTCAGATACGGAACGTGTTCTTGTCGGGTTGGATTTGAAGGCTGTCAGTTGATTTTATAATGCGAAACTTATCAGTCATTATTATGAAAGAGAAAAAAGGAGGAGGCTCAGCAACGAAGCTGGACCTGTTAATGCACGAAACCGTCAAGGATAAATATATTCTCCGTTTATATATCACCGGTACAACGCGGCGATCGGTCCTGGCCCTGACAAACCTGAAAAAGATTTGTGAAGAGTATCTTGAAGGACAATACGAGCTGGAGGTGATTGACCTTTATCGAATGCCGGGATTGGCAAAAGATGAACAGATAATTGCAGCCCCGACACTGATTAAAAAACTCCCGCTGCCATTCCGCCGCATTATCGGAGATATGTCGGATATCGAAAAAGTACTCATGGGATTAGACCTTAAAAAGATCAAAGCCCATATAGATCTGAAGGGGTTTCAGAAAATTTGATTTATAAAATGACGTCAATGACAATAACAAGAGAAGAACTCATTAATGAGAATAGCGAATTGCAATCGCTCCTTGCTGAGGCTGAAAAAACGCTTTCAGCGATTCAGAAAGGTGATGTGGACGCTATTGTGGTATCTGGCAATGAAGGATCTCAGGTCTATTCAATCAGCTCTGCTGAAACACCATACCGCACTTTCATAGAAGAAATGAACGAGGGGGCAGTCACTCTTTCAAGGGAAGGAATAATTATCTATTGTAATCAGAGTTTTGCCGATTTTGTGAGCGAACCGATTGAGCGTGTGATCGGATCATACTTTAAGCACTTCATCGCTCCGGGTGACAGATCAAAAATTGAAAAATCACTTGCTGATCAGACTGATAATAAAAATGATGTTCTGATAATATCATTAATCAATTCGCTGTATCTGAAACTGTCTGTAAAGCTTTTACCTGCTTATCTGCACGGTGATTATTGCGTCATGGTGGCAACTGACATTACAGAAATTAAGAAGGAGGAAGAAAAGCTTCTTGAATTGTCCGGCTCACTGAAGAAGAAAGTAGATATCATACAGCGTCTGCGCATGCAACTTATTGATAAAAAGATTGATGCTGATGCAGAAATCGGGAAATTGAAAAAAGCTAACAAAAAACTGGTTAAAGAGATAGCCAAACATAAGCTGGTTGAAACTTCATTAAAACATAAGCTGAAGAAGAAGAAGGCAACCACATGAGATGCCATGAAAAGACTATTGTACATTTTCATCTCGTTTCTCCTTATCAACGGTTGCGCTGTTATCCGGTTCCCCGAATTTGGCAAGGTTCCCCAAAAGCCCGGCAGCTATCCGGAGTTTACCGCGAGAGATTCACTGATCGGGAAGCTTGATGATGACCGTGCAGGGTATGACGTATATTTTTATGATCTGGACCTTGTTCTTGATCCGGGTAACAGGAAGCTTGGCGGAACAGTAGAAATACATTTCACTGCACTTGAAGAGCTCAGTAAAATACGTATCGACCTTTATAAAAATCTTGACATCAGCAGCCTGAAGATTTCAGGACAGGAGATCCCCTTTCTCCGTAATGACAGGGCAGTTATTATCTCGCTTCCTGCTCCGCTGGTTATCAGCGACGATTATATTATTGCCATCGAGTATAATGGTAAACCCACAAGCGCAAAAAATCCTCCCTGGCGTGGCGGAGTAATATGGAGAGAGGACCAGAATGGCAATCCGTGGATCGGAGTGACATGCGAAACGGAAGGAGGCAGCATCTGGTTCCCCTGCAAGGACCACCTGTCAGATGAGCCCGACAGTGTAAGACTCCGAATGACTGTTCCGGCCGGATTGCAGGTGGTTTCAAACGGAAAAATGCAAAGTCATGCCACGGAGCAGGGGAGGGAGACATATACATGGAAGACATTATTCCCGGTCAATATCTACAATATAACATTCTATGCCGGGAAATTTGAACATTTCAGCGATACAATGATGACCGCGGAGGGTATCCTTGATCTTGATTATTATGTAAAGGCTGAAAACCTTGAAAAAGCAAGAACCCACTTTTCGCAGGTTAAAAATATCATCAGCCTGTATACCCGTTCTTTCGGGCCATACCCCTGGATGAGAGAAGGCTTCAAACTTGTCGAGTCACCGTATGAAGGAATGGAACACCAGACGGCCATTGCCTATGGAAGCGGATATGCAAACAGGTCATGGCTGGGAGGCGACTATGTCATTATACATGAGGCTGCTCATGAATGGTGGGGTAATGCCGTGACAATAAGTGATTTCAGTGATATCTGGTTGCAGGAGGGTTTTGCCACATATTCTGAGATGCTGTTCGCAGAACATCAGAAAGGGTATGATAACTCACTGATGTACGCAAGATATTATATCGCAGGGTCAATAAAAAACAAACTGCCCCTGGTGGGCCCGTCTGATGTCAGCTACTGGAACAACAATGACAATGATGTTTACAACAAGGGTGCAATGGTACTGCACACAATACGCAATGTCTTGAATGACAGCACTTTGTATTTCGATATCTTAAAGGCCTTTTACAGTGAGCATGCAGCCTCATCTCATGTTACATCTGCCGATTTCATCGAAATTATCGAGCGGAAATCAGGAAGAGAATGGGATAAATTCTTTGAAGCATACCTCTACAGTCGTGATGTCCCTGTTCTGCACTGGTATTACCGCCCCGGGGAACAAAAAGCGGGCAGTGACACGGCACTCAGTGATGAGAGACCATCTATCGCTGCAAGATGGTCACATGTACCTGCAGGATTCAGTATGCCGGCAGAATTTTACTGTAAAGAATCCAATACCTCAGTGATAATTGAAGTGACAACCGTCCCGTCTCTCTTTTACCTGGATGAGATGGCCGGATGTTCAAAGCTTATCTGCAATAAAAAGCTTTCCTACTTTGATGCCGTACATGAAATCAGTGTACTTTCAGACGCGCAGCTACTGAATACTAAATAGAGCCTCCTTTCAAGGCTCCCGGCGTTACATTGTCCTCTCTTCAGGCAATGTGAGAATCATGTAACTAATAACAGTAATAATGTAAGGATTATCGTTGACCTGCCAGGTACTTTTGTCAAAGTAGTTTATAATATTTCAAGGTGCAATTGATATTCTTAAAATCTTATAAATAGTAATAACAAAAACAGATGAAATGAAAAAAATCGCACTATGCTTAATGGCAACAGTATTGTCATTAACATTCATTCCGGTTCAGTTGACTGCCGCACCAAGAAGCACACCTTCAGGCGTGGTTGATCCCAGTCCCGTGAGTCCGGCAGAAGCAGCAAGAGCCAATGAATTGCTTCTGAGGCTGAACGAAATCAAGACGATGGACAAATCAGAACTGAACCCGTCAGACAAGAAAGAGTTGCGCAAGGAGGTCAAGGGTATCAACAGCGAGCTCAAAGCAATAAGTAATGGAATCTATCTTTCAGTTGGTGCCATTATTATCATTATTCTTCTTTTAATCATTCTTCTTTAAAAATAAATAATCATGAAAGATCTGCTTTACATATTAGCCGTTATCCTTATAGTCGCGTGGGCGATAGGATTCTTTGGATTCAGTGCCGGCGGGCTTATTCACGTCCTTCTTGTCATTGCAGTCATTGCAATTCTACTGAGAGTCATCCAGGGGAGAAGAGTCCTCTAGATCAGTTATCATATTAGTATTCATCAAGTCCGCTCCGGAAGTTTTCTGTGTCGTTTCATCTACCTGAAATTCAAACAGATCAGTTATAGGGGGTTTAAAACCGGATAATCCGGAGCGGGCTTGTAAACTTAAAGAAATCATGAGTTCAGGGAAAATACTTTTGGCATTATTGGCTGGCATTGCTGCCGGTGCACTGTTAGGGGTTCTATTCGCCCCCGACAAAGGATCTGAAACCCGGAAAAAGATATCCGGCAAAGGAGAGGACTTTGCAGAATCAATGAAAGAAAAATTCAATGGTTTCCTGGATGACCTCACTGAAAAATATGATAATGTCAGGGAAGAAGCTGCTGAGGCAGGTGCCGGGAGTTGATCATTTGCATACCCCGGCCAATCGGTTTAAATAATGAAAACATAATAAGATGGAAACGGAAACAATGCATACAGGGCTGACTTTTAGCAAAGTTGGTACTCTCTCTCCTTTTGTATTTCAGAATATTGATCTCCATTCCCTCATAAGAAATCTCAAAAACAGTCCAGCATGGGAGATGGGCGAGATAAGTCCTATGGTTCTCTCAAGGAACCCTGGAAGCAATGTGGTGATAGCCGCCATGCATGAAGGGACAGAGATTGTCTCTTTCCAGTCAAATGACTCGGTTTCATTTCAAATTATCGAGGGGAGGGTTCGGTTCAATACGATGAATAATTCCTTAACCCTTGAAAAGGGCTATTTTCTGAAGCTCAGTGAGAAGACAAAGTACAAGCTGACAACCAGTAAAGAAACGGTGCTCCTCCTCTCCATTGAAAAAAACAATGTCAGGAACTTGCGTCGGTCACATGGCCGATGAACTAAAACTGTTGTCATGAGCGAAGTGAATGAAGACAATGCCGAACTGATAGAGGGATTTATTGTAAGGGCTGCTGAATATGGCAGAAAAGAGTTTGAGCTGCTGAAGCTAAAAGCCCTGGATAAAACATCAGATGTCGTTTCATCTGTTATTCCCCGGTCTGCAGTCATAATCCTGGGTGCATTCTTTTTCCTGTTTTTAAATCTGGGGCTTGCATTATGGCTTGGCGGGATATTTGGCAAGGTCTTCTACGGATTCTTCTGCGTTGCTGCCTTCTATGGAGTTGCAGCCCTTGTATTTCATTTCTTTATACAAGACTGGCTGAAGAAGCAGGTTGGTAATTATTTTATCCGATGGTTGTTAAAATAAAATCAGATGCAAAACATAACATCAGTTGCCGGTCTTAAAAAGGCAATTCAATTGCTCGAGGCTGAACAGTCTGACAACAGGCATCTGCTGAAAGGGCAGTTTTACATTATTTATGAGAGATTCACTCCTGTTAACCTGCTCCAGCGCACACTGAATGACATATCCTCAACGCCAAACCTGGCAGATAGTATTGCTGGCGCCCTGTTGGGCTTAGCCACCGGGTTCCTTTCCGGTGGATTTTTTTCGGGCACAACCGGCCCGAGGTTAGGCAAGTTGATAGGACCTGTACTTCAGGCAGGTGTAACAAACCTGGCTGGCCATAACTTTAATAATATCAGGTCATTCGGAGAAATAATGCTTCTGCGCATTTTCCGCAAAAGAAAGATGAAAGCCGGAAACCGTGACAAATGAAGAATACAAATTACCCTTGTATGTAAAGACAAGTGTTTTATTGGTCGGGTTAGCTGTTTTTTTAACGATAGTGTATGTTGCCAGGAGCATTATTGTACCTGTAGTTTTCGCAACGATCTTAGCTATAGTACTCCACCCGGTTGTAAACTTTTTTGTCGGGAAAAGAATTAACAGGATCATAGCGATACTCTTTACACTTTTACTCTCCTTTCTTGCTATTGCAGCATTTGGTGCGCTTCTGATTTCACAGGCTAGCCGTTTAAGTGATTCACTGCCGTTACTTACTGACAAATTCACGGAGGTACTAAACCAGGGCATTGTCTGGTTCTCAGGGTATTTTGACATTAACCCCCTTAAGTTCCATGACTGGTTAATTAAATTGCAGGCTGAGCTCCTTAGTACCAGCAACGCTGCTATCGGTAACGCCCTTGTCTCACTCGGGAACCTGCTGATAGTGATTTTTTTAATCCCCGTTTACGTCTTTATGCTCTTGTTTTACCATCCCATCCTTATCGAGTTTATTCACAGACTGTTTAGTTCAGGCCAGCAGAGTAAGGTGAGCGAAATAGTAACCCAGACCAAAACAGTCATTCAGCAATATCTCATCGGTCTGATAATTGAGGCTGGCATAGTTGCTGCCCTGAATACAACTGCTCTTCTGATTCTTGGGATAGAATATGCATTGCTGCTGGGACTTATAGGTGCCTTCCTGAACATAATTCCATATATAGGCGGACTTGTGGCAGTGGCTCTGCCCATGATCGTTGCACTGATAACCAAAGATTCCGCATGGTATGCCGTTTATGTTCTGGTGATCTACTATACCATTCAGCTTATTGACAACAATTACATCGTTCCGAAAATAGTTGCATCAAAAGTAAAACTCAACGCCCTGTTCTCTCTCCTTGCAGTTTTTGCAGGGAATGCCATATGGGGAATCCCCGGGATGTTTATCTCGATACCCATTCTCGCCATCATAAAACTTATCTGTGACCACGTCGAGCCTTTGAAGCCATGGGGCTTCCTGCTGGGCGACACAATGCCACCGCTTATTGAGATCAAGTCAATTATCAGGAAGCTCTCCCCCAGGGGAGGTAAGACAAGTACTAAAAATGAGTGATTTAGAACAATTAACCATAAAATAGAATCATATGAAAAAAGCAGGTATCATTATTTTAATTCTTGGCATCCTATTGACCATTTTTACGACCGTAACTTTCTTTACAAGAGAGAAAGTGGTTGACATAGGGGAACTCGAGATCATGGGAAACAAGCGCCACCACCTTAGCTGGTCGCCATTGATAGGCGTTGCTGTAATGGCAGTCGGCGGAGTGCTGATGGTTGTCCCTTTTAAGAAATAATACGTTTCTTAATTAGAAAGCCCGGACTGCAACATTATTTGCAGGCCGGGCTTTTGTGCATGGCTATAGGTCACGAGGCACGAAAACACAAGATAAAAAAGGCCGTCTCTGCAGAGAGGCGGCCGTTTCTGATATATAAAGTGCTTGCTAAAAACGGTATCCGAGTGAAAGACCAAAACCTGTATTCTTGTATGAGGTCTCATTATCTGTGTCCCAGGTATAATCGGGGTTTATCTTAAGCATACCAAGCTGTGCATTAAGCTGCAGGAATACCCCCATTGGTATTTCATAACCGAAGAAGATATTTGCCCCTGCATCAAACCGTTTGAAATAGGCATTTTCCATATCGAAAAATTCGCTTTCTGTAATTTCGTTCTTGAATGCGATGTTTTGTTCATATGAAGCACTTCCGCTTTCAAACTTCTGACTGCCCCCGATGCCAAAGGCAATATATGGGCCAAACCCGAGGAGTATATGTCCACCTCCAACCTGTGGCCTGTACAGAAAGTTCAGGGGAATTTCGATATAGGAAATCTTTGTGGTGGTATTATATTCATCACCTGATGCTTTGACAGGCATGGTAAAGAAGTTATTTTTGGCCCCTTTTACAGAGAACAGAAGCCCTGGCTGAAAATAGAAGTCAGGTGCCACAGGGATATTTACATTTACTCCGGCGTGAAACGCTGTCAACAGACCGTTCTCAAGTTTATCGCCATCACTTTCTTTCCCGTTAATATTCTGGAAATTCACACCCCCAAGGAGACCAAAGCCAATCTGGGCCTGCAGAGCCAGTGTGGAAAGAATAAGTATTGCAGATACAGTCAGTAATTTTGTTTTCATTTTCTTGTAGTATTTATATTGTCAGTTTGTTGTTACAACCTTAAGATTATTATTTGCCTGCCTCTTTTTCAGCTTCAGCTATCATCTTCTCATTAGCAGTTATTAAAAACTCAACCCTGCGGTTTCCGGTACGACCATCAGCTGTATTATTTTCATACTTCGGGGCAGTCTCGCCAAATCCTTTAATTGTTAAACGGCCGGCCGATATACCTTTGCTGTCCAGGTAAGCTGTTACTGCACCTGCCCGTCTTTCAGACAGGGCCTGGTTGTACGATTCACTGCCTTTACTGTCGGTATGTCCCTGCACTTCAATATTCGTATCAGCATAAGAATTAAGGACTTTCACCAGTTTATCAAGACTGACCGTGGCATCAGCCGACAGATTAGACTCGTCGAATCCAAACAGGACGTTACTGTTGAATTCCACAATTATTCCTTCACCCACACGTTCAACCGTTGCATCAGGAACGGTATTCTTAATTTCCTCAGCCTGTTTGTCCATCTCATGACCAATAATAGCGCCCGTGGCACCGCCTACTGTGGCTCCGATTATTGCCCCCAGTGCAGTGTTACCTGAGGCTCTGCCGATCACGGCGCCCATTGCACCCCCTGCGGCAGTTCCGACAACTGCGCCTTTCTGGGTCTTATTCCATGATGCGCAGCCTGATAAAATCAGAACCGTACTTACGATCATGATCAAACTAATTCTAAACTGTTTCATATTTTATGTATTTAGTTATTCAAAGATCTGTTTTTCAGTCAGTAATATTTTCCGAAAGGTAGGGCAATCACAAATGACAAGTGTTACACAACTATATATAGGAGTTACATGATTCACACATT
The DNA here is from genome assembly GCA_963772705.1 of uncultured Bacteroidales bacterium. Taxonomy (GTDB): domain Bacteria; phylum Bacteroidota; class Bacteroidia; order Bacteroidales; family VadinHA17; genus SR-FBR-E99. The sequence continues at coordinate 296,168 of CAVYYH010000011.1, read as the reverse complement.
TCGACCATGCAATGCCGGGATCACAAAAATGAAAATACCTGATGCCTGATAATATGTGAATGATGTAACATATTCCCAGGGTTATGTAACACATTCTGGGATCAGCGGATCAACCTTTGTGAAGTGGAATTATATACCACTTAATAAACATGAATATGAACAAAACAGAGGCTAAAGGAAATTGGAACGAGCAGAAGGGCAAGCTCAAGCAAAAATTTGCCATCCTCACTGACAATGACTTAATGTTTGCAGAAGGCAAAAAAGATGAGATGTTTGGGAAACTTCAGGTAAAACTTGGGAAAACGAAAGAAGAATTGTACAAGATTATCCTGGAGCTATAACAGTATACAGATGAAATCCGGCGCTTTATCATGAAAATACTTAATCCTGTCATTAAAGTAAAAAAAATTGCAGCGGATCAATCTGTAAGGCTTGTTGAAAAGACTATTGCAAAGACCATTGAGGCAGGAAATTTCCTGACAAATATTGCCGATGCCTTCTTGTTTGTAACGAAGGTTACAAAAGAAACATTTTCGCGCAATTTTGAATTTAAGGAGTTCCTGCGTCAATGCTTTCAGATAGGAAACAAAACTCTGCCCCTGATTTCAGTGACAGGGCTCATCATTGGTCTGGTGCTTACTATACAGATGCGGCCTGCTCTTCTGAGCTTCGGGGCTGTCAGCCTGCTTCCCGGAATGGTAACCATATCTCTCATCCGGGAAATGGGGCCGGTGATAACTGCATTAATTTGTGCCGGGAAAATCAGTTCAGGCATGGGAGCAGAGCTGGGTTCAATGAGGGTATCGGAGCAGATTGATGCCATGGAGGTATCATCTACCAACCCGTTAAGATTTTTAGTTGTGACAAGAGTATTGGCAGCTACGCTGATGATACCCTTGCTGGTAATATATGCCGATGCGCTTGGCATCTTAGGATGCTGGGCCGGAGCAAATATCAGAGGCGATGTCACTTTTGTCCTGTTTTTCTCACAGGCATTCGGCCATATCGGTTTTATCGATTTAATACCGGCTCTTGTCAAAACCTTCTTTTTTGGCGCCGTGATCGGGTTTGTCGGATGCTATAAGGGATATACGGCAGGGCGTGGTACTGAGAGTGTGGGTATTGCTGCAAACTCAGCTGTAGTGCTCGCCTCACTGCTTGTGATAATTATAGATCTGGTTGCGGTGCAAATCACTGACATGATATGAATGCTATTCAGACAGTAACTGTTGTTCCTGCCGGAACAGAAATCCCTGAACAGGTTATTGAAATCAACAACCTCAGGAAAGGGTTCGGCACGGAGGATGTACTGGTAGATGTCTCCCTTAAACTTTTTAACGGAGAAAATCTCGTTGTGCTTGGGAAATCAGGTTCAGGAAAATCAGTACTGATAAAATGTATTGTTCGTTTGTTGGAACCCGATGACGGAACAATCAAAGTCCTGGGAGAGGACCTGAGTACGCTGAACCAGAAAGGATTAGGAGAGCTGCGGAAGAAGATCGGTTTTCTTTTTCAGAGTGGCGCATTGTATGATTCCATGACCGTAAGGCAAAATCTGGAGTTTCCATTGCGAAGGATAAAAAAGAATCTTAGTCAGAAGGAAATAAACGAAAAAGTTGAAGAAGTTCTTGAAAATGTTGGTTTATCTGATGCCCTGAACAAAATGCCATCACAGTTATCAGGCGGGATGCGTAAGCGGATCAGCCTGGCACGAACCCTTGTTGTTGACCCGAGGATAATGCTGTATGATGAACCGACGACTGGTCTTGATCCGGTTACATCGGATGAGATTAGCACGCTCATCAATGATGTTCAGAAAAAATATAAAACTTCTTCAATAATCATCACACATGATATTGAATGTGCCCGGACAACCGCAAACCGGATTATCATGCTGCTTGACGGCGAAGTTTATAAGGAGGGAGGACTGGACGAGTTCGAAAAGTCAGCAGACAGATCAATAAAATCATTCTTTAAATGATAAGAATATGGAAACGCACACACAAAAATTTAAAGTAAGGTTAGGGCTTTTTATTATAGGAGGGCTGATGATATTCGTCATAGCCATTTTTATAATAGGGAAGCAGGAGAATCTATTCGATCCTGTTTTTAAGATCACTACAACATTCAATAATGTAAGCGGGCTGGAGCCTGGGAGTAATATCCGGTTTTCAGGTATCAATGTCGGTACTGTTGATAACATCAGGATCATAAATGATACTACAGTGCGTGTTGACATGTTAATAAAAACAAGCGTTCAGCAGTTCATTAGAAATGACTGTGAGGCAGGCATAGGATCCGCGGGGATTATCGGCGACCGCATTCTGGTAATTACTCAGGGCAGCGAAGGGGCTCCCTTAGTAAAAGACGGGGGATACATCAGGTCCAAAGAACCTGTGGAAACTGATGCCATAATGGAAAGTATGCAGGTGACTGCAGATAATGCAGCAATTATTTCATATCAGCTGGCAGACATCATGATTAACATCAACAGCGGAAACGGGACACTCGGGAGATTAATTCAGGATTCAACCATTGCAGAAAACATTGACAGGACAATCATAAACCTTAAGAACAGCAGTAAGGGATTAGATGAAAACATGAATGCAGCCAAGGAGAGTTTTCTTTTCAAGGGCTATTTCAACAGGAAAGCAAAAGCTGCCGAAAAACTCGCCAATGATACTCTTAAAATAGATGAAGTAGAACAAAAAACGATTGATGGCAGGAATAAATGATAACCCCGGAAATAAGTTACATTATTCACATATGATGAAGCATTTTATATTCTGATTTTATGAGACTTCGGTTATGATAGATTCGCTCATTTCCAAATGTGTGAATCTTGTAATTCTTTGCAATAGTTATGTAACACATACAGACAGCACCCTGCTTACCTTTGAAATCAACTAAATACTATACTGTTATGCCATTACTGACTGTTTTAATCGTACTGATTGTTGCCGGCGTCCTGTTATGGCTGGTCAACAGTTACATTCCAATGGACCGTAAAATAAAATCCATACTGAATGCTGTGGTTGTGATCGTGGTTATAGTCTGGCTTCTGAAGCTCTTTGGGGTTATAGCCTATCTGAAAGATGTACAATTATAAAGATGAAAAAGATTGTCTATATATTACTAACGGCTGTGATTCTGACGGGGTGTGCAATGAATTTGCTTACCGGCCGCAAGCAGCTGAGCCTGGTGCAGGAATCCGAACTGCAGCTGATGGCCAAAAACGAATACAACGCATTCCTGTCGGAGAATAATGTTTTAAACTCCCGTACAAGCAGGGAAGCAGCATTGGTTGACCGTGTAGGTGCGCGAATTTCAAATGCAATCACAAAGTATTTTGCCACCCAGGAACAGGAATCGCTGCTTGAAGGTTATAAATGGGAGTTCAATACGGTTGCAAGCAAAGAAATAAATGCCTGGTGCATGCCCGGGGGAAAGGTGGTCGTATACACAGGTCTGCTGCCTGTCACCGAAAATGAAGCTGCACTGGCAATTGTCATGGGTCATGAGATTGCCCATTCTGTCGCCAAACATGGCAACGAAAGGATGAGCCAGGCCCTGGTTCAGCAAATGGGTGGTATGGCGCTGGAAATTGCCCTGGCACAGAAGCCGCAGGAGACCCGTGACCTGTTCATGATGACTTATGGAATAGGGAGCGTGGTGGGAGCAATTTTACCATGGTCACGGCAGCAGGAAACCGAGGCTGATCAATACGGACTCATATTTTCTGCATTGGCAGGTTATGACCCGCGGGAAGCAATACCGTTCTGGCAAAGAATGGCCGCGGCAGGCGGCGCCAGTCCGCCGGAATTTCTTAGCACTCACCCATCAGATGAGACTAGATTAAGGAAGCTGGAAAAATTCATGCCGGAAGCCATGAAATATTATAATGCCAGCAGATAGTTGCTCAAACAAGGGATTGTGTTGAAAGATAGTGACATGGTGGTTATAAAAACATCCGGCGTCGTGCTTCAAAGACTCTGTTTTCTTGTTTAATTTGTATTAACAGGTAATTTTATCTGACCCGATTCAATGGCAATCAGATCATGGAGTATTAACCCGGGTCTGTTTTGAGTGCATATACAGGCAGGAAGCAGTGAGGTCGTTTTAGTGCTGGAAACAAAATAACATACAAGCGTGAAATCGAGTGAGCCGAAATCAAAGGCATCATCTGAAAAGAAAACCGGTGTCAGGGACAACGAAAAATTCCCTGTAATTGGTATCGGGGCGTCTGCGGGCGGACTTGAAGCTCTTGAACAGTTCCTTGGTAATGTGCCAGAAGAAAGCGGAATGGCTTTTATTGTAATCCAGCATCTTGACCCTACTCAGAAGGGAATGCTGCCGGAATTGCTGCAGAGGATTACCAGAATGAAGGTGTACCAGGTAACAGACCGTATGCCTGTCAGAATAAACTCCGTCTATGTGATCCCTCCGAACACCAGCATGTCAATATTAAATGGCGTGTTGCACCTTTTTGAACCTGTCGAATCAAGGGGATTGCGTCTCCCGATTGATTTTTTCTTTCGTTCCCTGGCAGATGACATGAAGGATCTCAGTATCGGTATTATTCTGTCTGGGATGGGGTCTGACGGTAATATAGGCTTGCGTGCCATAAAGGAAAAAAACGGACTGGTGATGGTGCAGGATCCTTCTGATTCCAAATTCGACAGCATGCCTCGAAGTGCAATCGAAGCCGTAACAGTTGATATTGTAGCTCCGGCAAGAGAGTTGCCTGCCAGGCTGATCGAATACCACCGGCATTTACCCGTTATCAGGTCAGATATCAATACCGTTCTGAAAGACAAGAGCTCTCTGGAAAAGATAATTATCCTGCTGCGGAATCAGACAGGCAACGACTTTTCATTATATAAGAAAAATACACTGTACCGGCGGATAGAGAGACGTATGAGTGTCCATAGGATAGACAGAATCGTCTCATATGTCCACTTTTTGCAGGGGAATCCAAAAGAGGTGGATATCCTTTTCAAAGAGCTGCTTATAGGAGTAACCAATTTCTTCAGGGATGCCCCGGTATGGGAAAAATTGAAAGAAAAGGTCTTGCCGGCAATTATTGCAAGGCAACAGCCCGGAACAGTATTACGTGCATGGATCCCGGGTTGTTCAACAGGCGAGGAAGCTTATTCACTGGCGATAATATTTAAAGAGGCGGTGGCAAAAACCAAGCAGCACGGAGGCCTTTCATTGCAGATATTTGCTACTGATATTGATGCCGACGTTATCGATATTGCCAGAAGAGGAGTTTTTCCGGCAAATATTGCGGCCGATGTATCTCCTGATCGTCTTGACCGGTATTTCATTTCATCCGATGAAGGTTACCGGATCAAAACCGAAATCAGGGAAATGGTTGTATTTGCGCAGCATAATATAACCCTCCATCCTCCTTTTACAAGACTTGATATGCTTTCATGCCGTAATCTGCTGATATACATGGATCCGGAGCTGCAAAAGAAGCTTATCGGGATGTTTTACTACAGCCTCAACCCGGATGGGATAATGATCCTGGGCAGCTCCGAAACTCCCGGAAACCTGAACCATCTTTATACTACTGTCGATAACAGGCTGAAAATATACAAACGCACCATCTCAGGCCATTTGCCTGAAGTATTTGATTTTCCGTCTTCATTTACCAGGGCCAAATCATCAATTGCCAAAAACCCTGCTCCTGGCTGGCAAAGCCTCAATATTCAAACACTTGCCGATCAACTGTTACTGGAGCATTTTTCACCCTCCGGAGTGCTGGTGAATGAATATGGTGACATTATTTACATACACGGGCATACAGGTAAATATCTTGAGCCGGCAGTCGGAAAAGCAAACCTCAATATCTTCGCAATGTTGCGGGAAGAGCTGCGCAATGATTTTCACAATGCCTTTCACCGTTCGGTGTCGAAAAAAGAAACAGTGGCATTGCGCAAACTCAGAATAAAAACAGATGGCAGCACTCAGACCGTAAGCATTGACATTAAATGGATAGATAAACCGGAGCTCCTGTACGGCACCGTACTCGTAATTTTTAGTGATGTAAAGGAGGTTGAGGGATCCTATTTGCCCCCGAAAACAGGTACCAGGGCTGTGCATAGTGCGAGGCAGAATGAGATGGAGAAAGAGCTGCAGCGAATGCGTGACACGATGCAGAATACTATGGAAGAGGTGCAGACTTCGCAGGAAGAACTGAGATCTGCGAATGAGGAATTACAATCCACAAATGAAGAACTGCAGTCAACAAATGAAGAGCTGACAACTTCCAAGGAAGAGATGCAGAGCCTGAATGAGGAACTTCAGACTGTGAATGCTGAATTACAGGCAAAAGTAGATGATTATTCGCGGGTCAACAATGATATGAAGAACCTGCTCAACAGCACCGAAATTGCCACACTGTTTCTTGACAAAGAATTGAATATCCGTCGCTTTACCGATGCAGCGACTAAAATCTTTAAGCTTATTAAAAGCGACATCGGACGGCCTTTCACGGACCAGACATCAGACCTCAATTACCCGGGATTGGCTGACGATGCCCTTGAAGTGCTGCGGACACTGGTTTTTATGCAGAAAGAAATACCTGCCAGAGACGGCCGGTGGTTTTTAGTCCGTATAATGCCATACCGTACTTTCGATGACAGAATAGACGGCCTTGTCATAACTTTCATCAACATCTCGGATCATAAGAGACTTGAAGAAAAACTGCTCGAGAACGAGAAGATGTTTCACCTCCTTTTAAACGCATCTTCAGATATTAAAGTAATTTTGTCAGATGAGATGAAAGTACTGGAACTCAATCCTCAGGCGGAATTATTCTTCGGTGTAAAGCGTGATGATTGCATAGACAAGAATTTCGTTCGGGAGTTTGTCTCAGAGGAGTTACAAAAAGTCACTGAAGAACAAATAAAAAAGGTGCTGAGTAAAGGGCTGAACGACAGATTGAAAATTAAGTTAAAAACATCAGGTGGGAATCTGAAGTTTGCCGAGTGTTTCCTGAGCCTGTCATTCGATAACCTTAATAAGGCAGAAGCATTGATATTGTCAATTGAAAAAGAATTGAGCCATGAGCAGGAAAGATAAGAATCTTACAGATTATCAGGAACTCCGTTTGAAAGCCGAAGAGAAACTGAAGAAACAGTCCAAAATGACTGAAACTAAGGTTTTGGAATCCGATACTAAAAAACTCCTCCATGAGCTTCAGGTTCACCAGATAGAACTGGAAATGCAGAATGAAGAGTTGCGTCAGGCAAATGATACAGCTGAAGAGGCACTGAAGAAGTATACAATGCTGTATGATTTTGCCCCGATGGGTTATTTTACCCTCGACAGTGACGGCAGCATCTGCGATCTTAATTTTACAGGGGCTGAAATGCTGGGCGATAAGCGCTTTAAACTGATAAACAGCAACTTTAAACTGTACATTGCCGAAGGTTCGAAATCTGAATTCAATCAGTTTTTCAAAAAGGTATATGCCGGCAGTCAAAAGAATCATGTAAGCTGATGCTCGGTTATAATGATAAACCGCTGTGCCGTGTGTATATGGAAGGAGTTGTTATCGGTGATGACCGTCAATGCCTCCTGTCGGTAGTTGATATTTTCGGGTTTCAAAAAGAAGCAATAAATTCAAATATATCGATACAGCTTATCAAGCTGAAAATACCAGGTCATAAACTACCCTGTTATTAGGGGTATGTCGTTGCTTTCCCGGGTTAAATGTGTGAATCTTACAATTATTAAATTGAATAGTGTAACGGTCGCGTGCACTTTATGTGGAATCTTTGTATCGCATTAAACTTCTTCATTGCAAAAGGGAAGAAGAATGGAATGGCTTCGAAATTAATGTTGAAAATCATTTAAATACAAGCAGAATGAAAACAAGACATCTTTACGCACGGAAAACAAACATGCTTCTGGGTATTGTGGCTGTTACGATTATGATCTCATTCACCTCCTGTTCAAAGAAGAATATTTTTCCAGCAATCATCAGTGGTACCGGCAGCTGGGTATGTGACCAGAGAACGGTGAGAACTACGTTATTCATAGGAGGTTAAGAACTGATGCCCTTTGCATCTTTCAATACCATATCCTCATTCAGGCCTAAAATATTTATTTACGGCTGAAGAACAGGAAGATCAAAATATCCGGGTTCGATGGTAGTCTTATCAACTGATAAATTTTAGGCATAGTTCGAGCTTGTGCAGTTGCTGACCTGGTGCCACAGAAATTAAAGTATCAGCCAGAGGTTACCTCTTTTGAATCTTTGCTACAATAAAGATTCTTAGGCAAATTCTACTCAAAGCAAATGAAAAGGATAACTTTTTTAGCGATTTTGCTGTCAGTCACATTTTCGTCAGGATTTTGTGAAATTTCAGGATCAATAAAGCAATTTATTGAGGGCAACGCTGAAGAGTTAAGCTATAAAGTTGACAATGAGAATCTTCTGTGTGAAAGAGATATACATCACTTTTATGTGAACAGGTTATATGACCCTGCCTGGTTTATCCGGAATAGTCTTACTAACAATGGGTTTGATTTGCTGAATTATATTCGCCATGTCGGCCAACAGGGTCTGCAACCAAATGATTATCACCTGTATCTGATTGAGAAATATATGAGTAAAGTACTTTTTTCAGCGGCTACAGACATATTTGACCTGATGAAGCTGGACCTGCTGCTGACTGATGCTTTCATTTTGTTGGGTTCCCATCTTGTACTATGGGAAAGGTTGATCCTGATAAGGAAGGTGCCAACTGGAAAATAAAACGCAAGGAACCAGAGCTGAGGCTAGATCTTAAACTGGAAGAGGCACTGGCTGCGCAACGACTGTATGCAAATGGGCTGGATCACGCTTGCTCCGCAGTATCGCTCTTATTGGAAGATGCAAGAAGAGCTTGCGTTTTTCTTGAAACTGAATGACACAATTATGGCCAGCGGATACTCTCTGACATAGCTATTAAACCAGGAGAATCGAATCAATTGCTTCCGAAGATCAGGGAGAAGCTGATAAAACTCAGATATCAATTATCTGACAGTATTTCCATTAATTTGATGAGGAACTCGAAAAACAGATAAAGATGTTTCAGGATGACTGGGGTATTAAATACGGACGGTGTAATTGGCAAATTGACAACCCTTGAGTACTTAAACAGTGTGCCCTTTAAACTTATTAACCAGTTGAAAGTGAACATGGAGAGGTTCAGATGGCTTCCATTGCATGTTACTGAAAAATACATTATCATAAATATAGCCAACTTTGAACTCGACCTGATCGACGGGAACAGATACCCTTATTTCGATGAGAGCCATCGTGGGTAAGGAATTACGTGAGACCCCTGTTTTCAATGAACGGATAACTTATATTGTATTTAGTCCCAGCTGGACCATACCTCCATACTATATTGGAGAATGATGTGATTCCTGAGTTAATCAAAGGATCCGGAATATCTTGCGAGAGAAAGAATATGAAATTGCTAAGATATGATGGTTCAGAGTTAGCTTACAGTGACATTGACTGGTCAAAAATATCGAAAAACAATTTTCCATATATGGTTCGGCAGGATCCTGGACCGGGAAATGTCACTTAGGCAAGGTAAAATTCATGTTTCCGAATACATTATAATGTCTATATACATGATACACCGCTCCAGGGGTTCTTTTGCCCGGGACTAACAGAGCTTTAAGTTCAGGTTGTATTAGGGTGGAAAAGCCATTTGATCTTGCTGTGCTTGTTGTTGTCTGATACACCGGAATGGTCACCAGCTCAATATTCGCAGATGCAATGCAAAGGGATAAGGAACAAGACAGTATGTTCTGAAAATACCAGTTGATGTGATGTTGATTTACCTTACAGCATGGACCGATGGGAAGGACCGGATACAGTTCCGCAAAGATGTTTACCAAATGATGATCAGATTGTGTCGGATGCATTAAATCAATAGCCAGCAGGTATCAGAACCAGTGACTAACATTATCCCTTTGTGATTGAAGTAATTTTTCTTGATAATTTGTGAGTTAGATGTATAACTTGTTTTTGGTACATGAATATACAAACATGATCCTCCCTTTATTGTCTGGATAATTTCCTTACTCAGTTCTTCGGGTACAGCCGGACAACCAAAACTACGGCCAAGCCTGCCATATTTACTGATAAAGTCAGCTGAGACATAATCAGCACCATGAATGACTATTGAGCGTTCCCGGGCCTTGTCATTGATTCCCTTTTCGAGGCCGTTTAGAGTGAGTGATAAACCATGTTTCCCTATATAGGTTTCACCAGTAAATAAAAACCTGGACTGCTGGCACATGAACCTGGATTATTGGAAAAATTTTCAGCCATAAGTTCACCGGAATTACGGCCATGTGAAACGAGACAACGAAACAGTACTTTACCATGAATAAGGTCGAGAACCCAAAGTCTTTCCTTGTCTGATGGAAGACTGAAATCAATTATGGTAATCACCTCAGGACAACTTATCAGATTGTCTTTGACAAGCATTTCATAACCTGCCAGAGCTGTCTGCAGCAAATGCAAAGGAGGTAATTCAGAACTGTCTGCCTGCTGCGAGAATATAGCCTTTTCAACAGTTAATGAAGATATGCTTAAGGAGTCCTCAACAATAACCCGTGGACCGGTTAAAAAAGCAGGTAAGAGAAACAATAAGTTAATCAACAGGATATTCATATCGGAGGTAAAAATAAATATAAATCAGAATAACGTCTATTTTGTATGCAATATTATCCTGATTTACAATTATTTTCAAAATGATGCCGTGATTCTTAATGCCGGGTCATGTTGACTTCAGACCCACTCGTCGCGAAGTATTTTCCCGTCAATGCTCACCTGCACCGCTTTTACCGGCACCTTTCTTGACGCTTTTTCAAGGGCACTGCGCACCATTTGCATCAGTCCCCCGCAGCACGGGACCTCCATCATCATGACTGTGATGGTGTTGACCCTGGCTACATCGATAAGGGCAACCAGTTTTTCGATATATATTTCTGAGCCGTGATCAAGTTTCGGGCAGGCTATTGCCAGTGACTTGCCCCTGAGGAAGGCTGAGTGAAATGAGCCGAGTGAAAAGGCAACGCAGTCTGCTGCCAGCAACAGGTCGGCACCGCGGAAGAAGGGGGCGTTGGGATTAATAAGGTGCATCTGCACCGGCCAGTGTCTCAGCTCTGAAGGGATGTCGGCATCAGGTGCCGTCTTCACCGGTGCTGCGATAACCCTTTCACTGCTTCCGGGGCATCCGCCGCCGCCGTGGTGATGTTGAGCCTGCATCTGAACAACCGCAGGCCGGGGATTGCCATGATTGTGAACGATACTGATAACCTGGTCAACATCATAGGCAATTTTGCCCTTATTTGCCTGTAACCATGCCACTCCCTCTTTCAGGTATCCGAACTCCCGGTGATCTTTAAGATGCTTGAGATGTGCTATCATGGTATTCGGACCTTTTGTGACCATTTCGCTTATGACAGCTGTCTCATTATAGGGCTCAGCCTCACGCTTTTCAATTGTTATCGCACCTTCAGGACAGTGCCCGATGCAGGCACCCAGCCCGTCACACATAAGCTCTGAAACAAGCCTTACCTTGCCGTCAATGACCTGGAGTGCCCCTTCATGGCAGTTGGGAACACAGAGCCCGCAGCCATTGCACAGCTCTTCATCTATCTTAATTATCTCTCTTTGCATTATTGTACACGTTTGCTGAAGTGCAAATTTGCCTTTTAACAATGAGATAAAATGTAACTGATGATTTATATTACAGTCAGGAGCCCTGGCTTTTTGTCCCCCTCTGTTTCCCGGGCAGGCTTACCGTGAAGCATGTGCCGCTTCCGGGTGTGCTTTCCACGGAGATTGTGCCCCTGCTGATAGTAACCAGTTCGTTTACCAGCTTAAGTCCTATTCCGGTCCCCTTTTCCTGATCAGTCCCGAAAGTAGTGGGTACATAGGCGTCGGTGAAGAGTTTCTTCTGAAGTTCTTCGCTCATGCCAATGCCGTTGTCACATACCTTTATTATCAGTCCTTCGCGGTTATCCTCTCTTTCCTTAAGGTGGATTGTCACCCTCCCTCCGTGATGTGTGAATTTGACTGCGTTGGAGAGAAGGTTTCTGACCACGATATCCATGAGGTCCCTGTCAAACCATCCCGTCGTCCTGCCCATCTGGGTGAGGTTGAGCTCAATTTCTTTCCTGTCAGCACTCTCCTTCATTATGCTCATGTTGGTAAGGATAATGTCAGCCATGTCATTTGAGGATGGGGAATACCGTATCATGTCTTCCTGCCCTCTTCCCCATACAAGCATATTCTCGAGCAGGTTGATCACCATCTGGGCGTACTGAATGCCTGATGCTGCAAGTGCCTCGGTCTGGTTCCTGTACTCCTCCTCCCTGAGCATATTAAGTGTATAGAGAATATTCACAACGGGGCTCCGAAGGTCATGTGATATGACAGAGAAGATCTTGTTCTTAAGCTGCACGGTATCTGACAGTTTCTTATTCTGCAGAGCGATCTGCTCATTACGGGCATTGAGTTCCTCGCTCTTCACCCTCAGCTCTTTTGTCCTGTCGTCAACCCTGTTCTCGAGGTTACGGTTCAGTTCCTCGAGCTGCATGGCGAGCCTCTCCCTTTCCATGGCTGACTTCACCCATTCCCTGATTAGCAGGGTAGCCTGCATGAACACAAAAACCATCATCAGGAATGAAAGGATGTATATCTGCTGCTTCTCCTCGAGACCGTTGGCGAGAAGTATGTCCGCCACTGTCCCGATGGCCATTGCAATTATTGCCAGGAAGTATACCGTATCTATCCGGCTTCCTTTCAGCATTCCCCTGAGGCTCATCACAAGTGCGTAGACCAGGATCATGACGGCTATTGCCTGTACTAAAAAGACAGTATATGCAAAGACATACACAGGTGAGACGAGTACGATGATGATGCACAGAAGGGAGGCCGCAGAGATTGCCTTTACCACTGTTCTGAACCATGAGGTTGGATAGATAAAGTATGCAAGCCATGATCCTGATATTATAATCAGGTAAAGGATCAGGTATTCACCCCTGACAATCATGTACCAGTTTTTTACATCCAGGATGGATATCAGGTACGGGGCAGAGAGGAATGGTCGCAGTGCCAGGCCGAGGGCAAGCAGTGAGAACATCAGTAGCTTGGTCTTCCTTCTGTCAAGCAGGTAAAAGATAAAGAAGAAGAGGAAGGAGGCAAACAGCATTCCCGTCACAGCGATGGAAATGAACCACTGGTTTGTGAAGTTTGACTGAATGGTATGGAAGGTGCCTATCCTGAGTGGCATCCAGAACCCACCCCTTCGATGTTCAAAATTGGAGACCCTGATGATGATATCGAGAGTGTCGCTTTTTGGCACATGACTGAAGAAGAGGGGTTCGTATGCGGGGATCGATTCAGCGGCGGTGCGGCCAGGAGTACCGTTCCTGGCCGCTGTAACGCCGTTGATGCTTATCTCAAATGATGAGTCAAAGACAGGCATATCAATGGCCAGCCTGTCACGGTATCCTGATGGGAGTAGTACGATTGCCCTGTAGGTTGCAAAGCCAAATCCCGGAAGTTTCTTTCCGTCGATCCTGTAATCTGACCAGAAGGCAGGTACAGAGCCGTAGCAATCCGGCTTGAGACTGTCACTGCCGCGGGAAGGGGATGAGGTCAGGAATTTATTGAAATAAAACTCCCATTCGCCGTTCATCTTTATGCTGAACTCATCTCCCTGTTCAATATGCCGCAGGTCAAGCACCCCCGCGCTGACTGTCACGGGTGTCACGCTCTTCTGGCATGAAACGAGCAGAAGCGCGATGAGTGCAGCAATAATGGCTCTCTGCAACCTGAGGGTTACAATCATCTTTTACTGAGCTATCAGTCCGCGGTTTTCCAGTAATGCTTCTATACCGGGCTCACGTCCTCTGAAGGCTATCCACATCTCAAGCTCATCCTTTGATCCCTTCCGGGCAAGTATCTCCTTCTCGAAACGGTTTGCAACCTCCTTGTTGAAGATGTCTCCAGTCTCCTTGAAAGCCTTGAATGCATCAGCATCAAGCTGCTCGCACCATATGTAGCTATAGTATCCGGCTGAGTAGCCGCCAATGATATGATTGAAGTATGTTGACCTGTAGCGGGGAATAATCTCGCTGATGAGGCCGTACTTTTCCATCGCTTTCTTCTCGAACTCGCCGATGTTGAGCTCAACGGGCTCCGTCAATGAATGGTACTCCATGTCAAGAGATGAGGCTGCAAGGTATTCGACCGTGATAAAGCCCTGGTTAAACTTGCCAGCCTTTTCAATCTTTTCAATGAGGGCATCAGGAATGACTTCGCCCGTCTGGTAGTGTTTTGCATATACCTTCAGCACCTCTGGTTCAAATACCCAGTGTTCCATTATCTGTGAGGGAAGCTCAACAAAATCGCGCGATGTGCCGCTGGTGTACTCAGTGTTGGAAAGCAGGTTGTGAAGGGCATGACCGAACTCATGGAAGAGTGTGCTGGCTTCATCAGGGGTGAGAAGTGACGGTGTGTCTCCGGAGGGAGGAGTAAAGTTTGTCACCATGCTTACCAGCGGGGTGACGAATTTGCCTTTTTCATCGAGCCTCTGTGGCCTCATAGGGCTGCACCATGCACCGCCACGTTTTGAAGCGCGGGGATGATAGTCAATCATCAGTATACCTACATGCTTGTTGTCACGCTTTACCTCAAATGTCTTTACATCAGGATGGTACAGCGGAATATCATTCCTTTCGCTGAACTCGAGCCCGTATAGCTTGTTGGCAACATAGAACATGCCTTCAGTCACATTTTTGGCTGAGAAATATGGTTTCGTCTCCTCATCGCTAAGGTCATACTTCTCCTTGCGGATCTTTTCGGTATAGTAGAACCAGTCCCAGGGTTCAAGTTTGAACTTGTCCCCCTCCCTGTCAATTAATGCCTGCTGCGCTGCAGCTTCAGCCTTCGCCACCGGGAGGGCTGCCGCCCATATCTGTGCAAGGAAGTTCAGTACAGTCTCAGGTTCTTTGGCCATATTCCGTTCAAGCACATAATCGGCATGGCTTTCATACCCCAGCAGCCTTGCCCTTTCAACGCGAAGCCTGATAATGTCAGCCAGTATCTGGTTGTTATCATGTTCATTGCCGTTATTGCCGCGCATTGAGTAGCCACGGAACATTTTCTCCCTCAGTGCCCTGTTGTCAGCATATGTCAGGAAGGGGAAGTAACTGGGAGCCTGCAGGGTGAAGAGCCATTTGCCTTCCATTCCCTTTGCCTTTGCTGCAGCGGCAGCCTGGGCCCTTAGACCCTCGGGAAGCCCTGAGAGATCCTGTTCGTTGTCAATCACCAGCGTGAAATCATTAGTCTCTGCAAGGAGATTCTCTCCGAATTTTACTCCCAGAAGAGCAAGTTCACTGTTGATTTTGCGAAGCTTTTCCTTGTCCTCAGCTGAAAGACCTATCCCGTTGCGGATGAACCCAAGATACTGGTCTTCAAGCAGTTTGCTCTCCTCGGGTGTGAGGTTGAACCTGTCACGGTTCTCATAGACCGATTTAACCCTTTCGAAGAGTTTTTCATTGAGGGCTATGTCATCCCTGTGCTTAGAGACAAGAGGTGACAGTTCCCTTTGCAGGGCCTGCAACGAGTCATTGGTGTTGGCACCGGTGAGAGGGCCCATTGCGCGCTGTACTTTTTCCAGCAGTTTGCCAGTGAACTGCAATGCCCTGATTGTATTGTCAAAGCTGGGTTCTTCAGTATTGTTGATGATGGCATTGACATCTGCCATCTCCTCCTCCATTCCCCTGATGGAGGCCGGTTTGAAGTGTTCAAACTTTATCTGGTCAAAGGGAGGCACGCCGAAAGGTGTGTCCCATTCGCAATAGAAAGGATTGTCACATACCTCTTTCTTGCAGGAGGTTGCTCCAATCAAAGCAATTAAGAACATAAAGAGCAGTTTTTTCATGGTCAGGAATTTTGGTTTAGTGCTGATAAATGTATTGATAATTACTAAAATTTCAAAAAACCAGAATTTGTATGCCCAACCATTCCGGCAATGCCTATTCGAATTCAACAAGTGGATCACCCTTGCTGACCTTCTCACCACGTTTTACAAGGATCTTTTTTATCACGCCATCACGGTCAGCCCTCACCTCCCTGAATGTACGGCCAATCATGATGTACATTATAATTTCTCCTTTTTTGACCTCTTTTCCTTCGGCAGGGAGGCCATCGTCTCCGCACCATGTGTATGTTGTTCCCGAATAGATGAAGGCTATACCTGTCTCGGGTGCGCCGAGCAGCTTTCTCGGCGACACTTTTTGAACTGTGCCCCTTGACAACTCTGCCTTCTTATCCTCTACTTCCTTTATGAAGCGGGTCCTTGCAACGCCGGATTTATAATCGCGGTACTGTCTGTCGTGCATTGCCAGTTCGAAAAGCTCCTCATCGTCCCTGCCGTATTCCCATTTGTTTTCATCCATCTCCCTGCGGTAGGCGTCGAGTGCATCAGGGTAGTTCTCCTGTGGTGTTCCCTCATAGAATTGCTTTCCTTCGCGCTTTGCAAGTTCAATTATTTCAGGAGCAAGCTGTCCGGGCAGCTTTCCTGCTTTGCCGAGTATCATGTCCCAAGTATTGGGATCTATCATTGAGAACCGCTCCTTGCCATTCACCAGGGAGACAATGTTCATGAGGGCAACGTTTTTGACATACTGGCTGAACGGTGTTACCAGAGGAGGGTATCCAAGCATGGGCCAGATATGCTCTACCTCTCTGAACAGCATGATAACAAGTTCATCTTCAGATAATTCAGATTTATTCTTCGCCTTGAGCGCAGAGTTGATACCCTGGTGAACGCCTTTCAGGTCAGCCATCATGCTTCCCATCATGCCTCCGGGCAGTCCGGAACCGACAAGGAGGGATGTCATCTGCCTGTTTCTGGGATCAATGAAGTAACCCAGAAAATCATCAATAAACTCCTGTGTAAGGGACCTTACCTTCATATAGGCATCCATATTTATTTCCGGAACATCAAATCCGGCATCCTTCATGATTGCCTGGATGGCGATAACATCAGGATGTACCATGCCCCAGCTGAGAGGTTCCATAGCGACATCAAGATAATCGGCTCCGGCGCGAGCCGCTTCCAGCATGGAGGCCACCGACATGCCCGGGCCGCTGTGTCCATGGTACTGGACCATGATTTCAGGGTATTTTTTCTTGATTCGCCTGACAAGTTCACCCAGAGAAGCCGGTCTTCCTACTCCGGCCATATCTTTCAGGCATATTTCATCTGCACCGTATCCGATGACACTGTCAACAACTCCCATGTAATAGTCAATGGTATGTACAGGGGAGGAGGTTATTGACAGGGCTGCCTGTGATATCATTCCCGCCTCCCTGGCGTACTTAACTGATAGCTCCAGGTTACGATGATCATTCAGACCGCAGAACGATCTTGATATATCTACGCCCTGTGCCTTTTTTACCTTGTACATGAGCCGCCTCACATCAGCAGGAACGGGATACATTCTTATTCCGTTCAGGGCACGTTCGAGCATGTGTGTCTGAATACCCGCCTTGTTAAAGGGCTTTACCCAGTTACGGACTGCACTGTTTGGATTCTCTCCGTAAAGGAGTTGTACCTGTTCAAATGCTCCGCCATTGGTCTCTATCCTGTCGAAGCAGCCCATTTCAATTATGTGGGGCGCCACTGCCTCCAACTGGTCGACTCTTGGCTGATACTTTCCTGTTGACTGCCACATGTCCCTGTAAACGAGGCTGAACCTTATCTTCTTTTTCATAATAAGTTTGTGTAGTAATTGATTTCGGTTATCTGCATAAGCAGTCCGGAAAACTGCAAAGTTAACAGTCCCCATGTCAACGGATGTGACAAAAGTCAATGATATCAGCCATTTATAAAAAAGAAGCTATGTAATAATTTAAATGGGGCGGCGTGTGATTATTGAGGTAAAGCAGGGTAGGAGCTATCCAAATCATATTTCACACCTTCGGAGCATACAGCACCTGGCAGTGCGCGTGGGCAGACCGGAAAAGGTGCGAACCCCACCCTGTTTGGTGGCGCCTTTAAGGCCTGGCGTAGCGGGCGGACAAACAGGGGGTGGTTGTCTTTTCCGGCCTCCTTTTCTTTGGTTCATTTCTTTTGGAGGAGCAAAAGAAAATAGATGAACAAGAATCCCAAAAAAAGAGAAGGTGCCCTTTGAGACACCTTCTTTTCAACCTAAACCTGATCGTAGAAGGCCGGACGGCCTTATTAAGGAAGGAAAAAGCCTTCTCCCTGCTTTACTTCACAAGAGCAGGATAGTAAGAGGCAATGAGCCTTGTGGCGTCAAACTCCTCAGTGATGCCGCGGGCAATAACCTTCTGATGAAAATAGTTGCTCCTGTCAAGGAGTGAATCATCTGTTATAATGCCCTCACCCTTGAACTTGGGATCAACCTTGTTTACCCCGAAGTATTCCCCGTCACAGGTGTACATTACTGACAGACCATCAGTTACGACAACATAGTTCTTGCATTTCTTTTCTTTGTCCACGAATACCTTAACGGTTACCGGGGAGCTTTCATAGGTGATGAGATAACATTTCATCTCTTCACCGTTCAGAGACTGAGGCTGATCACAGACCTCGATGGTGTACTTTCCAAAGGATGTGTTTGAGTCTCCTTTTGCGATGACCCTGCCGAATGACAGCGATGCAATACCTGCAAACAGCAACAATGCTAACATAATTCTTTTCATGACTAACCCGTTTTTGTTTAACACTAAACTGTCCTTGAAAAAATGTGGAACTGTCCTTTTCCATTTTCTTTTCATACTAAAGACCGGTACCCCCCCTCTTTGTTGCACCTTTAATTTGTTAAATTTTTGTTAATCAATAAAAATAGTTTGTAAAGGCCTTAAAATGAGTATTTTGAGTTTTTGCTGTACAAAATCATTCTCTTTTCAGGATTATTGCTTGATTTTTCAATAAAAAATCACTATATTTTGTAAAATTTTAATCTGCCCGTGCACCTGGTGACGGGATGTATGATGCAGATTCCAATGCCTTGGTCGTGAAGAAGATATTTGATTATTTTGATACACGCTACAGGGCAGAGATGCTTGGGAGGCCGGCAGACCAGACGGGCCCTGTTATTACAATTTCAAGACTTACCGGATGTGACGGGAGGGAGGTAGCCGCCTCACTGGTGACACAGCTGAACATGAGATACAACACAACCAGGTGGAAGTGGGTTGACAAGGACATCATATATCATGCTGCTCATGAGCTTAAGACCGACACACAGAGGATTGAGACTTATTACAAGGGGCTGGCTCTGTCAGATGTGTCGCAGATGATAATGGCATTTTCCGGCTCTTTCGTTACTGACAGTTCGGTAAAAAAAGCGATAAGGGATGTTGTACTGACGATGGCACGTGAGGGGCATGTGGTGATTATCGGCCGCGGAGGGGTGGCCATCACAGGAGATATGACAAACGCCCTGCACGTAAGACTTGTGGCTCCGCTCTACTGGAGAGTGCAGAATGTGATGAAAAAGAAGGAGATGCTGATCAAAAAGGCCGAGGAGTATGTCCTGGAAACAGATGAGAAGAGGCATAAGCTTCTGATTGATTTTCTTGAGAAGAAGCCACAAGTCATCGATTACCTTTTTGATGCAACGCTTAACAGAAACGCATTCAGCATAGATCAGCTTTCATCGCTCATACTCAGTATGTACGAGGCAAAGCTGAAAGTCAAGGCTGACAGGTAAAGCTATGTTTTTTCAGAGTTTGGCATAGCTGATTGGTTGATAAAGTGAGGAGGGTAAATGAGAAGGCCGTCTTTCCCGCGTCAAAAGCGGAAGACGGCCTTTCTTTTATTGTATCACCTCTAGAGACAGCAGATCTTTGCTATCCTGTGTATGTGTTCTGCAGTGCGGCGATTAAGAGACTTTCGGTAGGCATCCCAGTCATCGATCTTTAGCCTGGCAACGCCTGTCTCAATGGCAGCCTGTGCCACCGCAGAGGCAACCCTGGATATGAGGCGCGGATCGACAGGTTTCGGGATGATATAATCCTTTCCGAACTCAAGCTTCTCAAGATTATATGCTTTCAGTACCGACTGAGGTACCTTCTCTTTTGCAATGGCGGCAAGCGCTTTTGTTGCTGCCAGCTTCATCTCCTCATTGATGGTTGTTGCCCTCACATCCAGTGCACCCCTGAAGATAAAGGGGAATCCCAGAACATTGTTTATCTGGTTGGGATAGTCTGAACGGCCTGTTGAAAAAATAAGGTCATCACGTGTTGACATGGCATCCTCATAGCTTATCTCCGGCACCGGGTTGGCCATGGCAAAGACAATCGGGTTGGGCGCCATGGTACTGAGCATCTCCTTGCTCAGCATGTTGGCAACAGAGAGACCGAGGAACATATCGGCTCCATTCACTGCTTCGGCCAGGGTGTTAATATTGCGGTCTGTTACCCACTCCTTCTTATATTTATTAAGGTCTGTCCGTTTCGAGTTAATCACACCCTTGCTGTCAACCATCACGATGTTTTCCTTCTTCACACCGAGTGCAACATATAGGCGTGTGCATGAGTTGGCGGCAGCTCCGGCTCCGCATACGACAACTTTTAAATCAGACGCTTTTTTCCCGAGTATTTCAAGGGCATTCAGCAATCCGGCCGATGATATGATTGCGGTGCCGTGCTGATCGTCGTGAAAGACCGGGATGTCAAGCATCTCCTTCAGCCTCGTCTCTACCTCGAAGCACTCGGGGGCTTTGATATCCTCGAGATTGATGCCTCCGAAGGTAGGGGCTATCTTTGCGCATATCTCGATAAGCTTTTCAGGATCTTTTTCATCTACCTCAATATCAAAGACATCAACATCAGCAAATACTTTGAAGAGAAGCCCTTTGCCCTCCATTACCGGCTTCCCGGCAAGGGCTCCGATGTCACCGAGACCAAGCACTGCTGTTCCGTTAGAGATTACAGCTACAAGGTTTCCTTTCGACGTGTATTCATAAGCGTCATCGGGATTCTTCTCGATCTCGAGGCAGGGGTAGGCCACGCCAGGGGTATAGGCCATGCTGAGATCATACTGTGTACAATAGGGTTTGGTAGGTATCACCTCCACCTTGCCGTGGCGTCCGCGACTGTGATAGAGCAGCGCTTCCTCTTTTGTAATTTTTTGCATAATAAAAACTTTATGAATTTTTAAATCGGTTTACTGAGTATTAATATGCCGAATTTAGTGTTTTTCCCATACGCCACCTATGATTTTTGCTTCTTAAACATATTTCATTTTGCAGTATCTTGGAAAATCAATACTTTCATCGCCACATAAAACGGATCATAATATTCAGGAGATGGATAACACGCTTCAGAACATTGCCATAGGAGTTGATATCGGAGGCAGTCATATAACAGCCGTCGCAGTTGATATGATTAATCATACCATCATTGAAGGATCACGTGCGGAAAGCCCTGTTGACAACAAGGCTCAGGCAAATGATATCCTCAACATATGGGCTGATACTCTGCGGAAAGTACTCAGGAATGTACCTGTCTTCAGGCTGCGGGGCATAGGGGTTGCCATGCCCGGTCCGTTCGATTACCCCAAAGGGATATGCCTTATCAGGGGAGTCGATAAGTATGAGAATCTGTACGGTGTAAATGTCGGCAGTGCTCTGGCATCAAGGCTAGGACTTCCGTGTGACTGCAAGGTGCGGTTCATGAATGATGCAAGCTCATTTGCAGTGGGAGAGGCATGGGCAGGAAGGGCAGCAGGCTACCGGAAGATGATGGCCATCACCCTCGGAACAGGATTTGGCTCAGCGTTTATCGATGACCGCATACCTGTGGTTGAGGGTGATAATGTGCCTGCCATGGGCTGCGTCTATCACCTCCCGTTTGGGAAAGGGATCGCCGATGACTCATTCTCTACAAGATGGTTCATTGCCAGGTATGCAGAGGTGACGGGACAAGTGGCAAAAGGGGTGAGGGATGTTGCCGATGCGGCAAGGAAGTCACCGGCCGTGCAGGCGGTCTTTGATGAGTTTGGAAGGAATCTGGGCTTTTTCCTGGCCCCGTGGCTGCTGAAGTTCGGCGCTGAGATACTTGTCATCGGCGGCAATGTCTCTCTTGCCTATGACCTCTTCGGCAAAGCATTTGAGGATGAACTGGGGAAAGCAGGATGCATGGTAAAGGTGGAGATGTCGGAGCTGAAGGAAGATGCCGCCCTCCTTGGCAGTGCCTATCTGCATAATGATGAATTCTGGAAGGCAGTACAGCCTGCCCTGGCATTGATGTAAAACCATTATAACGACCAATATGAATGAGAAAAAAATTGAGATGAGGCTGGTGGTACCGGTTCTCCTTTCTTTCTTCGTGATGAGTTTTGTTGACCTGGTAGGAATAGGGAAGGACCGTGTGGCAGGTGACCTTGGGCTGAGTGATTTTATCCTCGGGCTGATACCGTTTGCAGCTTTTATATGGTTCTTTATCCTGTCAGTTCCCGTAGGAATAATCCAGGCACGGGTAGGGAAGAGGCTGATGCTCAATATCGGAATGGGCATCACCGGTATAGGCCTTCTGATACCATACTTCTTCTACACCTTCGGCACAGTGATCACCGGCTTTGCCCTTCTTGGCATAGGCAACACCATCGTTCAGGTTTCTGCCAATCCTCTTCTTGTCGATGTTGTGCCGGGTAGAAGGGCGTCAAGCTTTCTGAGTTTCTCACAGTTCATCAAAGCCATCGGTTCCATGATAGCCGCACCGCTTGCAGCAGTCTTCGCCAGCCGATTCGGGGACTGGAAGCTTCTCTTCCTCGTCTTCGGCATCGTATCGATGCTGAGCGTCGTATGGCTGGGCACAGTGAAAATAGAGGAGACCATGTCAACGGAGAAAAAGGCTTCACTGGCTTCTGCTTTCAAACTGCTGGGTAATTCATATATACTGATGATGGTACTCTCAATATTTCTTGTTGTGGGTATTGATGTGGGCTTCAACTATTTCTCCGGCAGGTACCTGGCAACAAAGTTTGGCATAGATGAGGTGACAGCCCAGTCAGGTCGAAGCATATATTTCCTCGGACGTATGCTTGGGACCTTTGCCGGTGCCCTGGTACTTACAAAACTGGCCTCCTCTAAGGGATTTCTTTACAGTGCATTGCTATCTATCATCTCCATTGCCCTGATCCTCCTGGTGCCGTCGAAGGCAGCCGCATGGGCCCTTGTATTCATCATCGGGCTCGGTGTTGCAAATATCTTCCCGCTGGTGTTTTCACTTACCATCCAGAGATATCCCGAGCGCGGCAACGAGATATCAGGCCTGATGATGATGGCAATCTCAGGTGGCGCGCTGATACCTCCCATAATGGGGCTGGTCAGTGATTCACTGGGCGTGACGATGGGAATGGGTGTGCTTCTGCTCTGCGCAGGATACCTCCTGATTGTCTCGTGGATAATTATAAGGAAGAAGATAATGACGGTATAGAGGCAGATCATTCATACCTGCTTCGCTTCTTCATCAGCCGCTCTATCTCTGCCGGTTCTTTTGGTGCTGCCTCTGACAGCACAATGTTTCCTTCCTCAGTAATAAGGATGTCATCCTCGATCCTGACGCCTGTGTTTTTATACTTCTCGAAGAGTGGTGTTATCTGTGAGATGAATGCAGTTATCTCCTCCTCCCCGGGTTTGCCCCTGTACTGTTCACGAAGGTTATTAAGCATGTCAGGGCTCATGTAGATACCCGGCTCGATGGTGATGACCATCCCTGGACTGAGGATGCCTTCATCATACGGCGTCAGCTGATAGGGATAGGTATCATGAACGTCAAGACCTATATGGTGTGTGCTGGTGTACAGTATATATAGCTTTTTCTGCCATGGAGAGGCAGGGTCTGTCACAAGGCCAAGACGGCTCAAGCCCTCCATTATGACCTCTGTAGCCCTGTCGTGCGCTGCCAGTGACCTCTTGCCGGGCATCATCTCCCTGATGGCTTCTTTCTGTGCTTCAAGAACAATGTTATATATCTCAAGCTGTTCAGAGGTGAAGCGGCCTGAGGCTGGGATCGTTCTCGTAACGTCTGCCGTATAACCCTTGTATTTTGCCCCTATATCCATCACAATGACGTCACCGGCCTCCAGCCTGCGGCTGTTCAGGTCATAGTGCAATATCGTGGAGTTGGACCCTGAACCGATGATAGTGGTGAAACCCGGTCCGTCACACCCTTCCGAACGAAAAGTATGCTCTATGGCTGCCTCAAGCTCATACTCAAATCTTCCGGGGGCTGCGAGCATCATTGCCTGTCTCTGTGCCTCGGCGGTGACAATGGCTGCCCTCTTCAGAAGAGCGATCTCATGACTGTCCTTGATAATCCTCATGTCATTGAGGTTTTTCCTGATATCCTTTATCACCGGAGCCTTATCCTCAGGGAATAATGAAGCGAGTGTCTCATTGATAATTCTTGAGGATGGTGTTGTCCATATTGTATCAAAGTGGGACAATATTTCTGCTGCCCTGCTCCTGAACATGGACATGGGGTAGGCCCTGTCAGCACCGTAAACCGTTCTGGCCTCATCGGCATCCGGGACATGGTTGTCCCAGGCAGTACGCCCTGCGGCGCCCGGAGTCATAAAAAGTACATATCCTGCCGTATCATCGGCAGTGAGCACCATCCATGCCCCCGGTGATTCCCAGCCGGTGAGGTACCGGAAATACCTTTCCGATGATCCATCGGTCTGGCCGTATGGTGTTCTGAGAGTACCCGGGATCACAATTGCTCCGCCGCCGGTTCTTCGTAATGCCTCAGCCCTTCTTGTGGCGTAAATTTCTGCTTCCGCAAACTGCGCATTGAGGACAATCACTGCAGTTGGCAACATCAACAGGCTGACTAATAGTCGTTTGAGCACTTTCATCGTAATTAGATTCATTTTCACTAAATTAGTGCTTTGAACTTAACCAAAGGCAGCAATGAGATTATTTCCGCTTTTATGTATTCCCGGAGTGATAACTTCATGCCAGGTCAAAAAGCATGAACAGCCGAATATTGTTTTCATAATGACTGATGACCACGGATATCAGGCAATAAGTGCTTACGGAGGTACATTGAACAGCACCCCTGCTCTCGACCGGATAGCCGGGGAGGGCGTCATCTTTCGCAACAGCTTTGTCTGCAACTCAATATCCGCACCCAGCAGGGCCGCACTCCTGACAGGCAAACACAGCCATGCCAACGGTCATACTGACAACAGGCAACGGTTTGACAGCTCGCAGGTCACCTTCCCCAAGCTCCTCCGTGAGGCAGGATACCAGACAGCCGTGATCGGCAAATGGCATTTGCAGAGCGAACCGACCGGATTTGACTACTGGAACATACTTCCCGGGCAGGGGAGCTATTACAATCCTGATTTCATTGAGATGGGCCGCAGATACCGCCAGGAGGGGTATGCCACCACACTTATCACAGACATGGCTATTGAATGGATCCGTGACAGGGATAAGAGCAAGCCATTCTGCATACTGGTGCATCACAAGGCTCCACACCGCAACTGGATGCCTGACACAATTGATTTTGATCTCTTCGACGATCCAGATTTCCCGATCCCCGGTAATTTCTTCGATACCTATGAGGGAAGGAAAGGAGCTGAGATGCAGAAGATGAGCATATTCAAAGACATGCGCATGGCATCTGACCTGAAGATTACAGGCACTGACGGTGACAGTATAACACAATCTGAAATAGACTATGTTTCTTACCTTAAGAACAGACTGACACCTCAGCAATATGAGGCCTGGCAGAATGAATTTGAGCCACTCAGCAAAGATTACAACGCTCATCCTCTTACCGGAGACTCACTGGCGGTTTTCAAGCTGAACAGGTATCTTGCTGATTACCTGAGAACTATCCAGTCGGTCGACCGCAATACGGGGCGATTGCTGGATTTTATTGATTCTGCCGGACTGAGAGACAACACCATTATTGTCTATACTTCTGACCAGGGTTTTTATCTTGGAGAACACGGGTGGTTTGACAAGAGGTTCATGTACGAGGAGTCATTCCGTACCCCTTTGATGATGAGGCTGCCGCAGGGCTTCGAGGCAAAGGGAGACATAGGCGAGATGGTTCAGAACATAGACCTGGCTCCCACCTTTCTTGAGCTGGCAGGCGTCAGCCCCCCGGATGACATGCAGGGTATGTCCCTGGTCCCGCTGCTGAAGGGGCCTGCAGTGAAGAAATGGCGCGACGCTCTCTATTATCACTATTATGAATACCCGGGTGAGCATGATACCAGGCCCCATTACGGCGTAAGGACTGACAGGTATAAGCTGATCCATTTCTACGGTGACACAGATCACTGGGAGCTTTATGACCTGGAGGCAGATCAGCATGAAATGAAGAATCTGATTGATGATCCTTCATATGACAGTGTCGAAGAGAGCCTGAGGAAGCGGCTTAAAGAACTGCGTACATCGTATAATGTACCGGATGAAGGTGCTGCCCCTTTATCAGGCAAGAACTGACAATAACAATATCATTATAACACATGCAGATAGCAGAACAAATCAGACAAGATGAATAAGGATACAGTCAACAGGCGGGATTTTATCCGCAGGAGTGCAGCGGCAGGGCTGGCGCTGACAATTGTGCCGCGTCATGTGCTTGGCGGAAGAGGTTATACTCCTCCGAGTGATCAGCTAACAAAGGGGATCATCGGTGTCGGGGGCATGGGGCTGGGTCACTTCGCCTACGAAAATACCCGCCTCCTGGCCGTTTGCGACGTCGATTCGAACCATCTGAACCATGCACTCGGCATTGCAGGCAAAGGAGTAACAGGCTATCACGATTTCAGGGAGCTGATTGCAAGACCCGACATCGATATTGTCCATATCGCAACACCTCCCCACTGGCATGGCATAATGTCAAGGATGGCTGCGGATGCAGGCAAGGATATCTGGTGTGAAAAGCCTATGACCAGGACAATAGGTGAGGGGAAGAAAGTAGTCGAGGCTGTCAGGGCAAACGGAAGAGTTTTCAGGCTGAACACCTGGTTCAGGTTCAGGAGTCAGTTCTACGGACTGGGGACCACCGTCAGACCACTCAAAAAGATTGTCAGCAGCGGTCTGCTGGGATGGCCGCTGAAAGTAACCATAAGCGGCGTGACAGGGTATGACTGGAAGTTTTACTGGAGCGGTGAGACAAACCTTAAGCCTATGACTCCGCCGGCTGAGCTCGACTATGACTTCTGGCTCGGGCCGGCACCCCGGAAGCCATATAATCCGGAACGGGTCCATTCGAAGTTCAGGGGATACTGGGATTATGACGGAGGCGGCCTTGGCGATATGGGGCAGCATTATATTGACCCGGTTCAGTATTTCCTTGGCAAGGATGATACGAGCCCGGTATCGGTTGAGATTGATGCCCCGCAGCAGCACTATGATGCCGTGGGCTCATGGAGGAGGATCACCTATACTTATGAGGACGGATGCCAGATCATACTCGACGGGGAAAACCGCGACAAGGATGCAGCCTATATTGAGGGTCCCAACGGAAAAATATTCAAAGGGTTCGCGTCTGACATACCCAACCTGGCAGACATTGTCGATTCTCTTCCTGATCCGGAACCTGAGATAACCCTCTTTACCGAGTCAGTCAGGACAAGACGTCCGTTTGCCCTTAACGAAATGAACGGTCATCGCTCGTGCACGATAGTCAACATGGGTGTAGTTGCACTGCGGCTCGGACGGAACCTGCGGTTCGACCCTGTGAAACAGGTGTTTATAGACGACGATGGGGCCAATGCATTGATAGATCAGCCGATGAGAGGTGAATGGCACTTCTGAAATTTTAATCCAGGTCACGACATGAAAAGAAACATATTCATTCTATCCCTGCTTGCAGCTCTGCTGCTCACCACCTCACTGAGGTCGCAGGATATCAGGACAGTTGAGGAGGGTGTTGCCTCACTGCTGGCAAGGCTCCCCGCTGACAACCAGGATCTTGCCGGCAGTTTAATGGAGGAGATGTACGCCCTGGGAGAAGAGGGCAGATCGCTTATCTGCAGCATGGTAATCCCTGCCGGCACCGGTGATGATACCAAAGCACGTTATGCAATATCTTCCCTTACATTTCATCTGTCAGGAGATGACAAGCCTGACAGGAAGATCGAATGGGAGAGGCAATGCATTGCATTTATGGAGAAGGCGTCTCATGAAGAGGTGAGGACTTTCTTTCTCAGGCAGCTCAATCTTATCGGTTCAGCGGCGGCGGTTGAGGCACTGGCTGGTTTCTTAAACGATTCTGTTTCATGCGATGATGCGGTTATAGCACTTCAGTATATTGGCGGTGACGAGGCAGTCATGATCATGGCCTCGGGGCTTGCTTCTGATGTGTCACCCTGTGCGGCACAGATAATGGTTGCTCTTGCTGACATGAAGTATACTGGTGCGGTAAAGGATTACATCAGGTGGTATGAGAAGGGCAGTCAGGCAGAGAAGTCTGCTGCGCTTTATGCACTCGCTTCTGCGGCTGATCCGGCTGCACTGCCTGTGCTGACCGGGGCAGCAGAAAACGCCGGTTATATGTGGGAACCGACGGGTGCAGTGCAGGCTTTGCTGCTGTATGCAAAAAACATCGGGCTCGCAGGAGATGTGAAAGGGATGGAGAGAATCACCGGTAAGGTAATGGGAAGGAGCACCACATCTGAGACTTCGGCTCAGCGACTGGCAGCAATGAGTGTGACAGTGGCCGTAAAGGGTAAGGATGCCCTTCCCGTGTTGCTGGAGGCAGCCGATGACCCTGATATTGTAATACGCGGAGGAGCCCTGAGGCTTACAAATTCGCTCCCCGGATCAGACGTAACAAGGAAGTGGATCAAAAGGATTGATAAGGTTCATGACGAGGCTAAGGCGGAGATACTCTTCATGCTGGGGGAGAGAGGTGATACGCTCGCTGTCCCGCTGATGCTGGAGACTCTGGGCAGCGATTCGCCTGACCTTGCCGGCGAGGCTGCCGGCGCCCTGGCAAAACTGGAGGGAGCCACGGCTGTCGATCCCCTCCTGGACTGGATAATGAAGAGTGACAGTGAAGAGGGACATACGGCAGCAGCAAACGCTCTCATCACTGTGCTTGACAGCACAGGTATTGAAAAGGTTGCCGGGAGACTCCCTCAATCAACAGGTCATTCGACAGTTACCTTGATCCGGCTTCTGGCCTGGTCAGGGAATGATGAGTATTTCGCTACCGTAATGTCATATGTGAACACTCCCGATCCCGGTATCAGAGCCACTGCCATAACCTCACTGGCCAGGCTCTCCTCATATGATGATCAGGGAGCCCTGATGACGCTGCTTGAAACACTTGCCGATAAGAATGAAATTGAAGAGGTACAGAGGGCTCTTGCTGCTGCGGCGTTACAGTCAGATGATCCTCAGATGCGGTCTGACGTGATACTGAAGTCTTATGACAACAGTAAAATTAAGATGAGACTCGTTCCTGTACTGGCGGTGACAGGGGGAGAGGCCGCCGCGAAAACGGTCTTTAAGGAGTTTGAAGCAGGAAATGCGGAGACTCGCGATATATGCTTTGATGCCCTGGCACACTGGACCGATCATACTGCTCTCCCGGCACTGTATGAAATTACTGCTTCGGGAAACAAAACCTTCGGCCGTCCTGCATTTGATGCATATCTGCGGAGTCTTAATACACCCAGTCTCGATCCTGAACGCAAGCTGCAGCTCATAAAAGATATAGCTCCATATGCTCTTGCTCCGGACACAAGAAGCGAACTCATACTGCTTGCCGGAACCCTGAACACACGTCAGGCTGCGCAATATATATCCTCTTTCATGACAGATGATTCCGAGGAGGTACGCAAGGCTGCAGAAGAGGCACTTGCGGGTATGAAACTGCCCGATGATTAGATATCTGCGTCAACAGTTGCTGCAGCAGGTTTTATCAATTAATTATCAACACCGGTCAAAATGAGCATGGCTTTTCTTGGCAGGGAGGATAAAAAGAGCCAATTTTGAAAGTCAGAATATTCTATTAATACTGATTGCGGATTCAGGGCTGAGTTTAATGATGAAGATACTTATTTGTGAAGATAATCAACTGGCATCGAAAGCCATGTCAGTTGTCCTTGATCGTGAAGGATATGAGACCGTCATTGCATCAGACGGCAACAGCGCACTTGATATTCTCCGTAACCATGAATTCAGCCTCGTAATAATTGATATACATCTGCCTTATCACAGCGGGCTTGAGGTCATAAGATTTCTGCGTACCGATCTTAAGAAGAAGACCCCTGTGCTTATTGTAACGGCGTTCAGTGATCCCCAGATGCAGCGTCAGGCCAATGAAATGAAGGTAAGCGGATATATCACAAAGCCATTTAACCCTGATGATCTGATCATGAAGATCAGGTCTTTAATTAAGGAATGAATCATGCACATAAACCGGTGCCTGACATTAATCTTTACCATAGTTGTCTCTGCGGCAGCCTTCGGAACACTGTCGGCGCAGGAGGAGGTTTCTCCTGAGGCTGAATATGCAAGGGTCAGGTCGCTGGCTCTTGACGGTAAGTATTCGGAGGCGGAGCCGGCTGCCAGGGAGCTGGTAAAAGCGTACCCGCTTTACGGTGATGCCCGTATTTTGTTAGGCCGCATACTGGCATGGCAGGGCCATTATGATGAGGCGGAGGCTGTGATTGATACTCTGCTCCTCACAGAACCGGACAACGGTGATGCGATAGAGGCAATCGGTGACATCAGAAGGTGGTCACGCGACAGGACCCAGCAGGAAACCCCTCCCACAGATGTCAGAGCCGGTTACTTCTTTGATACGTTTTCTGAACCGTATGACCGCTTCTGGCAGGTATTCAGCCTTGGCGCCGGTCACAGGTTCGGATGGGGCACAGCCGTTGCAACGGTGAATGCAGGAAACATTTACCTGGGGCCGCCTGAGGAGACACGTGATAACGATATTCAGTTCGCAGCTGAAGCATGGCCACAGCTGTCACCAAAGAATTACGCCTATGTTGCATATGCCTTCAGCCCGGGACAGTGGTTCCCGAAGCACAGGGCCGCACTGGAGGTATGGCAGACGCTGCCGGCAGGATGGGCTGTCTCGGCAGGCATAAACTATTATTACTTTGACCGCAACACCTTCATTGCAACATTATCAGCAGAAAAGTATATCGGAGACTGGTGGTTCGCTGCCAGGGGTTATTTCCACTTCAAGGAGATGGGAGTGAGGACATCAGTATATCTTAACGCACGAAGGTATTTCAGCAGGACAGAGTACCTGCAGCTGACACTTGGTGCAGGTACGGCTCCCGATGAGCCCCTTGATATAATGACCGATCTTGAGAGGCAGAGCGCAACCAGCGTAAGACTCTCATATTTCAATCAGTTCACGTCACTGTGGGCATTCAGGGTGGGAGCAGGGTATTCATATGAGAAGTATGACGAGACAAATTACCGTAACAGGTTTGAGGGGGGGGTAAGCATCATCCGTGGCATTGGAAAGACAAAATGAGACTGCTGGTAATCATATGGCTTTCATTTTCAATATGGTATGCAGGTGCTGCCATTACGGTGGAAAAATCGGTATCAGACATCATATCTGACAAGCCTGAGACACCGTCTGCAACGGCCCCGGCCGTGACTTCATTCCCAGGCGAGCTTACTGTTGAAGGGCTGATTTCTCTTTCCAACGGCAACTTTTGCATTCAGATGGGCTCATTCGCCCGCCGCGACTATGCAGAGTCTCTCAGCGCAAAACTGGCTGAGATGGCCGGTCTGAGTGTAGATGTAATAGCGGAAAACGGACTCTTCAAAGTATTTATCAACAGCAGCCTCAGAGGCAGTGCACCCTGCCTCTACATACCCGTTTCTTTTCCGGTGACTGCCGTAGGCAAAAGCAGTAAGGAAGATAATCATCCGCTGAAAGGCAACTCCGGTACTGTGGCCGCAGTGATGCAGTCAGACAGCGTGCCTCAGCAGCAAGAAGAAAAGGTGCACCGGGCTGACACGATAATAATAGAACCTGATCAGCAGGAGCAGGATTCGATGCAGGAGGGGAGCCACAGCAGAAGCTTCAACAATCTGTTCTTTCTCAGGGGAGACAGCCCCTGGCTGACACGTTATAACTACTTCGGGAAGTCAGTAGCCCTGGTGAATGCCTTGATAATCACCATAGTATTTTCAGTTGCCACAATGATAATCCTTCTTGTCGTGATACTTCTGAACAGGACGAGAATGGAGAAGGAGGCAAAGCTGCGACAGTATCTCCTTGAACAGTACCAGGCTCTTATAATTGACTATCTGTTCGGTGATGCGGGTTATGAGATATTCAAGCCTATCGCTTCTGATTTTTACAGGAGGCAGGTGCTTGTTGAACAGATGATTGACGTAAGTGTCAATCTCAAGGGTGACTCCGGTGAGAAGCTCACCAGGCTTTATAAGGAACTTGAGCTCGACAAAGATTCGGTTCAGCGGGCACGCAGCCGCCAGTGGCATATGAAGATCAAGGGTTTCAGGGAGCTTGCCTTCATGAACATAAAGGAGGCCAATGATGAGATGTACAAGGCACTTGGCTCAAAGAATGAGATACTGAGGATGGAGGCACAGATAGCCCTTGTCAGGCTCAGTGAAAAGGATCCCTTTGAGTTCTTGTCACACCTTGTCAGGCCATTCTCACTGTGGGAACAGATCACTCTTCATGACCTGATAGTACAGCATGATATCCCTGTCCCCGACTTCAGCAGATGGCTCAACTCGCCCAACCCGACAGTCGTAATGTTTGCACTCCGCATGATACGGGAGTTCAAGCAAAAGGAGGCAGAGCCGGAGCTGAGAAGGGTGCTCCTTCACCGTGATGCGCGTGTAAGCCAGCTCGCTGTGCAGGTAGCGGGTGACCTGGATATGCGGAGTACGCTTGAGACCATGAAACGGATGTATAAATTCCAGGAATACAACAACTGTCTCGAGATAGTAAGGGCAATGAGCAGGATGCCTGACGAGTCGATGATGGGTTTCCTCAAGCTGGTGCTTGACAAGGAAGACGATGTGCAGCTGCAGATAGAAGCTGTCAAGGCAATTGAAAACATGGGTGAGGAGGGTGTCAAGGCACTCGTCAAGATCATGAAGTCGGAATATAAAAACTATAACATAATCGTCAGGCACGTGCTTGACAGGAGGATATACTGAGTACCATGGGATTCATCTTTGCATACCTGATCTTTTATCTCACCATCGTCATTTTCACGACGTATGTGCTGCTCGGCATTCACTCGGCCCTCTCTCTCAGGAAATACCTGCGCAAGAACAGCTATGTGAACTATAATTCACTGGTTCTCTCACCTCTCAGTCCGAAAATCACCATTATTGCACCCGCCTTCAATGAAAGCAAGACGATCATAGACAACGTACGAACCCTCATTTCGTTGTATTACAATAACTTTGAGGTGATCATTGTAAATGACGGCTCTACCGACAATACGTTTGACAAGATCAGGGAAGCGTATGACCTGGTGAAAGTCAATTATTACTTTGACTACCGCATCCCGTGCGAGAGGATCAGAGGTGTTTACAAATCGAAGGATCCTGCCTACAACCGTCTTACGGTTATTGACAAGAACAACGGCGGCAAGGCTGACTCACTTAATGCAGGGATAAATCTCAGCCGCAGCAACCTGATAGTCTCTATCGATGCCGATTCAATCATCGAGCCCGACTCTATTCTTAAGCTCATCAAGCCATTCCTTGAGGAAAAGGAAAAGAAGGTTATCGGAACCGGCGGTGTGATCAGAATAGTCAACTCCTGCGATATAGAACGGGGTCACATCCGCGAGATACACCTTCCTGCCAGTTTTCTTCCCAGGCTGCAGGTACTGGACTATACCCGTGCTTTTCTCCTTGGCCGAATGGCATGGAGCCATCTTGACGGACTGATGCTTATTTCAGGAGCTATGGGCATGTTTGACCGCGAGACCCTTATTAAGGCCGGAGGATACAGCACCAGGACCGTGGGAGAGGATATGGAGCTGGTTCTTAGGATGAGGCGTTACATGGCTGAGCATAATGAGAATTATGAGGTGACTTACATACCTGATCCGCTATGCTGGACCGAGGTGCCGTCTGACCTTAAATCGATGCGCAAACAGAGAACACGCTGGACGAGGGGTCTGATAGAGTCACTTTGGGCGCATCGCAGCATGCTCTTCAACAGGCGATACGGAAGGCTGGGTCTTCTGGGCTATCCCTACTGGCTGCTCTTTGAATGGGCATCGCCGCTGATAGCATTTATGGGCTTCGTTTACACGATATACCTAGTCATAACCGGATCGCTGAACCTGCCATTCTTCCTGCTCCTCTTCCTCTTTGTCTATACCTTTGCAGTCAGCCTCTCAACCTGGGCTGTCCTCTTCGAAGAGATCACCTTCCACAAATACCGCAAGAAGCGTGACGTGCTCAAACTTATCGGAACAGCGCTTATTGAACCGTTCTTCTATCCCGTACACACCTATTTTGCCGTCAGAGGCAATCTTGAGGTCATGCGTGGCAAGAAGGGATGGGGAAAAGCTGAAAGAAGCGGTTTTCAGAAAAAGAAAAGCGTCAAAACTGCCTGACAAACCTGACAACTACTTGAAATAATCAGGTATAACGTTCAACCCCTCTTTTATGACATTGAGAGAACCTTTCTCCCTTTCAACGGTGGGTGGAACGATAAGATACGCAGGCCAGCGATAGCGGTTTGTGCTGTTTGTCACAATACCTTTATGTGAGACTGAAACAGCAATCCCGTCGGATACGGAGGTTAAGATTTCAAAGTTATACCCTCCGTCGTATGAGACAGCCCCGTCATTTACTCTCATCTGCGTCGGGTCATTGAAATAGAGCATGGTCCATGGCACCCTTATCTTTATGATGTTGCCTTCCCATGCCACTGCAGCCCTGTTGCCGGCGCTGAAGCCGGTCGCATGCTCGAGAGGAACTCTGCCTAATTCATCTTCGGTCAGCTCAAAGCCGTCATTGATCCATTTCATTAAGTTCCATGGCGCCCCGTCGGAGACTGTGCTCTTGTATTTCTGAACTGACGGATCTGTCAGATTGAATCTAACAGTCAGGCCGTTCATATCATAGGCGGCAGTCACGTGGTGCAAGGCCGAATCTTCTGACAGGTCAAGCGTCAGTAGGAATTCCGCCCTGTTTGCTATCACTGCGCCGTCAGGGAGCTGAGATTCACCGGTACCGCCCAGGTAAGTATCGAAGGCTATCATAAGTTTATCTTCCTCATTTAGAGCAGATGCGGTACTGATCTCAAGGTAGAAGTACCCTTCGTCATGCGTGGCCCTGACAGAGCTCACCGGCCCTGACGGTGCATCAAGGCTGTATGAGACAAACGGATCCCTCTCCTTCTGTTCAAATGCCAGCAGTCCGAAGCACTGCTCCGGGGAGGTCTCGTTATGCCACAACTGACGTGTGGGGATCGTCTCTGACCCTGACTCTATGCCATAAGCTTCAAGATACAAGACTATCCAGGTCCTCTTGAACCACTCATCCATCCATGCGAACATGAATCCTCCGGCACAGCCCGCATCAAGAATATTATTCATCATGCGTATATTCTTCTCACCCTGCTGTATCTCCGAGTAACTGCCGTGATGCATATCACTGAATGACTGATGGGCGCTGCCCCAGCTCGAGGGAACTCCAAACTCACCGATCACCAGAGGTATATCACTGTAATGGTTTTTCATTGCCGTGATGTATCCGAGATAGCTGTTTGGACCGTAGGTGTCACTGTATGTCTGATAGTCAGGCTGCTGGCTGATGAAGTTGGGGTAGTAGGGATAGGCGTGATAACTGGCAAAGAGGCCTGCATTTTGGGTGGCGCCGCTGATCTTTGTAATATCGAAGGATGCTACATCCTCATCGGTATGGATCTCAGTGGGGTGGTCAAGCGGGTCAAGGGTAGGCCAGCTTGAGAAGCTGACAGGCCTTTCAACTGAATAATGCGTTGATTCATAGGTTGCCACCTTGTCAAGCATTTCTGTCACGAACGCCTCTGTAGCAGACCCGCCGGTGATGCTGAACCGCGTTCCTGTGAAGGAGCTGACCGAGGGGTGAAATTTGTTTGTGGAGTCAACCTCCTGCGGAGCCACCTCCCGGCCTATGATATACCCGGCTGTCCACCTTGATATGTCTGTCTTGTATATGCCGTAGGCTTTTCCGTACCGGAAGGGAATATTCCCGTTGCCATGCATACAGTTTACCACTTCCTCTATCTCTTTGCCGAATGAGGGTCTGCGGTTAAAGAGGTCATAGGCTGCCGGGTCATGCGCATCTTCCACCTCCTCAAGCCATATGCCCTGAAAGAGGAGCACAGGATTATCAGGGTTTCTCTGATTATATTCTGCCAGCTTCTCATAGAAGACAGGAGGATGAAGGGTATACACCCTTATGCTGTTGAAGCCCGACTCACCTATGTGTCTGATCCATCGCTCATAGGTCTCAGGGGTGATGGCATAGGCAATCTCTCCCGGAAAATAGCCCGGAGGGGATGATCCGAGATTGATACCCTTGAGTATCATTGACCTGTAACCGGCGTTTTCATACCGTGCAATATGGTTTCCTGACACCCTGAACGGTAATGACTGACTCTTTGCCAGGACGAAGTCAATGACAGTGTCCTGTGCAACAGTAATATCTGTCAGTCTGACCGGATAAAATCCTGTTTTGGTCACTT
The DNA here is from genome assembly GCA_963772705.1 of uncultured Bacteroidales bacterium. Classification (GTDB taxonomy): domain Bacteria; phylum Bacteroidota; class Bacteroidia; order Bacteroidales; family VadinHA17; genus SR-FBR-E99. Next base: position 259,396 of record CAVYYH010000011.1, on the reverse strand, counting down.
CCGCGATCAGGCTGAAGCGCATTGACTGGTCAGTGACCGGAGGCTGCGGCGGCATCATGACAGGCTCGAGGCCTGAGGCCGCAGAGGAATTGCTTGCTCCCGTAGCCTTTATCAGTCTTCCGCCGTAGGTCCTGCCTTTGAAGGTGAGGGCATAGACATAGAAGCCGGGCCGCTGCGGAGAGCCGTTCTGGCTGCAGCCATCCCAGACAACATTATAACTTCCGGCGGCAACAGCATCGAATTGCATCACCCTGATCTTCTGCCCTGTAATATTATAAACGGTAAATGTCAGGTCGCCGTCACTGTTGATTATAAATGGTATCCTTACGGAGTAGCTGAACGGAACCGGATACGGCTTGCCAGCCTGGAACTCTCCGGGAACATCGCTGTATGTGCCTGATATCTTTAAAAAATACCTTCCGTCAGAACCTGTCACATAGGAATACTCTCTGGCATTGAGAAAGAATGAGACCCTGGTGTTCATAAGCAAGGCACCGACTTCATCCGTAACGGTCCCCTCAATGACGATATCTTTTGCAGCGGATCTGAACCCTGATGCCAGTGCAATCATTGTCATCAGCATTATAGTAAAGATGCGCCTCCCTTTAAATCTCATTATTCCGGATTGTATGTCGCCTGTAAATCTTCTCAGGCCCAAAAATAGCAAAAGCAAACTAAAAAAATTATGATTAATCAAATGGTGCCATTTTAACTTGTCTGATTCAGTTTAAAAAACTATATTTATACTCTTCTGCTTTGTTGCCATGGATAAGTTTGTAATAAAAGAGACAGCTAAAACGCCGTCAATTTACTTTGATCCGGAGCGCGGGCTGTTTGAAATAAAAGGAAAGTCAATTCCTGAAAACTCTATCGAATTTTATAGTCCTCTGTTTGAATTTATTGAAGGATACAGCATGCAGCCTGCATCGCGTACTATTCTTAACATGAAGTTTGAGTTTTTCAATACGAGCTCCTCGAACAGGATACACTCGCTCCTGAGGAAGTTTGAAAAGCTGTATGAGTGCAACAGTGAGGTTCTTATACGCTGGTTCTGTGAGAACGGCGATGAGAATATGCTCGATGCCGGGGAGGATTTCAAGGCCATACTTCGGGTACCTTTTGAAATTATCGAGGTCGAAGAGCTCTGAACGAACCGTTTTGAGTCCGAATAGGATTTTTTTCCATACTTTTAGCTTTTCACAATGACTCCACAATGGTCTTAAACTATATCTGGATAGCCTTTTTCCTTATCGGGTTTATTTTCGCCCTTGCGCAGCTTCTCTTCAGCGGTGACACTGATGTCTTCAACAGGCTTATTGAATCAACATTCAGCAGTGCCAAGACGGGATTTGAGATTTCATTGGGTCTCACGGGTGTGCTCACTCTGTGGATGGGGCTGATGAGGGTGGGTGAGAAGGGTGGAGTGGTGACCGTGCTGTCAAGGGCAATAGGGCCACTTTTCACGAGACTCTTCCCGTCACTCCCGAAGGACAGTCCTGCCCATGGCTCGATGATGCTGAATGTGGCGGCGAACATGCTTGGGCTTGACAATGCTGCCACACCTATGGGGCTGAAGGCGATGAAAGAGATGCAGGATGCAAACCCTGACAAGGAGACTGCCTCAGACGCACAGATAATGTTTCTTGTGCTTAATGCATCAGGACTGACAATTATCCCGGTGAGCATCATGGTCTACCGCGCTCAGCTGGGTGCCGCCAATCCTGCCGATGTCTTTATTCCCATACTGATAGCAACTTTTGTCGCAACGGTGGCCGGGCTTGTCAGCGTCGCAATAGTGCAGAAGATCAATCTCCTCAACAGGGTGGTACTTGCATACCTGGGCAGCCTCACGGCAATAATTGCAGGCCTGATATGGTATTTCAGCACCCTTCCCCAGGAAAAGATAACCGCTGTCTCAACCTTTGCGGCCAACTTTACCCTGTTTATTATTATCATTTCGTTTATCGTCCTTGCCATGATAAGAAAGGTGAATGTATATGATGCCTTTATAGAAGGGGCAAAGGAAGGGTTTACAACAGCCATTAAGATCATCCCTTTCCTGGTTGCCATACTGGTGGCCATTGGCGTATTCAGGGCTTCCGGAGCAATGGATATGATGGTTGACGGCATCGCCTCATTCTTTTCATGGCTTGGCTTTGACACTAAGTTTGCAGATGCCCTCCCCACTGCATTCATGAAGCCGCTGAGCGGAAGCGGCTCAAGAGGGCTGATGATTGATGCCATGACCACGCACGGCGCTGACTCATTCGTCGGCCGTCTGGCATGTACAGTCCAGGGATCAACTGACACTACCTTTTATATTCTGGCTGTATATTTCGGGTCTGTGGGAGTGAGGAACTCAAGATATGCAGTGGTGTGTGCCTTGATTGCCGACTTCACGGGTGTCATTGCAAGCATACTTGTGGCATATCTCTTCTTTACATAGCTGTAAAATAAATTTTCAGGAGGTTTTCAAAATTAAGCTGCAAGGTTGTATTTTTGCCCCCTTATTACTTTAACCTTTAACCTTTCTTTTCGATGGGACGCGCATTTGAATACAGGAGGGCCTCCAAGGAGGCCAGGTGGGACAAGATGTCAAAACTCTTCCCCAAGCTCGCGAAGGCAATAACAATGGCAGCCAAAGAGGGTGGATCTGACCCTGACATGAATCCCAGGCTCAGAACGGCCATTTTGAATGCCAAAGCCCAGAATATGCCCAAGGACAATATCGAAGCCGCAATCAAGAGGGCTGCAGGCAAAGACACTGCCAACTATACCGAGGTCATATACGAAGGCAAAGGCCCTCATGGAGTGCTTGTCGTTGCCGAGGCTGCAACGGATAACAACACCCGTACTGTCGCCAACGTCAAGGCATATTTCAGCAAGAACGGAGGCTCTCTGGCCCCGACTGGCTCGCTGGAGTTCATGTTCGCCCGCAAGGCCGTCTTCGAGTTTGAAAAGCCTGAGGGAGTCTCAACGGATGAGCTTGAGCTTGACCTGATAGAATACGGACTGGAATCGATTGAGAGTTATGATGAAGATGTATACCTGTATGGTGACTATACTAATTTCGGATCTCTGTCCAGGGCATTGGAAGACAAAGGGATAGAAGTTAAGAAGGCTTCACTCAAGAGGATTCCCTCCAGTCCGATTGAGCTCACCGAGGAGCAGATGGCTGACGTTGAGAAACTGCTTGACAGGCTTGAGGATGATGATGATATCCAGGCTGTCTTTACGAACATTGCCTGAGAGACTATCCCTTGGCCATTTTTTTGAGCACCTTCAGGTGCTCTTCATTCAGCGAGTTGTAATTGAAGTAACATACCCCTGCCGCTCCGTTGCTTAGCGAGATTTCAGCGGCTTCCCTTATCTTGTCCGGCTGAAGGGCGGGAACAAACAATCCCGAATACAATGGAGCTTTTCCGGCAAGGTCAGCGACACCTTTGGCTACAGAACTGCCAATCCACTCAATATCCTCATTATAGAAGCTGTGATAGATCATGGGAAAGAAAGCGTCAAGGTCCCATTTCGCCCAGTCCTGCCTGCATATCATCCTTGATATCTCAGGGTATGGGAAGATAGCTGCCGTAAGCATTTTGCCCGGTCTGTCGCCATGTACCTTTGCTGCCAGTCTGTTTACAAACCGGGTTACGCTGTTCCACCTGTATTCGCGCCATTCAACACTTGCAGAAGGATCCTCAAGGGTGCGTATGTCTATTCCGGACTCATCCAGGAACTTCTGACGGCAGGTATCACAGTAGCAGAAGTCGAACTCTGGATATTCCCGGTCCTGTATAAGGTTATACTTTTTCCACAGCCCTACCGGGAGAATAACGTCGCTGTATCTTATGTAATCCAGGTGTACACCCTTCAATCCTTCTATCCCGAGCAGAGACATCACCTCCTTTTCAACATGCTGATACACCTCTTCCTTTGAGGGGCACACCCACTGGTAATAGTCTACATAGGGATTAACGTCGAAGCACGATTCCCCCTTGCCGCTTATGGTAAACCATTCCGGATGCTTTTTTGCCTCCTCGTCCCAGTACCGGTTCAGGGTTATGATCCATGCATGAACTTCAATTCCATACTTCCGGGCGATAGGTATGATGTGACGGTGACTCTCCTCCTCAGCCCGCATGAGGAGCCCTTTTATATCTGCCTTCTGCATGTTTCTGAAGATATTCTCCCACTCATCATCAGTCTGATCTCCTGCCGTTATCCATGCCCAGTTCCCAGGAAGCCCTGTTTCGCCACTGAAGAGTGAACATCGCGTCAGTGACCCGAAGACTGTGACCCCGGCAGCGGAAGCAGTAAGGGTTTTAATAAAATCTCGTTTCTTCATGATTTGAACAGATTACAGGCAAACTTAAAAAATAATCGGGAAAACAATAGCTATGATTGCGCCGGCTCCATTACATTTATAATCCTAACCAGAAGAAAACATAAAACACTATGAAGAAGATTCTCAGATCATTAGCAATACTTACACTTTTAGTCGTCACGTTATGTGCGGCAGGGCAGGAAGGTTTACTCACCCTGGAAGATATTTATACAAAAGGAATTTACAGGTCAGAATATTTCGGACCTGCCCGCTGGGTTGACGGTGGCGCAGGCTATACGACCCTTGAGCGCTCACCCCGAGAAAAGGGAATAGACATTGTCAGATATGATTCAAAGACAGGTGAAAAATCTCTCCTCGTATCTGCTGCTGATCTCATTCCGGAAGAGGGTTCAGAACCTCTGATGATCGATGATTACTCATGGTCACCAGACAACACATTGCTGCTGGTTTTTACCAACACCTCAAGGGTATGGCGTTATAATACCAGGGGCGATTACTGGGTATTCAACACGGTAACCAGGAAGCTCTTTCAGCTGGGGACGGAAATGCCACCCTCCTCAATGATGTTTGCCAAATTCTCTCCTGACGGCAGTAAAGTGGCATACGTATGCAACAGGAACCTCTTCGTCGAAGATCTTACGTCAGGGGAGACGAAACAGATCACGTTTGACGGCAGCGACAGGATAATCAACGGCACATTCGACTGGGTTTATGAGGAAGAGCTTGACTGCCGTGACGGTTTCCGGTGGAGCCCGGACTCAAGGCACATTGCATACTGGCAGCTTGATACCGAGGGTACTGACCTCTTCTACCTTATAAACAATACCGACTCGTTGTACCCGAAGCTCACAGCCATCCCATATCCCAAGGTCGGGCGCCCGGGCTCTGCTGCCAGGATTGGCGTGATACCCTCCGGCGGGGGCGAGACGGTATGGATGAAGACCGAAGGTGACCCGAGGGATAACTACCTGGCAAGGATGGAGTTTGCGTCATCCTCTGACCGGATTGTGATACAGCAGATCAACAGGCTCCAGAATCACAACAAGGTCATCATGGCTGATATTGCTTCCGGTGAAGTAAAAACCGTGTTTGAGGACACCGATGAGGCCTGGGTGAATGTCTGCGATGACATGGTCTGGCTCGAAAACGGAAAGTGGTTCACATTCATGAGTGAACGGGGAGGCTGGAGGCAGCTGTACAAGGTTTCTCGCGACGGCACAAAGGTTATCAACCTAACGCCGGGTGAATATGATATCATTAACCTCATTACAGTGAATGAGAAGTCCGGATATCTATATTTTACGGCATCGCCGGATGATCCCACAGCACGTTATCTGTACCGTGTCAGTATGGACGGAAAGGGTAAGGCAGAGAGGCTGACGCCGTCTGACATGTCAGGACATAACTCTTACCAGATATCACCTGACACCAGGTATGCTCTGCATACATATTCCAATGCTTCCGTGCCCAACCGTATCAGTATCGTCTCATTGCCTGATCACAAGCCAGTGCGCCAGCTCATTGGCAATGAATCACTGAGAAAGAGCTACACTTCCCTGAAGATCAGTCCGAAGGAATTTTTTACCGTTGACATCGGTGACGGCGTCATCCTCTACTGTTCGATGATCAAACCTTATGACTTTGATCCTTCCAAGAAATACCCTGTTATTTTTCACGTCTATGGTGAACCTGCCGGATCTACCGTGCAGAATAGCTTTGGCGGGGGAGATCTGTGGCATCAGTTCCTCGCTCAGCAGGGTTATATTATTATGAGCGTTGACAATCGCGGCACAGCCATGTTTCGCGGACGTGAATGGCGCAAATGCATCTATGGCCAGATCGGCATTATGGCTTCGCATGATCAGTCCAGGGCAGCGTTGAAGATTATGGATACCTACAGCTTCGTCGATCGCGAACGTATCGGCATATGGGGATGGAGCGGCGGCGGTTCCATGACTCTCAACTGTATGTTCCGGTATCCGGATATCTACCGTACCGGCATCGCCATAGCCTTTGTCAGCAACCAGAAGTTCTACGACTCCATTTACCAGGAACGGTACATGGGTCTTCCTGACACGAATGAAGATGGATATCGCAACGGATCACCGGTAACGCATGCAGCAGGGTTGAAAGGGAATCTGCTTCTCATTCACGGCACCGGCGATGATAACGTTCATTATCAGAATATGGAATATCTGGTGAACGAGCTGATAAGGCAGAACAAGATATTCTCAATGATCGGGTATCCAAACAGGTCTCACGGAATATATGAGGGCCCCAATACAACCAGGCATCTTTACGAGACTATGTTCTGGTATCTCACGAATAATCTCCCCGCCGGCGGCAGGTAGGGGGGAATCGTTGTCTGAAGGTCTGAAGGTCTGAAGGTCTGAAGGTCTTTAAAGTCAGTTCTTTACGCTCTGTCGCCCTGGGCTCTGTGCTCTGCGCCCTGTGCTCTGCGCCCTGCGCCCTGTGCCCTGCGCCTTAGGCTGCTCACAGTCCTTATCAGATGTTCCTGAGCTTGTTGCGAAGCTGTTTATAGTCAGGTATGATGCTCTCGAGAAGCTCATAATACTCTCTGCCGTGATTGTGATGAACGAGGTGACACAGTTCATGGATGATGACGTAATCGATAAGCACCGGATCCTTCTTCATCAGCTCTCTGTTGAACCATATTGCGCCATTGGTGCGGCATGTGCCCCATCGCCGTTTCATCTTCCTTACGCCGACTGACCGTGGTGCCGGCAGATGCTCCTTATACCTCTCTGCCAGCTCGCCGGTGCGCTGCGTGAAGTAATTCTTTGCCTCAACCAGGTACCACGCCTCGACGGCAGCGGTGATCCTCAGCGGATCGGGCATCCCGGGAAGAAAAAGGCGGAGCACGCCGCCATCGGACTCATACTTGCCCCGCGCTGATGGAATAACTTTTACCGTAATATTCCTCCCCAGGAACGGGACCAGGCTGCCGTCTTCAACATATCGTGGCTCAACGGCAGGTTTCATTTCCTTCATCTTCTCCCTCTGCCTGATGATCCATCCCGTCTTCGCTCTGACAAACTGCATCACAGAGTAAAGAGGCACATACCAGGGCGCCCTTATCATCAGGGTGCCACCGGGCTTCACATAGAGTGCTACCGTTCGGCGTGATGACCTGACGATATCAATTTCGACCTCTTCGGAGGCAATGCTGACGGTTCTCTTCTTCATGAGAAAACCCGGGCAGCTATTTCTTTACGGGGTTGTCAATCACCGGCCTCTCACGGCTGGAGGCAAGTTGATATCCGGTTAAGAATCCGGCTTTTGATACTTTAATAAGCTTGTCAAAGTCGATGAACTCATAATCATCGGTATGCTGGTGATAGTCGAGGTGTATGCCGGTAAAGAAGAAGATTGCCGGAATACCCTTTCTGTGGAAAGGATAGTGGTCTGAACCGGAGAAGTGAGATCCCTTGCCTTCGTCAATAGGATAGAGGCCTGACTTCAGGCATGACTCTTTTGCCAGAGCCACGAAAGCTGTGCTTTCACCGGCTGATATGACCCTGATGGTGTCAGGTCCGGTAATATCTATCTTGCCGTTATTTGAGGCTCCTTTGTCAGTCTCCCTGCGCGACCTGGCTATCATGTCAAAGTTAATGTTGGCTATGGTGTTTTCAAGAGGAAAGAGAGGGTTCTCTGCATAGTATGTTGAGCCGTGCAGTCCCTCTTCCTCGCCTGTAGTCCAGAAGAAGAGTATGCTTCTGAGAGGCTTCTTGTCGAGCGAGCTGAAGGCATGGGCGATGCCCAGGAGCCCTATCGAGCCCGATGCGTTATCGTTAGCACCGTTGAGTATCCTTCCCGAACCGTCAATTCCGGAATGGTCATAATGTGCTGTGTATATAACACATTCATTTTTTAGTTTGGGATCTGACCCCTCAAGGTAGCCGACAATATTAAAGCTTGTTACTGTGTCTTTGGAAACATTGACTTTGACCTCCGCCTTCAGTCCGGGGATGATAAATGACGCCGGTTTCTTTGAAGATGCGATGCTGTCCTGCATCTCAGCCAGCGTCACCCCTGCATTTTTCAGCAGCATGTCTGCTGTCTCCCTGGTGATCGAATATGCGTTCAGGCTGAAGGTGAATGCCTGGCTTTTAAAGAGAGGTACCAGTTGGTAGCTGCTACCCATGGAGAGTGTCGAAGATGAGATGTCAGACCCCAGGGCCGGGTCGGCAACGTAAAAAATCGCCTTTGCCTTCTGGAGCATGAGCATGGGCAGCTTGCGCACCTCTGCATTCTCGTTTAAGGCTTCGTCCGGGGCCGGCATGCCGCTGCCCTTAAGATCGGGCTTCCTTGTCATGATGATCACAATGCGGTCAGTTATTGACACACCGGCGTAGTCATTGTATTTTGTTTCCGTGTTTGTAAACCCGTATCCGGCAAACACCACCTCACCACTGTAGCTTACATTGTCAGATGGGGTCATCAACGGATACAATGCGGCAGTATGCGGATTGTTGCCTGCCGAATCGGTCAGGGTAACAGTCGACTCACCCGGGACAGATGACACCTTAAGGTAGGTAAGAGGCTGATAGAGATCATTTTGGCCGGGAAGAGGTTTTAGGCCAATCTCAAGTGCCAGTGAACTGATATATTCAGCAGCCCTTATATTGCCATCGCTGCCGGTCCTTCTCCCTTCGAGTGCGTCGGAAGCGAGATACTGCATCTGTTTCTGTGCCTCTTCGAGAGTTATCTGGTTCAGCGCTTTCTTCTGTGAATAGGACGAAGCTGCCACAAGCATCGCAGCAAGAAGGAACAATGATCTGAGTTTCATGTTTGTCAGTCGGTTGAGAGAGGAAATATGGTTTCAAAAAAAATCAGAATCAACAAAGTTACTGGAAATTGTTATTCAGTATTCAAACCATGTGACTTATTCCTGCCTGAGGGTTAAGACAATTATCTCGGGAGGCATGAAGATCCTTGCTGCCATCCCCATTGTTCCGAGTCCGGCCGTGACAAAGAGGAATGCATCATCCTTGCTGTAGAGCCCCTTCCAGTATTCATGTATTGCTGATGCCGGTGAGATATATCCTCCGGGGACAGGCAGTCCTATCTGCATGCCGTGTGTATGGCCAGAGAGGGTCAGGTCAGGCAGCGTGCCAAACTTCTCAGCAACTGCCCATCCGGCCGGGTCATGTACGAGCATGATATTGAATATGGTATCATCATACTGATCCTTCACCTTTGCAAAGTCTCCGTAGGTCATGTTGAGCCGGTGACCGCGGGTGACCACGCCGGAGAGAGATAACCGGGCGCCGTTGTGTGTAATGATAACAGTAGTATCATCAAGGAGTGTATAGCCCGATGCTGTAATCTTGCGGGAGACACTGTCAATACACTCCCTTCCGTATGTTTCATCATAATCAGGCATGTATGTGCCGTCATCATGGTTCCCGGTCACGGCAAATGACCCGATGCGTGCCGTTGCCCTCCTGAGGATGGTGTCGCACATCCCGAACTCCTTCCATCCAAAGGTGATGAAGTCGCCTGTGTTGAGGAGCAGATCAGGCTTCTCGGAGTTGATTAAATCAACTACCCCGGCCAGTTCCCCGTAATGTCCGTGATATGAAGAGAGATGGAGGTCTGAGATCAGGATGATCTTCAAGCCGTCAAGCCCGCTGTCCGGAATCCTCAAAGGTATCTCCTCCCTGATGATCTTCACATCGAATCTCTGCCTGAAATAACCGTCTGCAAAGAGAAAGACAAGAATCCCGGAAAGAATAATATTCGTAATAACCAGGCCTGACATTTTCCTTCGTATGATCCTTCCCGCCAGTCGTGTAATTATGCTCAGTCCAAGGTATACTGAACCAACAGAGATGACAAGTATGTTTATTAGACCGAAGGCGATATATCTGAAGGCGTTTGCCGGATCGTCAAACGGACCCCTGTACAGGACAAGTCTTGCTACCAGGTAAAAAAGGATGACTGAGAGAGCGGCCTTGACGGCAAAAGAAACTGCCTGAAGCACCTTGTTTCGCTTGCGCAGGTCTGTAACGAGGCGCCACCATACGTAAAGGTCAACAAGGACAAGTGTAACGAAGATCCACATCAGGCTGCTTTACAACAAAAATAATACTTTAATCTGTCATCAGGCCGGCAAATGCTTTTTGGATAATTTTGCGTTATGATTACAGTTGAACTTATCGGTGCCGGCCAGATGGTGCCAGAGCTTTCGTATGTGGTTGTTGCGGCCAGGTACGAAAATGGCTGGCTATTTATAAAACACAGAAGAAGAGGAGGTTACGAGCTACCGGCAGGACATCCTGATCAGGGGGAGAGCAGCGAGGCGGCCGCAGCCAGGGAGCTGGCGGAAGAGACCGGAGCCGAAGATTTCACAATTGAACCGGTATCATATTACTCGGTTGACTCAGGGACGGGGAAGCAGTACGGAAGGCTTTTCCTGGCCGAAGTGCGATCGCTGGGTGAGATTTCAGACAGCACCGAAATCGAGGAAGTCAAGGTGTTCAGTGAGTTGCCGCAGGGGATGTCGCTCAGGGAGGTGATGACGTTCCTCTTCCTCAGGGCGGAGGAGTTTTTCAGATATACTCGATACTGATAAGCTTGAGCCATTTGTCCTCAAGTATCCGGGCTATCCTCTTGACCACCGTGCGCCGTATCTCGAGGTCAACAGGCAGAGTCGGGTCCTGGTGTGCGACATTTATACGGGTACCGACAACGAAGTTTATCTCATCGCTGTCCATTATCATTTTGACAATTTTGTCTGCAGGGCCTTTGCCCAGTTTGACGGAGTTATTGTATCCCTTAAGTAACTCATTGACTTTCTGAAGAGTAAGGATTCCCTCAGTGACCAGGTCAATCCCTTCCATGAAACTCTCGGGAGGGAGGTCGGGATCTTCAAAGATAAGGTCATCCACTATCTTTCTCTTCAGTTCCCTGGCTACGATATCTGCCGTTGTGCCCCCGCACAGGATAACCTTGCCGTTGTACTCACTGACCTTTGCTGCAAGCAGTCCATCTTTTTCCTGGTCATACGGTGGCCCGGAACAGATAAGCAGCTTGCGGGGTTCCCTGAAATACATTATTGCGCATGAAATGTCATCCTTGGCTTCATATCCGTCATGTTTATATGCCATGGTGACAATCTTTCCTGCCAGGGTATGGGCTGAGATCGATGTCTCGCTGCCAACAAGCGAGACTGCATATTGCAGAACATTTTCCCTTTCCCACCCGAGTGGCCAGGCACTGCTGCCCATCCCGCTCTGTGCAACCCCGTCAGACATAAGTATTATCCTGTCCTCCTTGGCAGGGTAAAAACTGCACTTGCGGAGTCTCTTTCCCGCATTCCTCCCCTTGTCAAGCACCACATCCCTCCACTCAGGTTCGAAGGGCTGGCTCCCTCTCAGGATAATGCACTGCGGATTATCATATTCAAGTATGTTTGCCCGTCCGTCGCTCTCGATGTCAACAATAGAAAAGGTTGCATAGCTTACCTTTCTGACAGAACAGACAGGCAGGGTGTTCATTATTATCTCAGCAATACGGTCAGGCTCCTTGTGTTCGCGGGTGAAGTTCAGGGCCATCGTCGATGTCAGGGTGGCAAGTATGTTCGCCTTTACACCGCTGCCCATGCCGTCTGAGAGGACGGTAATGATCCGGTTCTCTTCACGTACGTTGACAGATAGGAAGACGTCACCGCAGATGCGTTCACCGTGGTGGTTTCGCTGCTGGCTGTTGACCTCTATAAAAAACTCCCGCTCCATTTCACTGTCCGGTCTTGTTGTCAGCCTCCTTCTGTTTCCGGAACGACTCAACGATGGAATTCAGCATCTTTTCAGTGTCTGAGGCCCCCTCGCCCAGGAGAAAACCAATCTTCTGGACCATCTCGAGGTTTTTATCTATCACGTCCGAGACCCTGGCAATTACCTCTTCACGCTGTACCTCGGGTGAGAAAAGGTCTCGCATGACTGCCCCCGCAATCCTGTTCTGCCGTATTGGGAAGATCGAGATGTTGAACATCCTGTTCTCAAGCTGCACATCCCTGCTGATGACCGATTCATTCTCACGAAGCACAAAAGAGAATATGTTATATACATTAAACGGGAGCAGTGTCTTCAGGTCAGCGCCGCGGAGCCCCGGGATGATCTCGGCAATAGACCTGGCATCTTCACCGATGATATTGAGAAAGCTCTCATTTGAGTGCAGTATCTTAAGGTCATTGTCAACAATCACAACCCCGTTGGGGAGTTTGTCAAGCATACTGTTCATTGTCTCCGATGCGTTCTGTGCTGCATCCTTCTCCCTCATTGCCTGCTCTTCAGACTCTTTCAGTGCCTTTTTTGTCTCGGAGAGCTTCTTGTTGGTCTGCCGCAGTGTCTCGATATATTCCTGCTTGTTGCGCAGGTTATAGGTATGACACATCTCCGGAACGGCCAGCCCTTTTGCCACTGTTGAGGCGAACTCACGGCACGATCCGTATCCGCAGGCATTACAGTTTATCTCATCTGCGCGCCTGTCCTTGCCTATGATCTTCAGAACCTCCTCTACAGCCTCTTCTGACGGTTCAGGTATCCGCTGGTCATTTGCAGCGTATGTCCTGGAGAGATCAAGACGCGACCACCGCTCCATGTTTCTCTTCCACTGCTCCTTGTCGAGTGCCTCCACCCGTTTCTCAGCATATTGCTTCACCAGTGAACGCCTTCTGAACCTCTCATCGTGCCTTATCATACCTGGCCCGAGCATACAGCCGGGACAGAAGAAGAGGTTGAAATGGTGTTTTATGGTATCGATATGGTGGTTGAAGTCGTTGATAGCCTCCATTATGTCTTCCTTCCCTGAAGCGGTGATGACATGGCTTGAGACCAGGTCACGCTTGATGCCTGCAGCCTGCAGGATACCTGCAGGGTAGGGGTAAAGCGCTCCCCAGTTGCCAAAGGGAGGATCAAATTCAGACATCTTGACTACCTTCTCCTGAATCTCGTTTTCGTCGAAGAGCTGCCTTATCTCGATGAATGTCAGGACTGCCTCAATGAGTCTTTTTCCCCTGTAAATATCTGCCTCTGCCTTGGTGTCAATGCATGGACCAATGAATACGTTAGCTACCTCATCTCCGTAAAGGTCACGGGTGACCATGGCTGTGGCGACCATTGGGGAAACGATGGGTGCAAGGTTTGAAACTAGTCCCGGGTTGTACTTCTCTATGATTTCCACGATTGAAGGGCAGTTGGCGGTTATGTAGTACTTCCCGCTTGACTCCTCAAAGAGCTTCTTGTAAGCAAAGGCGACGAGGTCAACACCGAAGGAGACCTCATGAACATAATCGAATCCCAGCTTTCTTATCATCCCGACGAACTTGCGGTAGTCAGTGATGTCATCGAACTCTGAAGCGATACTCGGGGCAATAAGTGCGGCAGTCTTTCGTCCTGATCCCAGGAGCTGCCTGACTGCGCCCAGTGAGTTTCTGAACTCTATCGCTCCCGGAGAGCATGCGAGAAAACAGAGTCCGCAACCGATGCATCTGTCGGCAATAATGACCGGATGATTTCTTTCGGGTCTTACCTCAATAGCGTTGACAGGGCAGGCCCTGACACATGAGTACGAGTTGCGGCACTTCTCCTCATTTATGTAAATAACCTGGTCAGTAGCATTCATGATCAATGCATTGGTGTCATCTTCCTGGTTCAGTGAGTTCCTTTTCAAGGATCTTTTCAATGTCTGTCAGAGTTGTCTGAATGAAAGTCTTTCCGTTTATTATCAGAAAAGGACCTTCGCTGCAGCGGTTCATGCAGCGCGCCCCTCTGAAGATTACCTTGTCATCAAGATGGTTCTTCCTCAGGTAATCACGTATGACCTGCACTACCTCCCTGTTGCCCCTTGAGAAACAAGAACTTCCGAGGCATATTTCTATTTCGTACGACTTATTCAAATACTTTCCTGTTAGTCACACTTTTTTCAAAAGTACAATATTTTTTCTCCCCTTCAATCACTACGTATGGTATTTCAGTAATTTATTGTTATAAAAATAACATTGTTTTTGAAATAACAATTAAACTGATTATTTTTGTATTGGCCATAATAACTGCATTGATTCAGAAATGAGTAAGATTGAAGATATTCTCACCCGTTACAGATCGGGAAGCCATGAGAGCCTGATACCCATATTGCAGGATGTGCAGGTGGAGGATGGTTACCTCTCAGAGGAGGCTGTCGTGCGTATAGGGGCCTTTCTCGGGATGTCAACCACAAAGATATACGGACTGGCGACCTTTTATGACCAGTTCAGGTTCGCTCCCGCCGGAAGGGTTCATCTGAAGGTATGTAACGGCACAACCTGCTTTGTCAACGGCTCAGCCCCGGTTATTGCCTCATTGAAGGAGACACTGGGGGTTGAACCGGGTCAGACAACACGTGACGGGAGATTCAGCTATGAGCTGACGGCATGCATGGGTGGATGTAATGAGGGGCCGGTGGTATGCGTGGGCGAGACATTTCATACCCATGTCAGGGCTGAGGATATTCCGGAGATGATAACAAAACTGAAAGTTCTGGCTGATCTGAAATGAAAGGAATAGACAACAGTGAAATCAGGAATTTCCTGATGGCAGAGGTTCTCAGGCACGGCTCTGACAGGTTACCTGCTGCAACAGAGAAGCGTCTGGCGGAGATACGGCGCGACAGGCCATCAGTACCTGTCATCTATGTCTCTTCAGGTTCGGCAGCTGTGATTGCAGGAAGCAGAAAGAGTGCCGCAGCGGCTCAGGAGTATATCAGCGAGATGGGCATGAAAGCAATGGTCGTCATGACGGGATGCCATGGTCCGGCTGTCTTTGAACCGCTGATATGTATCCACCTTCCCGGTAAAAATAAGCTGATTTTCAGAAATATAACCGAGGATAAAATTGAGACCCTGCTGAATGGTGTTTTTCACAATGATATGCCGGAGGAGGATCTTGTCGGACAGTCAGGGTCAACCGGGTTCGAAGCATGGAACGGCATACCCTTCATCGAGGAGGTACCGTGGTTCAGGCTGCAGAAGAGGGTTGTCCTGGGAAACTGCGGTTGTTATGATCCTGAATCTATCGGGGAGTACATTGCCCGCGGAGGATACAGGTCATTTCTGAAGACCATACGCAACTACACCCATGAGGAGGTGTGTGATATCATTGAGCGCAGCGGCCTGCGAGGACGCAGTGGCGGCGGGTTTGTCACCGGCCTCAAGTGGAAGTATGCACTCAACTCAGCCTCTGACAACAGATATATGATCTGCAACGCCAAGGAGAGCGATCCCGGCGCATACACTGACAGGGCGGTGCTTGAGGGTGACCCTCACAGGCTTATTGAAGGCATCTGCATAGCTGCATATGGCATAGGTGCATCGAATGCCGTCATTTACCTTAAAACCGGCTCGGCTCTTCCTCTGGCTTTGCTGAAAAAGGCTCTTGCTGATGCACGGGAATATGGTATTATTGGTCATAACATCTATTCAAGCGGGTATAATCTCGATATCGTGATCAGGCAGGAGGCAGGTGCTTTTGTCTGCGGAGAGGAGACGGCACTGATAGGCAGCCTTGAAGGGAAGCGCGGCATGCCGGAGCTTAAACCTCCGTATCCTACCACCAGCGGACTGTACGGCAAGCCTACAGTCATCAATAACGTCGAGACTCTTATGAATGTGCCCCTGATCATGGAGCGCGGGCCTGAATGGTTCCGTACCATGGGCACGGAGGGAAGCAAGGGGACAAAACTTTTTTCCGTGGGGGGGCGGGGGCGTCTCACAGGGCTCATCGAGGTAGAGATGGGAACCACATTCAGGACTATCGTCGAGGGAATAGCTGACGGTGTCCGTGATGCACGGCTATTCAAGACACTTCAGATAGGAGGTCCTTCCGGCACTTTCATGACGGAGAGCGATCTCGACCTTCCGGTGGATTATGATACCCTGCGGGAAAAGAATATAGCCATGGGATCAGGCGGATTGATAATTATTGATGAGACAACCTGTATTGTCGACTTTGTAAGGTATTACATGTCATTCATCCATAAGGAGAGCTGCGGCAAGTGTATCCCGTGCCGCGAGGGCACGGGGCGTATGCTCGAGATACTTGAGAATGTCATCCGCAAGCCCATGACGGAGGACTCCAATGCCACTCTTGAGAGGTTTAAGGGTGTGATGCAGCTTGAGACAATTGCCTCGGTGATGAAAGACACTTCGCTCTGCGGCCTCGGGCAGACAGCTCCCAACCCGTTCATCAGCGCCCTGAACAATTACAGGGAGGAGTTTGAAGAGCATATCTTCGACCGCCGGTGCCGTGCCAACGTCTGCCGCGGTCTGAGAACATTCAGCATCGATGTCGACAAGTGCACGGGCTGTACGGTATGCGCCTCGAAATGCCCTGTGAATGCCATCTACGGTACCCGTCTTCAGCCGTACTTCATCGTCGATGACAAGTGCATTGGGTGCGGGATATGTTATGATGTTTGTAAGTTCAGTGCCGTAACAGTAAGATAGACCATGCAGTTCACAATAGAAGTAAACAGCAAGAGTATAAGGGCCGAGAAGGGGGAGACGATTCTTTCGGCACTCAACCGCAACGGCATAATGATACCCACCCTCTGCCGGATGCAGGAGTACACCCCCACCGGCGCCTGCAGAATGTGCGTGGTGGAGGTTGAAGGAAGGGAGCGGCTTGTGACGGCATGCTCAGCCCTGGTAGAAGAGTGGATGAAGATCCGCACACACTCGCCGCGGGTTATAAAGGCCAGGAAGACCATTGTCGAGTTGCTTCTCTCAAACCATCCTGATGATTGTCTTTACTGCGACCGCAACCTCGACTGTGAGTTGCAGAAGCTTTCTGACCAGCTTCAGGTGAGGGAGAGGCGCATACGGGGCAGGAAGATAAAACCGCGCCGTGACCAGTCGAGCCCTGCCATCGTCAGGGAGCTCTCCAAATGCATCCTCTGCGGCCGCTGCATAAGAGTGTGTGAAGAGTCAGTCACAGCTACCTCGATCGATTTCATAGGCAGAGGCCGGGCAACACATGTCGGCACTGCCATGGACCGCGACCTGAACTTCTCAAGCTGTATTCATTGCGGACAATGCGTACTCGTCTGCCCGACAGGTGCCCTCCATGAGAAGCATTACGTCACCGAGGTGCAGGAGCAGCTGAGTAAGAGCGATGTCACCCGTGTGATTCAGTATTCACCGCTGGTACCATACGCACTGGCCGATGAGCTGGGAGTGAAGTATCAGCGCGACTTCGACAGGGTGCTCAACGCTGTCTTAAGGAAAATTGGATTTGAAAAGGTCTTCCTCTCAGGTGCCGGAACAGACATCCTCATAAAAGAGCTTACCGATGCGTTGGTAGCTGCAAGGACGACCGGAGGAAACAAACCTCTTGTCATTTCTGCATGTCCGGCATGGGTCAAATACTGTGAACAGTTCTTCCCTGAATTCCTGCCGATGCTTTCAACACTCAAGACACCCCAGCAGATTTCAGGTGCGATAATCAAATCGGCATTGGTTTCAGCAGACGACAAATCAGGCGTATACACGGTCTCTGTAACCCCGTGTACCGCCATGAAGTTTGAAGCACGGCGTGACAGCATGACGCGGAAGGGGATCAGTGACATAGATACTGTGCTCACAGTGAGAGAACTGGCCCGTCTGATAGTGCTCTACGGAATTGACATAACAAACATCGATCCGGAGCCTGCTGACGAACCCATGTCACACCGCAGCTCTGCCGCACTTCTGGCAGAGACGGCCGGAGGCCTCACTGAATCAGTGCTTCGTTCACTTGCCATCAGGTCGGGAGGAACGGAGTCTGACAAGGGTGCCGTGAAGAAACTTCGTTCAGGCAACATATTCAGGGAAGCATCTGTCACGGAGGGTGACCTCACCTGGTCGGTTGCAGTGGTTGACGGACTGAAGGGATTTGAAAAACTGAGAGAGATGCTTGACAAAGGATCTTCGTATGACCTTATTGAGGTGATGGCCTGTCCCGGCGGATGCGTAAACGGAGGAGGGATGATACCTGCCGGGTCAAAAGAGGCTGTCAGGCAGCGATCGAGGTTCATCTATCAGGCTGATGAACAGGATGCCGTGAGAGGACCGGAGAACTCATGCTACTGTTTCGATGCTTTACGATGACACCTTCAGACAGTGTCCTGAGCTGACAGACAGGCACTTGTTTCATACTCATTTCTCTAAAAGGGACGTTTTGCTTTAATACCTGTAGGGATGCTTGTATATACCATAAAAGAATTGTGCCGCACATGTTACACCTGTGTGAGAGAGTGCCCGGCACGTGCAATACGCATTGTGGGAGGGCAGGCTGAGGTGATTACCGAGAGGTGCATTGCATGCGGCAACTGCACCAAGGTATGCAGCCAGGGTGCAAAGGTCTTTACGAATACAGTGGATCTTGTCAGAAAGCTGCTTGAGAAGCAGGGCAGGGTAGCTGCCATCATAGCACCAAGTTTCCCCGCTGAGTTCCACGATGTCAAGGATCACAGGGTGATTGTGGGGATGATAAGAGCACTTGGTTTCAGCCATGTTGCAGAAGTATCATTCGGGGCTGACCTGGTGGCCCACCGTTACCGCGACATGATCAACAACGCTGACGGGAAGAACTATATCTCATCAGACTGCCCTGCGATCGTCAGCTTTATAAGATTTTACCATCCTGAGCTTACTGACAGCCTCATGCCGGTCGTATCACCGATGGTGGCTATGTCAAGGGTGATGAGGTTAAAGTACGGAGAAGACATTTCCATAGTATTCATCGGTCCATGCGTTGCAAAAAAATCTGAGAACGGAGAAGTTGATGCTGCGATCACATTCCTTGAGCTGAGGGAGATGATAGATTCTGCAGGTGTCACTCCCGACTCTGTCACACCTTCAGAGTTCGATCCGCCGCTGGGTGGCAGGGGAGCCATCTTCCCCGTCACAAGGGGGCTGCTTCAGACTGCCGGGGTGAATGATGATGCAATCAGCGGTAATATAATTGCCGCTGAGGGAAGGATAGACTTCCAGGAGGCCATCAAGGAGTTCGAGGAGGGGATGATAGGCGGCCAGCATCTTGAGCTGCTGTGCTGCGAGGGATGCATCATGGGCCCGGGGATGAGCAAAGGGGGCAAGCAGTACAACAGGAGGGCGCTGGTAAGCAGTTATGCCCAGCAGAAGATGGATGCCCTTGACATGAACGGGTGGAAGAAAAACCTCGAGACGTATGAAAGGCTTGATCTTTCGGTCCGCTTTCGTCCGGAGGATATGCGCAGGCATATGCCGGAGGAAGAGGAGGTCAGGAGAGTTCTTGCATCGATGGGCAAGGTGACTGCAAAGGACCACCTCGACTGCGGTGCCTGCGGCTATGAGACATGCCTTGAGCACGCAACGGCTATTGTCAAGGGACTGGCAGAAGAGGAGATGTGCCTCCCCTATACCATTGAAAAGCTGCACAGGTCTGTCAATGACCTGGCACTCTCCAACGCCAAGCTTACGACAATGCAGAACGCCCTCAAACAGTCTGAGAAGCTTGCACATATGGGACAGCTGTCGGCAGGTATCGCTCATGAGCTTAATAACCCGCTTGGAGTGGTAATCATGTACAGCAACATCCTGCTGGACGAATGTACGCCGGACAATCCGGTAAGGGAGGACCTGGTGCTGATAGCCGAACAGGCTGCCAGGTGCAAGAAGATTGTTGCCGGACTGCTTAACTTCGCCAGGAAGAATCAGGTCAACCACCAGTATATTGATATCAGGAAGCTTACAGAAGGGAGCGTGTCGGGCGTCGTCTTCCCTGAAAACATAAAGACAGTTATCGTGGACCGTACAACAAATCCTGACGCATCAATTGATGCGGAACAGATGACACAGGTTCTGACGAACCTGTTCCGGAATGCGATTGACGCCATGCCTGGAGGAGGCACACTTGAGATCTGCCTTGAAGACACCTTCAGTGACGTGATCTTCAATGTGTCAGATACCGGCACAGGGATCAGGGAAGAAGACAAGCCAAAGATCTTTGAACCGTTCTTTACAACCAAGGGGATAGGTAAAGGCACCGGCCTCGGGCTGGCAACGACATACGGCATCGTAAAGATGCACAAGGGACAGATAACCGTGGAGACAAATGCTGATCCGGGCAAAGGAGCCACAGGAACGAAGTTCAGGATAATATTACCGAGAAGGCCGGAATGAGCACTTATATTTATCATTTTTAATAACTGATAATGAGTTAATTTTAATATTTGTTATTTGATGAACAGTAAAAAATACACGGTTCTGGTTGCGGACGATGATCCCGATTACCTCTTCCAGGTGGCATATCACCTGAGGAAGTGCGGTTATGAGGTCATGGCCGTCGAGAGCCAGGCGGAGGCGGAGCATGTTTTTTCGAAGATGAGGCCTGACATTGCAGTCTTTGACCTTATGATGGAGAGCGATGACAGCGGGTTCATCCTCTGTTACAAGCTCAAGAGACTCTACCCTGGTGTGCCGGTGATACTGGCAACCGCAGTCGCCCGTGAGACAGGTGTCACCTTCGGCATCAGCAGCGAACAGGAACGTGACTGGATAAGGGCTGACCTCTATCTCGAGAAAGGTGTCAGGCCTGAACAGCTTGACCAGGCAATAAAGCAACTGTTGAAGATATAACCATGGCACAGCTTAAGGTACTGGTTGTTGATGATGAGCCCGGGATCAGGTCAGGGGTGTCAAGGATACTCCGCACCTTCCATGTCACCTACCCCTTCATGGATGAGGATTATACATTTGAGGTCCTGGAGGCGGCTACGGGTGAGGAGGGGATAGAAATCATCGACAGGGAAATGCCGGACATCCTTCTCCTTGATAATAAACTTCCGGGAATACAGGGTGTAGAGGTGCTGGAGTACGTTCGCAAAAAGAGTTATGACATCGTCGTGGCGATGATCACATCGTATGCTTCGCTCGATGTTGCGGTAAAGGCGCACAGTGACGGCGCGATAGATTTTATTCCCAAGCCTTTTACACCGCAGGAGCTGAAAGCCTCCATTGAGCAGATAACCAAGCAGCAGTATCTCCAGGAGGATCACACAGAAGCTCAGGGTGGAGGGAAAGAAGGTCAGGTTCCAGTTCCTTTCGGTCCTTTCACATGAGCTTAAAGCACCGCTGAACGCCATCGAGGGGTATCTCAGGATGATGCAGGAAAGACAGCTGGGCGACTCGCTGCAGGAGTATGCCTCTGCAATTGACAGGTCGCTGCAGCGCATCGAGGGGATGCGCAACCTGATAATGGATCTTCTCGACTTTACAAAGGTGAACTTCGAGAGGCAGCTTGAGAAGATGCAGGAGATAGACCTGCGGGAGATGGCTTCACTGGCTGTCGTAACCGTTAGCCCGTACGCCATTCAGAAGGATATACACTTCGTTACCGATATCACCGGGTGCGGTAAGATATGGGCAGACCCGAATGATTTTGAGATAATATTCAACAACCTCATATCAAATGCGGTCAAGTATAATAAACAGGGAGGTACAGTGACCATAAGCGTCGGCTGTGATGACACTGAGTTCAACCTGTCGGTGGCAGACACCGGCATAGGTATGAACCCCGATGAGTGCGGAATGCTCTTTGAAGCGTTCTCAAGGATAAAGAATGACAAGACCAGGAACATCAGCGGAAGCGGACTGGGACTCTCCATTGTGAAAAAGGTTGTGGAACTGTATCACGGTGTCATTAACGTTGAGAGTGTTCCTGACAAAGGGTCGGTCTTCAGTGTTACAATTCCAAAAATTCAGGTTACCAACATAAAGGCAGAATTATGAAAAAACTACCGGGCAAAACAGTTGAGCGTCTCAGTGAATACAGGCGGGCCCTTCTCGGATCACTCGCTGATAACAGAAGTTATATCTTTTCCCATGAGCTGGCAGCTCTGCTGCACATCACAGCCGTACAGGTAAGGCGTGACCTTATGCTTATAGGTTACGGCAGCGTGATGCGCAAGGGGTATGACATACGGGAGCTGATAAAGACCATCGGCGACATAATTGATGCACCGACCGGACTTAATGTGGCTATCATCGGCATGGGAAACCTCGGTCGCGCCATTACGGGTTATTTCATGGGTAAGAGGACCAAACTGAATGTTGTCGCTGCCTTTGACATAGACCCGCAGAAGGTTGACAAGGTAGTGTCAGGTGTCAAGTGCTACCATTTTGATAATTTCAAAAGGCTCAGGAGTGAGCTTGACATAACCATCGGGGTCCTGACCGTCCCTCCTGACCAGGGGAAAGCGGTTGCTGCCCAGCTTGTAAGCTACGGGATCAAGGGTATCCTGAACTTCACCACTGTTTCGCTTAACGTACCCGAGAGTGTCTACCTGGAGGAGTTTGACATGATCACCTCCATAGAGAAGGTGGCTTACTTTGTGAAGGAGAACCAGTAGAGTAATCTGTTGATGAGGATTTTCAGGAGTTTTGAAGAGGCGGCAGCAATTCCTTCGCCTGTAGTAACGACAGGCACATTTGACGGAGTACATATCGGACACAAGACAATCCTGCGCAGGCTTAAGAGTCTTGCTTCCACCTGTGGCGGAGAATCTGTTCTCATAACCTTTCATCCTCATCCGCGGGCAGTTTTATATCCTGAGACTGTCGGCAGGGGCCTGAAGCTGATCTGTTCCCAGGAGGAGAAGGCAGAGCTTCTGAGGAAAGCTGGCCTTGATAACCTGATAATAATTGAGTTTACCAGGGAGTTTTCGCAGACCACAGGGGAGGAGTTCGTCAGGGATATACTATGCGGCATCATGAAGGCAAGGGTGATTGTGGTAGGGCAGAACCACCATTTCGGGTTCAACCAGCAGGGCGACTATCGCAAGCTTTGGGAATGGAGGGGTGTCTACGGGTTTGAAGCCGAGGAGATACCGATGCAGGAGGTTCAGAATGAGACCGTCAGCTCAACGCGGATACGCCAGGCGTTATCGGAGGGATATATTCAGAGGGCAAACGCCTATCTTGACCATTTTTATATTATAATAGGTGTTGCGTCAGGGGAGAGCTCCCCCTTTTCAGCTGAGATGCCGATGATAAGAGTGCCTGTCACGGAGAAGACAAAGTTAGTCCCCCCGCCGGGACTGTATGCGGTCTCATGTGCTGCCGACACTTTCTATTCAAGGGGTATGGTCTACATCCGCGACTCTGGCTCCGTTTTTCCTGAAATATGGCTGCATCCTGAAAAATATGAAGATGACCTCCCCGGGAAACGGATCACCCTCTTCTTCCATAAACGTCTTTCGGCTTACCGTCCTGAGAGTGAGGCAGGGGAATTCCTGGCCGCCGGACTGGCGGAGATGAAAGAGCTCATTTTCTGAGTTAAATCATATCTCCTGAGATTCTTAATGGCTATCTTTGCATGTTGATTGAAGGGGAAGAAAAATTAAAGATGTTACTATGAAATTCAATCCGGAAAAATGCGCTGTCCCGGATCTTCGGATGGAGCCATTTATTGACCCTGAAGAGATATGGTCGCACCTCAACGGAGCTCAGCCTGACAGAAACCGGGTAAGGGAGATAATTGCGAAGTCGCTTTCAAAGGAACGCCTCACACTGGCTGAGACAGCCGTACTAATAAACGCCGGAGGAGATCTTGTCGAGGAGATAAAAGAGGGAGCAAGGGAGCTGAAGAAGAGGGTATACGGAAACAGAATAGTACTGTTTGCACCTCTTTATATAGGCAATAAATGCAGCAATAACTGCATGTACTGCGGATTCAGGGTCACCAACACATCTGCCAGGAGAAAGACCCTTACTGATGACGAGATCAGGGACGAGGTGGAGGCACTGGAGGATAACGGACAGAAAAGACTGATACTGGTCTACGGTGAGCATCCGGAATATAACCCTGAGTATATCGCTCATACAGTCAGGCTGGTTTATTCAATAAAAAAGGGCAGGGGAGAGATCCGGAGAGTGAACATCAATGCTGCCCCGCTTGATATTGACGGATTCCGTACTGTCGGAAGATCAGGTATTGGTACATTCCAGATCTTCCAGGAGACATATGACCCTGAGGCATATAAACTGTATCACCTGGGGGGCAAAAAGAAGGACTATTCCTGGAGGCTCACTGCCCTTGACAGGGCACAGGAAGCCGGCATCGATGACGTAGGTATCGGTGCGCTGTTCGGTCTTTACGACTGGCGTTTTGAGGTGATGGGGCTTGTCCGCCATACCAACCACCTGGAAGCCTGTTACAACGTGGGGCCTCATACTATCTCTTTCCCAAGGATAAAGGATGCCTCTGCGCTTAATCTGAACGGCCGGTACCAGGTAAGCGATGAGGACTTTAAGAAGCTGATTGCCATCCTCCGTCTTGCGGTCCCCTATACCGGACTGATACTTACTGCCCGTGAGACGCCTGATGTGAGGTCAGAGACCATGGCTTTCGGAGTGTCACAGATAGACGGCGGAACAAAGATCGAGCTCGGGGGTTACTCAGCCTCGAGGAATGAGGAGCAGAACCTGAACCGTGAGCAGTTCAGGATAAGTGATGAGAGATCGCTTGCAGAGGTCATCGATGAATTGATAGACAATGACTACATCCCGTCATTCTGCACTGCCTGCTACCGTCTCGGGAGAACAGGCGAGCACTTCATGGAGTTTTCCGTGCCGGGATTCATTAAACGGTATTGCACTCCAAACGCAGTCCTTACACTGGCAGAGTATATTGTCGATTATGCTTCCCCCGAACTAGCCGAGAAGGGATGGAAGGCAATTGAGAAGAACATGTCAGGCCTGGATGAAAGCATGAAAGAGAGCGTAAGGAACAAGTTAGACCGTATTAAGAACGGAGAAAGGGATCTTTACTACTAACATCCACTGTATATGGTAAGAGTAATTGGCATTAAGATCACTGACAGGCTCAAGGAAGCGGGCCTTGTACAAAAGATTCTTTCGGAACATGCCGGGGTGATAAGCACCCGTCTGGGGTTTCATGAACTGAGCGAAGAGGTTTGCAGCCGTGAAGGATTTATGGTGATACACCTTGCCGGCGACACTGACCGCTGTGACATGCTGGCTGCGAAGCTAAAGAAAACGGAGGGTATTACAGTAAGAGAGATGGCCTTCTCACACGGCCTCTCTGATGCACCCGCCGGGTGCGAGGGGGTTACATTGCTTGGCATACTCGTGCCAAGACGTGATGATCTGGGGATACATGTACAGGAAATTCTTACCACCTACGGATGTGTCATCCGGACAAGACTCGGAGTAAATGAAGTTTACTTCGGAGAATCAGCCGGACTAATCATCCTGGAGATGGAAGGCGACAGAAGACAGTTCGTCTCGCTGGAGAACAGTCTGCGCGAGATAGAGGATATCGCTATTGGTCGTATCTGCTTTCCTGCCTGAGTATCTGGCCGAAGAAGACGGCATTGACAAAAAGCTTGCTAGTCCCGAACCATATTGCCCTGAAGTTTGTATCGTCATAGATCGATATCACTCTGCCGGGCGATGAGTGAACACTTACAAAAGCACTGTTTTTAATCCTTTCAATATTCTCAGGAGTGCAATAGCCGCTCAGCAAAGGGGCAGCAGTGTGCCTGACAGGGTTTCCGTAAGGATTGCCGTTTACCCTGACGGCTGTCACTTCACTCTTGAACACCGGGAGGAGAGGCTTGCTGTATCCGTAACAGAGCGGATGGGTCAGGTCGATCCTTGTCTCGAAGATTGATCCTGGTATCTGGTGAAGGGCTCTCTCCTTTGACCTGTCAATATATCTCTTTTCGCCTCCTTCGGGGAGGGGGGCATTCTCAATGAAATCTATCTCTGCAAACTTATTCGCCGATACCCATCTGTTGCCGTCCTTATATGCTATGATTGTTCCGCCTGCCCTGTTCCACTCCCTCACTCTTTCCACAGCTGCGGGTGTCATGCCGGGATTGCCGGCGATGATGATGACGTTGTACCTTGAGAGGCTGGCAGATGCAAGTCTTGAGGCTGGCATCATGGTTACGGGGATTTTGTAATGCACATCCAGAAGATGCCATATCTCACCTGCTTCTCCGGAAGGGATCCCTTCATCGATGAGCATCAGCACGGAGGGCATTGTCAGTGCCATCAGCTCATTGCTTCCCAGGTCAATACCTGAGGAAGTGAGTCCTGTCGAGGCGCCGTAAATCTCAATACCGCATTCGGCAGCTACCTGGCTCATGATCTTTTGTATTTCGGCAGTTGAACCGGCACCTTCAGGTGAGTGTACCATGATTGTTCCGTATGTGTATTCCCGGGCCGAACCGTTTTCAGTCAGCCTGAACGGTTTTGTCGCAACTCTCGCAGTCAGCCCGGCTTTTTGTATCATGTAGAGGGCACGCGGTGCAAGGTATTCGTTCCATTCAAAGAGCCATGCGTAGGGTGCCTCTGCCCCGGTAACCTTTCCGGCCGGGAACGGTGCCTCCGTTACCTGCGACCCTGCCATTCCTGAAGCCTCCGCATTGTTAAGTGCGGCATAGCTGATATTGAATGACATGGGCAGTATCCATGTTGAGATATCATAAAAGACCGTGTCGGCAAAACGGGTGACAGGTTCAAACAGGCTTCTCACAAACCTGTATTCCTTCTGTTTTGCAGGAACAAAATAGCTGTCTGTGGTGCTGTAGGTCTCACCGTTCTTCGAAATGGTCTTTCCGCACTGATAAACAGCAATTTTATGCCTGAGGAGGTTCTCGATGAACTTACCCCCCGCTGTGCGGTCATTCCCGATGCTGAATATATAGCCTTTAACAGGTGAGCCATCAGCCTCGCGCAGGGCTGTCTGGTAAAAGTTCTTTTGCATATTCAGCAACCGGACTCTCATGTCGAGGCCTGCCTCGATGGTGGAAAGGGTAACGGTGAACTGGTTCCTGATGGCAAACGGAAAGGTGATCACCCCTCCGGGCACCTCGCGCATATGTCCCTTAAGGCCAGCCTGTTCGAACAGAATGCCTATAGAGCCGTGCACGTCAGGATAGGCTGAGCCCTTCCCAAGGTAGAAGTCGTCAAAGCTCTCCTCTGTGTAATACAGGCTGCCAATGCTGTCAAGGTGTCGGGCGTGATAGCTTCCGATAAGTGCTGTCAATTCCTGGTTCTCAAGGGGCACAACAGGATTATTTCGTGTCTGTACTCCGGGCTGAAAGAAGAATGATGAGTTTGCGCCCATTTCGTGATGGTCGGTGTTGATGTTGGGCATCCACCTGTAGAATGCTTCCACCCGGCCGACACTCTCGGGGTGCTGAAGCATGATGTAGTCGCGGTTAAGGTCAAACCAGTAGTGGTTGGTTCTTCCGCCGGGCCATGCCTCACTGAATTCGCGGCTGGCAGGATCACTGGTAAGGGTCATGCCACGGTACATGTTTACCCATGTCGAATGTCTCTGCAGCCCGTCGGGGTTAAGGGCAGGGTCAATGAGTATAACTGCATGCTCGAGGATCTTATCTATTTCAGGTCCTTCTCCGGCAGTGAGATAATAGGCTGAGATCAGTGATGCGTTCTGCGCACTTGACTCGTTACCGTGTACGCCATAGCCCAGTTTGATTATGATGGGCATGGTTGACAAATCTGCTGAAGATGAACTGGCAGGGTCAGATATTTTAAGGTGTTCAAGCCTTATTTCCTCAATCCTTTCAATATTTGCGGGAGAAGAGATTATGAGATTGCCGAGGGGTCGTCCTTCCCAGCTCTTACCGTATTCTTCCCATACGGCCCTGTCTGATTTCTCAGCAAGAAGCTTCATGTAGCCCAGCAATTTGTCGTGAGTCACATGCCACTCACCCACTTCGTGACCGATATAAGAAGCAGGGGTTGGGATATCCTTATTGTATACGACTCCTGCGGGCAGAAAATAATCGAGGGTTGTCTGGGCATGGAGTGTTACTGCAGCCATAATAGCTATGGCAGGAAGGAATATTCTTTTCATGATTCAGGGTTTGAGAACGGAAGGCAATTTCGCAAAAAAATGATATAGGTTGTTATGTTGGAATCTTGTTATTGAACATATTCATGATTTTGCCATCCGCTTGTTGAAATGAGGGGCGTCGCCCCAGATACCCAGACCTATTGTAGTGCCGGGGATGAGATCCATATTCAGTCCGCTGACATTGACCTCCTCAATTTCCTTAAAGGCAGGCTTCCCTTCATAGATTCGGTATCCTGACCTGTATATCTCAGGAGTAAGGTTGGGCATAATGACGTTTGCTCCGCATGCTATGGCTTTCTCACGGCCGAATTTATCTACGGTCTGCATGGCCGTTGAAGCAACTATATTGATATCCTTCATCACAATGCGTGCAATGGCTATCATCCTGAGAGTAAGGCTGAACCGTTCTTTCAGGAAGAGGTTCTCCGATCCGTTTCTGCCAAGGGGAGTGTCTGAGTGCTCTATGAACGGGCCCATGCCGCACATGTCAATGTCAAAATCGCGCATGAACAGAATATCGTCTGCCAGATGAGTCAGCGACTGGCACGGCAGGCCTATCATCACCCCTGTGCCGGTCTGATACCCTGTCTCCTTTATGGTCTGCAGGCATTCAAGCCTGTTATAGTAATTGTGCATGCCGTCATCCGGGTGTGCCTTGCGGTAGAGATCAGGGCTTGACGCCTCTATCCTGAGAAGGTACCTGTGTGCTCCTGCATCAAACCAGCGCTTGTAGGTCTCTCTCTTCTGCTCACCCAGTGAGAGGGTGATGCCGAGACGCCCTTCTGTCATCTTCCTGATGGTAACGATGATCTCTTCGATATTGGATATGAATGACTCGGAGGTGTTCTCTCCTGACTGTATTGCTATTGATCCGAAGTTCAGCCTGTATGCTGTCATGGCTGCTTCGATCACCTCTTCCCTGGTAAGGGTATAGTGTTCAACCCTCCGGTTGTCACGCCGTATTCCGCAGTAGAGGCAGTTTTTGCCGCAGACATTTGAGTATTCGATGAGGCCTCTCAGATAGACCAGATTGCCCAGGTACCTGTCCCTGACCCCGGCCGCCTTCCGGTAAAGCAAAAGGGCCTCCTCTTCGCTGCATCTCAACAGTTCAATGATGTCGGATCTCTCCAGATACTCTTTGTCGAGTATCGTCTGTATAACGGAGGTCATAGTGCCAGTTAGCCTTGAAACTTATAACAAGCGTACCAGATAAACTGTTCAGGATACCTGGACTTTTTTTTCAGAACCCTCTGCCGAACATCCCCCAGAGTGCGCGCTTCATCTCCTGCCAGCGATTCATGGCTGCAAGTGCGAAGGAGTTGGTATATTCCGTGACAACTCTGGCTGCTTCTTCATTCTTCCCCTGGCTGACGAGAGTTTTCACCCTCTCCTCCAGTGCCGGCATCTCGGCGATGGCTTTCTGTTCCATTTCCAGAACTGCGGGTTCGATGAGCTTCCGGCCACGGTCCCAGTTCACCGATGCAAGCCTGTTGGCTTCGCGGAAAGACCATATGGCAGCATCCTCACGGTAGCGGTGCTGACCGCATATACGGAAGCTTTCAGGCAGAGACATAGTTCCAGAGAAAATGGGAATGCGGGGACTCTGTCCGGGGTTGTCGAATGAAAACCATGCCACTGCGCCGACCTCGTCGGGCAGCCAGTCGCGGCACTGTATGACGTGTGAGTATGAGCAGCCGGCAATGGCGATGGTCCTCTGTCTCTCAATTGTCCCTGGTTTAAGTTCATTGATGAGGGTTCGCAGGTCTGCATTCATCCAGTTCGAAACGACAGGTGACTTAATCGTATCGGTATATTCCACCCCTGCCTCGTTCTTCTTAGTCACCTTCACAAGGAGGTTTTTTGTCATGTCATAAGGTGTCCCCTCATAAGTCTGACGGAAGAAAGCCATCACGTCACTGACCGAGAGTTTCTTCGCCGGCTTCACCGAGAAGGGGAGCTCTTCCATCTCCATGGTCAGTCCCAGTTCAGGGGCGAGGGTGCTAAGGACAAAGAACTCGCGGATGGCATAGGGTTTGCCGGTGCCTATCACCTTGTAAAATTTGAACGGTTCCTTTCCGTCCCAGTAGCCGAGGTCTTTTGCTTTTTTGCGAAGGTCCTTTGATGTCATGAAGTGGTCAGGGTCATTGAACCTTACGTCAGATATCCTCGGTATGTTTGCGGCGATGCCAACATGGTCATCGGGGATCCTCTGGGCTACCCACAGCGAAGAGGGTGTGCCCGGGCCTGACCCGGCTATCTCAAGCTGCCAAACCTCATCAGGGTCGGCGATGGTGATGCACTCAGCCAGATCACCATAGCCGTACTGCTCAGCCAGTGATCCGATGAGGGCTATCGCCTCCCTTGCCGTTGTGCACCTCTGAAGGGCTATCTTTTCCAGCTCCTCGATGAGAAACAGCCCGGCCTCGTTGATGAGTTCCTTGCGGCCGTATATTGTCGTCTCACCTATGGCAAGCTGCTTTTCGTTGAGACAGGGATATGCCGTGCTGAGGAAGGCGAAGGTGGTGGTGGCTTCAGGTATCTCCCCTTTGCGGGTTACTTTTGTCATATCCCATGCTGCCTCGGTATGCAGTGTGCCCCAGAAAATGGGACGGATAGAATCGTTTCCGGGTGTCCCTGCCGGTACGACTTCAAGCCATGTACGGTAGTTGCCGTCGCAAGTATGCGATGTCATCACAGATCCGTCTGCCGATGCCAGCTTCCCGACCATGATGCTGGTACAGTTCTCGGCATATCCCGGTCCGTCAGGATCGATATCCCTGTACTGGGCGTTTAGTGCTGAGCAGGAGAGGGTAAGCAGCACTGCGGCTGCGATCATCAGAAGGCTATTGTTCTTTTTCATATGATGCCGGTTTGAGTTGTCAAAATTAAAATTCCCTTTCTATTCAGGGCTACCAAATATAATATTATGCAGCATATAATTAGTTTCTGGAAGTGATTAATGCAGGATTTTCAGACCTTCAGACCTCAGACCTTCAGACCTCAGACCTTCAGACCTCAGACCTCGACAACGCATCACAATCATTTGTTATATTTTAAAATGTTTCTACCTTTAGAAATGAACACAATGCGGGAAAATGATAAGTGATAAATTACTTAACCCCAGGACCATAGCAGTTATTGGCGGTTCTGATGACGTCACCAAGGCAGGAGGCAAGGTGCTTAAGAATCTTCTGGGCTGCGGATTCAGGGGAGAGATCTTTGTCGTCAATCCCAAAGCCCCGCTTGTGCAGGGTATCAGATCCTATCCCGATGTCTCGGCCCTGCCGCAGACAGACATGGCGGTGATTGCAGTTGCAGCACGCTTCTGTCCTGATATCGTCCGTACCCTTGCCAGGGACAAGAAGACAGGTGGATTTATTATCCTCTCTGCCGGTTTCAGTGAGGAGAGCAAAGAGGGTGCAGCACTGGAGCATGAGATAGTTGATATTATAAAAAGCACCGGGGGCACACTCATCGGGCCCAACTGCATTGGATTTCTGAATGTAAATTATTACGGAGTCTTTACCGAGCCGTTGCCGCCGCTGTCATCTTCGGGAGTCGACTTCATCTCGGGATCAGGGGCTACGGCCGTGTTCATTATGGAGACGGCAATCACCGGAGGGTTGAGGTTCTCAAGTGTATGGTCAGTGGGAAACAGCGCCCAGACAGGTGTTGAGGATGTGCTCGAGCACCTCGATCTTACGTTCGATCCTGAAAAAAGTTCGAGGATCAAGCTGCTGTATGTGGAGAGCATCTCCGACCCTGCAAGGTTGCTCAGGCACGCCTCTTCCCTTATAAGAAAAGGATGTCGCATTGCAGCCATAAAGGCCGGAACGTCGGAGGCAGGCTCAAGGGCAGCATCATCTCATACGGGTGCCATGGCCTCTCCTGACAGCGCCGTGGAGGCACTCTTCCGCAAGGCCGGCATCGTCAGATGCTCCAGCCGCAGCGAGCTGGCAACGGTGGCTTCACTTTTCACCTACAGGCCTCTTACCGGCAACAGAATCGCAGTAGTGACGCATGCCGGCGGACCGGCAGTGATGCTCACCGATGCCCTCAGTGAAGGGGGACTGTCAGTACCCCGGATAAGCGGAGAGGCTGCCGGAAGACTGCTTGCCAGGCTTTATCCGGGCTCATCAGTTGCAAATCCGATAGATTTCCTTGCGACAGGTACCGCAGAACAGCTTGGACATATCATCGAAGCCTGCGAGAACGATTTTGAGGATATCGACGCTGTTGCCGTCATCTTCGGAAGTCCTGGGCTCTTTCCTGTTGATGATGTTTATGATTTATTGCACAATAAGATAAGAACATGCCGTAAGCCTATATATCCCATTATGCCTTCGGTAATAAATGTCAAAAGGGAGATCGCCGGCTTTGCTGCGAAGGGCAATGCAATGTTCTTTGATGAGGTACTATTCGCAAGGGCTCTTTGCAGGGTATACAATACGCCGCAACCGGCCGGGGAGGAGCGAGGCGGTACTGTGACAGATTATTCCCGGGTAAGGAAGGTGATCGACAGTGCCGGCAACGGTTACCTCTCACCTGATAAGGTGACGGAACTGCTCGATGCTTCAGGAATTGCAAGAGTGCCGGAAGAGGTAGTTACCTCTGCCGATGAGGCGGCTGCCGGGGCTTCAAAGATGGGATTCCCGGTGGTGATGAAGGTGGTGGGACCGGTGCATAAATCAGATATTGGCGGGGTGGTCCTCAATGTCAGCAGCGCGGAAGAGGCAAGGCGGGAGTTCATCAGGATGATCACTCTTGAGGGGGTGACAGGAATACTTATACAGAAAATGATCTCAGGCAGGGAGCTCTTCTGCGGCGCAAAGAGGGAGGATAAGTTCGGCCACCTCATCATGGCCGGAATGGGAGGTGTATTTATCGAGGTCTTCAAGGATGTCGCAACATGCCTTGCCCCTGTCTCTGAGAGTGAAGCCCGGTCGATGATAAGGTCACTGAAGTCATACATAATAATGAAGGGAGTACGCGGCAGCAGGGGGATAAGCGAGGAGGCATTCATGAAGGTGATAACCTCTCTCTCTGACCTGCTGGAAGCAGCACCGGAGATTTATGAGATGGATATTAATCCGCTGCTGGCTGAAGGTGATAATATAGTTGCAGTTGATGCCCGGATCAGAATTGAGGCAATAGGCAAGCATAGGCAGTAGGCAGGAAGAAGTACATAAATCGCAAATCGCAAATCGCAAATCGCAAATCGCAAATAATAATGAAACGTTCAGACATAATTTTCCTGCTTGTTTTTACAGGACTTTTTATTCCATTCTTTCTGTCACACCGGCTCTATGATTCCTTCCTGTGGTTCAGCAGAGAGTGGGCTTTTACTGCAAGCTTCATCAAATTTGCGATCCTGGCAACAATGGGCGAGATGCTCGGAAGCAGGATAAAGGGAGGAGCCTATATTCCCAAAAACTTCGGGCTGATACCGAGAGCCCTGGTATGGGGTTTTCTCGGAATGACGGTCAAGGCAGCATTTGTCATTTTCTCGGGTGGAGTACCTCTCATCGCCGGTCACCTGGGGATGCAAGATACTGCCGCGGTCATGGCAGGAGGCGTCACAGCCCCGAAGGTGCTGCTCTCGTTCTGCATCAGCTTCTTTCTTAACATATTCTATGCCCCTGTTCTCATGGTGACACACAGGATTACTGACACGCACATAGCTGCCTCACGGGGAGAAGCGTCCGGGCTGTTCAGGATGCCCGATGTAACTGCAATTTTGAAGGCCATAGACTGGAATTCAATGTGGGGCTTTGTCCTTAAAAAGACCATACCATTCTTCTGGATACCGGCCCAGACAATCACCTTCCTTCTGCCGCCGGAGTTCCAGATACTTTTTGCTGCCATCCTTAGCACGGTGCTGGGCGTCATACTGGCATTCTCAGCCGGAAGAAGATAAACGCTGCAGTAAAGGAAGATGAATAAACGGATGCATCAATGGTGACAAAAAGCATGTAATGGTCTCTTAAGAATTTATATCTTGCA
Organism: uncultured Bacteroidales bacterium; assembly: GCA_963772705.1. Taxonomy (GTDB): domain Bacteria; phylum Bacteroidota; class Bacteroidia; order Bacteroidales; family VadinHA17; genus SR-FBR-E99. Next base: position 225,115 of record CAVYYH010000011.1, on the reverse strand, counting down.
GGCAGTAATGAGGGAAAAAATTGAAAATTATATGGAAAATACCCCCATTAACAGGAAAACCGTAAGCAACGCGATATCCTCCAGCGGTATCACAGATCTCGGATATGCAAGCATAAGGGAGATCGTAAAACTGGTGAATATACTGAGCAGCGAGACCGGAGTGGAGTTCATAAGGATGGAGATGGGAGTCCCCGGATTGCCGTCGGCGGAGGTAGGTGTAAATGCTGAGATAGATGCTCTCCGGAAAGGGGTTGCTTCAATCTATCCGGATATAGAGGGATTGCCTGAGTTCAAGACCGAGGCTTCCAGGTTTGTAAAACTCTTTCTTGACATCGATGTAAGTCCTGACTGCTGTGTCCCCACTGCCGGATCAATGATGGGCGGTATGGCAAGCTTCATGGTTGCCAACAGGAATGACAGGACAAAGGAAGGGACCCTCTTCATTGACCCGGGCTTCCCGGTGCAGAAGACACAGACAAGGATACTTGGGCAGGATTACAGGTCTTTTGACGTTTACAACTACCGCGGGGAAAAGCTGGGTCCCAAACTCGAATCTATGCTTGAGTGCGGAAAAGTCTCAACCATACTCTATTCCAATCCCAATAACCCTTCCTGGATCTGTTTCACTGAGGATGAGCTGCGTACAATAGGCCGTCTTGCTGCCAGGTATGATGTGATTGTTGTGGAGGATCTGGCCTATTTCGGGATGGACTTCCGTACAGACTACTCCCGCCCGGGAGAACCCCCTTACCAGCCTACCGTGGCCAAATACTGCGATGACTATATTCTTCTGATATCAGGTTCCAAGGTGTTCAGCTATGCCGGACAGCGTGCGGGACTCCTGGTGATGTCTGATCATCTCTACAACCGCCGTTACCCTGACCTGCTAAGGTACTATTCGTCAGATCTCTTCGGCAGGGCAATGATCTTCGGCGCACTCTACGCCCTCTCGTCAGGGGTGGCACATTCTGTTCAGTATGGATTTACCGCGATTCTTAAGGCTGTCAACGAAGGGATTTATAACTTTGTCGAGAATACAAAGGAGTATGGTCTCAAGGCTGCGGCCATGAAAGATATCTTTATAAAACACGGCTTTACAATAGTATATGACAGGGATATTGAAAAGCCCCTTGCTGACGGGTTCTATTTCACAATCTCATATCCCGGCTTCACCGGGGCATCACTGTTGCAGGAGTTGCTTGCATACGGAATTGCAGCGATCACTCTTAACATAACAGGCAGTGAGAGGACTGAAGGACTCAGGGCATGTGTCTCACAGGTGAAGCGGGAACAGTTACCCGTGCTTGACGCGAGACTGAGGCTGTTCAGGGAGAATAATCCTGTATTAAAATGATTATCAATTATTAGAAATAAGAAATACTTAAAGATATGGCTAAGATAAAAGGTGCTGTTGTAGTTGACAGGGAGAGGTGCAAGGGGTGTGAAGTATGTGTTGTCACATGTCCGACCGAGACGCTCGCACTATCACCAGAGGTGAACGGCAAGGGTTATCACTTCTCCTTTGCTGTTAATCCGGATGCATGCATAGGTTGCACCAACTGTGCTGTTGTGTGCCCTGACGGTGTGATTACGGTCTATAAGGTAAAAGTGGGATAACTGATTTCGAAATAACAGAATAATATAAATGGAAAAGGAACTGAAATTGATGAAGGGCAACGAAGCTATCGCCGAGGCGGCGATAAGGGCCGGTGCCGATGGTTATTTCGGGTATCCCATCACTCCGCAGAGTGAGATACTTGAATATCTTATGGAGGCTAACCCGCAGGCCCGTACGGGCATGGTGGTGCTTCAGGCAGAGAGTGAGGTGGCAGCGATAAATATGGTCTACGGCGGTGCCGCCTGCGGAAAAAAGGTACTGACCTCATCCTCCTCACCCGGCATCAGTCTGAAGCAGGAGGGGCTTACGTACATTGCCGGTGCTGAACTGCCCTGCCTTATTGTCAATGTTGTGCGTGGAGGCCCGGGGCTGGGAACAATACAGCCGGCCCAGAGTGATTATTTCCAGGCTGTCAAGGGAGGCGGGCATGGCGACTATCATCTGATTGTGCTGGCTCCCTCATCGGTGCAGGAGATGGCAGACTTTGTGGAGCTGGGATTTGACCTGGCATTCAAATACAGGAACCCCGTCATGATACTCTCTGACGGTGCCATCGGCCAGATGATGGAGAAAGTTTACCTGAAGCCCCAGAAGGAGAGATCGACAGAGATACTGCCATGGGCCACAACCGGCAAACCGGAGACGCGTGAGCGCAACATCATCACCTCACTTGATCTTGACGCCGCACGGCAGGAGAAATTCAACCTGAAGCTCGTGGCTAAATACAATGAGATTAAGGATAAGGAGGTGCGTCTCGAGGAGTTCCTTACAGATGACGCAGAATATATCCTGGTGGCCTATGGCACCAGTGCCCGGATCTGTCAGAAGGCTATAAAGCTTGCAAGAGCCGAAGGGATAAAGGTGGGTCTGTTGCGTCCTATCACCCTGTTTCCCTATCCGAGCCGCAGGCTCAATGAAATGGCCTCAAAGGTCAGGGGTATGCTTGCGGTGGAGATGAGCACAGGCCAGATGGTTGAAGATGTGATGCTGGCTGTCAATGGCAAGACCCGGGTGGCACACTTCGGCAGAATGGGAGGAATAATACCGACACCTGAAGAGGTGGTCGAGAACCTGAAGAAATTTATTAAAGGATAACAGACCATGGCAGAGATTAAATTCAATGATATAATTAAACCTGAGAATCTTGTATACAAGAGATCAAAGGTTCTCACTGACAATGTGATGCATTACTGCCCGGGGTGCGGCCATGGTACCGTGCACAACGTACTGGCAGAGGTTATCGAGGAGGAGGGGCTGCAGAGCAGGACCATCGGCATAACGCCGGTGGGCTGTTCGGTGCTGATGTACAATTACCTGGATGTTGATTTTCAGGAGGCTGCTCATGGAAGGGCTCCTGCCCTGGCTACAGCCGTGAAGCGGCTCATGCCTGATAAGTTTGTTTTCAGCTACCAGGGTGACGGCGACCTCGCTGCAATAGGCACCGCAGAGACTATTCACACATGCAACAGGGGAGAGAATATTCTCATGCTCTTTATCAACAACGGCATCTATGGTATGACGGGCGGGCAGATGGCCCCTACAACGCTTGAGGGAATGAAGTCATCAACGTCACCCTACGGCCGCGACGTAGCCATGATGGGTGCACCCATCAAGATGGCTGACATCGTCGCCATGCTGCCGGGGACATGCTTTGTCACACGGCACAGCGTCAACACTGCCTCAGGTGTTAAGAAACTGAAGAGGGCTCTTAAGAAGGCAGTTCAATACCAGAACGAAAAGAGAGGAACATGCTTCATAGAGGTGGTTTCAAACTGCCCGTCAGGATGGAAGATGACCCCTGTGGAATCAAACAAATGGATGGAAGAGAACATGATTCCGTTCTATCCGCTTGGAGACATTAAGGTACCGGCTGAATAACAGAACAACTGTTGGGACGCAGCATGCTGCGTCTCAGCGATACGGCACAAATCCATTTCAATTAATGACCAAATCATGACAGAAGAAATAATAATAGCAGGTTTCGGAGGACAGGGTGTGTTGTCTATGGGCAAGATCATGGCCTATTCAGGTATGATGCAGGATATGGAGGTAAGCTGGATGCCGTCATACGGCCCGGAGATGAGGGGCGGCACTGCCAACGTCAACGTGATACTCAGCGATGAACGCATCAGCTCGCCCATACTCAGGAGCTTCGACACAGCCATCATCCTCAACCAGCAGAGCATGGACAAGTTTGAGCACACGGTCAAGCCGGGCGGTACACTCATCTATGACGGTAACGGGATAACCCATCATCCGATGAGGAAAGACATAACCATCTACAGGATAGATGCTGCCGAAGAAGCTGCCAGCATGAAGATGCAGAAGGTGTTCAACATGATTGTCCTCGGAGGTTTCATGAAGGTTAAGCCGATCCTTAAGATTGAATATGTCATCAAGGGGCTGAAGAAATCACTTCCTGAACGATACCATAATCTTATACCGCTGAACGAGCAGGCCATTCAGCGGGGCATGGAGATCATTAAAAGGGTCTGAAGGTCCTGCGGTCCTGCAGTCCTGCAGTCCTGCAGTCAACACTATTGCCTATTGCCTGCTGCCTACTGCCTTCCTCTATTCATAGAAATGCATCTCGCGGATGTATTTCCATGCCGGTGCAGGTACGAACCATGATACATCCTTTCCTTCCCTGATGGCATTCCTGATAAATGTCCCGGATATCTCCATCACCGGTGCATTTACCTTCGTGACTGAGGCGATGGAGAGAATCTCATCAAGCCTCCTGCTGTTTTTCTTCCCGGGTTCAAGCCGCGGATAGACAATTAGTGGATATCTCTTTACCAGCTCCTCTGCGTTCTTCCACTTATGCAGCGTCGACAGGTTATCTTCTCCCATAATAAGGGTAAACCGTCGGGCGGGATATTTCTCGGCAAGGTAGGCCAGTGTATCAATTGTGTATGAAGGTTGCGGGAGGCTGAACTCTATATCCGATACCCTGAACCGGCTATCGCCGCCGATAGCCTGCTCGGTCATGTACAACCTGTCACGGCCTGCCAGGAGAGTCTCCTTAGCCTTCAGCGGATTATGAGGGCTGACAACGAACCATATCTCATTCAGCGGGGTATATTCAGCAATGTAATTAGCTATTGCCATGTGCCCTATATGAACGGGGTTGAATGATCCGAAGAACAGTCCTGTTTCCATCATTTCCTGGTTAAAAAACCGGTAACGATCGTTTCAATCTCTTTGCAGGCCCTTGAGAGGTCATCATTCACAATGACCCTGTCAAACCTGTCAGCAAGCTCTATCTCCCTGTAAGCTTTTTCGACCCTCATCATGATCTTGTCCTCAGGGTCGGTACCTCTTCTGATCAGTCTTTGCTTCAGTTCTTCAACTGAGGGGGGCATAATGAAAATGGCAAGAGCGCTGCTGCCGAAAATATTCTTAAGGCTGATGCCTCCCCTGACATCAACGTCAAACAGGGGTATCATGCCGGCTTTTGTTATACGTTCAATCTCACTCCTGAGGGTCCCGTAAAAATGATCCCTGTAAACCTCTTCCCACTCAATGAATTCACCTGCATCAATCCTCTTCCTGAATTCACCGGCTGAGATAAAATAGTACTCTTGTCCGTTCTTCTCGCTGCCTCTGGGTTTTCTGCTGGTGGCTGAAACTGAGAATCCGAGAGGGAGGCCTCTTGCCAGCAGGTAGTTCACCAGTGTCGATTTTCCGGCTCCTGACGGAGCTGAGATAATGAGAACGGGTGTATTGTCTTCAGCATTCATCCGGATCAGAGAACGTTAAGTGTCTGTTCTTTAATGCGTTCCAGCTCGTCTTTCATCATCACCACAAGTTTCTGCATGGCTGCGTCATTGGCTTTTGAACCTATGGTGTTGATCTCGCGGCCAATTTCCTGAGCAATGAAATTCAGCATCTTGCCGTTCTGTCCGCTGGTCTCGATTGTCTCGCAGAAGTAGTCGCAATGCTTCCTGAGTCTCACCTTTTCCTCGTTTATATCCATTTTCTCGAGGTAGAAGATCAGTTCCTGTTCAAAACGGTTCTGGTCAATATTTTCTGTTGAGACAGCGTCCCTGAGTGATGAATTAAGCTTCTCCCTCATGCGGGTAATGCGGTCACCCTCGACGGTACTTAACTGGTCGAGATATTTTGTGATCATGTTTACCGATTTAAGAAGGTCGGCGGCCAGTGCTTTCCCCTCTTCAACGCGATACAGGTCAGTCATTGCCAGGGCGTCATCTATCAGTCGCGATGCGGTATTCCATTCCTCTTCTGTCAGTTCAGGCCTGTCTGTCTTGAGTGTCTCGGGCAATCTCATTACTATACCGAGCAGGTCGCTCTTATTATCAAGTCCGAGCTCGTCACTTATCTCCCTGAGCTGGTTCAGGTAACTCCTGACATTGTTCCTGTTTATGACAGGAGTCTGCTCTTCGTCCATTATATCGAAGGAGATGAAGAGGTCTATCTTGCCCCTTTCAAGTTTCCGGAGGATGAGGTTGCGGATTTCAAGTTCCTTCTCTTTGTAGAGCCATGGGAGCTTGGTGCTTATATCTGCCTGTTTGCTGTTCAGGGACTTCACCTCGACGGTTATTTTACGGCGTGCTGTTTCGAGCATGGCTTTGCCGTATCCTGTCATTGATCGTATCATCAGAGTGCTGTTATTCCCTGGCAAAGATAGGTTTTTTGGATTAAGAGAGCAGTTCCAGTTCCACGGTGAAGTGTCTCATGATAGGTGCTTCCCACCTGATTGACAGGCCTCTTCTTATCTCATCCCTTCTCCCGAAGACATTGCTTACTGCTGCTGCCACATAATCCATGTGATTATCCGTATAGACTCTTCTCGGTATTGCCAGCCGTACCAGTTCAAGGTCCGGATGCCTGTTCACCCGCGTCACGGGGTCACGGTCGGCCATTATGGTGCCTATCTCGGCGCTGCGGATGCCACCCTCGAGATAGATCTCTACTGCCAGGCGCTGTGCCGGAAACTCTTCCGCAGGAATATGAGGAAGGAAGGTGCCGGCATCGATGAATATTGCGTGACCGCCGAAGGGTACCTGCAAGGGTATGCCTGCTGCGCGCATCTTCTCTCCCAGCCGTGCTACCTGGCTTATTCGTGACTCAAGGTACTCGAGCTCTGTCCCTTCGTAGAGACCCTGTGCAAGCGCGTTCATATCACGCCCTGCCATCCCTCCGTAGGTGACAAAACCTTCAAACATGATGTTGAAAGTAGAGGCTTTGCGAAACATCTCCTTATCCCTGAAACCGATGAAGCCTCCGATATTGACAATGGCATCCTTCTTTGAGCTCATTGTCATGCCGTCGGCATATGAGAACATCTCCCGGGCTATCTCCCTGATGCTCTTATGAGCATATCCCTCTTCGCGCATCCTTATAAAGTATGCGTTCTCTGCGAAACGGGCTGAATCAATTATGACCGGGACGCCGTACCTGTCAGCCAGGGCACGCACTCCCCTGAAGTTGGCCATGCTTACCGGCTGTCCTCCGCTGGTATTGTTGGTTACCGTCATCACGATACATCCGAGCCTGTGACGGGGAGTCTCATCAAGCACTTTCCCGAGGAGATCAAGGTCAACGTTGCCCTTGAAAGGATCAGTGGCATTGATATCTCTCGCAACCGCAACGGTGCAGTCAACGGCTGTCGCCTTGCGGAACTCGATGTGCCCCTTGGTGGTGTCGAAATGGGCATTCCCGGGGATGACATCGCCTTCTTTGACAAGTACTGAGAAGAGCACATTCTCAGCCGCACGCCCCTGGTGTGTCGGAAGAAAATACTCAAACCCGGTTATTTCGCGGATGGCTTCCTTGAGGTGATAATAAGACGAGGCTCCGGCATAACTCTCATCGCCCGTCATTATCGCACCCCACTGCTTGTCACTCATGGCACCGGTACCGGAATCTGTCAGCAGATCAATGAATACCTGCTCTGACCTCAGGTTGAAGAGATTATATGAAGCTTGCCTGATCCACTCCTGACGCTCTTCATGCGTGCTTTTGCGGAGAGACTCAATCATTTTTATCCTGAAAGGTTCGCAATATGGTAACGACATGTGAAAATTATTTTATGTTAGACAAAAAAAAGATGTAATTAACTGGATAACAGTACTTAGGCAGGACTAAATGTCAGAAGGCATCCCTGTTCTTGATATTGCGGTATATCACTTTCCTGTTTATTTCCGTTTGAAAAAGGGAAACCATTTTAATGGCTATTTTTGCAAATATAACCTTTTTACGAGCGCAGAGCAATTATGAATACTTTAACGAGGCTGAAGAATATCAGATCCGGAATTATCATCTTTATGGCAGTTGTGTTTTCCCTTTTCATTGCTTCTCCGGCATCAGGTCAGGGGGAGACGAAGCTTGAGCATGCCCGGATCACCCTGATTGACACATCGGGCATTCACGATGCCGGGATAAGGCAGATTCGCGGAACCCGTGTGGAGGGTTTTTCCGGCATTGATAAGATCACGCTTGACAGGGATGCCTCATTGAAGTTCCTGCAGAGGCTTCATTCATCGGCCGGAATCTGGAAGAAGAGCAGTGATCCCCTCAGGGAGGCTCTCGGTCTTCTCATCTTTCATGCATCGAGGCCCGAGCCCGACACGATATTCCGTTACCTCTCGGCGTATGATTACGAGAGCATCAGGGTTCCGCTTGATCACTATTACCAGCTTGATTCCGTCAGGATCATCCTCCCGTTCCTCCCGGCAGACTCCACCGTCACTGACACGGCACGTAACGAAGCCGGTGCGGACGAAATGTTCATTGAGGCAGGCAACAGGCTGGAAAAGGTGAAGCTCACACACGATGCGAAGCCGGTGATGAAGAATGACACCCTGGCACTCAATGATTCTGTATACATCCTGGTGAAGGAGTTTGTGCCTGCCGTTCTGCCGCAGCATACAAAAGACACTATTGTGCTGGTTATCACTGACACCCTTCCGGAACCGGGGCTTAACCGGAGTGACTTTCCGTTCAGATACCTGAAGTATCCCTATATGACAGACTCCCTGGCTGTTGCAGTAAGTTCGCTGCTGAGTTACATCGAGGAGCGTGATTCAACAGAGCTGAGGTTCATCGCCGAAACAGGAAGAGGAGCTGATGTATGGCTGAACAGCAGATCTGACAAACTGATCAGATTCTGGCTTCCTGGCGGGGAAGGAGACTCGGTAACGGTATGGATAGGAAGTCCCTTGAGAAACACCGTTACACTGCAGGCGGAGGAAGGGGTAGTGTTCAAGAAACAGTTGTGGCATGATGCCTATGTCGATACCCGTGTCAATGTCACTACAGTGCAGGAAGAGGCATTGCGCAAGGTGACCCTGAGCAAGATCAAACCTAACTACTGGAAATACAAGGGTGACATGTCATATCTCCTTTCACAGGGTCTTGTCTCAAACTGGGCCAAGGGGGGTGAAAATAACATCTCCTCGGTAGTTGATCTGTCAGGTAACCTTGATTATAATAACAAGGAGTCAAAGGTAAGCTCATCAACCTGGGGAAGGTTAGCCCTCGGGCTGCAGACCTCCGGCAAAAATGCCGATATAAGGAAGAACCTGGATATTATAGAGGTATACTCAAAGCTTAATCACAGTGCCTTCGGGAAATTCAATCTCAGCGGTACTTTTCAGTTCAAAACGCAGTTTCTGCCCGGATATAATTACCCGAACGATTCTGTGAAGGTCTCCAAATTCTTCAACCCGGCGATATTGATATTTGGATATGGGCTTGATTACAAGCCAAACAAAACCATTTCCATAAACTTTTCCCCGGTCTCATACAAAGGTACCTTCGTCCCTGACACTGCGGAAATAAATCAGACAAAGTACGGTGTTGCTGCTGACCGCAAATCAAAGAATGAGATGGGCTCATACCTCACCATCATCAGCAAGAATAAGATTTATGAAAAGGTGACAATGACCAACAGGGTTCAGCTATTCAGCAATTTTCTCAATAATCCGCTCAATATAGACATTGACTGGGAGATGATAGCGACGATGAACCTCAACTGGTTTACTGACCTGAAGATCAACACGCACCTTATTTATGATGATGACACCGTGCTCCCTGTTTTTGATGACGACGGTGAGCCTGTCCTTGGGTCTGACGGGAAGCAGAAGAAGTATCCCAAGCTGCAGTTCAAGGAGATACTTGGAGTATCGTTTGTATTCAGGTTTTAGAGGCTCTTCGTAAAGATCCTGAACCGCTTGACGATTTTTCCGCCAAGTCGTTCATACTCAGCTCTCATCCGGGTATTTTCCTCGAGAACGAGATGACTGTCGAGGGTTGTCATCTTTTTCCTGATGGCTGACTCCAGAATCTTGGCACCCATGAGAGTGTCAATCCCCTGTCCGCGGTATTCCGCTTTTACACCTCCCAGCATCATCAGGAGGGTTTTTGATGTAGCGGCAGCCCATAGGATAAAGAACAGGCCGAACGGGTACAGGTATCCCCCGGACCTCTTTATCCCGCTGCTCAGGTCGGGCATTCCTATTGCGAAGCCCACCAGAGTACCCTGGCTGTTTGCCACTATCTTTATAAATTCAGGATCAAGCAATGGAAGGTAACGGTTTGCGAACTCCATTTTCTCCTGGTCAGTGAGCGGCACGAACCCGTATATCTCAGCGAAGGTCTCATTCATCAGCTCAAGGACATCGATAATGTATGGCCTTATCTCCTTCCTTGACCTGAATTCGATAAGCTTCAGGTCCGGCCTGTGGGCGACCCGTTCAAAGATTTTAACGTATAATTCAGGCAGTTGACTGGGGATAGGGGCGTGGAAGCTCAGAATATCCTTCTTTTTTACATAGCCCGCCTCGCTCAGCAGTTCGGGGAGATAGGGCAGGTTAGAGACAGATGTCATTACAGACGGGACGTCAAATCCTTCGATCTGGAAACCCTGCGGATCTTTGTCGGAAAAGCCCAGTGGCCCGACTATTGCTGTCATTCCCTTTTTCCTTGCCCACTCTTCAATGGCGTTGATAAGTGCGGTGAAGACCTCCCGGTCATTGTAGCATTCCATGAAGCAGAAACGGCCGTGTTTCTCCCTGTTGATCTGGTTGTAACGATGGCTTATTATGCCCATAATCCTCCCTACCGCCTCTTTGCCCCGCCAGGCGATCAGCATGACAGTATCGGCATGTTCGAATGCATGGTTCTTCTCTTTGTCAAAGAGAACCCATTCGTCACTCCACAGAGGCGGCAGCCAGTGCGGGTCATTGCGGTGAATCTTCTTTGGCAGAAAAATAAATGTACGGAGCTCTTCCCTGCCCGATACACTGCGGAGTTCAAGTTTCATAGAGAGGCGGAATATGTAGTAAATGTAAAAAAAATTACAATATCCCGGTCAGGAGGTCAATTATGACCATGACACCGTATATAAGTCCGGCGATACCATTGGTTGTGCCGAAAGCAAGGTTCACCCTGCTGAGGTCATCGGGCCTGACAATGGAATGCTGATATGCAAGAAGAGCGAGGAAGAAGGTTGCGCCGATCCAGTATATGACACCGCCATCGCCCGCCAGTCCTGCTGCTGCCACCAATAATGCAGATACGACGTGGAGCAGCACCGAAATAATGAGGGCGCTGCGCCGTGACATGACGGCGGGAATGGAGTATAGACCGGCTTCGCGGTCGAATTCATCATCCTGGAGGGCATATATTATGTCGAACCCGCTGACCCATGTCAGCACCAGGGCTGAATAAATCAGCGGCAGCAGTGCAAAGGCGCCCGTGACGGCAATATAAGCCCCTATCGGGGCAAGGCTGAGGCCGAGACCAAGGATAAAATGACACAGAGGGGTAAACCTCTTGGTATAGCTGTAGCCGAGTATGACAGCGAGAGCAACAGGTGACAGAACAAGGGTAAGCCTGTTGATTAATCCGGCAGCAACAATGAAGAGAACCGAACTGGTAATGACGAACACCAGTGCATGACGCTGAGAGATTCTCCCTGCCGGTATCTCGCGGCCCGCGGTCCTTGGATTCATGCTGTCAAAACGGTGATCGGCATACCTGTTGAAGCCCATGGCTGCACTCCTGGCAAACACCATACAGGCAATGATCAGAAGAAAGATCTTCAGGCTGAATCCATCACCTGCAGCCTCTGTCGCAAGGAAAAACCCGACAAGGGCAAAAGGCATGGCAAAGACCGTATGACTGAACTTGACAAGAGAGAGATAGTCATTCGTCCTACCCAGCAGTTGCTTCATCATTTTAGGTTTTAATGAATATTTCGCACTCCTTACGGCTGTACTTTGAAGATGTTACCTTGCTTCCATGGGTTCTGAAAGATTTCATCTGAGTGATGCGCCAAACTCCCGTTCGAAGGCTTTTGCAAGTGCGGTCATAACCTTCTCGATATTCTTGTCGGTGAGGGTTTGCCTGTCATCTCTCAGGATAAAACTCACAGCATATGATTTCTTATCCCGTCCCAGTGAATCACTTTCATAAACATCAAACAGGTCAACCTCACGGAGGATATTACGTTCCGTTTTGAACGCCAGTTCACGTATCTGGCTGAATTTAACCGATTTATCCAGGAGAAGTGCCAGGTCGCGGCGTACCCATGGATATCTTGGAAGCTCACTGAATTTTATTTTCCCGGGTTTGAGTGTCTTAAGAACATTCTCCCAGTATATCTCAGCATAGAAGACATCCTGCTTGATGTCAAACATCGAGAGGTATTTCCTGGAGACAGTACCGAGGGAAGCGATTTCCAATCCTCCTGCTGTGTACCTGAGTCCTTCCCTGAACCATCCTGATGTTTCCTCAGACTTTGATAAATCATCTTCGGTGAATCCAAACCGTGACAGCACAAGCTCCGTATAACCCTTTATATGGAAGAATCCTGCATGGGTCTCAGCGCTGTTCCATCTCTGTTTGGCAGTACTTCCTGTAACAGCGAGGGCGAGTATCTGCTTCTCACTGTAATTATCTGTTATCTCGAGTGTTCTCGTATCCTGTTTCTTCGCGTAGACGTATCCAAGTTCATAGAGTTTCAGGTCGCTGTTTTGCCTGTTGATATTCCATGAGACGGTATTGAGCATTCCGGGAAGGAGCGACAGGCGCATCACGTTCAGGTCACTGCTGAGAGGGTTGGCCAGCCGTACCATTGATGGCAGGTCGAAATCTGTTGTTGTCTCAAACCATGCTGCGGGGACCAGCGAGTTGCACATGATCTCGGCAAAACCGTTACCGGAAAGCAGCTCAGCCATATTCACAGCCACCTTCTCCCTGTCAGGCTTCTCTGTATAAGATAGCATCGAGTGCATCTCGTGGCTGATGCCGATATTGTTATAACCGAATATCCTGAGAACTTCCTCCGTCACATCAGCCTCACGTGTCACATCGACCCTGTATGCCGGTATCTCCAGTGAAAGGATCTCTTTTGTCTCCTCTGTGATCCGGATATCGAGGCTGTTGAGTATCGTCCTGACAGTCTCAGGCGGGATCTCTCTTCCTATCAGTCTGTACATCCTGTCGAGTGAAAGTCTCACCACAGCTTTCCTGACGGGTGAAGGGTATATATCTATTATGTCGCCGGTTATCTCACCCCCGGCATTTTCCCTGATCAGCAGGGCGGCCCTCTTAAGGGCATAGAGAGTCATTTCGGGGTCGGTTCCTCTTTCGAACCTGTATGATGCATCGGTGTGCAGGTCATGGCGTCTTGACGTTTTGCGCACTGAGACCGGGCTGAATGTGGCGCTCTCGAGGAAGATTGAAGTGGTTGTTCCGGTCACCCCTGACTTCAGTCCGCCGAATACACCAGCGATACACATACCCTCGCTCTCGTTGCATATCATCAGATCTGCTGATGACAGTTCACGTTCGTTCCCGTCGAGCGTCACGAACTTAGTCTTGTCGGGCAGCCGTTTGACAACCACCTTGTCCCCTTTTACCGCAGCTGCATCGAAGGCATGCAGCGGCTGGCCGGTCTCATGCAGCACGAAGTTGGTAATGTCTACGATATTATTGACAGGGTTAAGGCCGATCGATCTCAGGCGATTCTGCAACCAGGCGGGTGAGGGCCCGACAGTCACACCCCTGATGGTGAGCCCCGAATACCTTATGCATGCATCTTCTGCTTCCACAACAACTTTAATGGCCCCTTCATTTTTATCTTTCCTGAAGGTGCCGACATCAGGTAGCTTGGCTCTGACAGGTTTCTGAAGATTGAGGTATGCGGCCAGGTCACGTGCCACTCCGTAGTGCGAGCTGCAGTCAATGCGGTTTGGTGTCAGTCCGATCTCGAAGATGGTGTCGTGTGACACTCCGAAATAGTCTGCTGCCGGAGAACCTATCCTTGCCGAGGGATCGAGCACGATGATACCTTCATGGTCAGTCCCAATACCCAGCTCATCCTCCGCACAGATCATCCCCTCGGAGAGTTGTCCTCTTATCTTTGAGCGCTTTATCTCGAACCGTTCATCACCTTTGAAGACCATTGTGCCGACAGTGGCTACCGGTACCACCTGTCCGGCAGCAACATTTGGCGCTCCGCACACGATGTGCAGCGGTTCGCCTCCCCCGGTGTCAACAGTGGTGACACTGAGCCTGTCAGCATCAGGATGCCTTTCGCAGGTAAGAACTCTCCCGATGACCACCCCCTTCATGCCTCCCCTGACCGATTCCCATTCTTCAACACCTTCAACTTCAAGACCTATGCTTGTCAGTATTGCCGAGAGCTCATCAGCTTCAGCAGTGAAATTCAAATACTCCCTGACCCAGTTGTAAGAGATCTTCATCCCGTATAATTATTTTGATTTTTATAAGGTTCAAAAGTAACTCAAAAAAGGTTATTGGCATCAGTGAGGCGCCATAAATTAGAAGAGCAATATAGTTATCTTTGCACTTCAACAGAGAGGCATATGATCATAGAAGAGAATGACAAGCTGATACTTATTACCAACGATGACGGCTTGTATGCAGCGGGATTAAAAACCCTTACCGGCATCATGAAGGAATTCGGCAAGGTAGTGGTCATCTCAGCCACAGAGAGCAGGAGCGGCATGTCACAGGCACTGACGGTAAAGGAGCCCATAAGGGTCAAGCTGCTCGAAGAGGATGACAGTTACAGGATATATGCCTGCAGCGGCACACCGACTGACGGAGTTAAGCTGGCCATTAACCAGCTCCTCGGACGGATACCTGATCTGATAGTCTCAGGTATCAATCACGGCTCGAACGCTTCGGCGAGCGTTCTCTATTCAGGTACCATGGCGGCGGCACTGGAGGGGTGTCTGTATGGCATCACTTCAGTCGGATTCTCTCTGAACAGCTTTTCTCCCACGGCAGATTTTTCGGCATGTGAGGATTACATCAGGAAGGTGTGCAGAATGCTTCTGCTCGAGCCTCTGCCAGAGGGCATCTGCCTTAATGTCAATATACCTGCCCTCCCGGCGGGTGAGATAAAGGGGATACGGGTTGCGAGACAGGCAAAAGGCAACTGGCAGGAGGAGTTTGAGAAGAGAAAAGACCCGATGGGCAAGACCTATTACTGGCTGACAGGTTATTTCAGGAACCATGAACCTGAGGCGGAAGATACTGATGAGTGGGCTCTTCAGAATGGGTTCGTGTCAGTGGTACCCGTTACGACCGACATGACTGCCCACGGTTTTATCGACACCCTGAAGACAAAATTCTGAGATGCAGGTCACCGAACGTTACAACAATGTTATTACAGGTGTCATCTCCGGCATCGTAATGCCTGTGATTGCATTCCTGATCTTCTTCCTTTTTACCCGTAACGGACTCCCGATGGTACAATATCTTGAAAGGGTTGCCGAAACAGGGAAGACGACTGAGGTAATGAGTGTGGCAGTCTTCTCCAACATTCTGGTCTTCCTTTTATTCAACCGCTTTGATATGCTTCAGGCATCAAAGGGAGTGCTGGGGATAACCTTCATCTGGGCATTTATTGTTTTCGGCATCAAATTATTCTGACATGAAGTATTTCATCATTGCAGGCGAGCCCTCCGGTGACCTTCACGGGTCAAACCTGGTGAGGAACCTGTTCAGTGCTGACCCTGCAGCTGAGATATCGTGCTGGGGAGGTGACATGATGAAGGATGCCGGGGCTGTGTTGCTCAAGCACTACAATGAAACGGCTTTCATGGGAGCATGGGAGGTTCTTGTCAACATCCGCAAGGTGAGGGCCAACTTTGCTGATTGCCGCAGACAGATGACCGAAATGATGCCTGATGTGGTCATCCTGATTGACTACCCGGGTTTTAACCTCAGGATAGCGAGGTACGCTAAAGGCTTGGGGCTTAAGGTTTTTTATTATATAGCTCCCAAGCTATGGGCATGGCGTGAAGGCAGAGTTAAGCTTCTCAGGGCTTTTACTGACCGGTTATATATAATCTTTCCCTTTGAAACAGCCTTCTTCACAAGACACGGTTGCGAGGCACATTACCTGGGTAATCCGCTTATTGACCAGATTGAGACCTACCGTGCTGGAGCCCCTGCACCTGAATCACTTATGGCGTCACTGGGCCTTGAGGATAAGCCGGTTATCGCACTTCTCTCCGGCAGCAGGCAGCAGGAGATAGAACATATACTCCCGGCCATGGTCAGCGTAGCGCGCAGTCTGCCGGACTACCAGTTTGTCATTGCCGCAATGGGACACCTGCCGGAGGAGTTGTACAGGCGCGTTCTGGGTTCCATGCCTGTGAAGGTGATTACCAACCGCACCTACGAAATACTCTCTGTGGCCGAGGCAGCCCTCGTGGCATCAGGCACTGCCACTCTGGAAGCCGCCCTTTTCGATGTTCCGCAGGTGGTATGTTACAGGACCAGCAGGGTTACCTACAGACTGGCAAAACTTGTCATCAAGGTCCGTTTCATCTCACTCGCCAACCTGATAATGGATCGTGAGATAGTGAGGGAACTTGTTCAGAATGACCTCAATCAGAAGAACCTTCACAGGGAGTTGCTGAATATCATCAGCAGCGGATACAGGCATGAAATCATAAAAAGTGATTACAGGAAGCTCCGCAAGATGCTGGGAGAGAGCGGAGCGTCATCACGGATAGCCTCCGATATGGTGCAAAATCTCACACAGAGGGGAAAGCAATGATGATCAGAGCAATAGTTCTCCTTTTTACCCTTGTATTGCCTCCAGCACTGAGCGGTCAGGTGAACATCCGCATTTTTGCCCGTACCAAACCTTCATCAGTGGTTTTCACCCCATTGAGTGACGGTTTTGTTCTTGACGGCGGTGGCGGGCGCAACCTGGTTATAAAAAGGGATGAGAGCGTTGTCATTACCCGCTACGGGGAGAAGGTCATATACATGACATACTCAGGCGAGTCACATGTGGCAGATTCTGTTTCCGTTGAACCGCCTGATGATCAAGCCCTCTTCTCGCTGCGATCGCCTTACAGTGCTGACGGGAGAAAAATGCTCAGGGGAAGTGTTATTGTCAGATCATTTCCCGGATCGTTGCTGATTCTTAATCGAACTGACTTAGAGCACTCCCTCCCCGGTATCGTAAGGGCGGAAGCCGGTGGAACAGGTACTGAAGAGTATTACAGGGCCCAGGCGGTGGTGGCACGTACATATGCCTGCCGCAATCGCGACAAACATGAGCTTGACGGCTTTAACCTGTGTGATGACGTTCACTGCCAGGTTTACCCGGGAATAATTGCAGACAGTGTGATAATAAAAGCCTGCAAAGCGACAGAGGGGAAAGTGATTGTCGACAGTGACAGTATTCTCATTGAAGCAGCATTTCATGCCAACTGCGGGGGAGAGACAGCGGCCTCGGCAGATGTGTGGGTGGCTGATCATCCATACCTGGTCACCGTCAGGGATCCATGGTGCTTGAGTTCAAGATCAGCCAGATGGGATAAGACAATTGACGGTGACAGCTGGAACGATTTTCTGAGATCGAAAGGATTGTCGCCGGGGCAGGAAGAAATACTCTATTCCCCTCCCGGAAGCCAGCCGTCAAGAGTATTTGTACGAAGCGTCTCCGGGAAAAACATTTCAAACGAGGATATCAGACAGTATTTTGCACTCAGGTCAGCATATTTTGCTCTCAGCAGAACAGAGAACGGGATTGTCTTTGGGGGCAGGGGATACGGCCACGGTGTGGGCTTATGCCAGGACGGTGCAAGAGCAATGGCAGCAAGCGGTAAAAAGTATGCCGAGATAGCAGGTTTCTACTATCCGGGTACATACATCACCGATATTAAAAATGCAAAACGGCCAGTGAGGCCATGAGAGTTATTTCGATATTTTTACAGCAAACTTGATAATATGTTCACTCTCTTCCGTAAAGAGATAGCAGGCTTTTTCAGTTCACTCACAGGCTATGTGGTGATGATTGTGTTTCTTGTAGCCAATAGCCTTATAATGTGGATAATGCCAGGTCAGTGGAATCTGCTTGACAGTGGTTATGCCGGGCTAGACACCCTGTTTGTCCTCTCCCCGTGGATTTTCCTTTTTCTGGTGCCTGCAGTGACGATGAGGCTCTTTGCAGAGGAGCGCAGGTCAGGTACTCTTGAGCTTCTCTATTCAAGGCCGCTCGGTGAGGGTGCCATCATTTACGGAAAGTTCCTGGCATCGGTGGCACTGGTTCTTCTCTCACTGCTTCCATGCATTGTATTTGTGATTTCGGTCTGGGTCCTGGGCGAGACACCGGGTAACCTTGACAGGGGAGGTACTGCAGGATCGTTCCTGGGCCTTCTTCTTCTTGCTGCTGTCTATTCTGCCATAGGGCTCTTTTCATCGTCACTCACTGAGAACCAGGTGGTGTCATTCATCATAGCAGCCGTTCTCTCCTTCGTTGTTTTTACGGGGTTTGACTCACTCGCGCTGCTTCCGGGTCTTCAGGGTATTGACGAGTTTGTTGTCAGGGCAGGCATAAATGAGCATTACCGGTCTGTCAGCAGAGGGGTGCTGGATGTGCGCGACGTGTCATATTTTCTTTTTGTGACGGTTCTCTTCAACGAGGCGACGCGGATATCTCTCCGGCGCTCCACCGTAAGAAAGCCGCTGACAATCATTGCCGGTGCCGCAGCAGTCTCTGTCATTCTCTCTCTTCTGCCGGTAAGGATTGATCTGACGGAGGACAAGCGTTTCACACTGGCTGAGCCGACACGAATGATCCTCAAGGGTTTGGATAAGGATATCCGGGTTGAGGTTTATCTTGACGGGGAGATGCCTGTCGGGTTCAAGAAGCTGCGCCGCATTACTGAACAGTATCTTGATGAGTTCCGCATTGCCTCCGGCAGAAGGGTGTCTTACGATTTTATAAACCCTAATGAAGCGAGGGATGCTGCCGGCAGGGATATGTATCATAATGAACTTATAAGCAGAGGACTGCTTCCGGTGAATGTGATGGCCGGTGACGGGGAAGGGGGCAGGACCCAGAAGCGCATCTTCCCTTCGTTTACCGTCACATGCGGCGAGACCGTCATACCTGTCAACTTCCTGAGAAACAATCCTTCCCTTCCTGCCGAGACAAACCTTCTTCATTCAGCGGAAGGTCTTGAGTATGAGATCATACAGGCCATCGCCACCGCTTCGGCAGACACGATTCACCGTGTGGCCTTCATCGAGGGGCACGGCGAGCTTGATGAGATATATGTTGCTGACCTCACCCTTGAACTGGCAAGGTTCTTCAATATAGACAGGGGCGTGATAGGAGGTGTCCCCGGTATCATGGACCAATACGCTGCTGTCATCATAGCTGACCCAACAGGTCATTTTGACGAGAAGGACAAGTTTGTCATTGATCAGTATATTATGAACGGCGGGAGGGTGCTGTGGCTGGCAGAAGAGGTCGTAGTCAATGCCGACAGTCTGCCGGAGGGGTCTACGGTTGCTCTCTATGAGCCACTCTCTTTCAGCGATATGTTATTCAGGTACGGAGCAAGGATAAATCCGTATATAGTGCAGGATGAAGATTGTCTCCTGATACCTCTGAAGATAACCGGTCCGGGAGGTCAGCCACAGTATGTGCCGGCGCCATGGGTATATTACCCGCTTCTGAGACCCTCCCAGGCTCATCCTGTAACCCGAAACCTGAACAGGGTAAAGGCAGAGTTCGCCAATTATATTGATACGGTGGGGAGGGATGCCGCGATCAGGAAGAGCATCCTGCTTACGACCTCAGGCAGGACACGTACCGTGGCGCCGCCGGTTGTCATCTCTCTTGAGGAGGCACGCGAGGCGATACCGGCAGAGCTGTTCACCGCCGGGGAACTGCCAGTGGCGGTTCTTCTGGAGGGGAAATTCCGTTCAGCATTCACCAACAGGATGACGGAGAGCATCATAGGCGAGGCAGGAAGGAATGTGATAACAGAAAGCAAACCGACGAAGATGATCATCATAGCTGACGGTGACATTATCAGGAACGAGATAAGCTGGAGAAACGGGGTGGCTGAGCCATTGACACTGGGCCTTGACAGGTATACGATGCAGACTTTCGGGAACAAGGATTTTCTTGTCAACTGTATTAATTACCTGGTTGATGACAACGGACTGACAGAGATGCGGTCACGCGAAATAAAGCCGAGACTGCTTGATCAGTCAAGGATCAGGAGCCAGAGAGGAGTATGGCAGTTAATCAACACCGTTGCACCGGTAATACTGATTATCCTTGCAGGGGCGGCATACTACAGGCTGAAGCAGAGACATTATAATGCAGTGAAATAAATTTGTTTGAGGGAATGATATTTTTTTGTAATATTGATACTCCGGTGTTGACAGCAGACGACTCACAAAATCAATGAGTTGGCGGCCGGCAGTGACATAATAAGGAATAACTTAAAAATAAACAATATGAAATTTGTTGTATCAAGCACAGAACTACTGGGTCATCTTCAAGCCATCAGCAGGGTAATCAGTTCAAAGAACACCCTTCCCATTCTTGATAATTTTCTGTTCAACCTCAGTGGCAATGATCTCGAGATAACGGCTTCGGACCTTGAGTCAACGCTGATCACAAGGCTGAAACTTGATAATGTCACCGGAAGCGGCACCATAGCACTGCCGGCAAGGATATTGCTTGATACGCTGAAAGAGTTTTCGGAGCAACCGCTTACTTTTGACATCAATCCGGATACCCTAGCCGTCGTTATAAACTCTGAGAACGGTCGTTTCAGCGTTGTTGGCCAGAACGGGATCGATTTCCCGGTACTGCCCGTCATAAAAAAAGAGAAGCGCTTCAGTTTCAATATTGCTGCAGATGTCCTCCTGGCAGGCATATCGCGCACCCTTTTTGCCACCGCTGATGATGAACTTCGCCCGGTGATGGGAGGGATTCTTGTCGAGGCGTCACCTGAGAAACTTACTTTTGTGGCCTCCGACGCTCACAAGCTGGTAAGGTACCAGAGAAGCGACGCCAGGGCTGACAGCAGTGCATCATTCATACTCCCCAAGAAGCCTGCTTCACTTCTTAAGAACATACTCCCAAGGGAAAGCGGAGTGGTTTCGGTTGAGTTTGACGACAGGAATGCCTTCTTCATGCTCTCTGACTACAAGGTCGTCTCCCGCCTTGTGGAAGGCAACTACCCCAACTATAATTCGGTCATCCCGAAGAACAATCCGAGGAAAGTGCGGATTGACAGGCTCGAGTTTTATAACATCCTCCGCAGGGTATCGGTCTTTTCAAACCAGGCCAGCAACCTCGTAAAGCTGCAGTTCACTCCGAACCAGATTACGGTCTCAGCACAGGATGTCGACTTTTCGATCTCAGCTTATGAGCGCCACAAGTGCCAGTATGAAGGAGATGATATGGAGATAGGGTTCAAATCTGTCTTCCTGATCGAGATACTGTCAAACATAGCCTCTCAGGATGTTCTTATCGAGCTTGCTGACCCGACCAGGGCAGGGCTCTTCCTTCCGTCCGAGACAGCCAAGGAGGATGAGGATCTCCTCATGCTTCTCATGCCTATGATGATAAACGCCTGACATCCGTAATAATGGAGTTAAATCTTAAGAAACCCCTGGTCATTCTTGATCTGGAGACCACCGGGGTAAGCATTGCTACTGACCGCATCGTAGAGATATCGGCATTGAAGGTTCTCCCCGGAGGGGCAGAGGACTGGCTCACCATGAGGCTCAATCCCGGTATTCCCATTTCCCCTGAAGCGACCCGCATTCACGGTATCAGTGATGCCGATGTGGCCAATGCACCTCATTTCAAGGATGTTGCGAAGAGAATTGCCTCCTTCCTTGAAGGGTGTGACCTGGCAGGCTTCAACTCGATGAAATTCGATATCCCTATCCTCTGTGAAGAATTTCTCCGTGTTAACTTCGATTTCAATCCTGCAAAACACAGGTATGTTGATGTACAGGTGATCTTCCACAAAAAAGAGCAGCGTACCCTCGGTGCCGCATACCGGTTCTATTGCAACAGGGAGCTCGAGAATGCACACAGTGCACAGGCCGATGCTGCTGCAACATATGAGATACTCAAGGCCCAGCTCGATCGTTACCCTGACCTTGAGAATGACATTGAGAAAGCTTTCGTCATTCAGTGCATTACAACAACAATGCAGATCTTGCCGGGAGGATAGTCTTCAACGAACAGGGTAAGGAGATATTCAACTTCGGAAAACATAAGGGAAAGCCTGTTGAACTGGTATTTAAAGAGGAACCCTCATACTACTCATGGATGATGAACGGTGATTTCCCGCTCAATACCAAACAGGTGATAACAGCAATCAAACTTCGCTCATTCGGTAAAGCCTGAGAGATACATGAAAATCATCTGCGTAGGCCGGAACTATATTAAACATGCGGCGGAAATGAATAACCCCGTGCCGCAGATACCGCTGATCTTTCTCAAGCCTGACTCGGCCATTCTGAAGAAGAATAAACCTTTCTTCCTGCCTGACTTTTCAAATGATCTGCAATTCGAGGCAGAATTGGTTCTTCGCATCTCCAAATTAGGAAAGGGCATCAGCAAGGGGTATGCCCACAGGTATTTTGATGCCATCACCGTCGGCATTGATTTCACAGCCCGTGATCTTCAGAAAAAATTCTCGCTTGCCGGAGAGCCATGGGATCTCTCCAAGACTTTTGACGGCTCCGCCCCTCTGGGAGAATTTATCAACAAAGAGAAACTCAGGGACCTCTCGGACATCAGTTTTTATCTTGACGTGAACGGAGAGAGGAGGCAGACCGGCAACAGTTCCGAGATGATCTTCAGCTTCGGTGATATAATAGCATATGCTTCAAGGTTTTACACACTCAAGACCGGAGACATGATATTTACGGGGACTCCTGCCGGTGTGGGGCCGGTAAAAAAGGGGGACAATCTGGTTGCCTTCCTCGAGGGTCAGAAAGTTCTTGATTTCTTTGTCAGGTAAGACGCCGAAGCCTTATAATCATTTAACGGTATTGTTAAAGAGTCTGCCAACCGGGTAGAGCCTGGTACGTTTTTCAAGCTCTGAGACCGGTGTGTTCTGGTAAAGCCACTGAAGCTGTGCCACCGGGTCAGCAGCCACCTTCTCATCTTCTTTCTTTGCCTTCTCAAAGGCTGATCTTAGTGCAGGATCTTTGTCGAGTAGCTCTTTCAGATGACTCTCAAAGCCCCATACCGAATACCAGTCCTGCCCCTCAAGAAACGAGTCGAAGAAGTTCCACGCAAAGAAGCCGGCTTCGCTCTGAGGCTCAAGCATATAAATAATGTATTTGTTTGCTCTCTGGTTGACAGGTATTATATAATCGCCCTTAAGGTATGCCACCTCCTGGTTCACTCTCTTCACCTTTACATTGGTATTATAGTAGTGTCCCTGTGTTGCCCTTTTAGCAGGCTCATAGCTCTCGATGTAAAAGGACTCTACTTTCAGAGTGGTATCTGCCTCCATCTGGCTCATTTGCACTCCGTTGTTCTAAGCCTCTCGATAACCTCTTCCCAGGCAAAGGGGACGATGTAGGCATCGGGTACTGTAACCGTCAGTGCCGGTTTGAAATAGTTATAGTATCTGATTGTATCGACATAAGGCTTCTCCCGGTTATAGGTTCCGGTCTTCCTTCCCGACAAAGGCATTGTTGTCTCCTCCCATTTGTATCCGCGGAATGTTATCTGATCCCATCTTGATGTATCCTGTTCCCAGTCAAGAACATACTCACTGGCTGACAGGGTTATGCGGTTGGCTTCAGCTCTGAGGGCAAGCATCTCCTTGTGATTCTCCGACGTGAACCTTACCAGCTCGGTAATAAACTGCAGCGTACTCCTGACACGCTCTGCATAAGGCTTGTAGACAAGGGTCTCGGTCATGAAACCGAAAGAGTTGAAGAGTGCCGAGTAACCGGTGGAGTAGTAGGGATGCTCCTCAAAACCTGTGATCGCTTTGATCTCACCCCTCTCAGTGTACTGCACGTATGGCACCATCTCGTTATTGTGCACGCTTTGCATCCGTTCGTACAGATCAGGGAGCATTTTCTTCCTGAAGAAGAGCTCCATCTCCGGATGCATCTTTTCGGGCTGAGTGGCGATGAGTGTCACTGTGAACTGATGATCTGAACCGTTGGTCGTATGAGTGTCAAGGAAGACATCCGGGTCCAGCCATCTGTAGATCTCAGCAAATGCTCTTGCATCGCGCGAGTCCTGTTTGACAAAGTCACGGTTGAGATCGAGGAAGCGGGTGTTGCGCCTGGCTCCCTTCTCATCAGGGCCGTTCTGATTTATACGGTAGTAGGGGCTGCGCGTCAGTGCTCCGCCGATGTTATATACCGGTATGATTGCAATGACGCAGTTTTTCAGCTCACTGTTCATCCTCTTCCTGTCAGAAAGGATATCTGAAGCATACTGTGCACTGGCGTCAATGCCTTCAGGTTCACCGGGATGAATGCCGTTGTTGATCAGTATTACCGCCTTGCCCTTCCTGCGGATAACCTCAGGATCAAATTCCTTTTCGGGAGATATGACAAAGAGGTGCAGCGGCCTTCCTGCGTCTGTCATTCCCATTTCCATAAGCCTTGCTTCAGGATAGGTCTCGTCAAGGATCTGGTAATAGTTGATCGCTTCCTCCCATGTGAGGCTCTGATTATCATCGTACCTGAGCTGTGGCAGCGGTTTCTTTTCCTGTGCTGCCATGAATGGCATAAGCACAAGCAGCAACATCAGGATTGAAAGTGTTCTTCTCATTTTGATAGTTTTCTGAAGTGTGAAATGACTGTTTCGGCTCTCTGTATCTGTTGTGCAGCAAGGTCAGGAAAGATGGCGTAAGTGGTTTCGAGGTGTCTCAGCCGCGACTCTACATTGGAGATCACCTTCTCAGGCATGCTGGCGCTGTCTATTCCCCTCAGCGAGTAGATTTCAATGTATCTCTCTATCGCGTCTGATCCGAAGGCATCCATGTCATCTGCCACTGATATTATTGCAGCAAGAGATACAGGATCTGACATGGCTGGATAGTCTTTGTCATCGTGTTTTTCAACCGCTTCCAGGATCTCCCTTTTGTCATCTTCGGCGAGGTTGCTCCTCTCAAGAAACAGGCTGCAGAGATGGCGGCTCTGTGTACCGTGATCAGGTCCCGGATTCACAGTGAGTCCTGTGTCATGAAAGTACGAAGCGATAATGGCCTTCTCAGCCATCAGCGGGTCAGTGACCATCCCTGAGTCATACAGCCTGCCGAGCAGTATGGCAGCATTTTCCCATACTCTTTCATGATGGCGGTGATCATGCGATGGCATGGCTGTTCCGGAAAAGATTCCCCGGCACTCCTGCTCAAGCAGGATCCTGTGCTTCCTTTCAGCGGCTGAGATATTGGGATGGGCCATCGGTTAACGAAAAAAGCAAAAGTAGAAACTTTTGCTTTCAGGAACATGTTGCAGTGTATGAATTAGCGTGGCAGCATCCTTTCAGCGAGGTCAAGTATTGTTGTGTCTTCTATTGTGACTATTCCCCCTTCGGGTCCCTTTTCGATGTGGATACCGGCACTCTGCCCACGGTCAAAATTCCAGCCACCAAAGTAATTCCTGACGGTCTCTTCAGTGATGTGCAGGTCATCTGCAATCCTTCTGATGCTGCCGTCAGGAAGCTGGTCTTTGATCTTCCTTAGCTGTGAAAAAGTTATCGTACGTGCCATATCAAGTAGATAGATTTCTTCAAAGATACAAAAAAAATGTGAGGAATGAAAATCGGAAGTTGCCTTTAAGGTATTTTTAACAGTTTAGACTTCAATATTTTGAACATCTCTGATGATATAGATGTCATAGTCTCCGAGGTATTCAAATCCTGCACCTGCATACAGGTCAATTGCAGCCCTGTTAGACCTGTGAACCTCCAGTTTTACCTGGTATCCTTTATCTTTTACGAACCTCAGTGCTTCCCTGAGGAGCTCTTTTGCCAGTCCTTTGCCCCGGTGGAGAGGATCTATTCCAAAGTGGTGGAGGTGCAACCTCCTGCCGTCAAATGTTATCCATGATGATCCGATGATCCTGTCGCTCTCTGACTCATCGTACATAACCAGCATCTGTCCGCCCATTTCGAGGCTCCGTTCAACAGTTGTTTCATCATCACCCCTCTCTGGTCTGCCCAGTCCTGTAGCAGTCCACAGGCTCATGATGCCTGCAAAGTCACCTCTCCTGTAAGGCCTGATAGTCATGAGAACTGATTATTATTCAGTCTTGCCTGCCTCAATGACATAAAGCTGTCCCTGCTCTTCCCGGCGGACAACAATGGCTGATCCTTTAGTGATAAATCCCGTCTCTGCCACAGCCGGGTAAACATCGCCGTCAATGAGTATCTTTCCCGAGGGGCGCAGCACTGTATGGGCTGTGCCTGTTTTGCCAATGAGTGATTGCTGTTTCTCAGTGTCAAAACTTACATAGCCATCAGACCTGTTTTGCGCGGTCTCGAGTGCCAGGCTGCCGAATAGACGATTAGGGGAGAAGAGCTTCCTTGAAAGCCATAACGATAGAAAGAATGAGGTGAGCATTGATAAGCTTACTATGCTGAAGGCTGTAATAACCTCCTTTATGCCGTCACCTGAAGGACCGAAACGGAAGACTATCTTGTCAATCATGACGAAGACAAGGCCTGTGACAATGCCTATGATACCAAGGACTCCGGTAACACCGAAGCCCGGGAGGGCAAAGATCTCCACCATTACCAGAATTATCCCGATGACAAATACAACCAGGTGCCAGTTCTCGGCCATCCCTTCAAGGTAACAGAGGTGCAAAATAAAGCAGTGCGGCGGTAATTGATGCGCAAGCGGAAAGCCGATGCCCGGTGCCTGCAGCTCGAAATAGAGCCCGCCGATAATAAGCATGATGAGTATGCCAGACACAACCGGATGCACCAGGAACATTATGGCCTTGTCAATACTCGTTAGCTTAAGCTCCCTTAATGTAGTACTCTTCAATTCCTGCCTTTGCCAGTGCCTCATCAACAGTTGAGGCCTCACCCTCGCAGAACCCGTATTTAATTGCTTCCAGAGTGGTGAGCGTAAGTACCTGTCCTGTGTCAACGATCCCCTCGATGACGATTGAAGGGTCTACCATTGCCTGGGCTATCTCGGGATCGCGGTGCCACACCCATGTGGTATCGCCATCCTTCACCACGGGTTTCTTGCCGTGCGCCTCGGCAGTGGCTCTCATCATTCCCCTCATGAACGACTGGTATTTATCCGGCATCTTCTGTCCTGTCTGATCAACAACCGTTGCAGCCCCGATGCTGCCTCCGGGTCTCATATAGATGCTGTCGGCTGCCATGGAAATGAGTGCCCCGGCTGAAATAGCCTGATTATCTATATACACCATTACGGGAATACGATAATTGAGGATGAGGGTACGGATGGAGTCTGCTATATCCACCTGGCCTCCATAGGTATTCATATGTATCAGCATGTAGTCTGCATTCAGGGAGTCAGCCTCGTCAAAGCTCTTCTTGACGCTGCGCCACAGAGGGGCGGCGATCATCTTGTCAATTTTGCACAGATACACCAGGGTGGTTGTGTCAGGGGTATCCTGCGCCACGGCATTTGAGGCAGGCGGGAGTGAAACAGAAACAATCAGAATAAGTAATAAAAGCAGTTTATTCATGGGATTAACTTTAGTTCGTTGATATAGCCGATAAATTTTGACAGTGCCTCTCTTTTCCTGTTGTCGAGATGAAAGTCAATGTTATTATTGAGGTAGTCGATCACCTCTGACGGCGTGGCTACGGCACCCTCTTTCAGGAGCGCCACCGCCTCATTTTTTCTCTCTATCCCCTCTTTAAGAGCCTTGTTGAAAAGTCTGATAAACTCTTCCGGAAGCGGTGCGGACGACACCCAGCATGCAAAAACAAAGGGGAGCCCGGTGAATTTCTTCCACTCCAGTCCGAGGTCGGTTTTGTGCGAGAAGCATTTTGCATACTCAAAACAGCGGTCCCCGATCATGACAGCTGCCTCACCATGGCTCATTGCGGTGATATTAAAATCTTCAGGTGCGGGCAGCCACTCAAACTCCCTCTTCCATGCTTTCGCGGCAAGAATCCTGCAGAGCGTCACCGAGCTCCTTGAACGGTAGTCAAGGAAGATCTTCCTAACTTCATCAAACGGAGTGTTGCTGACCAGAAGAACGGTGCGCACCTCTCCGAGAGTGCTCAGGCAGTAGTCGCTGATAATATGATACTCCTTCATTGAAGCTATCATGGCAACGGGTATGAGCCCTATATCCGATTCACCGGCCAGCAGTCTGTCGGCACATTCAGAGGGGTGGCATACCTCAAGGTCAATCATAGAGGCCACCTCACCGTCACGCAGGCCTATCATGAACGGATAGCTGTTGATATATTTGACTGCTGAAACCCTGATCTTTTTCATTGCCACTCCATGCGGTAAGGAAGAATTACAAAGGTTCAATTTTTTTACACCAGTACAAAATAGTATTTTTGTTTTTTAATGCCATGAAATAATCCTTCTGAGGAGCTCATAATATGGACCGTTTAAAGGCAATTTCACCTGTTGATGGCCGTTACGGAGAGAGAGTAACGGAACTGATACCCTACTATTCGGAATTTGGTCTTATGCGATACCGCGTGATGACAGAGATAGAGTACTTCATTGCCCTGTCTCATGCCGGGCTTGAACAGTTCGGCAGCTTCCCGGCAGGGATAGATAACAGCCTGCGGACGGTCTACACCGGGTTCTCGGAAAAAGATGCTGAACAGATCAAGGCCACGGAGGCTGTCACCAATCACGATGTCAAGGCAGTTGAATACTTTGTAAAAGAGAAGATTAGCGCGCTGGGAGTTCAGCAATGGTCTGAGTTTGTGCATTTCGGACTCACCTCGCAGGATATCAATAACACCGCCTTCCCCATGGCCATCAGGGATTCGGTAAAGGAGGTCCTGATGCCCGCGCTTGCATCTCTGCGTGATACTCTTGGCAGTATGGCAGGCGAATGGGCAGCTGTCCCGATGCTTGCACGGACTCACGGCCAGCCAGCAACGCCTACCAGGCTGGGTAAGGAGATTGCTGTATTCAGGGAGAGACTTGATGCACAGATGGCTGCTCTCCAGGGAACTGCCTACACCGGAAAATTCGGCGGGGCAACAGGTAACCTTAACGCTCACAGGGTCGCTTACCCTGAAGTAGACTGGATCACCTTCGCAAACAGGCTGTTAAGTGACAGCCTGGGACTCGAGAGGCAGCAGACAACCACGCAGATTGAACATTATGACGGGCTGGCAGGGCTGTTTGACACATGTTTCAAGAATAAACACCATCCTGATTGACCTGTCGAGGGATTTCTGGTCGTATATATCACTTGACTACTTCAAGCAGGTCATAGTAAGGGGCGAGATAGGCTCATCAGCGATGCCCCACAAGGTAAATCCGATAGACTTCGAGAACGGAGAGGGTAATCTCGGAGTGGCCAATGCCCTCTTCGGTCATCTGTCGGCAAAGCTACCCGTATCACGGTTGCAGCGTGACCTGACTGATTCGACTGTCATCAGGAACGCCGGCGTGGCCATGGCACATACCCTTATAGGATGGAAATCAATAAAAAAGGGACTGTCCAAGCTTATTGTCAACCATGAAAAGATCAGGGCAGATCTGGATGACAACTGGGTTGTGGTTGCCGAGGCGCTGCAGACCATCCTGCGCAGGGAAGGCTTTCCAAAGCCCTACGAGGCACTGCTGGCACTGACGAGGACAAATGAGAAGATAACGGCTGAAGCCATACACAGTTTCATCGACACTCTTGACATCAGTGAAGCGGTAAAGGAGGAGATGAAGGGAATTACACCGTTTAATTACACCGGGTTCTGAAAATAATGAAATGAAAAGCCTCAGGATCCTGTTTCAATATCTTAAGCCATATAAATGGCTGGCTCTTAAGAATATATTATATAATGTCCTGAGTGCTTTCTTTGCACTTTTCACCTTCACCCTTGTAATACCTTTCCTGCAGATCCTGTTCAACAGGGTTGAACCGGCTCCTGATCCCGGGGCATTCAGTTTTTCTGCCGAATGGATCAAGAACTATACGAGCTGGCTCTTCTCAGGTTCAATTGAACACTATGGCCCGGCGAGGACACTGGTTTTTGTGCTGATCATATTCGCCTTCACCAGTTTCATGAAGAATCTCCTGGTCTTCCTTGCCAACAACTGCATGGCAGGCATAAGGTCAGGGACGGTGAGAGATGTCAGGAGAAGGTTGTATGACAAGGTTCTCAGGCTGCCGCTCTCGTTCTTTTCAGAAGCCCGCAAGGGTGACATTATGACAAGGATGTCAAATGATGTCCAGGAGATAGAAATTTCGGTAGTGTCATCGCTCTCATTCATGTTCCGTGATCCTTTCACGGTGCTGATCTTCGTTGCATACCTGATCATCAACAGCCCTCAGCTGACACTGTTTGCATTTCTTCTTCTTCCAATCAGCGCGTGGCTGGTTGCAAGGATCAGCCGTACCCTGAAGAGTTCCTCCTTCAAGGGTCAGCAGAACCTCGGGAGGCTCCTGTCAGTGCTTGAGGAGACACTGTCGGGCCTTCGCATTATCAAGGGGTTCAATGCTGAACACAAGATGTCAAGGCAGTTCGATGAGGCCAATGAGAAGTACACGAAGATATTTCGCAGGGTGGTGCGCAAGGCCTACCTGGCCCACCCGGTCAGCGAATTCCTGTCGACCGTGGTGCTTCTGATCCTGATCTATTACGGAGGGTCGCTTGCCCTTAAGGGAACAGGGAACATGTCGCCCGACAGGCTGATCGCATTTGTTGTCGTATTCTCGCAGATCATCCATCCCGCAAAGGCTATCTCGCAGGCATGGTTCAACATACAGAAGGGGATGGCATCAATAGACAGGATAAACCAGGTTCTGGAGGCTGAGGAGACAATAACGGAGAAACCTGATGCCATAAGGCTGAAGGAGTTCAGCGACAGCATTGAGTTCAGGAATGTATGGTTTGCCTACAACAGCGAGCCGGTGCTGAAAGATATCAATCTCACGATAAAGAAGGGACAGACAGTAGCAATCGTCGGACGGTCAGGCGGAGGCAAATCGACACTTGCAGACCTCATCCCGAGGTTTATGGACCCTGACAGGGGTGCAGTTCTGATTGACGGGATAGATATAAGGGATGTGGCGATAAAGGATCTGCGCCACCTGATGGGCATTGTAAGCCAGCAGGCGATACTGTTCAATGACACTTTCAGCAATAATATATCATTCGGCGTTGAGGCAGGTGACAGGGAAGGGGTGATGAGAGCGGCTGAGATAGCCAATGCACACAGTTTTGTGATCAGCACTGAAGAGGGTTATGAGAGCATGGTGGGAGAGGGAGGGAACAAACTCAGCGGAGGGCAGCGTCAGAGGATCAGCATAGCCCGCGCAGTGATGGCCAATCCGCCTATACTGATACTTGATGAGGCTACCTCTGCCCTTGATACCGAGTCAGAAAGGCTGGTTCAGGATGCCATGGTAAGACTGATGGAAAACAGAACCTCCGTCATTATCGCACACAGGCTTTCAACAGTTCAGCATGCAGATCTTATTGTTGTTATAGAGGATGGGCAGATCGTTGAAGCGGGAAAGCATGATGAACTCGTCAGCATCGGTAACGGTATCTACAGGAGGCTCTACGAGATGCAGTCGTTCTAGAACTGGTATCGGACATTCATTTACTAACCTTCCATTTAGTCTTTTTCTCTTTTCAAATCTTTATGTTTAAGATCATGAAATATGACATTAAGTCATATTATTGATTATTTCACTTATTTTTAAAGATCGAATTTTAATATGGAGATTTATCCGGAAATTATTCTGCAATCTTGCAAGGGCAGAAATGGTTTTACGTATTTTTAATGTTGGATGTATTACAATTTATTATAAGGAAGTGAATTGATGTCGAATAAAATATTTAGAATCAAGTCGTTACAGCAAATGATGCAGGCTGTATCAGATTCAGAGCATAGCCTGAAACGGACATTGACAGCCAGCAACCTTATTTTTATCGGGATAGGGTGCATTGTCGGGACAGGTATTTTTGTCATTACAGGCACTGCTGCAGCTCAGTATGCAGGGCCCGCCCTCAGTATTTCGTTTGTGATATCGGCCGTGCTCTGCATGTTCGTTGCGCTCTGCTATACTGAATTTGCATCAATGATACCCATCTCTGGAAGTGCCTATTCATATGCCTACCTGACAGTCGGGGAAATAGTCGCCTGGTTCATCGGATGGAATCTCGTGCTTGAATACATTTTCGGGGCATCTCTGGTTGCCGTTGGCTGGTCAGGGTACGTTGTAAGTTTCCTTAAAGACTGGGGAATAGTCATACCCGAAAAGCTCAGCAGCGCTCCGCTTGCCTACCATGGAGGATGGGTGGTTACCGGCTCAGTGCTCAACTTTCCGGCGGTGTTCATTGTCGCGCTGATTACTACTGTACTTTTCTTCGGCATCAAGGAATCGGTAAGATTTAATAACATTATTGTCATAATCAAGGTTGCAGTTATTCTTCTTTTTATCGGGTTCGGGATATCTTTCATCAATCCTGACAATTATGTTCCATTCATTCCGGAAAACTCGGGAGAATTCGGGAAGTTCGGCTGGAGCGGAATCTTCAGGGCCTCAGGTATTATTTTCCTGGCTTATGTGGGATTTGATGCTATTTCTACTGTCGCCCAGGAGGCAAAGAATCCACAGAAAGACATGGCTATCGGCATATTGGGTTCTCTGGTTATTGTAACAGTACTTTATATATCAGTTTCACTTGTTCTGACCGGTATGGTCAACTATAAGCTACTTAATGTTCCTGACCCGATTGCCGTAGGAATTGACTCTGCCGGACAGCCTCTCTTCTGGCTGCGACCGATAATAAAGATAGGGGCGATAGCCGGGATGAGTTCCGTTATACTTGTGCTGCTCACAGGCATGCCCAGGATACTTTACACAATGGCAATAGACGGTTTGATACCTCCTCTTATGGGAAGGGTACACAAGAAATATCGTACGCCTCATATAACAACAATAATTGTTGGGGCCATTGTTGCAACCATTTCTGGTTTGTTTCCCATTGATCTTATTGCAGAACTTGTCTCGATAGGGACGCTGCTTGCGTTCACAATGGTGTGTATCAGCATTGTTATTCTGAGAATCAGGAAACCGGAAATGCATCGTCCGTTCAGAACACCCATGGTTTACTTCGTCGCTTCAGCCGGCGCGCTTGGATGCCTTTACCTTATGACCTCCCTGCCGGCGTCTACATGGGCAAGGCTGGGAATCTGGACGGTGATCGGGCTTGCCATCTATTTTTTGTACGGAAAGAAACACAGTACTCTAAATAAATAACACTTGACCATGTCAAACAACTTTTTTGCAAAGAAGTCTATTGATGAACTTATTGCACAGACTGAGGAGAATGAACATAAGCTGAAGCGTGTTCTGGGGTCCTTTGACCTGATTTTACTGGGTATTGGAGCCATCATCGGGACAGGTATATTTGTCCTTACAGGGGTAGGAGCAGCTCTGCATGCCGGGCCTGCAGTAACTCTCTCCTTTCTTGTTTCGGGAATTGCCTGCATCTTCGCAGCCCTGTGCTACGCGGAGTTTGCATCAATAATACCGGTCAGCGGCAGTGCCTACACATATGCATATGCTACTATTGGTGAGCTGCTTGCATGGATAATCGGATGGGACCTGATCCTCGAATACGCAGTATGCTCAATTACCGTTGCCATCGGGTGGTCAGGTTACCTGGTAAATCTCATGGCAGGAATAGGAATCATAATACCTGAGTGGATGTCTACCCCACCATTTAACTTACCGGCCCTGATCATTGTCGCTGTAATTACTACCCTTCTTGTTATCGGGATAAAGGAAAGCGCAAGGTTTAACAGTGTCATCGTGATGGTCAAACTTGCAGTTATTTTCTTTTTTATTATTCTGGGTCTTTTCTTTATCGAGCCTGCGAACTGGAGACCCTTTATGCCGTTTGGATGGTCAGGCGTTATGACCGGAGCTGCGATCGTCTTTTTTGCCTATATCGGATTTGATGCTGTCTCAACGACGGCGGAAGAGACAAAGAATCCTCAACGCGATCTGCCAATCGGAATAATTGTCTCATTGCTTGTTTGCTCCACTCTTTATATTGTGGTTGCACTTATCCTTACAGGAATGATACCTGTAATGGAATATGCAGATAATCAATCTTTTCTTTCCGCACCGATTGCATTCGCGTTAAATGTTCTTCACCAGGACTGGGCGGCGGGAATCATTTCTGTAGGAGCGGTAATGGGGATCACCAGCGTTCTTCTGGTAATGATGATGGGGCAACCGAGGGTCTTTTTCGCCATGTCTCGTGACAGACTCTTCCCTGAGAGCATTTCCAAGGTTCATCCACGTTTCAGAACGCCATATCGGACTACGATAATTACAGGTATTGGCGTGGGCCTGGTTGCGCTCCTTATCCCTATCGGTACAGCCGCTGAGCTGGCAAATATCGGAACTCTGTTCGCATTTGCAATCGTATCAGCCAGCATACTTGTACTGAGAAAGACTAATCCTTCTCTCAAGAGATCATTCAGGGTTCCAATCGTTTATGTTGTTTCGCCCCTCGGAGTATTATTCAGCCTCTATCTGATGTATAGTCTGCCGGTAGTTACATGGATACGATTCCTGGCCTGGCTCGACATAGGTCTGTTGATATACTATTTCTACAGCCGCACCCACAGCAGAATTGGAGAAAAGGTTGAACGCGACAAGACTTTCAGGTTGAACGAGATGATTGAATTCTTCGGCATTTTCGCTTTTATTAACGGCTTTCTGTTCGGTCTGCTGTCACTCCTTGCCACTCTTAAGGTTACTTCATTAAAATCATGGGATGAGATCAATCTTAATCCTGGCCATATGCTATACGTTTGTGCTGGTCTGATTGTGACCGGTAGCATCATGTTCGTTATTGGAAGAGTCTCTAAAAAGAATAAGAGTAATCAGGTGATATAATAAGTGGAATCTTCCGGGGAACAATATTGTTAACTATTTGTTCTACATATGCAATGAGCTGAAACCTCACGGAAAAAATTTAAGAAGATGGGAAACAAAAGCACTACTGATATTTTAAAGGAAGCTATACTCCTGGAGCAGAGAGGGAAGGCCTTTTACTCCAAAATTGCCTCAGAGACAAAAAGCGAAGCTGTCAGGAAGGTATTTTCGATGATGGCTGAAGAGGAGGACCAGCATATCGCATTCCTCTCGAAGCAGTTTGCTCATTACCAGAAGCACAACTCTTTTACTGTGAATGCTCCTCATACCGAAGACCCGTCGGAAGAGGTTGCCATGCAGGTTCTGTCAGCTGAAATGAAGAAACAGATCGGAGCAGCAAGTTTCGAGGCTGCTGCCATTGGCGCTGCCATGGATTTTGAGACAAGGGCGGTGAATCTTTATGCCGGCCGTGCCGAGACTGCCACTGACGAGAACGAGAGAGCAACATACAGTATGCTTGCAGAGTGGGAGAGGGGACACCATAAATGGCTGATGAGAATCGACAAGGATCTGCGGGAGCAGGTCTGGTATGATAATTCTTTCTGGCCCTTCTGAGAGTCAGCAGAGTCTTCGGAACTTAGCCGGGGCTTTCAGTTCAAATCGCATCTCCTTTCCTGTGACCGGGTGGACGAAGGCCAGTACACTTGCGTGCAGGCCCAGCCGGCCGATAGGATTACCCGAAGCCCCGTACTTCCTGTCACCGGCAATGCTGTGGCCCATCTCCTGCATATGTATCCTGATCTGGTTCTTTTTACCAGTTTCAAGATTAACCTCAAGCAGTGAGAAGTCACTGTTGCTTTTAAGTGTCCTGAATCTTGTGACAGCAAGCTCACCCTTCTCCGGATTCTGGCTTGAATGCATAACGAGAGACTTGCTCTCATAGATATAGGAGCTTATCTTACCTTCCGGTTCCTCAACCTTTCCCTCCACCACGGCGATGTATGTACGCTCCTTCACCCTCTCCTTCCATTCACTCTGCATTATTGACTGCACCTTCTCACTTTTGGCGAACATCATCACCCCGGAGGTATCACGGTCAAGGCGGTGAACGATAAAGATCCTGTTTGCCGGGTTCTGCAGCTTGACGTGTGAGCTAAGCATCGTATATGCAGTACGGTCCTTCTCCTTATCGGTAGCAATAGTAAGCAGTCCGGCATGCTTGTCGATGACAATCAGATGATCGTCCTCATACAGGATGCTCATATTGCGATTGATGCTCCCCTCGATTGCTGCTTCCCATTTGACCTCCACCCGGTCACCGGGTTTAAGGGGGTGATTGAACTGTGTGACAGTCTGTTCGTTTACCATTACTCTCTTGTTACGGAGAAGCGACTTGATGTTATCGCGGCTTTTCTGTTTCAGGTTCTGAAGCAGGAACGGCATCAGAATGGTCTCATCTTTCACCTCCAGGGCAGACTCTTCTTTGTTCTTTTGACCGGCTCTCATATATTATGTTTTTCCCTCCCAGCAATAAGAATATTTGTATGCTGCAAAGTTGGTCAAAAAAACAGTAACGGTGACGATTATTGTCTGCGTGCTTTCTTAAGGGGGTTCCTGTATTTCTTCCGCCAGAGAAGATAGCCGGCTGTAACAACCGTTACTCCTGTCAGTCCGGCAAGCGGTACGATCAATATATAGAAGCTCCCTATGAGAAAACTGAAAATCCTTCCTGTATGTATCTCGAGCGCGACACTCCAGAGGGATATGCCTGAAGCCTCCAGTATATTATCAGGCATTCCGGGAAGGATACTGTCATGGCGAAGAGGGATGAGGCCAAGGTCATAATCGGCCATATATCTTCTTCCCTGAATGTCAGTTATCATGCCGCTGGCCTTGAATTCTCCCACGGGTCTGCCTGCAGGTTCGCCCTGCCACAGCGTTCCTCTGGCATAATCATATATCTGCGGATGATCGGGGTGCCACAGAAAGATCCCGCTGAACGAGCCGATGAGGTAGGAACCGTCCCCGAGCGGTTCGAAGACGTTGATGCCCATGACGCTTACAGGGGGCTGAATAGCGCATGCCTCAGGGCGGCTTCCAGTATCCTTCATGATATACATACCGTCAAGGGTTGAGAGCATAAAGAGATTCCGTTCATGATCATAGACCAGGTCCCTGAGTTTGTCATACCAGGGGTTTGGCTGGTCAAGATGAGAGAACTTTACAGGTTTCACTTTTGCTTCGGCTATTGCGATCAGCAGGGGGGGACGTAGGAAAATGCCCGAGAAGTAAAGCAGGATAAGGAACACGAAGAACCACTCCCCGGCCTTGTTATGCCATTTGAGTGACCAGTTGCTTACTGAGGCAAGCCGTTCAGCATTCCTGTTTCTCTTCATCCTGCTTTTGATCAAGCCGGGGAAGAAGAAATAGATAATGCCCGTCACTGACAGGAAGATCGTAACAAGTCCCAGGAGGTCGACGAAGAGTTTCCCGGGAAGGCCGAATATCTCACCTGAATGGAACTGCCAGATAGTCTCGAAGAGGCCTGTTCTGCTGACATATCCTTCCGGTGCCTCCAGTTCACTGGCAGTGAAAAGGGTGGATACTCCCTCCGAGATGCCTGTGTAGAGCATGGAGCGGCTCAGGGCATAAAGTGTGTCGCCCCTGCTTTCAATACCGGTAAACCTCTTGTCGTTTTTGTCTCCCGCAATCTTTTTCCAGCTGTTCGTTGCGCTGTCCCATCCATACAGTCCGAACAGTGTGGCGGCGTACATGTCACCGTCAGCCGTGCGGTGCAGATCAGCTATTCGACGGTTATCCGTCCCTTTGGGGAATCCGGCGTTCAGCGGAAGAAAGGTCGTGAAGGCTGAGTCGGTCGACCATACTCCGATGGTACCCCAGATCAGTATACTGTCATTGTTGATTATCAGGTTACCCTTGAGTGAGGCGTTGTTCCAGTTATTATATGAGTATTCTTCAGGGAGTATCTCCCTGTTCAGGTCTGTTCCTGAAAAGAGCTCACGGTGATTCATGAAGATACCCGTTATGCCGTAGTACAAAAGGATGAATGATATTATCAGGCCGGGCCACCTGTGCAGTTTTTTCCAGATGCTCTTTTTGTTATTGTCAGGAATAGCTTTTGCATGCTCGCCGTTTTTATTGCCCGTTTCAAAAGTGATCATCAGATAAGAATGAAATTGAAGGGCAAATATAAGGAGATATTATAAAAAGACAAAATTGTCTTTATATAATAATGCTTTTACTGCAATTTTACAGGTCAGACGCAGGATTTGCCCGGAAGCTGTCGCTTTGTTGATTTATTGAATTATTTAAGAAGAATAAGTCCCCGGAGCTGATAATTACAAAAAATAATCATCTGTTTTTGACACAGCGAACAGAATATCCCTCAGTTGTATTACCCTCGGAAACTTCATAGAAATGAAATTTACTATCATCAGA
This sequence comes from uncultured Bacteroidales bacterium, assembly GCA_963772705.1. Classification (GTDB taxonomy): domain Bacteria; phylum Bacteroidota; class Bacteroidia; order Bacteroidales; family VadinHA17; genus SR-FBR-E99. The sequence goes on along the minus strand of CAVYYH010000011.1, from coordinate 186,666 downwards.
TCTTGCAGCAAATGCGTAAGTACCGTTAGCATCTGATGGTGATGAGGAATAGAACACAGCCATGGATTCAGAGTTAAAATATAACCCATTATCAGCTCGATAGCCTCCCGGTAAAGCAGTTAATCCGGAAGAATTAGTCGCCCCGGTGTTGGGACTATTCCAGTGAGTGATACCTGTTTCTTTTAATTTACCACCCGTTACATCCCACCCGCCCAGGGCTTCAACCAGATTCTCCCAGTCTGTTCTGGTTGCCACGTGCCAGTTCTCCGGGCAAAGATGCCCGTCTTTTACAGCATACCAGTTATACAAGACTCCATAACCTTTTATAGTCCTGTAGGTTCCGTTATCCAGAAACCAGCAGGCAGCAGGAGTTTTATTAACCCAGGTGCGGCTCCATGCCATATCATCTACTATGACAGTTATGGGTCTGCCATCATTGAAAGTGGTTACATTCAGGTTGTCTGCAAACCAGTGATCATCCAGGGCTTTGTCATCCGCCGGGCTGACAATAGCTCCGGCTCCTTTCTTCAGGCTTATTTTTACAGTTTTATATGCATGACCCTCTATATCATAAACTGTATCATAAGCCACTCCGGGCATGTAGTTAATATTATTTGCTGACCGGGTAACAAACTTCACCTGGTTACCATAAGCAGTTCCTGAGCTGTTTGTGGCATATGCCCTTACAAAATATCTTTTATAGGGATCAAGATGCAAGATACTGCTGGTAAAAGATCCGGTTCCTGCACCATCGACAGTAATGTTGTCAGTCACTTCAGGATCTTCAGAGACAGTCCAGCAGACACCCCGTGCGGTGACTTCGGAGCCTCCGTCATATGTCACATTTCCTCCGGCAGTTGCACCTGATGAGGTTATTGCCGTAACAGCCACTGTAGTTACCACAGGCAAATCCTGTTTTTTCCGGCATGATGTGAAACATATTGCTGCAAATGCAATGAGTACCATCGCTCCTGGTTTGGCAGTTAAATTATTCATGACCGTAAGACTTAAGTAAGTAACCAAAGAAATATAAGATATAAATCCCCGAATAATTTGCTAACCAGATATCAGAGCAAAGTTACACCAGGAATAAGGAGAAGTCAAGGGGCATGGGTCAGGGAGAAAGCAGAAGTGGGAGCGACAGAGATTTCGGACTGCATGACCGCATTACCCCGTTCTATGCTTTCGGCCCGTTTCTTTTCAGGCTCAACGGTCATCAGTAACTCATCAATATCCAGGTTGCCTGGTTTGGTTTTAATATCACTCGTAGTAATTTCTACTCTTGCTATGAATGGCCAAAAATAAATATCAGATATTTTGAAAAACCGCATATCAATATAATCAGCATATGCTCAAATCTTCTTTTTGAAAATGTAGGGCGAATATTCTGCATTGGAACGTAGAGTAAACTCAATAACCTGGTCTTTCTCTACTTTAAAAGGTATCTCAAAAGTCCCATATATTGGATAAGAATAGGTGCATAAGAATTTATTATCTTTTATATGCTCCAATAGACAAGATAAGTCGGGATGATTGGAAAAATAAATGGTTAGATTTTCTTTAACTTGTTTTATACTAATTTCTCCATATACTTCATGGAAATATGTTCCACAGAATGAAATTAGCGGCAAGGTTGGTTTGTTACCCTCTTTTACGATCTTTGTCAGCGAATCAATATTTGCATTCTGTAAAGCCTTATATCGGAGTACAGCTTTATATGATTTTTCTGGCAGCCCCTGGTAGGGGATACCTAAAAAAGCATTTAGAATTTCCATCTTTAAATCTTCGTAGAAATTATTATAATCGGAGTTTGTAAGTATTACTATTCCCAGATTCTCTTCTGGTACGAACATAATGGTTGAGTTAAATCCAGGTACATTTCCACTATGCCAATATTCAATCTTCCCGTTACCATCCCAAATGAATAAACCCAACCCGTAAAGTGCGATATGGACTGATCCTTTATTTGGATTAGTTCCTACAACGATATAGGGATTTCGAATTGCGTGCAATGCTTTGGATGATATCACCTGTTGTCCGTCTATTTTCCCGTTATTAAGCTGGACCAGTATCCAATTTGTCATATCTTTTATGCTGGAACTGATGCTTCCAGCAGGAGCCATATTATCTAATGACATAATTGGGATTTCTTCACAATTATTATTCACTAAGCTATGTGGGGCTGCTCTGTTTGAAGCAGTTTTAAATTCTTCAGATAGAACGAGTGTGTGATCCATTTTCAGTGGGAGCAGTATTTTTTCTTTTATAGTTTCTTCCCAGCTTTTTCCTGTTATTTTGGGAATGAGTTCACCAGCTGTCAGATAAGCCGTATTTATTAGGCGAAATCTTGTTCTTAATGCATAAGGTGCATCCATCAGCGCCATTTTCTGTATAATCTGGGTTCTTGATAAATTTGAAAACCAAGCAATAAAGTCACCCTGGTTACTTTCAAGACCTATCCGACCTGACAATAGATCAGAAATTGTAACCTCCCGTGTTAAAAAGGGGTCCTTCAATGCAAATTCAGGCATCCATCTTTGCACCTTATCTTCAAGGTTAACCTTATTTTCTTCCTGAAGTATTGTAAAGGCAGTTGCAGTAAAGGTTTTAGTGATTGAACCAATCATGAACAATGTATTATCATCAATGGGTTCAGAGTTCCCATTTTTTTTTACGCCAAAACCTTTCATAAATACAATCTTGCCATCTTTTACAATTCCAACGGCTAATCCGGGAATTTGCCATTGGGCCATCCATTTGACAATATGATTTTCCAGACTATCTGTGACAAATGCCGGTACCTTGTTTTCTTGGGCGGTCAGTGCCACCGCCCAGAAAGCGCTAATAAAAAGGAATGCAAATCTTCTCATGATCTTTCATTTTGGTAATTCTTCAAATGGAATTTTCCGGTTATGTAAAATTACGATGGGCTGAAAGCAAAGTCAAGTGATTTTCAATATTTTAGAATAATGTTCAAAGAGAAGATATTTAGTCGCATCAGCCCCGTTGGCATTGCCCGAGTTAAAGGTGATCATCAAACATGATTAAAATTATGGGGCAAATAAATTGATGTTTTATAAAAAGATAAAAATATCATTTTATAAAACAAGTCAGAAATAACGGATTGCTCTTACATTCAAACTTGCATTAAGGCTTATGAGGCGTGTCTCGCCTGTAGAAAAGTTTACAGCCCATCCATAAAATGTCCCTGCGACAGTGGAGCTCCAGTAATATCCGGGTCTATAGCCTCTGATAGAGTCTTTCTCCCTGAAGAGTTGCTCCAGTTCATCAATGGATGGTAAGAACCAGTCATTATATCCGTTATAATTGAAAGTGGTACAATAGTATGCTGCAGTCTCGCCATCGAAAACACAGAAGTCCAGAATATTCATGGTGTTTTGATATCCGGTTCCGATATCCACTCCGGCAGCACCCTCAATCCTCCATTCGGTTCTGTACACTAGCGGGAACCTGCCTAATTCAAAAGGAGCTGCTATTAATCCATGCACTCCGGTTGAGTCAATATAAAATATATATCCGCCCTGGTACTCTTGTCCAATTTTAAAGGATTGAGCTACTGCTGGTTCAATCATTCCGGAACCGAACAATACGCAAAGACTTAAGGTTAGAAGACTCTTAAAGCAAATTTTCATTCCATATGATTTATTTCTTAACTGTCTATTTACCAGGATTATAGATCCTGACACTGTTTTTCTCAAGGTCTTCCCTGTAGAACAAAACATCCTTAAACTCTCCGTTGGCATACATTTGCGCCTGGTTCATGAAGTAAGGCGAATCGGGGTCGCCGCTTACCCCTCCGGCAAGGGAACTCTTTGCTTTCACCTTATCGCCAAATTCAACAACTGCAACGAAGCTGTTGCCGCGCGTCCCGTAGATCCTTTTTGTTCCGGGGAAAGAAGCAGCACCGAATGCTGCAAGCGATCCGAAGTTTGCAGAGGTGAAGCCGACAGGTATACTTGGTTCCTCATCGCTGAATTTGCCTGCTATATCACCTGTAAGCCTTTGAAATCTGTTTATTTCGCCCCATTGTGTCTCCCACGTTCCGAAGTCGCCTGTCAGGTTGTCGACAGCCCTGGAAAGGGCATCGCAGAGCTGTTTCTCCATCGATGCCGGGTCTGCCTCCGCACTGCCGGCTGCTCCTGATCGGGCCGATAGTGCCTGTGAGTAATAGTATGCCAGGGACATCGGTACGGAAGAGACCGAAAACCTCAGATCCCAGTTCCGGAGCGCCTCAACAGGATCACTCAGTTTTTCCCTGACTGCCCGGTCAGTTACTGAGACAGCATCATAAGCTGCTATCACAGCAGGAATCATCTCCTCAAATCCCGGAAGATATGAGTCGTATGCCGCCTCAATGACCTTATCTATGGTAAAGTCTTTACGATCCTTCAGAACCATTACAGCATGTCTTCCCCTCGCATTTTCTGAATCGTACGACATATATGCAGGGTAGTCATCCTTTTTCGGGCTATATTCGGCGGCAGCCGTAAATGGCGTTGAATTACAGTTTTGAATCCATCCGTTGCCGGGATTCTTAATCACTATCATTTCATCGATCTCGTGGAGTCCCAGCCAGTCTGTTTCCGGATTATTTCCGTCGACGGTTTCTCTCCAGTTGAAAGAAGGATTCCTGCGCGGCATGAAGTTACCGTGGTAATAAGCAATATTACCTTCAGCATCGGCATAAACGGTATTATTTGAAGAATTCGTTTTCAGTTCCATTGTTTTGTTGAACTCCTCAAAGTTTGTCGCCTTTGTGCGCATAAATGACTGGGTCAGGGCATCGATATGGTTAATCATCAGTTTTACGGCAATCCATCTGCCATCCTGCTCACGAATGACCGGACCATGATGTGTATAGTATGCTGTTATTTCTTTTACAGATGTCTTGTCTCCGTCTTTGTATGGCAGGGTAATTATTTTTTCAATAACAGGTTTAAGGACATCGCCGTGCCGGTAAAAATATTTTCCATCCTTTTCCTCCACGGCAACGCTGTAGTGATCAATGACATCAGCCTGGCTGGAGGTGTGCATCCAGCCACATTTCTCATTGAACCCCTGGTAGATAAAAAACTGTCCCCAGGTAACGGCTCCGTAGGCATTCAGACCCTCTTCCGAGGCCATCTTGATTTCAGGCCGGAAATAAAACGATGTATGAGGATTAATAAGAAGGATTGCCTTGCCTGAAGCAGTAACTGACGGTGCCAGGGCTATCCCGTTCGATCCTGTCGGTTCCTGCTCAGGTGTTTCTTGCTGAAAATCAAAACTGCCATTGAGTGTTATGGGTTTTGGGCCGTAGAATGACCGGAGGTGGGCAGGAGAAATACTTTCAATATCTCCGCCAATACTCCCCTCAGTAAATGTAAGGGCCATCCATGGTTCGAAACGGGTGATGAGCTTCGGTTTTACCTCGGGATGAGTGTAGAGGTAGTAGTTTACACCCCCGGCGAATGCGTTCATGAGTTTTTTAAGCCATGCCGGGCTTTCGTCGTACTCTTTCCTGACAATTTCAGGGTCAATGAATAGTTTCATCCTCAGGTCGTTGTATATCTGACTTTCGCCCACAACCTCGGCCATGCGACCCATAGAGTTGATATAGTTAACCTCGACCCTGTTAAAATCATCTTCGCACTGGGCATAGATCATACCGAATACTGCGTCGGCATCGGACTTTCCGTATACATGGGCTACTCCCCATTTGTCGCGGATAATTGTAACATTATCCGCATATTTCTCCCATCTTTTCTGTTCACCCCTGCTTCCTTCCCCCTGTGAGCAGGAGAAGAGGGTCAGTAACAGTACTGTCAGCAAGGTCATTGGCCTCAGATTGAAATTGACTTTCATAGATTAGTTTTAGGTTGATCAAAAAAGAGTCTTGTGAAAGTTAGTATATAAATGAATACCCGGGAGGGTATTTAGCTCTGCTATTGAGCAGAAAAGCGACGGGGATTATACTTTTTGCAGAGATTCAGGTCTGTTTCTGTGGTGCGCAATAGCCATGTTCGGCGGGATTACTCTCCGCCAGTTGGCGGATCGTGATCCCTTGATAAGGAACCGGCAGACCACAGCACTTGCTCATGCACTGAGGATCAACAGGGATTACTCTCCCGCTCTGCGGGCTCGTGATCCCATTTGGTGAAACCTGCTCCGGTACTGCAGGTATGCGCCGCAGGCGCATACTTTTCTGTTTTTCCGGTATACTCCTCATGAGCAAGCTCATTCGTCCTGAAGGATTACTCTCCGCCTTGGCGGATCGTGATCCCTTGAGAAGGAACCGGCAGACCACAGCACTCGCTCATGCACTGAGGTGCATGAGAGTCTTTTATTTTCCGTCAAACTCGCCCCGGCAAGCCGGGCTCAATATGCCGTAAAATAAAAAACCTGTTCCGTCACTGACGGAACAGGAGTGCTGTGGTCTGCGGAGAAAGAGGGATTCGAACCCCCGGTCCAGTCGCCCGGACAACGGTTTTCAAGACCGCCGCAATCGACCACTCTGCCATTTCTCCGCCGCAAATATAGTGTTTTTTTGTTTTCTCCTTAAAAGAGCCGGACAATAGCTGTTTTTTTCATTATTTTACATATTTGCAGCTTCTGTAACTCCCCAAAAATGGGCTTGTGATGAAGCTGCTAACGCTACGTTCGTCTAATAATGGGCACCTTTTGTCGTTCAAAATGCTCATTTCACATAAAAATAAGCCTCCGGACATGAAAAAAGGGCTAAAATCCTTGCTTTTGAATTTTAATGAAATAAATTTGTATTCAATTAGAAGATTTTGGTTTAACCCTAAAATTGATGTGACTATGACAAAAAAAGAATTAGTAAGCAGCATTGCAAAAAAAGCAGGACTTTCACTTAAAGATGCCAACATCGCTCTGAACGCATTTGTAGGTTCATTTGGTGACGCCATGAAAAAAGGCCAGAGGCTCCAGCTCCCCTCAATGGGTACTTTCAAAGTTGAGAAGAGAAGCGCAAGAGTTGTTCGCAACCCGCGTACCGGTGCCAAACTGAATGTTCCAGCCAAAAAGGTTGTTAAGTTCAAAGCTGCTCCGGCACTCACGAAGGGCCTGAAGTAAAAGTTTCAGGGGTGCTGCAGCACCCCTTTTTTTATATAAAAAATCTGATGCCGTCACAGTAGACGGCATTCTTTTTTTGGCAGATCAAAATTTATTTGCAAAGTTCATTGAACATTTTTTTTAGTATATTTGTTCTCCACGCATGGTGAAGCAACCACCCGCATCGAAATGAATTGTATTATTGTAGATGATGACCCTATCTGGTGCAAGACCCTCGAGCAATTCGTGAGCCGATCGTCAAGCCTGTCTCTGGCTGGGACCTATTCAGATTCAGTCTCAGCCCGTAATGTACTTATGTCACGCAGAGATATCGAGCTCATCTTTCTTGATATCGAGATGCCTGAAATGGATGGCTTTGATTTCCTTTCAAGCCTCGAAATGCCTCCTCATATAGTTTTTGTCTCGGGAAGCGAGGATCATGCTTTTGAAGCATATAACCATAACGGCATTGATTATCTTCTTAAACCCATTTCCTATGCACGGTTCTGCAGGGCGGTGGAGAAGATTATGAAATACTATTCAGGCCGCCAGATACCGGCCACCGCCGGCGATGAGGAGATATTCATCAAGAAGTCCTCCTCTCTCGTGAAACTGAAACTCAAGGAGATCCTTTATGTTGAAGCGCTTGAAAATTATGTCAGCGTCATAACGCGTGATGAGAAATACACAATCCATTTTACCATGCGCGCCATTGAGCAGCAGCTCCCTTCCGGACTTTTCTTCCGGATCCACCGCTCATACATGGTCAATAAAAGCGTTATCAGGTCAATAAGCGAAAACAGCCTGACAATTCTCGTGGGTAACACCCCGAAAACTCTTCCCGTTGGCAAGTCGTACCGCGACGGGATAATGAGCTATATCAACATAATGACACGTTAAATGCCGTCACTGAGGCAGCTCTTCCTTGAGCATCTGGGACAGACCTCCGGTGCTCCGCTTATGCTTGAGATAGAGAAGGCGGAAGGCTCTTTTCTCTATGACAGGGAGGGGAAAGACTATATTGATCTTATCTCAGGAGTATCAGTAAGCAATACCGGCCACCGGCACCCGGATGTAGTGGCTGCCGTCAAAGACCAGGCAGACAGATACCTGCACCTCATGGTCTACGGCGAGGTGATACAGAGCCCCCAGGTGCTTTATGCCACCCGCCTGGCATCGCTGCTGCCCCCCTCACTGCAGTCTGTATTCTTCGTTAACTCAGGGAGTGAGGCTGTCGAGGGTGCTCTCAAACTTGCCCGCAGGTATACCGGGAAGAATGAGATAATCTATTTCAGGAACGGCTATCACGGATCGACAACGGGCGCACTCAGCATCCAGGGCTCCGAGGCATACCGCAATGCCTTCAGACCGCTGATGCCGTCAACCACCATGGCGGAGTTTAACTCGGAACTGGCAGCCGGGATGATAACGGAGCAGACGGCAGCGGTGATACTCGAACCGGTGCAGGCTGAGGCCGGCGTGATACAGCCTGACAGTGGCTTTCTTGAGAGCCTCCGCTCTGCCTGCGACCGCAACGGGGCGCTCCTTGTCTTCGATGAGGTGCAGACAGGCTTCGGCCGTACAGGACACCTCTTCTCGCTCTACAGATACAACGTGATACCCGATATTCTTGTTCTTGCCAAAGCCCTCGGGGGCGGACTGCCGCTGGGTGCCTTTATCTCTTCACATGAAATCATGTCATCCCTGACTGATAATCCGCCACTCGGACATATTACCACCTTCGGAGGACATCCGCTGTGTTGTGCGGCTGGACTTGCCTCACTGGAGGTCATTCTGAGGGAAGAGCTTCCCGCAAAAGCCGCCGCAAAGGAGCGACAGTTCAGGGAAGAACTTGCTCAACTGCCTGTAAGGGAGATAAGGGGGGAGGGGCTCCTTCTGGCTGTGGTGCCGGAAGAGAAAAAGATCATACCGGAACTTGTCAGGCAGGCTCCGGCGTACGGATTGCTGCTTGATTACTTTCTCTTCTGCGATGATGCCTTCCGTATTGCTCCTCCGCTGACAATTACACATGACGAGATTTCCGTCGCATGTCAGCGTCTGCGCAGCCTCATGCACGATCTTAGCAGCGGCAACTGACACTCTGTCATATTTGCCTCCCGCGGCACACACTTTGGAGAGCGTGGGCAGGATAAACATGAAAACTAATCATATGGAAAAAGGTAAAATCGGAGTAACAACGGAAAACATCTTTCCCATCATAAAGAAGTTCCTCTATTCAGACCATGAGATCTTCCTCAGGGAACTGGTATCAAACGCGACAGATGCCATACAGAAGCTGAAGACCCTCTCTTCAGCCGGTGAATTCAAGGGCGAACTGGGAGAACTGCAGGTGAAAATCGCTGTCGATCCTAAAAAGAAAACAATAACTGTATCTGATAACGGCATCGGAATGAGTGCTGAAGAGATTGACAAATACCTGAATCAGATCGCCTTCTCAAGTGCAAATGAATTCCTTGACAGGTACAAGGATCAGACGAGTGTGCTTATCGGACACTTCGGCCTTGGATTCTACTCATCATTCATGGTCTCTGACAAGGTTGAGGTTATATCCAAATCATACCTTGACGATGTGCCGGCAGTAAAATGGACATGCGACGGGAGTCCCGAGTATTCTCTGGAGGAGACCAAGAGATCAGAAAGGGGAACTGACGTCATACTTCATATCGATAAGGATTCCAAGGAGTTTCTTGAGGAAAGCAGGATAGAAACGCTGCTTAAAAAATATTGCCGTTTCCTGCCGGTGACTGTCACCTTCGGAAACGAGAAGGAGTGGAAGGACGGCAAGATGACCGATACGGGGAAACCCAAGGTGATCAACAACACCCGTCCGGCATGGACCCGCAAGCCCTCTGAGCTTAAGGATGAAGACTACCATGGCTTCTACCGCGAACTCTATCCCATGGGTGACGACCCGCTGTTCCACATACACCTGAACGTCGATTACCCGTTCAAGCTTACTGGCATACTCTATTTCCCGAAGATCCGCAACAACTTCGAGATACAGAAGAACAAGATACAGCTCTACTGCAACCAGGTCTATGTGACCGACTCGGTGGAGGGGATCGTACCCGATTTCCTCACCCTGCTTCACGGCGTCATCGATTCCCCTGATATACCTCTGAATGTCTCGAGAAGCTATCTTCAGAGTGACTCCAATGTAAAAAAGATTTCAGGCCACATCACCAAGAAGGTTGCAGACAGGCTGGCTGACATCTTCAAGAAGGAGCGCGAGAACTTTGAAAAGAAGTGGGATGATCTTAAACTCTTTATAGAGTACGGGATGATCACCGAGGAAAAGTTTTTCGAGAAGGCATCAAAATTTGCACTTTTCAAGAACACCGAAGGGAAATATTTCACTCTTGAGGAGTATGACAAGATCATAAAGGAGAACCAGACCGACAAGGATAAGGCTCTGATACACCTGTATACTACTGATGCAGTGGCGCAGCATACCTATCTCACCAAGGCAGCAGAAAAGGGCTATGATGTTCTTGTGCTTGACGGTCAGCTTGATACGCATCTTATCAATACACTCGAGTCAAAAGATCAGAACTCAAGGTTTGTAAGGGTCGACAGTGACGTCATTGAGAATCTGATAAGGAAGGAGGAGAGGCAGTCTTCCAAGCTCACGCAGGCACAGTCTGATGACCTGACGCAGGTCTTCCGGAGCCAGGTGGCAGACAGTGACAAGGCTCACTTCCAGGTCAGGGCAGAGAGTCTTGATGAGAATGATCTCCCCATGGTCATCACTCAGAGCGAGTTCATGCGCAGGATGAAAGACATGGCCCAGTTCGGAGGGGGATACTCTTTCTACGGTGAGATGCCAGACAGCTATAACCTTGTGCTCAACACGAACCATCCGCTTGTCATATCGCTTGCAGGGGCGCTCGACAGCGAGCATGCCGATGAGCTGAAGAAGAACAGCGCTGGGATTGATAAAACGAAGGTTGAGATAGACTTCATGGAGAAGGAGCACGGCAAGAAGAAGCCGGAGGAGATATCTACCTTTGAGAAGGATGATCTCGAGAGACTGAGGGGTGAGCTTAAACAGCTCGAGGAGAAACGGAAGGCCATTTTGACAGGGTTCGGAACAGAACATCAGTCTGTCAGGCAGCTCATTGATCTGGCTATGCTGGCAAACAACATGCTCAAGGGTGAGGCACTGAGCAGCTTTGTAAGACGAAGCATCAGCCTTCTGTAGGTTAATTGATGTAGCGACGCCCAATCTTGGGCGTCGTTACTACATCATAATACGCGTCAGCTCTGCCTTTACGAAGTCTATAGCAGCACGGCAAGGCTCACTGTCCATATCCATAACCTCCTCAATAAGGAGACGCGAGAGCTCCTCTCCGGTTGCCGTGGGAGGCAATTTGGCAGCTACATTGTTTATTACCCTCACAACGGTACCCCGGGCATTCTTAACCATCTCCCAGGCCTCGTTGCTCATATAGATCTGCTGCGAGAGGTTATGCTCATATTCACTTCTTATTGTGCTGACAAGGTCTGAATGAAGCTGCTGGGCAGTCTGTTCAGGCCTGGCGATACGCATTATAAGCGATTCGGGAGAGATACGCTCAAGAAAAAGTATGATTCTCTCATATGCCTGTAACCTGACGGGTGTGATGGTTTTTACGGTCTGAAGAAGCAGTTCCTGGCGCCGTCTGTCCTGATCATCACGGAGCATGCTTCTGATTACAAACCATACAGTTATCACTACCAGCAGTGCCGGGAGAGTGATCTTAAGTATCTCGAAGAGGATCTCCATGAAACAATTCTTTTAATGATTAAGCGATGCAAATTAATCATTTTTATCATAGGCTCATAAAGAACTGTCAGCTTGCCATAATACCTTTTCTATTTCCATTTTTAAGTTTACATTTGGTCCTTTCGTACATAAAACAACATTCCTGATTATGGAGCATATTTCAAAGAGAGTTCAGTCACTGTCAGTGTCACAGACGCTGGCCATGGCGCAGAAGAGCCGCGAGCTGAAGGAGCAGGGTATTGATGTAATAAGCCTGAGCCTGGGAGAGCCTGATTTCAATACTCCCGATGATATCAAGGAGGCAGCCAAGAAGGCTATAGACGATAATTTCTCATTTTATCCTCCCGTGCCGGGTTACACTGACCTCAGGCAGGCAATCTCTCATAAATTCAGGGAGGAGAACGGGCTCGATTATTCACCTGAGCAGATCATTGTTTCCGCAGGAGGCAAGCATACGCTGATGAACATAATAGTCTCTGTGGTAGATCCGGGCGAGGAGGTTATACTGCTTGCTCCCTACTGGGTGAGCTATCTTGACCAGGTCATCTTTGCCGAAGGCGTTCCGGTAATTATACGCACTACCATTGACAGTGATTTTAAAGTTACCCCTGAGCAGCTGGAGGCTGCCATAACCCCTCGCACCAGACTGCTGATCTTCAACTCCCCTTCGAATCCGACAGGTATGGTGTATACACGTGACGAGATGGCTGCACTGGTCAGGGTACTTGAGAAGCATCCCCAGGTGATAATCATCTCAGATGAGATATATGAACACATCACATTCACCGGCACTCATATCAGCCTTGGGACATTCAGTTCAATAGCTGACCGTGTTGTTACGGTAAACGGCGTGTCAAAGGGTTATGCAATGACGGGGTGGAGGATAGGCTACATGGGAGCGCCTCTCTGGCTCTCGAAAGCATGCAACAAGCTCCAGGGACAGTTCACGTCAGGTGTATGTTCGATAGCCCAGAGGGCAGCGCTGGCTGCCGTTACATCGAAGAGCGACTCGAAGAAAAGGATGAAGGAGGCTTTCCTTCGCAGGCGCGATCTGATATGCTCTCTTCTCAATGAGATACCCCATCTGAAGGTCACTGTGCCCCAGGGTGCATTCTATGTGATGCCCGACGTGACATGGTTCCTGGGAAAGAGCCATAACGGCATCACTGTCAAAGACTCGGACGATCTTGCCTATTATCTGCTGAGCGAGGCAAGGGTTGCAGTGGTAGGCGGCGGGGCCTTCGGCGCCCCGGAATGCATAAGGATATCATACGCAACATCGGATGATAAGATAACCGAAGCTGTCAGACGGATCAGGGATGCCCTTGCAAACCTGATATAAAGGTAACGACGCCCAATTTGGGCGTCGTTACACCGATCAGATATAGTGGTTTTTCTGTCAGTACCTGTTAAACGAGATCGCTTCTCCGGGTTTCTTCCTCAGCTTCTCCCTGTTCTTACTGTCAGCGTAACCGACAGTAAGGACCAGCTCCACCTTTTTTGAACCGGGCACCCCGAGCAGCTTCCTGATTTTCTTCTCATCGAGCCACCCTATGATGCATGTCCCCAGTCCCTCCGCAGCAGCCTGGTAAGCCATGGAGGCAGTGGCAATACCTATATCAATCAGTGAGTAGTCCTTATTCTTAAGGAGATCGCCGGCCCTGGAAGTGATGTTTGACTTCTCTCTTATGATGACGATAAGTACCGGGGCCTGCTGAACGAATGCGTTCATCCTCAGCACCTGTGACTCGGTTGCAGCAGCAACCTCCGCCCGCAGTTCTGGCTCATCAACGACGACGAACCTCCACGGCTGGCCATTGCATGCCGAAGGCGACAGCCTCCCCGCCTCAAGAATCCTGTCGAGCTTCTCCTTCTCAACAGGCTTGTTGAGATAACGCCGCTCACTTTGCCGCCTGTTGACCAGGTCAAGCATTTTCTCCCCCTCTATCATGTCTGTGAATGGTAGCTGTTAATAGTTCTCAGCGAAGATCTCAGTATAGTTGAACGGATGCAGACAGGCGGGGCAGTTCTTCAGAGGCTTTGTGCCAAAGTGAACATATCCGCACTTGCGGCAATACCAGAATACCTTCTCTCCGCGCTCAAATACCTTGTTTCCCATTACATTCTCAAGGAGCTTTCTGTATCTCTTCTCATGTATCTTTTCTGCCGCAGCGATGGCCTTGAAGGCTGTCGCCACCTCCTTGAATCCCTCTTCCTCGGCCACCCTGGCAAATGCAGGGTAGAGCTCGCTCCACTCCTCATGTTCACCTTCAGCTGCCCACTCAAGGTTATCTCCCGTAGTTGAAGTCTTGCCGGCAGGATAGCTTGCCGTTATCTCAACCATTCCTCCTTCAAGGAATTTGAAAAACCTCTTGGCATGCTGCTGTTCCTGCTGGGCTGTCTCGAGGAAAATGGCGGCTATCTGCTCGTATCCCTCTTTTTTGGCAACCTTGGCTGCAAATTCATAACGGTTTTTGGCCTGCGATTCACCTGCAAAAGCCTTCAGGAGATTCTTCTCCGTCCTGGTTCCTTTTATACCTTCCATAGTAAAATCTTTTAAATGTTGGTTAAGTTTGTGTGGTGATAAAATTAGCAAATTTCCTGATACATTTAAGTCAGTTATACACTCATAAAAACAATCCTGAAATGAAAAGAGCAACCTTATTGCCACTGATCGTGATCCTGACCCTGCTTGTCTCATGTACCGGTAAAAAGAATGACTACCATCTTTATTTCCTTGGTGGACAGTCAAATATGGACGGTTACGGGTTTGTTTCACAGCTGCCGGAAGAATTGAACGCACCTGTTGCCGGGGTCATGATTTATCATGGCAATACGGCGGCTGACAATACCGATACTGACGGCAGGGGATGCTGGGCTACCCTGCAGCCGGGTCACGGCGTCGGGTTCAGCAGCGACGGGATTACAAATACGTATTCTGACAGGTTTGGGGTCGAACTGACCTTTGCCATGAAACTCAGGGAGCTCTTTCCTGAGGAGAATATTGCCATTGTGAAATACTCCAAGGGAGGTTCATCGATTGACGTTGCTGCCGGTGCGGGGTACGGATGCTGGCATCCCGATTATACGCAGGGAAACGGCGTAAATCAGTATGATCATTTTCTGGCTGCGGCAGAAGGGGCCTTCAGAAACACCGATATTGATGGTGACGGCCGGAAGGACAGACTCATACCTTCAGGGATTGTATGGATGCAGGGGGAGACGGATGCCAACTACGAACAGGCTGCCTCAGTCTATAAGGACAACCTCAGGATGCTCATGGGTATGTTTCGCGATGTCTTCGGTTCGCAGGAGATACCAGTTGTGATAGGCCGCATTTCCGAGTCTCATCTTGACAGCGACAGCACTGTCTGGACATACGGTGACATGGTGAGACAGGCGCAGGCTGATTTTGTAAGCGAGGATGGTAATGCCGCACTGGTGACTTCAACAGACAGGTACCTGTACAGTGATCCATGGCATTATGACACCAACGGATATATCGATCTGGGCAAAGAGTTTGCCAATGCCATGGCAGGGCTCAGAAAGCGCTAGTCTTTCTTCCTGCGGATAAATCTCTTCTCCTCACCTCTTATCAGTCTTCCTATGTTCTTCTTATGAGTAAGAACAAGGGCAACTGCTATGACTACAGAAAAGATCTTAAAAAGCATTGAAGGGGTGCTGAAAACCGTCATCAGCAGTATCGGGAACATAATGCCTGCGGTCATGGAGCCCAGGGACACGTATCCGCTCAGCAGAAGCACTATCAGGAATATCCCTGCACAGGTAAGTGTGAGCCATGGGTGCAGAGCCAGCAGTACTCCGAATGTTGTCGCCACACCCTTGCCTCCCTTGAAGCCGGCAAGAACAGGAAACACATGGCCTGTGATTGCTGCCATGCCACAGGCTATCTTCAGCGCCATCAGCTGTGTGGATTCTTCCGGGGCAAGGTTCATGATCACAGGGAGAGAAGCTGCCAGGAATCCTTTGGCCAGATCGATTATCAGCACCGGGATACCGGTCTTCCATCCCAGAACCCTGATGGTGTTTGTCGCTCCGGCATTGCCGCTGCCATGTTCTCTTATGTCTATTCCGTGAAAGATCCTGCCTGCCCACACAGCTGTTGGCAGAGAACCTGCAACATAGGCCAGGAGAAGTGCGGCGACAGACAACCAGATATTCATTTGCTGCTTGTTAGATTTCAGGGCCTGATTGTGCCAGTCTGGCCGTATCAGGATTTGAGGTGAATTTCGAGAAATTCTTCCTGAATTTCTCTGCCAGTTCTACGGCAGCCTTATTCCATTTTTCGTCACCACCCCATGCCTGACGCGGATCGAGCAGTGAGGATGGCACGCCGGGCACTGACTGAGGAATCTTAAGATTGAATACCGGCAGTGTTGAATAAGGTACGTCTGTGATAGTCTTATTAAGGATAGCATTGATGATATTCCTGGTTGAGGGGAGGTCAATGCGTCTTCCGGTACCGTAAGGTCCACCCATCCATCCTGTATTGACGAGCCATGCCTCGGCATTATGGGCTGTCATTTTCCTGGTCAGTTCATGTGCGTAAACGATAGGGTCAAGCATGAGAAACGCAGCACCGAAGCAGGCAGAGAAGGATGGCTGAGGCTCTTTTATGCCACGTTCGGTACCGGCTACCTTTGCCGTATATCCGCTGAGGAAATAGTACTGGGTCTGCTCCCTGGTAAGTCTCGCCACCGGGGGCAGGACACCGAAGGCATCAGCTGTCAGGAAAATAACAGTGGTGGCATGTCCGGCACGTGAAACGGGCCTGACTATATTATCAATGTGATAGATAGGATATGAGACCCTGGTATTTTCAGTCTTTGCATTGCTGGCGAAGTCGATCTCACCATCAGCGCTGACAACCACATTCTCCAGCAGTGCGTCACGCCTGATAGCCCTGTAAATATCAGGCTCATTCTCCTTGCTCAGGTTGATGCATTTGGCATAACAGCCCCCCTCGAAATTAAAGATTCCCTGGTCATCCCATCCGTGCTCATCGTCACCTATCAGTGCCCTGTCGGGGTCTGTCGAAAGGGTCGTTTTCCCTGTTCCTGACAGTCCGAAGAAGATGGCAACATCGTTCTTCTTTCCTACATTGGCAGAGCAGTGCATAGATGCTATTCCCCTGAGCGGAAGGAAATAATTCATTACCGAGAAGATCCCTTTCTTCATCTCTCCGCCATACCATGAGCCACCTATAAGAGCCATCTTCTCCTTCAGATTGAAGAAGACAAAATTCTCAGAGTTAAGTCCAAACTGTTTATATTCCGGATTAGTGGCCCTGGAGGCATTAAGCACCACGAAATCAGGATTGAATCTTTTCAGCTCCTCTTCCGATGGTCTTATGAACATATTCTTTACGAAATGGGCCTGCCATGCCACCTCCATAATGAATCTCACATTCAGCCTCGTGTCTTCATTCGCCCCGCAGAAACAGTCGACAACATAGAGCTTCTTGCCTGAGAGCTGATCTGAGGCAATCTTTTTACAATGCTCCCATGCCTCTTTTGTAATGGCTTTGTTATCTGATACCGGCGAGACCTCTGATTTCCACCATACGGTATTTTCAGTTACACTGTCCCTTACAACATATTTGTCCTTCGGAGAACGCCCTGTAAATACGCCTGTATCAACCGCCACCGCACCGGTGTTTGTGAGCAAACCTCTCTCAAAACCTTCGAGATCGGGTGATAACTCATCATTGTATAAAACATCGAAGGAGGGATTGTATACTAATCCGGCGACATTATTAATTCCGTATTGCTTTAAGATTTCTTCTGACATCATGGTTTTTTGGGTTCTGATGTCCCTCAAAGTTAATAATATTAACATGACCATCTACCCAAACTGCCGTAAAAAAGTTTGAGAATTCAGCATGTTCCGGTGAAAGTCACATAATTGCATCAGAAGTACCCTTAAACCATGCTGCAATAACTAAATATCAGTAATTTTAAAGGCTAAAACAATCGGAGAAAAGAATTTGCAGATGAGAGCTGTATTCATGATATTTCTAATGGCCACAGCCACACTTCAGGCGCAGGAGGTCAGGGAGACGAGGACAAGGCGGATAAAGCTGCCGGACGATGACATATCATTTGTCTCCGCCGTCTCACCTGACGGAAAGAAGATACTGGTCTCAGGACCAAATTACAAGGGTATTTTCATTACTGGCAGGAGAGGAGGCAAGGTAACACGGATAAGTGACGCACCCGGCGCAGGCTATGAGCCACGTTTCTCTGAAGACGGACGCTATCTCTTCTTCAGGGAGGATGAATTTCCTGATCAGAAGAAAGTCTCATCACTGATACAGTATGATATGACTACCGGTAGACAGGAAAGTTATTGCTGACAAGGTGTCTGACCTGGCTGCACCGGCATTTTCCGGAGACAAAATGCACTACAGGTCAGGCGGTAAAATGAATACTGTCAAACTTGATAATGCCTCACTCAAGAGTGCAGGATCAGAAATCTTTGTCACATCAGAGGAGCTCACACCCGTAGTTTACATCAATGGAGAAGGGAAGCCTGTAAAACCCAACGGTGACGGATCATATATCTGGGCATCACTCTCGCCCGACCGCTCAAAACTTCTTTACTATTTTGCAGGCCAGGGTACATTTGTCAGTGACCTTGAGGGAAAGATATTGTTCTCGCCGGGGAAGATAAGCGCCCCCAGATGGCTGAGCGACCAGATGGTAATCGGAATGGATGATCGTGATGACGGCTATCGCGTTACCGGATCGGAGATTGTCTGTTTTAGTCTCTCTTCCGGGAAAAGGATAAGTCTGACCTCCACCCCTGAAAGGGCGGAGATGTATCCGATGCCACTCCCGGACGGTAAGAACGTGGTTTTTCAGACCCCTGAGGGAGAGATTTTTATTATGACATTAAAGGTTAAATGAACTGTCCGTTACTGTGAGAACCATATTCTTCCCCGCCGCACTGCTGATTCTTTTGTCAGGCACATGTCTGAATGCACAAAAGACCGATCTGACAGGTTACAGGATCTTCATCAACCCCGGACACGGAGGGTACGACTCGGATGACAGGCACATGCTTGCCACCGATTTCTGGGAATCGGAGGGCAACCTTGTCAAGGGTCTCTATCTCAGGGATCTCCTCCGGAATATGAAGGCTGACGTATATATGTCGAGGACGACAAACAATACGGGTGACGACCTTCCCCTTTCAGCAATATCACAGATGGCCAATCAACTTAATGTGCACTTCTTCCTCTCGATACACAGCAACGGTTTCGACGGCAAGCAGAACCAGCCCCTGATGCTTTTCAGGGGCTATGACAACCAGCCTGTTTACCCCGATTCCAAAGTCATGGCCGGGATAATCTGGCAGAAGGTCTTTGAAAAAGGTAACTGCTGGACCGGCAGCAATGTCTGGGTCAAGGGTGACTGGTCATTTTATCCCGATTGGGGTACCCAGGGGCTGGGTGTGCTCCGCGGGCTGACCATGCCGGGCGTCCTCTCTGAGGGTTCTTTTCATGATTATGTCCCGGAAGGATGGCGGTTGCGCAATACAGATTTCCTGCATCATGAAGCCTGGGCCTTCCTTCGGGCGTTCCTGGAATATCAGAATGTTGCTCCGATGCAGCACGGCGTCATTGCGGGTGTGATAAGGGATTCTCTTATTTCACCGACATGGTATTTCAAACCGGGAACACGTGACGAGGCTATGCCGCTGAACGGAGCAAAAGTGACACTTGACCCCGGTAACAGGGTCTACAATGTAGATAACCTTAATAACGGCTTCTTTCTCTTTGACTCAGTACCGCCAGGTGTTTATAAACTATATTTTGAAGGTGTTCAGGATTATCTCAGGGATACCCTTACGGTCACTGCGGTGGCAAACCGGTCAGTACTGGCTGATATCAGTCTCCTGTTTGACACCACCATGGTTCCCATGCTGGAAGGAATATCACCTGATCTCACAGACAGTATCCCATTTAACCAGGAGTTCACATTCACGTTTGATCTGCCCATGGACAGGGATTCTGTTCAGAAGGCGCTTAAGTTTCTCCCCTCAGCCGATATTATCTGCTCATGGGATGAAAAGAGCAGGGTGCTCAAGGTAAGGCCGGCAGTCAGTTTTCAGAGTAAGACTAACTACATCATCAGGATGGGTAGTACGGCTTGCTCAAGGTGGAAGGTGCCCCTTGCAGCAGCATCAGAGTATTCATTTGTCACGAAAAACAGGAGTGCACTGAAACTGGATGGTAGTTTTCCGTCATCCGCCACAACAGGCGTCACTCTCTATCCACAGGTAAGATTATGGTTTGATGCACCGCTGAATCAGTCGACATCACAGGCAGGAATAAGGCTGCTTGATGATCAGGGCCAGTCGCTCGCAAAAGTGAGGGAAGAGTGGTATGAGTCAAATGGGATGGGAGGGTACTTCTTTGAGCTTTCGCAGCCTCTGGCATTGAACAAACAGTACCGCGTCAATATCAGTTCCTCTGTCACTGATGTTACGGGTCTTTCCACAGGTCAGGCTGCTGAGATTGCATTCACATCGCGCACAAAAAGCTATGAGACCGGCACAACTGTTGAAAGCTATGACAATATTTCCGATTTCTGGGATCCCGATGCCAGCGGAAGCACAGTAGGAACGGACAATCCTCTTACAACCTTCACTGCATCGCCGGAGAGAAAGCGTTCAGGGAGCAACGCCGGCAGGCTCGACTATGTATTTACAGGTGCCAACGACGGAGTATGCCGTGTCTTTGACACGAGGAAACCTTCAATCGGCTCTACAGCTTCAAATCTTTTCGGCATATGGGTTTTCGGAGACAAGAGCATGAACCTGCTTGAGTATTGGTTCTATTCCACCGGCTCAACAAACCATATTGTTTATGTTGACACCCTCGACTGGGCCGGCTGGGACCTGAAGACGATTCCCATCTCATCAATCGGCGGCAGCGGCGATAGGCTCTATCACAGTGTTGTCATAAGGCAGACGCCGGTGGGTTCAAAGAAGGGTACAGTATGGTTTGACGACGCCATGGTAATAGTTCCGACAGCAGTTGAGGAACTGGCGGATGATGCAGGTTCTCTGACAGTCTATCCTAATCCGGCATCCGAATCAGTAACCATAACCTATGATCTTGCTTTGCAGTCGGCAGTCTCTGTTGACCTGTTCACCTCTGACGGCAGGAAGGTGATGAATATATGCGCCGGAACGGAGGATCCCGGGCCGAAAATACATGACTGGTCTCCGCCGTCTTTCCTGTCAACAGGAACCTATATCATTCGGCTTGAACAAAGGTCACCGGCAGGCATATCATCCTCGGCCGTAATGCTGCTGCTGGTAAGGTAGATTCAAACGCACCGTACAGGCATAAAAACAGTAGAGGCGTTGCATGCAACGCCTCTACGATGTTTATTAAACGGGATTAGTTTTTGCCGAATTTTATTGCAGACTGTGCTGCAGCAAGACGGGCAATAGGAACCCTGAAAGGTGAGCAGCTCACATAAGTCAGTCCGTTTCTGAAGCAGAACTCCACCGATGCGGGGTCGCCACCCTGTTCGCCGCAGATGCCTATCTTGAGGTCAGGGCGTGTAGCCCTCCCTTTCTGAACGGACATTGTTATGAGCTGTCCGACGCCGTCCTGGTCGATTGTCTGGAACGGGTCAGCAGCGAGCATCTTATTGTCAAGATATTCATGCAGGAAACCGCCGATGTCATCACGGCTGAAACCGAATGTCATCTGGGTAAGGTCATTGGTCCCGAAGGAGAAGAACTCGGCGCTCTTTGCCATGCGGTCTGCAAGCAGTGTTGCGCGCGGTATCTCGATCATTGTGCCGTATTTGAATGAAATCTTGCTGATTCCAAACTTTTTGCACACCTCGGCATAAACCCTGTCAACAACTTTCTTCGTGAAATCGAGTTCCGAGACATCACAGGTCACCGGAACCATGATCTCGGGCTGCGGATCCCTGCCTTCCTTCATCAGTTCGGCGGTAGCCTCGAAGATAGCTCTGATCTGCATCTCCGATACCTCAGGGTATGTCACGCCCAGGCGTACGCCGCGGTGGCCCATCATCGGGTTTGATTCATGCAGGGCCTCTCCGCGTTTTGCAACAGCCTCAATGGAAATTCCAAGGGCACTGGCCAGTTCAGCCTGTTTCTCTGCTCCCTGCGGAACGAATTCGTGCAGCGGGGGGTCAAGCAGGCGGAACGTCACGGGCAGCCCGTTCATTGCCTCCATGGTGCTCTTGATATCCTTCTTTACAAAGGGGAAGAGCTCGTTGAGGGCGTTCCTTCTTTCAGCCTCGGTAGAGCTGAGAATCATTTTACGCAGGAGGAAGAGCGGCTGCTCCGATCCTTTACCGTAGAACATATGTTCTGTACGGAAGAGACCGATACCTTCAGCTCCGAACTCACGGGCAATCTTTGCATCGTCAGGGGTGTCGCAGTTGGTCCGGACACCCATAGTACGGAACTTGTCAACCATTTTCATGAAGGTCTGGAACCTCGGGTTCTCTGAGGCATCCATGAGTGCAATTGCACCTTTGTAAACATTTCCTCTTGTTCCGTTCAGTGTAATTACGTCACCTTCGCTGAGCACGATGTCAGTGCCTGTTATCCTTGCCTTTTTGGCTGCTGCTTCAACATGCATGCCACCGGCGCCGACGATGCAGCACTTACCCCAGCCTCTTGCGACGAGGGCTGCGTGTGATGTCATCCCTCCGCGGGCGGTAAGGATACCTTCTGCAGCGCGCATCCCTTCCACGTCCTCAGGGTTGGTCTCCTCGCGCACGAGGATCACCTTTTCGCCCCTGCGGTTCCATGCAACTGCATCTTCAGCCGTGAATACGATCTTGCCGACAGCGGCGCCCGGTCCTGCCGGAAGGCCTTTCACGAGAGGAGTCACTTTCTTCTCGGCTGCCGGGTCACAGATAGGATGGAGGAGCTCATCAAGCTGTGCAGGGTCAACCCGCATGACAGCCTTCTTCTCGTCTATCAGTCCCTCTGCAAGCATATCCATGGCCATGTTAAGGGCGGCGGTGCCTGTACGCTTGCCGGCGCGGCACTGAAGCATATAAAGCTTCCCTTCCTGGATGGTGAACTCGATGTCAAGCATGTCACGGAATGACTTTTCAAGGGTGTTCCTTATTTCAACAAGCTCCTTGTATGTTCCCGGCATCGACTCCTGCATGCTGTGGAGGTGCTTATTCTGTTCATTCTTTGTGTCATCGTTGAGCGGGTTCGGGGTGCGGATACCTGCCACCACGTCTTCACCCTGGGCATTTACGAGCCACTCGCCGTAGAAGATGTTATCACCAGTTGCCGGGTTACGGGTGAAGGCGACACCGGTAGCCGATGAGTCACCCATGTTGCCGAACACCATTGCCTGTACGTTTACAGCTGTGCCCCACTCATCCGGAATACCCTCTATGCGACGGTATGATACAGCTTTCTTCCCATTCCAGCTTTTGAATACGGCCTTGATGCCTCCCTCAAGCTGCTCACGTGCATCATCAGGAAACTCCTTGCCGAGTGAATTTTTCACCCTTTTCTTAAATTCTTCAGCCAGATACTTCAGGTCATCTGAAGAAAGGTCTGTGTCTGACTTGAATCCTTTTTTGTGCTTGTACTCATCAAGCATCTCATCGAGCTGCTTGCGGATACCTTTTCCGTCAGTCGGTTCAATTCCTTCTGCCTTTTCCATGACCACGTCAGCATACATCATTATCAGACGGCGGTATGAATCCCATACAAACCTTGGGTTATTTGTCTTTTTGATGAGACCGGGAATGGTTTCTGAACAAAGTCCGATATTGAGAACTGTATCCATCATGCCTGGCATTGAACTGCGGGCACCGGAACGGCACGAGACGAGAAGGGCATTCTCCCTGTCACCATATTTCATCCCCATTGCGGCCTCTGCCTTTTTCATTGCTTCCCACACCTCAGGCATGAGTTCTGCAGGCAGCTCACAATTATTCTCATAATATTCCGTACATACATCAGTGGTGATTGTAAATCCGGCAGGCACCGGCAGTCCGAGGAGACACATCTCAGCCAGGTTGGCACCTTTTCCACCAAGCAGATTTTTCATATCTGCCTTACCATCAGCAGTTTTGTTGCCGAAGGAATAAACACGTTTAACTTTTGACATAGTTTATCTTAATTATAATTATTAAAAAAGCCTTTTTTTCGATCCGCAAAAATATAAATTATGCGGATATTAAGAAACACCTTTTAATTAATGTTTTGACCTCGGATGGAACATAATGAGTGTGTCTCTCAGGTAACTCCTGTCGATATGAGTATATATCTCTGTGGTTGTAATTGATTCATGGCCAAGCATCTCCTGTACAGCACGCAGGTCGGCGCCCCCTTCAACGAGATGTGTGGCGAAGGAATGACGGAAGGTGTGAGGGCTTATCTTTTTTCGTATGCCGGCGGCGTCAGCCAGTTTTTTTATGATTGTGAAGATCATCACCCTGGTTAGCTTCCTGCCCCGCCTGTTAAGAAAAATGATGTTCGGGTCAGTGATAACCGGAAGCATGTTTCTTGTCTCCAGATAATTGTCTATCTCTTTCAATGCCACTGAACCGATCGGCACGAGCCTCTGCTTGTTCCCCTTGCCGGTCACGGTGACAAATCCTTCACTCCGGTGCATATCAGTAAGTTTCATGTTTACCAGTTCTGACACGCGAAGCCCGCAGCTGTACATGGTTTCTATCATTGCCCTGTTCCTGTGGCCTTCAGGGAGGCTGAGGTCAATGGCAGCAATAATCCTGTCTATCTCCTCAGTCGTCAGTACCTCGGGCAGTTTCATCCCCACTCTCGGCGATTCAAGCAATGTTGACGGGTCCTCTGTTATGATCCCTTCAATGATCAGGTACCTGAAGAAAGCCCTGATACCTGAAATCAGCCTGGCCTGTGTCCGTGCAGAATTATTGCTGCCGGCGCCTGATGCCACGAAATCACTCAGGTCGTTATAAGTGATCCCGGCAGGTTTCCTATCTTTCTTATTCTCACTTAAGAATTCCCTAAGTTTACGCAAGTCGTTGAGATATGCTGCAACACTGTTGTGCGAGAGTGACCTCTCGATCATGAGGTAGCTCCGGTAACCTCTGAGTGCTGTTGTCCATTCCTTATCCATCTGCCCGTAAACTGACGATCAAAGTTATATCATATTAAATAATCTCCATAAATCCGGTCATTTCTTTATTTTTGTATCATGACCGCATGACTTCATGACTGCAAGACTGCAAGGCAAAAGGAGAAAGGCAAAAGGAAAAAGTTTAAAGAGATTAGATCCCGGACATATTGACAGGAGACTTTGATGATGAGAATTGCGATAATTAACGGGCCGAATCTGAATCTGCTCGGAGTACGGCAGCCTGAGATTTACGGCAGCACCGGATTCAACGAATACATGAGTGAGCTGGGATCCCTGTTTCCAGACATCGCTTTCGTCTATACACAGTCCAATATCGAGGGAGAGCTTGTCAGCCTGGTCCAGGAAGCCGGGATAAAATGTGACGGAATCATAATCAATCCGGGGGGATACACACATACCTCGGTAGCGATAGCTGACGCCATTGCAGCAGTCAGGGTTCCCGTCATTGAAGTTCACATCTCGAACCTGCTTTCAAGGGAAGAATTCAGGCATACAAGCATTACAGGGAGATATTGCCGTGGAACAATAATGGGACTGGGGCTCGACGGATACAGGCTGGCAGTGAAGGCAATAATGAAGATATCAGATAAATAAACCGGAAAATGGCAAAAGGATTCATTAAAAAGCGGACAAAAATCGTTGCGACCATTTCTGACAAGAACTGCGAACCGGATTTTCTCAGGAAACTGCATGAAGCCGGCGTGGATGTAATAAGGATTAACTCAGCCCACCTCTCACCGGAAGGGGTGGTGAAGATCGTTAACAATACCCGCAGTATTTCAGATAAGATAGCTATACTGCTTGATACCAAGGGTCCTGAGATAAGAACCACCATATGTGACGAACCCATCCGATTCCTGAAAGGGCAGAAGATTAAGATTGCCGGTAACGGCGACGCCAAAACAACAGGCTCTGTCATCAATGTAAATTACGGAGATATTGCCAGGCAGGTACCGTCAGGGGCAGTCATACTGATTGATGACGGTGAGCTCGAGATAAAGATTACAGGCAAAAGAGGTGATGAACTGGAAGGGACCATTGAGAATGACGGCACACTTGGGTCAAGGAAGACTGTAAATATTCCGCAGGTAAGGATAAATCTGCCTTCCGTAAGCCAGCGGGATCTGATATTCATTGACCTTGCTGTGAAGCTTGACATTGAATTCATAGCCCATTCATTTGTAAGAACAAAGAAAGATATCCTGGCTGTTCAGAAGATCCTTGACGGTCACGGAAGTCAGATTAAGATCATAGCCAAGATTGAGAACCAGCAGGGTGTTGACAACCTGGAGGAGATCATGGACCATTCATACGGAATAATGGTTGCCAGGGGCGATCTTGCCATCGAGGTCCCTTTTGAGAGGATACCGGGCATCCAGCGGATGATAATTTCCAAATGCATAGAGAGGCGCAAACCGGTCATTGTGGCCACGCAGATGCTTCACTCGATGATCACCAATCCGAGGCCGACAAGGGCGGAGGTGAGTGATGTAGCCAATGCCGTTTACAGTCAGACTGATGCGCTTATGCTCAGCGGCGAAACGGCATCCGGCAAATTCCCGCTCGAGTCGGTTAAGACCATGACCAGGATAGCAGCTGAGATTGAGATGGAGAAGGACAAATACCTGGAGATGCCTGCCGGGTCACTCAGCGGAGAGGTGTCAGCATACCTGGCAAAGGTTGCCGTTAAGACCTCAATAAGGGTAAATGCCAGAGCTATCCTTGCTGACACCGTAAAAGGGACAGCAATAAGGAATATGGCTGCGTACCGCGGGGTGAACCCTGTGGTGGCGCAGTGCTATACCTACCGCACCATGAGAGAACTTGCACTGTCCTATGGGGTTATACCGGTATTCATTGAGAAGAAAGAATCGGTTGATGAATTCATCCGTACTTCACTCAAGGACCTTCTCAAAAGACATGTCCTGAAAGACACCGATATACTTGTGCTTCTCGCCGGGAACTTCTCCAGGGGATCCGGATTCTCATTCATTGAGGTGGGAACCGTGGAATACCTGAAGGAAAGGGTTATGATAGGAAAAAATGATCTCATGGCTTGATTTTTGCTGTATCTGAAGGAATGCCGGTATGAAAATATTGCTCCTCGCCATAATGACTTTTTTGCATCCGGTACATGTCTCTCTTACAGGTATTGAATATGACAGTTCGAACAGAATTTATTCAATATTTGTTAAAGTGTACTCCGATGACCTTGAGGCAGATATTTGCCTTGGCAGCTCAGAAGGGGAAGCAATAACCGGTGAGGGGAATGACAGGTACTGTAAATATTTGTGTGACAGATTATTGATTTTAGAGGATGGTAAGAGACTGGAAATGAAACTGATGAATACCGAAAGTGACGGTCTGGAACACAGGTTCAGCCTTGAGGCGAAAGGAGGAAGGTCAGTGCGTGATGTAAGTGTCATTAACCGCATTATGACGCGGCTCCATTATGACCAGGCTAACATGCTGCTTTTCAAATTCGGCACTGTTGAGGACGGATACAGGTTTACCGTCGAAGATACATTGAAGAGCTATAATGTCAAATGAAAGGATTTGAAATGGTAAGGAAGATCACCGCAACAACCTGCTTGTTATTTTACTCATCTCTTCTGCTTTCGCAACACACAACCGGGCAGGAGAGATAACCTATGAACAGCTGTCTGACCTTACCTTCAGGGTGACCGTGACAACATTTACCTATACGCTGAGTCTGGCTGACAGGCCTTCACTTGACGTTGAATGGGGCGACAATTCGATAACAACGGTTTCGAGGATCTCTGAGACATATCTGCCAAACAATTACAAAAAGAATGTCTACATAAGCCAGCACACCTATCCGGGCCCTGGCATTTACAGGATAGTGGTCCAGGACCCGAACCGAAACCTGGGAGTTCAGAATATTCCAAACTCAGTCAATGTTGTCTTTTCAATATCAACAATTCTTATCGTAAATAATTCTATCGGACGCAACAGCACCCCGGTATTGCTCAATCCGCCATACGACAAGGCTGCTCTTGGCCAGATCTTCATACACAACCCTGCAGCCTTTGATCCTGACGGAGACAGCCTCTCATATAAGCTGACAGTATGCACAAAGGAAGACGGCAAACCTATCAGTGATTATACCCTTCCCCCGGCCTCCAAAAAGTTCTATGTCGATTCAATCTCCGGTGATCTCGTCTGGGACGCTCCGATAACCGTCGGGACCTACAATGTTGCCATTGAGATTCAGGAGTGGCGTGCCGGGATAAAGATAGGTGTTGTGGTGAGGGATATGCAGATTGACGTCTTTGAGACAGACAACCATCCCCCCGTCACGTCGCCGCTGCCGGACCTCTGCGTTGAAGTCGGGGAAACAGTCTCGCTTGATATAACCGCCACGGATGTCGACGGAGATTCTATAGACCTGTTTGCCACCTCCGGGATATTTACTTTCGAGGATTGCCCTGCCACATTCACTATCCTGAGTTCAGGGCCGGGAATGACCACGGGGCGGCTCCAGTGGGTCCCGTGTCACAAGAGCGTAAGGCACCAGCCATATGACATCATCATAAAGGCAG
This sequence comes from uncultured Bacteroidales bacterium, assembly GCA_963772705.1. Taxonomy (GTDB): domain Bacteria; phylum Bacteroidota; class Bacteroidia; order Bacteroidales; family VadinHA17; genus SR-FBR-E99. The sequence continues at coordinate 158,066 of CAVYYH010000011.1, read as the reverse complement.
AAGATAATAATGATGATCTTCAGCTGGTTGACATTGACAATATGAGCATAAAGGTTCTTGGCCCCTCGCCCGTGCTGACAGAGGCCTCACCGCTGGGAAATTTCATAATATTGAAATGGAATAACTACGGAACGCAGGAAATTGCGGGATTCAATATCTACAGGCGGGAGGGGGCTTCAACCATTGCGGCTGATACCTGCTTCGACGGTATTCCTTCTTCGGCAGGATTCATCAGGGCCGGCTACGTGGCAGGAGCAGGAGCCACAACATTCACCGACACGAACTCCGGAGAGGGACTTGAATCAGGAACCGAATATGCCTACAGGATTGTGGCTGTATATCCGAACGGCACAGAGAGCAAGGTTTCAAACGAGATAGTGTCTTCTCTCATTACCGGTGTCCCGCTGATAACCAATGTTTCAATAAGAACTACAGACATAACCAACGGGTCGCTGAAACTGGCATGGCAAAAACCCCGCGCTCTTGACACTATCCCTGCCCTGGGGCCCTACGAGTATCTTATTTACCGTGCTGCAGGAGTCGCAGGTACTGATTATCAGCTGATAAAGACACTGCCGACAGCTGATCTCAATGATACAGTACTTATTGATACTCTGATTAATACAGTTGACAGGGGGTATATTTACAAAGTGGAGCTTTACAATAATGAGACAGGGAACAGGTTCCTGATCGGTGAAGCCGGTGTGGCCTCTTCACTCTTTGTAACGGCATCACCGGGAGACCGGAAGGTCAGATTCACGCTGAGCCGCAATGTGCCATGGATCAATAACAATTATGATTATTACAGGTTCGATGGAGCCTCATGGCAGTTGGTCGGCAGCACCAACCAGCTCACGTGGGTTGATGAAAATCTCGTTAACGGAACTGAATATTGCTATTATGTTGTCTCCACCGGAGCATACCAGAGGGCTGATGCACCCAAGAATCTTATAAATTATTCACAACAAACCTGCGTCACTGCCATTGATAATGAGCCACCTTGCATTCCCGACCTGTCTGTCTCATCACAGTGTGACAGCCTGTATAATACAGTCCGATGGGAAATAACTGATTCTGAATGCTATGACGATGTGGCCGGATACAAATTGTTTTATAAGCCACCCACAGAGGAGAATCTCGAGCTGCTCACTGTGATAAATGACAGATCAATAAAGAAGTACATTCATAACCTTCCTGATTATGTCGCCGGCTGTTATTCGATTTTGGCTTTTGATGCCAATGACCTTGAAAGCGATACCTCTGCACTTATCTGCGTTGATTCATGTAATTTCTACGAGATACCTAACGTATTTACACCTAACGGGGATGGTTTCAACGACTTTCTGGTGGCCAAAACCACTTCGCTGGTTGAGAAGGTTGAGTTCAGGCTTTTCAACAGGGGAGGGGTGCTGATCTTCAGCACGCAGGAACCGAAACTTAACTGGGATGGAACCTTTAATGGGAAGATAGTTGCCTCAGGGGTATATTATTACAGCTGCGAAGTATTTGAGCGGAGGATCTCAGAGCTGGAGCAGTTCCATCTCAGCGGCTTTATCCACGTCATTACTGAAAAAGGGGCCGGTCCCGGAGTCATTGAAGGAAAAAAATAGAACAGAATGAAGAAAAGAGTTGTTCTGCTGATCTTAATTATTGCATCCCAGCTTGTTGCCGGGCAGGCAAGGTATGAGTCTCTTCTCAGGGCCCGGGCACTGTCGGAAAGGGGGGAGAGTGAGGAGGCTCTGGCCGTTCTTTCATCGGTAATCAGTGACATGCCTGATGCTGACCTCTTACTCTTACGCGGAGATATCTGGCTTGAGATGAAGAATGTGGCAAAGGCAAGGGGTGATTTCATGGCTGCAGAGAACATGGAACAGGGTACAGGTCTGTTCGGGCTGGCAAAATGTGCAGCAGCAGCTGGTGACGCCCTTGCGGCAACATCGTACCTGGAGGCACACCTGAAGACCCCCTTCAGGAAAAGCGAACCTGAGATAATGCTTGATGACGCATTTTCTTCAATCGTCAGTTCTCCGGAGTGGAGGAGTCTGTGGAAGAAAGACTGGTATAAAGGGTACGAAAGAAAAAAATGGGAGATAGACCTTTATCTCAGGAGCGGAAGAACTGATCTTGCAGAGGAGGCTCTTGAGGAGTTGGCAGCTTCATATCCGGGCATGCCAGTCACCGACTATTGTAAAGCGCGTGTTCTGGCCAGTAAGGGTCAGTACCGTGAAGCATCTTCTCTGTTGTCACACCTGACAATCAGTCCCGATGCCCCGTCTGAATATGTACTTGCCCTTGCCGGGGCAAAGGCCGGAGAGGGTGATTACTATGGCTCGGCCACTCTTTACGGCAGATTGATCTCGTCTGAGTATCCTGATGCCGGTCTCTTTCTGCGCAGGGCCGAGATGCTCCTGAAAGCCGGAGACCGTACTCCGGCAAAGAATGATATTAAAAAGTATCTCGAAATTGAACCTGAAAGTTTTGAGGCACTGGGCCTCCTTGGCAGAACATATGCTGAGGAAGGGGCCATTTATGAAGCACTGCCGTATCTGAATACCAACATTGACAGGCATCCGGGAGAGGCCATGGCTTTCAGCCTGAGGGGAGATGCCTGGCTGGCAGCACGGTCATGGGCCAGGGCTGCGGAAGATTATACAATGAGTCTTGACCTTGATCCCAACAGTGCCTCAGTAAATCTTAATATGGGTGTTGCTCTCATTAACAGCGGAAAAGCAGATGATGCATGCTACTACCTGAGAAAAGCAAGAGCCCTGGGTGAAAGGAATGCAACAGAATACCTCAGCAAGTATTGTATCAGATAGACTAAGCCGTATTACCTGACGTGCTTAAGCAGCCTGTCGTACAGATCCTTTGGCTTAAAGGGCTTGAGCACGTAATCATTGATTGCAAGATTCTCTATCTTGTCATGAGCCTCTGACATTACCGCGGCAGTCAGTGCGACAATTGGTATCTGGCTGATCTTCTTATCCTCATAGCTGCGTATTATGCGGGTTGCCTCGATCCCATCCATGACAGGCATGTGGAGGTCCATTATGATAAGATCATACTCATTTTTACTCAATTCATCAAGTGCAAGTCTTCCGTTCTCTACATGCTTCACTATCACCCCCCAGCTTTCGAGGAATTTGTTAGCAACAAAGAAGTTGATCTTGTTATCTTCAGCAACCAGGATCCTCTTTCCAGCAAGCCCTTTCATGGTATCTGCCGCACCCTGATCGGCAGCGCGTGTGTCTGCGATAGGGAGTATATATTCAATTGAGAATGTGAAAACTGATCCCTTTCCGGGTTCACTTTTTACACCTATTTTCCCCCCCTGAAGATCGACGAGACGTTTGCAGATGGCCAATCCCAGTCCGGTGCCGCCATATTTTCTTGTTGTATCAGGTGAGGCCTGAGAATAACTCTCAAACACCTCCTCAAGTTTGTCTGACTGAATCCCGATGCCGGTGTCAGTAACTGAAAACTCAAGCACTGCCCTGCTGTTTCTCTTTTCCTTCATCACTGCCTTGAAGGTAACACGTCCCTGCGGGGTGAACTTGATGGCGTTTGAAATCAGGTTTGAGATTATCTGGTTAAGCCTTACCGGGTCGCCAACCAGTGCAGAGGGGAGGTCTTCCGATTTTTCAGTTACGAATTCTATTCCCTTATCCATGGCGCGATGGCTGTACGAGCGCCTGATATCTTCAATCATGCTGACAAGGTCAAATTCTGTCTTTTCAAAGACAATCTTGCCCGCCTCCATTTTATTGAAGTCAAGGATGTCGTTTACCAGGGTAAGAAGGTGATTGGCTGAGAAGCGCAGTGTCTTGATGTACTCCATCTGGTCTTCTCTCGGGTTGCCCTGGTACAGCAGGTTGGTGATGCCTATTACTTCGTTCAGCGGCGTCCTTATCTCATGGCTCATGGTTGACATGAACAGCTGTTTTGACAGTGCTGCTTCTTCGGCTCTCTTGCGTGCCGTGATCAGGTTGTCAAGCATCTTCCTGCGGTGGAGGGTATGAACAATCTGGTTGGCGATGAATTCAAAAACCTGCAGATCGTCGTAATTGAATGCATCGATCCGCTTATAATCCTGCAGACAGATGGCCCCTATCACCTGGTCATCCATTTTGAGCGGGACCCCCATCCATATCTTGCACGGCGACCCCACCAGGCTTATAGCTCCTGTCTTTTCAATCTGCAGAATGTCATTCTCGTCGAGCAGAACAGACTTATTGTTTTTTATGACCCACCCTGTCAGGGTGTTTTTTGCTGCCGTTTCCTGGAAGTGATCACGTTCGTCGGCGAAAAAGGGGAAGGTAAGCGTATCCTTCTCACTGTTGTAAAGGGCTATGAAAAAGTTGTTGACATTCCAGAGCCTGCTTATCTCCTTTACAATGGTAGGGTAGATGTCAAAGATATCGAAGTCCTGAAGTGCTACTGTCGATATGTTGTACTGGATTTCCTGCATCAGCCGGCTCTTTATTTCACGGCTTATATCGCGGTATATTCCCAGAAAAGCAATAGTCTGGTCATTGGAGATCACTGAAGAGGCAATGAGTGATACATTGATCCTGTTTCCCTGTTTGTCAAGCCTCAGTGTTTCAATTGCGCCAGTGCCGTTGGCGAGGGCCAGCTCGTCGATTTTGACAGCCTCTTCCTTAAGATCCTCAGGCACAATAAGATCATCGATCATCCTGTTCAATGCATCTTCTGAAGTGTAGCCAAAGAGTTTTGTGAACCCTTTGTTTATCCTCAGGATTCGTCCGTCAAAATCTGTGAGTACAATCGCCTCGGGAGCTGCATCGATGAGATGCTCCAGCGTTGCCTTTTCAGCAGAAAGTTTCTGCTCGTAATCCTTATGTTTGCTTACATCTGTCAGAACGCACCTGTATCCGGTGATCCTGCCCCGGGTGATTATAGGTCCGGCATGGAACAGAACTGATACTTTGCGATTCTGCTTATTGATAATGACATATTCATCAAAAGTGATCTGCCCCGGTTTTGTAAGCCCGGCAAGATCATTGGTCAGTTTTTCAAGATACTCCTCTGTGATGAGTTCAGACAGTGTCACTCCCCTTGATAGGTCATTGTTATTGAATCCCAGGGTGAGCATTCCCTGCGTATTCATGAATGTTACATGACCGGCGGTGTCGAGCTCCATTATCATTTCCGGTAACAGCTCTGCAAAGGTCTCAAAGACAATGCCCTGTCTCAGGATCTCAAACTCATGCTCTTTTTGCTGCCGGCCTGCCTCCCAGGTAACCACAATGTCGCCTGTGGAAAGGAGGAGTCCGATATAGTATCCGTCTTTATCATCGCCATCGGGTGAAACAGGTTCTCTGAAAGATCCCTGCCGTGTCTGAATATTTTTAAGAACAGAGGCAAGAGCCCTGTTATTTTTCAGTACTGACTTACTGAACTCCCTGCCAAGGACTTCTTCCATGCCGATCTGTTCAACCTCCTCGGCACGGCTGTTAAACTCCATGATATAGAGCTTGTTGTCATCCGATCTTCTGAAGATGGCGACGTAGCTGCTCATTGAGTCAAAGATCTCCCTCAGTATCTTCTCCGATTCAGCCTTTGCATATCCGTCATTAAGGCTGCTTATATCATTATAGAATGTGATCAGGTAGATGCTGTCACCCATGAATAGCGTGCGGGCACTGAACAGAAAAGTACGTTCCTCACCTGATCTTGTCCTGAGCCTGATCTCCAGGTCACTTACTTTCTTCAGGCGTGCAAGGAGGATCCTGTGCTTGCGGCTTTGCACCAGATCAACGTAAAGCTGAATATCTTCGGAGGTCTTGCCGATAATCTCCTCCCTTTTATAACCCAGGGTATCGAGAAAAGCCTGATTTACATCAATGTATTCCTGTGTCTCGATATTGCTGAGAGAGATCAGCTGGTTGGTTGCGTTGAATGCAATCTCAGGTATATCAGAAAGCTGCGCAATTGAATCAGCTGAACCGGATGAAAGATCTGGATCCAAAGTTTTCTCTGTCCGTTTTTCCATCTGACAGGAGGGTGTTTATTTAATCTTGAAACAGGTATTGTCAGGGGATAAAAATAGTCATTACTGCCCGGAAAATAAAACGCTTATGATCTTTTACCAATCATTGGCTGAATGTTTGCTGTAATATGAGCACCATCCCTTTATGCCGCAGCTTTTGCATAGCGGTTTGCGTGCGGTACATGTATATCTTCCGTGGAGCAGAAGCCAGTGATGTGCCATCGGCCTTTTCTCCTCAGGTATTTCCTTTGTCAGCTTCAGCTCCACTGCAAGAGGATTCTTTGCTCCAGGAGTCAGTCCTATCCGCCGTGCCACCCTGAAAACATGTGTATCAACGGCAATGACCGGCTTGTTCCACAGCACCGATGCAATGACATTGGCAGTCTTGCGGCCCACTCCGGGCAACTGTGTCAGTTCGGTTATCTCGCCGGGAACAACCCCGTGGAAACGGCTGACTATCATCTCAGCCATACCCCTGAGGTGTTTTGCTTTGTTGTTCGGGTATGAGCAGCTGCCTATGAGCGAAGTGATCTCTTCATGAGTGGCGCCGGCCATTGAGACCGCGTCAGGGAATCTCTCGAAGAGAGCAGGTGTTATCATATTAACCCTTTTGTCGGTACACTGAGCCGAGAGGATTACTGCAACAATGAGCTGAAAAGGATCAACGTAACTAAGCTCCGTTTCGGCCACAGGCATGTTTTCTGCAAACCATTCCAGCACCCCGTCATACCTTTCTCTCGTTTTCATTGCTTCTGCACTTTTATGGGATGAATGTAACAAAATTTTACTTTTTTGTGCAGAAAGGTTCCTGATGTGAATAAAATCATGGTTATTATGCATCAATATAACTATTTTTCGCACCATGAGACGGGTCAGGGTAAATTCTTCGGCAGGGAAGTCAGTTGTGATCACAGGCGGTCAGCTTGAGGACCTTCCATCATTACTTCCCGCTTCCAGACTGTTCATTATCACTGATACCAATGTAAGAGCGCTTTATGGAGACATTTTTCCACCAGGTGAGGTGCTGACAATTCATCCTGGCGAGGAAAGCAAGACCCTTCTTGTTGCGGGTGACCTGTGTTACAGGTTGCTGGCGGCGGGAGCCGACCGTTCATCTTTCATCCTGGGGTTTGGCGGTGGCGTTGTCTGTGATATTACCGGCCTGGTGGCATCTGTTTATATGAGGGGGATAAGGCATGCCTTCGTCTCAACCACTCTGCTTTCACAGGTTGACGCCAGTATAGGAGGAAAGACAGGAGTCAATCTTGGTCAATATAAGAACATGATCGGCACTTTCAAACAGCCTGAATTTGTTCTTTGTGATCACACGCTTCTTTCCACACTGCCTGATAATGAGATGCTTTCAGGGCTGGGAGAGTTACTGAAACATGCCGTGATAGCCGACCGGGAGCTGTTCTTTGACATCTCGGCCTCACTCTCAGCAATATTTGACCGTAACCCTGAGTCTCTTGAAGATTTGATTTACAGGGCAGTGAAGATCAAGGCCGACATCGTGAGGCGCGATCCTCTGGAAAATGGTCCCAGACGGGTTCTGAACTTCGGTCACACCTTCGGTCATGTGCTGGAAACAACATATCATATACCACACGGCATTGCAGTCATGGAGGGGATGCTGATTGCTTCAGAGCTGTCGGTATGGAAGGGTGATCTGCCCCAAACTGAGTACCATCTGTTGAAGAGCACACTGGAAAGTGCCGGGGTGATGAATGTGCACGACCTTCCTGAACAAATAATCAGGCTCATAACCAGAGATAAGAAGGGGGAAGCCGAAGCTGTAAACATGGTTCTCCTGCAATCGATAGGCAAGGCTGTGGTCAGGAAGATGCAGATTAATGAACTGGAGGCGTTTACGGGTTACTATATGCAACACAAAGGTTAAACAAAAAATATCAGAAAAGGGGAGATGAACACACTAGGTATTATATTCAGGGTTTCTATTTTCGGTGAGTCTCATGGTTCAGCCGTGGGAGTCGTTATTGACGGATGTCCTGCAGGATTGCCTTACTGGCGTGAAGAGCTTATGGCTGACCTTTCACGGCGGAAGGGAGGCATACTGCCTGGTACCACGCCCCGCAAGGAGACCGATGAGCCGGAGGTTATAAGCGGCATTAACAATAACTTTACCACCGGGGCACCGCTGGTGATCTGTACCCGCAACACCAACATCAGGCCTGGCGATTATGAGCAGTTCTCGAGTATTCCCAGACCTGGACACGCTGATTTCACGGCCGGATATAAGTACAAGGGTTTCAGTGACATGCGTGGCGGAGGCCACTTCTCGGGCAGGCTTACCTGGGGATTAGTCGCCGCAGGTTATTTTGCGAGGAAGATATTGTCACCGGCTATCATTTCGGCAAATCTCATTGAAGCAGGGGGGGACAAAGATATTGCCTCGGCAATTGCAAAGGCTACCGAGACAAATGACACTGTGGGAGGCGTGGTTGAATGTGTCGTCAAGAACGTGCCCAGGGGCCTGGGCGAACCGGCATTTTTGTCTGTCGAAGCTGCCCTTGGACAGATTGCCTTTGGCATTCCGGCCGTAAACGGCATTGAGTTCGGTGCCGGGTTTGCTGCCTCAAGAAGCTACGGCTCACTGAACAATGATCCTTTTGTTGATGCGAGGGGCAGAACATCAACCAACAATGCCGGAGGAGTGAACGGAGGCATCACCAATGGCAATGACCTTGTAATGAGAGTGTCTGTCAAGCCTGCTGCCAGTACCGGAGTGCGGCAGAAGACCTACAACAAAGAAAAGGGAGAGATGACAGACCTGGAGGTAACAGGCAGACATGATGCCTGTATTGCCAGGAGGATACCGGTGATACTTGAGTCGGCGGTAGCTATCGGACTTGCAGACCTGCTTATGATTGACCGTGGCATCAACGGGATGAGAGAGAGGTAGAAGCAGAGGCGGAGGTCTGGCCTGAGACCTTCAGATAGTCAGCATCAGAATACGGGCAGTACGGTCGGTGACCTTATACCTTTCATTGATGCGGTATCCCATAACCCATACAACTTCGTCTGCTGACAGTAGAAGCAGTACCTTTTCCTTTGCTGTAACCGGCACCTTCAGATCAATAAGGAAGTCGCTGATCTTCTTCGGCTGACTCATTCCCAGGGGGATAAACCTGTCACCCGGTTTCCACCTTCGTACCGTAACCGGAAATGTGATTGTATCCAGGTCGAGAGAGGCGGTCATCGCACATGCCGGCAAAGCCTCTTCACCCGGTACCGTAATTGCCATATCAGAAAAGATACCTGACAGATGCATCTCGTCAAGTGAAGTGAATTCATAGGATGAGGGTTCTGTCAGGCTTTTTTCCGTGATGATTATGCGGTCCCTGTCCCTGAGCAGCCTGTGAGAGGAGGTGTTCATGTACTTCCCCGGTGAAGAACCGAGAAGAGATACCAGTTCCCGTGTCTGTCCGGCTGAAAGGCCAAACTCCCTGAAGAGCTCAAAAATGTAGGTTGAGGCAGGCTGAAGACGCTTTAACTCCTTTATGTCAGCTTCGATGCCGTCGTTGACAGGCCTGAATATCTTTGTGCGCAGATTATCAATATGTTTATCGATTATCTGCGATGATCCTCTCAGATGGGTTATTGTCTCTGTTATGGCTGCCAGTGCATTCGGGTTGACCTTCTCAAGCTCCGGGATTATCTTGTGCCTGATCCTGTTGCGCGTATACTTTATGCTTGAATTTGAACTGTCTTCACGGAATTTTATCTTCCTCTCCCTGGCAAATGAAGCAATCTCTTCCCTCGTCGCGAACAGTAACGGTCTGATAATGTTACGGTATTTCTGACTCATTCCTGTCAGTCCATTCAATCCGGTTCCCCTGAGGAGGTTAATGATAAAGGTCTCTGCATTGTCATTGAGGTTGTGTGCAACAGCCACGGCATCAAAGCCTTCATGGTCAACCAGTTCGTCAAACCATCCGTACCGCAGTTCACGGGCAGCCATCTGTATCGATAATCCTTTTGACGAAGCATAGCCGACAGTATCGAATCGCTTTGAAAAGAATGGGATGCTGTATTTCCCGGCATACTTGCTGACAAAGAGTTCGTCGCCGTCAGACTCCTCAGCCCTGAGGGAGAAGTTGCAGTGGGCTATTGCATGACTGATGCCGGCTTCCCTGATGAGCCAGGCGAGAACCATTGAGTCAATGCCCCCGCTGACAGCTACCAGCAGCCTGTTGCCGGGTGCGCATAGCCTGTGCTCTGCTGAGTACTCCTGAAATCTTTTAAACAGTTCCATTTCAAAATCAAAGTTACTAATCAGACTGATGAATGACGGTAAAAAAGCAAAAAGAGTTCAGGTCTGCCTGTAATTACCGGTAATAGGGCACCCCGGGAGGATCAGGATCAAAGTCTGGCGGTCTGAGACGTGACACACCATCTATAGAAAAAAATGAGGTTTCAGAATATGGAGGGGAATTGGGATAAAACGCGAATCTGATCTGAATGGTGTTCAGAACCAGCCGGTCATTCCTGATCCTTACACCTGCACCTACTGCAGAGACATTCTGATAGTTACCGGAATTCACTTTTCCGTTTATAAGGAATCCGGCATCGGCAAATGCAAATATCGCAAACCTGAAACCAATTAAAGATATGGGGGTAAGAAGAACCGGCTCCAGCGAAAGAACAATCCTGTTGTTTCCTGCGATTGAATCATTCCGGAAACCCCTGATATAGTCATCATTCTTCAGGTACAGATACTCATCCGTGTACCTGTTGAAGCCCCGTGTATGGTATATATTCACGAAGGTGCGGATCTTTGATCTGCCTGTCTGAATGAGAGGAGTGAAGTACCTGATGCTTAAGTTAGTCAAACCCTGCTCGGTATCATTGTTGTTATAAAATGTTGAATAACTGAAGCCGGCATATATATATCCCAGCTTTGTGAATATGTTTCCGTATGAGGCTTTCAGTCCCAGGTACTGTCTCCTCTTGAACTCATTGATCTCCAGTCCGCCGATAGCCTCGAGCATATACCCGTAGGGGATATCCTCAGTTCTTCCGTAGCTGTATATCAGGGATGTATTTATAAATCGCTGTGAGGAGAGGGCAATACTGCCTGTCATCAGTTCGTAGTTCTGAAGCCTGTAGTATTCATTATCATCTATTTTCGGTCTCCGGAAGACGTTGTTATTCATATACCTTCCGGTGAATATCAGTCTGGTCACATTTGAGCGGTCAAGCATGAACGACCTTGCAGCCCAGTAATCCTGGAAGGTATACCTCAATTGACCCGGGACGGCCATTGTGTCAAGGTCTTCAGTTGTGTAAGTCAGTCTGATTGAGGCTGACCAGGCATACTTTGTCTCTGAAGAGATGAAATCCCTTCCGAAGAGCCCTCCCATTCGTGTTGACCCCAGTCCGTCAGAAAAATCAAGCTCCAGGTCGGCAAAGCTTCTCGCAATATTTCTGACAGTGTATCTTGTTCCAAACCCGGGATACGGATATTTATCAAAGTTGTAGGGAAAAGAGATTTCAAGGTCCTGACCAAGGCCAACGAAGTTATTGTCAAACAGTCTCACTTTGCCGACTGTGAGATCACTCAGGCTGAAATCAAATCCGTAAGGATATTTCTCCCTGATAATAATGACGACATCAGCCGTTTGATCCGAGACGGGTATTATTGTTATCCTGACGTCATCGATGTAGGGCAGTTTTCTCAGGAGCCTTTCGTTGTCTGCCATTCTGAGCGCAGAGACCGTATCGCCTTCATCAAAGAGAAGATACTTCCTTATTACAAAATTCCTTGTTTTGGAATATGTTGAGTTGAGTATTTTATCAGCCCGGGAGGGATTTTTTTCAGTCGGGTCCTCAATGTTTGTGCCGAAGGCATCGAGCCGGATAATGGTCAGGTTCCGTATCACCTTTCCCTCAAAATCATCAAACAGGTTAGTGTTCTTCAACGCATCCCTGGCGTTTTCTGTTGTGGAAGGGGCGACCACAACGATGTCATAAAGGAGGCCCGAGAGATATCGCTTCTGTGCTCTGACCCTCAGTGTATCATAGAATGCCTTGGTGATTGTGTCTGTATGTTCAACTTCCTGACCGTGCGACTGAAAAAAAAAGCCGGGCTGCAGCAGGCATGCAATTAATAGATATCTGATAAAGAGCCCTTTATATATGCATCGGTTCACGGTTGCTGTGAATTGTCATCCAGAATATCATCGGAGTTGAACTGGAAGCCGAGCCTTTTTCCCGTTATCAGTCTTGAGTGCTGTATTTTCGATTCTGCCTGTCCGACAGATGCAATCTTGACCGTATCATAAGGCGGAACCAGCAGATCAAACTCCAGAGAATAGTTTATGGCAGTATAGACGATCTTCTGCAGCGATTCTTTGCTGTACTCTTCATTGCCATAGTTTGTAAAGAGCATCCCCATCTGTCTCTTTCCTTCCACAAAGTACTGATTTTCATGGTTGATAAAGATCCTGGCTATCAGATATCCCAGGTCATCGAGTCTTGAATACTTGAATGAGTCTGCAAGGAAGTTGTAAATGTTAATTATGCCGCTGTAGGCATTGTACTTGTTTTTCTGTATGTAAGCTGTTTTCCATGCAGGGTGTTCACGGTCGAACTGGAAGATGTTTGAATGCATACTGAAAAGCAGCATATCTGCCGCAACTTTAAGCTGGGCATCAAACGTGCTTCTGTCTGTGTACTCCATCCGTATTCTCGGATCAACGCCTGTGAGATTGCCATTAACCTCTTTTGCAAGATTCTTCAGGATATCCTTGACCATCATAAACGCTGTACCGGTATTGTCAAATACCCTTTGTTTCAGCACTGATTTAACTTTCAGTGTGTCAACAATGGTCAGCTTCCTCTGTGTTGTTTCATCCTGCATGGCATGAAATTTTACTTCACCGACTAAATTAGTGTTTTATTTTAAACAAAAACAAGACGCCGCGCATATTAAGGTGACGGCGTCATGATCAAATCAATCAGTAAGCTCTTGCGAAAAGTACCCTTCTGACAGAGGGGTTACCTGAATAAACGCACTTGCCTTTCTCTTCAGGTGAGTCAAACGGTATCACCCTGATGGTCGCCTTGGTCAGGTTTTTGATCTGCTCTTCAGTCTCAGGGGTGCCATCCCAGTGGGCCATGACAAATCCGCCCTTGTTTTCAATGACATCAAGGAACTCATCCCAGCTGTTCACATAATGAGTGTTTTCCTCCCTGAAGGCTGTAGCTTTTCTCAGAATGTTATTGTGAATCTCATCCATCAGTGAGACAACATGGGTCACAACGTTGTCCCTGCTTATGGTCTCCTTGGTGAGGGTATCGCGTCTTGCTATTTCCACTGTACCCTGATCCGCGTCACGCGGCCCTATGGCGAGTCTTACGGGGACGCCCTTCAGTTCATAATCCGCGAACTTGAATCCTGGCTTCTGTGTATCACGGTTATCGTACTTGACCGTCAGTCCGGCTTCTTCAAGTCTTCTCTTTAGGTCAAGTGCTATTTCGGAGATTTTATCCAGCTGATCGCTCCCCTTGTAAATAGGAATAATCACCACCTGAATAGGGGCCAGCCTGGGCGGGATCACCAGTCCGTTGTTGTCAGCATGAGCCAGAACAAGCGCCCCCATGAGCCTGGTAGAAACGCCCCAGCTTGTAGCCCACACATAGTCGAGCTTTCCTTTCTCGTTGGTAAACTTCACATCAAAGGCTTTTGCGAAGTTCTGTCCGAGAAAGTGGCTTGTACCTGCCTGAAGAGCTTTTCCGTCCTGCATGAGAGCCTCGATGGCAAATGTGTCTTCTGCTCCGGCAAAGCGCTCGCTGGGAGACTTGTACCCCTTGATCACCGGTATTCCCATGAAGTTTGTCACAAAATCAGCATAGAGATCGATGATCTTTGTGGTCTCCTCGATAGCCTCTTCTTTAGTTGCGTGGGCTGTATGACCTTCCTGCCACAGGAACTCGGCAGTGCGCAGAAACAACCTCGTGCGCATCTCCCACCTCACCACGTTTGCCCACTGGTTGATCAGCAGCGGCAGATCACGGTATGACTGGATCCAGTCCTTGTACGTGTTCCAGATTATCGTTTCAGAGGTGGGCCTGACGATGAGCTCTTCTTCAAGCTTGGCATCAGGGTCAACCATAATGCCCTTGCCGTCAGGAGTGTGCTTGAGCCTGTAATGGGTCACCACCGCACACTCCTTGGCAAAACCTTCCACGTGGGCAGCCTCACGGCTGAAGAATGATTTTGGTATAAAGAGCGGGAAGTAAGCATTTACATGCCCTGTCGCCTTGAATTTTCTGTCCAGCTCAGCCTGGATCCTTTCCCAGATGGCATAACCGTAAGGCTTGATAACCATACATCCCCTGACCGCAGAATTCTCGGCAAGGTCGGCCTTGATAACAAGGTCATTATACCATTGTGAAAAACTTTCCTCCCTGTTAGTAAGAAATTTGGCCATTAGTTTGGTATGCGATTTGATTATTGTTAATTAGCAAATAATAGAATTGCGCAAAAATAGGCAAAACTTACGAACCAGAAAGGGAGGCAAGCCATGAAAACAAAAATATTAATCACAGCCATTATCACGCTTGCGACTGCCCCGTTTGCGGTCTCTTCTGCGGCATCCGGCCAGCCCGGCGATGCAGTGTACAGCCCTGGCGGTCAGCAGACGGTTGTAAACAACTACTACAGCTCATACGGCTATGAATATTCTTCCCGCCTCAGGCGGTTCCATAACTCATACGTTACATTCGATTTCTATTCACCTGTTTATACAGAGGTTTACTGGTATAACTATACTCCCGGCGCATGGGGTGTATCGATCTATGACCCATGGTACGGCTACAGCGCCTACTCACCCTCATACTATGCCGGCAGCGGTTTCGGAGGATCATACTGGTGGGGATACAATTCCTGGTCGTCATACGGATGGAATTCATGGGTGGCACCGGCTCCCGGTCTCAGCATCAATATCCATTTCGGAAACAATACCCCTTATTACCCTGCTTATTACAACAGATGGTACTCGGGCAGCTACATGAACTGCTGTTGTCCCGGGAGCAGCACCGGCAATAATTATTATCCTTCCCAGCCATATTCCGGAGGGAGCACCCCAAGATTCATAGTAACCGGTGGAAGGAGCTCAGGATCACAGAGCACGGCTACCTCAGGCAACAGCGGGAATACTCAGGGGACTACAACCGGAGGCACTCATGGGAGTAACAGCAATACCGGCGGTCAGGGAAACAATGGTAATCAGGGGAATAATGCCGGACAGGGGGGCAATGACAAGGATAAGAGCAACAACGGGCTTCGTATGGGACAGTACAGGAGAGGTGTTGCCGAGCCGACAGCCCCCAAACCCAATGAGCCGGTAAGAACAAATAATCCAAACGTGAATGACCGCACCAACCCGGGAAGAGATAAGAGCAATAATGCCAAACCAAAAGAATCAGGCACTGCATTACCGGAAGGAACAGTAACACGTCAGCAGACCCAGAATAGTGTTAAGACCAGCCGCAGAAGCCCGGCAGAATCATCAGAAACAAAGTCTTCGGGTGATGAAAACAGCCAGAAAAAAAGCTCATCTTCAGGCAGAAGGCTATAATATTTAAGGAAACCTTAACATTGGTACGGTATTTGTATTATTCTTGTGAAGACAACAACAGGAGGGTAAGATGAAAAATCTATTGTACATAATCCCGGCAGTACTTGTAATAACAAGTTCATGCTCGTCGCTTCTCACAACGGGAGAGACGAATGACGACCTTTACTTCAGCCCCTCTGATGAAAAGGTTGCCGTTGCTGAGACCGCAGTGGCGGCCACTGGCAGTGACCAGATCTATTATGACAATATCTTTGCTTCAGATACACTTGTAGCAGACGATTATGTTCCGGGCACAGAATATGCTGCCCAGTACGGTACGGGTACGGAAGCCACGATAGTAAATAACTATTATGGCGGAAGTGCTGCTGAAAGGGTCTATCTCTTCAATGACGGTATTTATCCTTACTGGAGTGAGCCGTACTACTCACCGTTTTCTTTAAGCCTGTCGTTCGGATTTGGCTTCGGTTATCCCTACTATCCATATTCATATGGATGGTATGACCCGTTCTGGGGTTATCCCTACTACCCATATTACGGGTATGGAGGCTATCCTTATTACGGTTATGGCGGTTATCCATGCTATGGTTGCGCCCCGGTGCCCTGCTATGACTGCAATGACTATGACGGCAGCGACTATGTAGCACGCAGGGGAGGTTACAGCACATCACGAGGTTACACAACCAGTGACACAAGAAATAATAAATCATCCTATACTACTGCAGGCACCAGTTCTGTCAGCAGGAGGACAGGCGTAGCTGCCAGTTCAATGACCCAGACATCATCAGGAGCAGCTGGCACAGGTTCATCTGCAACTGCAGCCTCAGCCACCAGAAGGACCCTTTCACAGAGCGGTGCTACGGTAAGACCTGAGTCCGCATACAGTAGTACAACCCAGAAACAAACTTATATCCGCCGTGATGCCAGTGGTGCCGTAGCTCAGAATGATCCTCAGTCACAGTCTCAGACACAGTCTGCCAACAGGTCGCAGTCTCAGACTCAGACCCAGAGCGGCACCAGGCCTCAGTATCAGACCCTGAGCGGCACCAGACCGCAGTATCAGACCCAGAGTGGAACCAGGCCGCAGACACAGTCACAGAGCGTCAACAAGCCGCAGTACCAGACTACTGAGCGGACCTATACTCCCAGCTACAATAACCCGAAAATGAGCTCAAGGCCTTCATATAACAACAGCCGCAGCACCACTCCCGGAACCAGTTCCGGCAGCAGTTACAGCACTCCTGCCAGGAGCAACACAGGGTCAAGCGTTCAGACCCGGAGCAGCGGTTCAGGAAGCAGCGGATCAAGCTACTCACCTTCGAGATCGTCATCGGTACAGTATTCTGCACCTGCACGCAGCAGCTCTTCAGGCTCGAGAAGCTCTTCATACTCGGGAGGCAGCTACAGCAACTCTTCATCGGGAGTTTCAAGATCGTCTTCATCAGGCTCTTACAGCTCCGGATCATCTTCATCAGGTTCATCCTCCTCATCAGGCGCCTCTTCTTCATCAGGCGGTGGCGGAAGGAGAAGATAAATTTACCTAGCAACACATTGATTATATGTTCCGCAAATGCAGGAGCAAGAGGGATCGTATACCATAAAATACCCGTAAAATGAAAAGGATAAGAGTAATAATAGCTTCAGCACTTCTGCTTCTTCCCCTCCTGGTGAGCGGACAGAACATGGATGATGTGCTGAGATATTCAAGGTTGTTTTACCAGGGTTCGGCTCGCTTCAATGCCATGGGAGGCGCATTCACCTCACTTGGCGGAGATATATCGTCCATAGCCATTAACCCCGCCGGAGCTGCCGTTTTTCGCTCTACAGAGTTTTCCGTCACAACCAATATGCTGTTCCGCAATACGGAGACAACGTATAACGGATATTATTCAAACTACGGCATAAATGAATTCAACCTCGGCAACGCAGGGATCGTTGCGGCAGGAACGATGGGCACTAATTCAGGACTTGTAGGGCTGAGTTTTGCATATACCTATAACCAGACCAATGATTTCAGAGAGTATGCTGTCATTGAGGGTATAAGCGGTGCCAGCTCCATGACTGACTATTGGGCAGCAGGGGCAGAGGGATACAATACATGGGAGCTGGTAGATTATACATCAGCCCCGTATATGGCGTATGAGGCATGGCTCATTGATACCCTTTCGGGCAGCTTCACCGAGTACGCTTCAATATTTTCATATTACGGCGATATGAATCCGGAGTACGGTCAGCGTACCAGGCGGACAATAGACAACGGAGGCTATACCGGTGACCATACGATTGCCTTCGGTGCAAACATCTCAAACATATTGTATGTCGGAGCCGGATTCGGTATCCAGGCCATGCAATATACCGGACACTATCTTCACAGTGAGGAGGATATTGATAACACAGTCCCCGACCTGGTCTACTTTAACTACACAGACCATTTTGATGCGTCCGGAACAGGATGGAATTTCAAGGCAGGTATTATAGTAAGACCCATTGAGAGCCTTAGACTGGGATTCAGTTTTGCAACACCTACCGTCTATAAAATTGATGAGGTATTCTACAGCAACCTCTCAGCATTTCTCGATAATGACACTCCGGGTGACAGCAGTGATGACGCTGATCCTCTTGTGGAGCAGAGTCCGCTGAGCTATGCCTACCGTATTACCACACCCTGGAGGTTTGATACCGGCCTTGCCCTTCAGATTGGGAAGATGGCCCTGATAAGCGCTGACTTTGAATATGTTGATTATTCAACAGCTTACCTGAGCTATGGTCTCGACGGTTACAACTTTTATAGTGAAAACGAGGAGCTGAGGTCAGAACTGAAGGGTGCAGCTACATTTAAAGTGGGAGCAGAGGTACGCTTTGGGTCTGTCTACGTGAGAGGCGGCGGCGGCTATACCCAGTCTGCTTTCAGGGAGGGCACTCTGAATGAAAACAGTGATTTTGTGAATTTCAGTGGCGGATTAGGCTACAGACAGAAGAATTTCTATGTAGACCTTTCGGTTGCAGGCCAGCTAAACAGCGAGGAATATATGATGTATCCCGATCCATGGCTTGAACCGACATATATAGATAACAGGGACATAAACGGAGCACTTACGATTGGTGTTAAGTTTTAGTTGGCAGACAGTTGTTACTGGAGAGCCGGGGACCTCAGCAGATATGCCAGGGTCCCTGGTCCGTTATTGAGCAGCACGTCAATGATGCTGAGCCGAGGAACAAACCCGTACTTCTCTCTGAAAACCTGGATATATGGCATATCAGAGTAATCCTTTATTGACGATGGTCTTTTCGGGCTGATGAGATACCTGTAATCATTGATGGCATCTTCCTGTGGCTGAAACCTCTCCGTGAAGGATATCTCCGCATTGATCCCGGCGGCCCCGCAAACAGCTGAGAGGGCTTCAGTATTGAGATCAATAAGAAACCTGAAAGGTTTTCGGATAACACCCTCAATTGCATCAAAATAATATTCAAAAAAAGGGGCAGTGGCGCAGGCTGAGATGATGCTTCGCAGGTGATGATCCCTCCATCTCCGTGAATTATCTATTTCCAGTTCCTTAATGGCGGTCTTATGGAATGAGCCCCGCAGCACCGGGACGGTAAGTGTCAGCGGTCCGTTTGCTCCGAGTATCACACATCTGTTACGGTAGGTTTGTTTCAGGAAATTCTCCCATTTTTCTATCCGTACAACAGGGTTATGTGCTATAAGGCTGAAGTATTCTGCAGGTGGAAAATATGCTGTGGAGAGAATGACTGGCTGTTGCATCGCAAATCACATCCTGTTGATCCTGCTGGCTGAGAAGCCAGCTCCGAAGCCGTTGTCAATATTAACCACAGTGACACCTGCCGCACAGCTGGTCAGCATTGCCAGGAGGGCAGATATCCCCTGGAACGAGGCTCCGTAACCGATGCTTGTCGGGACTGCAATTACCGGCATGTTCACAAGACCCCCGACGACGCTGGCCAGTGCTCCCTCCATACCGGCTATGACAACCGCCACCTTGCATCCGCGAATCTCGGGCAGCTTGTCAACAAGTCTGTGTATGCCTGCCACTCCGGCATCGTATATCCTTAAAACATTGTTTCCCAGCAGCTCAGCCGTGACAGCGGCCTCCTCCGCTACCGGTATATCCGAGGTTCCTGCCGTGATGACGGCTATCTTCGTTGCAGGCGGAACAAGAGCTTTCCTTTGCAGGCTTATGATACGCGCCACATCATGATAGATCGCAGCCGGGAAAAAGGGGCTTATATACTCAAACAACTCCTTTTCTGCGCGTGTCCCGATGATGTTGTTCTCATGCTCCTGCATCACTGAGAAGATCCCCCTTACCTGTTCATGCGTCTTCCCGGCACAGTAGACTATCTCAGGATATCCGGTACGCAGTTCACGATGATGATCAATACGGGCAAACCCGAGATCGCTATAGGGGAAATTACGCAGCTTCTCCATTGCCTCATCAACACTGACTGATCCGTCACTGATCCCTTTAAGTATCTTTTCAAGTTCTAATGCATTCATCACTTTAACTGATTTTGTTCATACTGCCGCTGCGGTAACCCTCCAGATCAATAGTGATATATCTGTAGCCCAGCTCTTTTAAACCTGACACAACCTTCTCTCTTACCTCACCTGAGAGTATCCCTGACAGCTGTTCTTTCCTCAGCTCAATGCGTGCAATATCACCGTGGACCCTTATGCGTGAGGCTGTGAAACCCATCTTTGCGAGCAGCAGCTCTGCCTTCTCAGCCTTTCTCAGTTCATCAGCAGTGATAATTGTATCATGAGGGAAGCGTGTCAGAAGGCATGAGTTTGACAATTTCTCGCTTATCCCGAGTCCTGCTGCACGGGCCAGTGCCCTTATCTCTTCCTTGGTCAGTCCTGCTTCCAGCAGCGGACTTCTGACCTTCTGTTCTTCCAGAGCCTTCATCCCGGGTCGGTAATCATTTACGTCATCTGCATTTGTGCCGTCGAAGATCGTCATAATATTTTCCTCTGCCGCAACTTTTCTGATGGCTTTAATGACCACTGTTTTGCATAGGTAGCATCGTTCAGGAGGATTCCCGGTTACCGACTCAGGTATGCCGAAGGTGATCTCCCTGTGTTGCATCCCTATACTCCTGCAGAACACTGCAGCCTCGCTGACCTCAGACGCAAACATATAGGGTGTATTGACCGTTACAGCCATGAACCTCGCACCATCGACCTTTGAGGCGACACTGGCGAGAAAGCTGCTGTCTGTACCGCCCGAGAGTGCAATTACAGCTGACCCGGCATCTGACAGTATCTCTCTTAACTTGTTATGTTTCTCACTCAGTGTCATCGTCATTTTGTTATAAGGGTGATAATCTCATTCATGACCTGTTTCATGGGAATGCCCGTCTCGGCCGCAATGGCGGCACAACGGTCAGCTTCAGGTTTGGCGGATACAAGACGGCCGTTGAAAAAAGACTTCTTTATCATCACCCGGCCAAACCTGGTCTCTATCTCCTCAAGCTCACGGTGCAGGGTCTCTTTTGTAAAGTGAATGATTCTCAATCCTATTGTTGTTGATTCGCTGAAAAGAATCTCTCTTATTACGCTTATCTGTTCTTCTTCACAGATAACGCTGATGGTAAAGGCAGGCCTACCCTTTTTCATTATGACCGGTGTAAAGAAGACATCCCTGGCACCTGCCTCAAAGAGTCTCTGAGAGACATATTCTGACAGTTCAGGATTCATATCGTCAACATTGCACTCGACCAGGACAGCCTGGTGTCCGGAGTCTGACGCGTCAGCCGTCTCTGCCATGAAGACCCGCAGGATATTGGGCCGGGAGGGATTGTTCTTCTGCCCGATGCCATATCCTGTTGCCTCTATCTTGAATTTCAGTCCGTCAGGTGCCGGACTGGCCAGAGCAGCAATGATTGCGGCACCTGTCGGTGTTGTGGCCTCAAAGTCCACTCCCCCCGTATGAACCGGAAAACCGCTGATGATTCTTGCTGTGGCAGGAGCAGGGACGGGAAGAAGCCCGTGTTCGCACCTCACCATTCCGCTCCCGAGCTCGATGGTGTTGACATATACCTTTTCAACTCCCAGGGCGGTGAAGCATATTGCAGAACCCACAATGTCAATAATCGAGTCAATGGCTCCCACTTCATGAAAGTGAATCTCATTAACAGGCTTGTTATGCACTGCTGCTTCGGCCTCAGCAATCACATGTGAAGATCTTCATTGCCAGTGCCGTGACATTATCCGGGAGTCCGGAGCCGAGGACGATCTTCTCTATATCTCCCAGGTTCCTGT
Source organism: uncultured Bacteroidales bacterium (assembly GCA_963772705.1). Classification (GTDB taxonomy): domain Bacteria; phylum Bacteroidota; class Bacteroidia; order Bacteroidales; family VadinHA17; genus SR-FBR-E99. The sequence continues at coordinate 136,171 of CAVYYH010000011.1, read as the reverse complement.
GAACATGGTCAGCATTCTTGTGGCTGTGGGACTGGGGCTGGTGATGTTTGTGCCCGTGATCATGGCGGTGGTCAGCGCCGTGGCCATGGTCGTATTCGTGGTCATGGCCGTGATCATGATCATCCGGACTGACAGATAGCTCATCAGTTATGACCGTCACCCTGGTACCCGATATGCCATGTCTCTGGTCTGGGATAATTTCCAGCCTCCAGCCGCTGATATTCAGTTTCTGCAATCCGCTGAGCAGTTCATCCCGGCTGACCCCCAGGTCAAGCATGGCTCCCAGGTTCATGTCACCGCTTATCCCGGAAAAACAGTCATAGTACAATATCTTCATCACGTTCAGCTTTTTTAACATTCATATGGCCTGAGCCTCCATTGCCTGTGAGCAGCGCTCTCAGGCTGCTAATATAAGAATAGAGAAGCTATATATTAAAAAAAATTGTAATTTGCACCCTCACATTTTGGGGTAATAGAAATCATTGACGGGTATGAAAAGAAGACATTTTTTGCGCAGCTCACTTGGTGCCGGTGTGGCTGCAGGAACTTTTATGAGTCTTGGATCATATGAAAAGGTACTGGCAGGGAAACCCTTGCCGCAGGGAGCGAATTATGATCTCGTTGCCGTAATGGGGGGTGAGCCCGCCGCAATGTTCGATATAGGTATTCAGGCACTTGGAGGGATAGGCTCCTTTGTCAGCAAAGGGCAGAAGGTGCTTGTTAAACCTAACATCGGTTGGGACGTACTTCCTGAAAAGGGGGCCAACACAAACCCGGCACTGGTAAAAAGAGTGGTCGAGCATTGTTTCAAGGCAGGAGCCAAGGAGGTATATGTTTTTGACAACACCTGTGATAACTGGATAAAATGCTACGAGAACTCCGGAATTCAGAGAGCTGTGAAAGATGCAGGCGGTAAGATGGTGCCGGGAAATTCCGAGAGCTATTACCAGGAGATAACAATTCCCAACGGAAAGAAACTTACAAAAACAAAGGTTCATCAGCTGGTTCTTGAGAGCGATGTTTTTATTAACATTCCGATACTGAAGCATCACAGTTCAACCAGGATGACAGCTGCCATGAAGAATATGATGGGGGTAGTCTGGGACAGGGGCTACTGGCATGCAAATAACCTTCATCAGTGTATTGCCGATTATGCCCTCTATTCAAAAAAGCCGCAATTGAATATAATTGATGCATACAATGTGATGATGCGTAACGGACCCCGGGGAGTCTCAAAGGAAGATATCAGCAATATGAAATCATTGATTATCTCCACTGACTGGGTAGCTGCCGACGCCGCCGCCGCAAAGATGATGAACCTTGACCCTCAGAAAATTGACTACATACCTATTGCCGCAGGGATGGGTATCGGCAAGATGGACCTTTCAACCATGAATATCCACAGGATAAAAATGTAGGGTTTCATGCGGTCAGTAGTGCTCAGACATATTCGTATTGTATTTTCATTTATTGTTCTGCTGCTGCTTTCATTCCTCTTCATCGACTTCAGGGGAATGGTGCCTGACAAGGCCTTCGGACCGCTGTTATATCTTCAGTTTATTCCTTCAATGCTGAAATTTGTCATTGCAGGTGTTGCAACGGCAACCGGTTTTGTCATCATTCTGATCCTGACTGTTTTGTCGGGAAGGACCTACTGTTCATTCCTGTGTCCCCTGGGGATCCTCCAGGATGTCATCAGCAGGATTGGCGGGTTTGTAAAGAGACGGTTCCGGAAGTACGCTTATAAGAAACCGTACACGATACTTCGCTATTTTATCCTTGCTCTTACCGCAGGCATTCTGCTCATCGGAGGGGTCTATGTCCTTACAATACTCGATCCATACAGCATCTTCGGCAGGTTGATGACCTATTTTGTCAAGCCCGCTGCAATCTTCCTTAACAACCAGGTAGCCGGTATTCTCGGTAAGTTTGACATTTACACCCTTTACAAGATTGATATAAAGCCTTTTGAGCTGGCTGTCTATGCTGTCCCTGCTGCATTTCTGATGTTGATTGGATTCCTGTCATTCAGGTACGGGAGGCTCTACTGCAACACCGTTTGTCCTGTGGGTACTTTTCTTGGATTTCTCAGTAAGATTTCACTGTTCAGGATAAGGTTTGATGAGGAGAAATGCAATCGTTGCGGGAGGTGTGCGATGTCATGCAAATCATCATGCATCGACTTCCTGAATAAGCACGTTGATATCAGCAGATGCGTCAATTGCTTCAACTGTCTTGAAGCCTGTAACGAAAAAGCCATGTCATACGGTGTCGTCAGGTTCAGGAGTTCCGTTGAGCCGGCCGAGCCCGATGCCTCCAGGCGAAATTTCATTGCAGGTTCACTGTTGATGATTGCCGGAAGTTCACATATCATCCGGGCACAGAATACCACCACTCCTGTCCCGACTAAAGACTCAACGGTAAAGGAGGACCGGCTCTACCCCGTATCTCCTCCCGGATCAGCAGGTTTATCTGCCTACACTTCCCGTTGCACCGCATGCTCACTCTGTGTCTCTGCCTGCCCCACCAGTGTCCTTCAGCCTTCGGTAAGCGAGTTCGGGATTGCCGGTATAATGCAGCCGAGGATGGATTTTCACCGGGGATTCTGCAATTATGAATGCACCCTGTGCACTGACATTTGTCCGACCGGTGCCATTATGCCCCTTATGCTGGAGGCAAAGAAACTGACCCGTATCGGCAAGGCAGTATTTATTAAGGACAACTGCATCGTTGCGACCGAGAAGACAGCATGCGGTGCATGCTCAGAACACTGCCCCACAAAGGCATGTGCAATGATCCCATACGAAGGTAATCTTCTGATCCCGGAAGTGATTGACGATATATGCATCGGATGCGGAGCATGTGAACATGCATGCCCCACCAAACCTTACAAGGCAATTTTCGTTGACGGTAACCCACTGCATGAGGTGGCAAAGAAACCTGAAACAAAAAAGATGGAAGCAGCTCCGGCAGAATTTCCATTCTGACTTCTTCTCGCATTAACTTCTTCCTACAAGCCTCTGACTATTATCCATGGGGATTATTTCTATCACCCTGAGGCCCTTTTGAATATATTTAAAATAGTTCGAAAACATGATATTTATCTTTTGACACAGTGTCAAATAGGGTTAAGTTGCGCAATTAAATTTTCAGCCAATTAATTCAGGATAATTTATGAAACCTACACATATTGAGCATATTGGTATTGCTGTAAATTCACTGGCAGAGGCCATTCCCTTTTACGAGAATGTTCTTGGTCTGAAGTGTTACAGCATCGAGGAGGTAGCTGACCAGAGAGTTAAGACTGCCTTTTTCATGGTTGGTCAGACCAAGATCGAGTTGCTGGAATCGACTGATCCGGAAGGGCCAATCGGTAAGTTCATAGAGAAGAGGGGCGAGGGCATACATCACATTGCATTTGCAGTCGCAGACCTGGAGGAGAGGCTTCGGGAAGCTGAGGCCGCAGGTATAAAGCTTATTGATCTTCAGCCGCGACGTGGTGCTGAGGGGTTGAGCATCGCATTTATGCATCCGAAATCAACATTCGGTGTGCTTACGGAATTATGTGAAGACAAAAATATCAAAGAGAAATAACATAAACGATAAAATGAACAGCCAGGAAAGAATACAGCAGCTCCTTGATTTCAGGCAGAAGGCACGCCTGGGAGGGGGAGACAAGCGAATTGAGGATCAGCATCAGAAGGGAAAGCTGACGGCCAGGGAGCGCATTACGTTGCTGCTCGATGAAGGCAGCTTTGAGGAGTATGACATGTTTGTCACGCACCGTACTGAGGATTTCGGTCTTGCTGACAAAAAGTTCCTTTCTGACGGTGTTATAACCGGTCATGGCACTATCGACGGGCGTGTCGTCTATGTGTTTGCACAGGATTTCACCGTATTCGGGGGCTCTCTCTCGGAGACATTCGCCCAGAAGATATGCAAGATCATGGATCAGGCGATGCAGGTGGGTGCACCGGTGATTGGTATCAATGACTCAGGCGGTGCAAGGATACAGGAGGGAGTAAGAAGCCTTGCCGGTTATGCAGAGATCTTTGAGCGAAACATACTTGCCTCAGGGGTCATCCCACAGATATCGGCCATCTTCGGTCCCTGTGCCGGAGGTGCGGTCTATTCGCCCGCACTCACTGACTTCATAATCATGAGCCGCAAGAGCAGCTATATGTTCGTAACCGGACCAAAAGTAGCCAGGGCGGTGACAGGGGAGGATATTTCCATCGAGGACCTGGGAGGGGCAAAGGTTCATTCAACAAAATCCGGTGTGGCCCATTTTGTGGTTGAGGAAGAGAAGGAGGGACTCGACCTGATCAGGAAGCTGCTCAGCTTCATGCCTCAGAATAACCTGGAAGAGCCACCGCAGACAGAGTGTGATGACCCCATTGACAGGCTGGAGGATGACCTGAATGATATCATACCTGAAAGCCCGAACCAGCCTTATGACGTCAAGGATGTCATAAGCCGCGTTGTTGATTATCATGACTTTCTTGAGGTGCACGATGCTTATGCAAAAAATATTGTTATCGGTTTTGCAAAATTTGACGGCATGCCGGCAGGCATTGTAGCCAATCAGCCTGCCTACCTCGCCGGGGTGCTTGACATAGAGGCTTCTCGCAAGGCAGCACGGTTCATCCGTTTTTGTGATGCTTTCAATATTCCCGTGGTGACGTTTGTGGATGTGCCCGGCTTTCTGCCCGGCTCAGCCCAGGAATACGGCGGTATCATTATCCACGGTGCAAAACTCATGTATGCGTACGGTGAGGCCAGCGTTCCGAAGGTTACCGTTACACTGCGCAAATCATACGGAGGTGCACATTGCGTCATGTCGTCGAAACAGCTCAGGGGCGACATCAATTATGCGTGGCCTACCGCAGAGATTGCGGTGATGGGCCCTCAGGGAGCCATAGAAGTGCTTGAAGGAAAAGCAATAAGCGAAATAAGTGACCCAAAAGAAAAAAAGGATTATGTCTCAAGAAAAGAGCAGGAGTACCGGTCAAAATTTGCCAATCCATACGAGGCCGCCAGGTACGGTTATCTCGATGATGTGATCGAGCCGCGAAATACACGGTTCAGGGTGGTAAGAGCGCTGAGAACCCTCTCTACAAAGAAAGATCCGGGGCCAATGAAGAAACACGGTAATATGCCCTTATAAAGAAAAGATATGAGACTTCAGATATTATTCTCAGCAACAGGTCCGGTCATTGACTCCCTTACATGGACGATAGTGCTTGTGGGCATGGGTATTGTCTTTCTGTCACTGACAATTGTCTATCTCTTTTTCAGGTATTTGCTGCCATTCATAATGAACTTCAGGCTAAGGAGCTTTGCCCGCAGGAGAGGAATTGATCCGTCAGAGATAGTCACAGCCAGGAACAAGCTGTCAGGTGAGGTGAATGCCGCCATAGCCATGGCAATATACTCATATATGAGTGAGCTGCATGACGTTGAAAGTGGTGTAATAACTATCAGGCGTGTATCAAAGAACTACTCACCATGGAGTTCAAAACTTTATAATATGAAAAACCTTTAAGATCAGCATATCAGACTGAGGGACGAAGATGATAAAGAACTACAAGTTTACAGTAAACGGTAACAAGTATGAGGTTGAAATACTTGATATTGATGGCAATATGGCCATGATAGAAGTTAACGGTACAACATACAATGTCGAAATTCACCATGAGGTGCCGAAGCTGAAACCTATCCAGCCGGTGACCACGCAGAAGCCAGCAAGGGCATCAGCCCCTGATTCCGTTAGTGGCGGAATATCTGCAACGGTAAAAGCTCCTCTCCCCGGGGTGATATTGCAGGTCCTTGTCAGACCGGGTGATGAGGTGAAGGCCGGACAGACACTGTGCACTCTTGAAACGATGAAGATGGAGAATGCCATAAAATCTGAAACACCCGGCAAGGTCTCCAGGGTGAATATTTCACAGGGACAATCAGTGCTACAGGATGAGGTTTTAATAGAACTGAACTGATTATGGCAAGGAGAAAAGCATGGACCATGATCGGACTGCTGGTGATCGTTTCACTGGCCTGGACAGCATTTGTTAAACCGGAAAAGGAAAGGGAAAAGGCCCTTGCAGCCTCCGGTACGGAGATTGTAAGCACACTGCCGCAATACCAGCCTTCTGACCCTGATGAGGCGCCCCTGGCAGGCGGGTTGAAGCAGTTCTGGGCATATACCGGTTTCAGGAATGCCACATCCGGAAACCTTATTATGATAATTGTAGGTCTTATTTTTATCTTCCTGGCAATCAGATTTGAATATGAGCCGTTGCTTCTGGTCCCCATCGGTACGGGCATTCTCATAGGCAACATTCCCTTCTTCAGTGACGGAGGGCTGAATCTTCAGATAGGTATCTATCAGCAGGGGAGCGTGCTCCATTATCTCTACTTCGGTGTATTGCAGGGGATATACCCGCCCCTTATCTTTCTCGGCATCGGGGCTATGACCGATTTCTCATCTCTGATCTCCAATCCGCGTCTCCTGCTCCTCGGCGCTGCTGCGCAGCTTGGTATCTTTGTTACTTTCATAGGTGCACTGTTTCTGGGTTTTAATGGTCCTGAAGCCGCAGCCATCGGAATTATAGGGGGAGCTGACGGACCTACTGCCATTTTTCTCTCCTCCAGGCTGGCAAACGGTGTGAATATTCTGCCTGACGGAACCACCGTAAAGAACCTGATTGGTCCGATAGCTATTGCTGCATATTCATACATGGCTTTGGTGCCTGTGATACAGCCACCAATCATGAGGCTCATGACAAGCAAGAAAGAGAGGCTCATACGGATGAAGCCTCCAAGGGCAGTAACAAGGACAGAGAAAATTCTCTTTCCCATTTTTGGCCTTCTGCTTACATGTTTTATTTCTCCCAGCGCCCTTCCTCTGCTTGGAATGCTCTTTTTCGGCAACCTGCTCAAAGAGTCCGGAGTGACAAAAAGGCTCGCAGAGACTGCCAGAACCTCGCTTATAGATATAGTCACGATAATGATAGGACTCACCGTAGGAGCCTCAACCCAGGCAGATGTTTTTCTCACCAGGGAGTCAGTTCTTATATTCGGACTCGGTGCCTGCGCCTTTGGCTTTGCAACTTTCGGGGGTGTAGCTTTTGCCAAGATTATGAATATCTTCCTGCCTGAAGGTGAAAAAATCAATCCCCTGATCGGTAATGCAGGTGTGTCAGCGGTACCTGACAGTGCCCGGGTATCTGAGATGGAAGGACTGAGGGAAGATAAAACAAACCATCTTCTGATGCATGCAATGGGTCCCAATGTCGCCGGAGTGATCGGGTCAGCCATAGCAGCGGGGATTTTGCTCAGTTATCTCGGATAATTATTTAAGTTTGTATAAACTACCTAAGAGTGCGGAGATGAAGCAGGCAATTACCGGCAATGCCGGCCCGAAGGTCAGGTCTGACGTTGAAGTGACCCTGGAAATAAAAGGTTCAGGCGGAGTAGAGCTGAACCTCAGGTCGAAGGTGAAGAGCATGTATGGCAATGCAATCGAAATGCAGTGCCGGGAACTGCTCAAATTCTTCGGTGTGGAGAACGCAAAGCTGTCACTTACTGACAGCGGTGCCCTCCCCTTCGTAATAGCGGCAAGAGTGGAGGCTGCGGTAAAGATGCTGACAGGAACTGAGGCTGCATTCCTGCCCGATATGATCCCTGAGAACATCTATCACTCAGCCAGGGAGAGGTTTCGCTTTTCAAGACTGTATCTGCCCGGAAACAATCCCGGCATGTTCCTGAATGCCGGACTTCATTCACCCGATGGCATCATCCTTGACCTTGAAGATTCGGTTGCTCCTGACAGAAAGGATGAGGCCCGGATCCTTGTCAGAAATGCTCTCAGGGCAGTAGATTTCTACGGAGCTGAAAGAATGGTAAGGATAAACCAGGGAGAGCGCGGGTTGACTGACCTTGAGAGTGTCATACCTCACAACGTGCACCTCATCCTTATTCCGAAATGCGAGGATGCAGATGCTCTCCGTACGGTTGACGGGACGATTGCCTCGATAAAGAGGCGAGAGGGTCAGAACGATACAGTGCTTCTGATGCCGATCATAGAGAGTGCAAAAGGTGTCGAAAGAGCCTATGAGATAGCAACGGCATCGCCAAATGTGGTAGCGATGGCCATCGGGCTGGAGGATTATACCGCTGATCTGGGGGTACAAAGGACAAAAGAGGGTTCAGAGTCACTCTATGCCCGTAACCGTATAGTTGTGGCAGCAAGGGCTGCCGGCATCCAGGCCATCGACTCCGTCTTCTCCGATGTGGGTGACATGGATGGCCTCCTCAGCAATGTGCTCTCATCGAAAGCAATGGGTTTCGAGGGGATGGGTTGCATACATCCGCGTCAGATTGCAGTCATTCGCAAGGGCTTCTCTCCGACGCCTGAAGAGATTGACAGGGCCGGAAAGATCGTAATCGCATACCGCGATGCACTTTCCAGGGGGCTCGGTGTGGTGGCACTCGGATCAAAGATGATCGATCCGCCTGTGGTGGCAAGAGCACAGAAAACGATAGACCTGGCGGTACGCCTGGAAATAATCCCGCAAAACTGGATTGAAGAGGAGGGTAAGGAATAACATCTAAGATGATCAGGTCATGAAATTGATAGAGAATGCGGCCGGCCGCCTGGTGCCGGATGAGATCAACGGCACAGAAGCCGTGCCTTTTAAGGGTGTGGGGAAACACCGCCCTTCCGGAAGAAAGTATGCACCATCAATACCGACATGCATCGATTATCCTGAAGACAACAACAAGGTAATCAGTTCTCTCAGGGAGGCGCTGGTGAAGTGCGGCCTGAAAGACGGCATGACAATCTCAACGCACCATCACCTTCGTGACGGCGACCTTATCAGCAACCAGATATTTGAAATAGCTGCTGAATTGGGAGTGAAAGACCTGGTGTGGTTTCCTTCAGCATCGTTCCCCTGCAATGACCCGGTCATTGAGTATCTCGAAAACGGAACTGTAAACCGGATTGAGGGGAGCATGAACGGACCGCTTGGCAGATTCGTCTCTGAAGGGAGGATGAAGGGAATGGCTGTCCTTCGCTCGCACGGAGGAAGGGTGCAGGCCATACAGGATGGCGACGTAAGAATAGATATTGCAGTCCTCTCCGCACCGGCAGCTGACTCATTCGGCAATGCAAAAGGTACAGGAGGTCCATCGGCAACCGGCGTGCTTGGATATGCCAAAGCTGACTATATGTTTGCTGACCGGGTTATCGTTGTGACTGATAACCTGGTAGACCTGCCTTGTTTCCCTATGGAGATAGAGGGCAATTATGTTGACTGTGTGGTGGTGGTAGACAAGATCGGCATACCTGAGAAGATAGTATCCGGAACCACGCAGATAACCAAAAGCCCCGACAGGTTACTGATAGCTGAGCTGACAGCCTCATTCCTTGAAAAGTCGGGTCTTCTCCGCGACGGAGCGACCATGCAGGCAGGAGCAGGAGGGACCAGCCTGGCAATAGCAGTATATGCACATGAGATACTCAGGAGAAAGGGATGGAAATTCCGCTTCGGATTCGGAGGCAGTACCAAATATATGGTCAGCATGCTGGAAGAGGGGCAGATGGGTTATATTCTTGATGCACAGGCATTTGACCTTGATGCGGTAAGGTCTGTGGAGGTAAACCCGAACCATATTCCGTACCCGGTCTTTAATGCCTATAACTATCATTCGAAGGGCAACCTGACAACGATGATGGATATCATGATTCTAGGTGCCACAGAGATAGATACCGGATTTAACGGTAACGTCGTCACCCACTCTGACGGTCTCCTGCTTCACGGCATCGGAGGATGGCAGAACTGCCTTCATGCCAGGAATGTGATAATTCCCGTTCCCCTGTTCCGTGACAGAATACCGGTCATCGTGGATAGAGTTACCACGCTGTGCGGACCCGGAGAACTGATTGATGTAATAATTACAGAGAGAGGCATTGCCATCAATCCGCGCAGGCAGGATCTGATTGATTCAGTGAAGGGCAAGGGACTGCCGCTTGTATCTATTGAGGAGCTGAAAGAGACAGCTGAAAGAATATGCGGAAAGCCTGACGGGGCTGCTTTTGATGAGAGGGTTGTTGCAGCCATAAAATGGGTTGACGGGACCGTAATAGATGCTGTACGAAAAGTAAAATATTAACTAATTTCTTTGCCAGATGAACAGATACAGATGCCTCGTATGCGGATACATTTATGATCCGGAGACCGGAGATGAGCAGAATGATGTATTACCGGGGACAGCCTTTGAAGATCTTCCTTCCGGCTGGCTATGTCCTGTTTGCGGTGCTCCCCGCGATGAGTTTGAGGAATACGTCTAGGATTTCTCCTCGGGGATGTGTTTCAGTACGTCAACCAGCAGATCCCAGAACATCTGTACAGTCTCGATCTCGATCCTCTCTTCAGGTGTATGAGCTCCCTTAATTGTGGGTCCGAATGAGATCATATCGATCCCTTTATATTTTTCAAGGATAAGTCCGCATTCAAGTCCTGCATGTATGGCTTTTACCTGGGGAACCTTACCGAAAAGCTTCCGGTATGATTCTATCATCAGGTGCAGTATCGCAGAGTTCATGTTGGGCTTCCAGCCCGGATAACCATCTGAATGAGTTACTTTTGCTCCGGCAAGGTCAAAGCTGGCTTCAGCCTTCATTGCAGCGAAATGTTTTGCCTCCTCCGAAGAGCTCCTCTGGGTTGTAACCACATGGATATTATTGTCACTTGTCAGTCGTATTGTTGCAAGGTTGCTGGAGGTCTCCACCAGATCAGGCATGTCTCTTGACCATGCCAGTACGCCGTGAGGTACAATACTGAGAGCATTGAGCAGTTTGTGCTGTGTTGCAGCGTCGATAACCGTTGACGGTAAATCGGCAGGCGTGGCAGCGATCTTCAGATCAGGCTCGAGAGGCCCGAATTCCTGCCTGACCATTTTATGATACTCCGATGCAGCTGCGAGAATTGATTCTTCGTATGCCGGGTTGAAGGTGATGGTAACGAATGCTTCCCTGGGTATTGCATTACGAAGGTTTCCTCCTGTGAAACTGCTGATGCGAATGCCGAATTTTTTTTCAAGACTCTGCAGCAAAGCAGAAATGATCTTTATTGAGTTGCCGTAACCCTTGTGTATCTCGTCGCCTGAATGACCTCCGTGGAGCCCGGTAACCGAAATATTCATTGCCCGGTCGCCTGCCGTGACCTTTTCAGGATAATATGGTAAGATCGCCTGAGTATCTATGCCCCCTGCGCAGCCAATGAACAGTATGCCCTCATCCTCAGAGTCAAGGTTCAACAATATCTTCCCTGTCAGGAACCCGGGTTTAAGGTTGATAGCTCCCGTCATACCTGATTCCTCGTCGACGGTAAAGAGACACTCCAGTCTGCCACACTGAATGAACGGATCAGTCAGCAGGGCCATCTGGGCAGCAATACCAATGCCGTCATCTGCACCCAGGGTTGTGCCTCTTGCACCAACCCATTTCCCGTCAACAACAGGAATTATCGGATCTCTCTCCCAGTCATGAGGGTGTGCAGCATTCTTTTCACCAACCATATCAAGGTGGCTCTGAAGCACAACGGTCATCACTTTCTCGCGGCCCGGGGAGGCATCTCTTACAATAAGTATGTTACCTGATTCATCCTCCTTTGCTGCCAGGTTGTTCCTCCTTGCAAAATCAAGAAGATATTCCCTTATTTTTCCTTCATTTTTTGATAACCTGGGGATTGTGCAGATCTCTTCAAAATAGCTCCATACCTTCCTTGGTTTAATATCCGACAGTTGACCCATGCTTTTACAGACTTTTAGTGCGCGATAAATTGTAAACGGCAAATATAGTTTTTTTCCAATGTAAGAGGGATGAGATATTATCTGCTGAAAGTCTTTTTTTTAACACAAATAAAACTATATTTTTACCGGGTAACAAATAAACAAACTGTGATATATGGCTAGACGTACGATAGTTGCGCTTCCCGGTGACGGCATTGGCGCAGTGGTATTGAAAGAGTCCCTGCGCGTTCTTGATGCTGCAGGCTTTGATGCAGAATATATTTATGGTGATATCGGATGGGATTTCTGGTGCAGGGAGGGCAATCCGCTTCCGCAGAGAACCATAGACCTGATAGCAAAGCATAAGATCGCACTGTTTGGCGCCATAACGTCAAAGCCCAAGGATGAGGCAGTGGCCGAGCTCTCGCCTGCGCTGCAGGGCAAGGGGTTCAATTACAGCAGCCCTATTGTGGGACTGAGGCAGCATTTCGGGCTGGACATTTGTGTCAGACCTTGCCGCAGCTATAAGGGCAATCCTCTTAACTTCATACGTCGCGGCAAAGATGGCACACCTGAGGAGCCCATGGTTGACGTCGTCATCTTCAGGCAGAACACGGAAGGGCTCTATGGAGGCGTTGAGTGGTCAAATCCTCCGCAGCAGGTTTATGACGCTCTGATGACTCATCCAAAGTTCCGTGAGAATTTCGGATGGTGCCCGAAGGAGGAACTGGCAGTCTCAACAAGGATCTTTACCTGGAAGTACACGGAAAGGATTGTGAGGGCAGCATTTGAATATGCTTTGAAATACGGTTACAAGTCAGTCACTGTCTGCGAAAAACCCAATGTCATTCGTGAGACCTCAGGTCTTATGTGGAAGATAGCCAAGGAGATGCAGAAAACAGATTTCCCCGGTGTTCAGCTCTGGAATACGAACATTGATGCTCAGATGATGTGGCTGACGAAGAATCCGGAGGATTACGGAGTGATTGTTGCGGGCAACATGTTCGGTGACATTGTCTCCGATGCATTTGCCGGGTTGATTGGCGGCCTCGGATTTGCATGCAGTGCCCAGTTCTCCGAAGACGGGATAGGTGTATTTGAACCCACCCACGGTTCGGCACCCAAGTATGCCGGCTTTGATGTTTCCATAGTCAACCCCGTTGCCATGATCGAATCAGCCTGTATGATGCTTGATTATATTGATGAGAAGGCCATTGCCGTGCGTATCCGCAAGGCTATCGCCGATGTTATTGAGGAGGGCAGGGTGAGGACATACGATATGATGAAGCTTGCCGGCAAACCGGAGGTCATAGCGATGGGTGCCGCCTCCACGACGGCAATGACAGATGCAATAATTACCAGACTTAGATAATACCCCATGACAGAAGAGATAAAGAGATTATGGCCTGAGCTGGAATGGATAAAAGATCCTGATCTCAGGGAAAAGACCGCCAGCACATGGGAGCTGGCTCTTGAAAGAAGCGTGCTTAAGGCCGATGACCTGAACCGCATACCATTCACTCTCCTTTGCGGCCCGGATCTCAAGGTCACATTCATGGATCATAAGCGTTGCGTTGTGCATATCGCACGAGATGCAGGGGAGAAGATGAATCACTTCTTCAGGGATGACCTGCCGGTTAACATGGATGTTCTTATTGCCGGTGCCATACTCGCCGATGTGGGTAAGATGCTTGAGTACGAGCTTGATGCGCAGGGTAAGGCCGTTCAGGGAAGGTACGGGCAGTATCTTCGGCATCCCTTCTCAGGTGTCAGCCTGGCTGAGGAGTGCGGTGTGCCTCCTGAGGTTTGCCATATCATTGCTGCTCATGCCCATGAAGGCGACCTGGTGAAACGCACTACTGAAGCATACATAGTGCATCATGCCGATTTCATGACCTTTCTCCCGTTCAAGAGCAGGCTGACTTTTTAAGAAACAGGTTGTTTCAGCCGAGTTTCATCTTCTCGACCTCTTCCATGTTGCGTTCGTTGTAGACGATCTTGCCCATGGGGGTGTACAGCCATTCGATGAAGTCCTGGTACCGTTCCGTCACCTTTCCTCTTACTATCTTCATGGTTGAGTTCATCATGCCGTTCTCTTCGTTGAAGCTCTCGTTCAGTATCCCGAGTGCGACAGGGAGCCAGCGATGCGGGAACATATGTCCGAATTTGCCGTTGATGCGATACTCGCTCACCTCTCCTTCTATCAGGTTAAGTACGGCACGCTTACCCTCTTCAGTGGAGGCTGACAGGTTGCGGCTCTCAAGATAAAGCTTGAGGGCATGCTGGTTAGGAACTATCAGGGCCACGGTATATGATCTCTGATTATTGTACAGCATGCACTGGTCTATATATTTTGACTGCTCACTGAATGCTTCCTCAATACCTTCCGGACTGAACTTCTCTCCGTCGTCAGCGATGAGGAGGCTTTTGAAGCGTCCCATAACATACAGGAAACCGTCTTCAGAGATGTACCCCATGTCTCCGGTATGGAGCCATCCGTCCTTCAAAGCCTCCCTGGTGGCACTCTCATTCTTCCAGTAACCGTGCATGACATTTCCACCCCTGATGACTATCTCCCCCTTCTGTCCGGCGGACAGTTCGTCACCTTTTTCATCAAGTATCTTCAGTTCGAGGTTTTTTACAAGATAGCCTGATGATCCAAGCTTATGCCTGGCAACGGAGTTGGAGGAGATGATAGGAGCTGCCTCTGAGAGGCCGTAACCCTGGAACATCGGCACCCCTATAGCGTAGAAAAAACGCTGAAGCTCAATATCAAGGAGGGCGCCTCCGCCAATGAAAAACTCAAGCTCACCGCCAAATACCTCCCGTATTTTGGAAAAGAGGATTTTGTCAAAGAGATTCAGCAGCGGTTTCTTTATTTTCTGCAACCCCTCACCCTTGTTATAGCCCTCTTTGTTATATGAGTACGCCATGTTCAGTGCAAATTTGAACAGCGATTCTGTGATCCTGCCTTTTTCCTTTATCCCTTTCTCAATACTCTTTCTGAAGTTCTTCGCCAGGGCCGGAACGCTCATAAGGAGATTGGGCCTTATCTCTCTCATGCATATTGGTATATTGCGGAGGCTCTCCATCGGCGTCTTCCCTAACTTGACCGAGGCTATGCTTGCCCCTTTGCCCATGAAGGCATAGATACCTGCAGTATGAGCAAATGAATGGTCCCAGGGAAGTATCAGAAGGGTCTTGAAGTGCTGCGGGATATCCATCAGGCTGTATGACTGGTAGACGTTTGTCACATAGTTTCCGTGCGACAGAATGATACCTTTCGGGTCGGCAGTCGTCCCTGAAGTATAGCAGATATTGGCGAAATCGGATGGTGATATTGATGATGTAAATTCCTCAAATGCTTTTCTGTTGGCGGGATTCTCGAGCCATTCCCTTCCGGTCTTTCTCACCTCATTGAGATGGATCTCCCTGTCGGAATACTCTTCCCTGGGGTCCATAAAAATAACTTTCTCCACCTCAGGGCACTGTCCTATGATCTCGAGAACCTTGGGTGCCTGTCCGCTCGAAGTTATTATCATCTTTGACCCGGAATGGGTCAGCCGGAATTTGATCTCTTCCGGGTTCAGCTTCACGGAGAGCGGCACATTGACTGCTCCGGCGTACAGTATTCCCATTTCACCAACGACCCAGCTGTTTCTGCCCTCAGACAGGAGGCTGATGCGATCGCCTTTTTTCACACCCATCTGCATCAGCCCGGCACCGAATTCATGTACCTGGCGCCTTACTTCCTGGTAAGTGGTCCCTTCATACTTTTCCTGAGGCTTTTCCCAGAGGTAGATATTGGTTGAAAATTTCTCGACATTCTCTTCGAAGAACTGTATGAGTGATTTCATCTGACGCTGGTTTTTGTCTTTTTAAATGGAATTCTAATATAGGAAAGAATTGAGAAGAACGACACCGATTATCGCATTTTCGTTTGATTTTCACGATCCATTTTATACCTTTATCTTTTATAACCATGAAAAACTGGCATTTATGAAGAAATTGTTCACGGTTTTACTGGCAGCAATGGTGCTTCTGACGCCTTCGTGCGACTTTGCAAAGAGCATCAATCCTTTCGGCAAGAAGGCCAGGGAGGCTGAAGCGCTGAGGCAACAGCAGGAGGCTTTCAGGGTAGCTGATTCTATCCGGGTTGCCAATGAGCAGGCCGCACTTGAGCAGCAGCGTCAGGCTGAACTGGCCAGGCAGGCTGAGCAGGAGGCCCTCGAACGCTCCAAATATCATGTCATTGTCGGAAGTTTCCTTACCCCCGAATATGCCGATCACTGGCTCAGGCATATAACCGAAATGGGCTACGATGCAAAAATAGTCGGTATGGACGGCGGAAGGTGGCGTCTTGTTTCAGCCAATTCCTTTGCGAGTCTCCGTGAAGCCTATAATTCGCTGGAGGATATACAGAACGCTATCAACGGTGACGCCTGGGTTTACAGGATGGAGTGATCATTACCTGTAAATCGTTGCCGACCTGTCAGGTCCGACGGAAACTATTGTGACCGGTACCCCGGTCTCTTTCTCAATGAATTCTATATAATGCCTGAGAGCGACGGGCATTTCATCCCAGCTTTTACAACCCGTTATGTCGCAGTTCCATCCGGCCATTGTCTTATAGTTGAGTTTTTCTATGTCGGTAAGACAATACGGAAGCTCAGTGACCTCCTCACCGTTGATAGTATAGGAGGTACACACTTCTATTTCACTGAAGCCTGAGAGTACATCTGCCTTCATCATGAAGAGGCGTGTAACGCCATTAATCATGATTGCATATTTCAGTGCCGGGAGGTCAAGCCATCCGCACCGGCGCGGACGCCCGGTAGTAGAGCCGTATTCGTTCCCCCGGTCACGCATGAGCTGACCGTTTTCATCATTCAGCTCCGTGGGGAATGGTCCGCTTCCGACCCTCGTGCAGTATGCCTTGAAGATTCCGAAGACCTCACCCGTGCGCGAAGGGGCTATTCCCAGGCCGGTGCATGCACCGGCAGCAACTGTGTTTGAGGAGGTTACGTAGGGATATGTGCCAAAATCAATGTCAAGCATTGTCCCCTGAGCCCCTTCGGCAAGAACGCATCTCCCTTCACGAAGGCTCCTGTCAATATAATAGTCGGCATTTACCGTTTTAAACTGTTTGAGGAATTCAGCCGCTTCAAACCATTCATTCTCAAGGTCCTGAAGGTCATAACTCCGGCCGTAACCTCTCAGAATCCTCAGGTGCTCACTGACATGCTCATTATAAAACTCCCTGAAGTTTTTTCGAAGCAGATCGCCCACCCTGATGCCACTACGTGCTGCCTTATCTGTATAAGCAGGCCCTATGCCCCTCAGAGTAGATCCTATCTTGAAGTCGCCAAGCGCATTTTCATGTGCAGCATCAAGTAATTTGTGTGTCGGAAGAATCAGATGTGCCTTCAGGGATATGAGCAGCCTCCGGCGTACTGTTTCAATATCGATGCCCAGGCTCTCAACCTCACGGCGAAATACAACCGGATCAAGCACAACACCGTTGCCAATAATATTGATCTTTCCTTCGTGGAAAATTCCTGAAGGGATAAGGTGAAGGACATGCTTGGTGTTATGAAATTCTATGGTATGCCCTGCGTTCGGTCCGCCCTGGAACCGTGCAACTATATCATAATCAGGAGTTAAGGCATCGACTATTTTCCCTTTCCCCTCATCACCCCACTGGAGACCCAGAAGAATATCAATATTCATTTCAGAAAATTTCAAAGGAATTCATAAAGCGTCACAAGATACAAATTTTTTGTCATTGGGGTGGACGAAAATGAAGGATGCTGTATCTGTACGGTTGAAAAACGCTATAAGATGTTTACAATTTACCATCCATAATTGGAGAATAAATGTTATATTTGATTAATGTATTAACATTCAATAACTTGTGAGTGCTGATTATTAGTATGAACTAATACCCTGAAACAATGAAAAACAAGATTATTACCTCTTTTCTTGTGATGATTCTCCTGCTGGTTTCGGTATGGAGCGTATCAGCGCAGAATCAGGATGACCTTTTATTCAGGAGAAGAGTTGTCTCTTCAGGATTTAACAGCTTCTTGTATGGCACAGCTCTTGTTGCCATAATTGAACCTTCAAGTGATGCTGCCATAGCTGGTGTTCCCATCGTAGCTGCCGGGGTAGGAGCCCTGGTGCCGGTGCTGTTAAATGAAAGAATGCCTATAACCGCAAATCAGCTGACACTCACCAACCACGGGCAGTTGATCGGGTGGGTTCATGGATTTGGCCTTTCAGCCCTTATTCTCGGAGACGGTCTGTTTGATGATGATGGTGAGGAGGAAGACGGGATTGGCACTGATGCCAAGATTGCAATTGGATTGGGAGCTCTGACAAGCATAGGTATGGGCATTGCCGGCAAATCAATTGGTAAGAATAAGCCATGGAGCGAGGGGCAGGCTTCCATGTTGAGCTATTGGGGCACCATCGGACCGGCAATAACTGCATTAACAGTCGGATCATTTGTGGAAGATCCCAGGGTAATTGGCTTATCTATCCTGGCCGGAGGTGCAGGCGGATATCTTACCGCAAATGCAATAAACAGAAGTGACTCATACACTCGTGGCGATGTCAGGGCGATAGGAACCCTGACAGTTATGAACGGACTTCTGGGTGGATTCATCGCTTCTGACATAATTGAAGATGATGTTGAGGATAATCTGGGCCAATGGGCATTGATCATCCCAGCGGCAGGGATTGCTTCCGGTGCACTTATCGGGCAGGCCTGGCTTAAGAACGCCGAACTGACACCCAGGCAGGGCTTGACTACAATCTGGGGTGCTTCAGGAGGCGCGTTGCTTGGCCTTGGCGTTGCACTGCTGGTAAACTCGGATAGCATGACTCCGTGGTATGCCATTCCCTATGCAACAAGCCTGGGAGCATATGCCCTGACCGTAGAGATGCTGAAGAAGAAGAATGCCGGGATGGTTTCTCTTACCGACAGGAGCAAAAACAACTGGAATTTTTCATTCATGCCGCAAAACTACTTCCTGAATGAGAAGATTTCAAGCTCAGGATTCAAGGTAAACGGACAGAATGCAAGGATGCAGCCTCTCTTCGCTGCTTCGGTTACTTTCTGAGTGAACTGAACAGCGAACGACTATTCCTTCCTCCCTGACTTGCCGTAAATGTACAGCGAGTAGTGGTGGGGAAGGAATTCTTTTTTTTCACAGATACTGTTGATTATCTCAATGATCCTGGGGTCACTGAACTCAAAGATCTTCCCCGTTTCAATGTCAATGAGATGGTCATGCTGACCCGTCTGGTATGATTTTTCATATTGCGCCTGGCTGTGCCCGAACTTATGTCTGATAACCAGCTTGCAATCCATCAGCAGATCAATGGTATTGTAGAGCGTTGCCCTTGAAACCCTGTATTTCTTGTTCTTCATGAAATTGAACAACGACTCAATGTCAAAATGACCTTCGTGTGAATATATCTCATCAAGGATCGCAAACCTTTCAGGTGTTTTCCTCAGCGAGTTCTTTATAAGATATTCCGTAAAGATCTGCTTTACAACTGTTCTGGAATCTTCATTCGCCATCGTCCCTGCTCAATAGATTAAAGTAACAGCAATTGTTGTCATTCCTCCATGAATTCCTCAACTCTCTTCACGCTGGCAATGCCTTTGACATTGGAGAGCTGCATGATAAGGTTATTGAGGTCACGGGTGTGATGCACGTAAAGATCAATAGTCCCTTCGAATATCCCGTTATAGACTGATACATTTATGTTCCGGATATTGACATTAAGCTCCTTTGAGATAATATTTGTCACTTCATTGATCAGTCCCAGTCTGTCAATGCCGTTAATGCTTATCCTTGCCAGGAACGATGCAAGTTTGTGGATGGTCCATCTTACCTGTATGATCCTGTTGCCTTCGCTGGCCAGCAGCTTGACTGCTACGGGGCATTTGGGCTTATGGACCACAATGGAGTTGTCAGGAGCCATGTAACCCACCACCTCATCTCCGGGGATGGGATTGCAGCAGCTTGCGATGAGATATGAGTTACCGGTGTTGTTCACATTCTCCCTGAGCAGGTAAGGGTGGTTCTTGTCAATAGGGGCAGCTGCCCCCTTTTTGTCTTTATCAGGTTCCTGACGCCTGCTCACACCTCCCACGGCAAGCTTCCAGAATTTGTTAAAGCTGCTTTCAGGGGCCTTTTTAAGGACCTTGCGCAGCTCCTCGAGATTGATGACACCGAGAGCTATCCTTGAATAAAGCTCCTCCTTGTTGAGAAGTTCATAATTCTCGAGCAGGTTCTTTATAATCTCGGAGTTGGGAAGTATGCCCAGTTCACTGAGCTTCTGCTCGAGCATCTCAATCCCTTTCTGAATGCGGTCTTTTGATTCGTCCCTGAGTGCTCCCTTTATAGCTCCCTTGGCCTTGGCAGTATGCGCATATTCAAGCCATTCCTTTTCCGGTTTCGCAATGCCGGATGTAATGATCTCGACCTGGTCACCGCTCTGCAGTGTTACCGAGAGTGGAGATAGCTTATAATTCACTTTTGCCCCGATGGCCCTGTTACCGACATCAGTATGTATCTCGTAGGCGAAGTCTAAAGCCGAGGCTCCTTTTGGAAGATTGACAAGGAGCCCTTTAGGAGTGAACACCATTATCTCGGAAGAGAAGAGGCTCATTTTGAAGTCGTCGAGGAAAGCAATCGGGTCAGACATGGGGTTGGACAGCATCTCACGGATATACTTCAGCCACTTGTCCAGTTCCGATTCAGTCTGGGCAGTGTCGCCTTTATATTTCCAGTGTGCGGCAAACCCCCTTTCGGCAATATCGTCCATCCGCTGGCTGCGTATCTGTACCTCAACCCAGCGCCCCTCAGGTCCCATTACGGTAAGGTGAAGCGCCTCATAACCATTTGACTTTGGACGGCTTACCCAGTCGCGCAGCCTGTCAGGCTTGGGCGTGTAAATGTCAGTGATGAGTGAATATATCTGCCAGCACTGCGCTCTTTCACTCATCTCAGGTCCGGGTTCGAAGACAATCCGTACGGCAAGAAGGTCATACACCTCCTCAAAGGGGACGTTCTTTGCCTGCATCTTCTTCCAGATTGAATATATAGACTTGAATCTCCCGGAGATGTCAAAGATTATGTTGTTGTCATTGAGCCTGTCTATTATCGGGAGGCTGAACCTGTTGATAAGGGCCAGGTTCTTCTTTTCATCGAGCTTGACTTTACGGGCAATCTCATCGAAGATGCGGGGATGCCTGAATTTGAAACTGAGGTCTTCGAGCTCTGTCTTAATGGCGAACAGTCCCAGGCGGTGTGCGAGGGGGGCATAGAGATAAATCGTTTCACCGGCTACCTTCATCCTCTTGTGTTCGGGCATTGAGTCAAGAGTTCTCATGTTATGCAGCCTGTCTGCTATCTTAATGATAATGACCCTGATATCATCTGACAGGGTCATCAGCATCTTCCGGAAATTCTCAGCCTGAAGGGAGTTGGTCTCTTTATTATATGTGCCTGAGATCTTTGTGAGTCCGTCAATGAGAGAAGAGATCTTGGGCCCGAACTCCCTGGTGATATCATCCAGGGTTATTTCGGTATCTTCTACAACGTCATGCAGCAGTGCTGCTGCAACTGATTTGGCGCCCAGTCCTATCTCCTGATTTACAATACGTGCAACATTTATCGGGTGTATTATGTAAGGCTCGCCAGAGTTACGGCGCATGTCACGGTGAGCCTCGTTGGCAAACAGGAAGGCTTTCTCAATCAGCTCTTTCTCTCCCTGTTTATCGCACCTGTATAAATTGTCCTTCAGCAGCTTAAACTCAGCTTCAATGCGACTGACATCCTCTGCAGTAAATATGTTCGTCTTCTTTTTGCCCATCAGTCCCTGAAAGAAAATGGAAAGTCAAAGATACAAAAACTGGGCTTCATTTCAGCTCACAGTTCAGGGAAGGATGGTGACGGTTCCCGTCCTGGTCTCAGCTCTGCCGGAAGGGGTGGTTACTCGCAGGCTCCAGAGGTAAACGCCGGGAGGCATAGGTTTGTCATTATGTCGGCCATCCCATCCTTCACCATGGCTGGTAGTACGAAAGAGAATAACGCCGGTGCGGTTTAAGATACTGAATTCGTATTCTGTAGGAATAAATGTCAGAACCGGGGTAAAAACATCATTGATACCGTTTTCATCCGGGGTAAAGGCATTTGCCATAAAGATGTTTTCGATGGCAGAGACCAGGGTCACAGATGAGCGGCACGCAGGATCGCCTGCAGATGCCCCCTGATCGATAGCTGTAACAACATAAGCGATATCCGGCGCCGAAACATATGGGGCGAAAGCAGCATAATCATCAGTCCACGTCGTATCTGTGACAGGACCTGCCACCTCCGTCCATCCTGCCCCGATATCACGCCAGACGGTAAAATATGCACCGCGCTGAGGAAACGGATTATTCCATTTGAGATCGATGCGTGTACCGCTGGTGGCGGATGAAAGAACAATATTTCTGACGGGAGATGATGGTGTTACTGCCCTTCCGCAATTATTCAGCGCGGAGATACGGTAGAGATTGATACTGGCTGTGTCTGTCCCTGCATTATTTACTGTTACATTACCGTCAGTACCTTCAGCTGTGGCTGATATCACCCAGGCAGATGTGCTGCGATTAAATATCTCGGCTACAAAGGTATCGATGTCAGTATCCTTGTCATAAATCCCGGTCACATTGACAACCTGTCGCTGAACATATACTGTCTCTGTTATTATCCAGTCGGGAGGGATTTCAGCCCCCGACGTGAAGCATTGCCTGTTGGATGATGACAGTCCTGCATTGTTTGCTGTGGCCCTGATGTAAAAGCAGTATCCGGTTGAAGGGGCATAACCGCTGAATGAATATGAGGTCTGTGACAGGGGAAGGGTTTCGATCAATGCGGCAGGGGCACCGGCGGCACTCATCCACAGTTCGTATCCGTCAGCCGGATATGCAGAGTTGGCATACTCTGTCCATGAGAGAACCACGCGGAAGTTACATGAATCGTTATCCAGCGATACATAAATGGTACTAAGACTGTTGCTCAGCGGACTTATGTTGCGCGACGAATCAATTGCTGCCACAACATATGTAACACTCATATACCTGGCAGCTGAACCTGTATGAACATATTCGGTGATATACGGAGACCTGATGGTATCAACAGCAAAGGCAATATTGTTGGTGAAGGTATATACAACATAGCTGCCGACATCTGGTGATGGCGACGGCAGCCACCTTAAGGTTGTAAATCCTGTGGCAGGGCCTACAGTTACATTTTCAAGACGGGGTGCAATGGGTTGAGTATCATCCTGCCCCCACACAGCAAGTGACAGGAAAAGATGCAGAAGTAACAGTGTTATGTATCTGAATCCGGTCATTTTGCTCCGGCAATGACTTCGATAGCTTTATCCGGATTAAAATAGGTATTAAAGAGCTCCATTATTCTTTCCGGCGTGATTGTTTCAATTGTACTGATTAATCTGGAATAGTAATCATGATCAGTGTTATAGTCGATTAATCCTCTTACAGCTTCGGCAGATGAAAACGGCCCGTCAAACATGCGGGCAATCTCCCCCATGAAGTGGTTTCTGACTATCTGCAGCTCATCAGTGCTGACAGGGTTTCTTCTCAGTTCGGCTATCTCTTTGCGGATCTCCTTCAAAGTCTCCTCGCGATATTCGTTGGCAACTTCGGTCATGATAACGATGAAGCCTATTCCGTGAAAAGCCCCCGTCACCGAATGAATGCCGTATGTGTACCCTTTTTCTTCCCTGATGTTTCGCATCAGCCTTGACCCGAAGTATCCTCCGAGTATCATATTTGCCACCTGAAGACCGTGATAGTCATGGTGGTCACGTGTTATCCCTTTCCATCCCATCCTGACCGCGCTCTGCACCGATCCGTTCACTTCGGCAAATATCCTTCCCGGGGGAGAGGTCTCAAATGCCAGCTGTGGTATCTCCGCTTTATGCCATTGGCAGGAGCCGGAAAAGAATTTGCTGAGCACCGGCAGAGCACTCTCAGGCTCTCTGCCTGAGACGGTTATATACATGTTTTCAGGTCTGTAGAAGCGGGAATGGAAATCTCGCGTGACTGTAGCTGTCAGGGCCTCGAAGTCTTCGAGCCTGGTAATTCTTCCGTAGGGGTTGTGCTTGCCGCACAGCGCCATGTAGAATTGTTCCCTTCCGATTACGGATGTCTTCTGCCTGCCAGTAAGAAATGCCTGTATCTTTTTTTCTTTCAGCATCCTGAGCTCATTCTCAGGGAAGGATGGATGAAAAAGGACCTCCCCGGCAAGCTCCATGACCTCCCCAAGTTTGCGTGAAAGGGTTATCACCACGAGGCTCGCGGTATCCTTCTCTGCTGTATGGTTGAAGACTGCGCCGGTGCTGTCGATGAGATCATTCAGGGTAATCGCGTCGTGTGAGACTGTCCCCTCAGTGAGCATTGCGTTGGCTACTGACGCTGCCATATGGGTCTCCTCCATTATCTGGCCTGCGTTGAGAACAAATTCAATCCTGATAAGATCAACGGTTCCTCCACCCAGGAGATAAACCGGTACTCCGTTGCCAAGCCTCACAACATCGGGAAATGATATTTTCCCGGCAGAAGGGGTGATTATCCGGGGCGGTTCCATTTTTCTTCTACTCTTCATGGCTTTCAGGGAGATAATGGATTACACTGCAGTTTCCGGGTCTGAATGTGGTGGCAGAGCATTCTGTGATCTCAGCGGCTGTGACACTCATATATCTTTCGATCTCAGTATTTATGCCATTCGCGTCACCGAGAAGTTCCTGAAAGGCAAGATTGAATGCTTTATTGCCGGCGCTGACGTAAGACATCAGTCTTGATGCCTCATACCTGTTACGGGCTTTGTCGAGCTCCGCAGCTGTCACGTGCCGGGTACTTATATTGTCAAGCTCATCCCGGACTGCTTCCTCTGCCTTTGCTATGTCTGCTCCATCTCTTAATCTTCCGCTGAAGATGACCAGGCCGGGATCAATCTCACCGGAGAGGTAAATGTCTGCCTCACTGAAGAGCTCCTTTTTTCTTACGAGGATCTCCGGGAAACGGCCGGAGTCACAACCTGAAAGTATATCTGTAAGAAGATCAAGGACATAGAATGCACGACTTTCCCTTTTTTCAGTGTGAAATGCCATAATCAGGTGGGCCGCGGGCACCTTGCGACGAGCTGTGACTTCGCGTCGTTCAGTCTGCGGAGGCTCCTGAGGAAGGTTACGGATGATACGCCTGCCCGGGGCGATGTCACCGAACCATTTCTCTGCCATGCTGAAGACCTGGTCAGGATGAACGTTACCTGCCACGCACAGGATGGCGTTTGACGGATTATAATGTCTGTGGTAAAACTCTTTTACCCTCCTGCTGTCGGCCTTTTCTATATGGCTTATGTCCTTGCCTATTGCAGGCCACATGTAAGGGTGCCTCCTGAATGCCAGCGGCCTCAGTAAGAGCATCAGGTCTCCGTATGGCTGATTAAGGTAACGCTGCCTGTACTCCTCTGTGACAACACTCTTCTGTATCCTGAGTCTCGATTCTGAGAGGTCGAGTCCCTCCATCCTGTCAGCCTCGAGCCAGAGAGCCGTCTCCAGGTTATTGGCAGGCAGGGTTATAAAATAGTTTGTAATGTCATTATTGGTAAAGGCGTTATTCTCACCACCCGCTATCATTACCGGGGTATCAAACGCCGGGACGCCATCCGTTCCTCCGAACATCAGATGCTCAAAAAGATGGGCAAATCCCGTTGCCTCAGGATCTTCATCCCTTGAACCAACGTCATACAGCAGATCAGTGGTGACCATCGGTGTGCTGGCGTCATGATGGGCAATAACCCTGAGCCCGTTGGAAAGAGTATGTCTCTTAAATTCTATCATAAGCATTTCCAGAAAGCTGGTCAGAATGTTAACGATAAAGGTATCGCTAAAAAGTCACAGCATAAAATCCCCCAAACTTACCAAAATAAATATCTGCTCCTCATTTTATTCTATATTTGTCGGTGTGATCGTCCGGATTACAGTTAATCAGAATCAGCTTGAACAGATCAATTATAAGGCGGATCAGGCAACTGGGGTCTTTATTTTCAGACCAGCAGACGCTGCTTTACCTGCTGAGTTTCGTAGTCGGCATAACCAGTGCAATGGCTGCGGTTATAATGAAGAATGCCATTCATTATACACATGTGCTGTTCACTCAGGGCATCATGGCAGGCGGAGGAGGCATCCTCTCGCTGGCTTATCCGCTGGCGGGCATCTTCCTGACGGTATTATTCGTAAGATACATTGTTCGTGATAATATTTCCCACGGGATTAGCAGGGTGCTCTATGCCATTTCACGGCGCAAGAGTTACCTGAAGAGGCATAACAACTGGACATCGATCGTTGCCAGCTCACTGACAATAGGTTTCGGAGGCTCAGTTGGGGCTGAGGCGCCGATTGCACTGACAGGTGCGTCCATCGGCTCATCCATCGGGAGGTACTTTAACCTGAACTATAAGAATATCACACTGTTGCTGGGCTGCGGAGCAGCAGGGGCGATAGCAGGCATTTTCAAGGCACCGATAGGAGGCATCCTGTTTACTCTCGAAGTACTGATGCTTGACCTTACCATGTCTTCCATAGTGCCATTGCTGATATCATCTGTCACGGCAGCGACAGTAGCATATTTTTTCATGGGCAGTGACGTCCTTTTCTCATTCCAGGTAAGGGAAGGATTCCTTCTGAGAAACCTGCCCTACTATCTTCTCCTCGGGGTGTTCTCAGGATTAGTGGCATTCTATTTCACGAGGGCTACCATCGGTATCGAGAAACTCTACCGGAAGATCCGGAACAATTATGTCAGGATGCTGGCCGGAGGGACTATTTTGGGAATACTGATCTATATATTTCCTGCTCTGTACGGAGAAGGCTACGGGACTGTCATGTCTCTGCTGAAGGCTGATCCGGGCGCTGCAATAGGCGTCAGCCTTTTCGGTGACGTTGCGTCCGGATTCTGGATCTTTATGCTCTTTCTTGCCTCCCTTGTAATATTTAAGGTTGTGGCCACCGCTTCCACCAACGGTGCCGGAGGTGTCGGAGGGATTGTCGCACCAACGCTCTTTACCGGGGGGGTAGCCGGTTACCTGTTCAGCAATTTGTTAAATCATGTATTCGGCCTCTCACTGCCTGACAGCAGTTTCACCCTGGCAGGGATGGCGGGGGTGTTCGCAGCGGTACTGCATGCACCCATGACCGCAATATTCCTTATTGCGGAGATAACAGAGGGCTACGGGCTGTTCATACCACTGATTGTGACCTCAACGGCCGGCTTTATAACAATAAGAGCGTTCCAGAAGCACTCCATATACCACCAGCAGCTGGCTGCCAGCGGCGAGCTGATAACCCATGATAAGGACAAGGCTGTGATGACACTGCTCGACTGGAGCAATGAAGTGGAGAAGGATCTCCTCACCGTGAGCCCCAATGATACGCTGGGAGACCTGGTGAAACAGATTTCAAAGTCAAAAAGGAATATCTTCCCCGTGGTTGATGAATTCAACATACTGGAAGGGGTGGTCCTCCTTGACGATGTGCGTGACAGGATGTTCAACCATGAACTCTATGACAAGATAACCATCAGGGAGCTGATGACTATACCTCCCTCTTATATCGACATCAGGGAGAGGGGGGATGTAGTGCTTGACACCTTTACCCGTACGGGGGCATGGAACCTGCCTGTGCTTGACGGCGGCCAGTATGTGGGCTTTATCTCCAAGTCAAGAATCTTCAGCGCCTATCGTGAATTGCTTAAACAGTTCTCAGAGGAATAAGGAGTAGATCGCTTTTAATCCCAAATGCATTTCTCATTACATTTGCAGACATTAATGTCCAGGTTATGCAACAAGACAGATCAGAATTTTTGAAGAAACTCAGTCTGGTTGGAGTAGTCCTATCACTCGGTATCATTTACGGGGACATTGGTACGTCACCACTTTATGTAATGAAGGCCGTGGTCAATGATGCAGGCACTGTTGACCGAAATCTGATAATTGGTGTTGTTTCAGCAATCATATGGACACTGACTTTGCAAACAAGTATTAAGTATGTTCTGATCACACTCAGGGCTGACAACAAGGGAGAAGGAGGGATATTTTCACTCTTTGCCCTTATGCGTAAAAGAAAACGCAATCTTTACATAATAGCTATCATTGGTGGCAGCGCTCTTCTGGCTGACAGTATTATAACCCCTTCAATAACAGTTGTATCTGCTATTGAAGGTCTTGCGATGATCCGACCCGGGATACCGGTAACGATTATTGTTCTGGCTATTATCATTGTGCTGTTCTTTGTTCAGCAATTTGGTACTTCATTCGTAGGTAAATCTTTCGGCCCGATTATGTTCATATGGTTTTCAACTCTCGGTGCCCTGGGTTTCATTAACCTCTTGAATGAACCAGGAATGCTTGCTGCCTTCAATCCCGTAAATGCTTTTCAGCTTTTAACATCTAACCCAAAAGGCTTTCTTATTCTTGGTGCGGTTTTTCTCTGCACCACAGGAGCTGAAGCTTTGTACGCAGACCTCGGGCATTGTGGACTTAAAAATATAAGAGTCAGCTGGGCCTTTGTGAAGACTATGCTAATTCTGACATATCTGGGTCAGGGAGCATGGCTGCTTAAGAATCCAGTTCATGCTGTACCAGGGGTAAATCCCTTCTACGCAATGATGCCTTCATGGTTTCTTCCTTTCGGAATTACCCTTGCCACCTTAGCAGCTGTCATTGCAAGCCAGGCTCTGATCAGCGGTGCCTATTCTCTCATCAGCGAAGCCATCACCCTGAACTTCTGGCCAAAGATTAAAATCAAATACCCCTCCTATGCAAAAGGGCAGGCTTACATTCCATCAATTAACTGGGCACTCTTTGCCGCTGTGTGCTTTTGTTGTCATAGCTTTCAGGACTTCTTCCAATATGGAGGCCGCTTATGGCCTCTCGATAACCATTACGATGATGATGACAACTTTACTGATGGCTGCATATCTGAAAGTGAATCACACCCCTGCAATTCTGGTTTACCTTTTTGCAGCGGCATATTTGTTCATTGAATCAATGTTCCTTGCAGCCAATCTTGGCAAATTCATTCATGGCGGCTGGTTTACAATTGTTACCGGAGGATTACTTTCGATTATCATGCTTGTCCTGTTCAAAGGTCGACGTATAAAGAACAGATTCATCACCTTTATTAAGTTGAAGTGGCATCTTGAGGTGCTTTCTGATCTGTCAAAGGACCAAACAATTCCAAAATATGCAGGGCAGCTGATTTATATAACTCATGCTGACAGGGTTGATGAGATTGAAGCCAAAACTATATGGTCACTGATCTCACATCAACCGAAAAGGGCTGATTCATACTGGTTTCTGCATGTGGATATTCTTGACCATCCATACACTGCGGAATATAAAATAACTGAATTGGTACCGGACCTGGTTTACAGGATAGATCTTTATCTTGGATTCAAGATACCTATCCGTGTAAATGAGTATTTCAAGCAGATACTGTATTCAATGAAGCGCGACGGTATAGTAGATCTCATGAGCACCTATCCTTCTCTCAAAAAATATGGTATTGAGACAGATTACAGGTTTGTGCAGCTGGAGAGGGTATTGCCACGAAATATTGACCTCCCATTTTGGGAAAAGATAACTCTCACCCTTTACTTCTTTTTCCGTAAAATTGGCATAAACGATGTTGCATCTTACGGAATTGACATCACCCTTGTTACTGAAGAAAGAGTGCCTCTTACTATACCTTCCAGGGCATGGCCTGTAAATCTGAAATCCAGATAAAATCCTGAATGCTGATTTCTATCTGCTCAATGCCACAAGCATAGCCCTCCTCTTCATGCGGAATGACCGGATATCAGTATCGTACCTCTGAAAATTATATACTGCCAGCCTGGCTGTCTCTGCAGCCTCCTCAGGGTATTTCTGTCCGTACTGTCTGAGCAATTCGTAATCGGCAATACCGTCGCGCATGGCTTCAAGGCGTATTGATGGATAAAGCCTTCCTTCACCCGGGTAGACAATCCAGCAGTCACCACCCGGGAGAATGTTCCCTGATTCGGTAATTATCCCGGTTGTTTCCCCCCACGGGTCGTCACTCCATGCGTTCAGACCCCAGTGAAGGTATCCTGTTATTCCATACCTGTAGTTGACCCAGTGCAGCAGCCTTGTTTTGATCAGCGGCTGTTCGATGAACCTGTTGGCGTACTCACCCTGCGGGGCAAGGCATGTATAGAACCATACTTCCTCACCGGCTTCCTGTCTCTCCTTGTAGAATTTCATGTCTGTGTCGAGGTAATCCATCTGCGGTACCCATACATCAATGCTTCCTTTCAGGTTATTTGCATGGCATGCCTCTATCACCCTCACCTCCGGCCATATTGACCTGACATAAGCGGCAATTTCAACATAGGTCTTCAGGTTCGATTCGATAGGCTCGTCGGCAATATGCTGAACATATATGTCTGTCCAGTTATTTTCTTCCAGGTTCTTCTTTAATGCCGGAAGAAAGCTGTTGTAGAACTGTCTTACCCGTGGTTCGGTCACCGGGAGCTTTGCAACGGAGTCTCTCGTGACAGGCAGGTGCATCACAAAACGACTGTCCCAGTTAGTCTCTCTCGAGGCAAGATGAGTTCCCTCCAGCAACTTTATTCTTCCTGTCGCCATGAGAAGGGAAGCCATCCGGTTAAAATCGGTAAAGTCAAATCTCCATGTTCCGTCAACAATCTCGGACTTCACCAGCTGAAGCGGATTGATCCATGCCACATTCTGACGGTATGCTGTGAACGTTCTGGCTATTGTATCAACAAGCTGCCAGTAGCGTTCACTAAGCGGCTCTACCTTCTGGCCTGAGTTCATGAGATCAAGGCGTGAGGTGAAGAACCAGTTGGTAACCTTAAGTGTGGTCTCTGTCAGATCGACGGGATATACAACCACTCTGATTGTATCTTCAAGGTTGAAGTTTTTTCTGCCAATCTTGCCCTTTATTGATATTTTACCGGAATATGTACCTTTTTGTGCATCTGCAGGTACTCTGACTGATATCCACACAGGTTGTGTTTCATCTGCCCTGAGATCAAAGCGGTCAGCCTCAACAATCGGATCGGGATACCAACCTGATATAGGGATAAACCTGTCTCTGGCAGGGTTTGGGGTAGTGCGACCTACGTGCACATATTTAACCAGTCCGGTGTACTCGACAGGAAGTGAGAGAGTCTCATTCAGAGGGTCAGTAACTTCAACAGTGACATTCGTGAGTGGAACTGATGACCTGAGTGCAAACTGGAAAGTTGCGTGCTCACCCCTGGCTGCATCTGCTGCTGCCGGAGCAGAATTGAAGAATGCAGTCTCTCTGAATATCTTTTCAAGCGGATCGACACTGACAAAGGTGACAGTATCTTCAATGCCGGTTCTTCCACAACCTGCAATTATGCAGATGCTTAGCAGAAGGAGCGGGAGCGATATTCTTTTCATATAAACAGATTTCATTTGTCGGTTGAGAGATCAATGGTCCAGGTGCGACCCTGGCTGTCAATGCATACATAGCCGTTTTTGTCGGCAGAAGGGAGAGAGGCTTCATAACCTGACATGGTGATTATTATCTCGGGTGATTCTCCCTTAGCCTTGTATCCATACTCAAGGAGAATGGCAGCATCGTCTGCATAGTGGTTTTTCTCGGCTGCATAAGCCCTCTGGGCATAATAGAGCTTACGCAATTCCCATTTTATCTTCTCATCAGGATTCATTACAAACTCAGCAGGTTCGCCTGAACCGTCACCGGTGCTGAACCGGAGAAAACCCCACATCTCAGGGTAATGCACATTGATGAGACCCTGCGGAGACCATAACCAGTTAAACTCCGGCAGAGACTTGCCGGTGTCAGGGTCTGTCTCCTTGACGTACTTGCCGTTCACATGCTTTGTCTTCCAGTTCACTCTCGAGAAGTTTACCCTCCACTGCGTTCCGTCTGCTGGGACATCTCCCCATTCCTTAAGCACATCGAAGGGGAAGGCCAGCTCAATGGTCCATTTCTCATCGATGTCTGACGGATCATTTATTGTCCCGAATATTTTAACAGCAGACTTCAGCCCTTTGATGTCCCATGCATCAATCACCTTCCCGAAGTCGCGGTAGGGAGTGGTGAGCAGCAGATCCCAGACCGTGTTGTAGGCATTCATTTCAAACTCATAATAGCCGTGCGTGTCGCCGTCCGGATCAATAAATACCTCAAAATCATTGTCATAATAAATGATCGTGTCACGCTGTCTCAGGGTGGCCCATATATGCGGTTCAACAAGCTCAGCAGCCACATACAGGTAGTTGTCATCCCAGAGCATCCTGATCCTTGTGTCGTGGAGCGGTTTCGGCTTCAGGTCACCTTCAATGTCGGTGAAGGGGTTGCTCCAGGGCGCCAGCGACCATTCATCGTCAGTGATCTGGCCGTCAATAATTATCTCCGACGAGGTGCGGTAACAGATGTAGTGCTCAGGTTTGAATGAGATTGCAGGAACGGGTATCTTCCCCGGCAGGGGATAATGCCCTGTACTTTTCAGCGGCTTATCATGCCCGCATCCACAAAGGAGCAGAGCTGCAAAAACCAATGCGACTATCTTTTTCATGATCATCTGATTGAATTACCTGATTTGTTGTACCACTCTTAAACGGAGCCTCCGTGAAATGCTAAAATAGTAAAAATCCGGCTCATGGTTAAAATTATAATTAAGTGTATATTTGTGTCCGGAACTGATTGAGGCCTGACATTCAAACAGTTAATAATCAGAGATTTTAATATAAAGAAATATGAAAAGAGACAGTGTGATATTTGATTTGATCGATCGTGAACGTGAACGTCAGACAGATGGCATAGAACTTATTGCTTCCGAGAACTTTGTCAGTCCGCAGGTACTTGAGGCGATGGGTTCGGTTCTAACGAACAAATATGCAGAGGGGTATCCGGGTTACAGGTACTATGGTGGTTGCGAGGTGGTTGACCAGGTGGAGCAGCTGGCCATCGACAGGCTCAAGCAGTTGTTCGATGCTGAATATGCCAACGTTCAGCCTCATTCGGGTGCACAGGCAAATATGGCTGTGTTTCTGGCCGTACTTAAGCCGGGTGACACATTCATGGGACTCGATCTCTCTCATGGCGGTCACCTGTCACACGGGTCACCGGTAAACTCTTCAGGGATACTGTACAGGCCGGTTTCATATGTCGTCAGGCAGGAGACAGGGCGCGTAGACTATGATATGATGGAGGAGGTTGCACTGAGGGAGAAGCCGAAGCTTATTGTTGCAGGTGCGTCAGCATATTCAAGGGAATGGAATTATGGTCGGATGCGGGAGATTGCTGACAGGGTGGGGGCACTTCTGATGGTAGACATGGCCCATCCTGCAGGGCTCATTGCCGCAGGGTTGCTTGATAATCCGCTTAAATCAGCACATATAGTGACATCAACGACTCACAAGACCCTCAGGGGCCCCAGGGGCGGGATTATCCTTATGGGAAAAGACTTCATCAACCCGTGGGGGCTGACAACACCCAAGGGAGAGGTGAAGATGATGTCGGCGGTCCTTAACTCAGCCGTCTTCCCGGGTATACAGGGAGGCCCCCTCGAACATGTTATCGCCGCCAAGGCAGTATCATTTGGTGAGGCCCTTACCCCTCAGTTCCGCATCTACCAGCAGCAGGTAAAGAAAAACGCATCAGTCATGGCCGAAGCTTTTATGAACCTGGGGTACAAGGTAATATCAGACGGTACAGACAATCATTCGATGCTCATTGACCTGAGAACAAAGTTCCCTGAGATATCAGGCAAAAAAGTTGAGAACACACTTGTCAGAGCTCATATCACAGTTAACAAGAACATGGTTCCTTTTGACTCACGTTCTCCTTTCCTTACATCGGGGATAAGGGTTGGAACACCCGCCATAACGACACGCGGACTGAAGGAAGGTGACATGAGCGTCATCGTGGGGTTCATTGATGAGGTGATAAGCAGCATTGAAAATGAGACGGTAATCGGATCAGTAGGCGAACGGGTACGTAAGATGATGAAAGATCTCCCACTTTTTGCCGTTTAGGCAGATAAATAACTCCGGCTACTGATGGAATGGTACATGTATCTGGCAGTCATCGCTGCCGGACTCTTTGCAGGGTTTGTGAATACCCTTGCCGGCAGCGGCTCGCTTCTTACCCTGCCGCTGCTGATGTTTCTCGGTCTGCCGGCAAACATAGCCAACGGCACCAACAGAATAGGTGTCCTGGCTCAGAGTGCCATCGGGGCGTGGAGCTTCAGGAATCAGAAGATTTACAGTGTCAGGGAAAGCATGTGGATGGCCATTCCCGCAACGCTGGGGTCTCTGGCAGGCTCG
Source organism: uncultured Bacteroidales bacterium (assembly GCA_963772705.1). Classification (GTDB taxonomy): domain Bacteria; phylum Bacteroidota; class Bacteroidia; order Bacteroidales; family VadinHA17; genus SR-FBR-E99. Next base: position 101,912 of record CAVYYH010000011.1, on the reverse strand, counting down.
CTGCTGGCCATCAGGATCAATGAAAGGATAATGGAGCTGCTCATCGGCGGTCTGCTTATCTTCATGTTTTTTGTCATACTCTACAAGCCGGAGCAGTGGGTTCGTGAGCACGCTTTGGGAATAAGCGCCCGCCGCCGCGGATGGGTGATACTCATCTTCTTTTTCATTGGCATATACGGAGGGTTCATACAGGCCGGAGTGGGATTCTTTCTGCTTGCCGCCCTTGTCCTCGGGGCCGGGATGGGTCTCACGAAGGCAAACGCTGTGAAGGTGGCCATCGTTGCAATTTTCACTGCAGTCGCACTGCTGGTGTTTATTATAAGCGGACAGGTGAATTATTTTATCGGTCTTATTCTGGCTGCGGGGCAGGGTGTGGGTGCACTGATAGCATCGAAGTTTGCAGTCAGCTGGGGCCCGAAGGTGGTACGGATAGTTCTGCTGGTGGCCGTGCTAGCATCAGCACTCAAGCTGACAGGGGCCTTTGATCTTCTTTTAGGCTGGTTCTGACCTGAATAGGGTGGTTACTTCAGCTTGAAAACATATGTGATAGTACCCTTTTGCAGCATGGGAGCATTATCGTTGCTTTCGAATGTTGCCTTCATTGCTGCCTGACGGGCTTCCCTGATAAGATCCTCGTCAAGTGTGGTGGATCCTTTTACCCCTGCAACAGCATTTGTCACTTTGCCTGACCTGTCTACTGCTATCTCGACAACCACTGTGCCTTCTTTCTGGTAGGTGTAATTAGGCTTAGGGAGTGACCGGTAATTTCTGTCACCGAGTTTAAAGGAAACAGTTCCATCCCCGATGCCTCCCCCCGGTCCATATTTAGAGGCACCCGCTGTGCCTGTTTCGACACCCTGGTTTCCTTCACCACCGGCAATACCTTCGCTTGTACCTGTTTCTCCTGCATTGCCTGCATTCCCGAATGCGTTCCTGGTACGGTCATTAATCTGGTTCAGCCTTCGCTGTTCCTCTTCAATCCTGCGTTTTTCGGCATTTTCCTGTTCTATCCTGGCTCTCTCAGCCCTGGCCTCCTCAAGTCTCTTTCTTTCAGCCTCCCGGGCCTCGGTTTCACGCTTCACCTGTTCCGGGTCAGGCTCCTTCTTCTTAACCTCAACTGCCTCCTCAAAGTCCTGTGTCAGAATAGCATCATCCTCACCAACTTCTCCTGTCGAGGCTGGAGGAGGAATATACTGAGCCTCCTGAGCTGGTTCATAGAGCCCGCTGCCGGTTTCATCATATCCGAAATTCACCAGCAGCCCTTCCTCAACCTCAACCGGCATTGAAGGCTTTATCTTAAACGATACCGAAAAGAGGAAAATGGCAAGCAATAAGTGAACAATTATACTTACCGCAATGCCTTGCTTCTTTTCGCTGGTGAAAGAAACTTCCTCGTTATTTTGGTGTTGTGGCAAGGATGAGTTTATATTGATTCTTTGCTGCTATATTCATTACGTTGACAACATATTCGATCGGGACACTTCTGTCAGCATGAACGGAAATATATATTTCCGGATTTGCCCCAACCCTGGCCTGGAGTGCAGCCTCAAGGTTCTCAAGTGCAATTAACTGGTCTTCTATGTAATAGTTATGATCAGGAGTGATTGAGACAGTGGTCATCGGGCGTGCATTAGACTGGGTAGTCCCTTTAGGTAATAACAGCTTAAGGGCTGTGGGATGCACCAGGGTTGAAGTGAGCATAAAAAAGAGCAGAAGTAAAAAGACAATATCCGACATCCCGGCCGAACTGAAGCTTATACCTACCTTATTTCTACTTGTAATGGCCATGAGGTTTTATTTTACAGGTTCGTTGAGAATATCCATGAATTCTTCAGTAGTAGCCTGCAGTCTGAATACTACATGTTCAACCCTTACTACGAGAGCATTATAGGCAAAGTAACTGAGGATGCTGACAATCAGACCCCACACTGTTGTAAGAAGGGCAACATAAATACCGCCGCTCAGTGTGCTTATATCAAGACTATTACCTGCCTGTGACATCTCATAGAATGCCTGTACCATACCGATGACAGTTCCAAAGAAACCAAGGAGCGGAGCAGCACCGGCTATTGTCGCCAGCGTCGGGAAGGTTTTTTCAAGCTTATAAATCTCCATCTTCCCGACGTTTTCGATGGCTGCTGTAACGTCAGTCAACGGTCTTCCCAGACGGCTGATACCTTTTTCAATCATCCGGGCATGGGGAGTGTTGGAAGAACGGCAGAGCTGCTTGGCAGCATCAACTTTCCCTTCATACATATAATCTTTGATGCGGTTCATGAAGGTATTGTCATTCTTCGTAGCTTTTCGGATAACAAGATACCTTTCGATAAAAATATATATGGCTGCCAGCGAAAGAATGGAAATAATGTGCATGACCCAGCCTCCTGCGAGATAAAGATCAGCAAGTGACATGGTAGCTTCCTCGACGGCGGGAGCGGCTGCGGTACCCTGTAATAAGATGTTTGATAGTATCATTTTAATGTGTTTAATTGTTAACTGTTTGACTTACTTTTTTATATCATCGCGCGAATATATGAAAAAAACGGCCAAACGATCCCTGAATTATGTGAACGGTGGAAAAAATGGGCCTCTTGTTGAAAGATTACTGATCCTTAGGCTCTCCTTCCGCCGGAGCCACTTTTTTCTTCCTGTTGTCAGGGAGGATGAAGAGGTCTTCGAACTTGTCGAAATCACGCCTTAAGAAGATGCCAAACCCCTGCGTGTACGGGGCAGTCTCATAAAAGATGTCATTGTTGGCCCTGTTGAACAACTTGAAACGCAGTCTCTCTGTGATCTTATATTCGATGTTAAAGTCGCCGCTGATAGTGCTGGCATTGGCATTAGACTCTTTACCGCTTACATCAAAGTTGCCGTTGACGATGACCTTATCATTGAGCAACTGTGTTGACAGGGCCACCTCAACCTCCTGGGGTGTAATATCATTGCCAGGCCGGTAATTCAAACCAATATCGAAGTCATTGCTGATCTGTGACAGCCAGTTACTTACCTGGTTGGTGAGCATTTCGGTGGTAGTTACCCCCAATGCCGCGGCACCCTGGGTCGTTGACTGGGTTGAAGCACTGTAGAGAGCCGGGTCAGGATAGAAACTGTTCATTACCAGCAGGTAAAGAAACTGCCGGCTGAGCTCTTCCTCGGTGTTGATGGCCATGTTCAGATATTGCCTGACATCATCATTGGCCGTAGGAAGATCAATATTGAATCCGATTACCGGATTCATAAGTTTCTCAGTCAGGATCAGCTGACATTCGACTGGAATCCTTTCTCTGAATTCTTCCTCGGGGTAGATGTCATACAATGAGGCTTTCAGCCGGTACACAGCCCTTATATTCAGGTCGGCATCCTCAATTCCCCCGTTCCATGTAATTGTGCCACCCTCCTCGATTGAGAACCGCTTGTTGAGTATGTTGCCCAGGGTGAACAGATAGTCACCGTCTTCAATGACATAATTACCTGCCATCTTAACGTCCCCCTTCCTGTCCATGGTTATATTGAGCTTTCCCTCTCCGGTGCCCCGGATTACATCCCCTGCCTTGGGGTCTATCAGTATCTGCACCTCTGCTTCAGGGGTAACCTCCAGGTCAAAATAGAGCTCGATGTTGCTCTCCTCCGGCTCCTTTATGAAAATGTTCTCTCTTGCTTCGGCATTCTCCTCCTCCTTCTTTGGATCGATCATGATGATGTAAGGGTATTCGCTCACGACCTCGCTTGAGCTCAGGGGAACATAGAATGAAGTATTGTCTTCGGTGCGGCCTGACATAATGATAGAAATCTTGTCAGGGGCCCCTTTTATGCCGGCATAGCCTGTGGCATACGCTGTTCCGTAGAAGGTGTCATTGTCTTTTGGCCGGGTGTTCAGTACAAGCATCTTTTCGGCTCTTATGTCGAAGTTAATGCCAAGATTTTTAAATGAATCATATGTAAGGCTGCCGTTGATGGTACCCTGATTCATTTTCTCATCATTAATCCTGATGTTTCGGAAGTCAATACCTTTCCGGGTAAATCTTATGCTGTCCGAAAAACTGTACCTTGTCTGAAGAAAATCAACTTTCAGTGAAGCCTCCTCGGCCATCACCGATCCTTCGAGTATAAGCTGCTTCAGCTTTCCGTACAACCTGGCTTTGCCTGAGACAACGCCCCTGACATCTGAGGCAAAAGAGCTGACCAGCGGATTTATCACGTTGAGAGGCATCCGGAAAGTCTGAGCGGTAATGTCCGCAGTCTGTGATGAAGGATTATAGATTCCGCTGATATCAAAGAATTTTGAGCCCTGAAAATCGTTTTTGATATTGATGACGGCAACTTTACGCTGTGGGTTCCATTCACTTAATACCGTCACCGTACCATAAAGGTTGTTGTTGAGGGTAAAATCGCTTACGTTGATGTCACTCTCAAACAGGACCTTGTCAAAAGCATCAGATACTGCAATGCTGCCTTTCAACCGGCCTCCGAAGGTCATCCCGGGCGATCCGGAGTCCTTTTTCCCGGAGGGCTTTTTTCTGTTGTTCAGGAAATCGAGGTTCAGTCCCTCAAAACTTAACTCCAGCCTGTCTTGCGGTGATGAAGACAGGCGGCCATCAAGCCTGATGAAGTTGTTTTCACTGTTCACCAGCAGGTTACTGAATGTTGTTGCCGCAGAGTCAATAACTATCTGTGCCGGACTGATTTTCCATGGTGAATTGTCAACAATAAGAGATGAGGGCAGCACGTCTATCGTCATGTATGGTCTCCGCAGTTCGTTGAGGCCGTAGAACCCTGTCGCCCTGATCTCACCGAGTGTCCGGCCTCCGTCATTGTTATTCCATAGTATGCCCAGATCAACCGTATCAGGCCGGCTGGTGGCGTTCAGGCTGAAGTTGACAAGTATTGATCTTTCTGGAAGAAAGAGTGTGTCGGCCAGCAGCGAGATACTCATTCTGCCGTTGCTGACAGAACTCATCAACGACATTTTATTCAACCTGTTGCCGAATGCTTCAACTGCATCGGACCTGAAATCAGCCCTGAATTCGGAACTGGAATCCCTGAAGTAACCGCTCAGGGTGCTGCCGCCGGCGATGCTTACACCTGAGCCGAAAAACTCATTGAGCTTATCGATATTCTTTATCCTGGCGTTGAAGGAGAACTGGTTCGACATCTTTTCGCCGGCCGGCTTTGCTGCAGGCAGTGCAAATTTTGATGGAAAAAGACCGGCAAGAACTGTCTTTGCCGCGAAACCCAGTGCAGCAAATGTATGTTCACCGCGTATCTCAGCGTCTGCAAAATCAGATCTGAGCGACAGAAGTGGCGTACCTTCATCCTTTTCAGAACGGATAAGAAAGTCGTATATTGAGATCTTCCCGTTCGAGTTCTCAAGTGTTGAATTAATAAGCCTGAGATCGCCATCAAGATTGTCAATGTTATTGCCTTTGAAGGTTGCGGTAATGAGTGCCGACGCCCGGAAGAGGGTATCCTTCCTGACCAGGTTGAGTCTGTGCAGCTCGGCGTTTGCCAGGTTCATTGTGAAGTCGAACTCCGGCAGTGTCTGTCCCAGGTCAAATCTTCCCAGGATATCCATCCTGATATTCTGGTCCCTGACAGCAATATTTCCATCCCAGACACGGTCAGAGTATTTCCCTTCAACAGCAACGTTGCGGTACAGATAATCATTTATCTCCACGCTGTCAATAACACCGTTGATGTTAGCCGACAGGTGCCTGAACGATTGCATAGACCCGTTAATATTGGCATGCAGCCAAAGACCTCCGAATAATTCATTATTTCTTGTAACATAAGCCAGATCAACATCACTGGCGTTGAGGAGGCCATTGAACCTGAAGAGATTATTCCCGTCAGGTCTCAGGGAAAGGTCGGTGGATACACTTCCCCTTTCAGTTGTAAGAGTACCGAATGCCACAAAATCGGTTGTGAATCCTGTGAAACTGCCGGTGAATGATATAAGCCCCAGATCATGTGCAATGACAGGCAGCCTGACTGGCCTGTTTCCAGGCAGAATGATCCTTTCGATGTCATCTGCCCTGGTGCTCAGGCTCGTGAAGTCGATATACAGATAGCTCTCATTGATCGCCGGCAGGCCGGAGACATCAAAGTCAAATTCGAGCCTTGTTGAGGTTGCATATTCAATGGTAATATTACGTCCTTTCATCTCTGCAACAGGACCGCTGACCATTCCTGAAATGATGACATCCTGGCTTAAACCTGCAACCGGTTTCACAAAGTATGCGAGATCGTGTATGTTGAGAAGGGATTCTTTCAATATTATATCAAGCCTTACCTTATTCAGAAAATCGGAATATCCTGTACTGTCAGTCTTGATGATCAGGACCCTGTCAGCCAGTATGCTGCTGGAGTCTGTCCTGAGGTCTATATCCCTGAAGAACAATCCATCATCTTTTACTGACAGTGTCATGTTAAGTTTCTCACCCGTGAATCCTCCTGCCTCCCTGAATGACACCTGTTTGATGGTCATACTGACAGAATCTGAGTTAATTGTCAGATCACGCACTTGTCCATCGATGGAGCTGATCCTCATGTCTCTGACATTGACGCGGCCCGGCTGAACACCGACGGTATCAAGTGCATTTGAAAGGGAATAAGCTCCGTTAAACATCTCAATCTCCGCGAAGTTGATATTCAGGGACTTTGTAGTATCCCCCTCTCCGTCACTCTTCAGCTTGCTGATATACCATGAAAGGTTCATAATGCCTGCTGAGTCGGCAGCCATCCTGAAATCAGGCTCATAAATTTCGACACGCCCGAAAATGAAGGTTCTGTCTGATGGCCTGAACTCCTTTATTCTCAGGGAAACATGGCGCGCATGTAGGAGCGTGTCGCGGTTCAGGTCTTCAATCAGGACGTCGTAGAGTACAATTTTCCGGAAAAAAGTGTATGACACTTTTCCAACGGAGATATTGGTCCCGAGTTTCTGAGAAACGTTATCGGTCAGCCATGATACTGCATATGTCTGAAACTTGGGTGCACGGAAAAGAATGAATGAGAGCGATGCAATGATAAATAACAACGCAATCAGAACAATAAGGTATCTGACAATTTTTTTAATAATTTTGGCCATTCAAATCTGCAATCCTGCTGCAGGCGAAGTTAATAAAAAAACAACGAATTGAAGGTGACCTCAGCCATTACCATACTTGCGATAGAATCATCCTGTGACGACACCTCTGCTGCTGTCATAGAGGACGGCTATGTTCTCTCAAACCTGATTGCCAATCAGGAAGTGCATAAGGCTTTTGGCGGCGTTGTTCCGGAGCTTGCATCAAGGGCTCATCAGGCTAACATTATCCCCGTTGTTGATCAGGCACTCTCCAGGGCAGGAAAGGTTCCGGAAGATATCAGTGCTGTGGCTTTCACACGCGGACCCGGGCTGCTCGGGTCACTGCTTGTGGGTACTTCATTCGCGAAGGGATTCGCCCTGTCGCGCAACATACCGATTATCGAGGTCAACCATCTGCAGGCCCACGTACTTGCACACTTTGCCATGGAGCACGGACGGGATAACCGCATTCCGGACTTCCCTTTTCTCTGTCTGCTTGTTTCCGGCGGCCACACTCAGCTGATACTTATGCATGACCACTGCTCCATGGAGCTCCTTGGCAACACCATAGATGATGCAGCAGGAGAGGCCTTCGACAAGTGCGCCAAGGTGATGGGTCTGCCATACCCCGGAGGACCGGTGATAGACAAGCTTGCCGCGGGGGGGAACCCTCATGCCTTTATCTTTGCGAAACCGAGGATACAGGGACTGAACTTCAGTTTCTCAGGACTGAAGACAAGCTTCCTGTATTTTCTGCGTGACAGATTAAAGGAAGACGATGAATTCATTGAAAAAAATATCAATGACCTTGCTGCGTCATTGCAGCATACTATAGTTGAGATACTTATCGCTAAGCTTGTCAGGGCATCAAAAGAGACAGGTATTTCCGAGATAGGAATAGCCGGAGGTGTCTCTGCCAACTCGGGGCTGAGAAATGCAGCGGTGAGAGAGGCGGCAAGGAGGAGATGGAACCTGTTCCTTCCTGAGTTAAGATATACGACAGACAATGCGGCAATGATAGGCATTGCAGGTTATTATAAATACCTCAGGTCTGATTTTTCAGACCACAGCGTAACACCAATGGCACGGATGGCTGTTGAGACAAACCGCAGCGGATCATGATGCTTTCAGTACACAGCTCCCGGGAATGAAACATCAAGCAAAAAAAAGTTAGTTTTACCAAAATTTCTTTTTAATGGAGGGGAAGAAGATAATACCAACAAGGATGACTCCTGAGGTGTACCTTGGTGCTGAGGGAATTATCAGATTCCGGGGCCGGTCAATTTCCGAGGATTCCAAAGGTTTTTTTGATGAGGTGAACATCTGGATAGACAAATATCTCGAATCGCCGGCCGAAACTACCACGGTGGAATTCAGTCTTGAATATTTTAACTCAGCATCGGCGAAGCAGATAGTTCTGATTTTGCGGAAGCTATTAATGCTGCCACAAAAGCATAAGAGACTTACTGTGAACTGGTTCTACGAAGAGGGGGATGAAGACATCCTGGAAAAAGGGGAGTATTATTCCACAGTTCTGGAGCACAGGTTCAATTTCATAAAGATCACCTGATCTCACATTAGTCCGGGCTTCTTTATTTCGAATAAAAGGCCTCCTTACCGGGGTAATAATAACGGCGGCGGGCAATCTCCTCTGGATAGATAAAGTATTCAATATCTGCCTCTGCACACTGTTTCCCTTCCCCGTCAAAGAGCCTGCAGAGAAATCTTGCGCTCTTCTCTTCCTTCGAGGTCATTATTGCCTCAATACGTATCTTTCCTTTGCTGATGTATACCGGCTTCAGGTACCTTACTGTCATCGAGGATGTCACTCCTGAGGTGCCTGCCTTTATGTACACAGCCCAGGCGCCGGTTTCATCCATGAGGGTTGCTGCAATACCTCCGTGAAGCACGTTGCCATAACCCTGGAAATGTATTTGTGGCTCCCATTCTGCATAAAGACCTTGCTCATCTTCCTCGAAAGTAAGCTTCAGACCGAAAGGGTTTCCTTCGGAACAGCCGAAACAACCGTTCTGGTCATGATCGAAAGGATTTTTTATTTTAACTCTCTGAGACATTTTTCTTACTGTTTTTCTTTGCCTTCTCCTGTGCAATCCAGGCGCTCAGGTAAATAATTGAAATTGAAAGATAGATAATCCCTATCGTAATTGAAACCAGGGCAAGAGTAACGGAAGGCTCATCCTGCTCTGATGTAGCATTTCTGAGCCTGTAGGAATATCCGAAAACGGTCATCATGATTACGGCGACTGCAAGACCAAGACCCAGGAATACTGTGGTACCGTCTATGACTGAGGTGCTTTTATATAACGGACTCTTCCTGAATGCAGCATAAGTTGTCCTGGAATAGTGTTCTGCTCTCTTTCTCGCTTCAGCCTGCCTGTAGGCGACCCATGCCTGGTAGTTCCTCATGACCTCTTCCTCTGTAATATTACGTCCGTGCGGATGAGAGGTGAGATACTCATATGCCTCCGTGACCCTGATAAACATCTCCTGTGCCTCCTCAGACCTGTTACGGTCAGGATGATACTCCAGCGCCTTACGCCTGTAGGCTTTCCTGATCTCATCCTCAGAGGCTCCCTGCCTGATGCCAAGCAACCTGTAATATTCCCACAGATTCATACACAGAAATTGAATTGCTAAATAAGGCTTTTTTTATCCACAGAGCTTAACTTCGCATTGTTTTCTACCCGATTATTCTATTTTTGCAGTTTATAATGAATCTAAATAGGCCTCCGGGTGACAAGCGATAATATTCTTATTGCCTTCGGGCTCACACTTTTTGCAGGTCTGGCAACAGCGATAGGGGGGGTGATCGCTTTTTTTGCAAAGAGAACCCAGACCTCTTTTCTTGCTTTCTCTTTGGGCTTTTCTGCCGGCGTGATGATATATATATCATTAACAGAGATGCTTACAGAGGCAGATGCCACACTCAGGTTGTCATTCGGCGATGAGAAGGCAGCTTGGTTCACATTCATTTCATTCATTGGCGGCATTGGTTTGTCAGCCTTGATTGACAAGATACTTCCTTCAGAGGGAAACCCTCACGAACTTAAGCGTGTAGAGCAGATGAACCCTGGCCTTAATACTCCGGACACGGCCGAATGCGCCGGAAGGGGCCAACAACGACACGGCCGTCATTTTCGCCGTGACCACAAACTGATGCGTATAGGGGTTTTCACTGCAGTGGCCATCGGTATTCATAACTTTCCTGAAGGGATAGCTACATTCATGGCAGCAATGTCTGATGTAACAATAGGAATCAGTATTGCGATTGCTGTTGCTATACATAACGTACCAGAGGGTATTGCCGTTGCTGTCCCGGTCTATTATGCCACTGGTTCAAAGAGAAAAGCCCTGCTCTGGTCTGTTATTATCAGGTTTTTCTGAGCCTGTAGGAGCTGCCGCCGGATACTTCATCCTTTCAATGTTCAGAACAGACATCATACTTGGCTTTGTCTTTGCCATGGTTGCCGGCATAATGATATACATCTCGTTTGATGAACTCCTTCCGGCGGCTCACAAGTATGGCAAGCATCATGTTGCCATTTACGGTCTGATCAGCGGAATAATAGTCATCGGTCTCAGTCTCATCCTTATCGGATAAGATCAGAAATCCGGAGCGGAGTCTGGTCAGTGCCTCAAATCCTTTACAGCCTCCGGCTCATGCTTGTGCCTGAAAAGGATGGCGAACAGGATCGCCACAACAATTGCGTACCCGGCAAAGGATATCCAGATTCCCGGCCAGTCCTTGATGAGAGTTATAGGATCTTCAAACCAGTTTTTGATAGCCTGCCCGGCAATTATATTTCCAAGTACGGCGCCTATCCCGTTGGTCATCAGCATAAAAACGCCCTGTGCCGAGGCAGTGATCTTCGAGTCTGTGTTTTGTTCCACAAACAAGGCTCCCGAGATATTGAAGAAATCAAATGCCATTCCGTAAACAATGCATGACGTGATAATCAGGATAAAGCCTGTGACGGTATTGTCGGCCACGCCGAAAAGACCGAAACGGAGCACCCATGCTACCATGCTGAAGAGCATCACTTTTTTAATGCCGAAATACCTCAGGAAAAAAGGAATTGAAAGGATAAAAAGGGTTTCGGAGATCTGTGATATTGAGAGTATTATAGTGGAAAAGTTATTAATGAGCCCCCCCTTAGGGAAGACGTTGGGATCCTGAAGAAAACTGTCGCCGTAGGCATTGGTAAGCTGCAGGGCTCCGCCCAGCAGCATGCTGAAGATAAAAAACAACACCATTTTCTTTTGACGAAACAGAACAAAGGCTTCCAGCCCCAGGTTCTGCACCCAGGTCTTCTTCCTGGTTTCATCACTTTCTATTCTTTTCACAACCGGCAGCATGAAGAATGAATAGAGTGCGAGGCAGAATGCGGAAACAGCTGATATGATGAAAGAGACCTTGATACTGTATCCCAGACCCCATGGTTTGGTGAAGAAGTTTGTCACCCACATCGCCATGATAAAACCTACTGTACCCCAGACCCTTATGGGAGGGAAGTACTTTGTGGGATCTTTGCCTTCGCTTTTAAGCAGTCTGAAACCGACAGAGTTATTAAGACCTATTGTCGGCATATAAAAGCACATTGCAAGGAGCAGAATCCAGAAGAAGGGTATTGGGGCCTCGATCAGAGGCAGAAAGCACATTGTTGCACCGAACATCAGGTGTAGTATCCCGTAGACATAATTTGCCTTCCATTTGTCGGCAAGAATCCCGAACAGTGTGGGCATGATAAGAGATGCGAAGCCCATTGTTGAGAAGACCAAGCCAAACTCAGCTCCGTTCCATTGTTTCTCCACGAACCCGTAATGACCCAGTGTCATCATCCATGCTCCCCACATAAAGAACTGGAGGAAGTTCATTATGATAAGTCTGTTCTTAAGCCCCATATTGCTCTCTTTAATTGTGTAAGCTTTATTTGGTTCCAAAAAGCCTGTCTCCGGCATCGCCAAGACCGGGGACAATATATCCTTTTTCGTTCAGATGGCTGTCAAGGGCTGCGAGATATATGTCAACATCGGGGTGATCATTCTCCACGCGTGTCACCCCCTCGGGTGCACCCACGATGCAGACAAGCCTTATTGTTGAGGCTCCTCTGTTTTTTACGGCAGTTATTGCAGCACTGGCGCTGCCGCCTGTTGCAAGCATAGGATCGAGTACCATTACAATCGCGTCGGAGAGTCCGGCCGGGAATTTTGCATAGTATTCCATTGGCGCAAGGGTCTCATGGTCACGGTACAGGCCTATATGGCCAACCTTTGCAGTGGTAATGAGGTTTGTTATTCCTTCAACCATACCGAGCCCTGCCCTCAGTACCGGAACGAGAACGATCTCCCTTGCAAGTTCTGATGAACTGCATGATGAGAGGGGAGTGTCAATGATAACATCCCTCATGGGAAGATCCCTGGATATCTCGTAAGCCATCAGCCCGGCAATCTCATTGACATGCTGCCTGAAATCCTTGGTGCCGGTCTCCTTCCTCCTGATCTGTGAAAGCTTATGGTTGATCAGGGGGTGATTGATAAGTTTAAGCATCAGGCAGAACGGATTTATGGTCTACAGGCACCATGGTAGGAAATGCTTCCTCCACGGAAACCAAAAATGCAGACTCCATATTACTTTTCATCGCAACAAAAACTAATTACCGATAAAGATAACAGAGTTCCGGAAAAAGAAAAAAAGGATTTTAAGGAATGAGATACCTTCTTATTTCGGGATCTTAAAAGTCAGGCCTACTCCGATAACCTCCTTGAACTGAGCTCGTTTGCCCCAGAGTGGTGCCCCTTCGCCATCTTCCCCGACCTTAATGAGAATATCGTCATCGTAGAGGAGGTGGGTAGTGACAGTTGCCGCGAGCCAGCTGTTAACCTTCAATATGGCAAGTATCTCCCAGCTGACGTCTATATTCTGCGGGTTGTTGAGATAGTTGGAAAAGAGGTCGAGTTTTGATACCAGGTTGACATTCTTTACAATGTTCTCTTTCTTAAAGACAATATTGGCATATGCACCAAATTCTGCCCTGAAACTCTCGCCCGGCTCAACCCCGAATGCTCCTGCCGAAGAGAGAACGTCATCCATGACTATTGTTGTCTTTGCCGTCAGCGGTGAAACAAAAGCCGTAAAGACCGGATTTGGTTTGTAGTCCATACCAAGGGAGAACACAAGATAACCCGGAGCAAGAAAGTCAGAGATCTTGTTTGTGACATCAGGGTAGTTGTATCCTGCAGCGAACTGTGATTTGAAGCCCAGAAGGGCTGAATAGTACCATGCTTTCCCTGCCTCAAGGCCATACTTGGAGAGAAAATCGATCTTGTCATCGGTTTTGACCCATTCAACCTCATTGCCTTTCTGCTTCATCTTGCCGTAACCAACAGTAAGGTTATTGTCCCAGGCAGACCTTCCCTTCTTGTAGTTTGCACTGAATGATGCAAGACCGCTGAGAGCAACCGAATTCTGACCGCCTGCAGCCCAGTTGGTGAATGTGCTCTGTGCCACGTTAATTGAGAAAGCTCCGGTTTTGGTCCAGTATTTTACAGTATCAGTATCCTGGCTGAATCCGGTCGTTCCGATTGATCCGATCAGGAAGACAATCAGAATAATGGTGTTTTTACTGTTCATTTCCTTAGGGTTTACGTTAGATTATGATGAATTTTATTTGTTCCTCTGCTTTTTACTGGTCAAGTGACCCGAATACCCTCTGGAGAATCGGGGTAACCCTGGCAGAAACATCTTTTCTTATTTTCAGTTCTTCTCCTTCCATCTTGAGGAAGAGACCGTCAAGAGCCTTCCTGGTGAGAAAATCGTCAAGATCGGTCTTTACCGGTTTGAACCCGGCTAATTTCCCGGCGACGGAGTTGGCTAACAGGTTCCATTTGTCAGTCAGGGCGGTCCAGGACTCCCGGGCAGAGATGCCGGCAACCAGATCTTTTCCCGTTGAGAGACTGATCTTTGGTTTGTAGAGATTGTACAGGTCATTGTATGTTGTGGTTCTGAGATACTGGGTTGCTGCATTATCAGATCCCTTCAGGATGCCGAAAGCATCGGAAACGGTCATTTGCGTTACCGAGTTTATGAAGATGGGAGCCGCCTCCCTGGCAGCGTCTTCAGCTGACCTGTTAATGCTCAGGACTACATCCTCGATCAGTTTCTCTCCGCCGGGGATTTTGCTGATATTATCCACTATCACCTTTGCTTCCTCCGGCAGGGGGATCTTAACAGCCAGATCGCCGTAATAGCCGTTTGTCGCCGACAGACGGCCGGCAGCGTTTGTGGCACCAACTTTCAATGCCTCCTTCAATCCGTTTATCACATCAGCCTCGGTCAGTGCCTGAGAGGTCTGGACCGTGCCCAGCACCTGGGTCAGTTGCGAACATCCCGTGAGCATGACTGAAAACAGCCAATAGCAACATTATTATATATTTCATATTTCCGGTTATTAAATCAATAAGCTAACAATTATTGGAGACTGATTGTTTTTCCTGGTTGTCTCATCAGGATTCTTAAATCATGGCTGACGCTTCACTGCCTGCAGTTTCATCTTTGTCAGCAATGATTACAGCATACCCTGCCGACGCAAACTCAAGAGCAGTCGCCCTTACTATGCCGCGGCCTGCCCCGGTAATGATCACAATCTTCATTACGGGGTTTAGTAATATGGCAAACCGGTTGCAGGATTAAGCTCCTTAACCTCGAGGATATCGGTGACAACGAATTTGCTCATTCCTCTCCATGGCAGGGGACGTATATATTCCTTGTAGCGCAGTTCGACAAACTTGCCGCTGGCTCTCTCGAGAACGGTGGCAAGGGAGTCATTGACTAAACTGAACTCAAACTCGTTGCTCTGCATCGCACCGGGGGTGGTTGTCTTGAACCCTGTCTGAATGAGCTTCCCCTCCCAGGTCTTGAAGATGTATCCCTTCCTGACAAGGTAATTCAGATCTCCGGCTTTAACCCCTTCGCCAAATACAAAATAATGCCTCCACCAGAATAGTCCGGCAGCAACTATCAGCAGAACAAGGACAATAACCCTGAAGTACTTTTTCATATGTGCCTGTGTATCTATTTGTCGTCTTTGTCCCTGAATTTCTCCTTGACATCCGCAAAGGTCGACTTCATCGTGTCCCAGATTGAGTCAGCGCCCAGTTTAACTGCATCCCAGGCTTCTTCGCTCGACTCTATCAGGTCCTTGAGTTTCGACTTGCCCTCGGTCATCTTTACCTCCAGTTTATTGATGCTGTCTTCATATTTCAGTTTTGCCTCTGCACTTGCACTCTTTGCCTTTTCTTTAAGCCTGTCTATGTCAGCTCTCCATTCATCTAGCTGGGCTTCAAGTTTTTTCTGGTACTCTTCTCTCTGGGTTTTCATGGTAAATGTGATTTTGGTAAAAGTGAATTTAACTGGAAATTTATAACTATTTATGGTCTAATAAGATTTTACAGTGTTCAGTTTATCGACATATTTCTGCACTACAGCCTTCTGATCTTCTATTTTTTCTTTCATCTTATTCTGTTCCTCCTCATTTTTGGGGATCATCTTTTCAGTATCATCGACGGTCGATTTTGCTTTCCTGATACTCTTTTCCGTTTTGCCGATATCTTTCTGAAGTTTCTTCCTCTCCTTCTCAAGGGCTTTTACCTGAGCAGACCTTGCATCTTTTGACGGCCCTGCCTTCATAGCCATCATTTCCCTGTTCTCTTCAACAATCCGGTTCGAAAGAAGGTTCAATTCATTATTCTGTAAAAGCAGCTTTTCCTCCGCATTTTCAATGTCAAACATACTTTCCTCGGCGTTCTTCTCCGCTTTGGCTTTGTTGCTCGCAAGGCCATCAAGTTCTTTTTCAAGTTCCTTCAGTACCTTTTCCTCCCTGTCTATCTCTTCCTTGATAAAAGAGGTGTATTGTGTTTTGGCAAATTCCTTGAGATAATTCTTTGTGGTAGTTATCTGACTGTCACCTCCAGACTGATCGAGATAAACATCCTTTTTCAACTCAATACAGACCAGTAATTTGTTCAGGGTATCCTCATTCTCCAGTGAGCTGTAGATGTTTACGGGAGTCGGAGAGATGTTCTTCAGATTGGCTCCGAATATAGACATTACACCGTTTTCGGTAACCACTTTTGATTTGGTGCCGGTTTCGAGTTCCTTTACCCAGTTTTTAAGTGTTCGGTCATACTCCGCCTCGGGAATTGTGACAGCAAAACCGGGGTAAGATCCGGCACCGACCTTTACACTGTCCTCTGATACGATTATTGGTTGCTGACCGTTAACCGCCAGAAAAGAGATTAAGGTCAGCAGACACAGAATACTGACATGTTTTTTCATGACGTCATTGTATTTGTTCAACTCTTAAAGATAGCACATATATAGGTAAACTACAAATCTGATCCTGTGAGAGTTCGCCTGTTGAACATGGTGCGGTTCGTGCCTCATTGAGCCAAGACTCCCAGAGCCTTACGGGCTGCTTTTTCGCCCTCTTTGATTATTTCCGTGGCTTTGTAGAAATCATATGTACCGAAGGCCTCTTTCGATACCTGAATCATAATATCTGCGTGATGATTTGCCAGGGTGAGAGAGGTTATCTGATTAAGCATAATCCCTATGCTGCGGTTGGTAAGATTAAATATGCCGATGTTGTCCGTTTTGTTTTTTGGGATGTCTATGCTCAGCTTTGCCTGAATATTCCTGATTCTCCGCAAATATTTATTGTCCTCAGGGTCGGTTGGCTGATCCGCTTCTGAGTCGTGGGGTATGTTCGAATTAACGGCGACCACTGCCAGAAGATCATGTCCGTTGCGGCTGACCCTGTTTATGGGCACGGGGTTTACAACACCGCCGTCAACATAGTAATCTCCTCCGATTCGAAATGGAAGAAACACTGTCGGGATTGAGATGGAAGCCCTGATTGCATCATACAGGCTTCCTTCACGGAATACATTTTCGCGTCCTTTCAGAATATCTGTGGCTACGGCGCAGTAAGGTATCGGGAGCTCTTCAATTCTGCAATCGGGCACAATTTCCTTGATCCTTTCAATTATTTTAATGCCCTTGACAAGCCCTTTATTACTGATAGTCAGATCAGTCAGCCTCAGTACTTCCATTCTGTCGAGGGAGCAGACCCACTCCTCGAATTCCTTCAGCCGTCCGGCGGCGAAAACGCCACCCACCAGTGCTCCCATAGATGTGCCCGCGACGGAGGTGATATTATATCCCTGCTCCTGCAGAACCTTTATAGCTCCTATGTGGGCAAAGCCTCTTGCCCCACCGCTTGAGAGAACCAGTGCTATGTCCTTTTTCATATTTGGTTAAACCCGGATAGTTGCATTATGTGATCTGTAGGTACCGGGCAGCGTCACCAAATATCCTCATGTTGCCTGTGCTGGTACCCGGAGTTATCTCACACCCTCCGGAGACAATTGCGCGTCGGCCTGCTTCTTCATAGAATGATGCCACGCTGTCAAGTATAATTTGTTCCTTTCCGTCCTGTATCACTGATACGGGATCGCTCTTGCCTGAAAACACCTGTCCGGGAGATAGAAGTGCAGCTGCTTCTTTTACCGAATCAACCCTGTGGTCTATGTCGATTATGTCTGTGCCTGTCCTGATCACTCCCTCCAGAATTGCAGATATGTCACCGCATATATGGATCTTTGCGAAAGCACCCCTGGAATGGATGTGGTCTACCAGGGCTTTTTCCCGTTTATAGCAGAACTCATAGTAAAGCTCAGGAGATATCAGCGAACAGACTGAGTCTCCAATGCCTATGCAGTGAGCTCCTGCCTCTACCTGTGCTGTGATGAAGCCGATAGCGTTTTCAGTGATGACATCCAGGGCCTGGTGAACCTTATCGGGGTATTCATACAGGTCGGTAAGGGCGGAATTAATGTCCCTTATATCGCAGTATTCCGCGAGTGGGCCTTCAACCCATCCGCAAATCAGGAATCTCTCTTTTGTCTTCAGCCGGTACTCCTCAATTTCCCTTACTCTTTCATGGAGACGGCTGTGCTCTGATACCCGTTTTACAGTGAGCCGGTCGATGTCTCTGATCTCCCTGAGGGCATATTGTTTTACCTGCGGAAGATCATTATCAGGGTAGGAGAGGAGTGTCCCGAATGCTTCAGCTTCGGCATAGGGGTCTGACATGGTGTTTACCCAGTCGGAGTTGAAGTCAGTTGCGCACTTTATGTTTGCCATGCATTTATGTGTAGCGCTAAGGCAGAAGTCGCGATACCTTACCCCGGCATATTGTGCTGCAAAGCGCATAAGGATGGGGTGAAAAGGAACCCGGTCCACCTTTCTGCCCTCAATAAAACCAACTGTTCTTTCAAAAGAATTCATCTTACTGTTTTATTATCAGACACCTGCGACTCTTCGCTTGTACTCTGCCAGTGCTTCGTCAAGACGCTCCCTGGCAGTGTTGTCGCCAGGTACGTTATGTGACGGGTGAATGTATAGTTTGACTCCTTTGTCGGCAAGTATCTCAGCCACGGTGGTTACTGTCATCCAGACACAGGTTATGAATGCCATGGTCGATACCGGACCGATCTTGTCGTAGTGATTCCTGAGGGTGACTGAAGCGTCCTCCAGGGGAGCACATGTGTCAACGACAATATCAGCAATGTCGAATATCGTCTTTCCCGAGGTGTGCCTTGTCTTTTTTCCCATTGCTGCGGCCGCCGAACCGAAGACCACCACTTTCATCCCTTTCTTCTTCGATTCGAGGGCTATGTCAATATTTACATTGTTGATGCCTGAATGGGAGAAGAGCCACATAGTGTCACGTTCATCAAATGTATAACCTTTCATGATCTCGACTCCGTATCCTTCAACCCTCTCAAGAAACACAAACTGATGGACTCCCATTTCGCCGGTGATGTGTGTGAAGAAGCTCAGGGGGATCTCTATCATGGGGTGGAACCCGACAAATCCCCCAATCCTGGGATACATCTCCTCAATAGGCAGGGTCGCATGGCCGCAGCCAAAGGTGTGCACCCACCTCCCGCATTCAATTGATTCTGCCATCACCTCCGCAGCCTTGCGGATGTTTTCCGTCTGAGTCTCCTCAATCCGGGACATAACGCCCCTGGCGTTCTTAAGCCATTCATTCGCTAACATCATATATCCGATTATATTATTGGTTTACTGGTTTGCAGCTTCTTAAAGACAATGAGACCTAAAGTGATCATAACAATTAGTTCAACAGACTGCACTGCCGGCAGAGTTTTCACTCCGAATTTTTCCACTATCAGCCCCATCGAGAAATTAATGAGCATGTTTCCGAGTAGGGCTATGGTGAAGGCCAGGCTGAAGGCGGTGCCTGAGAGGTTAGGGTACCTGTTTCCGACGAAACCGAGCATAATGGGAAATCCGCCTGCAAGGCCGGCTCCCAGTATCAGCAGTCCGGCTGCGGACTGGAACAAAGTCTTGCCGGTCACAATTGTTATGAGTGCAATAATCATTATTCCGAATGATATGACCAGCAGTCTCTTCTCCGGCACATTCCTGAATATGCTGCCAATCATCAGGCGCATTATTGTCATCCCTGCAACATATGCTGAAAGACCCATCAGTGCACTGCTCTGTTGCACTGAAAACCTGTCGATGAGGTACGTGGTTGTCCAGTTGTTTACCAGTGCCTCAAAAGCGCTCTGAAAGAAGAGAAAGAAGGCAATGAGGAGCAGTGTTTCATCCCTGAAGAGTGCGAGCATCTGTCTCGCAGATGCGCCTCCCGACAGTTTGGCCGGGGGATACTTAATAACGAGGAACAGTATTGCCGCAGCCAGGGCAATAAAACCTGTCAGTGATACTATGACGTCGAACTTAAAAGCTTTTTCAAGCACACCCAGAAGGATAGGCATGCCCAGGGCTCCGAAGCCGAAGAACATGCCCAGCAGGCTCAGGTCGGCCCCCTTGCCTGATGTGCTGATGTCAGACACCAGGGCGCTGGTGGCACCGTTGAGTGCACCTCCGCCCAGTCCGATGAGGAAGATGAAGATGTTCAGAATTCCTGTTGACGGAGAGAACGCCAGTCCCTGGAATCCTGCGAACATCATCACGGCTGCTGTTGTCATCAGAGGCTTGTATCCAAATCTGTCACACAGGGGTCCGAACAGGAGTGAACCGGCAAGTACGCCCAGCGGCAGTATTGAGAAGAGGGTACCGGCAGCTACCGCATCAAGCGAATATTTCTCTTTCAGATCGGGAAGGATTGCCCCGAGGGTTATAAGGCCGATACCGAAGAGAAGCATTCCAAGGCAGGCAGACCAGAAGACCGTTCGTTTACTGTACATGTTCAGATTGTTTGTCGTTTGATACCGGATATCTTTTTCATAGCCAGGTAGCCAGCTCCTAGAACTCCGGCGTCGCCGGAAAGGGCTGTAGGCTCAAATGTCACCTGTTTTATGCTAATCGGCTGTGCCCATTTTTCCGCTTCGGCCATGATCTCAGGTATAAGCCCGGCAGCCGGCCCGAATACACCGCCGCCAAAGATAATCTTTTCAGGATTGAGGAGGCTTACAAAGTTTGCAGCAGCCATTCCCCAGTATTCAACTGCCTGCCTTATAATGATATCAGCAATCCTGTCTCCCTGTTTCCATGCCCCGAATACATCCTCGGCCGTAAGTTTACGGTGTTTCAGCTCAAGCAGCATGCCCTGGTATTCGTTGTCAGAATGCAGAAGTTCCTCGGCCCGCCGGGCAATGCCCTCCCCTGAGGCATAGTATTCAAAGTGTCCGCAGTTTTTATACCTGCTGTCAAAAGGTCTGCTGAGTGCCATCCATCCTGTTGCACCGGCAATGTCATGGGCACCGTGCAGTATCTCTCCGTTTACCATTATTCCGGCACCTATGCCTGTGCCTACTGCAATAAAAACAGCATTCCTGCACCCTTTTGCATTGCCCTTCCAGACCTCTGCAGAGATATAGCATGCCCTGTCGCTCTCTATTGTCACAGGTGTATGGCCGGCGATCACTTTTATCTCGCGAAGCAGAGGATAGTCATCCCATCCCGGAATGTTCGGGGCCCATACAGTACCGGCTGCCTGGCGGCTTATGCCCGGGACAGAAAGACCAATGGCCTTAACACGATGACCCAGGCTCTCTGCTTCATCGATAATTCTTGCTGCTCCGACGGTGATCAGTTCACCGACATCGGTGCCGGTCCGGTTGTCAATTGCAGTAATTTCCCTGAGGTGTACATCACCGTTGTGGTCAAAAACTGCAAAGGCAATCTTTGTTCCCCCTATGTCTATTCCCAGAAGTGCCATTATTCAGTCGATGAAATTCATTTTTTCGTTATGGAAGAGCCCTTTGAGCTTGAGGTCACTGTCAAGGGCTATCAGGTCGGCCCTGCATCCCGGCAAGATCTTGCCGCGGTCAGATACCTTTATGAGTGAAGCAGGGTAAAGGGTAGCCATTCTCAAGGCTTCTTCGGGATGTATACCTGCATGGTCAACACAGTTCCTTACTGCACCGAGCATTGTGAGGTTGGCTCCGGACATTGTTCCGTCTGGCAGAGTGAAACGGTCATTCTGTCTCACATGCTGATAGGTCCCGCGGTCATTCTCCTCAACAGCGTCAGAGACCAGAAAAAGCCTCTCCCTCATTATCTTCTTGCTTATTATCAGCATATTGAAGTCGACGTGAATGCCGTCGGCAATGATACTCGCACAGGCCTTTTCAGAATTGAAGGTCGCCCCCGGCAGACCCGGGTCACGGTGATGAACAGGTGACATGGCATTGAAGAGATGTGTAGCGGTCTCAATGCCCCACTCAAATCCCTGTGTGGCCTCCCTGAAGGTCGCATTGCTGTGTCCGGCCGCCACTGTCACTCCGTGGTCTCTCAAAATTGTAATGATCTCAGGAGTGCATACCTCAGGGGCTACTGTCATCATCCTTATTACTCCGTCTGCCTCTTTCAGAAGCGCAAGCAGTTCCTCGGCAGAGGGCTTCCTGATCAGTTCCCTGGCATGAGCGCCTCTCTTTGCCAGGCTGATGAAAGGGCCTTCAAGATGAAGCCCCAGGACAGCAGGATGGGGATTTTCCTTAATGACCCTGAACGCCGCGGAGTATACTTCATGGCTGTTTGTGGGCAATGCAACGAGGAAGCCTGTCGTGCCACTGTTTAAGATAGCTCCGGTCATGGCTTCCAGTGCCTCAGGAACAGGGTTTGCGGAGAAAAGAAATCCGCCTCCGCCGGCTATCTGTAGATCAATAAGTCCGGCAGTGACCAGTAAGCCCTTGCAGTCAATCACAGTTGCTCCTGAGGTGATCGCGTCAGCTGTCGCAAAACCGGTGATCCTGCCTTTTTCGATCAGAAGTGTTCTGTCACGGATGATCTCCGTACCGGTGAAAAACTGAGCATTTGTAAGTACAGCTGCCATGTGTATCTTTTCCGCACTAAGGTAGCATGATTCTAAAGAATTTTGATTCCAGAGGCATAAGCTTCATCATCTGTGAAGAAACAGGCCGGCCTGTTGCGTCAACCTCTGTTATCTGAAGTTCTGTTCCCGTGATGCCGTTTTTCAGACTCAGCGCCGTCTCTTCTCTTCCTGTTTCACGAAGATGGGCTATCAGTGATTTGCCGTCATCAGAGGGTCTTATACTTATAAGCACCACATTCTGAGGCCATCCGCTGATGAATGATCCGTAACTCAGGTTATCTCCGGGACCGTCACCGGGAATGATACGGGTCAGGAACGGAACCCTTGTTCCCCAGCCGAATTGTGTCGCAAACCTGTCTGACGCATCAGATGAGGAGGTTATGTTGTAAGTCCATGTATGGCCTCCTCTCTGGTCAGCGTTGAAATTGGTCACCCAGTAGTTGTTCATCGGCCACGAGTAGAGATGAGTGCCCTGCGGCAATGCTCCGGCCCTGTACCTGCCTGTATTGATAGCACCGAACTGCCAGAGAGGCATTTCACCGCAACCGATCACCATCTGGCTTGCAGCATTGCGGACAGCGGTGAAATTCTGCACGGTATACCAGTCATTCGATGACCCTATGATCTGGTCTTTGCCTGTCTCGATGACACCTCCCGCAACCTCCGTAAAATGTTTCCCCCCTTCAAGAGCGAAGGGAAAAGCAATGTAGAAGCTCTCGGGGTCTGTAATGCTTTTCTTAACGATCGAGTAATCAAGATCTATCCGTTTTTCAGTATTGTACAGTTTTATTTCAAAGCTGTATCCTCTTGGTCCTATCGCCGTCTCCGATTCGCCAATGAATTTTATGGTGTTCCATATCTCACCCTCCTCAGCATGATCAAAATACACTGTGTCAAGAGGGTATCTTGCGAAGTCATTGAGCATCCTGCTCTCCATCTGTGACCTGTTGCCCAGTTTCTCAAGGATGAACTCGCCAATTCCGTATGGTGCATCCGGGTCTGCCAGTTCCTTTCCCAATTCCTTATCATAAAGTGATTTTATTACTCCCCGTGAGTGGTCGGTCTCAATGCGGTACCATTTGTTTTCCATCACGGTGACGGACTCAGCCTGGCTCTTTTCAACGGGCTCTTCAGCCCTGATGAGGAACTTACCGTATCCGAACGCCGGGATATCGCTGAACCATATAGCCCAGTATGTGCCATCTGACCGGTACCATAGCGGTTGTGTCGCCAGTCGCATTCCTTCCCGGTCATATATTCCTGCTTTCTTTCCTCTTGGAACTATCTGATGATCGATGTAAACGATGGCCATTCCTGCTCTGTTCCAGTTAAGGGTATTGAAAACCACGATAGAAGGGACCTCTTCTCTGGCGAACATGCTCTGCAGCAGACCCATTGCCGATTCTCCCAGCATGGTGGTCCTGCGGTTTGCTTCCCAGGCGTATGACTCTTTCATCGCTCTCTGTTCCATGGTGGGTTTGCTGTATGGTTCGCGCACACTCTCTGAATATCCCGTAGTGTGTTCCGTATAGAAGAGCAGGGCATTATTTGCCAGGTCAATGTTCAACCCTGTCTCTGCCGGGATGGGGATATCTGCCACGGCAGCCATTGAGAGACCGGCCATATTGGCTTTCAGTGTCGCCGCTGAACTTCTTGTGACGGCCACCTCGCGTGCTGATGCTCCGAAGCCGTCTGTCCACCAGTCTGGCCATGCCCCTCGTATCACCGGGAATTCAGCGGAATGGGCCTGCTCCATGCCGGCAAAAAATGACTCGGCAGTTGAGGTTGTAAGCTTCGGCCAGTCGAAGAGGTCGTTCCATTCTTTTATCAGGTCACTCATGAAGGTAGACGGCGGGGAGTTGTCAGTCAGGTAACCGGAGTGCTGTATGGCCATCTCATTATACGGATAGTCTTTTGAGGCGAGGCTGATGAGATAGTTAAGGAGGTTGTTCTTGAACTTGTCAATATCACCCGACTGTATCTCCATCACCGTATTGCCAGTCATGTAATGCTCTGCCCTGAATGTGAGCATCCGTTTTCCTGAAGGCGATTCCCACCAGAACATGGTAGGCTTGTCAAAACATATGAGGGCACGGTGTCCGTGCGTTCCCATATTCAGGTATTTAACACCAAGCCTGTCATAATAATCGTTCAGACACCATCCGATACCGTTGACATCATTCTGCATTGCCAGCTTAACCGGAATTCCGTGCGACTTGATTCTCCCAAGGGCATCGAGCGAGGCTGCCAGTATCTGTTCATCAGGCAATTCGTCAAAGTTGAGTATCATCCCTGTTACTTCAATCCTTCCTTCGGCGATTCTCTTTTTGAGTCTCTCTATCTGGTCAGCTGGTCTGCATTTGAGATATTCGTCAACAGCCCATGAAGTCTCGCAGGTCCATCTGAACTTTGCATTTTCAGGATAACTGTCAGTGGCATCACAGTAATCGAGAGCATAATCGATATATCTCAGGTGCTCGGCAAGTATTTCCGTCTGTGAGCGGGTGTATCCGATATCAGTATGAGAATGCTGGATGAAGCTTATCGTCCATTTTCTTACCGGATCAAGGGTCACGGTATTGTTAAGTGCGAAGTCACCCGCAACTACCTTTAGTTTCACTTTCGCAGGTTTGGTCACTGCCGGGAGCCCCAGGTTAACCGCATTGTAACCGAACTTAAGAGGAGTTGATTTCAACAGCCTGCCGTTGGCATATATCTCTGCATCAGTATCTTCCCCGAAATAAAATATCGCAGCTTCAACAAGCTGAAGCGGTGAACCGTCGTTTTTCAATATCGCCGGGAAAGCATTCAGTGAGACACCTGTCCTTACCGGTTTTCTGAATGTCATATACCATGAACTGAGACTTGAGGCACTGCCTGTCACCCTGATCTTCAGTGGCACGCCGGCTTTCACCCTGTCAGCCGGCAGACGCAGGATCATGTACCCGTGATGGTCACCATGCTGGTCAATCATTATTGAGCGGAACGCAAGCGATGATCCTCCTTCTCCGCTGACATCCCATTCTGAGCGGGTATCAGTATAAAATGAGAAGCTCTGAACCCCGTCAACTGACAGATCCATTCTTGCAGAGCCCGGACCGGAACCGATGGCTGCTATCCATACGAAAGCAGCATACTTCTCATTTATCTTCTCCCTGACAGCTTCAGTCTCCCACTCCATAAAATCTTTTCCGCTGGTAGCCCTTATAAGGATGCTCTCACGGAGACCCGGAATGCACGAGTGATACTCAAAATCAAGTCCTGAAATTTTCCTGGCATAACCGTTGACCATGTGGTCTTCAGGTGTGAAAAATGACTGGCCGGCAGCTGTCACGGATGCCAGAACCAGAAGGCTGAGAATAATTGATAAGTTCTTCATCACATTTTTTATTGTTTTACGAAGGCTTTGACAAGAATTGCCTCACCTCCTGAAAGATTTGTTATCGTTACAGATCCGGCCGCGGCCGGAATAATAAATGTCTCTGCATAGTTATACCGGTGAGAGACTCCGTTAAGTGCCTCCACCAAAATGGCATCACCCTCCACAAGACTCATAACCAGGCATTTGTTTTGGGTCTGGATATCAATTGAAGTTCTGAAGCTGTATCTGTGAACGTCATAAAGATGGGTCTCATGGGTGGGAAGATGCCACAGTTGCCAGTCGCGGCCCTCCTTAAGAAGATATGGTTTTGAGATTAAATGATCCCTGACATAACTGCCCTTACGGTCGAAGTAAAGGTTTTCCATAGCCCTGTCGACATTCAGGTCGCGGGGTTTGCCGTTCAGATCCATCCTCAGCCAGTCGTACATCTTGAATGTAAAGATGTAGGGGGTGGAGCTTATCTCGAGAACGAGGTTATTCTTTCCTGAGCCGTGTACGGTGCCGTACGGTATCAGGAAGAGATCATGCCTCGATGCCGGGAGCTTCTGGATGAACCTGTCAACATCAAGAGGTTGCCGGGTCAGCGCGCTATCCTTCAAGGCACTGCGGTACTCATCAGGGTTTATGTCGTCCTGGAATCCAAGATAGACCACTGCATCATCTTTGGTGTCGATTATATAGTAAGTCTCCTCCTGGGTAAAATTCTCGCCGAAATGTTTTTTCGTGTATTCCGGTCGCGGATGACACTGTATCGAAAGATTACCACCGTCGAAGGTGTCGAGGAAGTCGAACCGTATGGGAAATTCAGTTCCGAAACGTGGGAAGGCGGCCCCCAGAACGGCTTCCCCCTCGAGGAACATCAGGCAGTCAAACGAAGCTTCGAGCATAATGGATGAGCTTTCGAGCAGCACCCCGTTCTCCGGTGTTATCAACTCGAAAGACCATGCGTAGTTGGGTACTTCGCTGTTCAGTCCTTCAATACGGTCTTTGATCCATGTACCGCCCCATGGACCGGGCTCAAACCATGGTCTGACACGGAACATGTTACGGCTCATCTCTTTAATGGCGGTGCGGAAATTGTCTCCGTGTATCCATACCGGATCATCCATCCGCTGCCCGTCAACGAAAATGCCGGTCTCAGGGAGAAGAGAATGCTTATGCCTGTTCAGTACAGGCCAGTCAACGAAATAGGAACGCTTGTACATCGCCTTCGGATCATCGGCAGTTGATAATCCCAGGTTACAAATCTTTTTTTCTCTTGCCCTGTACTGCAGTTCGTTCTTCGGCAGGTCAATGTAAATCAGCAGTCCCTGCCATCCGGCCAGGCTTGCTCCCGGACCGATGATAATATTCAGGTCATAAGTCGCGTCAGGTGTGACAGCCATCAGTTCCGGTATTCTTAAGAAATCCGGAAGGTTAAGGTCACACCTTCTGCCGAAGAGAGGATCATTACCGCCCGTATAAGGGGCAGTCAGAACTTTTATTTCATCTTCAGGCCTGAAGAAATCTGAAGTGCTGATCCATCTTACACTTTTGCCCGATCTGCTGAGTTCATTGTCGATCATGCGGCGTATATGATCATAATAAACGCCCGTATAACCATCTATGATCACCAGCCTGTGATGTGCAATTTCGGCAGCGAGAGATTCAAATCCGGTGAAAATCTGGTCTTCACCAATCCGGAAAGAGGGATAGATATCATATCCTTTACGGGTTTTTCCGGTTTTCTTCAGCGGTATCGCGAACTGTCCTCCCTTTTCCTTTCTTCCGGTCATGCCTGTCTATAATGTTGACTTTAGTTCTCTGTATCCTGTCTTATCAGATTCAAGATCATGAAAATCAAAGCTGAAATCTGTGAGAGGGGAGATCGCCTCCATTTTAAAGCCTGCCGGCCTGCCGTTCCTGTCAAGGGAGAATACCGCAAATGCGTCAGCATCCAGGCTCCTGTCGTCCCATCTGACAATGAATGTATTGCCGGTATAGTAAATCATCTCTCCCCTCATTTTGGGTGACTTCACCGATCTGAATCGCAACTTTCCCTCAACAGAGGATATCAGAATGTCGCCGAACCAGATATCAGTGTAGGTGCCGGTATAGAGGTCATGATTTATTGCCGGACCGCTTTTTTTCTGCTGTTCTGCAATCTTAGTCCATATTTCACCGGTGATCTTTGCGGCCTCTGCCTGATTCTTCTGAACCTGGTCATGCTGTTCCTTCACCCTGTCTCTGCCTGTGATCCCCAGGTAACTGTCTTTTATGGTGTTAGTGATGGCTGTAAATGCAGCACCTTCCTGCTGATTCGTGAAAACGATAATGCCGAGCTGCAGTTCAGGTATTATTGTTACCTGGGTCACTATGCCCATCAGTCCTCCCGTGTGAGAGGCCTGGAAGTATCCTTTTACGTCACTCAGGAACCAGCCCAGTCCGTAACCGGAGAAGTGGGTGTTGTATGAAGAGGTGCCTCTGACAGGGATTATTGTGTGCATGGTCCACATCTCCCTGTGCCTGTCATCAGAGAACAGTTGTTGAGCAGGGTCTTTGCCATACCGGCCGCCGTTGATCTGCGTAATGACCCATTTGCTCATGTCAGTAACATTACTGTAGATGCCGCCGGCAGAATTATGCATTTTACCTTCCTGCTTGGGCACAACCTGAAGTTTGCCGTCAACAGGGACATGAGCGTCAATTATGTTTGACCGGTCTTTCAGCCTTGCATACGATGCCGCAGACATATTCATCCCCAGTGGTTTCATGATCCTGGTCTCGACGAACTCCTCCCAGCTCATACCGGTAATTCTTAAAACTACTTCACCGGCAACGACATATAACAGGTTGTCATAGTCATATTTGGTTCTGAATGATGATACCCTGGGCAGGTAACGCAGATTGTGAATAATCTCTTCCTTCGAAAATCTGGCCGAATCGGGCCATAGCATCAGGTCACCGGCCCCAAGGCCCATACCGCTGCGGTGTGTCAGGAGGTCAGCAATGGTGAATTCTTCAGTGACATAGGGATCGTAAAGCCTGAATTCGGGTATTATATCAGTCACTCTGCTGTCCCATTTCAGTTTCCCGTCATCAATAAGTATCGCCAGTGCTGCCGCTGTAAATGCCTTCGAGTTTGACGCTATCGCAAAGAGAGTATTCTCATCCATTCTCTCCATGGTGTTTATTGACCTGACACCATATCCTTTTGCATGAATCAGTTTGCCGTCCTTTACAACTCCCACAGCAATCCCCGGCACATTGAAAGTTTCCATAGTCCTGGCAACCAGCCTGTCAATTTCTGAGGAGGTGACAGGTTGAGATAACAAGGCAACTGTCAGAAGGAACAGCAACGAAAATGAAATTACCCTTTTCATTATTATCCGATATTAATTACAGTTTGATTAAGATCCTGTTTACTGTCTCCGGGGCTGACTCAGAACGGCTCTCTTTCTCAGATCATACCGGTCACCCTGTTTCAGCATGTAAAACAGGAATTCCTTTTCAGGGAGCTTCTTCATGTCGCTTCCCTCGCGCGACCAGAATGATCCGTCATATATAAGCACATAGCTGGCCCCGATGACTTCAAGGGTATCTGCCCTGACTATGGCTGCAGTATTTTCGTCTATCCCTATCCCCAGCAATCCGGGCTTCTCCCTGAGTATCTCGTACATGTCAAACTGCCGGTTTCTTGCAAGCACATGCTGATCAATTGCTATGTTGCTTACATAGCCAAAACCCTCCTGGTGGTCGCCCATCATGATCTGGTTATTTCTGGTATCTCCTCTTGCCAGGAATGATCCCTGAATTGTGGCTCCGGCAGAAGTGCCTCCGATCACTCCGCCGCGGTCGAGCACCTTCCTGAACAGTGTCTCTGTGAGAGTCCCCTTATATGCGTCGACCAGGTGCCACTGGCGTCCTCCGCCGAACCATACACCGTCAGCATTTTCAAGAGGTCTGGTGAATGAGACGCTGTTGGCAGAATCCCGGTTGTAAGTGTGAAACACAGTGACATTTTTTGCTCCCCTGTGACCTCAGCATGTCACCTTCACTGTCTGCATAACTCTCAGCACCTGCGGCCGTCGGAACCAGCACGATGCGTGCTTCCGGACCTCCTGCAAGCTCTATGAATCTGTTT
This sequence comes from uncultured Bacteroidales bacterium, assembly GCA_963772705.1. Taxonomy (GTDB): domain Bacteria; phylum Bacteroidota; class Bacteroidia; order Bacteroidales; family VadinHA17; genus SR-FBR-E99. The sequence goes on along the minus strand of CAVYYH010000011.1, from coordinate 71,931 downwards.
ATAATTGTGTCAGACAACCTCCCGCCGCCGACAATTACAAGGGTACCCGTGACCGGGCCGGTTGTAACACCACTGGAGGCCGGGTCCTGCGAATACGTATATTTTACCGGCAGGAGGGAGAGGAGACAAACAGCAATGGTTATTCTGATATTCATGATGTGGCGATTAAAATGAGCATTATAAGCAGGGTGAAGCTGTTCATCAGGATGAATGCACTCTTCAGCCCCTCATCCTGTCTGCCTTTGAAAATAATCCTGTAAAAGAATATTATGAAGGTTACATTAAGCCCCAGCAGAACCAGTCCTGCCGGTGGTTTCAACGGCATAAACATACCTGTCAGGACCCACAGGAGAAGGGATGATGCGGTGACCCACAGAAACACAAGCCGCCCGATCTGTCTGTTGTCGATTGCACCGTAGATGGTTTTTATCCCGGCCTTCTGATATTCATGTCCGTACCTTATCAGCAGTATCCAGAAGTGGGGTATCTGCCAGAGAAACATGAAGAGTGCAAAAAGCAGTATCACGGTGTCTGTCATCGCTCCACCTGCGGCGGTATATCCGATGAAAGGGGGTATTGCACCCACTACAGCTCCGGGGACAATGGCAAAGGTTGTTATTTTCTTTAATCCGGTATAAACTGCATTATAGAGTATCACGTTGAAAAGGCCAAGCATCAGTGGTAACAGTCCGGTGAATGAGAGCATCAGTGAGCCAGCTGCCAGAAGAGCCCCTGAGATCATCAGGGCTGTCAGTGAATTCATCTTTCCCGCCGGTAACGGACGGCCCATTGTCCTCTCCATCAGGGCGTCGCTCTTCCGCTCTGTATATTGATTCAGTGCTGCAGCGCCTGCCGCCAGAAGAAACACGCCTGCGGCCACAAGGGAAAGGTCACCGCCGGCCCTCCCGCTGAAGAGGAAATAGCCAGTGACGGAAGAGAAGGCAACAGCCAGCGAGAGCTTCCACTTTATAAGCTCTGCAATGGTGCCGGGGCCATCTCTTCTATTGGTTTTCCCCATTAAGTGTCTTCAGATAGTCTGTAATGATGGAGATATCACTCATCATGAGCAGGCTCCTGTATGACTGCATGAGCCCTTTGGAGTATCCCTCGGCGATCTCTTCATCCGGATTGTATATCGCGTTGACTATGTAGGCTTCATCAGCTGTGACGGTCTTTTGAGTATTGCCTGAAGATACGTTTCTCTGGCTTCCGTATAAACCCTTAAAGGAGGGGCCGACAAGTTTGGTGCCGTCGAGGGAGTGACAGGCGAGGCACCCTGTTCCTCTCAGGAGAACGAGACCCTGAGGATCGGGAATGAAAGATGCGGTTTTGAGCTCCTCAAACCATCTGTCAAATTCCTCCTGTTCAACTATTCTTGTTTTTGCAATCATTGCTGAATGGAGGAGGCCGCAATACTCCGTGCAGAGTATTTCATAATCGCCGATATAGTTAGGTGTGAACCATAGCCAGTTTTCATAGCCCGGTATGACATCCTCCTTTACCCTGAATGCCGGTATGAAGAGGCTGTGATTTATATCTTCAGAGACAAGGTCAAGCTTTACAGGTTTGTTGATGGGCAACACAAGCTCCTTTGATCTCATGCTGTCCTGGTAAACAAACTCCCATTCCCACATCCGTCCTATTGCCGTCACCTTCATTGCATCAGGGGGCACCCTGCGCATGGGTGCAAAGCCCTTCCAGCCGATCCAGAACATGAATATTACCAGAATAGTCGGTACCACAGTCCAGATCACTTCCAGCTTATTGCTTCCGGAGAATTGCATCGGTGCCTTCCCCTTTTTCCTGGAAAAATGGATAAGTGTCCAGATCATGAAGGCTGAGATGCCGATGATAAAGATGAAGGCTATGATAAAAATAAACAGGAATGCCTTGTCTACTCCTTCCGCAAGATTTGATGCCCCTGTAAACATAATTGTCTGTTTTTATCTGAAATAATAATCTACAAAAGTCAGTATTATCACAAGTGTGAACATAACAAAGACGCCTGTCACCAGAAGTCTGAGAAAGAGGTTTTCAAACTTCAGGTGCATGAAATTTATAAGCACCGTTGCCACCTTGACACATGCGATGATCAGAGCTACTGCCACCGTAAATGCTCCGAAGTGAAAGCCTGTGATCCACACTGAGAATGCGGTAAGGAGAAGGAGCACGGCAAGGACAATTGCCAGTGATGAATAGCTTGAAATATGTTTATCCTCGTGTTTCATGGCGTTTCAGGTTATTAGGTATAAGAGGGGGAAGAGGAAGATCCAGATCAGGTCGACGAGATGCCAGTAGAGAGCGCTGTTCTCAAGCATCAGGTAATGATTGCTGTTGACTGACCCTGATTTTATCCTGACGACGTTAATTGAGAGCAGAACCATGCCGACAAGGACATGAAGGGCATGAAGGCCGGTCATCATATAATACAGTCCGAAAAACAATAGCTCGCCGTGGCTCATGTTTTTAAGAACCTCTGATCCGGGATAGATTCCGTACTCGAACTTATGTGTCCATTCGAAATACTTGTTTACCATAAACAGTGCCGCCAGAAGTATTGTAACAAGGACAAGGAACATTGCCAGTTTCCGGTCACCCTTCTGTATCGCTGTCAGCGACATGGCTACCGTCATACTGCTCACAAGCAGGAAGACGGTGTTCATGGTTCCTATAAATGCATTCAGCTCCCCGGCTGCGATATGGAACTCTGCGGAATACTTCGCCCTGAAAACCGCATATACAAGAAACAAACCACCGAAAAGAAATAATTCGGTGAAAAGGAAGATCCACATCCCCAGCTTTCCGGTTTCGCTGTCAATATGCTCTGCGTGTGTGTTGTGAACCGACATATACCAGGATTCTATTTATTATCTGAATTATTCCCAAACAGGTACGGTTTCGACGTTATCACGGGTATATCGTCGAAATTCTCATGAGGCGGGGGTGAGGGTATTTTCCACTCAAGCGTAACACCTTTCCAGGGATTGGCAGGAGCGACCTCTCCTTTTCTGGCACCTCTGATGAGGTTGTAAACCATCAGCAGAAGCCCGGTGATCAGGATAAAAGCTCCTACTGTTGACAGCACGTGTCCGCTCTGGAACTGAGGCAGATAGTCGTATGACCGCCTCGGCATCCCCTGCAGTCCGACAATGAACAGCGGGAAGTAGAGGAGGTTGAAACCGGCAAAGTTTAATCCCCATGCAATGTTTGCCACCCTGAAGTTGTACATCCTGCCGAACATTTTTGGTGCCCAGTAGTGTATGGCCGCGAAGAAAGCAAAGCCCATTCCTCCGAAGATTATATAGTGGAAGTGAGCCACGACGAAGGCGGTATCATGAGTATGGACGTTGGTTGCCAGAGAGCCCAGTACAAGCCCTGTAAAACCTCCTATCATGAACAGGAAAATGAATGATATCGCGTAGAGCAGGGGAGGCTTAAGATCTATCGACCCTCCATACATAGTTGATATCCAGTTGAATACCTTAATAGCGCTTGGCACTGCCACGATGAACGTAAGGAATGAGAAGAACCATCTGGCGTTATAGCTCATTCCGGAGGTGAACATGTGATGTCCCCAGACAAAATATCCGACGAAGGCAATTGCCAGGCTTGAGAGAACTATTGCTCCGTATCCGAAGACAGGTTTCTGGCTGAAGGTGGGAAATATCTCAGTCACTATGCCCATGGCCGGCAAGATCATAATATAAACGGCGGGGTGGGAATAGATCCAGAACAGATGCTGGAACAGCACAGGGTCACCGCCCAGTGCCGGATCGAAGAAGCCGATGTTCAGAACCCTTTCAGCTATTACCATCAGGAGCGTTATCCCGACGATAGGGGTAGCAAGCACCTGTATCCACGCTGTCGCATATAATGCCCAGGGGAAGAGAGGCATCCTCATCCATCCCATTCCGGGAGCCCTCATCCTGTGTATGGTTACTATAAAATTCAATCCTGTAAGTATCGAAGAGAATCCGAGTATGAATGCTGCCGTAAGCGCATAGATGACATTTGTTGAAGACTCGACGCTGTAGGGGACATAGAAGGTCCATCCCGTATCAGGAGCACCTCCGCCAATGAATTGGGAAAGGACACCAAGTATAGCCCCGATCATGTAAAGATACCAGGAGAAGAGGTTTAGTTTCGGGAAGGCCACATCCCTGGCACCGATGAGTATCGGCAGGAAAAAGTTGCCGAAGACGGCAGCCAGGCCAGGGATAACAATCACAAAAATCATTATTATCCCATGTATGGTGAACAGCCCGTTATATGTCTGAGGCTCCATGATTGTCCTGCCCGGAGCAATAAGCTCAATGCGCATAAGGAGGCCAAGAAAGGCGGCCACAAAGAAGAAGACTATTATGGCATAGAGGTACAGCAGTCCGATCCTTTTGTGGTCAGTGGAGAGGAGCCACGACCATATTCCCTTGTGCTTACCCTGATAATCAAGATAACTCACCTGTGTTTCACTACCCGATATACTCATATGTATGACTGTTTTTTATTTTTTTCTCCACCTGACAAGCAAGATGATCATTATTACAATAATGAAGAAGATTGTTATGACACCAACAATCCTGGTCACCTGCAGGGTGTAGGTCTTGCTGGCAGGGTTGTATGCGAAGCAATATTCCAGAATCCGGTTTGATGTCGGCCTGGCAATGCCTTTCTGCGCTTCAACAATCGCCATTTTAACATCAAACGGGAGGTATGTAAGACCATACAGGTACCTGGTGATTTTGCCGGCCGGGCTGACAACCATTATAACAGAAGGGTGTGCAAAATCAAGTCCCTGTGGATGATACTTGTAACCCGCGGCCGCTGTGATGGCACTGATATTTTCCTGTATGCCGGTAAGATAGATCCAGTCCTTCTGATGCTCCTTGCTTATGCGCTGAACGAAGTTGACTTTCTTCTCCCGTGCCTTTTCAGGTGTGTCGCTGGTATTGAAGCTTATTGTGATGACCTGGTATTCGGTCCCGAGACTCATGTCCATCTTGCTTACGACATCGGCAATGCCATCCATGAGAGGACTGCAGAGGTTCGGACAGTCAAAATAAACAAATGACAATATTGTTGGCTTGTCAATAAGCTGCCTGAGTGTTACCTGTTCACTGTTTTCATTGAAGAACCAGAGGTCAAGGGGGATTGTGTCACCCAGATGTTCAACAACGCCTATCTCTACTTCCTTTTGCTGGTACCCGGCTGTTTTGAGCTCCTGACCAGAAAGGAGGGGCAGGATACCAATAAGCATTAATAAAGTAATCAAGTGTCTCATATTGATGTTATTAGTTTTTCTTCTTTTCATCTTCGGTATAGATGCCGGCAATCATCAATGATCCGCCCATTAACGATATATCCTTCAGAAGGGCGATAAGGGTTGTCGGGATCTCTTTACCGCTGAACAGATGAGGGATATGTATTGTAAGTATGAAGATCAGCAGCAGGGCAGCCAGAATAAATGTTGATTGCCTGACAAATTTCTTCGTAATGATGCTGATGCTTACCGCAATAAGTACCAATCCTGTAAGGATGATAGTATACGCCCCGAGCGGAATAAAGGAGGTAAGCATACCAACATAGTAATCCATCATCATGAAATGGTTTATCCCGAACACCGCAAATGGCAGGGCGAACAGGATTCTTCCAAGAGTAGTCAGGTTTTTCATATTTATGGAGGTTAGTTTTCGGTCTCTGTTATTGTATCTCCTGATTTCTTCCCCTGAATGACGCTGCCGATGGTGTATATGTCACGCAGTTTCATGAGGATCAGGAAGATAAATCCCCATACTGCAAGCACTCCGATGGTGTATGTCAGTATGACCCACACGGGAGCTTTTCTTATGTTATTCCACATAGCCCTCTCGGCCAGCAGGCTTACCGGAATGGTTTTGATTCCTGCCATCAGTGTAGTATCCTTTGACACAATACCGAAAACATCCTCATCGGTGAATTTGGCGCTGAAATGAATATTTCCATCCTTATCACCGGGAAGCCCTGCCGGGATTCTGAAGGCAGCGACTCCGGCATCATTGGTTGTCTTCTCCTCGTCTACCGGCATCATCCCGAAATAACGGCGCGCAAAGAGCCTGACACCTGCGCCGGCAACAGCTACGGTTTTCTTTTCATCAACAGCACTGGCAATGACGAGAACCGTGCTGTCAGCCTCATTGTAGCCAAGGGTCATCTTTATCACAGCTCCGGGGTATGCAGATGATGTGATTATCTGCATCACTTTCTGAACGTAGTTCTTGTTGAAGCTTCTTATGTAAGAGACCACATGCCATATGTCATCTCCGGTCAGAACATTGCGGAATGATGGCATCTGACCTCTCCCGACTGATACTTTGTGAAATATCTCACCGTCACTGTTTTTCTGTATCTTTTCGGTAGCCGGATCGCCCGGTGGAGGGACAAGGTTGATGTAGTTGCCTTTGCCCGGCGTACCGTGACATGAAATACAGTTTGTCAGATAAAGCTTCTCTCCGCTTTGTCTCGTCTCATCGGTGAAGGGAAAAGTACTGAGCCTCCCTTTCCTGTCTTCAGGAACTACCCAGTCCTGCCCCCTGGCAAATCCTGTGGCCAATAAGGTGAAAAGTGCTATTTGAATAAAGTATTTCATAAACAGTCTGTTATTCGTTACCGGGAAGTTTTTCTTTATCATGCCCATCCTCCGCCATTTCCCATATCGGGATGACGGGGAAGAGCTTGGAAAGGACAGTAATAATGATAAGAACAAGCAGTATTGATGCCATTGTGATTGCTGTTTCAATAAGGGTAGGCTTGTATACAACCCACTCAACAGGTACGTTCTGTATCGGAAGGTTAGGGTGCCCCTGGCCGGGAACAACAATGATATAACGCTTAAACCATGAGGCGGCAAGGACAAATATTGAGATAATCAGCATCGGCAGCGGTTTCCGCATTTGCTTTATGAGGAGGAGAATAACCGGTATGACAAGGCCAGCCAGCTGAACACTCCAGAAAAGCATAGCGTAATGCCCTGTGAAGAGTTCACGCAGGTGTATTGCATCACCGGTCTTCAGCTTGTATCCGGGGACAAGAAACTCGTTCAGGTTGAAATATATATATATTATCGATACCAGGATCAGCACCCGTCCCATCTTTTCGAAGTGGAATGGTGTGAGATACTTTTCAAGTTTATAATTAACCCTGAAGAAATACATAGCAATAATTACGGCGGCGGTTCCTGACACGAAGGCGCCTGAAAGGAAGTAGGGTCCGAAAATTGTGCTGTCCCATCCTGTCCTGGGAGTGACCGCGAAGAGCCATGAGGTGACTGTATGAATGGCAAAGGCAGTAGGAATGATCAAAATCAGAAGGATCCTCATGGCCTGTGTCAGAATGCGGTACTGTGACTCATGGTGTTCCCATCTTAATGAAAGCACTTCATAGGTTTTTGCAAGGAACGAGGGTCTTCCCTGGAGTCTGTTTTTTGATATTGCCAGGTCGGGGATGAGAGGGAAGAACCAAAGTAAAAGGCTGAGCACCAGATAAGTAGTAACCACGGTAACGTCCCAAAGAATCGGCGACTGTATCCGTCCGAACCTGAAAAGGAATGGAAATCTGTCAGGGCGCCCCATATCGGATATGATTACCAGTCCGGCAACAGCAGCAAAGGCTATCGCGATTATCTCTGCGATTCTCGAGATGGGTTTGACCCAGCTGTAACCTATAAGACCGAGAACCGCACTGATAAGCATTCCGACGAGGCTTGTCGCGACAAAGAAGACGAAGTTGGCGATATACATTCCCCAGCTGGTATAGTCACGAAGGCCTGTCACACCCAGTCCTTCCCTGAGCTGTATGATATAAGCGAAGAGACATGCTGCGAGTGCGAGCAGCAGAAAGCCCATCCAGATGATGAAACCCTTGCTTATCCTTACATTCCTGAGAACATCTGCTGCAACGGAATCTAACTTTACCTGTTCCTCCGGTGAGCTGAAACGTATTTCATTCATATTGTCAAGGCTTTAGATCGTTTCTTCCCTGTATTCTTTCTCAGGACCGCGCTCAAACTCAAAGAGCCTGTTTTTCGGCGGCAGGTAATACACCCTCGGGTTGGTGCCCAGCTCTACATGGAGCCTGTATCCTGCATTCTTTTCAAGCAGCTCGCTCAGCATGACAGTCTCTTTTGTAGTTCCGTTGGTAACAGCATCCTCGTTCTCATCACCGAAATAGAAGACGCCGTTGGGGCAGGCGGAGACACAGTAGGGAAGAAGCCCTTCCCTGATCCTGTCAGCACTGAATAGGCATTTCGAGATGGTACCCTTTTTCTGAGGCACATTCAGCTCGACGTCATATGTCTTCTCCTTGTCATTCTCTGCCTGTGACGGCTCCTGCCAGTGAAACATCCTTGCAGAATAGGGACAGGCAGCCATGCAGAAACGACAGCCGATACACCTCTCATTATCGATTAGTACTATGCCGTCCTGCCTTTTGTAAGTTGCATCAACCGGACAGACTGAGACGCAGGGCGGGTTATCGCAGTGCTGGCACGGCTTGGGCATGAAATACTCGGGGGTATTGGCCGATTCCTTCATCACCAGGGTGTTGATGTGGTACTCATAGGGTCTGAGATGATGAGCGCTCTGGCATGCCTCAACGCATTTCCTGGCATTCCTGCAGCGTGACAGGTCAATGACCATCACCCACTTCTTTCCCTGAAGTCCCTCTTTACCCCTGGCCTTCAATGCCTTAACGTCAGGCTTGAGATCCTTGATCTGGTCAGCGGGAATCTCCACCAGTCTGTTATCTTCGGTGAGCACCTTGATCATGCCCTTGTTGTGCTTGGCCTTCTCAAAACTGTGGCCCGAATACAACGCCGCTGCCCCGGTGACGGAAACAGCCCCTGCAATTGACAGCCTGCGAATGAAATCGCGCCTCGATGCCTCTACAACCTTGTCGAGATCCGGCTTCTCATTGCTCTTCTCTTGCTTCTCTTTCTCCATAGATGGATTGATTGGATAAAAAACAGAAAGTAAACAGCCAGTCTGCCGATGCCTACTCAGCCTGCCGGGTCATTACCTTAACGGCATTATATCCGAGACCGTCAACGACCTCTTTGATTTTGGCAGTATCTACTTTTGCAGGCTCATACTCAACCATGGCATTGCCAAGCGTGTGAGATGCCTTTACTGAAATAATGCCGGGTACCTTTGCCAGGTTGGCCTGTATCGTATTTTCACATCCGGTGCAGGTCATACCGGTGATGGAGACCTCGATGAGAGCTGATTCAGCAGTTGGTTCCTTAACTTCCTTCTTCCCTCCGCCACCGCATGAGATCAGGAACATGGCCATAACGAGGAGGAGCGTGTACCCCATAGTTCTTTTTCTTGTCATAGTAAATATGTTTTAGGTTAGGTATTTCAATTAAAAATCAGGCTGTATAAATGTATAAATTTTTCAATTCAATACCTTCAACTGTCTTAAATATCAATTCGCCTCTTTCACCCTGATGCGGGAGAACGGCACAACTATTTATTTCAGCATCATTTTCATCAAAACTTCATAAATGATATTTAAATTTGCAAAAAGTGACAAGTTGAAATCTAATATCTTTATTATGAGAAAGATCGTTATCCTATTTATCGTCATTGCAGCAATACTGACATCACAGTGTTCAAGAAATGTTGGTGATACGTCTCTCAGGAATGCTCTGGATGAGAGCTCATTAAAGATTAACAAAGCCACGGCAGTCATCTCTGATACCAGGGGCTTCCAATTGATGACGGCGTCAGATCAGACTAAATCGGGTGAGATTTACAGTGACAGCATAGAGCTCGACATGATAGCCGGCATATATGATTTCAAGCCGGAAACCTACATGTGCCATCGCGACATGAGACCCCGGTGGACGTTTGAAAAAACCGGCGAGAGTGAAATGCTGGTGGTGAACATTCCTCAGAAAATGATATTTCATCCAAGGTACCTTTACCAGACCAATCCGGAAGAGGTTGCAGAAGAGAATGATTTCACAATTACAGCGAGTGAATACCATAACTATTTTTCATACTTCAGGAGGTATGACTACAGGCTGATGGCAGGATTCGCCATTGATACTGAAGATATCGGTACTCTCGAGGTGACGGCTGCAGGAAGCAATTTTACAGACGGCAATTATGCCTCGGAGTATAATTTTACAGATGATTACAGTGTGATGGTCTCTTATACAAAGGGTGACACTTCAATCTCTTCATTCTCGCTGAAGGAGGGTGAAGAAATACTTATGGGAGAAGAGTCTGTTTTTATCTGGAAGGATTTCCGCAAATCAGAACGAAAATATACTCTGACAATAGGAGACGTTGATATAGTAAGATCGACCGGGATAGACTCGATACAGGTCTTCCTGAACGGTGTGCTTCAGTCAACGGCAGCAGTGAAGATCACCGATGAGGATGAGACAGAGGGCTCCGTCTGCCGCCACAGGGATATCCTGCTTACCTTCGATGACGGGACGAGTGTGAAGCTGAGCGAGCTGATCGGACCCGCGCTTGAGACACTCGGCACCCTTATTATTCCTATGCGTGAGATGAATTGTGCCAGACGTGTTGCAGATTACATAGCAATGTCAGTTTATTACCGTCAACTCTGAATTCCTTCTTTCTTTCCATAAGTCCGTTTTTTTAACACTAAACTGCCGGTTCCCCGACCGGCAGTTTTCTTTTCCTGGATTTAATGAAGATTCTGACAGTCCCGGCAATTATCAGCAGCTCCCCTGCAACAAAGAGAACCCATTTATAACTGCCAGGTATATACTGGTTTATTATTGACAGGAGTTTCTCTGCGTCGGCCGGGGTGCCCTCTGATGACAGTATGCCGCTGTTAATTATAAGCATTGAGTAGTCAATAAGGAACGTATAAAGTATTACTGCGGCGCCTCCATAGATCAATATCCAGTCGGCAGGAGCGGGCCTCACAGTATAACCTCTTTCCTGTCTGCCGATAATGATGACTGCCATGATCATCATTGTGACTGAGCAGATCACGGGTGCCAGCACAGGCCCCAGCCAGGGGAGAGGTATCAGGAACAAAAGGTCCCAGGTAAGGAGAGAAGCAGGCCATGCGAGGAAGATCTTGAGTGCCACGTAATAGATGATGTCCCATACCCCAAAGGCAAAGAGAGCGTAGAAGAGCCTCTGGAGATTATTTCTGCCTGCAATAATGCCAACAGCGGCTAGCATGACAAGGGTTGCAATCTCCCTCACCCACTCAACTGACAGCACCTCCGGGGGCATAAGGGCAAGCGGAAAATCGAATCCTTCGGGGTAGTATATCATTCTGAGATATACTACCACAATAGCCTCAAGGAAACCCATGGCTACGGCAAAAACCGTAAGCCAGACGAATCTTAGCCGATAACTGAGATAAGTAGAATCCACTTCAGATGATATGAGACGTTAAGTTACAAAATAAAGGGAAATACAGCCTTTCTGCCGGGAGGATAATCACTGAAATTGCTCCTGTACCATTTGTGATGGGCAAGAGCCCGGGGTACCAGGTTACAGAAGGTCCATACAAAGAACGAGAGGGCCGGCAGCGACCAGCAGATAATTGCAAACCCTGCCCATTCCACTATCTCTCCGAAGAAGTTCGGACAGGAGATCTTCTCAAACAGTCCCCCGCGGGGAATCTGGTAGCCGCTGGTGCTTTTTTTCCTGAGATGTATCAGCTTCTCGTCTGAGGAGACATTGATTATCATACCGGTAATGAAAAGTGCCAGTCCGGCTGCGAAGCGTGGGTCGGTGAACCATTCATTGCCGTACTGTGTCTGCAGGGTTCCGGTATAATACCCCAGGAATCCTGCGTTGACGAAGTTGAAGAATATTGCCATCAGCGCAATGACCAGGGGCATCTCTTTCCCTCTGGTCCTGATACGCATAGGATATATTACTGAGCGGTTGAAATAGTGAAACGCATAGAGAAAGGCTATGATCCATACCACAGCTGTCTTCTGAGCATCACCGGTGATTATCAGCCATATAAATATAAGCAGTGCCGGCACTTCCATCATGAACCATCCCAGCCGGTCAGGTATGGTGACGCCCCATTTCTTAGAGGAGTGTCTGCCGTAGGGTGCCGTTACAAACAGCAACAGGAGGAAGACTATGACGCCTATGGCGGTCCAGAGCCACACCAGGAGGGTGAAAGTTGTTTTGTCCATCAGATGTAGCTTTTTTGTTTGAACCAGCTTATGGTGTCAGTGATAGTCTCAATAAAGGGACGGGAGACAAAACCGAGCTCTTTTGCTGCCTTGAGGCTTGATATGTTCTTATGACCGTATTTGAGTGCTTCAAGTGACATAGCGGTATAGAGTGGAGTTGAGCCTGTGAATGTGGCATGCAGGTTGAGAAATACGGCCCCGATTCCGGCGAGCCACATCGGCAGTGTTATGGCAGGTGTCTTGTGGCCCCCCAGCTGTGCAATGGTGTCAGCCAGTGTTGGCAGGCTCTGCCAGCTTCCACCCAGCAGATAGCACTGACCGGGAGTTCCCCGGGTTATAGCATTGACCGCGGCCCTGCATATATCTCTCACATCCACCCAGTTGTATCCACCGGGGATAAGGGTGGGGTTCTGCCCCTTGTAGAATCTGATGACGGCATTGCCGATCAGTGAAGGCTTGTGATCGCAGGGGCCTATTATGGCTGTCGGGTTTAAAACAACCACTTCCAGTTCAGGTGATGAGGCATCGAGCATTATCTTCTGGCCGAGAGCCTTTGACCTGTCATATGACGCCGTGCTGCCGAGGGCGAGCTCGCGCGTTTCATCGAGCACCCGGTCCATCGGCTCATGACTGAAGGCATGTATCGAGCTGAAGTGGATGATCCTTTTTACTCCCTCAGCCCTGGCCGCACTGATAAGGGTGACACAGCTTTCAGCATTGGTCCTGATGCATTCCTGATCCTTCCGGCGGATACTGATGCATGCTGCAAGATGAAAGACAGTTTCACAACCTCTGCAAAGATTTCTCAGATCGGATTCACTGTTGATGTCACCTCTGACTATTTCAATGTCGAGATCCTCCAGACCCAGCGTGCTGCTATGAATCAGGGCTTTAACACTAAACCCCTCGCCAATCAGCATCCTGCACAGGTTTGTGCCCACATGGCCTGAGGCACCGGTAACGGCAATTTTCATAGAAATCAGCAAATTCAGTCAAATGTAACCATCATTTTGAAATATGATACACTTAAATTTGCAGAATGAGAACTCCAACTAGTCATAACTGCCCTGCTCATCTGTTCCGGGATGTTTGCGCAGGATTACGCTATCGGGCACATAAATACAGTATTCAGTGATGGTCTGAGTGGTAGAAGGAATATTCCCGCAGATATATTTTATCCTCAGGCTCTGCCTGGAGATGGTGGTGCAGAGGGTGTATCATCAAAAGTCAAATTCCCGGTGATCTGTTTTGCACATGGTTACATGTTACCTACATCGGCATACCTCAATATTCAGGAGGCGCTTGTGCCGGCCGGCTATATTCTTGTCTTTCCCGGAAGTGCATCCGGACTTTTTCCGTCACATGAAGAGTATTCAGAAGACCTGGCCTTTGTTCTTGGTGCGATTGACAGCCTGGCTGCCGATGCTTCCTCTCCGCTTCATGGTATAACTGATGCTTCAAGGTGTCTTATGGGTCACAGCATGGGAGGGGGGGCCGTGTTTGCTGCAGCCAACATGCAGGTTGATATAGCCGCCATTGTTTCACTGGCACCCTTGAACACCTCTCCGTCTGCCATTCAGTCTGCCTCTTCAGTTAAAGCACCTACCCTTATCGTTGCCGGAGGCAATGACTGCATTACGCCGCCTGAAAAACATCAGCTTCCGATCTATAATTTTTCAGCATCTGTCAACAAGACCTACCTTCTTATCAAAGGTGCAACACATTGCCAGATGGGATCGCATAATTCACTGTGCAATTTCGGTGAGACAATGGCGTTCTGCAATGACGGGATTAGTGAGGAAGAGCAGCATCTGACTCTCAACAGGTACCTGCTGCCCTGGCTCAATTTTTATTCTGAAGGGTGATTACGACGCGGGTCTGGAGTTTGATTCCGCGATAAGATCTGATATTTCAGTTGAGTACCTCAGATCGCATCCTCTTGTCAGTGCAGGTGATAAGTGTGCTCCTACTTTTTAAGACTCGCCTTTGAAAAGATATAATCTTCGATCGGAACATTGAATTCGATATCCTCAATAATGAATTCAGTTCCCTCACCATCCTTGAGCATATCCCTGAAGACAATCTTTTTCGGATACCATCGCTCATTAATACGCTGAATATCAGATAACTCAGTTCGTTTTAGCAAGGTCCCGCTTTTGGCGTACATCTCTTCCCTGAGGGGGATATTTCGCTTCTGGTCAACCCATAACTTCTTTCCGTGATATGCTATTTCCGTCACGAAGGCAGTCAGTTCTATTACCCAGCACTGGTGCCCGTCGACAGTCTCTGTTCCTGTAATCCTGGCATTGTACTGGTCGGTCAGTTTGCTGTCCTCCATGAGGTCTTCATAGGAGAGGTCTGAACCCATTACCGACTGGCGGAGCATATGTCCGGCAATCTGAATAATGCGGTCTGTTGACGGGGAGTATATCCAGAGCTGGTCTTCAAGCTTGAGCATCTTCGTTCCCTGCTCACGCACCGGAAAGAGATATTCGGTGAAAGACTTATCCTCACCTGCAGTCCAGGTCTTGAGCTTTACAGTATGTGTTGACCGTCTTCCATGGATTATCATTGAAGATGAGAAGACCCTGTTCTCAGATGACATATTCTGATCAATACCTTCGATAATTTTCCTGGCGTCCGGGTACTGGGCATTAAGGCCGCAGTAACATGTAATTAAAATCACTATTGTGATGAATCTTTTCATGCTTCAAGTTCTTTAAAGAGTTGTGCAGTCTGGCGTCTGTAAATTCCGATTCCGGCAAGAAGCGCCCCCAGCTGTGTTGACAGGAAGCCCGGAACAAAGCCAATATACCATGTTTCCGGAGTGATCCGGGCCCTGAACACATGTGGCATCATGATAGAAGCATTCTTCATCATTATTCCAAGATCGATGCCATGGTCCTGAAGATAGAGTGCTATGACCATCCCTGCGGCGACACCTGCCAGAGATCCGAAGAAACCTATGATCAGCGATTCCATCAGCATTGTTCTATAGACATGTCCTTTCTCTTCACCTATTGCAAGTCTCATACCAAACTCGCCGTATCTTCTTAATCCTCCCAGCAGTCCTGCATTCCATAAAATCAGCGACATTGCCATAATGAATACTGAAACGAGTATCGCCTTAAGCTTGCCTGAATACTCAACCAGGAAACCCATGTTATTCTGCTGGGCGAGGCTCTTCATCAGCAGCGAGAATTCATCCTCCGCCGAAAAATATTTTTCATTGAATCGATTGACGATCATAGTTGCCTGTTCATCGTCATAGGTTCCTGTTCTTAAAAAACCGAGTATCTCACCAGTGGCGTCATACATATTCAGTGCCTCTCTCACATCCTTTATATCAGCTATGATGGTTCCTTTGTCAAGAGCTGTTGTCCCGAATTCCACTGTCCCGCAGAGTACGAAATTGTGCATCGTAAGCTCTCCGTACATGCTTGATCCTACCAGTGTGAAGGTATCACCCGGAATGATTTCGAGTTTATCTGCAAAAACGCTGCTGAGGATTGCTTCATTCCTGTTCAGGGGCAGGCGTCCGCTCTTGAGTGATGAGGTGATATTCATTCGCTCTGTCTCATCGTTACGTCCGGAAAGCATGTCAATGCCGATGCCGAATGCCGGCCCCTGTGCCCTTGTCTCTCCTGAACTGTCGGGAACGTCGATCAGTCCTCCGAAATATATGCGCTCCACAAACTCCATCTCCGGTATCTCAGCAGAGATGATTCCTGTAAGGGTATCAGTGCCGAGTATTGCAAGATCATTCGGCGACTGACCTGCATTCTCTGCGTAAGCGCTGGTCATAATTTTTACATGGCCTGCTGCAAACCTTGCATTAAACTCAATGCTGTTGCCAATAACGCCTGTCATCCATGCATGGAAGATCACTGTGAGCATTACCCCTGTAGCTGTTACGATGAAAGGTATCAGGCTGCGATTTCGGTCCCTTATGAGGCCCTTGAATATAAATCTGATCATTGCATCCTCCCCCTTAGAGCATCTGTGGGATTAAGCCTGGCAATTTTGCGCGAAGGCCAGTAGCTGACGATGGTTGTTACCAGCATCACTATGAATACTGTTCCTGCAATAAGGCCTAAACTGTACACAGGGTATAGCCTCTCAGCCATGGCAATGCCGTAGTCGCTGCTTTTGACAGGTATGGCAATGCCGTTTACGGCCTGCAATGTAAGCAGCGGGATGCCGTAGAGAGCACCTACGATTGCTGCCAGGACTGAATTCATTGCTCCCTCGATTGTAAACAGCTTAACAACCTCTCCCCGGGTCATGCCGAGTGCCACATAGGTTCCGATCTCCTTCTGTCTCCTGAAAATTGAGAACACCTGTGTATCGAACACGGCAAGCATCGCAAGCATGAGCAGTATTGCCCATATTATCATCCCCATCGAACTTTTTGCCTTAATGATCTGCTCTATGTCTGCCAGCAGCGTCCTGTGATCCTTGAATACCCACTCGTCATTCACAGGTACGGCCCCTGACGTCTCTCCGGCGATAATTAATGTTGCCTCACCGGGGAGAAGCATCATCTCGCGGAGATTATCCAAAGGTATCCACACCTGCCCCACGTCGACAGTCGGCACCGTGGTCTCAAAGAGCCCCGCTATCCTTATCTCTGTGGCATCGAATGTGCCATTCCTGTCACGCCAGCGCAGTGTCACATAATCACCCTCGCCGAGCTTTGTGTTCTCAGCCATGGTACTACCGATTATGGCCGGTATATCATTATCAACTGATACCAGCTTTTCTGTCGGCAGGGCCAGGAGCTTCTGTTCAGGGGGTATACCCTTGATAAGGACTGACTGCATCCTTCCGGCGGGAAAGATGGTCCCCTGTGCTATGAGAACCGGAACTACGGAGGTGTCATTGGCAATTGCCGAAAGTTCACCGGGAATGGCGCCGTGGCTGTCAGATAAAGTAAATGGGTCATAGGGGTCATAGCTGGCATGCCAGTACTGACCGCCGCCTATCTCCCACTTGATCATATCATTCCTTGCCTGACGGTCCCATCCTTCCAGCAGCCCTTTGGTCCATATGATTATGACAAATGAGAATGAGAGAACAATGACGTTGAGCCATGTTCGTAATCCTGCTCCCAGGAGGTTTCTGAATGCCAGATTGAATGCCATCATATGCGCTTCCTCCGGTTAGTTTTTTTCAATGATCTCATCCCTGGCTACTTTCCCGTCAAGAAGAATAATTTTTCTTCTGACATAGCTTATTACTTTCTCATCATGTGTGGCAAAGAGGAATGTTGTCTGCAGTTCACGGTTCAGCTTTTCCATTGTCTGCAGTATGTTGTGAGAGTTTGCAGCATCAAGGTTTGCCGTAGGCTCATCAGCAAGAACGATGGCTGGTCTCTTCACCATGGCACGCGCTATCGCGACACGCTGGCTCTCGCCGCCTGAGAGCTGTGCCGGTCGTGATTTAATCTTGTCAGTAAGGCCTACCCATTCCAGGGCATCAAGGACCATCTGTCTGCGTTTGGCGGTTTCTATCCCCTGAAGCAGCAGAGGAAACTCAACATTCTCAAAAACGGTGTGCACCTGGAAGAGATTATAGCTCTGGAAAATAAAACCCAGCTTTGACTTGCGCAGTGCCGCTGAGGCTGCCGGTGTGAGACTGGCGACAGACTGCCCGAGTATGACAGCCCTCCCCTCGGAAGGGACATCGAGAGTACCGATAATATTGAGAAGCGTTGTCTTGCCTGACCCGCTCGGCCCTATAATGCCTGCAAACTCACCCTTTCCGACTGTGAGATCAATGCCGTTCAGAGCGGTGAACCTGCCGCTTCCCATGGGAAAGTGTTTTTTGAGACCTTCAATTGTTATTATCGTTTCGTTGTCCATCTGACAGAGAAATTAATTGCTTAGATATCGAGTACCACCATGAGCTGGAATCCTTTCCCTGCAAAACTGTTGCTGTCATCGCTGCCAACAAACATTGTAAGCTTATCAGGATTCCAAAATGCCATTAAATATAGACTTATATAATCATATTTCAGCTGGAGGTTCAGAAAACGGTACCACTCTTCCGTATCCCAGTTATAGTATACAAGTCCTGAAATACTGTGGGAAAGGAACAGAGGGTAACTGAGAGAGAGTGTTGAAAAATTACGGGTCGTCTTCATCTGCTCATCTTCAGCATTGTTGGAATAGTGGAAGAATTCCGAACCGGCATTCAGCCCCTTTCCCAGCGGGAAAGTATAATCTATTCCAAGGCTGTAATAGGTCTCCCACCTGGTAACAAGCAGATTATCCTTGTCGTTTAGCTTTCCGGAGTATTCAAACCATATTCCCGGTCCAACGTCCCATTTGCCGTCAAGGGCAAACATCTGTTCCGTAAAGCGGGTGTCAGTAACCAGGGGATTGCCGGCATAAAGCTCAGAATAATCAGCATCGCGGTGGTGATAGCTGAAAGCAATCTCTCCGAGGGGCACAGGCAGCTGAAGCCGGCCGCCATACTCCGGAATGTCCCATACGGAGGGTACCACTTCCCATCCTTTGGTCTCCTTGTTCCCGTAAAGAGTCCATAGCCAGATGTTCGCGTTGTTATTGAAATAGTATCGCCCGAGGAGGGCGTAGACACCGTTGGTCAGCTGAAGGGGATCTCTGAAGTCGATATTGTCAAACCACATCAGCGGCCGGAGAATATTAGAGGAACCGAAGTTAATTTTTTGCAGCCCTGCTCTTATCTCAAGATTAGATGTCGAATATCTCATCCACAGACGGTATGCCTTGAAGTCATATGTTGCTGTATCTAATTCAGCATCTGTGAATAACAGATTTCCATATGTATTTATAGATAATTCAGCATCGAATTTGCTGTTCCTGCCTGTTTTCCATGAAGGACTGAGGGTGGGAATGTATCTTATTCCCGCCTGGGTGTATAACTGTTCGGTATAATTTGACCCGACCCAGGTGCTTACCTGGTTGTCAAAACCAAGAGTCAAATTCTGACCACTGACTGCCTGCGAAAGGCACATGATCAATGCTATGCAATGGTATAAAATTCCGGATCTCACCCTTTTGGTCCTTCTCCTTTTTTGTCTGCGATTCTTTTAATAATTGCATACAGGCTGTACCTGTCAAGTGCTCTGCCCATGCTTTTTCCCATCAGGATAAATTCCGATACCTCCTCCTCGGTAAAGGCCAGGCCTCTCTTCTTTTTCAGCTCGATGAAGCGGGCCAGATCCTTTCGCATTGAGATCCAGAAGAGGCAATTGATCAATAGCATAAAGAGGGCATATCGCCAATCGTCGAACCAGTACCACAGCCAGAAGATGAGTATCACATATCCCCCCCAACGTATTACCAGTACGCTTCCTGCAATGAATCCGAGAAGTGTCGCAGCGAGGTTGGCAACGATTAGGCCGAACCAGTTGATTACGAGAATAATTCCGAGTATGGATGATTCCCCGCGGCCGCCGACAAACCTGTAATAAACCGGGAAATTATGGCCTGCCACACCGAAGAGTGCTACCAGGAGGAACCAGAGTTCACCAGGGAATGCAAGTTTGACCAGCAGAGTTGGTACGGCAACTTTCAGCATATCGGCAACAGAGGTGATGACTCCATACCTTGCCCCGATCTTTTTAGTCACCAGGGTGGCACTTACCAGGTCTGATTCGAAGGTCTCATCAGAATGAGGTACCGGCTCCGAGAAAGGTTCAATCTGACTCTTCTTTGTTGCCAGAAAATAGACAATACGGGCAAAAGAGACTGATCCGATAAGATAAGCCGTGACACTGCAGAGTATTGCAGTAAACCATGGATGGTCAGCCAGGTATGTTATTACTTCACTCATAATCATGAACTGTTAAAAGTCCGTTTGAACCGTTTACCGTGACCTTGAGGCCGCTGCCCAGCGCACAGGCATTTGCAACTGAGACAAGGGCGGGGATACCCATTTCACGAGCAATGATAGAGCTGTGTGACAGCATACCCCCGGTTTCAGATACTATGGCTCCGGCCTTGACGAGTATGGGTGTCCAGCTTACGTCAGAAAAAGGTATCAATACGATGTCTCCTTTTTCAACTGCTGCAAAATCATCTGTATTCCTTACGACCCTGGTCCTGCCTGTATAAGATCCGGATGACGTACCAATACCCGGATGATTTACGACCCTGCGGGTATCAGGCTGAGGAGCCTCATCACCGTAAATAACAGGCGGAAGAACGATATCCTTTGTCTCCTCCATCTCTTTCTTCCGTTGCAGTATAAGCTCCCTGAAACGGCTATTGCCCGGATTATCCGGGTCATTCAGAATCAGATCTGTCTCTTCCTTGTGGAGATAGAAGATGTCATTTTCAGACTCAATGACGCCTGCGGCTGCGAACTCTCGTCCGAGGCTCAGGAACAGCCTCCGGAAAAGGCCGTAACCAAATATGTATAAAGAGCTGATCTGTTCGCGGTAGAGCTTGAATCTGCCAGCCTTAAGATAGGTTTTGCGCAGTGACCGGCTGAGCTTAATGCCCTTTTGTCTCAAGTCATCAGGACTGTAGAGTTCTGTCCTTGGCTCATGATTGGCTGAATTCATTATCATATTGAAAACCTGCTCCGGGTTTTCCTCCCATTTCGGAAATGAAAAGTCGTTGCCGCTCTCACTGAGATGACCGAAGTCTTTCATGAACCTGTCAATTTCTCCGGCCATTGAGGCTGCTTCCGGAACAGACCTGAGTCGCTGCAGTGAAGTGCACTGTTCTCTCAGCCCTTCGGGAAGGCTTTCAATGGCATTTTTGATCCTCATGATTGCCGGCATCGGGGTGTAGTCATCGAGCTGCGGAAAATCGCGACGGAAATCAAGATTGTCATACTCGAGCCCCTTTTTGGCGAGCCTTTTTCTCAGTCTCTTGTGGTTAAGGGTCATGAGGATAGGGGCCATGATATTGAGATATGCCATACGCTGGCCTTCAGAAAAAAGGATTGAGTAGTATTTGCCGAATGACTGTCTGGAAAAACCGTTCCTCAGTTCAGCCTCAATCGCGGTGAATCTTTCTTTCAGGTCGTTGTATTCTGAGATGAGCTTCTTTTCGAACCTCATTTTGTCAATGATGAACCTGATAATTCTGAATGAATGCCTGAGTGTTTTAAGGCCGGGTTTTACTGAAGGTTTTTTATTATCAGTGCTGAGCATCATCTGCTCAAGAGCGTCTGTTGACATTCCGAATTCACTGAATATCCTCCCCAGCGCCGCAATGTTGAAATAAGTCTGGTAATAGAACGGTTTTGCCAGCTCCTCAGGCTTAACACTCAGCGGGCCTGTTATTTCAGAAAGAATCTTTATCCATGTTCCGTTGACCATGGGGATGTTCACTGACCATATAAGAGGCTTGACCTGGCCAGGCAGCATCTCCTTGGCCATCTTATTGGAGTAGATATTAAGCTCCTTTCTTCCGGTTATCTGCCTGAGCTGAAGATAGTAAAGATGTTTCCCGTCCCATGCCCATTCAATATCGGCGTGCTCCCCGTAATACCGCCTTAGCTTTAACGTATCGGCTGCCACCTTCTTTATCACTGCGTAGAAGCGATGGCCCCTGTCACCTTCAATAACCTCCTCCTTTCTTATCCTCCATCGCAGGGGGGTAATCCCTTTCTGAACAAGATCTTCCCCAAGACCCTCGAGGGCTTCGATCACTGTCTCATTCTGGTTTGTTACCGGATTGCGGCTGAAGCTGACCCCTGCCAGTTGTGACTCGATCATCTCCTGGATGATAACGCCGCATTTAATGGCTGTGATGCCTGTCCTTCTGAGATACTCGTTGTCATTAAGATGTGAAGCTGACTCCCATACTGTGCGAACTGCGGCAAGGATATTCTCCGTTCCCCGCACATTCATGAGAGTCTGAAACTGACCGGCAAAACTGAACTCCTTTGAATCCTCAGCAGTGGTAGAGGACCTGACCGCATAGAGTTTATCAGGCAGTTCAAGCACTTCCCTGCGGAGCTCATCAAGCACTGCAGATCCTTCCTTAAGATACCTTTCATGCGCCCTGATGGTCACAAGGAAGGTGAGAGGGATGTTAAAACCGTATCTGTGTAGAAAAATCAGGGAATTAGCCTTATTCCCTGTCTCGTCTGATTTGAGCCCTGCTCTTAACCGCTTTATCAGTTGCTGTTTCTTCATTGTCCTGACAGTGGCTAAACCATTTCCCTTTGCTTAAGTTGTCTTTATCTTCAGATCAGGGGTTAAATCAATTATTCATCAATAAATCAAAAATAACTATTCTTTTGAGACCTGTCATCCCTCTGACAGTTTCTTTATCATTCCTCCGAAGACAATTGCATGAAGCGGAACGATAGAATACCAGTACACTCTTCCCCATAAACCCAGTGGCCTGAATGTTGCAGTCTGGTAAAGCATGTTGTCTTCGATCCGGAATTCGAGCCATGCTTCTCCGGGGAGTTTCATCTCAGCGTAAAGCAGAAGCCTCTTCTCTTTCCTGTCGGCATAGATCACTCTCCAGAAGTCGAGTGCGTCGCCCGGCGAGATTTCGCTGCTGTTTCTTCTTCCCCTTCGAAGTCCGACACCTCCTGAAAGTTTATCGAGGAAACCGCGCATCCCCCATAGCCAGTTGGCATGATACCATCCGTTTTTTCCCCCTATTGCCCATATCTTATTGAGTACTGCTTCCTCATCGCTTATCGGCCTTACTCTTTTATCGAACAGGCAACCGTAAACAGGAACCCTGATGAGGTCAGAGATACCTTTTTCAAGCAGGGGGCCGGAGAGTGCGTCGGTCCAGCTTGAGAATACTTCCTGCTGCTCAATCCTGTCAAATGCCATCCGTATTGAATCTTCAAAACCGATGAGATTGATGCCCAGCCTTTTATGCAGGTCATTCTCGCGGCAGATCACCTCTACCTTCATGCTGTCAACGAGGTTGACCGCCAGCTTGTAGGAGGTTGAGGTTACAAAATAGAGCCAGTAGGATGACAACCTGGGAGTCATTACAGGCACTACGAAGATACTGCGCTTCAGCTTCCTGACTTTAGCAAACCTGAGAAGCATCTCTTTGTAAGTCAAAATATCCGGACCGCCTATATCGAAGCTTTTACCGTATGTATCTTCCTTCAACAGTACTCCGTTCAGAAATTCAATTACATTCTGTACTGCTAGGGGCTGTGACCTGGTGTTTAGCCACTTTGGCGTAATCATCACCGGCAGTTTCTCCACCAGATCACGGATTATCTCAAACGAAGCACTGCCTGAGCCGAGAATGATACCTGCCCTGAGCACTGTCAGATTGTATGATCCTGATGACAAAACATCCTCGACCGTCTTGCGGGAAGAGAGGTGTTTTGACAGGGAATCATTGTTTACAATTCCGCTGAGGTATATCACCTGCCTGATCCCCGTTTCATTCATTCTGTCCCTGAAATTGAGAGCGGAGGTCCGCTCCATTGCAGCAAAGTCGCCCGTTGAGGCTGACATTGAATGAATGAGATAATAGGCTGCATCAATATCGCCAGGTATATTGGCCAATGAGTCTTTATTGAGGAAATTCGCCTCTATGACTTTGAGATTGCCGGAGGCGAACCTGGTTGTGTCAAACCTCTTTCTGTCCCTGACACAACATACTACCTCATGACCTTCAGCCAGCAGTACTGGAAGAAGCCGTTTTGCGATATAACCTGTTGCACCGGTAAGGAGTATTTTCATACGTGTTTTTTATATTCTGGACAGGCAGGTTTATTTCTGTAACACCTGTCAGTTGCTGATGTTCACTGACGCGAAGGTTCTCCCGATACCTTTGCTGTATTTAACTGAGGAGTATCCGAATATTACGAATATCCCTTCGCGGCTCTTGTATTTAATTCCATATTTGCTCCTCAGCTTTTCGGCCGTCTTACCGTTCTGGATTAAGGGATGGATCGCTCCAAGCATGCAGGTTCCAAGGCCGAGTGACTCCCCGGCGATCATGGCGTATGTTGCGGCAATAACCGGGTCAGCCGGGTCACAATATGGTGAACCGTAAAAATATATTGCCAGCGGGGCGTCATAGGTGACAACATTCTCACCCTCCTTCATCCTTGATATATAGACTTCAAGGCAGGGTCTGACAAAACCCCTGAAGAGCTCATCGTTGGCCTTCCCCCAGAAGGGTCTCATAATAGCCAGGAACCAGTCTGAGACAAACCACCTCATCCCCTCAAGATGTTTGCAGAAATCCTCAGCGAAGGCCCTGTTGGCTGCCTTGCTGCCGAAGACCAGCACATTCACGTCCGAAGGAGGCAGTCCCATTGGGGCGGTCCTTGCTGCATCCAGTATTAGATTAACCTTCTCCGGTTCCACCTCTCTGTCGGTGAACTCCCTGATGCTTCTTCTTCTCTGCAGCAGTGACAGAAGCTGACCATAGTCTGCTGCTGCTTCTTTCGGAGGGAGGTCAAAGAGGTCGTCAGGTGACAAGGTTCTGCCGTTCACGCTGATGGCGCCCTCAGGACAGACAGCCATGCAGTGTCCGCATGCTATGCAGCCGAAAACGGGATTCTTGCCGGCCTTTGCCTTGCCATTCTCCATCACTATGGAGAAATCCTTGCACACAGAGATGCACAGCCCGCAGCCAGTGCATTTCTCTTCATCTATCGTGATTATGCCAGGCTCTGCTGTGCGTGATGTTGGGATTGCCATATTATTTCCTTTAAATACCGAAGGTAATGATCTTAAATATTTCAGAAGAGAAACGGGATGAACATCTTTGTCCGGCTCATATAATCACTGTACTTTTCCCCGAAAAAGGCAACACATTCAGTCTCATCAGCTTTTGCTGTGAGAAACAGCAGAGCTGACGAGGCAAGGGCAATAAAGATCCCTGGTATATTGGGGTTCTTAAGCCAGATTCCCCATGTGAGGAAGAGAAGCGAAGAGTATAGCGGATGTCGTATGTACCTGAAGATACCGGTCGTGACAAGCTCAGATGTCTTTTCAAACTGAAAAAGAGCAGGATCCTCTCGATGGTCTGCCGGTATCCCTCTTTTTCTGAGCGTTATCACACCTGTTGTCACCAGGTATGCTGATACTACCAGAAACAGCCAGGAGGCAATCTGTTGCCATGAGAACGGGTTTTTAAACCAGTAGCTGTAATTCAGGGTAAAGAGCAGGATAATGCCCTCCCAGCTGAAGAACCTGTAGAATCCATGACTCCGGAAGTCAAAGAGAGCCCTCCGGGAGATAATTATGATGGGAATGGTAAGCAGAATGAAAAGGATGATTTTGTCCATATTTCTATCCGGGTATAACGGTTTACCAGAAGGATAAATCAATCAGACCAGGTCACATGCTTCGGGCGGCATCCAGTGTGCATCCTTTCCTTCCCATTTGACGTTGCAGCCAATGGGATTTGTCTTAGCTACGGTGACAGGCTTGCCGGAGGTCAGCTCCCCGAGTACAATGTCCAGATTGTTGATTGTCATCCTTGATGTGTCACGGGGTGAGTCAACGCCTCTTCCGGTGTACACGAGCTCCCTCTTCTCGTTGAAGACATAGAAATGAGGAGTCCTGAGGGCCCCGTATTTCATGGCAACTGACTGATCCCTGTCATACAGGTATTTCCACGGGAACTTATGCTTCTTCATCCTTTCGACCATGTTCGGAAAACTGTCTTCAGGGTAGGTGTTTTCACTGTTGGAGTTTATTCCGACAAAAGTAACGCCGGAGCTGCTGTATTTCTCTGCAGTTGCACGCGTTACCTCATCTGATCCGATTACATAAGGACAGTGATTGCATGTAAAGAAGATCACCAGGAAAGGGTAATCTTTGAAGTCTGAGAGGCTGTATTCCCTCCCTTCTGTCGAGGGCAGCCTGAAGTCGATGGCTTTATGCCCTGGTTCAAGTGTAAAGCTCATATTCTCTTGTTTTCTGGTTATGTCTTTTTAACAACCGCCCGGCTGCTTTGTTAATTTTTCATCACGTATAACATGCTTGCCACAGCTCTCTCCACCCCGCCCGAAGGTTTGTTCACCACACCTGTCTGCCCCTGACCGCTGACAAAGAGCGTTGTTGACCCGCCACCGTCAAGATTGAGGGCATCAACACAATCGAGCATGTGCGCCAACTCCCTCAGTTCAGTAAGGTTCATCCCCTCTGCATATCCGGGCTGTCGTCCGTCAACGGCAACGAGCAGGATATCTCCTTTTGCCGTTATGGCAACGAAAGATCGCGGGTGCCTCGCTGTGTTGAATGGTATGTCTGCCAGGGTAACGTCTATATTATCGGCTATCAGCAGAGGCCCGCTGACCATTGCATAATCATCCTCCGCTGCACCTTTGTTTTCCTTGTCCCTGGTCCAGTAGGTAATTTCTACCTCCTCACCCGTTGCAGAGAAGACCCCTGTTGCCCGGAAATTAAACTCACCTTCTGCCGTTGTTGATATTACACTGTCTTTGATGCTTATATAATGCGTATTGTACCCCTCGGCCATATTGAAAAATGTCCCGTTTATTGCCGCCACGGCTCCGCAACTGTCAGCAAAGGTGCTGGTCAATACGCGTCCGCCCGGCACTCCCACACAAAACTCGAAATCAGCTTTATCAGGGTCTATCTTTAAAACATAAATTGCCTGAAATGATTCAAGGTAATTGGTCACTGCCGATTTCAGTACTATACCGCTGGCGATGCGCTGATTATCCCAGTCAATTTCTGATCGGGGATCAGAATCCTCACACGACTGCACCATGAGCAGACAGTATGCCAGAAGAACCGGGAATAACAGGTGGTAATGTCTCATTAGAACTCTTATTTGTTTACAAGTATATCTGCAATAGATGCTGCCGCAGCTTCTGCGACATATTTTCTGTAAGGCCCCACCGGACAACCTACGTAAATGGCCGTCGTCTTCCCTTCCCTGAAGGTTCGGATAAGAGGCTTCTCCCAGTCGGGATAGGGGATGGGAGCATGCATGTCATAGTCGCTGAAGATGGTATATTTCTTCATGGCATGGAATATCATCAGGTCAGTGTTCTCGGCAATGAAGTCTGTCGGCACTTCCAGTGCATAGTCATATCTTTCGGTTATTGCCTTTCTGAATGCATCCAGGGTTGAAAACTTTGTTCTGCGGGGGTCCCAGTAATGGTCAGCATATTCATCATCGCTCCAGGTGAGCTGCCACTTTCCGCCCCACTCATTCATTGCCTCCCTCATCTTCTCTTCAAGGGGCTGCCTGTACTCATGTGCCCGTTTGTTCAGTGTGTCATGTTTGAATGGATTGCCGTGTTTTGAAAGTACAAGCAGCACGGAGCTGTCAGCAGGTAATTGTCTGAGCTGGTCACGAACCATGTGAACATAGGCTTCACGCAATGCAGGCTGGTTGCCTGGCTGATCTCCAAAAATCAGCTTGGCGCGGCCGTTAACAAGGCGGTGTACCCTGGGCATAGCCAGCGCATAATCTTCAAAGTCGCTGAAAACGGGGTTGCTGTAGCACTGGTAAATAATTGTTTCACAGCCTGCAGCCAGCAACTCTTCCACAGCCTGCCTCAACGAGTTTTCGTCAATGTACCTGGCATGCCGGAATTCAACATCAGCAAATTCTTTTCTCAGCAGGGTGACAGTTTCTTCATATACCTTTCTGCACTGATGAGCCCATGCGACTCTTTTTTCAGGGATCAGACGGCCGAAATACCAGCCGGCAATCTTGGCAGCACTCTTCTGGCATACATCAGGGGCACCTCCCTTGCCGTCACCTTTATACAGGAAGTAACCATGGTCCCAGGGATTCCTTTTCATCCCCGGCGGTCGCCATTCAACCTTGCAGTCAACGTATAGCTCTCCTCTGCGGTTGGCAGCTGACCCATGCATATCAACCAGCCTCTGCGGCACGAACGATTCCCGCGCAAGGGGATTTCCCGGGTCTATCAGGGCTATGCCCCTGTCAGCCAGCACAATTTTGTGAAGAAAAAATGGGAGGGAGTAATCAAAGACATGATCCATAAAATCTATGTAAAACCCGGGCTGATAATCTTCAGGCATTCCCAGGTCTGCCATGATAATTCCAACCTTACCCTTCGGACGGCGGTCGTGACCCCTGAAGAGCACCTCGTAACCGTACCGGTTACCTAATTGCCAGTGTCTAAGCCATTCAAACATAGGTCTTTATTGTTCGGGCAGAGTTATCCTTTCCGGCTTGCTGAATGCCCTGCTCTGTTCCTGTTCCGCCGAAGGAGCGTTTGTCGCCGCCTCATACAGGTTCCATTCATTTTCATTTATCTTCTCAAGATGAAACAATCTCTTCGGATCCTTAAGCCTTTCCCTCTGATCAGCCGTAAAGGCACCTGCCAGCCTGGCCTTCTCCCACTCCCTTATAACATCAAGGAGCTGGCCGGTGATTGGATTGCTTCTTGCGGCATTCATCCTCACAACCATTGCAAAACCCGCATCATAGCCGGCTGACCTGGCAAGCATCCATTCCATCTCTTCCATGGTAGTGGTTGCAGTGAGCATGTACCATCCAAGCATATTGGGATAATAATTCCTTGAGAGAAAGGTCTGGTTGCTTATCCTGTATTCCTGCATGCTCTCGGTGAATCCTCCGTACCACGGTTCGCCCCAGTTGCAAAGCGTGTTGATATACCAGTAGTAAGGAAGAGAACGGCTTGTGCCGTTTACAAATTCATGGTCAAGTGTCCTGTAAAAGTCTTCGGCAAAGAGGCTCTGCGCGAAATCACCTTCACCCGAAGCCTGGCTCCCCTCATAACCGTCAAAATCGAGATGGTTTATTCCGGTCTTGTTAAAGAACTCTCCAAGGCTGACTGCAATCTCTCTCTGCAACTCAATATCAGGAAAAAAAACCTTGTAGCCATGATCGATCAGCTTCCTTACAGTGTCGTTTCCAGAATGGTCGCAGGCTTCAGTTCCGAAGGCACCACGCCGGCAACCGGAAAGTATATACGGTTCCGCGGAGGAAACATCATTGTACACTATAATTTCAGCCCCTATCATGACAGCATGAAGGTTGTTCTCCTTCTTCTGGCTGAAGTATTTTTCCGTAGAGACCTCAATCTCAGTATCAGTGGCAGAGATATCCCGAGCCAGCAATCCGTAGCCGGTATGGGCAAGTCTCCGGTCGGGAACTGGCGAAACATACGGATCATTCGTATTTATGAAGTTGGTGAGTGTATGGACACCGAAATTCAGCCCTGCTGCACCGGCTTTCTCTACGCACCTCCTTATCCCTTCGATTCCCCCGGGGAAGATTGCTGTGTCTAATTCATAGTGCCCCCATGTTTTGAAAGGTCCCTCATGGTAGACGGAGAAGAAGCCGCCTCTGACAGTGTAACCGATAACTTCATCAATGTCTGATTCACGGAAATCAGAGATCAGGTAGGAGGGGCTGCGGAGAAATGCCTTTTTGGTCCAGACGCCCTTGTAGGTAGGGTGGGGCAGACCCTCTGCAATGACTATCTGTTCAATTATGTCGAGGACTTCAGGTTCGTCACATGAGAAGAGGGCAATGCTGCTGCCCGTCACCGTCTCTCCCTTAAGCGGTTTCACAGGTATGTCATCATGCCACATCGCATAGACCTGCCTCTCTCTGTCACGGTTGAGGGAGTATGCCTGCATGCTGCTGCCCGACCTGAAAGGCCAGGCGAGAGATCCTCTGTCTTCACTCAAACCGTTCTCATTGAAAAATCCGCCGAGCGTCTTAGGGTTCAATACCAGCATACCGACAGCAACATTGTCATCCCTCACCACTCCAACTGCTTCTCCTATTGTTTTTGAGATCGAAGTGTATATCGGCCCCCAGGCTATTCCGTCGATCTTTCCGGCTGGCTCAGCCCTTGTCACATGAAAAGTTATATGAGTCTCTTTATTTGTAACCTGTACGTCAACCTGGGCGTCAGGGTTTTCAAAACTCAGACTCAGAACGCCCTTCTTCCTGTTATAAATTGCAGATGCAGGATTATGCCTGGTCCCTTCTGAGATCACAGAGAAGAAATATGAAATAGTATCAGCATTCAGATAGTTTATCCCTGTTCGCGTGTTGATAAGTTCACTTATTCTTCCTCTATCGTCCAACGAAATTTTTACCCCCTGCGCCTCAAATGAGATCTTATCACGGCTTATGCATCCTGTAATGAGCACCAGGGAAATCAGGGTCAGAACTTTAACAAGGGGGCTCCGGCGAGTATATTGCCACTTATTCTTCATTTTCTTAGTTACTGCGATACAATTATTCAATCCAGTTGTTCTTTTCAAAAAGGGAGATCCCTCCGATGATTAATTTATTGAGGTCCTCAGGCGGCCTGTTAAAGAGGCCGATATAAAGGATATCCTTTTCAGGGATTGAGACATAGAATGCCCTGAATCCACCCTGATCACCCGTATGGTAGATGAACCTGACGCTGAAATTATTCTTTTCATCCAGGAACTGATCTTCACCTATAAACCAGCTGTAACCGATAAACGGT
This sequence comes from uncultured Bacteroidales bacterium, assembly GCA_963772705.1. GTDB lineage: Bacteria > Bacteroidota > Bacteroidia > Bacteroidales > VadinHA17 > SR-FBR-E99. Next base: position 41,330 of record CAVYYH010000011.1, on the reverse strand, counting down.
TCTTCATCGGCAGCCCAGTTTTCAGGACGACAGACTGATCTTGATTCATCGGTTAATTCTCTGCCCAGGAATGCATTATGCCGGATGGCCTTTTCATACATTGCAAGTTCAGTAACTGAGCTCCAGACGCCTCCGTTGCCAGCGGCTGCGAAAGTAGGAAACTCACCGTAGTCAGACTCTGTCCACTTTCCGTCTGCCATCTCATATGCGTGTGCCACGCCTGTTTCGGGGTGAGGTCCGTCAGTAATTGTGCTTGTAACCATACCTGCCGGCCTGAAAATCCTTTCAGCAATGAAATCCTGCCACTTTTGTCCGCTGACCTGCTCTATTATCAGCGCCAGGCCGTTGAACGCAGGATTGGAATACTCATAACCCGAGCCGGGTTCAAAAACCAGGCTCTCTGCCTGCATCACGGGGGCCCAGTTCTCATAATCCTTTGCAGTGATGAAAAACTCCCTGTTCTCGCTCACCGGTCTGTTGTCAGGCAATCCAGATGTGTGGGTCAGCAGGTGCATCACCGTTACCCTGTCAGCTATTTCCCTGCTTTTAAACCCGGGAAAATATTTGCTCACCGGGTCATCAACCGACAGTTTCCCTTCCTCCTGCAGTATCAGTATCCCGTTGGCCACGAAAGTCTTTGAGATTGAGCCGAGGTTGAAGAGAGTATTCGCAGTTATCTTCACCCCGGTCACCATGTCGGCAAGGCCGAAGCACTTCAGATATGTGATGCTGTCACCCTTCATGACAAGAACCGCGGCTCCGGGCAGATGATTCATTGCTGAAAAGTCATGGTAAAGGCTGTCAATTTCATGTGTAAGCCCCGCAGAGAGCTCCTGTGCTGACAGCGGCCGGCCGGAAACAGCCAGTATGAAGACCGCGACAGCAGCTATCCACCTGGCTGCAAATCCTGAAATCGTAATCATTTTTCGTTCAGCCTATTGTATTTACGAAGTATCTCCAGCGTCTTTTCAACAGGCAGGGCCTCAACTGTCATCCCGTTCCTGGCCTTGGTTGTCTCAGCTGCAAAGAGGGAGTTTATTATAGCCTCCTCTGTTGCCTCCGCTGCTGCCTGGAATAACAGGTCCATCTCGTCATTCCTGATCTCGCGCCACTGCTCGTACATTGAGTCGGAAGAGTAGGGGATACGCAGCTCCTCTGCTGTCGATACTGCAATGACATAATCTCCGCTGCTGTTTGATCCGGATGACCCTGTTCGCATCATGCCGGCAAAAGCCCTGGAACCCAGCCTCTTGAGGTTCCTCGAGGTGAGAGGCGCATCGGTCATGACCACAATCATGCACGATCCGTCTTCCCTGTACTCACTGGCGGTGGTCCTGAAGCTGTAACGACCCAGTTCCTGACCGACGGGTACACCGTTGACATGCAGTATCCCCCCGTAGTTCGTCTGTACCAGCACACCCACGGTATAACCACCCCTGGTGGCAGGCAGTACTCGCGATGATGTGCCTATCCCTCCCTTGAACCCGAAACAGACGGTTCCGGTGCCGGCACCAACGCTGCCCTCGGCAACAGGACCACCCGCTGCATTGCTGATTGCCTCCAGGACATGCTCCGTTGTGATATTCCTTCCCCTGACGTCATTGATCCTGGCATCGTTGGTCTCTCCAACCACGGCGTTGACGCTTGTCACTCCCTCGTTGCCGGGCCGGCTGAGCGTATACTCAATGACAGCTGCGGCGGCTACCGGTACACTTAGCGTGTTGGTCAGCACCACCGGGGTCTCAAGGTTTCCCAGCTCTTCAACCTGCGTGTACCCGGTCAGCTTGCCGAATCCGTTGCCAACGAAGATACCGGCCGGTACCTTCTGCTGGAATATGTTTCCGTCATGAGGCAGTATAGCCGTGACACCTGTCCTTACCGATTCGCCCTCAATTAAAGTGACATGGCCCACCTTTACTCCGGGCACATCTGTTATGGCATTGTTACTGCCGGTACGCAGTATGCCGATCTCTATTCCGTAATCCCTGGCTCTTTTCATCTGAGCAAACGTGTTCTGACAGTTCAGGGCCGGCAGCATAAGAATGAGTGCAGCCGCTGCCCTGATAAATTGTCTGTTAATCATCATTCCTGTTTCGGTTACTGTTCTTCAGTGCGGTCAAATACCTTTTTTCCGCCGACCCAGGTCTGCTGCACCTTCATATCCCATATCTCCACCGGATCTATGGCGGTGATGTCACGGTCAAGCACCGCGAAGTCTGCCAGTTTACCGGCTTCGAGCGTTCCCTTTATCTTTTCCTCGAACGAGGCATAAGCTGCATTCTTTGTGTATGCAAGGAGGGCCTGCTCCACCGTGATCTTTTCTTCCGGAACCCATCCGTCCGGATTCTTATTATCAAGTGTCCTGCGAGTAACTGCTGCATAGATACCCTCGATCGGAGTGGCAGGTGCTACCGGCCAGTCGCTGCCGAAGGCTACCGTGGCACCTGCGTCAATCAATGACCTGAAGGCATATGTTGTTTTGATTCTCTCAGGGCCGATGTACTCTTCAGCCCATCTGCCGTCGTCAATCGCATGATAGGGCTGCATGCATGCAATTACGTTCAGCATCGCAAACCTCTCAATGTCAGCCGGAGAGATATGCTGCGCATGTTCAATTCTGAACCTGCGGTCTCTGACGCCATTCTCATTGCCGATACGTTCATAGGTATCAAGGAGGAAATTGATGGCACGGTCGCCGATAGCATGTATCGCAGCCTGCAACCCTGCCCTGTCAGCCTCATAGAGCCATCTGTAAAGGTCTTCCTCGCTATTGACAAAGAATCCGGAGTCTGTCTTCAGATCAGAATAGGGCTCAATGAAAGCCGCAGTATGAGACCCCAGTGACCCGTCAACAAACCCTTTGACGCCTCCTGTTCTCACCCATAAATCACCGTTACCCTCAAGGCTGATCTTTTCATGTTGCGCTGACCAGGCATGGATGGGGGTCATGACATATATGCGGGTGATCTGTTTCCCCCTGTTGCGCACCCTGTCTATGGCATCTGCATACGCTGAAGCATCTACTGCCTGAACTGAGGTGACGCCGTTGGAGGCGAAATATTCCATGGCAGCGATAAGCGCACTTTCAGTCTCTTCCGGTGTTGCGGGAGGTATCTTTCCGAAGATGAGATTCATGGCGTTGTCCTTGAACACTCCCGTAAGGTTGCCTGAGGCATCGCGCACGATGGTGCCACCGGCGATGTCTTTGACCTTACGGTCGACCCCAGCGATTTTCATTGCGAGCGAATTGGCCAGACCCATGTGTCCGTCAAGACGGCTCACAAACACCGGGTTGTCAGGTGTCACGGAGTCAATCCACCCACTCTCGGGAAGTTTTTCCCATCCCTTGCCGTCCCAGTCGCCTCCAAGGATCCAGGTACCTGGTTTAAGAGTCCTGGCATACTCACCAATCCTTCTGACAAACTCTTCCGGAGTGGAGGCATCTCTGAGCTGCACCGAGGTGAGATTCAGTCCTCCCTGCAAAAAGTGAACATGTGAATCGATGAATCCGGGGGTAACAAATTTCCCGTTCATATCAGTTACAACAGTGTTGCTGCCTCTGAATTTCAGAATATCACGGTTAGTGCCGACAGCAACAATTGTATCTCCGGAGACAGCCATTGCTTCAGCCAGAGGCCGGAGGTCATTGCCAGTCCATATTTTTGCATTTGTTATTATCATATCTGCTTGCTGTAATTTCTTGCATGAGACCGCTGTCAGGGCGAGTGCGATGATGATCAGGCAGTGTGGAATTCTTTTCATCTTAGAAATTTAATGAGTGCCATTAAATATATACATTTTTACCGTTACTGCACTTCATCAGTGTTGAAACAACAAAAACAGAGAAGGTGATTAAAGGATTTAAAATAAAAAAGCACTGCCCCGTTTTGTCAGGGAGTGCTTTAGAAAATCGAAATTAAACAGAACTATTTCTTCTGATAGAAATTTGTGCTTTCGAATATTTTATCAGCAGATTTTGCAATGAATCCGCTGTAGAGATTGCCATTTGAGTCTGGAAATCTCTGAGCGAACTCATAATAGCATGAAGGCACCTCAAAAACGCCCTCGATGAATTTAATTTTAACTATATCCGCCATTGTGCTCGACTGCTGAAGGAGTTCTTCCGGAGTACCTTTCACCTCACCTCCGGAGCTGTTCAGGAGATACCCGTTTTTCTTCAGCAACTCATTGACTTTATAGATGTCATTGTATTTGTTCAGGTAATTGATTCCGACCGTGAAATGATTTGCCCTGAATCCGAAGATGTAGAACCATGCTGCATATTCAGACTCTTCCCTGAGGCGCGTATATACCTCGTACGAGAGGGGATTGAACAGGGTGCCTGCAAATATTAAATCATCAGCGCTGAACCTTCCGTGGTCAGCCTTCCCGAGCAGTTCGCTGAACGTCTTCTGAATATATGGGGAGCAATCTGAGAGTATCAGCTGACTTATAAAGATACGGGGAGAAGTCTTTTCTCCCGGCAATTCAAAATGCCTTGCAAAAAGGTGCTTGTCTTTGAATTCGTATTCCCCGCTGGGAACATAGCCGTTTTTAATAAACTGTTTTGCCAGAACATCGATGTTTATCGCAGGAAAATCAAGTGTTCTGAAGGCAATGTGATCATTTACAACTTTCTCTCCCTCGTCTGAAAACAGGTCGTGGATTCTTCCGGCTGACGGATTCTGAGTGATGTAATCAACCCAGAGACGGTTCAGGATATATTCAAGGTTCATCATAATTGAGATTTAGATATTATAAACAATTTCAAATAACATATTTACCCCTCAGATTGTTCAGGTTCAGCTCTTCAGTTACGACTGGTCACACAGGTCATAATGCATTTCTTCATAAAGGAAGGACAGAATAAGATAAAGTCCGGAATAAATGTTCATGGTTCGTCCTTGTGATTCTTTCTGCCACTTACCATATTATTATCTCTCAAAAGCCAGGTCATTACAGTAATGTCGCTGATTACTGCAATCAGGAAAACTATTGCACACAGAAGACCAAAGATCTGGTTAGGCTGTGATTGGCTTAAAACAAATGAAAGAAAGCCTCCTATTAGGATAAGGCTTGTGGCCAGGACTCCGAAACCAAGTTCTTCGAGTGGCTCTGCAAGATTAATTCTGCGATAGAGAATATGAATGGTATCATCAACGATAAGTCCAAGGCAGATTACCAACGTGAGGGAGGTTGTAATATTCATTTTTATGCCGAAAATGGCGAAGATAATTATCAGAAATCCGAGTGGAATGAGATTGGCCAGGATGCTTACAAGGGTGTCTCTCAGATTCAATGAAAGCAGGAAGAGGAGGAAAAAAATAAGCAATGCGGAAACCAGCAGTGACCTCAGCAGAGATTTTGTTACACTTGAACTGATATACTCAAAATAGAGGAACTCACTGAAAATACTGTGTCTGAACCGCGGTTCATACTTTTGAAAATCACCTTCCAGCCTGTCTATGACATCAGCAATACCATCCTGATTGCGAAGCTTGATGTTGATCCGGTATTGCCTCTGGTCTTCCGACACATAGGGATTACCCTTCTTCGGGAAGATCGTCGGATTAAGACCGAAAAACATGTAATGGCTCTCAAAATCGAGCTGGTTCCTGACTGACTGAACTGAAGCGACCTCCGGATAAGTTGATATTATCTCACCAATATCGGAGACCACTGTCCTGAGTTCCTGTCGCAGGCTTTTCTCGTGTAAGACGGCCGCAGTATCAGTCAACTCAATCAGCAAATCTATCTCAGCCAATGAGTGAAAGGCATCGTTGATCTCCTTATTGCTTTGAAGAACTGTTGAATTGCGGGGAATATATGTCTCCAGATCCGTTTTGAACTCAATTCCGGAAATGAAGAACACAGAGCAGATCATTACGCCAATAATGATCAGTGATATTAACCTGTTATTTGCAATGAGCAGTTTCTCAATACGTGTTATTAACCTGAACTTAAACTCTTTTTCTTCCCTGGAATGAACAAATGGCAGGGCAATCGGAGCAATCATGAAAGTAAGAATGAATACGGCGATAATACTGAACGCTGTGACTGTTCCGAACTGCCTTATATAATGCGAATCGCTCAGATAAAACGAACCGAATGCAATTGCCGTTGTCAGCGATGAGAGAAAGCAGGGAATAAAATAATGTCTGATTGTCTGATACAGCCTGATCTGCAGGTCCGTCTCCTCATGCCGGTGGACGAATCCCGTAATCAGATGAACTGATGCCGAGAGAGAAAGAATTACCACCACCGGCAATGCACTTGCGGTTACCTGGTTAATACTCACATCAAATATGGTAAGGAAGAACAGGACAGGTATAAACGAAAGGCCAATGTTGATAAGGCAGAAGATCACTGCATGAATACTTCGGTAAGCAAAATAGATGAAAAGAACAATAAACAGCAGAATTATAGGCAGCAGAACAATATAGTCTCTTATAATCGATTTTTCTATAGCTGCCTGAATGTGAAACTGGCTTACCGCGGACATAGATTCAATACCGTCATAATGCTTTCCGATAATTGAATCAAAGAGTTCCGGATCAAAAGTCTCTATACTGTCAATAAAGGCAACCAGCATTAATGAATTTGTATCCCGGCTGACCATGTCCTTTATGAGAGGAATGTTGAGCGAGGCTGTCAGCATCTCAGTAACCGGGCTATCTGCCTTGATTTTCCTGTACAGTAGAACAGCTGCACTGTTAAGTGATTCTGCGCGTGTCCCGGGGAAGGCCTCAGTGATCTCATCCTCCACTTCACCAAGTCCACTGAAAAGAGTCCTTACGGTTGTAGCTTCGGGCTTCACAAGAACCTGGATCATATTCTTTGAACCGAAAAGTGAGTTCATCCTCTTCCCCACAGTGTCATAGGGATTGTTGTCGATATTATATCCGGCCAGGCTGCTGTCAATGACTGGAGTGTCCGACAAAGCGGCCATAACAATCAGAATGACAACAGATGAAGCGGCATATAGTCTGCGGAAGCTTACAAGGTTATGTACAAATCTGTCGATCACCGGAACGGAATTATTTTGTAATGCAGGAGAGCCACACAGGCTGCTAAACTTTTAGTTTATATGATGAAGCCTGGTTGATTCTTTCCCAAGCTTTCTGAACAGTACTACCCAGAAATACTCGAGGCTGTACCTGAACCCTGATTTTTGCCAGAAAAAAAGAATGACGGACCATATCACGATATTTATGGCTCCGAATGCAAGACAGCCATTAATGGTCTCATTCCAGCCCGGCAAGAGTGCCGAGCCGGCAATTCTAACCAGCTCTGAAAGCGTTGTTTCAAGAAGATAGATCGTGAGGCTTACGCGGCTGAACCACCTGATCAAAGGCAGCTTTGAGAGTAAAATGCTGCCAGGAGAGGGGAAAAACCTGCACAAAACAACCATCAGAACGAATAGCCCGAGTTCGAAACTGGTTTTGAAATACCAGAAATAATCGGGTTTGGAGATGGTCTTTTCAAAGCTCATCATGCCTGTTAGACCATAAATAATGAAGAAGACGCTGAGAGGGATCATGATCCTCTTTAACAGATGATCCTTCTCCTGGAAGATCATCAGACCCATCATCATGCCGAAGATACCGTAAGCAAGATAGGGGAGAAGAGGATATGGGTTCGCCAGAAGAAAACTCAGCGCCAGTGCCGTGAAATAATTTCCAGATTCGATCTGCTGAACAAAATAAGGATGGAGATAAACCCTGACAAATGACAACAACATAATTATTATTGCAGTGGCTCCTGCAGCAGGATAAAACCAGATTGTCCTGTCCATGGTTCCCTTTCTGAATACAAGGAACAGCGCCAGTGAAAGCAATATCAGGTTGAGCCCGATTGTCCCTATTGAAGACCCGTCGAAAAGCTTCATGACTGCAGGTGCGGAAAATGATCCGTTCCTCAGAAAGTATGCCGTCAGAGTCAGAACGGGACGGTTATTGACAAAATCAACGTTCCACCGGCCAAGGAACAAATTGAGGAGGTAATGCACCCCGATGTAGATTACACCTGCCACGATGGTAAAGTAAAAGGGCTTGAAATTCATTCCATGCCTTGTTCTTTCACCCAGCATGATGGTATTCAGTGTCATGGAGTATATGATGAACACACCTCCCCATAGACCCATGAAGCTCATGAGTACCACAATCAGAGGAGGGTTGCTGAAGTCGAGCCGGTGAATGTTTGCAAAGTTGTATATGGAGGAATGAAACAGTATGATAAGCATGATCGCCAATCCTCTCAGCAAGTCAAGGGACTCAATACGTTCTCTTTTCATATCTCTCTTATTTCGCAAATTACTCTGCTCAGCTTGCCCGAGTTGATATTCGGTAAAGGTTCGCCAAATATCAAATCAATCTCCGGTTCAATACAACCATAGTCAGCAAAGACCTTCCTGATGCTGTCAATAAGCGGTTGCTTAATCAACTCTTTGTCAGCCAGTGACTTAAGTTTAATCCTTAAATTAAGACGGTCAAAATCCTTCTGAATAACCTGAAACTCTTCAATATCGTTGGAGACACAAATAATAGTTCTGCTGATATAATCCTGGTATATGAAATGCCTTGAACGGTCTGATTTTCTTAAACCCCACAGGAGGTCGTCAGCACGTCCCTCTATTTTCTCAATCACTCTGAATGAAGACCCGCACCTGCATTTTTCATTGCTCAGGGTAATGACGTCATTGAGTTCGTAACGGATGATTGGCAAAGAGCTCTTATGCAAATCAGTGATGATTAGTTTATGGCACGGCTCCCCAGGCGTGACAGGTGACTCTTTGGCATTCAGGGGCTGGATGGCAACAATGTCCTCATTAACGTGAAGCTTTCCGTAAGCGCATGTTATTGCAATGGCTCCTTCGCTGCATTTATAAATTTCATGCACCTCGCATCCGAAGACCTTTTGCAGGTAATCCTTTACATCGGGGTAGAGGACCTCTGCATATGACACTACCTTTAACGGGTTGACGCTCAGTCTTCCTTCCTCAGCCTCCCTTGCAAGGATCTTAAGCATGGATGGCGGTGCTGAAATGATATTTGGTTGCAGGCCGCCGAGCTTTTTAACAATATTTTCCATCGAGTCAAGCTGCCCGATGTATGTCAGCCTGTGCCCGAATCGGTTAAGGCTGAAGGCAGGGGAGGTTACCCTGAGTATGAAAGCAAGGTTGATCTTCTCCTTCTTCGGAAAGCTGAACCGTGCAAAAAAAGCAGCCCGGAGAAGGTTCTCCTCTTTTGGTGAAGTGATCTCGACACCCTTGTTACCGCTTGTGCCTGATGACAGGCCGACATTTACTCCCCTGAGTCTCTTGCTGAAATCGCGTGTTTTTTCTGCATTAACGCAGAAATCCATTATCTCCTGCTTGTCAAGACCGAGAGTATTGAAGGTACCGAGATTTTCCATCATCAGTTTCTTGTTCGTAACAGGAAGGTTCCAGATGTCTGAGGTATCACAACCCGAATAATGACTGCGATAAAACTCTGACTTTCTCATCACGAACCTCACCCTGTCTCTTATCCGGCTCTCCTGGTATCTGCGGATATCGTCCGCTGTCCAGTGCCTGAAGCGATACCTGCATAGCAGGTAAAAAAGGAAGAAACTGTTTCTTTCAGAGATGCCGGAGGAGATCGTTGAAGGGTCTGAATTTCATACCACTTGTTAATTTACGGGCGAATCATTTTACGTGTGGCATTCAATATATGCGTGACTGCCTGCGTGCTATCTTCTTGATCTTGCGAACGACAGATCCGTCGGAGGCAACTCCTTCAACCACTGCCGTATATGTTGTTGAGGCATCAGCAGTGTAAAAATCAAATGAGGCTTCGCCGGCATCCGATACGGTGACGTTCGGATTCCAGTAAATGGTTGTTCGCAGGTCAGGCTGACCGTTGTTCCTCAGTTCCGGCGTATCATATCTCGGTGAGTAAAACTCTGCCGGCTCCTGATATCCCAGGGGTGAGACCTTCTTTATATTGTACTTCGGCGTCTCTTTGAATTCGAAGTGCCCTTTTTTTGTTGTGATAACCACGGCTCCGCCTGAGCCGTAACCACCCAGAATGCTGGCAGCAGTACCCTTAAGGATGCCTATTCTTTCAATATTGGTCGGGTCAAGGGCATCAATGTCATAATCATGGATAATAATGTCATCGATGATGAGAACCGCGTAGTTTGTGCCGTTCAGTCCGTAACTCATTCTTTCTATGACTACCTTCCCGTTCTCGATCCGGGTGAACGGTATATGGATGAAGATATCTGATACAACTGCCGGATGCAGCTCCTCTATCTGTTCAGATGTTAAAAGAGTAGCCGACGAGCTGCCCTTGGGCATGTAGTATGAAAAGTTGTAACTTTTCTTTTCCGGGGCCTGCCCCTTGATGACAACCTCTTCTATGTCGATTGTGCGCATGCCATTTTCAAATGTATACTTTGCATCAGCCCTGGCAACATAGCTGGCCATTTGTATAGATTCTTTTGCCTGCGCCTTTTCATGTTGAGACCCGCTGGGGCAGTCCTGAAGCCTGTGCGAATCTGTCTTCGTCAACAAGCAATTCGATATAATCTTTGCCCTTTTCGTTAAGTGCCTGTACGATAAATTCAGTACTGTCAGGAAACTCAATTTTGTTGAAAACAAAAGTTCCTGCACTGTCCGTTAAAGTCTCATCAAAATAACCTGCATCCCAGGAGAAGATTGTCACTTTTCCATTCACAACAGGCTTGTCACTTAAAAGGCGCTTCGCCCTTCCGCTGATCTCCATTCCGCCGGTTACCGGGGATTCCGGACTGGTGTAATTCCCCCTGATCACTTCGGGAATGTCATAACGCCTCCACCCATTTGTAAGCATCAGCAAATCAAGCGCCTGGCGCACTTCAGGGTTACTCTCCCTGAAATAATACCCCGGGTCATTGATATTGCCTTTCAGGTCTGATGTCAGTAAAAGAGCCGACATAATAGTCGAGACGGTATCAGGTCTGACATCTTTGTCGTCGGTCACTGAAACGGATAATTTACCGCTGAGCGGGATCCCTTTGCTGTCTGTTACCTTCAAACCGGCATGCACATTGTCACGGGAGTCATAATCCTGCCGGTCGGTGATCATTTCAGTATGCGCCTGGTCATCATTAAGGCAGAATACCATCCGCTCGCTCAGCGGATGGAGTTTATCGTCAAACAGTATGATTTGCATTACCCCTGAAGGGAACAGATCAGAATTGAAGGCAATGCTCTCATAATTCTGGTCCCAGCTTTTTGCGTAATGAATCATTCCCCTTGTGTGCATCACAAGAAACAGCTCGCTCTGATCTCTTATATCCGGAGACTTGATCACTGAGACAAACAACTCGTTCCCCTCAGTTTCAACCTGAAGGGAATAAATTCCGTTATGGGCTGCCGGAAGTTCAAATCGTTTTTCCATCCCGGCCTCATTCCTGCATATGGCATTGTATGTCAATCCTTCCTCAGGCTGGAGGTAGAAGAGGCCCATGCCGTCATGCAGTGCAGTTATCTGTGCACATTCGCGTCCGGCATTGTCAAATACCTTTCCGTTGACATTCTCCGGCAAGCCATTGGAATTAAGTACCTTAAAGGCCACTTTACTTCTTACTCCTGTCATCAGATAACCTCCTTCCGGATAGAAGGAGACATCATAATCATTTGCGGGAAAAGGCACGGTGACAAACTCACTGTGATTTCCGGTTTCAAGGTAGAGCACTCTTTTCCTGCTCTGTTCCGGAAGCCTGAAGTTAAAATATGATACTGTATCAGATCCCGTCTGCACTTCTGTCAGCGTCTGGTCGTTGATTCTCATCTTCAGTTCTTCAGGTTTTATCTTTCTTTGCGCCCTGATATCCCTGAAGGTCACCTCTGCTGTAATTCTGTCTCCTGTGCCAAACCTGAAGTTCACCACGGAAATCATGGTGGCCGACAGAGGGCTCTCTATCCTTATACTTTTCTTAAAAATGGACTCCCCGCCTGTATTGAGCATATTTTCGGTGTAGGCACACAGGGTGTAGGTGCCCCTGGGAACTCTTTCACTTAACGGAAAATGACCGCTGTACACTCCGTCGGTTTGCCTTATCTTAATCCTGCTTATTACCGAATCTGCCGGGTTGATAAGCTCCGCAATCACATACTGGTCTTTGAGGGGTTTATGGAGAACAGCATCGACCACATATGCACTGAACCAGATCTCCTCTCCGCACAGGTAAACAGTCTTGTCAGTCTGGATATAAATCTTTTCCTGAGGGAAGAGCAGTACCTGTTCCACAATATTCCTGACAACAGAATCCTTCGTTGGCAGTGGATTTATTTGCGTCCAGCCGGGTTCAGAGAACAGGAGGAATAAAACTGGCAGAAAAGTTGATTTCCTTATTAAAGAATCACAGTGCACGTTCAATGATTATTATCCGGGAACCGGCTTTGTACCGCTAAGGAACTAAATTAATCATAAATAATGGAAGGAAATGATATCCTCAGACTCATCAGAAGTCGTTCTTCTTCTTTAAGTCTTTATAGTAAGTGAAGATCAGAGATTTACAAATGTCTGATCATTACCTGCTGTCTTCTTTATTTTGCAGATAATCAATAAGTACATTAAGATTTGTTCTTAATTCAATTAACTGTTCCATTGTCAGGGCTCCGTCTTTAAGTTTGTCGATAAGCAGCCCGGGTATTGATGAAGCCACCAGCTTCATCTTTTTCCTTTTTCTGTAAGAGTAATCAACACTTTTCTTTCATCTTCACCTGAACGATTCCTTGAGATGATACCCAGAGACTCCATCCGTTTCAGAAGAGGTGTTACGGTATTGGTTTTGAGTACCAGCTTATCCGTTATGTCATTAACCGTAATGCCATCGTTTTCCCATAGCACCATAAGCACCAGATACTGCGGATAAGTTATCCGCAGTTTATCAAGATATGGCTGATATTCACGGATTATCAATCTCGAAGCCGCATACACCGGAAAGCAAAGCTGATTGCTTAGTCGTAGCTGTTCATATTTCATGTTGAGTATGCTTTTACCAATATTAAACAGGTATTACGATTCATTTAGTTTAATATCTTACTCAGGTAGCGGTCTATCTCTTCGGGTTTTGTTGTCGGAGAAAATCGCTTAAGAGGCTTGCCATTCTTATCAACCAGGAATTTTGTGAAATTCCACTTGATCTTACTGCCGAAAAAGCCTCTTAATTCTTTCTTCAGGTACTTGTACACAGGATGGGCTGTGTCGCCATTCACATCTATCTTCGAAAACATCGGGAACGTTACGCCATAGTTTATAAGACAGCCTTCCGCGATAGATTTTTCATCACCCGGTTCCTGGTTTGCGAATTGATTGCACGGGAAACCAAGTATTACAAAGCCCTTATCCCTGTACTTCTGATACAACGCCTCCAATCCCTCAAACTGCGGGGTTAGCCCGCATTTGCTGGCTGTATTTACTATTAACACGGTCTTCCCCTGATATGTATCCATACCAACTTCCTTTCCCTGAAGACTCTTTGCCTTAAAGCTATAGAAAACTGAATTCATACATTTTTAATTTATCGTTACAGACAATATCGCCTGCGACACAAAAGTACAAAACTTTTGTTATATCGCAAGCGATATATATTTTTCTGTATAAAAACACTTTTTCTGGATGTATTGTTATTCATCCGGGCTGCAAACCGAAACAGCAGCCCTAATGGTTTTTGGTACCGGAGGCAGAACGGAGTGATGGGCTACTGCAAGCTGTTCAACATCATATCTACCTTATCGAACAACTCACCAACTCCCAGAGCTGCCCAGAGAATAAAGATTCCCAGGAGGATTTTTACTACAACGGGAATTGAGAAGCCTATCCGTTTCCTTAAGATTGGATTGGCCGGCAAAAAATAAATTAAAGAAAGAAGCATTATAAATATGCCGAATCCGGTATCGTTCCCCCAGAATGTATTTACAATCCCGATGGCAAAGAAAAATACACCGAAAATCCAGCTGATGATGTTCCAAAAGATTGACCTGTTAACCATGACTGTTTCTCCTCTTATTAAGTTTACTTGTTCATAAAAATTAATTACTGCCCTGATTTTTTTGTTTCCGAATGGTTTGTAGACATGGATTCAATTATTCATGGGAGTTAAAGTACTTTGAATTACAAAGTAAATAAGAATACTTTGAATTACAAAGTAAATTTTAAAATATTTTTTCCGAACTGTTCTAAACCTTCAGCGAGCCACGGAATGCCCTGGAACTATAGTAGGAGGGTGCACTGTTATGATAAACGAAGACCTGGCCGTAACGGCGGTCAGCAAAGAGGGCGAATGGTCTGATCAGTAGCATTTATCAAGAATTGCATTGGTCACATGAACATGTTTTCCCTTTTGCCTTTTCAAACGCTTCTATACCTTCTGAAACTGAGAAATAAATAAGTCCGGCTGCTCCAATAGCATCGGCATAAGCAAAGCCAGTGATTTCGTAGATAAAGCTGGAAACGAGTAATACTATGGACATATAGACACAAACCTTTGTGCAGTTGCTGTCAGAAATTATAGGCTCTGAGTTCAATTCTTTGCCTACGGTTTTCTTTGCTCTCATCAGCCACAACATAACTACTATAGATATTAATGATATAATGATACCCCATATTGTTGTTTCAGGTTTGTTGTTTTTTATAATGTTTAATACTATTCCTGCCAGGAGGCCGGCTGAAAGAAGAAAAAATGCTATTCCTGTTATCTTCAGAGCTGTAATCTCAAATTTGTTTTTTGAGCTATTCGGATTTTGTCTTATTCTTAAAACCATTACCATTATTCCAAGACCGGATAATACCTCAATAAAACTATCGACCCCAAACCCAAATAGGGCTAATGATTCATCCTGAAATCCCATCATCATTGAGACTACGCCTTCAATAACATTGTAGAATACAGTAAACAGGCTTAGATTCAACGCTCTCCTGTACAGCTTATTTTCGGGTTCCATTCTGATTGTTGTTACTATTAGTTCTCGCGGGGTGCAGAAGGGCAAGTAAAAGAGTTGAGCTGCAAACTTTAAGTTGAATCAGGAGATGACATTAATCACCACTTTCCCTCCGGAATGTCCAAGTTGTAAATAGTTCATTGCTTCTGCTGTCTTTTCAAGCGGGTAGCGCCTGTCTATAACAGGTTTGATGATACCTCGCTCTAAAAGTTTTGCCAGCAAATCCAGGTCAGTTTTGTCTGCTTTTGCGGCCAGTGACTTTATTTTCCTTGATCCTGAAGACAATGCCCAGCCAAAGAGCAATGATTTGAAAATCTGTGACAAAGACCCGCCAACCATGACGTAGGTTCCGTTTGGAGCCAGAATCCTTTTACATGCTATTATAGGGTAATTACCATTTACAGCCACGATAACGTCGTACCTTTTGTCTTTTTTTAAGAATTCCTCTTTTGTGTAATCAATAACATAATCTGCACCAAGAGACAATGTTTGCCGGACATTTTTCGAACTGCATACACCGGTTACCTCAGCTTCAAAGTATTTGGCCAGTTGGACTGCAAATGATCCAACGCCGCCTGAACTGCCTATAATCAGCACTTTATGTCCTTTTTGAATGTTTGCCTTATTTCGCAGAGCCTGGAGAGCAGTGACTGCTGCCATAGGCATTGTGGCCGCCTCCTCAAATGAGACATTTGCAGGCTTGACTATCAATGCTTTTTCGGGAGCTGTAACATATTCAGCAAGGCCTCCAAAGCCGTAACTGGCAAGATCGCCCATCACTTCATCTCCAGGTTTAAACAGAGCAATGTCTTTCCCAACTGATTCGATCCGGCCGGCAATATCAGCCCCGAATATTTTTCCTTTAGGGATTAATCCCATTTTCATTGAACGGTAATCAGCAGCATTCAGGGATACTGAATGGATTTTTATTAAAACCTCATCATCAGTTGGAACGGGTTTTTCAACGTCGCAGTAAACAAGCCTGTCCGGAGGACTTTTTTTATTATAAACAATGGCTTTCATTTTTTCCATCTGGCACCACACAGTATTAGTTAATATTCTCCGCTGAAAAGCTACTCAAAATATTGTTATAAAATTGTTTAAGATCATCTGGCGACAAAATCTGAACGTGCTCCCCAATTATTTCAATTTTATCCATCCTTTCTTTTATCCATAAGATAGCTTGTCTGGATCTTGCTTCATCTATTGTTGTTGCATTAATACCCGGCATGCCAAACTTTGAAAACAAATCTCCGGTAAAGATCAGTTTAAGTTCAGGTATAAAGATTATTATATCACTATTTGAGTGGGATTTGCCAAAGTAGAACATTTCAAATGTAGTATCTCAGGTGGGAAGGGTCAGACTATCAGAGAATATAATATCCGGAACTCTCAGTACATTGCTATTCAGATCTGATTAAACTATATATTTGTTTTCTGGTATAATGTCATAACATTGTCACTGTTAGGAGCGATCCAGATTTTTCGCTCATAATCCCGGATAATATTGCTTAAGCTCGCCATCGATCAGAACGTTTAGTCATCTTTCACTTAAATCAACGGAACAGTTTCGTGTCCGACTAACCTGGGTGTGTGAAGAAGATTCCCTCAGCCCTGGTCTTGGTGTCCGTGAGTGTTGATCACATAAATAAAATGATCCTTTTGAAGCACATTTTCAATTCGTTTCCTGTATCTGGACGTTAGTACAGTGGAAATTCCTGCGTCAATGACAACAATACCCTGGTCGGTATCAATTGTTGTAATAGCATCATATCCAAAATTCACTATAGGAGCGGCTCTTAATTCTTTGTACTCCGATTAACTGGGCAACTCTTTAAGTCAATGTTATCAAATTTGCTTTGCAGAACGCCTGATAAAAGGTACAACCAGACACAGAATATTATGCTGACCTGTGATCCTTTTATAATCATTATCCAGGGAATGGGTGTTTTAAGATGATTTGTACCGGGTTTCTATCCCTGCTGGCTGTCTGTTGTCCATACACATCCCGACAAGAATTTGTGCCTTATCATAAGCATCAAGCGGTCTGTTAAGGTTATGGTATTCTAATAACAGTCCGATAGGAGTTTGCCTGTACTCAGGAAGGATGTCATTGATGGTGTTGATTGTCAATAGATTATTCATCTTGTATATACCGGTTATTTATTTGCAAATGTTATCAATCCAGTCAAATAATTCTGTCAGGTCATAATCTCCGCTATGCGGTATATCCCACGGAAGCTCCAGATTCACATTAAAACC
Organism: uncultured Bacteroidales bacterium; assembly: GCA_963772705.1. Taxonomy (GTDB): domain Bacteria; phylum Bacteroidota; class Bacteroidia; order Bacteroidales; family VadinHA17; genus SR-FBR-E99. The sequence continues at coordinate 24,097 of CAVYYH010000011.1, read as the reverse complement.
ATTATTCCGGAGATAAGTCGCCAGGATGACCGATACAGCCAGCCCTGTATCTTTGTCTTTTGTACCGTGGCGGATTCTCCAGTATTCAGCCGTTTTGGATTCAGGCTGGCCAATGTAGTACATCGGATTCATCATTTTTACTGCCTGTTTGTCAGCCATAGAGCCATTCCCTGTTGGGTTTGCAAGAGAATACTGAGTGAAATGCTGCCTATCAACCGACTCATTTCCAAACAGCTGATTTTCCGGTGACGATAAGTCAAAGGCATCAAATGCCGGAGGTGTTTTTTGTCTTTCCAGATATTCCACATACGCATTAAAATCAATTTGGCTTACCATTCCATTGACAATAGTCAGGAATGAGTATTTTGACATGTCGGTTCCGTCATCCAGGGCTTTTTGTGCAGAGGCAATTAAATACGATTTCACATACTCTTTGAACGTACCGTTTCCATCCTGATCCAACGTCAGCAGATCGCCGTCCCGGTCAATTAGGTTTAATCTGTTAATATAACCGGGAAACAGATCTTTTAATTGTTTTGAAGCAAGAACTTGATTATCGCTCAATGCCAGAGCTTCCTGTGCATTCCCCTGCATTGCACCCCTTTTCTTATAGGTGTTTATGCCATTGAATTGCCACTCATATGCCATGTCAGCATTATCAAGGTCAGTAATAGGACAATAGGCTGAGACGGCAAAAATATTATCGCCGGCTTCTGCTGCACCCAATGCTTTAAGATAAGGCTCATAATCAGGATGATTTCCTGTTGCTCCAAGCAAGGTTGACATTGCTCCTCCGGCGCTTGTTCCGTTAGATATTATTTTACCGGCATCGCCCGGCATATGCTGATCGTTAAATTTCAAATAACGTATGGCAGCTTTCAGGTCAACGATTCCGGCCGGAGCCTTCCCGGTGTAAATGCCATCTTCGTTTCTGGTCGTCCTTCCCCTTGCTCCGGCAGATGCCACAACATAACCCTTCGAGAGTGCAACCAGCACAGCAGATTGTCGCTGACCGCCCGTCATACCGCCACCCTGGGGCATCCCCCTTCCGGGGCTGTCTGCTGCGGATGCAGGAAGTGCCGGCATGTAACCTCCAACCCGGTTAGGGAAAAAGACGGGAGCTGTCTGCGAATTATACCCGTTGATACTTTCTCCGTGAAAATATTCTTCAGGAATATAGACATTCAGTCTCTGATAGGCTGTGTCGGACGGTCTGGCAACATAAACAATATCTTCATAAGCCCTCACGATAAGTGTTTTTACTTCGAATGCAAGAGACTGAATCACATATTTTTCGCTGTCAAACTTCAAATCATATACTTGTTGCCCGGACATATGACCTGCTGAAATCACCAGTATTGCCAGACATAAGAAATTGAAAATTAATCCTTTCATGCTATTCAATTATTAATAGTTACATATTCAGGAAAATGTTGCCTTATGAGCTTTGTGGCTTAATTATGCTGGTTTAATTGTTTGTTTCTTAACTTTTTAATGATCCTGATCGCAAGAATGCATAAACTAATCACAATCCAGGCTGAAAGTACCAGGACTGCGAGCAGACTGAAAGAAAAGTCGATATCAAACTGAAATTGCTGTTGCTGGAATTTCCATACCTGATCCTCTTTTACCATTACCCCCGTCAGTCTTAGAGGGATGACCAGCATACCGGAAAGGTCAAACTCAACTAATCCCCTTGTCGAAAACCAGGCAGTATTGCCTGATACAGAGATATTTGCACTGTCAATGTCAAACCTGCAGTCTCCCCATGATTCCCAGTCTGATTTAACCAACTGGGATGCAGCCTCATAGCCAATGTAAACTTCATTTGGCATTGTGCCGAGAATCAGTATGTTTTCCGTTGAATAGAGCGACTGCATAAAGGCATCTATTTCATTCGGATCGCGTCTGGAATATCCGTCCTGGAACTTTTTTAGCTGAAGAATAATGGCTGTTCTTGCTGTATCAGGAGCACTTCCTGCAGAATAAAAAGATCTGACCGGAGATAGAACTACCTTCTCATCAGCCCTTTTAAACTGCCTGGTAATCAGAAGAAGGATAATAGCCAGCAGGGCTATTCTTATTATAATTCTCACGATGTCTTTCATAACCGTTGCGGTAACTTCAGCCTGTCTATTCACGGAATTCATTTGCAATATATTTATTGTCAGTAATTTGTATTGTTATTTTTATTGACCCGGCAGATATTTTAAACATAACGTCTGACTCTCTTCTTATATTCAAGATAATCGGATCCAAAAGCTTTTTCAAGAAATCGCTCTTCCGCTTTTATTATCAGATGATAAACTGCCATACTGAACACCCCCAGGATCAGGATTACCGGATTTAACAGAATAAGTACAGAAGAGACGGTAATAAGGTTAAATCCCAGGTAAATCGGGTTTCTGCTGATCCTATAAAGTCCTCCGGTTTTAAGGATGGTTTTTTTTGTGGGTATGCCAAACCGGGTTGATCTGCCCAGGGTGAAGAGGCTTAGAACAGATAACAGCACTCCAGGAACGAGTAATATATATCCAATGACATCCAAATTCAAATGAATCGTTTCAGGCAGGATGTTTTTGTTCATCAAGGATAATATTAAAATCATCCAGACGATGTATCCTGCTATTTTACCGGAGTAGAACAGGAGAGGGTTTATTGCCGGTTTGCCAAATACTTCCATTGCCTTTTTGTTTATCACTCCTTCGGGCGCAACTGTTCATATATCAGATCAAAATTCTGCATTATAGCACTGGCATTCAAACTGTCAGGACCGTTCTCAAGATAAAGATAATAAATGGTTTGGGGTTTTATGCCAGGTTTCGATCTGTCAATCCCAAATTCCCTGTCTATCTCTTCGTCACGAGGATCAAGGATCACAAGTTTTGGTCTCTTTTTCCCAGGGCTCTGACATTCCGCTCTGACCAGAGAGGATGGGGCTAGTGATAAGAAGCATTCCGGTAAATGTCATTAAGAGCAGAGTTGTCAGCTTCATTTTCAGTCTTTGTTTTAGTCTGGTTTCTTAATGTAAATGTAATTCTTCCAGGGTAAATGGTTATCCTTAACCCCGCAGCACCGCCTTCAATAACCGATGGGTGTTCATTAAGACCATCGTGCACGTGACTTCATGATTCAGAGCCTATATTGACCTGATAAGGTCATTCAGTGCACGGGAAATCTCAACAATCCGGTTGCAATCAACAATCCCGGTATTATCTTTTGGTGTGTGTGTTATATCCTGATCACCTATGTTATCAATGAACCATTTTGAAGACACCGCAATAGCCGGGACACCAAACTGCAAAAAGATACTATGATCGCCCTGAGGCCATTGGACTCCTTCTGTTATTCCACTGTAATGACTGATTACTTTGTTAGTTTGCTGCAGTATTTCATCCGGCAGGTTAAAAAGGGAAAATGACGACAGACCTTCACGGTACCCTGCACCGTCTATGTTTATATTCAGCAGCATCCTGCTGAAGTCATTCATACTTGATGATATGTAATTCATCTGACCAGGGACAGCGTAGTGATCCTCCCCGTTAAGTGCAACAATTTCGATGAGTCTGTTGCCGTTAAAATCTTTGAGCAGGTCTGACAATAACATAAGTACAATCACTCCTGTCGCGTTATCGATTGCACCGGGAGTGCCTTTCTTGGCATCAATATGGGCTGTAACCACGATCTTTGGTGAGTTGCTGTTACCCTTTTCTTCCAATGACATTGTAACCTTTCCCTGGTATCCTCTTTGACTCAGACTCAAGGGAAACGGTCTTCCCGCTTTTGAGTATGAGTCTTGAACCTTCTTCTTCTGTCATGTAGACAGAGGGGATATCGAAATCACCATCTTCTATCAATGGGAAGGGGTATACTCCTCCTGCCAGTGCTGCATTTCTGCCGGTTGCACATATTATTGCTTTTGCCCCGCTGTTCTCAAGGATCGAGATGATTTTTTGATGCTCCTCCGGATTATAAAATACAAAGTTCTTTGGCATCAATTGCTCCCTGGCAATCTCTCCGTAAAGGAGGATTATCTTATTGTTTGCGTTAATCCCTGATAATTCTTCGGTGGTTGATGCACAGACCAACTTTCCCTCACCTCTGAACCCAAGAGAATAAGGACTTACCAGAACATTAAAATTATCTTCACCGGATTTGAGAATTGCTCCATTTTCCTCCCAATCAAATGCTTCGAATTCAGCCATTTCGGTTTCCCAGCCTTGTATTGATAGCTCTTTCTCCAGGAAGGTGGTGGCTTGCCTGTTCCCGTAACTGCCAACACATCGCTCAGTAATATTTACACAAAGAGTCTTAAGGTAATCTTTGCACTTTAACTGTAAATGATTTTCCGCCATAGAAACTGAACTTATTTATGTTTACCAAAATAAAAATTCTCCGGCAAAGTTATTTTCCCCTGGTTACTGTCAGTTTGCACCTGAATCTTTAACTGGCCAATAACATTCGCAAACCTCTGAATTCATGATGAATTTAACAGATCATTCAAAGTGCTATAAGCTACCAGCTGATGTTTCGGGTAAGATGCGGACGGTATTGATCAGACCTATTTTAAAAGCGCAGCTTCAATCCTGCTCCGTATGGAGCAATATTTAATGTCATTTCGGGGATGTTTCTGTACGAGTTTCTGATTTCACTGTTATAGATACTCACTGCATTTCTGGCATGTTTTGTATAGCTTATTCCAAAAGGAATGGAAACAACAATCATTCCTGCACTCACACCAAGAAGAGTCCAGTTTGGATCGCCACTTGAAGCAGATGCGCCAATAAAGTAACCAAGCACTAACCCTCCGGCGCCGAAGGCCATACTTACAACATAGTTTGTTTTTGCAATTTTCATTTCCGCATAGGCTGCAGGATTTATTTCCATGATCTCAAGCATTCTGTCCGGGGTAACATTGGTCCCGTTTACCTGGAAAACAGTACCCAGCTTTTTTTAACCTGTATTGTATCAGGTTGGGCCTGGATATTTAATGCTGTCATTATGAAAAGCAAAGACAGAATGTAATTCATGGGTTTCATTGCTCATAAGGAATTAAATTTCAAATATATGACTTAATAATTCAGACTAATTTAAATCCTGGATACTCAGAATTCCCGGCCATATAATCCATATTATTGGTTTTTCATGATGGATTGGTAATGGCTTATTTTTTAATCTAATGCCCTATTTAGTTTTTCTATATCATCATTGTTCGGAATAAAACCAGTACTTGTAAAATCGATTAACCAGGAATCATCCTCTTTTACGAAATGATAAACTGTTCGGACTGGTATCTTCTGGCTGAAAGGTGTCAGAAACATCTGTTCAAAGGCGATTGCTGAATTACCATCTTTTGAAATGCGTATTTCCCGTTTGTCGACAGTGATATCTATTATAAGTTCAGTGTTGGCTAACATCTGTTTAACAGTATTATACATTTCTGCCTTGTTCCAGAATTCTTTTGGGTCACTTCCACATGACAGAAAATCTTCAGACAGTAAAGCAATAACAGCATCAGCGTCTTTGGCTTTTAAGGCAGACCAATGTGCATCCAATACCCTTGAAACCTCTTGTTTTGAGTCAGTCATATGCGATGGTATTTATTAGAGTGGCTATGCCCTGTAACGGCTTGCATGCATGTGGAGCAACGGATCAGAATCACTTAACTGTCCCTTAAGCCCGGAGCTACCTTTAAAGCCCATTAATATTAAAATGGTTAAAGGTGCTTTCAATTTTTTTGAATGGTTAGTTTAAATATAATGTATGTTGCTACAAAAGCTTCCAATAAGCTTAACGGAATTGCAAAAAGCAAAATACCAAACGGAAGTACCCCTAAGTTTCCTACTACCAACCACATAAATACGAATCCTATAAACCATGATAAAATAGCAGTTTGAAGCAAAGTATATTTTTTGCTAAAAATGTAAATGGCTATGGCAAAACAAAGAGACCATATTCCCCACACAGCTCCATTAATTGGTTGTTCGGGAAAAGTCAGCCCTAATGTTTCATAGTGCTCAGTCCAAAAGTGGTGTAGCAAGAAGGAGTTGCGAACAAATTCAGAAACGCTGATCCAGATTGTCGCAATCAGAATTGGTAAAACTGTCTTTTTAATGTTCTTCATATTGTTGATTTTTTATACTACGGTCTTTTTGGTATTGACAATAACGTTCGCAGGGATGAGGTTTAATGTTCCGTAGTAACAACTGCCGTGGTTAAGACTTAACATTATTGTGAAGAAATACACGGCTGGCGGAAATGGTGTATGTACGGGTGCGTGGGCTTCTGACGCGCCATGGCAAGAGGCTCATATTCATTCAAAAATAGTGACATTTTGTCCGTCGAAGGGGGAAGCAACTTGCCCATATTGTCCGTGTTATGCTTAGAACTTGTTTTTATTGTCTTTAAAATAGTTCTTAATCATCTTTCCGAAGGCTTTGTCTTTTTTTCGTTTTTCTGAAACAGTAGTCTGAAATCTTTCCTGTTCTTTCTGAATTTTTTGATAGTTATCATAGGAATCTTTGTCGATAGTCCCATTGTTCAGTGCATCAATTACAGCACATCCGGTTTCATTAATGTGTTTACAGTCAGGAAATTTACAATTTAACGCGATGTTAACGATCTCCTGAAATGTTGTTATAATCCCCTCCGCATTATCTGTCATGCCCAGTTCCTTCATTCCCGGGGTGTCAATTATGATACCGCCATTTTCCAGAACAAATAATTCACGATGATCAGTGGTATGTCTTCCCTTGTTTGTGCTCAGACTTATTTGACCTGTTTTTAATACGTTCTTTTTTAACAGGTTATTGATCAAGGTTGATTTGCCAACTCCCGAGGAGCCAACTACACAATATGTTTTTCCTTTTTGTATAAAATCCAATATCTGGTCAAGTCCTTTCAGGGTCATGTTACTGAGCAGGATATACTTGACTTTTTTGTCTCTTTTTTCAAGGGTGCTGATTGCTTCCTGAATATCTTTTTCGGTGGATAAATCAATCTTGCTAATTACCAGAACTGGCTCAATGTTAGCTGAATAACATATAGTCAGGTATCTTTCAAGCCGGTTTATACTGAAATTATTGTTTATTGCCTGAACAATAAACGCAACGTCAATATTTGCAGAAATGATCTGAGTCTCGCCAAATTTGCCAACAGCCTGTCTTTCAAGTACTGATTTCCTGGGAAGTATTTTATGAATAATTGCCTGATCGGAGTCATAGGTTGTCATTGCCACCCAGTCACCGACAGCAGGAAAATCAGTTCTTGATTTTGCAGCAAATCTTAAGTTGCCGGTAATTTCAGCAGTATATTCATTTTCACCATCTGAGACGACATATCTTTCCCGGTGTTCCTGAGTCACTCTGCCGATTGAAAAGTCAGTAAGTTGATTTTCTCTCAGACAGGCAGCGAGCTCATCATTAAATCCGAGGTCAAGGAGATTCATTCTAGTGCACTATTGTTGGGTTTTAAGCATAAAGGACCGGCAGTATAGGAGGGGGGCCCTGCATTTAGTTCTGACACTTAATGACAGAATCGGGAGGAGCCAGACATTGGCGGAGACGAACCTGATCCCGCCCTAAGGCGGGGCAAAAAGTGAGACAACCTGTCCCGCAATGTGGGAGACAACTTACCCATATTGTCAGTGTTAGCAAACGTATTAATTCAGTCCTTGTTTTTGAGGTTTAAGCCATTTTGATGAATAAAAACGAACCCAAAATATCGAAAAAAAGGCTGCCAGACCATAACCAAAAATAATTCCAAATAATGCTCTCTCAAATATAGGTGCTGACAACCAATAAACCGTAAGAGTGGACTGAAATACATTACTTAGCCAGTGAATTATCATTGATGGCCATAAGCTTCCGGTTTTAACGAAGATGTAACCATAAAATATCCCGAAAATGAATGCCCACACAACCTGAGCAATAGTAGTAACCAACTCTCCTCCAGCAAATACAGCGAAAATATGAAATACTCCAAAAGCAAGTGCTGAATAAAGAATTGCATTAAAATTGAGAATACTTGTGTAAAAGCATAGTAAGAAAAACACCTCGAAAGCATACTTCTTCGAACATTGAATAAAATACGGTAAATAATAGGATTGATTTCGGTGGTAGAGCTAAGGATAAGTCAAAGACCGTTCTAATAAAGTCAGCCGTTAAAGGTTTACCCTCCGTCAATCTATATACCAAAGAACCGCTTCCCTGGCATAAAATAAGTATAAGCAAACAAGAAATTGTTAGAATTAGTAGTCGTGAAAATGGTTGGATGCGTGTAAGGCCTATATCACTTAGATATTCTCTGAACGTACGCTTTCCATTTGGAATCCGCAACAAATATGGCACAAAAAGATATGCAATAATGTTGCATGTTGTAAACAGAATCACGGTCGATAAAGCATTACTGTCTGAAAATTCCTGCGGGAGCTTTAAAATACCATAAAGGAAAAAGCCGACGATCAACATACACACTGAGAGTGCAGCAAAGATTATTAATAATCCCCGTATTGGCTTTTGAGCATATCTGGAAGGATTGCTAATTAGATCAACTGTCGGTTCTCCTTCAGGCGGGTAGTTTTTTTTCATGTGAGATTAAGGAATAGGATTAAACTCAAATTTTAAAATGTAGTCATTGAGAATTCAATATAGAATTCTAGAATAGATTTCGCTAGTTTGTTTGCATACGTTCAGCGGAACCGAGGATCCTGCCGAAAAATCTACTCTCTAACCTGTAACTCTGTCATGGACGAGCTCAACGAACCCCGCCACCGGAGGGGGAGTTAATTGCATATACCGTCATGTTATGCTCAGTTTGTTTATACAATTTCGATTTGACGCTATTTGGTTATGATTGTAACAACCACAACGATAAGAATCAAAAGTATTATTGTCAAATAAGTTAGAGGATTTGCAAAATTAAAAGTCCAGCCTAAAGATGGAAATAGTTTTTGGACTACTAATCTGGGATCTTTACGATTGAAATATAATAATCCTCTCCAATTAGAAGGATTTTTAGTCATTGAATCCAGAACTTCCTGGTTAAGTTTGTTCTTCATAATATTGATGTTTCTGTTTGTAGTCTGGGATTGTGTGTGACGACCCGGCGGTAAGAGTTAGTGAAAGTTTATTAACACTACCGTCCGTGTTATGGTTTGTTCTTTATTTTTTATCAATTTTCCACTCAATCTGTACTGATTTGTATATTCCTATTTCCTTAGGATTGAAATCAATACTTGTTGAGTTACCCGAAGCTTCTGCCATCATGAATACTTCCTGCCTGGGTAGTGTCTCTTCTCTAACAATATCACTGTCTTGATAGAAAACATACCTTTCATCTAAATAGGTAACGGAATTGATTCTATTCAACTTAATATTTGATGAATTTGCCAGCAAGATGGCCTTCTCTTTTGCATCTTCAACTGCCATGGTAATTGCAGCATGCCTTAATTTGGTTTTCTGATCTTCCGATAATTTGAATTTTATACTATACTCAACAAGGTCAATCTTCAGTGCAGTTAAAAGCTTGTTAGCAAATTCAGGAGAGAACAAAGTCTCTATTGTTAGGGTAATAGTCCCGGAAAAACCTATTTTTTCCTGCTTGCCATCGATATATTCTTTGTTTTCGTTTATTGAAATTTCAGTCGTTTTTAATAGGTCTTTGCTGATACTTTGTTTAAGTATTGAGGATTTAACAATCTCCATCCTTTCTAACAGCATATCCTGACATTCAGAGTAATCCTTGGATTCAGATTTAACTGTAATGAAGACAAAAATATTCTTAGGTATTTCTTTCAAAATTGCGACACCTTCAACAACAAGTGTATTATCCTTAGCAGGAGTAGTAAGAAATTGTGCATTTAATGAAGTTGAAAATAAGCTCAGAGCCATCAGAATTGTCAAAATCGTTCTCATAGTTTGTTTAGTTTATTATGCTTGTCATGTGTTCGTGCCTTATATGTCTGAATAAATTTTAAATGGGTAATTGTTTGCTTATTACTCTTTTATGGACGAATCCACAGTTCTTTTAAGCTTAAGTCCCATATACCGGAAAGTGTCACCATTTTTATCAAAGACCACGCTCTCGCCTCCGCCGCGCCCATAGCCCATTACAAACGAAACAGAATCATTAGAAATATCTAATGCAAGACTTGCATCCTGACCAAACGACATTTCAGGGTTAAAACAATATTTCAATAACAGAACCCCATCTTCTATACAAATCCTGACCTTTTCGAGCGATGGTACATCTTCATCATCTGTATTCATTATGGTGTAATTTCCGGTCCGGTTTTGATATATCTGAGGAATTGGTTCCGGATTGAATTGGGTACCGATTATGTTTAAGCCTCCCCATGGCATCGCCTGGATAAAATGTTTCTCACCATTTATTTCTTCAAGAAGGAAATACATTTTCTTCGATTTGAGCATCATGCCCAGAAAGCGTTTGGCAGGGACAAATGAATTGGAATCATGTGGCGCCAGGTAAAAATTCTGCCCGTTGATGGTAGGTGACAGATACCCGTTTTTCCATTCGAACTTGCACACCATACCGGGCATGGCGTAATTACCTGCGTATTGCGCCAGGTTTTTACTGCTGATAGGGGTGAGCGGGGTTATTTTCTCGGGATTCAAAGCCTTATCAATCACAAGTTGTGTTGTCTTGCAGTATTCAACCATCAGCTGTTCGTCAAGTTTCCATGCGTTGTCTTTTCCGGTGGGTGAGTCGGAGAGCATTATGGCAGCAAGCCCGGCATCGGGTGCAATAACCATTTGTGCCCGATGGTACATGGTAGCCCCTCCGTGTTCTAATACCCGGCCCAGTTCATAAGCCTTATTTTTATAGTTAAAGCAAATAGCCATCCGATGGTCCATATCCAGAAGATTATCGCGGTTTTGAATCACGTACATATCTTCAAGTGTGGCATTTTTTAAGAGACGTTCTTTTTTGTCGATAAATGCCCTGCAAAAAAGAACCATATCATTGACTGTTGAATAGATGGCCCCGGCTGGCTTATCCAGCAATGGATATTCGAATGTCTTCTTACCAGAACAGTATGCTATAGCTAAATGTTTTTGTTTTTCGTAATCGGAATAAAAACCGGAATTCTTCATTCCCAATGGGGTAAATATGTTCCGGACAACGTAATCTTCGTATTTCAGTCCGCCTGCACGCTCAATCAGTATGCCCAGCAGGGCATATCCCAGATTGGAGTATGCCCATATTTCGCCAACAGGATAACAGGTGTATTGCGAATTGAGGTAAGGCAATATCTCATTGAAATCGTGCTGTTTTTTGCTGAATTTGTGCAGGTAGTAGTCAGAGGGAATGCCTGCATGATGTGTTAAGACCGCCCGAATGGTAATAGGTTCTGAGTCGGGGAAACGTTGATTGATTGCAAAGTCTGGCACATAGTCCGAAACCGGCTTGTCGATGTCGATTTTTCCTTGTTCGTAGAGTTGCATCACTGCAACTGCTGTAAAAACCTTTGTAACGGACCCTATTAAAAAAGGCGAATTGCCATCGACCTTCGTGCCATTATTGCTAAAAGCATCCTGAAAAATGACACTATCATCGGTAAACACTGCATAGGCGGCGTTACTTACATCGTTTTTATGCAGCTCATCCTTAAAATCCTTTTCGAATGAGGTTTTAAAATCATAGTAAGATTGTTGCCGGGCACAACCCTGTAACAATGTCAGAATAAGTGTCAACGATATCCAATTACCCATTTTGTCAGTGTTAGCACAAATAATTCAAATTCAATTTTATGTGACATGCTATCAGTCTAATTATGTTGTGGTGGATATTTTATATTAAAGCGAGCAAGATAATCTGCCAGGGGTTCCAGACCAAGTTCCTTTCTCCATTCATCAACTTTTGATTCATCTTCGAGTGGATAGAGTTCTTCCGATTTGGTCTGCTCGTTAAATCTAGTATGTGTACCGTATTTCTGAGGCTTATTCTCATTAAAAAGGCACCTGTCATAAATATTTGCATATCTCTGCCATGGAAGTTCCTTCTCCTCGCAACTCTTCCATATCATTGGCAGGTATTTTTTCTGACTCCCGTCATTGGTATGCATTGCAACAAGATAAGCTGCCATAACTGCAGGCTGGCCAACATCACTTATTTTTGGCCATCCTTTTTCTGAGACGAGCTTTTCAAGTTCCTTCTGGTTATTTTCCTGTATCATAAACTTCAATTTCCAGATTGCTGACGCAACCGAAGATCTCATTCCTAATTTTCTGAATGCAATACCAATTTCGTCAAAATAAGCCTGGTCCAGGGCACCAAGTTTCCATAGTGCTTTTGCATAATCAATATCCTTGTATGGGTTATTGTATTTTTCATTTAACATTGATATAAGCCTATTCTCAAAAACACTCCAGTTTTTGTCTTCGCGTGCCGGTAACAGGTCAGGTTCCAAAAGGGCATTGACTGAAGTATCGAGTTCAACCGCCAGATTGAGGTACTTAAAACAAGTGTCAAATTTCTTAATAACAGTGTTATCAATCGACAGTGCACAGGCGTAATTGTATACTATCCGGGCATCTTTAGGATTCTGGCTATATAATCTTTCATATTCGGCAATTGCTTCAGGAATGTTGCCCTCGCTCATTAAACTATCGGCTCTGTTTCCCTGGTTTGGTGCAACAGGCTGAGAAAGTGCGCATATGTAAAAGGCAGTCAGAAATACAATTAGTAAGATTGTTGATTTCATAATGATTGATTTATATGGATGCGTTTTATCTATTTTTAGAAAAGTAAAACAAATTTATCAGATTGAGATTAATGAATTTGGCATATGAGGACGGGATGGCAAATTTTCTGTCGCGCGAGGGTATTGTCCCTTACGAAGAGCAGAAATTATCGTGTCAGGATGAAACACTTAATAAACGACACATGGGTGTCATTCAGATTCCTTTGAGTACTTTAATAAAAGATTTTCATTAAACATTCTAAGGTCATCGGTTGTTAAGATCTGGCCATGACCATCAATTATTGTTTCAATATTATTTATCCTTTTATTTATCCACTTATTTGCATGCAGCCATCTGTTATTATCTGTGTCAGATGAGTTGCCAAAGCTTGGCCTGCCATACTTTGAAAATAAATCTCCGGTAAAGAGTACTTTCATTTCGGGTACATAGATTAATATATCACTGGCAGAATGAAATTTGCCAAAATAGATCATTTCAAAAGAAGTGTCGCCACACTCAAGCTTCATACTATCGGGAATATGATATCAGGATATCTGAAAGGGATATTGGTTTTTTATGTCGTAATATGCCCCCTTGTACCTGATTTTCTGAGTAAAAATATCATCCCATTCTGCAGTATTAGGAATTGATTGCTGAAGCTGAAGCTCATAATCGTCTGCAATTTTGCCCACTCTAACCGACAAACTATCTGGATTTTGATTCACAAATCCATCCTTCCGGCAATTTTCATGTCCAATGACCTGTGCTTTCGGGAAGAGACTATTACCTCTTATATGGTCATGGTGTCCATGAGAATTGATTACATAAACGAAATTATTGTTATCGAATTTGTTTTCAATAATATTCTTGTACCGTGCTGTTAATGATGTCGATATTCCCGCATCAATTAGAACAATCCCTTTTGTGGTTTTTATTGCAGTTATCGCATCATAACCAAATTTTACAAGAACTGTCCTGTCATTAATTTCCTGAACTTTTATTAATGAGTCAATTTTCTGTGACTCAGTTTTGTTTTTGTAAATGTCTTTTGAACCACACCCTGATAATACGAGTGAAAAGATCAAAATGGATATTATAGGGTACTTTTTTAATCATTTGTAATCTCCTTTACCAACGTGAATACTTCTTTAACTGAATTTATGGCACTCTGCCATCGCTGAAGCCTAACATACCGGCCTGTTAGCCATCGGCTGTTTATTCTTTTACGAATTCAATTAATTCAATCGGTGCTCCATTGTGTTCAATCATGGCAACCCTCACTCCATTACCTGGACTATTTGTTTTAGTTAAGATATTAAACTGGTGTATTTTAAGTTCCAAATCAAGATTCTCCACTTCAAAAGCAACATGAGGCACTTTTTGAATTAACGAGTTAATTGGCGAGTCTTTTTCAAATCGCATCCATTCTATACCGAATGGTGATGATGGAAAGCCAGAAGCATAAAACTTAAACTGTGGAAGATAATCCTCATCAGGCATTTCTTCAGTAGTAGGAATTCCAATATGGTGGAATTTCCATCCCCATTTGACAATTGCTTCAGGAGGTTCAAAATCTTGCCTCATTTTTTTCATGATTATTGATTCATTTGGTTGTGAAATCTAAAGCTTGCGGCTAATTTTCGCCGGTATGTGCATGGTTGCTTCTAAATTTTCGCGGCACAGAAGACAATTGCAAATACTCACCTGTCAGCATTTAGTGCTGATATTTAGATAGTTGTCTATTTAGATTTGACAAGACGGATACCTATAGAATAGTCGGAATATCCAGGAGAGACGTTGTCGCGGTATGATGACCGGCAACGCCTCGCAAAGTCATTCCAACCGCCACCACGCCGTACACGGGCTTTACCTGATGTTGCTCCTTGAGGGTCTATTTGTGGATAGGTGGAGTAAGGTCCATACAAATCACTGCACCATTCCCAAACATTACCATGCATATCGAATAAACCATATTCATTTGATTCAAAGCTTCCTACCGGCAAAGTTCTTTTTCTGTATTCTCCTTTTGCATTGCTGTTATAGGGATTATTCCCGTCATAATTTGCCTGAGAAGTAGTAAGATTATTGCCTGTATCAAACGGAGTGGAAGTCCCTCCGCGCGCTGCATATTCCCACTCGGATTCGGTAGGTAAGCGGCAACCCATCCAATTGGCAAAGGCAGTGGCGTCGTCCCAACTTACATTTATTACCGGATGGCTGTTTCTACCCCAGCCTTCATCACCAGGTTTTTTTCTGCCAGTGGCATCGCAAAATAAATCGTATTGTTCAAAGGTTATCTCGTATTTACTCATCATAAAAGCACTTAGCGTTACCTGATGCTGAGTTTCATTTTTACTTCTGTCAACCTCACTTTCGGGACTACCCATTGTAAAGGTTCCGGCAGGAATTGATACCCATTCTATGATTGGTTTAGTTTGAGCAGCAGCCATTAGCCCAAAGCTCAGAAATGTTAAGATTAAGAAGTTTTTTGTCATAAAACAGTTCTTTTAAAGAATTATTCAGAGGTTCTTGGTGTATCCTGATATTTGTAGGGAGTCTTAGCATGAACGCTAACGGCCCGGCAATAAAAATAGTAGGTGTTACCTGACGCCAAATCGTGCACTAATCCCGGTACTTTAGCTGGCAGCTGGCGGAGCACGGTGCAAAGTACTACTTCGCTAAAGCTTCGGAGTACGAAGGAGGGTATGCTGTGCCCCGATGAGCAGGGTTAGACGGGGGCGCACTTTTTGCCGTCTTTGCCCTCCATTGCTTTGGCGTAGGATTGACAACTTACCAATATTGTCCGTGTTATGGGCTGGTTTTATAAAATATAATTACTCCAGATACTCCTGGTTGTCGAGTGACATGGTTGCCTTTCGGAGTTTGCACGATTAAATCTGCCCATCACAGCCCGGTGGTTGAGTTTTCTGAAATTTTAATGAAAGAATTCCTTTTTAACCACCAGTAAAGTAAATATAATAATGATGGGAGCATAAAAACAGAAGTATATACATGTATCTGGATCCGGGAGTAGGATTCATCGCAGCAAGAATATTAAAGATTATAAAACAAAGCAATGAGACTATTCCTCCCAAACCTTCTTTCCATAATGCTAATATTAATCCGGAAAGTCCTGTTCCCCAGACCACAAAGGTTATAATATTATAGATATTGGGTTCAGAAGCAGGCCTACTACGCCCCTCAAGCATTTCACCAATGCCAATTAACAAAGTGAATGCAACTATTAATGTTCCGATAATGCGAGCCGACCAACGGACGATGTTCATTAATACTGTGGGTTTCATTTTTTTAGGTTATAAAAGTATTTTATTGATTATATACTTCACCCTAATGTTGGCACTTCCTATTTGCTAAAAAATATTTGGAATTAACTTCTTTGTCCGCTTTGATAATCAGTATATTTTTGACCCATTTGTTCGATTAGAAAACTTTCTTCAACTCGTATTCGATTCATAATTCCAATGATGACCGGAATGATCATCAAGATGATTGACAACCAATTTGATAATGCAGTTGAAATCCCGAGAAAAATAATTACAAGTCCCAGATATCCAGGATGCCTAATAGTCTTATATAATCCTGATTCAATTAGCGCATGATTCTCAATCCTTGTTACAGTATAGGTATATTGTCGCCTAAGTGTCATGATTGAGTTTAATCTTATTATAATTCCAAATATTATCAGTACTGCTCCAATGATAAATAAGATATTCCAATCATTAATCATACCTACTTTTGTTGCGCCAATACCGAATGAAAGCAAGCAGCCAATCTGAATTAATGTAAAGAGAAAGCGAATGCTTCCTTTGTCACTGGATTTAACAATGCTACTCTTCTTTTTTATTCTCGCATTCATATAGAACTCAAAGAATCAATATAAATACGCAAAGGCTAGAATTATAATACTCTGTGTACATGGAAGTAATTTATATTGATGCTATGGCCAATGTTTATAACTATTTACACAATTGTTAAGTTAATCAAAGATAATCTACTTTTCTAGGAGTTATGCTTAGGCCTAGGTTGTCAAGACGAAATTGGCTCGTAATCAGTGGTTTTAAGGCTTAAACATAACGGCCCGGCGATATAATTATTGGGCGTTCCCCGACGAGCTCCAATGTGTTTTGTCATGGTGCGATACCGAGCGGCCTGTCATGGTGATGTGAGAAAGGTATTGCGTGCTTTTTTGAATCATGGTACAAAACTGTGAGAAATTTACGTGTTTCGCGATACAGATTTGATAGGTATAGCGAAATAGTCAGATCGCTGAAACTGTTTAAAGGGCAGTGGGGCGATCGAGGTGCGTGTTGAGTACCTTTCCCCAGTTAAGGGCAGAAATCCCCGCAAAAAGCATGACAAACCCATTAATTATACTGTCCGTGTTATGTGCTTTGCCATTTTAATCCTTAAGAAAATCCAATAGTTCTTTATTTATCATTTCGTCAGTTTGTCGCTGCAGTAATATGATTACCATTCTTTAATAATCCTTACTCTTAAGTTTTCAATATGCTCTTTTGCTCTGATTATTGCCAAATTATAATTGTAGATATTTTCTTTATCTCCATAAATAAGTAGTGTGGGCAGTTTTAATTTTTTTTAAATCGATGATCTGTAAATACCGCAGGAAATACTTGATTTGTAGCTTTCCCATATTTTAACAGTAAAAAGAATAGCTTTCTGAATTCATGATCAAATTCAACTCCATTTTCTACCCATTTAATTGCATGATTAACTAAAAAAGACCAACCGGTAATTCCACCAGGAAATGTATTTAATATAAAATGGCATAATTTGTCTAAATGTTGCAGCTGGACCTATCAATACCATCTTTTTTACACGATTTGGCGAATGTATTGCAAAATTTGTGATATGAAAGGCTCCAACAGAATTGCCAATGAAATCAGCATTTTCAAGGTTCAACCCTTGCATTATATCTTCAAACCAGTCGAGGAAGTCATCTAGTTGCCGTATTAATTTTATCGGTTTGCTTTTATTTGGGTCACCAATTATATCAACATTATAAACACGGAATCTTTCAGATAACGACTTCAGGTTTTTATACCAAGACGCAGCTGATGCATAATAGGCATGTACCAGTAGCAATGGAGGATTTTTTCTATCACCCGAGACTAATATATGAGTTTCCCCTAGTCTTGTGGGCAGATAGATTTCTTCAAATTGAATTCCTATTGAGTTAATGACTGAATCATAAGCCTCAAAGACTAATTGTTTTCCCGATTCATTTCTAAAGACTGTCAAGTAATTGTCCATATAAATGAGCTTGTAAATATGTGTATTTGTCATGCATTGCAAATAGCGTTCGACAATATGTGCAGTTGGTCCGCCATCTGGCGGACAGTGGCGCGCCGTGCCCCGTGCCGAACGCGAAGAGGTCGGGGTGTTTTCGCACTCGTGATGCGATGCAGGGTTATGCGGTTAATACATTATTCTCGCATTACGGAAAGCCAACCGAGGCCTCAGCCACTATTGGGTTAAATATTCTTTGCATCTTCTGAGGTTGAGCTCAACCAGCCATGCTAAGAAGGGGGAGTTAATTGCATATACCGACCTGTTAGGTGCTGGGCAATTCATTTTCTCTCTGTTGCTTAAAGGCATTTAATCTTTTTTTATTGGAACAAAATCTTGCTCATAACAAGGTTGCACAGTGGTAAACAGTCCTTTTTCATAGGCTTTTTGATGCAACTCAGGCAACTGTTTGAATCTTTTCATACGGAGTCTATCAATCTTAGTAGCTGTCATAAAATCATAAATAGCGTCATGCATAAGGATTACGTCAATAGTATCGCAATCAGGAGTTAGTGTGATTGTTTTCCATTCCATTGCAATAAACCTGAAAAATAGAGTATCAGTTTCTAATGGGATTTCAATATTAAAGTAACCGTCCAGATCTGTCTGTCCGATAAGAATTGAATCAGAGTTTTGAATCATAGTTAATGGTATGGTTTCAAAATCTTCATCTATTACTCTGCCTGTAATGATCTTGGTTTGACCTTTCAGGTTCAAGTTAATCAATAGAATAATGAAACAAGTTATTGTGGCAGATCTCATTTTATCAGTTGCTTGGGGTTTAGCATTGCCTTGCACCTAACGGCTGATGGTATGGTGTCGTGCGGGATTACGAAGCGATTTCCTATCAGTTTACACTTACCTTTTTTACGTACTATAAACCTTCGAAAACCTCTGAAACCCGCATGTACTATACCATGTGTTATGGTGCGCTGATTATTGCTGACATTGGTAAAAATTTAATTCCTTTGACTTTCATTTTTTCAATTGCTTTATCTTTCTTTTTTTGTGTCATACCAACAATCCCTTCGGGTACAATCGTAATGTCATAGTCTTTGTCTTTTCCACCCAAAGCTGTATTATAAATACATTTTTCTGCCATAAGACCCACCAAAACAATCTCTTTTGCTTTTTTATTCTCCAGAAAACTTATCAATTCTGCAGAGGTAAATGCATCTCCTTCTATTTTGATAAAAATATTATTACTCACAATATTAAGTGTGCTATCAAAATCAGGGGCAGGCAAAGTATCTATTGAAAATCCTTTTGAAGTAATACTTATTGCCTTTCCTGTTGCTTTAATATATATTACATTCTCGGCATTGAAATGGCTTATCAAAGAATTTACATTTTGTATCATTTTCATAACTGAACTATCCAGTAGTGTGCTTTTTTTTGGAAATTTCTGAATATCAAGTACAATTAAGTATTTCTCTTGAGAGAATGCTTTATTCTGAAATAAGTTAAAACTTATACAAATGAGGATAAGTCCAATTTTCAACACTAATTTATCTTTCATATCTGTCTTTTTTAAATGCACCATAACGTTCGGCGGAACCGAGGATCCTGCCGAAAAAACTACACTTTAGCCTGAAACTATGTCAGGGACGAGCTCATGAGCCACGAACCGTAGTGAGTGGCGAATAATGTGGCGTTGGCGTCCCGATTCATCGGGACGGTGGCGCGCCGTACCCCGGCGGGAGCCGGGGCAGGCCGCACCGCTGAGTACTTAACGGTCCTCTTTAGCCAGAGAGTTCTCGCGGTGCAGAAGCCAATTGCGTATACCGACCTGTTAGGTTTAGGGCTGTTTCAAATCAGGATTACCAGATGCAAATGAATTAAAATATAAAGGGAATCAGTCTCCTCGTATTCCTAGCATAATTTTGATATTCAACACCAAATTCCTCAGTCAGCAACTTTTCCTCAACTTTAATTCTGTACAAAATCACTAGAAAAACAGGAATTGTAATTGAAATGAATGATAAAATGCTGTACAACGAAACCGACAGTCCCATGAAGATAAGCCAAAGTCCGAGGTATGCCGGGTGCCTGATTATACTGTAAATACCATCGGTTTTAAGCTCATGCTGCTGATTAATTGCAACATCAACTGTAAAGGCTTTTTTAAGCTGTAAAATGGCAGTCCACCTTATTATCAGTCCAAGTAAATACAGGATCAGTCCACAAGATACTGTAAGGTAATAAGATACAGTGCGTGTTCTGAAGTCAGCCAGCATAAAACCGGCCGTCATGCTAATACTGAATACCACATAAAGGGCTATTAACGAACCTTTATCACGTCTGGTTTTTACAGTCTTATTCTTTGAACGTCTGGCATAAGCAAGTATGGATTCCGATATTCCAAAGAGGTAGGCCAGGCAAATAATTACAATCCACATCAGTTTATTTTTGGAAGGTTAATCTAATCAAAGTTACTATAAAGATAGGGTATTTGCTTACCTTGAAATATTATTACTAACCACCCAATCATAGGAAGTTTCGTTGACACATTTAATGATTCAATCTCTTTCTCAAGGGGGCTTTTTCATGGTCATTAGAAGACTCTGCCTTAAACCTAACGGCCCGGCGGTATAATTTAGTGGGCGTTACCCGACGACAGCACCGGGCAGAGTCCTGGTACCCCGCGCCAGCGGGGCCAGAAAACTGTCACGGTGCGAGGAGAGTACGGCGCGGTTTTTGCCATCCAGGTACAAGTTTTGTGAGTTATACGAGTGTCGCGGTACAAGTTTGATCGGAGCCGCGAACTTATCCCCGGTTACAAAGTTGGTTGCGGGCACTGGCGCAGTGTCGCGGTACAAGTTGATCGAAGCCAGAAAACTGTCAAGGTATAGAATTTAATTGCGGGCAGATGCGCGTGTCCGGGTGCAAGAACCATTACAAATCTGTCTTGGGTGCAGGAGCAAAAGCAAAAACCGTGACGAGCTTATTAATTATACCGTCCGTGTTAGGTTTTCTGGCTCTTTTTAAATTCCAAGATTGTTTTTATAAACTATCTACGCAAAGAATCTAATTTAATCTGTAGTAGAGAAGATAAATCACTCACATTCTCCCATACGACAGATGTGTCATTGCAATATGCATAAGCCTGATTACCAAGCCATTGTTCATAGGGATCTGTCTTGATTGTCACGAAGGATATCCATTCAACTTTGTTTTTTTCCTCCACAGAGAGAAACTGGCCACAAAGTAAATACCTCCTTACTCCATTTGATCCAGTTAAGTGCCCTAGTCTCACGTCCCTGAATCGCAGAGGATCAGGGGGACGGTGGTTATAAAAATCTAAGGCAGCTGCGGTAAGCAAAAATTGTACAATAGAATCTGTTGATGCACTAACTTCTGGAGCTTTTATTGGAGAATTATCAGGTTGTTTTGGTCTGGTATTGCATGCTATTAAGAATATTAAGCATATAATAATTGCAATATGTCTCATATGATTTCTTTTTTAAAATAACAGAATTTTATAATCGTGTGGTTCTTGCCTGAAACCTAACGGCCCGGCAATATTGGGAGGTTGTATTACCCGACGCAGCATCCGGGCAGGGTCCAGGTACCCCGCCTGAGCGGGGCCAGAAAACTGTCAAGGTATATTGAATTTATATTACGGGCAGATGCGCGTGTCCGGGTGCAAGAACCATTACAAAGCTGTCTTGTGTGCAGGAGCAAAAGCAAAAACTGTGACGAACAACTTACCCATATTGTCCGTGTTATGCAAAGTTATTTTTTTATTCTAAATACAATATATTCTGTCGAATCAGGTTTCCCTGGAGAAATCCTGAGTTCGCTATAGTCATTGTTAAACTCCATAATCGTTGAAACAAAAGTATTGCTATTGCAGATAGGTTTTTTAGAAAGTGCATCCTTAATAGTCATCAAACTAATGTGCTGATTATTTAATATTATGTTTTTTATTGATTCTAATCTTTCATCCGAGAAACTTATAGATTCGGGAATTGAACCATACAATGCTTTTAAATAAGCCAAATAAGCAGGATGATATGAATTATTTGTAAGTGGTCTATTTGCATGAAAAGTATAGTCTTTTGTTGAATCTGGCCAATATTCCGTAACCAAGTCAGAAGCACATTCTAACGATATTATATCATGATTTGAGCCAACAATATAATTCTGACCTGAGGCATGTTTAATAGTTTTTATAAAATCTATAGCCTCTTCAAACGAAGTTTTTTCTAAAACACCTCTTGCAATGCAGCAGACAGGCAATCCATTAAGGGAACTCTTTAAGTCCGATAAAGTATTCTCTGTAATACCAATATGTTTGTTTAGTCCATTTGCGCCTATGTATCCGGCAAAAGTTGCCACTAACTTTCTTGAATTTGAATCTTTATCTTGTATGTCTAACAGCATTTCAAAACCATGATAGAATGGTGTAATATCAATATTTTGAGCAATATAATTTGAACTTCCGTCTTTCTTATAATTGTTTATTCCAACCGAAGTACAATGATGTGGAATGTTTATCAATCTGGCATTTGTCCATATCTCATCAATGAGTTGAAATGCAAATATGGTATTAAAATCTATTCCAGAGCCAGCACTAATACCTTTAATCTCTTCCAATAAATCCGGTGTCCATTTTTTAATCGCTGGAATATGATCAGTAGAGTCAAGAAATATTTTAATGAATGTATCAGCGGGTATTTGATAGTTTTTTTCAATATCTTTCTTCCATAGTCCAACAAGTTCAATAATTCTACTTTTCATTATCCTTCCATGTTGAAATCCATTTTCATACGGAGTTCCATTTAAATGAAGAATTGGCAAATTAGAATATGTTGTATCAAGGATTACATCTTTTTTTAAATCAATTCTAATATTCACAGATGAAGTGAAAACATAAAATACTGTAATAGTCAGAATGGTTATAAGAATATTTTTCACTTGTTTAAATTCTATTAAAATCAGTCATTCGAAGCTGTTTTTATAATTTTGCATAACGGCCCGGCAATAAAATGAGTTGGTGTTGCTGAGTGAATGGAGGCTGTGAGCAGAAAATTCTAATCGGGTAGAGTCCCGGCACACAGCCGGAATGAGCGAAGCATGGCGCGGTTTTTGCAGTCCAGGTACAAATTTTCTGAGGTTTACGAGTGTCGCGGTACAAGTTTTATTGAGAGCAGGTTAACAAGTCAAGGTACACAAAGTTTTATAGAAAGCAGGTGCGCGGTCCGGATTTGTCACGTTTTACAAAGCTGTCTAAGTACCGGAAAACCAATGCAAAAACCGTGACAAACCTATTAATTTTATTGTCCGTGTTAGCATTAGTTTTATTTTATAACCAGTTTAATTTTAATCCAATTAAAGAATCTTATTTGCCAATTCATAGTAGCAAAACGAAACCTATTGCAAACAAATTCGCCAGAAAGTGAGCAATCCAAGTTACGAAGATGTTCTTGCTCCGGGCAAAGATAATGCCATACAAAATACTATCGACAATTACAAGTAAAACATCAACCATCACAAGGACTGGATCGCCCTTAGCCCAGTGTCCAATTCCGAACAAG
Source organism: uncultured Bacteroidales bacterium (assembly GCA_963772705.1). GTDB lineage: Bacteria > Bacteroidota > Bacteroidia > Bacteroidales > VadinHA17 > SR-FBR-E99. Next base: position 525 of record CAVYYH010000011.1, on the reverse strand, counting down.
ACTGATACGATAAAAATTGCAGTAGGTTGTGGGATGAACCAACTTAGTCGTTCTTGGTATAAAGCCCGAAAGTTAATCTCTTCCCATAATGCCCCGACAATTAACACTGGTATGTATTTCGCAGTTTGATCTAAGGATATAGGAGTCCTCGCTATCACATGATCAATAAAGGCTGGAATCCAAGTCTTAGCTATCCAAACGACTATGAATTGAATGAAAACGGAGACCAGCAGAATGAGAAATAAGTTGGTGTATATATCCCGTGGAATTGCCCGTATCTTGAATCCAATCTCTGCCCATGTTCGTTTTCTTTTGTGACGTTCTATGAAAAAGTAAGCTGTTGGCAAAATTGCGAAAAGGATTCTGAAGTCTTTCCATAAAAACTGAGCTGTAAATGTCAGCACAAAGATGATTACAATTTCTAATAGGGGTCGGTAAGCCACACTCTTGTTTTGTCCCTCCCTAAGAATTAGCTTAGGTTCATGATTGGATTTCATACTAATTTACCAAGCTAAATTAATGCTA
>CAVYYH010000010.1:0-133600 GCA_963772705.1 uncultured Bacteroidales bacterium | reverse complement strand
CTTCAGAGAAATAGTCGATGTACTAAGAGGCCATGAAATTGACATAGGTCATATTAAAGAGCGGGCAGTTTTATTGAAGTTTACAGATTCCTGGCAACAAAACACGCTCTGAATTCCATCAAATGGGATAAATATGAGACAGACACAATGTATCATCTGATCTTCTCCCTGAACCGGGTATGATTCATGCCGGTGAAGTGAAGAAATACATTGATGCAGCAACAGATGAAGAGAGAGCTAGAGTAGTTGAAGAGTATCAGAAAAAAACGAACCCTCATGACGGCAAACAGAAGTTAAATAAACCGTGGTTTGTAAATGGAGATGGTGATCTGGAGATATTGCAGGGATGCCAGCATAAATATCCGCCTGTGAAACTGATCTTTGACAAAACCACCCAGAACTGTTTTGCATTTTGTACTTACTGTTTCCGCCATGCCCAGGTAAGAGGCGATGAAGATATGTTTGTACAGCATGATGTAAGCCAGGTTCACGAGTATCTGAGGAATCATAAAGAGATCAGTGATATATTAATCACCGGCGGTGACGGTGGCTTCATTACTTACGATCGTCTTGCAGAATATGTTAATCCGTTGATGGAAGATCCTGAGCTGATGCACATCAAGCCGTTCGTTTTGGTTCCAGGGCGATTACTTTTCATCCCGGGCTTGCTCTGACCGTTAATTCAAAGAGATTCTGGAATTGTGGAAAAAAGTCATTGACAGCGGGATACAGGTTGTCTGGGTAGCACACCTGTCTACTCCACGCGATGTACTGAACCCCGGAACTATTGCCGCCATACGCAGACTGAAAAACTATGGCATCACCATTAAGAGCCAGAGCCCGATAATGAATCATATCAGCCTTTTCAAGGATGAAAAGGGGAATGTCGATATTGATAAATCCGCACAGAATTGGATTGACCTGGGAAATATTCTCGGTATGCTTGGAATCGGATTTCATTCAATGTATTGGCCAGGCCAACGGGTGAGCATCATTATTTTACCGCCCCCCTGGCTGACATCTCAAAAATATTCAACAAGATCTATAAGGAGCTGGCCTCGATAAACCGCCCATCGCGGTATATCACAATGACATCATCTTCAGGGAAAATTTCATTGTTAGGCACTGCTGAAATCAAAGGAGAAAAAGTCTTCGCATTAAAATTCAATGAAGGCCGGAATATGGACTGGATGGACAAGGTCTTCTTTGCCAAATATGATGAAAATGAAAACACCATTGATAAGCTAAAACCTTATGAATGAGAGAAGCACTTCTATGAAGATGAGTTAATTGAAATTGAAAACAAGCTGGAAGAGTCATTGGTAAAAGAAATGAATCAATCAGAACAGTGATGATAAACAAAGTTATTCGCTCCGTCAAGGAAGCTGTTGCAGATATTTTTAACGGAGCAACCATACATATCAGTGGTTTTGGAGAAGCAGGAAGTCCTGTTGAACTGATACATGCATTGATAGATCAGGGTTCCCGGAACCTGACCATTGTGAGCAACAATGCAGGCAGTGGCAATGTCGGTCTTGCTGCTCTTATTGAAAACAGGCAGGTGAAGAAGATGATATGTTCATTTCCCAGGACTGCCATTTCGGTTGTTTTTCCCGAGATGTACCGCAGGGGGGAGATTGAACTCGAGTTGGTGCCGCAAGGTACCCTTGCCGAAAGGATAAGGGCCGCAGGCGCAGGCATTCCGGCTTTTTATACCCCGACATCTGTAAATACACCGCTTGCATTAAACAAGGAGACAAGGGTTTTTAACGGAAAGACTATCTCCTTGAATTCGCATTGAAGGCAGACTTCGCTTTGGTTAAATGTCATGCCGCCGACAAATACGGTAATCTGATCTATAACAAGACCGCAAGGAATTTCGGACCTGTGATGTGTATGGCGGCAAAAACAACCATTGTCCAGGCCAGGAGAATCGTTGATGTCGGGCAGATAGACCCTGAGTGTGTTATCACGCCGGGGATATATGTTAAAAGGGTTGTGGAGGTTTCCAATCCGGCTGATGAATCAGTACTTGTTGCCGAAAAAAGGAGATATCCATGGAATTAAAGAGAATGCCGGCTGGACCGTAACGAGATGGCTCAGAAAGTTGCGACCGATATACACGACGGAGCGTATGTCAACCTTGGAATAGGTATTCCTGAGTTGGTAGCCGACTATATCCCCGAAGGGAGTGAGGTTATTTATCAGACAGAAAACGGCTTGCTTGGGATGGGTATGGTGACCGAAAAAGGGTCGGAAGATTATGAACTCGTGAATGCCGGTAAGAAAGATGTCACTGCCTTCCCCGGTGCGTCATATTTTCATCATGCCGACAGCTTTGCAATGATCCGCGGAGGGCACATTGATATTTGTGTTCTTGGAGCCTTGCAGGTTTCAGAGGAGGGTGATCTTGCAAACTGGTCAACCGGAGATGCAAACGATGTGCCTGCTGTAGGAGGCGCAATGGATCTTGTTGCGGGGTAAAAACGATATATGTCATTACGCAGCATTGCACTAAAGAAGGAGAACCGAAGATTGTAAAACATGCACTTATCCCCTCACCGGGAATAATGTCGTTAACAGAATCTATACAAACCATGCCATCATTGACATGACAGAAAATGGTCTTTTGGTTAAAGAAATGGCACCCGGCATCACCTTCGAATACTTGCAGAAAAATACCGGAGCCGGGTTACTCCGGAAACAGAAAAACAGTCACTATGTCAAAAAACAAGAACAGTGAAGAATTATACAGGCAAGCATGCGAGGTAATACCGGGCGGCATCAGCAGGAACACCGTTTTTCGCATGCCTTTCCCCCATTATGCCGACAAGGCATCAGGCTGTTGTATCACCGATATTGACGGTACGAGCGCATTGATTTTGCAAACAACATGGCCTCACTGATCCACGGTCATGCCCACCCGGCTATAGTGGAATCTGTCACCGGGCAGATTCAGAAAGGAACTGCCTATATGATGGCCACAGAAACCGAAGTAAATTATGCACAATTCTTATCCAACAGGGTTAAGGGATTTGAAAAAATCCGGTTTGTCAATTCAGGTACTGAGGCCGTCATGGCCATGATAAAGGCTTCAAGGGCCTTTACCGGGCGGTCCAAAATCGCCAAAGCCGAAGGGACTTATCATGGCACCTATGATTTTGCGGAGGTTAGCCAGACAGCAAGTCCCTCGAACTGGGGAGATATTAATAATCCCGCCAGCGTACCGCTTGTTTAGGGAACCCCGAAGGGAGTTTTGGAGAATGTGGTCATTTTCCCGTTCAATGATACCGAAAGAACCATTGCCATACTGGACAGGATGCCGACCAGATTGCATGTGTTATGGTTGATCCTGTTCCGCACCGGATCGGTTTATTTCCGGCACGAACGAATTTATTGAGGCTCTTTAAAATGGACACGCAGCAACGGGGCACTGCTGGTATTCGATGAAGTAGTTACGTTCAGTGTTAATTACGGCGGAGCACAGGAAAATTATAATGTAAGTCCGGACATTACAGCCCTCGGAAAAATCATCGGCGGAGGATTTCCGGTCGGGGCTATCGCCGGAAGATCAGATGTTATGAAGGTCCTGGACCCCCGCGAAACCATCTCAGGTTCCCCCACTCAGGAACCTTTTCCGCCAATCCTGTTACAATGACAGCCGGTTTTGTGGCAATGGATCTGTTTGACAGGGATGCGGTTATAAAACTGAATGCCCTGACAGATAAAGCTGTCAGCCAGGTTAAGGAGGTTATCAGGCTTGCCGGTGTCCCGGTATCCGTGACAGGTGCCGGCTCCATGTTTCGCCTTCACCTGACACCGGCGCCACCAACCACTTATCGCGAGGCCTATCAGACAAAAGAGACTCTTTCCGTTCTCAATGAGCTTCTCGACTTCATGTATTTCAACGAAAAGATACTGATGATAAATACCTTTTCATGTATGTTTTCAACAGCACTGACGCAAAAAGAAACAGACAGACTCTCTGAAGGGTTGTTACGGGCCTTCAATGCACTGAAACCGAAAATCGAAAACCTACAACAGAAGTAATCCCATGCAGGAAGTATATATATGCGATGCAATACGCACACCGGTAGGCAAATACGGCGGTGCTCTCTCCCAGGTAAGAGCCGATGACCTGGCAGCGGTACCGCTGAGGGCGCTGATGGAGAGGAACCCCGGGATCAGCTTCCTTGAAACAGATGATGTTATTATGGGCTGTGCCAACCAGGCAGGAGAAGACAACAGGAATGTTGCCCGGATGGCACTCTTGTTAGCCGGGTATCCGGAGACCGTTTCAGGTGTTACCGTAAACCGTCTGTGCGGTTCAGGGATGGATGCCGTTGGTGTGGCAGCAAGGGCAATCAGGGCAGGTGAAGCAGACCTGATCATTGCCGGTGGCGTTGAAAGCATGTCAAGAGCTCCGTTTGTCATGGGTAAAGCAACGGAAGCCTTTTCAAGGTCGGCGGAAATATTTGATACAACCATCGGATGGCGGTTTATAAATAAGGAGTTCAGGAAAAGATTCGGAACTGACTCAATGATTGAGACAGCTGAGAACATTGCGTCAGAATATAATATCAGCCGCGAGGAACAGGACAGGTTTGCTCATCACAGCCAGGAGAAAGCAGCTGCTGCCCAGGCTAAGGGTTATTTCGCAGATGAAATTGTGCCGGTCGTTATCACCAGGGCAAAAGGCGAATCGGTTACAGCAGATAAAGACGAACATCCAAAACTGACTTCACTGGAAAAACTCTCTTCACTGAAGCCCGTTGTCAAGGAAAACGGTACTGTTACTGCCGGTAACTCCTCGGGTATTAACGACGGAGCAGCCGCACTGATAATTGCCTCGGAAGATGCGGTAAAGAAATTCAATCTGAAGCCCTCGGTAAAGATACTCGGGATGCAGACCGCCGGTGTGCCTCCCCGCATAATGGGCATGGGACCTGTCCCTGCCTCAAACAGGTTGCTGAACCGCCTGGGATTGTCATTAAACGATATTGACATTATTGAGCTGAATGAAGCCTTTGCAGCGCAGGCACTGGGCTGTATGCGTGAGTTTGGGTTAGACCTTTACGACCCGAGGATAAATCCGCTTGGAGGTGCAATTGCCATCGGGCATCCGTTGGGCATGACAGGCGCCAGGATTATAACCACCGCATACTATCAGCTGAAGCGTTCATCAGCAAAAAGAGCCCTTTGCACGATGTGCATCGGTGTCGGCCAGGGGATATCAGTCGTCCTGGAAAAGGTCTGACATTTTAACAACACTATTCACTGGCCCGACAGCCTCTGAGATTTCACTGTTCCAGCTTCCTGACTCCCATGTTCCAGAGGGTGAACCCGTAAATATCAGCCTGGGCTTCAATGCGCTTGTTGACAGGGGTGCCTGCCCCGTGGCCTGCACTTGTCTCGATTCTTATCAGTACCGGGGCTGATCCCGCCTGCTTCTCCTGCAACTGTGCAGTAAATTTAAATGAGTGTGCCGGAACGACCCTGTCGTCATGGTCAGCTGTTGTGATCAATGTGGCCGGGTATTCGGTGTCAGCCTTCACGTTATGAACAGGCGAGTAGGTCAGCAGATAATTGAACATCTCAGGACTCTCGTCGGCTGTGCCGTAGTCATAAGCCCATGCTGCCCCGATAGTAAACTTATGATACCTGAGCATGTCAAGAACACCGACAGCCGGCAGCGCCACCTTAAACAGGTCCGGTCGCTGAGTCATGACTGCACCGACGAGGAGTCCGCCGTTAGAGCCTCCGCTGACAGCCAGATACTCAGGCGATGTATATTTATTGTCAATAAGATATTCCGCTGCAGCGATGAAATCGTCAAACACATTCTGCTTGTTCATCTTTGTGCCTGCCAGGTGCCATTGTACACCGTACTCGCCTCCTCCCCTTATGTTTGGCACAGCATAGACCCCTCCCATCTCAAGCCAAACGGCAACGGAAACGGAGAACCGGGGTGTCATACTTGAATTGAAGCCGCCATAACCGTAGAGGAGGGTGGGATTCTTTCCGTTAAGTCTGGTATTCTTACTGTATGTAATTATCATAGGAACACGGGTTCCGTCCTTCGATGTGTAAAACACCTGTTCCGAGACATAATCACCGGCAGTGAAAAGTACTTCGGGTTTTTTATATTCCTGTGCCTCTCCTGTCTGAGGATCCATCTTGTATATTGTGGATGGCGTGGTATAGTTGGTGAAGGAGTAGTATATATCCTTGTCCTCCCTGTTGCCGTCAAAGCCGTTAGCGCTTCCAATGCCCGGAAGATCAATGTCCCTGACGAGTGTGCCGCTCATGTCATACTGTTTTACATAGGAGATTGCATCCCTCATGTAATTTGCAAAGATGAAGCCGGCTCCCGTGGAAGGCTGAAGCACATTTTCCGTTTCGGGAATAAAATCGACCCAGTTTTCAGGTGTGGGGTTTTCGGCATCGACAGTCACCACCCTCCAGTTCGGAGCGTTCAGATTGGTAGTTATATACAATTTTGATCCGTCATTGTTAATGATGTAGTTATCGCTTTCGAAGTTCGGAACAACAACTTTAAATTCACTGTTTGTCTTCGTAAGATCCTTGATATAGAGCTCATTGCCCGTAGTGGATATCCCGGCGGAAACCACAAGATACCTGTCGTCATCAGTTACGGAGCCGCTCACGGTCCTTCTTTTGATATCGCCTCCGAAAACAAGTTTGTCTTCAGACTGAGGGGTGCCTGCCTTATGGTAGTAAAGCTTATGCTGGTCGACCACGGCTGACAGAGCGTTTCCTTCTGGCTTATCATAACGGGAATAATAAAAGCCCTCATTACCCTGCCATGATATGCCTGAGAACTTAATATCAACAAGGGTATCTCCGATGAACTCTTTTGTATCGGCATTCATGGTTATCACCTTGCGCCAGTCGGATCCTCCCTCGGAGATCGCGTATGCGACCATGCTACCGTCTCTAGAAAATCCGATCCCGGCCAGGGAGGTGGTTCCGTCTGCGGAGAATGTGTTAGGATCGAGAAAGAGTTCAGTGTCACCTCCATCCTTTTGTCTGTACCAGACATCCTGGTTCTGGAGTCCGTCATTTCTTGTAAAGTATGTATAATCGCCTTTCCTGAACGGCATGCCGAATTTTTCATAGTTCCACATCGTCGTCATACGTTCCCTGATCTGTTCCCTGTAAGGGATCTTCTCAAGATAACCGAAAGTAACGGCGTTCTGTTCTTTGACCCACTCTGCCGTCTGGGCAGACATGTCATCCTCAAGCCAGCGGTAGGGGTCTGCCACCGGTGTTCCGAAGATTGTGTCTGTGACATCACCCTTTTGGGTAACAGGGTATTTGATCACATCATTTTGTTTGCTGCTGCATGAAGCAGCGATTGTAATGATAATCACAGCCAGGAGGCTGCAGAGGAGTACTTCGGCAGTGTGGTTCTTAAGCGTGTTCATAGGTCAGGTTTTTGGGTGATGCAAATTAATAAATTATCGAATGTCCGGATGGGCGGGATCTGTGCAGAGCTTACACCGTACTGCCGGGAGCCGGGATCGCTTGCTGTCAGAGGTATTTGCTTACGATATCGCGGCGGGAGAATGGGGCAAGAAGGAATCTTCTCAGAACTTTGCCATTCGTGAGCCAGGATATCTTCGCGCCGTTCTTCCTGTTTGCAATCATCTTGCTGACGAGAAACGGAGCTACAGTGTCAGCCTCGTTGGCAAGTATATTGTAAATCCTGATCAGGTTCCTGTTCTTCTCAGTATCCTTCCTGACCTGACTCATCGTCATGTCGGTCAGAACCATGCCGGGACTGATGGTACCTACAATCACAGGTCCCCCTTTTACCTCGGCAGCAAAGGCATCGGTGAAATACCTTACAGCCCTCTTCGAGGTGCCGTAAGGTGTCAGTCCGGCGATACGCCGTCCGTCGCTGCCGAGACCTTCCATGTTATAAATCGCACCCCTGCCCTGTGCCAGCATCCTGTTATATGCGACATGCGTTGCAAGCATCAGTCCTTTCACATTGGTATCAATGATCCTGGTGAAGATGCCGGGGTCGAGCTCATGGAACGGCGTCTGGTCAGAGGATAACCCTGCATTGTTCACCCAAATGTCAACGCTGCCGAAGGCTTTCCGGGCGCCATCCCAGAGGCTAATCAGTTCGGCTTCAGCAGTGACATCGCATCTGAAGGCTGCATATCTCTCTCTTTCATATTGACCTTCAAGCGACTGCAACGATCTTTCAAGAGTGTTCTCCGTTGTTCCGGACCAGGCGACATTCCATCCTGCCTCAAGGAACGATCTGACAAGTGCAGCGCCAATGCCCCTTGTGCCTCCTGTTACAACTGCTGTCTTCATGTGCATTGACTTTCGACTTTACTTTGACTTTCAGACTTCGGATCTACCTTAACGGCTCAGGGCTGTTGGCCATCCTGACGACCGTCATAAACAACAGCTGGCACATGTCTTCCATTATCTCGGGTTTGATGATGTCAAGATTGTCAAGCGGGACATGATAGTAGCTGACCGAACCGTATGTGGAAAAGCTGAGCGAGGGGACGCCGGCGCTGAGGAACCGCGCCGCATCGAGCCTCGGCCTGCCAAGGTTGGAGAAATCGCTGGTTGACAGCGGCCTGTGGATATACCTGTTGTTGGCATCCTCAACAAAAGACCATAATACAGGGTAATTAGTCCCGGCAAGGGCCCTTATCGAATGACCTATCCCTACCCCGTCCATGTTAAGCAGGATGCTCTTTTCAAGAGGCATCACGGGGCGGTCGAGATACGCTTTTGCCCCCATGACAGCCTGCTCCTCCGACCCGAATGAAAGGAACATAACCGATCGTTTGAGAGGTATCTTGTTTTCAGTGAGTGCCCTGGCTACTCCCATCATCACAGCTACGGCAGATGCATTATCGTTTGCCCCGGGGATTATCTCATAGCACATGCCCATATGATCGAGGTGAGCCCCGATGATGACAGTCTCCTCGCTCAATACCGGGTCCGATCCCCTGATGAGCCCGATCACATTGCTCCCCTTCCCGTCAGGAAAATGCTGAGTGCTCATCCTGACAGTCACTACCTTCCCTGTATTAAATGAACGGGGTTTCAGGGTTGAGTCAATAAGGCTGACCACATCACTGTGGTTAAATCCCGTTCCTTCAAAGATGTCGCTGACGACTGAGTCACCTATGTGCACATAAACAAAATCCTTGTAGTAATCATTGTTCGGATTGGCTATCGGTCCGTAGTTATATATCATACCGATGGCGCCGTGTCTGACGGCATTTGCCAGCTTCGACTGATGAAACGAGTGTTCATACCACGGATTGAATTTCTCTGCTCCTGCCGAAGGACTGACGGGCGACTCACGTTCGATCAGTATTATTTTGCCTTTCACATCTATCCCCTTGTAGTCGTCGTAATTCAGTTCCGGGGCTGTTATGCCGTAACCTGCATAGACCACCTCTCCTGTTACCTCACCGCTGCCTGATGTCGATCCGGGCATATATTCAGTCATATACCTGTAATGCTTAAGTACAGTGCCTCCGTTCTTCAGCGGCATATGAAGGGAGAGGCCACAGTCAGGAAGAACCAGCGTATATGGGATATCAAACCACTGAAACCATCTCCCGCTGTCGCCGGCAGGTGTCAGGCCCCATTCATCGAACTCGCCGGCGAGCCACTCAGCACATTCCTGGTACTCCCCGGTACCTGTCAGCCTCCCCTGGTACTTATCGTCGCACTGGATCTTCACATACTCAAGCAGGTCATGGCTTGAGATGGTATGCATCGCTTTCAGCAGGGTTTCTTCACTGACATCCTGTCCGTATGACGGCACAGCCAGTGTTAATATCACCAGGAGGGTAAGGTATCTTCTCATCACAGTTTTTATTTTGAGCCAAAAATCTATTGTCAGGCGATCTCTTTACTTTTCGGCCCGATGTCGTTCAAAGTTAATTTTTTTAACCATATACTGACTTCTGTGGGGTCGGGATGATCTGCAGCCTTCGTTATCATGGCGCAAGGTGCAGGGGGCAGAGTGAGCGAACGGGCGATTGTTCAGAGGCCCTCAGACCTCTGGACACAGAAGGATAATGAAGGGACCCGGCGGTTGAAAACTATGACCGATATATTGAAATATACTTAACAATGACTATTGACATGAGTTGCAGACGGGTGTAAATTTGTAATTGATTAGAAAAGGGATTTCTCAGTCCCGCAGGTTAGGTTAGTTTAGGGTTATGTTAAGAGAGTTCACGGGTCCCCGTGGGCTCTCGTGTTTTATGGCAGGGCAGCAAGGCAATAGGCAGATAGTGCGATGTGCGATTTGCGACTGCAGGGATCATGTCAATCGAGTCCGACGTCAGGACTTCCGTTTTCAGTCTTCACGACTTCAGACCTAAGTCTGCATTCTATCGCTCTGGCGGTGTCTGTAACTGACAGTCCTCCGCAGCCGGTACAACGCAGCTCCCTGGGGAGTGCCCGTCCCACGCTGTCCATAGCACCTATCACCTCATCAAACGGTATCACGGTATCCACTCCGGCCATGGAGATGTTTGCCGCTGTCACCGCGTTCACGGCCCCCAGTATATTTTTCCCCAGGCAGGGCACCTCGACCCTGTTGGCAACAGGATCACATATCAGACCCAGCATATTCTGCAGGGCGAATGATGCAGCATTGACAGCCTCCCGGGCATCACCTCCCAGAAGCTGCACAATGGCTGCGGCAGCCATGGCGGATGCCGCGCCGCATTCTGCCTGGCAGCCTGCCACCTCTGCCGAGAAGGTCGACTGCGAGGCGATGAGAACGCCTATCATTCCTGCAGCCAGGACAGCCCTGATGCACTCCTCTTCAGAAAAGGCAAGGCTGTCGGCACACGCTGTCACGGCACCGGGAATGACAGCGCATGAGCCTGCAGTAGGAGCTGCCACAATCTTCTGAAAGGAGCTCTTTGACTCCATCACAGCCATGGTGTTGCTGATAACTGAATTTATCAGGGGAGAATCGATAAGCCTGCCCGCTGCTGCCGCCCTGCCAATGAGGTGCGACTGCCGGCCCAGTATCCTGTCCGGATTGGTTGTCCCTTTCAATCCCGTTCTTACCGACCCCCTCATCACCTTATAGACTCCTGAGGCAAGCTTCCAGACTTCTTTACTGCTTATCCCTCCACGCTGCGATTCATACAGTACCGCCATCTCCCATAACGGGGTGTCCTTGCCAGGCATAGCCATGATCAGATCACGGGCACCCGTAAAAGGAACGGAGCAGTGCTTCCCTGATAAAATGGGCAAAACCGGAGGTGTATAGAGGAGATCAGTAAAATTGAATCCGGAGGAGATAGCCTCCCTGGTCTCTTTGTCTATTGCTGCGGAGGTTTTGATATTCAGCAGTGTAACATCCTGAACAGTCGATACATTAATGGATTCTATCCGGATGCCTTTGTATTTTTTGCTTATATAATCAGGAAGGGTTTTGCTTGCATCGTGGCTTAAACCCCTGACAAAGAGAAAGAGCTCAAAATTCCCGCCCCGTACATCAACTTCAATGCCGTTGAGGTGAGTAATCTGCACCATCCCTCCGCCGGTGGATATTGCAGTTACCACAAGCCTCCTGCCACTGACAGAGATCAGGGTGAGGAGGTAGGTGTTCGGATGGTTGGCGGGGTAATCCCTGATGGCAAATTTTAAATCTATCCCTCTGTCTTTCAGGAGCGCAAGCGAGTCTTTCATTTTCGGGGACGATGCATCCAGTCCCATCAGTCCTGCTGCGATACCGATGTCAGATCCCTGTCCGTCATAAGTGGTTGCCAGTGCGCCATCGGGGGTGAACTCCACAAGCACACTTTTGATCTCTTCACCGAGCAGCCGGGCTGCCAGCATGCCGATCCTGGCAGAGGCAGCAGTGTGAGAGCTTGAAGGGCCCCGCATTACCGGTCCCAGGACGTCATTAAAGATGCTTACGGGTGTCTCCATGGTTGTCATATCTTAATCTCCTGTCCTATGCCGGCCCCGGCGGCTTTTGTATATGCAAAGCTGGCCAGGGCAAGATCCTGTACCGCCACCCCTACGCTCTTGAACACGGTTATCTCATCGTGCGATGTTCTTCCGGTGATTTTTTCCGAAATCAGTTCGCCGATCTCTCCCCTGTAGTTTGCCGTCCTGAAGGTTCCCCTGCTCATGGGTATGATGATGTCGCCGCTTTCGGAGAAGCAGGAGTCTTTGTGATCGACAAACAATGAAGCGACTGAGAAAAGATCATCGGGCAGTTCCTGCATCTTCGGGCTGTAAGATCCTATGGCGTTAATGTGTACTCCCTTTTTAAGCATTTCAAGGGGGAACAAGGGTTTCCCTGAGGTGGTGGCAGTACATATTATATCTGCCTCCGCCAGGCATGACAGTCCGGCAGCATGCACCAGCTCGACATCCGTCTTCGGCCTGAAGAAGTCAATGAACCGCTTTACTGCATCGGCGCTGATGTCAAAGATGTATGCTCTTCTGATGGCTCTCTCGCAGCACACAGCCTCGAACTGCGTATATCCCTGGGCTCCTGCGCCAAACAATGCAAGAACTGATGACTCCGATCGCGACAGTAACCTGGTTGCGATACCTGATGCTGCCCCTGTGCGCAGTGCAGTGAGATATGTGCCGTCAAGCAGTCCGATGATTGAATTGCTTTCACTGTTTATCAGGATCATCACTCCCTGTATTGCCGGGTTACCGTGCAACGGTTTTCCTTTGCTCTGGGTGAGAAGCTTTATGCCTATCCTTTCATCCGACGGCAGAAAGGATGGTTTATAAAACAGGGAGGTCCCTTCGCTGCCAAAATCGGTTACTGTTCTTACGGGCATCCGGTACTTCCCCATGGAGAGATCGCTGAAAGCAAGTTTCATTACGTCAATGGCCTCCTTCATGGAGACGAGATCTTTTATCTCTTCGGAGGTAAGTAGTTTTATATACTGCATCTCATTTTTATTTCCCGGACTCACTCTGTTATTGCCAGACTAATATAGCATACTCCCTTACAACTCCTCAATTCTTTGCCAAATTACTTTGAGTTTTTTTAGATCAGGGTGAGGCCGGCAGATCACCCCCTCCCGGTTTCTGTTCATAAAGACCATCCTTTTGTTTAAATAACAGTCGAAAAACAATTTACGGCAATCAACCTGCGCCGTTACTTTGGGAATGATTTTTGCTGATATCCCGGATAAATTGAATGCAATTATGCTTTTCAGCAGGGCCATGTGGCATGGAAAGACTAAAACAGCGGGGTTGCTTATGCTGCTTGTCGTGGCGGTTTCATGCACCACAGCAGAGAAATCGTCTTCACTTATCGAAGAAGACAAGCTCTATACGACAAGGATTTATATCGGAAACTATATCGGTTACCGGTTTACCCCATCTGACGATAACGGTAATCCCGACCTGATATGGATAACAACCACCCGCGACAGTATCCACGGAAAGATTTCGGCACACGGCAGGGAATGCATCTTCACTCCCGGAGAGAGGCTCTATATCAACCGGGTGCTGTCGACAAACGGGAAGAGCGAATCATGGCTTTACCGGATTGAAAACAGCGACTCTGTCAGTTACATGATAAATGAATACCGTAATCATAATAAGCACCTGGTAGGCAACTGGCTTAATGATATTAACAACAGCAGCCTGGCACCTGACACCGTTTCACGGGATGAGTGAGGGGCAGGGAGCAATGAGGATTTGCGATGTGCGATTTGAGATTTGCGATTGGTCTTCGGTCTTCCGTCTTCCGTCTTCCGTCCTTCATATGCCAACGATTGTTTTTTATGCCTCGGGAAATTCCATGAGCTGAAAAATTGTTAATATTGGAGTCGGCATAATTGTTCCGAACAATAATCTTTTCGACGGGGGTCTAATGGTAAACGAAAATCATATCGGCTTTGATAATGAGAAGTACCTCAGGGAGCAGACAGCTGCCATCCTTGAAAGAGTGAACAGGTTCAACAACAAACTCTACCTGGAGTTCGGAGGGAAGCTGTTGTATGACTTTCATGCCGCCAGGGTGCTGCCGGGATTCGACCCCAACGTCAAGATGAGGCTGCTGCAGATACTGAAGGATAAGATTGACGTGATCCTCTGTATCCATGCCGGGGATATTGAAAGGAGAAAAATAAGGGCTGACTTCGGCATTACCTACGACGTCGATGCATTGAAGACCATCGATGACTTCAGGGAGTGGGGTATCGAAGTGACGGCCGTGGTGATAACCCGTTACCAGAACCAGCAGCCTGCCAAGGCTTTCAAGAACAAGCTTGAGCAGAGAGGCGTCAGGGTGTACCTCCATTATCCCACAAAAGGGTATCCTACTGATGTTGAACTGATAGTGAGCGATGAGGGCTACGGGGCAAACAAGTATATAAAGACCACCCATCCCGATTGTCATTGTGACGGGTCCGGGTCCGGGCAGCGGCAAGCTGGCCACATGCCTCTGCAATCTTTATCATGAGTACAGGAACGGGGTCAAGGCCGGCTATGCAAAGTTCGAGACATTCCCCATCTGGGACCTGCCTATCGATCACAAGGTGAATATAGCCTATGAGGCTGCCACCGTGGATCTGAAAGATGAGGTGATGATCGATACAGATCACCTTAAGACCTATGGCATCAGCATCGTGAATTATAACCGCGACATTGAGGCGTTCCACCTGCTCAAGAGGATCCTTGAGAAGATCACCGGAGGTGAATCGATGTACCAGTCACCAACTGACATGGGTGTTAACCGTGCAAGTTCTGGCATCGTCAATGACGCGATCATAACGGAGGCGGCTCACCAGGAGATCATACGCAGGTACCTGAGATGCGCTGTTGAATATGCCCTAGGCCTGGCAGACCAGGAGACCCTTGACCAGGCTGTCAGGGTCATGAACAAGGTGAACGGCAAGGCTGAGGACCGGAGGGTGGTCTTGCCTGCAAGGAGAGCCGCAGAAGAGGCTGAGAGAAGCGGCAAGGGGAATGCAGGGTTCTTCTGCGGAGCAGCTGTTGAGCTGCATGACGGGACAATAATCGCAGGTAAAAACTCGGCACTGATGCACGCATCATCAAGCCTGGTGCTCAATGCCACCAAGCACCTTGCCGGATTGCCTGATAATCTCCTGCTGTTGCCAAAAAACCTTATTGACTCGGTCGCCTATCTTAAAAAAGACATCCTGAACGGTAAGATGGTCAGTCTCGATGTGGAAGAGACGCTGATACTGTTAGGCATTAGTGCCTTATCCAACCCTGCCGCCCAGGCAGCCATGGAGAAGCTCACTCTGTTGCGCGACTGCGAGGTACATCTCACCCACATCCCGACGCCAGGTGATGAGGCAGGGTTGCGAAAACTGAGGGTGAATGTGACCTGCGACCCGGAATATTCAAGCAAGAGTCTCTTTATTAGTTGAGGCAGGCAGTAGTGATTTGCGATTTGCCATAGAAGATACGCAGGGTTTTACCACTTAGTTACACAGAGGCACACTGCTGTTTGCCAGCTGCTATTGCAGATTGAGGACATAGCATCTCCCCCTGAACCGCCAGATGCCTCCTCCGCCATATGGCGGATTCTCCAGGCAAAGCCTTCAGACATTAAGATATAGTCAGGACAGGAAAGAAGTATCAGTTACCTGAACTCTCAATTATCAGTTTCACCACATCATAGCTGACCGCATCAAACATGACCTCAATGTTGTCAGTATATGCTGAGTTATGACTCATTATTGCATCCTTAACAAGAAAAGCCTTGTAATCATGATTCTCTGCACCGATCCATGTCGCCAGAACGCATCCCACAGCACTTAATCCGCTGAGAAAAAGAGTATTGCTTCCGCTCTCCTTTATTACCCTGTCAAGATCAGTCTTATTGAATCCGTCACCATAGGTCTTTATCACCTTCGGATCCTCCGGTTTTATCACAACCGTGGCTGGAAACTCAAAACCTTCCGTTCCATCCACCACCCCATATTCCTTGCTGGAATGATAGACCCGTATAACAGGGTAGCCTTTGCTGCGGAAAAGATCAATCAGGGCATTGATATACAGCATTCCCATCTCCCTGTCCTGTTCGGGAATCATATCCAGGAAGGCGTTCTGGATGTCAATGACAAGCAGGGCCGGTTTAATGGCTGCCGGCTCTTTAACATCCTGTGAAAATGAAACAGCTGAAGTGATCAGTAAGAATGTGATCAAAGAAGCAATTACTCTTTTCATGGCGATTTGAATTGGTTATGTTCCCAAAGTTACACTTTGACCCGGTCAAAGTCAATTCATTTTACCCGCATTTATTTTGTTCGACAAATGCATCTTCACCAATTCATTCCCGTAGCAGCGGGAAGGACTTATCCAGCACCCGGTAAATATTCTGCTAAATGCACAGGAGCCACTGTCACCGGAGAAAAGTTGACACCGGATTCAGAAATTCATGCCTGAAAATAAACTTGACTTTGGCTAAATGCCAGCGTAAATTTGATATATAGAATAAAATCTAAATTTTAAGATAATGAGTAAAAGGTTTTACATCAATAATTTAATAGGAATGAATCTTAATTAGCAACTAAAAAATCACTGTCATGAAAAAGATCATTGTGTTATTATTTCTTGTAATACCAATGTCTTTGTCTTCTCAAAACATTGATATTGATTTGCTTAAGGCAATTCATACACCTGAGCCTGTCCCTTCTGATGACTTCTTTAAGGTAGCCTCTAATTCATACATCTATGTAATTACAGGTGTCCCGGCCACGATGGCAATTGTTGGATTAATTGAACATGATGATGAGTTATTAAGGAACGCCGCAGTGGTTACAGCCGGGACACTCCTGGATGTCGGGATCACGTATGCCTTTAAATATACTGTTAAGCGTGACCGTCCGTTTGAAACCTATCCTGATGATATAGTTAATAAATCAGGGCACCTGCTTGAAAAAGATCCCTCCTTTCCGTCAGGGCATACTTCTACGACCTTTGCAACAGCAACGGCATTAAGCCTCGAGTATCCAAAATGGTATGTCATTGTTCCTTCGTATGCGTATGCAGGCACGGTGGCCTATTCGAGGATGCATCTTGGCGTTCATTATCCTTCAGATGTACTTGCCGGGGCATTGATAGGCTCGGGATGCGCTTATCTCAGCCATGTGGTCAACAAGAAGTTAAACAGCCGGCCAGGAAAATAATCCTGATTAAGCCTTTACCGACACTAAAAGACTCACCGGAGAATGAGGTTCACCTCTTCGCGGGCTGAAAAAAATTGACTGGCGTACATTAATGCCATAAATTTGATACACTTTAAGTTTTTTCCCAGAGGGGGTGTAACACCGGAAAAGAACTTTGTCTTATAGAAAAAGAACCGTCATGATCAGAAGTTACCTTATCACAGCCTGGAGGAACATCAGGAAAAACAGTTTCTATTCGATACTAAATGTCTTCGGTCCCGCCATAGGGATAGCATGCGCGATACTGATCATGCTTTATGTCAGGGATGAGCTCACCTTTGACCGTCACAGTGAGAACTATATCCGAACCTATCGGCTTGAGAGCGACTTCAACATATCAGGAAAGGCCACCAGGGCTGGGCTGGTGCCGATGCCTATGGCTCCCACACTGAAGGACGAATACCCTGAGATAGAGGAGTATGTGAGGTTCGCCGGCTTCGGGATAGATGATATACTGTTCGAATACAATGACCTTAAGTTCTTTGAAGACGACATCTACTTCACCGATTCAACCATCTTCAGGGTCTTCAGGCACGAGTTCATCTACGGCGCTCCGGAAGGCGCCCTGAGCGATCCCAACACCATTGTGATTACGGAGAGCTTTGCATCGAGGTATTTCGGGAAGGAGAATCCGATGGGAAAAGAATTGCGATCAAGCAACTTCGGTAACTTCCGCGTTACCGGTGTGATCAGGGATGTGCCCGCTAACTCGCATCTTAAGTTCGACTGCCTGCTTTCAATGGCTACCATTGTCGAACTTGTAGGTGTTGATAATTTCAACTCAAGATCGGCCCCGGCATTCTGGAATATCTCGGCATTTGCCTATATGCTCCTAAGCGAGGGGGCTGACATCAATGCGCTGCTTGACAAGTTCCCGGGTTTCTATGATAAATACATGAGCTCGCTCGGCAAACAGATTAATGCGACGTTCAGCGCTGGTGGCCACAAGGGTAGACAAGGTACACTACAACAGCAGCCTCGAGTTTGACCTTCCTACAGGCAACTACAGCTATATCGTTATTTTCTCCCTGGTGGGATTGTTTATTCTGCTGATAGCCAGTCTCAACTATATGAATATGGCCACAGCCCGGTCTGTCAACAGGGCAAAGGAGGTAGGACTGCGGAAGGTCATCGGCGCAAGCAAGGGCTCACTGATAAGACAGTTCCTGAGCGAATCGCTGCTCCTTGTAGCTGCCGCCCTTGTCATCGCCATGTTAGTTACACTGTTTAGCCTCTCTTACTTTAACTTCCTGACTGGCAAGTCAATAAAATTTGGCGAGTTGTTCGATCCAGCCACACTGGGTCTGATACTCCTTATTGCCCTCTTCGTCGGTCTCATATCAGGCAGCTATCCCTCATTCTACCTCTCCTCCTTCTCCCCTCTCGAGGTTCTTAAGAGCAACGTCAGTCCCAGGAGGGGCAAGGGACTGATGAGGATGGTCCTTGTGATATTCCAGTTTGCCATTGCCGGCGCCCTGATAACAGGAACGCTGGTGGTGTCGGGTCAGCAGAGGTACATCAGGAATAAGGATCTTGGAATGAACGAGAAGAACGTCATGATAATCCCTGTTCGCGATACAGCCTTTGCAAACAACCAGCTGAAGGCATTCAAGGAAGAGATGCTGAAGAACCCTGCCATAAAGGGTGTTGCTTCATCTATCCTGGTTCCTCCGCTGATGGCCAGCAAGGTGGTTTTCCAGATTGAGAAAGATGAGGGGATGGTGGAGCTGGCTACAAGCTTCTCGATAGTGGATCACGAATTCATCGATGTGATGGGTATGGAGGTGATACAGGGAAGGAACTTCGAACGGGAGAGAGCCTCAGACATTACCAAAGCCTTTATTGTCAATGAGGAGGCGGTGAAGGCCTTCGGGTGGGGCGATAATCCACTGGGTAAGAGGATAAGGTTCGGACTAAACCCTGCTACCGGGGAGGCACAGCGCGACGGAGAGGTCATCGGCGTGGTGAAGGACTTCCATTTCAGTTCGATACACAACAAGATAGAGCCCTTCATCTTTGTCGTTACAGAGAATCCCACGGCCAATTTCTACGTCAGGATATCGGACGAAAATATCCCCTCCACGGTCGAATACATCAGCAAGCTCCAGCTTGATCTGGGTAACACGCTGCCATTCAACTATTTCTTTTTTGAGGATAAGCTTGATGAGATGTATACATCTGAGAACAAGCTCAACTCGCTTTTCACAATCTTCTCAGTGCTGACCATCTTCATCGCCTGCCTGGGGTTGCTTGGACTCACCTCATATGTCACCGAGCAGCGTTCAAAGGAGACGGCCATACGCAAGATAATGGGTGCCAGCGCCGGACAGGTAGTGAGCCTGCTGAACAGGGACTTCCTGATACTGGTTCTGTTGTCAAATATTATATCATGGCCGGTGGCGTACTATTTCATGCGAAGGTGGCTTGAGGGCTTTGCCTACAGGATGGAGTTCGGGCTGTCACCGTTTGAATGGGCTACGATCGTTCCATTCATTGCATCGCTTGCAACCATCGTAGTTATAGCCTTCATCACAACCAGCCTGGTGTCGGTGAGAGCTGCCCATACCAATCCTGTCGAGTCGCTTTCGAGGGAATAGGCAATTGTGATTTGCGATTTGCGATTTGCGAATTGCGAATTGGCAGGCATTAGGCAGTAGGCATTAGGCAATAGTGTTGACCGCATGCTTTGCCCTCCGAATCCGCCATTTGGCGGAGAAGGAGGGACTGCAAGACTGCAAGACCGCAAGACTGCAAGACCTCATGACCGTCTAAACAGTTGCGACCGCAGATTGTTAGTATTTATATATTCATTGCTCAATGGACAGATACAGGAGAAATAACCTTGACAGATCTTCGTCGCCATACCTGCTGCAGCATGCCGGCAACCCCATATGGTGGCAGGAATGGAGCCGGGAGATACTGAGCCATGCTGCCGCAAACAATAAGCCTCTCTTCGTCTCTGTCGGCTATGCAACCTGCCACTGGTGCCATGTCATGGCTGCAGAAGCCTTCTCAGACAACGAGACAGCTGCATACCTCAACGAAAACTATGTATCAGTGAAGATCGACCGGGAACAGCGTCCCGACATCGACCAGTATATGATGCACTTCATACAGTCGCAGAGCGGCAGCGGCGGATGGCCTCTCAACGTCTTTCTCACCCCCGACCTCAGGCCTGTCATGGCCCTCACCTACGCCCCTGCGAGACCCGCCGGCAACAGGATGTCATTCATCGAGATAGCGAAGAGGGTGCATGACTATCTCTCATCAAACAGCGACAGGATCGCCCCCTACTCTGCCGGCGAGGATGAGCCTCCTGTAAAGGAAGAGGAGATACTCACGGAGGAGCTTGCATCGCAGTTCGATCATGACAATGGCGGCTTCGGCTTCGGACATAAGTTCCCCCCTCATTCGACACTGCTCTTTCTTCTCTATCACCTCTCAGTGCACGATGATGCCGAGGAAAGAGAGATGTGTACCTCAACCCTCGATGCCATGATGCTGCGCGGACTGAATGACCACCTCCAGGGAGGTATATACCGCTATTGCGTTGACAGTGAATGGACTATCCCTCACTTCGAGAAGATGCTCTATGATCAGGCCATGGCGCTCTGGAGTTATTCCCTGGGATTTAAGCTTACAGGCAGGGAACAGTACAGGAGAATGGCATACAGGATACTGAAGTGCCTTGATGAGTGCTTTGAGCACGACGGACTCTATGTCTCGGCCTTTAACGCCGACACTGACCATGAGGAGGGTGCGACATACCTGTGGAGCCAGAGTGAGATCGAGAGTGCGCTGGGGCCGGATGACTTTCAACGGTTCAGCGAGGTCTACGAGATAAGCAGGGAGGGTAACTTCGAAGGGAGGAACCACCTCATCAGAAGGAACGATATACCGCTGGAGGATATCGAAGACAGGCTGCTAAGCATCAGGAAGGGAAGGAAGCAACCATCGCGCGATGACAAGATCATCTGCGGCATAAACGCACTCGTAGCTGTCTCAATGATTCAGGCGGGCCGGTGCCTTGAGAAGCCGGAGCTTGAGGAGAAGGCTGCGGAGGTTGTTAAGGATCTGCTGAATAGATTCTGGGACGGTGCCTCTCTCGGGCACTCTCTTTATAACGGCATGCTCCAGAGACAGAGCTTCCTCTCCGATGCGGGTGCCCTGCTCACGGCAATAACAATGCTGTACGAAAATGATGATTCGTGGGGCGACATGATGACGGTCATGTCACGTTATGTGAAGACATTCAGTGAGGATGGAAAATGGGTGGAGTCGAGGGCCGATGATTTCCCAGCCGTATATGCATCATGGTTCGATCATCCTGTTCCGTCGGCAGTGAGCCTGGCGGAGACGGGGCTGGCGCGTGCAGCGCTGCTGACGGGCGGCGAGACGCCCCGGGCAGAGTATCGCAGGGCATACCAGTCAGATTTCTACAACACAGGCGTGCTGTTGCGCAACGGCCTCTTCCATGTGATCACCTCACGGCATCACATCCCGTGGAAAGACCTTCCAGCAAATGTCATTCAGCGGCGTGGTACACCGGAGACCGATTGCTATGACGGAGCGTGCAGGAGTATCTAGGGCAGGAGAATTTGCGATTTGCGATTTGCGATTTGCGATTCGGGATTATTGGAACAATCCTCCCAGCACTGACCCGGCTTCCTTACCCCTGTTACGGCCGAAAGGTGAGAGAGCCCTCACCAGCTTGCGGATAGGCATCGACTGCAGCCATACCCTCCCCGATCCTCTCATCGTGGCCAGGAAGAGCCCTTCACCGCCGAATACCATCGACTTGAGGCTGCCACTGGTCTCGATGTCAAAGTCGAGCGAAGGCTCAAAGGCGACCACACATCCGGTATCTATTCGCAGGGTCTCATTGTTGAGCTGTTTCTCAATCACAGTGCCCCCGGCATGGATAAATACCTTTCCGTCTCCCTCAACCCTCTGAAGGATGAATCCCTCCCCTCCTAAAAGTCCTGTTCCTATCTTCTTATTAAGGGTTACGGAGAGCTTCGTGCCGAAGGCGGCGCACAGGAAGCCGTCCTTCTGAACGATGAGCTGGTTGCGTACCTCCCTGAGGTCGACAGGGATGATGGTGCCCGGATAAGGTGCGGCAAAGGCCACCTTGCCCTTACTGTTTCCCTGGTTTGTAAAATGGGTTAGAAAGAGTGATTCACCAGTAAGTAAACGTGATCCTGCCTGGAACAGTTTCCCCGACAGGCTCTGGTTTGGCTCTGAGCCGTCACCCATCCTGACCTCGAAGGTTATAGCCTGCTCCATGTAAACCATGGTGCCAGCCTCAGCGATCACGGTCTCGCGAGGGTCGAGTTCAATCTCAACAAACTGGATGTCATCGCCGTAAATCTTGTAGTCTATCTCATGTGATACCATCGGATGAAGATTTTCAATTTGAATGTAAGTTAGTACTATTACCTCGTATATCAAAGTACTGGTAGCTAGTGTTAATCGTGCAATCTGAAACCCTGACTCCTCAGTCTGCAGTCCTCAGTCTGCAGTCTTCATTGTTCCATTTGCAAATCTCATGATCGCAGGACCGCAGGACTGCAGGACTGCAGGACCGCATGACCTCTATACTACCTCGCAAGAGTCCCTCCTGCCATATATACGGTGGCGGTTACGGGCTATCAGGCGGTAGAAAAAATCGCGGATAAAGGGAGGGATGATGATGAAGATGTACAATAACTGCCATCCCCTGCCGATATCCCTGAGAATGTTGAGTACTGCTGAGGAACGGAGGTAATACCTGTTGCGGGAGCAATAAACGACCGTATCATTCTCAGCGCCGTCAAGGCCCGCTGCAAGCAGCACTCCCCTCCCCTCCGCGGACTCTGATGGCACAAAACTAAGCATCTTCTTCCTGTCCAGCTTTCTGAGGAGCCTCACCTGGCTGTTGCAGAGGTTGCAGCCGCCGTCATATATTACTGTCCCGTTCATATTATTAACAGAACAACAGAACTAAAGGGACAGTTCATTTAACTCGAGGCCATAGTCGTGCCGGAGATCCTCATGCAGGAGAGAGACCTTCGCTATGATACCCTCTATCTGCCTGTTGTAAAGGCTGAGGAGACCGGGACTCTTTTTTATCGAGGGGGACAGAGCTTTCAGTTTAGTGCAGAAATATATCAGCAATTCGACCTCTGTCTGCTTCTTCAATGAATACCTGATGTATTTCCGGGTAGTTGAAAGGATCTTCCTGACGCTCTTTTTAATCAGGTAATAACTCTTCCTGTTGATATGCTCAAACTGGTCGTCAATCTCTCTCTTTACACTCTCAATGTATAACTGTTCGTCAGATGACTCAAAAAGAAGGTAAGTCAACAGCTCCTTGTTCTCTTTCTTGAACCTGGCAAGACGAAGGCACAGATCACGCAGTTCTTTCGGAGTACGGTACGTTAATTCCTGGTTGATCTCCCTGACGGTGACGGCCCTCATGAATAAGAATTGCTGACCTGTCTCCGCTACCGGGCAGGATTTGGAATGATACAGATAAATTCAAAATCCTCATTGAAAGGATTCCTGAACTGGTGCATCTCATTAGGCTTGACATAAAGGCTCTGTCCCTTTTTCAATTCATGCTCAACGCCATTCTCATCGACAACGATACCCCTGTTGTTTTCTATCTTGATGACATGTTCATAGTTATGCTTATGGTATGGGGTGTTGCCTCCGGGAGAGACAAAAAAATGCCTCATGAATATATTTTCCGATGCATCACCAGGGCCGATCAGCATCTTCATCCTGACATCCTTTGCGCCTTCCATCTCCACCACCCCTGCCACTATCTCTTCGTTGTTGTTTATTTTCATGTCTCTGTGTCTTTAATGTAAATCAGATATTAAGGTAAACATTTTTCAGCAGGAAAAGTTTTATGCGGCTCTCTTCATGACAGACCCGGGATAGACTTACGCAGGAACCCCATTATGAGTACTATCGCCACTATGGCCAGTCCTATGCCGGCAGCGATGAAGATGGTGCGGTAATCATCCTGGCGCTTGATCATGATTCCTGCAAAGGCCCACACCACTGACAGTCCGATGAAGGGGTTGCTGAGCCTCCATAAGGTGGCAGCAACGATAATAGTGCCAATGGCAATCATAACTATCGTCCACGTCTCCTCCGAAATGCCAAGACCGTTCCAGTTATAATGAACCAGCAGTGCTGTGACGTTGGCGATGGTAGCGATACATATCCATCCCAGGTATACGCCGAATGCTGCCTTTACCAGGCCGAAAGGCATCTCCCGGATAGCTATGTTGATGAAGATGAGTGACACCAGCAGTCCAACCATGACCATCACTGACAGTGGCAGTTTGCCGTAATGCCAGGTTACTATCCACAGTGCATTGAACAGACATGATAAGCCAAAGAGCCATCCTATCTGAGAGACAACCACCTGGTTTGATGCTGTGAACTGTACTATGCAGAATGCCAGCAGCAGCAGGTATATTATGCCCCATATTGAGAAGGTGACCCCTGCCGGCACAAACAGGTTGGGAAACGAGTCGGACAACTGCCCGGTGGTCTTGTTGTTAAGAGGAAGGGCATTGGCAAGATAATTCATGACTATCATGACAATGAAGAGGAGGATGTTAGCGTAGCGTATCATATCTATGGATTTGGATTTCATCAATAAATGTATGAATAATTCGGAGATACGGGATGGTGGTTTTTCGCTTCGCCATAGCTTCCATATAGGCGACGGTGGCTTTGCACATAGCAGTTCACTGAGCAGTCGAAGTGCTCGAAGATTCGTTCAGAAGACGGAAGACCGGACATGACCATTACTGATTACTGATCACCGAATACCCCTTATTTCTATCCAATTACAACAATGGCTTCAGACTAAGGGTATATCTCGCTGCCCCCCTGACAGCATTGTCTGTGAAGGGATCCTTGTAGAAATCACCATTGATATAGCTCTTTGCCTGTGAAAGGTAGAACTCGCTGCCGGGAACACCAGAGGCACCCCCGGGCAGCACCGTCAGTGACTCATCCCAGTCTGCAGTATTGAAAATGTGCCTCATTGATGCCCCGCACGATACTTCAAATCCGGGTTTCAGAGAAAAATACGGACTGACAGTATGATCATTGCCACCGACGGCATATGACTCTGAATTGAGATGGAAAAACAGGTCAATTATTCCCACAGAGCCTACCGGGTGCGTAAAAGTGAGCCTGTGAATCGTACCCCACTTCCACTTCTCCGGATCCTCCCCGCGTTCCTCTGTCAGGGCGCTGATACAATCCCTGAAACTAATCATTATTATATCATCAAGCGTCTCCTCCCCCTCCGTCGTGACATTATCCACCCACCCGTCAGGTCCGGTTGTCAGCAGCCTGTATATATAGCTCTCACTGCACATATCGTAAACTGACCGTACAGATCGCCGAGTTCATCGGCAAAGAGGTTCTTCCGGAAGCTGATCCTGAAAAACTCGAATATCGCCGGGGCAGCCAGGTCAGGATCCATATCATAATCCCATGACGACAGTAGTGCCAGGGCCTGAAGCTCAGGAGGAGTCAGTCCGTCAGGATTGCCGGACAGATTCAGTATATGCGGAACAAGCAGCCTGGCAAGGCCTGAGTGCTGGTCATTGACCATCGACCTGAAGTCCTCCATGGCGAGTACATCCCGGGCATTGATCATCTCCCTGATGCGGTCTATCCTGTAAGGCACGTCGAAGCTGTGGCTGACAAAATAGGGATAGTCACTGTTCACCGTCCTGTTGTTTGCCGAAGAGACACTGCCTGAGCCGGGATTAAAGGTGAAAGGCATCTGATCGAAGGGAACATATCCCTTCCAGTCGTACTCATCGGTGGTGCCGTCGCGTATCATGATACCGTTCCCTTTCCTCAGCGGTATCCCTCCGCCTGCACTCAGCCCTATGTTTCCTTCAGTGTCAGCATAGACAAAATTCTGACTCACGCACCTGAATGACTTCACGGCAGCCCTGAACTCATCCCAGTTCCCCGCCCTGTTGAGCAGCCATGCTGACCTCACCTCATCACTCTCATCAAATCCGGACCATCGCAGGCTCAGGGCCATCTTCTCAACATCATGCAGCCCTGTGATACAGTCATATCCCAGCCACCTGATCTTAGGGGAGACGTTTTCAAGGTTCATCAGACCTGAAATGACAGGCCCCCTGTGGGTAAACCTGATCGTAACCGTATCCGGCTTATCTCCCCTGGCCTTTATTACCTCCTCTATGACCTTCATATCTCTCCATCCTCCGTTAAAGAGATACTGATTCTCATTCTCAGGGTTGACACTTTCGGCGTAGAGATCCACTCCGTCGACCCTCAGGTTGGTCATCCCCCATGCTATCTTTTCGTTATGGCCGGCGATGATGAAAGGAGAGCCGGGTATCAGCACTCCTGTGACATTCAGCTTCCCTGGAATGACATGGTGCATCTGTATCCATATAGCCGGTGAGCCGAGGGTGAGATGAATATCATTTGAGAGTACCGGTTTGCCTGTCTCTGTCCTTGTGCCGGCAACAGCCCAGTTGTTGCTTCCCTGAAAGGCGGTCACACCGAGTGCCAGTACACGGTCAAAGGACCCGATAAATGACTTGGTGCTGCTGATAATAGTGTCATTAAGGATGAACTCCGGATAGGCTACCGTCCCGAATGAATCCCAGTCGGGGATGAGGGATGAAGCCCTCTCTTCTCCGAGCCTGGTATGAGCTGATGGATAAAGAGCTCTGCGGTGAGGTTCTTTGAGTCAAGGCTCCACCCCATCAGCCCGATGATGCCGGCACTGTCTTCCATGGTCCAGGGCTCGGGCTTGTACGAGAGCAGCCTGAACTCCAGGGGGAGCTTCATGCCGGGGGTGTTGATATATGCGTTGATACCGTCTGCAAATGCCTGAAGGGAGGCTCTTATATCCGGATCCTCATTCTGAATGAGCCGGATCGATTTCTCCCTTATCTGCAGGCACCTGGTGAAGATATCTGCCTGGATGAAGTCGTTGCCGAATATCTCCGAGAGACGCCCGGTACTGCTGCGACGTATCAGATCCATCTGCCACAGCCTCTCCTGTGCTGAGATATATCCCACAGCCATGTACAGGTCATGCTCATTCATCGCATAGATATGAGGCATCCCTCTCCCATCCCTGTAAACAGTCACACTGTCGGTAAGACCCTTGAGAAAAATCACACCGGAATACTGAGGGTTCGATCTGCCTGAATCTTCGGCGGGCAAACCGGATCCGGATGCCAGGGCAGCTGTGATAAGCAGAAGTCCTGAGAATAATACTTTTCCAGGAGACTTCATATTAATCCGGAAGAAAACTATACAAGTTAAGAGATATTGTAAATCTGCAATCATATTTTCAGATAAATTATTAAAGCAATTGTATGAAATGATCACCCGGGTGTATGATTTCACCCTGATGTCGTTCTTTTATTAACTTTGGTTGATTGCCGGAAGCTAAAAAGCCTTTACTGATTGTTAAAAAATGATTCTATGCACAAGTATATTTTTGTTCTGATATTGTTTGTCTGTTGCACCTCAGCCAATGCCCAGCTCCGTTTTGCCCTGGTCACTGACACGCATATAGGTGGTACAGGGGCAGACGAGGACCTTCGACGAACTGTCACCGACATTAATGCCATCGATACGATAGATTTTGTAATCGTCTCGGGTGATGTTACCGAGTTCGGCTCTGACGCCGAGCTGGCGCTGGCAAAGGAGATACTTGACGGGCTCAACAAGCCATGGTATATCGTACCCGGAAACCATGACACAAAGTGGTCGGAGAACGGAGCAAACAGTTTCCGCCGCATTTTCGGGGCAGAGACATTCGCGTTCACCCACAGCGGTTATCTCGTCATAGGGACAAATTCAGGTCCCAACATGAGAATGGGTCCCGGGCAGATTCCAAGAGAAAATATCGTCTGGCTTGACTCGGTGCTGAGCCTGCCTCAGTACGAGGCACTTAAGATAATATCGGTAAACCACTATCCGCTTGACAATGGCCTCAACAACTGGTATGAGCTTACCGACAGGCTTAAGGACAGGGACACGAGGCTGGCGCTCTGCGGTCACGGTCACTCTAACAGGGTTCTGAACTTCGAGGGGATACCGGCATTGATGGGCCGGTCTAACCTGCGTGCCAAAGACACGGTGGGCGGGTACAACATCATGATGATATCAGGTGACACTCTTCTGACCGCCGCGGTCAGGCATCCGCTTGTGGCTACTATGCCACCCTGGGCAAGCATAAGCGTGGCGGCAGGTGACACCGCCTCCGGCACAACAGAATATCCCCGCCCCGATTATTCCATGAACAGTATCTACAGTGGCGTGAAAGAGGTCTGGCGCGTGCAGGAGAAGAGCGACATAGGTGCAGGTGTAGCCATATCAGGCAGGATAGTGATAGCTACAAATACCGGCGGAGAGGTGAAAGCACTGGGTCTCAGAAACGGAAAGACGAGGTGGGTGCATGCCACCGGAGCCAAGATATACAGCACTCCTGCCACCGGCGGCAGAAAGGTGATAGCCGCCGCCACCGACGGCATGGTCTATGCCCTGAACAAAAGGAGCGGCGAGGTGCTCTGGAGCTTTGACACCGGACAGCCGCTGGTGTCATCGCCCGTTATCACAGGTGACAGGGTCTTCATCGCCGGTTCGTCAGGTAAATGCTTTGCCCTGGCGCTTGACAGCGGTACAATTTTATGGAGCAACACCTCTATCGACGGATTCGTAGAGACAATACCTCTTTTCTATGGAGGAAAGATAATCTTCGGCACATGGAACAACCGTCTCTATGCCCTGGATGCCGAGACGGGACAGATAGCCTGGGAGTGGCACAACGGCTATGCCAACCGCATGCTCTCCCCTGCGGCATGTGTCCCGGTGGCTTACGGTGACAGGGTGTTTGTGGTGGCGCCCGACAGGAAGATGGCATGTCTCGATGCTTCAGACGGAACTCTTCTCTGGCACTCGAACCTGGAGGGGCAGACCGTGAGGGAGTCGATGGGGCTCTCGGCTGACAGCAGCCTCGTCTATGCCAAGACCATGGATGGCAACCTGATTGGTGTCAGGGCTGACGGGTCAGAGGAAAAGGCATCATGGAAGGCAGATGTAAACACAGGTTATGACATCGCCCCTGCAGTGATACCGGAAAGAAACGGAGTAGTATTCATCCCTACAGACAAAGGGATCATATATGCAGTAACCAGGGAAGAAGGGAGGCTTCTGTGGATACACCGAATCTCATCATGCCTTGTCAACCAGGTCTCACCTGCAGGCCCGGGGAGAGTGGTTTGTACCTCGATGGACGGAGTGGTGACGATGCTGAGTTTCGGCAGATAACCACCCTTCCCCCGGAGGGAAGAAATACTTGACTTGTATTATTATTTGCCATAACTTTATTTGATCCTGAATTAAAGATCATAGAGTTATGAAAAATCTGATTCTGTTTTTTTCACTGGTTCTGGCCCTCTGGATAGCCGGCGCCTCGTACTGGTTTGTGTGCAGGACCATGTGTGATTGTCGCAACTCACCTGATCCTGCGGCGATAGCTGAGAAGGCAGACGCCCCCCGTCTGGCACTTATTGCCGCGGCAGAAGAGGCCAGGGCCTTCGTGGCGGGTGCCGGGACGCAGAAGATCTATTTCGAGACAGCCCGGGCATCATGCTGACATGAGTTCGGTAGCTCCCGGCTACACTGAGAAGCTGAAGCTTTACCTGGACAACTACCCTGACGCGAGGATTGTGATCACCGGTCATGCCGACAATGCCGGACCGGATAAGTATAATATGATGCTCAGCGAGCTGAGGGCAAGGTTTGTAAAAAACTGGCTTATTATAACCACGGGAATAGACGGAGCACAGATAGAGACCGTGGCAAAAGGCGCCTCTGAGCCTGCTGCCGACAACAGCACTCCCGAGGGGAGAGAGATGAACAGAAGAACTGAAATTCAAACAAAAATATAAAAAGTCATGGCAGAACGTTTTACAGCCGACCTGGCATTTATTATCATAGTGCTGCTCGGAGCGGCAGCCCTGGGGTTCCTGATAGGTTATTATGTAAGAAAAGCAATGAAATGCAAGCGATGCGCAGAGCTTGAAAATGAGAACAATGGGCTGAGGCAGATGATCAGTTCCCTCGAGTCAGACAAGATAGCCCTGAAGCACAAGATTGAAAAGCTTGAGACCGAAGAGAACGAACTGAAACAGAGGATCACCAAGCTTGAATCGGAAGCCATGGCACGCGCCAAACGTCGCCCTGCCAGGCCAAAAAAGCCACAGTCAGCAACCTAGAATAAATCAGTAATATCTTCCAAGATAACTGCTTTCCACTATCAGCTTTCTTATCTCAAGAGGGTTGATGGTATCCTGTTTCCTGTAGATGACCTTGCCGCCCGGCTCAACGATCATGGTGTACGGGAGTGCTCCGCGCCATTCTTTGTCCACTGCCTCGATGAGCTCAAAGACCTCGTCCTTGTTAAAGATGTAGTTTTTGTTTGAAGCCTGGTTTTCTGTGAGGATGCGCAGTACTTCACTTATCTTCTCGGGCTTGTCTGCGCTGATGGTTATCAACTCAAAGGGACGGTGACGGTACATGCGGTCTGTTATTACCATGTCAGGCATCTCCATGAGACAGGGGCCGCACCAGCTGGCCCATACGGTTATCATCCTTACCTTGTCGCTCCTGTTGGCTACGAGCTCGCTGATGAATCCGGCATCGACAGCCTCAAGGGTGACAGGCTCCTCGGCCCACTCCTTGTTCAGCTTTACGGTGTATTCGTCTTTCCATGACCACTTGACCGAGCAGCCGAAGACTTTGGTCACGGGTGTTGTGACCTGCTGGCCGGCAAGTACCTCATCAACAGCCCTCCTGATATCTTCTCCTGATCCTGTTCCCGGTTTCTCGTTTGCATCGATGCGCCCGACATATCGCAGTATCCTTTTGCTGTCAAAGACAAAGCAGTGGGGTGTGGCCACAGGGCCATAGGCAAGGGCTGCCTCCTGCCTGTCTCCGTCGTAGAGATATGGGAAGGGGAACTTTTTATCGGCAGCACGCTGCTTCATCTCTTCGAAGCTGTCGCCCATGTCTGAATAGCCCAGTTCAGCATAGCTCAGCGCCTTGACTGAGTTGGGAGATATCATCACCACTTCAACACCTGAATGGCTGTAGTCATTCGCCAGGGCAATGATACGATCCTCATAGGCCTGGGCGGTAGGGCAATGGTTACAGCTGAATATTATCACCAGCACCCTGGCCTTCGCGAAGCTGTCAAGGTTATATGTTTTACCGTCAACACCCGGCAGGCTGAAGTCAGGTGCCAGCGATCCCGGCTTCAGGGTCTCAGGTTCAGCGGTGGACTGCGAAGAAACGGTTTGGCTACAAATTGTCAATGAGACCAGCAAAATAAGGTAATGGAATACAGGTTTCATGGGCTTTAAATTTTTCTCATGTCAATTTATTACTTTTTATGATAAGCCCGTACTTTTTTTTGTAAATTGTATCTGTCTCGCTATTTCCGGATGATTACTCTATATAGGAATAAATATAGGGGATTGACACATCGTCTCAAGGGGTATGATTATTCATCACCAGGGATATACTTTGTTACAATAAATACTAAAAACAAGTACCATTACCTTGGTAAGATCGTTAATGGCAAGATAGTATTATCAGAGACGGGTCTTTTAGCGGAGAAATACTGGTCGGAAATACCTTTTCATTTCTCAGGTACAAGGCTGGATGAATTTGTGATTATGCCTGATCATATTCATGGTATAATCCATATAGAATCAGAAAACAAAAAAGAAAAAATGCCTTACAGTCTCGGATTGATAATAAATCAGTTCAAGAGGATCTGCACAATAAATGCAGCAAAGAAAAACATCCCCCTGACCTGGCAACCCCGGTATTATGATGTTATCATCAGAGGCAGCCGTCAGTTATCCCGAATCCGTCAGTACATCAGAGACAACCCATCAAAAAAACGGGTGTAGCGACTTCGCCCAAAAGACACACGTAACGACGCCCAAGTTGGGCGTCGATACACCACCCAGAAGACACGCGTAACGACGCCCAACTTGGGCGTCGATACACCAGACACTATCAGGTTACTGCAGGTCTTTCACCACCGCGATGACCTCGGGAAAATCCATCCCGATCTTCCTCAGGTGTTCTATGGTGGGGATGCCGTTGTTGTTCCATCCGCGGCGTTTATAGACCGCATCACGCAGGCTGTCATACTGTGCCTCGCGGTATTTGCGGAGCACCTTCATCTTCTCTGCCGTGCTCTTGCCGGCGGGGTCGAAGCCGATCTTTTCCTTCAGCTGCTTGTCGTACCGTGAGGCCCTTGACTCGTATTCCTCAACGGTCACCGGCCCGCATGCACGGTATGGCTGATCATCATCCTTGCGCCGTCCGTATCCACGCCGAATATTAAATACCCGCTGGAAGTTATAGACCCTTTCCGAGTCTTCTATCATCCTCCTCTTGTCAAACGGACGGCCGGTGACAGCCTTATAAATTGTCACATAGTTATCCACATGCTCAGGCACCTTGGCCGGCTCATCAGTCTCAGCATTGTTCTCCGGCTCCACATCGTTCCAGGGCAGTTTGCACAGTCCCACGAGGCCGAACCATGTGCGGAACATCGGGAAATAATGGAGCGCCTCAGCCTTGTTCTCGAACGTGGGGATATGATTGTTTACCATATCCATGAATATAAGCCATGCCTCATCGTGCTGGGGTCCTTTGTTCGTGAGGGCATAGCCACCCTGCTGTGCCAGCGACTCCTTCGACATATACTGTGAATACTCCAGTCCCTTGTTCTCCATACCGATGTCCTGCATGAAGGCAGGGTCGCCCCAGCCGTTCTCTGCGAATATCTTCTTCATGCGGCGGACGCCCTGCCCGGCTATCTTGCCGAAGCCCTCGCCGCGCGCCACCTGGTGCAGCAGCTCCAGTGCAGGGGGTATGTTGCCGAAGGTGAGCTCAAGCCCGCCTGTCCGTTCCTTGTTGAGGATGCCGTTCTCATAGCACTCCATGATAAACGCCAGGCATGTGCCCCAGGTTATGGTACAGATGCCATAGGTGTCACAGTAGAAGTTTGCTTCGATAATATAGCGTGGATCGAAGAAGCCTCCGTTAGATCCGAGGCCCGCAGCGTTTTCATACTCCGGTCCGTCAACCATGACTGACTGTCCCTTGTATGGGCCGGTGCTGAGGACAAAATCGTCAACAGCCTTCGAACATGCCATGTTACATCCTATCCAGCAGCCGTCAGGTATGCCCTGTGTAAAGAAGGAGGTCCACACCGCCGAGTCGATCTTTGGCGAATCCTTATGGGATCCGAATTTGTAGTTATGTGTTGGCAGAAGGTCATGGTCATCCATCACCTCCATGAGGTGTGCTGTTCCCACCTTCCGCATGCGGCACTGCTTGTCATCAAGCTCGCGCATCTCACGGTTGAAGCGTCGCCCGCGTTCCATGATAGCCTCAAGGTCAACGACATTATTCAGGTTACCCTTGACCCCCGGGATCTTGCAGACCATAGCCTTTATCTTCTTGTCGCGGAAGACGGTACCGATACCACCGCGGCCGGCCTGCTTCAGCCTTACCTTCTTTCTTTTCGGGTCATAGAAGCTGAAGTTGAGCATGCCTATGAGCGAATGTTCAGCAGCCGAGCCTGCCGATACAACACCGATATTCTTCTTGTCGGAATCATTGTCAGCAAACATCTCCGTGAGCTGTTCGGCGAGAAGATGACTGTCAAGCGCCTCTGCCGGGGCCTCGAAGATCTCGACATAATGATCAACACCGTTGATGAATATGATGACGTCGCTGGCTGACTTACCCTGCAGCTCAAGTGCGTCAAAACCGGAGAACTTCAGGAAGGGACCGAAGAACCCTCCTACGTTGCTGTCCATGATGGAGTCAGTCTGCGGTGAGACAGACACTACAAGCGACTTGCCTGTACCGGAATATTGTGTGATTCCTCCTATCGGACCCGATGATATCACGATCTCATTCTCAGGGTCGTTCCATTTTGTCTCCGGCCTGGTGGCATCCCAGAGATAGCGAAGGCCATAGCCCTTCCCCCCGATGAATTTCTCCTTCATTGCAAGGGGTATATCCTTCTCCTTTATATCAATAGTTCCCACGTTGATATACAGTGACTTGTCGGTGTAGCCTTTGTCAAGAGGTGTCCATTTGTATTCCCATCTCCTGAGGAGCTTGTGTTTTGATCTGATCTCGTTTATATCCATGGTGATCTCAATTGATTTACCGGTTCTATTACAAAGGTAATGCATAAATATGCGCAATCTAATGACAATAGTCAATATGAATTTTATTGCATAACGCATGGGAAGGGAATAGGCAATAGGCAGCAGGCAGTAGAGCAGGGATTTGCGATTTGCGATGTGCGATTTGCGAATCGTCCATCGGTCTTCCGTCTTCTGTCTTCCGTCTTCCGTGTAAGCAGTGATGGCTTGGAATACGATACTAAGTCAGTATATTTGCCTCCGGGAATCAGGCGAGGCAAAGAGCATTCATGGAGATAACACTTAACAACGAACCCCTCACTATCACCGGTGAGAGCATTACCGTTTCAGAACTGCTGGAGATGAAGAGATACACCTTCAAACTCAGGATAGTTAAGATAAACGGGAGGCTCATCAGCCGTGACAGTTATGATGAAGAGCGAATAGGTGACGGTGACGAAGTGCAGGTAATCTACCTGATGAGTGGCGGCTGATATTGTTTTAAAGAATTATCTTATCGAGAGGTGAAACCCGATTTCTGGACACGGTTCAGTTTTAACAGCCTGCGGGACAGGATGCCTGCCTGGATGAAGAACAGGTATATCATCACGCTGATTATCTTTCTTATATGGGTCATTCTCATCGATCCCAACAACTTAATCTCCAGGGTTCGTGATCTGCGTACCCGTAACAGGCTCGTCAGGGAGAAGGAGTTCTATATGGGGCGCATCGAGGAAGACAGGAGGAAGCTGGACGAACTGCGGACCAGCAATGAAAACCTGGAGAAATTTGCCAGGGAGCAGTATCTGATGAAGAAGCCTGATGAAGACCTGTTTATTATAGTCACCCCGGGTGAGGAGCGCAAGATACGGCGTGACAGGAAGGTATCCAAAACAGCGAAGCCCGCTGACAGGCGGGCTCCGGGCAGCTCAAAAAACCGCTGATATTATTTCTTCTTTTCAGAGTTATATTTGGCATTCAGGCCGGCGATAACGTCGACAGTGATGTCAAGAGTTGTATCACTGTAAAGGATGGGGCCCGGGAACTGTTTTGCCAGGATATACTGAAAGTTATGATCCTTATTAAATTCAGCCAGGTACAGGTTGATATATTCAAGCACCTGTCTCTGGGCGACAACACTCTCTTCATTGAGGTTGAGGGCCATCTCATCGCGTAGTGCAAGCAGGCTCTGCTGCTGCTGTGCCAGTGTCTGCTCCATCTCGGCCGCTGTTGCCCTGGTGATAAGACCTTTCTGAGCCTTGTTCTGGTAATCCCTTACGTCACGGTCAAAAGCCTGAGACTTGGCTGTCAGCTCAGCCTCGGAGTTTTTCTGTTTCTCCGCCAGTTGATCCGTAATATCTTTTGCCATGTCAAAATTGGCAATGACAGAGTCGAGCTCAACAAACGCAATGCCCTTCCCGTCAACAGATTTGGCATTCCCGGCGGTGCCCGCGTCAGTCTTGCAGCCTGTTACAGCCAGAAGACCTATGAGCGCTACGGCTGATGCTGCCATGGTGTTTCTCATAAATGATGATTTATTCATTTTCAGGTGTCAGATTAGAGTTTAACAATTTGTGCACAAACATACACAAATTTTAAATATGAAAATGGATTCTGATACAGATGGGGGAAGCGACAATGCAGCGTTGTCAGAACTCAGGACAGGGGATGGCGTGTATCTTCCTTGCTCCCTTGATCTGTGAGGAAAGGAACGAATATATAAGCGAAATCTCTATCGCCCCGCCGGTGGATGTTATCAGATTCGAGATGGTGAAGTCATAGCTTAAACCTATGTTGAGCTGGTCAGTCTTGATGCCAACCATTCCAATGACAGCATCGCCTGCCTGTGAGGTAACGAAGGGTATGCCCCTGTACCACACGCCAAAGACCAGGGGCTCCTGGAAATAATAGAGTCCGACGTCAGACTGGTAGAACTTGCCCTGGAACATAACATTCGCGGCAACGGACATTACCTGTGTCAGTTTGGTCCTGAGACGGCCGCGGCTCAATATCTGGAATCCGCCGTAAAGGTCAACCTTGACCGGTATTGTTGATTCATCACCCCAGAATGAGGTTTTTGGTGTGAGGAGGTGATCGACGGTAAAGCCCCCCCATATTCGCGGACTGTAAACCAGGGCGGAGGCGGCGAAGTCTATATCTGCAATGTTGTCAAACGGCGGAGGGGTTATGGAGGGGAGGGTTCCGCCCGTTGTAATCTGGCTGTTCCATACCAGCTTGGTAAGGTCCAGACCCAGGTAGGTAAATTTGAAGTTCACCCCTGGCCTTATATGCCATTCGTCGCTTATCTGGAAGTCATATGAATAGAGCAGACCCAGGTTTGTTGTGCTCAGGTCACCGGAACCTGCCACATCATATGTCGCAAGGATACCGATACCTGAATTGAAGCTGGGGATGGCCTTATCGAATGAGAAGCTGTAGGTATGGAATACGCCTGGTATTGAAGGCCACTGGTTTCTCCAGTTCAGAGACAAGCGGTTGTCTTCTGTAGCTCCGGCGAAGGATGGAGCAAGGTAAAGCTGATTCGCGTAGAACTGGGAGAATTGGGGGTCCTGACCTCTGGCAAAAACAGAAACGATGATGAACAAACCGATCAGATATTTAGTCTTTGCTGACAATCCGGTTCCTTTTTAATTAATTACGAATGTAGCCAATTCACAGTTACTCCACAAGAGGAGTAACTGTGAAAGTAATCAACAATATGCCCAAACGGCAAGGAAGATATGAACAACTCAGCCATTATATATCTCTTTATCAATAACTTATCAGCGTAACATCACCTGCCATCACTATAGCCTGGCCATTCCGGTAGGCGCCTCTGACCTTCCAGACATATACTCCGGGAGGGCAAAGCTGTCCCTTGTAATAACCATCCCATCCCATCTCAATATCACTGCTTTCAAAGACAAGCAGTCCTGCCTTATTATATATTTTTAGATTGTAGGAAGCAACGCCTGAGGCAACAGGGTGGAACACCTGGTTAGCCTCGTCTGTACGGCGACTGTAATACCCTCCTGTCGGTCCTCCTGTGTTAGGCAGGAAGGCAGTGGGGAACCTCAGGAACATACCCTTGTCTGTGAATATATCTGTAATTGTCACCGAGTCTGCGCAGCCTTGTTCAGAATACACAGTCAGCCTGACATCATAGCGGCCGTAGTTCTGGTAGGTATGCCGGGGATCTGATTCAAAGGAGGTTGTTCCGTCGCCGAAGTTCCAGTGGTATCTCACCCCTCCGGTTGACAGGTTGTTGAAGATCAGCTCTTCCCCATCCTCAGCCAGTTTGTTCTTCGTTATCTGGAATTCAGCTTTTGGTCCGGGCCATACATCAATCCTTGTTGCTGCGCTGCTCTTGTTCCCATCAGCATCTGTGATACTCAGGCTTACGATATAAGTACCCGGCAGGTCATATATGTAATCAGGAGCGCTTTCATCAGATTTGCCACCGTCGCCAAAGCTCCATTCAGCTTTCATTGTTGTATCGGCAGCAGGGTAGCTGAAGCTGACTGTAAGGGGAACGCAGCCTGATGAGGCAGATGTTTCTATCACTGCCCTTCGGCGAGACCTGGCTGTTGCCGGTTCTCCCTTTCTGACCTCCCTTGTGACTGAGGACTCACTGCCGCCAACGACTGGTTTTAACGTTTCATTCTGACGCGAGGTGATGGTTGCAGGTTGTGTCACCGGTTTGTCGCCGGAGGTGTCTGTCTCCTTAAGGGAAGGGGTAACAGTCACTGCCTGTTCATTTACGCTGTCCACTTTCTTTTCATCAGTGACGGCCTGCTCTGTCTGCTGAGGTTCCCTGGCCGCGGGCAGAGGTGATTCCTCTTTATCCGGTGACTGGAAGACAAGCAGACCGGCTACGGTGATGACCACTGCGGCTGCTGTGGCATAGTAGACATTAAAACGTGACGGATTGAAACGGAGGAATTCCTTCCGTTCAAGACGGCGCATGACACGTCCGGTAAGGTCGGCACCTGCCTCCATCTCGTTCTCTTCCAGCTTATTCCGGAAGAGACCTTCAAGATCCATATCTCTTTTTTCTTCAGTCATTACCTTATCAGGTATATTTTTCTTTCATTTTTGCCAGCTCCTCAAGCTTCTTCCTGAGGATAGCCCTGGCCCTGCTATATTGTGATTTTGATGTGTTCACGTCTATCCCTAACATTTCGGCTATCTCCTGGTGCTTATAACCTTCAACAGTATAAAGGTTAAAGACCATCCGGTAACCGGGAGAGAGTTCATTCAGGACCCTGTAGAGATCCTCTGCCGAATAAAAATCCTCCTCAAACCCTGCAGTGCCGGTTTCGGCAGTCACATACTCATCGATATCCACATGATGTTTATGACGCAGATTCCTGTGATAGTACGTGATTGCCGTGTTAACCGTCACTTTTCTCAGCCATCCTTTAAAAGAACCTGTTCCTGAATACTCCCCGAGGTTAAAGTAGATCCTCAGAAAGGCTTCCTGCAACATATCTTCAGCTTCGGGCCGGTCAGTAGCGTAACGCATACAGACCCCCAGCAGATAACCTGAATATTGCTTCCAGAGCAACTGC
The DNA here is from genome assembly GCA_963772705.1 of uncultured Bacteroidales bacterium. GTDB lineage: Bacteria > Bacteroidota > Bacteroidia > Bacteroidales > VadinHA17 > SR-FBR-E99. The sequence goes on along the minus strand of CAVYYH010000010.1, from coordinate 94,543 downwards.
TGTGCTTTCCTGTTGTGACTGATGCAGCCCTCAATTATATGTTGGTCGCTCATCATCAACCGAGCACAATATCAAGACCTGTACTATTTTTAAATGGTTGCACTATCTCAGTTTTTTTTTCAAAATAGGCGAAAAAAAGTGACCAATCGCAAATTACAGATGATAAACGTCATTTATACCTGTAATATTCGCCCTTACATTTGAAAACTCTTTAAAAATAAACAGAAACGAAATGTTCAACAAGTTCATTGCGGCAATTCTGCCCTACTTCCCCAAAAAAGTGATCTGGATCTTTTCACGTTCATACATCTCAGGCGAGACCATGGCTGATGCCATGCGCGTCTCAAAGGAGTTGAACTCAAAGGGCATCAAGGTGACCCTCGATGTTCTCGGAGAGTTCATCAAATCACTTGATGAGGCAGAGGAGAACAAGCAGGAATACCTTGACCTTATAGATGAGACTCAGAAGAACGGCATTGACGGTAACTATTCGCTCAAACCAACCAGCTTCGGCCTCCTGATTGACCCCGAAGTTTGCTACAGGCTGATGAGGGAGATAGTTGCCAAGGCTGCCTCATTCAATAATTTCTGCAGGATAGACATGGAGGACTCACCCTGTACCGACCTGGAGATAGCGCTGTACAGGCGTCTGCATGCCGAGTTTCCGAAAAATGTAGGGCTGGTGATACAGGCCTATCTCAGGAGAACCCACAGTGACCTTGAGAAGATGCTTGACATGAACACTCCGGAGATACCTACCAGCTACAGGCTCTGTAAGGGTATCTACGTGGAGCCTGCCGCGATAGCCTACAAGAAGTATGAGGAGATCAACAAGAATTTCCTGCTGGACCTGGAATTCATGTTCAGAAACAAGATATATGTAGGGATAGCCACGCATGACAAGCCGCTGATAGAAGGTGCATACGAACTTATCAGGAAGTACAATGTGCCGCGCAACATGTATGAGTTTCAGATGCTTTACGGCGTCACTCCCGGCCTGCGCAAGAGCATCGTCGATGCGGGTCACGTGATGAGGATCTATGTGCCTTTCGGGAAGAAGTGGTTCGGCTATTCAACCCGCCGCCTGAAGGAGAACCCGAAGATGGCAAGCCATATTATCAAGGCGATTTTTGTGAAAGGGTTAAGCAAGGAGCAGGCAGTAGGCAAGTAGGCTGCAGGATCACTTTCTTTTATACACCAGCGAATCGTGGATCGCGCGGAGCTGCTGAAGTTCTCTGTCTGAAAGATACGGAACGGGGGGCTTGGGTGGTTCAGGCAGACCCTTTGCAAGGACATACACCAGCGGTATGATGGTAAACGGACTGAACACAACCATCTTATCGGCAGGGATCATCCCCTTCTCGTAAGCATCCACTTTCTGCTTCTGCCTCAGCAATTCATAATTGGTGTTCGGATCACCCAGTGTGGCTGCAGTGGTAATACCCTGGTAGGCTGAGAGCCTCAGATTATTCGAGGCATTTACCATATCATCGTTTACCGGCGGTTTGGAAGCCATGATCTCGGCCCTGATGTTTCCAAGCCTCGGTACCACAACCACAGCGGGTATCATCAGTGTATCGGTAATGAGATAGATTCCTGCGACATATTCCCTGGCAAGAAGGGTATCGCCAATAACCAAGAGGAAGTCCTTGTACCCGACACTTGAAAAGGTAATTGTATCATAGTGACTGGCAAAGAAAGAGATCATGCCCCTGCTGTCTGAGGCGCCTGCCACCCCGCTGCTGCTCAGGTAATGAGCTCCAGTCAGCGGCTGATGAGTGTCAGCGTCAAGGATGATACCGTGGAAAAGTATAGGACCGGCCTGCTGCGCTGCCATCTCAAGGGGCAGTGAGAGGACGAAGATGCAGAATATAGTCCGCAACAGGTCTCCTGACCTATTTGCGCAGAATGATCTCGTCGAGTGTTCTCTTGGGCACGTGGTGAACGCGCGCATCATCTCTCCAATATTTCACATTGTTATTCTCAAGGGTCTCAATGACAACCTTTTCAGTTGGCTTACCAAGTGCAAGAACAAGTAGAATATCGAGGCCTGCCGGTACGGAAAGCAGTGCTCTCAGCTTCTCCTTTTTTATTGATGCAATAATGCAGCCTCCGAGACCTTGTGAAGTAGCCCCGAGCATGATGCTCTGCGCTGCTATGCCGTGGTCTATGCCGAATGAATCGGATATCTCCTTATCACCAAGGACAACAATGTAGGCTGTAGGTCTCTCGCCCGGATCAGGACCCTCCCATGTTGTAAGATAGCCGGCCCATGCGAGGCAAGTGTAGACCTCGGCACACTCGGCAGGGTCGTTGACAAGAACATACTTCAGCGGCTGCCTGTTGGCACCTGATGCTGACAATCTCGCAAGATCAACCAGTGATATGAGTGTTTCTTTGCTGACCTGGTGATTGCCGTCGAACCTGCGGTATGACCTTGTTTTTTCTATAAGCTGTTTAATATTCATCGTCAAAAAGTTTGGCCAAAGATATATAAAAATAGCACCCCCACCACACCCTCGCGTTAAACTCTCAGACGATAATATTCCGGGCAGCAACTACTTCTTCAGAGCCTCGTCAAATCGATGACCTATAATGTTCCAGTCAAGCAGTTCCCAGAAGTTTTTGATATAGTCGGGACGCCTGTTGCGATAGTCAATATAATATGCATGTTCCCAAACGTCACATGTCATCAGCGGCACCATCCCTGACCGCATCGGGTTGCCGGCATTTGACTCCTGTGTCACGGCGAGTGTGCCGTCAGGCTTCATGCACAGCCAGGCCCATCCTGACCCGAAAAGGGTGGCGGCGGACTTTGTAAAAGACTCCCTGAATGATTCGAAGGAACCGAATCCGGCGTCAATGGCGCGCAAAAGAGTACCATGTGGCTCTCTTTTCCCCGAAGGTGAAAATGATGAAAAATAAAAAGTATGATTCCATACCTGTGCGGCATTATTGAAAATGCCTCCTTCAGCCTTCATGATCATAGTCTCGAGGGTGGCGTTCTCAAAAGGAGTGCCCGGTATAAGGCCGTTGAGATTATTCACATATGCCAGATGATGCTTACCATGATGGTACTCAATGGTCTCAGCGCTTATTTGCGGTGCAAGGGCATCAGGACTGTAGCTCAGTGGTGGCAGTTCGAATTTCATGACCCGGTCAGTTTAGTATTATTATAATGTAAAGATAGTAAATTGACACGGCAGGGGACAGGTGGTTAAAGAAATATCCTTTCGGGCAGTGCTCCTGTCACCTTTCTTTCATATGCAACGGCAAAGAGCCGCTCAACAGCCTCTCTCCCCTCCTTCCCCAGTGAGAGGCTGAAGTCATTGACATAAAGGTTTATATGCTCACGCGTAACCTCTGCCTCCAGCTCCCTGGCATTTTTGTGAATGAAATCGAGTGAAGCGGACGGATTGGCACGGGCATATTCAAGGCTGCGGCGTATTGCCCTGTTTACCCTGGCAGCTGTATCATCACTCACGCTGCGGTGCACCACTATCCCTCCGAGGGGAATGGGAAGACCTGTCAGTTTATCCCACTCTTCGCCCGTGTCCGCTATCTTTTGCAGTCCCATAGCCTGGTAGGTGAATCTGGTCTCATGGATTATGAGACCGGCATCCGCCTCTCCTGAAAGGACAGCCTCGGGGATATCGGAGAAGAGATACTCCCGTTTCCGCTGTGCCCCGGGCCAGAAGATGCTGAAGAGGAGGTTGGCAGTAGTGTATCTGCCCGGTATAGCTATCAGCGCATCATTGAGCTCATCAGGGTATATCTTCCTCCGGCTGACAACGAGCGGGCCGTTGTTGCGTCCGAGGGCGCTGCCCGAGTCAAGCAGCAGATAATTGTTTGCTGCCCAGGCATATGCATGAAAGCTCATCTTGGTGATGTCAACACTGCCGTCGAGTGCTCTGCGGTTGAGCTCTTCGACATCAGCAAGAAACCAGTCGTATTCGATCCCCTCTGTATCAACCCTGCGGTGAACGAGTGCCTCAAAGATGAATGTGTCATTGGGGCATGGAGAAAAACCCAGTGTAAGTCTCATCCTTCCTTTATGGTTTTCAAAATATCAGTCATTGCCTCCTGCAGCTTTGCCAGAGCAAGGGGTAAATCCCATTTATTCAGGTTACGGGGCTCGACCATGTTTGACACGGTCCTGACGGCGAGCCACTCAGCGCCTGACATCGCGCAGGCATAGGCAAACCACGCCCCTTCCATTGTCTCTATCTCAGGGTCCCATGCCTTCATGATGCGGTCTATCACAGGCTGTGATCCGGAGGTCATGTTGACCGTTGCTGCCCTGACCGCCGGGTATTTTGTGCTCATAATATCAAACCACCTGCCGTGACAGTGTATCCTCCCTTCACTGAAGGGCCGTTTGTCGGGGTCTGCCAGGCTGGCCCTGAAGAGTGACAGGAAAGAGCCGTTGTCATCAACGCCCATATCGGCAAAACAGTCAGAGCTGGCAATAACAACATCGCCGGGGCGATATGAAGAAGTGTAGCTCCCCGCGATGCCTGCATTGAGGACCAGCGAAGGAATGCCTCCGGAAGAAAATCTCTTCTGCAGCGCCCATGACATAGCTGCGCCACCGACGCCAGTGACCAGCAGCTCACAGTTGCAGCGGGCATCACTCATCGCTTTTTCCACTGCCACCCCTTCCGAAGGGTGAGCGACAGCTATCAGTATGTCTGCAATAACTTCGTCCATCTGCTATACCAGAAATAAACGGATAAATATATTATTTTTGATCTGTTATTTCCTCATTAACGCCATTTCATTTAACTTTAAGGGTTATGATCTACCTTACAAGAAGAGAGCGGTTCAGCGCAGCACACAGGATGTTCCGCCCCGGCCTCAGTGATGAGGACAACCTGAAGATCTACGGTAAGTGTTCAAATCCAAACTGGCATGGGCATAATTATGTACTCAAGGTGACGGTCAGGGGGGAGATAGACCCTGACATAGGGTATTTTATGAATGCCACCAGGCTTAAGGAGATAATAAACGAAAGGGTTATAGAGAAGCTTGACCACCGCAACATGAACACAGAGACTGACTTCATGGCCGGGAAGATAGCAACCACGGAGAATCTGGCGGTGGCAGTCTGGGACGAGCTGAAAGGACCCCTGGAAACAGAGGGGGTGACGCTGCACTGCGTGAGAATAGAAGAGACAGAAAACAATTTCATTGAATATTACGGATAATATGGAAAAGCTAAATGACGGCAGCGGAGCACTGTCAAACGGTTACAACAAGATCGAAAAATGGAATCCCGACGTTATAAATGAGATCGCCGGATATTATTACAAGATACTTAAACTGCTTGGCGAAGACCCTGACAGAGAGGGACTGCTCAACACACCGACGAGGGTGGCCAAGGCACTGAGCTTCCTCACAAGGGGTTACCAGCAAAATCCTGAGGAGATACTGCGCAGCGCCATGTTCAAGGAGGAGTACCGGCAGATGGTTATAGTCAAGGACATTGATATTTATTCGATGTGTGAGCATCACATGCTCCCCTTTTTCGGCAAGGCTCACGTGGCCTACATCCCTGACGGCTATATCACGGGGCTGAGCAAGATAGCGCGCGTGGTGGAGACCTACTCTGCCAGGCTGCAGGTACAGGAGAGACTCACGACACAGATACGGAACTGCATACAGGAGAACCTGAAGCCACTTGGTGTTGCCGTGGTAATAGAGGCGCAGCACATGTGCATGCAGATCAGGGGGGTGCAGAAGCAGAACTCTGTCACCACCACCTCGGCGTTTACCGGATGTTTTCTTTCAAACCTCAACACCCGCGAGGAGTTCACTCATCTGATTGCCGCCAGGCTGCACTGACCGGTGCGCGGTCATCGTTAATTTTTTTCTATTTTTGGGGCTTAAACATATACCTGGATTATGAAAGCATTTGTATTTCCCGGACAGGGATCGCAGTTTCCCGGCATGGGAAAGGAGCTCTATGATAATTCGCCGGCAGCGCGTGAGATGTTTGAAAAAGCCAATGAGCTGCTGGGTTTTCGCATCACTGATATCATGTTCAGCGGTACCGAGGACGAGCTCAGGCAGACCAGGGTAACGCAACCGGCCATCTTCATTCATTCAGTAATACTTGCAAGGGTGATGGGCAGCGCTTTTGCTCCTGCAATGACAGCGGGGCACTCCCTTGGGGAGTTCTCGGCGCTGGTCTCTGCCGGGGCGCTCTCCTTTGAGAACGGGCTGATACTCGTCGCCGCCAGGGCTGCCGCGATGCAGAAAGCATGCGGCATAACCCCCTCGACAATGGCTGCGGTGCTTGGCATTGACGATGCAGTGGTGGAAGAGGTGTGCAATGCTTCCGCCGACATCGTTGTGCCGGCTAACTACAACAGTCCGGGTCAGATAGTGATCTCAGGCACCGTTGACGGTGTGAACAGGGCAGCGGAAGAGCTGAAGAGCCGCGGTGCAAAGCGTGTTGTCATACTCTCTGTCAGCGGAGGCTTTCACTCACCCTGCATGGAGCCGGCTCGCACGGAGCTCGAGGCAGCCATAAGGGCAACGAAATTCAGTACGCCGGTTTGTCCGGTATATCAGAATGTCACCGCAATGCCTGCAAGGGACCCGCAGCAGATAATGAGCAACCTGGTTGCTCAGCTTACCTCCCCGGTGCGATGGACACAGACGGTGAACAGCATGATCGCCGACGGAGCCTCGGAGTTTGTGGAGGTAGGCCCGGGCAGTGTACTGCAGGGACTCATCAAGAAGATTAACAAGGATGCTGTAACGGCTGCCGCAACGGTCAGCTTCTGACTGATATAACAGCCATCCCCTTCTTTCCGTCCATCCTTATTATCAACGGGTTCTCGAACCTGATGTGCCTGAAGAACTTGCTTCTGGCAATGACCTTCTGCTTCTTAAGCCTGTTCCACCTGACGGTTCCGTCATTGGTATCCTGATTGACAGACAGGTAACCGATATTCATTGATGTCACATTGTGGAAGAAGTGCGATCCGAGTGATGCATCGACATGAAAATCAGGCAGCCCTATTTCGACGATGACCCTGGCATTTGATATCTGCGGCCACGCAACGGGTATGCCCAGGAACCTGTCTTTGGTGCCCCACCTTCCCGGCCCAATAAGAACATACTTGCGCCCCTCACTGAGCATTTTCCGGTTTATGGCATCTATCTCATCGACCATCTCAAGCGTCTTCATGCTGCTGAACCTGTCAGGCTCAACATAGACAAGGTCAGTGATATCATCTATGAGGCCGTTGCCCATGCTTCTCCTGGAGATAAGCAGCAAGTCATCAGTATATATACTTTCCGGATCAATGGAATATCCGGCGCCACTGCCGACAAGCGGCTTGACCTGCAACAGATAAAACGAGGCCCTTCCCTCGTCATCCCTGGTGAGGTCAACGGCAAACTCTATCTCAACAGGAGCACCGAAGGCGTCACGCACCACCTGGAGTACGGTCTTCAGTGTCGAAGCAAGAGGTATATAATCATACTTGAGGATATCGGCAAAGTTTATAACCCTCGGGCCAGCCTCGTACAGACCCGGTGTCAGAGTCTCATTGTCAATACTGAGCACAGATGCAGAGTGTGCCAGCGTACCATGCTCTTCAGCCTTGTTTATGTTCAGCTTGACAAGCCCGGCCTTCTCACCCTGCAGCAGGTCAAACTCACTTCTTGCCATGTTTATAGCATAGAAGTTGACCTGCGAATACTTTGAGAGATCATCAATAGAGACGATGTCAAGCGACGGGAATGAGGGTGAGAACCTGAAGGCTCTCTCTCCGTCAAGGACGTACTGACCCAGCCCCACGGCAATGACGGCAAAACCGTCCTGCGGGGTCATATGTGCTACGGGGTAGAAGTTGAATGACTGCGCCGTGCCGCTGAGATGGGGATAGAAGGTGTCACCAAACCTGTTACCGACCACTGTCTGTATGACAACAGCCATCTTCTCCTGCTCCACCTTGAAGTTTATTGCCTCAAAATAGGTGCGTGAGTTGTCAGAGTAGATTGACGAGAAAACGAGTTTCACCGCACCCAGGAGCTGTCTGAGCCTCACCTCCGGATCGGGATGGTTGTTGGGCAGGAGATAAGTGCCGAAGATACCTGAGAAGGGCTGGCTGAGAGAGTCCTCGAAGAGACTGGACGATCTTACCGCCAGCGGCCCTGTGTTGAGCTTCATGAAGACCCTGAGTCTGCCCTCAAGGTCAGAGCTGAGGCTCCCGGCAAGGAACTGTCTCTGAAGTGACTTGTAGTCCTTCTCCTTCTTTATCAGCTCCCAGAGGTTGTTACTCTCCATGAAGAGGTCAAACTCATCCGTCCCGATGATAGCTGTTATGGGTGTCCTGATATTGATGTCCGGCTGCAGGCGTCCGAGCTCGAAGCTGTAAATAAGGGTATTGATGAATGCCAGGCCACGGCCTTTCCCTCCGAGTGATCCTCCGGCCAGGCTTACGACGTTTGACTCATCAATGACAGCAGCCTCATCAAAGTTGACAACCTTTCCCTTGTTGACCTCCCTCCTTCTCTTCCTTATTATCTCGAGAAGGAATTCTCTCAGTTCGGTGAGGCTTTTAAAGTCTGACAGCTTAACAGGGTTTATCCTCTTTGCGATCTTCACCTCACCGCGGGCCATCAGCCACATGGAGAAGTGGTTTTTCATTGCATGGTAGACGAGTGAATCTTCAGGCACGGTCTGCAGGAAAGACTCGAACTCCTTCATTGATTTTGCGACTGCTATCTGTCTGCCGGTGGTGTCACGGTAGACAAAATTGCCAAACCCGAGATAATAATTTATGAATGACTTCAGATCCTGGAGAAGGCTCTCCGAGTTCTTGTTGATGAAGCTCACCCTGAGTTGGGTGGCATATTTGATGTTATCAGGGTCTGATGACTGAAGGACAGTAGGCAGGTTAGGCAGTTCTGACCTGATATGTTCAATGAGGTCGAAGCCTGCCATGTTATTGAGTATCCCCTCACGCGGGAAGCGCATGTCGGAGATTACCCCCAGGAGGCTGTCTTTGTATCTTCTGAAAATTGAGACGGCCTCTTCATAGGTTGAGGCAAGCAGTATCTTAGGTCTCGCCCTCAGCTTCAGCACCTTATACAGCTCATCCGAAGAGACGTCCTCGATGAGACTCCGGGTCTGTTCCAGGACAAGGGTGTAAAGCATCGGCACATATGTCGAATAGTAGTCGGCAGCGTCCTCAATGATGAGCATCACCCCCGTGAGTCCCTTCTTTGTGTCGTTCTCAACATTGACCTTATCCTCAAGGAGTTTTACCATGGCAAAGAAGACCTTTGACTCGCCTGTCCAGACAAAAAAGTTGTCGAAGGGGACTCCAAGCTTCTTCTGGTTAAGCACAAACGGAATGTCACCCGGGTTGTTCAGCAGCAGAAAAGTAGGTATGTAGGGGTATCTCTCCTTCAGGTTCCTGCACATATTCATCGGCCCCTCCTTGTCAACGCCGACCATGATTATGATCATGTCGTAGTGTCTTGACCGGAGTCTGTCGAAGACCTCATCCTCTCCCGAGACGCCGGTGACCCTTGGAATGGATGTAAGGCTCATCTGGTAGTACTCACCCAGCATATGGTCAGAGAATCGTCCTTCACCCTCAATGGAGTAGGCGTCATAGAGACTGGCGACAAGCAATATCTCCTTGACCATGAATGGCATCAGGTCATGGAAGACATCCCTCTCGGCGTTATGTCTGTCAAGGAATTTCTGAAGTAGCTTGCGGCTTGAGAGGTTCTCGCCATCTTCCTCAGAGGCAGACTCGCTGGTTAGAGAAACGCCGGAATCCCTTGCTATAATGCTGTTGATAAATCCTGTGATCAGTTTAGAAAGATTGGCAATAAGGTCTCGTTCCTCCTTCAGGAAGGGACCTTCAAATTCCTTCATAAACTCACGGGTATAGTAAATCCCTATTGATCCTTCCCCACCCAGGGTCGTAAAATCCTGGACCATCTCCCACTCAGTCTCGCGGAAGTCAGGGGTCTCATAATACCTGTCAGCGTAAGTTATGCGTGCGATTGTATATTCGGGGTACTGCCATGCCGCCGGGAGGGTCAGGCGAGGTGCATGAGTGTCTCCTCGATGGTTTTGCCCTCTTTGAGTATCTGTGTTACGCGGTTTATACAGGCAAGCTCCTTCAGGCGCTCCTGCTGGTCACGCATGGCGCGGTTGAAGTGCGGGCTTGTCTCAGGCTTTTTACTCATCAGTTCTTCGGGTGAAGTGAATGGCCAAAATTAGTAAAAAAAGAGGGTAAAAAAGACGGGCACAGTATGAGGTGTGCCCGTAATAATATTCCGTTAAGCGGTGACTGATCACTCTACCACCCAGGTTGAGCCGCTCATCAGCAGATCGTCAACTGCATCTGATCTTCGAAACAGACTGCACCTGTTTGTGCTGTTCAATCATTGCATTGTCATATGTCTGTGATTTGACAGCCCTGATAACGCCAAGGGCAAAGGGATAATCCGGATACTGCATTCCGGCGAGCATGTAGTGTATTCCCGGATTGGCTTCCTCTGCATCATGCACCAGAAGATCTTTTTCAGTGATGCCGTTCTCACCTATCTTAACAACCTTAAGCTTTAATGCCGTCAAGGATTAATCCCCTGTCGTGCTCCTTGCCGAAGATCATCGGCTGACCGTGACGCATCGTTATGGTCCTGTCATCCCTGAACTCCTTGTTTGTGATAGCTTCATGGACTCCGTCATTGAAAATGACACAGTTCTGTATCACCTCTACCACTGCGGTGCCCTTGAAGAGACCCGCCTCCCTGTATACCTCGCCCGAGAGCTGCAGGTTATAATCTACAGTGCGTGCAAAGAAGCGTCCGTGAGCGCCGATGGTCAGCTCGCCAACCTTGAACGGTTCTTCAATAGTACCGAAAGGCGATGTCTTTGTCACCAGCCCTCTCTGTGAGGTGGGAGAATACTGTCCCTTGGTGAGACCGTATATCTCATTGTTAAACAGGAGTATCTTGATGTCTATGTTGCGTCTTACGGCATGGATGAAATGGTTCCCTCCTATAGCCAGGGCATCGCCGTCACCTGTCATCTCCCATACCATCAGGTCCGGATTGGCAATCTTAACACCTGTTGCTATTGCCGCTGCGCGGCCGTGAATACCGTGAAAGCCGTAGGTATTCATATAGTATGGCAGCCGTGATGAGCACCCGATGCCTGAAACGAAGACATATTTTTCTTTGGGAACACCCATGTCAGCAAGTGTCTTCTGCAGTGAGGCAAGTATTCCATGGTCTCCGCAACCGGGGCACCATCTTACTTCCTGGTCACTCTTGAAATCCTTTGCGGTATACTGTAACGTATTCGTATCAGCCATCTTATTTACCCTCCAGTAATGTTATACAATGATCTTTTATCTCCCTGACCGTGAACGGCAGCCCCTGAATCTTATTATACTGCGTGAATGTGAACTTCTGATATTTCATCCTCAGATAATTGGCAAACTGTCCGTTATTCAGTTCGCATACAACCAGTTTCTTAAAACCTGAGAAAACCTCTTCACAGTTTTTCGGCAGGGGTCTTATATAGTTGAAGTGGGTAGCGGCGACGGTGTAGCCCTCTTCCTTCAGTTCAGTAACGGCTGTCAGTATGTGGCCGTATGAGCTACCCCATCCGATAACAAGCAGATCAGCATTTTTATCGCCTGTGATCTTAAGGTCAGGCACCTCGCTCTGGATAAGTTCCACCTTTTCCTCTCTCATCCTGACCATGTATTCATGGTTCTCAGGCGTATACGATACGCTCCCTTTCTTTGTTTTCTCGAGACCCCCCACACGATGCTCAAGGCCTGGTGTTCCAGGGATTGCCCATTTACGGGCAAGGGTCTTTGCATCTCTTTCGTATGCAAGGAATTCTTTATCATCGCTGACAGCATAAGGGACCTTCACGGCAGGCAGATCTTTCATGGAAGGTATCTTCCACGGTTCAGAACCGTTGGCCAGGTAGCTGTCTGTCAGCAGCAGCACGGGTGTCATGTGCTCAACAGCTATTTTTGCCGACTCGAAGGCAAAGTGGAAGCAGTCGGATGGGGTACCGGCGGCTATCACGACAACAGGGCTCTCACCGTTACGTCCGTAGAGTGCCTGCCACAGGTCTGCCTGTTCGGTCTTTGTCGGTAGTCCGGTTGACGGGCCTCCTCTCTGGACATCAACGACCACCAGCGGCAGCTCGGTCATGACAGCCAGGTTGAGGGCTTCAGACTTCAGTGCCAGGCCAGGGCCAGAGGTAGTCGTCACAGCCAGGTTACCGGCATAGCTTGCGCCGATTGCCGTGCATATGCCTGCAATCTCATCCTCACACTGAAGGCTTTTTACGCCGAGGTCCTTGCGCAAGGCAAGTTCTTCCAGGATGCCTGTTGCCGGAGTGATGGGGTATGACCCGATGAAGAGCTTCAGTCCGGCTTTCTCAGCAGCGGCAAGAAAGCCCCATGCGGTGGCCTGGTTGCCGTTGATATTCCGGTAAACCCCCTTTGCTATCGGAGCAGGTAACACCCTGTATGAGGGGGTAAGAGCCTCAATTGTTTCGGCATAGTAATATCCGGCCCTCAGGACCATACTGTTGGCCTCAGCAACGACGGGTTTCTTTCCGAACTTGTCATCGATGAACTTCTCGGTGTAGTCAAGCTGGCTGTCAAAGAGCCAGTAGACCATTCCCAGGGCGAACATATTCTTGGTACGAAGGACAGTCTTGGGGTCAATTTCAAGATCCTTCAGCGTCTCTTTAACCAGGGTGGTAATAGGAGCGCCGATAAGGTTAAGGGTCTCTATCTTGTCTTCAGCAAACGGGTCTTGCTTATACCCGGCACGCTGTATATTCTTCTCAGTGAAGCTGTCAGTGTCATAAATGATAGTAGCACCCGGCTTCAGCCATCCAGCGTTGGCGCGTATAGCGGCAGGGTTCATGGCTACAAGGATATCAGGATAATCGCCCGGAGTGTTGATCTGCTTGTGTCCGATGTGCACCTGAAAGCCTGATACGCCTCCCACAGTGCCCTGCGGAGCCCTGATCTCTGCAGGATAGTCGGGGAATGTTGAGAGATCATGACCGAACAGTGCCGAGGTATTCGAGAACAGGGTGCCCGTTAGCTGCATCCCGTCACCCGAGTCTCCGGAGAACCTGATCACTACTGCATCTCTTTCTATGACCTTTGATCTTTTTCCCATGATAAATTATGAGGTTATTGTTTTCATTATAAACGACATAAAAGTAACCAATTTCACGAAGCTAAGTTCATTATAACACTTCTATATGATTATGATTTTGATCATGTTTGGAGCAATACCATAACTTATTTATATGCAGTAAGATATCTGACATGTAAGGGGCTGTGGCGATGGTTGTGTCACAGCAGGTTCAGCTCCAGATATCAGCTTTCTGAAGATTGATATTGCCCTCGAAGAACATACGGGCTATCTTCCCGAAATATTCGGTATAGTCCGAGACAAAGAAGAGGTCTTCTCCTGCTCCTCCCTTATTGAGAAGATCATTCTGCTCAAGCATCACCCGCAGGCGCTGTGCCACTATGCGTGCCGAATCGATGACCTCAACGTTGAAATTGAAGAATTTGCTGATCTGGTTGCGTATGATTGGATAATGGGTGCATCCGAGAATTAGTGCATCGATATCATTAAGGCCGCTGTCAGAGAGGTATGTTCTTATTATGGCATTGCTGATGTCATCAAAAATGAACCCCTCTTCTATCATTGGCACCAGCAGAGGGGTGGCAAGAGAGTAGACAGATGCTGAAGCCGAAGCATCATGTATCTTCTTTTCATAGGTACCCGAACTGATGGTTCTCTTTGTCCCTATGACACCCAGCTTCCTGTAATTATGGCTTGTGACATATTCGACCACCGGGTTGATTACATCCATTATCAGGATCTTGCTGCCAAACTCCCCGAGAAGGGTTTCATAGGCTGAGGCGGAAGCTGAGTTACATGCAATGAGCACCATTTTGGAGTCATAGCCGATCAGGAAATCAGTTATGCGGCGGGAATAATTTCTTATGGCCTCTTCAGACTTGTCGCCATAGGGCAGGTGAGCCGTGTCGCCAAAATAAATCAGACTCTCTCCGGGGAGGGCCTGTCTGATGGCATGCGCCACCGTAAGTCCGCCTACTCCTGAATCAAAGACCCCTATCGGGCGTTCTCCTGCTTTCATTGTACTTTTAAAAGAAAGGCTGTCCACCGTGTGGCGGACAGCCCTGACTGATTAAATTGAATATTATTTAAGACCCAGCTTGGTCTTCACCAGCGGGCCGAGATCTGTGCTTTTTGTCGGGTCAAAATAGACCAGGGTACGGACGTCATAAACATATATGAAACCGCCTTCCTTGGCAACATCGCCGATAGCCTTGCCTGCCTTTTCGATGATAGGATTCAGCAGTTCAGCCTGTTTCTCCTGCAGCTGTACCTGTGCCTGCTGCTGGAAATTGCCAATCCTCGTCTGCATGTCTGCCAGTTCCTGCTCCTTGTTGGCTTTGACAAGGTCACTCAGGTTCTTGCTATCCTTCACGTACTGATCAAGCTTGTTGTTGTACTCAACCTGCATCAGTTCCAGGGCATTGGTAAGTTCCTGGCCGAATGCATTGTATGCCTTCATGGCACTGTCATACTCAGGCATTACCATAATTATGTCATCCCTGTTTATATGAGCTGTCTTAAATGTCTGTCCAAAAACATCCTGTGCAGTAAATAGCAGTGCTGCAACCAGAACCATTCCAAAAAGTTTCTTCATTGTATTCATTTTTCAGTTTAATCGTGCAAATGTAATTATTTAATTTTTATATCCCAGCTTCTTCAGGACCTGGTCTGAGAGGTCATATCTTGGGTTTGCGAAGAGTATGTTTGTCCCTGACGAGGTGTCGAAGATGACTGCATAACTTCCTTCAACAGAGATCTCTTTGATGGCCTTGAGGATCTCATCCTGTATAGGCTTTACAAGCTCTTCACGTTTCTTGTAGAGCTCTCCTTCCATACCGAAATACTTGTTCTGAAGCTCTTTCACCTCTTTCTCCCTGGCGATGATAGCCTCTTCTCTTTTTCTCTTCTGGTCCTGGGCCAGGAGCACAACCTCGGCCTGGTAATCCTTGTACATCTGTTCAACAGCGGCATAACCATCTGCCACCTCCTTCTCCCAGTCCTGTGAGAGCTTGTCAAGCTGCTGCTGTGCAGCCGTGAAGGCAGGGATATTATTCCGGATGTATTCACTGTCTACGAATGCGAACTTCTGTGCGGCACCGCTGAGGGTAGCTGCCAGAACCAGAACTGTTAAAACAATAAACTTCTTCATAGCGTTTCTTTTAAATTTTCAACTTTTTCAGAATTGCTGACCTAAAACAAAATGGAACTGGCTTCCCGATGCATCAGGCATACCCTTTACAGGGTCAAAACCGTATGCCCAGTCAATGCCAAGAAGTCCAAACATAGGGAGGTTGGCCCTCATTCCGATACCGGCAGCACGGTTCATCCTGAACGGGTTAAATTCTCTCAGTGTCTCCCAGGCTTTTGCAGCCTCGATAAAACCGAGAATGTAAATCGTTGCCTGAGGATTAAGGGATATTGGGTATCTGAGTTCCACTGTCAGTTTTGAATAAGCGTTACCGACATCAATCCTTCCCACTTCCTCTTCAAACTTGTAAGGTGTAAGTGAACCGTTCTCATATCCTCTTGCTCCTACAATATCCCTGCCATAAAGGCTGAACCCGGTCATTCCGTCGCCTCCGACGTAGAAATTCTCGAAGGGTGAGGCACCGATATCGGGATTATAGAAGCCAATGTATCCGAACGCCGCTCTTGTGTTCAGTATGAGCTTGTCATTAGATGAGAGAGGGAAATAGTAGTCAGCCTTGAACACAGCCTTGTAAAATTCTATCCACTTGTATTTCTCCTGGTCAGTAACGTCTGAATAATCTTTTCCGTTGAGAAGTGAATAGGGAGGAGTAACCTGCAGTGAAAGGGAGAATGTAGATCCGCTGCGGGGGTAAATGCTGTTCGGCCCGGCCGAGAACCTGGTCAGTCTTCCGGTAAGTGAGAAGATATTTGAAACACCGTCATCAAACAGGAACCGGAACTGCTGCTGGTAGTTGTTCATGTCATACCGCTGGTAACTGGCCTCATAGTAGACCGAGAAATAGTCATCGGGCCATGAGAGTCTTTTGCCAAATCCGGCTGAGACACCGTCGATAATCATATACTGTGCGGTGGGGCTGTCTTTGCGCTGGCCGTTGCTGTTGACCGACCTGTAGTATGACAGGGAGAGTGTGTTCGGCTTACTGCCACCAAGCCAGGGCTCGACGAACGATATGTTGTATGACTGGTACATCTTTCCGTTCGACTGTATCCTGAAGCTCAGTGACTGTCCGTCACCGGAAGGATAGGGTCTCCATTCGCTCCACTTGAAGAAGTTGCGCATGGCGAAGTTGTTGAACCTTACCCCAACAGTCCCGACGAGCATGCCTGCTCCCCATCCTCCTGAGATCTCAAACTGGTCGTTCGCTTTCTCCTCGAGTGCATAGAGCAGGTCAACAGTACCGTTGATCTGGTCCGGTATCGGCTGGGGGTTTATCTTCTCCGGGTCGAAGTGGCCAAGCACAGCTACCTGCCTTACAGAGCGTATGATCTTGTCCTTGCTGAAGAGGTCGCCCGGGAGGGTGTAAAGCTCACGCCTGGGCACATGTTCGTTGGTACGTGTGTTGCCGCTGATGAATACATTGTTAAGGTTGGCAGGCTCACCTTCAAATATCTGTATCTCAAGGTCTATCGAGTCTCCCTCCACCCGCTTTTCCACGGGATTAAGTCTTGAAAAGAGGTAACCGTAATCAAGATAGAGTGAGTTGACGGCATCAGGGTCTTCCATCAGCCTCTTGCTGATCATCGTCTGGTTGTAAACCTCACCTTTCGGGAAGTTGAAGACACGGCTGAGATAATCCTTGGTGTAGATGCTGTTACCCACCCAGTCAACATTGCGGAGGTAATACTGGTCACCTTCATAAACCCTGACATGAAGCACCATCTTGCCCTGGTCATCAGGCTTGATGAAAGTGGAGTCCCTTAATATCCTGAAATCGCGGAAGCCGTTCTCATTGTAGAACGCAATAAGGCTCTCGCGGTCCTCCTTGAATTTCTCCTGAATATATTTTGATCCCTTGAAGATGTTGATATCACGCTGCTTGGTGTTCTTCAGCACCCTGCGCAGTCTTTTGTCGTCAAAGTATTCATTCCCCTCGAAATCAATAGATTCGATCTTCACCTTTGCATTCTTATCGACAATGACATTGAGGATAACGTTATTGGGCATGTCGGGATCATCCTTGGGGATGATTTTTACATCAGTGTTAAGGAATCCCTTCTCGATGAAATGGTCTTTTATGGTTTTTTCAGCTCGTCTAAGCTGATGGGCCGTCACCTGTGTCCCGGGTGGGAAGCTAATTTTTTCCAGCAGATCGGTCTCTTCAGCCTTCTTAATCCCTTCGAACTTCAGGGTTGAGAGCCTCGGCCTCTCCTGCAGGAATATCTCGAGCCAGACATTGTCATCCTCCTTCTTCACGATTCTTATGCTGACATCGGCAAAAAGTCCCTGGCTCCACAGCTTCTTGACAGCAGATGTTATTATCTCTCCGGGAATATCCACCTTCTGTCCGATCCTCAGTCCTGATATTCCGATAAGGGCATTTGAGTCAAGGAATTTTACTCCGGAGACTGTTATCCCGGCTATGGTATACTCTTCAGGGTAGAGGTAGTTAGCATATTTTTCTTCAGTCTGGGCAGCGGCAGATACTCCTATCAGTAATAAAACCACAAGGGGGAGTATCGGCCTGAATCTCTCTTTCATCATCTCAATTGTTTTCCGCAATCTGCTCACTGGTCTTGCCATATCGCCTTTCCCTCTTCTGGAAGTTGGCCACCGCCTTATAAAAATCTTCCTTGCCAAAATCGGGCCAAAGTCTTTCAGTAAAATACAGTTCTGTATATGCGAGTTGCCAGAGGAGGAAGTTGCTGATGCGCTTCTCTCCGCTGGTACGTATCATCAGTTCAGGGTCAGGGATTCCTGCAGTCTCGAGGTTTGCCTTCACCGTCTCCTCGGTAATCTGATCTGCTCTGAGATGTCCTTTTTGCACTGCCGAGGCTATCCGTCTGCATGCAGTGGTTATTTCCCATCTTGAGGAGTAGCTGAGGGCAACGACAAGCTTCATTCTTGTTCCCCCTGCGGTAACCTCGATGGTCTCGAGCAGTTTCGTTCTGACATTATCTGAGAGGCGGTTTATATCGCCTATCACTTTTGCTGATATCTTGTTTTTCAGCAGCGTCTGAGTCTCGTTATTAAGTGAGTCTACCATCAGGTCCATCAGGGCAGAGATCTCGTCATCCGGTCGGTTCCAGTTTTCTGTCGAGAAAGCGTAAAGTGTCAGGTATTCAATACCCAGTTCGGCAGCGGCTTCGATAACCTTACGCACTGCCCTGGCCCCCTGGTGATGCCCGAAGACACGCTCCTGCCCCCTGCGGCGAGCCCAGCGGCCGTTGCCGTCCATAATGACAGCCACATGCCTTGGCAGCCTGTTCGTATCTATCTGATTTCTGAAGGTCAACTCTATCTCTTTCTTTTTTTATCCTCTGCAAAGTCTGCAAATGCAGGACAGCCCACAAGTTTGTTGTACAACTTCCACGTGACCGAGACCCCCATGAAAGTGTACCAGTCATTGTTATGCATCCATGTCTGATCGTCGGGATCAACCATGTCTGTCAGGCCGTCAAAGTTATCATAAAAAGTCTTACGAAAACCATATTCGAATTCAAGACCAAGATGGTTTGCTACATTTATCTTGAATCCGGCAGAGAATGGTATGGAAGGGAAGATATGGAAGTCATCCGTACTGGCCACTGAGAGTGCCGCACCGGCAGCGATATAAGGCGTATAATCGACAATCCTGCTTCGCATGGTGGAATACGGGAAGAAGTTGTATTCATATGTTATGCCGAACTCACCTACTATACCTGAGAAGGAGGTGCTCGCAGCAGGCTCCATCAGGTTGTCGAAGTCGGCCCCGTCAGCTTTGATGTTGCCTCCGAGTATATTTGCCCTGACAGCCTGCCTGGGATTGAAGTTATACCTGTAGAATAACTGGAAAGCGGGTCCGGGGTTATAAAAGAGGTTTGATTCGTTGATATCGCCGAGATAGGTAGTCATACCCGCAGAAAATCCGTAGTCAGCGGTTCGCTGGGCGAAGAGAGGCGCAGCCGTACAGGTTAATATTATAAGTATTATAAACTTTCTCATGCAATGGGTCATTTGAACATCACCGGAAAGCGGGCCATCCGTTCCGCGCCGTTCTGATCCTGTAATTAAAGGTCACACTAAAAGTATGGTAGATATCATTTCTTGTAGACCAGTCCGAAGTGTATCCGTCAAGATAATCGGTGAATGCATACCGGCTGTTAAACTCAATACCGATAAGAATGTTAGGGTCAATGGTCAGCTTTGCTCCCAGGCCGAAAGGTATCACGGCAGTGAAACCGATCTGTCGGCATGTTGCGCTCCTCAAGGGCTTCATTGGGGTTCACCTTGTATGCCGCACCTCCGACACCTGCAAGAGCGTAGACGTCAATGCTCCGGAAAAAATCCTTTATCCTGTTTCTTGAGACAGCCCTCCTTACCTGGAAGAGGAAGCTGTTTCTTTCGCGGTTCCTTATGAAATAATATTCGCCTATGAGAGCAGGCTCGAAGAGGGAAGTAGTTGCCTCATAGCCCCTGTCTTCGTTATCACCTCTCTCATCAGTGGCATGGAGCATTACGTATGACAGAGAGAGCCTGGCAGCCACCTCATCCATGATGAAGTACCTGAATGAACCGCTCACATTAAACCTCGTCTGTTTAAAGGTTATGTCTTTCAACCCCCACGCATTCTCACCATTTGAAAATCCACCCACATCACCGTAAAACTGAGACGTGCCCAGAGATGCCACGGCTTCATACCTCTTCATCTTCCATAGCTGGGCTGAAGAATAGGGGGCACAAAGAAGTACCACCACACTTATGATTAATAGCCGCTTCATTACCGGTCGTCTCAAAGTTCAGGCTACAAATATAGATAATGTAATATATTTTAAAACTTAAATATTCCTTAATTATTGTCAGTTACGGAGATCTGCTCCCCACATCAGTTTGTTTCTGAGGGTGCTGAAAAAATCGTTTCCTTCCGGTGTTACGGTTTTGAGCTTCATGGGTGCCGGCCTCACCTCTATCTTCACTCCCAGCGGCAGGTGCATTGCCCTGGAGTCACATGTTATCATGCATTCGCTGCCTCTGCCTCCGGCCTCCATGACAATTGTGCTGCTGCCGGTTATGATGATAGGCCTGACGGTGAGGTTATGCGGAGACATCGGAGCGATTATAAAACTCTCATCTGATGGCGAGAGGATAGGTCCGCCAACGCTCAGGTTATATGCTGTTGAGCCCGTGGAGGTGGAGATGATCAGACCGTCAGCACGGTAGGTATTAAGGTAATTGCCGTTGACAGAAACGGTTATCGTTATCATCATCTGATCACTCTTCTGGAGGGTGACCTCATTAAGGGCCAGTGAACTGCGCTCACCGAAGAGCCCCTCGGGCGATACGATCTCGAGCATTGACCTGCTTATTACTTCATAGGATCCGGAACAGAGCATCTCCATGGCCTTTCCGATATTATCGTCGGGTATGTTTGCAAGAAATCCCAGCCTTCCGGTGTTTATCCCTGCCACAGGAATGTTGAGTTCACGCACTCTCATCGCCGTCTCAAGAAAAGTACCGTCACCGCCGACGCTGATAACAAGATACATGTCATCCGGAAGATCATCGGCCGATTCAAAGAGACGCACCCTGCTGTCGGTAACGAAACTGTCAGCACCATTTCCCATGACGTTCAGGTAGATCTCGGCTCCGCGCCCATGCAGGGCGTCGACCAGACGATGCAGGCCGGCAACAGTCTTTTCCGTTAAACCCTTGCTGAAGAGTGCAATTTTTCTGCTCATTATGTTCCCCTGTCAGATATTAAGATACTTCATCAGAAGATTGTACCTGTCAGTATAAAAGCGGTCAAGCTCATCATTCTCGGTCACCCAGGTGGTGACTTCATATGAATACCTCTCAAAAGTCCTTATTATTGAGGCTAGGTCAGTGGTATTTACCTTCAGTGTGATCTCCAGGCTTGTTGATTCAGGTTTCGAAGTGATGTGCATGCTCAATATCCTGGCGTCATTGCTTTCAACTATCTGTGAGATACGGCTCATGGAGTAGTCCTGTGAGAGAACATGCAGCACTATCATGCCTCCGGGCTGATCAATGGATGAGAAGGCGGCAATACTGCTGATGATCTCGTTATAGGTTATGACACCCCTGTAATGATTGTCCTCGTCAAGTACCGGAACAACAGTTAGCTTATGTCTTGCCGCCAGTGAAATCACGTCATAGATATGACGGTTAACAGTGACAAAGGGTCTTGGCAGTGACAACTCATGGTTCCCGATTGGTTCCTCAGGCTGGTTAAGGTCATATATGTCACCGTCAGAGATCAGCCCGAGATAATCACTCTCATTGACAATGGGGAGATGCGACACACGGAAAATCTCCATCCAGTTCAGGGCAATCTGCCCTGTGTCAGATGTCTTAAGTGACGGCACCACATCGGATATCATGTCTCGGGCAAGCATCCACTATCTCATTTATTGACTAAAAGTACAAAAAAACTGGAGATCGTTATAACTTTGCAATTATTATCAGCAGACGCCTTTATGACGAGATTAAGTGTAAACATCAACAAGATTGCAACCATCAGGAATGCCCGCGGCGGCAATGTGCCTGACGTCAGGCTTGCCGCAATAAAATGCCAGAGTTTTGGTGCTGAAGGCATTACGGTTCATCCGAGGCCTGATGAACGGCATATACGGTACAGCGATGTTTACGACATAAAGGATATTGTTGTCACGGAATTCAATATAGAAGGCAATCCGGAGAAGGGGTTCATCAGTCTTGTCTGTGACATCGTCCCTGACCAGGTTACCCTGGTGCCTGACTCTCACGATGCCATTACGTCAAATGCAGGATGGGATACAAAAGCCAATCTCTCTTTCCTGACTGATGTTATTGCAGGCTTCAGGGAAAAGGGAATACGCACCTCCATCTTCACCGGTACCGACACAGAGATGATCGAATATGCTGCCCGGACGGGCACAGACCGAATTGAATTATATACCGAGCCGTACGCTGCAATGTACAGCCGTGACAGGGATGCAGCGCTGGAGCCTTTTTTGCGTGCTGCAGAAGCGGCACGTCAGCTGGGGCTGGGGGTAAATGCGGGACATGACCTTGACCTTCAGAATCTTGCGTGGCTGCACAAGAATATTCCGTGGCTGCTCGAGGTGTCAATCGGACACGCCCTCATCTCCGATGCTCTTTATTACGGTCTTGAAAATACCATCCAGATGTACCTGAGGGAGCTGAGGCGAAACTAATCAGGGCTATTAAAGGTGTTTTTCTATAATTGTCTTCAGAACTTCAATCCCCACAGTATTCTCCGCCCCTCCGGGGATGATGATATCGGCATATCTCTTTGAAGGCTCGATGAACTGCAGGTGTGACGGCTTAACGGTCTCATTGTAACGGGCAAGAACCTGCAAAACTGAGCGGCCGCGCTCAACGATGTCGCGCTGTATGACTCTCCCCAGCCTGTCATCAGCGTCAGCATCGACAAAGACTTTTATGTCAAGCATCGAGCGGAGACCGGGATCTACAAGGACCAGTATCCCTTCCACAACTACCACTTCGGCCGGCTGCACAGGTATCGTCTCCTTTGACCTGAGACACGTAAGGTATGAATATACCGGCATCTCGATGGGCCGGCCCGCTCTCATCTCAGCCAGGTGAGACATTAACAGGGTGAACTCCACTGCGTCAGGATGATCAAAGTTGATCTTCTGCCTTTCCTCAATGGTGATATGGCTGTTATCCTTGTAATAGCTGTCCTGCGGCAATATAACTACCTCTCCGGGAGGGAGCATCTCAATAAGCCTGCGTACAACGGTCGTCTTTCCGGAGCCTGTCCCTCCGGCAATCCCGACAATAAGCATAAAATGATTATTTTTGTATCAAATGTAGCAAAATATCTGCATGATAAAACATATCGTGATCTTTAAACTCACGCCGCCATATACCCCTGAAGAGAAAGAGATTTTTCTGAAAAGGCTGAATGAGATCTTCAGCCCGCTGGGGAGAAAGCTTGATTTCGTCATTGAATACAAGACAGGGATCAACATCCTTGAAGCGGAACATGCCGGTGATTTCGTTATCGACTCAACATTCAGCTCGCAGGAAGACCTGAACCGGTACATAGCCAGCGAAGAGCACCGCCAGGCGGTGGCGGAAGCCTCGGGGATAAGAAAAACGAAGATTGCAGCAGATTATATTGACTGAAAATGAATTCACTTTACCCGATTAAGTTCAGACCCGTGCTCAAGGAGACCCTGTGGGGCGGCAATGCCCTGCATGAGCGGTTTGGAAAGGAGAGCAGGCCAGGTGCGGCTGTTGGAGAGAGCTGGGAGATAAACGGTATGGCAGGTGAAAGTTCGGTAGTGGCCAATGGATTTCTGAAGGGTAACAGTCTCGAGGAGATAATCGAAATATATATGGGCGATCTCGTCGGCGACACAGTCTATGACAGATTCGGGACAGAATTTCCCCTGCTTATTAAATTCATTGATGCCCGGGCTACCCTTTCGATTCAGGTTCACCCTGACGACAAACTGTCGACAGAGCGTCATCACGCCTGGGGGAAGACAGAGATGTGGTATATTATTGATAGCGAGCCTGATGCTATAATATATACCGGGTTCAGGAGGAAGATCACAAAGGATGAATATCTACATTATCTCGAGAGCAAACAGCTTGCAAGCATCATTAATGCCACACCTGCAAGGCCGGGAGATTCATTCTTCATTCCGGCGGGTATGGTACACGCCATCGGGGCAGGAGTCCTCCTTACCGAGATACAGCAGACATCTGATGTCACTTACCGGATCTATGACTGGGATCGTGTCGATGCTTCGGGCAAGCCCAGGGAGATGCATACCGTGCTGGCGCTTGATGCAATAAATTTCGACTTTGATCATACCGGGCTGCTGAGAGTGGATCCGGTGGCGAACAAGGCTGTAGAGCTTGCATCGTGCCGTTACTTCCATACCAGCCTGATGCAGGTCGACAGGCCGGTGATAAAAGATTACAGCCTGACAGACTCATTTATTATATATATATGCACCGGCAGCATGGTCGTGATAGATTGTCTTGACCACCGTGAAGAGCTGAGAGCGGGTGAGACGATCCTTATCCCGGCATCTGCTGACACTGTTGCGATAATACCGCAGGGTAAGGCAACCCTTCTTGAAGTATACATACCAAAAAATTAAACCTGATATGAAACAACTGATAACCATTCTGATGACATTAACCCTCCTGGTGGCCGTCTCATGCGGCGGGGGCACAGGCGACGGCAAAGGCCGCAGGGCAGGGTCGAGACACGAACCTGACACCGGATACACAGGTACCAAGAGCTATTTCAAGGACGATGTAAAGGTCAGGGAGGTGACATTTAAGAACGGGATAAGGTCAGGACTGTCACGAACTTTTTATGACGGCGGAGTGACAGAGCAGGAGATTATGTACAGTGAAGGGAAGAAAAACGGCGAAGCAAAATGGTTCTACCCTGACGGAAAGCTCTTCAGGGTCACACCTTATCTCAATGATACGATAAACGGCGCACAGATACAGTACTACAAAAGCGGGCGCATCAAGGCCAGGCTTGAATATGTCGACGGCAAACGGCGCCCGGGACTGGAAGAATACACAATGAGCGGCAGCAGGATAACTGACTACCCCGGCGTGATTTACAGGGCGGCAGATGAATACAGTGAGAGAGGCGTGTACAAGCTCTTCATTGAGATGACCGACAAATCGGAGAACGTAAAATACTACAGGGGTGACTTTACAGACGGACTGGTTGATCTGTCTGTATGCACTCCCCTCCTTCAGACAGCCGCCACAGGTTATCTTGACCTGAAAAAAACCGAGGGTCACAGCGCTGACTCTGTTGTTGTGGTAGCTGGTTACCTGACAAATCACGGCAACAGACTGTACTACCGTCTTGCCATCCCCCTTCCATACAAAGACCTTAACTGATACGGCCATGGCAGAGACACTTGTACCCGGCATCACGCTGACGATAACAAAAACGGTAGGGCATAATGAGACTGCGGCTGCATATGGCTCTGGACTTCATGATGTTCTCTCCACCCCAGCCATGATAGCATTCATGGAACAGACAGCCATGAAAGCTGTGGAAGCATTTCTCGACATGGGTGAAGGCACCGTTGGAACTGAGGTAAGGGTGAAGCATCTGAGAGCGACGCCTGTCGGACGGATGGTGACATTCAGGGCCACCCTGGCCGAGGTAAGCGGAAGGAGACTCCTCTTCACCGTTGAAGCAGATGATGAAAAGGGAAGGATAGGTGAGGGGACTCATGAAAGATTCATCATCGATAATGAAAGGTTCATGACAAAACTGCGTGAGGGATGATAATAAGGTCAGCTTCTTTTGTCACCAGCAGCGCAAAGATCAGCCAGTGCCCCCCTCCTTCCATACCCGAGTATGCTTTCATCGGAAGATCAAATGTCGGGAAGTCGTCACTGTTGAATATGCTGGTTAACAGGAAAGGACTGGCAAAGATTTCCGGCAGCCCCGGTAAAACGCAGACCATTAACCACTTCCTTATAAATGAGAACTGGTACCTTGTTGATCTTCCGGGTTACGGATATGCCCGTGTCTCGCACAAAATGAAGGAGCAATGGAACAGGCTGTTTACATCATACATCAGCGTACGTGAAAACCTGATATCACTCTTTGTGCTTATTGATGCCCGTCATGAACCCATGCCTGTTGATCTTGCCTTCATGGAAAAGCTTGCTCTCGGGAATGTACCATTTGCAAGGGTCTTCACCAAGGCAGACAAGATCTCTGCCCTGGAGCGTGACAGAAACATAGACCTTCATAACCGTACCATGCTTCAGCGCTGGGAGACGCTTCCTCCCACCTTCATTACTTCAGCCATAAAAGGGTCAGGCAGGGATGAGATACTGAATTATATAAGTGAGACCATGATATTTTTCACCGGGGAAAATGATTTAACCATATAATGTTATTTTTGCAGCAAGCATATTTCAAACCCTCCTAACATCCGTAAAAATGATCAGCAGAGCTCCCTACAAGATCTTTTCATGCACCTCTTCATTAGGAATTGCCGAAAAAATTGTCAGACATCTTGATATTGAGCTTGGCAGGAGCTCACTGACCAACTTCAGTGACGGCGAGTTCCAGCCATGCTTTGACGAGTCTGTCAGAGGATGCCATGTCTTCATTGTTCAGTCAACCAACCCTCCGGCAGAGAATCTGATGGAGCTGCTGCTCATGATAGACGCGGCCAAGAGAGCCTCGGCCTACAAGGTAAATGCTGTCATACCCTATTACGGGTTTGCCCGCCAGGATCGCAAAGACAGACCCAGGGTCTCCCTCGGTGCGAAACTCACAGCTGACATGTTAACCAAAGCCGGCGTTGACCGGATCATTACAATGGATCTCCATGCTGATCAGATACAGGGATTCTTTGATGTCCCTGTTGACCACCTCTTCGGTTCGGCATTGTTCGCTCCATATATTAAGAACCTCAATCTCCCTAACCTGACCGTGTCGGCTCCTGACATGGGGGGCTCAAAGAGAGCCAACGCCTATGCCCGTCACCTGCAGAGCGAAATGGTACTTTGCTACAAGCTGAGGAAGAAACCTAATATTGTTGAGGAGATATCTATCATCGGCGAGGTGGAGGGAAGACATGTGGTTATCATTGATGACCTCGTTGACACTGCCGGCACCCTGACCTTTGCTGCTACCGTCATGAAAGACCGCGGAGCCCTCAGCGTAAGGGCTGTCGCAACTCATCCCGTATTATCAGGCAATGCCATCGATAAGATAAACGAGTCGCCCCTCGTTGAGCTTGTTGTTACAGACAGCATACCCCTTCTCAGGGAGTCGCCGAAAATAAAAGTCCTTTCCGTTGGCGAGCTCTTTGCAGGTGCAATAAAAGCCGTTTATACAAACAGTTCTATCAGCTCCGGTTTTGTATTCTAACCTTTTTTGCTATATTTGCACGCCATTTTAAAAGACGTCAAACGTGTGATGGGAGGTTACGTGGCATGTAACCTTGAGTAGCACAACTAATTAAAGACTAATGAAAACCATTGAGATCAAAGCCGTCTCACGCGATCAGTTCGGAAAAAAGAGTTCCAACAGCCTCCGTGCAGAGGGTAACGTACCCTGCGTAATGTACGGCGGAAAAGAGACACTGCATTTTTACGCTCATGAGAACACTTTCCGCGGACTTGTTTATACGCCGGAGGTTTACCAGGTTAACCTTAACATCGACGGTAAAAACTATAACGCTGTCATGAAGGATCTGCAGTTCCATCCTGTAAGTGACAGGCTGCAGCATATTGACTTTATGGAGGTATCTAAAGAGAAGCCTGTTCTCATCGGGTTACCTATCAAAATCACAGGTGAGTCTTCAGGGGTGAAAGCCGGAGGCAAACTTAAGGTCAAACGGAGGACGCTCAAAGTCAAAGGTATGATTAATGACCTTCCTGAGCATCTCAACATTGATATTACCGGCCTTGAGATCGGACAGTCGATCAAGATTGGTGATCTCTCATATGACAAGCTTGAGATCATTGACAATAAGCGCGCAATGATAGTTGCGGTAGCCACCTCACGACTGGCTATGAAAGAGGAAGGCGCTGCAGGCGAAGGAGCTGAGGCTCCCGAAGCTGAGGCTGCTCCTGCCGAATAACACCGGCACCGCCATAAATAAATTCTGTCTTGAAATATCTTATCGCCGGTCTTGGCAACATAGGCGAAGAGTACAGGAACACACGGCACAACGTCGGGTTCATGGTATTGGATGCAGCCGCAGCTGCATCCAATATCTCTTTTAAAGACAGCAGGTATGGCTTTGTGGCTGAGATGCGGCACAAAGGCTCATCATTCATCCTCCTCAAGCCCTCCACGTTCATGAACAGAAGCGGTAACGCAGTCCGTTACTGGCTACAGAAAGAGAAGATAACCCCTGAAAACCTTCTCGTAATTACCGATGACATAGCCATTCCAACCGGAACAATGAGGCTGAGAGCCAAAGGAGGACACGGCGGACACAACGGACTGGCAAGCATCAGCGAGATACTGGCCACGGATGAATATGCACGGCTGCGTGTGGGAATAGGCAACAGCTACCCCAGAGGAGGACAGGTGAACTATGTACTCGGGCAGTGGACCCCGGAGGAACTCGCAATAATGAAAAAAAGGATGCCCCTGGCGGTTGAAATCATCCTTTCATTCGGTACGGCAGGCTGCGAGCTGACAATGACTGCATACAACAAGGCAGGAAAAACACTACCTGACAATGACCCTGACAGCGGAAAGGATAGATAAGTTCCTCTGGACCGTGCAGACTCTTCAAGTCCCGAAGCGAGGCCACTGAAGCATGCAGGAAAGGAAGAGTGATGATGAACGGCCTCCCGGTGAAGCCTGCACATATGATAACGCCAGGAGCCACTGTCATGGTAAGAAAGCCGCCAGTGACATATTCATACCAGGTCAAAGGGCTTCCTCCCGGCCGTGTAGCGGCAAAACTGGTCACTGAATATATTCTGAATATCACTCCGGAGGAGGAGATGAACAGAATCAATCCCAACAGCAAAATGTTCTTCGGCTTCAGGCCTCGCGGGACAGGCCGCCCGACAAAGCGGGAGCGGCGCGATATCGAGAATTTCCTTGAATAAACCGCTCCCCCGTTATAGCCGGGTGGTATAAATACTTAAATTGGTTTCCGGCCTGAAACAAATTATAATTCAGAAACAAAGGGGGTGATTTCTTTTTTCTAACTTAGTAATTCGGAAAGGCGGAGGCCATCTGGTAACGATCAACGACAAGGCAGGGGCATGAGTAAAAAGAATATCGAGAAGTTTGATTTCTTCTATCTTCTTCTCAGAAAATATGTTGATTTCTGGCATAATTACATCTATTACCGTAAGGTGATAGTCTACGGCAAGGACAGAATTGACTTTTCGGTACCTACCATCTATGCCCCGAATCATCAGAATGCCCTGATGGATGCACTGGCGGTACTCTGCACCCTGAAGAAACAGCCCATATTTCTTGCCAGGGCGGATATATTCAGGAAAAAAATCCTCGCCCGCATCCTGTACCGTTTCAAAATGCTGCCTGTATTCCGTATGAGGGACGGCTTTGAAAACCTGAAGCAGAATGATGAGACCTTCACTGACACTCTCAGGGTTATGGAAAGCCGCTCAGGGCTTGTGATACTTCCCGAAGGCAATCATGCAGGGTACCGGAGGCTGAGACAACTGAAGAAGGGTATCTGCCGCATAGCTTTCCAGACGGCTGAAGCGTCAAACTTCACAAAGGAGATAAACATTGTACCTGTCGGTCTCGAGTTCACACACTACTGGCTCTTCAGAGAGGTGCTTACCGTGGTCTACGGTCATCCGATACCTGTATCTGAATATTATAACACATATAAGGAAAACCCTAACAAAGGGTTACTTGACCTGCGCGACAGGCTCTCGTCAGAGATGAAGAAGGTCATGGTACACATCAGTGACGAGAATAATTATGAGGCCATCAATGAACTGAGGAGCATAGTCAATGAAAAGTACAATGACAGCATCCGTTATCCGAAGCTTTTCCGTGACACCAGGCTCGTCGGCAAGATAAACCAGCTGCGTGATACTGACCCTCAGCTATATGGGGAGATATGTAATGACAGCCTGACGATAAGGGATCTGACACAACAGCTTCACCTCACCTACCGCCTCCTGAGAAAGAAAAAGCACCCCTTCGGATGGCTGATACTGTCATCACTGTTCCTCCTTGTTACCATGCCGGTCTTTATCCTTGGTGCCGCCCTGAACTTCATCATATTCAAGGTCCCCGCCCTCCAGTCGCGGAAGGTCAAGGACGATGCCTTTATCAGCACCATCAGGTACGGAATGACCATTGCCCTCAGCTTCTTTATTTTCCCGCTATACCTGGTACTCGCCCTCATCTTCATCAAACCGTGGTGGATCGCACTGGCCGCCTTCCTGGCTATACCGGTGCTGGGGCTCCTTGCCTGGAACTGGCTCATGCTTTATCGCAGGACTGCCGGAGGGTTCAGGGTCAGAACCCTTATGGCGGTCAATAACCCTGTTTTTATCAGGCTGCGTGATACTTACAATTCGCTCACCGAACGAATCGCCAGGCTGTAAAGATGAAGGATTTCTTTTCCGGCAAGGTTGTGTGGATCACCGGAGCATCATCCGGCATAGGTGAAGCACTGGTCCGTGAATTTGTAAGCAAGGGAAGCAGAGTAATAGCTTCATCATATGACAGCGATCAGCTTGACAGGGTGGCAGACAGCTGTTCACACATGAAGGGCAGTGTCATTGCAGTGCCCTTTGACCTCGCTGATACCGCGGCTATTGAAAAAATAGTCCCTGAGGTTGTTGCCAGAGAGGGAAGGATAGACATACTGCTTAACATCGGGGGAATAAGCCAGAGGGCAATGATAAAAGATACTCCGCTGTGGCTTGACCGAAGGATCATGGAGGTCAATTACTTCGGCACCATAGCTCTTACAAAGGCGGTTCTTCCTTTCATGATCAGTGCCGGAGGAGGGCAGATAGCAGCTACAAGCTCCATTTCAGGAAGGTTCGGATTCCCACTCAGGTCTGCCTACTCGGCTTCGAAACAGGCACTGCACGGATTTTTCGAGACTCTCCTGCTTGAACATAAAAAGGATAACATAAGAGTCTCCGTCCTCATCCCCGGAAGGGTAAGAACAAAAATCTCTTTTCGTGCCCTCACCGCCAGCGGTGAAGAGCATGGCAAAATGGATGAGGGACTGGACAAGGGGATCACCCCTGAGAAAGCAGCAGGGCAGATCATCAGGGGACTGAAGCGCAACAGGCGCGAAATACTTGTGGGCAGCAGCGAGCTGCTGATGCTCTCAATAAGAAAATACTTCCCTGCCCTCTTCTTCAGGATGGCAGAGAAAATGAAACCCACATAAGCAACAATCATGAAAGGATACCTGATCAGCGGAATTCAGCAGATAGGCGTTGGGGTGAAAGACCTGAACACGGCCTGGGACTGGTATATCAAAGTCTTCGGGATGGACTGTCTTATTTTCGAGGAGGAGGCTGAAGCAAAACTGATGCTTCCTTATACCGGTGGAAAACCGAGGAGCAGGCATGCCGTTCTTGCAATGAACCTTCAGAGCGGTGGCGGATTTGAAGTATGGCAGTACAAGGGAAGAGAGCCCCTGCCGCGTGACCGCGAGACAAAGCTGGGTGACTATGGCATTTTTGCCTGCAAGATGAAGGTAAGGGATGTCAGTGCAAGCTACAGGCATTTCATATCAGCTGGTGTTGAATGCCTCGGAGAGCCGGCACCCGATCCCGCCGGGAACCTCAGCTTCTTCGTGAAAGATCCCTTCGGTAATCTCTTTCAGATAGTCAGGGCAACTGACTGGCTCATGAACCTGCGTAAGATATCGGGCGGAGCCTACGGAGCCATTATAGGTGTGTCAGACATCGGCAAGGCAATGAAGATCTACTCTGACGTGCTGGGTTATGACAGGATCGTCTATGATAAAACCGGCACCTTTGATGACCTTTCATCTGTTCCCGGCGGCAAGGGACGCTTCAGGCGGTTGCTGCTTGCCCCCTCAAAGCCCTTCCACGGCGGGTTTAATCCGCTCTTCGGACAGAGCCTGATTGAGCTTGTGGAGGCGATGGACAAAACAGCCACGAAGATATTTGAAGGGAGATACTGGGGTGACCTGGGCTTTATACATCTCTGCTACGATATCAGCGGTATGGACAAGCTGCGCAGCTACTGCCTTGAAACAGGGTGTCCTTTCAGGGTTGACAGCCAGAGAAGCCACGAAGGAAACAGCTTTGACATGGGTGAAGCAGCCGGCCACTTCGCATATATAGAAGACCCTGACGGCACTCTTATTGAGTTTGTCGAGACACACAAGGTGCCAATCATAAAGAAACTGGGCTGGTACCTTAATCTCAAGAAACGTAACCCGAACAAGGCTCTTCCGGGCTGGATGATCAAGTCACTCAGATTCTCGAGGGTGAAGGAGAGGAAGTAGCAAGAGCCTGCGCCTGGCTCATCACGCGCATGAAATTGCCGCCCCATATCTTTTTAATGTCGTCATTGCTGAACCCGCGGCGGATAAGCTCTTTTGTTATGTTTTTCATCATGGAAACATCAGTGCATCCTTCTATCCCGCCACCTCCGTCAAAGTCAGACCCTATTCCCACATGATCAATGCCGATGATGTCAACGACATGCTGCACATGATTAACGGCATCAGCCACAGTAGCAAGCTTGACATACTTCTCTCTCAGCTGTGAGTATTCAGTCCATCGCTGCTCTTGCTGTGCCTCGGTAAGGTCAGGTCCCATTGCCTTCCATTTTTCGCGAAGCTCTTTCATCTTTGCATCAAGCTCGGGATTAGGTTCGGGCTGCCTCAGATAGTCGCTCAGAAGACATATCTGGATCACCCCTCCGTTTTTCTTCAGTGCCTGCAGCATCTCGTCATCAAGGTTGCGCGGGCTCTCGCAAAGAGCCCTGCAGGATGAGTGAGAGGCGATCACCGGTGCACCGGAGACCCTTATCACATCATAAAATGAGTCATCCGAGATATGAGACACGTCTACGAGCATGCCCAGCCTGTTCATCTCCTTTACAACCTCCTCACCATAGGCTGAGAGACCGCCATGTTCAGGACCATTGTGATCTGTAGATGAATCACATATATCATTATTCGCTGAATGACAAAGAGTTATATAGCGAGCTCCCCGTTCGTAATACTGGCTGATCCTTGAGAGGTCAGTGCCGACGGGATAACCGTTCTCTACCCCGATGAAAATAGCTACCCTGCCCTCAGCCTTAAGTTTCATTGCATCTTCAGGGGTTAGTGCCAGCCCGGCCATCTCAGGGTAACGTTCAAGGCTCTTATAAATTGAGTCAAATATCTCAAGTGTGTTTGCGTGTTCGGTTTCATAGGCTTCGGGTGTTCGCGGGCCCTGCCCGATGAAAACGGCAAAGAACTCGGCATCGAGCCCCCCCTCCTTCATTCTCGGAAAGTCGACACAACCACGCTCATTCCTCTTTCCCAGGTCAAAACCCACGCGTGAAAGGCGCATCGGGGTGTCACAGTGCGTATCAACAGTAAGCATGGCCTGATGCAATTTGTCTGCCTTGCGGCTGACCCTCTCCTCTTCAGAAGCACATCCGGTTGCAAGTATCATTGTTGCCAGACAGGCAAGAATAAGTCTCATCTCAATCAGGTTTAAAACAGGGGCTAATATAGTTATTAGTTACGGCGGTGAAGCTGAATGGGGCTGTCTGAAAGATTAAAAAAGGTTAAAATGACGAGTCTGATAATCCGGAACTTTATCAGGCTGAGGGTCAGAAGTTGGCAATCCCCAGTGCAAGACCAATATATGGTCTGTTATGATATATCCAAATTTCTGAATCATCGCCGATAAGGCTGTCAAAACCTAAGGCTATGCCAATTGAAATATAGTCAACAGTAAAGAATGCTGCGATACCTTTCTGGAAAACTATGCCGTCATATTCCAGAGATGTTTTGTCATTTGTTACAGTCGGATTGATCGGGGTAATACCTATTCCTGCAAAGATGCCAACATCAAAACCATACTGTTTAATAAAAGAGGTACTCCTGTTCATTACTGTTGTGTGACTTTTTAGTGCATAATAATCTTTTCTGAGACCTGTATATGCAAGAGCATTCAGGTTGGCATTCATCTGAACAGGAACGCCTGATGCAGGCGGGCGCATTTTTGTAAGAATTGTCGAAATGTCAAACTCTATCGAGTTTTTTATAAACGTACTGTTAAAGAGAAAATTACCTGTGTCAACCTTATTCATTGTTATCCCCTGCCCTGATGCCGGATCAGGCACTTTGGGGACTCCGGTTTTAATCTTATATACTACAAGTGAATCATCATTTACTTCTGCATACACTTTAGCTGATTCTCCATTCCCGGTCTTTAGTTCATAGAATCCGGTTCCAAACTCATGTACTGCAATTGATCCTATGGGAGCACAGCCCTGAAGATAAAGAATTACCAGACCTGCAAGGCATAGAAGAAATCCTCTTAACTGTCTTACACTTTTCATCCCGTTAAGTTAGCAACAAAAAATGCAAAATGGTATGATCAGATTCTTTTTAAGAGATGAAAAGTACAGTGGTTTTAAGCAAAAGCCCCGCCGAAAAAAGCGGGGCAGCCATGAAAAGAATGGAAAAATTGCTTTTGGACAGTAAAAAGCATCTTCAAAGTATCATGACTTTGTATCTGTCAGACTTTACTTCGTATTTAAACTATAGCAAATATAATAAATTTATTTCTTCCAAATATATTCGGAATTCATTTGCATAAAATCATCGCTGAGGGACCTTTTTAACCGAGCTTCGTGTGTGGCAGAAACAGGGTGACGAGAACTATAAGCCCTATGGTGATCACTACACCGGCAGTGACTCTGGTCAGGGTAACGATGCTTCTGAGCCTCATCGATCGACTGAAGCGGTTTACAATCCAGCTGAAGATGAACCACCATGCCGATGCACCGGTGAAAACACCGATGATGATGAGCGACGGCACAAGTATCCCGGGGCCGGTAAAGCTGATATTCATCCCCGGATAGAGGGCGATGAAGATGAATATGGAGAAGGGATTCGTAAGGGCTAGCATAAAGACCGACAAGTAATCCTGTACCGGAGTGCTGATGAGGGTCTCACGGAACCTGCTGCGGATATCAGCCACCGGATTGGAGAGGAACAGCTTGACGCCAATGGCGGCTACCAGTACTCCGGCAATAAGCTTTATATAGAAGCTCTCCTCATTGATAAAGCCTATGATATATGAAAAGCCAAGGCCGGCAATAATGGCAAACAGGGTATCTGCCGTCGCCACTCCCATCCCGGTCATGAAGCCCGAGAAATGTCCTTTCCGCAATGTCCTGCTTATCATGAGCATGGCATTGGGTCCCGGAGGTGCCGAAACACCCAGTCCGAGTATAAGACCTTTAAAGAATAAAATGATAGCCGGAAACATTTTCAAATAATGGTATAGCCCGCAAATATAATAAATTCAATAATTTTACAAGCCTGAATGGAAAAATCGAAAGAACCGCTTTATGCGTCAGTGCTGATCCTTCTGGCTTTTGTCTGGGGGTCATCATATATACTTATGAGGGAGGGGCTGAAGTCATTCACTCCCCTGCAGGTGGCAGGTTTAAGGATAATAATTACATGGATCTGCTTTCTCCCTTTCTCGCTGCGAAACCTTAAATATCTAACCCGCAGAAATATCAGAAGTTTCCTGCTAATAAGCCTGGCAGGCAACTTCTTCCCGGCTTTTCTCTTCCCCCTTGCCCAGACACGTATTGAGAGCTCACTGGCGGGAATGCTCAATTCCCTTTCCCCTGTCTTTACACTTGTTGTAGGACTGTTCTTCTATTCGCGCACGATAAAACCATTGCAGGCAGCAGGTGTGGCGCTCGGCCTCCTTGGAGCACTCGGGCTTCTTTACCGGGGCGGACTGGCATTCAACTATTACGGGCTGTTCATTGTCCTCGCAACCATGCTCTATGGCATAAGCGCGAACGAGATAGGAACCGTAAAGGGGCTGAGCGGCTTTGGCATTATGTCGCTGGCGTACTTCTTCATAGGCCCTTTTGCCGGAACAGTCTTGTTGTTCTCAAACCTGGAGCAATCATTTGCCACGCCGGGCTGGCAGTATGGCTTCGCATGTATTCTTCTGCTCTCGGTGGCCGGCACATTTGTAGCCAACAGCTTCTATTCCTGGCTGATAATACGCAAGTCACCCATGTATGCCGTCTCGGTAACATACCTGAGCCCTGTTGTCTCAACCGGATGGGGTATATTCATTAACGAAACCATAAGACCGGTGATGATCGTCTCAATCTCGGTAATACTGGCAGGCGTCTACCTCATCACCAGGGGAAGAGAAAAAGTGTTAAAAAGAAGCGGATTATAGGTCCCGGATGCAACCTGACATTAAATCTTTTGTCTTTGATCATAACTGACACAGAATTGAGCCAGACTGATCTGAATATTCATGAGGCCCTCATCGATGAGTGCCGCAGGGGAAACCGGAAAGCCCAGTTCAGGCTCTATGAACTCTATTCCAGAGCCATGTACAACGCAGCATACAGAATATTGAACAACAGGGAGGAAGCTGAAGATATGCTGCAGGAAGCGTTCACAGAGTGCTTCAGGAACATAAGCTCATTCAGGTCAGACTCAACATTCGGCGCATGGCTCAAGAAAATAGTAGTCAACAGGTGTATCAACAGACTGCGAAAACGTGAGACGGAACTGGTGTATATCGATGACTACATGCCTGTCGAACATGCCATGGAGGAGGAACCGGCAGTATCATGGCCGGACGCATCCGTAATATCAAAAGCTGTTGAACAGCTTCCTGACGGATACCGGGCAGTCTTCAGCCTTTATCTCCTTGAAGGGTATGACCACTCTGAGATATCACAGATAATGAACATATCGGAATCGACATCCAAGACCCAGTACCTGAGGGCAAAGGAAAAACTGAAAAAGATTCTCTTAACAACCCGGAGAAATGGATAAACTTGAGAAGCATATTATTAGTGTCAGGGAGAACATGGACATCCATGATCCCGATCCCGGCCTGTGGAGCAGAATAGAAAATGATCTCCCCGGAAGAGAGCGTCACCTGCGGACATTCATGTGGAGGGCTGCAGCCGTGATCATCGTGGTCGGTGCCGCACTGACTCTGACAGTCAGATCATTTGACTCTTCACGACTGAAGAACAATCCTGAGATGAAACTGGTGAGGGAGACAGACATGTACTATAATAACCTCATCAGCTCCCTCTACGAGGAGGCTGAGCCACTGCTCACTTCAAACCCCGATGTAAGAAGCGAACTGACCATCGGGATGAATGAACTCGACAGCCTTTCAAAGCAGATACGCCATGATCTGCAGGACAAGGTTGCAAACAGGGAAGTAATAGAGGCGCTGATACACAACTACAGGTTGCGCATTGAGCTCCTTGAAGATATGCTTGCCGTCATGAAGGAAGCGGAAGAATCAAACATTAAAAAAGAGACCTATGAATTGTAAGGCATATATCATTTCTGCCTCCCTCCTTCTTTGGAGCATGGCAGCAACCGGACAGCAGGTCACCGACAGCAAAACCCTCAGAAAGTCATTCAGCACTGAGGGGGATGTAACTATTGATGTCACAAACAAGTATGGCAACATTCAGATAAGCCACACAAAGAGTGACTCTGTCACAATCAGGGTTGAAGTGGAGGCCTCATCAGACAATGAAAGCAAGCTGAGAGGGATGATGTCAGGTGTTGACATAAGCATAACAAAGTCGGAGAACACTGTTATTGCCACTACTGAAGTCGGAAAGAGTGTCAATACATTCCTGGAGAGCTTCAAAGGACTTACCAGGAGCTTCATAAACTATGACACAAGACTGCAGATAAACTATTTCATTGAGTGTCCAGCCCGGTCGGTACTGCGAATTGAAAACAGCTACGGGGATGTATACATCACCGACCGGACCCCCGAACTGAGCCTCACCCTGGCAAACGGCTCTCTCGATGCCGGTGTCATAGATAACGTCAAACAGATGACTCTTACTTTCTGCAAGGCAGAGATCAAAACTGTAAGGAAGGGTCAGATAACCCTCAATTACGGCGAGATGAAGTGTGACAGTGCAGGCAACATATCACTGGTTGCGAGGGCCTCGAAGGCAAGGATTGAATGGGCAGGCACCATAGACCTCGATTCGAAGCGAGACGATATAACTATTGAGGAGGCCGGAATTATAAGGGGGTCAAGCTATTTCAGCGATATAAAGATCTCTTCACTGAAAAAGGAGGCCGGGCTGGCAGCCAAGTACGGCAATTTTTCAGTGAACAGCCTTGATGCACGATTCAGTCTCATCGATCTCAACACCTCGTATACAGATGTTGATTTCTATGTCGAGGCGAAATCATCATATGATCTTGAGATCAGGCATACAAATGCATTTGTATCGTTACCTGGCATAAATCCTGAACCCGAGCGAACCACTGTTAATGCCGAGAGCAAGATATACCTTACCTCCGGCAAGTATGGAAATTCGCCTGAAAACTCCCGTATCAGGATCGAAGCAACAAGGGGGGAGATAAGAATTGTACAAAAATAATCGGCGCGCGATGCAACCTGAAAGCTCTGATGCTGTCTTTTATCACAGAATAAAACACGCAATATGCATAAAATAATACTCACTGTTTTCGTTTTACTGATGCTCACGGCGATGCCGGCTGCAGCACAGGCAGGAAACCAGCAGGCCGGGATGAGGTTCGGATATACCTACGGACTATATTACCAGGTGACCGCCCCGGCAGGCAACTCGGAGGTGGGGGCCCTCATGATGGCCTCGTTCAGAAAAGGGGGGTTTCAGGCCACCGGACTAAGGATTACATATGAATATGCCCTCGGGTCG
The DNA here is from genome assembly GCA_963772705.1 of uncultured Bacteroidales bacterium. Classification (GTDB taxonomy): domain Bacteria; phylum Bacteroidota; class Bacteroidia; order Bacteroidales; family VadinHA17; genus SR-FBR-E99. Next base: position 55,763 of record CAVYYH010000010.1, on the reverse strand, counting down.
CTCTCTCCTGATTTCAAACTGGTATGGGGATACGGCGGACACGTCGGCTTCATGGTCACTGACAACGTCACCAGCATGGGAGAAGATTATTACTTCCCTGACGAGAGGTTCCTTCCGCTGATAGGTGCTGACGGATATGCGGGTATTGAATATACCATCCCGCCAATACCTGTGACCCTGACGCTCAGTTACAAACCCTTCGTCGAGATGATTACACCTGCTTTCTTCAGGTTTGTCCCTTATGATTTCGGATTCTCAGTAGCTTATACCTTTTAACAAACTGTAAAACAAATATATATGAAAAAGATCTTTTTAATAGCGGCAGTCATTGCATCGGTCAGCGGCATTGTCTTTTCACAGGAAGTGACAGATGAACCAAAGAAACCGCGCCAGATGATGACCCTCACCGGTCCGGAACATACCGGAGGCGGTTACGGAGCTTTCACAACAGGTTATTCAGTCATTCAGGAAAGACATGCGTATGAGTTCGGCTTCCGCGGCATGTGGGTGATCAACCACTCAATTGCAATGGGATTTGGCGGTACGGGGTTTGCCAACCAGGCCATGTACAACTCGGGCACCGGTTCTGATAATTTCCTCACCGGCGGTTACGGAGGATTTATCATTGAGCCTATCATTGCACCGATGTACCCTGTTCACATTGCCTTTCCGATCCTTATAGGGGGAGGCGGGATATCTTATGTGGAGACCGATTGGGAGGAATTTGACAATTTTGTCACGGCCACGGATTTCTTCATGCTTATCCAGCCCGGGGCAGAGATTGAGCTCAATGTCACAAGATTCTTCAGGATAGGCATGGGAGCCTCTTACAGATTCCCAACAGACTTCAATGCTACGGCCTCGGAGACGCCGGAGCTGAGTCCTCAGGACCTTAAAGGGTTCTCTTATTCGCTCTCGTTTAAGTTCGGGAGGTTCTGAAAAAGAAGAGGCGCACGATGGCGCCTCTTTTGTTTTATGACAGATCTATCTCATTGCCCTGCCGGTCGAAGAAACCGTACTGCAGGAAATGGTATGACGGTATTGCCTGTACCTTGATCTTTACACCGTGTTTCTTATTGACCTTGCCTATCTCGCTGAAGAAACCCTGATCAAGCCAGGCTGCAACAAACGGATGGGTACGGAGGAGAAACTTGCGGGTCTTTACTTTTTCCACTATGGTAACCAGCGTACGCTCAATCTCGTCTGTGATGAGTATTGCAGACGCGGTTTTACCCTCTCCCCGGCATACAGGACATGTCTCGTCAGTGCTGATTGACATCTCGGGCCTCACCCTCTGACGTGTTATCTGTAACAGTCCGAACTTGCTCAGGGGAAGGATGTTATGCTTCGCCCTGTCTTCACTCATCAGCTCCTTCATCTTGTCAAAGAGAGCCTGGCGGTTCTCATTTGACTGCATATCTATGAAGTCAATAACGATTATCCCGCCCATATCGCGCAGACGAAGCTGCCTTGATATCTCCCGTGCTGCCTCAAGGTTCACCGCAAGGGCATTTGCCTCCTGGTCATTGCCTGATTTTGACCTGTTGCCGCTGTTGACGTCAATGACGTGCAGAGCTTCTGTATGCTCTATGATAAGGTATGAGCCGCCCTTGAACGAAATGGTGCGGCCAAAGAGCCCCTTGATCTGCCTGCTCACCCCATAGTGATCGAAGATCGGGAACTGCTCTTTATATACCTTTACTATCTTCTCTTTTTCAGGGGCTATCTCCCTGATATAGCTTCTTATCTCGGCAGCAATCACCTCGTCATCAACGATGATGTTGCTGAAGTCGGTACTGAGAATATCCCTCAGGATGGTTGTGGTGCGGTTCATCTCGCCCAGCAGAAGCCGCGGCGACTTGACGTCCTTGCGAACCGCAAAGAGCGCTGTCTCCCACCTGTTGATAAGCTCTTTCAGCTCCCCGTCAAGGGCGGCAACCTTCTTTCCCTCGGCCACGGTACGGACTATCACACCGTAGTTCTTTGGCTTTATGCTCTGTATGAGCAGTTTGAGACGGTTGCGCTCATCATTGTTCTCTATCTTTGACGAGACAGAGACCTTGTCCGAGAATGGCATAAGCACCAGGTTTCGCCCTGCAATGCTTACTTCTGATGCCAGCCTCGGCCCCTTGGTTGAGATAGGTTCCTTGGTGATCTGCACTATCACTGTCTGACCAGATGTCAGAACATCCGTTATCTTACCCTCCTTGTCGATGTCAGGTTCAGGCTTGAACTTTGACACCGGCGGCAGCTTGCTCTTGTTCTGCGTCGCCAGGGTATAATATCGGTGGAGAGTCCTGAACTGGGCCCCCAGGTCAAGATAATGCAGGAAAGCATCCTTTTCAAATCCAACATTGACGAATGCCGCGTTCAGACCAGGCATTATCTTCTTTACCTTTCCCAGGTAAATGTCACCTACTGAAAACTGAACGCTGCGTTTCTCTTTATTTAATTCAACAAGTTGCTTGTCATCAAGAAGAGCTATAGAAATCTCAGAATCACTTACACTGATTATTAAATCCTTACTCACATTCCGGAATTTGTTATTTGAACTATAGCATGTATAAAATGCAACTAACCTAAAGACCACCGGATCTTTAGGTTAGATTTCAGATGTATAGACTATGCATTATATGCTATTTCTTCTTCTTATGCCTGTCTTTCCTCAAGCGCTTCTTGCGCTTGTGAGTTGCCATCTTATGCCTCTTTCTCTTTTTTCCGCTTGGCATACTGATTACTTCTTGACGTGTGATTTAACTTTTGTGATGAACGTTTTGGCTGGTTTGAAAGCCGGGATGTTGTGTGCAGGAATAATAATAGTGGTATTCTTGGAGATGTTCCTTGCGGTTTTCTTCGCCCGTTTCTTCACGATGAAGCTGCCGAAACCCCTGAGATAAACATTATTGCCAGCCACCATCGAGTCTTTTACTGATTCCATAAAAGCTTCTACGGTTTTCTGTACAGTCACTTTCTCAATTCCAGTGTTCTTGGCAATTTCGTTAACAATGTCTGCTTTTGTCATTTTGCAAGAATTTTAAATTCAACAAATTATTTTGGTATACTGTTTTTTCAATGGTGCAAATATAGAATAATATTTCTCAATAATAATTGTTTAATATTTTTTTTCGCTCCGAATATGCTGATTTTTTGATACCTATATAATAGAGACACCCAATTATGAACAGCATGGCACATCCTGCTGACCTCTGCGGCATGACCGGCACGGCTCTTTTTCCCGCTAAACTGATTTTTTTGTAACTTTGCACCCTTGAGATCACAATTAACCTGTATAAAATTATGTCATTCAACAAAGTAATTCTAGTAGGCAATGTAGGAAAGGACCCTGAGATCAGGCGTTTTGAAAATAACATAAAAGCATCTTTTTCACTGGCTACCAGCGAGACCTATACTCCCAAGGGGGGCGACAAGGTTACGCAGACCGAATGGCACAACATTGTAGCATGGAGAAGGCTTGCGGAACTGGCGGAGAATTATATCCGCAAAGGCACACAGGTCCTTATCGAGGGTAAGCTGCGCTACCGCTCGTATGATGACCGCGACGGCAACAAGAAGTATATTGTTGAGGTGGAAGCCGATGTGATACAGCTTCTGGGACGCAAACCTGACGGACAGAATCAGTCTTCACAGGGTCAGTCAGCCCAGGGCGGTACCGGAAGTTATTCAGCCCCCTCACAGCCGATGTCGTCACCCGACAACAATATAAGTGAAGACCTCACAACGCGTGACACGGCAGACGACCTGCCCTTTTAGCATTCAAAAAACCGCATTTTGGAGACAATACCTTCAGGCTCCCTGGCTGTCATCTCTGCCACTGACCCTTTAACCGGACCAGATGCTGCAATGATACCCGCAATCATCCTGCTCGTGTTGCTCATCATCATCTCAGCCCTTGTCTCCGGGGCCGAAGTGGCCTACTTCTCCCTTACCCCCGGCGATATTGATGATCTCAGGCTCAGGAAAAGCAGAAGATCCTCCGCCGCACTACGACTCCTCTCAAAACCCGACAGGCTTCTCAGTACCATAGTGGTGGCAAACAGTACCGTAAACATTGCAATAATAGTGCTGGCGGCTTTCATCAGTTCACGGGTGTTCGATCTGAGCCATTCACCCCTCCTCTCATTTGTGATTCAGGTTGCTGCCATAGCAGCCATCCTGCTGCTCTTCGGTGAGATAATGCCCAAGCTGTACGCTTCCCGTAACCAGCTGAAGCTAAGTCTTATGATGGCTCCGGCACTCTCTGTGGCAGAAGTGATATTCAGACCGGTGAGCTCACTGCTGAAGCTTTCATCATCGTCTTCCAGGGTTAGATCAAAGCTCCGGTCAGGCAGCCTGAGGATGGATGACCTTTCAGATGCACTGGAACTGACATCTTCAGAGATGAGGGAAGACAAAGAGATACTTAAGGGTATCGTCCGCTTTGGAAATATCAATGTCAATGCCATAATGTGCCCCCGCATTGATGTAACTGCCCTTGAAATACACCGTGGTTTCAATTCAATCATGCCGGAGGTGATTGAGTCCGGCTTCTCGAGGATTCCTGTCTATTCGGACTCTTTTGATCATGTAAAAGGGATACTGTTTGTCAAAGATCTCCTTCCTCATCTCGAAAAACCTGACTCTTTCAGGTGGCAGTCACTGATCAGACCTCCCTATGTTGTGCCTGAGACCAAGAAGATAAGTGAGCTTCTGAAAGAGTTCCAGGATAAAAAGATTCACATGGCTATCGTCGTTGATGAGTACGGGGGGACAAGCGGCATAGTGACACTTGAGGATATTCTGGAAGAGATCGTGGGTGAGATAATTGACGAGACTGATGAGGAAGAACCACTCTACAGGGAGACCGGTCCGGAAAGCTGGGTCTTTGACGGAAAGGTACTGTTAAACGATTTCCTGCGCATTACAGGAACAGAAAATGATCCGTTCGCTGATCTGAGGGGTGACTCTGAGACACTGGCCGGATTGCTCCTTGAGATGCTGGGAGAGATACCGGCCAAAGGGAGGATGATCACGGCAGGAGGATTTGACTTCACCATTGAGTCAGTAGAGAAGAGACGTATAAGAGAGATACATGCTGTCAGGAAGGGAGGGGAAGCATGAGATACCTCGCATCGATCGCCGCCGGCATTGCTGTGCTGTTGCTTGCCGGCTGCGGACAGCCACCTGTGCCGCGGCCTGCCGGGTACTTCCGGATAGACCTGCCGGAGAAGAGGTACGTTCATTTTACAAGCCCCTGCTTCTATTCCATTGAATACCCGGAATACGCCAGGATTAACCTGCACCCCTCCATCGCCACTGACACATGCTGGATGGATATCGAATTCCCTTCCTTTAAAGCCAAGATACACCTGACATATTTCAACCTTCAGGAGAACCTCGCCTCACTGACTGAATCGAGCCGCGAGCTGGCATATAAACACACCATCAGGGCTGAAGCAATCGATGAAAAAATTTGGAGCGATGACTCCGCACACGTATACGGAATACTGTATGATCTTAAAGGTAATACAGCCTCTGCGGTGCAGTTCTTCATGACTGACAGTGTCAGGCACTACCTGCGCGGATCACTTTACTTCATGGCTCAGCCTAATGAAGATTCACTCATGCCGGTAATAACCTTCCTCAGAGAAGACATCATACACCTTATAGAAACGCTTAACTGGAGATAGCATGGGCTGTATCACGAAACACTATCTCAACAGGGACACCGTTCTGGGAGTATGGAAGATCGAGGAAGACCTGCCTACCCTGCTTTCAATGGTTGAGATGGACGCGGAAGACCGGAAGAGATATGCGGTCTTCAGAAGCACGTCACGAAAGATAGAGTTCCTGAGTGTGAGAGCATTGCTAGCTGAACTCCTCGGCAAAGAAGCAAGGATAGTATACAACAAGAACAATAAACCATTCATAAAAGACGGCTCGCACTTCATCAGCATAACCCACTCACACAAACTGACGGCAATACTTATAAGCAGAAATGAAAGGGTTGGCATTGACCTCGAATACATGCGGACAAATATCAATGCCCTGGCCTTCAAGTTCCTGAACAAGAAAGAAAAAGTGACTCGAAAGTGGGCCGAGCGGACATACCATCTCTATATCCACTGGTGCGCCAAGGAGACCATTTACAAGATTTGCGACAAGGAGGGGATAAATATCGTCAAGGATATTACCATTGAACCGTTCGAGGTGAGCGACTCAGGTGAGATAAGGGGGGGAGTGAAGAATGAGCGGATAGATGACCAGTTCACCCTGTACTATTCAAGGTATGACAATTATGCCATTGTGTGGACCAAGAAGAAGCATGAGGATTGATATTCCATACAGGCAGAGAAAAGCGGTGGCGCAGCTTATTGACCCTGACAAGGTTGATGATAAATCGCTGGCACTGACGGCAGAGCATGCAACCAGGGCGAAGGTCGATTTCCTCCTTGCCGGCGGCAGCCTGACCAGCGCGCCCGTCAATATACTCATTGAAAAACTGAAGAGGATGACAGATATTCCTGTGATCCTCTTCCCGGGTAATCTTATTCAGCTCACGACAGAGGCAGATGCCGTATTCCTGCTTTCACTCATCAGCGGACGCAACCCCGAACTGCTGATAGGCAATCATGTAATTGCTGCACCATTCCTGAAGAACGTCAGGGAGAGCGTCATCGCGGTCGGATACATACTTGTTGACTGCGGCGGGCGCACCTCCGTAGAGTATATGAGTCAGACGTCACCTGTGCCCCGTGATAAGTATGATATTGCAGTTGCCACCGCCCTCGCCGGCGAGATGCTGGGCATGAAGGCTATCTATCTTGAGGCCGGCAGCGGAGCCTCGCTTCCTGTTGACACAAAAATGATAGAGGCCGTAAGGGCTGAGATTACCATTCCCCTTATCACCGGCGGCGGACTCAACACCCCTGAAAAGATCGATGGGGCCTTTGCTGCCGGAGCTGACATGGTGGTCGTGGGAAACGGCTGCGAGAAGAATGCTCAGCTCATCACTGATGCCTGCACTGTCAGGGACAAATACAATCTGAGAACACCAGGCATCTGACTTCTCAAGTCACGACAGGGTTCTACCTGAAGAGTTCGTGAAGAGGGTCTCCGTTTGCTGCGTTGGGCAGAGGCACTTTGCACAGTACAGACAGTGTCACGGCGATATCCCTGATATTGACACTGCGTGTGACAGAGGCCCTGCTGACCGTCCACCCGTACCATATCAGGGGAACATGACTGTCATACTCATAAGGTGAATTATGACCCGTTACATTATCATTCTTTTCTACCCAGCCTGGATTAAGAGTGATCATGACGTCACCCGATCTCTGCGGACGGAAGCTGTTATTCATCTTCAGCAGCAGCCCTCCTGAGAAGTCGCTCATCTCAAAAGCTGTGGAGGGGACAGCTGAGGCGATGCCTGAGAACTGCACCATGAACCTCGCCACCTTTTTCTGGATATCTTCCAGCCCTATGTTTGCATCTTCAATGAGAGCCCGGTTAAGAAAGATCTGGTTGTCAAAGAAGCCCTTGACCCAGTCGCCCTGCCCGTAAACGGCATTGAGATAGCTGCGCAGGAGCTGCAACGACTGGTTAACCCTGAAATATCCCGCGGGGATATGGCTCTTTTCAAGCACCGCAGGTATCTCTGATACACCGTGGGCCGAAATGAAATAGACAAGTACATTTTTCTTCCCCAGAGATTTGTCTATCCGGTCAAGTAACAGACTCACATTTTTATCGAGACGTACCAGTGCGTCCGATGCCTCGACTGATGAGGGTCCGAACCGGTGCCCGATATAGTCAGATGAAGAGTATGTAATAGCAAGATAATCAATGTATTCATCCTGCCCAAGCTGCTCATTCTCTATCAGGCGCAGTGCCAGCTCGGTTGTAAAGTCATCGGCAAAAGGGGTCTCCCTGAGGACTGAGTAATCTCTTTTACTGTTGATCAGGTTGCCAACCGTAGAGAGAGCCTTCAGATCATACGGGAACCAGGTCTGGTTGTTAAAGCCCCGTTCCATGGCACTCGAATCTATCTGACAACCCGGATACAGAGAAGGATTCATCAGAGGGCTCCAGTCCTGGTTCAGATACTGACCGGGAAGCATAAGTGCATTAAGGTCCTTAAGCCACGAGGGGAGTTCTGTGGTGTAGTAGGTACTGCTCATCCAGGTCCCGGTGCGATCATCATACCAGAATGCTCCGTCGGCGGCATGACCGGCTGTAAGTATTGCCCCCATCTCCTTTATCCCTATTCCGTAGATCTTCGAGGCGCCGCACGATGACATCTGTAACTCATCGGCGAAGGTTGATGAAAGCAGATTTGCCGGCGAGAAGAGCCCTGTCTCAAAACTACCGCCTACAGGACTGGCAGTGGGGTCCTGAACGCAGAAGATCATCTGGTCAGTGAAAGGATGAAACCAGGTGTCAGATGTTATGCCGTGCATCGCAGGTGAAGTGCCTGCCGAAATGGTTGCAAATCCAGGGGCGGCCTGGGTAAGGAGGTAATCATGCGAGGCATTGCGGTAATAGGTTCCCTCGTTGACCATTCTCCTGATGCCGTTGTCAGGAAGCATGTCTCTCATTCGCTCAAGCTGGTCATACCTGAGCTGCTCAACTATTATTCCGATAACAAGCCTGGGCTTCTCCGGAGGTATGTATGCCGTCTGAGCTGACAGGGCAGATGAGACAATGACAAAATATATAAATATGAGTATTCTTTTCATCTCTGGAAGTATCTGGTAATAAACAAGCACCAAAAATATCAGTTTTGGATATATGTCCGACGCACCTTGACAACAAAGTAATTAACATAGGGTCATCGGGATATGAACGGCTGTATTACAACCTTACCCCTCAGAACGGTGCCGGAGTTGACTTTATTATATGATATGATATATATCCCGGGTGAAAAGTGGCTGCAGTCGATAAATTCAGGTACTCCCGGCAGGGTCACCACATGGCGGATATTGATCACCTGTCCTGACAGACCGGCGATGGTTACTGTGGCCTCTCCCGCATGACCGGTGGGAGGAAGTATGCCGAACTCTCCGGATGCAGGATTCGGGTAGATAAGCAGTCCTGATACAGGCGGGGCCGGATAAACAGAAGATATCTCTTCCAGCTGAATGTCAATCGAGACGGATGAAGTCCAGTCACTTATGGTTATTTCGGTGGACTTTGATATATATCCCGGGCTCGAGAAGGTGAGAGTGTAGGTCCCAGGTGAGAGGAACCGGTAAAACTCTCCCGACAGGGTGTCTGAATATACATGCGATGAGTCTATGTCATATCCGGTAATGAATAGTTTTGCGGGAATGGGCTCGCCAGTAGCTTTATCGGTGACTTTGCCCTTCACCCCGTAGAGCGCCTCCCCGAGATATCTCAGCAAAGACCTGCTGTTCCAGTTCCAGAGACTCTCAAGGTCTGTGGCAGGAGTCTGTTTTGTCTTGTCGAGCTCCATGGTGACCTCCCGTCCCTGGAGTTCCCAGGTGATGTAATCCTGTCTCCCGCCTCTGATGGCATACCATACTGAGCCTCTTGTCACCCCATTGTCAAGAAAAGTCAGGTATCCCGGTTCAGCATGAAGGTGCACCGTATCTGCATATCGCCTGCTGATGTCGTTAAACCATTCGTCATCAGCATGTTCCCGGGTCCACTTATCCCACGGGTAATTTATCACCTCCTCTCCCGAATGAAGATTGGCCGACAGTACAAAACGTTTCTCCTCCATGAATTTCATCATATCGAGAGTCTCCTTCTGTACCACAGGTGATGGCTGGTTCTCCGGATCGGGGAAGTTGCGGTTGAGGTCATAGCCTGCGCTGTTAACCCTTATCGGAAACAGGATAGTGTCATTGTCTCTGTACATACCGTCAGGGTTGGCGAGGGGGTTTATCCATATTTCCAGTCCTGACACAAGCTCTCCGGGCAGCCCCCCTTTGCTGCTTTCCGAAGCCAGGTGCTCTGCAAGCCTCATCAGCAGTATAAACCCTGCGAGCTCGTCACCGTGTATGGACGCGCTGAGCATCACTGCCGGTTCCTCCTCATCTGATGAGGCATTGTCGGAAATCTTCAGCGCCATGACAGCCCGCCCTCCGATGCTTAATCCTATTGTGTCAAGGATGCACACATCAGGCCACTGTGCGGCCAGACGGTGCATGATGGTATCATAGTGCTTCCATGTCGGATATGACTGCCATAGCATAGCCTCATCAGCAGAGGAGGCTGTGTAGACACTCTTTGTTGCCTCTGGCAGTATGAGGGTATATGGTAATGCTGTCCTGATAAAGTCATCTGCTGTAAGTGCGGAGAGGGTCAGCCGGGCATATTTCCCGTTGCATGACGAGACGGAGAATCGTGATGCATACTCCGTCATGGCATCGAACCCCGGATATGCAATACTCACTTCTGCCTGTCCGTAGATGCGCATGGCCTCACGGATGTCATCTCCCCTACGGGGATCCTGACCGAAGCCGTACAAACCTGTCAGCAGCAGCAGCGCTGAAGCTATTGACAATATATATCTCAACCTCAGGGTTATACGTTGAATCTTATATGAAGTATATCTCCGTCGGCTACCACGTAGCTCTTCCCTTCGATCATAAGCTTGCCGGCTTCCCGGCAGGCATGCTCTGATCCCAGCCTTATGAAATCATCATATTTCATCACCTCGGCACGGATAAATCCCCGCTCAAGATCTGAATGTATCACCCCTGCAGCCTGTGGTGCAGTCATGCCGGCGGTGATGGTCCAGGCCCTTATCTCCTTGGGGCCTACTGTAAAAAATGTCTGCAGATTAAGCATCTCATATGCAGCCCTGACAAGCTTATTCACCCCGGGCTCCTCCAGGCCGGCAGCCTTCAGGAACTCCAGCCTGTCATTCGGGTCAGAGAGGGTAGCTATCTCCGACTCCACGGCACCGGCGATAACCAGCGGCACACTGTGACGGGTCCTGAGAAACTCCCTTACTGCCTCGACATAACCGTTACCGCTGACGGCAGATTTCTCATCCACATTGCAAACGTAAAGCACAGGCTTCATCGTAAGGAGAAAGATATCGTCGACAAATTTCTTCTCTTCCGGTTTGACAGGCATCGTGACGGCATTATGAAATCCTTCCAGATGCTCCTTGTAGCGGTTGAGTACCTCTATGCCGTGCTTTGCATCCTTGTCACCCGTCTTGGCCGCACGCTCAAGCCGCTGAATTTTCTTTTCAACCGACTCGAGGTCCTTCACCTGCAGCTCAAACTCGACGTTCTCAAGGTCCCTGACGGGGTCGACTGAGCCGTCTATATGCGGCTGGTTGTCATCATCAAAGCATCGCAGCACATGTATCAGAGCATCAGTGTTTCGTATCTCACCGAGAAGCCTGTTCCCGGAGCCCTCGCCCTGCCCCTTCACCAGCCCGGGGATATCAACGATATCAACAGTGGTGTGAACGATGCGGTCAGTGGGCTGGCGCTTCTCAAGCTCGTACAGACGCTCGTCAGGCACCTGAATGATGCCAAGATTGGCCCTGGCACCTGTGCCGTACGTATTGGTCTCCCCTCGTGTGTTGGAGATACAGTTGAAAATAGTAGTCTTGCCTACACTCGTTATCCCTACAATGCCGCATTTCAATGCCATCTCTCTTATGGTTCTGTTTCTGCAAATGTACCAAAAAGCGGCAATCAGGATAAGGTGACACCTGTCGGGACCCCACTTTTTGCTAAATTTAGCATCATGATTAAACCTTAACCGCCGGAGTGCATCTTATAAACATACCGCTCTGATAAGGGTAATGACGAAAGTCACCGAAGATGATATAAAAAAACTGCTCCCTGACGATGCTGAAAAAGCATTCAGGATGATGGTAGACCTCTACGGTTCAAAACTGTACTGGCACATAAGGCGTATCGTGATAATACATGATGATGCTGACGATGCCCTGCAGAATACATTTATAAACGCATGGAAGAATCTGGGAGGCTTCAGGAACGAGAGCTCTCTCTATACCTGGCTCTACTCAATTTCGACAAACGAGGCTCTGACACTCATAAGAAAGAGGGAGAAGCACAGCGGGATCTCGCTTGACGGACTGGAGGATTACTTCTCTTCTTCGGCAGAGGGGAGCACATGGTTTGACGGGGATGAGGCCTCTGTTAAACTGCAGAACGCCATACTTAAGCTCCCTGAGAAACAACGATTGGTATTCAATATGAAATATTTCAGTGACATGAGCTATGAGGAGATGAGCGAGACACTGGGTACATCAGTGGGGGCGCTCAAGGCGTCATACCATCATGCCGTAAAAAAGATTGAACAATATTTGACAGGCTGATTAAACCTCAGGCGATTGCAAACATCAAAATGTTGTCATGAAAACAAATGAAGAGATAAAAGAGAAGAATCCGTTCAAAGTTCCCGAGGGTTACTTTGAGACACTGACCGAAAGGACGATGGCAGCAGTCATGGCCAGCCGGGAAGAGGAGAAGAGAGACGAGGAGAGAGCCGGGCGAACAGTAAGACTGAGACCCTTCCTTGCCCTCGCCGCAGCGATAGTGGGCTTCGCGGTATTGTCCGCCGTAATGGTAAGGCTGATCAATGACAACGGCAACAGTTTCCTGAGAGGTTCAGGGAGCGAGGTCTATGCCGACCTCTACACCGAGGAGATAGATACATATCTGATTGAAAACGAATGGAGCGCGACGACCCCGGAAGAATATCAGGGTGAAATGACAGACCTTCCTGCAGAGGCCATCATCGACTTCCTGGTAATGGAAAATATTGATGTAAACGAAATATATGAACTGTTATAATAAAATAATGAAAAAGGTATCACTCATCATCATCATCACCCTGATGTTCACTGCTCTCGCAGGGGCACAGGGACAGGGCATGGGACAGACTGACAGTGAGAAGCTTTCTGCTTACAAGATTGCATTTTTTACACAGCGGCTCAATCTGACACCTGCCGAGGCTGAAAAATTCTGGCCTCTGTATAACGACTACTCCGCAAGGAAGAACAAGACGCAGCTTGACCGTATCTCACTCATGCGATATGCCTCACAGAATGAGGCCAATATGAGCGACAGTGAGCTCACCTCCACGGCAGACAAGCTTGCCCAGTCATTCATTGAAGAGGCAAACCTTACTGTATCATTCACGAAGGAGATCCAGAAGGTGCTCCCTCCGGCCAAGGTGATCAAACTGTTCCAGATTGAGAACCAGTACAAGCAGCAGTTGCTCAGGGAACTGAACCAGAGAAGGCAGGGTCAGCCACCGAGCGGCAAGGGAAAGCCTGAGCAATTTGAAAGCCAGGAATTCTGAAGGTCACTTACTGTCCGGGGCTTTACGACTTAGCGTCGCCCCCATCCTTTATAAATGCCGGGAGTTCAGACAACGCCACAGTCGTCTGGGCTCCCGAACTCATATTCCTGACAGTGGCCTGGCGGTTCCTAATCTCGTCACTTCCCGCAATGATTACCAGGGGTATCTTACTCGCATCGGCATAGGCAAATTGTTTTTTCAGCTTTACCGGATCGGGATACATCTCGGAGGGTATGCCGGCGTCACGCAGTGAGGCTGTGATGCTGAGCAGTTCAGGCAGCTCATCGCCGCCGAAATTAATCACCAGCACCTCAGTGGCAGAGCCGGTCTGGGGCGGGAAGAGATCAAGATGAAGCATGACGTCATAGATCCTGTCAGCGCCAAAGGAGACGCCGACGCCTGATACTCCCGGGAGGCCGAATATGCCGGTGAGGTCATCATATCTTCCTCCTCCGCATACGCTGCCGATAACTGAATCGACAGCCTTGACCTCAATGATCGCCCCGGTATAATAGTTCAACCCGCGGGCAAGGGTGAGGTCAAGCTCTATCGCTGATTGAAAGGAGCATCGTGAAATATAGCCGAACAGCTCTCTCAATTCTGCAAGGCCCTTCATCCCTGCCTCGGAAGCAGATAGAACCTTCTCAAGCTCGTCAAGCTTTGTCTCCGTCGATCCGCTCAGGTTGATGACAGGCTCAAGACGGGCAACAGCCTCCTCAGATAAACCGCGGGCGATAAGCTCCTGCCTCACCCCTTCCCTTCCTATCTTATCAAGCTTATCGATGGCTACGGTGATATCGGTGATGCGTTGTTTTTCGCCTATGGCCTCAGCTATGCCACTCAGTATCTTGCGGTTATTGATCTTGATAATGACCCTGACCTTCAGATCGCTGAAGATACGGTCAATGATCTGCACCAGTTCGAACTCATTAAGGAGTGAGTCGCTGCCGATGACATCCACATCGCACTGAAAGAACTCGCGGTATCTCCCCTTCTGCGGTCTGTCGGCACGCCATACCGGCTGTATCTGGTACCTCCTGAAAGGGAATGTTATTTCATCGCGGTGCTGCACCACGTATCGTGCGAAAGGGACGGTGAGGTCATAACGGAGACCCTTTTCGCATATCCTTGATGAAAGCGCAGGTGCGTCAGCCGCTGACAGCTCACCGCGGTCGATGCCGGAAAGAAAGTCGCCTGAGTTGAGTATCCTGAAGAGCAGTTTGTCTCCCTCGTCACCGTATTTGCCGAGCAGGGTGGAGAGGTTCTCCATGGCAGGGGTCTCAAGGGGCAGATAGCCGTACAGTGAAAATGTGCGGCGGACAGTATCAAATATATAATTGCGCCGGAGCATCTCCACAGGCGAGAAATCACGCGTACCCCTGGGTATGGAAGGTTTCTGAGACATATCATTGTATTTTCATGACAAAAATAGGAAAAAAAGGGGTAGTCTGCGTCTGTGCTTGCTGTGTATGTGTCACCCCTTCGGGGCTGGAGATACTGGAGGGATGGCCTCCTGCCCCGGGGTGTGGCCGGGGCAGGAGTAATTTCATACGCAATATGAGCCCCGCAGGGGCTACATATCTAAATCTGCTGTAAATCCCTGATACTACTGGAGAAATGGTATAGAGAGGGGGTATTTGAAGACCTCACCCTTCGCGGCCCTTACGCTGGCCATAACAATGCATACAAGCTCCAGCAAAGAGATAAATACTATTATCGGTATCCCTATGATGATGAAAATCAGCGGAATGGCCAGCACAGTATAGAGAAGTACTGAAAGCTGAAAATTGATGGACGACTTGCCGTTTGCATCAACCCACGCCGACTCATCCTTGCGCGACATCCAGCAGATAAGCGGACCTATGATGCCACCAAAAGGAAAGAAGTAGCCGGCAAAGGCCGAAAGGTGGCAGAACATTGCCCAGTCACGTTCTGACTGCGTGTATGTTTTTATCTCTTCCATTGCTCTTTTTTTTTAAAGACGTTAACTCTGCTTAAATGCTGCATCATCAGAAGCGCGCCAGCCTCTTAAGGTCACTTATGAGAAGCCCGTTGGCATTCTTGCTGTCAACCATGTGACTATCATAATAATACATTATGGCATCATCGGTCCCGATAAGCATCTTCATACAGGTGCCGGTCTGTTTAACACCGTCAGGGCCTACCTTGTGAACTATCAGAACATCCTTATCCTTTTCCTCCACAGCCCTGATTATCTCTTCCTCCCCTACTATCTTAACCGGATAACTGTAATACGCGGCTATCTTCTCAACCGAGCTGATCTCAGGAGCCAGATCATCTTCCCTGACCAGGATTGTCTTTCCCCCAATCTCCGGGACATTCTTGTTGTAGTACTTGAGATACCTGAGTGACGATGTCGTCGGATTTTTCATAACCAGGTCTGCATGATACTGCATGAACCTGATAATAAGTCCGAGCTTATAGCTGTACTCCTCCTCCGGTGCCCCTGCAAAGGAGAGCGGTATGGCACAGAACTCGGGCATCTCATCAAGATTGTTAACATCAGCACCGAGCAGCAGATTGAGAAAATCATAGGCAGATCCCGACTTGTCATTGCTGAAGTTTGTTATCGTCAGAACAATGAATGAATATGACGCATCAGTCTTCATCACATTGAACTCCTCTTCGGTTATGTATCTCACCGGCGTCACCTTCCAGTATTTGTCTACGGCTGCCTTTATCTCAGCATTGTAGAAAGAGAACTGGTTTGCTTCAAGCACAACGCAGGTGGTTGAAGAGGTGAAACGCCTGGCGTCATCCATGGTGGGATAAGGTCTCTGCTGGGCACGGACCGCGATAATTGCAAAGATGAACAGTGCGACAAAAAGAAATTTCTTCATGTATAAGCTATTTTCCTGATGGCAGATAGACAGGATGCTTCTCATTGTATTTCCGGAGATAGACAAACATCATTTGCTTCTGATTCTTGCTTTTCATTGAGACGAACTCCTCGTACAGCTCCGGATCTTTCATGAGCAGCACCTCAAGATTCTTAAGATCATATTCATACTCACTCCCTGTCTCAAAATCGATCATGAACATCTTGAGATCGGTTCTGGTAGTAGGCTGGCTGCCATATGGATAGCCATATGAGGAGTAGGGTGAGTAGTAAGGCGAGTAGTAAGGGTTGTAATAGCCCCTGCTATAGGGTGAGCCGTACGGGGAGTAGTACGGATCATAATAGCCGTAAGGATTGTTGGGCGAAACGGAGGTGACGTCGGCAACAAAGTGGATGATTGATCCAAAGAATGTAATCCTGTTAAAAGTATCCTGTACCTTGATATAGAGCACTCCGTTGCGTGAAAATCCCCAGATTGAATTCTTTTCTATCTCCTGCCTCACTCCCAGGTTATCATAAAAATAGATCTTCTCACCCGAGAGCACCTCGTCAAAGAAATCTTTGTCGTTATAGTCAACGGAGGTAAAGAGTCTTGCCTTGGGAATGGGGCTGTTGTTTTTTACCATATCGAAGTTCAGGTATATGCCGTCCCTGAACTTGAAGTCGGGAGTGTACTGCACAAGGGTGTCCTGCCCCTGTGCCATCCCCAGTGCTGCAGTAAAGACAGAAAGAATAAGTATGGTTGCGGTCCTTCTCATTGCGCTCCTTTAACAAGTCACTCTCAAATATTATACCGTTGATAGCAAATTTAGTGTTTTATATACAAGGAAGGAAACGGCGGCTTAATCTTTATTGAAATTCGTGTATATTTGAGTGTTATATATCTACTGCACCGCGATTATGTCAAAAAGATCAAAACCTGTTGCAATCCCGCAATCAGAGCTGATGACAAAAAGGACAAGAGAGCGGATTCTAATGCCACTGGCTGCTGCACTTATTCTGGCGGTAACTGCGTTAGTGTCAGCCCTGGCAGGGCTTGTGTTCATACCACTGGCTGCGGGCATACTGGCCCTGCTGCCGCTTATCTTCGCAATATATGAGATACGCAGGCTCATCACCGATACAAGGTCGATTATGGGGGAGCTATCCTCTATTGCAGAGAAGAATGAGGATGTGATCAACAGTTTCTCACACCGTATCAGGGAGCCTTTAAACAACCTGGTGCTTCTTGGCAGCATGCTTCGCGATTCAGGCGCTTCAGCCAAGCAGCAGGAGCTGCTTGACACCTTCGTTGCCTCGACTGATACCATGGTGGATGTGGTGAATGACCTTACGATGGAGACGGCTGGCAACATAACTTTTGAGAAGAGAGGAGAGATACGATTCAGGCTGGGGCCAGCCATACAGGATACCATCGACCTGATAAAACTCAACAGGAAGCATGAACAGAGTCTCGTCGTTTATGACGACAAGGGGGAGGGTGAAGGCGAATATATGGGTGACCCCATCATCATAAAGCAGATACTTCTTGACCTCATGGCCACTGCCATAGCAGGGGCTACGGGCAAAACAACAATAAAAATACAGATCAGGGAGGCGGGTGTGCGCGACGGTCTGCAGAAACTGGAATTCACCCTCTCAACAAACAACCCTGTAGTCTTCATTGGCGAAGGTCGCCAGCAGTATCCGACAGCGGGAAGGCTTATAAAAAGCATGGGGGGAAGCTGGCAGGAGACAACGGCAGGCTCAGGGTCATACTTTGTCTTTAACATTAACCTGCGCAGGAGCGAAAAGGCTGAACGGCCGGCAGCAGCAAGCACACTCATTAAAGGTATGCCTTCTGATCAGCCCAGGAAGGAGATGAAGGACCTCAGCATACTTCTTGTCGAGGATAATCCTATCAACCAGCGCATTACACAGCTCATGCTTGAGCCCCTTGTCAAGCGCATCGAGATAGCCCGGAACGGAAAAGAGGCACTTGACATGTTCGGCACCTCAAGGTATGATCTGATACTGATGGACGTACAGATGCCTGTTATGAACGGACTGGTGGCAGCAGAAAAGATAAGGAGGCTGGAAATGAGCACCCAGATGCACGTTCCGATAATTGCAATAACCGCAAATGCCATGCTGGGAGATAAGGAACAGTGTCTTGCAGTTGGTATGGATGACTACATCAGCAAACCGATAGAGCCTGGCCTTCTCATTGATAAAATAAGCGCTCTGCTCTGAGATCAGAAGGGCCTGACCCCCAATATCATCATATCATCAATCTGTTCGCAGTCACCCATCCATGATGTGATTGTCTCGTCAAGGATCCTCTGCTGGTCTGCAAGCGGGTATTTACTGATTGTCAGCAAGATATGCCGCAGGCGGCGATACTTGAATTTCTTGTTGTCAGGTCCGCCGAACTGGTCAGCATACCCGTCTGAGAACAGATAAAGGATGTCTCCCTTCTGAAGCTTATAGCTGCTGCGGTTAAATGAAACAGCGTTGAACAGCTGACCTACATTTTGCTTGTCACCCTTAATCTCAATGAGCTTGTCGTCACGGACAATATATACCGGGAGGAAGGCACCCGAGAACTCCATCTCCATCGTTTTACGGTCAATGACGCAAATACTCATCTCAATCCCGTCCTTAATAAGAGCCCTGCCATCCTCTTCCTTGAAGAAGGAAGCTTCGAGCTCGTCATTGAGGGTAAGGAGGATCTGATCACTGACATTGACTTTTGTCTCATTGATGATCTTGTTAAGCAGCTCAAGACCTATCATTGACATGAGTGCTCCCGGGACGCCGTGACCGGTGCAGTCAGCGGCTGCGATGAAATACTTATCATCTCTCTCGCTGATCCAGTAAAAATCGCCGCTCACAATATGCTTCGGCCTGTAGTAGATGAAATAGTGTTGTAATATCTTCCTTATATGGTGTTCAGCGGGCAACAACGCTTCCTGAATTCTCCTTGCATAGGTAAGACTGTCTGTCAGATCCTTGTTCCTGAGCTGCAGTTCCTCACGCTGAAATTCTATCTCGTCGTATGCGGCCTTGAGCTCCCTGAGGTGCTTCCTGGTCCGGAGAAGAACCCAGAACTGAAGTACCGCCAGGTATATGAGGGCAGCTGTAATGAAAACGGCAATTGCATAATTGATAATCAGATTCTCCCTGCCTCCCTGGGCCATTAAGATCGCTGTGGCCGATGAAGCGACAGCACTCACTCCGAGACAATTTTATCGAGGTTGACAGCGGCCTCCCCGGGGAGAAGAAGAGGAAGAAGCTTCAGGGATGGCGACTTCAGAAACCCGCCCGTGTTGTACTCACTCCACCTGCGGTTAACCAGGTCAATCGTCTCTTTGTCTGAGCATACCACATTTGGCCACTCCCTCCG
Organism: uncultured Bacteroidales bacterium; assembly: GCA_963772705.1. GTDB lineage: Bacteria > Bacteroidota > Bacteroidia > Bacteroidales > VadinHA17 > SR-FBR-E99. The sequence continues at coordinate 36,198 of CAVYYH010000010.1, read as the reverse complement.
GAAGGGAGGCATTGAAAGAGGCATTGACGTAGCATCAATGAAGAGGGCTCCGTCACCAATACGGTAGATGTCGCGCGAAGGGTCACAGTTGCCTGCCACAAGCCATGCTATCATTGAGGGGTCCATGCTGTCGGCCCCATGATCCACTGCGATGGTAACCGTTCCCGGGGCTTGCAGCGGGGATGGGAGCTTCATGGCAAGATTTCGCATATCGAGGCCCTCTGACGGTTTCTTTATGGTAAGCACAATGACCGGAAGACCATAATCTGAATATGTCCTTACCGTTCTAATGACATCATTTGCTATCTCCGTATCAGTCAGCAGCCTCAGGGGAATGGAATTGTATTCCTCCGAGCGCTCTTCAGACAGTTTCACCGTGGCATCGATACCCAGCTTGCCACCCATGCTGAACCTGTCAGACGAGTGATCAAGAATATCAAGTGGCCCATGTGTGAACAGCAGATCGGTATCGAACCTGGTGTTTTCGAACACTGCCTCGGCAACCTTACGAAAATCACGGACAGGTATGGTATTGCTGACCACGATAATATATTTGCTGAACATCATCTGTCCGGCGCCGTATAGAGCGCTCAGCACCTTCATCCCCTGACCCGGATAGCTCTTTTCAATGCTGACTATGACGATATTATGTGCGACCCCTTCAACCGGCAGATGGAAGTCTTTTATCTCAGGTGCGATGGCCAGCTTAAGGGGGGCAAGGAAGATCTTCTCTGTTGCCTTGCCTATCCAGGCATCTTCCATGGGTGGCACCCCAACTATTGTTGCAGGATAAACGGCGTTTCTGCGATGCGTTATGCAGGTGACGTGAAAACCCGGATAAAGGTCGGCCAGTGAATAGAAGCCGGTGTGGTCTCCGAAGGGACCTTCAGTCAGCAGCTTCTCAGAAGGATCAACATATCCTTCGATGACAACATCTGAGTCAGCCGGGACCCATATATCATTGGTAATGCATTTGACCATCCTTACTCTCCTGCCTCGCAGGAAAGCAGCGAGCAGGTACTCGTTTACATCCTCCGGCAGAGGTGCGGTGGCTGAATATGTATAGACAGGGTCACCCCCCAGGGTTACAGTGACAGGCATCCTCTTTCCGGCCTTCTTCCATGCCTCGAAGTGGCGTGCACCGGTCTTGTGACGGTGCCAGTGCATGCCTGTCAGTGCGGGTCCCATGATCTGCATACGATACATGCCGACGTTTGTCTTGCCCGTTCCGGGGTGGCAGGTATGGACGAGAGGAAGTGTGATGAACCTGCCACCGTCATAAGGCCAGCACTTGAGCACTGGAAAGATTCCCAGGTCAGGAACAGGTTCTATGACCTCCTGGCACTCACCCCTGCCTCTTTTTCTCATCGGGGCAAGCTTAAGCAGCCTGAGCATCCTCGGCAACCTGCCGATCTTCGACATAAGGCCTCCTGATCCCGTAACACTCTCTGAAAGAGCTATAATCTCCTCTCCGGCCTCATCGAGTGACGAACGTCCTATGGCCGCAGCCATGCGCTCATCGGAGGCAAAGGCATTTATCAGAATCGGAAACCTGGTGCCATTGTTCTCAAACAGCAGAGCCTTGCCGCCGTTCTTGACCATGCGGTCAGCCACTTCGGTAACCTCAAGCTCAGGATCGACGCGACAGCTGACCCGGCAAAGGTCATTGTGCGATTCAAGATGGCTGATAAAACTGGTAAGACCGTTAAATGACATTCAGACGCAGATTTATGCAAAGATAAAAAATAAAAACCCCGCTGTCAGCGGAGTTTCAAATAGTAGAGACGTTGCACGCAACGTCTCTACAATTAAATTCTATTCACAGCCGTAGACACCGTTATTGCCCAGTTCCTCTTCTATACGGAGAAGCTGATTGTATTTGGCGATACGGTCAGTACGACTCAGCGAGCCTGTCTTTATCTGTCCCGAATTGGTGGCGACAGCAACATCGGCTATTGTAGAGTCTTCCGTCTCACCCGAACGGTGTGAGGTAACAGTGGTGTACCCTGCCCTGTGAGCCATCTCAATGCAGTTGAGGGTCTCGGTAAGGGTTCCGATCTGGTTCAGCTTGATAAGGATTGAGTTGGCGCAGCCCATTGCAATGCCTTTTTCAAGATACTGCACGTTTGTGACAAACAGGTCATCACCTACTATCTGTATCTTTGATCCGAGCATCTCGGTATGAAGCTTCCATCCTTCCCAGTCCTGCTCACTCATACCATCCTCAATAGAGTCAATAACCGGGTATTTCTCAACGAGTGAGGTGAGGTATTCAGCCTGTTGTTTCGGAGTAAGTTTCCGTCCTTTTTCTCCTTCGAACTTGGTATAGTTGTAATGGCCGTTTTCGAAGAACTCACTTGCTGCGCAGTCAAGCGCTATGGTAACATCGGTACCTGGCTTATACCCTGCTGCTGTGATTGCCTTTATGATGCTGTCGAGTGCATCTTCGGTGCCATTGAGTGCCGGGGCAAAGCCGCCCTCGTCGCCTACAGCCGTGCTGAGGCCGCGCTCTTTCAGTACTTTCTTGAGAGAATGGAACACCTCTGCACCCATTCTCAGCCCTTCAGCAAAGGAAGCTGCGCCTTTCGGACGAATCATAAATTCCTGGAAAGCAATGGGGGCGTCTGAGTGTGAGCCGCCGTTGATGATGTTCATCATAGGTACCGGGAGAACACGGGCGTTGGTACCGCCTATATACCTGTACAGAGGCAGGCCGTGAAATGCCGCCGCTGCCTTGGCACACGCAAGTGAAACGCCGAGTATGGCGTTGGCACCAAGGGTGCTCTTTGTGGGGGTGCCGTCAAGGTCAATCATCTTCTGGTCGATACCCACCTGGTTGGTGACATCCATACCCATAATCTCCTCGGAGATGACACTGTTTACATTGTATACTGCTTTGAGGACCCCTTTTCCAAGATAACGGTTCTTGTCACCGTCTCTCAGTTCAAGAGCCTCATTCTCGCCTGTCGAGGCCCCGGATGGCACTGCCGCCCTGCCGCTTGCACCACTGGCTGTAACTACTTCAACTTCAATAGTCGGATTGCCCCTTGAATCGAGGATCTCCCTTGCATGTACGCTAATTATCTGACTCATTGCTTTTTATGTTTTAATAAATCAATCTGCAATATATAAAAAAAAGGGATACAGTCTCAAAGGCCATATCCCTATAGTTTCAGAACATTTTGTATTATTCTTTTGTCTCGCTTTCTGTTTCTGCCGAGGCCTTTGGTGCTTCAGCAGCAGCTGCTGTTTCAGCCACTTTTTTCTTTGGTGCGCGGCGGCGACGGGTTGCTTTCGCTTTTCCGGCTTCACCGGCCAGCATATTCTCGTTGAAGTCAACGAGCTCTATTATACACATCTCCGCTGCGTCGCCAAGACGGTTACCCGTTTTAAGGATGCGGGTGTAACCACCGGGGCGGCTGGCAATTTTGGGTGCCACCTCACGGAAAAGCTCGGAGACGGCATCTTTGTTCTCAAGATAACTGAAAACCACTCTGCGTGAGTGCGTTGAATCCTCCTTTGACTTTGTGATGAGGGGCTCAACATATGACTTCAGTGCACGGGCCTTGGCTTTGGTGGTACTGACGCGCTTATGCAGAATAAGTGATGATGCCATGTTGGCCATCAGCGCCTTCCGGTCAGCACTCTTCCTTCCAAGGTGATTTATAACTCTTAAATGTCGCATTTCTATCTATCCTTACCTGTTATTAATCTTTGTCAAGTTTATATTTTGCCACATCCATCCCAAAAGAGAGGCTCATTGTCTCAAGAAGCTCATCAAGTTCGGTGAGCGACTTCTTGCCGAAGTTGCGGAACTTGAGCAGGTCATTCTTATTGAATTTGACGAGGTCGCCGAGTGACTCTACCTCTGCAGCTTTCAGGCAGTTGAGGGCCCTTACGGAGAGGTCAAGGTCAACGAGCTTGGTCTTGAGCAGCTGACGCATATGAAGTATCTCCTCATCAAACTCCTCGTTTGCCATCTTGTCTTCATAGTCGATGGTGATCTTATCTTCCGAGAAGAGCATGAAGTGGTATATGAGTATCTTGGCAGCCTCCTTGAGGGCATCCTTGGGATGAATTGAACCGTCAGTGCTTATCTCAATAATAAGCTTCTCATAGTCAGTCTTCTGTTCAACCCTGTAGTTCTCTATTGAATACTTGACATTCCTTATCGGAGTGAATATCGAGTCTACCGCGATGATACCAAACTCTGCCTCGGCAGGCTGATTTTCCTCGGCGGGGACGTATCCTCTGCCTTTATTGATATTCAGCTCAAACTGAAGTTTCACATCGGCTTCCATACGGCAGATGACATGATCAGGGTTGAGAACCTCAAAGCTGCTGAGTGAGTTGTTGAGGTCACCGGCTTTGAAAACTTCCTGGCCGGCTACTTTTACAACGATCTTTTCACTGTCAACATCCTCAACCATTCTTTTGAAACGTATCTGTTTCAGGTTCAGGAGGACTTCAGTGACATCTTCCATGACGCCGGTGATGGTAGAGAATTCATGGTCAACACCCTCGATCTTTACTGTCGTGATCGCAAATCCTTCAAGTGATGAAAGGAGGATGCGCCTGAGAGCATTACCAACGGTTATGCCATAGCCGGGTTCAAGCGGGCGGAACTCAAACTTTCCGTACTGATCGTCCGCTTCCAGTAATATTACTTTGTCAGGTTTCTGGAATGCTAATATGGCCATATGTATGTTATTACTTGATTATTTTGAATACAATTCAACAATAAGCTGCTCCTTGATGTCTTCGGGTATCTCAGACCTCTCAGGCAGGCTCATATATTTTCCGGCCATCTGTGTCTCATCCCATTCGAGCCATGCCAGTTTAGAACGGCGGTTTGATGTCACGGAATCAATGATTGTCTCAAGTGATTTCGATTTTTCGCGGACGCCGATAATATCTCCGGGACGGAGAATGATAAGAGGGTATGTTAACCACGTTACCGTTGACGGTGATATGACGGTGTGACCACCAGCTGGCGTGCTGAGGCCCTGGTGGGGGCAATGCCCAGGCGGTATACGACGTTATCAAGCCGTGACTCAAGCATCTGAAGAAGCACAAGACCCGTTACCCCTGATGCTGCTGAGGCCTTCTCGAAGAAATTGCGGAACTGGCGCTCAAGGAGACCGTAGATGTATTTTACCTTCTGCTTCTCACGCAGCTGAATGCCGTATTCAGAGGTTTTCTTCCTCTTTTTGGTCAGACCGTGCTGCCCGGGAGGAAAATTTTTCCTGTCGAAGTACTTGTCAGGGCCGTAAATAGGCTCTCCGAATTTCCGGGCGATTTTTGTTTGTGGTCCTGTATATCTTGCCATTGAATTGAATATTATTCGTTAATGAAAGTTTTAATTAAGAGCTGCTTATACCCTTCTGCGTGACGGGGACGGCATCCGTTGTGAGGCATCGGCGTTACATCAACGATCTCGGTAACCTCGACACCACTGTTGGAGATGGCACGGATAGCTGATTCACGTCCTGACCCCGGGCCCTTAACATAAACCTTTACTTTGCGGAGGCCCAGTTCAAAAGCTACCTTGGTACACTCTTCCGCTGCCATCTGGGCGGCATAGGGAGTGTTTTTCTTTGAACCTTTGAAGCCCATCTTTCCTGCTGACGCCCATGATATTACCTGGCCTGTGCTGTTGGTAATGCTATATAATGATATTATTGAATGAGGAATGAACGTGAGCCTGTCCCACCGGTTCAACCTTAACGACCTTCTTTTTTAATGTCCCAGTCTTTTTTGCCATATTTTAATTATTTAGTAGCTTTTTTCTTGTTTGCAACGGTCTTTTTGCGGCCTTTGCGGGTACGGGCGTTATTCTTCGTGCTCTGTCCTCTTACCGGCAGTCCGATCCTGTGACGGATACCACGATAGCATCCGATGTCCATCAGTCGCTTGATGTTCAACTGTGTCTCTGAGCGGAGTTCACCTTCCAGTTTGTAATTCTCAGAGAGTATCTGACGGATTGTATTGATATTATCATCATTCCAGTCTTCAACCTTCATGTGGCGATCAACGCCAGCTCTGTCAAGCACTTTCTGTGCTGTGCTCCGTCCGATACCATAGATATAGGTCAGAGCCACTTCGCCCTGCTTATTCCTGGGTAGATCAACGCCATTTATACGTGCCATATGCCTCTTTTAATTTGAAGTGCAAAGTTAATTAAATTTATCCCTGCCTCTGCTTGAACTTGGGATTTTTCTTATTTATCACATACAAGCGGCCATTCCTCCTTACAATCTTGCAGTCGGCTGAACGCTTCTTCACTGATGCTCTGACTTTCATCGCAGTTTTTTTTTCTATTTAAATCTAAATGTTATTCTTCCTTTGGTAAGATCATACGGTGACATTTCAACCTTCACCTTATCTCCCGGCAGGATCTTGATATAATGCATCCGCATCTTGCCTGAAATATGGGCGGTTATGATGTGCCCGTTTTCGAGTCTGACCCTGAACATCGCGTTTGAGAGCGCCTCGATGATCGTTCCGTCAATCTCTATTGATGGTTGTTTGGCCATATATGCTTACCTCTTTGTTAAAACTTCTTCTATAAACTCAAATGTTGAGAGCAGGTCGGCTTTACCCTCCCTGACCGCAACAGCGTACTCAAAGTGTGCTGACGGCTTGCCGTCACCTGTCCTGACCGTCCACCCGTCACCCAGGACGCGTGTGCTTTTGGTGCCCATGTTGATCATCGGCTCAATGCAGATGACCAGGTTTTTCTCGAGCTTCGGTCCGCTGCCCCTCCTGCCGAAATTCGGCACCTCGGGACCTTCATGAAGGTGTCTGCCCAATCCATGTCCCACCAGTGTCCGTACCACCGAGTAACCGCCCCTCTCCGCCGTCGTCTGCACCGCATGTGAGATGTCTCCCACACGGTTGCCTGCAACTGCCTCCCTTACTCCGGCCTCCAGTGACGCCCGGGTGTATTCCATCAGTCTCATTACTTCCGGCATCACCTCACCGACAGCGAATGTATAGGCGCTGTCACCGTAATAACTGTTAAGGATGACCCCGCAGTCAACCGATATGATATCACCATCCTTAAGCTCGTATGCCGAGGGTATTCCGTGGACCACCTCGTCATTGACAGATGTGCAGAGAGTGGCGGGGAAGCCTGCATAACCCTTGAAGGCGGGCAGCGCACCGTTGTCACGAATGAATGTTTCGGCGATGCTGTCAAGCTGTTGGGTTGTCACCCCCGGCCTGATATGCCTGGCTACTTCCGCAAGAGTAAGTGAGACGAGCCTGTTGCTTTCTCTCAATAACTCTACTTCCGCATCCGTCTTAATATAAATCATCAAAGAACGTAAACCTGTTAAATAGCCGTTACGGCTCCGGTCCTCCCTTTCACGCGGCCCGATTTCATAAGACCGTCATAGTGACGCATGAGCAGATGGCTCTCCACCTGCTGCAGTGTGTCAAGCACCACCCCCACAAGTATCAGCAGCGAAGTGCCGCCAAAGAACTGTGCAAAGCTTCCGCTCACTCCCAGATTTACTGCGAAAGCTGGCAGAATGGCCACTATCGCCAGGAATATTGATCCAGGGAGTGTTATGCGAGACATGATGGTGTCAATGAATTCAACGGTCTTGCGCCCGGGTTTGATGCCGGGGATAAATCCGCCGTTCTTCTTCATGTCTTCAGCCATCTGCACGGGGTTGATTGTAACCGCCGTGTAGAAGTAGGTAAAGATTATGATAAGAAATGCGGTAAGAAGGTTATACCATAATCCGTACATGTTTGTAAATGCCACAACAAGTCCGGACCCTGATTCAGAGTACCCTGCGAAGATAATAGGCAGCATCATTATCGCCTGGGCAAAGATGATGGGCATTACGCCTGCTGCATTTACCTTCAGGGGGATGTACTGGCGCACACCGCCATACTGTTTGTTGCCAACAATCCTCCGTGCATACTGAACGGGAATACGCCGTGTACCCTGCACAAGAAGAATAGTTCCAAGTATCACGACGAAGAGGAATACGATCTCGACCAGTAAGGCTACAAGGCCTCCTGAGCCGTTAATGCGTGTTCCGGCTTCAAAAATGAATGATACCGGGAAGCGGGCCAGGATTCCCACCATGATGATGAGCGAAATTCCGTTTCCGATTCCTTTATCGGTTATCTTTTCCCCGAGCCACATTACAAAGATCGTACCGGCAGTAAGAATGATAACAGATGAGATCGTGAAGAATGTTCCCTTAATTACAAATGCATCCTGGGGCAGCACAGCGTGAAGGTTTGCCAGGTAGCTTGGCGCCTGAAGGGCGAGGATAATGACTGTCAGATATCTTGTGTACTGGTTAAGCTTGCGTCTGCCGCTTTCACCCTCTTTCTGCATTTTCTGGAAGTATGGAAAAACTATCCCGAGAAGCTGAATGACGATTGAAGCAGAGATATATGGCATGATCCCGAGGGCAAAAATAGAAGCCTGCGAGAAGGCACCCCCTGAAAACATGTCGAGCAATCCCATAATGCCTTGCGATGTCTGGCTTCTCAGCCCCTCAAGCATTGAAGGATCGATGCCGGGAAGGGTTATGTATTTCCCGAGCCGGTAGAGCGCTACAATGGCAAGAGTATAAAGGATCCTTGCTCTCAGATCCTCTATCTTGAAAATATTCTTTAAGGTCTGTATCAGTTTCATGCCTTTACAGTTTAACTGCTGTTCCCTTATTAGCTTCTATGGCAGCCTGGGCTGATTTGCTGAAGGCATGAGCATGCACTTCGAGCTTCAGTGTCAGGGCGCCGTTACCAAGTATCTTCACGAGGGAATTCTTGTTGATGAAACCTGCTGTCAGAAGCGTCTGGAAATCAATGCGGTCTGTCTTCAGTTTTGAAGCGAGAGCCTCCAGTGTGCTGAGGTTGATTCCTTTGTACTCAACCCGGTTGATATTCTTGAAGCCTGACTTGGGCACCCTCCTCTGGAGAGGCATCTGTCCGCCTTCAAAACCAACCTTCTTGCTGTATCCCGAGCGTGACTTTGCTCCCTTGTGCCCGCGGGTTGACGTGCCGCCGTGACCTGAGCCTTCGCCCCGGCCAATACGTTTCTCTCTTTTGACTGATCCCCTGGCAGGTTTTAAATTACTTAAATCCATATCAAAATATATAATGCTGTTATTACCTTAAACATTCTCAACCTTCACCAGGTGCTTCAGCTTCTGAACCATGCCCATGATCTGGGGTGTGTTCTCGTGCTCAACAGTCTGATGCATCTTCTTAATACCCAGTGCTGCTAGGATTCTCTTCTGCCTCTCCGGCTGACCTATTTTACTCTTAATCTGGGTTACTCTGATCTTTGACATATCCGAAATATTACTAACCGTTAAACACTTTCTCCATTGGTACTCCCCTGTGGTCAGCGACAGTGCTGGCATCACGCAGCTCAAGCAGTGCTGCTATGGTAGCTTTCACAAGGTTATGAGGGTTTGACGAGCCTTTTGATTTTGCAAGAACGTTCTTCACACCCACACTCTCGAGCACGGCACGCATGGCACCACCTGCCTTGACACCCGTTCCCTCTGTTGCAGGCTTGATGAAGACATATGCTCCGCCAAACTTACCATACTGCTCATGAGGAATGGTGCCCTTGTGTACAGGGACCTTGATAAGGTTCTTTTTGGCATCCTCAATGCCCTTGGCTATGGCTGTAGTGACCTCACTTGCCTTACCGAGGCCGTGACCTACAATGCCTTTCTCATCGCCGACGACGACGATAGCCGAGAAACTGAATGTACGACCTCCCTTTGTTACCTTGGTAACCCTCTGGATGCTTACCAGCCTGTCGGTAAGTTCAAGATCGCTGTTTTTTACTCTCTTTATTCCGTATGCCATACTGATTAGAATTTTAAGCCGCCTTCGCGTGCTCCGTCAGCCAATGATTTTATTCTGCCATGATACTGGTAACCGCTCCTGTCGAAGACGACATTCTCAATGCCCTTCTCCTTGCATACAGCAGCGATGCGTTTCCCGACCAGCGCAGCCAGTTCGCTCTTCTTTTTGCCGGTAACAGAAGCGAACTCCTTTTCCCTTGAGCATGCTGAAGCCAGCGTCAGTCCATTGACGTCGTCAACTGCCTGAACATATATCTGCTTGTTGCTGCGGAACACCGAAAGTCTTGGTTTTTCGGGGGTCCCTTTGATCCTCTTGCGGATCCTCAGTTTAATCTTTACTCTTTTTTCTGTCTTAGTTAAGGCCATGACTTATCTGTTTAATCATGTTACACACCAGCCGATTTACCGGCTTTTCTCCTGAGCTGTTCACCCACGAATTTGATACCCTTGCCTTTATAAGGCTCAGGGGGACGCAATGATCTGATCTTTGCTGCGATATGGCCGATGAGCTGCTTGTCGATGCTTGAGAGAGTAATAACCGGGTTACTCCTCTTCTCTGTCTTAGTCTCAACCTTAATCTCCTGGGCAGCTCGATGACGATGTCATGCGAGTAGCCAAGGCTCATCTCGAGACGCTGGCCGTTTGCTTCAGCCCGGTATCCCACACCCACAAGCTCAAGCTCCTTCTTATAGCCGGTAGTGACACCCACAACCATGTTGGCTATGAGGGCCCTGTAGAGGCCATGTAGCGACTTGAGACGCTTCTCCTCATTGGGTCTTGCGACAATGATCTGGTTATTTTCAACTTCAATAGTGATATCACGGTCAAGCTTCTGTGACAGTGTTCCCAGCGGGCCTTTAACGCTGACCACGTTAGCGTCATCAACACTGATGCTGACGCCTGATGGCAGGTTTACAGGTAATTTTCCTATTCGTGACATTTAAAATCTCCTCCTGATTAATAAACATAACATAACACTTCGCCCCCCACATTTTCCTTCACAGCCTCTTTTTCGGTCATGAGACCCTTTGAGGTTGAAAGGATCGCAATGCCAAGTCCGTTAAGGACTCTCGGGAGTTCATCAACGCCTGCATATCTTCTGAGACCCGGACGGCTCACTCTCTGAATTGACTTTATTGCCGGCAGCTTGCTCTTGGGATGATACTTCAGTGCGATCTTTATCTTGCCCTGCAGACCATCATCAATGAACTTATAGCTGAGGATATACCCTTTCTCATAGAGGATCCTGGTGATCTCCTTCATCAGACCGGAAGAGGGTGTCTCAACCACTTTGTGTCCGGCTTTGATGGCATTCCTTACTCTGGTAAGAAAATCTGCTATTGGATCTGTCATCTCTTAATACTATTTATTGTTTGTTTCTCTGTTGTATATTACCAGCTTGCTTTTCTAACACCTGGTATGAGGCCATGCGATGCCATTTCCCTGAAGGTGATCCTGCTGACGCCAAATTGTCTCATATAACCCCTGGGTCTCCCGGTGAGCTTGCACCTGTTGCGCAGTCTAATCGGGCTGGAGTTGCGCGGCAACGTGCTCATTGCAACATAGTTACCCTCTGCCTTCAGAGCTGCCCTCTTGGCGGCATATCTCTTTATAAGCTTGGCACGTTTGACTTCGCGGGCCTTCATTGATTCCTTAGCCATATTCCGATCTGTTTACTTGTTTTTAAAGGGAATTCCGAATTCTTTAAGAAGAGCATAAGCCTCTTCATCGCTTTTGGCCGTTGTCACAAAGGTTATCTGCAACCCCATGATCTTGGCTATCTTGTCAATGTCAATCTCCGGGAAGATAATCTGCTCGGTTATGCCAAGGGTATAGTTACCGCGGCCGTCGAGCTTGGCACCGACACCCTTGAAGTCGCGGATACGCGGCAGGGCAACGGATATCAGTCTCTCCAGGAATTCATACATCCGTTCCTGGCGGAGTGTAACCATAACGCCTATCGGCATCGCCTTCCTGAGCTTGAAGTTAGAGATATCCTTTTTCGATACTGTCTGAACAGCTTTCTGTCCGGCTATATCTGATACCTCCTTCAATCCCATTTCAAGCAGTTTCTTGTCGGCAATAGCCTGTCCGAGCCCCTGGTTGATAACTATCTTTTCCAACCGGGGTACCTGCATCACAGTTTTATAGTTAAACTGTTTCATCAGTGCAGGTGTGATCTCACTCTTGTATTTATTCTTTAATGCAGGCGTGTACATTACTTGATCTCCTCTCCTGATTTTTTGGAATAACGCACTAATTTATTTTTATCGTTCAGTCTGCGGCCAATGCGTGTCGGCTTGCCGCCTGTGGGGTCTACGACCATGAGGTTCGAGATATGTATCGGGGCCTCTTTCTTGAGAATGCCACCCTGGGGCGCCTTGGCGTTGGGTTTGGTATGTTTTGATACCATGTTTACACCTTCGACAAGGGCTTTGTTTTTTTCCCTGTCAACCTCGAGGACACGACCCTTCTGTCCTTTCGACTCACCGGCAATAACTGCCACTGTGTCTCCTTTTTTGATATGTAATTTTTTCTGCATCGGGTGTCAGTTTAAAAATTATAACACTTCAGGTGCAAGAGAAACGATCTTCATATACTTGTCACGCAGTTCCCTGGCGACAGGTCCGAAGATACGCGTGCCGCGCACCTCATCCTGATTGTTGAGGAGTACCACGGCGTTGTCATCAAAGCGGATATAAGAACCGTCAGCACGGCGTATCTCCTTCTTTGTTCTTACCACAACCGCCTTACTCACTGTTCCTTTCTTCGCTTCACCGGAGGGGAGTGCGCTCTTTACCGAGACAACGATCTTGTCGCCGACACTCGCATACCTCTTCTTGCTTCCGCCGAGCACCCTGATGCAAAGAACCTCTTTGGCACCTGTGTTGTCGGCAACAGTCAACCTGCTTTCCTGCTGTATCATAATTACTTAGCTCTTTCGATTACTTCAACCAATCTCCAGGCTTTGTTCTTGCTGAGAGGCCTGGTCTCCATTATGCGTACCGTATCACCTATGTTGCAGGTGTTTGCCTCATCGTGAGCCATAAGCTTTTTCGTTTTATTCACGAACTTGCCATAAATGGGGTGCTTGACCTTTCTCTTGATGGCGACGACGATAGACTTGTCCATCTTGTTGCTGACGACGACACCTATACGTTCTTTTCTAAGATTTCTTTCCATGCTGATAGCGGCTATTTTGTTTTCTCATTCATCTCCCTCTTGCGCTTCTCTGTCATAAGCCTCGCAATGGTCTTCCTGCTCTCCTTGATCTTCTGCGGATTTTCAAGGGGGGAAATTGCGTGGTTAAGCTTCATGCGCACAAGCGTGGTCCTCTCGTTGTCGATTCTCTCGAGAAGTTCCTGGTTGCTTAATTCTTTTATCTCTGAACTCTTCATCACTGTAGTTTTTTATTCCTGGACGTAATCACGGCGCACCACGAATTTTGTGGGAACAGGAAGCTTCTGTGCTCCGAGACGGAGTGCTTCCTTAGCCACATCAAAGGGGACACCCTCAGCTTCAAGGACTATTCTTCCCGGTGTAACGGGGACAACGAATCCTTCAGGGGCACCTTTTCCTTTACCCATACGCACCTCAGCAGGTTTCTTTGTTATAGGCTTGTCGGGGAAGATGCGGATCCAGAGCTGTCCTTCACGTTTCATATGACGGGTGACAGCCTGTCTTGCAGCCTCTATCTGGCGACCGGTTATCCAGGCCTCCTCAAGGACCTTGATACCAAATGATCCGAATGCCAGCTGGTTACCCCTCTGGGCATTCCCTTTCATCCTGCCCTTCTGGCTCCTCCTGAATTTGGTCTTCTTCGGTTGTAACATCGCTATATTATATTATATATTTATTACCTATCTCGGTTATCTTTCTTGTTTCCTCCGCCCTTCTTCCTGAAGCCGCCGGCCGGAGCCTTGCCGCCCTTTGCACTTTTTGCGGCAATGTTAGGACTGAGGTCACGCTTGCCATAGACCTCGCCGTTGCAGATCCATACCTTGATGCCGATGAGACCTACCTTCGTAAGGGCCTCACCAAGGGCATAGTCTATGTCTGCGCGGAAAGTATGAAGAGGGATTCTTCCATCCTTGTATGTCTCTCTGCGGGCCATCTCAGCTCCTCCGAGCCTGCCGGAGATGACCACCTTGATACCTTCTGCACCCATACGCATTGTCGAGGCAATCGACATCTTGATGGCGCGGCGGTATGATATCTTTCCTTCGACCTGACGTGCAATGTTACCGGCAACGATAGCTGCATCAAGCTCGGGACGCTTCACCTCAAAGATGTTTATCTGCACCTCTTTCTTGGTGATCTTCTTGAGCTCTTCCTTGAGCTTGTCAACTTCCTGTCCCCCTTTACCGATAATAATACCGGGGCGGGCAGTGTTGACGGTAACGGTGATGAGCTTGAGAGTACGCTCAATGATGATCTTTGAGAGGCTGGCCTTGGCAAGCCTTGCATTGAGGTATTCCCTTATCTTGGTATCTTCAACAAGCTTGCTCGAGAAGTCGCTTCCACCGTACCAGTTTGAATCCCAACCTTTGATGATTCCAACTCTGTTGCCTATCGGATTAACTTTTTGTCCCATCTTTTACTTTGAAATGTTTTCAACTTCCTGTTTTCTGCTTCCCAGAACAAGGGTAACATGGTTTGATCTCTTGCGGATACGGTAAGCCCTTCCCTGTGGGGCAGGCTGTATCCTGCGCAGTATGCGACCGCCGTCGACCTGCACTTCCTTAACATAAAGGTCGCTCTCCTCGAGGCGTACCCCTTCGTTCTTTGCCTGCCAGTTGGCAATGGCTGAAAGAAGGAGCTTCTCAACCCTGCGTGAGGCCTCCTTTGTGCTGAACTTAAGGATATCAAGTGCCTTGTTGACCTCCTGACCCCTGATCAGCTCAGTTACATACCTCATCTTACGCGGTGAGGTGGGAACATTTTTCAGAACGGCCCCCGTCCTCTCTTTTGCGGCTTCCTTCCTGATGCCGGCGCTTATTCTTTTTCTTGCACCCATTTCTGATACTTTTTCAGTTATTAAGATACATTACCCTATTTCTGTTTTCCACCATGACCGCGGAAGGTACGGGTAGGGGCAAATTCACCCAGCTTGTGACCAACCATATTCTCGGTAATGTAAACAGGTATAAACTTGTTTCCGTTATGTACTGCCACAGTGTGACCGACAAAGTCAGGAGAAATAACTGATCTTCTTGACCATGTCTTGATCACTGTTTTCTTTCCGCTCTCATTCATCGTATCCACCTTATTGCCCAGGTGCAGGTCGATGAAGGGGCCTTTTTTTATAGATCTGCTCATCGTATCAACTATTTTTTCCTTCTTTCAATGATATGCTTGTTCGAATACTTGGTACGGCTCCTGGTCTTGAAACCTTTTGCAGGCAGCCCCTTGCGTGAGCGCGGATGACCTCCTGAAGCCCTTCCTTCACCACCACCCATGGGATGGTCAACAGGGTTCATGGCAACACCCCTGGTGCGAGGCCTGCGGCCCAGCCAGCGCTTGCGACCTGCCTTGCCTGATCTCTCAAGACTGTGGTCAGGGTTTGACACTGTGCCGATGGTGGCACGGCAGGTGATAAGCACCATCCTGGTCTCACCGGAAGGAAGCTTGATAATCGCATATTTACCGTCACGGGCTGCAAGCTGGCCATAGGTTCCGGCACTGCGGGCAAGAGCGGCACCCTTGCCGGGCTTGAGTTCAATGTTGTGAACAATGGTACCGAGAGGTATATCCTCAAGGAAGAGGGTATTGCCTATCTCCGGTGCAGCATTCTTTCCTGACATCACTGTCTGGCCGACTTTCAGTCCTGAAGGAGCGATGATGTAACTCTTCTCTCCGTCAGCATAGGTTATCAGTGCGATCCTGGCCGAACGGTTCGGATCATACTCGACTGATGTCACTGTTGCTGACTGATCATCCTTCCTGCGCTGAAAATCAATCACGCGGTACATCTTCTTGTGGCCGCCGCCAATGTACCTCATTGTCCGCCTGCCGTTAACGTTCCTTCCTCCTGACTTCTTCAGCGGCGCGAGTAAGGATTTCTCCGGCACATCGCAGGTGATCTCCTCGAAGGAGCTTGCGATCTTATGTCTCTGACCTGGTGTTACAGGCTTGATCTTTCTGACTGCCATATTGTTTTTAAATGTTGCTGTAAAAATCTATTGTCTCTCCTTTGGCGAGTGTGACGACAGCCTTCTTCGTGGCAGAGGTACGACCCTTCATGATACCTGACTTGGTATACCTTGTCTTGGTCTTGCCGCCGTAGTTGAGGGTGTTAACCGATTCAACATTCACGCCGTAAAGCTCCTCAACTGCCTTCTTGATCTGCAGCTTGTTGGCATTGCGTGAAACCAGAAAACCATACCGGTTGAACTTCTCGCCCTGGCTGGTCATTTTCTCGGTCACTATGGGTTTTACTAATATTTCCATATCTCAGTTTCCTTGTTTTAAAAAGTTGACTGCAAAACATCAACTGCACTCTCCGATATCACCAGAGTTGAAGCCTTCATAATGTTGTAAGTATTTAAATCACTGATAGTTACAACTTCAACTCCCTGCAAATTTCGAGATGACAAATATATATTATTATTTTGTTCCGGTAAAACAAAAAGTGATTTTTTATTCATTATGTTGAGGTTCGCGCTCATTCCGGCCATTTTTGAGGTCTTGGGAGCATCAAACGAAAAGTCCTCGAGAATAATGATTTTGTTCTCTTTTGCCTTATAGGAAAGGGCTGATTTTCTGGCCAGCTGTTTCACCTTTTTATTGAGCTTGAACCCGTAGAATCTTGGTCTGGGGCCGAAGATACGGCCTCCGCCGCGGAACTCAGGGTTCTTGATGCTGCCGAAACGTGCTGTTCCTGTCCCCTTCTGCTTCTTGAGCTTACGGGTACTGCCCGTGATTTCACCGCGCTCCTTCGCCTTATGAGTACCCTGTCTCTGGTTGGCAAGATACTGTTTGGTATCAAGGTAGATGGCGTGATCATTCGGCTCAATGCCGAAGATGGTATCGTTAAGACTAACCTTTCTTCCGGTCTCTTTACCTTCTATATTGAATACTGCTACTTCCATTACTTTGTAATTATTATGTAACCACCTTTGGGGCCTGGAACGGCGCCCTTAACAAGCAACAGGTTTGAATCAGTAAGTATCCTGACCACCCTCAGTTCTGTCTCCATCTGGCGTCCGCCTGTACGGCCTGCCATACGCATTCCGGGCATAACCCTTGAAGGCCATGAAGAGGCACCCACTGAACCGGGAGCCCTCAGCCTGTCGTGCTGACCGTGAGTGGTACCGCCCACACCGCCGAAGCCGTGACGCTTGATAACACCCTGGAATCCTTTACCTTTTGTCCATCCTCTTACATCAAGGAATGTATCATTGCTGAACAGGTCAACAGTGATGACATCACCTGTCTTATATTTTCCATCTTCAAAGCCTACAAACTCAGCCACCTTTCTCTTGGGTGCTGTGCTGGCCTTCTTGAAGTGTCCTATCTCTGCCTTGTTGCTGGCTTTCTCCTTCTTGTCGTCAAAACCAAGCTGCAATGCTGAATATCCGTCTTTTTCCACGGTCTTGACCTGTGTCACAACACAAGGGCCAACCTCTATTACCGTGCACGGGATACTTTTTCCATTCTCATCGAAAACGGATGTCATCCCTACTTTTTTTCCTATTAATCCCTGCATAATTCAGTATTTTACCGGTTTCACACTTTGATTTCAACTTCCACGCCGCTCGGCAGCTCAAGTTTCATGAGCGCATCGATGGTTTTTGGCGTCGAGCTGTAGATGTCAAGCAGGCGCTTGTAAGACGACAGTTCGAACTGTTCTCTCGACTTCTTGTTAACGAATGTAGAACGGAGGACCGTATAGATCTTCTTATGCGTGGGGAGCGGTATCGGACCGCTGACCACTGCACCCGTTGACTTCACAGTCTTGACGATCTTCTCAGCCGATTTATCGACCAGGTTATGATCGTAAGATTTAAGTTTGATGCGGATTTTCTGACTCATCTTTAAAGATTTTTTCCTTTTGTTACTTCAATAATTTTCTTCGACAATTCTGCAGGCACCTCTTCAAAATGAGAGAACTCCATTGTAGAGGTCGCTCTTCCCGAGGTAAGGGTACGAAGTACTGTAACGTATCCGAAGTTTTCTGCCAGAGGTACTTTTGCTTTAATTACCCTTGCACCTGCTTTCGATTCCATACCTTCCACTTTTCCCCTGCGCTTGTTAAAGTCGCCGACGACATCACCCAGGTATTCTTCCGGGGTGACCACTTCGGCTGACATGATGGGTTCGAGGAGCACCGGCTGGCACTTTGACGCCGCATGGCGGAAGGCCTGCTTGGCTGCTATCTCGAATGAGAGCGCATCTGAGTCTACTGAATGGTACGAACCGTCTTTGAGGACAACCTTAAGGCTCTCAAGGGGGAAGCCGGCCAGCGGGCCGTTGTGCATGGCCTCACGGAATCCCTTCTCCACTGACGGGATGAACTCCTTGGGCACATTGCCTCCCCTGATCTCATTCACAAAGGTAAGTCCGGGAACATCGTCATCGGCAGGCATAAGCACCACGGATATATCCGCGAACTTGCCCCTGCCGCCTGTCTGTTTCTTGAAGACCTCCCTGTGTGAATATGATGAAGTGATAGCCTCTTTGTATGCAACCTGGGGCCTCCCCTGGTTACATTCAACTTTGAACTCTCTCTTCAGACGGTCAATAAGTATTTCGAGGTGTAACTCACCCATGCCGTTTATCACTGTCTGTCCGCTGTCAGGATCGGTCTTGACCCTGAAAGTGGGATCCTCTTCGGCAAGTTTGCCGAGAGCTACCCCCAGTTTGTCAATGTCAGCCTGTGTCTTTGGTTCAATGGCTATTCCGATAACCGGTTCGGGGAAATCCATTGTCTCAAGCACTACGGGCTTGTGTATGGCACAGAGTGTATCACCTGTCTTAAGATCCTTGAATCCCACTCCGGCACATATGTCACCGGCAGAAACGCTGTCAACGGGATTCTGTTTGTTGGCATGCATCTGGAAGAGGCGGTTAATCCTCTCCCTCTTTCCGGTCCTCACGTTAAGCATGGTATCGCCTGCATTGATGGTGCCTGAATAGACCCTCATGTAGACGAGACGGCCGACGTACGGATCGGTAGCAATTTTAAAGGCCAGTGCCGAGAACGGCTCATCAGCCTCGGGCTTAAGAATTATCTCCTTATCGTCACGCGGGTCTTTGCCAGTGACGGCACCCACATCGACCGGCGATGGCAGGAATGCCACGATACCGTTAAGGAGACGCTGTACGCCCTTATTCTTGAAAGCTGCTCCGCAGAATACCGGGACAACCACTCCCTCTACCGTTTCGCGGCGCAGCACAGTGTATATCTCATCAGCGGTGATGCTCTCATGGTCTTCGAGATAACGCTCAAGTATTGAGTCATCCATCTCGGCGCATGCCTCCACCAGCTTCATTCTCCACTCTTCAGCCTCTTCCGTCATATCGGAAGGTATCGGCTGTATGGTGAAGTTGGTCATCGGGTCTGCACCATCCTCGAAGATGATTGCCTTCATCTCAATAAGATCAATGATGCCCCTGAACTTTTCTTCAGAGCCGATTGGCACCTGAACAGGCACGGGGTGAGCCCCGAGCTTGTCTGTTATCTGCTGCACTACGCCATGAAAATCTGCACCCGAGCGGTCCATCTTGTTGACGAAGGCAATACGGGGAACCTTATACTTGTCAGCCTGTCTCCATACCGTCTCTGACTGAGGCTCAACGCCTCCGACAGCGCAGAAGACCGCCACAGCTCCATCAAGCACCCTGAGAGACCTCTCTACCTCAACGGTGAAGTCAACGTGCCCCGGGGTGTCAATGAGATTAATCTTATAAAGCTGATCGTCATACTTCCAGAAGGTTGTAGTTGCAGCCGATGTGATAGTGATACCTCTCTCCTGCTCCTGGACCATCCAGTCCATTGTTGCATTGCCGTCATGCACCTCGCCGATACGGTGTACCCGTCCGGTATAATACAGTATCCGCTCGGAAATTGTAGTTTTCCCGGCGTCAATGTGGGCCATGATGCCAATGTTGCGTGTATATCGGAGATCGTTGGTCATTATCTTGTTTCGGTTACCCTTCCGGCTCTTTCAGTTAAAACCTGAAATGGGCGAATGCCTTGTTGGCCTCAGCCATACGGTGTGTATCCTCTTTTTTCTTGTAAGCGCCACCTTCCTGGTTATAGGCAGCCATCACCTCGGCGGCGAGCTTCTCAGCCATGCTGTGGCCTGTACGCTTTCGGGCAAAGAGAATAAGGTTCTTCATGCTTATGCTGACTTTGCGGTCAGAGCGTATCTCCAGAGGTACCTGGAATGTCGCACCACCAACCCTGCGGCTTTTTACCTCCACGTGAGGGGTGATATTGTCAAGAGCCTGCTTCCAGATCTCCAGGGGAGTCTTCTCAGCATTCTTCATCTTGTCAGCCACTATTTCCAGTGAATCATAGAAAATCCTGAAGGCAACGGTCTTTTTACCACTGTACATCAGATTGTTGATGAAGCGGGTAACGTACGGATCGTTGAATTTCGGGTCCGGTAGGAGGATCCTCTTCTTTGGTTTTGCCTTTCTCATATTGTGAATCCTTTATTGTTACTTCTTTGGTCTTTTTGCACCATATTTTGACCTTCTCTGCATACGGCCATCGACACCTGATGTGTCAAGCGCTCCGCGGACAAGGTGATAACGAACACCCGGAAGGTCTTTCACCCTTCCCCCTCTGATGAGTACAATAGAGTGCTCCTGGAGATTGTGTCCTTCACCCGGTATGTAAGCGTTGACCTCTTTCTGGTTCGTGAGCCTTACCCTGGCAACTTTTCTCATGGCTGAGTTAGGTTTTTTTGGCGTGGTAGTATATACGCGAACACATACCCCCCTGCGCTGCGGGCATGAATCAAGAGCAGGCGCTTTGCTCTTGTCAACCAGCTTCTTGCGGCCTTTTCTAACTAACTGCTGAATTGTTGGCATAATTCTTTCTTAATTAATTTTCCTTTTTAAAATTGGTCTGCAAATATCTATTATTCAGTCTTAAAGCAACTATCATTTTCCCATGTCACACATACACATTCCGCAAGGCTGCAGCGACAGTCAGTCGTCACAGTGCCGCGGGGCAAAGTTTTATAGAGATGTAACTTAATGGTTTGTAAGTTATTTACAGGATTTTCTTCCCGACCTCTCTTCTCGACCTCTTTTATAAACTTACGCTTTGAAAGAGTGACCGGTACTCCTGTTTCTCAAAAAACCGGTGCAAAGAAAACAAATATTTTTCAAACAACCGCAACTTTTATGTACTTCTTTGAAAAATTGTTATTTTTGCGCTCCCTACAAGACGATATATACCTATTTATATAATACAACAAAACAGCCGCAGATGAAGACATACACAACAGACCATCTCAGGAACATTGCCATGCTGGGGAACTCAGGTTCAGGCAAGACAACCCTCGCGGAAGCAATGCTTTTCAACGGTGGTGTCATTGAGAGAAGAGGAACGGTAGAAGCAAAGAATACTGTATCTGATTACAAACCTATTGAGCAGGAAAACAGGAACTCGATCTTTTCCACGGTACTCTATACCGAGTTCAGGGACAAAAAGATCAATATCGTTGATACTCCGGGGCTCGATGACTTTTCAGGCGGTGTTATTGCATCGATGTATGCTGCTGACAGCGTACTGCTAGTCATCAACGTTCAGAACGGCGTCGAAGTAGGGACGGAGATACACTTCAGGCATGCCGAAAAGTTCCATAAGCCTCTCATACTGGCAGTTAACGGACTGGACCATGAGAAAGCGAACTTTGAAAAGTCGCTTGAGATGCTTCATGAGCGTTTCGGAAGCAATATCACCCTGGCACAGTTCCCGGTTAATGAAGGTGCCGGATTCAACACCGTGATAGACATCATCAGCATGAAGATGCTGCGTTACGCCAAGGAGGGTGGCAAAGCCGAGGTACTTGACATACCGGCTGAGCACAAGGCAAAGGCAGAGGAGCTGCATGCTGCTCTCATTGAAAAGGTTGCCGAGAGCGATGAGTCACTGATGGAGCTTTTTTTCGCCAATGATACGCTGACCGAAGAAGAGATAAGCAGGGGTATCCGTGCCGGCCTCCTCAAGAGAGGCATCTTCCCCGTCTTCTGCATTTCTGCAAAAGGCAATATCGGGGTCGACAGGCTTCTGGAGTTTATCTCTGCATCTGCCCCTTCACCGGCTGACATGCCGGCAACAAAGAACTCAAAGGGTGCCGAAGTAAAATGCACCTCTGCCGGTCCAGCTTCAGTGTTTGTTTTCAAAACAACAATAGAGGAACACATTGGTGAGATCAACTATTTCAGGGTGATGTCTGGCAAGATCAATGAGAACCTTGACGTGATAAACACAAGCAACGGCACCAAGGAGAGGCTCTCACAGATCTTTATCTGTGCCGGCAAGAACCGAACCAGGATACCCGAGATTCATGCAGGTGACGTCGGTGGCTTCGTGAAGCTGAAGAACACAAAGACAAACCATACACTCAATGCACCGGGCAATGACTGGACCTACGAGACGATGAGGTTCCCGGAGCCCAAGTACCGTACCGCCATCAAACCGGTAAGCGAGAGTGACGAGGAGAAGCTTGGTGAGTCTCTCAACCGCATGCACCAGGAAGATCCTACAATTATAATAGAATATTCAAAGGAGCTTAAGCAGATCCTCATCCATGGACAGGGTGAGTATCACCTCAACATACTCAGGTGGCATCTTGACAACATTTTCAAGATCGAGACCCAGTTCATTGCTCCCAAGATCCCATACCGTGAGACAATAACCAAGTCAGCTCAGGCTGATTACAGGCACAAGAAACAGTCAGGCGGCGCCGGTCAGTTCGGTGAGGTGCATATGATCATAGAGCCTTATGAAGAAGGCTCTGAGGCGAAGTCAATGATGAAGATAGCCGGCAAGGAGATAAAACTGGCAAACCGTGACAAGGAGGAGATAGATCTCCCGTGGGGCGGCAAGCTGGTCTATATGAACTGTATCGTTGGCGGTTCGATTGATGCCCGCTTTATGCCTGCGATCCTCAAAGGTATTATGGAAAAGATGGAGGTAGGTCCTCTTACCGGTTCATATGCACGTGATATAAGGGTTTACGTTTATGACGGCAAGATGCACCCGGTTGACTCAAACGAAATCTCATTCCGTCTTGCAGGGCGTAACGCATTCAGCACAGCATTCAAGAATGCAACGCCCAAGATCCTTGAGCCGGTATATGATGTGGAGATCATGGTTCCTGCCGATCGTATGGGCGATGTCATCAGTGACCTTCAGGGTCGCCGCGGCATGGTGCTCGGAATGGCAAGCGAAAAGGGATTTGAGATCATCAAGGCAAGGGTTCCGCTCGCAGAGATGAACAAGTACTCGACTGCACTCAGTTCACTGACGGGTGGCCGTGCCATGTATACGATGAAATTCTCAGAATATGCACAGGTGCCGGGTGAAGTACAGGATGCCGTCATCAAGGCATACGCTGCAGAAGAAGAGGAAGAATAATAAGGGAAATAATGAAATCGACGCCCAGGTTGGGCGTCGCCACACAACAGGGACAGGCCTCGAGGCCTGTCTTTGTTTATTTTCTATTCCACCCTTTTTATTGTCCGCATCGCCTCAAGGCGCACCGGCTCCGAATACCGGTCCATGTCTGAAATGATCTTATTGCATGTGTCAATGATTATCTGCCTTTTATAACTGTGGCTGAACCACCCCAGCGCTTCGACAAGGGCTGCCTCAAGCTTCTCTCCAGGTGCAGTCAGCAGGTATTCGCACAGGGGCTCAATGGCCGGATGATATGTAAGATTGCGCAATGACCTGATCTCGAATATTTTATTTTTCTCAGTCTCCTTTTCACCGGTAATGGTTTCAATGGCATCGGAGCATGATTTGGTCTTCCGGTCAATGTCATTCAGTACCCGCCGGTATATCTCCCCGAAATAATTTGCCGTATCGATACCGGCAAAACGGTTTTTCAGCTCACTGATCAGAAGCTCCTTTTCAAAATATGACAGCGCATCCGATGCCTGGTAGCTGACTCTTTTTGATATGTTAGGATCTGTTACTGCCCTGATTAGTGCCGGGGCAAGCCTGGGGTCACCTGACTCCTGGCAGTATACTGCCGCATGACGCCTGATCAGCTCGTACGAGTCATCAAGCGCTGCCCCTGTCACCTTAATGTAGTTATCATCACGATGTTGTGATAAAAGCTTCATTGCAGTCATCCGTGTGACTGCATAAGGTGAACTGAAGTACTTATCAGCCAGAAGTTTGCTTACTGAAGAATATCCGTGGTCATTAAGTGTCCACAGCGCCCAGCTCTGCACATCCGGATGAGGATATTCAGAGAGCTTCAGCAGCTTAGAGCTTTTAGCTGCTGCAGATAGCATCTGTTCTGCATTGAGTTTCGGATCAGAGGAAGCAAACCTGAAAGTGGGGTCACCGATGATATGGGTCTCAAGCAGGCAAACCATCCTGTTCCACTCCCCCACCCTGAGGCCGTAAGAGAGAAGTCCGGCCATCTCGTCAGGATATTTGTCCTGGAGTGAGTTGACGGTATTGGCCTGTGCCGCTATGGTACGGCCCGGTCCGAAAACATATGCTCCGGAGATGAATTCATCTGTGTGAAACGAGCCGTTGAAGCAGGCGTCAAACATTATAAATCTTGTCTTGATATCATATTTCATTACATCTGCAGTTATGATATCCATATCGGCAAACCATGCCGAATCCTTTTCTGTCTGCATCTTTTCATTCGCGCCACGGAACCATGATTCAGGGACATCCAGCCATTCCATATATTTGGTCTTCGCCTCTGTTGTATCCTTTACGCCACGTACTTTTGAGCGGAGGTAGTATTTGATGCTCTCAATATTCTGCTGCACGCCGTTTGCGGCCTGTTCTGATCCGGCAAGCTGAGCTTCGGGGGCACCGTGATGATGAAGCAGTGCAATATCTACCATCTCACCGGTCATGGCTGAGAGCAGCCTGTTCTTGATATGCTCGTCAAAGGTGTAATCGATATACTCAAGTCCGTTATCCTGCCTGTTCAGCTGCGGGAACTGCTGCAGCAGGGCCGCCTTCTCATCCATTCTTGCAGTCATTGATTCCGAGTTATACCCATGACCTGCGAAAAACAGTACCTCATCAACAATATCAGGATTCCTGTGAGCCTCCACCACTTTAAGGAGATAGGCCTTCAGTTTTGAGCCATCAACGTCACCAGGTATGCGTATACGTCCTGTGTAGATATCGGGTGTCATCCTCTGCGGTGAATCCGGCTTCAGGCTATAATAGAAATAAAGCCCGTTAGCGTCAGCCTTCAGAAAAGTGAACTGCAGGTCAAAGTCCTCATAATACCTGTCAGACGGTACTGATGACCTGTTCCAGGGATATCGCTCCTGGTCCATCTTGAAGGCAGAGGTAAGGTGTTGTGCATCGCGCAGCATCGGAACAGGAATGTCACCGATGAATACGGCCCCTTCAAACCCTGTATTGGTGGCGTAAATATTATGCAGGAGCAGCCTGATCGAGTCAGCATGCTTCCATGTGTCCTCGATGATCACTGCCTCAAGTCCTTCTGCCTGGAGAGCAGCTGCATAGAGGTTGATTTCATCACCCGCCACCCTCAGTGAGTGGCTGTCAGTTATTATTGCAAACTCTGTTTTATCTGATTGTGAATAGGTCTCAGGGAATAAAAATACTACCAGCAGTCCAAGTAATAATTTTGTTTTCGTCATGTTTCAGAATGTCAGGCCTATTGTGGCATTAATGAAGTAGTTTGTAAGTGTTTGGCTGTCTTCGCTGGAATTGAATGCAATGTCAGCTTCCGGCAGAAAATAAACTGACTTTATTGTCCCTGAATGAACGTACCTCTCGAATCTCAGCTTCAGTGATGCTCCGAACAGGTCGGCCCCCATCACATCATAATCATTATATAACATTTCCGGGATGCTCTGTTCCTGTTCCACAAAGGAAAGGTCCGAACTTAAATTCTTCCTGTAAAAAACTTCAGCACCCGGAGTAATTCGCATACTGCCTGATATGAACATCTTTTCAATAAAGATGATAGGCTGTCATGTTCATTATTCTCATTTCACCGTAAGTCTCGAGAGGATAGTGGCCTGATGTAATAATATCCAAATATCATTTTCCCGCCTATCTGGCTTTTCACTTCACTGGATTCTGTCAGAGCAATGCGTCTGTACTCTGCATTAAGTGAAACGTCTGACAGCAGATGTTTGTTCTCGATCCAGCTAATTGTAGCAAGTGAATCGTATGAATAGGTGGGTTTCCTGACTGTATACATTCTCTGCACAACCTCATCTCCGCTGAGTCCTGAAAACGTTCCGCCGAGAGAGTACAGATGGTTTACTCTTCCCCTTGTTATGCGAAGAAGGTCTGAAAATACAATCGAGTTGGTGGTTGATATCCCGTCAATCACCCTGTACGATGAGCCCGATCTGACCTCCTCCTTAAGATACACATACCGGATTTCTGCAATATTTGAAACATTACCTGCTTCATATGATGCCTGCATGCCTCCGGAGTATCCGCTTCCGGCATACAGTTCAGAATATGAAGTAAGATCGGGTTCAACCTTATAGTATCCAAGGCCCTGAAGAATAAAGAGATCACGTTTCCAGTTACCCTCTACCGAAAATGATATTTCATTGCTTGAACTGTAAATTGAGCCATTAAGTCCGACCTTAAATTTTCCAAGGTCATAAATTACTCCGGGGGTGATCCTTAGAGTAGCAATATTATTCATATTTCTCGGATCTTTCTGTTTGGCGCCAACAGCAGTATAATAATCGGCACCAATGGCCACTGAAAGGCGGCTAGTCATTTTCAGGCTTGCCTTACCCGAGAGCTCAAAACCCTCCTTCATCTGTGTATCAGGCACTGTATCTCCAACAATATAGGGGTTCAGTGTATTGAACATCAGAGTGCTGTTATAAATGACATCCTGATACCTGTTGTTATGATAACCGAAAGCACCGAAAAATGAAAGGTCTCCCATCTCCAGGTATCCCTGTGTCTCCGCGTAGAATGAAGATGCCTCTGAAGGCTGGTTGTAAAGTCTGATATCTTCATTTTTATAACTGTATCCAGCCCTGGCAAGGTTAACAGTTTGCATGGTAAATGTGGAGAGTGATGCCGGGTTGGTTGTGCCGTACCACACGGCAAAAAACGGGAGGTCTTCAAAAAGGCGGCTGCCGGAGGTAAGTGGAATTGAATCCTCAGCCCTGACCTGGCCTTTCAGTGCGACGGCTGTAAAGAGTAATGTAACTGCTGACCTTATTAATCTTCTCATCATTCCCGAAACTGTTACTTTTTAAATTCTGTGCCGGGCAATTTCATGATCGCCCGGCACAGATAAAAATTACCTGTTGTCAATCAACTGAAGACGGATGGATGAACGGTGTCGGAGTCCAGTCACCGATAAAGTCATTCAGGGAGTTGTTCGTGTCTTTGTAAATAACTTTCCCGTCAAGAATCTTTTCCGCCTTGCGTCTTACGCTCTTGCTGTTATATGATGATGAGCACCATACCATGCCGGCATCAACAGAAGTCGGAAGTCTCTTATACCTGTCGGCCTCATTTCCCCTGACAATATCGACACCGTCAACAACCCAGTCCTTGTGCACCATGAAGTATTTTGTGGCTGAAGTAGTGCCAGGCTTTGTCATAAAATTCTCCGGATTTGCGACGAAAGTCTGATAGTCCAGCCCGGTAGGGAGTTTGAATATTATGGTGGCAGCGCCGTTTACAGAATGCAGCCAGTCAATGCTTGTTGCTGATGTAGTGTACATCACAGTCATGTTTTTCGATTCAGGTGAATCGGTATCTCTTCCCGGCGCTTCAATGAATGTTTCGAACTGGGCACCGCCGAGATTAACAGGCGAAAGGGGATTACCAAGCGGGTCACTCTGATGGTTTATTGCATCCTGGGCAACAACAACACTTGTTCTTGGCTGAATAGGATACTGCTGTCCGGTACCCGGAAACATCAGGGCATGGAAAGAGACCGGAAGCCTGTCCATTATTGATCCGTCAGGATTGACCCATGCTGAGGGGGTGGTTCCGATGGGCTCCAGCACTCCCAGGCAAATGCCGTCAAGGTACTTAACTTCATCACTGTTGTTATAAATCTCATGGAACTGGTCTGAGTAATAGCTTCCACCTGTTCCGGTTTTTGATCCGCTATAATAGATCTCCTTGATGATAAGCCCGCCGCCCTTAGCGCTGGCTATCATGTGGATGTCCCAGAAATTATAATCATTTTCAACAGTGAGATTCTCCGAAATACCGTTAAAATAGAACTCATCTGTTTCATGTGAGGCGGAAATGGTGTATATACCCTCCTCGATGGTAACTTTGGCTATACCATTTTCTTTTGTGGTAGCTACCAATTCCTGGCCGTTCAGTGTGTTCTGGATCGTTATTTCAAGGTTTCCCACACCGGCAATACCATACCCTTCCGGGTAGTATACCATTATTGATACATCGTAGAGCTTGGCTCCCTCTTTCTGGCATGAGGGTAGCAGAGCCATCCAGGCCACCAGCATCATTGCCAATACAGTTAATTTTTTCATAGTCTTAGATATTAATTAGAATTTGAGTTTAATTTCTGCTCCAAAGTAGAGCGGAGGATTCTTCCTGGCATAAACTTCAGGTGCCCCGCCCCATACCTTGACCAGAGGTGTATAATTCGTAATATTATTAGCGTAGAAGGAGAAATTCACCATGTCGGTTATTTCCTTTGTCAGTTTAAGGTTTATAAGGAAGTATGGCGGATAGCCTGTCTCCTGAAAATACCATGGTGTATTGTATGTTTTGATCATATCTGAATAGGGTCTTGTTACTGCCTGCGCAGGATCAAAATCATGGTACACCATCTGCCTGTCATAATATCCTACCGGGTTAACAAACTTGGGATAGAGCCTGTCTGTCGTGACGTCATCAACTGGCACAGAGGTGTAGTACAGAGGATCACCATCACTATTTTCATAAATATTACTTCTCTGCTCCATCCAGATTATCTGGGCAGTAATCGTCGCCACCATACGCAACTCCTTAATGTGTGTAATAGTTCGTATATTGGTATTAAGTCTCTTATTAATTGACCCGTCGCCTGCAGGATATACGGCAACATAGGGAAACTCCTTGCCTCCGATCGATCCGGCTGTGGGTTTCTGAAGATATGTATTGGCAGTCTGTCTCCTGACATACATATAGGCTCCGTCAATAACAAACGATGTTCTGATTGCCTTTATTGTCCCCAGGTCAAGAGTGAATTCCATCCCTTTCTTTGTGACGATGTCATCATTTGAGGGATAGGTAAAACTCACAAAAACAGTATCCTGATTTCAGGAAGCTGCATTTCAGCACCGGTGACCAGGTCTATATAAAAGACTCCAGTCCCCGGATCAAGGTAAAGGTCAAGGCCGTTCTGAGATGGCTGAGTATACCTGTTGAAAATGAAGTTTTCGTAATATGACTGAAATCGAAAACCCGTTCTCCATCTTTTCTGAATAGACTGTAAGAGATATATCTGTACCTCCAAGTCCGAAATCAATTCCAGCCTCAAGTTTTGTATTAACGGCGGGTTCAAGATTAGTGTTTCTTGGGTTTTCAAATATCTTCGTTGTCACAACAAAACAGCCATTCTGTGCTACAGGGTCATAGTAACTCAGTCCTGTCTTGTCCCAGTATGCCTTGTCAGGATAGAGGTAAAGGAGGGAGGGCGCCTTTGAGAAAAATCCCGTATCCGCCACGAAGGGAGAGTTTATTGAGCCTTTGTCCCGTCCGTCAATCAAGGTATACCTGAGGTTGAACCTGGGGTCAAGCATCGTGGTCTCCTCCTTTGAACTGAATATCCCATCAGGCTGAACATTTGTGAACCTGATCCGGCCTGAAGATCGAGCTTCGTCTTACCGATCGGAATATTTAGGTTTTCCTCCGCATACATCGCCAATTGACCCGATGACTGGTATGTCCTTGTATGATCTCGGCCTGGCATCACTGCCTGATGTTGGTGAAGGCGGTCTGGACAGATCATAAACTCTTCCCTCGCCGTTATTCCCAAACAGCCTGTAATCTATCCCCGTAACTATATTGTTCAGCATGCCGGCGATCTTAAATGAACGGTTGCCTGAGAGTTTACGTCAAAATAGTATGGTTTACCGTCAATTGTTAGACTCGCTCAGGTAAGATGAAGGCAAGATAGGAACCTCATTTTCGCCGGGCTCAAGGGCAACAGGCTGCGGCTGCGCTCCTGAGGGTATCTCTTCCAGCTCCTTCTGATATCCCACCTGATGCTGCAGATTACCTGACACCATGAAATTGAGATTTGTCAGTACGCGGAATTAAGTGCCCATTTTCCGTTCATGTTCATAACCAGACCCTTTTCATTCGCCTCATACTCTTCAATTTCAAGCATGTCAGGATCATTCTTGCTGATATCTAGTGTCTGCGTATGCCCTGGCAGAAAGACTCAGCGTCAGTGGCTTTGCCTATCCTTAAGGAAGGTATTGGTCCATATCAGCCCTGCATTTAACCTGTTGAATGTCTTGTATCTTACCCTGATGTCATCATAAGATTGTGTAAAGTCAAAATCGAGGTTGATGTCCCGGCATTTTCGCCGAGGCTAAATCCCTTTCCTGTGTAAAACTGTTTTATCCCGGGGTCGGTCTTTATCTTGGCAGTGAAGGGTGTCTGCCCTTTCTTCAGGGTTACTTTTACAGCCCCGCTTAGCATATCTCCATTCTCTACTCCGGCAATTCCCCTGACAACTTCAATAGTTTCAATATTATCAACCGGTATCTGCCGACGTCTGCACCGCCTGAGGCTGTGGTGGCAAAGCTGGCAGTAACGCCTGTTGAGGCACTGGTTGTCTTCAGGAACTGCATGTTGGCATCATTGGAGACCGGAGCACCGTCAACAATCAGCAGGGTACCAAGGCTGGCCATATTATCAGCACCGTAACCATCTTCATTTATTATCTCTCTGATTGTTAACTGCTTAGGCTTTGAGAGATCAGGATTCTGCGTTATCTGGCCGGGTAAAAGCTGCATCACGTCTGAAAGATCAGTAGGCTGGACATGCTGGATGGCAGACTGCTCAATCATTGACCCGGAGGCCAGCGCCTTCCTTCTTTGGCTGTCACAACAACATCATCAATGGCCAGGGTCGCCTCATCAATAAGGATCTTTGTCTTCTCTGTACCCAGGGGGAAGAGATAGTCTTCGCTCATGCTGCATATAGCCAAGGCATGACACAACGAGGTATAGGTTCCCTCCGGAATATTTCGGAGTTCAAAATCACCTGCCTCGGTAGTCGTTGCCCAGATATTCAGCTCTTTCATGACCACAGTCGCCATCATTACCGGTTCATCGGTAGTCTTGCAGATTACCTTACCCTGCATGGAATGCTTTGTCTGCGCAGTGAGTGTCAGCCCGGCAAGAAGCATTATGAATATTGATAGTAGCTTTTTCAAGGTACCGTTATTTGTTGTTTGGCTGTTTATTTACCGTAAACTTATTCGGGAAGAACTGTGTTGCCGCAAGACCATAAATTCCTGTAATGCCTACTATCAGCAGGTCAGCGATGTTGGCTCCTATAGCCCATCCCCTTCTTCTGATCAGGATAATGGCAATGATTAGTGCGACAAGGTTCACTATTATCCACCTGTACCCAGGTGAGGGCCTGAAGAAAAACCGTATAAAGGCTGAGTTGTCATCCTTCATCCTTATCTCAAACGGGAAGATAGATGCAAAGGCCTTGCCCTCAGCTCTTTCATAGAGACCGCTCCACTCTTCGTAATGGGTTCCCACAACCTTGTACATGTCATCGACAGCTATTGCCTGGTACCAGTTTTCACCCAGAACTGTTATACATTTATTGAAGAGGTCAGCATTGATCCTGAAGGTATGGATCTCCGGATTAAATCCGTCTATAGGCAGTCTCTGCAGGTCATAGACCTCATCCATTACCACAAATATACCTTGATTTTGCGTGAAAACATAGCAATAGAACTCCCTGCTTCTCAGGTCAACGGCTTCAATATAAACTATGTCCAGCTTTTCTTCCGTTTCGATCCTGACAACATATGGCTCTCCCTTTATCATTTTGATATGGAATAATGAGCCCCCGGCGTCCGTCACGAAGTAACCTTCGTCAACAGACTTGCGGGTAGTGGGGATGCCTGCTATTATCTTTGCGGGGAAGACGAAACCCTCTTCAATGAGAGCGTCAGTGAAGAGCGCACTCTTTTCCTCGTTGATCTTGTTGGTTTTGGCTACGATGAATTCCATCCTCTTTTCTATCCGGAAGTAATCATCAGGCATTGCAAGGTTGACCTTGCCGCTCTGTGATTCGAGCATTGGATAGAGTGTCGGTACCGGTGTTTTCAGTTTACGGGGTGTATACCGGTAGAATGATGAAGCCCTGCTTATTGAAGGAGCCTCCAGCTTTATTCCGTTGATAGAGTCAGGCATTTCGCCGTCTGCCATCAGCTGACGGAAATACAGCAAGGGAAGTGCCCTCTCGTATTCATCAAGGGTGAACTCCTTCCCTGAAGGGTCAGTGCGCTTATTCCCATCAGCAATAATAAAATCACCGGTAATACAACTATAATAAACCTGCGGTGACCTTGGTACCTTCTCAAAGACCGTCCAGTAAAATGCCGGAAGAGCTATAGAAGCAACAAGCACAGCTGTCAGAACCAGTATATATCTGCTAATCTTTATCATATTACATTTCCCCTTTCCTAAATCTATAACCTGAGAACAGAACAACAAAACTTAATAATAAGGTGATTAAAATCAAGGCAGGAAGCACAGGTGTGAATGCCCCTATGGATGCACTTGTGTAAAAGAGAGTAACAAAGCCTGCGGCAACCACTGCATAGAGCCCGCGGAAGATCCATACCGGTTCGAGCAGTATCAGGGCAACAAGAAAATAAGTGGCCATCCCGCCCAGGAACCAGGGAGTCATTGTGACGAGTGACGGATTGATGATATTCGACGGGAAGAAAATTGCACTTCCGGCAGTGAACAGGCCCATGACGACCAGGAAAAGAGTCAGCAGAACGGCAGCTCCGAATGCATGCATCCTTATCAGTATACCATTCTCGGAAACAGGCAGGTGAAACGTCAGTTTTATCCTTTTATTGACTGTCTCAGGAATGTACTGAGCTATTGCAACTGCCAGCCCTATTGCAAAAGGGAGGAATTTCAGGATTCCGAAATAGGTACTGCCCCTGAAAAGGAATGAGTACCAGTAGTTGGCGGCATCGACAAACAGGATGTCATGTCTCACCTTCAGGAAAATATTGATCAGGGCCAGCAGGCCTAATCCTAAAGAGATCAGCACTATGAGCCTGATCTTTATCCACTCTTTGTATATAATCGATTTAAACATATCAGCGATCCCTTTTTAATACTTGCGTGTCAGTCCTATGAAAGCATCCTCAAGCGACATTTTTACCTCTTCGAAACTGTTATAGCCGATACCTTTCTTTTTAAGATATCCTTTCACCTCCTCTTCAGTTGAATAGGTATAGAACTCAATCTTGTCTTTCACCCTTTCAATATTCACCGCGATGCCGTCAAGGTCTACAACTGCATTATGATCGGCAAGTGAAATATTGAATTGCCTGAAGGTATTCATGAACTGATCAATTGGCTGTTGCGCGAGTATCTTATTATAATCCATTATCATCACGTCATCTATCAGCCTCTCCATATCCTGTATGATATGCGATGTGACAAAGACAGTTTTATGTTCTGCCTTGGCATACTCACGCATATAGTCTATGAAGAGCCTGCGATAGCCCGGATCGAGCCCCATCGAGAAGTCATCGAGTATCAGCAGGTCCGGGTTCTGTGCAAGAATGAGCCCCAGTGCAACCTGTGACCGCTGGCCGCATGACATACTCGATATTTTCTGCTTCGGTGTTACCTTCAGCTTTGACATCAGCTCCCAGTAGGGTGCACTGTTCCATCCTTCGTAGAAACCTGAATAAAACTTCTCGATCTGATGAATATTCATAAAAGTATACTGGACATGTCCCTCGATCAGGAATCCTATTCTTCTCTTTGTCTCAGGAGTAAGAAGCTGGGTATTCTCTCCGTAGATGAGACACTCCCCGGCACATGGTTGGAGGAAACCGTTGAGGATGTTTATTGTAGTCGACTTTCCGGTGCCGTTTTTACCCAGCAGACCCAGTATCTTGCCCTCTTCCACATTGAAGCTCAGGTTCTCATAAACCATCTTCTTGCCGTAATAGTGGGTCAGGTTTTTACACTCAATTGCGTACATTGGAATAGTTGTCGGTTATCGGTTATCAGTTATCGGTTATCGGTTTTCTGGAAGCTGCAGAACTGTTCCCTGGTCAGGGAAGGAGAATGGGTTGGCAAGTTTGCCTGTCCGTCCGTCTGAATAGTGGAAAAGCAAGGTATCTGCATTGACGGCGGTGAATATCCGTTCAGCCGTTGTCAGTGAATCAATAAACATTACAGACCCGATCTCGGTACCTGCCGAATCAAGTGAAGTCTCGAACCCGACAACACCCTTGTCATTTGAAAGGTGGCTTATAAGATAGCTGTATCGTGCCTTAAGAGAGGCGTTTGCTCCCATCCTGAGTACATACTGCATCATCACATCAGGTGTATACTTTGAATATCCGTTAAAATGTGACACTGTGGGGGTAAACATCTGTTCTGCATAATCTCTCTTCGATATTTTAACGGCAGGCTCATCAAATGTAATAACCTTATATGACAGCTTGACGTTGAACTCGTTGCCGTTGGATGTAAAACTGAGGTTCTTCGACTCTATCGCCTTTACAAGTGTCTCCTTATCCGGTTCACTCCCGGCAGGGAAATATATCCGTATGATGACCGGACATGCAAAGTCGCTCTGGTAACCGCATGCCTCAGTCTTCTGGTCAAGCAAGTGCTGAAGGTATGTTGCATCAAGCGGATCAAAGAACTTATCGACGGTAAGGGTATAGTATGTTACGGAATCGACCTCTTTGGCAACACTGCTGATTATTCTCTTCTCCGGCACAAACAACAGCTTCTGGAGCTTTTCATCATCATACATGGTTGTATCATAGAGTATGTGTACGCTATGGCTGGCAACATATGTTGAGACACCGTAGATTCCGTTTACTTTTCGCATCTGGTTGGCAAAGGCTGTAGAGCTGCCGAAGCACTTGATGTTTTTCAGTCCGCTCATTTCGAACACTCCTGCTGACTCAATCTGTTCAGGGGTACCCCATTTCTGAGCTATGGTTGGCAACTCGAAGAGTGTGCCTGCAACTATTCCCAGTATAATAAGCAGTCCGAGCACCAGACCCGGGAGCCATTTCATGTTCTTCCTGTTAATCTGAAGGGTGTTTTTCTCAGGGCAGGCATAGAGGCAATCACCGCACAGGGTACAGTCTGTATGGGTCACCTTGACCATGTTGGCAACATCAATTCCCTGTGGGCACTTCTCCGAGCACAGACCACAGTCAATACAGCTGTCTGTGTTGCGTGTGATATGGACCGGATCGGGTCGTACCTTTTTCATCCTGGTGATCTCAAGGATGTAGCCTCCGGCTGTAATCACTATCAGGGGATAGAGATAAGGAATATCAAGTCCTGCAAGAAGGAGGATGACGTATAGCGCCATCACACCCAGGAACCAGTATGAGAATTTGAAAATCGCAGACAGGGCTCCGAGCGGACAGAGGTAACGGCACCAGAAGAGCCTCATGAAGAATGACCCCAGCACGAGAGCGACGATCGCCAGCAATGCCCACAGCAGGGCAACGTCAGAGTTGAATCCTGAAGCTACCGCATAATACGGATCAAATTTCTTGCAGAAGAGCTCGCTTGACTTCAGTGTATAATAAAATGTCAGAAATAAAAGGGCGTATTTGAAGAAACGAAGTGCGTAATCGACCCAGCCAGTGGGAGTAATTCTCACTTTCAGCCTGTCACCCAGCTTTCCAATCCACTCACTGATGGTGCCCAACGGACAGATATATCCGCAGAAGAGTCTTGAGAAAAGCACTATGCCGATAAACAGGACCACACCCATCATTATCTGGGTGCTTGTCATTGAACATGACAATGAGTCCATAGTGAGGTAGCTTCCGAGGGCCTGTATTCCGCCAAAAGGACAATATGCCTCGAAATCAGGGGCATAGGCTTTGTCAAATAGAAGGCGGAAACCCATAAAGGTCAGTAT
>CAVYYH010000009.1:0-92430 GCA_963772705.1 uncultured Bacteroidales bacterium | reverse complement strand
CGAAAAGATCTATCTTATTGGCCACACCGAGTCCTTTCTGCGAGGCCAGCTCGATGGTCCTTACGATGCCGAACCGATCGCCCCGAGGAAAGGGTCAATTCAATGGGAGGAGCTTCCCCAAAGATCTTCTCTCTCTTGGCGAACCTCTGAAACGCCTTCGGAAAAGCGGAGCGAGAAAAAATCGCGAAATTCAAGCCCCCATTCGGCAAGGGTTGTTTTCCAGACGGAATATTCCTCTTTGAGCTTTAGCTCGGCCCATCCGCGAAACGCCCCCGGAGGCAGCTCCGCTTTGCGCCTTTGCAAGATATCTTCCATCGGGCTTTGGAACATCTCCTTCACCAGTTTTTTCCGGGCATATGAAGAAAAATCAAAATCTTTCAGCCTTAAATCGGAAAATAACTTCTCGTCCTTGAGCCATGTTCCGAGAAATGTTTTCAGGAAATATTTCCAGGGATTGGCGGCCGCAAGGGATAGATCTTCCAAGTCGATCGAGCGGATTTCCTCGGCGGGCAGCTCGCGCGTCCAGAGGCTTTCCTGAATTTGCTCGGAGCGACGCGCTGCGAGAAAGTCGAGCCGGGAAAAGGACGTCCCTTTTTGAAAATACGAAGGATGGTAGGGCAGCAAGGAGATGTTCCTGCATTCAGGAGGTCGAAGGCTTTTTTCGGCTGCGGATAGAATCGATCGATCATTTCGAGCCATTCCTGAACCATCGAGAGCAAATCCACATCCTGTCCGGTCTTCAAAAGATCGATGGCAATAACTGATCGGAGAAACTGTTCTTCTGCGGCAAACAACGCCTCGAGCAAGAGGTGTCTTGCGAGATCGGATTGGTCGGCTTTGCGGCTCTTCCAGTCGAAGGTCGAGCGCATGGTCGGCCGCGGGAATTCTCCGCTTTCCATGCCGATGAGAAAAATCGCCTTCGCAGGCCGCACGGCTCCCTGCCTTAAAGAGACGAATTGAATCGATTCGACCTCGGCGCCTCCGTGCGAACCCGAAGCGAAAAAGCATTCGCGCTCGAATAATTCGTCGATCAGGGAAAAAGGAACTTGTATTTCGGCAAAACGCCCCGCCGCTCTGACCGCCTTTCTCAAGAACGGCCGCATCCGCTCGAGATCGCCCTGTTCCGCTTCGAAGAGCTCTTTTAGCCGCCCGTTCGATCAACTCGACCCATTCGCCGAGCAGCCGGCAGGAAGAGCTTTGAAATACATCCGACCATTTCTTCAAAAGCAAAAACGTACGCATCAGGCGATCCAATAGCTCGGCCCCGCCCCAATCGATGCTCTTGACTCTCGGCAATCCCTCGTCTTCCGGCAAGAGGAAGATCAGACCGCGCATCATCCGGTTCATCCCTTCGACAAACCCGTTTGCTCCATCCCATTTTTGGCGCACTCTGGCGTCTTTCATCCAAGAGAGACATTGGGCGAGCTCTTCTTTGTCGAAGCCCTGCTTGCCGTGGAATGCGGGCTGCTCGAACAGTTCGAACACGACGTCGGCTTCCCAGTCCTTTCGGGCGAGCAAAAACAACTGCCGCATCGCTTGAAAAAACAAACTCTGCATGTCGGCGGAAGACGGAGAAATCCGATAGGGGATCTCTTGTTGAAACACAAACCGGATCAATGGCTCATAGGCGGCGATGTCGGGGGAGAGGGACGAGGATCTCGGACGGCGTCGCCCGTTTGTCGTGCAGCAACCTCAAAATCCCGTCTTTCAGGATTTGAACTTCGCGCAGACGGGACGAGCCGGCTCCGATCAGTTCGAACGACCCATCTCTTTCCAAAGGAGGAACCGTCTCGATCGGCTCCGTGCTCAAAAACAACATATCGGCGCGCATCATCTCCAATAGAGAGATCTGGCCGCCTGAAAATTTCCTTCGGATCTCTTCGATATCCTCGCTTTCTACCCCGTGCGCATCGATCGGCTCGACCGACAGCTCTTCGAGTTTTGCCGCAGCCGCTCTGGCCAGCTTGCCGAACTCCGCCCAGCACCGGGTCGGTGTGTTTCAAATATTCCTGTAGCGCCTCCAACGAGGCCATAGAGACCTCTTCGGCCTCCAGCTTTCGAACCCAGCTTCGCCGCTCGCGCCCGCTTTTGACGTCCTCCCCAAAACATCGCGCGTCGGGGAAAAGAGGTACGCCGAGCACCGCTCTTTTTCCCGAAAGAAAAACTCCCAACCTGCGCCGGGCAAATCGCTCGGGCAGAGCAAATGGACATGGCTGACGCTCTCCGGCAGACGGGCCTCTTGCAGGAGCCAAAAAGGAAACTTCCACTTTCTGCTCTCCCGAAGGAGATCCAAGATATTTCTTTGCCAAGGCTCGATCTGGCCGAGGCCGTAGAATCCGGCATCCCTGATCTGCCGGCTCATGCGATACACCCAGGCCATATAGGACTTGGAAGTCAAAGATCGCTGGCTGTCCAGCCAGTCTTTTAACTCAGGCGGCTTTTTTGAAAAAATTTCCACAAGGCCGAGCGCAATTTCAAATCGATCGGGGATCGCCCCTGCCTTGGAGCAAATGCGGCTCAAGGCCTCTTGCCAGCTGAGCACTTCCACTCCCGCAATCGCCTGCTCCGGAAGACGGGTAGCTTGCTCGACGAGCAGCCATTGCTTGTGAACCGAACCATTGAAAACGATCCACTGCTCTCTTAAAGAATGTTCTTTGCATCCGCTCAGCCTCGCCGCAAGACAATCGATGAGCCGATGCATGGAATGGCTCGTAAAAGCCGTCATATTTTTCCCTTCTTTGCGACTCCTATCATACCTCGGATGGAGCCTCTAAGGAAACCGAAAAAATAAGATAGCGCCAATCTGAGCAATCGGCTACGATAAGGGGTAGATTAAGAACGAGCGTCAATTTATTTTTGCATGAAATTTTTTTTTAAAACCGACTACCGTTCCTTTTATCTGCTGAATGCAACTCAGTTCCTCGGCGCCCTGAACGATAATATTTACAAACTTCTCGTCATCTTCCTGCTCATCAACATCAAGGGCCCTGCTGCAGCCGCGAGTATTTTAGCGCTGACGGGAGCGGTTTTCGTCATCCCTTTCCTCCTCTTTCTCTTCCGTGTCCGGAGTTCTGGCCGATCGGATCAGCAAGCGGAGGATCATCGTGATCACGCGCGTGCTCGAGTTAGTCTTCATCCTCTTTGCTCTCGGAGCGGTTTGGATCGAGTCCGAATGGGGCGTCTATATAGCGCTCTTCGGCATGGCGAGCCAAAGTGCGTTATTCGGCCCTTCCAAATATGGGATTATCCCTGAGCTGATCGAGGAAAAAAGAGTTTCGAAAGCCAATGGTTCGCTTACTTCTCTCACCTATTTGGCGATCATCCTCGGGACATTTCTCGCCTCGTTCCTGACGGACATCTCGGACAAGAATTTCGTCCTGGTCACAGGATTCTGCGTCCTTATCGCCGCGATCAGCGTCCTGACCAGCCTGGGAATCCGCCGCACCCCGCCCCAGAATTCCCAAAAGAAGTTCAACCCCTTCTTTCTCTATGAGATCTATCAAACCCTGAAGATCGAGCTGGTCTCTGCCCTACCTTCTGCCGGCGATCTTCGGCTCGGCGTTTTTTCTCTTTATCGGCGCCTTTACGCAGCTCAATATCATCCCGTTCGCCATTCAGTCGCTGGGCTTGAGCGAAGTGGGCGGCGGATATCTCTTCCTCCCCGTCGCCGTCGGCATCGCCATCGGCGCCGTGCTGGCGGGCCAGCTCTCAAAGGAAAAGGTAGAGCCGGGGATTTCGTGCATCAGCGGATTTTTCGTAGGGGTTTTATTCCTCCTGCTCCATCTCTTTTCCGGCTCCTTGATTCTCGTCATCCTCATCCTTGGACTTCTCGGGATATTTGGCGGGGCTTTCGTGGTTCCCTTCGATGCCTTTATCCAAATCAATAGCCCTAAGGAAAAACGGGGGCAAGTCATCGCCGCCACGGCTTTTCTTAGCTTTTTGGGCGTTTTCCTCGCCGCCTTTTTCATCTTCGCCATCAATGAGCAAATGGGGTTTTCTGCTTCGACCGGATTCGTTTTAATGGGCTTTTTAACCATTCTGGCCTCTTTCGTCCTGATGGGTCGTCTCTTGGCTCTGTTCACGCCCTTCTTCATTCGAAAAGTCTTGAAGAATTTCCGCTCCGTGAGCTTCGAATCGCCCCTGCCCGATCCTTCCGCCGTTCTCATCTTAATGAGCTCTTCCTGGTGGGATGCGATTCTTTTGTTCGCATTGATTCCAAATCTCAAAATCCTTCTTCCCGCCCACCCCTTCAAGCAATTCCCTTGGATCAACGGTTGGAGCGGTTCCATTCGCTTCGTTTCGCCGGAACCTTTTGACGAACCAGCTATAGATCCCGACGTGCATCCAAGCGACTCTTCGCATCCATGCCTATTCTTTAGAAATAAAGGCGACACACCGGATGCCTTGAAAGACTACGAACGCCTGCTCAAAACGCATCGCATCCCCATCTCTTACATCCATGGGAAAACCGAAAAACTCCCTCGCCGCTTCGTCTTCTTTCGCTATTGGCACAGGCGCACTACAGTGCGGTTCTCTTCTCAAGCATTGGCGGATGCCCCGAAATAATCCTTTTAAAACTGCGGCCTCCAGCTGGATTCTCTCTAGATTTTCAAGTCTGTATATTTGTTGCTGCAACCCTTACTTTGTTCGACGGGATATTTTTTACCTATTTCGGAAAGTTTATCATGGGCTGCTTGGTTGATTTCTATTCCAAGAACATGGGCAAGGTGCAATAAATCCAAGAAAACATCGCCGATTTCATCTCGAATTTTACTAAGTTTTTGCGGGGACTTATCAAAACTCTCAGATTCAGTCATCCATCTGAAATGTTCCACCAGCTCTCCTCTTCTATACTAAGATTCATTGCAAGGTTTTTAGGAGAATGGAACTGATCCCACTCTCGTTCAGAATTGAGAGCCTGTATTCGGTTCAGAATGCCTTTATAGGGCGATGAAGCAATAGCTTCATCGCATTTATGCTCATCTTCATGAAAGCTCGTCTTTAAAAAACCCTCCGCGCCCTCTTAGTCTTTAAGAACCGCGAGATAATTCGAATATTTAAAATTTTCCAACTTTGGATCCCATGAGCGAACTTCGACAAGTCCTTTAGGGACAATCCGATAAATCGAGTATCCCTTTGATTTCAAGAGCTTGTATATTTGTTTTAAAGTTGTTTTGGAGTCGATATTGCATCCGCCGTACTCGAGCTGAATCACCGAAATCGCTTTTCTGTTTAACAGGTCCTGAGCCCCAAGCAAAATAAAGGGTTCGGCACCTTCTGTATCCATTTTCAAAAAATCGATTCGCGCGATTTGATTCTCTTTGCAAAAACAATCCAGATTCTGCGTCGGCACCTGGATCTTTTGTTTAAATGAATCCGCAATCACAGGTCTATAATACAGCGAACTTCTCTCCATGACCCCGTCCGAGGCGCAATAGACAAAAAAATCCGCGCCGCCGACATGTTGGCTGAATGCTAAATTATACAGGCGAACATTGGGCAAATTCAGCCTCTCTTGCAAAGAAGCGAATGTTTCGGGAATGGGTTCGAACGCATATAAGGAGACGTTTTTATTATAATCCAATACCATTTGCGACCAATCTCCGATCGCCGCGCCTATGTCGAAGACAACATCTTCCAGATCTTATCGCCATCGATGCAATTCGTCTTTCTCCATTTCGATTCATATCGCAATTTTTATATCCCCATTTCGCTACCTTGCTCGTATTTTCGTAAATGCGGATATTTTGAAGACGATCCTGCGCCAACATCGCGCATGGAATGCTGCATAACAATGCAAAAAAACAAAAGCTCTTCATTTCTTCTCCTGTTGTAAGAACCTAACCGGCGAATCCTTTCAGCGGACCGGGTTTATATATGACCCCGTCTCAGGAATGAGATGGGGTCATAGACGCATAAGAATACCGAGAGATCTCAACTATTTCACGAATTGCCTTCTACTCT
Source organism: uncultured Bacteroidales bacterium (assembly GCA_963772705.1). Lineage (GTDB taxonomy): Bacteria > Bacteroidota > Bacteroidia > Bacteroidales > VadinHA17 > SR-FBR-E99. The sequence goes on along the minus strand of CAVYYH010000009.1, from coordinate 86,466 downwards.
TTGATGGACTGAAATTCAAAGACTTGGACTCAGAAGGTGTCTACAAAGAGAAGCTTCTGTAGACACCCTCTCATTGGAAGGGTTCTGTTGACAAAGCTCTGCGATTCAGAAAACACTTTTGATAGCGAAACAGGACGTCGGAGCACCGACGTCCTGTTTGCATGCGACTGGTTTAGAACGTATAGACGAATTCGATTTCGAACTGCTTGTAATGTATCTTGGGACCCAAATTCTCATACAGGTTTTGCGACGTTTTGAAATTCTCAAGAACCATTAAGCTATCGGTAAACATGTACTGGACTTAGACCTCAAAGCCCTTGTAATTACCAGGCCCTACTGCATTCTCCAGGCTCGTATATTGTCCGGTTCCGTCGATGTTTGTCGATCGAATCCCTTGAGCCGTCGCATTACCGCGGCCAATCCCAATCGAATCAAATCCGGGAACTACCTGGGCTTGCATCCACTGGTAGTTCGCATCGAGGGACCAATCGCCCATTTTGCCGAGCTTGCCCGATCGAAAACCCCGCATACCATCCCCAATTCTGCTTCCCGAAGTTTTCAAAAGGAACGTTCGGCCGGATTCCTTTCACCCATTGCTCCCCCTGTTCTTTGGTCAATGATTTAGGCAAATCCAGGGAATCTGCGATCATATTGTTCAATCCCGCAGCATAGAATCTCATCGTCCTTTTTCCGAGCCATTCGGGCTTGAACTGATAGGCGAGCTGAAGCTGCTGCACGACATAATTAAACCGGAGATTTTTCAATTCATTCCGATCAGGTCTTTTTCCAATCGATTACAGAATATTTCAGATCGAATCCAATATTTCCCAATTTCAGCATCCCAAGCTCTCCGACAAATGCATAATGGTCGTCTTTTTCAGAGACCAAGAGAGCTCCGGAATTGAAATAAAAGTCCCCGATCGACTCAAACGCTTTGCTGATTTTGAACAAAATGCCATCGAAAACAGAACCGAACTCAACCTTTGAATCAAAGGTGTTGATTAAGAATATGCGGCCGATTTCCGCGTCGAACGTAAATGTATCTCCATCGACGAGCCGTCCTCCGAGAAACGCTTTTTCCAGGCGGAGTTTGTTCATCGTCCCGCTGAGGATCCCCATATCGTTGTCGAATTCCAATTTGATCGCAGCCCATGTGTAATCGGTTCGATAGTCGAGCATGATGTTGACCTCGACGTCCCAAACCTGAGCCGGTTTGGGCGGGTTGGGAAGCGCCGAAAGGTCTTTTTGATTTCTATCCCGTCCGCGCTGCTTGATTCCATTGCGCTTCTCATTCATGTCTTGGAATTCCACCTCGACCTCTCCGCTGAGAGTCAGATCGCCGTTCATCTTTTTCAGACTGACGATTTTCCTTTCGTTCAGCTCTTTTCGCCAGAGCTTCTATATCCATTTGCACTTGCTGAGGATTGTATTGCGCAACAGGAGCCTCTTCTGCAAACAAGGACGCTGCTGAAACCAATGATAAAAGCGCTGATCGATAAAATCCGCGACCGCTTTGAAAAGATGCCATCTCTCTCACCCTAAATATAAAGAAAGCATTCTAGGATAAGGAAGATCGCGTTTTTGTAAAAGATGTATTTTGAGACGAACTTCTAAGAGTGCGTCTACAAAGAACGGCTTCGTCGATTTTTGTAGACACACTCTAAAAGCGGAGTTCGCCGGAAATGGTGACGCCCGATTCAAAAAGCTGGCGCGTTTCGATATTTAGAGACGCTTTGGAACCGAAGCTGAACGAGCAGCCCTCGCAGGTTCCAACCGATAAGAAGTCGCGGAAGCGCAGATCCCTGCTTTCCGACGAAAGGCTGTAGGCGAAATGATCGATGGCGACCCCGATATAAAGGTCTTAAAGGCCCGATATTTTGAGAAATGCCCGGGGCGATCTGCCAAAAGCGAACGCTGCCCGAAAATCCGCCGGGAAGGACTTTGCCGTTTTCCACAAGCGGCCCTTCGATTACCCCATCGATGCCGCCTCCTTTGATATCGAGGCCGAACGTGGTGTCTTGGATTTCCAACAAAACTAGTTTTGCGGCTCCTCCCCAGAGGATCCCGTCGAGGCCATTGGCCTCATACAAAACTGCTAGATGACGCCAGCAAAGATCGGCGGCGGCCGCAGGTCCCGTAAATGCCCGGATCTCGAAGCGCTCTCGCATGTTCCAGCCTATGTCGCGGCCGGGGCTTGCCACCATATTCCCGATTCACCAATCCCTAAATCGGAGCAAGAGGGATCGGGACGAAGGCGTTTCTGCGCGAAAAAATCGCCGGACAGCCCAAACCGAAGGCTGGACCAGCAGCGATCCGAAATCCAGAATCCTTCCTCCAGAACCGCGGGATCAGCCCCATAGCCGATCGGAGCTGCTGCGAGGGAGAAAGGAATTGCAAACATCGCAAATAAACGCCGCATTAAAACCTCACGTCTCCTGCAATTGTAAAGGCCTGCTCATCGATCAGCCTTCCCTCTACATTGAGCATGAAATACGATCCATTCGTCACCGCGCATCCAACGACGAGGCCTACGGGGTTTCTATTCTCCATCCGAACGCTCGCTCGGCCGTCGCTTGCGATCGGTTCGGGGAAACGATCCAAATGAAGCCTTTGTCTGAGAATATTTCGCGCCGATGTAAGGGACGAGCATGTCGATTTGGTAGGACAAGCTCAGATCGACTTGCCATTCGTTCCATTTGTAACGGGAGCTTTCTTCTTTACCAACCGGAATGCCGTCGATCGCTACCCAGGAGGGCTTGGATTCCGTTTGCGCATATCGCCCGCCGGCACCCAAGACGGCATCGCCCCATTCGTACAGGATCGCGCGGGCGCCGACCGCCCATAAAAATCGATATTTCGTTTCGAGCTGAACCCGCTTGGTCGAGCCGTCCCGATCGGAAAAACGCCAATTCAGGCAGGATCGGGAAGATCCGAAGACACCATAGACGTCCAACCGCTCGACGAGAGTAAATGTAGCCGTCCCCGAGTTTGTCTCCTGTTTGTCGCTATCGATTCTCCCGGAACCCCCATCCGTGCGTTTCAGCTGGCCGTCTCCGACGAAATCGCCTTCGTAGCCCATCCGAAGGCCAAAATGGCTTTCTTCGGGAATGAACAACCCTTTTTTGAGAAGCTTTGGGAACGCGGGATTCCCGACGGGAGCGGCTCCCGCTGCGATGCCGAACCCCATGAAAATCGCTGTGCAAATCCGCTTCATTTTCCTCTTTTAAGCGAGAAAGGCCTTACGAGGGGGTTTGGAGTTTCTTCTTCCGCCGAGTTTTTTGGCCGCTTTTTGTCTCTTTTCGAAAAGGGCAATATAGATAAAATTATACAGCCCCTTCAAATAGAGATAAAATGGCTCAAGAAAAGAACCGAAAAATGGACAGAAGATGAAACCGCCAACACCCCTCTTAATAAACAGAGATAACATGCGGCGGCCGCATCTGTCAGCATATTTTTGAAATGGAACGGCAAACTCCCGATCCGCGCGGTCCTCCGACGACCTCAACTATGCGCGAAACGAAACCCATTCGCGTAGTTGAACAGAGCCCTTGTGCATCCGCCCGCAATCGCGCCAGCCATCGCAGAATATCGCATCAAGGCGAGGTTCGCCTCCGAAATGAATATCAGAGCAGCGATGGAAAGAGCACCTTCCGCTAAATCGCCGGCGAGCCGCCCGATGCGCCCAAGAGACGTGTGCGGGGTAGCGGCGCTATAATTTGAAAGATTGGAGAGACTGCCGTTTTTACCCCAGCTGGCCCTTAACTTACCATAACTGAGAAAGGATGTTGGCATAAATGACTCGTTTGTAAATAACCAGCCGGCTGAAAATGATGGAAAGAGGCCCCATCGGTTTGCGGGTGGCAACAGGGAAGTTCCTGCTCCATCTCTCCTGATAGTTGCCTGGAGCATATATTTGTTATTGAAGTCGTAAGAGGATCTGGCAAAATAGGATGCTTTCTTATCAAGAGTCTTTTGTCCAGCCACACCGCTTTTGCCTGCGATGCAACCAAACTCAGCTGGGCAAACTCATCTTTCAGCCAGCATTGGGCCACCGGATGCATTTATATACTGATACGCCACGTGACTCTGCTGACATACCGGCAAGGACAGTCAATTATGAAGCCCGAACTTATTCGAATAACTGACAAAATTCTCCCATTGCCAGAAGTTGGCATTTGATTCCTGGGCAACGATACTTGAAATTTCATTGAAAGCCTGGTATGTATTATAAAAGTAAACCGGATTCCAGCCATGAGTCAGTGTGTTGCCTATCTCATATCCAAGCCTTGATGTAAACGTAACTTGTTTTATCGGTTGTATTTCAGCAAAAATATTCCCCTGCAAAACCCACGATCTCGTAGTTGTATTATTAATCTCCAGGCCTACGAACGGATTCGACGGGTTTTTGGATATATATGGAGAAATGCCGTAATACAGACCATCTGCATTTTTCACTAGTTTTTTCCCGCTATTAATCGCACTCTGAACATGTGGCGGAAGGACCTCGTCAGCAGCATAAGTTACAGGAGTTAACGGATCCATTAACAGACCTGCAGAGATAGTCCCGCTACTCTCATTATCTTCTCTTACAGTTTTTCTTTCGGTATATGAATAGTTGTTACTGCTTCCTACTTTTAACCAGCTTTTAATTTGTGTCTCTGCATTAAGCCGGAATGTATACCTTTTATAACTGTCTTTATCCATAACCACTATCCCATCCTGAGATAATGCGGAGGCAGATAAGAGAAACTTTGATTTTTCAGTTCCACCGGTAAAAGAGAGATTGTGCCTGGCGGAGTTGCCATGTTCAAATATTGAATTCAGCCAATCGGTATCATGAGTTATGGAAGCCGGAGGGATTGTAAATAATCCTGCTTCATTAAAATAAGTTGCATATTCCTCAGAATTCAGCATTTCAGGCAGTTTCCCGACAACCTGATCTGAATACTGAAAATCGTAGCTTATTTCACCTATTCCCGATTTACCTGTTTTTGTTGTAACAAGGATGACCCCGTTTCCCCCTTCTGCTCCGTAGATGGCTGATGAGGCTGCATCCTTGAGGACTTCAATGTTACTGATATCCTCAGGATTGAGATAACTGATATTCGTAGACTTTATTCCGTCAACAATATACAACGGATCTGCAGCGCCATTTGAGCTATAACCCCTGATTCTTACTTTCATTTCTGCACCGGGAGCGCCTGAAGTGGAAATAACCTGCACCCCGGCAGCTTTTCCCTGCAGAACCTGTTCAGCCCTTGTAACAGATGAATTCTTAATGTCCTCACTCGAATACGCTTGCTATTGCGCCTGTTACAAGACTTTTCTTCTGGGTACCGTAGCCGATAACAATCACTTCCTCAAGAGCTGTCACCTCTTCAGACATTACAACATCAATTACTGACCTGCCAGAAATTGCTATTTCCTGCGGCTGGTAGCCGATAAAGCTGAATAGCAGTGCCTGGGCATCTGCTGTCACAGGTATGCTGTATGTTCCATCACCCAGCGTTATCTCTCCGGTCAGAGTGCCCTTCACCTGAACGACAACACCACCAAGGGGTTCCCCCGTTTTGCCGTCGGTCACTTTTCCGGTAATCCTTTGCTGCTCGCTGTCCGGTCCGAGACCGGTGCCAGGCATAGCAACTGCATTGCTCACTGCAATAATGAGAACGAATGTCATTATCAGCAGCAGTTTGAATTTGCCAATTAAATAATCTGTTTGTCCAGATTTTTCATTTTTTCTCATAGTTTAAAAGGTTTTTTTATGTTAGGTTAATTGATAACCTGAATAATTAACTTTCAGGTTACGAGTGTTTAACGCAGAACCGGAACCGGCGATGTTACATCATCTCCCGGTCCTTTTTTCATTTCGTTTATTCCATAGGCATAGTCATTATGACAGGTTAAGAATTCAGGGTTAAAGTCATTTTCATTTATTATTATCAATTCATATCACTTTGTCTCATTCACAGGCATCTTCAATCCGGCAGCCTCATAGGCTACCTCCAGAGGTAATATTATGGTACCTGTGCCATAGAGCATAATTGCCCTTCCGCCAGCAGAGGGCCAGCTGTCTGTATAGGCCATTTTGCCAACGTATTGAAGCCCGCTCCCTTCAACAAGCCATTTGCCTTCGAAGATCCCGTTTGCGCATGATGCCACATCCTGAACAAATCGCCAGTCGAGGTAGCCAACGTCTACCTTTTCCCTGTTAGGACTCATATAGCCTCCATAGGCATTCTGCCAGCTATGACCGGTGTAAACCCTTAACGCATACCTCTCGTAAGGGGAGAAATTTGCCTTAATATGATCAACCAGCTTTCTTGAGTCTTCTGCCAGGTATCTGAGCCTCTCAACACTTCCAAAGCCCTGGCCTATGCCTGAGCCGATCGCGTCGCTGGTAAAGAGGAGCCCATCCTTCTTCAGTATATACACTGTACCGCCGTTTGAATGCCCTCTGACAAGGAAGGTCTCAACTATGCGGCCTCCACCGAGATCGAAAGACTTCTCACCGGATTTGAAGGTCTTATAGACAGAGGCATCTATTTTATGTTGTGTCTGCGGCGCTGTCATATCTTCCCCTTCCGGGATCCATAACGTGACATTCCTTCCTGCAAAGGCACCTGTCATTCCATCATGATCGGGATGTGCGTGAGTGATAGTAGCTTCAAGAGGCAGTTTTCCGACCAGTCCGTAGACGACTGAAAGAAACTCTTCTTTTGCATTCTTCCGGGGCGGTATCAGATCCTTTTCATAGCCGTCAATGTAGTTGTTGCCCAGGTCAATCATCAGGGCCTTACTGTCTCCGCATACCAGATACATGTCTACACCCCATGCACCACCCTTGCCTGTTGTCACACCGGGATCATTGATCTGGTAAATCCCTTCACCTATTTTATAAACGATATAGGAACCGTATTTTACATTGTCACCCTTATTGACCAGTTTGCCGGCATCAAACGGAGTCACCGACTGAGCTTTTGCAGGCATTGCAAACCATACGCTGCACAGAACCAGGAATGGTGCGAAGCAATGCATGGCTTTCCTTGCCAAAGCATAACCACCTCCGGCAATGTTTCCTTTAACAGTATTCCCTTTGTTTGACATGATATTACTTTTTTGTTTCAATTATTCCGGTCATTTATCCAGGGTATAAAACTCATACCTTATCTTCCATCTGAATTCCTCCCCTGGCGCAATTCTGATATTGATGTAAGGCTCAGGGCTCAATACCTTCAGTGATGCCCAGAAGACGAGTCTTGTAATAGGCTTGTCGCCGGTTATCCTTACCCCGGCGCCTGTATTGTGATTCTCGATCCGGATGTCATAATCCGCTGCATCAGCCCCGAACCCGGTCAGCGAACCGAGATTGGTTGTTTCACCTTTGACAAACTCTCTGTAAAATGTTATTGTATTGCCCTTAACATCAGCCAGCTTGCTTATCCTGGTTGAATCAATCTTAAGCTCAAACGGAAAAATAACTTTCAGCCCGGGCCCTGTATATCTGCCATCAATGACGAAAAAATTGTGATTATAGACATTCGTTTCAATTGTTTTTCCTCCTCTGTTTTCTATTGAATGGATTATTTCGAGCACAGGTTTTCCATTCGCCAGCTTTATCGTCTTTTCGTATTTATAGCCGTAATCTTTGTGTTCAAGGAGGTGGATGAAGGTGATCTGGCCGCTCTTCTTCTTTACCTCCCATTGGCCAGGGTCATCTATATTGTAGTAATTGAACCTGTTATATTTGTCTTCAGCAGGTTTGAGAAGCGCACCGACGCCAATTTTGATAAAGAAATCTCCCGTCCCGGCTTCTTCGTAACCCAGCGGGGCAAACTCCTCCACAGGTCCCATGATGGCATCGTGCAGGAAAGGATCATATTTTTCAAACCATTGTCCGAAATAACTGTGCCCCTTGTATTCGAGTTCCGGCATGACACCTGACCAGTCAAACCTTGTTCCCCTGTAATAGCCCGCCTGTGCATCGGGCAGGTAGACCCTTGCCCTGATCACTTTGTTACTGATCTCAGCCTGAGGTATTTCCCCCTGGGCGGCAGCTTGCAGCGACATTGTCGCTGCAAGCGTCAGAATGGACAGTGCCTTATTCATATGATCTCTATTTCAGTTCTTTACTTAGCCGTTGTAGCATTCTCAATCACCGGTCTTTACTGAAGTCCGGGGTTGTAGTACATCCCTGCCAGGCCAAAGTGAGCCTCTCTCATTGTGGCTGTCACCCCATTCTGCGTACTGAACACAAGTTTCCCGATGATCTCACCTTTTATCAGTTTCTCGGCAAGAATCCTCATGTCAGTTATCATCTGCAACCCGGCGACTCCGGTAAGCGGTGTTTTTGTCTGGTAAGAGTGTCCTACAAGGAGGGTCAGTCCATTGAGCCCTTTGACCTTTTCCTCGAAATGTCTCAGACCCTTATGGTAAACTTCCATAGTCGTACGGCTGTTACCCTGCATGTAAACCTTATCGCCCGAACCGAGGATGTCTGCCGTAAAGGCCATGTTGTGCTCCCTGTCAAGATAAACCACATGTCCAAGAGAATGGCCCGGCAGATCTATCACTTCAAAAATTCTTCCTCCCAGGTCAATCTTATCTCCTTCCTTTACCAGCACATACTTTGATTTGTCAATTGTGGCGGGAAGGCGGTTTATATCCTTTTCAGGGTAGTACACCTTATTATTGCTGAACTGGTCATTCTGCCCGTGGTGATCGCGCGCACCGTGTGATATGGCTACCTCCAAAGGCAGATTTGTCAGTTTCCTGACATAACCTGCCAGATCACCCTTACCCATTCCTGTGTCAAACAACAGTGCCTTTTTCTCACCTATAATAAGATACATGTCTTCATCGCCCACAAATCCGCCGAAATCCTTTATCCTCCAGACTCCTTCTGCAATAAGCTCTGATACATATACTTCCGACAGGTCCTTCCTTATGACATTCAGATTATAGGTATTGACCGATCCGTCTTCCGAGGTCACAGAGATCTGAACAGGGTTATCACCCATCTTCATTTCGATCCTGTATCTTTCGCCGCAGTTAGCATAAATACCGTTAACTCTGATCAGGATGTCTTCCTGGTCCTTATCGAGGAAAGGGGTCACAAACATACTTGCAGTATATGACTGGTCAACTGTAGCCGTGTAGTTGTTATTATCATAGGCAAACGGTTCATTCAGGCTGCATTTTACATACTCAATATCGGTTTTATAGTACCCCAGTTCAATCCCTGACAGTGCAGGCGGGTCATCCTGCATGGCAAATGCTGACTGCATGTTCATCCCGATAAATATCACTGCAGCCAGTATTATGGCCAGTACTTTTCTCTGATTTTTCATGATCAATTTGTTTTAGTTGTTCGGGTTATACCAGAGGCCTCCCAGACCGTAGTAAGCCTGCCTTAGTTCTCTTACCTGTCCGTTTCTTACGGTATAGGCTGTCTTGCCTACTATTTCACCGCTGAGCACCTTCTCCGTCAGGATCCGCATATCGGTAATAAATTGTTTGCCGGTGGCACCGGTAAGCGGGGTCTTCTCCTGGTAATAGTGCCCTGTCAGGATTGTAAGTCCGTCAAGGTCCTTGATTTTGGCCTCGATCTTTCTCAGCGCCTCAGCGTATATCTTCAGATCATTGAAAGGAATGTTGTAAGCATGAACCCTGTCACCCGACCCTGCTGCATCGCCGCCTGCTGCCAGTTTGTTGGCGGCATCAAGGAAGATCAGGCAACCCGGAGTATGACCGGGCAGTTCAAGCGCCTCAAAACGTCTCCCGCCTCCGATGTCGATCACATAGCCCCCCCTGATGGTCTTGAACCTGGGAGTGACAAGTTCCGGCGGCAGCATGCCGAGATCCTTTTCATGAATATAAACTGTGCTCTCCTTAAACTGGTCCACCTGCCTGAAATGATCGCCGTGGCCGTGTGTGATGGCGATATCAACAGGCAGGCTTGTCAGCCCTTTTATATAGGACGCAAGGTCACCTTTGCCCATTCCCGTATCAAACAACAGGGCCTTTCCATCGCCTTCAACCAGGTAAAAGTTCTCATTGCCGGGGAATGCACCAAAATCGTAGATACGCCATACCCCTTCCATCACCTTCTCGGAGACGTAGACGGCAGACAGATCCTTCTGTGTGACAAGCAGATTATATGTCGTCGCATTCTTCCTGCCCTTGCTTACCCTGATGGTGAAAGGGTTGTCACCCATGTTGACATCGACCTTATAACCCTCATTTGCCTTCACGACAGAATCATTGATTGTTATCACTACATCAGTAATGTCTTCTGGAAGCCGGGGTGTTATGACTATGCTGTCAGTGCGCGAGGCCTCAACTGTCACAGTATAACTGGCAGTATCAGGGGAGAAAGTCTCATTCATCCAGAATCTTACAAATTCAAGGTTGGTCTTGAAGTAACCCAGCTCGAGGTTGCTCAGTTTTGGAGCAACTGTCTGTGAGTTCTGGCAACCAGTGAACATGAGCACTGTTGACATTAAAGCTATTGTCATTGTCAGTACATTTCTTTTCATAATATGCTTTTGATTTAGTTTCAGTTTGTTCTGAGAGAGATATATTCATTCATCATTGCATTGTAAGCATCGATAACGGATGTTTCTGCGCAACCCGGTTTCAACGGATTGTATATTGCCTTTTCAGAAGGCATGAGATAAGCCTTATCAGTGGGGATGTACCCGACATTATTCGGTACCTTCGACAGCTTGGGCATTTTTGTGACAATCAGTGTTCTGTCAAAGACTGATTGTTCCTTGATGTGCATCCCTATTTCGGTGAAGAAATCACCGGCGACACCTGCGAAGGCGATATCGCCAATCATAAGCAGGTGCAGTGGTATTGACACCGGATCACCGTCAACCATCTCGATGACGGAAGGTGCCAGGTATCCTCCTGTCGGAACGTTCGGGTCAGCAGGATACTTCCTCTTTCTTCCGGGGCATGTGACAATTGTCTTTTTACCCCAGATGCTTACTGTTGAATAAGTATTCCTGGTAGCCCTTATGAGACGCACCATCTCCTCGCCCAGACGGCGTGACATTACGTCAAGGATAGCATAACCGCCTGCCCCTGTGTCATATACATCAGGTGCATCCTGGTTATACGTCGCCATGAACAGCGGATTCTGATCGCCTGCCGCCCCGTCTCCGTAGACTGCCACGAGACCGTTAAAGTGACTCTCGATATAACGCGATGTAGCTCCCGGAAGATCTCCTGACAGTTCCTGATGACCATCCCTGGTCTTTGCCCTGTACATTAACACGGCGTGGCAGGGATAGTTGGCGTACACGGCTATTGGGTCTCCTGACAGTGATGTGAAGGTGACCACCGTAACGGTCTTGTCCGAAGGGCCGTCAGGATTGTAACCCATATGATACCCCTCTCCTATTTTCTGGTCACGGTTTGTATTCACATACGCCTTTCCGGTCTCGTAACCTACCCGGGCAGGCTGAAGCCTGGCAGTGGCCTCCTTCAATGACTTTATGGTGGCATTAATTACCAGATCGTAATATATCTCTGCATTCTTGCCGGGATACTGATCGATCGACAATGTGTTGTGACTATGGGTGGCACTTATGAACAGATGCTCGGCCCTGATATTCAGTTCCCTGGTTATAGCATCATAGAACTCCTCCTTTTCAGGAGGGTTACCCATCTCAAGCGACACCAGAGCCGCCCTGGTTATCCCGTTGTCAATGACGATTGATCTGACAAAGACAGAATCATGAACACCGATGAAGTTCTTGTGTTCAACACCTGTCGGAAACATGAACTCAGGAGGTGTAATACTGACCTTGCCGGCACCCACCCTCAGATTGCCTGACTGAACACCGGCTGCAGACACGTTTAAAGTAAGCAGCCATATTAGTGATACACTCAGTAGTATTATTGTTTTTTTCTTCTTCATGCGTTTAACTTCTTAAGATATTTATCTATAGAAAATATGGCGGAAGGGTTTTCCTGGCTTCCCTGTCGGGATCAAACTGTACCTGAGGAACATCATCAAGGAACATCATCTCTCCTTTTGCAGAAGTGTAGGCCGGCCATTCAGGCAATCCTCCGCCATTCGGATCACCTGTATTCATGAACCTGAGAAGAGAGTTTGCCATCTTTTCTGAGAGAGCCCTGGGTCTTGCCCCGCCCCCTGTATGCGTGAGCATAACATCAGTATTATAAAACCAGAAACACTGGTCGATACAATGGAATGCCCTCATTCGGTTATCGAACAGTGGCGGATGCCAGCCAAACCAGGCAAGGTAAACAGGTGCTGCCTGTTTTGATTTTGCATCAGCAATAACCACTGAGCCCTGTCTGAATTTATTGGCCATTGACCATATCTCAACCGGTTTCCTGTCAGGGAATGCCCTGGCATAGGCGTCAACTATTTCCCCGGCTTTTTCTCCATATACCTTCGCCATTTCGTCCTTCACCCCTTCAAATGAAATGTTCTCCAGGGAAGAGTCCCTGAAAGCATTTGAATTTTCATTGGTTGTAGAACTTAATATCAGGGGAATATCAGCACCATACGGCGATGCAACAGGATTAACCGGGTGCTGAGGTATGAAATTTCCATCAACCTGAGGCTGGAAGATCTGCACTGGTGTAACAGATTGTATTCCTGAATCTTTGATGTATTTTTCAGCAGCCCTCAGGGCAACGGCGTAATAATCTCTCCATCCCAGTTGCTGCAGTCCGTCAGCCTGACCGGGCTTTAAGCCGGCTTCCCTCAGGATATACTCGCCGACTTTCATTTTCATCTCCCTGTCCCTGAATTCCATGCTTGCCGGGCTCAGGGCTACAGCCTTATGAAACAATCCCTTTGCCGAAGGCATTCCTAGGGTGGTAATGATCTTTCCACCGCCTCCTGATTGTCCTATTATTGTGACATTTCCCGGATCACCTCCAAAGTTTTCGATGTTATCATGGACCCATTCAAGAGCTGCGACCAGGTCAAGAGCCCCTGCATTACCTGACGCAGCAAACCTTTCATCGCCTGCAGCAGAGAGGTCAGAGAATCCCATCGGGCCAAGCCTATGATTGATTGAGCAGAACACAATATCTCCGTGACGTGCCAGGTTTTCGCCGTTGACCCCGTCGTGCTCAATGCTGATTCCGTAATTCCAGCTGCCACCATGCATCCACACGAGAACAGGGCGCTTCTTACCGTCATTATAGCCGGGGGTGAATACATTGACCGACAGACAGTTCTCGCTGATGTCATCAAAATTGGCATGATGACGGAAAGCCCTGTACCTGTTCTCACCCGAATAGATGCCCTCAATAAGCTGTGGCGCCGCGTTTCCCCACCATATTGCCGGGAAAACATCGGTCCATGGCTCCGGCTTCCGCGGGGGCATAAAGCGATTGACACCCGATGTGTCAGCGCCGTAAGGTATGCCCAGGAAATAATAAACATCCCTGAGGATATACCCTCTCACTTTCCCGGATGTGGTCTCAGCTACGGCGATTTCATCGCCAATAAACAGCACCTGATCATCGTTGCCTTGGGAAGAAACGCCACAGGCTGCATAAGCCAGGGGTGAAGCCAGGCTTATACCTGCAAGACCTCCCCCTGAATATTTAAGAAATCCGCGTCTGCCGATTTTCATTGTGGTTATTTCTATTTGACTGAATTTCTCAGGGTAACATACTCATCCATAAGTTGTGTGAATGCACTGATCATTGATGGTTCAGCACAGCCTGGTGCAAGGTTATTCACGATGGCCTTTTCTGATGGTAACAGGAATGCCTTATCAGTAGGTATATACCCTACTTTATCAGGCAGATGGGTGACCATCAGCGTGCGGTCAAAGAGAGACTGTTCCTTAAGATGCATTCCGATCTCAGCAAAAACCTCTGCCGACACACCTGCAAGGGCAATATCATTTATCATAAGCAGATGAAGGGGTATTGTAACCGGGTCTCCCTCGATCATCTCTATCGTGGCCGGAGCCAGATACCCCTGGCGAGGAACGTTGGGATCAGGAGGATACTTTCTCTTTCTTCCGGGACAGGTGACGGAACTCTTTTTCCCCCATATCTGCACCGATGAGCTTGTATTCCTGATTGATTTCGTCACACGGACGATCTCTTCCCCAAGCCTGCGGGCCTGTACATCAAGAATAGCATACCCGGCAGCACCCTCATCAAAGACATCAGGCCCGTCCTGGTTATAATTAGCCATGAAAAGGGGATTCTGATCGCCGGCTGCGCCACTCGTCCATAACGCCACGGCATTCTTAAAGTGTGCCTCAACATACCGGGCTGTCGCTCCGGGCAGGTCAGCTGATACTTCCGGATGTCCGTCCTTTGTTTTTGCCCTGTACATCACAACGGCATGGACAGGGTAATTGGCATAAATGGCTATAGGCTCACCGGTAAGTGATGTAAACGACAACACAGCGACAGTCTTGTCAGATGGTCCGTCAGGCACATATCCCATATGGTATCCCTCCCCGAGTTTCTGATCCCTGTTTGTATTCACATAAGCCCTGCCAGTTGCATATCCCACCCTGGCCGGCTGCAGTTTCGAACTGGCATCTTTGAGCGCTTTAATGGTCGCGTTCTTTATCAGGTTATAGTACTCACTCGCATTGTCGTTCCTGGCCAGCCTCATGCCACTGTGAGTATGTGTTGCACACACAAAGAAATGTTCAGGCTGAATACCCGTTGCGGCTGCAACAGATGCGGCAAACTCACCTTCCGGTACGCCGCTCATATCCATTGAAATGAGAGCTGATTTAACCGCACCGTTATCCATTACTATCACTCTGACAAAGAGCGAATCATGGATCCCGATAAAATCCTGGTATTCGCCTTTGGCCGGGAACATATTATCAGGGGGATTTATACATACCTTCGCTGCCCCGACCTTCAGGGCTCCGCTTTTAATCTCGCCGGCACCAAAAGACTGGACAGAGAATAAAGAATATAATATGGCTGCAAAAAGGTATAGTGATCTGCTGGTCAGAAGTTTCTTCATATTCTCAAGATTAATAAAGTTCAATTGTAATTTATCTGTGGACACAAGATCCTCTAATAAAGGGCTTGTGCCCACAGATATCAGGCTTTACAGTGGCAACCTCCAACGGTTACGGATTCTGTATCAGGAGTGAATTGCTGTTAACTTCACCGGTCGGTATTGGCATAGAGTATTTATCATTATTCCATTCCAGTGTACCTCCCATAACCTTCTTGTAATATGCTGTCTCCGCGGCACCAAGGTTAAAACGACGAACGTCGAGCCACCAGTTACCCTCTGCAAAAAGCTCAGCCCATCTTTCATATTTAAGCGGGTCAGTGGCAAGGGGATCAGTAGCGTCAACCGTCTTTGTGCGGGCTGTAAGTGAAGTATAGTCATAAGAAGAAGGTGTATGTACAGGCTGGTCATATGCCCTCCGGTGAACCTTGTTGATATATTCAAGTCCCTGGGTTGCATCTCCGGTTTTTATCAAGGCTTCAGCATAAAGCAGGTAAACATCGGCAAGCCGCAAAACATACATATTAATCTCACACAACTGCTGGTTGCGCCAGAAATAGTTGATAACGTTATACTTGGCGTTATTCCAGGCTTTGTAGTGGACATTTGAATAAGACTCCATGCGGTTTTTGCATATCTTTCTCCAAACGTTTTCATAATAGATACTGTCGACATACGGCTGATACATTGATACATACAACCTGGGGTCAACACTTTTATCGAGACGTATCAGTTTTGACTTTAAGATATAATCAGGCCGTTTCTGATTAACGGTGGTGGTATCGTCAAATCCGTAGCGCGGGATGTTCATGTCATGAACATAGAGGTTACCGAAGCCGTTAGTCTGCTCCTTACCTGCTCCATCTATATAAGTCACACTAACATATCGCGGATAACGGTTACCTGTATTCTGGTAGTCAGTTCCGCCCAGTTTGTCAGGAGTGAAGTTGACTTCGAAAATCGACTCAGTGTTATATTCATTCTGCCCATGGTACATGTTACGGAAGGTGGTATAGCTGACAAGAGATTTGCCACTGTTATCTATTACATCCTTGAGAACAGGCACTGCCAGGCTGTACTGGAGGTTATATATATATACCTTGCCCAGAAGGCTTTTAACAGCCCATTCCGTCACCCTTGGCTTCTCAGAAAACACCACTCCGTCAAGAAGAGTCTCGGCTGCCTTCAGATCTGCAATGATGAAGTTGTATACCTCACCCTGTGTAGCCCTGGCCTTTGTTGCCCCTTCAATGTCTGTAGGAATGGCATCCCAAATCGGGACCCCCATCTTTTGCTTATCAGCTTCGGTAAGTATCGGAGCCTCCCCGAAGAAGTTGACAAGGTAGAAATAGTTCAAAGCCCTTATGAATCTTATCTGGCCTTCAAACTGATCAAGCTTTGTCAGTTCTGAAGAGGTTACTGTTCCGCTCGCTCTGAAAGTATTAATCAGATCAAGAACAATGTTACACTTGCCAATATTCAGGTACGGTTCTCCCCAGTAAATTCTGACAAAGTTCATATCCGGATTGAGGATGTTCAGAGCACATTCATTAAACTCGGCACCGTTATATCCATGATCCTCTGAATGTTCAAGCAACACCGTATTTCTGATGTATGCCCCGTAGAATCCCTCCTGAAGCCTTCCGTAACAATCTACTACAAGCGGTTCAATGTCTGCAACGGTTTCAGGAAATACACTCACAGACAGGACGGTAGGATCTGTTACATCCAGGAAGTCGTCACCGCATGAGATCAGAAGTATTGGACTGAGAAGTATCAGCCACAATGCATAATATTTTAATTTTAATTTCATGATCATCTGGTTTTGAGAGTTAAAATGTCACATTAATCCCCAGGGAAGTAATCCTTGAAAGAGGATAGCGCTGGCTGGTGAAATCCAGTCCCTGCGCCAGGATGCTTCCGCTCTGTGCCGGTATCTCAGGATCCATGCCCTTGTATTTCGTAATTACAAAGAGGTTATCTGCTGAGGCAAAGATTTTCATGGCACTTATATGCAATTTATTCAGTGCGTTGGCCGGGAGGGTATATGACAGCTGGAGGTTTTTCATACGGAGGTATGATCCTGACTGCACGTGATAGTCAGATACAGCACCCCAGTTCTTATTCCTGTCAGGATCTGTCAGTGTACCTGCCCTTGGTATGTTCGTAAGCCCGGCATCACCAAAGAAGGAGGTCTCATAGATCTTCTGCGTGGTGTTATAGTCGGAGAAGAATACATACTCCCATGACTCAAATGCATTGTATATTTCATTTCCTACCACACCGTTGAATAATGCTCTCACCTCTATATTCTTCCAGGTTGCACCTAACGAAATTCCATAAGTAAATTTCGGCCAGGGATTTCCAATATAGGTCATATCCTGAGTATCAATCTTCCCATCCTTATTCTGGTCGACATAGATCAGGTCACCTGCCTTCGGGGTGTATCCGCTATATGTAGGCCGTGTTTCACCCGTAGCTGCATTGGTTGCCCAGATACCAGCTGTCTCAAGACCATAGAACTGACCCAGGGGCTGCCCCGGTTCTGACCGGCACGGATATACCAGTCCGTAAAAGCCCTGTCCGGATTCTCCGGTACCGATGTTACCGCTGCTGATGAAAAGCCTTTCAAGCTCAGGGTTCAGTGATATCAGCTCATTCTTATTGAATCCTCCGTTGAAAGCAACGAAGTAGTTAAAATCACCCGCCTCATCACGATATTCTATGTTGAATTCCACACCCTTGTTGCTCATCTGGCCTATATTGGCAGGGACACTCGTTCCCACACCTGCTGAAGGCGGAATCATTATATCATAAAGCATCTTCTTGGTCTGTCTCGAATAAAAGTCGACATTCACTACAACCCTGTTTTCCCAGAAGCCGGCATCAAAGCCAACGTTGGCTGTTGCAACTTCTTCCCACTGAATATTGGGGTTGGGCAGCTTACTGGCCTGTGCGAGAGCAGTTGCTCTTGCAGCTGTTCCGTCAGTCTTCCAGTCATAAGAAACTCCGCTTTCGTAATAGTTTGTGAATGCAAAATCCTGACCGACGGCATTACCAAGAATACCATAGCCGGCTCTCATTTTCAGCATGTTCATAAACTTCACGTTGCTCATGAAACTCTCTTTCGAAATTACCCAGCCAGCCGAAACTCCCGGGAAGATCCCGTAACGGTTTTCAGGTCCGAACTTTGACCCGTAACCGTCCCTGCGTATATTGGCAGTCAGAAGGTACTTTGCCATATATCCGTATTCAACCCTTGCAAACTGAGACAGTATGCGGTCAAGTGCATCGGTATTCTGAAAATCCGCTGTAAGGTTTGCTATCCCGGCTGCCTGCGTCGATGACTGAGGCTCGCTAATGAATGAATCCCTGTTACGGTAGATGACGTAACGGTTCTCACTGCGCCGTGCTTCGTATCCGAGAAGTGCGGAAACAGTATGGCCTTTAAACTCCTTGCTGTAATTCGCAGTGTAGGTGGCAACATACTGCTGCTTCTTGGTATTGCTGTCCGTAAAATCCTCAAGCATTGCAAAAGCTCCGTCATCATAGGGATACTGGTAATAATAACCATCCTGGTATGCCAGTGTGGTTCCGAGGGCAGCATTAAGATTCAGCCCCTTGATGATTTCGTAATTAAGACTTCCGGCGAGATATACTATTGTATTTTTATATTTTGTCATATCAGTCAGCGCCCGGGCACGTTATTGGATCCCTGGAAACCTTTTGGTGTCTTTCCCCAGCCACCTGCCGGATTGGTTTCATCGTAAACAAGCATGACAGGGTCATGCCTGAAAGTCAGAAAACCGTTGCCAGGCGTTCCGGGCGGGTTCTCAATACCGCTTACAACGTAAGCGCTCTCAGTAAACTTTATCCTTTTTGTAACCTGGTGATCTGAATTGATACGAACGGTAAACCTGTCAATCCAGTTGTCCAGAAAGTTACCGACAACTTTATTGTAGTTTGCTGATACATAGAATGTTGACATATCGCCTCCTCCTGACATGGAGAGGGTATAGTCCTGTTCTGAACCCGGATCATACCACTCGTCGAGCCAGTCAGTGTCGGGCAGGCTGCTCCAGCCGCTCTCAGGACCGAAGAGATCTTCGACGTTATATCCGAAGAGTTTCTTTGCAGCAATGTAATCATCACGCTGGAACGTTACCGGCATATTGATGACGTTACGGATACCGTACATTGCGCTGAAGTTTACAACTGCTTTTGATTTGGAACCACGTTTAGTGGTAATAAGTATAACACCGTTGGCCGCCTTTGCACCGTAAATAGCGGCAGCGGATGCGTCTTTGAGCACGTTGATAGACTCGATATCCGCCATGTTGAAGTTATAGCTCAAATCTTCGATTGGAGTGCCGTCAACGACATAAAGAGGTTTGCCTCCGCTGATTGAGATCGGGCCACGCAGATAGACATTTGTTCCTGCTCCCGGTTGTCCGCTTGCCGGGGTCACATACAGCCCGGAGACCCTTCCCTGCAGTGCAGCAGCAACGGTGGGTGCTGAAGTATTTTTTAACTCCGCTGAGGAGACAGTGGAAATTGATCCGGTCACAGTGCTTTTAGTCTTGGTGCCGTATCCCACAACTACAACCTCCTCGAGTGCGAGTTCCTCAAGTACGAGGGCAACGTCTACAACCTGCCTACCGGCTGCTGTAACCTCCTGGGTTTTATACCCTATGAAGGTGAATACCAGGGTACCGTTAGGATCAGGAATGGTAAGATCATACTTACCGTCGGCGTCACTGATCGTTCCAACAGAGGTGCCTTTCATCGCGATATTGACACCTGGCAGTGTCTCACCCGTCGAAGAATCAGTGATGGTCCCTGTTATCCTTTTCTGCTGTTGACTGCCCTGGGCAGGACTATTAGCAGATATCGTAGAAACATTGATCACTGCAATAATGAAACATAACTTCATTATAAACAGTAATCTTAACATACTGAATCGACAATCCGTATGTTCAGATTCTTTGCTTTTTTTCATAGTGTTGATTAGGTTTTTTAAGTTTAGAGTAGGTCATATCCGGAATGGCTGACAGACTGGATATGGTAGTTTAACACAGAGCTGTGACACGGGGATGTTACAGCATCTCCCGGTCCTTTTTTCATTTCTTTGTTATTTCATAGGCGTCCGTTTTTGGTTAGGCAGGGTATAAAAAATATATCTGTATTTCCCGTGGAAAATAACTGATAAACAGACTTTAACACTAAAAAGAGAGTTGATGAGTAAACTGTGAATTTCTCAATTGAATCTCGCTCCATAACATCTTTTCAATGTTATAGAACAGAAAAGAGGGTATTACCCTTACTCAAAAACGGAAATCTTTTAAGAAAAAATCAGGGGATCAGGTTGACCTCCCTCTCGAGAGAGATGCCGAACTTTTCTATGACGGATGCCTGTATCCGTTCCGAAAGCTCAAGAATTTCTTTTCCGGTGGCCCGGCCATAATTAACCAGGATCAATGCCTGCTTCTCATAGCATCCTGCATCACCCGACCTGAAACCCTTCCATCCGGCCTTTTCAATAAGCCATCCTGCAGGTATCTTGAAGCCACTGCCCTGAGGGTTAGAACTCAGATCATGGTATCGCTGCTCCAGGCTGAGCTTATGGGCTGCATCAATGACCGGATTCTTGAAGAAGCTGCCGGCGTTACCCATGACCTTCAGATCGGGAAGCTTTGTTCTCCTGACATCCTGAACTACTTCATAGACATCGCTGATGTCAGGATGCAAAAGGTTTCTCCTGCTCAGCTCATCAGTGAGAGCTGCGTAAGAGAGTGTCTTCGCCGCGATCCCCTTCTCCAGCCTGAATGCTACCGAAACAATGATTGCATCGTTCCTCAGCTCATTCTTGAAGATGCTGTCGCGGTACCCGAACCTGCAATCGGCCTTGCTCAGAGAGAGCCACTTCTTTCTGTCAACCTGCCATGCATTGACTCTTTCAATGAGGGAAGAGACCTCGACTCCGTATGCGCCGATATTCTGCACAGGGGCTGCTCCAACAGTACCCGGAATACCTCCCAGGTTTTCCATGCCGCTCCAGTTTTTTCCTACGGCATATCCGACAAGATCATTCCATCTCTCCCCTGCCCCGGCCTCAATAAGGATGCTATTTTCGTCCTCTTCAAGTACCCTCACCCCCATTATCTCATTTTTTATCACCAGGCCGGAGTAGTCTCCTGTAAAAAGTATATTGCTCCCCTCCCCGAGGACGAGAACATTACCCGAACTACCGGTTATAGACCTGGTACCTTCATTTTCAAAGAGTGCAACGAGCTCATCCGGCTGCCTCAGCCGGCAAAAGTATCGTGCCATGGCATCAACGCCAAAGGTGTTGAAGGGCTTCAGATTTATGTTTTTTTCGATCTCAATCATTGACACAATGATAAGAATTAAAACAGTTATTGTAGCTTCGAAAAAAAACAATTATGCAATCCTTTGAAGTCACAGGAGGAAAGAAACTCAGCGGAGTTATCGTCCCCCAGGGAGCGAAAAATGAGGCATTACAGGTGATGTGCGCAGTCCTTCTGACAAAGGAGGAGGTGGTGATCTCCAACATCCCTGATATTCTTGATGTGCGTTTGCTTATAGAGATCCTCACCGACCTCGGCGTAGAGATCAGGCGAATAAATGAAGATACCTTCTCATTCAGGGCAGAGAAGATTGATACAGAAAAACTGACTGACCCTGCTTTTCACCGGAAGGCAAATCAGCTCAGGGGATCTGTCATGATTGCCGGGCCCCTGCTGGCAAGATTTAAGAAATCATTTATTCCAAAGCCCGGCGGAGACAAGATAGGCCGCAGGCGAATGGATACCCATATCGTTGGATTTGAGCAGCTTGGAGTGAAAGCCAGCTACGAATACGGCCTGGGCTACTATAACCTCACCACCGACGGTCTCGTTGGAAACTCACTACTGCTCGATGAGCCTTCGGTAACCGGAACGGCCAATATCCTGATGGCTGCGGTAATGGCGAAGGGGACTACCACGATCTATAATGCTGCGTGTGAACCTTATGTCCAGCAGCTTTGTCTCATGCTGAACCGTATGGGTGCCAGAATAAGCGGCATAAAGTCAAACCTGCTGACAATAGAAGGGGTGTCTTCGCTTAACGGCTGCTCACACAGGCTGTTGCCAGATATGATAGAAACAGGATCCTTTATCGGACTGGCTGCAATGACAGGTTCAGGACTGAGAATCAAGGATGCCGGAATAGAACATCTCGGTGTGATACCTGAGAAATTCAGACAGCTCGGTATTGATCTGACCACTGAAGGGGACGATATCATTGTACATGAGCAGTCTATGTATGAGGTGCAAAATTACCTTGACGGGTCAGTGCTTACAATATATGATCATCCATGGCCGGGACTGACACCTGATCTGCTAAGTGTGCTTCTCGTCGTTGCGACACAGGCAAAAGGAAGTGTGCTCATTCACCAGAAGATGTTCGAGAGCCGCCTTTTCTTCGTCGACAAGCTGATTGACATGGGAGCCCGTATCATTTTGTGTGATCCTCACAGGGCCACGGTGATAGGGCTTGAGCGGCGGCAGAAGCTGAGAGGCATCTCGATGAGCAGCCCTGACATAAGGGCTGGAGTGGCATTACTCATTGCCGCGATGAGCGCCGAAGGCAAAAGCATCATACACAACATAGAGCAGATAGACCGCGGATACCAGAACCTGGACGTAAGGCTCAACGCACTCGGGGCAAGTATTAAAAGGATAGAAAGCTGACCGGATTCGTGTTACCTGTTATCATTTCATGATGAGGCAGCCCATGCCAGGGCTGCCTTTACTGCCCTGTGCCACTCCTTAATAATAGTGTCCGTCGCTTCGGCACCCTTCAGCGGACTGAAGATCATGCCAACCTTCCATTGGTTTCTCAGCTCCTCAATGTCTTTCCAGTAGCCAACCGAAAGACCGGCAAGATATGCTGCACCAAGGGCCGTTGTCTCTGTGAGGCTGGGTCTTACCACCCTTGCCTGCAAGACATCTGACTGGAACTGCATCAGCAGATTATTCACCGCTGCCCCTCCGTCGACTCTCAATTCACGTATCCTGATGCCCGAATCGTTTTCCATGGCCTTCAGCACATCGAGTGTCTGAAAGGCTATGCTTTCAACTGCAGCCCTGGCGATATGCGCGGCAGTGGTTCCGCGTGTGATGCCGACAATCGTACCCCTGGCATGCTGATCCCAGTGCGGTGCCCCGAGACCCGCAAAAGCCGGGACAAAACAGACCCCTCCGTTGTCACTGACCTCAGAGGCAAGCTTCTCAACATCAGACGATTTGCCAATGACACCCAGTCCGTCACGAAGCCACTGCACTACGGCCCCTGCAATAAAAATACTCCCTTCCAGGGCATAGTGCGTCTCGCCATTTATCTGCCAGGCAATGGTGGTAAGGAGTTTATTCTTCGATTCAATGGGTTTCTTTCCGATATTCATTACCATGAAGCAACCTGTCCCGTATGTGTTTTTGACCATCCCCGGCTCGGTGCACATCTGCCCGAAGAGGGCCGCCTGCTGGTCACCGGCAATACCTGATATCGGAACAGATACAGGTAACAGCCTTTCCGTGGCACAGTATACTTCACTGGAAGACCTTACTTCAGGCAATATCCCGGCAGGGATACCGAAGATCTCAAGCAATTCGTCATCCCATTTCAGCGAATGGATATTAAACAACATTGTCCGTGATGCATTTGAGACATCAGTCAGGTGTGATTTCCCGCCTGTAAGATTCCATATGAGCCACGTATCCACTGTGCCAAAGGCCAGTGTACCCTCCCCGGCCATCCTGCGGGCTCCGTCAACATTATCGAGTATCCATCTTATCTTGGTGGCAGAGAAATAGGCATCGATAATCAATCCCGTCTTCTCCTGTATCACCTGACTCCGTCCCTCCTTCTTCAGCTGATCGCAGAAATCTGCCGTACGCCTGTCCTGCCATACAATTGCGTTATATACCGGTTTGCCGGTCTTCCGGTTCCATACAACGGTCGTCTCACGCTGGTTTGTTATACCGATGGCTGCAATATCCCTGCCGGTGAGACCGGCATCTGCAAGGGCTTTCAGGGCCACCGCTGACTGTGATGTCCATATCTCTTCAGGATCATGCTCCACCCATCCCGGCTTCGGATAAATCTGGGTGAACTCTTGCTGGGCTGTTGAAACCGGCAATCCATTGCGGTCGAAGACAATAGCCCTTGAACTGGTTGTTCCCTGGTCAAGTGACAGGATGAAATCATTCATAACATTCTGATTCGTGATGTCTGAACATAACTGCCCTAAAACTGCTCGAGGTTTTAAGGCATTCTTAATTAAAAGATATCTTTCCAAAGATAAAAATCAACTCTATCTTTAGTGATTAATATTTCTGATTTTTCCTTGATCATGCCCGATATTAATTTCAACCGTGAGGCTTCTGTCAGCAGTCTGAAAAGTGCAACTGAACAATGGGACGTTATTGTAATCGGGGGAGGCGCCACCGGGCTGGGTATTGCTGTTGACTCTGCCAGCAGGGGTTACAGCACCCTGTTGCTTGAACAATCTGATTTTGCCAAAGCCACCTCTGGCCGAAGCACCAAGCTGGTTCACGGTGGTGTCCGTTATCTTCAGAACGGTGATGTCGGCCTTGTGGTGGAGGCACTGCGTGAAAGAGGCTATCTGAAGACAAACGCACCTCACCTGGTGACTGATCAGCGATTCATTATCGGCAACTATCTCTGGTGGGAAAAGCCTTTCTATACCATCGGCCTGACGCTGTATGACCTGCTGGCCGGGTCAATGAGACTGGGCCGTTCCCTGCCGATGCGCAGGAGTGAAGTGATAAGGCAAATACCGCAGATCCGGCAGAAGGGACTGAAAGGAGGGGTTGTCTATCACGACGGCCAGTTTGATGACGCACGCCTGGCAGTAAACCTGATGCAGACGGCAGCGGAACAGGGCGCCACGGTTTTAAACCATGTCAGGGTAACACGCCTGCTTAAAGATCATCATAACCGGCTTGCAGGGGTAGCTGCAGAGGATATGATTGACGGCGGAGCCTTTGAACTGAAGGGTAAATGTATTATAAACGCCACCGGAGTATTTGTCGATGACATCATCAGAATGGATAACCCTGACAGTAAGCCTATTGTCAGGCCAAGCCAGGGGGTGCATCTCGTCGTTGACAGGTCATTCCTCGGCGGAGACGATGCAATAATGATCCCCCGCACAAGTGACGGAAGGGTGATGTTCGCCGTACCATGGCACAACCGCGTCATCCTGGGAACTACTGACATCCCTGTCAGGGAGGCCGTGCTTGAGCCAAAGGCTCTCGATGAGGAGGTTGATTTCATACTGGAGACCGCAGGACGCTACCTTGCCAGAAAGCCGGAAAGAGCCGATGTAATGTCAGTCTTTGCCGGACTGCGTCCTCTTGCTGCTCCGAAGAAAGAGGCAGAAGCAAAGAAAACAAAAGAGATCTCGCGCAGCCATAAGCTGATTGTCTCTTCGTCAGGGCTGGTAACTATCACCGGCGGCAAGTGGACCACCTACCGCAAGATGGCTGAGGATGCGGTTGACATGGCCATCAAAACCGGTGGACTACCCTTCAGGGAATGCCGCACCAGGCATCTGAAAATACATGGTTACATGAACGTCACTGACAGAAAAGACTGGTTGCATATTTACGGCAGCGACAGGGAAGAGATTGTGAGACTTCGCGATGAAGCAGCCGGTAATGAGCAGAAGCTGCATAAGGGATTTGACTTCACCGCCGCAGAGGTAGTATGGGCTGTCAGAAGAGAGATGGCCAGAACAGTCGATGATGTGCTGGCAAGAAGAGTGCGGGCACTCTATCTTGATGCCAGAGCCTCGGTAGAAATGGCTCCGAAGGTCGCGGCAATTATGGCAAAGGAACTGGGGAAGGACCACCAGTGGGAAGAACAACAGGTCGCCGATTACAAACTGATTGCAAAAGGATATATCCTTGACCGGTAAAACCCGGGGTCAGTTCTTCATCAGTTTCAGGTAATCAATGATCCCTTCATATATCTTCTGCGCCATCTGCTGCCGGAACTCCGGATCAGCAAGCTTCTCCTCATCCTCTGCATGAGTCATGAAGGCCTGCTCAACAAGCACGGCAGGCATCTGTGATGCCCTTGTAACCGTATAGTTGAATGACCCTACCACACCGAACTCGGGAAGACCGGTCTCAAGCAGCCGGTCATAGACAGTCTGTGCCAGCGGCTCCCAGAACGGATTATGCCAGTAGGTGCTGGTGCCGGCCACAGAGAGATAACCCCTCCCTCCTGCGTTGGCATGGATGCTTATCAGCATGTCAGCCCCTGATTCGATGGCGATGTTTCGCTTCTCTGTCAGGGTCATGTCCCTGTCTGAATCACGCACCTGAACAACCTCGGCACCCATAGACTTACATAGCTCACCGAGCCTGAATGAGAGGTCAAGGTTTATCTCCTTCTCCACCAGACCTGACAAGCCAATGGCTCCCGTGCCTGTGCCGCCGTGACCGGCCTCAATGGCTATCTTCAATCCGGTGAGTGGCCTGGCCACGGCCAGGTCATATGAAGGAGGATACCTGAGCCGCAGCACCAGGCTCCTGCCTGAAGGTCTTATGTCATAACCCCAGATATTTTCCATCTTCAGGTTCACATAGACTTTGAAGGTCTCCGGGGAGGTCTGCTCCCAGGTGAGTTTATCGATTACCCGGCATCCGGTGCGGTGGCTCACCCATGTTGCGGCCGTCTCCGCCCCGAAAATGGTTATCACCAACCGTTTTCCGTCCGGGTCAGGATATACCTCATACGGTACCGGCTCAAGCCAGGGTATTGAAACAACATCTGCGGTGCCTGACGGTCCGCATGACATGCTAGTGACAATGTAAGTGGGCTGCACCCTGCTGCCGCCTATCACTTCAACATCCTCCTCACTTATGAATCCATTTTCAGTGTTGCTCAGTCTGACCCTGTAGTTGCGGCCGATTTTCCCGCTGACCTTAAGGACGACACCCGGACCCAGCTCTGATCTGATCGGCCCGCCAAGTCTTGGCGCACCAAGATTGTAAACCAGCCTGGAGTATTCATTCTTTACCCTTACCAGCGGAAATGCCTCAAAATTTCTTACAGTAACCGTCTTTTCCAAATCAGCCCTGTAAATATCCTTCACCGGAGCACCCGATGCCGGTAGCAGCCTGACGCTGAGGGTATGACTGGTGCCGGTTGCAAGAGTGCCAGGAGGCAGTTCGGCCCGGTAAACACTGTAATCATCATAGTCCTCGCGCATGCACTTAATGCTTCCCTTCCCGGGCCTTATATCCAGCCACGCTTCCTGTCCTTTAGAGGCCCGGAAGTTAACCTTCACCACCTCGCCGGGAAGCATCTCTATGTCTGTGGCAGGCTCAATCGAGCGTTTGTCAAGCCACAGGGGATAGGGCTGCCTGGTCATATCTCTCTTTTCATAGATAAACTCCTGCTCACAGACAGCCGTCCGACCGTCAGGGAGAGTTGCCTCAGCCCTGACCCTGTTGACACCTTCATTGAATTTAACGGTAGTGAAAAAAATTCCCGTCTTATACTGTTTCAGTTCTGTCCCGTTTATCCTTACTGTAGCAGGATATTCACTCCTGCACAGGAAGTCGAACTGAGGCTGGTAGGTAATGGCCTCCGGTGTCCTGCGGAACTCGACCCACGGCGATTTGCGCTCTACACTTCCATCAGGCTTGACAGAATACGTGTAAGGAACAAACCAACCTGCTACGGGAATGGCCACATCGCAACCTGAAGAAAGATCAGGGCATGGAGCCATGGAGAGCATTATGGTATCAGTATCAGGCATGTCAAAGGTTATCTTGCCTTCAGAGTCAGTCATAAGATCAGGCGAACCCTTGTTTACGGTAACCTTGCGGCCGGAGAAGTCTGAAGGGAACAGCGCGGTCAGGTCCAGTTCAACAACCTGAGGCTTAGCAGTCCGCTGCTCCGTGGATTCGACAGTTGTGTCAGTCACAGGGGTTTGCTGCACCCTGCCTGCTGTACTGCAGCCGGCCAGCAATGCAGCTGCCAGCAATATAAATGCTGATTTTATTCTCATCTGTACAAAAGGTATTTCTCTCTTACGGTCATGAATTCACTTATATCATCCTGACAGGCTTTGATGACCTCCTCCAGGGTCATATCCGGTTCATCGAGATACTTCAGCCATGATGTCGGGTATACGACAAGAGAGTCAGGACTGCACTTGCGGTAGGCGTCGATGATATTCATTGCACCCTCGACTGATCGGTATGCTGCCGGGTCGGTAACCATTATCTCCACCCCGCCGCACATCTCGTCCCATGGTTTGCCTGATCTCCTCGAGCCTGTCCCTGAAGAACGGGGTATGAAATAGGCAGGCCTGAACCAGGCTCCCTGTATCCCTCTGCTGTTAAGGTCATCGGCGACTTTTCCGGCGTCGATCCATGGCGCTCCCGTAAGCAGGAACGGTTTTGTAGTGCCCCTTCCCTCGGAGATATTTGTTCTCTCGAAGAAACACTGGCCGGGGTAGACCACCGCTGTCTCCCATGTGTCCATATTGGGCGAAGGCATCACCCACGGCAGTCCGGTCTCGTTCCACATCATGCTGCGGCGCCAGCCTTTCATCTTTATCACTGTCAGGTCTGCACCGTAACCCTCCGTCTCGTTCCACATTGTGGCGAGCTCTCCGTAGGTCATGCCGTGTCTGAGGGGAATAGGATGCCTGTAGATGCTTATCGTGTCATGCATCGGCCCCTCGACTATCCTGCCGCCAAGCGGGTTGGGCCTGTCGGGAACGATGAACGGGATGCCTGCCTTTGCACATGCCTCCATTGCATGAGACATTGAAAACTTGAACGTATACCATGCTGACCCCACACCCTGGATGTCGAATATCATCACATCGATGCTGTCAAGCCACTCCTTCTTCGGGGCCCATGAATCGCCATAGAGGCTGTAGACCGGTATGCCTGTCTGCGGGTCGGGTTCGCCCTCCTGCATTATCCTTCCCTGAAGTGCACCGCGAACGCCGTGCTCGGCGCCGAACAGGGCGACAAGGTTTACTCCCGGCGTCCCGGCGAGTATATCAATGCTGCTTCTCATGTCTGACCCCACGGCTGAAGGGTTTGTAATGAGACCTACTCTTTTCCCTTTTATCAGGTCAAGATGTTCCTTGACAAGCACATCTATCCCCGGAGTCACCACGGGAGGCTTCAGCGCAGACCTCTTCGGCCTGGCAGCATACTGAGCAATGATCTCCTCAAGCGTTGGTGCCGCTGCCAGCGACAGGTCGGTGACCTTCATGCGCATTACGTCACTCTCGTTGCCAAAGCGGTCTACCGCCGACACGGCCACGCTGTCAAGCGTCCACATCACCTGGTCAAGGTTTTTGATGTTCTTTGGGTCTGTCCTCTCAAGAAGCGCAGAGTTGATAACCCAAGCAGGGAAACTGTCAGTGACGGTGCCGCTGCCGTGTATGTCATAGTTCCACTGTGAGCCATACTTGCGATAGACAACCCAACGTGCCACATCACTCATTTCGGGATGGCTCCAGCGTACTGACAACCCTTCTCCCTCCTGTGACATTGACACTGCCGGAGGCACGGGAGCTTTCCTGTCGAGCCACGGCGAGGGAGGTACCAGCGCCTTGCGCTTATACGGACCGTCGGCGACGGCCTTCACCAACCCCGGGGTATTGACCAGCGGGCCAATGCTCCAGTGTATCACACCGGGGCTCTGCGGCAGCATGCCGCGTGTTATCATGATCTGGTTCAGGGCTTCATCGATTGCCCTCTCGGAGTTCTGGCTGCCAAGGCTTATGCCGGGCCACAGGTGCCTCCCCTTTAGATTCTCATCCTTCCACCACCCGAGGAGAACGGGATAGCTCTGTGCCAGCTGGTTTACGGGCCAGTAGAGCTGAGGTGAATAATAATCTATCCATCCTTCATTAAGCCATTTACGTGCATCAGCGTAGAGCGTGTTGTGCTGGTCAAAGCTGCCTCCGATGGCAGGCGGATTATACGGACGCCATATGCCGAAGGGGCTCAGCCCGAACTTCACCCAGGGCTTCTCTGATTTTATTCCTTTATAAAGACGCTCAATAAAAACATTTACGCTCTCCCTCCTCCAGTCGCCGCGTGACAGCTTGCCGCCGCCTGCCTGATAAGCCTGCCAGCTCTTATCGTCAGGAAAGTCCTTGAAATTATTGTAGTCAGGATATGGATAGAAGTAATCGTCAAAGTGTATACCGTCGAGGTCATATCTCTTTACCAGGTCCATAACAACACTGTATGAATGGTCCTGTGTCCCCTTCAGAGAGGGGTCCATCCACCAGAAACCCTGTTCCAGCTTAACGACCAGATCGGGTTTTTTCTTTATGATCGAGGCATCAGTCACCGGGCCGCCGGAGCTGTGGTGGGCACGGTAGGGGTTCAGCCAGGCATGAAGCTCTATGCCTCTCTTATGTGCCTCAGTGATCCAGAACTCGAGAGGGTCATAATAAGGGTCAGGGGCTTTCCCCTCCTCGCCTGTAAGATAGTATGACCAGGGTTCAATGTCGCTTTTGTACAATGCATCGCATGCCGGCCTTACCTGCAACACGACAGCATTGTAGTTATTGTTGCTAAGCAGGTCAAGCAGCGCTAACGCTTCTTTCTTCTGCTCTTCGACAGGCAGACCCGGTTTGCTGGGCCAGTTGATATTGGCTACAGTAGCCACCCAGGCAGCACGGAACTCACGTTCTGCAGAGGGCTTCCGTCCGTATGGATCACCCGTGACGGCAGGGACTTTGGTGACACAGGTAGTGAGTAATGCCAGCAGAACTGCGGCAGAAACGATCATTGAAATCTTCCTGAACATGGAGTTAGGTTTTGTTTTTGAATGTAGTGATTATTTTACTGACTCAGACATTATATGTTGATGAAGCCGTATCACCGCCGCGTCCTGTCCAGTTGGTATGGAAGAATTCTCCCCTGGATTTGTCAGTCCGCTCATACGTATGTGCCCCGAAATAATCCCTTTGCGCCTGGAGCAGGTTGGCAGGGAGATTTGCACACCTGTATCCGTCGAGATAGGCGAGTGCAGATGAGATAGCCGGTACCGGGAGCCCCTGTGACACAGCGGCTGCCACCACCCTTCGCCATCCTGCCTGTGCACGTTCAATAGTGCTGTTGAAGAACGGATCGAGGAGCAGGTTTGCAAGGCCCGGGTTGTGATCGAAAGCTTCCGTTATCTTGCCAAGGAATATTGACCGTATGATGCATCCTCCCCTCCACATGAGTGCAATGCCGCCGTAATTGAGATTCCATTTGTACTCTTCGCCGGCTGCCTTCATGAGTGAGTATCCCTGTGCATATGATACAATTTTCGATGCATATAATGCATCATGAAGATCTGCCAGGTAGAGCCTGGCGGTCGCCGATGAAGGGCGGGGCATCCCATTTCAGTTTTTCAGAGGCCTTCACCCTCTCATCCTTGATGGCTGACAGGCATCTCGAGAAGACCGCCTCGCCGATGAGGGTAAGCGGAATGCCCTGGTCGAGTGCTGCAGTGACGGTCCACTTACCCGTCCCCTTCTGACCTGCCTTGTCAAGTATCTTGTCGACGAGAGGCTTGCCGTCTTCATCCCTGAATGCCAGGATATCTGCCGTTATCTCTATCAGGTAGCTGTTCAGCTCACCTTTGTTCCATTCGCTGAAAACCTGGTGCATCTCATCAGCACTCATCCCAAGCATATTTCTCATTATATGGTATGCCTCGGTAATAAGCTGCATGTCACCGTACTCTATCCCGTTGTGCACCATCTTGACAAAATGGCCGGCGCCCCCTTCTCCCACCCAGTCGCAGCATGGTGTGCCGTCATCTACTTTGGCCGCTATCTTCCGGAACATATCACTCACCAGCGGCCATGCAGCGGGAGACCCGCCGGGCATTATAGACGGGCCCAGGAGTGCCCCCTCCTCGCCTCCCGATACTCCGGTGCCTATATAAAGCAGCCCCTTGCTCTCAACATAATTCCTCCTTCGCTCTGTGTCAGGAAAGTGGGTGTTGCCACCGTCGATGATCAGGTCACCTTTGTCAAGATGAGGAATGAGGGTCTCAATCATCTCATCAACAGCCTGACCTGCCTTTATCATGAGCATGATCTTCCTCGGGCGCTTCAGGGATGCAACCAGCTCCTGAACAGACGATGTGCCTCTTATCATCTTTCCGGAAGCCCTTCCGTTGATGAAACCCTCCACCCTTGAGTAAGATCTGTTATAAACTGATACTGCAAATCCTTTGCTCTCGAGGTTAAGGACCAGGTTCTCTCCCATTACTGCGAGCCCCACGAGGCCTATGTCGGATAAATTATTCATTTTATTGCGTTTAACTTTTGATATTATTGATGACGTTCATAATGCAATACTTCAAATTTATTAATTTGTATTGATCATACATCATATAAGTAAAAAAGGCGGGCAACTTTCGTCACCCACCTGCTGCAGTGTATTATCCAATACCTCTTAAGTCAGTCCATACATCTTATATCTCTCATCTTCCAGGTTCGCCCCACCACACAGTCGCCCTTCGACAGGCTCAGGCTGGGTTCGCTGTCTGAGGGTCTGAGGGTCTGATGTCTGAAGGTCTGATGTCATGCAATCATGCAATCGTGCAATCGTGCAATCGGACATTCGACTTTCCCTAATTTGTTGAATTCGCAAATCGCAAATCGCAAATCGCAAATCCCCTGCTCCCTGCCCCCCGCCTTCGCCCTTGCGCCTTGCTCCTTGCTCCTTGCTATTGGCCGTCCCACCCTGCTATGCGTGCCCATAGCTGCCATGCGGCATATGCCTTCATGTTGGCATTGAGCGGCTGGCTGTGAGCCGAGGTACAACTGTACCAGTCAACCCCGACAGTATGTGAATTCTGCCACTGGATAGCCCAGTTGGCATCACGCACGCCGTCATTGTTGCTGTCATAGTCACAGGCGTCATTCGGGATTTTATCCCCGAAATAAACACCATCAGGATTATATGATTCAATATCTGCGAAGTCAAACAGCCATTTCTTGTTTGTACGGCAGTACTCCCTGATCTGCTCATTACGCTTGTGCAGGTTACCGTTCAGTCCCGTACCGTCAAGGTGGCCTGTCATATAGACAAACGCCACACCGGGAAAGTCCTCTTCAAGACCGTTCATCAGTGTCAGATAGGTGTTGATGTTATCAGCTGTGGCTGAAGATACCTGTCCGCACCATGACCAGATGATGACATTTACATCACTGTTGGCAGCAAGGTAAGTGCGGGTCTCCGCTTCCCACTGAGTGTAATTGGGGTTCCCGAGGTCGCCGGGCATGGCGTAGTCATGAAGGTCAAGGGCACCGCCCGTGCCGCCGTTGTTCCATGCATAGGCATTCCCCTTGAAGGAGACAAGCCCTGTCATCCCTGATGTGACCTGGCTTCCGTGCGAGGTATGACCATATGCAATGTGCAGGTCACTCTTTGCCTTCGTGATCCATTCAGAAGGAATGGCGGAGAGGACAATTGCGGAGTGGTCCACCACCGTGCCGCTGCCTGCGCCAGGCTCAGGGTCAGGGTCTTTAGAACAGGAAAATAACACCATCATAAGAGATATCAGAACCAAAGTTATGTTTTTCATTTCAGCCTGAATTTGATTAATACCTTCAATAATACGGAAATAAGACATAAAATTGTCAGCAAAGGTTGCCTGCCTGTACAAATCTTTTTGGCTTAACTTTGTTATTGTCAGTTGCCCACAGGAAAATGCAAACTACTCTCAAGATGAAAAGGATGAACAATTGTTCTGAAGGTCGTGACCCTGATATTGCTCACCTCTTCATGCACTACGACAGTGCAGATGCAGAAGACCTATCCGCCTGAGGCAGAGCTGCCTGTAGACTCCGCAACGTATATTTTTGCAAATTTCTATGATTACACTGTTCCGGAGTCAATAGAGGATAAACATGAGGTTGCCTATGCAATAGCGGTAAGAGGTTATATTGACGGGCTGGGCGAGGTTATCCTGAAAGACAAGGGAACAAGCTTTATGATTATTGATACTCTGAAGAAGGGATATCCGGTTATTTCAATGCAATATCCTGAGTTCGCTGATACAGTAAGGGCTCTCTGTGCCAGGTACGGGGCTGACATGTTCATTGCGCTTGACTCGATCAACTTATGGACCGACTGGGATGTCACCCTGGAAGAAAATGACGAGGGGGGATCGGTGCTGGTGAAAGACTTCTACCTCTTTGCAAACAGCTATATGACCCTCTATACCTCGGAAGGCGAAGTCATAGACCGTTGTGCAGGTGAAAAATCGTCTTACGTCAAATCAAACTATACCGTATTCGGCATGCTCGGGGGGATGAGCATAGTGAGGGCACGTGATGCAGTAAGGGCCCTGTGCACATGATGCTGCCAAAGACTGCCTCGGAAAATACTATCCTTTTACTGAAACTGTTCCCGGTGATGATCTACAGCGGCGGACCATTCAAGGAGATCAGCAGGCAGATAATCGCCGGTCATCCGGAAGAGGCGCTGGAGCCGCTGCGAAATCTCACCAGGTCATCAGACCCGAACATCGCAAGAAAGGCAGAGCATAACCTGTCGGTAGTCAATGAGATGCTTGAAAATATGAGGATTGCTGAAGAGATAATTAATTCCCGACTAGAACATTCCCTTCCTGTGATCCTTCCTCAGAGATTGAAGGTGTAGGTATATTTCAGCAGTATTGACCTGGAATTGTATGCAGGTAACGGAGGGTCTTCGCCTGTATGGTCCGAGTTGCGTCCTTCGTTGATCACGAGGTAGATATCGTTCCCTTCCTTTGGGTTATACCGTAGCCTGAGGTTCGTAAGTATGATATTTTCCGATGTATTGTACTGAATGAATGCATTGACTGAGAAGCGTGTATCAAGCATGAATAAGGTCTTTAATCCAACAATGTGGTTTGATATTAACTGGTCTCTTTCACTGAAATTCACATAGTCATAGCTATAGGTTGCACCTAATTCAAGCTGCTTTGAGACGTTCCATGTCGGCTGCAGGCGGATTGAAAATCTTTTCCCGTCGAAATAGGGCCCTGACTCAGACACGACATTCAGGTAGAACGATCGGGAGTCAGGAGTGGTAATATCAGCTGTATATGTTATGTTGTTATATTGTGAAGGGATGACGAAGACTTCATCTTTCATGAGGAACAGGGTATCCTTCAGGTTCTCACGCCCATATTCAGCTGACAATTCCCCCTTCCATTTGCTTTTCGACTGAAAAACCCAGGCGGCTTTGGTTTCAAATGTCATGAGCGCGCCGTCATCGGCATAGGTAAAATAACGGACCTCAAGCTCAGGAGAGTGTCTGTACAGCCATGAATTCGCATCCGGAAGCCATCCGTATCTCAGGTCGAATCTGAGTGACCGGAAGTTCTTCAGCCTTTCAAATCCCATATCCGGTCTGTAGTAAGTGCCAACATACGAACATCCGAATGCATATCCGAGGCCTGTGCTTGAGCGTCGCTCCCACAGACTGTAAAATCTGGCCGGGCCCAGTAAGGAGTTTGTACTGACTGCATTGTCGAATGATCTCGCAATTCTGATATCAAAATAATCCTCTCCGAACATGCGGACCACTCCGTCAATGCCAAAGACATAGTTGTATGATCCGTCGGTGCCAATGCGGCTTGTCATCATTGCTCCCGCATTCGAGTTACTGTTTATGACCTGACGTCTCAGTCTGAGAACGCCGAAGTTCTCCGACGGCAAAATCTCCTCCCTTAATCCTTCAGGCGTCTCCCTGTAGTAAGGTGCAGTCTGCATATCCATAAAGCCGACGTCCCACTTACCGAGCCTTCCGATGAATCTCGCTCCCGCATATATACGGACAGGCGTCCCGTCAGGACTCAGGCCGACACGGCGACTGTAGAACATGTTGTTGTTCCCTCCCAGGCTGAAGTCAAACACGCTTGACCTCTCCAGGAAAAACAGCCTCTTCTCCGGGGAAGTACAAAGAAAAGCGGGTCAGGTTAATCTGCTGATCATCAACCTCTACCTGGGCGAAGTCAGTATTGACCGTAAGATCCATGACCATATTGGTGGTGATCCCGTACTTTAAATCAACCCTGCCTCCAGTGTCGGATCATCCGATTTCAGATACTCGGTGCCGGCGCTGTTAAGAGAGTAACTGCGACCGTATCCGGTCAGCAGGTATGGAGTAAGGTAAAGAGGACTCTGAGGCTTGATGTCATGGAGTACGACCTCGCCAGCCTGAGAGGGTTTAAGAGGGGACTGATCTCCCCAGTTCGGAGGGATAGCCGGGAATATGTTCATTTCATTCTTTGACGGCATCCACCTCTGTATAATCAGGCCCATCCTCACAAACCCATCAGTTTCCTGGAACCTGATTGAGGAAAGCGGAATTCTGATCTCTGCAGACCATCCGTCGCTGCTTTTCCTGGCACGGGCATCCCAGAATGTGTTCCAGCTGATATTGTAAGGGATCTTGTTCGAATTGTTTATAACAGCATCCCTCTGTATGTTGGCATCAATTCTTAAACCGTCAGGTGTCGTCAGAAAAAGCACCCCGTTTTCCTTGTCATTATAAGTGTCGAGAATTATTCCAAACCAGTCACCACTCTGCCCGACAAAATCCCTCTTGTAGCTGGCTGACCTTATCATCGAGGGGTCTTCGTAATCGAGCATGGCACCTATATACAAGTAATCATCATCATATGCTATGCGGACATCAGACTTTTCGGTCGGCGAATTACCAAAATACGGAGAATGCATTATGAGATCAATGGGCTCAATGGAGTTCCATGCCTCTTCACCGGGAAGACCATCAAAATCAATCTCCTGCATGAGTCTGCTGATAACCAGTTCCTGTTTCCCTTCAGAGAATGATGCGGTCTGGCAAAGCAGTTCGTTACCCGGGATCACCAGGCTGAAGAACAATAAAACAAAGCGCAGATACATTATCAACCTGCCTGAAATAATGCTTATAAGTCGGCTCATAGACATTACGAATCTTTCCCCAGAGTGTGCCTGACTGTTAATCTGCGCTTTGTATCACTCACTATAAAATGAAAAACAGATGATGATCGCAGGTTTTTTAGTTTCATCTTCCTGCTTTATCCATCATATCCAGGAATCCGTCAATTATGGACCTTTCGGCACATCCCGGCTTAAGGCTTGAGTTAAGTACCTGGAAGGTGTTCCGGTCAAAGGCATCATCAGTTGGAATATAGCCTGAGTTGGAGCCGCCGTTCGAGTGTGCGACCATGATGGTAAAATTATATGGAGACTCTTCTTTAAGCCTCTGTGCTATCAGATTGTATGCATCCGCGCTCAAAACCGCAAATGCAATATCACCCAGTGTCAGGAGGCTGATCCTTATTTTTACCGGATCACCGTCAACATAGGTACCGGGAAATCCTTCGCGACCGGCATTGGTCCTTGTTCTGCCGGGACATGTTACGGTGGTCTGTGAGCTGAAGATCCTTATTTCAGAGTTAAACCTCTGCATATATTTCATGACCCTGAGTATCTCTTCACCAAGCATCTGCCCCATGGAGGTGATCATCTGAGACTGCCTTGCGAGTATCTTCGGGTCTACGTCGAAATCATCCATTCCTCCGGCACCTGCTACACGGTTAGCCTCACCGGTGTCTTTGGCCCTGCCCGATGGCAAGGGCTGCCTCGCTCTTAAGCCTCTCAACATCCTGCATCGGCTGCAGATACCTCGGGTTCTGATCACCTGACGCACTCATCGACCAGAGTGCTACAATCTTATTGTCATAGTATTCCTCAATGTACTTCGATGTCTCGCCTGAAAAATCACCGCTGATGACGCCGCTCATATACATTGAATTACTGTGCATTGCATAATTATAATAAACTGCAATCGGTTCCCCTTTAAGAGTCTCGAACCTGACAACCGCGACAGTCTTGTCTGACGGACCGTCATAATTAGGTGCCTGCGACCAGAGTCTCGTAAAAGGATCTATGACATCGCGGTTGACATTCAGATACGAAGTGCCTTCCCTGTACCCTACCCGGGCAGGCTGAAGATTACCTTTTGCCTGTCTGACAGCCTCGACTATACTCTTTTCAAAATTGGCTGCAAATAATGCCACCTTAGGATCATCAGGCTTTGCATCATTCGCCGGGAGCCTTACTGAGCTGTGTGAGTGAGAAGGAGAGATAATAATATTCATTGCCGGGATACCTGTCTCCTTTTCAATCAGCTGTATATACTTTATATACAAATTGTCAGGAACGGTGCTGACATCTACAGAGACAAGAGCCGCGCTGGCGACACCGTTATCAACAACAACGGCCCGGATGTACAGATTGTCACGGATGCCGTACTTAAACCTGGCAGCAGGAATATCCTTTTCAGCCGGTGTGATGTCTATCTTGCTTGCACCTGCCTTGAATGGCAGCGATTTGTCTGCCTGAGCTGAGACATTGAACGGAATCCATATCAATATGACAGCCAGTAATCTGTAAAGTATTATTTTCATGTCGCTTATTTTTAATATGTTATCTTAATCAGGACCTGATTCTTATTTTTTATCTGTCAATTATCTCGTATAACTGTCATAGTATATACCCTTGTGACATCATCAGCAGAAGTCACAGCAATTGAGAACCTGTTTTCACCTTTAACAAGGTCAGCTTTGAACGGTTCCCTGGAAACTGCGCTCTCGCCGTTAATTGTCATACTCTTGTAATCTTTTGCCAGCACTTCAGGTGTGATATCAATTGTGGTTACATCTTCACCTACCCTGGCCGAATAATAGACCAGATATCTTTGAAAGGCCGGAGTGAGGCTGCCCTTGCTGATGGCAAGATCGAAAAGTGCCCCCTTTATCAGACGCTTGTTGTTTATATCACCTGTAATTGATGCATCACCGTACGTTGCGACCCTTCTCGTGCCTGCATTCCTCCAGTAGACAACCATCGGGATTGATCCATCGACTAAGCCCCGGGCACATGCAAGCAGGTCATGCACATACTCCTCGGTCATTGGTTTGCGGCATTCACCGGTGTGACCTGCCAGGATTGTGTATTTACCATCTCCCATCTTCGTCAGAAGGTGCTCAACCGATGTAATGTATTCTTCGAATGAGAGTTCTCCGCAACCTATATAACCTGTTCCAATGGCATCACCGGTAAACAGGTAGTTCTCGTATCTGAGAATAATTGATCCCCTCGAATGGCCCGGGACAAGTATGACATCAGCGTCCTTTCCTCCCAGTGAAATAATGTCGCCATCAGTGACATATTTAAGCTTGCCTGCATCTTTTCCAAGGAGCTTTATGACGGGATCTCTGTCATCTTCATGAAGATATATGCTCTTCAATTGTGAGACCCCGAGGAAATGATTAAGCCCGTAAGTATGGTCATTGTCATTGTGAGTAATGAAGAATTCGAGATCTATATCCTTGTTTATCAGAACATTATTTTTGATGTATTCATAAAGGTTCCCATGTCCCATCATTGCATCAACGATGATTGCCTTTTCTGGCCTCTCGATCACAAATGACGTACTGAGGGCATAATCCCAGATCATGGTTATCCCATTCCCCAGGTCCTTTTTAGTGTAACGCATTGTCGGCGAGATCTCCCCATTCCGTGTTCCATCAAGGCTATGCCAGAACAGTGAATTATAGACCACTTCAAACTTATGAAAGGCAGTCCACCATGCATCGTGAGGTGATGGTGTACTTTCTGCGCTCCAGAGGCAGGCGGTGGCTGAACTGCTTGAATACAAATTACCTGCAGCCCTGAGAGCGGCTAGAGCGTTAAGAGACCCGCTTACCGGGCTTATCGGGTCGTCATAGGAATGAATGACATAAACCGGAAAGTTCTTCAATGCAGCCCATGCATCATAATCTGCAAGATGGCTGTCGGCATTACCGCTTATGGGAAGAGCTGCAGCAAACAGTTCAGGGTTTTTAAGGATCATGTTCCACACTCCGGTGGCTCCTGATGAGAAGCCAACGATGTATATGCGCTGGGTATCTATATCAGGATGGTTCCCGATGAACTCTTTCAGCAGAGAAAGGGTAGTGCTGTAGGCCGGTTCATTAGTCCAGTCGGTTCCTGCAGGTATCTGCGGAGCAATGACATAGGTGGGGTTCTGCGCCAGGTGATCGGGTTCGACCCAAATGGTGGCGCATTCAGTAGTGACAACCTGGGCTTCATTGTCTGTCCCTGCCTCGCCTTCACCATGGAGATAAAGTATTACAGGGCACTTCGATCCTTCTGCCAGAGTTGGCTCAAAATAACGGTAAGGCATGCTGTTTCCATTGTCATCCTGAAAGTTGCCTGACTTAAACAGGGGAGCAATTCTGGCTGCCTCTTCGCTTACCTTTTTCCCTGAATTATCAGCCTGCTTGCCTGCGCAGTGCACACAGGTCAATGCAATTATCATAACTGATATAATCCCGATCAGTCTTGTCATGTCATTTTTTTTCATTTTCTATTTTATTGATGATTACTTTTTACTGAGAACTTGTAAACGGTCAATTGTCTGTACCTCTCCCCCGGTTCAAGCACGACATCAGGAAACTGCGGTTTGTTTGGCGAATCGGGATAATGCTGCATTTCAAGGCACAGGCCGTAATGCTTTCCGTATCTGATCCCTTTGTGGCCTGTAAAGCGGCTAAGATCAGAATTGGCGGTATATAGCTGGAGGCACGGCTCGGTTGTATAGGCCTGCAGCACTCTTCCTGAAACAGGGTCATAGACTTCAGCCGCAAATGTCAGTTCATCGCTCACCTTGCGCAGCTTATAGTTATTATCGTAACCCGGAGCTGCTTCCTCTATCCTGTCACCAACCCTTTGACCTTGTGTAAAATCATAAGGTGTACCACTAACGGGTAACTGTCTCCCGGTAGGGATCTTGGTGGAATCAACTTCCGAGATCGAATCTGCTGCGAGGGTAAGCACATGGCCAAGAACATTTTCCTTGCAGCCGGTCAGATTAAAATAGGTATGGTTGGTTAAATTTATTACTGTTGGCTTATCGGTAAATGCTTCATAATCAAGTATTATCTCATTGTCATTGGTAAGAATATACTTCAGTCGAAGGGTGAGTGTACCCGGGTATCCCTCTTCCATATCGCGGACTCACATATTTCAATATCACTACAGATGAATCACCTTTAACATAGGTGGTGTCAGTGTCAAAGATCTTTTTGCTGAACCCTTCCGTCCCGCCATGTATGGCATTGACACCGTTATTGGCAGTAAGCTTGTACAGAGTACCGTTAAGTGAGAATTGTGCTCCCCCTATCCTGTTGGCGTATCTGCCTACCGTACTCCCGAAGTTGGGGTGTCGTGCCACATACATCTTCAGACTGTCAAAACCGAGAACAACCGGTTCAAATTTCCCGTTCTTATCAGGTGCTGAGACATATGTGAGTGTAGCACCGAAACTGGATACTTTTATAACCATTCCGTTTCTGTTTGTGAGGGTAAACAGCTTAACCGTCTTACCCCCCGCTTCGCCCCAGCCCTCCTCAATGACTGCTGTTGCACTGCCGGGGACACATAGGCAACCGGAGATAATCAGCATCGCTATATGCTACACTAAGGCCTGCTCTTTTCATAATGGTGTTTATCTATCATATGGCTACAGGTTCTGTCATCATGAAATCTTTAGAATCATGACATTTAATAGTTTGACCCTGAAACAGTCTGCTCGTAAAAACCCGGAATATCAGGCGGTAAATCAGTCAGTCAAAGAAAAAGCCCCTCCCGGAGGAGGGAGCTTTTTCAACTAACTAACCACCCTAAAACATCAGTTCCAATTATTATTAACCTGCGCATTGAGCACAGGGTTAGCATCTCTTTCAGGCTGCGGTATCGGGAACAGAACATGGTACGGTTTGACCGGCTGAGTACCATTATATGCCTGTTTTTCAGCATTGATGGTCTCAACAAGTATCCCCCAGCGAACGAGGTCATTCCATCTTCACCTGTTCACCGGCCAGCTCCATCTGACGTTCATGTCTAAGGATCGCAGTTGCCTGCAGCCTGGTCACCCAGTGTCGTATACTGGAATGCTCCTGAGCGGGTCCGCACCCTGTTAATAAGAGGGAATGCAAGGCTGACCTGGTTTGTCTCAATGTAGCACTCGGCCAGCATCAGCAGCACATCGGCATAACGTATTATCTGGTTATTCAGGTAGCTGTCGGGGTTGCCGTACTTTTCACGCTCCTCATACATCTGATACTTGCGCCATGACAGGATGCGCTTTGCAGTTCCGACTTTTGCTGCATATGATTTCGTACCAACTGTTGACAGTTCACAGTAAAACTGATCACCACCGGCTGTACCCAGGTTGTCATAGAAAGTAAGTTTAGCACGCGGATCCACGTAAGTATTGCCCCCTTCATCCTGATAAGTAAATGAGTTTGCCAGCGCATCTGAAACGAGACAGTTCCAGAAGTCATTGAACCCGTATTCCATTGCACGGCCCGAATGGGTAGCCTTACCTCCGGCAGTCGTCTCCACGCGCCGTCCAAGAACATATCTCGAATGACCAACTCCGCTCCCCTGCCAGACACCGTGAACAACTGCAAATACAGTCTCCTTTGTCTTCAGATCCTTGAGAAAGATGTCATCAAGGGATGCTGCAAGGTTGTAATCGTACGGAGCGCTTTGAAGCAATGTAAACTGTGTAAGTGCTTCAGTATATTTCTCCTGATACAGGTAAGATTTGCCGAGAAGTGCCACAGCAGCTCCTTTTGTCGCCCTTCCGTAATCAGTGCTGCCGTAGCTTACCGGAAGCTTTCCGATTGCACTGGTTAAAAGTGAATCGACGTAAGCCCAGACCTCTGCTTTGGGATCCCTTTCGGCCTGGGTAATCAAATGATCTGAAAGAGTCTTCTTCAGTGGTACGTCACCATAACAGGTCACAAGGGTGAAGTAGGCAAAGGCCTTCAGGAATTCCATTTCACCTGTAAGCCGCTGAGCCAGTGAAACATCACTTGATGCTGTCGGGGCCCACTGTTCCACAGCATCAATGGCAAAATTGGATCTGAGGATCATCCTGTACAGTGACATGAATAAATAATTCAATTCCAGCGTATTCCCATCGTGGGTGTAACTGGGAAAGGCCAGAAGAGATCCCTGCAACGGGAAATTCTTTTCACTGTCATTCCCAAAGAGATCGAAAATGAAGAACCACTCCCTGGCAATCATGCCCGGATGAAGCATTACTGAATAGGCTGCCGTGGATGCCTCGGTAACGCTCTTGGCGTCAACGAAGAATGTGTTGGTAGTATAACTATTCTCATTTTCTATGTCAAGTATACTTTCACTGCAGGCGCTGAAAAGAGCTACAATGATTAAGCTGATAAATATTTTGCTTTTCATGTTTCTTGTGTTAGAAGTTTAACTGAAGACCCAGTTTGTACATCCGGGGGTTTGGATGCTGATAAAAGTCTATCCCATTGAAGAATATGAAATTCCTTGCGTCATCAGGTGTGCTGGATGATACTTCCGGATCAAAGCCTGAGTAGTTTGTAATTGTCAGGACATTCTGCACAATTGCATAAAACCTGATACTGCTGAATGCTTTTGACAATACTTTGGAAGGCAGGGTGTAGCCCAGTGTTATATTCTGAATCTTAAGGAAAGAGCCGTCCTCAACATACCAGCTTGACATGATGGTGTTGTTCGGCTGAATTCTGTCCGGCCCGGGGCATATCTGTAACATCACCGTCCTGTTTCCATCTTCTCAGCACGTCTGCAGTCTGGTTGAAAGGTCTTGACATTCCCTGGAACCAGTATTTGCCGCCGTTGACAATATCTGCACCCTGGACACCTGTAAGTGCAATCTGCAGGTCAAAGCTCTTATAACTGCTGTTGAAAGTGGCTCCATACTGCCACTTGGGTGAAGGATTGCCGATGAAAGTCCTGTCATTCGGATCGATATAACCGTTACCATCAGTATCTTTCCACACGCGGTCACCAGGTTTCAGACCTGTCATGTATTCTGTCTTGGTCCCTCCCGAAGCAGCAACCGCAGCGGCATTCAATGCACTTACCTCTGCAGCACTGGCCGCTACGTGGTCAAATGCATAACCGAAAAATGAAGAGACAGGGTGTCCGATATCAGTACGTGTTGCATCACCTACACCTGCAATGAAATTACCGCTGTTTATCGGAAGATTGCCCTGGGTTCCCAATGCTGTAACTTCATTGACACTGTAAGTGACATTTGCCGATACATTCCACTGGAAGTCGCCTGTACCCTTGGTATAGGTCATCGAAAATTCAACTCCCTGGTTCAGCATGCTGGCTGCATTGATCCACCTCGTACCCTGGAGCCCGGCAAGACCTGTCCCCGTGCTGAATGGCAGGCTGGTCTCGATAAGAAGGT
Organism: uncultured Bacteroidales bacterium; assembly: GCA_963772705.1. Lineage (GTDB taxonomy): Bacteria > Bacteroidota > Bacteroidia > Bacteroidales > VadinHA17 > SR-FBR-E99. The sequence goes on along the minus strand of CAVYYH010000009.1, from coordinate 42,033 downwards.
CCTGGTTGTTCCTGTGGAAATAGTCGACCACAAATGTGAGCTTGTTACTGAACATACTAAGGTCAAATCCGATATCAAACTGCTGTGTCTCCTCCCATTTCAGGTCAGGATTGGGAATGTTATTAACTGTCGATCCGTTCCAGAAAGTAGTTCCATCACCAAATGAATATACTATATTGTTTGCCTGGCCCCTCCAGACACTGCTGACTCCCTGGAATGACGGGATGTTGTCATTTCCAAGCTTGCCGTAGCTGGCACGGATTTTAAGGTCTGAGACAGAGGCGATATTGCTGAAAAATGCCTCATCAGACAGGGCCCATGCGAGTCCAATCCCATAGAATGTACCCCAGCGATTATTCTCACCGAACTTACTCGATGCATCCCTGCGTAAACTTCCGTTGATTATGTACTTTCCACTGTAGGCATATGAAAGCCTTCCGTAATATGATAATCTTGAACTGTTGCTGTTAACAAATGCCCCTGTTACAGATTTGGTATTGGCCAGTGAAATATTCTCTATGGCAGTACTTGTAAAGTCTGAGCCGGCGGCACTTAAAGTGCGGGTGTTTGCTGCAGGGTCATAAGTATTACCCAATGTTGCGCTAATGTCATGCACCCCGAAAGTCTTGATATAAGAGAAGTAATTCTCAAGTATGAAGTCGGTTCCCCTGCCGAAATTCTCTGTCATATCGGCAGTGAGTCTCTGAAAGTTGCCCTGATTTGTCGGGAGGTTGAAAGTATAATCGTTGGCGCTGAAAGTTGTAAACCTGCCCTGTGTTTTAAATTTCAAACCTTCAATAATCATAAGGTCAGCACTGAAGTCAAAGTCAGTATAAAATCTGCTGCTCTTGAAATCAGAGTTATAAACCTGGTCTGCAGGGTTATTGGCATCATTGAGGTCGGTGGTCTTGTTGGCCCATCCATACCCGCCAAGGTTGCTGGGATCATAAAGGGGTGTGTACGGCGGCATTCTCACGCCGTTCTGGAAGTTGGCAACCAGCCCATCTGACACATCATTCTTAACCCTGATATTCTGAGTCAGCTTCAGCCGTTTTTTGAACATGTCTTCAGTGAATTTTGCATTCACCGTATACCGCTTGAATGTATTGTCGATTACTGTTGATTCGATGCTCTGATAGCCGACGTTCATTCCATATGTTGCATTTTCACCGCCGCCGCTGAGATTAAGGTTGTGTGTGGTGTTGACACCGGTTCTGAACATTACATCCTGCCAGTCGGTGCTGTCAACCAGGACACCCGGCGACTGCAGTTTGGTTGTGATTGACTGGCCGTTCGTCGTCTGGATATCTGTTACAAGGGACACATATTCAGCTGCATTTAACAATTCCAGCTGATTGGTAACTACGTCAACCCCGAAATTGCCGTCATAGCTTGCCATCACCCTCCCGGCTTTGCCGGTTTTTGTTGTTACCAGCACTACACCGTTTGCCGCTGCTGCACCGTAAATAGCTGTTGTTGAGGCATCCTTAAGGATGGTGATGCTTTCGATATTCTGCGGGGGGACAGCATTAATATCGCCGCCCTGGATACCGTCAATTATATATATTGGTTCAGCATTGGTGAACGAACCGATACCGCGGATGATAATCTTTGCTCCTGATCCCGGATCGCCGCTGTTGTTGACGACCCTGACGCCTGATACTTTTCCTTGCAGAGCCTGTCGTGTATCGGTGGTTACCCTTCCTGCAAGATCCTCATTACTGAGAGCTGCCGTAGCACTCGCCACTGTTCTTTTTGAAGCGGTTCCGTAACCGATCACCACAATCTCATCGAGATTCTGAAGATCGGAAACAAGGGCCACGTTAATGACCGCCTGACCTGTATAGGTGACTCTTTGTGGCACGTAACCCACAAATGTGAAGACCAGAACAGCATCTGAAGCAGGTGTCGGGAGGCTGAATTTACCATCCGTATCCGTTATTGCCCCGACCAGTGACCCCTCGATCACGACGTTCACTCCCGGTAATGTCTCCCTGGTTGAGGCATCAGTAACAGTGCCCGTTATCGTCTGCTGCTGCTGGTTTTGCTGCCGCTCGGGAACTAACACAATAAGAGAATTATCCAGGATTTCCGGATATATCTTTTCATTCGGGAAAAGAGCCGCCAAAACCTCCTGAACACTGGCATCCGATGCCTTTATGGTCACTTTGTGATCCGGATTTATCAGGTCAGATTTGTAAATAAATGAGAGTTCTGTCTGTCTTTCAATCTCATTTAAAACCTCTTTTACCGTAACATCTTTAAGGTCAATATTAAGATTGACAGGCTGGGAAAAGCCTGTCGCTGACAGGGCAAAGACATTGATCGCTGCAAAAAGGAAAATCAATTTCATAATTAGCAGGAGTTTTAATATGCTGTATTTTTGAATGTAAGGTTCATTCAGTTCATTTTTTTTCATATCTTTGAAACGGTTTTTTAATGTTAGAATATTTCATACAATTATCGCTCTGAAGGCGTAAGTATGAGTGTTTAACATCGACTGTGAACCGGAAAGTGTTGCAGCATTTTCCGGTTCTTTTTTAATTTGGCTTCTTGTTCATTGGCATCGGGGTTTAGGTCAGGTTTTTTTAATTAGTAGGCTTCTATATCTTTTCTTTCTTCGTCGAGATAGTTATAAGATTATCCTTTATTGTGTACTGAATGCCCGTGGTCATCTGTAATGCCCTCAGGGCCTGCTCAATGGACACTTGTTTAAGAACGCCTGTGTACTTTAACTGGTTTATCGCTCCGTTGTTGACAATTATCTGTACATCGTATTTGCGTTCAAGCTTCTGCAAAATATTTCCCAATGATTCATCAGTGAATATCAGTTTGCCTTCTGTCCAGGAAATGACCGGCTCAACCTTCACTGGTTCCGAGATGATTATCTTAAGCGGCTTGAGCGGCTCTTTGACTTCCCTTCTTAATTCCTCGGTGACTATCGCAGATTCCTTCTTCAGATAGATGGCTTTACGGTTGGGCTCAAGAAATATGTCCCTGCTCTTTTCGGCTTTGTGGTTATTTATTTCAAAGCTCACAAGGCCCTCAACGACAGTGGTTTCAATAATATCTTCGGTTGAATATGCCTTAAGGTTGAAAACTGTACCATGCACTTTTACATCCAGGTCACTTGTATGCACATAGAATACCTTTGAGGTATCCTTTGCAACATCAAAAAGGCCCTCCCCGTCAAGCCATACTTCCCTCTTGTTACCGCTGAACTGACTCGGGAACCTGAATTTGCTGCCGGCATTAACCCATACCGTTGTCCCGTCAGACAGGACAATCTGGGAACGCTGGCCAATGGGAACTATCATTTCATTATATACAATTTCAGGCTTAACGGGTACGGTGCCCTGAGACCTGCCGATAAAGTAGGCAACGCCGGCGGAGGCCAGTATGATTATTACATGAAGCAGCCCAGCGTAAGTAATCCCATATTTAAGATCCGGGCAGAAGTTTTGGACCTTATCGGTTTTAGATGCCTGAAGATCCTGTATCTGTTGCAGCACTTTCTCAAAGTCGCTGTCAATATTTTCTTTGCGGAGTTCATTAAGGTCTGCACGGTTCAGCCAGGCCTCTTTAATCTTAAGGAAGAATTTACGGTTTTCCGGATCAGCATTTAACCAGGTCTCAATAATTTTGGAAGACTGGTCCTTTTTAGGACCTTCAATGTAATCAATTAAAGATTCTAATGTGATTGTTTTAAAGAAATCGCGTTTCATAATATTGCCTAACATATTGATTGAACAAAAAGAGGGGGTACACCCTTAGTCAGATATTGATATTTTTTCAATAGTCATAAAAGATCGCATATCCAGGCGATGAACAGACCGATAACGGTTTTGTCAAGATGATCCTGTATCAGTCTCAGAGCCTTGCTGATATGCGCCTCAATTGTCTTCACACTCAATCTCAGCTGCCGGGCTATCTCAGCATACTTAAGCTGATCAAACCTGCTCATAATAAATACCTTCCTGCACTGATCCGGGAGTGTTTCAATAGCTTCGAGAATTGAAGCCTGAAGTTCGGCATATTCGAGGTGATCAAACAGTTCCTCAGAATTCTCCGGAAGCTTGTCAGTAAGAATAATGACCTTACGGTAATCGTTAAGTCGCCTGATACTGTTATATTTTACTGCTGCGGAGAGATAAGATTTGAGTGAAGTGGTTATCTCCAGCTCCTTGCGCTGCTCCCACAGGTGTGTGAAAATATCCTGAACCACCTCACGTGAAGTGGTCATATCATGGGTGTAACGCCTGGATAAGAGACAAAGCACAGGGTAGAACTTCCGGAAAAGATCCTCGAATGATCTGGTGTCATCCTCCTTAATTCTCGACCATAACAACAAATCCCCGTCTGACATACCTTGCCCAAACAGAATTGAGGGCAGTGCAAGTTAAAAAATTTGAAATAATTAAGTACTAATTGTTGTGATTGAAACGTGACGCCGGCCAAGCTTTTGTTCTCAGGTGTATACCTGACCATCAGTCCCTGCCTGCCCCGGCGTTATCCTTTCCCTTCCTTTTTCTTTGGCAATCAGGATGTTTGTGGCTCCTATAAGATCTCTACCCGCGTCACAACAACCTCGGTTTCCTGCCCGTCAGACGGAGGGATCCCCCTGAAAAGCCAGAGATTGATCTTTAGTCTCTCGTCACTGTCAGGAGGTATATTACTTCCGGAATAACTCCAGCTGGCAATTACCTGGTTTGTATTGTCAGGCTTGAGCCTGTGGCCGTGGTAGCTGGCAAAATCTATCCTTTTCCTGCCCCAGTCAATGATATGAGTCGAATATGACCCCTCAAGATTCATCCGGAAGCGGGCCTTGTTTCCCGGCACTGACGACGGCTGAATGGTATACTGGGCCTCCTGGTTGTTATCGATACCCCACCTTGAAAATTCTATATCGATTTCTTCCCCGTCATTCCTGTAGGTGTAGAGTCCCCATACGACCTGCCTGTCAAGACTGTCGGGCCTGGATGAGACATAGAAGACATATTTGTCATAACCGTATGACTTTGCCATCTCGACCCTGGCGCAATTCCATCGTCCGTCACGGAATGTAATTCTCATATGGAGCCTTCCCTCCTCATCAATCCAAACGTTTTCCTCCGAATCTGAAAAATAGTTTGGACCGGGGCCTTCTTTCATATCACCTGTTGTGTAGACAATCCAGTCATAGCCTGAGAACCTTATAATCCGAGCCCCCCGGGCTTTTTATTGCCATTGTCATTTTCGCAGCCGGGTAGTGCAACAATAAGCGAAATCATTGCCAGATAATTGAATAATGTCATATTCAGAAGCTGCTTCATTTAAAAGTTCAAGGCCTTGAATATACTACATTACCGGTTTCATTCATCTTCCGGAGTCAATAACATGAAAGGGGCGGTTCATGGAAATCAATATCAACAAGGAAATCTGTTGTCAATCAATGTTCTTTTCATGGAGCACTCAATACCACCATGCCTGCCTAAATGTCCGTGATTCAGCCATAATGCTCGAAGAATGAGAAACTGCGTCTCTCCCTTCTTCCCTCACATTTTCCTGACATAAATCATCATATTTCATTTTTTTTAATATTTTTACGCCGCCTTCAGGCTAAGAATGAGCTTGGAAGAGTTGACTGAGGGGGCATTTTCACCATAATAAATTGATTATTATTATTTGCAAATACTTATCAGTAATATAGTTATAGAAAAATGCACAACTAACCTGAAAATGTGTAATTAAAACCGAAACTTATGAGAAAAATCCTGACACTTGTTTCTGCAATGGCCATCACCGGTTCACTTTTTGCCGGCGGACTTGTAACAAACACTAACCACAGCGCATATATGGTGCGCATGCTGAGCCGCCAGGCTTCAACCGGCGTCGATGCTACATATTATAACCCTGCAGGACTGACAAACCTGGCAGATGGTTTCCATTTCTCCCTCAACAACCAGACCATCGGTCAGACAAAGACCATCACAAGCGATTTCTATTACCTGTCAGAGAAACCGACTGAATATATCGGTACTGTAAGTGCTCCCTTCTTCCCGGGTGTATATGCTGTCTATAAGACAGGCAAATTCGCCTTCTCGGCTGGTTTTAATCCTGTCGGCGGCGGCGGTGGCGCTGAGTATGCAACCGGATTACCATCATTTGTGATGGCAGTTTCTGCACAAATCAACCCCTTGTTGATGCCTGTTCTGAATGCAGTCGATAATGGTGTATTAACGGCAACCGGTAATGACCCGAACTTCAATAATGTTACTGCTTATACCGCAGACATGAATTTCACTGGAAGCTCCATCTACTTCGGATACCAGGCAAACGTGTCATATGAGATCAATGATCTCATTTCCGTAGCTGTTGGCGGCAGGTATGTGACAGCAAAAAATACATACGAGGGTGCTATAGAGAATATTGGATTAACCGCATCACCAGCCCCATTACCAGGCAGTGTGCCTGCTCCGTTTAACGGCACCACGGGCGACTACCTGAGAGCTATTGCCCTGACACCGTACGGTGCCTCAAGCGCAGCACAATTGAACGGAGCCGCTGCATTGTTCGACGCTGGAACCCAAGATATTTATGCTGACGTAGAAGAAAAGGGAAGCGGATTCACCCCCATCCTTAGCGTAAATATCACCCCTAATGAAATGTTCAATATCTCGCTTAAATACGAGTTCAAGACCAGTCTCGACCTAACAACAACCGTTTTTAACGGTGATGATGCAGGCGGCTTGTTTGAGGACGGTGCAATAAAGGTTGCTGACATGCCCGCAGTTCTCTCTGCAGGTGTTGGCATACACCCATCGAAGAAATTCTTCATTGCTGCAGGCATGAACTACTACTTCGACAAGAGCAACGATTATGACGGCAGCGAAGACCTCGAGGTCGAAATGATCGACAAGAACTTCTTCGAATATTCTGTTGGTGTCGAGTATGCACTGACCCAGATGATCAAGCTGAGTGCAGGTTACAGCGGCACCCAGACAGGTGTAAATGAAAATTATCAGAGTGACCAGAGATACAGCCTTAATACCAACACCTTCGGCGGTGGTATCGGACTGACACTCTCACCGATGATTGACATCAACCTGGGTGGAATGTGGACAATGTATCAGGATGGCAGCGTGGTTACATCGATGTCCCCCCTTCCGGATATGACTGAGACCTATGACACCGAGACATGGGTAATCGCAATCGGAGTAGATCTCCACTTCTAAAACTAACCTATATTTAATGAAAGAGGGTGTCCCAAAAGGACACCCTCTCTTTTCCCGGTTTGCCCCCGCGCAACACACAAACACAGTCTCCTCTCTATGATTGATCTCACCAATCATACGTCGCCCCATTTAAATTATGAGATATCCTCTTTCTTTTTTAATAATCAACCCCCTGAAGCCGGAGGTTCTCAAGGTATAGTCCCAGGTCCGGGGTGTCCGATGTCATCATCCTGTCATACCACGACCTCGCCGTCTCATACCTGCCCATCTTTCTGTCAAGAAGAATCAGGGCGGTGTAAACAGACCCCTCGATGCCGTAATTGAGCGTGTCTGTTGTGCTGATAATATCCTCAAAGATACGGTATGCCGCCATGTTCTCCCCCCCCTCCGACAGCGAGAAGGCTTCATTCAGCCTGTTGTTGAGCGCCTCATCAGTCAACACCCCGCGGAGAGAGAGACAGCCTCCGCTGCACTCCTCTGTCACCGAAAACCAGGACAGCATCCCTGTTGGCGGAAAAGTCAGTGAAAATGATGCTTTCTCTCCGGGCTTCCTGAACCTGTAGGTAGCCGGACAGTACGGAAGCCCCTTCAGTTCCTTAAGCTTTACCCTCGTCCCGTCAGGCTTTATGAGAAAAGTATTCCTGTCTATACAGAAATATGCATTGTTGATATCACTCATGATGGTGAGCCATACTACCGTTGCATTGTCATTGTAATCAACCCGAACTATCTCAGCGGTCACAGGAGATTTAAGACCATAGTTGGGATTAATGATACTCTGAGCGAAGCCTGACAGGCCGCAACTTAAAAGGAGCATCATTGCCTGAATAATTTTCATTTCAATCACCTTCCGTTGGTAAATAATATGCAAAGTTAATTATTAAAACCAATCGCTCTTTCAGCCTTAAACCCCACCGATTTCAATTGAAATCTCGATAGTTTGTTACAACTTTGTAACAGATGTTTGATTATTTTGTAACATAATTAGAAGTATTTTGTCTCGTCAAACCATCTATAAATTCTTAAATGAGTAAGTACCTTTTTATTCTGGCTGTGTCAGCATCATTAGCAATTTCTGCAAGTGCACAGGAACCTGAAGAGTTTAAACCTTCCGGGAAGGTTTTCGGACTGCTGTTTGCTGATTATCACAATACCTTCTCTGATGGAAAGAACCTGCCTGTATTTCAGGTGACCCGTTCATACCTCGGTTATGATTACTCATTCTCGCGAACTGTGTCGAGCCGCGTCATGTTCGACGGATTCACACAGTCCATAAACGGGAAGATGATGATAACCGGTTACCTCCGTAACGCCTATCTGCAGTATGACAATGGTAAACTGCTTATCAGGGGCGGGCTTATAGGGTCAGAACAGCTGTCAAATGCTGAAAAGTTTTTTAACTACCGCTATATTGCCAAACCTACAATGGATTATGCTCAGATGGTTTTTCCGACTGACCTCGGATTCATGGCCAGATTCAGGGCTGCAGATTTTGTGACTATTGACATGTCAGTAGTAAACGGGAAGGGGTACAAGGAAATCACACCTGACACAACACTTAAGGTAGTGACCGGGGTTACCCTGGTTCCGTTGAAGAATCTGAACTTCAGAATCTATTACGATCTTATGGGCCCTGCTGGCGGAAGGCAGTCAACTTTAAGCCTGACAGGGGCCTATACAGGCAAGACAGTCTCTTTTGGTGCTGAATACCTTGCCCAGACCAACCACCTGATGAATGCCGGGGAAGACTACTCTGGTATCAGCATTTTTTCAGCCGTGCGATTGGCTGAAAAATTCTCGGCATTCGCAAGGTATGACAATATTATGTCAGTCACACCCGAGGGTGAAACGGAGCCCTGGAACCTGAGTAATGACGGAATCAGGTTCTGTATAGGATTTGACTACTCCCCGGCAAAGAGTGTGAGAATTTCTCCTAACTTCATAGGGTTCATGCCTGACGATGAGGAAGCTGCCTTCGTCGGAAGCGTCGGATTAAATGTTGAGGCGAGGTTTTAGCATGGAGCATGGAGCATGGAGCAAGGGGCATTTGCGATTTGCGATTTGCGATTTGCGATTGATGAATGGTCAGGACCTTCAGACATCAGACCTTCAGACATCAGACCTTCAGACACCGAGGCCAACCTGAGCCGGTCGAAGGGCGGCGAAGGCGGGGAGCAAGGAACAAAAAACAAGGAACGATAAACAATAAACAACAAACACAAATTTCAATGAAGAATCTTATCTTATTACTGGCAATTGCCATAACAGTCGCATCATGCGGTGGCGGCGGAACGAAACCGGCCAAAGAGAAACAGGTTACACTCTCAGCTGCAGGTGCAACATTCCCTCAGCCATTCTACAATCTCGCCTTTAAGAAATACAGCGAAGAGGGCGGCCCGGCCATCAACTACGGAAGCATTGGATCAGGCGCAGGCATCAAAAGCCTCCGCGACCAGGTGGTAGATTTTGGTGCTACCGACGGTTATCTCTCCGATGCCGAACTGGCAGAGATGCCGGGTGAGGTGATCCATATCCCGACCTGCATCGGTGCAGTGGTGATCGGCTATAATCTCCCGGGAGTGACCGGACTCAGGCTTACTCCTGCCCTGCTGGAAGGAATCTTCCTTGCTGACATTACAAAATGGAACGACAAAAGGATTGCAGACGAGAACCCGGGACTGGCACTTCCGGACATGAACATTACCGTTGTCTACCGTTCAGACGGAAGCGGTACAACATATATCTTCAGTGACTATATGTCGAAGGTGAGCCCGAAATGGAACGGGCAGCTTGGCACAGGCAAAGCGCTGAACTGGCCGGCAGGTATAGGTGGCAAAGGTAATCCGGGCGTAGCAGGTACTATCAGCCAGAGTCAGGGGACCATAGGCTATCTTGGTTTTGAATATGCCTATGCACAGAAGATACCTATGGCCATGATACAGAACAGCGCCGGGAACTATGTGGAACCCACTCTCGACTCCTTCTCTGCTGCAGCCAGCGTAGAGATGCCTGCCGATACGCGTATCATGATAACAAACTCACCGAACCCGGAAGCATATCCTATCACAAGCTTCACGTGGGCAATTCTCTACAAAGAGCAGTCATACAGAGGCCGGTCTGCTGAAACTGCATCCGCAACCGTGAACACCCTGTTATGGCTTACGGGCCCGGGTGCTCAGGCTATCGCCACGAGCGTCCATTATGCAAAACTGCCGCAGAATGCATCCGAACAGGCAGCAGTGCTGTTAAAGAGCATCACCTATAACGGAGAACCGATCCTTAAGTAATTTACAATGAGTGGTGATAAGGTAACAAAAGCCTTACTTTTTCTCTCTTCACTAACAATACTTCTGCTGAGTGCCGGAATAGTACTCTCCCTTACAGGAGGTGCTATACCGGCATTCAGGGAGTATGGCTTCAGCTTTATCACTTCAACGGTATGGAATCCCACTTCGGGCAGTGAGGAGTATGGTGCGCTGCCCTTCATCGCAGGTACGGTCATTACTTCGCTGCTTGCACTTTTGCTGTGCATACCCATGGCCTTTTCAACCTCCCTCTTCATCGCTGAATACTTCAGGGGCACCAGGACCGCCGGCATACTGCGCAGCCTGGTAGACATGCTTGCCGGTATCCCTTCCATTGTATATGGGTTCTGGGGTTTTTATGCCCTCCGGCCGCTTCTTATCAGCACCGGGCTTACAGATCAGGGGTTCGGGATTTTTACTGCCTCCATTGTGCTGGCAATAATGATTGTCCCTTATGCCACCTCACTGAGTGCTGAGATTATTGCCATGGTACCTTCTGAGCTCAAGGAGGCTGCTTACTCCCTCGGAGCAACACGCCGCGAGGTAATCTTCAGCGTTATCATTCCCTCTGCCAGGTCAGGTATAGTGGCAAGCTTCATCCTTGCCCTCGGCAGGGCTCTCGGAGAGACAATGGCTGTCACGATGCTTATAGGCAATGCCAATATTATCCCTAAAGGTCTGTTTTCACCCGGGAACACGATGGCCTCCGTTATCGCCAACCAGTTTGGCGAGGCCGACGGACTGAAGCTGAGTGCACTCATAGCTATAGGGCTGCTGCTCTTTGCCATCACGGCACTTGTCAATGCAGCCGGTAAATTCATTATCAGACGATTTGCATAGAGCCCGACATGGATAACCTACTGACAGATAATATCGGGCGCCGCAACCGCACCAACACCAGGCTGAAATACATAATCATTGCCGGCGCGGTGATAACGGTTGTGCCTATCTTCCTCATCGTCGGTAACCTGGCACTGAAGGGTTACCGCCAGATAAACCTGGCCTTCTTCACAGAGCCGGCACCCGACACCTTCCAGGCAATGATGGCCGCTTCATCAGGCGAGGTGATACCCGGTGGCATAGCCAACGGCCTCACCGGCTCCCTTCTGATGGTCATCATCGCATCACTGGTGTCAATACCGCTGGGACTGATGACCGGTGTATACCTCTACGAGAACGGAACGAAGAGATATGCCTCCTTCATCAGAAGCCTCACCGAGATCCTTCAGGGAGTACCGTCAATCATCCTGGGAATTATAGCTTACCTCTGGGTTGTCAGGAACATTACCCGCGGTTACTCCGCCCTGGCGGGGAGCACAGCCCTGACTATCATGATGCTGCCCCTGATAATAAGATCAACGGAAGAGACAATGAAGATGATACCTGTTACGATCAGGGAGGCGGCATTCGCACTGGGTACCCCCTATTACAAGATGATCATCAAAGTGCTTATCCCTGTCAGCTTCAGCGGGCTGGCAACGGGGGTACTGCTCGCCCTCTCGAGGATACTGGGTGAGACGGCACCGCTGATGCTCACAGCCCTCGGCAGCCCGTCCGTCAGCCTCGATGTGACACAACCCGTCAGCGCCGTGCCGCTGCTGATATGGGACTTCTACAACGATCCCAATATGGTTAACCTTGTATGGAGCGCATCACTCTTCCTGATGATCTTTGTTCTCTCGATGAACCTCCTTTCACGCAGCATTGCTTCAAAACATAAATATATCTGACACTGATGAGTGACACACATACCACGGAACCGGTACTTAAGATCGAAGGACTTTCAATAGCCTACGAGCCAGGCCGTTATGCCGTCAAAGATGTATCTGCGACAGTCAGGCGCAACAGCATCACAGCCATCATGGGCCCCTCAGGATGCGGCAAGAGCACACTGCTCAGGGCCATGAACAGGATGCATGAGCTATATCCCAACATCGAGACCAGGGGCGATATACTCCTCGACGGAAAGAGCATTTTCCCGATGTCCGTGATAGAGCTTCGTCGTAAGGTGGGGATGGTGTTCCAGAGACCCAATCCGTTCCCCAACATGACAATATACGAGAATGTTGTTGCCGGATACTCACTGAATGATATCAGGCTGAAAAAGAACCAGCGTGATGAGATCGTCGAGAACGCCCTGAGAAACGTTACACTCTGGGATGAGGTTAAAGAGTTTCTTTTCCGGAAGGGGACATTTCTCTCCGGCGGTCAGCAGCAGAGGCTCTGCGTGGCACGGGCCATTGCCTTTAATCCCGAAGTGCTCCTGCTCGATGAGCCCACCTCAGCCCTCGACCCCATTGCCACGTCAAAAATCGAGGATCTGCTCGGCGAACTGAAGAAAAAGTATACCATTGTCCTCGTCACCCATAATATGTCACAGGCAGCAAGGATATCAGACGACTCAATGTTCATGTACCTCGGCGAACTGGTCGAGGCCGGACGCACCGAGACACTCTTCACAACCCCGAAGGATGCACGCACAGAGGCTTATCTCACAGGCAAATTCGGATGATAACATACTTATTTCATACATTTGTTAAAACACCTTCAAATGAGCTCAAAAAAAGAACAGGCAATAAATGAGATAATGACCAGCTTCAGGGAGATGGCTAACCTGACACTGAATCAGCTCACCCTCCTTGAGAGACTGATGAACACATCTGACGAAGCTCTTTATGGCAAACTCGTGTCTCAGATACAGGAGGCCGAGAACCAGATTGATAACCTTGAAGTGGTCATCGGCGAACAATTCACAAACACAATTGTGCTATACCAGCCGGTAGCCTCCGATGTGCGGCGCATTGTAGCCTGCTATCGTATGACTGTCAACCTTGAAAGGATCGGCGACAGAATAATAAACCTGCTGAGAATCATTGAAAAGGTAAAGAAGAGCGAGGAATATGCCTCCATATCATCGCTTGTAAACAATATGCTTGCATCAGGTATTATCATGGTGGAAAAGGCGCTGCTCTCATTCATTAATACTGACCCCGATTTTGCTATCTGGACAATAAAGAATGACTCGGTAATAGATGAGATGAATCACAAACTTCTCCTTAGCCACATCAACAAATCGAAGATAGACGAACGGACACGGTCGATGTTGCTGAGTTATGTCGAGATAAAGGATATGATATCAAACATCGAACGGATAGCTGACCATGCCACCAACATTGCCGAGGCATCAATCTATTCGATGCAGGGAACCGATATCAGGCACACCGGGATCGGAAAGGAGGAGGTGAAGGGGTGATGCTGGTTATCGGTTGTCGGTTATCGGTTCTTTACCGAATACTGATTACTGAATACCGAATACAAACATCTTCACTACAGAATCTGGATTATGACAAACATGGTTGAAGGGAAGAGAATACTGGTAGTGGACGACGAGGAAGATATCCTCGAGATACTATCATTCAATCTTTCCGGTGACGGATATGATGTTGATACTTCTACCTCAGCAGAGGAGGCAGTACGCAAAAACCTCGCCTCATATGACCTCTTTATACTTGATGTCATGATGGGAGACATGTCCGGGTTCAGACTTGCTGAAAAAATAAGAAAGGAGCTGAAGCTGACAACACCCGTGATCTTTCTCACGGCACGCGACACAGAGAACGACAAGATCACTGGATTTAGCCTCGGAGCCGATGATTATCTCGCCAAACCCTTTTCTGTAAGGGAACTGACTGCCAGGGTCAAGGCCATCCTCCGCAGATCATCACCAAGGGATATGACAGCTGAAACACCGTCGGGAGACTTCCGTATAGACTTTGAAAACAAACTGATATATTCAAAAAGTGAGACCCTTGAGCTCACAAGAAAAGAGTACGAGATACTTGCCCTCTTCCTCCAGAACCCGGGAAGGATAATACCGAGGACAGCGATACTTGACCGCGTATGGGGAAGCGATGTCATCGTTACCGAACGGACAGTCGACGTAACCATTGCCAGAATAAGAAGGAAACTGGGCGACAAGGGAGGCATGTTAAAAAACAAATCAGGGTACGGATACTATTTCGGTGATTGAAAAACAGACGCACATGACAGGAAGAGAGAGTTTCAGGCGCAGATTGTTCTTATACTACTTCAGTATCTTCATCCTTTTCACAGCAGTGATACTGGCATTCCAGTACAACCGCGAGAAAAAGATAAGGATCACAGCACTTGATACAAGAATGAACGACATGGCAGGGCTGGTTGACAACTACATACGTGTCAACTCCCTTCCAGAGACCGGAAATTATCTCCTGATTGACTCGATATTCAACCTGTTACCTGTTCCTGACCTGAGGATTACAATCATTGCAATAGACGGAAGCGTGCTGTATGACAGCTCAGTAGAGGAGTGGGACAAAATGGAAAACCATCTGAACAGACCTGAGGTGGGCAAATCCCTCTTTTCCCCCTACGGAACAGCAGTGCGCAGATCAGCATCCACAGGGAAGGAATATTACTATTTCTCGAGATACTTCAACACATACTATGTCAGGCTTGCCGAAGAATATAATATCAATATTACAGGGTTTCTAAGGCGTGAGAAGATCTTTCTGGTCTTCATTGCAGTGGTCTTCGCTGCTGTATGGGCTCTGCTGGCCCTGGTGACAAGGAGGATGGGCGAGAGCATTACCATGCTGCGTGACTTCGCCGCCAGGGTGAGACGCGGCGAAGGCAATGACCCCGGCATTATCTTCCCAAGAAATGAGATCGGCGAGACAGGCAAAGAGATAGTCAGGATATATAACAACCTGGCCAGGAACACTGCAGAACTGACCCTGCAGAAGGAGAAGCTGTTCAGGCACCTCCATGTCCTGAACGAAGGTGTCGCTTTCCTCTCCCCGGAACGGAAGGTGACACTATCTAACAACCATTTCCTGGTGTTCCTCAACGCAATCACAGGCGAACATACTATAGAACCTGAGGGATTCATCGATCATCCTCTCTTTAACGGCGTACGGACATTCCTCAACAGGCACCAGGGGCCGTCAGCCAGACAGGGAGAAATACCCTCAACAGAATTCCACGTCGAAAAGTCAGGCAGATTCTTTGGTGTAAAGTGCATCCTTTTCAATGACGGCAGCTTCGAGATCGTTCTGACCGATATCACACGCACCGAACAGACAAAGGCAATGAGGCAGCAGATGACATCCAACATAGCTCACGAGTTGAAGACACCAATCGCTTCGGTGAGAGGCTATCTTGAGACACTGATGGTAAACAGGGACCTTGATGAAGATAAAAAGCAGTACTTCCTTGAAAAGGCACTTGCTCAGTCGATTCGCCTTACAGAACTGATCAGTGACATAGTCACCCTCAATAAGCTCGACGAAACCGGAAGCAGCTTTCCATTTGAACCGGTGAATGTCAGATCTGTTATAGGAGAGGTGCGTGATAACCTCATCACCGCGATTAAGAAAAAAGGTATCAGCTTTGATATTGAAATTGAAGAGGGACTGTCCGTCACGGCAAACCGGTCACTGGTGGTTTCTGTTTTCCAGAACCTGATTGAGAATGCCGTGACATATGCCGGTGACAAGATTACCATTACGATCCGTAATATCCCGGGTGCGGCCGGGTATCTCACTTTTTCCTTTGCCGACAACGGCATAGGGATACCCGAGGAGCATCAGCCACGCATCTTCGAGAGGTTCTACAGGGTTGATGACGGCCGCTCACGTAAAAGCGGGGGAACAGGATTAGGACTCGCCATTGTTAAAAATGCAATATTGTTGCATAAGGGTGAAATATCGGTACGGACGAGACCTGGCGGCGGCACCGAATTCATCTTCTCCCTTCCGGCGTAAACCGTTACATACCAATGATCAGCGAGTGATCTTTTTTTGGCAGCACCCTTCCGATGACCGCTGCCTCGCGATGCCCTGCACTGTGAAGGTCTGTCATCAGGGGGGCAATCTTCTCTTCAGAAACTGACATCAGCAACCCGCCGGAGGTCTGGGCATCAAGAGAGATCATCCTGAGATTGTAATCAAGACCCTCCTCAAAGAGAGTGTCACTCTCAGCATAGTCGAGGTTACGGAAGGCAGCACCGGGGATGCATCCCTGGCTGACAAGGTCGTACACCCCTGTCATGAGAGGTACGTTCCCCATAGTTAATTTTATTGTCACGCCTGATCCCCGTGCCATCTTGAGAGCATGCCCTGCCAGCCCGAAGCCGGTTATGTCCGTAGCCCCCCTGACACCGTATTTCTGCATCACAGCAGCGCCGTCGCTGTTCAGCCTCATCATGTGGCTTATGGCCTCCTCAAGCTGTTCGCCAGAGGTCATCTTCATCCTGTGACCCGCGAGGAGAATGCCCGTTCCCAGAGGCTTGGTAAGTACGAGAAGGTCTCCCTCCTTTGCCCCGGAGTTGGTGATGATCCTGTCAGGGTGAACGGTGCCGATGACGGCAAGCCCGTACTTGGGCGGATAATCGTCTATGCTGTGACCTCCTATGATGCTGACCCCGGCCTCCCTTGCCTTGTCATACCCGCCGCGCAAAATATCCGAATAAACCTCAAGTGGTATGACAGATGATGGGAACATCATTATGTTAAGCGCCAGAAGAGGCTTACCTCCCATGGCATAAACATCACTTATTGAGTTTGTTGCAGCAATAAGTCCAAACTCGTAGGCGTCGCTCACCAGCGGCGGGAAGAAATCAGTCGTAAATACCAGGGCCAGATCATCGCTTATCTTATAGACACCTGCATCATCATGTGTCGCAATGTCAACAAGGATTGCAGGGTCAGCCGACAGCGGCAACCCCCTGAGAAGCTCCTCAAGCAGCCTGGGAGGTATCTTTGACGAACACCCTCCCGTCTCTACGGTTGTCAGAAGATCGAAAGCCATAATTCAGGATCAGGGTTTTATGATGTGATCCGCATCCTTAAGAATATTGAGTATCTGGTACATATCGCTGAAGCTGCCTACAGGCAGGCGATCCTTAATCCCGAAATGGTTGATGCATGTTGTGCACAGGTAGATGCCCGTACCCTTTCCGATCAGCTCCTTTATATGTTCATGTACCGGCGAATCTTCCATGGCAAGCTTCACCCCGGCATTGTAGAACACCACTGATGCAGGGGCTGGCTCGAGCAGCACAAGCGTCCGGAAGAAAGATATCATAAGCCTGGTGCCCAGCTCATCATCTCCGATGCCCATCCTCTCAGATGTAACGGCAATCACTGTATTCTGTTTTCCGGAAGAGGCAGCAACCTCTGGGGTACAGTATTCAGTCTCGTCGGTGCTCATCTCTGTAATCTTCCCACGGGCAACAGTCACCGTTGCCGTATTGCCGTCATCCTTAACCGTGAAAGTGAGCTTATTATCTGTCAGATAGCGCTTTACGTTACTAAGTGATGTCTTATTGTCAATAATGATCTGAACAGGCTCATCGGGCGCTGACTCTGTGATCCCTTTTCGGGTCATTATCAGTGGAGCCGGACATGTAAGTCCCCGTGTATCAACAACCTTCATTTAACGGTTTTTTAACCCGCAAATATAGCCAGAATTGGGTACTTTTGGAAGAAAGATGGTTTGATGAAAAATAATGGATTTATGCTGGCTGCCTTGCTGGTACTATTAACATGCAATGCAATGGGACAAAAATCAATAAGTGAAATTGAAGGATCATGGTCAGGAAAACTGAAAGAAGGAGGCATGGAGCTTCGTCTGGTCTTTAACTTTGCAATGACGCAGGCAGACACTGTGAAAGCCACACTTGATTCCCCTGATCAGGCAGCAATGGGGATCCCTCTTGGCAGGGTTACCTTTGATAATGACACGCTGAAGGTCAATGCACCCATGCTGAGAGGGTATTATTCCGGAGTGTTCGTTGGTGACTCAACATTAAAAGGCACCTGGACCCAGCTTGGAAAAGAATATGACCTTGAGCTCAGAAAAGGAGCTGCAGCAGTGACCTACAACCGCCCCCAGGAACCAATGCCACCCTATCCCTATCGTGAAGAAGAGGTCACATTCAGAAACAGGATTGAAAACTTTGATCTTGCAGGTACACTGACGCTGCCTGAAGGTACAGGCCCCTTCCCTGCGGTGGTTCTTATAACAGGCTCCGGTCCCCAGGACCGCGATGAGTCAATTTTCTCGCACAAACCATTCAAGGTAATTGCTGATCACCTGACCCGTAATGGCATTGCGGTGCTTCGATATGACGACCGTGGCGTCGGGAAGTCAAAGGGCAATATGATAAAGGCTACATCGCTTACTTTTGCAGATGATGCAGCCTGCTGCCGTAAAGTACCTTCTTGAAAGGACCGAGATAGACAAGAGCAAAATAGGCCTTGCAGGCCACAGTGAAGGGGGACTGATTGCCCCTATCGTCGCATCACAGTCAGGTCAGGTGGCATTCATTGTCTCTCTTGCCGGTCCCGGGGTAAAAGGTTATGACATCATCGTGAAACAGAACCGCGATATTTCTCAGGCTGTCAGGATTGTCAGAAGCGGAGATAAACGAAAACATACGCGTTCTTACGAAAATATTTGACATGGTCATGGCAGAGGGTGACCAGCGCAAGGTGGCAAAAGAGGCGATGGAATGGTATAATGCAGACCTTAATGGCTTAGGACTGACCGCGGAGGAGCGGCAGAACAGGATGAGTTCCTTCACTCAGTCGTTGATCTCAGTTAACAATCCGTGGTTCAGGTATTTCCTCTCCACAGAGCCGTCAGAATTCTGGAGTAAGGTAACCTGTCCTGTTCTTGCCCTTAACGGTGACAAGGATATGCAGGTGAACTACGAACAGAATCTTCCTGCCATAAAGGAAGCATTGAAAAAGGGAGGCAACAGGAAAGTGAAGACGGTAGTTCTTCCGATGCACAACCATCTTTTTCAGCACTGCACCACGGGTGCCCCGTCAGAGTATATCACCATAGAGGAGACCTTCTCCCCTGAAGCCCTCGGGTTGATCACGGAATGGATAAAGAAGACTGTGAAGGTGAAGTAGGTCTGAAAGTCGAAAGTCAAAAGTCGAAAGTCGAAAGTCTAAGGTCAAAAGTCGAAAGGTCTGAGGTATGAAGGTCTGAGGTCTTGAAGTCTTGCAGTCTTGCAGTCTTGCAGTCCCAAACCATAACAGCCTGATTATCAATTACCAATTCTTAATTCTTGATTCTTTACTACTGCCTGCCAATTCGCAAATCGCAAATCGCAAATCGCAAATCCCCCTGCTCCATGCTCCTCGCCCCACGCTCCCTGCTAGTGCCTACTGCCTTTTGCCTTTTGCCTTTAACCTTTCTCCTTTAGCCTTGCGATGATCTTCCTCCCTGCTGCCTTCATACCGCCCGATGCATCACTGATGGCCATCTGCACAGCTGCAGTGACCTCATTGATCAGGTCAGGGTATATCTCGCAGAATGAACCAAGGATCTCCATTCCATATGCCCTGGGAGCTACAGGGGCGTTCTCTGTCCGCATGATCCCCAGGCAGTATTCAATCATGCGCGCATGATGCGCGACAGGTATCTGACTGATGCCGCACTTCATTATCACCCTCATGAATGATCTCTGAACACTCTCATTTGCGACATTCGGGAGCGCCTCGATAAGTGCCGGAAGAAAGGGAACCAGCAGGCTGGCATTTTCATCAACCACCTTTGACAGCCCCCACGATGCCATGAAGCCAACTCTCTTCTCATGGCTTGATGATAATGTCACAAGCTGCGAAAGAAGCACCGCATCATTTATTGCAGAGTGAGCCACCATCGTGATCTCCTCCACACTCGTTATGCGTCCCATCAGCTTCGCCATCTCATCACCAGCCTCGGCCATCTCTACGGCTTCCGCCAGCTCTTCTGTGACTGTCTCAACAGATTTGCTGTTAAGGGCATACTGCCTGGCTATCGGAATATCGGCAGCTGTCATATCCAGATTAACAAGCTCTTCCGGCTTCATCCAGCGGTACTCGTCATGCTCCCTGAGATGCGGTTTTGAAGAAAGTGTCTCGCAGAGAAAAGGTATCAGCCTGATCTGTTTGTCACCATAATCGTACTCAGAGATGTCAAGCCTACCGGTAATGATTATGCTAATCCCCAGCTCCTCGTCTATCTCCCTGACGATACAGTCCTCGTGATCCTCACCGGGCCTCGTCTTACCACCGGGAAACTCCCACTTACCGGCATTGCCCATCGACTGACCCCGGCGGACTGCCAGAACGAGTCCCTCATCATTACGTATCAGGGCACAGGTCACTTCAATCATGGTGCTGGCGTGATAACAGTTTCATAATCAGGAATATGATCAAGAAGTGCAAAGGTATTTGCTGCAGTGTCAATCTTCCCGGAATAATGGGTTATTCCATTTGTCACAACCAGATACCTGACTCCATAGCTGAAGTTATAGTTGATGACCTGGTCAAAGACAGCCTGGCTGATCTTTACCTCAGGAGCCTTGCACTCAACTATCATCACCGGTTCTCCGGAGCGGTCATGAACCAGTATGTCAGCCCTCCGTAACATCGTGTTAAGCCTGAATGATGCCTCAACCTGTATTAATCCCGGAGGGTACCTGAGATGCCCGGTAAGGTAGTTCACAAAATGCTGTCTGACCCACTCTTCAGGCGTCAGCGCTACCCACTTCTGTCTCAGCGAGTCATAAACGAGATTACCTTCGGAGCTCTCTCTTATGCGTAATGAACAGTGAGGCAGTTTCAGTGGTTTCAACTTTTGTTGTATTTTTGGTAACCCATTGCAAGGCAAATATAAATAAACAGCACCGAAGGTCATGAGAACAAAAGAAGATATAGTGAACAACTGGCTGCCCCGTTACACCGGAAAGGAGCTGGATACGTTCGGCAGTTTTATTCTGCTGACCAACTTCACCCTTTACGTAGAGCTCTTTGCAAAGTGGCATGATGTGCCTGTTGACGGACGTGATAAGAACTGGCCGAGCGCTACGGCTGACGGCATCACCATCATCAACTTCGGAATGGGAAGCCCCAACGCCGCAACCATCATGGACCTTCTCAGCGCCATTCAGCCTAATGCAGTGCTATTCCTCGGCAAGTGCGGAGGACTCAAGAAGAAAAACAAGCTTGGCGACCTGATACTTCCCATCGCTGCCATACGCAGCGACGGTACCTCAAACGACTATCTCCCCATAGAGATCCCTGCCCTCCCTGCATTCAAGCTTCAGAGCGCCGTCTCAGCCGTAATAACGAGAAGCAAACTCGAATACTGGACCGGCACGGTATATACGACAAACAGGAGGGTGTGGGAGTATGACGACAGGTTCAAGAAATACCTTGTCAAGACACGCGCCATGGCCATTGACATGGAGACAGCCACTATTTTTACGGTGGGATTTGTCAACGAGATACCCACCGGGGCACTCCTTCTCGTCTCTGACCAGCCGATGATCTCTGCAGGTATCAAGACCGAAGCCAGCGACCGCAAAGTGACCAGCAGCTTCACGGAAACACACCTGAGAATCGGTATCGAAGCACTGACAGAGATAAAGGACAACGGAATTTCAGTAAAACACCTCCGCTTCTGATGGCTGCCGATTACAAGGAGATAATAAGGGACCTCAGGAACAAAATATACAAGCCGGTCTATTTCCTCGCCGGAAAGGAACCTTATTATATAGATCTGATAACCGACTTCATCGAGGACAAGGTGCTTGATGAGTCTGAGAAATCATTCAATCAGACTGTTCTCTACGGACTTGATGTCACCGTAACCCAGGTCATCGAGACCTGCCGCCGTTTCCCGATGATGTCAAACCAGCAGGTGGTTATAGTGCGTGAAGCACAGAAACTGAAGAAGATTGATGACCTCCTGGTATATGTTGACAATCCGCTGAATTCCACCATCCTTGTCATCGCTTACAAATATGAAGACCTTGACAGGAGAAAAGCGCTGTATAAGTCGCTCTCAAAGAAAGGATGGTACTTTGAGTCTGAAAAGGTGCCTGAGTACCAGATACCGGGATGGATTGACAGGTATCTTACTGACCGCGGCATCATGGCAGGCCCTGATGCCTCAAGGCTTCTATCCGAGTTCCTGGGCAATGACCTGGGTAAGATAGCCAACGAGCTTGAGAAGCTGATCATCTCCCTGCCGAAGGAGAACCCCCGCATTGACACGGCCCTTATCGAAAAGAGCATTGGCATCAGTAAGGACTACACGCCCAACGAACTGTGGAAGGCGATAGTCTACCGTGATCCGCTCAAGGCTGCCAGGGTGGTGAACTATTATGCCGGCCACTCGAAGAAGGAGATAATACCCCTGATCTTTCCCGTTCTCTTCTCAAGCTTCACCAAGGTGCTCGTCTTCCACACACTGAAGGACAAGACTGATGGCAATGTTGTTGCCATGCTGAAGACATACCCGGGCTATGTGAAGGATTTCAGGACGGCGGCATCGATATATAACGTCGGGGCATGCATGAACATTATCAGCCTGATAAGGTCATATGATCTTAAGGCAAAGGGGTTCGGTGAGGCAGGAAGTGATACGGGCGACCTTCTGCGGGAGCTCGTCTTCAAGATCATGCACTGACAGGCGGTCAGTTCATCTCCGGTGACTCGGGAAACTCAGCCCAGATACGGTATTTGTTGTTCAGCGAGCGGAGCACGTCGCGCCATACGTTGCCCCGGCTCTTCATGATCACCTCCGGCGGCACCTTGGCTATCATCCATGAGTTTTCATTCAGCTCGCGCTTGAGCTGTCCCTTCTCCCAGCCTGAATAGCCAAGGAAGAAACGGACCTGGTCACGGCCTATGGTGCCGGTTGCAATGAGGTTGCGGAGTGCGTCTATCTCTCCTCCCCACCATATGCCGGGTACTACCGAAACACTCCCCGGCACCTTTGTCCCGAGGGTGTGAAGGTAATGCAGAGTGTCGGGAGCCACCGGCCCTCCTACCGACAGGGGC
Source organism: uncultured Bacteroidales bacterium (assembly GCA_963772705.1). Classification (GTDB taxonomy): domain Bacteria; phylum Bacteroidota; class Bacteroidia; order Bacteroidales; family VadinHA17; genus SR-FBR-E99. Next base: position 18,627 of record CAVYYH010000009.1, on the reverse strand, counting down.
TCATCCCATCCGTCAAACCCTTCCACGGCGCTGCTGACCTGCAGGTCGATGACACGGTTCAGGATGAACCCTACTGTGCCCTCGGCAGTGTGTTCGGTAAGAAATACTATTGTGCGGTTAAAGAAACGGTCGGTAAGGAAGGGTTCAGATATTAGTACTCTTCCTTTGCCCGGTATCTTGTCCTCGGGGTTGATGCTGAATATGTCAGGATAATGCCCCATCTGAGTGCGATCAAACAAATAAAGATAATAATACTTCGTAGCAAAATCAAGAAGAACCAAAAAAACAGAATGGAAAAATCCTACTTCAGGTTACCTTGAATGTCAACCTCCACACTGTTGAACGGATCAAGCAGAGCGTCAATGAGCACGGCCATCTCACCCCTGAGGATCATACGGTCAGACTCTGCAGTATCTTCAAAATCAATAAGCTGCAATGCACCCGAAACTTCCTCTTCTCTTATATCTGTCCCCGTCCCGGCCGCGATAGCCCTGATAAGATCCGTTGCCCCCTTTATTGTAACCGGAGTATCAGTGAATATGATCTCTAAAGGATAATACTCCCTGAGCCCTTCCAGCTCGGATAATAATAATGTATCAGCAGACCTGAAGAAGGTCTGATTGCTCCATCCCGCATTTCGGCCAACACCCTTCATGATTCCCGTGGCACCTATTCTCTGCATTGGTCCGAACCAGAAATGTTCAGTTGACACATCCAGATAAGGCAGCAGGTAGCCGCGGTCTGTAAGCAGCTGATTCTGAACATCCCTGACTGATACCTCAGATACCTTCTTATTATCTCTGACTGCCAGCGCCGCCAGGGTTCCTGCAGCCTGACCGATCTGCAAAACCACCGGCTGAAGACGTGTGGTGCCGTTGACAATGTTCGTGACTGAGATTGACTTCTCTGCAACAATAAGTCCTTCCGTATTCTCCGGTATCATCACACCCAGCGGCAGCCCGTATGAGGGGACAGGATAGAAATGGAGGTCAGGGAGTGAGTCTGTACCTGAGTACCTTCCATGATGATGGTCAACAGGGTAGTCGCCGACAGCTATCGTTGTGCGGTAGAGTTTCTCCGGCTGATCATACGGATCAGTGATATGATTGATGGTGAACCTCACTTTACCGTGTATCCTGCGCGACTCGCGGTGATAAGGGATGAAGGGCAGCCTGTCAGGTGTGGGGTATTCATCATCTGCCAGGCCGAGAGTATTGAGTCCAAGTTCATGCTGCATGAAGTAGAGGAAACCCATGGTATGACTCTTTGCAGCCTTCAGGGCCTCTTCCCGCTCCTCCCTGCTCATCTCAACAAGATTCAGGTAATAATCATTGCCCTCAATGGGCCAGTTGATCATGTACTTGCCGTTGGGCAGCTTTCCATAATTCATCATCGACCCGCAGGGCCACAGCCTGTTCCTGCCGTCAGGACCTTCACAGAGAGGATTGATGCAACAGCAATTGAAGAGTGAGGGGTCATACCCTTCAGGTTCTGCGATAGACACATCATGTCCGTAGTCCTTGAGGATAGCCACGAATGTCAGGTCCTGGATAATATCATTTTCACTTTCGGGTGCAATATCTTCTCCTGTCACTGACCGTGAATCCATGCCCAGGTCATACTCCACGCCGCACATCGCCGCAATGTCGCCCAGCTCGGTGGCATCAATCAAAACTCTGGCTCTGTATACAACCGTTTTATTGTCAGCCATAACCCTTACCTTCCACCCGTCAGACCTCTTTGTGACCTTCCCGACAACAGAGTTGAATGAGACCGTCAGCAGCGGCTCGGCTGCAGCAATGCTTTTGAAAATACGGTCACCCACAGATGGTTCGAACAGCACATTACTGACCCATCCCGTCATCAGGAGGGAGTCTCCCCCGTAATGGGATGAAAGCGAGTCCTTGAATTCTTTCCATATGCCGCCCTGAAGTCTGTAGTTACCGTCAACGGCACTGACGCCGGCACTGGTAAGCATCCCTCCGAGCCATTCATGCTCTTCAATAATCACGGCTCTTACCCCCATCCTCGCCGCCTGAATGCCTGCAGCGGTGCCGCTGGCGCCACCTCCGGCAATCAGGATGTCTGTCGAGATTGTATTATTGCATCCGGTAAACATCATTACTGCTGTTAACAGTAAAACAAACCCTGACAACATCTTTCTCACATCGACTTATTTAATGGTTTGCGATTTTGCAATAAAATTAAAATAATTAAAGATGGAAAATCGCGAATCACATACCAGACCATAAAATGATCCTTTTGCGGGAATGATTAAACTATGCCGGTTCCTGAACAAGTGCCTTTAATTGGGTGTTTTAATTGTATTGCTTTTATTAATTTAGCAGCCTCTTAATTATCAGGGAATGTTACTGAAGCTTATCATATTATCTGTTGTTCTTGTAGGTATAGCCCTTGCTGGCCTTGCCATCAGCATGCTCATCAGGCCGCATGGAAAATTCCCTGACACTCATATAAGTCATAATAAGGAGATGCGCAAGCGCGGCATTACATGTGCTCAGCATAATGATGTCGGATGTCACCCGACTCAGGCTGCAACCGGATGTGCCGGATGCAGCTGCGTTGAAGACTAGTTCTCCTCTATCCTCTGCCTCAGTCCTTCCGATACCCAGCTCCTCATCTCACCCTTTTCGTCTGACCATATCAGGTACCCTTCAAGAAAGTCATGCTTCTCAATGAAGTTGACTGCCTCATCCTTACCTGCAACCATGCATGCAGTGGCCCATGCGTCAGCCACAGCTCCCGTCGGTGCAACAATAGTGGCACTAAGCAGGGTATGCCTTACCGGGCTCCCGGTGCGGGGGTCAATGGTGTGTGAGTATTTTATGCCGTTATCAATGAAGAACTTACGGTAGTTTCCCGAGGTTGCCAGCGAGAGTCCGTCAAGCCGGACAATGGCCTTCAGGTCAGCTCCCGGCTCATAGTTGCCGTCAGCAGGCCTGTCGATCCCTATCCTCCATCCCTTTCCCCCCTTGTCACCTGCGGTACGCACCTCACCGCCGACCTCAACCAGGCAATCGTCAATACCCATGCCAGCCAGCAGGTTAACGATAAGGTCAACAGTGTATCCCTGGGCGATGGCATTCATGTCTATGAACATGTCAGGGTCAGATTTCACCAGCCGCTCACCTTCAAGCCTCACCTTCTGCATCCCCACCAGTGCAAGGAGCGAATCAAGCATGGTCTCGTCAAACCGTTTGATGGCATCAGGGCCGAACCCCCACGATTTAACCAGGGGGCCAACCGTGATGTCAAATAACCCGCCACTCTCTTCCCATACTTGCGCCGAGGTCCTGAATACCTCACGGAAGAGGGTGTCAGTCATGTCACTTATATTACTGTTGATAAGCGAGATGACCGAGGAGTCATTGTAAACTGAGAGTGAGTTGTCTATCTCTGTCAGCAGGGTCTCTATATCACCGCGCAATTCGCCGGTGTCGAGACCCGGTTTCACCTCTGTCACAATGTGATAGGTGGTACCCTGGGTATAGCCGTTGATCTCGGCATACTGAGGTGTGTGAATTTTGCAGCCGGCAAGCAGAAGAAATATGGAAAGAAGACTGCATGACCGCATGACATCAGACCGCATGACGATTTTATATACCGAAATCATCAAATGCTATCGCCTCGTTCGGGATGCCGAGGTTATCAAGCATCTTCAGGACGGCAGAGTTCATCATCGGCGGTCCGCAGAGATAATACTCTATCTCCTCAGGCTCCTCATGGTTGCTCAGATAATTGTCAAGCAACACCTGGTGAATGAAACCGGTGTAACCGGTCCATTTGTCTTCAGGGAGAGCCTCCGAGAGGGCAAGGTTGAATTTGAAATTCGGGAATTTCTTCTCCAGTGCCCTGAACTCATCCTCGTAAAAAACCTCCCTGAGCGACCTCGCCCCGTACCAGTAGGAGATATTTCTCCCCGACTCAAGTGTCTTCAGCAGGTGGAAGATATGTGACCGCAGGGGTGCCATGCCGGCTCCTCCGCCGATGTATATCATCTCTTTCTCCGTGTCCTTTATATGAAAATCACCATAAGGACCTGATATCATCACCTTGTCACCCGGCTTGCGTGAGAAGATGTACGAAGAGCAAATCCCCGGCGGGACGTTCATGAACTGGTTCCTTGCATTGTCCCATGGCGGTGACGCAATACGGATGTTGAGTATTATAAGGTTCTTTTCTGCAGGATAGTTGGCCATCGAGTAAGCCCTGTATGTCTCCTCCCTGTTATTGATCTTCAGGTCCCACATACGATACTTGTCCCAGTCAGGTCTGTATTCCTCCTCCACATCGATATCCTTTGAGAAATCAACTTCATACTTTGGCACATCGATCTGGACATATTCGCCCGACTTGAAATGAAGATCTTCACCTTCAGGCAGTTTAACCACAAACTCCTTAATGAATGTTGCCACATTCCTGTTTGATACAACCTCGCACTCCCACTTTCTGATTCCAAGTACAGCCTCAGGAACATGCAGAGTCATGCTCTCGCGTACCTTCACCTGGCATCCCAGGCGCCAGTGCTCATGCTGTTCGCGTCGTGTGAAGAAGCCTGTCTCGGTGGGCAGGATGGAGCCCCCACCCTCAGTTATCTGACATTTACACATGCCGCATGTGCCTCCGCCGCCACATGCGGAAGGGAGAAAGATACCGTTTCCGGAGAGGGTTGAGAGAAGGTTTGACCCGGGTGACACTACCAGCTCACGGTCATTGATCTTCAGGGTCACGTCACCCTGTGGCGTCAGTTTCTGTCTCGCATAGAGCAGCACCATAACCAGCAAGATCATTACCAGCACAAAGACTGCGATGCTGATAAGAACGGTGCCTGCAATAGATAATCCTAATATCATGTCTGTTCAGATTTCATTAAAGTGTGATACCGAGGAAGCTCATGAAAGCTATCCCCATCAGTCCTGTGAGTATAAACGTTATTCCAAGTCCTCTCAATGGCGCGGGTACGTTCGAGTAACGCATCTTCTCCCTTATGGCTGCCAGGGCTACGATGGCAAGGAGCCAGCCTATCCCTGATCCTAGACCGAAGGCTGTTGCCTCTGCAATATTGGAGTACTCCCTCTCCTGCATGAAAAGCGCAGCACCGAGTATAGCACAGTTAACCGCTATAAGAGGAAGGAAGATACCCAGGGAGTTGTAAAGGGCAGGACTGAACTTCTCGATGAACATTTCAACCAGCTGTACTATGGAAGCGATGATGGCGATGAACATGATGAACGAAAGGAAGCTCAGGTCAAGCGTTGCAAAGCTGTCACTCAACCAGACCAGTGCCCCCTTTTTGAGAACATATACTTCAAGAAGGTAGTTGACCGGCACGGTTATGAGCAGCACGAAGATCACTGCTATCCCCAGCCCCATGGAGGTCTAGGTCTTGTCCTGGTGAACCCGCAGTACCATCGCCGAAATGGCAAGCTGGCTCTGCAGATCCGCCGGCAGGCCGTGCGGCAGGGTCAGTCCGGCATGCCAGGTGCGCCACTCGTCGACGAATCGGCGCCAAGCGTCGACGAAGGGCTGACGCAGCGCGGCAAGCGCGAGCGTGGCGGCCGACTCTCGGCTGCTGCCGAACGCCAGCGCCAGCGTCGAGCGCACGGGCAATTCGCCGATCAAGGCGACGTTGCCGGGACCTGCCGTGTCGAAGTGCCAACTCAGGGCGCCGTTGCGAGCGAAGTCCTGCCAGCCATCGCTGGCACCGACATAGCCGGCGCTGCCGTCGCGCCAGCCATCATTCTGCTGGGCGTCGGCCGCGGCCAGTGCCAGCCCGAACGGCCCCTGCTCAGCCCACAGGACGCGGCGCCCGCGGTACGTGCCTGCCTCGGCGAGGTTGCAGCTTCCCCGCCCGCCGAGGTGCGGTGCGAGCAACGCGTAGGGACGCAGGTTCGCATCCCCTTCGAGCGTGACCTCGATCAGGACGGCATCGCGGCGCGCGTCGCCGACGACGCGCAAGCGCAAGGTGAACCGCGGATGCTCGTGTCGGATCTCTGAACGCGGGAATGCCCGGCTGGGGGGTCGACAGGCGGTATTTGCAGTGCCGCTTGACCTCGACCCAGAACCCCTGACCGTCGGCGACGACGAAGCCAAGGTCGCGGATCTGCGGAATGTCGGCTCGAGGAAAGTAGACCTCGTTCAGGATTCCATGGCCGATCGTGAACCACACGCGAGCGGACCCGAGCGTGCAGCCGACAATGTCCTTGGCGCTGCTCGTCCAGGTCGGCGCAATGCCGGGATAGCCGAAGGCGTGCATGTTCGTCCGCGAGATGGAACCATTGGATCGCGCGACCCCAGGGTCGGCTCACTGGCTGCAACGAATCCGTGCGGAAGCCGGACCGGCGCCGCGATCGTGCCGGGTGACGACCATCCGGACCGCGTCGAAGCGGTCGAAACCTGCATGAGGGGGAAAGGTCGAACGCTGTACGGGCGGAGGCAGTGGTTGCGCGGGCCAGGCAGGGCCGGCTGTTTCGCCCGGCACCCGAGACGAGGGCGGCTCGGCCCTGTACGGACGCGTCGAGCGCGCACGGAGTCCCGCTGAGTGGGCATCTGAATCTGACATTGGCCGCCGAGGATTTCGACGGTGCTCATCCCGCCGGCGCCCCCCGTTCCGAAGCCGAAGCCGCTCCTGACCAGCCAGCGCAACGCTGACTGCCGGCTCGTCCGGCGGCTTCATCGTTGGTATGTCCCGAATCGGGTCGTTGCGATTGGGTCACATCGTCATCACCACCGCAAGCAGCACTGCCCATAGGAAGAGCGCGCTGCCGACCGCGATTTGCGTCATCTACGCGGCCGTCAAGGGTTCGCGCGCTCGCCCCAATGCCACGATGCCGTGGTAGACGGCCCGGCAGGAGAGTGCAAGCGCAATCGCCGCGAGCGCCGCCGTCACGCGAAGGTCTGGAACGAGCAGGCCCAGCGCCGCCAACCACAACGGCAGGGGTGCGAGGCCCGCGATCAGGTAAGCCGCGTCGTCGTCTACCGGCAGCCGGTTCGACCGGGCGATCTGCCTGATAAGCCATGCCATCGCCAGGACGGTCACGACCTCGGTGATAAAGAAGGCCACCGCGAGGCCTCCCCAGGACCCGCGGGAGAGTGCCGGCGGAAACATCGCCGGGTGCAGGCGGCCGGCCAGATACAGCATTCCCGGCGGCAGCAGCGCAAGGGGCAGGATCAGGAACGCGAATACTTGGGAGAGCGCAGGCCGTCGCCGCGCCAGCGTCGACCAGTCACCTGCGGCCGAGAAGGGCAGCACCGAGAGCGTGAGCAGGTTCATCATGGGCCTCCGGATGAGTGCACGCGCACGAACAATATCATATTGTGATATATTTGCAAGACCCCCATGACCGTCAACATGCCCAACCCATCCTCCGCCCCGCGTCCGAAGGCCCTGGACAAGCAGGATTACGAACGCCTCTCCCAGTTCCGTTACCGCCTGCGACAGTTCCTGAGGGCGAGCGAGACCCTGTCCAAGCGCCACGGGCTTACCCTTCTCCAGTACCAGCTGCTGTTGCACGTCATGGGATTCCAGGGTCGCAGCTGGGCGAGCATCGGCGAACTTGCCGATCGCCTGCAGGCTCACCATCACGGCGTCGTCGCGCTGGTGGACCGTTGCGAAAGGCTCCGGCTGCTGAAGCGGCGGCCCGGACGGGACGACCAGCGCGTCGTGGAGGTGCACCTTCTGCCGAAGGGAGAGAGGCTTCTGGCGACGATCGCCGCCTTGCACCAGGAGGAGCGCCGCGCGCTCCTGCGCGAGCTTGCGGCGGTCGATGAGCCGATCGGGTAGACGCTGCTACCGCACGGTTCCCCTCCCGACACCGGCGGGCTGCCGCGGCCGCTGGCCGTCTGAGAATGCGCGAGCCTGGCGGTCGGCAGGTTGAGTGGGGATTGACGGCAGCGCCTGCGCGGACGGAAGCCGATGTTGCGATGTGCTTTGCGTTTGCTGGAGTCTTTCGTTGACGGCAACCCTTATCCGGACCTCGCACTGGGTACAACGCACCAATACCGATGACACGGAGTCGGAACACCATGGTCGAAGAGACTGCCGGCCCGCTTTGTGCGGCCGTTATCGAGCAATGCGCCGACGCGATCATCTTTGCAGATCGCGAGGGGCGCATCACGTTGTGGAATGCTGCGGCGGCACGGATGTTCGGTTTCAGCGTCGAGGAGGCGCTGGGGCAGAGCCTCGATATCGTGATTCCGCAGCATCTGCGGGCGCGGCACTGGGCTGGCTATCGAGATGCCATCGAAAGCGGGAAGACGAAACATTCGGGTCGCCCAATGCTTACAAAAGGATTGCATCGGTCGGGCGCGACGCTGTACGCGGAAGTGAGCTTTGCCGTCGTCAGCGATCCCACGGCAGGCAGCCTAGGGTCGGTCGCCATTGCCCGCGAGCCGCGTGAGCAGCCGGAGCCAGGCCGGAGCGGCAAGCCTCCATAGATCAACGCCGGCGCGGGTTCTGCCTCCAGGCGCTCGCCGGCTCGATGCACTCCCACAGGCCCGATTGCGGGCTGAGGGAGATCATCGTTCCGGGTGTCCGCGTGCCCATGGACGTGCGTCGACCCCATCGTTCCAGCGCGGCGACGATGGGGTCTTGCCCCATCCGTCGTTGGGTGAAATAGCCCATGGAAGACGGCATTCCGGCGCGCAATAGTAGGCATCCAGTCATGAGCGTTGCCGAGCGATCGGCGTGCCGCGACCAGCGCGCGCCGAACCGGCGACCTCCATCGATCAGCACTCGAGAGAATCGCCCGTGGGCTACCCTCGCAGAATCCACCCGGCAAAGTCCGCGACACCGGCACATCTGTACACGACCGACGACCCGCCGAAATCGAAAGTGCGGGGCATCCTCGGCATCGCTCTGACCGGCGCCCTCATTGCGGCCGCCGTCGTCGCCGCATGGCTCTCGCTGGCGTACATCTACGTCGGACTGCTGCCCCTGTAGACGTCGCCACACGTGGCGCTGCAGTCTTTGGTCAGCCTCCCGGCTTGGGGGTCGTTTTGGCCGCGAACGACTGCACTGCGATCTTGCCGCCGCGTACAAGAAATGTGTCCGTCCCCAGTTCGTATACGTTATCGGCGGTCTCCGCCTTCCACAGGATATAGGCGCAATGGCCCTCGACGAACTGATGCGCCAAATTGAAGGCAGCACCGGGCTTCCCGAACTCGGTCAGCATGACCGTGAACAGCTCTCTGATCGCTTCACGCCCCCTCAGCGGTCCGCCTGGCGTGAACAGTACTGCGTCGGGCGCATAGTCGGACAGGATGCCCTCGAGGTCGCCCTGGCCGAAGCATTGCAGGTGATGTTCCAGAACCGCAGCGGTTGCACTCATTTCCCGATTCTCCTTTGCCGTATTGGGTTGCTCACCTCGGCATATCGTATTCGCCGATTCGAACGCTCCACTGCCTGCACTGATGCGAAGACCCCCGCGGCCGGACCGCGGGGCGGGATTCGCGGTCTAGTGCTTGGTGATGACGATTTCCAGGTACTCGCCGGGCACGACCAGGGACGACGCGCCGGCGACGTTCAACTCCTCGAGCAGCGCAGTGATCTCGGCCTCCAGCGACGTCGCGGCCCTGGCATCGAGCGCGGCGAAGGCCTTGAGCGTCGGACCGTAGAAGTCGCGGAAGATCTGCACCCAATGCGCCGCGGAGCGGTAACGGAAGTTGAACTGCCGGCGCAGGCACTGGATGTTGGCGGCGTGCGCGCCGAACAGCTCGACGATGTGCGATTCGGTGCCCCACAGCGCCGGCGACTTGAGACCCGCGGGCGGCGGCAGGTGCGCACCGATGATCTTGAACAGGCGGCCGATGAAGCCCTCCGGCGTCCAGTTGGCCATGCCGATGCGCCCGCCCGGGCGAAGCACCCGCAGCAACTCGCCGGCGCTGCGCTGGTGGTCGGGCGTGAACATGACGCCGAAGGTCGACAGCACGACGTCGAAGCGGGCATCGGCAAAGGGCAATTCCTCGGCGTCGGCGATCTGGAAGCGCACCGGCAGGGCTTCGGCCTCGGCACGGGCGCGGCCCTTGTCGAGCAGTGCGCCCACGTAGTCGGTCGAGGTCACGTCGGCGAAGCGCCGCGCCGCGGCCAGCGTCGCATTGCCATTGCCGGCGGCGACGTCGAGCACCGCCTCTCCCGCGCGCACGTCGGCGGCCTCGGCAAGCGTTTCACCGACGATCTGCAACGTGGTGCCGATGACGGCGAAGTCGCCGCTGGCCCAGGTCGCCTGCTGCCGTTGCTTGATGGCGGCCAGGTCCGGGACCGGTGTCTGGCGGGACGCGGTGGTCGAGGGTTCGCTGAACAGGTTCATGAGGATCTCCTTGAATCGGAATCGATGGCTGGAGCGCAGGCGCAGGTGAGTCGCGGGTCGATCGGCGGCCCGCGCGGAGGCCGGTCGACACGCGGCGGTCACAGCCGCCAGATGGGCCGGCCGGTTTCGATCAGCACGTCGCTGCGCGTGAGGCCGATGTCGTGCAACTCGCGGGCGCTCATTTCGCGCAGCAGTGCGCGGTCGAGCGCTCGCTGCCTGCGGACGGCGATGGAGGCGGCCATGCGGCGTCGCAGGTTGCGCAGGCCACGCGCGACGCGCAGCCAGGGACCGCGGGCGAAAGACGGCGCCGGAGCGGGCGGCGCGGGGCAGCGATGGTCGAGGCTGGGTGTGGGGACATTCATGCTGTTCGAGCTCCCGTTGCCGATGCGGCGTTGAACATCGAAGGCGACGACGACGCAACCAATTCTTCGCCGCCACGCGCCTTGACACTTCACCGTGCATCGTTCAGATTTGCTCCCCCGTCCGGATTCGCGGGGTTGACCGGCGCGTGCTTGATCGGACGTCCGCGCGACTTGATCGGGACTCCGACAAGGAGGTCGCCATGACCCAGGACACGCTGTCGGACGTGTTGCGCAGCGTGCGGCTGCGTGGCGCCGTGTTCTACTACGTGAGCTTCAGCGGCGACTGGGCCGCGGGCACGCCGGGCGCGGCCGAGCTCGCCAACGCGCTCATGCCAGGGGCCGAGCATGTGCTGGCCTATCACCTGATGGTCCGGGGCGACGGCTGGGCCGCCGCCGACGGCGAGCCGCCGGTGCGGCTTGCGCCCGGCGACATCGTGATGTTCCCGCGCGGCGATGCGCATGTGCTGTCCAGCGCGCCGGGGTTGCCGGTGACATCGGACAACAGCGACTGGCGCTTCACGACTCGTGACGATCCGAAGCCCATCGCGGTCGCCTACCACCGCGGTGTGCTGCGGCCCGGGGCATTGGCGCCCTCCGACGAAGCCGAGTCCGTGATCGTTTGCGGATTCGTCTCCTGCGACCTGCGGCCGTTCAATCCGCTCATCGCCGCGTTGCCGCGGCTGCTGCACCTCGGTCCGGGCGGCGTGGGCGCCTGGGTTGCCCAACTGCTCGACCAGGCAGTGCGCGAATCGCGCGAAGGCCGCTGCGGCAGCGCGGCGGTGCTCGACCGCGTGAGCGAGATGGTCTTTGTCGATGCGGCGCGGCGCTATCTCGAATCGCTGCCCGAAGGCGCGCCCGGCTGGCTCGGGGCGCTGCGCGACCGGCACGTGGGCAGGGCGATCGCGCTGCTGCACGAGAAGCCCGGCGAGCCCTGGACCATCGACGAGCTCGGCCGGCAGGTGGGACTGTCGCGTTCGGCGCTGCACGAGCGCTTCTTCGCGCTGACCGGTCAGCCGCCGATGCAGTACCTGACGAGCTGGCGCATGCAGCTCGGTGCCGGGTTGCTGCGCGATGGCAATGCCAAGGTCTCAGCGATCGCGCAGGAGGTTGGGTACGACTCCGAGGCGGCGTTCGCGCGGGCGTTCAAGCGGCTGGCCGGCCGGCCACCGGCAGCGTGGCGGCGCGCGCAGCGCGCGGCGGGCTGATCGCGCCCTGGCGCGAGCCGCCTACGCTCGTGTCGAGTTGATGCCTTACGATAGCAAAGGCGGTCCGCGGCCAGGTTGAGGGGAATGTGCTGCGTGCACTACGTCGCCGTCGCACTTCGTTGCTGCCGGGAATGCCTACGTCGCGGCGTGCTGCGCGACTCGCGCATTTGCCTGAGGGACTCTTGGCAGGATCGATGTGGAACAATAGGGACGAAAACTCGCGCGCCGGGACTTCGTCACCAATGAAATCAATTACTCAGGAACCATAAATTGCGCTGCGAACCAGGAGTCGCGGGTTCAAATCCTGCCGGGCGCGCCAGTAATATCAAGGGGTTAGGTCTTTGGCCTGACCCCTGTGCTTTTTGCGTTCGTCTCGCGCCGGTCGTGCGGCTCGCGACGAGGCACGGGCAGCGACTTTCCACGCGACCCGCGCACTCCTCGGGTCAAGGCCGTGCAGCGGCACGTCGATCCGTTTGCACTGATGCGAGCGTCGGCCGCCGTCGGGGAGTGAACCGGCGGCAACAGGTTCAACCTCGCGAGAAGTACAGCCCCATGCAGAGAGCGCAACCGATGGCGTAGATCAGCCATGTCTGGGGAACGAAGTACGGGAATGCCATCAGCAGCACGCCGATGACCATCGGTTTGTACTGCACCATCTTCCTGCCATACACGAACGCGCCGAGGCCGATGGCCCCGAAGAACAGGGAGCCGAAGAATGCGGCTGGACTTGAGAACATGCTGGGATCGTGAAGGCATCGACGTCGCCCGCAGTGTGCCAGAACCCCTGCGGCGACAGACACCTTACGCCGCCGAGGATTCCTTGCCCATCTCATAGCAGGTTCGCGGAATCGATCGCCAGCATTGCGCGAGCGGAGTCGTCTGTGAGCGAGGCTCGCCATTGACAATCAACGATGAGGACGTGGTGGCTCGTGACGGTCCACCGGAATGGCCCCGGTGTCCTGGCGCCCTCTGGTCGCTTCGCGCGCATCCGGCGTGGCGAACGCATGGTGGAGCGGAGTCGGGGGGAGGCGCTTCCCGTTGCGGCCACGAGCGCATCGCCTGTCAATTCTGGCCGTCGCCGCGATGCGCGCTCGGGACTGTCGGCACGCGGGCGGACGCCGCGGCGCTGCGGCGCGGATTCCTTGACTTGGCGCAATGCAATCACGGCCGAAGGGGCTACCATCAAAAAACTGCTTGGGCCAGCTGCCGCCCTGGGCGCCTTTCGGCATCGACGCACCGCTTCGGTTCGGTGGCTTGTGTTCTTCTCGTCGCCGCGGTCCTCACTCCTCCATGCGCCAGCAGGCTCCGGATTTGGGCGAAGGTTCTGGTAACAGGTCAGGCGACGCTCGCGAATGCCGACCACGCGCCGGGCTTTGGCGCGGGCGAAGTCGTCGGGTTGGCGAGCGTCGGAAAATCTCCCGCTGGCGTGATGTCATTCCCGGCGGGTGGGGGCGGTTCGCCCGGCGCACGCGCAATCGGGTGCAGATCGTGCGGAGGTCCGGACCGTGGGCTCGGCAGGTCTCTGCCTATGGGCTGGTCACGCAGCCGGTCAACACGGATTCCAGTCCATGAAATCGGCACCATGTCCGGCGTGACCCTGAAGAACGTAGTCAAGGCGTTCGGCGCAACCAAGGCCGTCGACAACCTGTCGATCGAGATCCAGGACAAGGAGTTCGCCGTGCTGGTGGGGCCCTCCGGCTGCGGCAAGACCACAGCGCTCCGGATGATCGCCGGCCTCGAGACGATCTCTTCCGGGGAGATCTACATCGGCGACACGCTCGTCAACGACATGGCGCCCAGGGACCGCGACATCGCCATGGTCTTCCAGAGCTACGCCCTGTACCCGCACATGAGCATCCGCGAGAACATGGGCTTCGGACTCAAGATCCGGCAGCTCCCCGAAACCGAGATCGAATCCCGGGTACGGGAGGCCTCCGACATTCTCGGGCTCAACGACCTGCTGGACCGCAAGCCCAAGGAGTTGTCCGGCGGCCAGCGGCAGCGCGTGGCGGTGGGGCGGGCGATCGTGCGCAAGCCCAAGCTGTTCCTGTTCGACGAACCGCTGTCCAATCTGGACGCCAAGTTGCGCGTCGCGATGCGAGCCGAGATCAGCAAGCTTCATCGCCGCCTTGGTGCCACCATCATCTACGTCACCCACGATCAGGTCGAGGCCATGACGATGGCCGACCGGATCTTCATCATGAACAAGGGCGTCCTTCAGCAAAGCGGCTCGCCCATGGAGGTCTATGCGAAGCCTGCAAGCCTCTTCGTCGCGGGGTTCATCGGTTCGCCGGCGATGAACTTCGTCGATGCCGAGGTGGTCGAGGTCGACGGCGGTCTGGCGATCGACGCCGGCGACTTCCGGGTCAGGGCACCCGAGTCGTTCCGTCCCCGGCTCCAGACACATGTCGGCCGTCGAGTCGTGTTCGGCGTCCGGCCCGAGGACATCGCGACGCGCAAGTCCCCGGCGGACGCGGGCGCCGGGAACACGATCGCGGCGCGGGCCGAGGTCGTCGAGACGCTTGGCTCGGAGATATTCGCCCATCTGACCTGCGGAAAGCACTCCATCGTCGCCAGGATGGAGGTGCCGGAAGAGCTGATCCGCGTCGGGGAATTGCTGCAGGTGGATCTCAGGATGGCGAGGACCCATGTCTTCGACGCCGAGACGTCGCAGACGATCGTCTAGTGCCTGCCGACGGCGGGCATGCGTCGGGAGCTCGGCATTTGCGTGTGTTGCATTCGGGTTTGTTCCGTTCCACTTCACGGAGGGCGTATGACAAAGTGCATCAAGGCAATCGTCGCTGTGTCGCTTTCGTTCTGCATGGCCGCAAGCGTGACGGCGCAGGCCCAGACCAAGGAAATCCGGGTGCTGCTTGCGAACCATCCCTACGGTGAACTGCTCAAGGCGGCGATTCCGGAGTTCGAGAGCGCGACGGGGATCAAGGTCAACGCGGAGAGCCTCCAGGAAAGCCAGCTCACGACCAAGCTCACGACCGAATTCGCCACCAACTCCTCGTCGGTCGACGTGTTCATGACCCGTCCGCTGCAGGAAGGGAAGATGTTCTACAAGAACGGCTGGTACGAACCTCTCACGGGCTACGACTTCGCCGACTATCCGAAAAACGTCATGAGCGTCGCGACGTTCGGTACGCGGTCGTACATCGTGCCTCTGGTGACGGAATGGCAGGTCCTCTATTACCGGAAGGACCTGCTCGCCGGTGCCGGGCTCAAGGTGCCAGCCAATTTCGACGAGCTCGAGGCAGTCGCCAGGAAGCTCAACTCCGAGAGCACGGCGGGCTTCGCCTCGCGCGGGAAGGGCGCTGCAGCCGTCACGCAGCTGTCGAGCTACGTCTACAATTTCGGCGGCCTCTACCTCGACAAGGGCGTCGCCGTGTTTGACTCCAAGCCGGCGGTCGACGCCATCCAGTTCTACGGGAAGATGCTGGGCAATTACGGGCCGAAGGGCGTCACGTCGATGTCCTGGGAGAACATCATGCCCCTCTTCCAGGCCGGCAAGGTCGCGATGTGGACGGACGCCTCGGTGTTCTACGGCCAGATCATCGATCCGGCCAAGACGCAGCTCGGCGCCGACAAGGTCGGGATCGCGAACTTCCCGGCTGGCCCGAAGACGAATTCGCCGTTCATCGTGACGTCGTGGGGCATGGCGGTGGCGAAGCAGTCGAAGAAGAAGGACCTGGCGATGAAGTTCATAGACTGGGCAACCGGCAAGGAACTCGCGGCCAAGGGGATGCTCGCCAACATCACGATGGCACGATCCTCGGTCTGGGAAGACAAGGCGGTCCTGGCGAAGGTGAATCCCGGCCTGGTCGAGACGCGCGCTTTCGCCGCCAAGAACGGCTATCCGCTGGACCGCCCGTACATGAGCGCGGTGGGCGAAGCGCGTGACCTGATCGGGGAGTTGATCATCGAGTCGATCAACACCAAGGGCGCGTCGCCGAATCTCGCGAAGATGGCGAAGGACCGTGTCGCAAAGGTGAACGAGCTGCTCCAGGACACCGGCGAATACGGGAAGTGAACGACCGGCCCGCCGGGATTGAACGCGGGGCCCGGCGGTGCTTCATCACCGCATGACTGCAGTGCCGGCCGTTCGCGTACGCGACTGCGGGTGGCCGGGGCGCGGTTGCCTGGCTGGTCGCGATCCGGAGACCTGACCGGGAGGGCTGTCCATGTTCCAGTCGAGATTCGCGGAACGCAACCTGCACATCCTGTTTCCCCTCCCGGCGATCGTTTTCGTCGCGATGCTGATGGTGTTTCCCGTTCTCTACACGTTCTGCCTGAGTTTCACGAACTGGAATCTGACCTCCGGCATGCCTGCGACGTTCGTCGGGCTGAGAAGCTACCTGCGGGTGCTGACGGAGCCGAGGTTTCTCCATGCGCTCGGCCGGACGTTTGCCTTCACGGCTTTCGCGGTTGCGATCGAGGGGATACTCGGCGTCGCCGCAGCGCTCATCCTCAACCGCGCCTTCGTCGGGAAGAGCGTCGCCAAGCTCCTGCTGCTGCTGCCGCTCGTGGCCACGCCGGTCGCCATCGGGATCGTTTTCAATCTCTTCTTCGATCCGACCATCGGGCTGCTCAACTTCGTTCTCCAGTCGCTCGGCCTGCCGCCGGGTCTGTGGATCTCGAGCGAGAAGACGGTGCTTGCGTCGCTCATCCTCGTCGACGTGTGGCAGTGGACGCCGATGATCACGCTCATCGTCCTCGCGGGTCTCGCCGGCCTGTCGGAAGAGCCCGTCGAGGCCGCGCGCATCGATGGCGCGAGCGAGTGGCAGATCATCCGGTGGGTCACGATTCCGATGGTCATGCCGGTCATCCTGACCGCGCTGATCCTTCGCCTGATCGACGCGCTGAAGACGTTCGACATCATCTTCGCGATGACCGGGGGCGGCCCGGGCTATGCGTCGGAGACGCTCAACATCATGGGCTTCAAGTACAGCTTCGAGTACTTTCGCATGGGCCAATCCGCAGTCATCCTCGTCGTCCTCTTCGTCGTCGTGTTCGGCTGCAGCCTCGGCATCATGAAGCTGCGCGGCAACACCGAGGTCTAGGCGGGGCGCGAGATGCACCGGCTGCCGAGGAATCGAGCGAGGACTCCACGATGAGCAAGAGATACGTTTCGAGAGCGCTCTTCTATCTCGCCGTCGTCGGGATCGTGCTCGTCGTGCTGTTTCCGTTTCTCTGGATGTTGTCGTCGTCGTTCAAGACGCAGGTCGACATCATCGCGTGGCCGCCGAAGATCTTCTTCGCACCAACACTGCAGAACTACGAGAAGGTCTTCGGCGAGCAGGATTTCCTGAAGTACTTCATGAATTCGACGATCGTCGGCACGACAGCGGTGGGCCTGTCGCTCGTCCTCGGTCTTCCGGCAGCGTATTCGATCGCACGATTCACGCAGCGCAGGCTCGCCGTGTTCATTCTTCTAGCGCGTCTGATGCCGGGGATCTCCTTCCTGATGCCCTGGTACATCGTGTTCTCGCGGCTGGACCTCATGGACAGTTATACGGCCTTGATTCTCTCCCACATGCTGATCGCGCTGCCGATCGTCGTGTGGATCATGTCGAGTTACTTCCGCACGATCCCGCCCGAGATGGAGGAGTCGGCGATGGTCGACGGCGCGACGCGCCAGTACGCGTTCTGGAAGATCATCCTGCCGTTGTCGGGGCCGGGCGTCATCACGGCGACCACGCTGGCGTTCATATTCTCCTGGAACAACTTCATGTTTTCCCAGGTGCTCAGCATGGAGCGGACGAAGACGCTTCCCATCGCGGTCTACAACTTCCTCTCCTATGCGGAAGTCGACTGGGGCGGAGTCATGGCCGCGGCGGTCGCGATCATGGCTCCAGCGATCGTCCTGACGATGATCTTCCAGAAGTACGTGGTGAAGGGACTGACGATGGGCGCCGTCAAGGGTTGAGCAGCCCGCGGATGCCCTCGCTTCGGATCTGTCCTGCGCCGACCGCGTCGCGTCGGGCGACCTGGCGCCCGGGTCGCGAATCTCGGCCCCGACGCACGCGGCCCGAGCGTGCCGTTCCGCCGCTGCCCGTCTGGCTCACCGCGCACCGGGGGAGTCGGTCCAGCGGGCATCCGCGTCGTCTACAATCTCCTCCCGCGGGCCGTTCCCGCGGTCCCTGTAACCCCGATCGAGCGGGCGCGCAAGCGCCGCGCCCTATGGCACGCCGCCACCATTACCACGTCTACGTCGTCGAACTGTCGAAGGACGTGCTCTTCGAGAGTCGTTTCCGGCGGGCCAATCCCGATTACGTTACCGAGCGGCCGTGCGTCTACGTCGGCATGACCGGACTCGATCCCGACCTGCGGTTCGACCGGCACAAGGCGGGCATCCAGGCTAATCGCTACGTGCAGCAATACGGTTTGCGGCTGTTGCCCGAGCTCTACGAGTTCTGCAACCCGATGCCCTACGACGGCGCGCGCGAAATGGAGGTCGAGCTGGCGATCGGCCTGCGCGAGTCGGGATACGGCGTGTGGCAGGCGTGATCAGCGTATCGGTTGCCGAAGCGCGTAGGACCGCGCATTGTTGCGGCGGGCCGGGCGCGCCGGGGGGGGGGGGGGGGAGAGGCGTTAGCGTCGACCGCCACCGCGGAATCCGCCGCCGCCGAAACCGCCGCCCCCGAAGCGCCCGCCGAACCCGCCCATGCCGCCGCCGCCGAAGCTCGCCGCCACCTCCGAAGCCGCCGTCCCCGAAGCCGCCGCCCC
>CAVYYH010000008.1:0-674528 GCA_963772705.1 uncultured Bacteroidales bacterium | reverse complement strand
GAAATAATACTTGTTTGAACCACTCTCGTTATATGGTGATCTAATACTGTCACGCGGATTGATAACAAAATCGAATCCAAACTTCTCGAACCACTCTCCAAACCTGTGTTCACCCTCGTAATCATATGCTTCGATGGTGATCAGATATGTGCTGTAGAGAGTATTCTGATATCCATCCGCCTGCCGGCAGGCTGGAACCATATGCTGTCGCCTTCAACAACAAACGGAGATGTTTTGTACATCCGGCTTTCAGCAATACCCCTGCGACCGACAGCAGTGTAAACAATATGGAAATCGGGAAGCTGTACATCACGCTTGTGGTTCAGGTCGAATGACTTCAGAATGCCTATTTCGTTCTGCAGGTTCTGGCTGGAGCGGAAAATGTCTCCTCCGGGTATGATCTTGTCCATCTCGGCATATCCTCCACCCTATTTCTCATCCTTTATCAGCATTGTGCTCTGAACTGTATAAAGCTCCTCACCCCAGCGGTTGACACCGTAAGCAACAGACAGAGCAATGAAGAGGGCTCCGGCAAACCAGTACCAGTTGCTGAGAAAGAGTGAAAAATACCTGCGAAAGTCTATGCTCTCGCTTTCAGGCATATAATAATTCTGTTCGCCGTTTTCCATCATCTGAATCTCAATCTTAATTCCCAAAATAATCAATAAGGAGCAACGTCGTTGTAATTGAGCTGAAGATGGTAGTTAAGATAAATGCATAGGTGGGCAGGTTCACATTGAAGGTCTTCTTTGGCACAGGCTGGACTATTATTACATCATTAGGAGAGAGAAAATAGGCCGGAGAAGCAAGGATATTCTTATCCTGAAGATCGAGCTTGAAGGTAGTTGTCTGGTTGCCAACGGGCCTGATGAGCAGAACCCTTTCCTTGGCACCTGTCTCCGTTATTCCTCCTGCCCGGCCAATGGCTTCAAGATACTGTAAGCTGATCATTGTAATTAATATAACTTCCCGGAACATTTACTTCACCTATCACTGTAAATTTAAAGCTAAGCAGCCTTACCTCCACATATGCATGGCGGAAAAAGGTATCTACCTTCGCCTGCATGGTATCTCGTATTTCATAGATAGTCATACCAGCCACCGCCATTTTACCGAGAAGAGGAATCGTGACATTTCCCTCGGGATCGATACTGTATCCCATTATATATTGTGAAGCTTCCCCCTGCATATAGCTTCCTCCGGGAGCATTCTTCCCCTGCAGAATCTCTTCAAGCATGCCGTCAGGTGTCTGGGTTTTGGCAGAAACATATAGAATATCGCGGGGCTGGACCTTGTAATCGGGAATATCCATTGTAAAAAAAGTCTGCCCGCCTGTCTCCGGCAGTTCGAGGTTATTCAGATATGAGAGTTCCTTCTTGGTGGAGCACCCGGCAACCAGCAACATCAGAGCAATAAAGGGTATAATTCTTTTCATTGATTATTTTGTGTTTCCGCGATTATGAGGAGATAAATATCCTACTTTTTTTCGAGTTTACGAATCGATGTGGTTTTAATATCAACGGTCAGGTTCATGCCCGGCTGGATGATTCGTATTACAACCTTATGCTTTTTGCCAACCCTTATCAGCTCGCCGCGAAGGCCGGTCAGTGATCCGATGATCACCTCAACCATGTCGCCTTTGGTAAATACGTCATCACTTACTGACACCTCGGCATCGCTGCCGCACAGTATCCTGAGGTTGGTGATCTGGTATTCGGGAATGACAACCGGCTTGCCGGCTGATCATTATAAATTTCACAACGCCGTCGGTTGTCCGGACAGGGAAAAACTCCTTCGGGGTGACCTTTACAAAGACATATGAACTTATCAGGGGTTTTTCAACCAGCTTCTTGCGGTCTGACCACTGCCGGAGTGTCTTCTGCAGCGGGAGGAATGCCTCAATGCCTAATATCTGTCAGTCTCTGGGTAACCCTCTTCTCTGCCCTGGCATTGGTATAAACGGCATACCATTTCTTCTCCGGTTTCGGTAATACCGGCGGTTCCTCCTTTAACGGCAGCGCCTTCTCTTCCATGTTCTCTGTATTGCAGCGCAAAGTTAGTAAAAATTGTCTGAAGGTCTGAGGTCTGAAGTCGTGAAGGTCATTGTCATAAATTAGTCTTAAGTCATTCAATGATCAGTGATGACCTCAGACCTTAGACCTGCAGACCTTCAGACCAATCCTAAAACCCCCAGACGAGGCCGCCGCTGAAGGTAGTTGGTCTTGCCGTAGAGATGCGGGGCGGTCCATGACTCTTCTCCTTCAACCAGGCTGTTGATGAACTTGATGTCTGCACGCACGCCTCCGGTGATCATATAGCTGATCTCAAGGCCCGTAGCAATGCTGCTCCATTCAACGGGTTCAAGGTATGGCAGTCCCACCCTGTTCGCCTCCCTGGCTCTGATAATCCGGCCCCCGCTCCGACCGCTCATGCCAGAGACGCACGGACATACCCCTTACCGGCTTGTAATCAAGTGCAAACCAGTAGCTGCGGGTGTTGTCACGCAGGTAATGACCCATGTTGTACCCCTGATTCTCAAATGTCAGCGTCGGCACATAATGCTGAAAGGTAAGAGGATAGGTGAATGTAAATTCGGCCGTTGCCCATAGATTCGGCAGGAAGGGAAAATTGCCTGTCCGGAACCCTCCCTTCCATGAGAAATAGTTGTATTCTGAATTGGTGAACCGCTCCGTTGACAGCTCATCGATGAAAAGGGTTCCGTAAAGATGCAGGTGCCTTATGTTGTATGAACTGATATCAATGAACATCTGCGAGTTGCTGTTGTCGATACCTGAATTTGCACCGTGATCAACAGATTTGTAGAAGTAAAACGGCATAAGAAAGGATGGCGTCAGCCGCGGATCGGAAAAGATGATGCTGTTGCCGACGGAGATATTCAGTTTTCTTACCGGGATGAAGGTGAACATCGCAGAATTGAAGAATTTGTAGTGATATACTTCACGGTAGTCGGTGCCGTAGGAATTGGTCACCCAGTAGGAGCGCGTGGAGTCGACCACCATTGATGTAAGCCATCCGTGAAACCATGTCATCTCAACCCATTTCGCCGGCTTGAGGTAAAGGCTTAGCTGCATGAAGGAAGGAGCCCGGCCCGACAGTATGTTTGTCCCGGCATAACCGCTGCCCCATACAGGTGAATCCTTCAGAAGCGAGATGTAACCCCACTTCCAGGCATATGCTGCACCGCCGGTCATCTCTGAAAAATCGGTACCTCCCTTGATGTGTCCTCCCCGCTCCCTGGTGAGGTATTCAGGCTCTCCCAGAAGAGGGTCCTGGTGATTGTCCTGCAGGGCTGCGAAGAATGACCATCGGCCATAGCTGCCATATACCTTCGCACCGTTCTTCCATGCCATGACCGTCTGTCCCTGCAGTAATTCCGAGGATGGGAGAGACGGTTACATTGAAGAGTGAATCGGCATACCTCGCCACTGCCGGGTTCCTCAGAAGCCTGAATTTTCCGGGTTTATCGGTCTCACCAAAATCTGCCAGGTAAAATTTCACCTCCTTCAGCTGCCTGGGAGTGAGGCTTGCCTCCGACTCAAGGGCCCTTTCCAGGAAAGAGAGGATAGTCTTCCTGCCATATGGCTTCACAGCTCCGTTGAGTTCAATTATTCCGTCAACGGCAAGCTCATCAATGAAGGAATACAGTGCCGTATTGGTAACAGGCTCGGGGATATACTGTGCCCGCAAGGGTCAAGAACAGAGGAAATAAAAATATTAATATAAGTGACAGCAGAAAGTACGGTCTCATCGGCACGACATTTGTGCAAATATACGGGTTAGCTCAAATTATTGTTAACTTGCACAAGAAATGCGGGGAAATGCATAACAGACACTTTCGTGCATACAGCCTCTCGGCAGACATCCTTATCCTGGCTCTGTCATTCATCCTCATGACCACGCTGAAGCCGGCGGGGATAAAAGCTTATGTCCCCTCTCACGCCCCTTTCTTTATAGTCCTGGCACTGTTATGGGTTGCTGTCTCACTTATTAACGGTAAAATCGGCAGCGGACGCATCATAAATCTGAGAACACTTTTTTACTACGTCATCACTTCGAACCTTGTCGCCACAAGCATTGCCGCCCTGCTCATGTATGCATTCCGTGATGCAGGTTATTCGAGAGCCGTCGTCTTCGGCACGGCCCTGACGGCCACAATCCTCGAGCTTATCGGCGGTGCCCTGTGGATCTCATTCAACAAGGCCGCCCTGCAGGCCGTTGACCTGCCTCCCATGACCGAGCGCGACATGGTGGCACGGTCTCACCCTGAGAACGGCAACGGAATAAGCCCTGACCCGGCACTGACGGGGAAGCTCATGCAGGGCTGTCCGCCGGAGCGTGCCGAAGCCCTTGCCTCGATGGTCAGCAGAGCGGAAGGGTCATCTCTTTCAGTAGTCTCTACCACAGACCTCTTTAATATTAAGAACCTCGCACCGGGAGACTATACATGCATCATCAACCTGAAGCCGATGAACAGCCTGCGCGACATTGACCCCTTTCTCGATGCGGTTAACGTCAGGCTCACGGGTGACGGTGTGTTCATCTGCTGCGTGGAGACAAAGGAGCAGCGTGCAAGACGGCTCAGGAGTTTTCTCACCCCTCCGGTTTATTACCTGATATTGCCCTTTCGACTTTCTGATCAGGCGTGTAATACCCCGCCTGCGAATCACAAGAGGACTGTGGCAGTTCTTTACCGGCGGCGCCAATCCGCCTCTCTCGCGGGCAGAGGCTCTCGGGCGACTGTGCCGTGCAGGATTTTCAATCAAACAGGAAAAGTTCGCCGGCAACATGCTGTGCATTAAGGCAGAGCGCAGATCAGCTGCCCCTCTCTGTCAACGGCAACGGTTACGGACTGATCATCGCCCTTCCCCGGATAGGAAAAAACGGAAAGGTGTTTACCGTGTTCAAGCTCCGGACAATGCACCCCTATTCGGAGTTCATCCAGGATTATGTCTATGACCTCCATGACCTTGAGGAGGGTGGCAAGATGAAGCACGACTTCCGGGTTACAACCTGGGGCAGGTTCTGCAGGCGCATATGGCTTGACGAACTGCCGATGACCGTTAACTTCTTCATGGGCGACATGAAGATAGTAGGGGTCAGACCCCTCTCCTCACATTACTTCAATCTCTATTCAGAGGATCTGCGGCAACGGCGCATCAGGTACAAGCCGGGACTGATGCCTCCCTACTATGCAGACATGCCTGTCGGGCTCGAGGAGATACAGTTGTCGGAGAAAAAGTACCTTGATGAGTATGACCAAAAGCCATTAGCCACCGATATCCGGTACTTCTTTAAAGGTATTTTCAATATTATCTTCAGAAACGCCCGGTCAAATTAAGGTCCGAAGGTCTGAGGTCCTGGGTCTGCGGTCGGTAAAAAGAAAAAGTCACAGACCTTTGGACCCATGACCTTTATGACTTTAGACCTTTAGACTTTCTGACTTCTATTTCTGCTTGAGCTTGGCCTCCATGCAGAGCGTGGCATGAGGCACGGCGCGCAGCCGCTCCTTGCTGATGAGCTGACCTGTCTCACGGCAGACGCCGTAGGTCTTGTTCTCTATCCGTACCAGCGCCGCCTGCAGGTGCTGAATGAACTTCAGCTGCCTCTGTGCAAGCCTCCCGGCCTCCTCCTTTGACAGTGTCGTAGCCCCCTCTTCCAGGACCTTGAAGGTGGGAGAGGTATCCATGGTGTCATTGTTGTCCTCATGCGTGATGCTGGCCTTGAGAACCTCGTAGTCTTTCCTGGCTTTGTCGAGCTTGGCCAATATTATCTGCCTGAATTCCTCCAGCTCCTCATCCGAATATCGTGTCTTTTCTGCCATGGCTACCGGTGTTTGTATTATGGCGCAAATGTAATATAATTAAAGTTGAATTAGTGGAAATTGTTTTTCGTTGTAGTGCGGTTGTGTCAGTCTGATGTCATGCGGTCATCGGTATTCGTGTGAGAC
The DNA here is from genome assembly GCA_963772705.1 of uncultured Bacteroidales bacterium. Lineage (GTDB taxonomy): Bacteria > Bacteroidota > Bacteroidia > Bacteroidales > VadinHA17 > SR-FBR-E99. The sequence continues at coordinate 668,560 of CAVYYH010000008.1, read as the reverse complement.
TTAACTGGCCTTAACCGATTACTGACCTGCAATACCTCATGACCTGTAAGACCAGAACTTAAGACATTTTTTTCTATCTTTGCACCCTGTTAATATCGAGATAGGAAAATGTCCAGACGATTTCCCGAATACAAGGGTCTTGACCTTGCAAAGGTGAATAACGAGGTGCTTAAGATGTGGGACGACCACGGCACCTTTCACAAGTCGCTCCGCAGCCGCAACGGCAGGGGTGAGTTTGTCTTTTACGAAGGGCCCCCTTCAGCCAACGGCATGCCGGGCATCCACCATGTCATGTCACGGGCGATAAAAGACACCATCTGCCGCTACAAGACCCTTCAGGGATATGAGGTTAAGAGGAAGGCCGGATGGGATACCCACGGACTGCCCGTGGAGCTCGGCGTCGAGAAGGCGATGGGGATCACCCGCGAAGATATCGGGGTGAAGATCTCAGTCGAGGATTATAACGCAGCCTGCCGCAGGGATGTGATGAAATATACCGACGCATGGGAGGATCTGACACGCCACATGGGCTACTGGGTCGATATGGACAATCCCTATGTCACCTATGACAACAGGTATATCGAGACACTCTGGTGGCTGCTCAAGGATCTCTACAAGAAAGGGCTTCTGTACGAAGGCTATACGATACAGCCCTTCTCTCCTGCCGCCGGAACGGGTCTCAGCTCGCACGAGCTCAACATGCCCGGCTGCTACAAGGATGTGAAAGACACCACATGCATCGCACTCTTCAACGTAAAAAAAGACGCGAAGTCTGCCTTCCTCTTCGAAGGTATCGACACGGCGGGAGTGAAGATAATGGCATGGACCACCACACCGTGGACCCTCCCCTCCAACACTGCGCTTGCCGTCGGTCCGGACATAAAATATGCCAGGATAAAGACTGTCAATCCGTACACCGGCGAACCCATAACGGTAGTTCTTGCCGAAGAGCTTCTGCCGGTGATCTTTGCCCCTGACAAAAAGCTTGATTACCAGGTGCTGAGCACCTTCAGGGGGTCGGAGCTCAAAGGCATCGGGTACGAGCAGCTCATCAACTGGGTCAATCCGGGTGACGGTGCCTTCCGCGTCATCACCGGCGACTTTGTCACCACCGTTGACGGCACCGGAATAGTTCACATAGCGCCTACCTTCGGCGCCGACGACTACCGTGCCGGACGCGAGAACGGCATCCCTCCGCTCCTTGTGGTCATGAGTGACGGCATGGAGGGGCCGCTGGTAGACCGGCGGGGACGGATGATACCTCTCTCCGATCTTGACCAGGCTTTTGTTGCGACACACGTCAACACCGCAACATACGGTCCGTTCGCAGGCCGCTATGTCAAGAACGAATATGACGAGTCACTTAAGGAGTCAGATCCGACGATCGATGTTGACATAGCGGTGATGCTCAAGCAGGAGGGAAAGGCCTTCAGGATCGAAAAACAGGTACACACCTACCCCCACTGCTGGCGTACCGACAAGCCGGTCCTTTACTATCCGCTCGACTCGTGGTTCATCAGGACAACCGCCCTGCGTGACCGCATGATAGAGCTGAACAACACCATCAACTGGAAGCCCGAGAGCACCGGCAGCGGACGCTTCGGGAAGTGGCTCGAGAACCTCGTCGACTGGAACCTGTCGAGGTCGCGCTACTGGGGCACCCCCCTGCCCATCTGGATGACGGAGGACAGGCAGGAGGAGATATGCATTGGCTCCGTGGCGGAGCTGAAGATGGAGATAGCCCGCAGCGTAGATGCCGGTTACATGACGCATAATCCGCTTGAAAACTTCACCGAAGGAGACAACAGCAGTGAGAACTATTCTCTCCTCGACCTGCACCGCCCTTATGTAGATGACATAATCCTGGTAAGCAGGAGCGGCCGCCCGATGAAGCGGGAGACCGACCTCATCGACGTGTGGTTCGACTCCGGCTCGATGCCCTATGCACAGGCACACTATCCCTTCGAAAATAAAGATAAGTTTTCGGAAATGTTCCCGGCAGACTTCATCGCCGAGGGGGTCGACCAGACACGCGGATGGTTCTTCACGCTGCACGCCATCGCAACGATGGTGTCAGATTCGGTTTCATACAGGAATATCATTTCCAACGGACTGGTGCTTGACAAGAACGGCAACAAGATGTCGAAGCGTCTTGGCAATGCCGTCGATCCGTTCAAGGCCATAGACCAGCACGGGTCAGACCCACTCAGGTGGTACATGCTCACCAATGCACAGCCGTGGGATAACCTCCGGTTTGACATGTCGGGCGTGGAAGAGGTGAAACGGAAATTCTTCGGCACACTGTTTAATACTTATTCCTTCTTTGCACTCTATGCCAACGTCGACGGCTTCACCGGCAGCGAGCCGCAGGTGCCTGTTGAGAGGCGGCCGGAGATAGACCGCTGGATCATCTCCCTCCTGAATTCACTGATAAAGGAGGTCACCGAAAAGTATGACGACTACGATATCACTCCCGCAGGAAGGGCTATATCAGATTTTGTAACCGAGAACCTGTCTAACTGGTATGTCCGCCTCAACCGCAAGCGCTACTGGGGCGGCGGGCTCGACGAGGACAAGCTGTCGGCCTACCAGACGCTCTACACCTGCCTCGAGACCGTGGCCATGCTTGCCGCACCCATCATTCCCTTCTTCACCGACCGCATCTTCACTGACCTCAACTCTGTCAGCGGGAAGCATAAGGACGGATCAGTACATCTTGTCTCATTCCCTTCATTTGACGGGAAGCTGATTGACAAGAAACTTGAAGAGCGGATGGAGATAGCGCAGAAGATGTCGTCAATGATACTGGCTCTGCGACGGAAGGTGAACATCCGCGTGAGGCAGCCGCTGGCAAAGATCATGGTGCCCGTCAGCGACAAACATTTCCGCAAGAGCTTTGACGCTGTCAGGCCACTCATCCTGGCAGAGGTGAATGTGAAGGAGGTTGAATATGTCGATGACACCTCCGGCATCCTTGTCAGGAAGGTGAAGCCCAACTTCAAGCTCCTCGGCCCCCGCTTCGGGAAGAACATGAAGGAGGCCGGAGCAGCCATCATGGCCCTCAGCCAGGATCAGATAGCAGAATTCGAGAAATCTGGAATCTTGAATCTTGAATTTAACGGTGAGTCATACCAGATAACATCGGCTGAGGTGGAGATCATCTCGGAGGATATCCCCGGCTGGCTCGTCGCCAACGAGGGGAGGCTGACCGTGGCGCTCGACATAACCGTTACCGAAGAGCTGCTTCACGAAGGGATAGCCCGCGAGTTCGTGAACCGCATACAGAACATGCGCAAGGAGAGCGGATTCGAGGTGACAGACAAGATAAGGGTTGTCATCGAGGATCTGCCATTCATCTCCGAGGCGGTGAAAAAACACTCGGACTACATCGCCTCGCAGACCCTGGCGCGTGACATCTCCCTCGCCTCTTCACACGATATCGCTTCTCTCAGTTTCAAGGAGATAGATATCGAGGAGACGATGGTGAAGGTTGTCGTAGAGAAGGTCTGAAAGTCTGTCGCTGCGCTCCGTCCTGCAGTCATGCAGTCAATGATACCAGACCTAAGACCGCAGGACCGCAGGACCGCAGGACAAAACCGTATTTACGATTACCAATTAGTACCTTTGAACAAATCAAATAGAAGAGAACAATGTTTTCAGGAATTGTAGAGGAAGCCGCTCCGGTGGTGAAGACGGAACGGGAAAAGGATAACCTTCATATCACCATGCGATGCTCATTCACCCATGAGCTGAAGATCGACCAGAGCATCTCGCACAACGGCGTATGCCTTACGGTTGTAAAGATCGAGGATGACACCTATACCGTCACCGCCATCAGGGAGACGCTTGACAAGACCAACCTCGGGCTGCTGATGCCGGGCGACAAGGTGAACCTGGAACGGAGCGCCCGTCTCGACGGCCGCCTCGACGGCCACATGGTGCAGGGTCATGTCGACCTGACGGCAACATGCACCGCCATTAAGGAGGCCGAAGGATCATGGTACTACACATTCGAATATGAGCCTAAAAATCCTGAACACATTACAGTTGAAAAAGGATCGGTCAGCGTAAACGGAGTCAGCCTTACAGTTGTAAACTCGAAGGACAACTCATTCGAGGTGGCGATAATCCCGTTCACCCACCAGGTCACCAACTTTCACCAGATAAAGCAGGGCTCGACGGTTAATATCGAGTTCGACATTTTAGGTAAATACATTGCGAAGATTGTCAGGCAGCAGCTAGGCAGGGTGTAGGGTCTGAGGTCTGCAGGTCTTGCGGTCATGCAGTCAAAAAACATGATTGGACCTTCAGGACATGCAGACCTCAGGACCGCAGGACAATTGATTTAAAAAGAAGAATCGTGAACAATAGGAAAATAATAGTTGCTATAACGGGTGCCAGCGGAGCGGTGTATGCCCTGAGCCTGCTGAAGCGTCTGCGGGAGATGCCCCTGCCGCCTGAGGAGGTGGCTGATCATCTTTACAGGCAATGCCGAGGATATCATGCTCTACGAGACAGGAACTGTATTCGTTCCCGCAGGCAGCGAGAAGCTCTATGACAACAGGGATTTCAACGCCCCGTTCGCATCGGGGTCATCCTCGTTCGATACCATGATCATCTGTCCTGCCTCCATGGGGATGGTGGGACGGATAGCGCACGGCGTATCCGATGATCTCATCACCCGTGCTGCCGACGTGATGCTTAAGGAGCGGCGCAGGCTGGTGATAGTGCCGCGTGAGACACCATACAGCCTCATACATATTAATAATATGAAGCTGCTGACCGAGGCGGGTGCCGTCATCTGTCCTGCCACACCCTCATTCTACAGCCGTCCGCAGACGATAGAGCAGCTTGTCATGACTGTCACTGACAGGGTGCTGGCGCTTGCCGGATTTGAAATCGACACATTCCGGTGGAACGAGTAGCACTGCATAAGAGGATGCGGACCCTGCTGCGCCGCCACCATCTGCTCAGCATAGCCACTGTCAGCGAGCGCGGACCGTGGTGCGCCTCATGCTTCTACGCCTGGGATGAGGAGAACAACGCTCTTGTCATCACCACCGACCCTGCAACCAGGCACGGCTCGGAGTTCCGCAGCAACCCCTCCGTCGCAGGCACCATCGCCCTGGAGACAATACGTATTGGGAGGATACGCGGCATACAGTTCACAGGCACCGTCAGCGAGCCTTCCGATGAGGCTCTGAAACGAGCCCGCAGCATCTACCTCCGCCGCTTCCCCTTCGCTGCCCTTGCCGACATCCATCTCTGGGTCATCTCTCTCAGCCATATCAAGCTGACGGATAACAGGCTGGGGTTCGGGCATAAGGAGGTCTGGGAGCAGGGGGTCTGAAGGTCTGAGGTCTGAAGTCTGTCGCTCGCCCTGTCTTGCAGTCCTGCGTCTTGCAGTCTTGAGTTCAGATTACTTTGACGATTTCAGATATTTCATGAGATTGCTGGTTACCATGTCATTATATTCTGGCATCTGACTCTCCGGCTCAAAGCTGTTTCTGATGATATATAATTCTGATCTTCTGCTATGTAGTACATACTCTTTACCTCGCCGGCAGATCCTTTTGAAATATTTAGAAATTGCCGGAATTCAGCATCTGACTGCTTCGGCAGAATCCTTCAGAGATGTTATTCATGATGGAAATCCCGGCTCCGCAGATCTGATTCTTAAAGGTAAAATCACGGCAGCTTCTGAAATCAGATAGATCAGATTAACAAACTGCCTGGATAAACTCCATATTTCCAATTCTTCGAAATTTTTTAATTGTTCCCATAATAGTACGATTTTGAAATACAGCATATTAAATATTACGAAATAATATCAAATCCATGACCGCAGGACTGCAAGACCTGTCAAGACCTGCAAGACAATTCTTATTGGTAACTTTACTCCCGCGATGATTGACCATTCAACGATAGAGAGAATCTTCGACGCTGCCCAGATAACCGAGGTGGTGCAGGAGTTCGTGTCGCTGAAGAAGAGAGGCGTCAACTACCTGGGACTGTGTCCTTTCCATAACGAGAAGACCCCTTCGTTCACCGTCTCACCCGCCAAGGGGATCTTCAAGTGCTTCGGATGCGGCAAGGGAGGCAACTCGGTCAACTTCATCATGGAGCATGAGCACCTCTCATACCCTGAGGCACTCAAGTGGCTCGCAAAGAAATATCACATAGAGATAGAGGAGAAGGAGGTCACCCCCGAGGAGATAGCCAAACAGAACGAACGGGAGAGCATGCTGGTGGTGACACAGTACGCCGCCAAGCAGTTTTCCGAGAACCTCTTCCACGGTCATGAGGGTATGGCGCTGGGACTGTCATACTTCCGCGAGAGGGGCTTCCGTGATGCCATTCTCCATAAGTTCGACGTTGGCTACTGCAACGAAAAAAGGGATGACTTCACCAGGAAGGCTCTCGACGCCGGATACAGGAGCGAATACCTCGTCCTGAGCGGACTGACAATAGATAAGGAGGGTTACATCTTCGACCGTTTTGCCGGCCGAATCATGTTCCCCATTCACTCGCTCTCAGGACAGGTTCTGGGTTTCGGCGGCCGCATCATAAAGAGTGATCCCAAGGCAGCCAAGTATGTCAACACCCCCGAGACGGAGATATATCACAAGAGCCGCATCGTCTACGGCATCTTCCAGGCGAGGCAGGCCATCATCAAAGAGGACCGCTGTTTTCTCGTCGAGGGATACACTGACGTGCTCTCGATGCACGAGGCCGGCGTCGAGAACGTCGTGGCGTCATCGGGCACGGCACTGACGCAGGAGCAGATACGCCTCATCAAGCGCTTCACCCCCAACATCACGATGCTCTATGACGGAGACCCGGCAGGGGTGAAGGCCTCCGTGCGGGGCACCGACATGGTCCTTGAGGAGGGGATGAACGTGCGTATCGTCCTCCTCCCCGACGGCGAGGACCCCGACTCATACTCGAAGAAGGTCTCTGAGGAGGAATTCAGAAAGTATCTGAAGGAGAACGAGACCGACTTCATCAGGTTCAAGACCAGGCTGCTGCTCGATGAGGCCAGGGAGGACCCTGTACGCAGGGCTAACCTTGTCCGCGAGGTGGTGCGCTCGATAGCGGTTATCCCCGACCAGATCAACCGCACCATCTACGTGAAGGAGTGCAGCCTGCTGCTGGGGATGCCGGAGGAGGTGGTGCTCGACGAGGTGATGAAACTGCGTAAGCAGCAGTCGTTCCGCGACCGCAACACCTGGCCGGTGCAGGACGCGATAGTGACACCGCAGGCAGCGCCGCAGAGGCAAAAGAAGAGAGAGGAGACCTCCTATTACTCCGAGAAAGAGATACTTAGACTGCTCATACGGTACGGGGCCGAGGTGCTGTCACGCGTCACCGACAGGGAGACCGGGACGGAGACCATCACCACTGTCGCGGATTATATCATCTCGGAGATCGAAGAGGATGAGCTGAAGCTTAATGATCCGGTCTTTGCCGCAATGTACGAGGAGATAAAGTTCAATACCGGCCAGGGGATGATACCCGGCGAACGCCATTTTGTGCATCACCCTGAACCGGCAATAAGCGCAACAGCCGTCGACATGCTGACTGAAAAGTACACCCTCAGCTCCATCTGGAACACAAGAGGCTCATACGTCGAGACAGAGGATATGAAGCTGAAGGAGCTGGTCCCTGAAACAGTCCTCAGCTTCAAGAGCGACAAGATCAAGATCCTGCAGAAGGAGTTAATCAAAGAGATATCCCAGGCGAAGGGTGACGACGAGAGAGTTGCGATCCTGCAGGAGCGGTATAAAGTCATGACGTCGCTACAGAAGAAAATAGCCTACAGCCTTGGCAAAAGAGTGGTCTGAGAGTACCAGGGGCATAAAAGCCTTTTTTTCGTACCTTAGGATAAAATTTCCGACCCGATGAGACGAACCGTTTCTGTTGTCTTTACCCTGTGCACCATTGTACTGCTCGCCATTTCGTGCAAGAAAACAGAAAAGGGACCTCAGTTCGATGCTCCGGTATTTTCAACACGTGTCCCCTCCTCACCCGCAGACACACTGAAAAACAGGGAGATCTATTACGGGCTCATGACGCCGGTAGAGGTGTGCAATATTTTCGAGAGGCTGGGAGCTGACATACCGTGACACCATCATATCTCCGGCAGAGAACCGCGATCTCTATATGACCAGTTACAAGGCGGCAATGAACCTCGGGGTATACGGCGTCGACATGGGTTATATGAAGCTCTTCGGGGTAAACAGGCAGACGGTCAGTTATTTCAACACCATAAAGACGCTGAGCGACAGGCTCAACATGCCCGATACATTTCTTTCTGACGCAATCAGGAGTGTCGACCGTACAATCAATAACGCCGACTCGCTCACAAGGCTGATGAATGACGCCTATGCAAAGATAGACAGCCATCTCCGGTCGGAAGGGAGCGAGGGGACGCTGGGACTGATGCTCATGGGAGGATGGATAGAGGCCATGTATCTTGCCACCCAGCTGGCTTATGATCCGGCCAATCCCGATCCGCAGGTAGTGGCGAAAATAGCCGAACAGAAATACTCCCTGATCTCGCTCCTGAGCTTCATGAAAAACTACTATGACGACCCTATGGTTGTCTTTTATACAAAGAAGCTCAAGTACCTCAACAGGTGGTTTGACACATTCGAGATATATTACCGTCCGGGAGATGTTAAGATAGACACTCTCAGGCAGGTCATCACCACCAGCGGCAGCGAGATGACGGTCACCGTAGAAACGATCAACCAGATACGTGATTATATCTCCCGTTTAAGAGCCGAGATCACGGCTGTCTGAAAACCTAAATAACTGATATCATGAACCGTATTATTTTCTTCTCTGCGGTCATTCTGGCCGTAATCGCCGTTTCCTGCGGCAGAGGCCGGAAGGAAGCGGGGGCCGGTGGTGCTGCTCCCGCCGTCACCATAATTGACAAAGGATTCAGCAAGTACATATCTGCCTACACCTCGGGAATCATCTCCTCGGGCAGCACCGTGCAGATAGTCTTCACCCCGGAATTTGCCGCATCCATTGACAAGAGCAAGACACAGGGCCTTTTCTCTTTCAATCCTTCGGTCAAGGGGACAGCAGAGTGGGCTGACGACCTTACGCTGGTCTTCAGACCTGCAAAGCCGTTGCAGCCGGCAACAAACTATACCGGCACACTCGATATCAGCAGGCTGGGAACAGTCGAGGAGCGGTTACGGTTCTTCCCGCTCTCCTTCAGCACCATAGAAAAGAACTTCACCGTAACCCTTAATCCAATCTCGGCTGACCTCCCTGACGGGGACACATATACTCTTACCGGCGTGCTTGTCACGTCTGACTACGCTGACCCTTCGGAGGTGGAGAAGTATCTCACGGTGAGTGCAGGAAAACGGGCAGAAAAGGTTATCTGGGAACATGACAGCAATAACAATCACACCTTCACTGTAGAGAAGATAGCCAGACAAAGTGAAGAGAGCGAGCTTAAGGTTGCGTGGAACGGCAACTCATACGGCATAAAGGCAAAGGGTGAGTTTCTGGTGACAATCCCTGCAAAGGGAAAATTCACTGTCACAGACCTGAAGGTCAGCGCCGGCGAAAGCAAGAGTGTCGAGATCTTCTTCTCTGACCTGATCGATCCTGCATTTGAGCTCGAGGGGGTGGTCACAATGAAGCCTCCCCATCCTCTGACCATCACTGCTGAAGGCAACAGGATGCTGATTATCCCCGGCGACTATGTCATCGGTGAGACAGAGATCACCATTGACGGCTCACTGCGCAACACAAGAGGCGAGAAGCTTGGCGGGGCTGTGACAAAAAGCATAAACTTCACCCCCGTCATGCCCGGAATACAGGCTGTCGGCAGGGGGACCATAATGCCGTCATCGGGAAACCTGATCTTCCCTTTCATGGCAGCAAACCTCAGTGCGGTCGATCTCACCATCATCAAGATCTTCGAAAACAACCTGCCGTGGTTCCTTCAGCAGAACAGCATGGGCGAAGCCAATATTTACAGTGATGTCAAACGTTTTGGCAGACCCGTCTTCCGCGGACGGATACCGCTTACCGGCGACGCCGGATTCGACCCCAACAGGTACAACCTGTTTACGATCGACCTGGCAAACTACATCGATCCGGAGCCGGGAATACTGTACCGCATTGAACTGGGGATGAGACCTTCGTACTCACTCTATCCCTGCAGCGGCAAGAAGGAGAAGTCGAAGTACGAAGAGATGCTCGATATCGCTGATCTTGACAGGGAGTGGGAAGGGTCTGACGATTATTATCAACTCTCTGAAGAGGGTCTCTTTTACGAATATGCATATGACTGGAAGGAGAGGGAAAATCCATGCAGTGAAGCCTATTACAGTCCGTATAAAAAGCTTGTCAGGAACATTCTTGCCTCAGACCTTGGGTTAATGGCCAAGAGCGGTACCGACAACAACCTCCGCATTTTCGTCAATGACATAAAGACAGCGCAGCCGGTTGAAGGGACTACGGTTGAGATATTTGACTACCAGATGCAGCTTATAGGCACTGCGGTGACAGACAGGAACGGCATTGCGGCTGTTCCCTGCACACGGAAACCCTTTCTTGTGATAGCACGAAAGGAAGGCAACCGCAACTACCTGTCGCTTAATGACGGTGCCGCACTCTCGATGAGCTCCTTCGACGTCTCCGGAGAGATGCCCCGGGAGGGTATCAGGGCCTTCATCTTCACCGAGCGCGACGTAAGAAGGCCGGGTGATACTATTTTCATCGGGCTGATTGTAAAAGATATCGCCAGCGGATTACCCGCCGGCCACCCTGTTCACTTCGAGCTGTACAACCCGATGGGACAGAGAGTCGATGACCAGGTGGCGGCACTGAACGAAAAAGGATTTATCACTTTTACCTCCGGCACCCCTGCCGATGCCGTGACGGGCAACTACAGGGCACAGGTGCGCATCGGCGGCGCCACCTTCTCAAAGACCATCAAGGTTGAGACAGTCAAGCCCAACAGGCTGAAAATTAAACTTGACTTCCCGGATGCCGTCGCCGGAGGGGAAAGCCGGGCATTGAAAGGTGACATGAAGGTGTCATGGCTTAACGGTACAGACAGCACGGGAACTAAAAACAACCGTCGACCTGCTCCTGAAGCCGGTGAAGACAACCTTTGAGAAGTACGGACAGTACAACTTCGATGATCCCGCCTCTCAGTTCTGGTTTGAAAGCCAGACCGTATTCGACGGAAAAATCAACAGTTCCGGAGAGGCGGCGGTATCATTCACCCCCGATGATGAGCTTAACGCCCCTGGCATGCTCAATGCAGTCTTTACAACAAGGGTCTTTGAAAAGGGAGGTGATGCCAGCATAACTCAGACCGTCATACCCTATGCACCTTACCCGGTCTTTGCAGGGATGAATGTTCCCGGCCCTGGGTGCCAAGGGAAGGGTACTCTTCACCGACCGCCCCAACGAGGTGAGGATCGTAACGGTAGACAAGAACGGCAATCCCGTCAGAAGCGATGTCGAGGTGAACGTCTACAAGCTCGAGTACCGCTGGTGGTGGGAGTCGGATGACGAGTTTCTCGGATCATATATCTCCGGGAGCAGCAATAACATAGTTTATACTGAGACAATAACAACCTCGGGAGGGGAAGGGAAGATCTCATTCAGCATTGACAAAGAGGCGTGGGGACGCTACCTCGTCCGCGCCACCCTTCCGTCAGGACACTCCACCGGCATGATCATGCTGGTAGACTGGCCATGGGATTACGGAATGAAGCCAGGAGGAAACGACGGTGCCAGCATGCTTCAGCTTAATACCGACAAGGATAAATACAATGTGGGAGATGAGATCAGCCTTACATTTCCCTCGCCCGAAGGAGGCCGCGCCATTGTAACCATTGAGAACAGCACCGGACTGCTTGACATAACACAGATCGATACCCGGGCAGGAAACACAGAGGTGAGGATAAAAGCCACTGGTGCCATGGCACCGAACGCCTATCTGTACGTGACCATTCTGCAGCCTCATGCACAGACCGTTAACGATGCCCCGATAAGGCTGTACGGAGTAATTCCGGTGATGGTGGAAGATCCTTCAACGAAGCTGATGCCGGTAATAACAATGGCAGACCAGATCAGGTCACAGCAGGAGGTGGAGATAAAGGTATCGGAACAGAACAGGAGGGGGATGAGCTACACCCTTGCCGTTGTTGACGAGGGACTCCTTGATCTGACAGGCTTCAGGACACCCGATCCGTGGAAGTGGTTCTTCGTGAAACATGCCCTCGGGGTAAAGACATGGGACCTGTATGATATTGTCTTCGGAGCATTCGGGGGGAAGCTGGGACGTATCTTTGCCATCGGCGGTGACGAGGCTGCCGTTGACCAGACAAAGAACAGGGCACGCCGGTTTGTCCCTGTGGTACGGTTCATGGGTCCGTTCACCCTTGAGCAGGGGAAGACAGGTACTCACACCATAAGGCTGCCGCAGTACACAGGGTCGGTACGGGTGATGGTGACTGCCGCCGGCGAGGCTAACAGCTTCGGGTCGGCAGAAAAGAGCGTGATCGTTTCTGACCCGCTCATGGTGCTGGCGACAGCGCCCAGGGTGCTCTCACCGGGAGACAGGGTGGCACTGCCGGTGACGCTGTTCGCCCAGAAAAAGGATATTGACGAGGTGAATGTCACTGTCACCGGGAATGATATGGTAACCTTCGCGGAGCCCTCCGCCACGGTGAGATTTGCCGGGCCGGGCGAGAAGGACATCCAGTTCCTTTTTACCACTGCATCGCGTACGGGGAAAGCAGTTATCAGGGTCACCGCCACCGCCGGAGGAGAGACAGCCCTGTATGACATGGAGGTGGAGGTGCGCACTCCAAATCCGCCCGAGAGACGGTCGGAGACGCGTACCGTCGCTCCCGGAGGCAGGTACGAGAAGAGCTTCGCTCCTTTCGGCCTTGCCGGTACCTCTTCAGCCACGGCAGAGATATTCTCGCTTCCGTCAATAAACCTCACAAGCCGCATGGCATGGCTGACAAATTATCCTCATGGCTGCACAGAGCAGATCACCTCTGCCGCCTTCCCGCAGGTATATCTTCCGGGGCTCCTGGGAAACAACCTCCCTGATCCTGCCCGCGTCCGTAACAATGTCCAGGAAGCGCTCAGAAAGAACGCCTCGAGGCAGCTGGCATCAGGAGCCCTGACACTGTGGCCCGGGGGAGCCCATCCTGACGACTGGGTGACATCTTATGCCGGCCATTTTGCAATAGAGGCACAGAAAGCAGGATATGCCCTGCCGGAGGGCTTCATGAGCAGGTGGACTACCTATCAGCGTGCCGCCGCGGCCTCGTGGCGATACCAGCCTCAGTACCGTTTCACGGCGACAGACCAGGCATACAGGCTGTTCACCCTGGCGCTTGCAGGTACCCCCGAAAAGGGTGCAATGAACCGCATGCGTGAGAATACGGAGCTGCCGTCACTGGCGAAATGGTTCCTGGCAGCAGCCTATGCCACCACAGGACGACCCGAGGTAGCTCAGGGCCTCATCGATGTAAGAAACCTGAAGGCTGAGCCTGACTATAACTCTTATTACTACGGGAGTGACCTCAGAGACCGGTCGATCATACTCTATACCCTTACCACAATAGGCAACACGGGCGAGGCGCTTGAGCTGCTGAAAGAGATAGCTGCCGAGCTCAGCCGCGAACAGTGGTACAGCACCCAGACAACAGCCTGGGCACTCTTCTCATACATGAACTTCAGCCGTCAGGTCAGGGGCGAAAGTGATCAGCCCATGAAAGTATCTCTTGACTTCAACGGTAAAACCGAGAAGATAACCTCATCTGAGGGGGCCATAATGAGGACGCTGACTCCCGCTGCAGCCAACAAACTGGTGATAGAAAACGAGAGTGACAGGCCGCTGTTTGTGACATTCACCGAGCAGGGGGTGCCTCTTACCACCGACCAGACCGTGTCAGAGAGCAATCTCACCATGAAGGTCGATTACATGGATATGACCCAGGCGCCTGTTGATGTTGGCTCGCTGGCACAGGGGACAGGGTTCATGATGGTTGTGACGCTGACAAACACATCTTTCCGCCAGATAGGCAACCTGGCCCTGACGCAGATGGTCCCCTCAGGATGGGAGATACAGAACACCCGTCTCTTCGAGGCAAACCTGCTTCTCAAAGAGAGCGGATATGATTACCGCGACTTCCGTGATGACCGCGTGAATACCTATTTCAGCCTTAAAGGCGGCGAGACGAAGAAGTTTTATATCATTCTCACGGCGGCATACCGGGGGGTCTATTCCCTTCCCTCTGTCGTGTGCGAGGCCATGTATGATGAAGGGGTATATGCCCGCCGTCCGGGCAGGGAGGTCACGGTGAGGGAGTAGGCATTGGTAAAAGGAAAAAGGCAATAGGCAATAGGCAATAGGCAGCAGGCAGTAGTGGTGAGATTATAGCCTTAAAATAGCGGTTGTGGTTAACGGCAGCGTTCATTGCATGCGTGCTGCTGGCGCCGATGCCCTCCTTTGACAATCCGCTGTCAACCGTCGTTGAGGCAGCCGACGGCAGCCTCCTGGGGGCCAGGGTGGCCGATGACGGACAGTGGCGCTTCCCGCCGTCAGACACCCTTCCTGAAAAGTATGTCGAATGCCTCATTAACTATGAAGACAGGTGGTTCATGTGGCACCCGGGTGTCAATCCGGTCGCAATAATAAAAGCCCTTGGCGCCAACATACGTGCCGGCGAGACGGTGAGGGGTGGCAGCACCATCACCATGCAGGTGGCGCGGCTGGCAAGAGGCAACCGTCCCAGGACATATCCGGGAAAGATTGTCGAGATGCTCTCGGCTGTCAGACTGGAGCTGTTTCGTTCAAAGGCTGATATTCTTGTGATGTATGCAGCCAATGCGCCCTTCGGTGGCAACACTGTGGGGCTGGAGGCAGCGGCATGGCGTTATACGGGTCGCAGCAGCCGCGACATCAGCTGGGCGGAGGCAGCCACCCTGGCCGTCCTTCCCAATGCCCCCTCACTGATCTACCCGGGCCGCAAGGACGAGAGGCTGCACGCAAAGAGAGACACCCTGCTGCTGAGGCTGGAACAGAGAGGCATCATCGACAGCCTCACCTGCTCGCTTGCCCGCAGCGAGCCTTTGCCCGGGGCTCCGCTGCCCATGCCGTCGCAGGCTCCGCATCTGACAGACCGCTTCCGGTTGAGTCAGCCGGGCACAAGAGTGCGTACAACCATTGACGCGGCACTGCAGAGAGAGGTAACTGCGCTGGTAAACAGCCACCAGGCGTCACTGGAGAACAACCTTATCCACAATGCCGCAGCGCTTGTGGTCGAAGTTAGCTCCGGAAACGTGCTCGCCTACGCAGGCAACAGCACCCTCCCCGACACGTCGGGTCAGCACGGACGTGACGTTGACATGATACCTGCAGCACGCAGCACCGGCAGTATCATGAAACCCTTCCTCTATGCCGGACTCCTGACCGCCGGCGACATGCTACCCAATGCTCTCGTGCCTGACATACCTACCCGTTTCGAGGGGTTCCGGCCTGAGAACTCAGACTTCACATACAGCGGCGCCATCCCCGCAGGCGACGCCCTGGCACGATCGCTTAACATACCTGCCGTGCGGATGCTGCAGTCGATGAATGAGGAGCGCTTCCTCGATCTGCTGAAAAGGCTGGGCTTTACAACCTTTGACAAGCCTGCCTCACACTACGGCCTCTCACTAATCCTCGGCGGAGGTGAGACAAGCCTGTGGGAGCTGGCAGGGGCATATGCCTCGATGGCCAGGATGCTTGAGAATGTCAATGCCGGAAAAGCCAGTCACACAGAAGAGTGGCACATGCCTTCCCTGACAGGCAGTGTGGCGGCGACTGTTACCCCTGATCCCTCTCCGCCCCTCTCTGCTGCAGCCGTCTGGCTTACCTATGAGGCTCTGCGGCGGGTCAACAGGCCGGAGACAGAGACCGGATGGCAGTATTTCGGCAGTGCCCCCGACATAGCCTGGAAGACCGGGACCAGCTTCGGCTACCGCGATGCATGGGCTGTCGGAACCACTCCTGAATATGTTGTGGCTGTGTGGGCAGGTAATGCCGACGGCGAAGGGAGGCCGGGACTGTCGGGAATATCATCCGCCGCCCCCCTCCTGTTTGACATCTTCAGGCTGCTGAAGACATCAGCGGGCGGATTCACCAGGCCGGAGGAGGGGATAACCCTCACCGGGGTCTGCGCCTCCAGCGGATTCAGAGCCGGACCCAATTGTGACGAAATACGACAGGAATGGATCCCGGAGGCAGGGCTGAAGAGCGAGGCCTGCCCGTACCATACCCTGATAAACCTTGACGCGGCAGGCCGGTACCGGGTCAACACGTCATGTGCTTCGCCCGGCGAGATGATACAACGCTCCTGGTTCGTGCTCCCTCCTGCCATGGAGTATTACTACCGTATGCGCAACCCATCCTACAGAACCCTCCCTCCCTTCCGCCCGGGATGCAGTGACGACAGGCAGGTGCCTTCGATGGAGTTCCTCTATCCTCCGGCAGGAGCAAAGATCTTCCTTCCCCGCAACCTGCAGGGAAACATGATGTCAATGCTCCCCGAGATAGCCCACAGAAGACGCAACGCGGTGATATACTGGCATCTCGATAACAGGTATCTCGGCATGACAAGACAGATACACCAGAGAGAACTGCTGGTGGGCGCAGGAGAACATATCATCACAGCAACGGATGAGGAGGGGGTCACCATCACCCGCAGGTTTACCTGTGTGGACACATTATAATCAAGTTATCGGGAAAAAGATATATTTTTACCGCTGCATATCAATCTAACTTTAAGGAAAGTGATCAGGCTCTTTTCGGGGCAGTTTTTCAAGCGTTTCATTGCCGGGTATGCCTTTAACAGGTACAAGGAGGTATTTGACCAGGCGGGATATGCCATAATGATCATTGACAACCGCACCAACAGGTTCATAAAGGTCAACCATGCGGCGACCGTGCTGTTCGGCTATACAAAAGAGGAGCTGAGGAACATGACGCCGCTCGACCTGTCGACCGAACCGGACAGCACCGGCCGCTCACTCAGTGAGAGGAGCGATGAACATATTGTCAGGCCTGCGCGACGCAAGGACGGGAAGATAATAACAGTGAAGATCGAAACGAGATTCTCCGAACGGTTTCATATCAGCATGATAAGCGATGTCACCGGGGAATACCGCATACGCAGAGCCCTGGAAATGAATGAAGACCGTCTGAGGGAGGCACAGCGCATCGGCAAATTCGGCTGGTGGGAGTACCATCCTGACGAGGACCGCTATATAGGATCGGATGAGCTGAAAAGGATATTCACTGACGATGTTTCAGACTTCACATTCTCATTCCAGGAAAACATCTCCTACACTCATCCGGAAGACAGATCGTATGTCATCTCTGCAATAGAGGAAGCCATTGACAGTAAAAAGGAGACATTCTCTCTGCAGTACAGGATAATAACTCCGCAGGGAAAGGTCAAGGCCATATCGGCCAACTCCAATATCCGGTATGACGCCAGCGGAAGGATGATATACCGCTACGGCACCTGCCAGGACATTACCGAGACGCAGAAGATAATGGATGACCTCATCGAGGCACGGCGCCAGGCTGAGGAGTCAGACAGGCTCAAAACAACATTCCTTGCCAATTTCAGCCACGAGATACGCACCCCGCTGAATGCTATGATGGGCTTCGTCAACATCCTCACCTCGATGAAGACCACGGAAGAGGAGAAGGCGGATATGGTGAAGCTCATCGAGATCAACTCGCAGAGGCTTCTGAGGCTTATCAACGACATGATTGACATGTCGCGCATCGAGAGCAACAATATGGAGATAAAATACACCAATGTGGAGATCAACGGTTTTATCTCATCAATGGCCTCGTCGATAGCATACGAGCAGGAGAGTGCCGGGAAGAAGGATCTGGTTGTCACCCCGGTCATTGACAGGAGCCACCCGCGTGTTTATCAGTATATTGACGAGTTAAGGCTGAGCCAGGTCTTCAGCAACATTGTCAGCAACGCGATCAAGTTCACCGAGAAGGGTGAGGTCAGATACGGGTACAGACTCACCCGAAGTGAGAACAAGTATGAGATAACCTATTTTGTAAGTGACACAGGGCCGGGTATACCTCCGGGAAAGGTGAGCGAAATTTTCAAGCCGTTCGTACAGTACTGGAGCGAGAATGCTCCGAAGGTACAGGGTGCAGGACTGGGGCTTGCGATATGCAAGAGGCTCGCCGAGCTGATGAAAGGACGCATTATGGTTGAGTCAACGCCAGGCAAAGGGTCAACATTCTATTTCTCCTTCCAGACTCCGGTGACGATCGAGTGATCATAAAAAGAAAAAATATTTATCTTTGCCCCCTGACGGGACGTTAGCTCAGTTGGTTCAGAGCGCTTGCTTGACAGGCAAGAGGTCACTGGTTCGATTCCAGTACGCCCCACAAAGATAATCAGAGAGTTAAGGCTGTTCCTTACTCTTGTTGTTTTATAGCGAGACCTTAAAATATATCCATCTGTTTTGACCGATATCTTTTTAGCCTCGCATGCAGGGGCCACCAGTTCGCTTCACATGCATGAAGTGCCTTATAGATCTCATACTGACAAAGTACCATGTCATGATTCCCATAACAGGTCTTGCCTTCCGGGTCATTTTTATACAACTCTTTAAGAATCGGCACCGCCTTCTCTGACTGGATTTGTCCTAAGGTCCAGATTGCTATGTGTGTGCGTTCAATTGGAGTATTGGTTGCATCCAGAAGATAGGCGACCAAGGCATCTTCTGCCGTTCCAGGATACTTTTCCAAGGCAATTTTGATATTCTTCTTGACATCCACATCAATCCATATCCAGAGACCCAGTGTCACAGAGATGAATAGAGCCAATGTTCCAGCTCCAACCATTAATAAAATCCGTTTCATCTTCTCAAATATTTATTATGTCAACCAATATTATGTCTATAAAACAGGCGCATCTTAAAAAATCAAGATGAACGGTATTGCATGACCTGTAACAGGCCCGTTAAGTTGAGTAGACGGTTAAGAACGTCCTCTGACGTATTCTCTTCAAAATAACTTCTGAACTTTTCATCCATCCGTTCATTAAACCACTTATCAATCATTGATTTTTTAAATCTCCATTCCTTGCCAAGCTTTGCTGCAGGTATCTTCTTTTCCTGCGCCCAGGTATAGATGGTTTGTGGTTTTACCCGGAGGTATTCCGCCACTTCTTCAAGGGTCATTATTTTATCCATCTAAAATCATTCTTATTATTGATGGTATAGCAGGGACTGATCTTTGACTATTCTTCTTGATTATCCTTGTCTGAATCACGGATGGTTTAAAAAGTTATGCAGTGGTTTGAATGATAGCTACATAAAAGTTGCTTTCCCGTGCCCTGAACAGCTCAAAAGGCATATCACGGCTGCCGACAAAAGGCCTCAGATTCCATGCCAGTTGTGAACTCACGAAAGCAAAAATAATAATCCATATCTTAAAAATTGTCATGCCCAGTTTTGGATAGATATTTTTCTTTTCACATGAAAATGTCAGTCCATTAATAATTGTCTTAACTGCAAAAATCCCTGAAAAGGTAAAAATAGCCACATGCAGCAATTTCAGGAAAGCATAATTGTCTCCGGTGATCATGAAAAAAATCACTATCGGAGAAAATGACAATGCAATACCGGAAAAAACAATAAAGCCAGAAAATATAATGTTCGCCATCTGATATATTGTCATCTTGGAGCCTATCATGTATTGTATTACATAAAGTGCAGGAAAGCATATCAGAATGAAAGAAAAATCAGACATGGAACTTTGATCCCGGTGGCAAGGCTTTGCAGTAATCCATTGTAACTGCCCATGACAACTCCATAAATAAAAGAGAACAGGAGTATGAACAACATCTGTTTGAACACGTATTTCCGGGAATGTTCCGGATCGCTCAGCATCTCAAAATATTCATCGCTGTGCTGAAAAACGTTAAAGACTGACGGATTTGTTTTCATAGTGGTATTTTTTTCAAATATATATCAATATACATTAATATACAATAAAATACAATAAAATTCAATAACATTATATTAAGAAATATCGTTAATCATAAATTTACTTTGCAACCATTAAAAGAGAACTATTGTCTATGTCATTAGGAAGACGCGTTAGTGTTAGTATTTTGGGGCTTGCAGGCTTTCAATAGATTGGTTAAAAAGTTACTACCATAAGAACATCTGACAGAAATAGTGATTCATTCCTGACCTGACCTAAAGTGTCACTTAAACAGGCCGTGTACAATCTTTCTTGTCAAAACATACTGCCTCTTCATCAACTGCTAAGGCTGATTAATCAATTATCTTTGAGTAAATTGCAAATAATCATTTAATTGCCTAAAGATTTTAGTAATAAGTCTCCTTAATTACCTTATTAATTGAACAATTTTGCAACAATTCAGAGCCAATTCAGTATAATCAATGTTAAGAATTCAACCATAAACAATAATTATATGAAAGCAAAAATCAAAACTCATGAGCTCAACCGCTCTGCCCTGGTGAAAGTAACAGCCATGGCTGCTATGATTATGTTGATGATCCTTTCAGCATGCCAGAAAGATGAAGATCAGTATTCAGGGTCTGGTGTGGATCTGAAAAGCTCATCAGTCAGTTCAGAGATCTCGGTGTATTACGGGCCTGTAAAATTCTTAAGGAATACAGGCACTCCTGTTACTGAGGAGCGATTGATTGCAGGTAATGACTTCTGGTGCTATGAAAGTTTCGTCCTCAAGATCCGAAACGGCGATGACAAGAGTAGCCGGGTATCAAGTGCGATGGTGTGGATTGACGGAAAAGTTGTGGCAGGACCGTCTGACTTCTCAAAGAATGTCACTATGATCACAAAGACTCTGACCGGATTGACACCGGAGTCTGTTCTGACAGTGTGCCTGAAAAGTGCTCCCGGAAGCTTCCTGGAGATATGGATAGAGGGTAAAATTAACCTGGTGACTCCACTCTTCACACAGATCGGACCACTTGTGCAGGATTCCGAGGCACCGGTCCTTCCGGCAGTTTCCGAAAACGGCATTACAGGAACATGGTGGCCCGAAAGCATCAGCACCGCCACTGCAGGGACCTTTACTTTTATATTTACCCCTGATGAGGGACAATGCGCTTCAGAAACCTCAATGGATATCGTTGTGACTAACAGAGGAACCGTAGCCGACGCAGATGGGAATATTTATGAGACGGTCAAATTAGGCAATCAGTGGTGGATGGCCGAAAACCTTAAAACAACCCGGTACAATAACGGTGATTTAATCGGCACCACCGATCCTGCAACACGCAGCCTGACAGGAGAAGGATCACCCAAATATCAATGGGCATACGATGGATTTGAGAGCAGGGTTAAAACCTTTGGCAGACTCTATACCTGGTATGCGGTAACAGATACCCGCGGAGTATGTCCGGATGGCTGGCATCTCCCGTCCGATGCAGAATGGGCAACGCTGACAGCTTTTCTTACAGATAACGGTTACGGCTATGAGGGCAGCGGAACAGATATTGGCAAATCCATTGCAGCCACCTCCGAATGGATACTTGACCCAACCCCCGGAAATATCGGCAACGATCAGGGCAGCAACAACAGTAGTGGATTTGAAGCCTATCCGGGCGGATACCGTCTGCCAGGCGGAAGCTTTAACAACGGATCTTATGCAAGTTTCTGGTGGAGCTCTAACTCCGGTTCATTCAGGGCCTTATACTCCAACTCATCTGATCTTCGCAGTAATGCCACATCAAACAAGTACGGAATGTCTGTAAGGTGTGTCAAGGACTGATATTTTATGTGATTAAATATGTGTTCGGACTGACTGACAGGAATCTTAATGTCAGTATATCGACCTTAAGTTATCCGGTATAAACAGAGAGCCCCGCCTCAAATCATTGCGACGGGGCTTTTGTTTTCTTTTGTTTTTAGGTATATTTACAGATAACCTGCCTGTTAATGAAGGGAAAAAGCATATGCAACCGGCGCATGCATTACCTGTCATGCCTCTTTATGATGCTCTGCCTGTCATGGCTTCCCTCTGCAGCACAGTATCTCCCCTTTAAGGAATATACCTCCGACGACGGCCTCCTGCAAGCTGAACATCACAGGATGATAATAGACAGCCGGGGATACCTGTGGCGACCTTCAAAAAGCGGACTGATCTGCTATGACGGCAATACATTCACCGCCTTTACCCGTAAAGACGGCCTGCCGTCAAATAATGTCACATCTGTCTTTGAAGACACGGACGGTACGATATGGGCTTCGTCAAAAGAGGGGTTGTCACGCTACAACGGAAGACGATTCCGGTTCTACCCATGCCCGGAAACGGTGTTCTCCTCTGGTATCACCTACAATTGCCTGGCCTCAAGGCCGGGAACATTTTTCCTGAACGGAACCAACCAGAACAATGAAGTTGTCATTCTTTACTTTGACAAAGGAACCTACTATGATTATCTTTCTGCAAATCCGGCGCTCAGGGGAAAAGATCTGGTTGCTCAACAGTACACATCAAATGACTCAACACTGTATCTCGTGAACCGTGAGTGGCAACTCTTCAGGTACCGCAATAAGAATCTTGAACTGCTGTATGACAAGCCGATAGTTGAATTAATCGCTGACGGTAATCTCAGAATCCTTTCAAATAAAAAATTGTTCAGATATGATAGCGAAAGATGGAAGCCGTACGTTCAGTACAATGCCACCGAAAAAGATGAGTTTTTAGGTCGATTTTATGATAATCCCGATACCCTTCTGCGCATCCTCACAGGCAGTACAATGAACCTGAAATGGGGTTACGGCAGTATTGCCCAGCATATTAAAGATCCACAAGGGGTGATCTGGATGGCAACAGCCTCATGGATATACAGGCTCCTCAGTGACGCCTTTATAGAGTATGATGTGCGCAGCGGACTGATGGAGAACCCTTCAGCCATCTTTGCCGATCCGATAAAAGGAGTGTGGATTGGATCATTTGCAGGCGAACTCCAGTACTTTGACGGTGAAAATTTCATCTCCAGAAATGACTTCCGAAGTGTCCTGAAAGGACCTCCGGCATTTTTCAGGGGCAGCACCAGGCGATCAGACGGGGAAGTGCTTATTGCAACGGGTTCAGAAATAATAGCCTGGGACGGAAAGAGATTCAGAGGCACGGACTTTCTTCCGGAGATGACTCAGGTATGCATAATATATGAAGACCCGGAAGACAGATCCCTCCTGGTCGGCACTGACGATGGCCTGTATCATTTCATAGGAGACAGTTTCTCGCTTCATAAGGAGGTAATGTCACCCGGCCTTGGGGTCGCTGAGGGAATTGCGAGGGATGACAACGGCAACTACTGGATTGCCAGTCAGAAGAGCATGATCTTTTTCGACGGTAAGCGATTTACTCCATTCATCTCTTCCGAAGATCCCTCCGCGCAGTGCTGGGGGGTTATTAAAGACACTAACGGAAATATCTGGAGCGTAGGCTCAGACGGCTTGTTCATATGTGATCCGGATGCCCCGGCATTCATGCCGGCCCTCCCTGAGGCAGAAAACCTTCCGGCCAATGTCATCCGAGACATCGGCGGCGGGAAACTGCTGGTCGGAAGGATGTCAGACATCTGCCTGATTGACCTTGATAAATATTATTCCGGGGACAGGGATTATTACACCATCCTTGGCCGCAACCAGGGGTACAGGGGCTTCGACTGTCAGGACAACGGAATCATACAGGATAATGACGGATACTGGTGGCTGCTGACATCAAATAAGCTCATCAGGTTTGACCCTGAAAGAATACAAAAGCACGGGTACCCCCCGCAGACACATATCACAAGGATTGAATATCTGAACGACAGCCTGACATGGGTCTCAGTGCTTGATACAGCCCTCTTCTACAGGACGGGAAATGAGGTCACCCTACCCAGGGGAATCAATGACGTGAGGATAAGTTATACCGGCATCTCTGCAAGAAATCCGGAGGGAGTCACCTATCAGTATAACCTTGTCGGTCACGGGGTTTATTCTTCACCGACAACGAGCCAGCGATCGGTTGTTTTTAATGATGTCAGGCCCGGCCGTTACACCTTTGAGCTTCATTCGTCAAACGCCGACGGGGTCATGAGTACGCAGCCAGAAACCATATTTTTCACAGTTGCTCCTACCATTATCAGGACAAGGGGATCCATAGCGCTTATGTCACTCGCTGCTATAGCTTTAAGCATACTCATTGCATTCGGCATACGCCGCAGCGTTCTTCAAAAGAAGGTTCAGACAGCCAGGCAACAGGCTGAAAGTTACAGGCTCCAGCTGAATTCGGTAATAAGGCAGTTTGACCCGCATTTTACTTTCAATGCAGTGAGCTCTGTAGGATCCCTGATTATGAAAGGGGAAAAAGAAAAGGCCTATGAATATTTTATCAAACTGTCAGGCCTCCTGAGATCTGTGCTGACTGACAGTTCATCATTGCTCAAGCCCCTCTCTGAAGAGATTGAGTTCGTAACGAGGTACTGCGAGCTTCAGAAGCTGCGCTTCGGCAAAAGATTCGACTATGAGATAAAAGTTGATCAAAACGTTGAGGGCGGCATCACCGTACCAAAGATGATAATACAGTCATTTGCGGAAAATGCAGTTAAACACGGACTTGAAAACAAAAAGGGAAACGGACGCATTGTCATTGAAATAAACAAAACAGGAAGAGGAATAGAAATTACTGTAAAAGATAACGGCATCGGCCGTAAGGCTGCGACTGAACTTATGACAGGCGGCATCGGGATGGGACTTAAAAACATTGCCAGCCTTATCGAAACGGTCAACAGATTCAACAATGAAAAGATAACATTTGAACTGACCGACCTGTTTGAAGAGGGAGAGCCGTCGGGCACAATGGTCAGAATCTTTCTGCCTGACAGTTACAATTTTGATCTCTCTTTAAAATAACCTCCCAATTAAAAGAGAAAGTGTATGAATAACAAGCCTGTAAAAACAGTTATCATAGAAGACGAACCCGAAGCACTTGAGCTCTTCATCGTACTTCTGGAAGCTACCGGACTGGCTGAGGCGACTGCTTACACCACAAATCCGGTTAATGCCATTGAACTGGTTACAAGACACAATCCAGACATTCTGTTCCTCGATATAAAAATGCCGGGAATGACAGGCTTCGACATCCTCAACGAGCTGAAGTCAAAAAGCAACATCAGGCCCCATGTCGTATTCACAACGGCACATGACGAATATGCCATCAAGGCCTTCGAATATGCGGCATTCGATTATCTTCTCAAACCGATTGACCCCGATCGTCTCAGGGAGACCCTTAACCGTTTCATTGCTTCGGGTGCCACTGACTATGCGGCCTCGGTTTCAAGGCTGTCTGAGGAGGAAAAGTTTCTGATTTTCAGGGGAGTCTCAGGAGCTGTCTTCGTTGACCCTGCAGAGATAGTATTCATCACCGCTGACGGTAACTATTCAACCTTCCATTTCTCGTCCGGACGGACAGAGACCGTGACATCACAGCTGGGATCCATTGAAGAAAAACTGGGAGACAGATTTTACCGGGCCGACAGATCATGCATCATAAACACCACCTGCCTTGCACGTGTCGACACGAGGCTGCAGCAATGCGTACTTGTGAGAGGAGAAAAAGAGTTCCGCTGTGATATATCTCGTGACAGAATCAAACAGCTGATGGATCACATGAAGTCAAGAATAATTGACGTCTGAGGCAAAAACCGACCTGCCCGTTACCGGCTAAAACAGCCAATCCATACATTAGAACTGCCTGTTCGTACAATGGCCGATGAAATGCTTTGATTGAAGCAATCTGATTACAATCTTTACATTGATCAGACAACCCTTTGAAGAAAGTCAGGGTTACTATAACAATAAAATGACAGGTGGTTCTTCCCCCCATTTGCCTGTCAAGCCACACAGATCAGGATGCCCAGATGCATCAAACAAAGGTCTGTGTGGCATTTTTTTACGACCAGAGATACAGTTGTCAGAACTCTGCTTTCATTACCCAGACATGATCAGACGGAGGGTTGTTCCTTATGCTGGCAGGTATATTTATGGTGAAGGAGTCTGTCCCGTTTTTCCAGGTGCATCGCGCTCCTGAGCCAGGCACCGTCACCTTCGCTCCCGCGGGGATCACAAGTCCTTTCATGGTCACCTGCGCAGGCATCGCCTCCCCTTCATCAGCCATGTAAAAGATGTACCATGTCTTCTCCCCCTTCCTGTTTATGCACACCTTGCCGTCCTTGTAAGGGGCCATTGCCCTGGTGCCGTAAATAGCCTCCGAGTTGGTTGCCATCCACTCACCCATCTCGCTCAATAGCCCGTATGCCCCCTCGTGCCACCTGCCGTCAGGTCCCGGTGCGATATTCAGCAGCAGGTTTCCCCCCTTGACAACAATGTCAACCAGGAGCTGTACTGCCTCGCGTCCGGTCATGAACTTCGGGTCAGGAACCCATGACCATCCTCCCCCGGCAATGATGCATGACTCCCAGGGGTACGGCAGCGCCTTCTCAGGAACCCTGTTCTCCGGGGTAAGATAATTCTGGTTCTTGCCGTAAACGGCCCTGTCAACGACAATGAGCCCCGGCTGCTTCTCCCTTGCCTTTGCAACCAGCTCGTCCATCCTTATATCCTGGCTCTGGATGCGTGAAAACTTATATGAGGGGGAGGTAATGTAAGCCATTACCTCATCATTTGTCATCTTCTGCACCCATCCGCCGTCAAGCCACAGAATATCCATAGGGCCGTACTCCCCACCTATCAGCTCCATGATCTGACCGTGAGTGAACTGCACATACTTCTCCCACCTTTCAGGGTATTCCTTTATGCTGTAGTTTACATTTCTGTCAGGTGTAGCGAAGTTCGGCCACCAGTAGTTTTCATTGTGCCAGTCAGGCTTCGAGAAGTAGGCTCCTGTCCAGAATCCCTTTTCCCTGAAAACCCTGAATATCTCTTTTGTGACGTCAGCCCTGGGGTTGACGCTGAAGGGGCACTCCGGATCAGTTATTTTATAGTCAGTCAGCCTGGTATCAAACATGGAAAAACCGTCATGATGCTTTGTCGTGAAGACAACATATTTCATCCCGGCATCTGCTGCCGCCTCCGCCCATCTTTCCGGATCAAAGCCGACCGGATTGAAAGAGAGCTTCAACGCCTCGTACTGTTTCTTATATTCTGTGTAATCAGGGTTCTTACGCCTGCACCATCCTTCATCCTCGGCACATATCGACCATGATTCCACAATGCCCCACTGACTGTAGGGGCCCCAGTGCATCAGGAGCCCGAACTTCATATCCTGCCATTGCTCAAGCTTCTGCAACACCAGCGGATCAGTCTCCGGAACATACCTCTCATCATCATGCTGCCCCTTTAAGCCCGGCAACGCTGATGACAAACAAAAAAACCACGGCATATTTTTTCATAGTCACACCTGTTATTCCAGTTCAAGTTTACCGCTCAGAGAGAGGCCCACCACTGTCATCTTCTCATCAAGCACCCCTTCTGGCACTTTTATGAAATAGACCCCGGCATGGCTGCTCCATGAAGGTCTGAGAAACTCCTTCACCTCAAGAGAGGTTCCGTTTCCTATCACAACCGCCTTGTTAATCCTGTTTTTAACCCCTTCAAGCATCAGCTCTCCGCCGGCATCACCGGTAAAGAAGAGGTAGACCATCGTGCTGTCCCGGTTCATGGTTGACGGTCCGTCAAAGTGACCCTCGGGCAGTCCTGCCCTGGTGCCGTAGATGGCCTCTTTGTGCTTTGAGGTCCATCGGCCGAGGTCTCTCAGCACCTGCTGCTGCTCATCCGGTATGGTGCCGTCAGGCTCAGGGCCTATGTCAAGAAGCAGGTTGCCGCCCATGCCAATGCATTCGGCAAATATGCGTATCACCTGAAGTGAGCTTTTGTAGTTTGTGTCGTTGCCCTGATAGCCCCATGAGTCATTCATTGTCATGCACAGCTCCCAGTGCTTGTCCGCCGGCCGCTTTGAGGGAAGACCCTGTTCCGGCGTGGCATAATCGCCATACCCTGCCAGGCGTGAATTTATGATGGCCGATGGATTGTGATCGAGTATCATCTTTCTTATCTCCGGCGCCCTCCACCTTTCTGCGCTCTGTTCCCAGTCGCCGTCAAACCAGTAAAGGTCAGGACTGAACTCCCTGATGATCTCATTTATCTGCCCGTGATTGAACTTCACAAATCTCTCCCACCTTGCAGAATCGGCTTCATATCTCTTCTCCCTTCCTGTGAAATTAGGATAGTCAGGATGTGACCAGTCAAGGAGTGAATAATACAGTCCGACCTTCAGGTCAGCCTTACGGAGAGCCCTGACAAAGGGTTTGACCAGGTCACGCCCTGCCGGTGTGGAGTCAACCACGTTAAGCCTGCTCAGCTTTGTATCCCAGAGGGCGACACCGTCATGATGCTTTGTTGTCAGCACGGCATATCCCGCTCCGCTCTCCCTGATGAGACGTGACCCATGCCTCAGGGTCATACGAGGAGGCAGTAAAGCCGTTGAGCTGCTTCATATACTCATCATAGGGTATGTATCCGTTGTAGAAAGACCACGACTCATCGATGCCGTTCACTGAATAGATGCCCCAGTGGATAAAAATGCCAAGCCTTGCATTCTCAAACCATTCCATCTTGCTGTCGCTTTTTTGCTGTGCGCCGGCCGTAACGGCAACAAGGGCAAACAGTAACGCAACAAGGAATTTTCCGCCTTTCTTACTCTCCTTAAGATTCATGATTGTCAGGGTTTTATTTTAGGAAAAATCAAATCCGGAAATGTATGCCGGGTTATCGTAGAACTTCTCCTTTTCACTTTCCGTCATTCCGGAGAAGGAGGCATATACCAGTCCGGGCTTTGCATTCAGCATCCTGTTGAGCATACCCATCCTTCTGTTGGTTCTCAGAGTCTCATACAGATCAGAATGATCATCGAGCCATGTGAGAGCCGTATGATATCCCTCCTCCGCGCATACGGCCTCAAAGAGATCTGGAAGGTGATCTTCATACCCTTTGCGGCAGTAGATTGCCCCCAGCACCAGATACCTGAATTTGCCCGGGTTGAACAGCCTCCGGAAGAAAGGCGTTGCAGGCAGTACTTTCATTATCATCCAGCCCCAGACACCGGGAATATTTACCACCCTGTATTCTGCAGGGATGGCGCAGACACCCGCAATGATCTCATTCCCTTTTCTCTTTACATAATACCTGTTCCTGTAGAATGAGAACTCATCTGTGTAGAAACAGTAATCAGCATATTGTCCTGCGAGCAGGCGTGACATCTCCGGCTGGCTTTCCGGTGCGAGCAAGGCAACCGACCGGTCGCTGCGCGGGCTGAAGCGGCTGAAAGCGACAGTCAGGAACGAGCGGATATACTCATAACCGGCCTGGTGTATCAGGTTTTTAGACCTCTCGTTCTTGCTCTCGATATAGGCATACATGATATGCGGGCTCTCCGGCTGTGAATGATCATGCTCCGGATTATGGCCGGGACCTCTGAACATAGACAGCAGGTTGTGTTTGAACCCCTCTTCTACATGAGACAGCCGCTGGCCTCTTCCTCCCGGTGTCCCTGCAGTCTGGAAAGCGCTCTGTATGGCAAGGTAACGGAGATATGTCGAGTCATACTCCCTGCCGCAGTTCAGGGTCTTCCTGCGGCAAAGACCAACCACTCCCATCAGGCTGCTCTTCTTGTAAAGGGCAAGAAAATAAAGACTGTCACCATAGGCGCCTGCCTTTTCGGAGATGTTGTGTATCGTCCAGCGCATACCCCCCTCAGACCCCTGAACGGTCTTTTCCAGCAATGCGGTGATATCTTCATTGATCGAGTCAACCTTCTTCAGCTCCAGTCTTTTATAATCGAGTATGTTGGTGTGTTCCATCAGGCAGGTCTGTGTTTGCTATTTTACGATTCGCAGAAGCGCCTGAGCCACCAGAAGGTCCTCAGGAGTGGTAATCTTGATGTTCTCCCTGTTCCCGTGGGTAAGGTGTATGGTGACCCCTGAAGCCTCTGCAACTGTGGCGTCATCGGTGAAGGATGGGTCAAAGGGACGGTCATATGCCCTCTTAATCAATCTGCCGTTAAACACCTGCGGGGTCTGTATGAGCCTTACCTCTCCCCTGGGAAAGGGGCGGCTGTCATACCCGGCAAGAAGCCTGACTGAGTCCGCAGGCTCAATAAAAGGAATAGCAGAGCCGAACTCTTCGGCATCAGCAAAGCACCTCCAGATAGTGTCATGGCTTACCAGCGGCCTCACCCCGTCATGAATGGCTGCCAGAGACTCTTCGTCCACAGCACCGAGGCCTGCTTTTACGGAATGGAATCGCTCCTCACCGCCCGGCACCACCCGGTGACTTATGCCAAATGAGTGCTCCGTGACAAGGCTTTGCCATAGTGGAATATGTTCTTCCGGCAGAACGACAATAAGTGCAATGTGTTCGTCAAAGGTGAAGAAACGCTCGATGGTGTGCATCAGCAACGGCCTTCCCTCAAGAAGGAGGAACTGCTTCGGAACTGAGGATCTCATCCTCTGCCCGCTTCCGCCTGCAACTATTACACAGTACTTTTTCACCCTTATCCATTTGTCATGAGGGTCACCCACTGCAATGACGGCTCCCGGAGTGCTATTCTCTCATATAAAGATAACGTTTGATGCTTTTCTTCGGCGTTTTTGCAAACTCCTCGGGATGTATCCGGAACTTCGTCACAGCCATATATTCCGGCAGGTGGTTATTGACATCCTTCCGTATTGTCTCAAGCGTTTCGGGGAGGGTCTCCTCAGTTATGCCATCCTTGTTAAGCTGCTCATAATCAGGAAATATAAGGCCTACAAGCTTGTGTTCCTCGGAGATGACAACAGACTCTGTAACGTACCTGTAGTTATTTATCAGCGTCTCTATCTCTTCCGGATATATGTTCTTGCCTGAGGGGCCCAGCAGCATGTTTTTGCTTCTCCCCTTGATATAGATATTGCCATCCTTGTCAATGACGCCCAGGTCTCCCGTATGAAGCCATCCCTCCTCATCAATGACCTCTTTTGTTGCAGCTTCATTCTTGTAATAGCCAAGCATTACATTGTCTCCGCGGAGTATAATCTCCCCGACAATATTTTCCTGGTCAGGAGAGTCGATCTTCACCTCAAGGGTGTCAACCGCTTTTCCTGAGGCGCCAAGCTGCGTTGTATCCCATGACCTGTAGCTGATCAGCGGACCGCACTCTGTCATTCCATAACCAACGGTGAACGGAAAGCCAATGGTCCTGAAGAATTTTTCGGCATCAGGATTGAATTTGGCTGCACCTATCACAAGCTCCTTGAAACGGCCGCCGAAGGTCTCTACAAGCTTCCCGCGTATCTTGTTGTGCAGAACCTTGTTGACTCCCGGAACCATCAGAAGCGCCTTCATATGCGGTTTGCTGATTATCGGCAGAAGCTGCTTCTTGTAAACCTTCTCTATCACCAGGGGAACAGAAAGAATCAGCCTTGGCTTGATCTCCTTGAAAGCCTGGAGGAGAATCTGCGGTGAAGGGGTCTTGGTAAGAATAGTTATATGACATCCGTAGGTGAACGGAAACAGAAACTCGAAGGCCCCGCCAAAAGTGTGTGCCAGGGGAAGAAACGAGACCACCGGATCACCGGGATTAAGGGGCATGTTATGCTGCGCGAAGCGAATGTTGGCCGCGAGACTCCTGTGGGGAACCATAACCCCTTTAGAGAATCCGGTTGTGCCTGAGGTGTAGCTTATGACAGCCAGCTTCTCATTATCCACATCCGAGTATTTGATGTCTTCCGGACTGAAGGTCGGAAAAGCCTCTTTGAAACGGGCCCCGATGTTCCCGTAAATCTCAGAATGTTTTATGGAACGGCTCATCAATACCTCGAAGTCGTCAGTACTGATGACGCACATTATATCCTTTATCTTTTCAGCCTCCAGCGTCTCCCATATTTTGTCATCGACAAAAAGGAGCTTCGAGTCAGAATGGTTGATAATATTATGCAGGTCATCGGGCCTGAAGTCAGGAAGGATGGGGACTATAACTGCACCGTATGTCACTACGGACAGGTAAATGGAACACCAGTTTGCAGAGTTCCTGCCTACCATTGCTATCTTATCACCCTCCTTAATCCCAAACTCACGGAATGCAATGTGGTGCCTGGCAATTATTTCAGCTATCTCCTTGTAAGTATAGCCTTTCTCACGGTAATTGGAGAGAGCCTCAATATTCCAGTTCTTCTTTATGCTCTCTTCCACATAGGTGATGAATCTTTCCTTGATCATGACAGTGGAGTTTTTGTATTAACAAAACAAATTTAAACTTTTAAACGAATCCTGAAAGTTCAGAAACGGTAAAGGAGCAGAACCGTCAGAATCATCAATATATTGACGGCTGCGAATATCAGGTTAAACCATACTCTCTTTGTACTGAAATGGGTTATCTTCCTTGAGAAGATGGCCACGGTGGGAACAAAGATCACCAGCAGGAAGATAAAAAACTCCGGTCCGTCAAAGACCTCGCTCAGTCCACCCCCTGACAGGCTGGCAAAGTAGATTACCAGGAGCGTCACAAGAAGATACACCAGATAGCTGCCTTTCAGGGCGAGTGTCGAAAGAGGCCTTGAGTGATGAAGCCTGTGGGGTTTGAGGTAGGCATAGGCTATGGAGAAGACTATAAGGACGAAGAGGCCGCCAATGATGTAATTGAACATCTCCGGGAAACTGTACTTCTCCATGAGCAGGTTATTGAATGTTGTTCTCCGAATCTGACCATATCAGCGAGCTCGCACCGAGGACTGCCGCATTCTGCGTGCTCAGCTCCGAGGGGAGCAGCTTTACCTTGTCACGGTATATATGCAGCAGGTTTTTTTCCATATGTTCTCTCGCCGGTTCAAAGATCAGTTCCTTGGCAAGAGCCAGTCCGCCGAAAAGGAATATTGCCTCCGGATTGGTATGGGCCACCACGTCGGCAAGCTTAAACCCGAGCATCGCACCGGTATGCTCAAATGCCTCAAGGGCTATCGGGTCACCGCGCAGGGCCGCCTCATAGATCTTTCTGGAGTCAAGCTCATCAAAGCTGTAGCTGCGCAGCTCGCTCTTCTCAAGCCTGTCGGCAAGTATCTTCAGCACTGTGCGCTTCAGCCCCGTGGCCGAGACATATGTCTCAAGGCACCCTTTACGTCCGCAGCCACAGTCACGGTTCGACTGTCCCGGCCTGATGACGGTATGGCCTATCTCTCCTGCAAAACCGTCATGCCCGTATACAAGCTTGCCGTCTATCACGAAGCCGCTGCCAAGGCCTGTGCCGAGGGTGATGACCACGAAGTTCTTCATCCCCTTTGCACCGCCGTAGATCATCTCCCCGACAGCCGCAGCGTTGGCATCATTGGTTACAAGAACAGGGAGGGATGTATGCCTTGAGAATATTTCTGCCAACGGTATTATCCCTTTCCACGGGAGGTCTGCCGGGTATTCAATGGTGCCCTTGTTGATGTTCCCCATGGGCGCACCTATACCATACCCAAGTATCTCGACCTCTTTTCCCGCCTTTGCCTGGGTGAGCATGATCTTCTCATAAAGTGCCGCTACAAAAACCTCAGGCTCATCGTAATGTGTGGTGACAAGACTGTCTTCGGCAAGGATCCGGCCGATTCGGTTAACAAAACCAAAGACTGTATTGGTGCCGCCAATGTCAATGCCTACAACAACCTTCTCTTTTTTCATGGGTAATGTCAGATTTAAACTAAACGTAAATATAACGTTTAGATTAAACTGTTGAAAAAAAATGTCTGTTGAGGGGACCTCTCTTCAGCAGCGATTACCCCGGAAGGTATTCATTACCTACTTTCCTGGCTCTTTTGGGATGGTCGAGGTCAACGCCAAGGGCTATCCCTGTCTCAACAAGAAGGTTCCATCCGGCGGCCAGCTGAATATAGGGCGAAGAGGGAAGGCCTCCCGGTATCAATACTGTCGGGAAGCGTGTCACCCTCGGGGCGATGGCGATGACGGTCATGCCCACACCCCTGACGAGGATTTCATGAAACTTCTCCTCCTCTTCCTCAAACGGATCAACCCAGATGAGAACCTCATCGGGATTCATCACCTCCTCAATGCCGTGGGCAGCATATGTCCCTTCCAGGAAATCGGACCGTTTGCGGGTGATCTCATTCGTCTTCAGGGCCAGTTCCTCAGCCACGCCGTTGTTTTTGCCTGCAAACCAGATGACAGGCGCAGCTGCGAGCTTATCTGTTATTTTCTGATCTATCTCAAGCCTAAGCGCCTTGTCGAAGCCGTCTGCAAGGGCTGACAGTGAGGCCATTGGCTCACCCCACAGGGTGTGCTGAAGGGCGTCATAAAAGAGCGCCTGCTCTACCACCGACTTCGTTGCAGCCACTGCGTTCTCCTTGCCGCAGGTGAGGACATGTGTCCTGCGCGTGACATCGCATAGCGGCGTGCCTGCATTGGCAGTAAGGCCCAGAAGGGCGTCATGACCCTTTTCCCTGAGAGAGACCATGAGACGCATGATCTCCTTGGTCTTGCCTGAGTTAGAGGCTCCGAAGACAGCATAATCACTGAGATCATATTCTATCGCCTGGGTCGAGCCTTCCGTCATGACAGGAAAACGGCACCCCCTGATCATGCGGGCATACATTGCTCTTTTTGCCGGAAAGATGCGGCTGCTGCCTTCGCCGGTCAGAAAAATTCCCCCCTTACCTTTCACTGCCTTCGCGAAGGGCAGTACAGCTGCCGAGTCAAATCCGGATATAACCCCGGGTGTTTCCATCATCTCCTTCACGAGGTGAAAACGATTGTATTTGCTGTCATTGAGATTCATGATCGTATGTTTTATCTTTTTACAATGAATTTGCCGAGATCACGCTGAACCTGTGGATCTTTCTGGAATCCGCCGCCGAGGTGCTGCCAGTAAACCTCAGCATATTCGACGCCGACCATGCGGCCATAGCTGCGGTTCCCCTCCAGGACATATCCGAAGAAGTCATCGATACGGTGCATATGCTTCATCAGTTCGAGCTGCGAGACGTGCTTGCCCAGCATATCAATCTTGGTGCTGACGACGCTGGTGACATCGACAAAGAAGTGCGGGGGCGTCAGCTGTGCCCCCAGCGGGTCACTGAGCGTCAGGGGAGAAGAGTGATACAATAGAGGAGTGACTTCAAGCGGCTTCTCAGGCACAGGCACCGGGTCAAGCGAGGCGACCATGGCTGCGGCCTCAACGATGGCTGCAGTAGCCCTGTGATCAGGATGATAATCGTTCGGAAGATGGGTAAATACAATACCGGCCCTTACCTTGCGAAGCAGAGATATTGTCTTCAGCCTCATCTCTTTGGTGTCATAAAGAGAGCCGTCAATTCCGCCGAGGCAGTAATATTCAGCATCGAGAACGGCGGCGGCAGCCTTTGCCTCCTGAAACCTTACTCGGGCCGTCTCCTCCATGCTCATGTTGCACCCGCCAAGGTCTCCCCCTGTCATGGTGGCTATCACAATCGTGTACCCTTTTTCATGAAGCAGCTTAAGCACTCCTGCATTCCATGCCTCAGCATCATCAGGATGTGCATTGATTGACAGCGCTACCTTGTTGAATTCAGTTGCCATAATAAACTCCTCCTATTTCTTTACCATTATTTTCTCAAGCCTTACAAATTCAGGCAGCTCGCCTGTAAGAGGTTTCATATATTTCATGAAAGCCTCAGAGACAAAGTTACCCTCTCTGTTGAAATACTCCTCCGGCATCGGCCTGGCAGCCACAGCCACATTATTCAGCGGCACCTTTCCGTATGTGACGGAGTAAGGGTTGTCTGAGCTCCTGACAATAGTCACCATATAACCCGACTCTCCTTTTTCGGCCAGCTCAACGGCGCGGAGACCGCACTGGTATGCCTCTTCCAGGTCAACCGGAAGAGACCTGACGAAGTCACTCATTATCAGCGACTCTGTGATCTGGAACTCCCCCCTGAGTCCGAACTTTGATGTTATCATGCGGTGGAGATTCAATCCTACGCTTGCGCCGCCCATCGCTCCGAACTCGGTATTGCTGAATTTGTCCTTCACCACAGAAGCGCTCACGGGGGTGCCGTCAGCGAACTTAAGCCCCTCACCGCATACCACGGAGACCCATCCGTACCGCTTAAGACACATGTCAACGTCATCCAGGAACTTTTCAGTAACGAAGTGATGCTCAGGTGTGTAGATAAGGTGCGGGGCATCATCCTCATCTCTCCTGGCCATAGCCGTTGCCGCTGCAAGCCATCCGGCATCGCGGCCGATGGTCTGGTAAACGACAAACTGATCAACCTTCTTCATGTCGCGGGCAAGAAAACCGGCCTGCATGACGTTGAGAGTGTTCGACCATGCGGCAGAGGCAAAGCCCGGAGTGTGGTCAGTACCGAACAGATCATTGTCAACGGTCTTGGGAATCCCCACACCTGTAAGCTCATAGCCCTCCTTCCTGCAGTATGCCTCCACGCGGTTGATGGTGTCCATCGTATCGTTCCCTCCTATGAGGAAGAAAAAGCGGATATCATACTTTTTGAGAACCTTCAGTATCTGCGGCATATTCTCCTCCTTCACCTTATGGCGTGACGAGCCGAGCGCTGAGGAGGGGGTATGGCGCAAGCCGCTTATAATTTTTTCAGGCTGTGCCCCAAGGTCGAAGAGCCATTCATTCATGAGCCCTTCTATGCCATAGTTCAGGCCATAGATGCCGCTGATGACACGCGAACCCTTCGACGCAGTGATGACCCCTGCAAGACTTGAATTAATAACTGATGTCGGGCCGCCGGACTGCCCAATGACTGCATTTCCTTTAATCATAGCAAATATAATTTGTTAAGACCTAAACAAACTTCAGAATACCAAAGTGTTCAGGTCTGTGATAATCAGGTTTTTCCGTTCCAACGGGATTCCACGTTACAAAGTGCGGATTACTGAGCTTGTCTCCGCATTTGTAAAAATTGGCCCTGAAACTTTTTCCCTTCAGGCTGCCTGTCTTATGATGAAAAAATGTCTCAAGGGGTATCGCAAGGGTGATTGTCCATTGCAGGTCACCGCTTATCTCTCCGAAGGGGGCATCACCCATGCTGGTAAGGCGGCGGATGCCGTCAACGATGCGGGCATCAGCCCTTGTGCTGTCATGCCTTCCGTGACCGGAACCCATAAGGGCAGTGCCGATGGGATTAAACTCAAGATTATAGTAAAGCCCGTCGTCAGACGGCGAAACAAAAAACTCAACACACGAGTCCTCACAGACCATCTCATTGGTCTTGCTCTTCTCTGCCTTTACATTTGATTCCCTGACATAATACTTTATGTAAATCTCATTCTCTCCCCAGGCTATATTAAATCTCACCCCGGGTTTGTATGAAAAATCCTTCCAGTTGACGGTATCAATGCATGCCCTTCTCCAAGCTCATCGAGCCTGGCTGAAACCTCAGCCATTGAGGGTATTTTTTCGGTGGTATTCAGTTTGCTGACCTCAATAGTTTTCATCTCAACTGGTTTTGCTTACTTCTGAACAAAGAGAACCAATATGGCAAAGTTATCACATATGAACAAAGGTAGCAAATTTATTTCATCTCTTTCCAGATGAGAGCCGAGGCTCCGAGTATGGCGGCGTTGGCCTCCGGAAGGCCTGAGGGCTCGATTGTGAATGTGCCCCTGAATACGGGTTGCACGAGCTCGTCGGCATACCTTCTGACGGGCACCATAAGGGCTTCTCCCGCCTTCGCCAGGCCGCCGAACAGGAATATTGTTTCCGGGCTCGAGAAGATGACAGCGTTGGCTATCCCGAGCGCTATCATGCGCGCTGTCTGATCAAGGGCCTCAACGGCTATCACGTCTCCGGCGGCAGCAGCTTCAGCCACTCTTCTTGAGGTTATGTCTGTGCTTTTAAGATCGCGCAGTGTGCTCTGGTCGCGCCTGTCACTCAGGAGGGCCAGCACCGTCCTCACCAGTCCTGTCGCCGAGGCGTAGGTCTCGAGGCACCCGCGCCGTCCGCAGCCGCATACCCTTCCTCCCTCTGCCACAGTCATGTGTCCCAGCTCACCTGCAAAGCCTGTGTGTCCGTAGACAACCTCCCCGTCGACGACAATACCGCTGCCGAGGCCGGTGCCGAGAGTCAGAACGATGAAGTGCTTCATCCCTTTTGCCCCGCCGAAAAGCATCTCTCCGAGAGCTGCGGCATTGGCATCGTTGGTGATCCTGGTTTTGAGCCCCGTGCGACGCTCGGTCAGCTTGACCAGCGGGATGATGCCCTTCCACCTGAGGTTAGGCGCCAGCTCAATCGTACCCTTGTTGAAATTGGCATTCGGAGCACCGATGCCTATACCTGCAATGTTTATCTCCTTCAGCTCCGACACCATGCTCTTGAGTTTTTCATCGAGAGCGATAACAAAATCGTCTGCAAATGCATAATCGGGCGTTGAGAGCCGCTCCTCGGCAATTATCTTACCCTCAGAATCAACAAGGCCGATGATGGTGTTTGTACCGCCAATGTCTACCCCTGCAACTACATCTTTCATAATATCTTTGTTTAGACTTCTTTTAACAATGCCGGCCTGGTCCGGTATGTGTCGAGAACAAGCTCACCGAACAGGGTGTTGGCCCATGCAAACCATTTCCTGGTAAATTGTGTGGGATCATCTTTCATAAACGACTCATGCATGAACCCGGTGCCGGCATGAGTGCTTTTCAGCATCTTGAGCGACGCCACGACATCATAGTCGTTATTTGCCGTCAGAGCCTTCACCGTGATGGCTATAGGCCAGATGCGGTTGATGCCTGTATGGGGGCTACCGACTCCGTGACCCATTATTCCGGAGAAATAGTAAGGATTGCTCCTGCTCAGGACAAAGCTCCTTGTCCTCAGGTAAAGCGGATCACTCCGGTCAATAGTACCCAGATAAGGCATTGAGAGCAGGCTCGGGACATTGGCGTCGTCCATGAAATTATAATTGTGATATCCGTCTGTCTCATACGGGATGATCTCGCCGTGCTGCGGATGTGTCGCCCTGGCATATTTTGTCAGCGCTGCATCAACCTCATCTGCCAGTTTTATCGCATCACTGCTCAGGCTTCCGTCCTTCAGAACAGTGTCAGCTATCTCTGCAATCTGCCTCAGCGACCTGACTGCAAAATAGTTTGAGGGGATGAGAAACGGCCATGTGGTTGCATCATCTGACGGCCTGAAGATGGAAACGATGAGGCCCACGGGCACAATGGGATTGCCGTATCCGGCTCCGGCCACAGTGTCTGTCTGCCATCCGGTCACTCTCTGGAACTTGTAAGGCCCCGGACCATCCTTGCGCTGCTGCTCCCTGAAGGTGCGTATGACAATCCTCATCGCCTCAGTCCATGAGGCATCAAAAACAGAGGTGTCACCAGTGGCCTTCCAGTAGCCGTGTGCCAGCCTTACGGGATAACAGAGCGAATCAATCTCCCATTTTCTTTCATGAAGCTCCGGCTTCATCTCAGTGAGGTCACTCATCCATTCACTCTGGCCGGGACCGTCGTTGAAGGCATTGGCATACGGATCAATGTGTATGCACTTCACCTGCCTGTTAATCACACCGGCTATAAGATCTTTCAGTTTGCCGTCTGATGCCGTCAGGGAGATATATGGCCACACCTGTGCCGTTGAATCGCGGAGCCACATGGCGTGAATATCTCCAGTGATGACAAAAGTGTCAGGCCTGCCCTCTTTTTCAGAGAAGTTGACGGTAGTGTCAAGTGTATTGGGAAAACAGTTTTCGAACAGCCATGCCAGCTCTGTGTCACCAAGATATGACTTTACCTCTTTTATCGTCTCTTCAACCGCCTTGCTCTGGAATTTTCGCTGTTTTGCAGGCGGTCTGTTTGAGATCCATTTTTCCTGCCTCAGCCCGGCAAAGGCGGGTATGCCTGCAGTCACCGCTGCTCCTGCCACAATACTGTTCCTGATAAACCTTCGTCGTGATGCCATATATTCTTATTTTTTTACACCCGGCTTGCTCCTGAGAGAAACATCCTTCATGAACATTTTACCCAGATCCCAGTCCTGCTCAAGCTCCCAGTTAATTTTAACATCCAGCTCTCCGTTGTAATAAGTCACAGGCTCGGGGCCTCTTCTCAGGTTGAAGTCTCCTGTTGTCCATATACCGTTACCGTCGAGATCGTAAATCGCCTTTAGCCTGTAGCGTCCCTTGTCAAGCAGTCCGAACCTGACCTTTCCCGGGCTTTTCAATGCAATCTCCCTTACCAACCTGTCTTTTTCGGCCACCAGCTGTATGATGACCGCACCCTCATATCCGGTAAGATTTGCCGTTACACTTCCGTAGTCTTCTTCGGTGGCCACAGTAATCCTGTAGTTCACAGAGTCGGTCACATGACCGTAGATATCGGCAAATGAACCGCTGAGGCAGACAAGGGAGTAGTTTGCCCCCGGCTTCAGCGGTGTTGTCATCCGCAACCGCCTGATGTCTGCGCTGTCTTTCGCGAAAACAGGGATTAGCCTGGTCTGTACTGAGTCAATAATCTCTGTCAGGGTGATTTTTGAGGTATCAGCATTCCCCAGGGGAGTGCCGGAGATAAAGAGCGGCACCGTGCCCGGCCTGATCTTGCCGGCAAGGTTTGTGTTCAATACCAGGGCGGGCTTCCTTCCGGTGCCGCCTCTTGGCACCGGTGGTTTTACGAACCTCATATTAACCGTATCGGTACGCTGAATGATCACCCCTGTGCTGTCTGTGAAGGGAAAAGTCACGTATGCCTCGATAAGATCGAGGTCATAAGCGGCGGGGTCTGTTATCCATATCATAAAAGTGTCACGCCTGGCATTTGTCTGCATGAACCACGATTCCTCAGGAATTGCATTAAGGGTAACAGAGAACTGCGCCGAATCAGCCGGAAGGGCAAGGCCAAAACCGAGCCCGCCGGCACTCTTGCGCTCAGTGAACTTCAGATATTGCTTCTTCGACTCAGGAACGAAAGCATAAAGACGATGAGTACCGAATGTAAAGATGTCGGGCTTTGTCGTCTCCGTTGCTGACGGTGGCTTGTATTTCAATGTGTCGGGTACAACGGCAAAATTATCTTCAGGGGTGATCTCAAGGATCGAATCGCAATAAGCAAATGCCTCATCGTCAAGATCATAGAGCCTGTTGCCGTTCAGGTCTTTAACGGCATACAGCATGTAGCGCCCCGGCTTTATGTTGCTTATCAGAAAACCTCCCGAGGGGTCGGGCCTGGAGATATATGCCGGAAGAACCTTCCGGGGAGCCGTATCAGACAGATTCGAGTACATCATGACCATTATCTCTTCTGCCGCCTCAAGATCAGAGGCATTGAACACGTTCCCAGTCAGTGACAGTGAATCAAGGACCGGACCGGTTGAAAAGACATACTGGTAGTTGTTGATGGGATTGTTTTCATTATTGTCACGGATGGCATCCTGAAAATAAAATGTGTATGTGGTGCTGTCGGCAAGCTCATCCTCCCAGACTACAATCAGGCTCTTTCCCTTAAGCCGTACCTCCGGCTTGTTTTTCATCGGAGGGGAAACCATGAACTTGTCATTGATCTTGTCAAGAATGACATATTCATCAAATGTCACTGAGAAGGTCTTGCCGGTGAACAATACCGTTCCGTTTTCAGGCACGCTTTTAAGTATCACAGGCGGATCTTCATCTTTCGGCCCTCCTGAGGGAGAGCTGATCTTGGCACATGATGCGATGAGCAGTATTGCTGCAAGGGCGACGCCCCGCCTGCCTGTTATGTATCTCAGGTAATCCATTGTTTACAAACTTACATCAAATTTTGTTACGTAAATTATTGCAGCCGTCACACCGACCCGTCTCTTTTTTACTTAATTTTGAGCTTCAAACAGACTACAGATGACACTTCAGATCATTCCATGGAATGTTGATCCCGAGATTTTCAGGATAGGCAGCTTCGCAGTAAGGTGGTACGGACTTTTGTTTGCATCAGGGTTTGTATTCGGCTACTACATTATGAAGAAGATCTTCGTCAATGAAGGTCTTGGCGAAAACACGCTTGACCGGCTCACGGTATATGTTGCCATTGGCACAATAGTGGGAGCAAGGCTGGGTCACTGTTTCTTCTATGAACCTGCATACTACCTTGCCCACCCGGGGGAGATACTGAAGGTATGGCATGGCGGACTCGCAAGCCACGGAGCCGCAATAGGTATTCTTCTTGCCCTGTGGTTATTCGTCAGAAAAGAGCGAAAACCCTACATCTGGGCTATTGACCGTGTGGTCATCGTCGTAGCCCTGGCCGGAGCACTGATACGGCTGGGCAACCTTATGAATTCGGAAATATACGGTGTTGAAACAACACTGCCATGGGGATTTGTCTTCCTGCGCAACGGGGAGAACGCACCTAAGCACCCGACACAGATATATGAGGCGCTGGCCTACCTCGCAACATTTGTAATTCTCCTGCGGATATACTGGAATAAAATGGGAAAACAGCGTCCGGGACTATTGTTCGGCCTCTTTCTGATATTTGTGTTCGCCTTCCGCTTCTTTGTGGAGTATGTCAAGGAAGACCAGGTGGCATTTGAGTCAACGATGAAGCT
Source organism: uncultured Bacteroidales bacterium (assembly GCA_963772705.1). Lineage (GTDB taxonomy): Bacteria > Bacteroidota > Bacteroidia > Bacteroidales > VadinHA17 > SR-FBR-E99. Next base: position 625,898 of record CAVYYH010000008.1, on the reverse strand, counting down.
TAACATGGGTCAGATACTGAGTATCCCGTTTGTTGTCGCCGGAATAGTTATTCTTATCTGGTCACTCAGGAAACCGGTACCGGCAGCAAAAAAATAAAGAGGCTACGGCCTCTTGTTGATCCCGTCAAAAATAAGGTTCAGGATTGCATTCAGGCGACTGTTAATGTCTATCTCCCGCTTGCGCCAGAACAGCGGAACCTCCATCCCTTTCAGCATTGTCTGTATCGCCAGCGCCGTGTACTCGCTGTCCACAACATCAAAGATGCCCCTCCTGTTCCCCAGATAAAGGAGAAGACGAAGGATCGCCAGCTCCTCACGGTCATACCTGGCCCTTATCTTTTCAATGAACTCATAATGATCAAGGTTCTTGTCAAATACGGCATTATAGTAGTTTGAGAGCTTCTCAAAAGCCCTCATCCTTACAAATATGTAGTTGCGTAGCTTCTCTGGCGGCGAGTCAGCCTCCTTCATGGCAGTCCTCAGCTGTGACCTGAGCTGATTGGCTTCATACAGCACTACTGCCTCGAATATCTCCTCCTTGCTTCCGAAATAATAGTAGATCGAACTCTTCCCCTTTTTCAGCGCCCTGGATATCTCCTCCATGGTGGTCTTCCTGAAACCGTAATGGCTGAATATCCTGCTGGCCGTCAGGATGATCTTTGTCCTGTATTCTTCCTTGTTGATCATCAAATCTAAACTTATGCAAAGATAATCAATTATATCGAATCAGGTAGACCAATCGGGTCGGAAATTCGAAAAGGCTTTTCAGGGAAATATGAGGAAAGACTGATTGTCATAATCAGGCTAATTATTTATAATTTTGTGAATTAATTCTCTGTGAGAACTTTTTTTGATGAAGGTTGGGGAAAAGGAATTCAGAAGTATCTGGCAGGATGAGAGTGATCCGGCGACAGTCAACGTAATTGATCAGAGGAGACTGCCATTCTCTTTTGAAGTATTGCCCCTCAGGAGCGTGAACGATGTCTGCATGGCCATAAGCGGCATGGCAGTGCGGGGGGCACCGTTGATTGGGGCAGCAGCAGCATGGGGGGTATGGTTCTCATTTCTTGAACACAAAGCTGATAAGAATATTTCAGGGGGCATTATGAAAGATGCCGCGAAGTTGAAGGCAACCCGCCCTACGGCGGTTAACCTGGCCTGGGCCGTAGACCGGATGACACAGGTATATGAAAAAACCGCTTCAGGAGAGGCCCTGCATGCAGCTGCAGCAGGACTGTGTGACGAGGAGGCTGAGAGGAGCAAACGGATCGGGGAATATGGCCTTGAGCTTATCGCGGAGATAAGCAGAAGGAAGAGTGGAGGCCCTGTCAACATTCTGACACATTGCAATGCCGGCTGGCTGGCATGTGTCGATTACGGCACGGCCCTGGCGCCTGTCTATCTCGCCCACGATAAGGGAATCAGGGTACACGTATGGGTTGATGAGACACGCCCCAGGAACCAGGGCGGCAGGCTGACGGCATGGGAGCTCTCAAACCACGGCGTGCCATGCACGCTGGTGACCGACAATGCCGGGGGACATCTGATGCAGACCGGTATGGTCGATATCATACTAGTCGGCTGCGACAGGGCAACGGCGTCAGGAGACGTGGCGAACAAGACAGGCACCTACCTCAAGGCACTGGCGGCGCATGACAATGGCATACCGTTTTATTCGGCATTCCCGGTTTCAACATTTGACATGACCATCGACAGCCCGGGGCAGATAATTATTGAAGAACGCGACGGCGACGAGGTGAGGAAGACAGACGGGCTCGCAGTAAACAATACAGGTAAACGTCTACCCGAAGAGACATTGCATGCAACATCTCCACAGGCGGATATACAATCGGTTTATATTTGTCAACCGGATATCCCGGTTTCAAATTACGGTTTTGACGTGACCCCCGCACGTCTGATAACCGGACTGATAACTGACCGGGGTATCTGTGCAGCAAACAAGGAATCAATTAAAAAAATTCTATCATAACCATATGGAAGGCATTGTCAAGTTCAACTGCTACTGGAGCCAGTCGGGCCCCGTGATAACCGACGATCAGTATGAAATTATCAACCACTGGAGAGATATCCTTTTCAACCTTGATCTTGTCGGGGCTTTCGAGAACGGAGTGGGGTTCGGCAACATCAGCATACGCATAGGCAGCTCGCCGCAGTTCATCATTACCGGTTCATCGACCGGTGATATCCCCGAGCTTGAAGCGGGACACTATGTTAAAGTGTCGTCATACAACATAGAAGACAATGCCGTCATGTGCAGCGGCCCGCTGAAGGCCTCGTCAGAGTCACTGACCCATGCAGCGATCTACATGGCAGACCCTGGCACGAATGCGGTGATACACGTCCACTCAATGAAACTTTGGGAGGAGCTTATGAATAATGTTCCCACCACAGACCCGGCGGTTGAATACGGAACACCTGCCATGGCGCGCGAGATGATACGTATCTTCAGCGAGCCGGAGGTGTTCGAGAAGCGTATCATTGTCATGGCCGGCGACAGGGGCGGGCTGATCACCTTCGGCACCGACCTTGATGAGGCAGGGGGGGTGTTGTTTGATTATATAAACCGGTAATATGTTACATGTAACGACGCCCAAGTTGGGCGTCGTTACTATTTGCAGATTTTCTAAATGTATATTATATTTGCACCCTGTTTATTTGGGCCCATAGCTCAGCTGGTTAGCAGCATCCCGACCATAGGTCGGGAGGGTCGCTGGCCGGTTCAGCAAGATGGCCCGGTGAATTTGAAATATTTTTTGGGCCCATAGCTCAGCTGGTTAGCAGCACCTGACTCATAATCAGGGGGTCGCTGGTTCGAGCCCAGCTGGGCCCACAGTGGCAGCCAACTTTGGCTGCCATTTTGTTTTTTGTATGGGCTCGAAGCCCTCCCTGCAGTCTGTCTCCTTCGCTATCCCGACATACTATGTCGGGACTTAACGCTCGGTCCGGTTCGAGCCCAGCTGGGCCCACACAAAAAAGAGTGAGAGCGTAGCGCGAGCGAACTCACTCTTTTTTGACTCACTTCGTTCGTCGAGCTCATCCCGATAAATCGGGATTCGGTTCTCAATACTCGCTCTCACACTCACACTTTAAAGTAGATAAAACAACCGACAAGTTTTGGTTAACTTGCTTATGCCTCAGCGAAAGACTGAAATGAGAATTGAGTGTTGCTTAGGAAATTAATTGTAAATTACCTTGCAATTATTCAAAAGCAGAACTATGGCTCAGAGGAAATTCACACAGGCGGTAAGGGGTCAGGACGCTGTCGACGGCGCGGGAGTGCGGTTGCGCAGGGTGCTGGGAATAAGGACAATCAAGGATTTTGACCCGTTTTTGATGCTTGACGGATTCGATTCTACAGATCCACGCGACTATGTCAAAGGATTTCCCTGGCATCCGCACCGGGGTATCGAAACAGTAACCTACCTGATTAAGGGGAATGTTGAACACGGTGACAGCCTGGGGAATAAGGGTGTGATCGGGGATCTTCAATGCCAGTGGATGACCGCCGGGTCAGGCATCATTCACCAGGAGATGCCCAGGGCCTCAGAGAGAATGCTGGGCTGCCAGCTATGGGTCAACCTTCCGAAAAAGGATAAGATGACTCAGCCGGCATACCGCGATATCAGACCACAGGATGTTGCAGAGATCCGTGAGGAAAACGCTACCGTCAGAGTGCTGTCGGGCAGTTATAAAAATAATAAGGGGGCGGTGAAAGGCGAATATGTCTCAGTTCAGTACCTGGATGTCGCGCTGGAGCCCGGCAGTGTCTGGAGCTACAACGAAACACCCAATGACCAGACCCTTTTCCTATACCTGATTGACGGTACGCTGGCAGCAGATAAGGCTCTGGCAAACTTTGAAGGAAAGGCATGTGCCATGCTGATGACACCCTCCTCGTCAAACAGCTCTGACTTTGACGAGGTGAAGGTCAAGGCGGGCCCTGAGGGAGCAAGATTTTTCCTTATTGCTGCCGTGCCTCTTCAGGAACCCGTCGCCTGGGGCGGACCCATTGTCATGAACACACAGGAAGAGCTGAACCTGGCCTTCCGTGAGCTTGAAAACAAATCCTTCATAAAGCATGACAGGCCACAGGAGCTTTAAGATTACAGCTTCATCGTTAAAATTCATACATTTCAGCAACTTTCAGGTCTCACCAATAATTCATGCTGAACGTGAACGATAAAGGTAAGTGGGTCTTCATTGTCAACCCGGTGGCAGGCAGCGGCTATGGTCTCAGCCAGGTTGATAAAATAAAGGAAATGATAAGCCGCTCAAGCCTTGAAGCTGATATTGTCTTTACTGAAAGGAGGGGACACGCATCCGAACTGTCGGCAGGGTATGCTGACAAAGGATACAGGTATATTATCGCCGTGGGCGGAGACGGTACCTTCAGTGAAGTCGCCACTCCCCTTGTCTCCAACAGGAACGTCATAACCGGGCAGATACCTGGCGGCACGGCCAACGGCGTCAACGAGCTGGCTGGTTTTCCCGAAAAGTACACCGAAAAAGAGTGGGAGACATTCTTTAAGGCAGATGCCGTCTCAATGGATGTCGGGGTATGTAATGACAGATCCTTCTTTTTTACGGGAATAGGAATTGGCTTTGATGTCCAGGTCGCTGAAAACTTTAACCGGGCCCGTGAAATTAAACCCGGAAAGAAGCAAAACTATCTGTGGATCGTTCTGAAAACCATCCTCTTCTATAAAGAGAAAAAGATGGTCCTCAAATCTGACGGGAAAACGGATGAAGCAGGATGTTTCATGAATACGGTATCCAACGGCGCCAGGACCTATGCCAAAGCTTTTCTGCTTACCCCGGGTGCAATCGCAAACGACGGACTGCTGGATATATGTTCGATCAGACAATTAACCCTTCCTGAAAGAATAAAAATTCTCGTCAGTGCTCCTAAGGGAACACATCTGAAGAATAAAAGTGTTCGCTACTTCAAGACACCCGAGCTAACCGTTGAATTCCCTGAAAGGGTTCCATATCACGCTGACGGTGAGATATCCTACGCACAAAGTTTTAAGCTTGGCGTGATGCCTGAAGGGCTGAATCTGATTTATAATCCTCACGGGAATCATCATTTCAACATCAGGCAAGAAGACTGAAAAGGGCGATCCCGGCGCCCGTAGCTATCAGGCTGTCAAACCTGTCGAGGAATCCACCGTTACCTGGTATAAGGTTGCTGAAATTCTTCACTCCGTATTTTCTTTTATAAACTGATTTGGCAGCATCGCCGGCAAAGGCAAAAACAGCAATCACGGCAGCCAGCATAATCGCTTTGAGAGGCTCTTCCTGTATTACATTCCTGAAAACCAGTGCACTCAGCACCGCTATCACTGCTCCGCCAATGAGGCCTTCAACAGTTTTGTTGGGACTCACTTTCGGAAAAAGCTTTCTTTTCCCGAACAGCTGACCCGTTATCTGGCTGTAACCGTCAAAAACGGAGAGGATAAGAAATGAAAAGAGAATCAGTCCCTGTTCCATCCGGCTAAAGAGAAAGAACCCCGCAGATGCAACTGCCATTATAAGAATTGAACCCAGAAAGAACCTGAAATGACTGTAAACGGATTGCCTGTACAGTTTAAATAATTCAAAAAATCCCCCGGCAATGATAATAACCGCAAGTATCCTGAAAAAGAGGGTGTTGAAACCAATGCTGAAAAAGACAATGTTTGTGACAATAAATGCAAACAGTAATTTTATCCAGCCTTCATGTTTAGCCAGTGGTTCTTTTCTGCGGTTTATGAAATAGATACCGACTGTTCCCAGCAGGTAGTATGCCAGGATGACAAGATAAACGCTCCAGACTGTTTTCATTACTTCTCAAGGTAAGGCATTACATCAAACGCACTGATAATCATCAGTATTCCAAACAGCATCATTCCCAGTGCATACCACAGGCGGATGGGGCCGTCCATCCGCTCAAGTTTTACATCCTTTATCAGCCTTGGGCCAACGAGGGCCCCGATTATAGTCCCTGAGGTCAGGAACCCGACCAGCGTAAGATCAATCTTCCCGACGATAAAATGAGCACCGAGGGCGGAGGCGGTATTTGCCATTACAACCAATAGTGAGGTTCCTATAACCACTTTCACCGGTTTGCTCATCGCAAACAGCCCTGCCTGCACCGGTGTTGCGCCGGTCGTACCGAAGGTAGCGGTAATCACTCCTGCCAGAAAACCAAAAAAGGTGCCCTTTGCAGCCCTGACCATTCTTGAATCTTCAGGCTTGACTATTCCCCTGATCTCGTCTCTTTTCTTTTTCCTGACGCTTCTGATCATGAGCAGGGCTATCAGGACGGCGTAAGAGCCATAGCATATAATCAGTTGCTGATGAGTGATCAGGCTGGTGATGCCGGCCCCGCCGAGAGCACCCCCGATACCCGCAGCTGACATCAGCAGCCCCAGCCGCAACATCGATGTTATTATTACGGTAATGTCCCACTGATCCGACGATGCATATCGGGAGGGTTGCCGCCAGAGAGGTGGCCACCGCCACCTGGGCAGGCACGCCCAGAAGTATTGTCAGGACAGGGATAAAGAAGAAGCCCCCTCCCCCTCCTCCTATAAGCGTGCCGATCAGTCCAACCAGGAAACCGACCAGCGGCAGCCACAGATATATATATTCAAAGGCGGAATGAAAAATCATTTTAACTGCTCCTTTTCATTTCTTCTCTCTTTCAATATCCAGTAAAGCCCCTTTACATTCGATCTCATTTCAGGCAGTATCATCTGAATTGCCAGGTGCTCTATGGCTCCGAGGATACCCCAGACTATCATCAGGTAATAAAGCGGGGAAAAAAAGCCAAACGTGAAGAGACATACAAAGAACAGAGCCTGTATGTCGCCGCTGTACTTCGTCGTTTTCAGGTGAAAACTGGGAAACTTCCTGAATTTTATCAGTGAGACGACGACGGTAAGAACCAGCATGCCGATGAAAATACCAAAGCTCAGGAGGTGTGGCCTCATCTCTTCCATCTTAAAGACGAAAAGGCCGATAAATGCAAGGAGATAGTTGAAGTTATCAGCGAATGAATCAAGCTTAGCCCCTAATTCAGTCTCCATGTTAAATTTTCTGGCAATATACCCGTCGAAAAAATCGGTAACCATGTTTATCACAAAAAAGACGGCAAAAAGGGTTTCTCTCCCCGAAATGATAAAATAGAGAATCACAGGAAACATCAGCAACCGATAGGAAGTGATCATATTCGGTATGTTCCAGAATTCCTTTTTATTCATCGGAATGATTTACTGCATGAACCTGCTTAAGCAAATAACGGAATTAATTATGACTCTTTAACTTTTCATCCGGAAAAGACGGTACCGGCATTTCATAGACCGACTTCCTTAAAAACTCACCCAACGCCTGCGGATTGTGAAACCTCTCCTGCTCCTCCACGGAGATTATGTTACCTATCCCTATCCCTGGTCGCTGGCCTCTTTTGTTGAATACTTCGTAAGGCAACCTTAACAGGCGCACTCTCCAGTTCAGAAGACCCAGAAAGTAGAAAAACGGAGAGTTGCCATCGAAGAACCTTACCGGCAGCACCGGGACCCTTGCAGAATGGATGAGATGAAGAACCCCTTCCTGCCACTGGCGGTCCCTGATGCGCATTTCCTTCAGGCTTAAATCTGAAATAGCCCCGGAAGGAAAGAATCCCACAGGGTGGCCATTGCGCAGGTGACTGACCGTTTCACGTATCCCTCTCATACTGGCCGTGGCAACGCTCTCATTTTCATTGTCCCTTGAGGTCACGGAGATAAAATTATTGCGTAACGTCTTTACCATCGAAAGCGTTTTGTTGACCATCACCCTGAAATCAGGACGGATGCTTGCGATCAGGTCAATGAGCATCAATCCGTCAAGTCCCCCGTACGGATGATTGGAAACGGTAATAAAGGCGCCGTCAGGCAACTGTTTCAATCGTTCGGCATTTCCGACTACATACTTTACGCCGATATCGTTCAGGAATCTGCCTGAGAATTCGGTCCCGCTGAAGCCGCTCGATTTATCATAAGTACGGTTCAGTCTGTCTATTGTAAGAATCCGCATGAAGAACGCAGCACGCCGGTGTCCGATTTTCCCTTTGAAAAAAGAAGAGAGGGCTCCGATGTCCGTTTCTTCAACCAGGTTCATTACCTTGCCTTCAACACCTTTCTCTCTTCAGGTTCAGCCCACGGAACAAGGTCAGACCGATAAAAATCAACCCCCATTGCGGCAAGTCGCTCCCCATGTCTTGCCAGTCTCTCCCGGTAATCAATCCAGTCTCTTTTTAACGCCGGAGACCATCCTATCTCGGCAATGCCGGCAAGACGCGGAAATACCATATACTCCAGTTCGTCAATGTTGGTGACGGTCTCAGTCCAGAGAGGCGCTTCGACACCCAGGATATTCTCTCTCCCTACACCTTCTACTATGGTCGCGGGATCCCAATCATAGGCATCGTCAACCTCTATATATGCAGCCCAGTGAAGCCCGAGCTTTGTCGTTGAGTCATACTGCATGTCCAGATATGTCTTTATCGCGGGTGAAAACAGGACTTTAGCTCCCTGTTCAACCGCCTTCTGTGCATTGGCCGCCTTGGCCCAGTACTGTGCCACAGAGCCATCGGCCAGCTTTGTTGTTGCGATCTCATCCCATCCCAGCACATTCTTGCCGTACTTGCTTACGATCTCCTGAGCCTTCTCCATAAAGAACAGATAGTCCTCGGTCTTCGTTGAATGCGACTCATCTCCTCCGATATGGATATAGGGTCCGGGCGTCAAAGCGGCAAGCTCCCTTATAACATCGTCGACAAACTTGTATGTAATGTCCTTCCTGACACATAAAGAGCTGAATCCTACATTAATGCCTGTGTATAGCTCCCTGGCCTTGCCGTCACAGTTCAGTTCGGCATATGATGCCAGTGCGGCGTTGGTATGTCCCGGCATGTCAATTTCCGGCACAATTGTGATGTGGCGTTCCTGTGCATATTTTACAATGTCTGAATACTGCTCCTGCGTGAAGAAGCCCCCTTCACCACCGCCAACCTCAGTGCTTCCTCCGTGCGCAGTAAGGTTCGGCCATGATTTGATCTCGATACGCCAGCCCTGATCATCAGAGAGGTGAAGATGCAAAACATTTAATTTATAATATGAGATCAGGTCAATAACCCGTTTTACGTCATCAACACTGAAGAAATGCCTGGCAACATCGAGCATCATGCCTCTGTATGAATAATCAGGGTAGTCGCTTATTATTCCCGTCGGAACCATCCATGGCCCTTCACCGGCCGTTGACAGTTCAATCTCTGCAGGAAGCAGCTGCCTGACGGTCTGTACGGCACGGAACGCCCCGGCAGCATTCACGGCTGAGATCTGCAATACCTTTTTGCTTATGTTCAGCTCATAACTTTCATCGGCGGGATTTGTTCCGTCTCCCGTTAAGACGACGTAGATACTACCCCTCTTCGGTTCACCCGCGGTTTGTATTACGTCAATATCGAAGCCTGTGGCAGGCTTAAGCCTGTCAGCAAGGTATTGTGCTACCTGCTTCAGCTCTTCAGTCTCACCCTTAAAATAAATGTCAGTATTCTTGCTGATTGTGAAGTAGCCTCCTGTGGCAGTTACTGATACCGGTGCGGGAATAATTGACTCTCTTGTCAGATCCGAAGGCTCCTGTTTCTTGCACGACCCAAGACTTATGCCCAGTGATAAGGCAACTATTGCCATACTTACATAACTTTGTTTCATGATAATGTTAAAGATGAATATTTGAGAAGTCAAGATATAAATTTAATTTCAACCAACAGGCTCATATGTTATGTTAAGTGATCCGTTTGCACAATTTGACCTCTGGTACAGTGAGAGACTTGCCACGGGGGTATCTTATCCTGACTCTTTCAGCCTTGGCACGGCCGATTCAGGCGGAGCAGTGTCTGTACGAACTGTTCTGCTTAAAGAATACAGCCATGAGGGCTTTGTCTTCTTCACCAATTATGAAAGCAGGAAGGGGAACCAGCTGTCTCAGAATCCTTTTGCAGCAATGCTCTTTTACTGGCCCGAATCAGAAAGGCAGGTGCGTATTGAGGGCAAAACATCAAGAGTTTCCGAAGATGATTCAATAGTTTATTTCAGGTCGCGCCCCCGCGAGAGCCAGATCGGCGCCTGGGCCAGCAACCAGAGCCGGGCCATCCCCGGGAGATCCTACCTTGAGGCCCGGTACTCGGAGTTCGGGGAGAAATTCAGTGGAAAAGATATCCCTAAGCCTCCCTACTGGGGCGGATACAGGATCGTTCCTTCATGGTTCGAGTTCTGGCAGGAAGGAATTCACCGGCTACACCAAAGAACTGCTTACAGGCTTGAAAAAGGGATATGGATTACAGAAATACTTGCACCTTAAAAAGAGAAATTATCATGAAACATCTATCAGCTATTGCATTGCTTATAATCACGGCATGCTCATCACAACAAACGGGAACCACAGAGGCTGACAGGGCTCAGATCATCAGAACAGAACTCGACTTTGCAAAGATGGCAGAGGAGGAGGGTGTCGCAGCTGCATTTTATGAATATGCCTCAGACAGTGCCGTCATTAACCGCGGAGGAAGCCTCATCAAGGGAAAAGAGGCCATCAGGGAGTACTATCAGTCTTCCCTGAAGCCCGGCACCAAACTTATATGGGCTCCTGATTTTGCCGATGTGTCAGGCGATATTGGCTACACATACGGAAAGTATACCCACCTGGTGCCTGACAGCACCGGTATTTTTTCAGAACATCATGGCATTTTCCATACTGTCTGGAAGAGAGAGAAAGACGGCAGGTGGCGGTTCGTATGGGACTGATCCGGAACAATGTCGGGAAGGCACATGAAAGCGGCCCCGACACATCAGTGAAAAGTCATCACCTTTCCGGGTTACGATAAAGAATAATTTGGTATACTTTAGCAGGTAATTGGAATAGCAATGACAGACGGTCACAAAGCACATAGCAGCGAACCTGTTGACGCCGTGGTGCTGTGGGTTGACGGCAGTGACCCGCAGCTTGCTGAAAAGAGAAACAAATATCTCGGCGAAGCCGGACTTGCAAGCCATCGCGGTGCACTGTCCACCTTCTATGCCTCCAACAACGAAATCAGGTACTGCGTGTTTTCAATCCTGAAATTCGCACCCTTTGTCAGAAATATCTTTATTGTAACTGACGGTCAGGATCCCAACCTGTATGAGGAGGTAAAGGCCCGCTTCCCTGAAAGATCTGGCTCGCTCAAAATAGTGGATCACAAAGAAATATTCAGCGGATACGAACAATACCTGCCTACCTTCAACAGCACTTCAATACTGTCAATGATGTGGAGAATAAAGGGTCTGTCTGATAATTTTCTTTTTTTCAACGATGATATGTTTATCATCAGGGAGACACGGCCGGAGGACTGGTTCAGGAACGGACGGCCTGTTTTGCGCGGCAAATGGCTCATTCCTCCCTACAAAAAGATGGTAAGTAATTATCTCAAGACTCTAATTAACAGACATCTGCGCAACAATCCGGACTATCAGCCAAAGCTTTCCTTCTATCTGCGCCAGTGGAACGCAGCCTCCCTTCTCGGAATGAAGGCGAGATATTTTTTCCACTGCCACACCCCTCATCCGCTGAGCCGGGTGAGACTGGAAAGCTATTTCGCTGACAAGACCCGGCTCCTTGAAAAGAATATCTCAGCCCGGTTCAGGAGCCCGGAGCAGTTTCTGATGACATCACTTGCATACCACCTGGAGATACTTGACGGCAACAGGCAAACGGAAAAACTCGGCCTGGGCTATCTGCATCCCTACTATTCCAAAAAACGGATGGAGAGGAGAATAAGACGGTGTGAAACCGATACGGATATCAAGTTCGTCTGTGCACAGAGCCTTGACATGTTCAGCCCGGAAGAACGTGAAAGAATATTTGGATGGATGAATAAGATAATTGGGCATGGAGAAGCTCAATAAATCAATTTAATGCTACCGGAAAAACAACAGTAATGACTGACATCCCCTCATCAGAAAAAGAGCATCCGATTGATGTGGTTATTGCCTGGGTCGATGGCAGCGATCCGGGGCTGACTGAAAAGAGGAACCGGTATCTTGGCCTGACAGGTGCCAACACCCATCCCGGGGCCCATCCCACCCGTTTCGCTTCGATAAATGAAATACGATATTGCGTTTTATCCGTTTTCAGGTTCGCCCCTTTCGTGAGAAATATCTTTATCGTGACCGACGGACAGGATCCGGACCTGTATGATGATATTAAAACCTGGTTCCCGGAAAGGGAGGGTTCATTAAGAATTGTAGATCACAGTGAAATTTTTGAGGGTTTTGAAGGCTACCTTCCGACATTCAACAGCATCTCTATCGGGAATATGATCTGGCGGATAAAGGGTCTCTCCGATAACTTCGTTTATTTCAATGATGACACGTTTCTCATAAGAAGCGTAAAGCCTGAAGATTTCTTCATTGACAACATGCCTGTCTTACGCGGAAGATGGGTCCATGCGCCCCTTTACAGGATCTGGTGGAACTCTCTCAGGATAGCTTTTAACAAATACTTTAAAAACAACCCCGGCTTTCAGCCAAAAGCATCCTTTCATCTTGGCCAGTGGAATTCCGCATCACTTCTTGGCCTTAAGTGGAGGTATTTTACCAACAGTCACACCCCGCATACAGTTGGCAGGAAAACGATTGAGGCTTTCGTCAACCGGAATAAGGCGCTGATTGAGAAAAACATTTCTCACAGGTTCCGCCATTACTCACAGTTCACTTTTATTTCACTCTCTAACCACCTGCAGCTCCTGCAGGGCAACAGGCTGACTGCCAGTCCAGACCTTGTATATATGCAACCCTTCGGCCGTCCGAAGGATTATATAGACAAGAAGATCACACTTTGCGAAAAGGACGACCGCATAAAGTTCATGTGCGTCCAAAGCCTTGAGATGTGCGGAGCAGAGGAGCAGGAGAAACTTCTCGGATGGATGAGAAAGAGACTGAAAATTGAGAGTGAATAATTATTGAGTAATTGCCTGATTATTAAGTTATTTGAGGTTCCAGACGAATTCTCCGTTTTCTACACCCCATTGATTATCGAAAAACCCGGTACAGACAACAGCCTCATACCCTCTCTTCCCGGCATCCGACTTCACGACAGTAAGGTCAGGAAAAGCGCTTCCTGAATTGAAATACTGGTTTCCGTAGCCGCCCTTCATCCCTCTGAGACCTGTGCCGCCGACCACTCCCACTGAAGCAATGTCACTGCCTGTACGGGGCCATATGAAGAAAACAGCCATGTCATCACCCTCCATGCGCCTCTCTCCCACCTTAATATATCCTGGGGTAACATCCACGGGGCAGCCCTCAAGAACCTTGCTCCACGCACTGTTGTTATCGGAATTGCCGTAAAGTATAATATTACGGTCAGCATATCTCTCCGGCGAGAACCTGGTGTCAGCAATGAGCTCGACAGTGCCGTTGCCGCGATAACCGAAAGTAGATGCATCAAGTCTCGCCCTGGAATAGATCCACGCATCCTCTTCAGGCGTACCGCCAGTACCATAGACGAATACCATCCTGTTACGGAAGGCATCCTTGAAGGTGCCGTTACGAAGAGGATTTTTCTCTGAAGGAGGGGTCGCTTCGCCCTTGCCCCATTTGTTCTGCGACCTCTCAAGCCATAATTTACCCTCTTCCGGCATCTCCGTGATCTTTAGAACAGATGTGCTGTCAACGGTGACTTCAAGGGGTATCTCTGTAGGCATCGCCGTCAGGTCCAGGCAAAACAGGCTTATATTTTCTGTTGTAACATTGACGCTGTTCCTGGAAGTGTCAATCCTTACTGATACGCTGCTTTTCAGCAATGGCCTCTCCTGCTGTTCAACCGTCAGATAATGTGACGTGGCCGATACTCCGGGATTTGCAGTATGAAATTCAAGGTTTACAACATCTTTATCCTCCGGGATTTTATGTATTCTGAAGAAGTCAAATATCGGTGGCCAGTCAAGCGCTTCATCACTCCACCAGTGACTCCCTCCGGGATATTCCTTATAGGCAAAGTCGGGATGGAAAGTACCGAGCAGGGCTCTCATATCACGTGCCTGCACTACTGAGACAGTCTCATCGGCATCACCGTGGAAGACATAGACTCCATGATGTATGTAGTTGCGCGCCAGGGTTTTTGTTCTGGTTGGATTACCGGCACGCAGCATCATCTCTGCGGCAGGATTGATGGCAGCGGCAGCCGGTCTTGATGCATATCCGAGGAGGTCTGCATAGCCCGCACATGGTGCTATGGCAGCAAACATGGAGGGATAGGTTGCTCCCAGATACCACGTGCCATGCCCTCCCATTGAATGACCTGAGAGATAGATTCTGGAAGGATCGGGCTTGAAGAGCTTCTTCCCTTCCTCAAGCACCTCGAGGGCATCAAGACGACCCCAGTCCTCCCAGGCAAAACCGTATGGCCTCCTGTTGGTGGCAGCAACAACATCGCCCCAGCTCTTTGGCTTATATGCCCTCGCCTGGTTACGGGCCTCAACGCCGGCACCGTGAACCGAGAGAAAGAGACCCTCTCCCGGATCGTCTGTTCCGCCCGGCGTAACACTGAAATACTGAACGCTGCCGTCAACAGCGCTGATGAATGTGCGGTCATGAACCTCCCTGAAATGCTTATGCCTGAGTGTAACTGCAATACGACTCACTTCACGGCCGGCAGGATCGTAAAGTACAACGTCTGCCTTTGACTGGCTGCCGGAAACATCTCCCTGGGCAGGAATGCTGAAGGGTAGCTTGACGGTGTTTTCCCTTGAAAGGACAGGCAGCGGGGTTGTTTCTGTGTTTCCGTTCAGGGTGCACCGGATCGTGTAACCAGCAACATCCTTTGCCGTTGCATTGACTACCTGCACTCCGCCGTAACGGATCATTCCGGGCTCTTCATAGACAAGATCAGGAAGGGTCAGATCCTTTCCTGTAAGCATAATATCGGAGGAGGGAGCGACAAGCATCACCTTTATCCTTTGAAAGCGTCCTCCGGTAAGCCAGAGTGTGTTTTTACCCTTGTTTATTGTCACCGGCCGGAGTGAATAACCAAAGTCATAATGATCTCCCTCGAGCGGTATTCCGTTGACAACACTGAGAGTGTTCCCTGACACCTCAAGAAGCATAATGCGGCGTGACGGTGAATCATATTCCAGGTAAAGGCCTCCCCTGAGAGAGCCGTTGCTGAAGTAGCCGTCCTCGCCGGGGATAATTCTTTCCCACTTCATCTCGCTTCCCTGCGAAGAGGTATAGGCTGTGGCGCCGGCTTCAGGCTTTGGAAGTGACCCCATAATTACAGACCATGTCACCGGGTCTGTGCTCAGGGATGACCTGTCGAGGCCTCCCGGACCTGAAAGCATCAGCCCTTCACTGAACCTGACGGTGTCCTGTGCCTGAACAGTGCCGGCCACATGCAACATAATGCCGGCGATGATAAACGTGGCTATTCCCCTTATCATGGCTTTAGTTATTTTCTCTGAAGCGAATACAGATATTCTATCTCTCCTGCCCACAGAGCCTCGTCCGGTGTCTCGAGTATGAGAGGCATATCATCAAAGCGCGGATCATTCATGATAAGGCTGAACACCTCATCGCCAATCTCCCCCTTATGCAGGCTGTCATGCCTGTCGACCCGGGTGCCGAACGCTTTCTTTGATTCATTCAGATGCATCCCTTTCAGGAAAGAGAATCCAACAACACGGTCAAACTCGGCAAATACCTTAGTGAATCCTTCTGCGGTAGAGAGATCATATCCGGAGGTAAAAGCATGACAGGTGTCAATGCATACCCCTACCCTTTTCTTGTCAGTGACCCTGTCAATAATATATTTCAGATGTTCAAACCTGTACCCAAGGTTGGTCCCCTGCCCCGCCGTATTCTCTATGACGGCGATCACCCCTTTCGTTTCAGAAAGAGCAATATTGACAGATTCGGCAATAAGGTCAAGGCTCTCCTCCTCAGATATCTTTCCAAGGTGGCTTCCGGGGTGAAAATTAAGCCTGTCAAGCCCGAGTTGTTCACAACGCTTCATCTCGTCAATGAAGGCCTCACGTGAACGGAGAAGAGCCATGTCATCGGGGTTGCCAAGGTTGATCAGATAGCTGTCATGCGGCAGTATCTGAAAAGGCTTGTACCCGTATTTTTCACAGTTGCTCCGAAAGTCATCAATGCTTTTGCGTGACAGCGGCTGTGAGAACCACTGTTTCTGATTCTTTGTGAAGAAGGCAAATGCCTTTGCCCCTATCTCATGCGCATTTAGCGGAGCATTCTCAACTCCGCCGGATGCGCTTATATGTGCGCCAACGTATTTCATAAGTATTGTTTTTGATGATCAAATTTACGGATTATTTATTCTCCGCAGGCTTCTCAATTACGAAGACGTCTGAGAAGCCCATGCCGGCAAGCTCGGGATAGTATGGGTAAGTCTCCTCCCTGTTGTAGAATCCTGTTATGACAACCCTGAATGTGTTCCACTCCACCAGAATCTCTACAGGCAGTTTAAGTCTTCTTTCGATCTTGTTCTTTGCTCTCTCTGCCTGGCTGCGCTTGATATAACTTGCTGCATGAAGGAGGAATCTCGGAGGCAGCACCACCGGCGCTTCTTCAATCACCTCCGGTTCTGCCACAACTACTTCAGGCTCTGCCACGACAACCTCTGGCTCCTCCACAACTACTTCCGGTTCTGCAGGCCTGAGGGTGACAATTTCCGCTCCCGGAGCCGGTATGATAACAATATTATCAAAACCGTATTTTTTCAGGATGGGGAGGAATTCCCTTACTTCATTTGTGTCAGCCATTTCAACCTGTACCTTAAATACACCATCCTCATTCTTCAGGGTCACCAGCTTCTCGGAAGCTGCAAGAAGCCTGTCAATTGTTGAGTTGCTCTCGTCTGCCTGGTTAAATGCACCCACCTGTATGACAGTGCCGGTTATATTGACCGGTTCGGCCCTTTCTGTGACGGTCTCTCTTATCCTGGCGACGGAGTCTTCCCTGACTGTAGTTCTGTAATCCTGTTTCACCGCCCTGTTCATTATTACCCAGATCTGGTTGATTCCCTGTCCCTGTATTATCGGTATGTACGAATCTAGGTCTTCGCGGTCGGTAAAGCCGGTTATACGAACCTTCCAGAAGCCGTCCTCCTCGAACAACTCCACCTTCTTGTCAAGGGCTCCCTCGACTTTCTTCTTCATTATTTCGGCATAGGCCTTATTCTGGAATGCTCCGAACTGAACTGCATAGTAGTCTTCGGTGATTGTCACAAGCTCCCGGATTACCTCGTGCACAACCATGTAGGTTGTATCTTTCTGCACTGTTGGACCAACGGGCACCGGTGTCACGGATGTATCAGCCGGTGGCAGGACCTTTTTAAGTGTGAAGTCAATTCCTTCCACATAATCGCCCTCTGTGCTGGCAGTGACTTTGAATGGCACTGACTCAGGAAGTGAGACCAGGTTAAGTTTTCTGATCTGGGCTGTGTCAATCATGGCGTTATATGAACCTGGCGCCAGCCCGAAGAAGTTGAAGTAGCCATCTTCTTCCGTCAGTGCCCTGGCGGTCACCAGCGCCACTTTCATCAGCGATATTTACAATGATACGACCCTGGCCGCTGCTGACCCCATTCTCTTCAACCATAACCGTACCCGTCACCTCGCCCATGACAGAGACAGGTATCTCAATCAGCTTAAGCATGTTTGCGTCAGTAATTACCGCTATTGATTTATTGTCGATCCTCCATGAGATATTGTCAAATCCCTTTTCGTCTATCTCTAAAAAATATTTCGTGTATGGCTCCAGGCCCAGTATATGTATTGCTGTATCTTTCTCACTGTGCTCAATCCTGCCACCGTTTGAATGAACATTCAGCCCGTTCACCAGCGGTTCTCCCTCATCCCTGGTGCCATTTGCGTTCAGATCAAGGAATGCAATGATTGAAATACCTCCCCTGCCGACGTTTGTACGATTGTCGGCTTTGTAGAAATTTGTCGCTTTGTCACTGATGAAGCTTCCCCTGGCATACTGGATAAGTGTCGTTCTTTTGTTGCTCTGCCTTGCAGAGAGTCCTGTCTGGGCAAAAGTGAAGTCATACCTGAGCCCAAACTCGCCCAGCCTGAGGCTGGTTATAAAATTCTGTTCGTACGAGAGGTTCAGGTAGGCCTTTTCAAAAACACGCTTTTCGAGGGTCACCTTTGATGATAAGAACTCTTTGTCCGAAAAGCTGTACTGCACCTGCGGCATAAGGATAAAACTGTATGGCAGCCTCACTGTAAGAGACAGGTTGCTGAAAAAGTTGGGGTCGACATCAGAAATAAGAATAGCATAGTTGGTAAGGTTGGCATGGACTCCGAGTATCTGTCCTGCAAGCATCCACTCTGCAGTTGTATAATCTGACTGAGGCACAACAATTCTTGTGTAGGAGATCCTTGAGTATGCAGAGTAATCTCCGAAGCGCAACGGAAGTGAAAGAGCCGCCTTGCGCTCCTCCAGATAATTATAGCTGATGGCCTTTTGACCTTCTTTATATTTTGTATAGTTAAGATCGAGCTGTATGTTGGAGGGAAAACGATATGTGAGCAGCCCCCTTGCCCTGACACCGTAAGTATATTCTCCTGTAAGAAGCAAATTCCTGGTGACCTTGAGGGAGGCATTTGCATATGGCATCAGTGGGCCGGTAGAAACAGATGAAAGATATTCCAGTCCGCCCCCGACAGTGAGATTATTTGCCACACCATAGTTGACACTGACTTTTGAGTAACGGCTCCATAGCGAGTCCTCCACAACACCTGCGCTGAGAGTGTATTCAAGAGTCTTTACAGGCAGAAAATTATATGGAATAATGATGTTTTGTTCACGAATCCGCTCTTCTCCCCATGGACCATAAAACTTCAGTTTGACAAGAGTGTTCCCGTAAACAAGCGGAACGTCAAACGAAAAAAAACCGGAGCCGTCTGCTTCCTTATAGTCAACCAGTACGTTATTGACATATAACTCAACCGTCCATCCTGGCTCGGTCCTGTCAGTAAGGGTGTACGATCCGAATGATCTCCTGAATGTTGTAGGGGTATTCGTAAGCTGAATGCCAACGACAGGGTCATATATTGAGGCTGTGGCATTTGAAGCTATCTTTCCGGCCATGAACTGTCGCATTAGCTCGCGGTCATTGTTGACGTGACGCCACAGATAATACTGCTGTTTCTCGGAGAAGGGCTGCCGAGAATGGTAATAGAGAGAGGCCGTTGCCTCTCCTCCGGCGATAACCGCCCCGAGGGCAAGGTTAATGCGTGCCTCTGACGGGCCATCGACCTGCTCATTTGCGTATACAGACCAGTCGGCCATCCCGAACCTGAAGCCCGGATATGATCTCCCGATTGTAGTATCAACCTCCGGATCACCCTTAAGCCGTGAAATGTTACTGCGCATTTCTGCCAGCCGCATCTCACGTATCAGGGGAAGTTCCAGCTTTGATTTCACTGTTACCATGAGGTCACGGAAGTTGAAATTGCACTCCAGGCCGAATACCTCCCCGAACCAGGTTGACTTAAGATATAGGTTGCTTTCAGACCGAACAAGGTCTCCCTCCTTCAGAGGAAAGGTCTTCCCGGCATATTTTATGAGGTTCTTGGTTCTGTCAATTGTAAATTCAGCCTCAGGGTCAATAAAGAAGCCTGTTACAAGATCAAGGTTTTCAGACGGGACATTTCTAATCTTGAGAAAGTCAAACAGATTTGTAACTGGCAGATACAGCTCTTCGTTGCTGATCACGGCATCAATCTCCCCTACCCCAAAATAGGGAATATTAATATATACTGATATCTCATCGTATGAAGAGCTCCTCCTGTGCGGTAACAAACAACGGAGTAAGGAAACCGAGGGAAAGGATTACATTAACCTGCAGATGATCTTCCTCCAGAAGGCAACAATCCCTGTGTTTTTATTCCCGGGATATGCCGTTCTTCCTGTCATCTGTTGTTTTCCTTATCTGCGATTCCGGCGACCTATTGCTGAACTAACTGTAATGGAAAAGGTTCCGGTATAGTTACCTGGCGGATTTGCGCCAATGTCTCCGACAGTCAGGGTTCCGCCCACCAGCAACGTTGTCTGCATCTGCCATGGCACGCTTGTAACGAAAGGCATTGCAGGAAGAGTAGCGCCTATCTGCAGGGTAAGTGTGCCCCCGCCGCTTCCGGTAAGGATGACGGGCGGGTTGCTTAAGCAGGGTAATAATCGTTCCGGGATTGGCCCTGATATAAAACATCGCCGGAGTGTACACATATCCAAGGCTGAACAATATCACTTTCCTGTCGACGATCTCGACCCGTCAGGATGAACGGTGACAGTGCCACCCGTCAGCCCCGGGAGAAAAAGCACCGAAGGAGAGCGGCTGTGCAGGATTGGCTGTCACAATAACCGGACGGGGAGGCAGTACCTGTGCCTGTACAACAGAAATAAACCCGCTCATAAGGGCAATGGCGGCCAAAAAAAACATCCTGTTTCTGAAAATCAGTATATCCCCTCTTTCCTTCATCAGTATCCCAAGAGTAGTTTCATGGTATTTGACTTCCCGCCGGTTATGTAGCTGACAATGTAAATCCCATGCATTATCCCCGTTTCAAATTCATAGTATCCGGCTTCATGTACCTCTGTGATGTAAAGGGGTCTGCCTGAAAGGTCAAAGACAGTGATGGTACCCCTCCTGCCCTCAACCATGTTTATTGTCGCTTTCAGCACACTGCTGACTGAATATGCAGTAAAGAGTTTATTATGTGCTGCCGGGTCATCTATTCCCGTTGTTCCCTTCAGAAATGCCAGGAAAAACCTGTCATTATAATCACCTGCATTAAGGGTTACCCTGTAGTTCTGGTCAGGCAAAAGATTAACGTTCGCTCCCGTAAGGCGGTCACGGAAATATATCTTCCCTCCCTCGGGAAGGTTCTCGATATCCCTTATTCTGAAGTTCAGCTCTCCGTTAATGTATGTTTTAAGTCCAAGGGGCACTATCGTAGCGGTATCTGCCTGTGCAGGCAATGCATTGATGGACAGCTTCTTTCCATTGCTCAGAACCGAATAGAAATTGGTCATCATCATGTCTGTATTCATCAGTTTAAGGGCATCATATTCACTGTCAAAGCCTGCACCGGCCTCATCGTTAAAATAGATCACCATAGGGTCTTCCGAAGCCTTATCGCCGGTAAATGATGCCGTCGCTCTTACAAGGAACCGGGTGGAGGAGGGTGCCGACTTGAGGAACGGGCGGGTCAGGTCATTTATCTCTCACGCTGTTTGAAACACCAAGGGTGCCCGTGACCGGAAATGCGCCGTCAGAGACACGCACAAAGAAGCCCTGCATCGAAGGGATAATATTGGACTGGCAACACCGTCACTCGAAACTACCGTCAGCATAGCTGCTGTATTCACCGCCATACTCATCCGTATCGCTTGCCCTGAAATAATAAACAGCATTATCAATCGCCGTTTTTGTCCATCCCGCAGCATTCCAGTCAATTGGTGACGGGTAGGGATTGCCGACGAGATTAAATCCTTCTGTATAGAGGCTGTCATGATTGTAAAGCGTTACCGACAGGGGACCGTTGTTCACCTCTCCTATAACATCTACAGTCCATGGGGTGGCTGAGGCACCGAAATTAACTGCGTACCCTTCGAGAGGTTAAGAATGCTGCAGCTGTCTGTGTAACTTATCCAGCCTGCACCCTGGCTGTTCTCTTCATTCCGATAAAAGAGCGGGAAGGGTGAAGCCAGATCCATATCATCACCAAACTCTTCTACAGTAGCAGCCTGGAAAGGTGAACTGAAATACTTATATCCGTACTTTGACGGAAGATAGCGTTGCATGGTAACGTTGCCCGTAACTGTGCCGGCACCTGACCGTCAATATAGGCTGTCTGCACTGCGTCCGAGATAAGGGTGAGGAAGCCGTCAGAAGCAAGGGTGCCATCCAGAATGTTTACCACACCGCTTATCTTCAGTGTATCAAGCAGTAATACTCCTTCCTCATTATTTACAGAAAGATTGTTTACAGTTTTACCTGCAAAGGTGCCGGAAGGGATGCTCTGTACCTCATCGCCGGCAAAAATAATAGTGCCGCCCGCAGCATATATTGGTGACGCAGCCGTAACAGACCCGCAGATTGTCAGCGTGCTGCCCGAAACCATCAGCGATGAGTTTCCTGATATCTCGAGATTGTTGACTATGCCTGCTGATGCTCCTGACAATACAGGCTCATTTGTCTCGTCTGGTATATAAACCGAAATCGCTGAGCTTGGAATGAACCCGCATGTCCAGTTCCCGGAGTTGTTCCAGTCACTGCTTATGGCCCCGGTCCAGGTGATTGTAGAAATAATTATTACCGGACTTGTTGCAATGATTTCCTGACATCCGCCAGCCGGAGGAATGGTGTTTGTTACCGTATAAGTGCCCGGGATGCTTGCCGAAATATCTATCTGTCCTGTGGCAGCATTAACAAATACAAGGCCTGCTGTTGATGAAAACATTCCGGCGACACCCCCTCCGCTGAAAGTGGGAAACGGATCGGCTGCATTCGGGCAGTAGGGCGATCCGGCATAACTGAATGTTGCTACCGGAGAAGGATTAACCGTCAGCTGAACTGTGTTGCTTATAACCGGAGAGGTGCCACAGGTGGTTGTTATGACGCACCTGTAGTTGTTCCCGCTCAGCGCAAGCGCCGGGCTGGTTATTGTCAGTTCTGCCGTAGTGGCTCCGCTGTAAATGCCTCCGTCAGTAATATTCACTCCGTTTTCCTGCCAGCGGTATACCAGGTTGTATCCTGATGCCACCAGCGCGAACACTGCGCTTTCTCCCTCACATATGGTTTCAGGCAAGGGCTGTGTACTGATTGTTGCACCGCCGTAAATGGTAAGAACGACAGGTTCAGGATTGCTTTCACAACCATTTACTGTCTGAGTTACAGTGTAATTATACGTGCCGGCTGCTGTTTGTCCTGTAGAAAATGGATTCGCAGTACTAACAAGACTGCCTCCGCTGTACCAGCGGATATTTTCACCAACAGCGTCCAGATTAGTGATCTGATTAAAACAATATTCTCTGTCAGGAGCAGCAGGAGCCGGAGGAACAGGTGTTATTATAATGTTCTTTGCAATGCTTGCGGGCCCGCAGACTCCGTTATAAGTATAGACAATCGGATAAGTCCCTGCAGCAGGAGGTGTAAAAACGTTTCCTGAAATGTATGGGTTACCTGAATAGGTTCCACCGGCAGGGTACCCTGACGGAAGCGTCACCGGCACATCGCAGATGCCCGCTGATGGCAGAGTTGTAAGCGAGACCTCTGATCCTGTCGAATAGAAGGTAGACGGTGAAGATTGATTGTTGTATTCTGTCCTCAGCCAGCCGTCTGCCCTTACTTTATCTGAAATTCTCAATTCATCAAACCTTCCGTCAAAATAATAGTCAGACAGGAACGGCTCCTTCCCTACCACAAGATTATCAGATGCAATGCCGAGGATCCCGGTTTTTTTAAACGGTCTCTCAGATACTCCGTTGACAAAGGTTTTTATCGAATCAAGAACATCTGAGCTTATCCCTGCAAGGTAATACCATTGTCCGGTGTTCAATACCGTGCCTCCGGAGACATCCCTGTTCAGCGATGGCAAATTTGCCGAATTTCTTATTTCAAATTCAACCTTGTTGTTAGTATATATTCCGAACTTGTACCCTCCGCTGGAATTGTTCTGGTTGCCTGCAATCTTCTGGTCACGGGTCCTGGTGTCCATGTTTACCCATGCTGATACCGTAATATTACCTGCAAAGTTGATGTTCGGGTTATTGTTTACCTGCACATATTCATCTGATCCGTTTAGCTGCAAGGAGTTATAAATAGTCCCTGCTGAAAATGCCGGGGTATTATATGGCGTTCCTGAAAAATCATACACAGTGGCATCCTCAAGGTCATTGTCATTGAGATGCCACACCCCCTTGTAATGGCTGTCCCACACGGTGGTACCGATGGGTCGGTGGTTATCTGGGAATTTGCATAGAGTAGTTTAATAACTGTATTTGATGAGCAGGAGAGAACCGGAATCCGGACCCAGGCGATAAGATCACCGTTGGTTCCATTGTAATACTCAATCTGGTGATCGAGTTTATTATGATTACTGTCAGTAAAAATAATATCATACCCGTTGCTGTTCATAATGGGCCCCAGCGGAGAACTTCTGAGAAATGTTGCCCCTGAGTAGCTGACCAGCATTGGAAAATTATATAGGTCTGAACCTCCTTCAACCTTTGTGTAATCAACAGTAATATCTCTTTCAAAGCTGTAGCTCATTGCCGCAGTGCTGCACTCACTGGCCAGCCCGTAGTCAAAAGAGGTGGTGTTAAGATTAGAGATGCCGGTGCGTGTTAAGATGGCACCTGAAACGGTTCCATGGGTTCCAAGGGCCCTCCATGTGCTGTTTGTGTTGTCACGGCCGGTAATTCTTGTATTTGCATTGATCAGAAAACTGGCAAATCCGTCAGCATTTAATGACAATGAATAGTTCGCAGCCGGCGTTCCGGTGCTGCTAAATCTCCAGTAACCCTCGGTGAATATGCTGTTCAGCGTAACAGCTCCGTCAGCATAGCCCGAAAAGCCAAATGGGGGTGATTCAACAAACTCAGCAGTGATACTTACTGAAGCGCCCAGTGAAGAAAAGTTTATAATAGCAGGCCTGTAATGTCCTGCCGTGCCTACCGGAAACAGATAATTCACTCCGGCAGTAGTGCTGATGGCGCGCCTTATTCTGCCAATAACCGTACCAGATGTGTGGGCCAGGGAGCCGGCAAGGTTGCCTGAAAGGGTCAGAAGATATGGGCCGGTCGAAATATTCCCCTGTGTCATGGTCAGGGTATTGTTTACCGTTACGTTGTCCACCAGGGTGACGCCGGCTGAATTGTTTATCCTGAGATTAAAGTATGTGTATATGCCGACATTCTGGTTTGACAGTCCGTTGTAAATGACTGTTCCTGATGTAGGAGCTGCTGACCCTCCGTTAATCATACTGGTTATTGAGCCGCCCGCAATTGTGCCGCCTATAAATAAATTGCCATTGCCCGTAAACCTGATGTATGTGCGAACAGCGGTGCCGTTCAATGCCACATTGCCGTCAACGGTTACGGTCCCTGTTGAAATTCGTATATAGGCATCCTGTGTATCATCATTTGAATTTGCATTAATCGAACCCGTTCGGAAGACCCCGGCATCAACCAGAACAGATTTTTCATCATTGTTACTGTTGGAATTCAGATAGGTTTGTCCGGTGACTCTCAATGAAAAGCCTGCGTTGAACTGAAGATAGGAATCCTGGTTCCCGCCGTTAATACTCAGGGCCCCGACACTGTTGGGGACGTTTGCCGTCACAGTAACTGTGTGATTATCTAATATATTTACTGTGCCGGCACCGGGGGCCGCGCCCGGGTAATCACCGGCAACGCAGTTGACCCAGGCACCTCCTGTTCTGACCCGCCAGGTGGTATTGGAATTCCAGTTTCCGGTTGCCCTTGTCTGGTAATCGCCGTTGACCTGGCCGTATGCGTCAGGGGCTGGCCATGCCAGTGCAACGGAAAATATTATCAGATGCAGTACCCGGGTAACGCACTTTATGTTAAATCTCGCTGGCGGCACTTATGTTGCTGGTTAACGATTCAAAAGCAATTCTGCCTCTGCATATTTCTCGGGCTTAACGTCAGAAGGAGCGGAATAGGTCAGGATAAGCCTTCCGCTTCTGTAATCAATATCCGGAAGTGTTGCAAGGTTTAACTCGAAATCTCTTCTGGCATTCGGAGTATATACTGCAAAACCGTTTGCCACCCCCACCCTTGTTCTCTTTCCCTGGTCAGAAAAATGATCAACAGACACGTCTCCGTAAACCGAAAAGTTGCCCGACCGGTTGAATGTCATCCTGACCCTGGGAACAGTATCACCGACAAACGTCAGTGCAAGGTCTGAGAGCGTCACGCTGACAGAGGGCTGCCCCACCCTTATTATAACCGGGATTGTTATTCCGAATATAGGAATCAACTTGACAGAGATAGACGTGGGATCAGGCACCGTATCCTCCTCCTCTCCCAGCGGTTTGGACTCGGGCACTGCCCTGAAATAAAGATGCGACCTGTACTCGCCGGGCTCCAGGGTTCCGCTCCTGACAAGCTGTACCTTAACGGTCTGGGCCTCATTGGGCCCGAGCGTCACTGACCGTGGAAAATATCTCAGATAAGGACTCGCAAACTGCTGTCCTTCATCAGGCTCAGTTATGGTCTCGAAGCTGCCCGCCTCCGTCATCCGTATCTCCACAAGAGAGATGGCATAGGTGGCAGTATCCTGGCCAATGTTTGCCAGGTTAAGATCCATGGATCTCTTATTTCCCTCAAACACAGCTCTTTTGGGTGTTATCAGCAAATTGCCCTGAGCCCTTGTATTAAAAGGAAAAAAGACCTGAAGCATTATCAGGCCTGTTGTTAAAAGCTGCAATGTAAGCTTTGGCATTATTTCTAAGTTATCTTGTTCAAATTCCTTTTAATTAAAGTCGAAGGTGATAGTATATGTCCCCGTATATATCCCGACCGGATTATCGGCCAGGGTGCCAACTTTCAGCGTTGCCCCTACCATGACCACCTGCGATCCGTCTTCAAGCATTCCCGCGCCGGGTGTCGGCTCCGGCACTGACGTCCAGTCTTCTACCGTCATGGTTCTGGCACTGCCCATATGGGTAATCGTCACCGGTGCTGAGGGCAACGTAATAGTATATGCCACGCCGGGGTCTCCTGTTACGAAGAAGCTGGCTGCGTTCCTTGATCCGCTTCCGGGCCAGACGCTGCCCTGCACCATTACTGTGCTCTCAGGTGTGATTATCAGCTCGCCTCCCTGCGGACCCGGGGCAAACCGGCCAAAATTAAGCTGAGAAGTCTCAACGGCGGCAAGCATTGTAATTACTTCCGCCGTAATATGGCCCGTTGCACTGGCAGGGGGAGCGATCTGTGCAATCGCCATCCCTGCCGGTACAATAAATAACCCTATCAGGCCAAAAAGAAACTTCCTGTGCTTTCTCATGCCTTTTGCCAGGCCTGTTTTATTCCCTGGCGTACTCCTTAATTATAGTTGACAGTAACCGTGAATCCGGCTGCATTGGTATATGTCCCTGCCGGTTGTGCTGCACCGACATTCAGCGTTGCACCAACAGTGAGCACGTCTGTGCCCGTACCGCTCAGTGTCGCTGTTCCGGAAAGTGTGCTGCTAGAAAATGCATCCACCAGCATACTGTTTACTCCTGAATTTATTGTATGCGACGCAGGAAGAGTAATGGAATACGTTAAGTTGGCCTGCCCTGCTACATTAAATGATGCGGCCGTGACAGTCCCGCCAACAGCTGGAAATGTTACGCCAGCCGGAGTGCGCACACCGCCGGGAGTAAGTACCACCGTGCCGCCACCGACAGAGGCAATAATATTACCAAAGCTCATATCAGCAGTCTGTGTAATTGAAATCGGGGTGACAATGACTGCTGTAGCTGTTGCTGTTGCCTGATTTTGTGCAAACAGGCCTGCAGAGAAGGCAATCATGATAACTGAAATTGCAAGGATTTTCTTCATTGTTTTAGTTTTTAAAAATTGTTTTTAATTATTTTTTTTGTTGATATACTTGAATTATCAGACAGGCAACTCCGCTAATAATGGTTGCACGATCCGAATAAAAAATTTCATAGTGTAAAAATAGCGTCTGATTTTTCCGGCATATTGATCAGAAATCAGGAATTATTAACAACGGTGCGGATTTTTAAACAATGGCTAAAACTGGCTGCTGCCGTCCCAGCAATGTGTGCAGAGCCTTTCCTTCGGAAGGCCTATCGCCTCAACCAGGTCTTCCAGCCGCTGAAACATAAGGGTGTCCATCCCCAGCGTTCCGGAAATCTCGTCGACCATCTTCGCGTATTTTTCAGAATCAGGATCAAGATATTGCTCAATATTTTTTTCTTCACCCTCGAGGGCTACGATTGCCTTTCTGGCAGCCAGCTCAAGCGTTGAGCGCGACTGTGAGAAGTTAAGGAACGGACAGGGGTAAAGAAGCGGAGGGCATGCAATACGCATGTGAAGCTCTGCCGCCCCTGCCTCACGCAGGTCGCGGGTGTTGTCCTTCAGCTGCGTCCCCCTTACAATGCTGTCATCAAGGAATATTATCTTCTTCCCATTTGTTATTTTCCTGTTGGGGATGAGCTTCATCCTGGCAACAAGGTCGCGCTGTATCTGCCTCTGCGGCATGAAGCTTCTCGGCCATGTCGGGGTGTATTTCGAGAATGAACTCATATACGGCAGCCCCTTCTCATTGGCATAACCAAAGGCATGGCCAACACCCGAGTCAGGAACGCCGCACACAAAGTCAGCCTCAACGCTGTCGCGCTTTGCAAGTGCGGCGCCGCACTCATAACGTACCTGCTCAACGTTGCGGCCTTCATATTCAGAGGTCGGAAAACCGTAATATACCCATAGAAATGCGCATATCTGCATCTTCTTTCCTGGGGCCTTAAGGCGGGTGAAGCCGTCGGGGCGAATGTGAACAATCTCTCCGGGCCCGAGAAAATACTCCGTCTCAAAACCGGTGTTCGGAAAAGAACAGGTCTCGGATGCTACAGCCCTTGCCCCTTTCTTCTTACCTATGACAACGGGCGTACGGCCATTCCTGTCCCTGGCGGCGATGATGCCATCCTGTGTAAGTACCAGCAAAGAACATGAACCCTGAATCCTTTCAAATACCGTTGTGATACCCTCCACAAAGGAGTCTCCCTCACAAATCAGATTGGCAACCATTTCGGTGGGATTAATGTTTCCCATGAAATTTTCGGTGAAATGCTTCTTCCTTGCCAGAAAATAATCAGCCAGTTCGTTGATATTTACTATTCTCGAGACAGTAACCAGCGCAAAAGGGCCGAGATGTGAATTAAAAAGAATGGGCTGCGGATCGGTGTCACTGATGACCGCAATGCCGCTGTTTCCCATGAACTCAGGTAGCTCCTGCTCAAATTTATTTCTAAAATATTCGTTCTCAAGATTATGAATTCTTCGTCTAAATCCGATTTCTGCATCATAAAACACCATCCCCGCACGTTTAGTACCCAGATGAGAGTGATAGTCGGTACCGTAAAAGACATCGTCGACGCACCTTGTGCCGGAGACAGAACCATAAAAACCGCTCATAAATAATAAGTTATGACTTAATTTTCGAAAAATTTAACGCAATGGCAAGATAATCAAAGAGAAGATAAAATTTGTTAAACTGTAATAATTACTAATTTTGCACCGATAAAAATAATCAAAATGGAAAATCAGGAAAAATATCAGACTGAGTACCTGGAACATAAGAAGGGCGCCCCGGTGGTCATGATTGTGTCAACAATAATACTGACGCTTGGCTTAATTGCCCTCGTCGTACTTTATTATAACCAGAAGAACAAAATGGTTGAGATGGAGCAGATACTGACGGAAGAGAAGGATTCCCTTGCCGGTGAGCTTCGCATGATGATGTATGGTTATGACACCCTCAAGACAAGTAACGATACCCTTAACGCCGAGCTCCTTCGCGAGCGCACCAAGATTCAGAAGCTTCTGGAGGTGAACGCTTCAAACGCCCAGCTGATCAGGAAATATAAAGCTGAAATAAGCACCATGCGCGATATAATGAAGAGTTATATTGTACAGATTGATTCACTGAATACCCGCAATAAGATCCTTGTTGCCGAAAACAAGGAGATAAAAGATCAGATGACGGTTGTTCAACAGACAAACGTAGAGCTTGAGAAGACCAAGGAGGAGCTGACCTCAAAAGTCACTATCGCATCTGTCATACAGGCTAAAGACGTTGTGGCCGTGGCGCTTAACAAAAAACGGAAGGAGACAACCGAGCTGAGAAACCTCGACAAGGTGCGCGTATGCTTCACACTGAGAGAGAATCCTATTGCCCAGGCCGGGAACAAAATCGTTTACCTGAGGGTTGTCCGTCCCGATCAGCTGGTGATCACCCCCTCACCAGATAACCTTTTCGGAGTCGGAGGAGAACAGCTCATATACTCTGCCAACAGGGCTGTTGACTATGCAAACGCCGATATTGAAATGTGTATCTTCCTGGATAACACGGGAGACTTCATCGCCGGAACATATAATGTGGAACTTTATCTCGACGGAGAGAAAATTGGCAGCGGCTCCTTCCTGCTGAAAGGCAAGAACTGATCATAACTCCATCAGGAGTTCCGCAATAATATTATCAGATATCATCTTACCCTGGTCTGTCAAGGCCAGGGTATTTTTTTCGCGCCTCAGGAGGCCATAGTGTATGTATTTCTCTGACAGGTTGACAAGGTAATCATGAAGCTCCTTGTCATAGTATTGTTCGACATAACCAAGGTCGATCCCCCACATCGTCCTGAGTGATGTCATCACATATTCATTGAAGGTCGTCAGCCGGTCAAGCTCTTCGCGCTCAAAGGGAACAATGCCGGAGCCGACCGAACGCAAATATTTCTTTACATCGGAAACATTCCACTGCCTTGAGATCCGGTTGAAGGAATGCGCAGAGGGACCCAGCCCGAGATAAGGTATCTGTTTCCAGTATGACGAGTTATGTCTGGAGATGAACCCTTCCTTCGCAAAATTTGAAATCTCATAGTGTATGAATCCCTTCTCACGGCATAGTGACGACAACAGGCTGAACATGGTGTTGCTCGCCTCTTCATCTGCCTCGGTAAGCCGCCCCTCTTTCTTTAGTCGGCCAAGCTTTGTGCCGCCTTCTATTGTCAGGTGATATGCCGAGATATGTGTGACAGGAAATGAGAAGGTCTTTTCAAGATCAGCCCTCAGGTCTTCTGCCGTCATTCCGGGAATCCCATAGATAAGGTCAACCGAAACGTTAACGAATCCTTCCTTAAAAGCCATCCCGAGAACCTGTTCCGACTGAGCGGCATTGTGACGGCGGCCGAGAAACTTTAGGCGCCTGTCATTCCATGACTGAACACCCAGGCTTATCCTGTTAACTCCTGAATCTGCAAGAGACCTGAATGATCCCTCTGAAATATCATCAGGATTGATTTCCATGGTTATCTCGGGATCATCTGAAAATTTATAATTCTCACGAAGTGAGGCAATTATCCTCTGCACCTGATCCGCGGTCAAAAGCGACGGCGTTCCGCCGCCGAAATAAACAGTCTCCGCCACCTCGCCATCGAGATACCCCGACCGTAGTGAGGCTTCTTTTATTATGGCCTGAACAAATGGCTCTGTATCATTGTTTTCAGTTATGCTGTAAAAGTCACAATAGCTGCACCAGCTCCTGCAAAAAGGTATATGAAGGTATATTCCGGCCATATGATTTTATATCGTTTAAATTTACAAAAGATTTAATATTAGTTTACTAATTTCGCTCCCTCATAAAACTCAGATGATCTGGCTGTTTCTGAAACAATATTATAAGAGTATACTCATCGGCCTGCTGATCTTGTGGTTAAGCCTTTCAGGCAGCAGCACAATGGTGCCCGGAAGAATTCTTAACATCCCCTATATTGACAAGCTTGGCCATCTTTCAATGTATGCTCTTTTTTCGGCGGTTCTGCTGCTCGACTCCTGTCACTGGAAGACCAACCGCGGTTTTTTGTACGCGGTTCTTCTGATACCACTGGGATTTGGGGCTCTTATGGAGATACTTCAGATGACTCTCACACAGGTGCGCAAGGCAGAGATAGCCGATCTTGCAGCAAATATCGGGGGTGTTACAGCCGGGATCATTGCCGCCCACATTGCCATAAAACTTCTTGACAAAATCAAATCCTGATTTCAGGTGAGCTGCGCACCTGCTGAACAATTGCCTCTATTGTTTTTGACCTGAAAAATGATGCTAACCGCAGCTTTTCCTGCCTGAGATCGTTGTGCAGTATACAGACACCCTGTTCGCGGTGGTCAAAATTACATTTTTGCCCCGTCACATAACAGCTGTCAAAAAAATCACCTCCGTCAATTGCCTCTATTATATCCATTAGCGTCAGCTCAGTAACAGGAGACTGCAGACAAAACCCTCCGTGAGGTCCTTTTGTTGACTTAAGAATTTTCCTCCTGGAAAGTGTCTGCAGAATTTTTGCCAGGTATGGCTGCGGCACCTTCAGCTCATCTGCTATCAGCTTCAGACCCGTATTTGATTTCTGATCATGCTGTGAGGCAATGAAGATCACTGCCCTGATACCATATTTACAAGTGGCTGACAGCATCTCAGTATTGCTTCAGGGGTATCTTGTCAATACGCCTCTTATGCCGTCCTCCCTCAAAGGGCGTTGTCAGAAATGCCTTTATTATAACTATTGCCTCGGCCTCAGAGAGAAACCTTCCGGGCAGGGCACAGACATTGGCATCATTGTGTGATCTTGCCAGTCGTCCTATCTCCTCATTCCAGCAGACTGCAGAACGGATTCCCTGATGCTTGTTTGCGGCCATGCTTATTCCGTTGCCAGAACCGCAGATTGATATCCCGTATCTGAATTCACCGCTCACAACTGCATTTGCCATCGGGTGAGCATAGTCCGGATAGTCAACACTCTCTTCAGAAAAACAACCCAGGTCCCTTACTTCATACCTGTTTGAAATCAGCCATTTCACAACTTTTTCCTTTAGCCTGAACCCGGCATGATCTGAGGCCACTATAATCTTTTCCAAAATTCCCGTATATTTTTATACAAATATAGCCCTACTATTAATATTAGAAAAGAAATCATATGTCGTCATCGGTTGTTAATAAAGTGTAACCAAAAATCTTAATCTTTGTTCATTAACTCTTCTGTTGACCCTCCGGCAATGAAAGTGTATTTTCCTTCTTTTTTCAAAATTTATTTTTTACCTCTTTGAATAAATGTTTTAACCCTGGATGAACACTGCCAGAATTTATTCAGCCAGGTTTCAGCTATTAACAAAACACATTAAACCGTTGTTAATAGTATACCTAATTGCCTCTTTATCAGAAAAGGTATGTTTTTTGATGTGTTAATATCATGTTCTTATTCTTTTAACTCCCATTTTTGCAACAGGAATCGGAAAATTGTATAAACAGTATTAACAGGCTATTATAACTATCATAAATAGAATTCTATAAATAAATATTGTAATATATGATTGTTGATAAAACAATATTTGAAGAGATTGAGGTTCTGAAAAGGCAAAAGAATGCTGTTATACTTGCTCATTACTACCAGACGCCGGATATTCAGGATATTGCAGATTTTGTTGGAGACAGCCTTGCTCTTTCACAGCAGGCAGCTGCAACGAAAGCTGATATAATTGTTTTTGCGGGCGTAACCTTCATGGCTGAGACCGCAAAGATACTTTCACCGGAAAAGAAAGTAATAATTCCTGATCCGCTTGCAGGTTGTTCACTGGCAGATTCATGCAGGAAAGAGGATTTTCAGAAGTTCATTGATGAGAACCCCGGAAGGACCGTGGTAACATATGTCAACACCACAGCTGATATAAAGGCATTAAGCGATATTGCATGCACATCATCGAATGCAAAACAGATAATAGAGTCACTTCCTGAGAATGAGAAGATAATTTTCGGCCCCGACAGAAACCTGGGTAATCATATAAAAAGTCTTACAGGAAGGGACATAATTGTATGGAATGGATTCTGTCACGTGCATGAAGAATTTTCACTCGAAGCAATCCTTAAACTCAAAAGAGAAAATCCAGGCTCAAAAATTATAGCACATCCCGAGTGTGAAATGCCTGTCCGGATTGCAGCGGACTTCATAGGTTCAACATCAGGACTCCTGTCATTCATAAGCCGTGATCCGGCGAAAGTGTTTATTGTGGCCACCGAACCCGGCATAATACACCAGATGAAAAAGGCTCAGAAGGAGAAACTGTTTATACCTGCTCCACCCAAAGATTCAACCTGCGGATGCAGTGAATGCAACTTCATGAAGATGATTACCATTGAAAAGATATATAAATCACTTAAATTTGAAGAACCGGAAATAACCGTTGACCCGAAAATAATTGAACGTGCAGCAGTACCTATTAAAAGAATGCTTGAAATTTCGGCAAAACTTGGGCTATAAGATGAAAAGGGCAATTCTTGTACTTCTGCTTGTTTTTCCGTCTGTTATATATGCACAGACAGGCGAAGAGCTTAGGGATGGCTTTCATCAGTTCAAGTATCCTAATGGCAACATATCAAGCGAGGGATTTATAAGAAACGGTAAGCCTGACGGATTCTGGAAGAGTTATTATGTTACCGGCGTGCTCAAGTCGGAAGGAAAACGAAGAAGCTTCCTTCTCGACAGTATATGGGTATTCTATGACCAGGCAGGAGATACAACGGAAAAAATAAGTTACCTTCTTGGTAAAAGAAACGGGTATTATATCAAATATCAGAAAGATCCTGTCTACGGATCATATGTCTATTCAACAGAGCTTTTTGCAGGTGACAGGAAGGAGGGTGTTGCAAGGATCTTTTATCCGGAGGGGAAGGTCAGGCAGACCATCCTGTATGTAAACGGCAAGAAAGACGGACTCTCGAGGGAATATGACCGCGAGGGGAAGGTCATGACCCTTCTCGAATATAACAATGATTTTCTGATCAGCCGTGAACGGATAAATTTTACTGATGCCGCCGGAATGAAGCAGGGGGAGTGGCTTGATTTCTATCCCGAAGGGAACATAAAGACAGAGAGAAACTATCGCGACGACCAGCTGCACGGATATTACAAGGAGTATGATCAGAGAGGGACATTGCTTGTAACACTTCTTTATGAGAACGGAAGGGTCACCGGGACCGATCTTGACACGGGGGCAGGGATAGATATTGTAAACCGCTATGATGATGCAGGAAGGCTCATTTATTCGGGTCCGTTCAAGGAAGGGGTCCCCGTAGGGATACACCGTGAGTACAACGAAAACGGAACTGTCAGAGTCGCGAAGATTTATAATGATAACGGCCTCCTTATCTCGGAAGGCATCGTTGACGATGCCGGTAACAGGAACGGAGCATGGAAAGACTATTCTGCCGGCGGAGTCGTAATTGCCGAGGGAACATATGCAGAAAACAGGCGCACGGGCACATGGAAGTTTTACAATACCTCCGGAAGGCTTGAACAGGCCGGGTCATACAGCAATGGCCGCATTGACGGCACCTGGCGCTGGTATTATCCGGAGGGAGAGCTTCTGCGTGAAGAAGACTATTATCAGGGAGTGCGCGACGGTAACTATACCGAGTTTACCCGCACAGGGGAGATAATTACCCAGGGAACCTATACCGACGGCGAGAGAAACGGCGAGTGGAAACTCAGGTCAGGAGACAACATCGAGGAGGGAAAATATCTTCTCGGGTTGCGCGACGGACCCTGGAAAGCTTATTATCCAAACGGCAAGATGAGATTCAGGGGTGAATATAACCAGGGCAACCCCGAAGGTCATCATACTATTTATTATGAAAACGGCAGAACCCGGGAAGAGCGGTTTTACAAAAACGGACTTCGCAATAAAACCTGGAAGAAATACAATGAGGAGGGGGAGATTGTTCTTACAATCACCTACCGCGATGATGTTGAAACAAACATCAACGGCGTTTCAATAAAGCTTCCCGAGAGCGAGGTGAAGCTTATTAAGTAGAATTGATGACAAACGACCAGTTCAATCTCAGGAAGGAGATAGCGACAACGGGTGATGCAGAGGTCGAACGGCAGCTGCGGCCGCTCTCTTTCACTGATTTCAAGGGCCAGCAGCGCATCACTGACAACCTGAGCGTGTTTGTCACAGCCGCAATGCAGAGGGGAGAGGCCCTTGATCATGTCCTCCTTCACGGCCCCCCGGGTCTGGGAAAGACAACGCTCGCCACTATAATTTCCAATGAACTTAAGGTTAAGCTGAAGGTCACCTCCGGCCCGGTGCTCGATAAGCCGGGCGATCTGGCCGGACTATTGACAAGCCTTGACGAAGGTGATGTCCTGTTCATTGATGAGATTCACCGCCTGAGCCCCGTCGTGGAAGAGTACCTATATTCTGCGATGGAAGACTATCAGATTGATATTATGATAGATAAGGGCCCGGGAGCCAGATCGGTACAACTGAAGCTGAATCCCTTCACTCTCATAGGCGCAACAACGAGGTCAGGATTGCTGACAAGCCCCCTTAGGGCTCGTTTCGGGATAAAGTTCCACCTTGAATATTATGATTCACAAATCCTAAAGGGGATAGTGAAGAGGTCAGCCTCGATTCTGAATATTGAAATTAATGATATCTCGGCAAAAGAGATTGCCTCCAGGAGCA
This sequence comes from uncultured Bacteroidales bacterium, assembly GCA_963772705.1. GTDB lineage: Bacteria > Bacteroidota > Bacteroidia > Bacteroidales > VadinHA17 > SR-FBR-E99. The sequence continues at coordinate 589,515 of CAVYYH010000008.1, read as the reverse complement.
GGGGCACACCAAGGATAGCCAACGCCCTCCTTCGCAGGGTACGTGATTTTGCCCAGGTCAAGGGAAACGGATCAATTGACCTTGACATTACCCGGTACAGCCTCGAGGCCCTGAACATTGACAAGCATGGTCTTGATGAAATGGACAACAGGATCCTCCGGACAATTATCGAAAAATTCAGAGGGGGACCCGTGGGTCTCAACAACATTTCAACAGCCATCGGAGAGGAAAGCGGAACCATAGAGGAGGTCTATGAGCCTTTTCTGATCAAGGAAGGGTACATCAAGCGCACACCCAGGGGTCGGGAGGCAACAGAGACAGCATACCGGCATCTCGGCATACTGAGAGGCAACGACGGTACTCTTTTCGGTGAATAGGATGAAGATCAGTTGCTGATCTTCTCAAGCCCCCTGATATCAAGTATCTTTATCTTGCGGCCGGTAAGCTCAATGAGCCTGTCGCTCTTGAATTCCGAGAGAAGGCGTATCACTGATTCTGTTGCCGTGCCGACTATATTTGCAAGCTCTTCTCTTGTCAGGGTGATACGCAGATACTTCTGATCATCAAGACCGAAGTCCTTGACAAGCTGCAGCAGCACCTCCGCAACCCGCTCCCTGACAGTCTTCTGTGCGATGTCGGTAATATATGCATTGGCCTCGGCCAGCTCATGGCACGTCAGCTTGACGACCTCAAACGCAAATGCCGGATTTGTTTTTACGAATTGTATCAGCAGCTCCGACGGAATAAAACATACCTGGCAGTCTTCAATGACCTTGGCAGAGGTGCAGGCCGGCTCATTGCTAAGCACAGACCTGTAGGCAATTATCTCCCCCTTGCGCGCAAAACGTATTATCTGTTCCTTGCCGTCGACACCGGTCTTGAAGACCTTTATTATCCCCGTATTGATGCAATAGAATCCGCTTATCCGGTTCCCTTCATGATACAGGACTTCACCCCTCTTGTACAGCCTGAAATCCTTCTCAAAATTCAGCCTGTCAGTCTCATCCCGGGTCAGGTATTTGAAAATAGAGGAGGTCTCAAAGGCGCACTTGTCACAAAAAGGCATCGGAAGGTCGTGCTGTTTCATTGCTCTGTCTGTTACGGTAACAAAGATTAAAAATAGAGTTTGAATTACTATCAAATAACTGTAAAAAAGAGATTAGTCAGCTCTTAATTGCAACAATGGCAAGCCGCTAATGTTCACCCGGCAAAGTCAGACAATCTCAGTTCTGAACTGGCTGAGAAAGCGTATATCATTTTCAAAATAGAGCCTTAGGTCATTTACCCTGTATTTCAACATTGCAGCGCGCTCTATTCCCATCCCGAAAGCATATCCTGTATATCTGACCGGATCAATGCCGCAGGCCTCCAGTACGTTTGGATCCACCATCCCGCAGCCCAGCAGCTCGAGCCAGCCGGTCCCCTTGCATACGTTGCACCCCTTTCCTCCGCACAGGTTGCAGCTGATATCCATCTCTGCCGACGGCTCCGTGAACGGGAAAAATGACGGTCTGAGCCTGATGCTGACATCTTTCCCGAAAAACTCCCGGGCAAAGTACAGAAGTACCTGCCTGAGGTCGGCGAAGGATACCTCTTCGGCAACATACAGACCCTCTATCTGATGGAATATACAGTGAGCCCTGGCTGAGACCGCCTCGTTCCTGAAAACCCGTCCGGGAGAAATCGTCCTTATGGGCGGCTTTTGTGATTCCATGACCCTGACCTGAACAGAGGAGGTGTGCGTACGCAGAAGGACATCGTGAGGATCAGATTCTTCTCCTGATATCTTCTTGATATAGAAGGTGTCCTGCATATCGCGCGCAGGATGGTCTTTGGCAAAGTTGAGCATTGAAAAGACATGATTGTCATCCTCAATCTCGGGACCCTCTGAAACAGTAAAACCTATCCTGCTGAAGATATCGATGATCTCCTTGCGGACAATTGAAATGGGATGCCGCGACCCTTCGCCGAACGGAACGGACGGCATGCTGAGGTCTGCGCCGGACGAGACCGCTTCAGCAGAAGAGAGAGACTCCTTTGACGCATTGTATCTGTCAGTGGCAAACTGCTTCAGGTTGTTAAGCAGGAGGCCGGTCTCCTTCTTGGCCTCCGCAGGTACATCCCTGAATCCGTCAAAAAGAGCGTGAATAAATCCCTTTTTGCTCAGATAGATTATCCTGTACTGCTCCAGGCTTTCCTGGTCAGTTATCGGATATGACTCTGCCTCCCTCCTTAATTCTTCAATCCTCTCTTTCATCGATGGCGGGTTGAATTATCTGATTATTCTTACCTTGAGTATTCTTATGTCCTTTACGGGCTTGTCCTTTATGTCTGTCGCAGTATTGGCTATCGCATCTACGATATCCATTCCTTCCAGCACCTCGCCGAAAACGGTATATGCTCCGTCAAGGAACGGAGTACCGCCAACGGTTGTATATACTGCCTTCCGGTTAGCCGGTGTTACATACGGGCCTGCGGCCTCTGTCTTATCATAAACCCGGAGGATGGCATTCTGCTGTATCTCATCTTCCGTCATTGGCACGGAATCATTTTCTGCGGCTGCGCGCAGCTCTTTAAGAGCCTGGTTGTAAAGATACTGCCTGCGATTATTCTCTATTCGCTGCTCTGTCTTGGCCAGCTCTTCATCATTATACACCTTTCCCTGCACAATATAAAACTGGGTGCCAGATGACTGCCTCTCCGGGTTTACATCATCTCCCATGCGGGCGGCTGCGACAACACCCCTTCGGTGAAACAGCGAATCATTGATCTCCGCAGGAATTGTATAATCTGCCGGGTTGGCCGAAGTATCGGCCTTCGTTGATCCGTCTCCGGTCTGGATCATGAAGTCCTTAATTACACGGTGAAATGATACCCCGTCATAAAAGCCGCTCTCTGCGAGCTTTATGAAATTATCCCTGTGTATCGGAGTGAGGTCTGAAAGCATTATGATAATGTCTCCCTCTGTTGTTTTAATCTCGGCACGGACGCCACCCTTGTCGCCTCCCTTACAGCCGATGATCATCACTGCTGCGGCAACAGATAATAACAAACGCAATGAAGTGCTCATTTTCTTCTTATTTAAGAGAGACAAAGATATATATTTGCAGTAAGAGTAAAGCATGAACGATATACGAAAGCTTGCCGGGCAGACCGTTGTTTATGGTTTCGGTACGGTTGTTCCAAGATTCCTGAACTACGCGCTGCTCACACCTTTTTATACATATATTTTCAGCCGCGAACAGTACGGAATCGTGACCGAGCTTTATGCCTGGATGGTTCTTGCTCTTGTCATCCTTACATATGGCATGGAGACCACTTACTTCAGGTTCGCGGGTAAAAAGGCTCCGGCAGAAACGGTATACGGCACCGCCCTGGTAAGCCTCTTTGCTACGTCAGCCTTCTTTCTGCTTGCCGTTTCCCTGTTCATTGCTCCGGTGTCTGCCTTCCTGGGTTATGGCAAACATCCGGAGTATATTAAGATGTTCGCGTGGATAGTCGCCATCGATGCCTTTTCTGCTATACCTTTTGCCTGGCTGAGGGCAAACAACAGGGCGGCCATCTTCAGCATCCTGAAGATCATTAATGTAGTGGTTACCATAGGCTCGGTGTTCTTCTTCCTGCAGACAGCACCGAAAATTGCTGCCGGCGGAAGCGAATGGATATTAAGATTTTATAAACCCGGCTTTGATGTAGGCTATGTGTTCGTGGCTAACCTCATAGGCTCCGTTGTCACATTACTGCTGCTGGTACCATTTTTTTTAAGAATCAGACCTTCCTTCGACGGCAGACTGCTTGGCCGTATGCTTTCATACAGCTGGCCCCTTCTTGTTGGGGGCATCGCAGGATCCATGAATGAGGTACTTGACAAGATACTCCTCAGGAGACTTATAGGGGGTGCAGAGGGACTTGAAACGGTCGGACTTTACGGCGCGGGATACAAGGTGGGCGTTCTGATGTCACTGTTTATACAGATGTACAGATTTGCTGCAGAGCCCTTCTTTTTTGAAAAGGCCGGACATCAAGACGCAAAAAAGACGTATGCCGTTACAATGAAATATTTTGTCATTACCGCACTGATACTCTTCCTGGTTATAAACCTTTACATTGAGGCCCTTCAGGTAATCATCGGACCAGTGTTCCGCGAGTCTCTTGTCGTGGTGCCCGTGATAAGCATGGGATACCTCCTTCTGGGTATTTTCATAAATCAGAGCATCTGGTACAAGGTCGATGACAAAACCATTTACGGCGCATGGATCACCCTGCTCGGTGCAGCTGTGACTATTGCCGTTAATGTGATCTTTGTGCCCGGCTTCGGATATATTGCGGCAGCATGGGCACATGTCGCCTGCTATATGACTATGGTTGCCGTTTCTTATGTGGTCGGACAGAAGCTCTACCCCATCGATTATGAGATCAAAAGGATAGTTTCATACATTGCCCTTGCAGTGACGTTATACATCGTTGCGAGAGTGCTCGAAGGAGACAACAGGGTTTTGAATATTGCCCTTGATACCGGCCTGCTGTTTGTTTTCTTTGCGGCAGTTCAGAAGAAAGACAGATTCTTTACGTTATTGTTTAAGATCAGACATGAAAATAAGGATAGTAAATAAATCTCAGAACAAATTGCCGGCGTATGAGACTGCCCACTCTGCGGGAATGGACCTCAGGGCGATGACAGATGCTCCTGTTGTAATAAGACCCCTGGAAAGGAAGCTGATCGGAACAGGACTTTACATCGAGCTGCCGGAGGGCTGTGAGGCCCAGGTAAGGCCCAGAAGCGGCCTTGCTGTCAAACACGGAATAACAGTCCTTAATTCACCCGGAACAATTGACGCAGATTACAGGGGAGAGATTGGAATTATTCTGATAAACCTGTCAGACAGCGATTTTACCGTAAATAACGGGGACAGGATTGCCCAGATGGTCATAGCCAGGCACGAAACGGCAGAGCTGATTGAAACAGAAGAAATTAATTTAACGGAAAGAGGCGGTGGCGGCTTCGGTCATTCGGGAAGAAAATGAAATACTATATTCTGGCAGTTCTTTATCTGATTGGAGTTTGCGGATATTCACAACAAACTCTGAGAAATACAGCTGAAACCGGCAAGGCAGCAAGAGAAAGCACCAGGTATGAATACCTCCTGGCGGAAGCCATAAGGATAAAATATCTCGGCGACCTTAATCAGGCAATTGCCCTTTTTGAAAAGTGCATAGAGATTGACGGGAGCCGCGCCGTACCGTATGGCGAACTGGCCCAGATATACAATGCCATGGGAAACAGCAGCAAGGCTCTGACAAATGCAAGGCTTGCAGCTGATACCGAACCGGGAAACTACTGGTACCAGGTTGGAGCAGGATATCTTTTCATGCAACTGAAGCGGACGGAAGAGGCGATTTTCTATTTTGAACGCGCCCTTAAGGCAGACAACAATGCTATTGAAGTCAAGTCTTTGCTCGCAGGAATATACTCTGAAAAGGGAGACTGCAGAAAAGGCCGATTCGCTCTTCCGGGAGCTTGACAGGGAGGGTGCCCTGACAGAAGATATGTTTCTCGTAATGATTTCTGGATTGATTAACCGGGGCGAGCTTGATGCGGCTGCGAAGAGAACCGAAAAGCTTATTCAAAGCAATCCTTCGGAGATCAGATACAAGGCACTTCTGGCTGATATATACCTTGAAGAAGGCAAGAAGGAAAAGAGCGACAGCATTTATAAACAGCTGATAGAATCTGATCCGGAAAATATCGAGAATCAGCTGTTATACCTGCTTAATCTTGTTTATAATAAGGAATATACCGGGATGCCCGGGTTCCTGAGAAATGTTTTCGAGAGTGACCTGGTGGACCGTGAGAGAAAGATCGCCATAGCCAATAAACTTTTACAGGACAGTGTCTATGTCAGGGAGAACGAGGCGTCTCTTGAGGAGAACCTGGTTATACTTGAAGATAAATATTCAAACGACGAGGAGGTACTCTCATTCAGGCCATTGATGTATGAATTGACAGGCAGAGAGCCGGAAGCAAAAGAGAGATATGAGGAACTGCTGAAGACAATTAAGCCTGGATTTTATTTCAGGGAGAAACTGATCCTGATATATGCGGATGAAAAGGAATATGAAAAATTATTCTCGCTGGCCTCTGCTTATGCGACCGAGAACAACAAGAGCCTGCTGGGTAAGGTTTATTACGCTATAGCTGCAATGGAGCTGAAGAAGTATGACGTCGCCGAAGCCGAATTGAAAAAAGCCCTTATTCTGGCTGGCAATAATGACGAGCTGAAGGTTCAGGTGCTCGCAATGATGGGAGATCTTAAATACCGCATGAAGGATTTCCCCGGATCTTATGAATACTATGAGGCAGCATTGAAGATCGCGCCTGATGATCCCCTTGTTCTGAATAATTATGCATACTTTCTTGCAGAAGGAGGCGACGACCTGAAAAGGGCACGCAAAATGGCCGAAGAAGTTATGATTCTTGAGGGAGATAATGAAACATACATAGATACTTATGCCTGGATATTATATAAACAGGGTAAGTATAAGAAGGCATATGAGGCCATGATGAAAATATTCAGCGCCGAGAATGAAAGAGACCCGGAAATACTTGAGCATATGGGTTATATTCTTTACAAGTTGAGACGGTGTCCCGAAGCGGTTAAGTACTGGAGTGAAGCACTCCGGAAGGATGAATCAAAGACCTATCTGGCAGAAGATATAGCCAAATGCGAAAAGTAAAAGGGATAATTGCCGTTCTGCTGGTGGTGCTGGTTATTTCCGGATGTGCTGGCGGGAAGAAGCGCAGAACAAGCGAAGGTGCAGTGCCGGCAGAAATGAGCTATGAGAATTTACTTCAAAGTGTTGTTGAAAACAATATAGTAGCAGGGGGCTTTATTATCCAGAAGGGCTCGATTGAACTTAGGGGAACCCCGGTCGAGGGGGAATTTAGCTTTAACGCGAAGCTGAACAGTCTTGGAGATATTGTTCTTTCGGTAAGAGGACCACTGGGAATCGAGCTTGTCAGGTTTCTTGCAGTAGGAAACGAAGTGTGCATGATTGACAGGATAGGAAGAACAGTTTACCTTGGTAAAAGGGACGAGATCATGGGTAAATATGGTCTGCCGGCAGAGTTCGCCGAAATAATTTTCGGTGATTTTACGGAGACAGATTATAAAAGTATAGAGAGAGCCGGAGCGAATAGAATTGTAATAGAATATGAGGAAGCATTACACAAAAGGGTAGTAACAATATGCGGTGATGAGGCCAAGATATGCAGCGAAACAATTGTGTCTGATATGCCGGAGGGAACTATTGAGCTTGGGTTTGGAAATTTCAGGACAGATGATGAACTTAAGTACCCGGGCGAAATAACTATTGAGGAAAAGAAAAGAATGTTTCACGTGAAACTAAATATTGAACAATTGACGGGAGGATATACTGACCCGATTGAATTCGTTTTTCCTCAATACAGAAGGAAGCCTTTATGAATCTGAAGCTGACCATATTAATGCTCGTTTTTCTGTATGCCCTTAAAGCCTCCGGGCAATCGAGGGCTGAGCTGGAAGAACTGAGAAAAAAGAATCTTCAGGATATAGAATATGTTGACCGGATGCTGAAGAACACCGCATCGCAGAGGACAGAGAACCTGAACGAGCTAAGGGTGATAGGAAAGAAACTTACTTTACGCGAGAAGCTTATCAATGAGTACGGAGAGGAGATCAGCCTCCTTGAGTACAGGATATCTCTTAACAGACTAGCAATCACCATGCTGGAAGAGGATGTTGAAAAAATGAAGTCTGATTATGAGAGGTCAATTATAAGTGCTTATAAAGCAACGAAAGGAACACCGGCTCTTGCCTTCATACTCTCTTCATCAGATTTTAACCAGGGGTACAAGAGACTTAAGTATATCCAGCAGGTAGCAAGGTACAGAAGAAGCGAGTCAGAAACAATAGAAGCAATATACGGTGAGCTTACCAGGACAAAGGAGCGGCTTGAGAGCGACAGAAAGAACGTAAGTGACCTGAAAAACAAGGAAGAAAGACAGAAACAGATACTCCGGGAGGAGCAGAACAGGAAGGAAAGGCTGGTATCTAACCTGACAAGAAAGGAACGACAGTTGAAGCAGGAACTGGAAGAAAAGAAGAGGATAGCAGCCAGTATAGAGAATGAAATATCCCGGCTGATAGAGGAAGAAAGGAAGCGCAGCAAGGTCACTCCAATGACTGGTGAGATGAAGCTGATAGGAGATTCTTTCGGTGAAAACAAAGGGCGGCTCCCGTGGCCTGTTGACAAGGGAATAATAACAAGCCATTTTGGCTTGCAAAAGCACCCCGTATTGAAAAATGTGACTGAAGATAACATCGGGATTGAGATTACATCAAGCGGCCCGACAAGGGCGAAGTCAGTATTCAAGGGCGAAGTGGTCCGCGTATTTGCAATTTCAGGAGCAAATATGGCCGTCATTATCAGGCACGGTAAATATCTGACAGTATACCAGAATATTGTGAATGTAAAAGTGAAGGCTGGGGATAGCGTCTCAACAGGACAGGAGATTGGGGATGTATTCAGTGATTCGGAGAACGGTGAAAAGGCAGTTATTAAGTTTATGGTTTACGAGGAGAAGAATAAGCTTAATCCTGAGCTATGGCTTGTGAAAAAGTGATTTTTTTGAAACAATTAGTATCATTTGATAGTATAAGTAAAGATAGGCCGGAATAATGGAGAGTATTAGCATCAATTCTGACATTGAAAATCTCACTGTAATTGAAACAATGGTTGATACATTGTCGAAGAGGTTAGGCATTTCAGATGAGGTGTACGGCAAGATTCTTATCTCCACGGTAGAAGCTGTTAATAATGCGATTCTTCACGGTAACCGCGGCGACAGCAGCAAAAAGGTTACTGTAGTTGTAAGTTCTGATGGAAATATTTTCGATGTGACGGTTACTGATGAGGGTGAGGGGTTCTCCTACCTTGACATCCCTGATCCGACAGACCCTAAGAATATTGAAAACCTTCATGGAAGGGGGGTATTCATAATGAAAAGCCTGTCAGATTCTATCGAATATAACACCACGGGCAATGAGGTTAGAATGAAATTCAAGTACTGAAGAATTGAAAGTAAGATTTCATTACGATGTCGAGGGATTCCGTTTGCGGGATGTTTCAGCTGTGAAGAAGATTATCTCAAGGATAATTGCCGATGCCGGACTGAAGCCCGGGGTGTGTGATGTGATTTTTACAGACGATGAAAAACTATATGAGATAAACAGGGAGTTCCTGGGGCATGATTATTACACGGATATCATCACATTCAATTACAATGAAGGGAAGACTGTGAATGGCGAGATATACATAAGTGTTGACCGGGTAAAGGATAATGCAGTCAATCTGTCAGTTAAACTAAAGTCTGAAATCAGGCGGGTGATATTTCATGGGTTCCTCCATTTATGCGGGTATGATGACACGAACCCTGAGCTGAAGAACAGAATGACCGAAAGGGAGGAGATGTATCTGGCGTTATCATACGCGGAATGAATTTCATTTATGACATAATTGTTGTTGGAGGAGGGCATGCCGGCTGTGAAGCAGCTTCAGCAGCTGCCCGGATGGGGGCAAAGACCCTTCTGGTAACCATGGACATGACAAAACTGGCTCAGATGTCATGCAATCCGGCTATGGGCGGAATAGCCAAAGGTCAGATTATCAGGGAAATAGACGCAATGGGAGGTATGTCAGGGATCATTACTGACAGGACCATGATTCAGTTCAGGATGCTGAACAAGAGCAAGGGACCTGCCATGTGGAGCCCCAGGGCGCAATGCGACAGGATGCTGTTCAGCAGGGAATGGAGAAGGGTTCTGGAAAGTACCGAAAACCTTCATATATGGCAGGAGCAGGCGACAGAGCTTATTATTGAGGAGAAGAGAGTCACAGGCGTTGTTACTTCGTTCGGGACGAGATTCATGTCTAAGGCAGTGATCCTGACGAATGGAACCTTTCTGAACGGCCTGATGCATGTCGGGTTCAGGACGACAACAGGAGGCAGATCCGGAGACCAGGATTCGAGGGGGCTGAGTGATCAGTTGAGAACGCTGGGTTTTACCGTTGAAAGACTCAAGACAGGCACAAGCGCCAGGGTAGACGGCAGAAGCGTCGACTTTTCTGCAATGACCGAGCAACCTGGAGACTATGACGGCCGATGCTTCTCATACCTCAATGACGAAGTACGCATAAAAGACCCGAGGAGTTGCTACATTACACATACAAATGAGAGCGTGCATCAGGAGCTGAGAGACGGCCTGAAGTTTTCTCCTCTTTATACCGGCAGGATTAAGGGACGCGGCCCGCGCTACTGTCCAAGCGTTGAGGATAAGATCGTAACCTTTGCCGACAAGGAGACGCACCAGCTGTTCCTCGAGCCGGAAGGCTGGGATACAAATGAATACTATATAAACGGTTTTTCGAGCAGCCTGGCACTTGAGACACAGATCAGGGCACTGAGCAAGGTACGTGGTCTTGAAAATGTTGTAATATACCGGCCCGGATATGCTATCGAGTACGACTTCTTCCAGCCGACGCAGCTAAGGCACACACTGGAGACAAAAAGAATAGAAGGACTTTATTTCGCCGGCCAGATAAACGGCACTACAGGCTATGAAGAGGCGGGGGCGCAGGGATTCATGGCAGGAATTAATGCCGTGCTGAAGACCAGGGGGAAGCAACCGCTGATTCTCAGAAGAGACGAAGCATATATCGGAGTACTGATAGATGACCTGGTTACCAAAGGAGTAGATGAGCCTTACCGTATGTTTACGTCAAGGGCTGAATACAGAATTCTTCTGAGACAGGACAACGCCGATGAACGTCTGACTGAAAAGGCGTTTGAGCTTGGCCTTGCCGGAGAAGAACGGGTGAGGAGACTGCGGGAGAAACTCGAAATGACGGATGAGATAATTGCCTTCCTTAAGAAGAGCAGCGTTGCTCCTTCAGAAATAAATTCATTTCTTGTTGAGAGGGGGACCTCAGAGATAAACCAGAAGATGAAGGCGATTAACCTGGCAAACAGGCCTCAGATAGATCTGAAGGATCTGCTGCAATCGCTTAAAGGGTATGAGAAGCTGATGTATAACAACTCCCCGAGAATGCAGGAGATAATTGAGACGGCCGAGATAAGACTTAAGTATTCCGGATACATGGAAAGGGAAAGAGGCGTCGCGGAGAAGATCAACAGACTTGAAGATTTGAAAATACCGGAAGATATAAGCTATGATGAACTTTCCTCAATATCAACAGAGGGAAGACAAAAGCTTTCAAAGATCAGACCTGTAACAATCGGTCAGGCATCAAGAATAAGCGGCGTTTCATCATCGGACATTTCTATTTTAATTATGTACCTTGGGAGATAGGTTAGTATGTTCCACGTGGAACATAATTTTAAAATTTGAATTATGAAAATAACCGGAAAAATCGTTGACATTTTTGCGCGGAGTGTTTATAATGGCGAGATAATCCTTTCCGGAACTAAAATTGAGAAGATAATAAAGGTTGATGAGGCTCCTGATATATGGATTCTTCCGGGGCTGATAGATGCTCATGTTCATATCGAAAGCTCAATGGTTACCCCATCGCACTTTGCGGTGGCTGCAGTTAAGCACGGAACTGTGGGCGTCGTATCTGATCCTCATGAGATAGCAAACGTGCTCGGTGTTGAGGGAATAAGATTCATGATTGAGAACAGCAGGACTGTTCCGGTGAGGTTTGTTTTCGGGGCACCGTCATGCGTTCCGGCAACCTCATTCGAAAGCTCCGGTTCAGCAGTAGGAGCGGAAGAGATAAGGATTCTCCTTCGTGAAAAAGGAGTTCACTATCTTGCTGAAATGATGAATTTTCCGGGTGTTATTCACGGTGATGCCAACGTGCTTGAGAAGCTGAAGATTGCAGGAGAAGCCGGTGTACCGGTAGATGGCCATGCCCCGGGACTGACAGGAGAAGATTTGCGGAAATATGTTGAAGCAGGTATCATCTACAGACCACGAATGCTCAACCCTTGAGGAAGCCCTGGAAAAGATATCGCTGGGGATGAAAATCCTTGTCAGGGAGGGGAGCGCCGCGAAAAACCTTAATTCCCTTGCCGCGCTGCTGCGATCACATCCTGAAATGGTCATGCTATGCAGCGATGACATGCATCCGGAGACTCTTCAAAAGGGCCATATTAACAAGACCGTTGCACGACTTATCGCTGACGGATACGACATTTTCAATGTTATCAGGGCAGCCACGCTGAATCCATCTGTGCATTACAGCATTAATTCAGGCATGCTGAGGCCAGGCGATCCGGCAGATTTTATTGTTGTCGATGATCCCGGCAGAATGAATGTTTTGCAGACATGGATAGATGGACGGTGTGTTTATGACGGCAAACAGCCTCTATTTTCTCCGGGAGAAGTAAAAAAACTGAACAGGTTCAATTGCAGCAGAATTTTTGCCGGTGAGATTAAGGTACTAAACAGGGGAGGAGAAATACGGGCTATAAAGGCCTTTAACGGTGAACTGATTACTGCTTCTGAAACAGTGACTGCAGGCCAGGGGCCATTTGTGGAAGCCCGTCCCGGTGACGACCTGCTGAAGCTGGTTGTGAAGGAGCGCTATAACGACGCGCCTCCTGCTGTTGGTTTTATTAAGGGCTTCGGTCTCAAAAAGGGGGCGTTTGCCACATCTGTGGCGCATGACAGCCATAATATAATCGCCGTCGGAGCCGATGACAATTCCATTGCGGCGGCTATAAACATGGTGGTCAGTTCAAAGGGAGGCATGTCGGTCTATTCTGACGAAGGATCTGAGATACTCAGCCTGCCGGTTGCGGGAATTATGTCTGACATGCCTGTCTCTGCCATGGCAGCACGATATGAGCGTCTGTCAGAGACCGTGAAAAGCCTGGGCTGCACAATGGATGCCCCGTACATGACCCTCTCCTTTATGGCGTTGCTCGTGATACCCGAGCTGAAACTGAGCGACAGGGGTCTGTTTGACGGGAAAACATTCACCCACGTATCACTGTTTATTTGATTAGGTATCTTTAACCACAGATTTACACCGAGTTATTACAGAGTAACACCGTATCGGCTTCGGAGAATGAAGCAGTGAAACTCCTGCCTTAACTCTGTGACACTCTGTGTTAAGAATATTAATAATCTCCTCAATATTAACAGGTTGAAGAGCAACGAATCAATAAGGTCTACGGTTTCATCCCTCCCTGACAGGCCAGGTGTTTACCAGTTTGTAGACTCTTCAGGAACCATTCTTTATGTGGGCAAAGCCCGCAGCCTGAAGAAACGCGTTGCCTCCTACTTTTCAAAGAACCAGTCCGGCAAAACACAGGTGATGCTCTCACGCGCAGCAGGGCTCAACCATATTGTTGTTGACAATGAGTCGGAGGCTCTTCTTCTGGAGAACAGCCTTATAAAGAAGCACCAGCCAAGATATAATATACTCCTTAAGGATGACAAGACCTATCCGTGGATATGCATAAAAAATGAGCACTTTCCGCGGGTCTTTCTGACAAGGAAGGTTATTGCTGACGGCTCCTCATATCATGGACCCTACACCTCCGTGCCGGCTGTAAGGACACTGCTCGGGCTCATCAGGCAGCTCTTCCAGATCAGGACCTGCTCCCTCCCGCTCAATAAAAAGTCTATTGAAGAGGGTAAGTTCAGGGTCTGTCTCGAGTACCATATAGGCAACTGCAAGGCTCCGTGCATAGGCCTGGTGACGGAGGAGGAGCATAATGCGCAGATTGAACGTATCAGACAGATTATCAGGGGTGATGTAAGCACCGTGACACACCATCTTGAATCCCTGATGAGGCAGTATGCCCGGGAGCTAAAGTTCGAGGATGCACAGAAGATCAAGGAGAAGCTTGAAATAATTGCCAAATATCGAAGTAAGTCAGTGGTAGTCAACACCTCAGTTAAGAATGTCGACGTCTTCGGATGCAGTTCCGGTGAAGGTTCGATGTTTATCAGCTACATGAAGGTAGCAGAGGGGGCTGTTGTACAGACGTATACTATTGAATTGAAAATCAGGCTTGAAGAAGAGCCGGAGACCATTCTTTCCACCGCGGTGACAGAGATCAGGCAGAGGGTATCGAGCGACTCGCCAGAGATAATAGTTCCCTTTATGCCTGATATTCTGCTTGATAAGGTTAAGTATACTGTCCCTTTGAGGGGAGACCGTCACAAGCTGCTGGAGCTTGCCAGCAGAAACGCAGTCTTCTTCAGGCTCGAAAAGGAGAAGAAGGCAGCCGAGCATTCGAAAGATAAACGTACGGGCCTTAACCTCGGGAAGATGATGAAGGACCTGCATATGCCCGTTCTTCCGCTGCATATAGAGTGTTTTGATAATTCCAACATACAGGGAGAATCGGCAGTTGCGGCTTGCGTAGTGTTCCGCAACGGCAGGCCAAGCAATAAAGAATACCGTCACTTCAATATAAAAACAGTAACCGGACCTGATGATTTTGCCTCCATGGAAGAGGTAATCACGAGACGCTACCGCAGGATGATCGATGAGAAGTCTCCTCTTCCGCAGCTTATCATAATCGACGGCGGTAAGGGACAGCTCTCTTCTGCCGTCAAAAGCCTTGAGGCGCTCGGGCTGAGGGGCAAAGTGACCCTGATCGGCATCGCAAAAAAACTGGAGGAGATATATTTCCCGGGCGACACCGTTCCCCTGTACCTCGACAAGAACAGCATCACCCTGAAAATCATCCAGCATCTTCGAAACGAAGCCCACAGATTCGGGATTAATTTCCATCGCGTAAAGAGGAGTTCGAAAATGAACAGCTCCCTCCTTGATGAAATTCCGGGAATCGGTGAGAAGACCAAAGAGCTTCTGCTGAAAAATTTCGGTTCGGTTAAAAAAATCGGCCAGGCTTCGCCGGAGGAGCTTGAAAAGATCATCGGCAGAAAAAAAACCGGTATTTTGATCACAGCCCTCTCAAAATGATCTATTTTCCACGTGGAACATAAAATGCGAAATATGGGGATAAGGCACTGTAAAACAGGACCTAAGCCGATGCTTGCGGTGCTTTTAACTTCGTGAGAATCGAATATTTTTCCTTAAGCGGGCAATCCCCTGAAGATTTTCTTCAGAAAACGGTGAAAGGAGTGAATGCCCGACGGCTTCCAGAACATCATAATACATTCGCCGTGTATCAGGTTGATGTTTTCCTTCTCAAGTTCTTCAATGGTAATTTTTGAATCAGCCCCCTGCTGTATCCAAAAATCTTTAATTCCATGTGCGAGTGCCTCCCTGGCGACAGCCAGGGTCTCCTCCTTCGGGGTCGCGAAAATAAGACCCCGGACATCCGCCGGCAGGTCACGCACCGTGTGATAGCATTTTTCTCCTGATATCATATCGGCCCCGGGATTTACGGGAACAACATCCATCCCCTTTTCGCGAAGCGATTTAAACATCACATGCCCGAACTTCTTCGGGTCTCTTGAAACACCTGCCACAGCGTACTTCTCAAGTGACAGGAACCGTGAAACATTTTTCATTTTTTTCTAATCGTTGAGAACATTACGAACTCTGTCAGCGCTGACCTGGTTTCAGATTCAGGGTATGATTCAAGTATCTGCAGCGCCTTGTCTGAATACTCCCTCATCTTTGCTTCAGCATATTCAAGCCCTTTGTGCCTGCGAACGAATTCAATCACCTCGCGGATCTCTTTCCTCCCCTTGTTCTTCTTCCTTATTGTCCTGATGATCCTTCGTTTTTCTATAATCCCTGCCTCGCGCAAGGCATGGATGAGCGGCAGCGTTATCTTCTTTTCCTTAATGTCATTTCCCTCCTTTTTGCCCGTCAGCCCGTTGCCGGAGTAGTCAAGCAAATCATCCTTTATCTGGAATGCGATCCCGATGTACTCTCCGAATGACTTCATCCGGGCTATAGTATCCTTGTCGTCAGTGACGGCGCTTGCCCCGCAGGCAGTGCATGCAGAGATCAGTGCCGCGGTCTTCATGGTGATGATCCTGAAGTAATCCTCTTCGCTGATATTGAGCTTGCGTGTCTTTTGCAGCTGAAGCAGTTCGCCCTTAATGATCTCCCTGACGGCTCCCGATACTATCTCAAGCATGTCGTAGCTCTTCTTCTCAACGCTGATAAGAAGTCCCTGTGCAAGCAGGTAGTCTCCGACCAGTACGGCAATCTTAGAGTTCCACAGTGCATTTATTGAAGGAAGGCCCCTTCTCTCGACGGCATCATCAACAACATCGTCATGAACAAGAGTGGCCGTGTGCAGCAGTTCTATATGCGATGCTGCCACAAACACAGACTCGGTAATTTCGCCGTTGAGCCTGGCTGAGAGAAATACCAGTAAGGGTCGCATCTGCTTTCCCTTACGGCGCAGGATATAGTTAAGAATGATGCGGAAGAACGGCACATCGGTCTGAAGAGTCCTGTTGAAATAGGCCTCAAACTCACGCATCTCGCGGGCGACGGGTTTTTTTATATCTGCGAGCGTGGTCATCGGTGCTGCCGGTAGGCTCCTCAAAAGTAAGACAAAATGTGGAATTTGAATATATTTGCGTAAGCATTGAAGTGAAAGAATGGATATCGTGAATCTGAACCCGAATGACCTTGAAAGAGCCGCCGGCATCCTTAAGGCCATGGCGCATCCTGTCAGGATATCCATTCTTGGCGCCCTGGAAGGGGGCAAAAGTCTTACGGTGACCGAGATACACAGCATCCTTAAGATTGAGCAGTCAACGGCTTCTCATCATCTCGGCATCATGAGGGAAAAAGGGGTGCTTGATTCCCGCCGCGAGGGCAAGAACATTTACTATTCACTGCGTGACGAGAAGCTCAGGGATATGCTCCTCTGTCTCAGCTACTGCCGTAAGTGATCAGTTGGTATCCCCGAGGAATTTTTTCTGGAAGACCAGGATAGTCAGAACCCCCGTTGTTATTGAGGTATCGGCAAGGTTAAAAACCGGCCTGAAGAAGATGAAGCTCTCCCCGGGCCTGAATGGGGACCACTCGGGCCATCGTGTATCGATGAGAGGGAAGTAAAGCATGTCAACTACCCGTCCGTGCAGGAAGGAAGAATACCCGCCTCCCTCGGGAAATAATACCGCCGGCGTGTGCCAGCTCTCACTGAATATCATGCCGTAGAAGGCGCTGTCAATCAGATTTCCCAGGGCACCTGCTACAATGGCGCTGACAGAGAGCACAAGCCCTGCATGAGCGTTCTTTTTTATGATGCTTGTGAGATACCAGAATATACCGGCTATCGCTGCCATCCTGAATATGGAGAGGGCCGCCTTTCCTGCCCTGCCTCCCCACTCCATCCCGAAGGCCATCCCGTTATTCTCTAGGAAATGTATCCTGAACCAGTCACCGAGCACCGAAAACTCATCACCAAGAACCATATTTGTCTTGACTATGAATTTGACGACCTGATCGGCCACCAGGATAATAATTATAAGCAGTAAAGACTTTGTTTTGAGCGACATCTCTCTTTTTTGTAATTTGGGGCAAAGTAGCAAAAAAAATCTAACCGCCACAAATATGAAAAAGCTCCCGGCACTGTTTATTTTGTTAGCGCTCTTTTCTTCATGCCACCGCGAGATAAGGCATAATGCAGGTCCGCATGATCTTCTTTTTTCCGAACTGCCCCGCAGCTGGGATGAAGGAATTCCTCTCGGCAACGGTTTCACCGGCGCTCTTGTGTGGCAGAAGAATGACCGCCTCAGGGTATCTCTTGACCGGGCTGACCTGTGGGATCTGCGCCCGATGGAGAACATAGGCATTCCTGAATGGAAATACAGGTGGGTGTGGGAGCAGTGGAAAAATGATAACTATAAGGCTGTTCAGGAACTGTTTGACGCCCCCTATGACCGTCTTCCCGCCCCCTCAAAAATACCGGCCGCGGCGATTGAATTTGATCTGTCAGCCATGGGAAAGGTCTCCCGTGTCTGGCTCGATATTACCGTTGCGGTATGTCATGTCGAATGGGAAAACGGCACACACCTGGAGCTTTTTGTTGACGCCTCCGGCGACAAGGGATGGTTCAGGTTTACCGGCGAGATGATACCCGAAGCAATACTTGTGCCTCCTGCATATAAAAAGACAGTGGAGGTTGATGACCCGGCACAGGTCATCTCATATGATCTCGAGCGGCTGGGCTATGAGCAGGGAACGGTCACCTCCGGCACAAATTCATATCACTATCTGCAGCACGGGTGGGGCGGGTTTAGCTATTCTGCAGACATTGAATGGAAACCCGGGAAGGGAAAAACAGAGGGCTGGTGGTCAGTCAGATCACATTATCCGGGAGGGGCGGTTTTCAAAGAGAACAGCTCCTCCGCCCCTGACTTCAGCACGGCACTTGAGCACCATACCGCCTGGTGGAAAGATTTCTGGGATGCCTCTGCCCTTACCCTTCCCGATTCGCTCCTTGAAAGACAGTGGTATCTCGAGATGTATAAGTTCGGTTCGGCGGCCCGGGCAGATGCGCCCCCCATCTCCCTCCAGGCTGTATGGACTGCTGACAACGGGCAGCTGCCGCCATGGAAGGGGGATTTTCACCACGACCTTAATACGCAGCTGAGTTACTGGCCTGCCTACAGTGCCAATCACACCGGACTGGCTTCCGGTTTTACAACCTGGTTGTGGAACCTTCGTGACACCTTCAGGAAGTATACCAGATCTTACTTTGAGACGGAAGGAATGAACGTGCCAGGCGTATCTACCCTGTCAGGAGAACCGATGGGGGGCTGGATCCAGTACTCGTTCGGCCCTACTGTCTCTGCATGGCTGGCGCACCATTTCTATCTGCAGTGGCAGTATACGGCTGATACGGCATTCCTGCGTGAGGAGGCTTATCCATGGATAAGTGAGACGGCACAGCACCTGTATCAGCTCTCTGTCATGGGAGAGGACGGACTCCGGAAATACCCTATAAGCTCAAGCCCGGAGTTTAACGATAACAGCCGTGAGGCATGGTTCCCGGAAATGACAAACTTTGACCTTTCTCTCACAAGATGGACCTTCTCCAAAGCCGCAGAGATGGCAGCTGTCATCGGAAAGGAAGAGGAGCAGGACCGGTGGCTTGAGATACTCTCCGAGTGGCCCTCCTATGCTGCTGATACCGCAACAGGACTATTGATCGCCCCGGATTATCCCTATAAGGAATCACACCGTCATTTTTCACATCTCATGTCGATATTTCCTCTTGGTATCCACGATGTCTCAAACTCAGCGGATGACAGCCTGCTGATAGACAGGTCGCTTGATAACCTCATAGCTAACGGAACCGACTACTGGACCGGCTACTCATTTGCATGGCTTGGAAATATGTATGCCCGTGCGGGCAGGGGAGATGATGCTGCCGCGGCGCTGAGAACCTTCGCTGAGTGCTTCTGCCTGCCCAACAGTTTTCATGTCAACGGCGACCAGTCAGGAACAGGAAAATCGAAGTTCACATACAGGCCGTTTACTCTTGAGGGAAACTTTGCCTTCGCCTCAGGCATTCAGGAGATGCTGCTGCAGAGCCACAGGGGGTTGATCGAAATTTTCCCGGCAATACCCGCTGAATGGAAAGAGGCTTCCTTCCGTTCACTCAGAGCTCAGGGCGCAGTGCTGGTAACCGCCATCATGGATGAGGGAGTGGTGAAAGAGGTAAGGCTGAAGCCCGAAAAGGGGGGTGTCATAAAACTGAGATGCCCCTTCAACGGAAGCAGCTTCAGTTCAAATTTCAAGTATGAAAAAATCCCCGGAGGTTACAGTTTTGTCACAGCCCCCGGGGATGAGATTATCCTGACTGCAAAGGCCAGGTGATTATCTGTCAATAATATAAGAAACGCTTTATCTTAAGGGTGGCTGTCTTCTGGAAAGGCTCCGGCTGAAGCATAACAACCTGCAGCTGGCTGAACTTGTTTACCCTGGAATTCACGTATTTGCGAATCTCCTCCAGGTACTCGTCCACCTTCAGCTCCGCATGCTCTGAAAACTCCTTTTTCATATGATGGTATTTTGCCTGAAGCTCATCGATATTCAGGTGCACCATGGCAACAAGTTTTCCCTTCTTCTGTACAACAAGTGATTCGATGACATGTCCGAAGTCATTTATCACAGATTCGATCTCCTCAGGGTAGATATTCTCTCCGCTTGAGCCCACGATCATATTCTTAAGCCTTCCTTTTATGCTGAGGAACCCGTCACTGCCAATTGTGCCCAGGTCTCCGGTGCGGAACCATCCGTCAGGAGTAATTACCTCGGCAGTCTTCTCCGGTTCGTTGTAATATCCTCTCATGACATTTTCGCCCCTGGCCCACACCTCGCCTTCTCCTGTCACGGGGTCGGGATTCTCTATCCTGAGTGTCACCCCCTCCATTGCCCGTCCTGTTGAGCCGAGCCTGGGGTTTCCGACGATCGTGCCGGCCAGCAGGGGAGATGTCTCTGTCAGGCCATAACCTATGGCATATGGAAACTTTGCATCGATAAGAAACTGCTCGACTGTGTGGTTCAGCTTGGCTCCGCCGATACCGAAGAACTTAAGTCTCCCGCCGAATGTCTGGTATAGCTTCTTCCCCGCAATACGGTTGAGAAGCTTGCGGAATGGCACAGTGTGATAAAGCATCGACACAATCTTCTTCTTGTTGAAGGTGGCGGCTATTTTGTTGAAGTATATCTTCTCCATTATCAGCGGCACCGTAAGCATAATTGTAGGTCTCACCTCCTCCAGGGCCGGCAGCAGCACCGCCGGTGTAGGAGCCTTGCGCAGATAATATATAGCCGCGCCGTTGAAGAGGGGCAGCATCAGCCCGAGCGTCTGCTCATAAGTGTGAGAAAGCGGCAGTATTGAAAGAAATACGTCATCATTCTCTATCTTCTGAAGCGTGAGACATTTCTGGGCTGTGAAGCATATGTTTTTGTGGGTAAGCATCACCCCCTTCGATTTTCCGGTGGTACCTGATGTATAAATTATTGCCGCCAGGTCTTCCTCGGCAACATGATACTCTTTCTCAGGCCTGAGCGAAGGGGCGAACCCCGTGCCGTTATATCCTGACAGTACCGCAAAATCGTCAGCAGTAAAGACTGCCCTCAGCGTTTCCGAACGAAATCCTGCAACCTTCGCGGTCAGAGCTGTTGAAACAAACAGCACTTTGCTGCCTGAGTGAATCAGTACGTTCGATATCTCTTCCGGTGTGAAATCCGGCAGAATGGGAACAATTACAGCTCCCATAGATGTCACAGCAAGGTAGGTTGCTCCCCAGTTGGGCATGCTGCCGCTGAGAATCGCCACCCTGTCACCATGACCCACAGAATACTTTTCAAGCATTGCGATTATGGCATCAACGGTGCTCTTAAGCTCGTTATATGTGATAACCTCTTCTCCCACGAATCCCATGGCCTTTTTCTCACCATTCTTCCTGTAGCTTTCCGATGCAAGGAACGGGATTGTCAACACATTTCTACTCTCCATCTGGTTCTTGTTAAATTGGGTGCAAAGATACGCATTAAATTGGCTGTTTGATACATAAACCTGTAAAAATCAGGCAGAAATCTCATTTTAAACAAAAGTCCTGATAAAAAGTTTAATTTTGTGGACACAAAAAAAACATACCCATGGCTGTAATTCGTGTGACAAAGGAGTTTCGTTTCGAGATGGCCCATATGTTATGGAACTATGACGGACCCTGCCGCAACGTTCACGGTCATTCTTACATACTTTACGTTACTTTTTCAGGTGTCCCCGCCAACAATCCCGATGATCCCCACAACGGCATGGTCATTGATTTCGGCGATCTGAAAAAGCTGGTGAGGGAAAACATAGTTGATAAGTTTGACCACTCCCTCATGGTGGCAGGATTTGCCCCGTCAGAAAAAGTTGAAAGTTTCCGCTCCCATTTTGGAAATGTGATTGTATCGCCATACCAGCCTACATGTGAAAACATAGTGGCTGATGTGGCCGACATCCTCATGTCAAAGATGCCTGAGGGAATAACGCTTCACAGCGTAAAGCTTTATGAAACAGCCACATCGTTTGCCGAGTGGCATGCCTCTGATAACAGATGACTGTGACTGAAACAGACAAAAGGCTTTTTCTGCTTGACGCCTATGCCCTGATATTCAGGTCATACTATGCGTTCATCAGGAATCCCAGGATCACCTCCGGGGGGATGAATACATCTGCCGTCTTCGGCTTTCTTCTGACGCTGGAAGATCTGCTCAGCAAGCAGAAACCATCGCATATTGCCGTTGTCTTTGATCCTCCGGGTCCTACCTTCAGGCATGAGATCTATCCTGCTTACAAGGCAAACCGTGACGCCACTCCGGAAGATATTAAAATTGCGGTACCGTACATCAAGAGGCTGCTTGAGGCGTATCGCATACCGATCATAGAGGTTCAGGGATTTGAGGCCGATGATGTGATCGGAACACTGGCTCGCAAGGGAGCCGAGGCGGGTTACACAACCTTCATGATGACGCCCGACAAGGACTTTGCCCAGCTTGTGACCGACAATGTCTTCATGTACAGGCCCGGCAGGAGCGGAGGCGATGCTGAAATATGGGGCAAAAAAGAGATAGTGAGGGAATACGGAGTTGAGCCTCACCAGATCACTGACCTCCTGGGGCTTATGGGAGACTCCTCTGACAACATTCCCGGAGCCCCCGGCATAGGCCCTAAAACGGCCTGTAAGCTCATCGGAGACCACGGGGCCATAGAGACACTGCTTGAACACACTTCGGAGCTCCAGGGGCGGCAGAAGGACATCCTGGAGCAAAACAGGGAGCAGATATTGCTTTCAAAGCGGCTGGCAACAATAGAACAGAATGTTCCGGTGGAGTTCAGGCACAGCGATTACCACAGGCGCGAAGCTGACACCATAGCGCTCAGGAAGCTGTATGAGGAACTCGAGTTCCGCACCCTGGCCGCGAGGCTGGGACGTGAAAGCGAGCCGGCCCCCGGACCGGTACCTGAAGAACAGGAGACAGTCCCTGCTCCGCCGCCACCGCTGCAACACTCACAGGGTTCTCTCTTCGCAGAGACTCCTGCCGCTGACGAGCAGAAAACATCAGCCATTGAAACAACGCCCCACAGCTATGATATTGCTGAAAGTATTGAACAGGCAAGAGAGCTGGCAGGGATCCTCGGAAAGCTTGACGAGTTCTGTTTTGACACTGAGACAACCTCCCTCGATCCGCTTAACACAGAACTGGTGGCAATAGCCTTCAGCTGGGAGAAGGGATCCGGCACCCTGCTGTGGCTTCCCCCTGACAGGAAGGAGACACTGCGACTGCTGGAACCGTTCAGAACGGTCTTTGAAAATCCGGCTATAAGAAAAACAGGACAGAACCTGAAGTTTGATATTCAGGTACTGTCATCTTATGATATGGAGGTAAGGGGTCCGTTGTTCGATACCATGCTCGCCCACTACCTCCTGGAGCCTGACATGCGTCATAACATGGACCTCCTGGCAACAAAGTACCTCCGTTACACCCCCGTCCCTATTGAGGATCTTATCGGGGAACGAGGCCCGCGTCAGAAGAGCATGAGGGATGTCGACCGCGAAAGGATCAGGGAATATGCAGTTGAAGATGCGGATGTAACATGGCAGTTAAAAAACGTCTTTGAACCGCTGCTGAAGAAGGAGGGCCTTGACAGGCTTGCGAAGGAGATAGAGATGCCACTTATAAGCGTCCTGGCCCGGATGGAAAGAGATGGCATTCTCATTGATGAATCGGTGCTTAAGAAGTATGCTGTATCTCTCCGCGAGACAATTATCAGGCTTGAAGGAGAAATTTACAGCCTCGCCGGCCAGGAATTCAATATCTCATCACCAAAGCAGCTTGGAGAGATACTGTTCGTCAGACTTCGTCTTGACGACAATGCACGCCTTACAAAAACCAGGCAGTACCGCACTGATGAAGAGGTGCTTCAACGGCTGACATCAAAGCATCCTGTGATAGCCAAAGTGCTTGAATACCGTGGGTTGAGGAAGTTGCTGTCAACATATGTTGAATCTCTTCCGGAGCTGGTTGACAGGCGAACGGGAAGGATACATACAACCTACAACCAGGCCGTTGCCTCAACCGGAAGACTTAGTTCGACCAATCCCAATCTGCAGAACATCCCTGTCCGCGACGAGGAGGGGCGCGAGATACGGAAGGCCTTTATCCCCGAAGCAGGGAAGATATTCCTCAGTGCAGACTACTCCCAGATTGAACTAAGGCTGATGGCACACCTCAGCGGTGACAGTGGAATGATCTCAGATTTCCTGTCAGGCCAGGATATACATGCCGCCACTGCCTCGAAGATATTCGGTGTTCCGGTGGGCGAGGTCACCCGCGAGATGAGGGCAAGGGCAAAGACCGCCAATTTTGGCATTATCTACGGCATCTCGGCCTTCGGCCTTTCGGAGAGGCTGACTATAGGCCGGAAAGAGGCAAAGGAGCTCATCGACGGTTATTTCAACTCCTATCCCGGCGTGAAGGCATTTATGGATGACAGCATCAGGCGGGCCAGAGAGCTGGGATACGTCACCACAATGTTCGGCCGCCGTCGCTATCTTCCTGACATTCAATCAAGAAACCAGGTCGTCAGGGGCAATGCCGAGAGAAACGCAATCAATGCACCGATACAGGGGAGTGCAGCTGATATCATCAAGATTGCGATGGTGAGAATATCCGAAAGGCTTAAGAAGGAGATGCCTGAGGCCAGGATGATCCTTCAGGTGCATGACGAACTGATTTTTGAGGTTGATGAAGCCCATACGGAGACTCTCAGAACACTTGTCTCGGAGGAGATGCGCGGTGCTGCTGCACTGAGCGTTCCGCTTGAGACAGACACCGGTACCGGGTACAACTGGCTGGAGGCGCATTAATAAGAAACGGATATATGGTTAAGGTTTTATATTTCGGGATAGCACGTGAGATAACCGGGAAGGCGGAAGAGGAGCTGGAGGCTCATGACACAGCCGGGCTCAGACATCTGATTAACGTGAGTTATCCTGAATTACGGACGGTACCATTCAGACTTGCACTTAACGGTTCTCTGCTTAAGGAGGAGACCATGCTTGAAACAGGTGATAAAATTGCTGTTCTTCCCCCGTTCGCCGGAGGCTAAAAAGTAATATATGAAAGAGAAATATCTGGTTGCCGGCCCTGTTACTCCGGCTCTTATCTCCGAACTGATGACATCCGGGAACGAAGATACGGGTGCCGGCGCCGTTGCAGTCTTCATTGGCAGGGTCAGGGACGATGAACAGAATGAAAGAAGAGTCTCTGCCATAGAATATTCTGCTTATGAAGAGATGGCGGTAAAAGAGACTGATGCAATTATTGATACTGTCAGATCGGCATTCAGTGATGTCAGGTCAGTCGTTATAGTTCACTCAACTGGAATTGTAAAGGCAGGTGAAGCCTCGCTTTTCATCATGGTCACTGCCGGTCACCGTGACCATGCTACACGAGCATGCAGACATACCCTGGAAATGGTGAAGGAGAAACTTCCTGTCTGGAAGAAGGAGCTCTTCTGATCTGACTGAGAAAGATCAGATTGCCGGTCCCTCAAGGAGAGAATCGTACCTGTCCCTGTCGGCAGAAATCTTTATTGCCTCCCTGACCTGGGAGTCGCGGGAGAGCGAATATTTTATCATCCCTGCGTCATAGAAATATCTTCCCGCAAGCTCTGATTCAATAAGTTCGGTCACCTCGGCCTTCTGGCCTGCAACATCCCTGTCTAGTGAATGACCGAGGAGAGCGCGAAGCTGCTCCAGTGCCTGGCTGTTATCATCATACAGCTTCTCCTCCCTGGCTGTTGCGATCAGATCCTCAAGCGCTGACTCAGAGCTTGTCTGATAGCTGAAATTCTTCTCTTCCAGGAACGCCCTGAAACGCACAAGGTCACTTTCACTGAGTCTCAGGCTGTCAAGGACGGCAGGCTGGGGATGGGTCCAGAAATATTCTGTGGCATAGTCGAAGATCATATTCTGTACATAAAGCTCACTGGTAAAGCGGGTGAGCATGTCGGTCGAGATGACAATGTCGGGGATTATCCCCCCTCCGTCTTTCACAGGTCTGCCGTTGCGCGTACTGAATGTTTTAATGAGGGAATCCGGTATCACACCCACGCTGCCGTCTTCATTGGGATTTGAGAAATCGACTGCCTGAATGCATCTGCCGCTTGGAATATAATATTTTGCCGTAGTTATTTTCACCTGTGCCTTATAACTCAGCGGCCGGGCGACCTGCACCAGCCCTTTGCCGAATGAACGTTCTCCGACTATTATGGCGCGGTCGAAATCCTGCAATGCTCCGGCGACTATCTCAGAGGCAGAGGCTGATCCCCTGTTGATAAGAACGACGACCGGCATGTCAGGTGCCACAGGATTCCTGTTTGTGCGGAAGACTGCATCGTACTGCTTCGCCCTCCCACGGGTGCTTACCACCTCAAGTCCCGGTTTGACAAACAGATTGACGATCTCAACAGCCTCATTAACGAGGCCTCCGGGATTATTCCTGAGGTCGAGCACAATGCTCTCCGCCCCCTGCTTTTCCTTTAAGTCGACAAGTGCGGTTCTGACCTCGGCAATGCAGTTCTGGGTGAAGTTTGTGAACCGTATGTAACCGGTCCTGCTGTCAATCATCCCGTAATACGGTACGGCCGGGATGGAGATCCTTTCTCTCTTAAGCTTCTTTGTAAACTCCGTCCCGTTGCGCCTGAACACGAGCTCGGCCTCCGTGCCGGGCTCTCCCTTCAGCATGTCAGAAGCCTTTTCAGATGAAACCCCCTTAAGTGAGGTGCCGTCAATGCTTATCATTTCATCGCCGGGCTTAATGCCATTCTGATCTGCAGGGAAACCCTTATATACATTTGTTACTACGATGTAATCACCTGATTTCCTTATCAGTGAACCAAATCCACCATATTTCCCCGTTGTCATAAAATCAAGATCGCCGGAATCCTCTTCAGGATAAAATACAGTATACGGATCAAGGGATGAGAGCATCGCATCAATACCCTTGTTAACAATCTTTTCAGCATCTATTTCATCAACATAGAAGGCGTTAAGTTCTCTCATGAGCGAGATGTAAATGTCAATGCTCTTGGTGAACCTGAAATCCCGGCTTTCCTGGTTGACCAGAATAAAACCGGCTGTTGTTGCAACTGTAATAACAATTGCAACTGACAATAAAACCTTTTTTGATCTGCTGATGGTCATGGATAAATGTTTTCGCAAAGTTAGTACTTCACTTCAGATGTGTTAGTTTCTCAATCATCTCTTTGACGCTTCGTTCAGTCGTAATATAGGGATGTATGACGGCATCATTGTAAATTATTGCCAGATCCATCCTTTTTCCCTTCGTCAGTAAGTATTCGGCAAGAGATGCTTTGTTCAGCCTGTAGGCCTCCCTGATCCGTCTTCGGATGAGGTTTCTTGCGACAGCCTTCTTGAAATTTCTTTTGGGGACGGAAATAAGCACTCTTACGCCTGCCAGTTCCGGTTCTCCGGGCACTAACCTGTATACAACCTTCAGCGGCGGAAGATATATGGTTCTGCCTGAACTGAAGAGTTCTGCAATTGAACCGATGTTGCAGAGTCTCTCCTTTTTAAGGAATGATTTACCGCTCTTTTTCATATCAGAAGAAAAGGCACCCATCCTGCCGGAGTGATGCCTTCCCCTGGGTAATTATCTGAAGCAATGTTATTTGTTGTTTTTATTGAAGTCTCTGATAAAACAGTCGAGAGCCATTGTCATCGAGGGAGCCTGCGGGTTGGGAGCCTGAATATCAAGTCTGAAACCCTCATGCGTAACTGCTTCGGCCGTTGTAGGGCCAAAGGCTGCGATCTTAACCTCTCCCTGGGTGAATGCCGGGAAATTTTCCTTCAGTGATTTTATTCCTGACGGACTGTAAAACACAAGAATATCATAGTCAAGGTCTTTGGAGTCAAAGCCCCTGCTTATGGTTTTGTACATCGTGCCAATAGTGTAATTGATGCTGTTTCTGGTCAGCATATCAGGTATCTCAGTATTATGAGGTTCGGAGAGAGGCACAAAAAAGTTCTCGTCCCTGTGCTTGACGATGATGTCGATCAGATCCTCGAATTTTGCCTTGCCGTGAAAGATCTTCCGTTTACGGTAGACAATATATTTCTGAAGGTAAAATGCCACGCTCTCCGTGATGCAGAAATACTTCATGGTATCGGCAACGGTTATGCGCATCTCATCACATATCCTGAAGAAATGATCAATGGCCGTCTTTGATGTAAAGACCACTGCCGTGAAATCTGTGATATTGATTTTTTGTTGCCTGAAATCCTTGGCAGAGACACCCTCAACCTGAATAAACTGCCTGAAATCTATCTTCAGGTTGTATTTTTTAGCGAGCTCGAAATATGGTGATTTCGGATTGTTTGGCTCAGGCTGCGACACTAATACCTTCCTTATCTTCAAAGCCTTATGTTTTTAGTTCAACCTCCACAGTTACCCTGCGATCAGAAAATGCCGAAGACTTTCATAATCATCAAAACGGGTAAGACTTCAAGGGCACAAAGGTATAAAAGGAAATACAATATTGAAATATGCCTCTTTATAAAAATGCTTAACAGCCTTAAAATGCGCACAATAAGCAGTAAAAATGAGACAATAAGGCCTGAGATAATGAACAGATAAGGGGTTTCTGCAGCGGGAAAGAGTATCAGAAAGTTAAGAAGAAACAGTATGAGGGCATTCAGAAACCATGCGTTATGGACCACATTCATATACTCTCTGAAGACCGATTTCAGTCCTGTCGTCTCAGCCACAATGATACAGGTCAGGTGTCTCAGAAGAATGGCACTCAGAAATCCTCCGGCAATAATCGAAATCAGCTTTACCGATGCCGCATTGCCGCTCATCGAAAATGTACCGGAAATAATAAGTGAAGAGGCGGAGAATATGCTAACATTAATGACTGTGAATATGTTCCTGAATACCGGAGGCCATGAAAAGACACCGGATGTGCTTGGTGCCGGTATTTCATTCTGTCTGCGGAAGCTCAGGAAAGCCAGCCCGGAGGTGATGGTCTTCCTTGCGTATACAATGATAAGGGCCAGGAGTACAAAGGCAAAGGAGAGAAGCGCAAAACTGAAGTCGATGTCAACCGCTTCCGGGGGTATCGGTTGTCCGTGAACCCTTACTGTGCCGGAATAGTAATCAGGCCTTGCACCTGAATAGGGCATAATGATCTCATTGCCGGCGGATTCCTGTTCCTGCACCGGGATGAACCTGCCTATCATGTACTCTTTTACCCGGGCTTCGGACAGAAGGGTATCGGCTGTGTTAACTGTTATGGTATCAGCGGTAAAGCCGTTCATCTGATCTGTTAAAAATATGCCGGCCGTTCAGGATAAAGCTCATTAAGAATATTGTTTGCCAGGCGGCTGGCACCTATCCTGAAGTACTCCGGGTTCAGCCATTTCTCGCCCAGAACATCGCTTACAATGTTATAGTAAACAATCGCATCGCCGGGTGTTATAATACCTCCTGCCGGCTTAAACCCGATCATGATACCCGTTTCTTCCCTGGTATTCATGTATGGCTCTGCACATTATCCATGCTGCCTCCGGAGTTGCCGACACCGGGCTCTTGCCTGTTGACGTCTTGATGAAATCGGCCCCTGACTCCATGGCTAACACTGATGCCCTGTAAATATGTTCCTTATCTCCGAGCAACCCGGTTTCGAGTATGACCTTCAGGGTTGCTTCCCCTGCAACCTGTCTCAGGGTCTTTATTTCTTCAATGACTGCCTCGTACTCCCTGTCAAGAAACATCCCCAGCGGAATGACGATATCTACTTCGTCTGCACCGTTTCTGACAGCTATCTCAGTCTCAAGCGTCTTCACTTCAAGAAATGTCTGTGAGGTAGGAAATGATGCAGATACAACTGCAAGCTTAACACCTGCCTTGCCTAGCCCCGCCAGGGCGGGAAGAACAAAATTGGGAAAAACGCATATGGCAGCAACGTTACTTATATCCGGGTAACTAAGGTTGAACGAGGCCACCTTTTCAGCAAACCCCTTTATTTTTGCTGAGCTGTCGGTTGCATTCAGGCTGGTCAGGTCAATCATGGAAAAAATTGAACGGAGTATTGTTTCTCTCTCGTTGCCCAGGGGTACCCTTTTTGCTTGCTCGATCCCCTTTTTCATCTCATCATATGAGAATTCGGGCCTGAGCAGTTTTTGATATAATTTGGTCATGATCAGCGTATTGTATAAAGAAACAAGGTTTATTTGCCAGCTGGCAAACCGGTGTCAATTTAATGTTTTTTGTGAAACACAAGGGAAAAGTAAGCGACCTATTTTCTTAAGCCGTCATTGCGCGCCAGAGAGGCGAAGATGCCTGCGAAACAAAGCAGGGAGAAGATCACAAATCCGCTTTTCATTGAGGAAAGCAGCAGGTGATAGTTTGACGGACCGATCTTTGCCTGTCCCATGAAGAGGGCAAGAAGCATCATAGCAATGGCCATGCTGAATGTCTGTCCCACATTCCTCATGGTCCCTATCATTCCCGAGGCGTTGCCAAGCTGCTTCTTTTCAACAGACGACATTATGGCATTTGAATTGGGGGAGGAGAAGAGGGAAAAGCCTATGCCCATGATTATCAATACTATTACAATAAAATATACAGGTGTTTCAAGTGAGATAAAGCAAAACATGATCAGTCCGGCTGTTGTGATGGCCATTCCGATTGACGCCAGAACGCCCGGATTATATTTGTCTGACAGCTTCCCTGCTACCGGGGAAATCAGGGCCATCGTCACGGGCCACGACATCAGGACAAACCCGGCGTCACGAGGCCCCAGATCCTTGATATACTGGAGAAAGAGGCTCATGAAGAACCCGATGGCGCTGGTGGCAGCATAATGTATCAGGGCCGCAAGACTGGAGAAGGCGAAGACCCTGTTTCGCGAGATCAGGGTGGTGTCAAAGAGGGGATGAACAGCCCGGTTCTCCCGCAAAATGAAAAGTGGTACCATAAGAAGCCCTGACGCTGTTATTATCCATCCCGCCACTGACGGAAGCCTGGAGAAGCCGTACATCAGGGAGGCCAGCGAGGCACCGTATATCAGGGCTCCCTGCCAGTCAAAGCTTTCTCCCTTTGAGTCGGCCCACTCCTTCTTCATCTTTGTCCTTATCAGTATTATGCTCGCTATCCCCATAGGTACCAGGAAGGCGAATATGCTCCTCCATCCCAGGTACCGCGTCAGCATCCCGCCAAGGAAAGGCCCTGACGACAGGCCGATGTATACGGCAGTGACATTTATTCCCATCGCCCTGCCCCTCTCTCCCGGGGGAAAAACCGAAGTCAGGATGGCCAGGTTCGTCGCAAACATCATGGCACCTCCAAGCCCCTGAAGGATCCTTGTGAAGATCAGCCATTTAATGTTTGGCGTAAAGGAGAGAAGGATCATGGTGAGGGTGAAGATGAATATCCCCGCGGTGAATACTTTTTTCCGGCCAAGAATGTCTCCTGCACGCCCAGCCGGCAGAAGCAGTATGGAGGTTGAAAGCATGTAACTGCTTATTATCCAGTTGAGGGTGACTGCATTGGCGCCAAATTCCTCCCCTATCGAGGGAAGTGCCAGGTTGACAGCGGAACCCATAAACGGAGTCAGAAACGATGCGAACACCGTAATTGTCAGTACTGACCTTTTTAGTTCCCTGTCTGTCATTCCCTCTTTTTACTGTCAATGAAAATTGTTACCGGTCCGTCATTGATAAGATTCACCTCCATCATTGCTCCAAAAATGCCGGTGCTGACCTTCCTGCCTAAAAGCTCCTCCGTTCTGCAGATAAACTTTTCATAAAGGGGGATTGCCTGTTCGGGTCTGGCAGCACGGATATATGAGGGCCTGTTCCCTTTTCTGGTCGACGCATGAAGCGTAAACTGGCTGATGATCATAATCTCTTTTCCTGTATCAACGGCAGAAAGATTCATAACGCCGCTGCTGTCATCAAAAAGCCGCAGGTTAATCAGCTTTGCCGCGAGGAAGTCAATGTCACTGCTGTCATCTGCCTCTTCAATTCCGATAAAGACCAGCAGCCCTGCGTCAATGGACGAGTATCTCTCCCTGTCAATAGTGACGGAGGCGTTCTTTACTCTCTGGATAAGGATTCTCATCTCAAAAACAGGATAGTAAAATTAGTAATTATTCAATACTTTTACCCCCCCCTGATATTGAATATGGACCTCATCACGATAACCGGTATTGCCCTGGGCCTTTCGTTTGACACATTCGCCGTCTCTCTCTCATGCGGGGTTGTGGAATCGAGGATACGCTTCAGGGAGGCCATACGCATCGCATTTATCCTTGCCCTCTTCCAGGGCGCTCTTCCGGTCCTTGGCTATTTTCTGGGATCAACGGTGAGCCGTCATATCGGGAGATTTGATCACTGGGTGGCTTTTACCCTGCTGATGTTTCTGGGTATACGGATGATCATTGAGGGGCTGAAGGACAGCGACCGTAAGAGAGTTGTCAACTACAGGCGCCTGCCGGTACTCCTTACGATGGCAATAGGCACCAGTATAGACGCCTTTGCCGTCGGAATCAGCTTCGCTTTTCTTAATGTGAGAATTTGGATTGCAGGCCTGATCATAGGGACGGTTACGTTCATCGCATCGATGACAGCGATACGCATTGGCAAGTCAGCCGGCAGCCATCTCGGGCAGAGGGTAGAGATACTGGGCGGCATCATCCTTGCTTCAATAGGCATAAAGATCCTTGCCGAACACCTTCTTTAGGCAGGCAAAGCTGCCCCTTCATTCATCACGTACTGTCCGCAATCCGAAGACTGGTCCGGCCATATTGCGCGGGTGTGCCTGGATACGCACATTGATCCTGTTTTTTCCCCTTGTGAGCTCCGGTGGCACAGGATATTCAACGAAGATAAAGCGGCCGTCATTTTTGTTCGAGATATTCTCAGTGGCAATAATCTTTCCGTCAACCATGACATCGAATGTCTTCCTTCCCGGGAATCCGCCCCAGTATTCGGCAACGATCTTATTTCCCTTCACGGGATCGCTCTTCATTTCTACAGAGAACCATCCGTCACGGGTCTCGCGGAAAGGTCTCTCCTTGAACCTGCCGGGGTCGCTTCTTTCGCTCTTCAGCCGGTGATCCCTCTCAGGCTGCATCTCGCCTGGCTGAAAGAAGTCAACGGTGATCCGCTCCAGGTTCTTCTTAAACTCAAGCAAGGCAACATATTCCTCCTCACGCTCTTTCCACGCCTCTTCGGTGAACATATCCCAGAAGATGGAATAACGCATGTCATAAGTTTTATAAAAAGGCTTCAGCATGACATCCCTCGGGCGACCGGCATTCTTCATCATGAAGGTATTTGACTCACCGGGAACAGGCTCTGTCCATTTTGCCGGGTCCCTCTCAGCGGTCATCAGTACCGGTACGTACAGGGGGCTTGTGGCCGCAGTGTCGTCAATGGTTCCGAGCTCACCTGCAAGCACTGCCGGGCCGTTAAATACAGCTACCCTGAGCGAGTCGTCAGGCATCGTCTCGAGTCGCAGCCCGAACGGAATATGAACCTCTATCCTGTCACCTGTCTTCCACTTCCGTGCCAGGGGAATAAAACTTCCGGGAGGCTGCGGGATCTTCTGCTTTTTTCCGTTGACTTTAATTTCAATCCCTTTTGTTGCCCAGCCGGGATAACGGATAAATATTGTCAGGTTTACGGGAGCATCTGCCGTAATTTCAAAGGCGGAGCCCTGCTCCTCAGGATATTTTGTCTTTTGTTCAATGACCAGACCCTTCTCTTTCCAGGTCAGTTGCGAGGCAATATATTGATATACAAACAGTTCATCGTCATTATGGAAATAGATTGAGGCCCCGTACTTTGAATGATTTTCCATACCGGTCCCGATACAGCATGTGAACCATTCGGGGTCCTGAAAATCCTTGTACCCACCCATGTCAAGAGACAGGTTGTATACAACCCTGCCGTTCTCCGGGTGCTGTGAGGCCAGTATATGGTTGAACAGGGCCCTTTCATAGAAATCAGCTGCCGCCGGAGAAGCGGTCCATTCAAACAGATGGTCAGTAAGCTTGAGCATGTTGTAGACGTTGCACGTTTCGGTCGTTCCGTCTCCAAGCCTGTTGCGAAGCCTGTCAGGCTCACCGAAGTATTCATCATTTCCGTGGCCTCCGGTGACATAGGAGTGATGGTTTACGACAGTTTCCCAGAAGAATTCTGCCGTCCTCCTGTCTGTTGAATCACCTGTAAGTTCGTACCTGCGGGCAAGCCCGATAAGCTTCGGGATATTTGTGTTTCCGTGTTTGCCCGGCAGTATATCCTCACCCCGGGAGAGGGGTTCAAGAATGAACTTGTCCTGGAAGCTGCGGGTTAGCGTAAGGTACTTTTCGTTACCGGTATCTGCATAAAGATCAGCCAGTGTTTCGAGGATACCCCCGTGTTCACAGTGCAGCATCTCTTCAATCTGTTCCGGCGACAGATCATCAACCACGGTTGAGAGCCAGTCGGCGAAGCGGATGGAGACCTCCAGGGCGGTCTGGTTACCGCACATCCTGTAAGCGTCACGCAGCCCGGCCATGACCTTGTGCTGTGTGTAATAGGGGACCCATATCCCGTTAAGGTCAAAACCCTGTGAGCGTATTTCTCCTCTGGCAACCTCCTCTTCAAGTATTCTTTTGCCGTCAGGAAAGGCCCCGATATAACCTGAGCCGTCAGCATCCTGGCACTCTTTCAGCTCACTGACTATATAGTTAACCCTGTTGAGAAACTCAGTGTTGCCGGTTGTCTGATACATCATCGAGATTGCACTGAGATAGTGACCAAGGCTGTGACCGGCGATAGTATTGTCTTCCCATCCGCCATAATGTTCTGCCCTTGGCTCCAGTCCTGCTTCTTTCCTGAACTTTGCAAGGAACCTGTCAGGCTCGTAGTTCAGCAGCACCTTCGTGTTAAGTTCTGTGGCATGGAGAAAAGGCCCTTCAAGCAGCTTCACATCACTCAGCCGGAACGGTATTACCCTGAATTCAATGACCTCTCTGCCCCCGGTGCTTATGGTTGGGGTTTTGTCATGCCTGCATCCTGAAAGAAATGATGCTGTAACCGCAAGGAAGAAAATAAAAGTTCTCATATCAGATTAAAAAGGTATCATGTAACGTTCCCTGTTTTTAAAAACAGCCATTTCGGAGTATCCGGCCCTCCTGAGAAGGTCATAAGCCTCGTCGAAATACTGTCCTATCCTTTCCGGGAAATGAGCGTCTGAGTTGACGCAGACCGGAACGCCATGCTGTGCAAAGAGCCCGATGTATTTCATGTCAGGATAAAAGCTTCGCAGCGGCTTGTTTCTGCCATTCGTATTTACCTCAAAGGCGACGTCATGGACCTCAAATGCCGCGGCAAGCATACCGTACAGGCGGGAGATATCCCCTTCCGGCCTGTAGCGGTGTATCCTCACAAGATCCGGATGACCGATGATATCAAAGAAACCTGTCGAGGCAGCCTCAGTCACGAGGTTGAAATAGTTCTCATAGACCAGTTCAATATCCTTTCCGACATAAAATTCAGGCCCCAGGTCAACAGTCTCTTCACCCATGTAATGAACGGATCCGATTACATAATCAAACGGGAAGGAACCGAGGATCTTCTCCGTCTCCGCCAGCGTATTCGGAATATAATCGAGTTCGATGCCTATCCTTACCTCAATGTCAGGGTATTGTTTCCGGAGCTTCAGAATGGTTTCGAAATACTCAGGCAGACGTTCATGATCCATGCACCATTTTTGCCTGGCGTTGGCCGGATTGAGGTGATCAGAAAATCCTATTTCTCTGAGCCCCTTTTTCAGGGCTTCGTCAATACATTTTTGCGGACCCTCTTTTCCGTCACTGAAGACGGTATGGATATGATAGTCGGTTTTATAGATCATTGCTTTGAAGTGCAGGGATTGCCGATCGTCAAAAATAAGAAAGGTGAACGAATTAATCAGCTAATTGTTCTAATTTTGCATCATTCTCAAGCCAATGGCCAAATTGATAAAGAAATCCTGTACTTGTGCCTCCTGTGAGTTGCGGGAACTGATCTTTGCGAGCCTCAGTGATGAGGACGTTGATCGCATCTGCACTGCAAAGCATGAAGTGCCTTACAGCAGAGGCGAAATCATCAACTTTGAGGGTGAGCAGGTACGTGACTTCAAATACCTGAAAAACGGCCTGGTCAAGCTCTTCAAACGCTCGAACAGCGGGGATGAGCAGATCATTACGATTACAAGGCCCTATGAGTTTGTCAGCAACACAAATGTTTTTTCCGGCGACCGGTACAGGTACTCTCTGTCGGCCCTTGAAGACTCTGTTGCATGCTGTATCCCGATTGATCTTATCAGGGAGATGACTGAGAAAAACGGTAAGTTCGCATTGAAGCTCCTTACCGTTCTCTCGCGAACCTCAGAAAACATCATTTCGCTTGGTCTCGAGATACGAAGCCGCAATCTTGCAGGCAGGGTTGCCTATGTCCTGCTCTATTTCTCCAGGGAGATTTATCATTCAAAAGTGTTTGACCTGCCCGTGTCAAGGAAAGAGATTGCAGACTTCATTAGCATGAGCGCCGCCAACGTCATACGCACTTTTTCAGAATTCAGGCGTGACGGAATAATCAAATCTTACGGCCGTACCATAGAGATCACAGATCCGGAAAAACTCGAGATTATTTCGAAGCGAGGGTGATCGGTGGGTTTGCTGATGCATGAAGACAATGAAGCTGACCATACTCATATCAACCCTGTTGCTTCTGGCCGGTACACTTCTTTCAGCCCCTCTGACATTTGTCCCCGTAATGAAATCGCTGCCTGACGGCAGTCAGATTGAGCTCTATCTGTCAGGTGACGAATTCTTCAATTACCTCCATGACGCAAAAGGTCTCCCGGTGAGAAAAGGGGAAGACGGCTATTATTACTACATGGTCCAGGAGGGCGACGACTTCAGATTTACCGGAATCAGGGCCGGAGAGCTCGACCCCTCAAAAAACCCAGGGGTGACAACAGTAAGGATACCGTCATGGGTGGAGGCAAGACGTGACAGACATAACGCGGAGATGGCCGCGACGACTGTGTCATTGAAGGGTCTTTCCTCAGCAAAATCGACAACGACATTCAATAACCTGGTAATTTATATCAGGTTCAGCGGTGAATCAGACTTCACCGTCCAGAGGACTGCCTACGATGAGAGATTCAACAGCCTCACCGGCAGCTCCCTGAGATATTATTATAAAGAGGCGTCATACGGAAAGACGGACATTGTAAGTCATCATTTCCCGGGTGGCGCAACAGAAAATATCTGGTTCACCGATGTCAACAAGAGATCTTACTATCAACCGCATGACGCCACCGATAACCCTACAGGTTACAAGGACAGCAATGAAAGGACTGCGAGAGAGCACGGATTGCTTGAAAGGGCAGTCGTATGGGCCACCCAGAACTACAATCTTCCTGACAATGTGAATTTCGATGTCAACGGCGACGGAAAGGTCGACAACGTATCATTTGTGATCAGGGGCTCTCCTGACGGGTGGAGCGAACTGCTCTGGCCTCACAGGTGGACACTCTATTCACGAACTGTCAAGATCGGCGGACTTACCGTAAACAGTTATACTTTCCAGCTTGAAAGCGTTACCGTTGGAACCCTCTCGCATGAAATGTTCCACTCGCTGCTGGGTGCTCCGGACCTTTATCATTATGACAATAAATCAGTGCCGGTAGGTCCCTGGGATATCATGGCAAGCGGAAGAGGGCACCCCGGTGCGTGGATGAAATACAAATACGGTGGATGGATTGATAAGATCCCGGAGATAAGAAAATCAGGGACCTACTCACTTAAACCTCTGTCAGATGACGGGGCAAACGCTTATATTATCAGGACACCCTATAACTCAGACCAGTTCTTTGTCGTGGAGTACAGGAAGAAAGAGGGGCTCTATGAGGGCACACTGCCTGCATCGGGTCTGATCATTCAGCGAATTGATCAGCGCTACCGGGGCAACTCGTCAGGACCGCCGGATGAGGTCTACGTTTTCAGGAAGAACGGTACCCCCTCATCTGACGGCACCATAGCATCCGCAGCACTGCCCGGAACAGAGTTAACGGCGTCTTTCAGTGACAATACCAATCCGTATGCATTTCTTCAGGATGGCACAATAACGGGCATCGATATCACCAACATAAGAAATGATGGTGACAGTATCCTTTTTACGGTGAACATTGACCAGCCGGTTGGCCTTGATCTGGTGCCGGTAAGTGATTATGGCATGTCTGTCTCATGGAGATCAGTCAGTCCCGGCGAATTCATTGCCGCAGTCTCGGAATCGGCGGAGCCGCTGCAACCGGTCGACGGCAAGTATTACAATACCGGAGACACCATCGGATCAACCGGCAGAATTGTCTACCGCGGAAGCTTCCAGAGCTTCACCGATGAGAGTATCTCCGGAGACGAGCTATATTATTATTCGGTCTGGGCAGTTACCGACAACCGGAATCACAGGTACTCCCTGCCTGCCTTCGGAGAAAAGAGATCAGGCATTTACACCGTTTCGCTTTTACCCTATCAGCAGGGGTTTGATGATGCAGTCACTTCTCTGCCCAGGGGATGGCGATCAAGCCTCGATGAGGCGGGCTGGAGACCTGATATATCACAGAGTGAACCCGCGGTGATCCTGACCCCGGCATCGACAGATCAGAATTTCCTTTACACCCCCGGTTTTGCCCTTGTAAAAGGAAAGAAGTATTCGATAAGATTCAATTACCGGAACCTCGACCCTTCAACCAAAGAGTCAATTTTCCTGAAGGGGGGAGAGAGCCGTTATGACGGATCCCTTGAACAACTCAGTCTGTTCTCCTCAAGGAACTTCAGCTATACCGAAGAAATATTCTCAAGGTCAATTCTCCAGGCTGCTTTCACCGGTACTCACTATTTCGGATTTAAACCTGGAACAATGGGAATGGGGGTGGTGATTGATAATTTTATCGTTGAAGAGGTGCCCCCCGAAACCAGGGAATTGTCTGATCCCGGAGCCTTCTATCCCAATCCGGGCAGAGGTGTGATAACAGTTCCTGCAAAGGGAAGGACGCATATTACAGTATTCAGCACCATTGGAATAAAACTGTATGAGACTGAAATTGAGGGGATGAGGGAAGTAGACCTGTCTCCCGTAGGGAAAGGGGTATTTATCATAAAATTCACCACCGCAGCAGGTGACTCATCATTGCACAGGCTGGTGATAAATTGAGGCTGAGGCTGTACAAAAAGTCACCCCCCTCCCTGAATCTGATCTTCCGATTAGCTTCTGCTGAAAAACATTTGTAATTCTTTCATATACAGAAAAATAATTCCGAAATTTCCCCCTCTTATATCTTGTCTATGAAAACACTCGCAACCCTGTTTGCACTTCAGTTTATGGTCATTGCAGCAACCCTCAGTGCACAGGAGGGGGCCCAGTCCGGCAAAGAAAGTGATACGGCTTTTTATTCAGTGAGCGGTTACAGGCATGGGATAAGCTTCTTTCCCCGCGTACGCCTCTCATCTGTTGAATATGAGCCCGGAGAGGAACTCTCCTTCGACAGGTTTCATTCAGCGGATGTGATATACCACTGGATGAAAAGGTGGGCAGATGCTTATCCTGACATCGTTTCGCTGTATGAGATCGGTCGCAGTTACGAGGGGAGGGCTGTAATGCAGATGACCCTTACAAACAAAAAGACCGGGGCTGACACCGATAAGCCTGCAGCATTCTTTGAGGGCAACAGGCACAGCGGTGAGGTGACCAGCGCCGAATCGGTTCTCTGGCTCGCAAGGCACCTCGTTGAGGGCTACGGCAATGACCCGGAAATAACCGCACTGCTCGACAATTTCGCAATATATCTCAGACCGGTAAACAACCCTGACGGTCACAACCTCTATATGCTTACTGCCCAGAGCAACAGGAGCACGGTAAAACCCCATGATACCGACGGTGACGGATTGCTTGATGAAGACCCCCCGGAAGACCTTGACGGTGACGGGATGATATTGACAATGAGATGGAAAGACAGTATCAACGGCACCATGCTACCCGACCCCTCCGACAGTACAGGGAGGATAATGAAACGGGTACCCAAAGGAGAGGGGATATACTCCACCTCACCTGAGGGTGTTGACAACGATAATGACGGCCGTACAAATGAAGACGGCATAGGCGGCCTCGACCTCCACAGGAATTACCCTGAGAACTGGAGGCCTGAGAGTGAGGCGACAGGAAGGGGCTTTACCCAGAGAGGTGCGGGAGAGTATCCGCTCAGTGAACCGGAGACGAGAGCTGTCTTCTCCTTCCTGCTGACCCATCCGAACATTTATGTAGTCAACTCGATGGACACCAGGGTGCCGATGCACCTCAGACCACCTTCCACCTCACCTTCTGAAGAGAGAATGTATCCCGAAGATCTCAAGTGGTATACCACCTTTGATGCACTGGGCAAATCGATCACCGGATACGAAAAAGCAGGCGACGTGTACAATGACTATGGTAACGGCGAACCTCTGTTCGGTCACGGCCCTGACTTCGGTTACTGGTACTTCGGAGCGATATGGTATGGCGATGAACTGTGGAACGGAGGCAGGTTCAGGGATTATGACGGTGACGGCGACATCGACCAGACAGACAATCTTGCATGGGATGATCTCGAGAACAACGGGCTGGGATTTATAGAGTGGAAGACAATCAAACATCCTTCGCTTGACAGTGTCGAGGTTGGCGGTTTCGATCCGAAATTCTTCAGCCAGAACGCTCCCGCAGCCCATCTCGAGGAGTGGGCCTCCAAACAGGCACTCTTCAATCTCGAAATGACAAAACACCTGCCATTGATACGGTGGGAGGACACAGAGGTTAAGAGGATAAAGAAACACAAGGGCGATTCTGTCGATTACGAGCTGACAATAAGATACAGAAACACCGGCAAGCTTCCCACAGCGCTTAAGCAGGCTCATCT
Source organism: uncultured Bacteroidales bacterium (assembly GCA_963772705.1). Taxonomy (GTDB): domain Bacteria; phylum Bacteroidota; class Bacteroidia; order Bacteroidales; family VadinHA17; genus SR-FBR-E99. The sequence goes on along the minus strand of CAVYYH010000008.1, from coordinate 548,475 downwards.
CGTGAAGATAGTAAGGCCTGATGAGGTGCGGATCACTCTTGACAAACCCGCCGGAGACAAGGCCTCATTCAGGGTTCTTGATCCGAAGCCTGTCGTGCGCCAGCGCGAGGGGATGATGATGTATGACGAGGAGTCGGGCAGGCCTGACTATATCTCAGTAAAAACCGGATATACCGACGGTGGTGCAGTGAATGAGGCGACATTCACCATCAGGGTCTTCGACAATGCAGAAGTTAAAGGAAGGGCCTCGGTACTGACAACCCGTGCAGGAAAGCTTGAGGGAATGGATTTTATTATCAAATAATACATATTTTAGAGATTCATAAAACATGGAGGACAAACTATGAAATTGCAGCGCTTTTCCGTTCACGATATCCCGAGAAGGAGGTTTGTTGAACTATCTATGAAGGGCGGTGTAGCAGTTGCCGCCACACCGGCACTGCTGACGCATCTTACATCCTGCAGTTCCGGATCAGAGGCGATGACTGTGCTTGACACCGACAGGGCCCTGATATCGAGGGTGCTTAAAAAAGCCCTTGAGAAGGGGGGTGACTTTTCAGAAGTATATATTGAGAGCCGCGTCTCAAAGCAGATAGTCATGGAAGAGTCGATGTTCAGGAGCGGTCTCTACGGCATCAGCCAGGGAGCCGGGGTCAGGGTCGTCTGTGGCAACAAGACCGGGTATGCTTATACCGACGAAATAACGGAGGAGAAGCTGATGCGTGCGGCGGAGGTTGCCTCTTATGTTGCAGGAAACGGCACGCCGGTAGCTGTTGCTGATCTGAAAGATTCTGAATACCGCTCGTTTGTCACTGTGGAGATGCCCCTGGGCAACATAGTTGATGAAGAGCGCATTGAGATGATAAGACGTGCTGACCAGGCTGCTCTCGCCTATGATCCCAGGATAAAAATGACCATGGTTGATTATTATGACGAAGTGAGAGGGAGGGTCATAGCAAACAGTGAGGGGCTTTATCTTCGTGATGAGCTGCCGTTGCTTTTCTTTATAGTCCAGGCGATGTCGTCTGACGGCAAGGCACGGCATATGGCACGTGAGCGCCTTAGTATGCACAGCGGGTTTGAGATGTTCTCCAGGGTCACACCAGAGGAGGTGGCACGTAATGCAGCACGTGAAGCTATTGCCATGCTTGATGCTGAAGAGGCGCCTGCAGGCATCATGGATGTGGTGATGCAGAATGGCTGGGGCGGCGTGCTTGTTCATGAAGCTGTCGGCCATCCGCTTGAAGCTGACAACATTGCAAAAGGGATAGGAGCATTCACAGGAAAGGTTGGGCAGAAGGTGGCAAGTGACTGCTTTACAATGATTGATGACGGTACTCTGGCAAACTACCGGGGCACAATAAATCACGACGATGAAGGCACACCGGCACAGCGCAATGTGCTTATAGAGAACGGCGTCCTGCTGGGATACATGACAGATATACTGAGCGCAAAACAGCTGAACCTGACACGTACAGGCAACGGCCGTAGAGAGAATTTCCGTTTTATACCCATCCCCAGGATGACCAATACCTTCATCGCACAAGGAACAGCCGACCCTGCTGATATACTTTCCTCAACAAAAAAAGGGATCTATGTTCAGAGCCTGAGCGGCGGAAGTGTAAATCCTGTAACGGGTATGTTCAATTTCACATGCCGTGAGGCTTACCTGATAGAGAACGGTAAGAAAACCAGACCTGTCAGAGGGGCAACACTGATCGGATCATGCATGGATGTGATTTCAAACATCGATGCAGTTGGAAATGACCTGGCCTTCGGACCCGGCATATGTGGCAAGGGCCAGAGTGCCGAGGTGACAGCCGGACAGCCGACTGTAAGAATCAGGGGAATTAATGTTGGTGGCAGTAAAGCATAGTGTAAATATTTAACAATGAAAGAAATGAATTATTCATCACTGGCTGAAAAACTTGTTTCAAAGGCCCTTAAAATGGGAGCTGACGAAGCAGAGATCTATATTTCCTCCAGTCGTAATCTGTCTGTAAATATCCTGAATAATGAGATTGAGACCATTGAGGAGGCTGATTCTGTTGGTGCAGGAGTACGAGTGATAGTTGGCGGGGCTCTTGGATTCAGCTACAGCAACAGCCTCGATGCCAGGGCTATGGAAGATACGATTGCAATGGCCATAAGATTTGCACGCCTGACTTCACCCGATAAGTTTAACCTTTTACCCACTATGGGAGGTGCAACAGCCGTCGATGATCTTTACGATCCTGACATTTACGGAGTCACGCTTGAAAACAAGATCGCCATGGCACTTGAGATTGAAAAAATGGCCCTGAGCGATTCCAGGATAACAAAAAGCTCCGGTTCATCATATGGCGAGAGTACGGAGGAGATATTTATCTCCAATTCCGCCGGGATTAACCTGAACTACAGAGCCTCGGGATGCTCTCTGGGCGTTAGCGTGGTTGCTGAAAAAGGCAATCAGAAGAAGACAGGCGGCGAGTACTGTTCAAGGCGTTTCTTCAGCGACCTTCTGCCTGCGGAACAGATTGCGGCAGCAGCCTCACAGAAAGCATGGGAGATGCTTGATCCGCAGATGATAAAGACACAGAGAGCAGCTGTAATATTTGACCCTGACGTTGCAGGATCATTGCTGCGGGGTGTTATCGCCGCCCTTAACGGAGAACGTGTTTTGCAGGGTGCAAGCTTTCTGGCTAATTCAATGGGAATGCAGGTAGCCTCTCCTGTATTAACTGTCATTGATGACGGGACGCAACCCAGAGCACTCGGCTCAGCGCCGTTTGACGGTGAAGGAGTACCCACTCAAAAGCGGGCCCTGATTGATAAGGGTGTTGTAAGCGGATTCATCTATAATACCATTGCAGCCAAAAGAGCAGGTACAGAAAGCACCGGAAACGCTTCAAGGAACGGATATAATTCCCTGCCTGGCATCGGAACACATCATCTTTCCCTGGCAACGGGCACCCATAACCGTAACGAGATCATCACCGCAACAGATAAAGGATTGCTGCTCAAGGGAGTGACAGGGTATGGCATTGATGCGGTAAGCGGAAATTTCAGCGGCGGTGCATCAGGGTTCTGGATAGAAAAGGGAGAGATACTCTTTCCTGTGGAGGGGGTAACGATAGCTGGCAGTGCAGATGCTATCCTCAACGGCATTGACATGATGGGGAACGACATTGACATGAACAGGTCGTTTGCGGCCCCTACCTTCCGCGTTATTGATATGCAGATAGGAGGGAAATAGCATCAGCAGGCTTTCAGGGCTGACCTGATATCAGGATACCTGAATTCAAAGCCTGAAGCGATCAGCCTGTCACATGAGACACGGCTGCCGGTGGTGATGACCACGGACATCTCCCCAAGCATCAGGCGGGCAAACCACCCCGGTATGCGTGGCATAAACACCGGAAGGCGTTTCTGTTTCGCAATCTCCCTCATAAGCATATCATGCGTTATATGCTCAGGTGAGGCTGCATTGTAAACACCTGCCATCCCGGCATCAGTGACAGCCTTCATGTAGACCATGCACAGGTCATCAATATGTATCCATGGGAAGAACTGGTTACCCGGAGCAAATCTTATGATCAGTCCTGCCGCCGCAGGGGCTCTGAGTTTAGAAAGCGCTGAACCCCGGGGGGCAAGCACCACAGAGGTTCTTACCTTGACGACCCTGACGCCTGCAGCCTCGAACGGATCAGCAGCCGCCTCCCAAACCCGGCACGTTTCACCAAGAAAATCGGCAGCCGGGGTATCGCGTTCGCTGAAGATCGTCTGTGAGATAACTGATCCGTAAATGCCTGTTGCTGAAGCAGAGATGAATGCCGATGGAAAAATACCCTTCGCAACGGTTGAGACAGAGAGCAACCCTGCCGTTTTAATCCGGCTGTCAAGAATCTCCCGCTTTCGTACGGGGCTCCATCGCTTTTCTCCGATATTGGCACCGGCAAGATGAATTATAATATCGCCTGCATTGAAAGCATCCGCATCACAGATGCCCGCCTCCGGGTCCCATATGAATGATTTATACTTGTCCCCCCTCTTCCTGCTGCGGGTAAGGTGAACGACATCATAGCCCTCATCCGAGAGCATCTCGCTCAGTCTTGAACCTATCAGTCCGCCGGCCCCTGTGATTACAACCCTTTGCATAATTTACCCCAGACCTTCAATTATCTCTATGGCATCCGTGATGCACTTCTCGCATACCCTTTCGGTAAGACGCTGTTCTTTTATCCTGGCTCTTCCTTCATCAGTGTTCAGGTCCTCGCCAAGCAGCTCTGAACAGATGTCTGTTCCATTCCTTTCCCTGAACAACCTGTTGAAGCTTCTGACCCTTTCATAGACCCTCAGCTTATCCTCCTCGCCCGGTAATCCGGGTGAAGCCCAATTAAGTCCGAAGCAGATATACGCTCCTGTAACTGCACCGCATGTTTTCTGCAGTCTTCCCATTCCTCCGCCAAATGCTGCTGCAGCCCTTGTGAGATCTTCTCTCTCTCCGGCGCAGGCAAGAACCACCGACTGTGCGCAATTATACCCGGCCCGAAAATAGCGCAGGGCAGCCTCTTTTTTTTCCATTCCCTTTTTCTTCAAAAATATTAAAAAACCAGGAAGCTGTTGAGTCTTCTTTTGATATGATTTCGAAAAGTTCTACTTTTACCGACTGCATTTAAACCTCACAAACAGTAACGCAAAATGGCAAATCAGAAGAAAATCAAGGGAGTAATCGGTATCCTTACTGGCGGCGGTGATGTGCCGGGTCTTAATCCGGCAATCAGGGCAGTCACCATCAGGGCAAACAGGGAAGGCTACAAGGTCATCGGTCTTCGAAGGGGATGGGCCGGTATCACCGAGATTATCAGAGATCCGAAAGTTGATAACAGCGACTGTTTTCAGCTTCTTACAGATGATATCGTAAACAAATCCGGCAGAACCGGCGGCACGTTCCTCCACACATCAAGGACCAGGCCCAGTCATGTCCCGAAATCATCAGTTCCTGAGCATCTCAGGGATACATACAAGAATGACATGAACGACCTTACTCCCGAGGTGATAAAGAACCTCGAGTGGCTGGGAGTTGACTACCTGATACCCATAGGTGGTGACGACACTCTGAGTTACGGCGTCCATCTTTACAAGCAGGGGATCAAGGTGGTTGCCATTCCCAAGACAATGGATAATGATGTTCCGGGCACTGATTACTGTATTGGATTCAGCACCTGCGTAACACGTACCATTCAGATGACGAACAGTCTTCGAACATCTGCCGGCTCTCACGAGAGGCTGCTTGTTCTTGAGGTCTTCGGCAGATACGCCGGGTTTACAGCCATGCTTCCTACAATGGCCGGCGCTGCAAACAGATGCGTCATCCCGGAATATAAATTTGATATAGAGCAACTTGCAAAACTCCTTGTTGAAGACCGTAACCTTAATCCCAGCAAGTACGCAACCGTTCTCATCTCGGAAGGAGCAATGTTCAGGGGGGGTGAAATGGTGTTTGAGAATGCCGAGCGTGATGCTTACGGTCATGCGAAGCTCGGAGGGATAGGTGACGTCGTATCATCTGAGCTGAAGGAGCTCTCAGCAAAATTCAACAAGGGACGGACGATCAATGTCATCACCCAGAAGCTTGGCTATATGGTCAGGGGAGGTGACCCGGATGCTGTAGACTCAATAGTGCCGATGGCATATGGCAACCTGGCTCTTGACTTGATAATGAAGGGAATACACGGACGCGTCGTCGTTCTCAAGAACGGACGTTATGATAATGTTCCGATAGATGTAGTCACCTCATCAAAGAAGGTTGTCAAGGTCTCAGAGTACTACAACACTGAAAGGCTAAGGCCCTACTATTCAAATTTTGAGATGAAGCCATTCTTCCTTATGGCTGCGGAGTATTGAAAAAAACGGATAAGCATAGGAAAAGAGGTGGTGTCAGGGCATTTCTGACATCACTTTTTTTATTTTTGTCCTAAATGTGAGGTATTTGAGACAGGGAACAGTTATCAAGTCGACAGGAAGCCGCTACAGGGTACTTGATGATTCCGGCACTGTTCATGAGTGTTCGATTAAAGGGCGGTTCAGGATCAGGGGCATTCGTACCACAAATCCTGTTGCCGTGGGCGACCGTGTGACAATTGATGAACATGACGGGGTCATATGTGCACTTACACCGCGCCGCAACTATATAATACGCAGAGCATCAAATCTTTCAAAAGAATCCCAGATAATAGCCGCGAACATTGACCAGGCATTTCTTATGATTACAATCAAGATGCCCGCTACCCCGGTTGAGTTCATTGACAGGTTCCTGGCATCAGCAGAAGCGTACAGGATCCCCGTCAGCCTGGTAATAAATAAATCAGACCTTTACGGAACAGACGAGATGGCTGCCGCCCTGAGAGTTAAGAGCGTGTATGAGAAAGTGGGTTATCCGGGGTACATTATTTCCGTGACGCAGGATAAAAACATTGATCAGATAGAAGAGGCACTTAAGGGAAAGGTTACCCTTATCTCGGGTAATTCCGGAGTGGGAAAGAGCTCGTTGCTGAACAGGCTGAACCCGGCGCTCTCGCTCAAGACAGAGGATATATCAGAATTTCATGAGCAGGGAAAGCATGTGACAACTTTCCCCGAGATGCACCCGCTGCCGGGAGGGGGATTTGTCATAGACACCCCCGGAATAAGAGGCTTCGGAGTGATAGACTTTGACCGTAATGAGATCTATCATTTCTTCCCGGAGATATTCAGGTTATCATCCGGTTGCCGTTTCTACAACTGCAGGCATCTGAGTGAGCCGGACTGCGCAGTTCGTTCAGCCGTGGCATCCGGCGAAATAGAACAGTGGAGATACAGAAGCTATGTAAGCATGATGCTCGGGGAGAACCCTAAATACAGATAATCCTTATTTTTACAGCACAAATAAGCCCGCAATGAAGAAGATTACCATAATTGCATATTCAGCCTTCCTGCTGATTATGCTCATAAATCTGGTTTTCTATAACAGTTTGTATAAGAACCAGATTGAATACTCAGTAAAGCTTCTTGACAGGCAGGCAAGGATAGTAGGATCTGATATTGACAATACTAGCATGTATATCGTCAGCGACCTGACGGAAATAAATTTCTCGGATGATATTTCCCTCTTTTTTTCTGATGATCAGGTAAATGAGCGGGCAAAAGGCAAGATCAAGCTGTACTACTCGAGATATGAGGAGATTATAGTAGGGATAATGCTTTACAACAATGCCGGAGACGTTTACACTCTCTTCAAGGATGAAGAACGTAACTCATGGCTTGACGGTTCATACCGCGCACAGAGCCTGCCACGAATTTATACATCTGAGACCCTGGAGAACGAGCGGGGCAAATTCAAGTATTACCTTCCAGTAATAAAGGATGGCCAGGTGATGGGCAACTTTGTCATTTCGATTGATTTTGAGAGGTACTTTTCAACTGTTTTTTCAAAGTATAATCTTGAGCAAAGCCAGTGGCAATGGGTTGTGAGCGATTCCGGAAGCGTGGTGTTCGATAACCATGACGGAGAAGCCCGGTATTCTGAAATAAGAAAGATAACCCAGGACCTTAATGAAGGTATCTCGGGAAGGGTGGTGCACTCCATGCACGCCGGCGGCATATCGAACGAGATTATATCTGCCTACTATCCGATTAACATCATCGGTATTGATTACGGGATCGTATTCTCCGCTCCGACAGACTTCTTCCAGAAGTATATTATCAGAAATGCCATCATAATGGGTGTGGCAACCATTTTGGTCATATTGTTTATAATAAACCTCTTCCGGTCTCACTTCAGCAGGCAGAGGAAGCAGTTAAGCGAAGCAAGGGACTCTGAAACAACGCTTATCTCCATCATTGACCAGATGCCGGTCGGCATTATTGTGTACAACACCAGCCGGGAGATCCTCCGTGCAAACAGGCAGGCCGCAACCCTCTTTTCTTATGAAACGGAAGAACAGATGAAGGGAATGCTCGTTCCCGATCTTTCACGAAACGACTATATAAGTGATTTCACAGGACAGTTCGGGCAGGGCAGAATAATCAGACTGAGCGGCGAAAATGGAGACAGGATTGTATTCCGTAACGACATTCCCATTGTCTTCAAGGGAGAAGAGGCAACTCTCGAGGTATTTATCGATGTGACAACCCTGGAGTCTGCACGCAAGCAGGAAGCTGAGGCCAACATAGCCAAGTCGGAACTCCTGGCACGAATGAGCTTTGAGATAAGAACCCCCCTTAATGGCATTGTGGGTATGACTGAAATGCTCTCACGGTCTGACCTTCCGGAGGAATACAAAGAGATTGCCGGGCTGTTAAGACGTTCCGCAGACCTGCTGATCACCATTGTCAATGATATTTTTGACGTCTCCAAATTTGAGACCGGCAAGATGATTCTTGATGAAATACCCTTCAGGCTGAGAGATGAGGTCTCTTATTGCATCAGCCTGGTTAAACGCGAGAACCCCGACACAATGGTAAGGTTTGAATCGAATGTTGACCCTGAAGTGCCGGATAATCTGATTGGTGACCCATACCGGCTTCGCCAGATCATTACCAACCTGCTCTATAATTCCCTTTCAGGCACACAGGCAGGTCAGATAAGCCTTAGCTGCAGCGTCAGCGAATCGAACGGAAACCAGTATACACTCATTTTTTCAATAACCGATACCGGGAAGATCTACTCCAGGGCTGAGACAAAAAAAATGTTCGGCGACTACATAGCAAGTCTGTCCGAAAGATCGGAATGGGCTGAAGACCTGAAACTTGGACCGGTGCTGGCAAGGCAGCTCACAGAGCTCATGGGAGGAAAACTCAGCGCAGAGAGCCCGGCCGTCAGGGATGCCTCAGGTCAGGAAAAGGGGCTGAAGGTCACATTCTCAATAAATGTTCATCTGAATGAAAAGATCGACAAGAAGATTGATCTTAAACCTTATACTACCTTAGGCGCTATAAGGACACTGGCAATTACAGGCGCACAGGGACGTGACGACGATTTCCTGGGCATAATACACCGCCTTGGCCTGCCCGTATCTGTAACCAGCTTCCAGAAGCAAACCATCTCACAGATAAAATCCAACCTTAACAGTTCGGCCGAAAAATATATCCTTCTGATTCTCTTTGACGAGCCGGAAGCGGATGGTTTTGAGGCCGGGAAAGCGCTTCTGGATGCAGGGCTGACAGGCGAATTCATTATACTGATGTTCACATCTAAAGATCCGAAGGGGCACTATGCAAGATGTGTGGATATGGGTATTGACCACCTCCTTGTCAAGCCTTTTGCCAGCGAGGATCTGCTGAACATTTTAAAGAACCATTTTCCGTATCTCAAAACCGGAAAAGACAGCTCAGCCCTGATAAAGGCTTCTTCTCCCGTGGTTCTCGTTGTTGATGACAATTTCCTTAACAGGAAGGTCGTAGGATCATTATTGAAGGTTCTTGGCGTAAAAGCTGAATTTGCCGCAGGGGGAGCTGAAGCTCTGGCGATGACCAGGGAAAAGCAATACGACCTTGTTCTCATGGACCTTATAATGCCGGAGATTGATGGCTTTGAAGCAGCACGAATGATGCTTGATTTTGACAGGGACTCAATTATTGTAGCCCTCTCTGCCGATACTTTGCCTGAGACACATGAAAAGGCAAAGCAGACCGGCATGAGGGAGGTTCTTGTCAAGCCGGCAGCAGTGGAGGATCTCAGGCGTGTCCTTGCAAAGTACCTTAAGCTGGAATAATATGTCCGGCGTGATAAAAAGACTCTCTCCCGGTGAATTTCTCAGCCCGGAAATATCTGCACCTGTCATAGATGTCAGATCACCCGGTGAGTATGCTTACGGACATATTCCCGGTGCGGTCAATATACCTCTGTTTGATGACAGGCAGAGGGCGGAGGTAGGAACGCTTTACAAGGCTGAGGGTAACCTTAAGGCTGTTTTGCGCGGAATAGACCTTGCAGCGCCGGAGATGTCTGCCAAGCTATTGAAGGCTCTCAGCCTGGCAGGCAATGGACCCTTGAGACTATATTGCTGGAGAGGAGGCATGCGCTCTGAAGCAATGGCGTGGCTATTTTCGCTTGGCGGCACAGACTGCATGCTGCTCAGGGGAGGCTATAAGGCATACAGGAACCATATCCTTGATGACCTTGGAAGGGAAAGAAAATACATAATTCTGGGCGGTCTTACCGGCAGCGGTAAGACACATATACTCAGAAGCCTGTCATCATCAGGCGAGCAGGTTACCGACCTGGAGGGACTGGCGTCACACAGGGGCTCGGCTTTCGGCGCGCTGGGACAATCACCCCAGCCCTCTTCGGAGCACTTCGCCAATATGCTCTTTGATGACCTGAGGGAAAAGCGTCATGATGATCCGGTATGGCTCGAAGACGAAAGCAGAAACATAGGGACGGTATTCATGCCTGACAATTTCTTCAGCCGGATGCAGGCTGCCCCGGTGATAGCACTGATGATGAGCATCGACACCAGGCTCCCGAGGCTGGTGCAGGAGTATGCCTCCTTTCCCGTGGAGCAGATCATCGCTTCTGTCATGAAGATATCAAAGAGACTTGGCGGCGATAAAACAAAGCTGGCACTTGATGCTGTACGAAGCGGAGACTTCCCGGCGGCAATCAGGGTTACGCTGGAGTACTACGACAAGTCATACAACTACGGACTCTCAAAGAGGGCAAGTGGCCAGGTGATATATGTTCATACCGACACTGATGATATTTCAGTTAATACCGCCAGGGTAAGGGAGGCAGCCGCGAGCCTCAGCTGATATTCTCTCTTTTTATAGACGAGGCATCGACCCACTTGAAAACCTTGTCAGATCTCCTGACCAGATCCGGAATGTGAACTGAACACAAAGTACCTTTTTCAGCCTTTTCAGCCGGATTTGTGGCTTCATCTCTCAGCTCACCCACAGTGAGTTCAATCGTGCCTGTGGTTGGACCGGTGAAGAGAATAGTGTCACCTCTGCTCAGGTCGCCCGTTTCAAGTTTGATCTCAGCCACCTTCAGCCTGCTGAAGTAATTGGTAACCTTCCCGAGATATATTTTTCTTTTTGTTGCAGCTGAGCCGTAGGTTGTGCTCCATTCTCCCAGCTTCTGGCCAAGGTAATAGCCGTCCCAGAAGCCCCGGTTGAATACTTCGGAAAGTCTTTCTGTCCATCCCCTGACCTTCACCTCTCCGTAAGTTCCGTCGGCAACGGCCTCAACAGCTTCCGAATAACATGCGGTGACAGTTTTTACATATTCGGCTGATCTCGCCCGCCCTTCTATCTTCAGTACCCTGGCACCTGCGTCTATTATCTGGTCAAGGAACCCGATCGTACACAGGTCTTTGGGCGACATTATGTATTCATTATCAATCTCCAGTTCGTAGCCTGACTCCTTATCGGTGACGATATATCCCTTGCGGCACGTCTGATAACAGTTACCCCTGTTAGCCGAGGCATTGTGCTCATGAAGGCTCAGGTAGCACTTTCCCGAGACAGCCATGCAGAGGGCACCATGAACAAACATTTCGATTTTAACATGATTACCTGAGGGTCCGCGAATATCATCGCGTATGATGGTCTCATATATGTTCCTGACCTGCTGCAGGTTGAGTTCGCGCGAAAGAACCACAACGTCAGCCCACCTGGAATAGAACTTCAGTGATCCGCTGTTTGATATATTGAGCTGGGTTGAGAGATGCACCTCCATCCCCTCTTCGGCGGCAGCTGCAATAGCCGCCTGGTCTGTGGCGATCACCGCGGTTATGCCGGCCCTCCTGGCTTCGGAGACTATATGGCGCATGATCTCCGTCTCATCGTCATAAAGAACGACGTTAAGTGTCAGATAGCTCTTAACTCCCCGTTCAGAACAGACGGCTGCTATCTTATGAAGGTCCTCCACTGTGAAATTGCCCGAAGAGCGGGCGCGCATATTCAGCTGTTCTACTCCGAAGTAAACGGAGTCGGCCCCCCCCTGCAAGGCTGCCGTGAGCGATTCCCATGATCCTGCCGGCGCCATTATTTCTATATCATTCCTCTTCATGCAAACTGTCCGGTCCGTTTATTTCCGCTTCTTCAGTACCACTCTCATGCAGCTTCCCCGGCCCTGTTCTGAATGTCTGACAAATATTTTACCCCTGTGATACTCTTCCACAATCCTCTTTGAGAGGGACAGCCCCAGTCCCCATCCCCGTTCACGTGTTGAATACCCGGGCTTGAAGATGGTTTTGAAATGATTTCTTGGTATCCCTCTTCCGGTATCCTCAACGTCAATAAATGCCTCTTTGTCAGTCTCTGAGAGCCTGATGACGATTGAACCGCTTCCCATCATGGCATCGACAGAGTTCTTCACCAGGTTCTCGAGGACCCACCCAAGAAGAACAGGACTGTGCGGTACCGCACTGCATCCGGTAGTTTCATTTATTACATTCAGATCAACGGTTGATGCAATACGCTTTCGAAGATACCCTGTCGTTTTCTCCGCCAGGGCGCAGAGATCTTCAGGTATCAGTTTGGGGCGTGACCCTATCAGGGAGAACCGCTCGGCCACCCTCCCCAGTCTCTCGACATCGGTTGAAAGTTCCTCCGCTATCTCTGTTCCCGGGTACCTGCCCCTGATGATCTCTGCCCATGCTGAGAGTGACGAGACCGGGGTGCCAAGCTGGTGGGCCGTCTCCCTTGAAAGACCCACCCACACCTGGTTCTGTTCTGCCATGTATGAGGAACTGAAGGCCAGGTATGCCACTGCTATGAAAAGGAGCAGGACGCCGAGCTGGACGTAAGGATAGATCCTCAGCTGCCTCAGAAGAGTGCTCTCACGGTAATATATGTACTGAAAGATGCCGTTGCCCAGGTCAACGGGTATAGGTTCATTCCTCTTTTCCATTCGTTTCAGCTCACGGACGAGGGCGGTGGTGTCCTCCGCGATCCCTGCCGGAATATTCCTGTGAGAGACGATATTGTCCTGGTAGTCAATAAGTATCACGGGAACAGTGCTGTTATCCTCGATGATGCGGAAGATAAACTCAAAATCCTCAGAACTCACGAGTCTTCTCTGTGCCTCAGCCCACAGTTCCGCCTTTTTCCGCTCTTCCTCCTTGAGCTTTGAGACCAGGTCACGGGTATATATCAATGATCCGAGACCGATAAGCACAGCTCCGGCAAGCAGCACCACTTTCCATATAAGGTTCTTACGGTAGATATTCATCAGTGACTATTTCTTTTTCCTGAACAGTTTGATCGGGCTCTCCTTTACCTCCTCCCCGGTGCTGTTTGTCTCAGCAGGTTTCTCCTTCCCCTCTTCCCATGTGATTGAAAATTTCGGCTTGCTGTCAGAGACTGTCTTTTTTGTTGTGTCAGCCTGGTACCATCCGTATTCCTCATTGAGTATCCCCTTCAGCGTCTGCTTTTCTTCAGCGAAGTCCTCTTTGATGTTTTCCTGTGCCTGCCCGAAGTCGTATCCCACCTTTGTTTCTCCGTCAACGTATTCTATCTTGAGCGGGATCGTCGCCTTGCCTGAGCCGTCAACCTTCACCTGGTCATAGGCAATGACATCACGGTTGCGTTCCCTCGCCTCCCTGCTCATTACCTCCGAGAGCAAAACCCTGATATGGTAGATATACTCTCCGTCAAAGCTGTGTGTGCCGTATATCGTGAAGTTTCCTGCTGACGAGTTGATCAGCATTTTAGGCACTGAAACCGTTCTGTTCCTGATGAATATATCATTCTCCATCTTTGAAAAACCAATATCCCTGAGTTCATCGAGGTCAAGGAATTTGGAGAGGCTCTCGGCAGGGGCAAAGCTGACAAGCCGTCCTTTTGTTATCGATAAGTGTGCCTCTGCCACAAGCGACGGAGTTTCAATTCGGAAGTTACTGCCGAGCGGAGCCATAAGGGTTACATCTCCTGTCAGCCTGCCGGACAGGTTATCGCTGGTAATGAATGTCTGTCCGAAATTATTGAATGTCAGGAAGGTCTTATTCAGGTCAATATCGGTTACTTCAAGCCGTGACCTTGAAATATGAGTACCGTTATTCTGCCTGACTATCATAAGCTCTCCTGTCAGGAGGCCATCCAGCCCTTCTGCCCTTACATCACTGAAAGTAATTATATAGGGTTTATAATCCAGCACGCTGGTGAAGTTTCCTGCCCTGAAGTTTCTGCTGATGATACTGTCAGCCCTGACTCTCAGGTTCAATGTTATATCGGGCGGAAAGATATTCAGTGGCTTCTTCCCGGCTGCCGCACTGTCACTCTTGTTATCAGTGAAGAATGCAGTTACGAACCTGTCAGTTGATACATCTCCAGATATCATCAGTGGACTTGTTTTACCTGCAATCCAGTCTGTGATGTTGTCCATCCTTGCATTAATAAGAAAGTTCTGATCAAGGAGGGTGAAGCTGAGGTTGCTGGCGGTCAGGTCTTTATTGATGACGACAGAGCCGTTAACATTGGTAAATGGGAGCCCTGATGCAGCAAATGTGGCCCCGAAATCACTGAACGTAAGGGATAACTCAGGGTCAAGCGACGGGAGTGAGGCCACAAGATGCCTGAGGCTGTCAGGCAGAACCCCTGACATCTTTATGTTGCCTCTGACTGATCCTGTCTGGTTGCGTATGAAGTCAGTACCAAACACCTTCCTCAGGTCGTTAAAGTTGATATCACCGATGACCAGGAGATAGATATTGGGCCTTGAGGGATTACTCATTCTGAATTTTGCTGCCAGCCTGGCAGATCCGTATGTTGCAGACAGGGTGTCGACTGAAAGCAGAAAGGTCTCCGGTCTGCCGGGCTGACCGGTTGTCATTCCTCCGGAAAAAGAAAGATTGTTCACATCCAAACCGGTCGATGTGTGGCTCATGCGGCCCCCTGAAAGGCTATAAGCCAGATCGATACGCGGCGAGCCTGCATCTCCGTAAGGTCCGGATATTTTACATCTGAGGTCAACGATCCCGGATGGACTGAACCCTCCGGTCAATAACCTCCATTTGTCGGGCAACCCCTTTACCAGGGAAGCCACATCAATCTTCTTTCCTTCGATAGAGAGGTCGAGACTGGTATTGGAATAATTTACCATCCCACCTACCTCGAAGCTCAGCCCCCCGAGATCAAGGGACCCTTTTGCTATTGAAAGAGAGTTCCCTGACTTGCGTATTCTGACCGAAGCCTCTGCCGGGATGCCGGCAAAGTGCATTCCGTAAATATCAAGTGATGTTAATGTGGCAGCCAGTGTACTGTTAATGAATATACCTGTCCTGAAAATTTCACCTGAAAGAGATGCCTCACTGATGAGGCCTTCAATTCTTGCGTTTGAGCTCCTGTCGTGCCAGACAGTCTCTATCCCTTTGATATTTATATTTTTAAGATCTATGTTCTTTCCCCCTTCAGACTCTTTGGAAAAGACTTCATAATTTACATCTCCTCTCCTGTCTCTCAGCAGGGTCAGCTCTCCCTCCCTGGCAGTAACGGAACGGATTGATACCGTTCCGGTGAGCAATGAAGGTATAGAGGCAGTAAGTGACAGTGAGGAGGCAAAGAGCAGGGTATCATTATCCTCGCCTGCAAATTGTGCTTTATTATAGTAAGGCGATGGTTCAATCAGAAGGTCACTGAACCTGACAGTGATGCCAGGAAAGGATTCAAATATTGTTACCCTGATTGTGCCGTATGATATCCTGGTGTTTATCGTCTCATTGATTTTTTCCACAAATGCTGAAGCAAGCCTGTCTCGCCTCAGCCATGCATAGAGAGTCAGGGATATCACTCCAAGTAAAAACACCCCTGCAATTGTAAGCACAATGTTTTTCAGCAGTCTCATCCCACGAGAGATAATCAACGGTTATTTTTTGCTTTTCTTAAGCAGGAACGAAAGGTCTTCGCCGGGCCTGACCTCCTGAGGTTCAAGGCCGTACCTGAAGATACGGGCGTTACGCGGTCCGATGAGCGACAGTTTTTGATCCTCCAGCAGAAACATTGTGCCCTCCCGCAGGCCCGCAACGAATACTTCCCTGTTGACCTCGATGAACTCAAGGATACGCTGCTCGCGTGTCTCACCGGCATGACCTGCCGGGTTGGCATCAAGATAATGCGGATTGATCTGAAAGGGGATAAGATCAAAGGCACGGAAAGAGGAGGGCTGCGTTACAGGCATGTCATTGGTTGTCATGATGGTCGGACATGTAACGTTCGATCCTGCGCTCCAGCCTATGTAGGGCGTGCCTGCAAGTACTCTTTTCCTGATGGGAGCAATTAATCCGTTCCTCCTCAGAAGGTCCAGAAGCATCCATGTGTTTCCTCCTCCCACAACAATGGCAGGTGCTTCCATTACCGCCTTCACCGGGTCAGCAAACCGGTGAATCGAAATAACGTCATGACCTACCTCCCTGAAGCGATCCCTCACTTTCTTCTCATAATCATCATATGAAAACGTGACAGCAGCGTAGGGAATAAATAGTGCCTTTGTCTTACTGATGCCCAGGAAGTTACGGATGTTGTTCTTGGGATAGTCAAGATATGCCTCTCCTGCATTGGTGGAATTACTGATAAGAAGAAGTCTCATTTCTGCATAGTTTAACGGTAATACTTTCAACAGGCCGTTGATCGCGGCGCCGCGTAAAGATAAGGAAAAAAAAAGAGGCCGCACCCTGGCAGGAACGGCCTTTACATGTTGTGCCTGTTATGTCAGTTATTGAATGTCAGGGCTATGCCAACCTCGAAGGGATAAAGCTCAGGCCCAAATCCCTTCTCAAACATTTGTGAAAAATAGGCTGTCCCGTAGACGTGGAACATCTCATACCCGACCCGTGCCGTTGCGCCGTATCGCAGCAGGTTAAGGCTGAAGTCATCCTTGTTCTCAAACTTCTTTTTGTCTGTGTCGTAGTAAACCATCTTGGTATTTGACCCGAGCTTAATCGCTCCGATAAATCCGGCGCCGATATTTATTGTCCGGCGGCCCGACACAGGTATCTGTCCTTCCAGGATAATCGGCAACACAGCATAAGTGGTATTTAGTTTGGTCTTTTCGAAACGGATACCGTCAGGCGGATATACAGGTATCACATACCCCTCATCATCAGTGGCGATACAGTTATTGTTGTCGAAGTGGTAATCGCTCCAGTTGATCCCTATAGCAGCCACGAGGCCGAAATGAGGCGTGAAGGCCAGGCTGACATTGGGGAAGATAATGTTGAACGTGGTTGATTTGGCGGTGTTAAGATTCATGTAGCTCTCCGAAGGATCAAGCGATGTAGTCCAGAAGTCTGACATATAGCCGTTGAATGAGAACTCAATACCTCCGAGATGGCCCTTGAAGGAGCGCCTCCCGGGCTTTTCTGAGTTGTCATCATAACACTCTCCGATATGGATTTCAGTATCACCGTCCTCCTCTATTATCCTGACACCTCTCTTGCCGATTCTCACTATTGTCTCATTCCCTTTTTCTTCTACGGTGACAATGTCTCCGACATTGACAGTCGATGTTTCTTCTGCTGGAAGTTCCTCTTCTTCAATGACGGCGACCTCCGCTTCCGGCAGTTGCAGTGTGTCAGGTACGGCAGGCTCTCCCGCCTTCTGCTCGAGTTCTTCAAGGGTCTTGACTTTCTGTTCCTTCTCCTGTGCCTGCGAAGGCAGGATCAGTGACAGGACAAGAATTAAGGTTAAAATTATTCTTTTCATGGCAAAATGTGTTTATGATTCTATTCTGTGACGATCAGCGAAGGTCAAAAGTTACAGTCACTGATTACTTTTTTTTACAGGCGACGAAAAGGTCAGTAATCCTGAGCTGAAACTTACTGCTACCGGCTCTCCCTGCTCGGTGGAGACTTTTTCGAGCTCCATCTCCCACCCCAGTATGGTATTTACACTTTTTACCAGCGAGCCTGCAATACCATAGCCGTCAACAGGCTTATCATCCTTTGTCTTTGACTTTGATAATCCGGCAATACTGTTGACTATCCAGTTGCGCTCGGCCACAGGCTCGGCAGGAGACGGTATATTTCTGACAGGCAGTGAGATGAGATCTTTTGCACCAATCCCGGAGACAATCACCGGAGTCTCAGCTACCACTCCGACTTCCAGGGGTCTGTCCCTGTTTATCACTTCATTTTCTGAGGGGGCGATCATAGCCTCAGCCTCTGCTATCTGCGGCTGAAATTTATCAGCAGGCTTCTCACCTGGCCACTGCATTGCTGGGGTGACAGGAGGCGTAACATCAGCTGTCACTGTAACGCCCGGCAGAACCAGCGGAGTCAGCTCTGTCGCTTGATATTCAGCCACGGGCCTGAGCGTAATGATTGTAAGAACAACGGCAGCAGCTGCAATTGTGTAAATGAGGGTGCGCCTGACAGCCTGCTCTTCCGGCGTTGACCTGAGAAGCCTGTTGCGGCCCTTCCATCTCTCTGGTCCTGGTTTAAGCCTCAGCCTCCTGAAGCTTTCTGCAAAGGCTCTTTTTTCACTGTCAGCGGCAATCACTGATTCCACTTCAAGGAGGCTCTCTCCCGTGAGAGCTCCTTCTGCCCATGCAGCTGCCAGGATGCTGAACTGGTCATCGGGGAGGTCCTGCGGCGATCGTAACAGACTTCCCTGTCGGGGAAAAATGTCATCTGGCGGTACCAGGCGCGGAAAATCATTATCGCTTTTCATTGCCAGACGGATGTTTTTACAAGATAAGCCCTCAGGGCTGTTCGTCCCCTGAAAATATAGGTTTTCACCTGTGACTCGGTGAGTCCGGTTATTTCACCTATCTCCTGATAACTGTAGCCCTCATAGTCGCGAAGGAGAATCACCGAACGCTGTACTGCCGGAAGCCTGTCGAGGGCATGATGAAGCACCTCGTTCAGATCGGTGCTGTTATCCTCGGCATAAAGTGATGCATCATCATAAAACTCAACTGCCACAAGCCTCGAGTCTTTCCTGATGACATCGATCATCCTGTTGTAGGCTGAGGTGAAAAGCCATGACTTAACCGCATTGAAGTCGACCTCAGTAACGCAGTTCCATAATTTCTCGTACGTATCCTGTACGATGTCAGCCGCTCTTTCACGGTCTTTAATGCTCCTGCAGATGAACCGGTAGACAGGGTCACCATACTCCTTTACTGAATTATTGTACTCTTTTACGGTCATTCAGGTCTCTGTGACAGTATAAAGACGGCCACAGGATCCTATTTGTTACAGTCTGAGCAAAAAAAAAGTAACGACGCCCAACTTGGGCGTCGCCACTCACATGCTATTTAACGACGCCCAATTTGGGCGTCGGTACGCGTATGTTATTTAAACTGGTATACCCTTACCCAATCAACTTCCATTGACGAAATGCCTCCGATAGGTTTGTCAACCCCCCCGGCAAGGTTGATGAACATCTCCTCCTGCGGTACCCCGCCGGTCTGCCTCATCACCTCCACGCCGTTGATCTTCCAGATAAGGCTTTCCGGCCTCCACTCGAGGGTAAAGATGAAGAAGTCTGAGAGATATTTTGACCCGATGCTCTTCTTATAATGATTCCCCGGAGATGTGAAGAGGTCAAACCACACCTTGCCGCTCCCTGACCTGCATACATCGATGTGAGGAGTGATACGGTCGCCTATAAGCCAGAATGCATTGCGCACATGCTGATCAGTCAGCTTTACTTTAGCCGAGAATATACCGTACTTCTGCCTGAACGAGGAGCCTGTGTTGAGGATCCCCGATGTGAATTGGAAGTCTTTTGAATAGAAGCCCCTCTCCTGATCCCACACCTTACCTGTTGTCTTCTGCGGCCTGGTTATTATTCTGAGCACACTGTGGCGTACCTCGAAGTTGTCTGCCGGAGTATAACAGTGAAGATCAGTGGCTATGCTGTAACTGTCATGCAGGAGCTTGTCTCCCCAGTAGTACCTGTTGAGCCATTTCGAACTATCCGGGGCAGTACCATCGAACTCATCACTGAATTTCAGCTCACGCTGCCTGAGGAGATCGAACTTGTTAGAGTCCTTTACGGTAAAATACCATTTGATGTCGGCAGAGTTTTTGAGATCGGTATATTCCCTCACTTCCTTGAACATCTCACTCTTTTCAAACCGCTTCCTGTCAAGGAGATATTCTTTCTTCTCAGTAAACTCCCTGGTTTTCAGGTATTCCTGCAATTCGGCGAGGCGCCTTAACCGGGCTGAGTCTTTTACCTGAGAATAGTTGGCCAGTTCTTTCGAAGCTTTGAATTTATAGTAGGAGGCCACATCGGATGCACCACGCTTGCTGCGGAACTCAAGCAGCTTCTGATATTCCGGAGTATCCTTGAAGGTCACAGGTTTCATATTCTTCTTAACCAGGAAAGCTGATGTGGTGACAAACATTTTAAGCTCTTCATACTTTCTGACCTTGTCAGGGTTCAGGTTCTTCCTGACCTCTTTGTCGCCCTTCAGCTTCTTGTACTCAAGCCACTTGCCATATTCCTCAGTGTTTTTGAAAGTGATAGGCTTCATCTTCTCTTTCATCCTGAATTCAGGAGACTGGATATATCTCTCAAGGTCTTCGATCTCCTTTATCTTTGCAGATCCGTCAAGTGAGGTGAAATTTTTGAGAGGCTGGCTTCCTTCCGTTTTAAAATAGAGAACAATGTCTTTTGCCTTCTTCAGTGACAAACACTCCTTCTCCCTGGCATACTCCTCGGAACCTTTATATGTGAGCGATTCTATCTCTCGCCTTTTTTGTTTGAATGAGGCAGAGTTGACACTCTCATGCAGCTCATTATATCTTGCCAGCGTTGCGGAGCTGGCGAAGGAGATCATTTTTTCCAGTTCGGCGATCAGAGCCTTCTCTTCCTGTTCAATTTTTGAAGTAGAAGGAATCAGCCCCAGCATCAGCTTTAGTGTAGACATTGCAGATTACGTTTTGATATAACCTGTTAAAGATAAAAATCTTTCACAATATAATTGGCACGGTCAGACAATTATTTGTTATTTAGGAAGTTGGCCACAGACTATTTGACGGTTAGCATATAGCTCATATTCAGTAATATAAAAAAAGATGAAGCAGATTGTCGTTATTACCTTTTTAGTAATCCTGGTTTCATGCGGCAGCATGAAGACCGGTACGGTCACCCCGCAGGAGTCGCAGGACCAGCTTATCCTGTCTACTCTTTGGTATCAGAAATCGGCCGAGATGCGGGCCTTGTATTATCAGTGTTTCCGCAATGCGGAGATAGCCCTTTCGGAGAACCTGGCATGGACTGGCCGGACGAAGCCCGCGGCCGTGGTGCTTGACATAGATGAAACGCTCCTCGACAACAGTCCGTTCCAGGGCTGGCAGGTGATAGAGAACAAGGCATTCAACAACCAGGACTGGACGCGATGGGTGGAGCTTGCTGAGGCAGAAGCGCTACCCGGGGCGGTGGCGTTCACCCGGTATGCAGATTCGATCGGTGTTGAGGTGTTTTATGTATCAAACAGGACTGTCAGGGAGATGGGCCCGACCATCACAAACATGATTGCGATGGGATTTGCCGATGCAGACAGCACACATATGCTTCTGAAGGACAACACCTCGTCAAAGGTGGAGAGACGGGCACTGATAGAGAAAGATTATGAGATTATCCTTCTGGTAGGCGACAACCTCGCTGATCTCAGCGGAGTGTACGAACAGCGCGGTTCTGATTTCGGCTTTGATGCTGTTGATGCTGACAGGGAATTGTTCGGCACGAGATACATTGTCCTTCCCAACCCGATGTACGGCACCTGGCTTACTGAGCTGATGAAAAAAGCCGAAGGGGCCGATACAAGAAAGAAACTGGTAAATTCACTGGATGGATTTTAACATTCTCTGTCCCTTCAACCCTGTATACCTCCTGATCCCGGAGGGATCACAGCTTTGTAACCCGAACGGCCAGTAATCGATCCTTCGACCCTGTCAGGGTCGTACAATTATTAAATGACCTCAGCTCTACAAAGGTGCGATCGCTTCGCGATCGGCTCTGTGTGCCATCACATGATCTCTCCTTGCTCATCCTGATTCGCAATTCGCACATCGCCCATTCTCCCCGCCCCGTCACAGGACCCTATTTAAATTCTGAATAACGAAGTCCTGTACCTACGGCACAGGGAGGGTAAATGTTTGCTGCCAGTTTACCAACCTCATGTGCCTCTGGCACATGGTAACTCCCTGCAGGAGTACAAGGCCATGCGCCGGCGGCGCATAACTCTTCCCGTCAGGGAATAAGGGTTGGTAACAGCGTCACACTCCCCAAATATACAAGTCCCGCAGGGACGACACATCCTGATCCCGGAGGGATCACAGCTTTGTGAATGGTGGCAGTAATTTATTTCCCTGAAACCCGCGGGCTCGTACATCATTTGACAATTGTTTCTGACCTCACAAAAAAACATAACAAAAATTTGCTTTTACAAAAAAACAATCTTAACTTTGACCAAGCGTTCAGTCAAAAATAAAAAACTATACTACTGGTCTGATTCAATAAAGGTTAAATCAGCAGATCATGTCACCGAGAACTTCACAACAGTTCGAAGAGATCAGGGAGGAGAGGAAGAACCTGATCATGAACGCAGCCCTTGACCAGTTCGCCAATGTAGGGTTTCACGCTGCAACCATAAGCCAGATCGCAAAACATGCAGGCATTTCTAAGGGCCTGATGTACAATTATTTTAATAGCAAGGAGGAATTGCTGTCCGGTATCATCAACAGGTCAGTATCCGAAATATACGGTCACTTTGATCCCAACCATGACGGTTATCTGACTGAAGACGAATTCGAGCTCTTCATCCGGCAGGTTTTTGACCTGCTGAAAGCAAAACGTCAGTTCTGGCGATTGCTGGTGGGTATAATGCTGCAGCGC
The DNA here is from genome assembly GCA_963772705.1 of uncultured Bacteroidales bacterium. Lineage (GTDB taxonomy): Bacteria > Bacteroidota > Bacteroidia > Bacteroidales > VadinHA17 > SR-FBR-E99. Next base: position 525,663 of record CAVYYH010000008.1, on the reverse strand, counting down.
GGCGTTTATGAAAGAATCTTCGGGAACGGGACTGTTCCTCTCAGTGTCTCCGGTGAGCCTCTTCCGCAGTTCACTGAAAAGATTGCAGCACAATTGGCTGACTATTTCAGAAGGAAGCAGCAACCGAATGACCACGCTTATGACCCGGTAACGGAAATGCTGATGTTCACCAATACCGTGAAGGGGTTTGCCATCACTTTCATTTTTTCAGATGAGGGTTACCCTGGTGACTACTTTGAAAGAACCATCGATGCCATAATAAAAACATACCGATGACAACTGCCATAAAAAGATTTATCACTGCAATGCAGGCTGCCGTTTTCATGATTGTGTCAATCCCTTCCGGGGCTCAACAGCTAACAGCCACGGAGATTATCAGGAAGGCCGACGAGAAGTTCAACGGTGAACTGTCAGGCTACAGCGTGATGTCAATGACCATTATCCGCCCCACATGGGAGCGAACCGTAGAATTCAAATCATGGTCGCTCGAAGACGATTACGCCCTGACACTGATAACCGCCCCTGCCCGTGAAAAAGGACAGACATTCCTCAAGCGGGGCAATGAGATGTGGAGCTGGAACCCTGCCATAAGCAGGCTGATAAAACTCCCCCCCTCAATGATGTCACAGGGCTGGATGGGATCGGACTATACCAATGACGATATTCTCAGGGAATCGTCTGTGGTGAATGACTATACTCATTCTGTTGAGGGGGAGGAGGAAATCGACGGCCGCCTCTGCCATAAGATAAAGCTTATGGCGAAGGATGATGCCGATGTCCTCTGGGGGCATCAGGTATGGTGGGTTGACAAAAAGGAATTCATTGTCCTGAAGGCTGAGCTCTACGATGAGGACGGGTACCTGGTCCGAACAGAGAGAGGCACCGGCCTGAAGACCATGGACGGCAGGTTCATACCATCGGTCATTGAGCTTGTGCCGGCAGAAGAGGAGGGTCATAAAACCGTTCTGAAGATCATGGAGGTGAAATTCAATATTGAACTGGAAGAGAGTTTCTTCTCCCAGCAAAACATGAAAACCATAAGGTAAGATCCAGTTAATGAAAGGATTATCGCTATGAATGATTATCAGCTCGCCTGGAGGAACCTGTGGCGAAACAGGAGAAGAACCCTCATCACTGCCGCCTCAGTCTTTTTTGCGGTATTCTTCGCACTGGTAATGAGATCGTTCCAGCTTGGAACATATGAGAAGATGTACAGGGATGTCATTGAATCGTATACCGGCTATCTGCAGCTTCAGCACACTGATTATATTGATGAGTCAAGCCTTGACAACGGCTTTGTCATTGATCCTGAACTCATCAGCAGTATAGAGGATGATCCGAACGTGACTGCCGTCATTCCCAAACTCGAGTCATTTGCCCTTGCCGCAGCCGGCAGCCGCACACAGGGTGTCATGGTAATTGGGATGGACCCTGAAAATGAGATGAAGGGACTTAACATCATAAACCGCCTTGTCAGGTACAGGCTGACCCCGGAGGCTGTTGAGGCCCTGAAGGCTGAAAGCCTGCCAGGCCGGACGGGGAAATTGCTTGATGTGTTTGTCAATGAATCTTTCACTGACGAGGCAAGTCTCATCTCCATCCTTGGCATCGGCAGGACTGATACAAGTGCTGTCCTCCCGCTCTTCAGAAAGCATGCCGCTTTTGAGAATGGTTACCTGACATCTGCCGATTCGGGTTATGCTGTCATCGGCAATGGCCTGTCAGAATATCTTCATGCCGGTGTGGGAGATACACTCGTGCTGATGGGGCAGGGTTACCACGGAACAACGGCAGCTGGACTGTACATTATAAAAGGCATCGTACGGATGCCACAGCCAGAGATAGACAACAGGTTTGTATACCTCAACCTGAATGATGCACGCTATCTGTATGCCGCCCCGGATATTGCTACTTCCGCCATTATAAGCGTACGGGATACAAAGGAGGATGATATTATTATGACCCGTAACAGGCTGGGACAGATTACCGGTGACGGTCTCGCCATCCGCACATGGAAGGAGATGAATGCCCTTCTCCTCAACCAGATGGAGGCTGACAACAAGAGCGGTGCAATAATGATCGGTATCCTGTACCTTGTGATAGCCTTCGGGGTATTCGGCACAGTGCTGATGATGATGGCTGAAAGACGTCGTGAGTTTGGCATGCTGGTCTCCATCGGCATGCAGAAAGGCAAGCTGGCCAAAGTGATTTCCATGGAAATGTTTCTGGTGGGGTTCCTCGGTGTGGCAGCCGGCGTGGCAGGTTCGCTCCCCATCGTATTCCTCGGGTATGCCAGACCACTCCGTTTTACCGGTGAGATGGCAAAGATGTACGAGGATTACGGCTTCGATCCCGTGATGCCGATGCTGTTGCCAGACACATATTACCTGTGGCAGGTAGTGATCGTTCTCCTTATCATTCTGATTGCGATCACCTTCAGCGTCCGCAAGATCTTCAAAATGAATGTTATAAATGCTATCAGGGCCTAACGGAAGAAATCATGATAACATCTATTGCCTGGAAAAACGTCTGGAGGAACAGGACAAGAAGCCTGACAGTCATTGCTGCCGTTACGGTGGGTGTCTTTGCAGGTGTCTTTGCGATGGCAGCAATAAACAGCTCCATTGTTCAGAGGATTGATGCCGCTGTAAACGAGGAGCTCTCGCATATCCAGATCAACAACAAGGAGTTCAGGAGCAGCAGCGACCTGAAAAACGTCATCCCGGAGCCCGAAAAAGTGATCTCTGTACTTCAAAACATACCGGAAGTAACCCATATCGCGGAAAGGATAATTGTAAGGGGTATTGCCTCTACCTCTGCAGGGAGCACCGGAGTGGAGATCACCGGCATAAATGTCGAAGGGGAAGAGGAGATATTCACTCTCAAAACGAGGCTTATCCCGGGAACAGGCAGCTACTTCGGCAGTGACACAAGGCTCAACAGTGCCTTCATCGGGGAGAAACTGGCAAAGGAACTCTACATCATCAGATACATTCTGACGGAGGAGTCGCTCGGTACTCTTGAAGAAAGCGGGGTGCCATCTTCTGTGGTTGAAAAGCTTAAACCACTTGAAGACCAGCGGTTCACCACCGAGAAGAAGCTGACGGAAGCCCTTGCCGGACTCTTATCTGCCAGGGAGGCAAAAGAATACGGGATGATGATCAGGGAGGCAGCCTGGTCATACCGCGAAGGGTCGAGGATCATACTTACATTCCTTGATGCTGACGACAACCAGACCGGGGCTGCGTTCAGGATATGCGGCATCTTCCGTACAAACAACGACCTTTTCGAAGCGATGTCAGTGTTTGTTCCCGAAAATGAACTCCGCAGACTGACTGGCCTCGGGGAGGGAGAGTACCACCGGATAATTGCACGGCTGGCAGACAATGACCTCACTGACAGGGTGACCCCTGAAGTGAAAGAGGCTCTGCCCGGCCTTGAAGTAATGCACTGGAAGGAGATACAGACAGACCTGGCCATGATAGCCGATTACATGAACCAGATCTACGGCATTTTTATGGCACTGATACTGGCTGCCCTGGCTTTCGGAATAGTGAATACAATGCTTATGTCTGTCCTCGAGCGTACGCGCGAGCTGGGCATGCTGTCGGCAATAGGGATGAACCGACGCCGTGTTTTCACCATGATAATGCTCGAATCGATATTCCTCTCGGTCGTGGGAGGCTTTGCCGGTATGGTGGTAAGCGGGGTAGTCATAGGGATAACCGGTCATACCGGCATTAACCTGGTGAAGTATTCGGAAGGGATGGAAGCATTCGGATACTCTGCCCATCTCTATCCCACTATAGGTGCCGATTTCTTTATAATGCTGACCGTGCTGATCGTTATCACCGGGATATTATCAGCCATATACCCTGCCCGCAAGGCGCTGCAGTTAAATCCGGTGGAAGCTTTAAGAGGAGAATAACAACAAAACCCGATAACCATGAAAGTAGTCGAAATCAATGATGTTTATAAGACCTACCATGATACCGAGGTAGAGGTGAAGGCAGTCAACGGTGTCACTCTCAGCTTTGAGAAAGGTGATTTTGCAGTGATTGTCGGGCCGTCAGGGTCAGGTAAGACAACGCTGCTGAACCTCATCGGCGGCCTTGACCAGCCCACCGGAGGGGAGATCATTGTCGCAGGCCACCGGCTCTCCGAACTTAAGCCTTCGGAACTGATCGACTTCAGGATGGAACACGTTGGCTTCGTCTTCCAGTCGTATAACCTGATACCGGTTCTCACTGCTTCGGAGAATGTCGGGTTCATCCTGAATCTGCAGAAGTGGCCCAAAGAGAAACGCAAGGCCCGTACCGATGAGATGCTGGCATCCGTGGGTCTCTCTGACCGTCACAACAGCCGCCCCTCGCAGCTGTCAGGGGGGCAGCAGCAAAGGGTAGCAGTGGCGAGGGCACTGGCGCCCAGGCCGGAGTTCATCCTGGCAGATGAACCCACGGCAAACCTCGACACAAAATCTGCAGAGACACTCCTTGATATAATGGAGAAACTTAATCATGATGAAAAGATGACCTTCATCTTCTCGACTCATGACATAAGGGTGATGAAGAGGGCACGCAGGGTCATAACACTGGAAGACGGCCGCATTGTCTCTGACGTAAGGGTAAACAATAACTGATGAAGAAGAAGGCTCTGCTGACAGTGGCTGCGATAATTCTTACGATATCATCGCAGTCGCAGGAGACGCCGGAGAAGTTCTCGGCAGGCGGCTATGCATCGTGGCTGCATAACGCCATGTTTGAGTACCCTTCCGATATTTGGATAAACAGCAGTATGCTTCATAACAGGCTCAATTTCAAAGCCTATCCGGGCAGCAGGACAACCATCACCCTCGAGGTACGGAACAGGCTCATAACGGGCGATCTGCTGCTTGCAGATCCGTCATACGCCTCTTCTATTGGCTATGACCAGGGATGGGTTGACATGTCATGGAATATAATCGATGAACAGTCAGTCATTTTAAATACCTTCATTGACAGGGCATCAGTCGATTTTACTGCAGGGGCCCTTCAGGTCAGGGCAGGCCGCCAGCGCATAAACTGGAGCCAGGCGCTGGTATGGAACCCCAATGATATCTTCAATACATACTCTTATTTTGATTTTGACTATATCGAACGTCCCGGCAGCGACGCCGTCAGGGTTATCTGGTCACCGGGGGCTTCTTCGTCTGCTGAAATAGCAGTAAAGGCAGATAACACCGGGGCGGTCACTGCTGCCGCTCTATGGCGGTTCACCATCCCTTACGCCGACCTTCAGTTCCTTGCCGGGGAGAGTGAAGGAGATATGATTACTCTCGGAACAGGGTGGTCAGCCAATGCCGGCTCATACTCGCTGAGGGGCGAGGCAACATGGTTTCTCCCCTTCGGAGACGCACCGTCTGAAGAGGGGACAGTGATAGCAACCGCCGGCATCGACAGGGTATTTTCTGATAAATTCACCGCCATCACACAGTTTATGTATTCAAGCAATCCTGTCGCCATTGACAGCTTCAGGGATTTTTACAGGGGGGGATTAACCGCAAGAAGCCTCGCCTTCTCTGAGTTCACCCTCATGGGACAGGTGACCTATACCCCAATGCCTCTGCTTAACCTCTCTCTGTCAGCTATATGGTATCCTGATCTTAAGGGTTATTATGCAGGCCCCTCAGTTGACTTCTCATTGGCTGAAAACGTTGATTTCTCACTTGTATGGCAGTATTTCGAGAGCGTTGTTTCAGGTGATCAGACACAGATCAACATGGGCTTCCTCAGGATAAAGTATAGTTTCTGAAATTTTCATACATTTACGGCATCAACGCCGCATGTATGTCACTTGTCCATGAACTTGAGAAATCCGGAAACTGGTTATTCAGAAGAAGAAACTGGTTACCGGTGGCTATCGTCGCTCTGGCCTCCGGTTATCTGTTCATAGCAAACAGGAGCGTAATATACTTCAGCCTGACATGGGAGCTGATCTGTATCGCCGTATCGCTGGCAGGAGAGGCCCTCAGGTCGTATACTCTCGGCTACGTCCCCAGGAACACTTCGGGCAGGAGTGTGATAGACCAGCTGGCTGACGAGCTCAATACCACGGGCATTTACTCGGTTATACGCCATCCCCTTTATGTGGGAAATTTTCTTGCGGGTCTCGGACCTGTGCTGTTCCTCAGGTCTGTATGGTGCCTTGTCATCTATATCCTGGTCTTCTGGATATGTTATGAGAGAATTATTTTTGCCGAGGAGCAATATCTCCGCCGCAAGTTCGGAGAGGCCTATGACATTTGGGCTTTTCGGGTAAAGGCGGTGATACCGGGATTCAGGCATTACACAAAGCCACTGCTCCCGTTCTCCTTCAGGGCGGTTCTGAAGCGTGAATACAACAGGGCAGCCAACCTGTTTATTGTCTTTGCAGTGCTTGACATGGTGCGCAACCTGGCAGTAACGGGAAAGATCTACATGGAATCGCTCTATATCGTACTGCTGGTGGCAGCCCTGATATTCTGGGCCGTCATAAGTTACATGGTCAAGAGAACGAAATTCCTCTATGTTGAGGGAAGATGAAGAGATTACTCTATCTGTCCCTGGAGCCCAGAAACATCATGATGTAGTATACCAGCGTTGCAAGTGATCCGAGTGCGGCGATTACGTATGTATATGCCGCCCACTTGAGTGCATCCTCAGCCTTGTCATGTGTCCCCGAGTATGTTATGCCGGAGTCGGCAAGCCATGCAAGGGCTCTCTTTGATGCATTGATCTCCACAGGCAGGGTTATTATGCTGAACAGGGTTGTGAGTCCGAAAAGCACTATTCCGATCAGGAGTATCTCAGGCCTTGAGTTGAGAAGTATCACACCGGCAAGAAGCACCCACTGCACCCAGTTTGAGGAGAAGCTGACGACAGGTACCAGTTTTGACCTCAGTGTCAGCCATGCATATGCCCTGGCATGCTGGATGGCATGTCCGGTCTCGTGAGCAGCAACTGCAGCGGCAGCAACGCTGGCGCCCGAATATACCTCACGGCTAAGGTTGATGGTTTTCTTCATCGGGTTGTAATGGTCAGTCAGCTCCCCTTCTACACTGTGAACGGTGACATCCCTTATGCCGCTGTCACGCAGCATCTTTTCTGCAACATCGCGGCCGGTCATGCCGCTTCCGATAGGCACTTTGGAATATTGCCTGAATTTGGATTTGAGCCTGGCGCTTACTATCCAGCTCAGTGCCATGAAGACTATGAATATGATCCAGTAAGCTCCGTTATGCATGAACATTCCATCCATTTTTTTTCCTCCGTTAATTTTTTCTTTTATACTTCAAAACGTCTGCCATCATTATTTTGTTCTGCCATCAGGTCATTTTGTCATGTCATTCAGCTTATCTTTGGCAGCGATGCTGAAGGCGATGGCAAAGATATTATCTTTTTTACTGCTTGTTCCGGTATATTTCTACCGCTGGTTCATCTCTCCGTTTACCCCGCCGTCATGCAGGCACATTCCAACCTGTTCACAGTATGCCATTGATGCCTTCAGGCTTCATGGTCCGGTGAGGGCCCTTCTGATGTCTACGGGGCGAATTCTGCGATGCAGGCCGGGCGGGACCCACGGGTATGACCCCGTTCCCCGCTTTATATTCAGACGTTACAGGCCTGTGAGTGAATACTTAAGGTTCAGTCCTAAATGCAACAGGCTGAAGGATCATGATTAAAAGCTGAGCTTCTCCCTGAGGAGTTTGTATCCGGCCCTGCTGACAGGAATCTTTTCCCCTGACTTGAGGACTGCAACATAGTTATCCTTGCTGTATGGTTCAAGGCGGGTAATATGCTCCACGTTCACCATGAATGACCTGTGTATCCTCAGGAAGAGCGAGGGGGGAAGGTGCTCCTCATAGTATTTCATAGTCTTGGGTTTCAGGGCTTTGCCTTCATTGTAATAGATCATGACATAGTCATCCTCTGCAGCAAGGTAAGAGATGTTGTTCAGCGGAATGATTTTTATCCCTGCCCCCTTCCTGAACACTATCCTTGTCAGGTACCCTTCCGCTTCGGTGACGGTGGTTATGAGGTTCTCAATTTTGACAGGCTCTTCGGTCTCCATCCCTATCCGGCTTACAGCCTTGGCAAGAGCATCATCGAACCTCTCCCTGGAAAACGGCTTGAGCAGATAATCGACGGCATTAAGCTCAAATGCCCTTATGGCATACTGATCAAAGGCAGTGGTGAAGATAACCTGCGGTCTCTCATCCAGAACCTCAAGCAGCTCAAAGCCTGTCAGTTTGGGCATTTGTATATCCAGGAATATGAGGTCAGGCCGTTTCTCCTTTATCTCTTTCGCACCACAGAACCCGTCGCCGCATTCGCCTATCACCTCTATCTCCGGGTGATCCTTAAGCATAAACCTGAGCAGGTCCCTCGCAGGGGATTCATCTTCAATGATCAGTGCCCTTATCTTTTTCATATTTTCAGGTGATTTTTACAGTTTCCGGCTACTCCTGGTAAGGAAATCTCATGGTGACATTAAAGCTGTCATCATTACGGGTAACCGTCATCTCTCCCTTCTCCCCGTAGAAGAGCTCAAGCCTGCCTCTCACATTCTTCAGCCCTATGCCGGCCCCTTTCCGCGTCACTATTGCCTCAGGGTCAATGTTATTTGTTACCGAGATTACTACCCAATCACCATCCCTCCTGACCGAGGTCCTGATGGTGACCCTGTCGGTTGATTCATACACTCCGTGCTTGACTGCATTCTCATACAGCGGCTGCAAGAGCAGACCCGGCAGCAGAGCCGGAAGGCACTCATCGCTTATCTCCTCTTCTATGACCAGACGGTCACTGAACCTGATCTTCTCGATCTCCAGGTACAGCCTGAGGCTCTCCATTTCATTCCTGAGCGTCACTGGCTGATCGTTACGCGAGGAGAGAGAATAGCGCATGAAATCTGACAGCTTTACTATCATCTCTCTCGCTTTGACGGGGTCCGTCACAGTGAGCGAACTGATGGAGTTAAGGCTGTTGAACAGGAAGTGCGGATTAATCTGTGATCGCAAGATTTTAAGCTCTGCCTCACGCACCAGCGATTCCAGCTGTGCCTGGCGGGAAGCCTTTTCTGCCAGCTTGGTGGCGCTGAGGAATAAATAATAGACGAGTATGATGAGGAAGAAGATGAGCACTCCAGCCGTGATCCGGAAAAATATGACCGAATGCCAGAAAAGCTGATAATCCATCTTTTCCGTGACAATTGCCCTCACAAGAAATTTGGTAGAAAAAAGCCAGAAAATAATCGTGACAGTACCTGTAAGCACAAGGTTAAGGATATCTGAATAGATCTGAGTATTGTCCTTGAGCATGTACCTTAAGGGGAACCAGACGGTAAGACCGATCAATCCGAAAAGAGTCATCGAGATAATACCGTCAGCTATAGCTGCATCGGTGCTGCTCCCATAGACAAAGTGAATAAGAGATGACTGGCCGGCAGCAAGTGCTGCCCAGGCCAGCCACCATACCAGTAATCTTGACCGGTTTGCAATTACAGGGTGCCTCATACGTTATTTACGGCATTTTAATTCACCACCTCCGAATATAACAACACCCTTGACTGTCAGTGACCTGGTGGTATCTCTTATTACATCACTTCCGATTTTACGGCCGTCGGAAAAACCTCCGAGAATGGGAGTGACGTCAATTATGACATTCCAGCTTTCAGGAACAATGAGCGTTGTTCCCCCAAATATACAAGTAATTTCAACTATGTTGTTGCCAGGGGCAAGCGATGATCTTGTCAGGTCCACTTCTCCTCCGCCGAAGACTGAAGTGACTTTTCCGCCCATGAAATTTTCGGTGATAAGCTGACGCTCGGCACCGCTGAAGACGTTGACATAGTCTATCATGTCTGCCTTGCTTCCCGTTGAGTAGTTCAGTCTGTCACCCAGCCGCCTGGAATTGATGAGCAGAACCACTCCTATCACGATGAAGAGTGCCGGCCAGAAGAAATTGAATGACCTGAAGTAGTCGCTGAAAAGGTCAGGTATGAGAAAGAACCCACCGACAGCGATAAGTACAATGCCCGGTGTCTTGTTGCCTGAGCCGGCCAGGGTGATCACACCGATGACTATCAGCAGCATCTGCCAGCTGAATATTATATCATCAATGAAATTATCAATCGGTGCCGGGAGAACGGTTGTCTTCTCAAGGATCAGAATAAATCCGGCGATGACCAGTAATATCCCGATGATGAACCTGTTGGAGGTATCGGAATCTCTTTTCGGTTTTTGTACGTTGGTTTCCATATCTTTAACTATTTGTTGGGTTAAAATTTCAGACTTTTGATGACCGGCCTTACCATGAAGGCTATCCCGACAGCCACCAGCACAGATGGCCAGTATATCGACATGTAAAATGGGGAGAGCTGTACAGTCATTTCGGGCATCAGGAACCAGAACCCGGCAGCAAAGAGAAGTATGCTGGTCACCAGGTCAAGGCTGAGAAGGTTGAAAATGCTGAAGAATATCAGCAGCATTTGCCAGGTAAAATAATCGGGAGGCGATCCGAGCTTAAGCAGGTCAAGCCTTGCGATCAGCATCACCATCCCCAGTGATATCAGGAGTTTTGCGACTCCTTTGAACGGATTACTGTTGTGATCTTTCATGACGCGTCGGATATTATTACGGAACAAAAATATTATCCGTTCCCCCACCCTGCCATACATTTCCGGCAGAAGGCGTTTTTATTCCGGTAAGTGGCGAACTAAGAGGGCAGTGTTACTTTTTTGTTGATAATTTTTTTTATTGGAAGAGGATTTATAATTTTGCAGACCGAAAAAAGGAAGATGACCGGGTTGTATTCAATACCACTCGCCGGACTGAAGGAAGGCAGATATACCTACGAATTTGCAATAGGAGACGACTTCTTTGAGGCTTATGAAGGGTCTGAGATAAGCAGGGGAGAGCTGAAGGCTGAGGTGACGCTGGATAAGCGGTCCACCCATCTGGAGCTTAATATTGTTATTGAAGGCTCTGCCGAAGTGATATGTGACAGGTGCCTTGATCCGTTTTACCTCGCTCTCTCATGTACCAACAGGCTCTATGTGAAGCAGGGACGCGAGTGGGAGGAGAATGATCCTGACATGATAATAATGCCTGCCGATGAACATGAACTTGACCTGAGCCAGTACTTTTATGAATACACCCACTCTGGCGCTTCCTTTAAAACGGATTCATCCTGATGATGATCATGGCCGTTCAACATGCGACCCGGAGATGATCAGGAAACTGGAAGATCATCTTGTTGCCGGGGAAGAGGAGAGTGATGCCCGGTGGGATGAACTGAAAAAACTGTCAGAAAATAACTAATGAAATAATTTACTGCGATGCCAAATCCAAAACACAAACACTCGAGTACCAGAAGAGACAAGCGTAGGACACACGACAAGGCTGTTGCTCCGACGGTAGCTGCATGCTCCAACTGCGGGTCAGCACATCTCTATCACAGGGTATGCCCTGAATGCGGTTATTACAGGGGTAAGCTTGCTGTTGAGAAGAAGACAACAGCCTGACCGGCCTCCGGATCTTAAAGGGTAAGGAATGAAAATAGGTCTTGATATCATGGGGGGCGATTATGCTCCCGATGCTGTTATTGAGGGGGCAGTTGATGCCCTCGGACAGCTATCGTCAGACGACCGCCTTGTACTTATCGGTGACAATAAGAGGATAAGGGAGAAACTTGCTTCAATGGGGGCAGAGCCCTCAAGGTTTGAGATTGTTCCCACAACCCAGGTGATCGAAATGTCTGATCACCCTGCCAAGGCTTTTTCTCAGAAGAGAGACTCGTCTATTGCCGTAGGCTACGGGATGCTGAAAAGCGGAATGATTGACGGATTCGCCAGCGCGGGAAACACCGGCGCTATGCTTGTTGGCGCAAGCTATACCGTCAACGTCATACCGGGCGTCTTCAGACCAGCCCTTGTGGCCCTTATACCCAACCTCGACGGTAGAAACTCTGTGATACTGGACGTTGGCATCAATCCTGATTGCAAACCAGATGTCCTTCTTCAGTATGGTATCCTGGGTTCGGTATATGCCAAATATGTTCTTGGAATAGAGAAGCCTGAGGTAGGACTGCTCAATATCGGGACGGAGGAATCCAAGGGCTCGGCAGCAGTAAAGGCAGCCTATGAGCTGCTTCGTGAAAGCCCGGAAGTGAGCTTCAGGGGAAACATCGAGGGCCATGACCTTTTTACACATGACATGACAGACGTGATCGTATGTGACGGCTTTGTCGGGAACGTCGTTCTGAAAATGGCCGAGAGATTCTATGGCATAGCGAAGACACGGGGGATAAATGACACCTTTTTTGACAGACTGAACTTTGAGGTTGTCGGAGGCACGCCCGTTGTGGGTATAAATGAGAATGTCGTTGTTGGCCATGGCATCTCAAACCGCAAGGCGATAATGAACATGATACTCCAGACAAGAGACGTCGTTCATGCCGACCTTGCACGAAAGATCAAGGAGGCTGTCGGAGCATGACGAAGATAAGAGCAGCTATTACCGGAATAAACGGCTGGGTCCCTGAATACCGGCTTACAAACCAGGAACTCTCCACCATGGTCGAGACCACCGATGAGTGGATCATGCAACGTGTCGGCATTAAGGAGAGGAGGATACTCAAGGGGGAGGGAAAAGCTACTTCTGATCTCGGTGAACAGGCCGTCAGAGGCCTGCTTGAGAAAACCAATACCTCACCGGAGGAGATCGATCTTCTGATCTGCGCCACCGTCACCCCTGACATGTTTTTCCCCGCCACCGCAAATATCATTTCAGACAAGGTGGGAATAACCAATGCGTTCAGCTTTGACATCGGCGCAGCCTGTTCGGGCTTTCTCTATGCCCTTCAGACCGGCAGCTCATATATTGAATCGGGAAGATACAGGAAGGTCATCGTCGTTGGTGCCGATAAGATGTCTTCAATAACTGACTATACCGACAGAACCACCTGCACCCTTTTTGGCGACGGTGCAGGCGCCGTACTGCTCGAACCAACCCTGGAAGAGTATGGTGTGATGGATCATATATTCAGGGTTGACGGCTCCGGAAGGAAGTACCTGCACATGAAGGCAGGAGGATCGGCTCGCCCCGCATCGCATGAGACGATCGACGCAAGGGAACATTACGTCTACCAGGAGGGGCAGGCAGTATTTAAGTTCGCTGTGTCAAAAATGGCTGACGTCGCTGCCGAGATAATGGAAAAAAACAATCTCATGCCCGAGGATATCGCCTGGCTCGTGCCGCACCAGGCTAACCTCAGAATAATAGATGCCACAGGCCGCCGAATGGGCATTTCACCGGAGAAAGTAATGATAAACATTATGAACTACGGGAATACCACCGCCGCAACCATACCCCTATGTATATGGGAGTTTGAACAAAAGCTGAAGAAAGGTGACAACCTCATACTTGCAGCATTCGGGGGAGGATTTACATGGGGAAGCATCTGGCTGAAGTGGGCACTGGACCCTGAGCGTGATAAATAAAATGAAAGTGAAGAGCAGTAAAACGGCTCTTTTTTTTCATCCAGCACAATACTTTTTATATTTGTGGGTTAAAAATAACCAGGGGAACAAACAATTATCTATATGGCAAAGATGAACGAGACAGACAACAGCACGGCAGTTAACCTCATTAGCCAGGGAACAGAGATCACCGGCGACATAAAGTCAGTATCCGATATAAGGATTGACGGAATTCTTAACGGTAACCTGAATACAAAGGGAAAGGTGGTTATTGGCCCGACCGGACGTATTAAAGGGGAGGTGGAATGCAAAAATTCAGAGGTGTCGGGAACGGTCGATGGCAAGATTAGTGTCTCCCAGCTGTTAAACCTGAAGGCCTCTTCAAAAATAATCGGCACAATTGTTACCAGCAAGCTCTCAATCGAACCGGGAGCAATGTTCACAGGTAACTGCTCCATGAAAGACGGTGAAAATGGCGGACAAGCAGCCAAACCCAAAGAAGGAGAAAAATAGTAATGACGATAGTCTGAGAGCCTACTCAAGGTACAGTACTATCGCAATACAAATGGTGGTGATCATCCTTGCCACTTCACTCGGAGGAGTACAACTTGACAAGATTGCCGGCACCAAACCTCTCCTCACAATCATATTGTCGTTGCTGGGGGTGATATCCGCCATGTGGCTGATAATAAAGGAAGCCCTCAGAAAGCAATAGGATGATCTCCAAAACCGCAGTCACACATTATCTGTATCTCCTCATTTTTACAGGATCCTCCCTTCTGCTGTTTCTCATTGCAGACAGGATATCTCCCGGGCTGGTTCCCCTTGACAATGCTATTCCCCTTTTATCTTCATTTGCACTTATTTCATTAACTGCCCTTGTTATTTTCTTCCTCGGATCAGTCAAGAACCCTGAAAGAAGTGTATTCATGACGTTTATTGCCCTTGGTGTCAAAATGCTTCTCTCATTTGTACTGGCATTGCTGTGGTTCCTTGTTTTTAAAAACAGGGAGACCGGTTCAGTCTTATTGTTTTTTATTCTATATTTGGGCTTCACTCTGTTTGTCGTTTTATCATTTTTCAGAGTCCTGAAACACAAGACGCTTTAAAGGTTATAAATTTGAAAGTCAGAGTTTTATATGCATTGATCCTTCTGCTGGGCACATTGATGCCTGCATTTCCGGCCTTTGCTGCCGGCGAAAAGGAGGAGGTAGGCAAATCGCAAGACGGAAAGGAAAAATTTGATGCCAGTACCTTTATCATTGAACATGTCACCGACTCTCATGAATGGCATCTGTGGACCAGGAAGGATGGCACAGGTGTGGCGGTCTATCTTCCGGTAATACTATATGACAGGGGTTCCGGGTTTCATTTCTTCTCATCGAAAAAGATAGCTCACGGTCATTCACATGAGGGCTTTGCCATTGCACATGAAGGGGAACATGAAGGGAAGATTGTTAAGGTGGATGCCGAAGGACATGAGACCGGTGAGGCCCTGCCCCTTGATTTCTCGATCACGAAGACGGTGTTTGGAATGCTGGTGGCCGCGATAATATTTGCATGGCTTATGCTTTCACTCGCAGCCTCATATAAAAAGGCCGGATTATCTGCCCCCAAAGGGCTGATGGGTTTTCTTGAACCAATAATACTTTTTATTAGGGATGATGTGGCAATACCCAATATCGGGGAAAAGAAATATCACCGTTTTATGCCATATCTGCTCACGGTCTTCTTCTTTATTCTGATCAACAACCTCCTGGGGCTCGTTCCGATATTTCCCTTTGGTGCAAACGTGACAGGCAACATAAGTGTGACATTTGTTCTGGCCACCTTTACATTTCTTATCACTCAGTTCAGTGCCAACAAGACACACTGGCGTCATGTTTTCGCCGCGCCGGGTGTACCAGTCTGGCTGTTGCCTGTGATGATACCCATTGAGCTCATCGGCCTCATCTCCAAGCCCTTCGCACTGATGATCCGTCTCTTTGCAAATATCACCGCAGGGCATATAATCGTGCTCAGCCTTGTTACGCTGATTTTTATCTTTGACACGATACTCGTGGCTCCGGTATCAATTGGTTTTGTCCTTTTTATGGACTGCATCGAGCTGCTCGTAGCCTTCCTTCAGGCATACGTCTTCACCCTTCTTTCAGCTCTCTTTATAGGCATGGCCACACATGAGGAAGAACATCATTAGAAACCATATATTATTTGTTTAATTAAACTATTAAAATCATGACAGGAACATTAGCAGCAGTAGGAGCAGGGCTCGCGGTAATAGGCGCCGGACTTGGTATCGGCCGTATAGGCGGTTCAGCAATGGACGCCATCGCACGTCAGCCCGAGGCTTACTCTAAAATCCAGCTTGCCATGATCATCTCTGCAGCGCTTATTGAGGGGGCAGCCCTCTTCGCTATCGTTGTGGCTATGATCGGCTAAATGAAAACTGAAGCCTGCAACGGTTGGTTGCAGGTCTTCCTTTTAAAATTCAAAGTACTCAGAATATGTTACTATCAACCAGTCTCGCCAGTCCTGCTATAGGGACGATTTTCTGGACCACCTTCATCTTTCTTATTCTGCTGGTTTTGTTGAGAAAGTATGCATGGGGACCGATCATGAAGGCCATAAAGGCGCGCGAGGATATGATCCGTAACGCCCTTGAGGCGGCCGAGAGAGCACGCGAAGAGATGAAGGTCCTCCAGTCTGACAATGAAGTCATACTTCGGAAAGCCCGCGAGGAGAGAGATAAAATCATCCGCGATGCACGTCATGCGCATGACCGGATGGTGGCAGAAGCCAAAGAGAAGAGCCAGGCAGAGGCCGACGCAATGGTGAAGCGTGCCAAGGAACTCATCGAAAGGGAAAAAATAACCGCCATAGCAGAGGTAAAGAAAGAGGTAGCCAGACTGGCTATCGGCGTGGCATCAAAAGTGGTGAGCAGAACCCTTGAAAGCGATGCAGAACAGCAGAAGCTTATCGGGAGGTATCTCAATGAAATAGAAGCAGAAAGCAACTGACACCGATGAACGACAGCAAGATCGCGGTACGATACGCAAAGGCACTGTTTGACCTGACCCTGGAGCACAAGGCTCTTGACGAGGTATATGATGATATGAAAATTATCAATCAGCTGTGCTCAATGCATGAGGTGAAGGAGGTCATAGAAAACCCGGTAATACCGGTCTCCAGGAAGAAGGAAATTATGCTCGCACTGGCCGGTAAGGGACTGAACAACCTGACTGTCACCTTTGTGAATTTTGTCTTCAGCCAGGGTCGCGGTTCCCATCTCAATGCTGTCTCCCGAAATTTTATTAGCCTGACACGCCGCCACAGGGGCATAAGGCAGGTAACACTCACCACGGCCGTTCCCGTAGGTGAAAAGATCAAAAAAGAGCTGGCCGCAGTCGCTGCCGGTGATACAGGTACCACAAGCGAGTTCATCGAGAAGGTCGATGCCTCGATAATAGGCGGATTCATACTCAGGGTCGATGACACCTACATCGATGCAAGCGTAAGAACCAGGCTTAACAAATTCAGTAAAGAGTTTACACTGGCAGGAAATGCCGAAGAATAGCATATAAGATCCATTATTATGACCAATATCAAACCTTCAGAGGTATCAGAGATCCTTAAACAGCAGCTGGAAGGAGTAAAAACAGCCATCGACATCGAGGAGGTGGGAACAGTCCTGCAGGTGGGCGACGGAATTGCACGCATCTACGGCCTCTCAAATGTAAGAGCCAACGAACTTATTGAGTTTGTCGAGGCAGGCATTAAGGGCATTGTCCTCAACCTTGAGGAAGACAACGTGGGTGTGGTTATCCTCGGTTCATCCGAAAATATAAGGGAGGGCGACGTTGCCCGCAGAACAGGCCGTATATCATCTATCATGGTGGGAGAGGGTCTGCTTGGCAGGGTTATCAACACCACCGGCACACCAATAGACGGCAAGGGACCTGTTACCGGCGAACTGTTTGAGATGCCGTTCGAGAGAAAAGCTCCGGGGGTTATCTTCAGGCAGCCCGTCAAGCAGCCTGTTCAGACAGGTTTGAAGGCTATTGATGCAATGATCCCGATTGGCAGGGGACAGCGTGAGCTTATTATTGGCGACCGTCAGACAGGTAAGACAGCAATTGCCATCGATACGATTATAAATCAGAAAAGCGAATACGACAAAGGCAAACCTGTATACTGTATCTATGTTGCGGTGGGACAGAAGGGCTCAACAGTTGCCAATATAGCAGCGACACTCGAACAGTACGGGGCAATGGACTATACTGTCATTGTCTGTGCCACGGCAGCCGATTCAGCAGCATCACAGTTCTATGCCCCCTTTGCCGGAGCCGCTATCGGAGAATATTTCCGCGACACTGGCCGCGATGCCCTTATCATTTATGATGATCTCTCCAAGCAGGCTGTCTCTTACCGTGAGGTCTCCCTCCTCCTGAGGCGTCCTCCCGGCCGCGAGGCATACCCCGGCGACGTGTTCTATCTCCATTCCCGTCTGCTTGAAAGAGCGGCAAAGATCATTGAGTCAGATGAGGTAGCCGCCAAAATGAATGACCTTCCGGAGTCAATACGCCATCTGATCAGGGGCGGCGGATCTCTGACAGCACTCCCGATCATCGAGACACAGGCAGGAGACGTCTCGGCATATATCCCCACTAACGTAATATCGATCACTGACGGTCAGATCTTTCTTGAGTCAAGCCTGTTCAACGCAGGTATAAGACCTGCCATTAATGTCGGAATATCGGTATCGAGAGTAGGTGGAAACGCCCAGATAAAGTCAATGAAAAAAGTGGCCGGAACACTGAAGGTAGATCAGGCTCAGTACCGTGAACTTGAGGCTTTTGCAAAGTTCGGATCAGACCTTGATGCTTCAACACTCGCAGTACTGAACAAAGGCGCCAGGAACGTCGAAATTCTTAAACAGGGACAATTCTCACCGATGAAGGTTGAAGAACAGGTTGCCATTATCTATTGCGGAACAAAAGGCCTTCTGAAGGATATCCCGGTCACCCAGGTAAGGATGTTTGAAAAGGATTATATCGATTTTCTGCGTGATAACCACAGTGACACCCTTGGAACGATAAAAAGCGGTGTCATCAATAACGAGGTAACCGCAGTGCTCGAAAAAGCTGCCGCAGAGATTACGTTTCGCTACAGCACAAAATAGTCTGATATCCAGAAGTCAAGATGGCTAATCTAAAGGCAATACGCGTCCGGCTCAGCTCAGTAAAGTCAACCCGCCAGATCACCTCGGCGATGAAGATGGTTGCGGCTTCCAGGTTGCGCAGGGCCCAGGACAGGATAGTCCAGCTCAGACCTTATGCTGATAAGCTTAATGAGATACTGATAGGACTTAACCATGCTCTCAGTGAAACAGAGACTGAGAACATCTATGCAGCACGCAAGACCGGGCGTGACCGGGTGCTTTTGATTTTGCTGACATCAAATAAGGGCCTGTGCGGAGGTTTTAACGCCAATGTCATAAGAGAGACGCGTAGGCTTATCGCTGATAAATACACCGGTCAGATGCGAAGGGGAGACCTCTTCTTCATGCCAATCGGTAAAAAGGGGAATGATGTTCTCAGGAGATTGAAACTCAACATTCTTGAGGAGCATAATGATCTCTATTCAAACCTCACGTTTGAAAACACCAAAAAATTGTCAGACAGGCTGATAAACCTCTATCTGACAAAAGAGTTCGACAGGATTGAGATAATCTACAACCAGTTTAAGAATGCTGCGGTTCAGCGTCTGACAACCGAGGTCTTCCTGCCGCTGTCAGACCAGGTTCCTGGAAAGAGCGAGGCCCTGCATTCGGATTATATCTATGAGCCTGACCAGGTTCGCATAGTTGAAGAACTGATACCAAAGTCGCTGAGGATACAGTTTTACAAGGCGCTGCTTGATTCGTTTGCTGCCGAGCACGGAGCCAGGATGACCGCAATGCATCAGGCCACTGACAATGCCACCGAGCTTATACGGGAGCTTACCCTTCAGTACAACAAGGCAAGGCAGGCCGCAATTACTAATCAGCTGCTTGAGGTGGTGAGCGGCGCTGAAGCCCTGAAAGGATAAGACAAGGATTATGTTCACGAGCGACTATCTCAGAGAACTGTCAGACAAGGCGATAACCTCGCTTACCTTCTCACCCGAGGCTGAAAAGCTGTTCGCCCCGGTAAGGTACATCCTTTCGCTCGGAGGAAAGCGGCTGAGGCCCGTGATGTGCCTCATGGCATGTAACCTGTTCAATGATAAGATTGATGATGCACTGATGCCTGCGGTGGGTATAGAGGTATTCCACAATTTTACCCTTGTGCATGATGATATAATGGATAAGGCTGACCTGAGAAGGGGATCGCCTACGGTGCACTCCCGATGGGGACTTAACCAGGCACTGCTTTCAGGTGACGTCATGGCATTTATTGCTACGGACTGCATTGGCCAGGCTCCCGCAAAGGTCCTGGCTAAAACCCTTAAGCTCTTCAATACCTCCGCCACCCAGGTTTGCATAGGCCAGCAGATTGACATTGACTTCGAGAAAAAGAAGTTTGTCACCGAGGCGGAATACCTTCGGATGATTGAACTCAAAACGGCGGTGCTGCTGGCCGCTTCGCTGAAAACGGGCGCAATTATTGGAGGGGCATCGGAAAAGGACCAGGAGCTTCTTTACGAGTTTGGAAGGCTGCTGGGCATAGCCTTTCAGATACAGGACGATGTGCTTGACACTTACGGCGACACCCGGATGTTCGGTAAGAAGACCGGAAGCGATATCGTCTCAAACAAAAAGACCTACCTTCTTGTCAAGGCACTTGAAATGGCCGGCGGAGCGAAGCTGCAGACGCTGAGGAAGCTTGCAGATTCGACACCTGCCGACCCGGAGGCAAAGGTGACGGCCGTGAAAGCCATCTTTGATGAACTGGAGATACGCCTCCAGGCTGAGAACCTGGCTTATGATTATATTAACAGGGCATTTCAGTCACTGGAACAGGTCTCGGTGAAGCCAGACCGCAAGAGTGAACTCAAGCAGCTGACCGTGAACCTGATCGGAAGGGTGAAATGATTACCGGAAAAAGACGATGTGTGATAACATAGAGCAGAAATAAACGGAATAACAATTATAGTTAAGTCAGAGAGATGTCAAAAAATATTGGAGTGATCAGTCAGGTCATCGGACCTGTAGTTGACGTGATGTTTGATAACGCCGGAACAGAGATGCCGAACCTCCTTGATGCACTGGAAATTAAGCGTGACGACGGCACCATTCTGGTTGTCGAATGTCAGCAGCATATCGGAGAAAAAACTGTCAGGGCTATTGCCATGGACTCCACAGACGGGCTCTGCCGCGGAATGGAGGTGATTGCCACAGGCCAGCCGATCATAATGCCCATCGGTGATAAGATCAAGGGCCGGCTGATGAACGTTACGGGTGACCCTATTGACGGTCTCGGGCCTCTTGACAGGAAAGGCGGGTATCCTATACACCGCAATCCCCCAAAATATGAGGATCTCTCCACTGAGAAAGAGGTACTCTATACCGGCATCAAGGTCATCGACCTCATTGAGCCTTATTCCAAGGGAGGAAAGATAGGACTGTTCGGCGGTGCCGGCGTAGGTAAGACTGTGGTGATACTCGAGCTGATAAACAATATTGCAAAAGCCTATTCAGGCCTTTCGGTTTTTGCCGGTGTGGGTGAGAGAACCAGGGAGGGAAATGACCTTCTGCGCGAGATGCTTGAGGCTAACGTTATTTCATACGGTAAAGACTTCATGGAGGATATGGAAAAAGGGGGATGGAACCTGGATCTTGTTGACAGGGAAGCACTTAAGGAGTCAAAGCTCGCCCTTGTCTTCGGCCAGATGAACGAGCCTCCCGGAGCACGTGCCCGCGTGGCTCTCTCAGGCCTCTCGGTCGCCGAATACTTCCGTGACGGAGAGGGAGAAGGGTCAGGCAGGGACATCCTCTTCTTCATGGATAACGTGTTCCGTTTTACACAGGCAGGCTCAGAGGTGTCAGCACTCCTCGGACGAATGCCGTCAGCAGTGGGATACCAGCCTACCCTCGCAACCGAGATGGGTATCATGCAGGAGAGGATCACCTCTACACGCAACGGATCCATCACCTCGGTGCAGGCCGTCTATGTGCCTGCAGACGACCTCACCGACCCGGCCCCCGCAACAACATTCGCCCACCTCGACGCAACAACAGTGCTCAGCCGCAAGATCTCCGAGCTGGGTATCTATCCCGCCGTAGACCCTCTTGACTCGACATCAAGGATCCTTTCTGCAGAAATAGTTGGCGAAGAACATTACAACTGTGCCCAGAGAGTGAAAGAGATACTGCAGAGATACAACGAGTTGCAGGATATCATTGCAATCCTCGGAATGGATGAACTCTCTGAGGAGGACAGGCAGGTTGTTCACCGCGCCAGGAGGGTGCAGAGATTCCTTTCACAACCTTTCCACGTGGCAGAACAGTTCACCAATATTCCCGGCAAACTTGTTTCCATTGAGGATACTATCAGGGGCTTCAACATGATAATTGACGGCGCAGTAGACCAGTATCCGGAGGCTGCATTCATGCTCGTCGGAACCATCGAGGAGGCTATCGAAAAAGGCGAAAAACTGCTCGCTGAGAACAAGTAGTTGCAAAACCGAAGTGACGTGAAAATTGAGATAATCACACCAGATAAGCGGGTCTATTCCGGGGAGATACGTTCCGTGAGGGTGCCGGGAAGGAAAGGATCATTCCAGGTACTCAAGGATCACGCACCCATAATTTCAACCCTTGACAGAGGCCCGGTGATCATCTCAGACGATCAGGGGAACGAGGTGAGGTACGAGATTACAGGAGGAGTGATAGAGGTAAAAAGAAACAGGATCATCCTTCTCGCAGACACCGTACTGTAAAGCTGCAGGTGATGAACAGCGACGAGTTCCGGAAGCAGGGTCATGAGATTGTCGAGTGGATCGCCCGGTACTATGAGAATATTGAGCAATACCCCGTCAGGTCACGTTCGCTGCCCGGGTCTGTAAAAGAGCGCCTGCCATTGCACCCTCCTTCGGCAAGTGAACCGTTTGACAACTTCCTGAAAGATTTTGATGATATTATCATGCCGGGGATCACACACTGGCAGAGCCCTAATTTCTTTGCATATTTCCCTGCAAACAGCAGTCCCCCCTCCGTGCTGGCCGAAATGCTTACGGCGGCGCTGGGTGCCCAGTGCATGATCTGGGAGACCTCTCCCGCCGCCGCCGAGCTCGAGGAACGTATGATGGAGTGGCTGCGTGAGATGACGGGCCTTCCTGAATATTTTGAGGGGGTGATACAGGACACAGCCTCCACAGCTACCCTCGTGGCTATGCTTACCGCACGGGAGAAGGCCACCTCCTTCCGTTCAAACGGCACCGGTCTCTTTTCCTCCGTGACGATGCGTGTCTACTGCTCATCACAGTCACACTCTTCCGTGGAAAAGGGGGCAGGCATTGCAGGGATAGGAAGAGAGAATGTAGTAAGAGTACCCGTAAGAGAAGACTTTTCTCTTGATCCGGACAAACTGAGAAAGGCAATTGATGATGATCTGGCAGCAGGATATGTGCCTTGCTGCGTTGTGGCAACCATGGGCACCACAGGTACAACGGCAATTGACCCGCTGCGCATGATCGGCGAGATATGCAGCGAAAAAGGGATATGGCTTCATGTTGACGCTGCCCTGGGAGGCACGGCCCTCCTCCTGCCTGAGATGCGATGGATGGCAGACGGCATTGAGTATGCTGATTCACTGGTGTTTAATCCACACAAGTGGATGTTCACCAACTTCGACTGCTCGGCCTATTTCGTGCGCGATGCAGCGTCACTGATACGGACATTTGACATACTGCCCGAATACCTCAGGACACGAACAAGAGGGAAGGTCAATGATTACCGCGACTGGGGCATTCAGCTCGGGAGACGCTTCAGGGCACTGAAGCTCTGGGCTGTGATAAGAACATACGGGGTTGATCAGCTTAAGGAAAAGATCAGGGAGCATTTACGACTGGCGAAGATGCTGGCAGGGATGATTGAGGCAGATAAGGACTTCCGCCTCATGGCGCCGGTGCACCTTAATACCGTATGTTTCCGTTGGCAGCCTGCAGGCATGAGCGATGATGTGGCCGACAAACTGAACGAAAAGCTCAATCACCTTCTCAACGATACCGGAAAGTTGTACCTGTCACACACCAAAACAAACGGAAGATATATCATCCGAATGGTGACCGCCCAGACAGAGGTGCAGGAGAGACATGTGGCTGAGGCGTGGAGGCTCATCAGAGAGACGGCTTCAGCGATCTCTTCCCAGGGTGGTGCCGTAGATATTGACTGAAAAGACACCCTGTATAAATGTCCTGTTTTCAGCCGGGACATATCCTCCGCTGACACCGGCACTGATCTCGAACGGAAACCGTAGCAGGTAAAAGTCGGCCAGCAGTTCACCGCCAAATGATCCGAAATCATGAGCTCCTTCCCTGTAGGAATTATCGCTCAGGTCAAGTACATCGGTGCCCGTGGCACCGTCAAGGAAAAGTGATCCCCTTATCCGCTTGAGGTAGAAGACACTTCCCAATCCAAGATCGGGATAGAACAGAGGCATTGTATAGTCAGCCGACATGCTGAAGAGTTTTTCCGAGATAAGGTTATGATATCCTCTCGGGTAAGGGTTACTGTTGTAATGCAGCAATTTGCGGGCAGGAGCCTGTGTCTCGTATCCCGCCCTGACCACGAAGCTGTGATTACGCATGATGCCCGGAAGAAAAAGCATTCCCCTGGCATATTTCAGTGAATTGTACAGGTCATCATCCCACGGCGCAGCGACCAGTCTCAGATCAATCACCTGTCCCCATTTCGGATAAATATCCCGGTAAGCATACCTGAAGGTATTGGCAAAATAGAGTCTGCCAGTCAGCTTGACAATATCTTCGTCAAATTCATTATCTTCAGTGATATAGGTATAGCTATTTCTATAATTGATATAGATTCCCGGCATAAATGACTGCCTGAATTTGCCGTATGAAAAATAGAGTGGCAGAGTTACATTCAGGTTAAGATTCATAGCAGGCGACAGATCAGCCGGTTCAGCCGTTACATTTGAAGGTTTTGATACAATTGGATCACCCCCGTAACTGATATCAGCCTCCACAACCGGATACCATCCCCTCCACTCTATGGTTGAATGCAGGCGGTGGGTGTTGTCGGAATATTCATAGCCCACAGATGTGATCAGGGTGCTCAGATGATTCTGCGATAGCAGCGTCAGGCCGGGACTTATTGCGGTGGGGTCTGACTGCAGTTCGTCAACGTCTGCATAGAAGGGGAGCCAGCTGTGAAAGTTGAAGAGGTGCGCCGCTTTTCGGTAAGGCACGGGATCCGGTATTTCTGCTGCAGTAGTTGTCTTTAACGTGGCTGTGCCGATACCTGTTGTCACAGGGAGCACCGGCGTCCCGTTTATTTTGCAGTCCTGCTCTGTTGCCGCGGCGCTGACGGAGGCAATGCCAAAGCCTTTGACAGTGTAGTCTGAAACAAGTATTTCATCTCCTGAAACCGAAAAGCCTGATATGCCGAAACGTGATCCGGTGACCCTTGTGGTAGTACCGTCGGGTGTGGTACGGTAAACGTTGTCTGAGCCGTCTCCCTGTGCCAGCCATAGCAGGGTATCGCCCGAAAACTCTGCCTGTATTATGTCATCAGCCGACTCCGGCCTGTTCACAACCCACCTCTTCCCTGTCGGATAGTAGGTTCTGATACCCTCACCTTCATCGCTCAGCGTCACGACTGTGACACCCTGGCCGTCAGAGGTCCATGACGGACGCTGTATAATTATGTTTCCGGGTGTCGCAACGTTCATCACAGTCTCTCCGGTGGAGGCGTCAATGAAGATCAGGGAGTAGCTCAGATCAGGCTCCGTCGCCACTCCGGCTATCATTTTTCCGTCAGGAGAGAGGTCAGGCGCCTCGATACGTGATTTGAAAGTGAGTTGGGTGACCGGTCCTCCCGATATATCCATTTTCTTGATTACCGAATACTCACGGTTTTCCCAGCGCGGATCAGTGTGTAGTTCTGACCATACTACGGTACCGTCAGAATAAGAAAAAATGTAAGGATATATGTATCCTGTGGTGGTCAATACATGTTCTGTCCCGCCACTTATATCGGTTATCACCAGCCGCTGAGGATTGGAAAGGGAGGTCCTGAGTGACAGAATAGTGTTATCATCAATCCTGTGCGGCATGAAGTGCGAGACGTAGTCTTTTTTCCCCTCTTTGCTGATGATGGGATACTCTTTGAAAGGTATCTCATTCTCCGCCCTGCTCCACAACTCTGCAGCGCTGCTGAAGGTACTGTCATAGAGTCTCTTCTTGGTCAGCCCTGTGAATTTTTTCAGGCTTCTGTTGACCGGATTGAATATCTTCATGCGTGCCGCACCATCCATTGCGTCAGGCCACGCGCTGTCACTTTGCTGACGCATGCTGTTCATCATCAGGTAACCGAAGACATATTGATCAGGGGTAAAATCCCTGTATGATCCTGACAGAAGTTTGTCATAGCCGTAGATACCATTCTCGCTGAGGGTCAGGGCCCTGGCCCTCTGAAGGAACACGTTGCTGCGGCCTCTTCCTGCGGGTGTAAAGAGTGTCTCTGCATATACCGCATCGCCCTCGAAAGCCCATGAAGGTATCATCAGTGCATTAACGCCTATAATCTGCTCACCGAACAGAAGGGAGAGGAACCGCGTCACTCCCCTGTTGAGTGAGCCAAGCTGTGCCACGTGGACCGCCTCGTGCATTGCCAGAAGGGCGGCAGGATCGGAGGGGAGGTTGGTCTGGCCGGGCAGGGGGTAGAGTTCCATCCGCCGTGGAGCCCATGTAACATAACCGTTTGACTTCATTGAGTGGTTATGAATGATAACGGGGATGTTAACCTTGACTCCCTGGTAAAGCTGTGAGACACTGCTGAATGACTCTTCGAGAAGGACGGCATACTTCTGAGCCATTTCAGAGAAATCACGCGGATAGATAATACGATAGTGTTCCGTCCTGATCTGATCCCACCTGATCGAAGCCGGATCCTGTCCCGTCTCATAGTACTGAGCAGTGATCCTTCCTGCTGCCATAATGCAGACCAGAAGCAGTAATAGGCTCTTTCTCATGCCCGTCGGTTTGCTCAAAAATACCAAAAATGGCCAATATCTTCTGCTTACCGCCAAAATCTTATTATTTTCGTGCGGTCTAACCCCGAACGGGAAAAAGAGAACTATGAGAGAAAAATACAGGATCTGGGATAATATACTGGGATGGACGGTCTTCGTCATCGCAGCGGTAACATATCTTATGACGCTCGAACCGACTCTAAGCCTGTGGGACTGCGGCGAGTTCATCGCTTCTGCCTTCAAGCTTGAGGTAGGACATCCTCCGGGAGCACCTCTCTTCATGATTGTAGCCCGTTTCTTTGCAAATTTCGCAGGAGGAGATGTGTCGAAAGTGGCAATGATGGTCAATGCCATGTCCGGCCTGGCAAGCGCCCTGACAATACTGTTCCTGTTCTGGACGATCACGCACCTCGCCCGGCGGATATTCCTCAGGCAGGATCAGGATTATACTGCAGGAAGAGTGATTGCAGTACTCGGCGCAGGAATAACAGGTGCCCTGGCCTATGCTTTCTCTGACACTTTCTGGTTCTCAGCCGTGGAAGGTGAGGTATATGCCTCCTCTTCTCTCTTCACGGCGGTGGTCTTCTGGGCTATACTCCGTTGGGAAGATGTGGCTGACGAACCACATGCCGACAGGTGGATCATTCTCATAGCTTTTATGATGGGGCTCTCCATTGGCGTGCACCTGCTTAACCTTCTCGCGCTTCCCGCAATAGTGTTTGTCTGGTATTTCAGGAAATATCCCTTTTCGTGGAAGGGATTTGCAGGATCAATTGCCGTATCATTAATACTTCTGGTCCTGATAATGTACGGGATAATTCCCGGAATCTTTACGGTTACATCGCGCTTTGACCTCTTCCTTGTCAATACTCTCAGCATGCCCCTCAACAGCGGGATGTACCTTCATCTGATACTTCTGACAGCAGCACTGATCCTCTCAGTGTGGTATACCTTTTCCCATCCGGACGGCAGGAGGGGATTTGTTTTTACCTCGCTGACGCTTCTTCTTTCAGGAATATGGCTCCTTACCGGATCACTGCTCCTTGACATCGTGATCCTGGCGGGCCTGGTATGGGCAGCCTGGTATCTTACCCTTAATAACCGTGTGGCACTGAATACCATCATGACTGCAGTGCTGGTCATCCTCATCGGTTACAGCTCGTTTGCGACCATCGTCATAAGGTCTGCGGCAAAACCCCCAATGAATGAGAACGACCCCTCTAATCCTTTTGCCCTGCTCTATTATCTCAACCGCGAACAATACGGCCAGCGCCCGCTATTCTACGGCCCCTATTACAATGCTCCGGTTACTGATTATGAAAAGGGGAAGCCTAAATACAACCCGGTTGACGGTGAGTACAAAATCACCAGCAGGGAGACAATCAGAAAGTACGACGAAAGGTTCATGACCCTCCTCCCGAGGATGTGGAGTGATCAGGATGAGCACGCCAAGGTCTATGAAGAGTATGTCGGGAAGAAGGGAAAACCTGTGAAGGTCAATGATCCGCAGTCAGGAGAGCCCACCACCCTCAGGGTACCCACATTCGGGCAGAACCTGCGATTCCTGGTTGAATACCAGGTCGGGTTCATGTACTTCAGGTATTTTATGTGGAATTTCAGCGGCAGGCAGAATGATGTTCAGAGCTACGGGGGTCCGGTAAACGGGAACTGGATTACAGGATTGAATTTCCTCGATGCACCCCGTATCGGCACCATCTCAGGGATGCCTGATGACATCAGGAATGACCCATCACGCAACGCCTATTACCTGCTCCCGTTTCTGCTGGGCTTCGCAGGCTTTCTCTGGCACTTCAACCGCGATGTGCGGAACTGGTGGATAGTAACGCTCCTGTTCATAATGACGGGCCTCGCGATAGTAGTATATCTTAACCAGTATCCGAATCAGCCCCGTGAGAGGGATTACGCCTATGCGGCATCGTTCTATGCCTTCACGGTCTGGATTGGACTGGGTGTGCTGGCACTCTATGAGCTGCTGCGCAAGATCGCCGGCGAGAGGGCCTCAGCCATCGCTGCCTCCCTCATCTGCCTCTTTGCCGTACCGGTAGTCATGGCGTCGGAGAACTGGGATGATCATGACAGGTCAGGGAGGTACCTCGCACGTGACGTAGCGTTTAACTACCTTAACTCGTGCGCCCCGAATGCAGTCATCTTCACAAACGGAGACAATGACACCTTCCCCCTCTGGTATGCACAGGAGGTCGAGGGAATGCGAACCGACGTACGTGTATGCAACCTTATGCTGCTGAATACTGACTGGTATATTGACCAGATGAAGATGCAGGCATACGAGTCTGATCCTCTGCCTGTCAGCCTCCCGAAGAGCATGTACTATGACGGCGTCAACAACCAGGTGGCGGTCTATGAGAGGATAAAGGAACCGGCTACGGCCAGTGAGGTGATCAGCTTCATCAACAGCGGAAAAGAGATCTCAAAGCTATCATTATACGGCGAGGATATTTACTATATCCCTACACGTACAATACGCATTCCGGTCGATTCCGCTGAAGTGATAGCCAACGGCACGGTAAGGCCGGAGGATGCTGACAAAATAGTGCCTTACATAGATATCAGGCTCAAGGGATCATGGATCGTCAAGAGCCAGCTTATAATCATTGACATGCTGGCAAATAACAACTGGAAAAGGCCTCTCTACTTTGTAACCGGGTACCACAATGATGCCCTGGGCCTGGAGGAATATTTCCAGCTTGAGGGGCTGGCATACAGACTTGTTCCGATAAAGAGCGAGAACAAAAGCTGGTTTTCATATGGGAGAACCGACAACGAAATACTCTATGACAACCTGATGAACAAGTTTGTCTGGGGCGGGACGGCTGACCCGGATGTCTATATTGACTATTACCATAAACGTACCCTTACTGTAACACGATCGAGGCTTGTCTATGCCAGGCTGGCATCGGAGCTTGCCGCAGGGGGTGATACGGTCAGGGCAGCGAAGGTGCTTGAGAAATGCATGGAGCTGTTCCCTGTCTCCAAGCTGGGGTATGACATTTACGTTTCCGATATAATAACCTCAATGTTCGCAGCCGGCCTCAGGGAGAAGGCTGTAGCACTTGCCGGAGAGGTCTCTGAATACTATCTTGAGCGATCGGGTTATTTTCTTGGTCAGAAGCCGTACATAGCTTCAGGAGCCTCTATGGAGGTGGGCCAGGGGTTGCAGATTGTGTCGCAGGTGCTGCAGACATGTTATGACAACGGCGAGGTGACCATGGCGGAAGAGCTGAACAAGAAGCTCAGCGAGCTCTATGCAAAGTATATGGCACTGATGCAGTAGCAACGCCCGACCCGGGCGTTGCTGCCACAATTTATATGAATTGAATCAGTCGTTGAACTGGTATGCCGGTCTCGGAGCGAGGTATTTCTCGAGGATCATGAAGATCTTTTCCGGGAAGATGGGCTTAAGATTGTATTCAGTACATCCGGCGATATATGCTTCGTTCTTGGTCTGTTCGGAATAATAAGCTGTAACAAGGACCACCGGTGAAGAACGGTTTACCTGGCGGAATGCCCTCGTGCAGTCAATGCCGTTGACGAGGGGAACAAGAAAATCCATGAAGATCAGGTCAAAACCGGAATTGCCGGAGGTCACAGCGTCGACAAACTCCTTGCCGTTGCGGAAGATAGTGACCGAGGCTCCCGTATCCCTTAGAAGTGTCTCATAATACTTCAATGACGCAATGTCATCTTCAACTATCGCAATTCTTTTTCCTGTAATATCCAGCATCTTTATAAAATGAACCCGGAGGTAGTTGTCCGATTTCAATGTAAAATTATCCGGCGGGAGTAAGCAAGATTAGGCAAATTTTTACCAACTATCAACATAGCCGGGTAAATTGTTAACAACATTTTTTGAACATGGAACCGCACATTCCGGCGGAAATGGAACACCCGTAAAAACCGTTCTGATAATGGTGGTCAGAAGGAGCTGATCAGCGGCACTCCCACTTTGTGGTGACACCACCGTTTGTTGTGGGAGGAGTTGACTTTATTGCCAGGAGTTCGTCATCACAATATTCAGCCTCACTGACTGTGGCAATAAGAATGTTGTCCTCATATGAATTGAGCTGACATATCTGGCAATTGCCGCCGATCATATCACAGGCAGTGAATGAACAGATTATCACCAGCAAACCGGCAGCATAGGCAAGCTTCTTTTTCATACTCTTCATATTTGCGACAAAGTTATTAAAATGAAGCAATAGTGCTGTGCAACATTTTTATTAAATTGGAGTCATTAAACAGAATGAATTATAAACCAATAATCACAGATATTATGGAAGAGAACAAGATGAAGAAGCATATTACTGTTGCAGCAATTCTGCAGATAGTATTCGGATCTCTCAACATCATAGGGGCTCTGGTCGTAGCATTTGCATTTGGCTTCGTTGACCAGTTTGTTGACGACCCGACAACGATGAAGATCCTCGGAATTGTAGGGGTACCTCTTATTACCCTTCTTGCTCTCGTAGGTGTGGCAACCGTGGCCGGTGCCATTGCACTGCTCAGTTGCAAGGGATGGGGCAAGGTGCTTACACTCGTCATGGCCGGCCTGGGTCTGCTGAATATACCTATCGGTACCCTCAAGGGGGTTTATATCATCTGGGTTCTAGTGCAGCCCGAAACAACAGCACTGTTCGAAAAAGGGTGCATGGAGACTTCCCGGACACAATAGGGAGAGAATTTTTTTCCGCAGCATACAAAATGATTATTTTTGCCGTCTCCAAAGAGATTTATTATGGCAGACGACAAGAAGATCATTTTTTCCATGTTCAGGGTCAGCAAGAGCTACCCTCCGCATAAGCAGGTTATCAAGGACATATCACTCTCTTTCTTCCTTGGCGCCAAGATTGGAATCATCGGTCTTAACGGTTCCGGAAAATCGACCCTGCTGAAGATAATAGCAGGACTCGAAAAGGAATACCAGGGCGAAGTGGTTTTCTCTCCGGGATACACCGTTGGGCATCTGGCACAGGATCCTCTAATGGATGATAAACGCACCGTGCGTGAGATCGTGGAGGAGGGGGCGGCACCCGTTGTGACGGCTCTGAAAGAGTATGAGGAGATAAACCTGCGTTTCGGTGAACCGGAGGTCTATGAGAACCCGGATGCCATGGAGAAGCTTATGAACAGGCAGGCCGAGCTGCAGGAGAGAATAGAGGCTCTTGACGGATGGAACCTCGAGCATAGGCTCGAGCGAGCCATGGATGCCCTCCGCTGTCCGGACCCCTCAACGCCGGTGAATATCCTCTCTGGTGGTGAACGACGCAGAGTGGCCCTCTGCCGGCTGATGCTGCTTGAACCCGACGTGCTGCTGCTCGATGAACCGACAAACCACCTCGACGCCGAAAGCATACAGTGGCTCGAGACACATCTCAAACAGTACAAGGGAACAGTCATCTGCATAACCCATGACAGATACTTCCTCGACAATGTGGCAGGATGGATCCTTGAGCTAGACCGGGGCGAAGGCATTCCGTGGAAAGGCAACTACACCTCGTGGCTTGAACAGAAGGCAAAAAGGCTTGAGCTGGAGGAGAAGGGAAATATAAGGCGCCGCAAGACGCTGGAGCATGAGCTTGAGTGGGTGAGAATGTCACCGAAAGCCAGGCATGCAAAGTCAAAGGCACGCCTCAGCCAGTACGAAAACCTCCTGAACCAGGATGTGAAACAGAAGGAGGAGAAGCTGGAGATATTCATCCCGAACGGCCCCAGGCTTGGCGACAAGGTGATAAGGGCCAGGGGTGTCGCGAAAGCGTTTGGCAACAGGATACTCTTTGAGAATCTTGAGTTCAGCCTCCCTCCGAACGGTATCGTTGGCGTCATTGGACCCAACGGTGCAGGCAAGACAACCCTGTTCCGCATGATAATGAAGCAGGAGACGGTTGATAATGGCACATTCGAGGTAGGCGAAACAGTCACCCTTGGATATGTTGACCAGGCCCACGCAGATATTGATCCGAAGAAGAGTGTCTATGAGGTCATATCAGGCGGAGTGGATGAAGTGATGGTAGGCAACCGCCCGGTTAACGCCAGGGCCTATGCTGCAAGATTCAACTTCACCGGAGCTGACCAGGAGAAGAAGTGCGGGGTGCTCTCCGGCGGAGAGCGCAACAGGCTGCATCTGGCGCTGACGCTAAAGAGCGGGGCCAACGTGCTGCTGCTCGATGAACCTACCAATGACATCGACGTCAACACCCTCCGCGCCCTGGAGGAGGGTCTCGAAAACTTCGCCGGATGCGCGGTGATAATATCTCACGACAGGTGGTTCCTTGACCGCGTCGCAACGCATATACTCGCTTTTGAGGGTGACTCTAAAGTGGTGTGGTTCGAAGGCGATTACTCTGAGTACGAGGAGAATCACCGCAGCCGCACAGGAAGCGCCGGGCCGGTAAGGATTAAATACAAGAAACTCGCGTAAGAGACTTATTGTAAGTGATTGCACTGATGACCTCCGTCACCGGAGCCATGATGGTGTCCGCATGACTCGCCCGAGTCATTCAGTTCACCGCGCAGAAAAGCCCTGGTAACCTCGGTTACCTCGCCCCTGCAGCCCCGGAACACGGCAATATCATGGCGCTGAAGCACATTAACGGCTCCGTCACCCATGTTGCCTGCCAGCATGATCTCAACACCTTTCTCTTTAAGTACTGCGGCTATGCCTGACTTGCATCCGCAACCCGCTTCACTCTGCAGCGTCTCACGGCTTTCAATCTCATCACTCTCATTGATTGTAAAAACTGTGTAGCTTTCACAGTGACCAAAATGGTCGTCGATAAAGTTTCCTCTTGTTGGAAGTGCAATTTTCATTTCAGTATTATTGTTATTTTGATTTATTTGGTTCTTCCGGCTCACACTGTTTGCATGCAGATGAAATCTCACTGCCTGAAACAGCTCTCCTGCAGCGCGGACACCTGTGCCACTCCCCCTCTGTCTGGTAGTCGCCACCGGCAATCAAAATGGCCTTCCCCTCTGCGAATGCTGTAGCAACAGACTTGCGTGCCTTCTCGTATATCCGGGTAAGGGTTGGCCGTGAGACATTCATTCTTACGGCAGCATCTTCCTGCTTCAGACCAAGGTAGTCACACAATCTGATAGCCTCATACTCCTCGAACAGCAGCGTGACCGTGGAAAGCTCCCGCATTGGTATTCCAACCGGCTTAAATCCCTCAATGACCGGCATCCCCGACACACATCTTTTTCTTCTTGGCCTGGCCATCCCTATGAAATTTCTATATTTTTCTACAAATTTAAAGTACAAAGTTATTAATATTGAACATAAGTTCATAATGATAAAAATCATAAGATCCGCTACTGTTATAAAAAAAACAATACTTTCGCTTTTCTTTACAAGGGAATATATAGATATATCGATATATTCACAATAAACACAAAATCAACATTATAGATGGCAACACGCAGGCAATTCATCAGAATTTCAGCTGTTGGGGCAGGAGCAGTGATGGCCGGTGCGGCAGGCTTCAGGCTGCTGGCCTCGGAGCTGACTGACGGCCAGAAGGCTACCATGGCGGCTCTCAATAAGCGCACTCCAACCTACTGTGAGGTATGTTTCTGGAAGTGTGCCGGATGGGTGTATAATGATGAGAAGGGGGCGATAAAAAAGATAATCGGCAATGCCGAGGATCTTAACTGCAACGGCCGTCTCTGCCCGCGCGGTACCGGAGGTGTAGGCATGTATCATGACGAGGACCGCCTCCGCAAGCCGCTTATACGCACTGACGACCGGGGCACCCAGAGCTTCAGGGAGGCTTCCTGGGAAGAGGCATTCGATTATATTGCCGAGAAAATAAAGAAAATCTCTGCCGAGCATGGCCCGGAGTGCATCGCACTCTTTACCCACGGCTCGGGAGGGAAGTATTTTTCGAACCTGCTTCGTGCCCTCGGATCACCTCATATTGCAGCCCCTTCATACGCTCAGTGCCGCGGTCCGCGCGAGGTAGCCTTTCAGGCCACCTTTGGCGAAGCCCTCGACAGCCCGGAGCGACTTGATATACGCGACACAAAATGCCTTGTCCTGATCGGAAGCCACCTGGGTGAGAACATGCATAACGGGCAGGTGCAGGAGATGTCTGACGCCATAGACAAGGGGGCAACCATTATCACTGTCGACCCACGCTTCTCTACCGCTGCCGGAAAATCAAAATACTGGCTGCCCATAAAGCCTGCCACTGACATTGCACTGCTGCTGGCATGGATGAACGTCATCATCAGTGAGGAGTTGTATGACAAGGATTACGTTGAGAAATACACGTTCGGATTTGACTACCTCAGGGAACATGTTAAGAATATGACCCCTGAATGGGCTTACGGCATCACCACCATTGACCCGACGGTCATACGTGAGACGGCACGCGAGATGGCCAACGCCTCTCCGGCCGTCATTGTTCATCCCGGACGACATGTCACATGGTACGGCGATGACACGCAACGGTTAAGAGCCGTTGCCATTCTGAATGCTCTTCTTGGATCATGGGGCCGCAGGGGAGGTTTCTTCCGTCCCGAAACATTTGAACTTCCCGAGGTGAAACACCCGCCCTACCCGACGCCAAAGAGAACATGGAGGACGGAGTTTCCTGATATTTACAAGCTCGCGGATACTGTCCTTGCCAACGGCGTCTGTGACGCCACCGTTCCTGATCCCAGCCGTAACTGCCAGTTCAAGGGATGGATCGTCAACGGCACAAACCTGATGGAAACCCTTCCCAACCAGGCTAACACCATCAGGGCGATAGAAGAGCTCGATCTTCTGGTTGTCATTGACACCATGCCAATGGAGATAACAGGGTATGCCGATGTGATTCTGCCCGAATGCACATATCTTGAGCGTTTTGATGACCTGAGAGTTGTTCAGCACCGCAAGCCGCAGATTGCCCTCCGGGCGCCGGCTGCCGAGCCGATGTACGACACCAGGCCTGCCTACTGGATGGCCAGGGAGCTGGCAAAGAGGCTGGGCGTCATTGAATACTTCCCTTTTGAAAAGATAGAGGATCAGCTCGACTGGCAGCTCAGGCAGGTGGGCAGCAGCCTTGAAGAGATGATGAAGATTGGGGTAAAGACCTTTGACCGTTCTGCCGACGATATCTATTTTTATCCTGACGAGGAGGTCGAGTTTTATACGGGCACCGGCAAGATTGAGCTTTATTCTTCTCTGCTTGCCGATGCAGGCTTTGATCCCATGCCTGTTTATACAAAGCATGAGGAGCCGCCGGAGGGATATTACCGTCTCAATTATGGCCGCGCACCCATGCATACCTTCAGCCGCACATCAAATAACCCCAACCTCACCGATCTCATGGATGAGAACGCCGTTTGGGTAAACCCGAGAGTGGCAAACGAGTGGGGACTGAGCACCGGTCAGTATGTTCACCTGGTGAACCAGGATGGCAAGCGCTCGGAGTTCCCGATCAGGGTACGTGTCACGGAGCGGATCAGGTGGGACTCAGTCTATATGGTCCACGGCTTCGGTCACCAGGAGAAGAAACTGCGACGGTGTTACGGAAAAGGGGCGAGCGACACCAACCTGATCACTAAGGTGCTGATTGATCCTATCATGGGAGGGACAGGCATGCGCGGAAACTTCGTGACCTTCATTACTGACCTTACTAAAGAGGAGGTGGCATCATGAGATACGCGATGGCTGTTGACACGAAAAAATGTGTCGGGTGCAGCGACTGTGTTGTCGCATGCCAGACTGAGAACGGTGTCCCGATCGGCTATTGCCGTGACTGGGTTGTTGAAGTTATGGACGGTACCTATCCGCAGCTCGAGATTGAGCTGAGGTCTGAGAGGTGCAACCACTGCGGCAACGCCCCCTGCGTCAGATGCTGTCCTACAGGGGCAAGCCACATTGCCGAGGGAGGCATCGTGCTTGTTAAACCCAATAAGTGTATAGGCTGCGGCGCATGTATTGCCTCATGCCCCTATGATGCACGCTATCCCCATCCGAAGGGATATGTAGACAAATGTACTTTCTGCATACACCGCATCAGGGAGGGGATGAAACCTTCATGCGTTGCGGTATGCCCGACAAAATGCATGTACTTCGGCGATCTCGATGACCCCAACAGCGATGTCAGCGTCATACTGAAGAAACGCAAATCCAAGACACTCATCCCCGAAGCCGGGACACAACCGCAGTTATATTTCCTAATCTGAGCAGACGATGAACGAAGAGCTTATTATCAGCGGAAGAGATAACCTGATGGTTGATCCGCATCTGCATATCTGGCACTGGCCGATTCCTCTTTATCTCTTTCTCGGGGGGCTTGCGGCAGGGGTGCTTTTCTTTGCGGCACTTTTATATATCATGGGTAAGGAGGATGCATACCGGACTGCCGTCAGAAGGATTCCCTTTATTGCGCCTGTAGCCCTCATTCTGGGTCTTGCAGCCCTCTTCTTCGACCTGAGGCACAAGGCCTATTTCTGGCAGCTCTACCTGGCAATCAGGCTTGAGTCACCTATGTCATGGGGCGCCTGGACGCTGCTGGTAATAACAACAGCCTCAGTAATATGGTGCGCCCTGCACATACGTGAGTTCTTTCCTGGCTGGGACTGGAAGTACAAGTGGCTCATTGACATTGAGGCCTTCTTCAATAAGTACAAGAAGGTGCTGGCTTGGGTTATACTGATATATGCAGTCATTACCGGTATCTACACGGGTATCCTGCTTTCGGCCTTCAACGCCAGACCTTTATGGAACACATCTGTCCTTGGACCGCTCTTTCTGGCCTCAGGGCTCTCGGCTGGCGCTGCGGCAATAGTTCTCGGGTCAAAAGACAAAAAGGAGAGGCTTCTCTTTACAAGGATTGACCTTATCATACTTGGAGCGGAGCTCTTCCTGATAGTGCACATGTTCATGGGGTTCCTTGCGAGCACTCAGGTTCAGATTGAAGCCGCCGAGCTTTTCCTGGGAGGGCAATATACAATGGTCTTCTGGATCTTCGTGGTGGTTCTTGGCATTATTGTTCCGGGTATCCTGGACCTGATGGAACTGCAGGGAAAGCATATACCCGCGCTGATACCCGGATTGCTTGTCCTGATGGGCAGTTTCGCCTTCCGGTTTGTCTTTGTCTTTGCCGGTCAGGTTAGCCGGTGGTTATACTGATAATAATAAAACACACAACTATATGAATGATACTAAAACAATAGAGAGGAGCAGGAGATACCTCAACCCCTACCTGGGCGGTGTACTTCTGGGTCTGGTTCTGCTTGCCGCCAACTTTGTTTCAGGCAGGGGCCTGGGAGCCAGCGGCGCAATTAAGAGCGTTGTTGCAACAACGATTGAGACGGTTGATAAGGATGCAGTAAACACCATGCCGTTCATGGCTGAATATGCTGAGTCACACAGCGGCAGTCCGATGAGATCATGGCTTGTCTTCCAGATGCTTGGCGTTATCGTGGGAGGGTTTCTCTCCGGAACCATTGCGGGGCGACTGAAACTGAAGGTTGAACACTCACCCAAAATTACTTCACGGCGAAGGCTCGTATTTGCCCTCCTGGGGGGAGTGCTCTTTGGCCTTGGCTCACAGTTAGGCCGCGGCTGCACCAGTGGCTCAGCCCTCAGTGGCATGGCCGTACTGTCACTGGGAGGGTTTGTGACTATGATGGCCATCTTCGGTACTGCCTTCGCACTTGCATATTTCTTCAGGAGAAACTGGATCTAAAGGAAAGGGAAAAACAATGGGACCATTAGCACCTTACGAAATCATATCGGAGAACACCAATTTTCTCCTCGCATTCTTCATAGGCATAGCATTCGGATGGGTACTCGAGAGCTCCGGCTTCTCGTCGAGCCGCAAGCTGGCCGGCATATTCTACGGCTATGACACCGTGGTATTAAAGGTATTTTTCACCGGCGC
Organism: uncultured Bacteroidales bacterium; assembly: GCA_963772705.1. Taxonomy (GTDB): domain Bacteria; phylum Bacteroidota; class Bacteroidia; order Bacteroidales; family VadinHA17; genus SR-FBR-E99. The sequence goes on along the minus strand of CAVYYH010000008.1, from coordinate 487,058 downwards.
CATTACGGCGATGCTCGGACTGCTCTTCATGAGCCTCTTCGGATGGGTCGATCTTGACCTTGTCTATGTCAATCCGACCTATCTGACTTCTGCCATCGTAGGCGGTGTGGTGATGGGGGCCGGATTTATCATGGGCGGCTTCTGTCCCGGTACCAGCTTCTGCGGTGCGGCGATCGGGAAAATCGATGCCATGCTCTTCATCGTAGGGCTCTTCATTGGCGTGTACGGATTTGCATTCACCTACGGATGGTGGGAGAAGCTCTATTTTGCCAGATACCTCGGCGAACCAAAGGTAAGCGAGACACTGGGGATGAAGGACGGCCTCTTCGGATTGCTGCTCATAGTGGCGGCAATTGGCATGTTTGTTGTGGCCGAATGGGCAGAGAAAAAATTCCCGAGAGAAGAATACTAAATAAAAATATAATATCATGAAACCACTGAGATTACTTGCACTTATTGTTATCCCGCTGGGGATCATCATTGCCGCGGTGCCGGCAGAAAGGGTTAAGCACTTTCAGCTCACTGCCGATGAGCTTCTGCAGGAGGCCGGTGCCGGCGTACAGTTTGTTTCACCCGATGTTGTTGCAGACATGCTGGTACAAAAGGATCCTTCACTGCAGCTCATTGACGTCCGCACCCCGGAAGAATATGACGCTTTCAGTCTGCCGGGAGCCATCAATGTGCCTCTCAGCAACCTGCTTGCCGATGAGTACACCGACCTTCTCAACCAGGATGCCCGCATGAATGTCTTCTATTCAAACGGCTCGGTTTATGCCAACCAGGCATGGATGATAACAAGGCAGCTCGGTTATGAGAACAATTTTGTACTTGAGGGTGGCCTGAACTACTGGTTCGGTAACATCCTTGCGGCCACTGAGCCTGCTCAGACAAGCCCCAATGAGGAGTTTGCGAAGTATGACTTCCGCAAGAGCGCCGCTGCGGCACTGGGTGGCGGGGGAGTGGTCTCTGCTGCCGGTGATGCCACGGCCGCCAAATCAGTTAAACCTCCGGTGACGGCCAAAGCAAAGAAGAAGCCTGCCGGCGGCTGTTGATTTTTGGCAGTAAGGGAAAAATGATTTACATTTGCGCCTGCAAACGCGAGGCCCTATAGTTCAATGGATAGAACGCGGGTTTCCTAAACCTGAAATTTAGGTTCGATTCCTAGTGGGGCTACGGAGTAGCAAAGAAGGGGGTGCCTTAACAGGGCACCCTCTCTTCTTTAGGAGTCGAATATCTCATCTGAATCATTTTACCTGACGAATAAATGTCCACTCTCCAACCACTTTATTGTTAAGTATATGTGTTAGAATGAACGAATCGGGAGATTTCAATACCCCTGTCATCTTAAAGGCAGCATTTTCCGGATCAGAAATATCTTTTAGCTGTACCCCTTCGGATGTGGTCAGGGATGTAGCCCACCATACATTAATCATAAGATCAGGAGAAGATTCATAAATAAGCGCTTCAATAATCATATCCCTTTCCTTATCGTACCCGAAAAGCATCTTAGCCGAACTAATAACTTTTCCTTTTACGCTCATCGTAAATTCACGTTCACTGCCTTTACCAAATGGTATAACATTAAAAATCAAAACAGTGTCTTTACCCGCTTCTGCTTTCCAGTAGCCAATAAAATTCTGCATAAATTCAACCTGGTCAATTTTCACCTTGGGCGTCTGTGCCTGCGTAATGGAAATGCACAATAAAAGTAATACGACAACCATTGGGGCTCTGCATAATGTTTTCATAGCTTTTGATTATTGATTTACAAATACAAAAGTCAACTATAATTTCGCATTTTGACTTTTCTCTGCGTTCCAAAGAATATCCCCTGTGTGCCAAAATCAAATAAAAAGCCCCGAACTGATGAAGACAATCCGGGGCTGTTTCTGGCTTCGGCACGTCATGCCTTGGAGCATGTGGTGTGAGCTACATCTGCGAGAGTTAGGTCAGTAAGACCTCCGTAAGGCGTTCAATTCGATAGATTTTGTATCTCTTGCTTCTTTCGTAAATAGAATGCGCAGGCGTCACCCTGATTCTTCTGATTCAAATCTGTCGCCTTCTTACGGAACCCTGCTATTTCTTTTCTTGAGAACAGTGAACGTGACCGACCAAATGATTGTTTTTCAGGATTGTATAAGGGTATATCACGCTTATACTGCTCACTTCCCCAGAATTGAAACTCTGTTGAATCATATACAACCTCATCGAGGGTCAGATCTGTCATGCCGGCAAGCAGTTCAATGCTTTTGACAGAATGAAGAAAGAAATGTCTCGGGGCATCAAGCTGAACCCAGTTCTCCCTGTAATGTTCCCATGCATACGAAGATACCGTCGGGATTCTGATCAGGCAGACACCTCCCTGATCAAGCAATCGCGAAACAGATTTCATAGTCTCCATCGGATCGGGGATATGCTCAAAGGAATGATGAAACATTATGAGATCCCACTTTCCGTCAACCTCGTGAATATCCTTTTTGAGGATTTTTAATCCGTTCCGGTATTCGATATCTTCTTTGATATATGGGTCCACCCCAAGTAAATGCTTAAAGCCGAGTTCTTTAAGGTCGTACAGGATGGTGCCGCTGCCGCACCCGACATCCAGGACAGAACTATCCTTTGTCAGCCCGGCCCGTGATAACATCCGGAGTTTGCCGGCCGGGAATAACCTATAGAAAAGCCTTCCGGGAATCCCTTTGCCAAAGACAGCATAACTGTTCCTCAGAGTTTTAACCGGCCGGATGATGGGATACTGCGGTTTCTCAGGCGAGGATGAGAGAAAGCTGTAATAAGTTGAAGGATAGTATTTTGATATATCTGAGGGAACTTCTGCAATCTGCAGGCACTCACATTTCGGGCACTGAAAATAGGTGAACCTTTCCCTGAGGCCGAACTGCATTTCCTTCACCTCGTATGTCTCATTACCCTCAGTATTATTACAAATCCGGCATTTCATCTCTTAATGTGTTTTCCGCTTGCAAAGTAACTGATAATATCCCGAACGGACCATATTCAGGAGTGAGAGCGGGTATGAGAGCCGGGATCTTAATCGGGTCTGTCTGTCAAAGGGTGTCAAGATAATTCATGTCTTCCTGACTGATCTCAAAGTCGATATCAAAATTCTGCTTTATATATTCCGGGTGTGTCGATTTCGGAAGCGGAAGCGCTCCTTTCTGAAGGACATAGCGGACAGAGACCTGGGCAACGCTCCTGCCGTATTTCTTTGCAATGGCAGATATGGAAGGATTCTCAAGTATTCTTCCCGTTGCCAGGGGAGAGTAACCCTCGACAAGAATATCGTTTTTGCGGCAATGTTCCGTTATCTCCTGCTGCCTGTGCCCGATGTGAAGTTTTATCTGATTTACCGTCGGCCTGATGCGGCATGTTTCCAGAATGGCATTGATATCCTTGACATTGAAATTGGAGATTCCAATAGCCCTGGTTTTTCCGGTCTGGTAGAACTCCTCCATCGCCTTCCAGACCTGGATGTTCTCTTTTGTATAGTCGGCCCCGATCTCGTTCCATGGCCACGGTGCATGGATAAGATAGAGATCAATGAAGTCAAGGCCGGTATTCTTTACTGTCTTTTCTGCGTAGCGAACGACCTTTTCATAGCTCTTTACCTCGGCCGGCAGCTTGGAGGTTACAAATATCTCGTTGCGGTCAATTCCTGAGTCACGGATGGCCTGACCGACGCTTGCCTCGTTACCGTAGGCAAGGGCGGTGTCGATATGCCTGTAGCCGCTTTTAAGGGCTGCGGCGACAGAGTTGTACGCCACATCACCGGATGGTATCTGCCACGTCCCGAAGCCTACTGCGGGGATCTTCACGCCGTTGGCAAGTGTAAAGAAGTCATTGCTTTTCATTGTCTGGCAATATGCTGATTAAGTTTATAAATATTCATTATTGCTATATAACCATCAGGGAAGGAATTTGTTAATTTCACAAGGATAAAATTATCTGAAAATGCTTAAAGGAATTTCCCCCCTGATCTCCCCGCAACTGCTTGAGACAATGGCCCGGATGGGCCACGGTGACGAGCTCGTCCTTGCCGATGCCCACTTCCCGGGCGAGAGCCTTAATCAGAGGATAGTCAGGGCAGACGGTCTCCTCATCGCCGATCTTCTTGAAGCCATTCTTCCTCTTTTCGAGCTCGATTCTTATGTACCACACCCTCTTGTCATGATGGAGCCTGTCGCCGGAGACAGCCCTGACCCGGCTGTGGAGGCCTCATATGTAAAGAGCATCTCCGGAAGTGTCACTGCTGTCCCGCCAATAAAACATATCGACCGGTTTGCATTTTATGACCGCGCCCGAAAAGCCTTTGCCATTGTCATGACCGGCGAGACGGCAAAATACGGGAATATAATTCTTGTAAAGGGAGTAACACCGGTCTGACCCCATTATTGAATGCCAAAGTATTGTTTCTTTGAACCCTTAAAAAGCCTGAAATGAAGTATTTCAATCCAGTTTTCCGGATCGTCCTTGTCATCGTTACGTTAATTGCCTTATCCTCTGAGACCGGCATTGCCCAGCGGCTGAAGCCGGGCCCGCAGGATCTCTCCTTCTTCTCGACGGTTGACGATACCGACCAGCCTTATTCTGTTTATATACCTGATAACTTTGATGAGTCAAGGGCCTATCCTCTTGTGGTCTTTCTTCACGGGGCATGGTCAAACCACAGGCTTGGCATGAGGCGCCTCTTCGGCGTTGGCAATGCCCAGGGATATGACTTTGTCAAGCCGGGGACAGTACCCTTCGAGAATGATGTCGAGGCAACCCGGTACTGGCCTGACTTCAAACCGGTAGATTATATTGCCGCGGCACCATATGCCCGCGGCACTGCCGGATACCAGGGCATCCCGGAACAGGATGTATATGAGATGCTTGACGACCTGAAATCGAGATTTAAGATTGACGAGGACCGCATCTATCTTACCGGCCTCTCCATGGGTGGCGGAGGGACGCTCTGGCTGGGACTTACCCGCCCCGATATCTGGGCAGCCATCGCACCTGTGTGCCCTGCACCGCCGGAAGGGACTGACGAGCTTGCGGCAAATGCCGGAAACCTGCCGGTGCACCTCTTCATCGGAGACAGGGATGGCCTCTACAAGACAGCCACCGAATGGAAGACAAGGCTCGGGACAGGAGCGAAGAGACTCGATTATGTCGAATATCCCGGTGTTGGTCACAACAGCTGGGAGTGGGCTTACAAGGACGGCTTCATATTTGAATGGTTCTCACAGTTTAAAAGGGATCTCTTCCCGCAGCAGGTGAAGTTCACCACCCGGTGGTTCAAGTATGACAGGGCATACTGGGTAAAATTTGACAATTTCGTTCCGGGAAGCCTTGCGACGATCGATGCAAAATTCACCGGGATGAATGCAATCGAGGTAACCACGACGGGACTGGATGCATTCACCCTCAGTCTTGAGGGTCACTCACAGTTCAACCCTGCACAGAAAATAACAGTTAAGGTCGACGGTAAATCATTCACCGCCAGGAGTGCAGACGCCGTCTCATTCTCAAAAGTCAGCGGAGCATGGAGTAACAGCAGGTTCACCCCCGGCCTCACCTCGAAGCAGAAGGGTGCCGAAGGACCGTTGTATGCTGCCGTAACCGCCAGCCACATTTATGTCTATGGCACCGGAGGCAATCCCTCACAGGAGGAGCTGGCTGAGAGAAGGGCACAGGCTGCCTCGGCGGCTGACTGGACTGGGATGGGAGGAAGGATCATGGTCTTCCCGAGAGTGATAGCAGACAAGGACATCAGGGCAAGTGATTATGTAACATCCAATCTTATTCTCTTCGGAACACGTGAGACCAATTCAGTAATTGAAAAATTTGCCGACAACCTGCCGGTTCACCTTAACAAGGAGGCCACGGGATACGGACTTGTATATATATTTCCCCTTAACAGGCATTATGTGCTCATCAATTCAGGCCTTCCCTGGTGGACGCCGCCAAAGAGTGCGGAGGGACAGGCAAGATATTCATTCATGGGCTCCAAGGTTGAGAGGCTCAGGAAGTATCCTGACTTCATCCTTTTCAATGAGACACCTGATAATGTCATTGTAAAGGGGACCTTCGACAGCAACTGGAAGCTTCCCCCGGAGGCTGCCGAAGCATTCAGGGCCAGCGGTGCAGTAACTGTAAAATAATATTATATAATTGATTGTGAGAAAGATAAAATCCGTTGTTTTTGACCTGGGCGGGGTGCTGATTGACTGGAACCCGCGGCACCTTTACAGAAAAGTATTTGATAATGAAGAAGAGATGGAGTGGTTTCTCTCCGAGATATGCACCTATGAGTGGAATCTTCAGCAGGACGGTGGCAAGACCTTCAGCGAGGCTACTGCGGAACTCTCGGCGCTTCACCCCCATCTGAGCGATAAAATTGCCCTTTATTACGGCCGCTGGGAGGAGATGCTTGGCGATGAGATAAAAGGGTCGGCCGAGATACTATTGAAGCTTAAATCGGACGGAATGCCCCTCTATGCCCTTACAAACTGGTCGCACGAAGCATTCCCTGTGGCATTGGAGCGGTATGGGTTCATGAAACAGTTTGACGGCATTGTGGTGTCAGGGTATGAAAAACTGCTGAAGCCCGATCATGCCATTTACAGGGTTCTTATGGAGAGGTACGGCATTAATCCTTCCGAATCGGTTTATATCGACGATAACAAACATAATGCTGATGCTGCCGCTGAACTTGGATTTCATGCGATACACTTCCATTCATCAGAGCAGCTCGGCAATGAGCTCAGAGGCCTGGGGCTGAGGGTATAGATTTCGGCCCTGGGTCGGAGGCCTTTGAAATTGACAGACATGATGGAAACGATTTTACTGCGTGATAAGGAACAATACCCTGCGGGGGAAATTCTGAAAGATGCCCTGGGTGGCAGCTATGGGCCATTCTCAGAACTAATGGCAAAAATCTCCGGAAATGAGTTCGGACTGGCTCACGAATGGCATTATTTCAATGACGGGAAAGCCTGGCTCTGCAAGGTCATTTATAAAAAGAAAACGATATTCTGGCTGTCAGTTTGGGAAGGCTGCTTCAAAACAACATTCTACTTCACGGAAAAAAGTGGGGCAGGGATAGCAGAGCTGGACATAAAAGATAACCTTAAGAAAGATTTCGCTGCCGGCAAACCGGTCGGAAGCTGCACGCTCTTGTCATGGTCATTTCTCGCAGAGAGCAGTTGCCTGACCTGCTGAAGGTGATTGCTTACAAAAAAGTATCAGGTAGCCTGGTCCACACTGGTCCACTGCCTGCTGCTACTGCCTGCTGCCTATTGCCTGTTGCCTCATAATTTGTACCTTCACATCTCAAACCTCTCCTCAATGAACTGGATTGACTTCTTAATCATTGCTCTCCTTGCCTTCGGACTGATCAAGGGTTACATGGACGGCCTGATAATTGAGCTTGCCGAACTGGCAGCCCTGATACTGGGTGTCTGGGGCGCCATACTCTTCTCAGGCTGGACAGCCGCAAAAATGGCAGGATGGTTCGACATGCAGACCCCGTGGCTGGGCATCATTGCCTTTGCTGTGACATTCGGTATAATCGTCGTGGCTGTGAACCTCCTCGGCCGGCTCATTGACACTGTGATGAAGGCTGTCGCCCTCGGCTTTGTCGTAAGGGTGCTCGGCGCCATATTCGGTATCATCAAGACCGCACTGATCCTCAGCGTCCTCTTCGTCTTCCTGAACACCATAAATGAGAGGAAGAGTTTTCTCCCGGCCAATACCATCAGCAACTCATACCTCTACAACCCGATAGCTGATCTCGTCCCCTCAATTTTCCCGATACTCGAGGGAGGGGACCTTCTTGACAGCTTCAACAGGCATAAAAAGAGCCCTGCCGATTTAACCATCTGAGCGGTTTTAATATCTTTGCCACACCTAATTTTCAAGTAGCTGATGATGAATTTTGTTGAAGAGCTGAGATGGAGGGGAATGATACATGACATCATGCCCGGGACAGAGGAATTTCTGCTGAAGGAGAAGAGTTCGGCCTACGTGGGATTCGATCCTACGGCAGACTCGCTTCATATAGGCCATCTCGTGGGGGTAATGATGCTAAGACATTTCCAGAATGCCGGTCACACCCCCATCGTCCTTATTGGCGGCGCCACCGGAATGATCGGCGATCCATCAGGAAAGTCGGAGGAGAGAAACCTTCTGAGCGAAGAGACACTCCGCTTTAACCAGGAGGGGATGAAGAGGCAGTTCGAGAAGTTCCTTGACTTCAACTCCACCGCACCCAACAGGGCAATAATGGTGAATAACTACGACTGGATGAAGGAATATTCTTTCCTTGAATTCATCAGGGAGATAGGAAAGCACATCACCGTCAACTACATGATGGCGAAAGACTCTGTCAGGAAGAGGATAGACTCAGACACCGGACAGGGGATGTCCTTCACGGAGTTCTCATACCAGCTGGTGCAGGGTACCGATTTTCTCTTCCTGTTTGACAGGCACGGCTGCAGGCTTCAGATGGGAGGGTCTGACCAGTGGGGCAACATCGTCACGGGCACCGAGCTCATAAGGAGAAAACGGGGAGGGGAGGCGTATGCCATGACCTGCCCGCTGATTACCAAAAGTGACGGCCAGAAGTTCGGGAAGACCGAGACGGGCAATGTATGGCTTGACCCGTCAAAAACAACTGTCTACCAGTTCTACCAGTTCTGGCTGAACGTGGCTGATGACGACGCTGAGAAATTCATTAAGATATTCACCATGCTTTCCAGGGAGGAGATTGATGACCTGGTAGCGAAGCACAGGGCAGAGCCGCATCTTCGCATCCTGCAGAAGCGCCTTGCAGGGGAGGTGACCGTCATGGCCCACTCACAGGAGGATTACGATGCGGCCGTTGAGGCATCACAGATACTGTTTGGTAAAGGAACCACCGATCAGCTCCGCAGGATGGATGAGGCTACCTTCCTCTCTGTCTTTGAGGGAGTGCCTATGTTCGACGTGCCTGCTGCTTTACTGGATCAGGGAGTCAGCCTCTCTGACCTTTGCTCGGTGCATACCAAAATTGCAGAATCAAAGGGCGAGTTCAGGCGCCTGGTGCAGGGGGGCGGCGTGAGCCTTAACAAAGAGAAGGCTGAGAATGCCGAAATGGTGATAATGGCTGATAAACTGCTGAACAACAAATATCTGCTTATACAGAAAGGGAAGAGAAGCTATTTTCTCGTGAGGGTGACAGGAGCTTAATAAACACGAAGATGATGAAGAATATCAGAGCGGAATTCAAACCTGACTCGACAGACCTGGTCAATTTCATCATCAGGCACATCGGGGTCTTTGTAATAATTGGCGTTGCAGCCGCCGTGCTGTCGGCCGGCATCTCGCTGCTGATAAGGCCGCTCTATGAGTCGGAGGTGATACTCTATCCTTCGTCAAACATAACCGAGGTGCGGACCCTCCTTGGAGAGGCCTCTTCTGAGGCTCCCCTTTTCGGTGATGATGATGCCACCGAGAAGCTGCTCCAGGTTATCCGGAGCGAGCAGGTAAGGGATTATCTGAAGGAGAAGTATGACCTTGCCGGTCACTATGAGATCAAGCCTTCACACAAATATCCGAATACTCTCATTGCCGAGAAGATGGACAAGTATATACGTTCATCCAAGACCACCTTCGGCTCGGTAAGGATAAGCGTCAGGGACCGTGACAGGGAGCTGGCATGTGCCATGGCCAATGACATAGCAGCCAGGGCTGATACCATCATGAATAACCTGCAGCGCAATGCTGCCTCGGGCATGCTGACCGAGCTGGGCAGGAGCTATGACATGCAGCTGGAGCTTGTAAGGCAGTATGAAGATTCGCTCAGGCTTGAAGGGGGCTCTGCAGCACTGAGGATATATTCCACCCTTGAGACTGAGACGGAGTTCCTGGGACTGATACGGGGAAGGTATCTTGAGGCTCTTGCATTGAGCCAGCAGGCAATGCCGTATACGTTGGTGGTTGACCGTGCGGAAGTAGCGGAGAAAAAGGCATATCCCCGCAGAAGCATCATGGTCATCGTGAGTACGGCATCAGCACTTGTGCTGGCAGCTCTGATACTCTTTGTAGCCGAGGGGGTGAAGCTGCACCGGAGTGATGATCGGCATTGAGTCACTGATATGGATAATACCTGCAGCGCTGGCTGTCATAATGCTGGCAGTGCTCTCGCTTGAGAGGCTTTTACTGCTTACCCTCTTCCTGGCTCCCCTTTCGATACAGATAAGCTATCTGGCAGAGTCTGCATCCTTTGACCTGTCAATTCCCACAGAGCCGGTCATGGCTATGCTTCTCCTGATAACGGTCTTCAAGCTTGTCGTCACACGCGAATTCGACCCGCGCCTTCTCCGCCATCCGGTGACAGTGGTTGTTGCCCTCTGGCTGCTTTGGACACTGCTGACCTCACTCACCTCAACCATGCCAGGGGTCTCGTTCAAGACACTGGCATACCGCCTGTGGTTTATCGCCGGTTTCTACCTTATTGCAGCACAACTCTTCAGCAGCGGCACCTTCAGCCGCAGGTACATAATAGCCTATTCGGCAGGACTCTCTGTTGTGGTCGTGTTCTTTCTCATCAGGGTGGGCGGCGCCGGTCTGCTTAACCAGCAGTTCGCCCACTCTGCCTGCTACCCCTTTTACAGGGATCATACCTCATTCGGGGCTTCAATGGCGTTCCTTCTCCCTCCGCTGATGGTTATGCTGTTCAGCAAAGGCACCGGCTATTCGCTCAGGATAGTTCTTTCAGCAATAATACTTCTGTTCACTGCAGGGTTTATCTTCTCATACAGCCGCGCTGCCTGGGTAAGCCTTATCGCTGCCGTTGTCCCTGCCATTATACTCTGGCTCCGCCTGTCACCGAGGATCCTTGCAACTGTCTCTGTCATGTTTGTCATTGCGCTGGTTTTGTCGGCAGGGTGGATATGGGAGAGGATGGACAGCACCACTGAAGACTCATCAGCAGACCTGGCACAGCATCTGCGCTCGTCGTCAAACATATCAACCGACCAGTCAAACCTGGAGCGCATCAACAGGTGGAAATCGGCCCTGAAGATGTTCGCGGAGAAGCCTCTAACAGGCTGGGGACCGGGAACCTATCAATTTAACTACGGACCCTTCCAGAAAGCTGCCGACAGAACGATAATAAGCACTGACTTCGGTGATGCTGGAAACGCCCACAGTGAATATCTCGGAGCCCTGAGTGAGTCAGGCCTGCCCGGGGCCCTGCTCTTCGTGCTGATTGTCATTTGCTCACTGCTTACAGGCATCAGGGTCTGGTACGGTGCAAAACGCACTGCAGAAGGCTATTTTGCACTTGCCGTCCTGACAGGTGTCATGACATATGTAATCCATGCCGTCATGAACAGCTTCCTTGACAGCGACAAGATTGCCGCACTCTGGTGGGGTTTCATTGCGATGCTTGTCGCACTCGATCTGAAGGGAAACGGGGCTCTACGGCCTGTAGAAGAGCAAGTTTAGTGTATCTCTACGGCCAGTAACGATATATCGTCGAAGAGCCTGGGATTGCTGGTGTTTATATCGAGATCTTCAATCAGAGACTTAAGGTTATCGGCGGCAGACCCCGAATTTGTAAAGTGTTTGACTACCGGAGAGGCGCCAAGGTCATTGCCGTTCTCATCTTTCAGCTCTGATAGTCCGTCAGTATAACAGACGATTTTGGTTGGATTGGTGATTGTAATAGTCTCCCTGCCCACCGATGGCATCTCGTCAAGCATGCCGACCCCAACACATGACTGTTTGAGCATGGTTGAGGTGAACGACTTCATATCAATCATCACCGGCGGGTTATGGGCAGCATTGACATACTCCAGTGTACGGGTCACAAAATTATATCTTGCAATGAACAGGGTAATGAACCGTTCTCCGGAGGAGTTTACAACAACAACGCTGTTCAGCTTGCGCAGCAGATCACCGAGGTCTGCATCTGCGGTGAAGAGGGCCCGCAGGGTGGCCTGGAAGTTTGACATCAGAAACGCGGCTGATATCCCCTTGCCTGCCACATCTGCCATGCAGAAACCTACAACGTCTCCTGAGAGGGGCAGGAAGTCATAATAGTCGCCTCCGACCTCATAGTGAGGGTTATAAAAACCCCGGACGCTTATCCTTTCATCACCCTGAAGGTTCCTGTTATCAGGTATGAGCATCGTCTGCATGCGTGCTGCCAGCTCAAGCTCACGCTTCATGGCCTCCTGCTTGAGGCTTTCATTGAAGAGCCTGATGTTTTCTATGGCAACGACGATAATGCTGGATATGGTTTGAATGAAATGGAGGTGTTTTATCACGGGGCTCATCCCCTCACCCTCCTCATCAATATCCCCTATAAGGGCATAGGCGACGGGAATATTATTGTTGAACACGGGGATGATGACATCCACCCCTTTGAAAGACAGTTCATTGACCTCGGTGGTGATCTCTCCGAAGCGGAGGAGGTCACGTTCAACACTGACTGTTTTCTGCAATGAATCGGAAAAACCCGAGTTCAGCAGCACCTCCCACTTCACGCTGTGCTTGAAAAGAAGGATCTTGCCGATGCCCAGATCTTCACGCAGGATAGACTCATACTTCTTCAGGAGATCTCCTGTCGGAAGGTTGGCATTGATTGACAGAGTAATGTCGAGCAGTGCGTCGAGCTTGAACTTCGACATTTTAAGTCTGTCTTTCGGAAGCCTGCTCTCGTTCATGCGAACTGTCTCAGCCTTTGACTCTTTCAATATAAGACCGGTCACGGGTATCGATCCGTATCTTGTCGCCGGTATTGACAAAGAGAGGCACCATGATTGTTGCCCCCGACTCTACTGTCGCCGGCTTGAGGGTGTTGGTTGCAGTATCTCCCCTTAGTCCGGGTTCTGAATATGTCACTTCCATCACCACGTTCATGGGAAGGTCAACAAGAAGAACGTTCTCTGTGTCAGCATGAACAACCACCTCCACTGTAACCCCTTCCTTGAGAAGGTCACTGTTCTCAATCATTGATTCAGGGACACTGATCTGCTCAAATGTCTCCTGGTGCATCAGATGATATCCCATGTCGTCGTTATACAGGTACTGGTGCGGACGGCGTTCAACGCGAGCCACGTTGACCTTCACTCCCGAGTTGAATGTATTCTCAAGTACCTTGCCCGTAGTAACGTTTTTCAGCTTCGTACGTACGAAAGCCGGACCTTTGCCGGGTTTAACATGTTGAAACTGAACGATGGTATAAAGATCATTATTGTATTCAATCACCATCCCGTTTCTGAAGTCTGCTGTTGTAGCCATAAGAAATTTAGATCCTTGGTTAATTAATCGTAATTGGTTCTTTAAGCCCTTCGAAGCTTATCATCTCCACATTAAATGACCCCACAAAGATATCAAAACGGATCTTAACCGGTAAAAAATTTTCATCTGCGGTGAACCATACTGCCATATCTTCCTCTGTCTTGAAGACACGGCCTACTTCCGTGACAGGGTGAAACCTGTAGCATTCTATCTTGCTGCCCTTGACTTTTATGGTCTCCTTGCCCCTGTATTTCAGTATGATAGGATAGAGTTCATCTGCGAACCAGGTGGTCATGCTGAATATCTCTCCGGGCACGAGCGAGTCTGCTGCGGCGAGGTGATATTTCCTGAACCAGTAGAAACAGGATACTATGTCAAGTATTCCCCTCGGACCTGTGTGATTTCCCGAAAGGTTGCTGAATAGCAGAACCGAGTCGCTTCTTGTTTCGTGGTCAAAGGTTACCTCGTTGTATTTCCTGTATTTCCCCTCTGAAATATTTCTGATTGAGAAGACCGGCAGGTCTGTTTCCGGGTTTATGTAGCTTTCATAAGTGTCTCTTACCTTGTATACCGCATCGGCAACTCCTGTCGTCTTTCCTGACACTACGGCATGCCACACCTTCTCACCGTTAAAGTATCCCTCTTTCATTTCCAGATAGGCCAGACCGCCGTTAACAGGGCCGTATCTTATCTGGTATGACACCTTCTCCCCGGGCATGTAAGGCTGCTCCTGGGCAGAAAGTAACTGCGTTACTGTCAGTAGGATCAGCAGGCCGGTGACAAATTCTGTTCTCATTCTTCGGTTCTTCTTCTTCAGGGGATCAGCTTCCTCGGGACGGTGGCAATGAACTCCTTGAGATAGTAAGGTTCAAAATATGCAACATCCTCGAAGTGCTTTTCCCTCAGGGCTCTTACCGACGGGATATGCAAATATGATGCCGTCAGTGAGAAGTTATCCTCAAAGAGAGCGTTGCTGCCGGTGATTACTTCGCGGCATTTTTCAGCACCGCTGCCGAAAAATATCACCTTCCCCGATTCAAGTTCAGAACTGAAAGACTTGTCTGTGATAATATCAGCCGATGTCTCCCTGACCATTACCCCTTTTGCTGTGAAAAGGGCATTATAGACCTCCATGCGTCTTGCGTCAATCATGGGGCACAGGAGTGTTGTATCCCCTTCGGGAAGAGTGTTGACTGCCAGATAGCCGTGGCACATTGCAGCCAGGGTGTTGATTCCTATAAGCGGTATGCCGGCACCGTAGGCAATCCCCTTGGCTACGGAAACGCCGATCCTGAGACCTGTATATGATCCGGGGCCCTTGCTGACAGCCACGGCCTCAAGCGACAGGGGCGCGACTCCGGCCGTTTCAAGCAGTTCGCCTATCAGAACAGTCAGTTGTGATGCATGTGACAATCCCTGTTCCGCAACCAGGACATTAACGACCTTGTTGTGATCGCACAATGCTGCGGAACATACCGGGGTAGCTGTCTCAATGCACAGTATCATTTCTGGTGCCCGTTCCTACTCTTCCTTCTTCTTCTCCTTCTTCTTCTCGGTGTTGAAGAGAGACTCTTTGTCGACCACCTCGATTAACGTGGAGTCGGCCAGTTTCTTGCTTATCGCACTGAATGGCTGTACTATTACCTCTTCCCCCTCCGTCAGACCGGATATGATCTCGATTTTTACGTTATCCTGTATCCCTGTTTTTACGTCGCGCGCCAGAGCCCTCGTTCCGTCAGAGACAAATACAATTGTCCGGATGTCCTCTATTCCGGTCATTTTCATTTTTGTCGTATCAGTACGGGTTGTCACTGCCTGGATGGGTACTGTAAGGACGTCTGTCTTTTTGTCTGTGAAGATGTCAACTGAAGCCGACATCCCTGGCCTGAACGGGCTGGGATCCTTTTCGGAAATAAGGTCTTCATACGACTCGCGGAGAATATAGATCTTCACCTCGAAATTAGTCACCTGGTCAGATGTCAGCCCGACACTCTTGGCTGAATTGGCTATCTCGGTAACAATCCCTGTAAAGTCACGGTCAAGGTAAGCATCCACCTCTACTTTGGCAGTATCACCGAGCTTGACCCTGATGATGTCATTCTCGTTTACCTCCACAACCACCTCCATGCGGTTCAGGTCGGCAACACGCAGCACTTCCGTACCGGTCATCATGTTTGCCCCGACAACCCTCTCGCCAAGTTCCACAGAAAGGCTTGAAACGGTCCCCGTCATCGGTGAATAGACAGTGGTCTTTATCAGGTTCTCATTGGCTTCCTTAAGGGTTGCCTCCGAGCTTTTAACTGAATACAGCGCAGACTCTCTCTCAGCTTTGGCAATCTTAAACTGTGCCTCCGCCTGCTCATATTCAGACTCTGAAATGGTCTTCTGCTCCCAGAGAGCCTTGCTCCTGTTGAATGCGAGCTCTGCCTGTATCAGCTGTGCGTCAGCCTGTGACAGCCTTGCCTGTGAGGAGCTCAGAGAGGCCGTGGCCCGGTCACGTGCCGATATGTAAATCTCAGGCTTTATCTTGAAGAGGAGGACCCCCTTCTGTACAAAATCTCCCTCCCTGACGGTCAGTTCAACTATCTCACCGGAGACATCCGGGCTTATCTTTACCTCTTTTTCCGGTTCTATCTTACCGTTCGCCGTTACAGCCTCCACGATAGGATTGAGTGCTGTCTTTTCAATGGCCACCTTCACGGTTACCTCTTTGCCAAACCAACCCTGCTTCTTTCCTACGGCAGCCAGGACCAGCAAAAGGAGTACAACGGGAACAAGAATCTTAAGGAGTTTATTGTCTTTCATGACTTATTGATTTTCAGAATGATTAGCTAATATGGTTATATGTTCCAGAGTCAATGGGATTCCCCTGTAGAAATCGAGCACCTTGGTTTTGAAAACATACTCGTATTTGGCCTGGGCCATCTCACTCTGGGCATTCAGCAGCTGTGTCTTTGACAGGTTGTAATCGAGAGCGGTGAGCATGCCGACATTCAGTTTCTGTTCTGCATAGCGGAATGCCTCTTCCATGGAGGCGACGGCCTTCTGGGTAGAGTAGAACTTCTTCATTGCCCCCCTGGCATCGGTATATGCCTGCTGGATATTCTTGTAGAGTTGTTTCCTGGTATTTTCGAGTGTATACTTTGAGTTTTCAATACCAAGCTGTGAGTTTTTAATTCGTGTATTCACCATCCATCCGTTCAGGATAGGGATGTTAAGCGAGAAGCCTACAGAAGCGTTCCTGTTGATATCCATCTGGGTCCAGAAGTCATAGGGTTCCAGGGTATTTATATCTATCCTGTTGTCTGAGTAGGAGGTGCCAAGCGATGCACCAAGCGATAGCTGCGGGCTTCTGCCCCCCTTGGCTATGGCAAGGTCATACTCGGCGCCCTTAAGTTTATACTCGGCACTGAGAACTTCCGGCCTGATCTTCTCTGCCACCCTGAATATTGAGTCGGGGTTCCCCTCGTAAGTTGCCGGGCTAAGTGCAATGGTGGGTACCTGTATCGCAAAACCTTCGGCTGAGGGCAGCTCAAGCAGCTGGGCCAGCGTGAGGTACGAAATGGCCAGCTGGTTCTGCAGTGTAATAAGCTGAACCTCCTCACGGGCAGCCTGGGCCTCGATATCAAGCAGATTGCCACGGGCAAGACTGCCGGCATCGACAAGTTTTTGCGTCCGGTCTATCTGCTGCTGCGTCATCTCAACCTGTGCGAGAGTAGTGTTTACAAGTTCATGATTCAGCAGTATCTGCAGGTAAGCAAGGGCAACATTAAGAGAGATGTCGTCCCTGAAGCCTTCGAGATCCTGTTCGCTGGCAAGAAGCTCATACTGGTTCTTTTTGATGGTATTGAGGTTGACAAGACCATTGAAGAGTGACAGGTTGCTCCCTGCCGAGAAGCTGTTTGACTGAACCGTCTCGTTCTCTGTATAACGGTTGGTGGTCTCGTCTAGAGCACGGCCAAAAGCGTAGCGGTGTGAGGCACTCCCGTTAAGCGATGGCAGCAGATCAAGCTTTGACTGCTCAAGAGTCGATTCCTGGTACTGTGTAACGATCTCCTGCTGCTTGATCTGAATATTGTTCTCAAGAGCATGGGCTATGCACTCCTCAAGAGTCCACTCCTTCTGCTGTGAATGCAGAAGTACCGGACTCATCACGGCGACAAGCAACAATAAAAAGCATTTTATTTTCATGTTGACTGAAATATTGACAATTAATGAAGCTACGAAGATAGGAAATTGATCAGTACAACAAAGACTATTAAGATATTCTCTTGCTGCATATGAGGTGAAATAGAGTCCTGGTTTTTTAGCTATATTTGCCACTTGTGACCTGGAATTTTTAATTTAACACATAAAATAATGACTAAGAAAGGATTAAATCTTGAGCCCGGTGTGATATCCGGCGAGGATGTACGTAAGCTGTTTGATTACGCCAACCGTAATGACTTTGCCATTCCGGCGGTAAATGTTATAGGGACTGATTCCGTTAATGCGGTTCTGGAGACTGCCCGCGAGGTCAATTCGCCTGTCATCATACAGTTCTCAAATGGCGGTGCTCACTTCTTCGGGGGTCAGGGGCTGCCAAAGGATGGTCATACGGGAGCCATTGCAGGGGGAATCTCAGGTGCCCTTCATGTGCATAACGTGGCTGAGTATTACGGTGTGCCGGTGATACTTCACACTGATCATGCTGCCCGCAAGCTGCTGCCATGGATAGACGCACTGCTGGAGGCAGGCGAAGAGTTCTATGAGACCAACGGAAAGCCCCTCTTCAGCTCGCATATGCTTGACCTGTCTGAGGAGCCGCTGAAGGAGAATATCGAAACATGCAAGACATATCTGAAGCGAATGGAGAAGCTCGGCATGACCCTCGAGATTGAGCTGGGAGTGACGGGAGGCGAAGAAGACGGTGTTGACAACACCGGTGTTGACAGTTCAAGACTGTATACCCAGCCGGAGGATGTGGCATACGCATATGAAGAGTTGCTGAAGGTGTCTCCTAACTTCACCATTGCCGCATCGTTCGGCAATGTTCACGGTGTGTACAAGCCGGGTAACGTGACACTGAGGCCTGAGATTCTGAGGAACTCGCAGGAGTATATTCAGAAGAAATACAAGACCGGGCCCAACCCGGTGAATTTCGTCTTCCACGGCGGCTCAGGATCGGAGAAGCATCTTATCACTGAGGCAATAAAATACGGCGCCATAAAGATGAACATTGACACTGACATGCAATGGGCATTCTGGGCAGGAGTGAAGGACTTCTATGAGGCAAAGAAGGGCTATCTGCAGGGCCAGATAGGCAATCCTGAGGGAGAGGACAAACCCAATAAGAAGTACTATGATCCGCGGGTTTGGCTTCGCAAAGGGCAGGAGAGCTTCATAGCAAGACTTAAGGAGGCCTTTGCTGACCTTAACGCGCTTGACAGGATGTAATACTTATTAGTATCGTAACATAAAGCAGACCAGCCACTTGCGGCAGGTCTGCTTTTTTATTGTTGATAATTCACACTTCCGTCGGCCTTCATTGCCGTTGTTCAGGGCTATTTTAGTATAAAATTTAAAGCAATCTTGAAAAGGGTTCAGTTCAGTGAGGAGAAAATAAGGAGGACGACCACGCTCACCCTGAGGCTTAACCAGAGGGAGGCGAGGGCTTTGAATGTGTACTGCAAACGATTCAGGGTGAGGAGCAAATCAGACTTTATGCGCAGGACCATAATGCAGGCGATAATCGGGAGGTTTGATGTCGAACACCCCACATTATGGGAGCAGAGCGAGATGACTCTCTTCTCGCAGGATTCGAAAAATAACTGAGACTTTTGAACCATTAGGCATATTTTATTATTTTTGTATATAACATGCAATGGGGGGATCATTGCCTTAATACCGGATGACACTGGAAACCAAAAGAATAGAGGCAACAAAAACTACGCCTGAAGTTTTACTTAGCGAAGGGCTCATAGAGATCAGGGGCAGGTCGATACCTGAGAGTGCCGCTGACTTTTACCGTCCCATCGAGGAGTGGGTGAGTGAGTATGTTTCGCGGCATGATATCAAGACCAGGGTGGTATTGTCGTTTGATTTCATCAACACAGCCTCCACGAAGTGGGTTTATGGCATTATCAAGAAGCTGGCCCTCTACCGTGATGTTCATGACAGGGTGTTGATAGAGTGGTTTTACGAGAATGGTGATGATGAGCTCTTTGAGCTGGGACAGATAATCAGGTCATTCATTGACTGTCCGTTTATCTGTTACGAGACTGAGCAATCCTGAGAATTCAAAAATTATATTATTTTTGCACCGCCTTATCAGGCGCCGATTGACCCATGGTGTAATTGGTAACACGTCTGATTTTGGTTCAGAAGAGTCGGGGTTCGAGCCCCTGTGGGTCAACAAATTATTAACATTAAAGCCCTGAATAACAATTAATTCGGGGTTTTTTATTTGAGTTTCGCTGAAACTATACTGAAATATTTCTCAGGGCGACTCTTTCTTGATGTACACATAAGTGGAGCCGTGATGTAATGGATCGTTATTACCATTATGTTCAATACACAGAATATTATGCTTTAATGCAAAGTAATCAAATTTGGATTTTTCAGATTCGAATGGCAGTAAGTATTCTCCATCCACAATCAAGTCCAAGTTTTGGGTACTTAACGCTTCACAGAAATGAATAAATTCTCTTTCGTATTCTTTGTTTCTCCAAATAATATAATCAATGTAGGGATTATATAAGCAAATCAAATGAGTGCAACAGCCAACATTATAAGCATCTACTGCTTCTTCCCCTAGGATATCACCACAAAACGGGCATTTAAGTGAACATCTTGAACAGTAGTCGCCTGAGATATGACGGCTACAGTTATCACAAGTAGAATTATTCTTCAGCATATTGAGTCAGCTCCACATTTTCAACGGCGCGATAAAACTCTCTTCTTATGTTCTTCTATTACTATTTCCATTTCAGTCAGAAGTGTTTGAAACAACTGACTCCGAATCCTCCCCGAACGACAATTGAAATCATTGTACTGCCGTCCTTTTTAATGGTTTTCGCAACATCAACGATTGTTACCATAGCATAATTTTTTAAGTTTAACCCTACGGGAGTAGTTTCCCGGCTAAATGGGCACCGGGGGGATGTTTATAGGTGGTACCCGCGCTCGGGTATATTCTCAAAAATCTATACTTGGCTTGAAAAACAAGACTTATTAAGGGTCGACTAATTAGCTACGCTTGTTTTCCGAATTTACTTTAAATTTGAAGTAATTAAAGCTCGAATCTCTCCATTCTTTGCAACATCATAGGCCGTTTTACCTTCCTTTGATTTTATGTCTGGATTTGCTCCATTATCTAAAAGGAGTTTGACTATTTCTGCATGACCGTTGTATGATGCCAGATACAGAGCAGTATAATTCGAAGAAGACTGCAAATCAACATTTGCTTTTTTTTCTAGCAGTATTTTCACTATTTCCAGAAATCCATCCCTGGAAGCTAACATTAAGGCAGTAAATCCATTAGCTATCTGCTGATCCACTGCCGCACCTTTGTCAATTAATAATCTTACCACTTCTGTATGATTGTCATAAGCGGCCAGATACAAAGCTGTATAACCTTCCGAAGTTTTTGAGTTCACATTTGCTCCTTCATCTATCAATAAGTTAACAACTTCTGCGTTTCCATTTTCCGATGCTGCTCGAAGACAGTCAGAAAGACCTTCTTCTGATAATAACCCCATCCCATTTTTTATCAATAGCTTAACTATTTCAATATTTCCTCCCATTGAAGCCCAAACTAAGGCATCAGAATGTATATCTGTTGCCCCTTTTTTTAATAGCAGTTCTACAATTCCCAGGTGACGCTTCCATGCAGCCATACTCAAAGCTGAGGTCTTCCCTACATCTGGTAAATTAGTATTTGCTCCTTTATCTAATAATAGCTTCACAACTTCTTGGTGACCTTTCTCAGAAGCTTTATATAATGCTGTTTTACCTAATACATCCTGTAAGTCTACTTTTGCCCCATAATCCAATAGAAGCTTAACGATTTCCGTATAGCCCTTTTCTGAAGCCGCCATTAGTGCTGTCTCACCGTCTGGTACAGGATCGCCCAATTGCACAGTTCTACCATCTGGATATATCACAGTGCCATATCCTCTCATATATATGTAACCAACGTCCTCGAGAAGACCAAATGTAAGCCTGTTTCCTTCTTTACCTTTACCAATAATTGTTGGAAGGTCATTTCCTATTTTACATTCACCCTTAAATCGGTGAATACTCCTATTTCCCCATATGTCCAAAGAACTGTTAACAATATGCAATAAATCAAAAGTGCCTTCCATTGTAGCCATTCCACCTTCTGAAATAGTACAAGAATATGCGTCTCCATCACTCGTTTTAATTCCCGGAATTACCATTCTATCGCCTGGATTAGATTCAATATAACTTAATAACATAGGCTCATCGGTATAAGGATAGACTGGCAAATCCACATTTGCCCCTTTGTCCAATTGGAGTCTTAACAGAATCCACATCCCCCTTTCTTGCAGCTCTTATCAAATTAGTCACACCATATCGATCTTGTATATCCACATTTTCTTCTTTCCTGTCATTTTGTGCCCGTAATTCATTCACATTGCATATCATGAATAGGGCAATTGTTATCGTGAAAGAGATTGTTTTCATTATATCTGTTTTTAATTTAAGGTTAAGTAAAAAACCAAAAAATAGATCATTAAGCGTTGGAGACACAAAATACAATAATATTTCTACTTTATCCATGACTTAAGGGGCTAATACACACAAAAACAGCCATTTTTATCAAAAAAATCATAATGTCACCGTACGTGTCATAAAAACAGTGCGTTATAATGTGCATAAAACGGTCAAATTGACCACCTGACGCCGGACTAAGCTGACCACTTTTTAAAGAGCTCTTATCATGTTTATAAGGAGCAATGGTCTTTACATTTTATGTATGATAAACGAAACGCAAAACTTGTGAATTTCACCTCATAAAGACGTATGGCCCCCCTTCCTTACCGCAGTTTGGACATGTAGGTATACCAATATCACCAAGACTTGATGTTGCACAGGAAAAGCAGACTATAAAATCGCAATCCTGGCATCGTAAAGCAACGTTATCCTTTCGCATTCTTTTTATCCCATCTGGGCCGATTATCGCAACTTTCCTTTTCCCCTGCGCTTTCACCTAGAGAACCGAAATACTCTACTTTTGTATTTCTTTTACATTTTCCGCATACTACAAATTCTTCGCTCTTTTGTTGCCTCCAAATAACTTAGAAAAGATACTCATGATTTACCTCCCTCAAATTTATTTAACTACAATAATATTGGCCAAAAACCCATTGCATTAGTGATCACTCCCTTTTACAGTGAATCTCTATGCGCTGAAATGTCTATATCTCCACAATACCTGAATGTGTGAAAACGTTGATGGTTGCTCTCGATCCCGTATTCTTTGTGCCACAGCAATAGCACTCCCGTAACAATGAGCCTGGCTGTGTCTCTATCGGCGATTGATAACCGCAATGGCCACATTCCATAAGCAGAATGAAGCGTGAGTATTTGCCATTTACCTTCAGGTAAGCTATCGTTTGTTGATTTATAAAATCATCCCCGAATCCTTTAAGGCTAAGGAATTCTACTACCTGAGTGCTGTCAGACCTACATTCTACAATTAGATTCTTCGTCTTCAGTGGAGCTTCAGTGTATAATCCGTTTATATCACGGCCAATAGATCCGTCAGGCGTAGCCACCACATAATAGGTCATCTTTGGAATGGAATCCACTTTTTTGAGTGTCTCAAATGCTTGTAGTAAACTGTTTGCTTTCTGAGTGTAATACCTATTCTGTCCCTCCCGCTCACTTACCCAGGTGACTTTCCGGTACTTCTGCACTAATAAATTTGCCATCTCTGTCAAACTGCACCTTATAAACAGTTTCTTTGGTAATCTTTTCTTTTTTGATGAATAGATTACTAAATAAACTCATAGCATACCTCCAATAATTGCTGTTTCTGGATTAAAGCCCAATTGCTTATTACAACCAAGTTGAAAATGTCACATGACACCTTGGGCATTCATGATAAATAAGATCGCCCAGTTTGCGTCTTGAATCACAGTTGTAACACCATATTCTGCCGCATTTTTTACATTTACCAAATGGAAGGCCGGAGACGAATGTTCCATACTGAAACATTTCAGGGACCTTCTTAGAGCAACCAGCACAACATTTTTCCTTAAACATTTCAGAATAACCACCACTAAAACTTCGGTCTTGAGAAGGTGTAGACTTTAAGACCTCTTTCAACCATTCGATAAACTGCATAACCTTTCAATTAATTTGAATTTCACAACTATCTCACTGCATTAAATTTACTCAATTTTTTTCATATACCATTAGATTAAAGATAGAAAAGCTATTTTACGTGAAGGTGCTGACGCAATTTTAGTGTTGAGTATAAATATGTGGTGGGGTTTTGAGATCCTTTCTTCCCTCACAGTTTATTGCAGAACTAGTACCTCACGGGGAGTTGGGGAGTGAAATCAATAAAACTATTTCTATCATATGGATTTATATAAATTCTAACCACTTCTCTCTCATCAAATTGTAAAGAAATCACTTCCCATATTCCCTGATTATTAAACAGATACAAAAAAGGGTGTCGCTTAAGGCACCCTCCCCTACAAGCAATTATGCGTTCACACTACGGTATATTCAAAAATGCTGTCCGAGTTCGAATGAGACTCTGTCATTTTATACGCGTATGCTCGTGTTTAACGCGATAACCATGCACGGAATCCCTTTTGGGTCAACAAAGAGGCTGTCTCAAAGTAAAAAGGGGCACCCTCTTTGTTGACGGGCTTCAGGAGAAGCAGAGGGGCGATAAGCTGCGAGCGGAGCGCCAATGACATATAACGGCCTGTCAGCATTAATAGCTATTCCTGGTTTTCCCGGATTGATTTCATAACTATATCGTTGAAGCTCTTCAATCTTTGATTGTCCTTTTCTTTAAGTTCCGGACAATTAGACAAAAGCTTTTCAATAAATAATTCTCCGTCTTTTACCGGATCATCATTACTTGAAAGTAATATTTCCCAACCTACAAATGATGCCCAGGAGTTGAAGTTTTCCTTTGAAATATTGGCAGACAGATCCAGAAATTCCGAAGTATAGTTTTCAACGTATTTCATTGCTGGTGTGCCAACCATTTCTGCCAAAGCACCATCTGCTTTCTCAAGAATTTTAATAAAAACCTTGAAATAGAATTTTCTGTCATCAGCATTCTTTGATAAAAGACTATCCATTACCCTGAATGTGACATCATTATCCGTCGGCTGTATTTTATTATCCAGGATCATTTGCCCAATCTCTTTGGGACTTTTGTCTGCCAGCCAGGAGGGGTGAAGTGGGTTGTTTACTGTATCGCCGCTCTCAGAATGTTGATTTTTACTGGTCTTTTCAATTGGGTAAGATTCTTTTTCTGCTTCTTTTGAGGCACTTTCTTTTTTGGGGCTGTTACAAGCCATTAAGACAAGCAGGGAGATCGGAATTATTTGATATTTCATATTGGTCAGGTTGATTTGCAATTTTTTATACCGCGTGTCAAGGGCTGTTTTATTGTAAACAATCAGTATTTCTATCCAATTTTAATGGGCTAATTTTAATCCAACAATACCTATTACGATTAATAAAGCGGAAAGCATTCTCAAGGTACTTGCAGAGTCGCCAAAGTATATTATTCCAACAATCAAGGTTCCAACCGCACCAATTCCCGTCCATACAGCATAAGCCGTCCCTATTGGAATAGTTTTCTGAGCAAGCCACAAAAGTAATCCGCTTAAACTCATTGAAACTACGGCTATTACGATTCCCAAAAATTTTGATGGCATTGTCTGGGTTAATTTCAATCCTAATGGCCAGCCTATTTCAAAAATCCCTGCAAAAATCAAGTATATCCAGTTCATTTTAGCTTCCTTAATTCTCAATTAAAAATAATTCATTTATTGAATATCTTCAATGTCTATTTGTTTCATACAGACATATAGAATTCAGAGTGAAATATATTCAGTCAAAATGAAATTCCCAACCCCAGTCCGGCAGGAATGAACTGAGGGTCACCCTCTCCGACAACATTTCTGTAATTGAGCGGAATGTCAAGTTTTATTCTGAAGGCGAAGGCAATTCTGTGTTTTAGAGGCAGCGCCAGCCTGTAGCCAAGTATAAAATAGCTGATGCCATCCTTTTCAGGATGATCAAATAACAGAGTCATTCCAATTCCGCATTCAAGGAAACTTGAACCCCTGCCCAGGTTTCCCGAAAAATGGAAAGGCAATGTATTATACTTAGCCTCATCGTCAGATAATGCCGATCCAAAGCCTGCGCCAGCGGATAGAAAGAATAACTTGTCTCTGCCAAACAGCCTTTCATACTCAAAAGACATATAGGTGGCCCCACCGCCGACACTCCAGAAAATTGCATTCATGGGTCTAACGGGCAGTGATACCTCAGAGACCTGGGCAGTGATTGATAACGGGTTAATAAAAAAGACAAAAAAAAGTGTGCTGTATTTTATTGAGTCAGACATGCTTTACTAAATGTACGTTAATCCTGCGGCAGGAATAGTCATCTGTCAATTAGAGCAAAAGGTGCCTGGCTTTAAATACGATATTTGGCTCACCGATATTTCCGGTCAGTTTCCTGACCGACAACCAGAGCTTAGACAGGTCCGGAGGCTTCTGAAGTGACCTGGTGAGCCTCCCTTTTTCCTTCCCCGAAAACAGAAGGCTGTTTTCCAGGTAACGGATACTGAATGACAGAATTTGGTGAGCAGCCTCTGGTCTTAACCTGCAACAGCTGCCTACAACTCCGGAAAACATTTTGTCCGGAGCATAATATTCATCTGATACAATGTTTATCGCTCCCGATGGAAGTATATATTTTATTAAAGTCCTGAATGGAGCCATTGTAATCATAATGCGGTTTAATTCCCTTTGCTCCATGAGCATCGGGGGAAATGTATCAAAATAGTACAGCTCGGAGTTACGTACCGCATAGTTTCTCAATGTCGGATGAAATCCCATATTCAATGAAGGCCTTTTCCCTGTCCAGAATTTTAAAATATCATCAAAAATAAACCTGCATAAAGTTTCTAATCTGTCAACGGAGGCCTCTTTAACCAGCTTCCTCATCAGCTCTTTTTCATGAAATGCTTCCTGAATAATTATCAATTGCTGTTTACCCTTTAATTGCCTGCATGTTATGGCGGTTTGAGGAATTTTTATACCTGTTGCAGTCAGCGCAGCCATATATAAGTCATGATTTTCAATAATTGATGATACCAGAGAAAGATCTCTTACAGGGTGATATAATTTAACTACAAGTTCCTCACCGGAATAAGAAATTCTAAATGGCTTTGAAAAGAAACCGAGGTCTGAGCAATTTTTCTCTGGCTCAAGCATTAATAATAATTCATCTATCTGGTATTGAGTCAATGTTACCATAGATCTTTTGAAAATTGTCACCTTATGTCCGGAGACTGAATTATCATTTGCTCAGGTTTCACCTGTTATATCTCATAAGACTTGTCAGGGCATCTGTCAGGTTTATGTAATTTATTTTCCTGGTAGAACAAAGTTATGCCCGTAAACTGCGGAAGTCAAATTAATTTCCGGTTACATTGCCATTCTTTTCCGCAGGGCTCTGTTAAGGTTTTCATTATGACAGACCAGCAGCCTCTTTGGCTCTGCCTGCCAGTTGTGCAATCCATTGCCAAGACAGTCGCGGAAATGGCTGCAATCAGCACACTGGCCTCTCCTGGCCCAGGTTCTGTCTCTGAATGGTTCGTACTTTCCCTGCCAGACCTCGTAGAAATTATCTTTATAGATGTTTCCCTGTGAGAAGGCTCTGTCAACATTCGGACATGCCGAAACTGAGCCATCTGCCAGGATTGAGCCAATGTTTATTCCTGCCCTGCAAAAGAAGCCCGCATCCCTGACCTTCCACTCATACGGGCCAACGTACCCTTCACAGCTGAATTTGACATCAATACGCTTCTCTTCCCGGGAGGTGCAGATGAAATCCATCAGGGTCAAAAACTGATCATCACTGAGGTGAAGGTCCGGGTTATTTTCCGCCCTGCCTATCGGGGCGATTGTAAACAATCGCCAGGCCCTGACTCCATGATGGATAAGAATATCCATTATCTGGTCAAGTTCACTGATGTTCACCGGGTTTACGCATGTCACCACATCAAAATTGAGGCGTGGTGCTTCGGAGGCCAACCCTATGGCATTCATGACTCTTTCGAAGCTAACCGGTGAATTCCTTAGCCAGTTATGAGAGTGCTCCAGTCCGTCAAGGCTCAGGGTCAATGCTCCCAGACCAGCATTAAGCAATGATCTCTGTCTTTCCTTGTCATACAGCTTTCCGTTGGAGACCAATGACCAGCGCATACTGCGTTTACGGATCTCTCTTCCGCATAATTCGATGTCATTGCGTAAAAGAGGTTCACCTCCGGTCATTACAACCGTAAAATTCGGTGCAGGATTACTGATAGTATCAACTGCCGATAAGAAATCTGCCAGGGGCATGTCGGGATATGTGCCTGATTTAGAGCAGTCGCTGCCGCAGTGAAGGCAGTTAAGGTTACATCTTGTGGTACACTCCCAGAAAAGATAATTCAGCTCATGCTTTGTGATGACCGACTGTCTAAATTTCCTGAAGAGTGCTCTTTTGACAGGTACAAGCATTTACTTCTCTTCAAGATGAATCTTAAGATACAGGTGATCTGTAAGGCCTGAAACAATGGTGTCTTTGCTTTTAAAAGCGCCGTTTTCCAAGGCATCTGTGTCTTCAAACACGATTCTGATATTTTGCGATGAGTTGGTATAAAATCCAAACCTCCCGCTTTCGTCCGTGATGACATATTGGTTTGCCTCAGGTACTGCGACATTAATTCCTTTGATCGGCAATCCTGTCGTTTTTGCTTTGACTTCACCTTCGAGATAGAGGTCAGCTCCGAAGTCCTGTGGCGTTCCGTAACATGCCTGGAATACGAACAAGGCTGTGGTGAAACTCAGTCCGCCGATGATCCTTCTCAACCAGTTGCTTTTCATTTTTCAGTGTATTTGGTCGGTTGCGTAAGTACCTCATATACAAATTTACGGCTTTGAAATCCTCAAGTCAAATTTATATTTGACGCTGTTTGCGGAATGAGGTTCGCTATTCTTCAATCAGGCTCCAGACCTTCTTGGTTTTAAGCTCACTGAACTGGATAATGCCGACACTCTCTGCGATCCAGACCTGGTATACCCATGGCTTGTAATAGTTCAGGACAGTGTCCGACTCAAGTTTCAGGACATTGGCATAGTCCTTATAGCCGTTGTAAAAACTGGTCAGCAAACTGACAGGCTCATGATAGTTAACTGTTATTTTGTTTTGTGTGGCCTGGAAGCTGAAGCCTGCATAACCGTAATACAGAATATTATTGTCTGCGTCTCTGATGCTGTTTCCGTTGAATGTATAATTGTATTCGGCCATTTCGTTCGGATCATTCATATAGAGGCTGTGGACAATGATCTCAGGTAAGGCAGTGTCACCGGAGAGGATGGTGTAAGCCTCGACGTAGCAGAAAGGCTCAATTATCCATGTAGCTTCTTTGTGCGGTTTTGACCTGTAGGCTTCTGTGACATAAAGTCTCATGGTGTCAGTACCGTCTGTAAAGGTGATGCCAGCGCCTGACATGTACGGTATCCATTTCATATATTCATCAGGATATCCCGGACAGTTGGTCCTGTAACATCCTGCCAGCGTAAAGAGCCACGTCAGCTGGAAGGCCATTATCAGGAATGTTTCAGGAAAAACTCTCTGTCTTTGCATATGTGTAGTTATACAAATGCAAAATTAAACCAGAAAAATGGCTGAGTCAATTTTATTTCTGAGGATTCATTTCAGCAATGACCAGCATTTCAAAATCTTTGGTTGTCAGCTTGTCATTGCGTGAGAAGGCCCCCAGTTTTGCGCCGAAAATCTCAATTTTAAGAAATCCGAGGCTTTTTAACAGCCAGGTTATCTCGCTCGGGATATAGTATCTCTCGTTGCATTCAAGCCGCCTGACGTTGCCTGAGTCATCTTCCAGCTCGGTTATATTGTGGTCACGGAATGTCATGATGTCAAAAGTGTTGCCATGATACGAGGCGTTTCCCTCCGCTGAGGCCGAGTTGCAGAACTGCTCAACCGAGTTGAAAACGGGAAAGAGTCCGTTGAGTGTTGTGAAGATGAATTTTGAGCTGTCCTTCAGCGACCTGGAGACACTCTTCAGAATCTCAAAGTTCATCTCATCAGTCTCCATCAGCGGGAATCCGCCCTCGCAGAGCATAATTGCAATATCAAATTCGTTTTCAAAGGGCAGCTTTCTGGCATCGTGAAGAAGAAATGTGATACTCAGTCCGCAGGCGCTCGCTTTCTCCCGTGCTCTTTCGAGCTGCGATCCGGAGAAATCAATGCCGGTAACGGTGTAACCCCTCTTCGTAAGCTCTATAGCATGCCTTCCTGTTCCGCAGCCGACGTCGAGGATCTTCAGGCTCGTGTCGTAGTTCAGTTCTTTCTCAAGGAAGTCGCACTCACCTGAGGTTCCCTGCGTGAAGACCTCATTATCATACCTCTGCCCGTAGTTCTCGAAAAGCTCTTCGTACCACTGTTTTTTCATTGATTTCAGTTATTGAAGAGATCGTAATTGAAGAGCTCCTTATACTTCTCCGCCAGGTACTGGTCGAGCCATGCATAAAAAACCGTTATGTCCTTTGCCGTCTTCCTTCCCTCGGATATCTCCCCGGAGAGCATGGCGGCTCTATCAATGATTGTGCTTTCAACCGGCTGAAGCAATTGAATATAGCCTGTATTTTCACGGTTGATCACGGGTGAAAGGTTGATATAGTTGTATCCCCGGTCATATGTTATCGGGAAGCACTCCTCCTTGAATTTAAGCGCTGCCTTGCATATCGGGGATCTGAATTCAGCATCCATCGTCACTGCTGCCGGCAACTGTTCCCCGGCAGATATCCACACAGGTATTGCCACTGAGGTAAGGGGGAATCCAAGGATGGCCCACATCATTGCCTCTTTCACCGTTTTGCTGTCTGATGCACCGATGATCAGAATTGCTGAAGCGGTTGAAACACGGGGAATGTAATCGATGAAAAACTTAAATTCCGGAGTATCTCTTCTCTCAGGAAGCGAGGCCCTGAGATCGGTACCCGTAAGAGAATGATACAGGTTTCTTGAGAGATTGTCGAAGAGGAACTGCGGAGACATCTTTTTCTCCTGCAGGGCTTTCCCGAGGGCCACGACAGCCGTGTTGTACCTGCAGAAACCGAATCCCTCCTTCATATGATCGTTCATCGAATGGTTGGTCCTTACCAGCAGTCCGTCAGGTGCCACGGCCGGATCATTGGCATCGACCTTCCTGAAGGTGTAGTTGCCTGTCTCATAGAATGCTGCTCCGCCGTAAGCATCAATCACCCCGAAGTTGGCGTCGACACCAAGGGGCTTAGGCAGCGAACGGAGCAGCTCCTCAAAGTCTTCGACAGTACGGCAGTTCTGCAGCGCCAGTTTCATTAAAACTCCCTCCTGATCCATGAATCTGGAGGTGTCTCCGATATTGTTCGTATATGCCGCTGAATTCATTATTGCAAATCCGGTCTCATTGTAGCCTCCCCAGACCATTTTGCTCCAGTCTGCTGTACCGTCGACAAGCCCTATGTAATTGTATTTCCCGTCCGTAAAGTAAGCGAGGGAGTTTTGCAACTCATCAGTGTCGCGGTTCTTGAAGACCATTGGTTTGCCGTCTGCCGTGTACTTCCCTGACATAATAAAGGTGGTGCAGGAGAAGGCTGGAAGTGTGCTAAAGGAAACGATAAGCAGGATTGCTGTCAGGAATGTCTTATTCATGGTATGAATTTTTACTCTGGCTAAGTTAATTATAAAGTAATAAGATTGAAAATGAACATCGTAAGCGTGGATTTTTACTTTTTTATGATCCTGGTGAAAAAAAGTTTGAAAATTACTTGACTTTTATATATTAATAGTTATAACTTTGTATAGTTTAAAATAAATGAAGTATATAAAACACTAACAGTCATGGCTTACAGATCAAAAATCAGAATGTCGATAGGTTGGATTTACCCGATAGGTATTTTCTCTTCCTACATTCTTTTGTTGCTTGAATTTGAGATTCGGAAGCAATTAAGACATGATCTTCCGGGGCTTGATGGATTGCCATACATTACAATTATTCTTGTGGCGTTGCTGTTCATAGTCCTGGGTTTTGTGCAGTGGTTCAGGTACAGGAGCTGGATTTATCCGGCACTTGGATTTCTATTTGGCATTGCAACAGCGCAGGTATCATTAATCTTCCCCGAATATGATGATCCGGGCATTATCAAGCTGACCTATTTTATCAACTTCATACTTATCATCCTGTTTGTGCTCATAAATTGGCATTCATTTTACGGTCATGAAAGGTTCGAAATCAATTCGAGGAGGCTTTTCCGGCTTGCGTCAGAGAGAGTTTACAAGGCAGAAAACGGGTTTACTTCCAGACCTTTTTCCGGAGGAAGAATAGACTGCACCAGAGATGAGTTGCTTGGCTTTGTGAGGTTTCTCCAGGGAAACTACATTGTGAGACCCTTCTATTACGAAAATTATGTTTGTCTTTCATTTTCAATGAATAAGAGCCTCATGGTGATAAATGAGGGGAGTGAAGTAAGCCATGTGATCATTGGTTATGACGGCAATGTCACAATAAAAGTATCAGACAGGGATTACAGGGATTACAGGGAGAGACTGAGTTTTGATAAACTCTGTGAGTCTCTTTCCGGAATCTTTATAAGATTCATGGAGTACTATAAGGGCGGACTTGAATCAAGGATCATGGTTGAACTTAAGTCTGCAAAGTAAAATAATAAATACATCAGTCATGAAGAGAAATGGACAGCTTTTTGCAAAAATCCTTCCTGCCTGCTTCAAACTGGTTGCTCTTGAAGGATGCGGTCAGGAATCACCTTCCTGCACAGCACATGAAGATACCGGATTACATAATTAAACAGAAAAAGCCATGTACCACTCACGGAAATTAAAGCCTGATCTGAGCATTACAGGACTGATTCCTGCAATGCTTTGCCTCGCAATCGGTTTTCTGGCGTATATATTTTACGGAAAAATGGGATTTTATAATTCGATAGCCCTGTTTTTTTGTTTGTATTCGCTGGTCTCGATCGCTTTCTTCATACTCACCAGGAACATAAGTTACCTGGCAGCGTCATCATGGCAGCTCCTGTTTGGGCTGTATGTAGCAGCCAGACCTGAAGCAAACCATTCACTTTTCAGAGATACGGAGATACAAATGATCATCACTTTCTGCCTGGTGGCAGCAACGTTATGGCTTTTCTATCTTGTGTTTACCCGAAGAGCGAAATGGAGAGGACGTGAACTATTTGAACTGGCTTCCACCTCAACAGAGATTGCCCCTGACGGGTTCACGGCCCGGCCCCGTCATGCAGGCAGTATTGAATATAATAAAGAGGATCTTGATGGTTTCGCGGAATTCCTTCGGAAAAACCTGATTGCCATGCCCTTTAAAGAGGATAACAGAATTGTCTTTGTGCCGGTTAAGGGAGGAAACGAGTTCAGTTATCTGGTGAGCCCGGGTAAATTTAAAGAAAGCCGGACCTGGATTGCGTTTGACTTCAATGGAAACATAACAGTAAATATTTCACACCGTGACTATCTTGATTACAGGGATGAACTTTCATTTGATCAGCTCTGCGAGAATCTTGGTAAACTGTTTGCGGAGTTCATGGATTTCTACAGAAAGAATGAATCGGACAGAATTATTCATAAACTTGATGAGCTCAAACTGAGCCTTACGTCATAACTTCATATTATAATGGATTTTAAACAGGCAGCAATACTTGGTTCCTGCATTTCAAAGGATTATGCCGAAGATCTCTTTGCACTTCTTGCAATCTATAAGAATATTTCAGCCTCTGAGGCTGCTTCGAGGCTTAACCTGCACATAAAGACGGTTCAGGATTTTCTTGAAGATTTATATAGTTTGAAAATAGTTGAGAGAGAGGAGGTTTATGAGGGGAAAAGACCCTATTTCAGGTACAACCTGATGGTGCGTCAGGTAGTCATGAATGTTGACCTTACCCATCTTTTCCCTGAAGGGAACAAAGATGAAGACCGCCTTAAACTGTGTATCAGGGAGAAGCAAAACTCCGGGGCGAGGTTTACAACATCAAGGAGCAATGATTATATAAGCAATATCGTAATATGGACGGGTGAAGGGCGCAACAGGGAAGAGAGAAAGATCAACCTCTCGATCCCGCAGGGAAAATTCCTCTTTCACCTCCCTTTCCCGACTGCTGAGCCGCAGGCTATTGGCAGCCTGATCATGAAGGCCGGACTGGATGGCAGCAATATCCCGGAAATAATTGATATAGTCAATGTCCTTGCTGAATTTGGTGTAGTTGAGCGCATTGAGCATAATATTTAATAAATACTTAACTTTGGAGTAGGTTAAACTTCCTGCTGGAAATGAAATTGATAGTAGTCTTATCACTGCTTCAGGCAGTTTTTGTATTTAACCTCTGCGGTCAGGGTACAGGCGTATATAACAAGGGTTATACTGCGGAGCAGAACCTGGCGACAATTGCCAGCCTGTCACCATATACTCCGGGAGGAATGGGTTTTGATAACCGTTATGAGGGCGTTGTCGGCACCAGGCTTGTCTATGACTCTCTATGCCCGGCAATGTTCAGATTCAATGGCCAGGAGCAGTGGATAAGGCTCGAGGCCGACATGGATGTTGTTGACAACGTAATGATATTCAGACATCCCACAACAAGCGAGATTCTCTCCATACCGGCAGTTATGGTTGGAGATCTTATTATCACTTTTTCAGGGAAGGAACTTTTATACCGTACCACACTGGGAATGAAATTTGAGAAGGAGGATGATGCGATCAGGTTTTGCCAGGTGCTGTATGACGGACCTTACACTTTTATCAAGGTGCCCTGGAAGAAATTCATTGAGGCCAATTATAAGGCACTCTACAGTCCGCAGAGAACATATGATGAGTTTGAGTCAAAGGAGCGATATTATATTCTTGGAACAGACAGCCTGTATCACCAGGTCACTCTGAAGAAGAAATCGCTTGAAAAGCTCTTCCCGGATGAGAAGGAACTCCTTTCCGACGCTGCGGATAAGCCAGGTCACGGACAGAGCGAGGAGGAGTATATCAGTGATCTCCTGAGGAAGATAGGAAACTGAACCGGCATTCTCAGCAGGGCATCAGCTGTCTGTTTTCACTGATGCAGCGGCCTCTTCTTAAGTACCCCTCCCTTGGCCTGGCTGATGGGGTGACAATAGATAAACGCGCTTTCATCTACATCATTTACAATCTTCTTAACCTTGCTTATCTCCAGTTTAGTGACGATGGTGAAGATAATTTCCAGGTCTCCCACCCCTTCTGCTTCAGCTCTCTTGCCGATGATGCTCTGTCTCCCTTTGTAGATGGTGATCCCCCGTCCCAGTTTGGTCATGAGAGCCCTTTTCACCTTTGCACTCTTTTCAGATATTATTGAAACGCCGGTGTACTCTTCTATTCCCTCAACCAGGTAATCAATTGTTTTTGAGGCAGTGAGATATGTAAGGATTGAATAAAGTGCCGGTTCCACCCCGAGGAAGAAGCCGGCAGTAATAAAGATGAGCACATTAAAGATCAGTATCATGTCTCCGATAGAGGCTTCCACCTTCCGGGTGAGCCACAGAGCCATGATTTCGGTTCCGTCGAGTACGCTTCCGCCCCTGACCGAGAGCCCGACACCGCCACCCAGAAAAAGTCCTCCGAATACTGCTGTCAGAAGCTTGTCATCGGTGATTATGGGGAAGTCAACAAAGGCAATAACGAATGATAAACCGGTAATCGCAACAAGCGTTTTAGCTGCAAAGGAACGGGATATCTGCCAGTATGCGAGAATGATGAATGGCACGTTGATGGCAAAGATCAGTACTGACAGCGGTAGACCTGTTGTATATTTTATCAGCAGGGAGATGCCGGTCACGCCACCGTCGATAAAATGGTTGGGCAGCAGGAAGCCTTTCAAGCCAAAGCCTGCTGAAAAGATACCAAGGGTTATAAGAAGGATGCTTCTGGCATGACTCCATTGTTTCTTGCCATTTTCTTTCATAATGCAGTTATCTTTTTGTCTTCGGAGGTCGGTTTACCAGCTTCCAGGCTGGTAAAATCCGGTTTATCCTACCAAATTACTAAATTTTACCGGTGTACAGTTTATTCCTGTAAATTTGAAAAAGGTCAGTTGAAAAATTGCGTATATTTCAGCAATAACAAACGCCGGGTTTACCGGTGATCAAATAAGATCAGCTATGAAAGTAACACGCACTTTTGATCTTCTTGACAGGTACAGGGATCAGTTTCAGAGGGAAGAGGCTCTCTGCTTCAAACAGGGGGGAGAGTGGAAAAGATTCAGTTCGCAGGAATACATAGAATATTCCTATAGTTTTCTGTACGGCATCTTTGAAGCCGGATTCCGGAAGGGTGACAAGATAATTACCGTTTCTTCAAACCGCCCCGAATGGAATTTTGCCGATATGGGTATGTCGATGCTGGGGGTAGTGCATGTTCCGGTCTTTACATCGCTTACTCCGGCAGAATACGAGTACATAATACGTAACTCGGGAGCTACCATGATTCTCATCTCCGACAGGAAGATGTTCAAGACCGTTGAGCCCGCCCTGGCCGCAACAGGAACTTCGGGCAGGGCTTATACCTTTGATGAGGTTCAGGGTGCAAGAAACTGGATGGAGGTGGTTGAAAGGGGAAGAAAATGCAGTGACACCATCAGAAAGGAAGCGGAGAAAGTAAAAGAGACGGTTAAGGAAGAGGATTTTGCCACTCTTATTTACACTTCAGGCACTACAGGCAAGCCAAAGGGAGTGATGCTGTCACACAAAAACATGGTGAGCAACTTCATCTCAGCCGCCGCAGTATTTAACCTCAGCCCATCTGACAAATACCTTAGCATATTGCCCTTATGTCATGTCGGCGGTCGCATGGGAAATTATCAGACCCAGTATAGCGGCGCAAGCATCTGGTATGCAGAGAGCATGGGCACCATTGCCTCAAATATTCAGGAGATAAAACCGAATGGTTTTGATGCTGTCCCACGTGTCCTTGAAAAGTTCTATGATGTGATCATCTCAAAGGGGAAGAACCTGACCGGTATAAAGAAGAGGCTGTTCTTCTGGGCAGTGGAGCTCGGGCTGAAGTATAAGCCTTACGGTGAGAACGGCTGGTTTTATGAGAGAAAGCTCAGGATTGCCGATAAGCTCATCTTCAGTAAATGGCGCGCCGCCCTTGGCGGTAATGTGCGCATAGTGGGATGTGGCGGCGCCAGCCTGCAGCCGAGGCTCGAAAGAATATTCTGGGCAGCCGGCATAAAGATCATAAATATGTACGGGCTCACCGAAACATCGCCAATAATCACCATAAACCGCACTGAAAAGGGAAAAGTGAAACTCGGGTCAGTGGGCATGACCATAGAGGGGGTGGAGGTGAAGATTGCAGACGACGGCGAAATATTATGCAAAGGTCCAAATGTAATGATCGGTTATTATAATGATCCTGAGCTTACAAAGGCTGCCTTCGATGAAGAGGGATGGTTCCGTACGGGTGATATCGGCCATATTGAGGATGGGAAATTCCTCATGGTGACCGACAGAAAGAAGGAGATATTCAAACTCTCGAACGGTAAGTTCATTGCACCGCAGATCATTGAAAACATCTTCAAGGAATCACCGCTTGTCGACCAGATAATGGTTATCGGGGAGCATGAAAAGTTCGCCAGCGCACTTATATCGCCCAATTTCAAGTTTTTTAACGACTGGAAAACCAGCAGGAACATCACTTTTGAAGATAATGATGACCTGATTAAGAATCAACAGGTTCAGTCGCTCTTTTCGGATGAGGTCAGCAGATTCAACAAACGCCTCAGCACGTGGGAAAGGGTCACCCGGTTCAGGCTGGTCAGCGATGAGTGGAGCCCCTCAACAGGAGAGCTCTCACCCACGCTTAAGCTGCGCAGGAGCTTTATCAGGGACAAATACAGGGCTTTTGTGGATCAGATTTACATGAAATAAATCCACCGGCCGGAGACAAAAACCTCATAAATGGAATTACTCAGAGTAACTGACCGGAAGAGCGGGAGGATGTTCCTCGATACTGCCAGGGTGATCTATAAAAACGATCCGGTATGGGTTTGCCCCCTTGACAATGACATAAAAGCGGTCTTTGACCCCGGCATCAATCCTTACTATAAACACGGCACGGCTGAGAGATGGGTTCTCATGGATTCCGGGAAGAGGCTTATCGGACGCATTGCCGCATTCATCGACTATAACCTTTCCGGCACATATGAACAACCGACCGGCGGTATTGGCTTCTTTGAATGTATTGATGATGACGCCGCTGCCGGCATGCTGTTTGATACTGCCCGCGACTGGCTCAGGGAGAAGGGGATGGAGGCGATGGACGGCCCGATAAACTTCGGTGAAACCGACAAGTACTGGGGACTGCTTGTAAACGGCTTCACACACCCCTCGTTCGATGTACCGTATAATCCTCCCTACTACCAGCGCCTGTTCGAGACATACGGTTTTCAGACCTATTACAGGATGGAGGGGTTTCACTATGACCTTACCAAACCGCTCGATGAGAGGTTCAGGAAGATTGCAGAGTGGGTGGCAAATAAACCGGGCTACTCGTTCAGACATTTTTCCTGGAAAGAGGAAGATGAGCTCATCGCTGACTTTGCCGAAGCATTCAATCAGGCCTGGGCTTCATTCAAGAAGAACTTTGAACCGCTTGAGCCGGCATATATCAAGGGGGTGCTTAAAAAGGCAAAACCAATTATCGATGAGGAGTTTATATGGATTGCCTATTTTGAGGGGAAACCCATTGCCATATACCTGATGTTCCCTGATCTGAACCAGATACTGAGGCACCTCAATGGTAAAATGCATCTGATCAACATGATCAGGTTTATGTGGCTTAAACAGAGGAAGACGATGACAAGGGCAAAGGGGTTGCTGATGGGCGTTATCCCTCAGTTTCAGGGGCTGGGGATAGAATCGGCGTTCATCCTTAAAGTAAGAGGCGTCATGGAGCGAAAGCCTCATTACAGGGAGGTTGAGTTCTCATGGGTGGCTGACTTCAATCCCAAAATGAGGAAAATATTTGTCTCGGTGGGAAGCGTTCCGGCAAAGAACTACATAACTTACCGTTACCTCTTTGACCGTACGAAGGAATTTAAAAGGTATCCGATACCTGAAATGCCTAAAGTCGCGGGTAACTTAGAGTGCCTGAAGTTAAAATCTGTGATTATGAATTATGATGTTATTGTCATCGGAGGCGGGCTCGGCGGACTGACGGCCGGAGCGAAGCTTGCCAGGGAGGGGAAAAAGGTCCTCCTGATTGAACAGCACAACCGCCCGGGAGGATGCGCCACCACCTTCAGGCGCAAGGAGTTCACTCTCGAGGTGGGTCTCCATGAGATGGACGGCCCCGGCCCGCGTGACATGAAGACAAAAATATTCAATGACCTCGGGGTGACCGGCAACATAGAATTCCTGAAGGTGCCTGAGTTCTACAGGTTCATTAACGGAAGGTATGCAGTTACCATCCCTCATGACCCTCAGGAGGCCGCTGCAAGGCTCTCGGAGCTTTTCCCTGATGAAAAGGAGGGCATTGCCGGTTATTTCCAGCAGATACTTAACCCTAAAAAGCGTACTGCCGAAAGCGAAGTCAGGGACCTCAGCGTGGGGGAGTTCCTGGATTCAATTATCAAAAACGAGGATCTGAAGCTCATCTTGCTTGGAAACCTCGGTTATTTCCATGACGACCCCTATACCCTTTCACTGGCTTACTACTCGCATGCACAGGGGAGCTACTACTCAAACGGGGCCAGCTTCATCAGGGGTGGATCGCAGAGACTGTCAGACTACCTTGCAGGGTATATTCAAAGCCACGGAGGCACAGTCGTGCTTAACCATATTGTAACAGGTATAATTGTTGAGGGCAACCGGGCCAAAGGAGTTGTTTACCGGAGGAGAAACGATCCGCCGCAGGCTGTGAAGGAGTCGTTTGCTGATGAGGTGATTGCCAATAACTCAATGCCGGCTGTAGCTGATATGCTGCCACCCGTATATGGCACAGAGCTGAAAAATGAATTCAGCAGCCTGAAGAACGGCGCCTCGCTGCTGACAGTCTATTTCGGTTTCAGCAGGCCGCTGAAAGAGCTGGGCCACAACTATTATTCGATATTCGTTTATGATGAATCGGTAAAATCCCCGGCAGACATTGCGGCCAATAACAGGGATGACTTTTCACGGCGAAGCTTCACCTTTGTCGATTACGGTCAGCTTGACTCTGAGCTCGCCCCGGCAGGCAAGGATGTGGGTGCACTTTGCTGTATAGATTATCTTGATGACTGGATGGAGACTGAGCGCAAGCAGTATGATTTCAGGAAAGTATATGTTGCACAGGTATTCATGGACAGGCTTGAGAAGATAATACCGGGATTCAGGAGCGCCGTGGAGTATTATGAAGTCGGAACGCCATCAACCGTAAGGAGGTATACACTTAATCCTGACGGCGCCGTATACGGTTTTGCCCAGAATCCGGGAAGAAAGGTCATCGACTCATTCAAGCCTGTTGAGAACCTTCATTTTGCCTCTGCCTGGGGTAAGACAGGCGGCGGTTTCTCAGGCGCCATCTATGGCGGATACCTGTGTGCCATCAATATTTTAAGGAAAAGGCCGGCAATCAGATGACCTTCTTACTGCCGCCTATTCCATGTGCGGATATCTGAAGTCTGTTGCCGGGAGGAAGGTCTCCTTGATGGTGCGGGGAGAGGTCCATCTCACCAGGTTAAGCCTTCCGCCCGCCTTGTCATTGGTGCCTGAGGCCCTGGCTCCGCCGAAGGGCTGAAGACCAACCATGGCTCCTGTCGGCTTGTCGTTGATGTAAAAGTTGCCTGCTGCAAAGCGAAGCACCTGGCAGGCCTTTACCATGGCCGTCCTGTCGGTTGAGAAGATAGAGCCCGTGAGGCCGTATGGCGAGGTCCCGTTGCAGAGATGAAGCGTCTCTTCATACTTCTCATCGTCATATACAAAGAGGGTGACAACCGGACCGAAGATCTCCTCCTTCATGGTCACAAACCCCGGATTAGTTGTCAGGATGATTGTCGGTTCTATGAAGTAGCCCCTGCTCTTGTCTCCGTTGCCTCCGTGTATTATCTCACATTCGGATGAGGCCCTGGCAGCGTCAATATACCTCATGATATTGTCAAAGGAACGCTCATCAATTACAGCATTCATGAAGTTGCTGAAGTCAGCCGGATCGCCTGTTGTGATCTCCGATGCCTGCCGTTTGACATGCTGCAGGATCTCAGGCCATAGTGACCTGGGGATGTAGACCCTCGAGGAGGCCGAACATTTCTGTCCCTGGTATTCAAACGAGCCCCTGATGATTGCCGTTGCAGCCTCAAGCGGTCTGGCAGACGAGTGTATCATGATAAAGTCCTTCCCTCCGGTCTCACCAACTATCCTGGGATAAGACCTGTACTTCTCAAGGTTTGACGCAGCGGTCTTCCAGAGTGAGTTGAAGGTGCTGTTGGAGCCCGTGAAATGGATGCCGCCAAGATCAGGGTGTTCAAGCACGACGCTGCTGATGACCGATCCCTGCCCCGGGAGGAAGTTGATCACACCTTCCGGAAGTCCTGCCTCCATGAACACCTGCATCAGTATCCAGCTCGAGAGGAGCGAGGTGGTGGCCGGCTTCCAGACAGTTGTATTGCCCATGAGAGCAACAGACATGTTGAGGTTTGAAGCAATTGCCGTGAAATTGAACGGGGTGATAGTATATACAAAACCTTCCAGTGGCCGGTATTCAACCCTGTTGAGCTGATCGAGCGCTGACCTGGGTTGTTCCTGGTATATCTGACCGGCGAAGTAGGCATTGTACCTCAGGAAGTCGATCGTCTCGCATGCAGCCTCTATCTCAGCCTGCTGAACACTTTTGCTCTGACCCAGCATGGTGGCGGCAACAATGGTGTACCGGTACTTCTTTGAGAGCAGCTCTGCCGCCTTAAGCATGATGGAGGCCCTTTCGACCCATGAAAGGGTCATCCACATCTCCTTTGCCTGCATGGCGCTATCGATAGCCATCCGTGTATCATTCTCACCCGCCATATGGTAGGTGGCAAGTATATGACGGTGGTCATGAGGCATAACTACCTTACCCGTATTGCCGGTATAGACCTTCCTGCCGCCGATGATCAGCGGAATCTCTGCCGTTTCAGAAGAAATCCTTTTAAGCTCTTTTTCCAGTTCCGCACGCTCCGGCGATCCGGGGGCGTAACTCAGAATATGCTCATTGTGAGGTCTTTGAATTGAAAATATTGCGTTATTCATAGTGTTCTTATTTAAATTTAGCGATATGCAAATATATGCATGTCGGATTCATATACCAATGATATCCGGGTAACAATAAATATGAATTTTTGTTTCCGCGGGGTCTGGTGGTTAATGATGAAAACTAGCTGTTTTGCTGTTCTGACAGGACATTAACGATAATTGCAATCATTTCGGGTTTGCCGAAGATGTATGCAATGTCGTTACCTGAGATCAGTGTTGAAGGCTCCGGGTTGGGAATGATATTTTCTCCGTGTTTAAGTGCAACCAGTGTCACTCCGTATGTTTTTCTCATTGCGGTTTCCGATATCCTTTTTCCCGCAAAGGGGGAATTTGATCCTACCCTGACAGCGGCTATTTCTATATCCGGGATATCTTTCAGTAAGGAATAGCCGTCAACCTTTTCCCTGTCTCTGAAGATGCCGTAGTTATCTTCTCTTATTCTTGCGACCGACTTTTCGATCTCCATTCTGGGGATCAGGTATTTGCCGAGAATCCTTTCAAAGAAGTCGATGGCAGTTTCAAACTCTTCAGGTATTACCTGGTTGGCTCCCAGGCGGTATAATTCCTCTATTTCGGAGACGTGTTTGCTTCGTACGATTATATAGGCATGTTTGTTCAGTGTTCTCACTTTTTCAACGATTGCCATCGCCTTTATCAGGTCTCCCACTGAAACAATTACCATTTCTGCCGTATCGAATGTATGCCTTCCGCAATACCGGTTCATTGACGGCATCTCCGTAAACTGCCTGGTCACCCTTCTCGATCTGTTTTCGCGCCAGGTCGGGGTCGAAGATCACCGATGTAAAGGGCAGTTCCATTTTCTTGATCATGGCAGCCAGGTTTATAGCCCTGGAGTCTTTTCCTATAAGAACTATGTGGTTTTTTATTTCAGGTATCTCAAACTGCTGCATCGGGAACAGGCCGTCAACAAGATATTGAGGAAGGGGTAGTTTCAGGATCAGGGTTGCCAGAGGCCTGGACATATTTATCAGGAGCGGGGAGAGGGCCATGGTAGTGATAGCCACGGCGAGGAAAAGCTGGAAATGATATGGAGTGATTATATCATACGTCCGGCCAAGTCCGGCAAGGATAAACGAAAATTCCCCCACCTGTGCGATTGACAGGCCGACGACCACCGTTCCGAAGAAGGTATGACCGAGGATGAATGCAGTAAAGCCTGCTATCACTGTCTTTATGAGGATAACCAGTATCACAGTTGCAATCACCAGCCATGGGTTTTCAATGACAAAGCCCAGGTCAAGCAGCATCCCTATTGATACAAAAAAGAAGCTGGTAAATACATCCTTGAAAGGGTTAAGGTTTCCGAAAGCATTATGGCTGTACTCCGATTCGGATATCATCAGTCCTGCCAGGAAAGCGCCGAAGGCAAATGACATACCCAGCTCGTGAGTCAGAAAGGCTACTGCAAGGCATATTGAAAGGATGCTCATCATGAAGAGCTCCTGGCTGTGTGTCATGGCTATCGTATGTAACAGCCGGGGCATCAGCCACCGGTTACCGATATAGATGAAGACTATTATGCCTGTGGTCTTAAGCAGCAGTGTCAGCAGCTCACTTCCTACGTCTGCTGACGCCCCTCCCAGCATTGGGGTAAACAGAAGCATGGGAATCAGGATGATATCCTGGAAAATGAGTATTCCGACTATTGTTCTTCCATAGGTTGTCGTAAGTTCTGACCGTTCCTGCAGGAGCTTCAGCACCACTGCCGTGCTGCTGAGTGAGGTAAGAAACCCGACAAAGATTGCTGACGTCCACTCCATATGATAGAGCCGTGCAAGCAACATTGAGATGAATGCCGTAAGGATAAG
Organism: uncultured Bacteroidales bacterium; assembly: GCA_963772705.1. Taxonomy (GTDB): domain Bacteria; phylum Bacteroidota; class Bacteroidia; order Bacteroidales; family VadinHA17; genus SR-FBR-E99. The sequence continues at coordinate 443,355 of CAVYYH010000008.1, read as the reverse complement.
CTGCAGAAACCCGCCGAAGAATACTATCCGCCTGATCCTGAGGAGATGGTTCAGGGAAAACTCAAGTCCGATGGTGAACATCAGAAGTATTACCCCTATTTCGGCCATCACTTCAACATTCTCGGGTGAGCTTATCAGTCTCAGAAGATGAGGGCCGGCAATCACTCCTGTAACCAGGTATCCGATTATCACCGGGACTTTTATCCGGGTAAAAATGAAATTGACAAAGGTTGAAAGAGCAAATATTATTACAATATCTTTAAGTACTCCTATCTCCATGATCAGCTGTCCTCCGGCATAATGTAATTATCAGTCATGTAATCGTCCAGGAATGAATAACGGTAATCATCAAGTATGACCCCGTTTTTGATTATTGCTTTTTTTGCAACGCCTTCGAACCTGTATCCCGCTTTCTCAAGCACTTTCTGCGACGCTTTGTTGAAGTCATATACACTGGCATAGATCCTGACAAGACCCAGATGTTTTATGCCGTAATGGGTCAGCAGCCTGACTGCCCTGGTTGCTATTCCCCTGTTCCAGAAGGGTTCACCTATCCAGTATCCGATCTCCGCAGTCAGCCTGAATACACCAGTCTGTCCGTGCAAACCAATAATGCCTGCAAGGTTGTTCCTGTATTCGATCGCAAATATTTTATGGATATCTGAGGTGATAGCCATATTGATAAACGTATTTGCATCCGCTACACTGTAGGGATGGGGCATTATATCCGTGAGGTTATCCCATACTCTTTTGTTGTTTGCCAGCTCTGCGATGATGTGGTTGTCAGCCGGATCAGGCTTTCTGAGTGTGACATCTCCCATAGTCATTTCATCCATTGTCATCTCTCTGAGTGGCAATAAAGATAAGAAATCGGCTCCTTTGTTCAAAAAAAGGCCGCCCCGTCTTTCGGCGGGGCGGCGTGAATGAGCAAAAATCCGTGGGTGCAGAAGTATTGCCCTTTCTATTCCTTTATCTCCTCGAGGTATCCGTCTACGACCCGGCATGCGGTTGACTCGGGGTCAAACTTACCGAACATCCATGTTGCAAATGAGGTGCCCGGCACACACCTGACCTCAGAACCCTCGGGGAGCCTTATATCAATGTCCACATGTGATCCGTACCATTTATTGCCCGCCGGGAGAGAGAAATAGTCATCAAGGTAAAGGGTATCACCCGAAAACTTCCAGCTATAGCTTATCTCCCTTGCATTCTGCAAGGCCTCTCTGTCTGAATTGCTGCTTGCTGTCTTCTCCACCGAGATCCACCCCGAGGTGGTATCACTGCCGTAGATGTTAAGGTCAACGTTTCCCCGCAGCTGACCGGTAGACGAATTCAGGTAGAATGTCATAACATCTTCTACCGAGGCCGTTTCGTCATAGCTGATATCGGATATCCTGCCCAGCGGAGCCAGCCACAGTGTTTTCACGGGTGCGTCAAGTGCAATCCGCTCTTCAACCCGCTCATTGTTTGAATATACAGACAACTGAAGACCCAGAATGACACCCAGTGCACATGCTGCAGCTATCCAGATCACGAACATTATCATTCCGAATACCCTCGAGTTATACCTGATATTGAAGATCAGCTTGATGCCCAGATAGGTAAGGGCAGCCAGGGGAAGCAACACGACTAAGGCCGTGAGAATAATGACAGGCCATACCACGTTGCTGTTCAGCACTATGGAAAGAAGGGTGTGGGTGTTCAATATCTCCGGTTCCATCGCTGAGGCGATGAAGGGTGCATTATTGAAGAAAAGCACCAGAACGGATGCGAACAGAAGAAGAAATCCGATAATGGTAAAGACCGTTCCAAAGATGAAGGCAAAAATCCGGATAATGGCTGACATTACCCTGCCGAAAGCTCTGAAAAACTCCGAAAGAGCCTTGCCGATGCGGGCTGAAGTGGTGTTGGGATCATACATCGATCTCCTGGTGTAGCCGGTGCCTCCCTGGATACCGGCAACATTGTCATAATAATCCTCCGGAGCCCCCATAATATTAATCATGTCATTCACCATCTCCTTTGAAACAAGGGTGGGAGGTTCATTGCCGCCGCCGAAGATCTCGGCGATGCGTGATTCAATGTCTGCCAGTGTCTCGTCGCCGCCCTGCTCCGCACGGAACCGGGTTGCCACATGCTCAAGATAGCGTGTGAGTATTTCATAGGCATCCTCATCAATGCGGAAGAGTTGCCCGGCAATGTTGATATTCATAGTTTTCTTCATGGCTGCCGTTTTTTATTTTCCACGTATCTGATTTACAGAGACCACCAGCTCCTCCCAGGCCCTGTCAAGATCACTGAGATATATCCTGCCCAGCTCAGTGAGCTCGTAGTATTTGCGGGGAGGGCCCTGTGGCGACTCTTCCCAGCGGTAGCTTAACAATCCTGCATTCTTGTGACGGGTGAGCAGGGGATAGAGGGTACCTTCAACGACTATCACCTCCGCCTTTTTCAGTTCGTTGATGATGTCTACTGCATAGCATGAATTCCTTGAAAGTATTGCCAGAATGCAATATTCAAGTATTCCCTTGCGCATTTGTGCTTTTGTGTTGTCCGTATTCATGGCGTTTATTGTTTTTCTGTGAGTGACCTGTCTCTGTCACCTGTTAAAGATTCATTTTCTTCTTTACCGTCTCAAACTCGCGCTTGACTGAGTCCTTGATGTTCTCTATCGTCACCGGATCGCCTCTCATCTCGAGCTTCTGTGCCGTCGTCTTCGCCTCGGGAAGTACAATCCACAGAACAAGATAAAGCCCGATGCCGAATCCTCCGGCAATAACCAGGGCCACAAAAAGAATCCTCATGATCAGCGGATCCCATGTGAAATAGGCGGCAAGACCCGAACATACTCCGCCTATTATCCGCCCTTCGGGATCACGGTAGATACGGCGTTGTGCCCTCGGTGGTTCCTCAGCCGACGGATCGCCGCCGCTGATAGCCTCAGGCGAACCAAGTATCGACATCACCTCCTCGACATCCTTCATGGTGATGACCTGCTTGTAGTTGTTAAGCCTCATCCTGAAAAGCTCAGCTATCCTGCCCTCTATATCGGACATTATCTCGGCAGAGCTCGACTCTCCCGAGAACTCCTTCTCAAGATTCTTCATGTACTGCCGGAGACGTTCATACGCATCATCGTCAACGTTAAATGCGTACCCTCCGAGGTTAATGTTTACTGTGACTTTCATCGCTTTTAAATTATAGTACCTGTTAATACATATTAATATAACAATACAAAGATATAAATAAAAAATAATACTATGCAATACATAGATGTATTTTTTTTAAAATATTTTTTTCAAACCCCAAATTGCAGTAAATCTTAAACTTAAGCGCCTTTGAGATGACCTTTAGTGCCTTTGTGGTAAAAAACGGCTGGTTAACCACACATATTCACAAAGGCATTTCTCAAAGCTGAGAAGTGGGCATTTCCGGATCAGCAACGGAAAAAATTCAGACGATAATGATTAACTTTATCCAAACAAATAGTCATGAAGACACATAACTGGGGCATACTGGGTACGGGCAGCATTGCGCACAAATTTTCAAGGGCGCTTGCACTGCTTGACAATGCCCGTTTACATTCGGTAGGATCACGGGATATTGAAAAAGCATCAAGTTTCGCTGCGGAATTCGGATTTCATAAGCGTTTTGGCAGCTACGAAGAGTTTCTTGCAGATCCTGACCTTGAGATCGTCTATATTTCTTCACCTCATTCCCTTCATCTTGAGCACACCCTGCTTGCCCTGCATAACGGCAAGCATGTGATCTGCGAGAAGCCGATGTCGATCAATGCCGCGGAGGTTAAGGAGATGTCTGATGCTGCAACCACCAGGGGACTGTTTCTGATGGAGGCCCTCTGGCCGCCCTTTCAGCCTTCATATGTAAAGGCTGAAGAGATCCTCTCAGGCGGTAAGATGGGAAAACTGCTCCATATGAGAGGAAAATTTGCGTTTATAGCTCCTTACGACCCGCAGCTCAGGACTTACAATATCGAATTCGGGGGAGGTTCGCTGCTGGATGTAGGCATCTATCCGATAATGGACATCCTGCGTTATATGGGCATTCCCGATTCAATTGAGGCGACGGCTGTTTTATCCCCCACCGGAGCCGATGAAAGTACGTCGATGATCTTTAAATATAATGACGGGAGGCTGGCTGAGGCCTACTCTTCGTTCGGAACCATGGCGGGCACATCCACTGAATTCAACTGTGAGAAGGGCAATCTTATTCTTTCACGTGGCCGCGACCGGTCACAGCATCTGCTTATCGAATACGGCAATGATACTGAAGAGAGGATCTTCACTCCTCCGGCCCAGGGTTACCAGTATGAGGCCGTGGAGGTGATGAGCTGCATTGAGAAAGGCTTGAAACAGAGTCCTGTCGTTCCCCTCTCTTTCACTCTCAACCTGGCGAGGATACTTGATTCTGTGAGGAATAAAGCCGGCATCAGGTATCCCGGGCGTGACAAATAGCGGGAGGGCCGGCAGCAATGGATGAACAGTATGCTCCGCCCGACAGGAAGCGGCTGCTTCTCAGCATGCTCATACCATTTATTTTTGTGGTTCTGATATGGCTCATCAAGGCCTCAGAGCATATTTTCTCCGTTGATCTCCATTTTCTTGGCATCTTTCCGCAGAGAGCTTCTTCCCTGACGGGCATATTCACCTCCCCTTTCATCCATGCAGACCTGAAGCATCTGTTCAACAACACATTGCCTTTGTTTGTCCTGGGCTCAGCCCTCTTTTTCTTCTATTCGCAGGTTGCCTTCAGGGTGCTTTTCTGGCTCTTTCTGCTGACCGGCGCTGCCGTTTGGCTCACCGGCAGGCCTTCATGGCACATCGGTGCCAGCGGCATCATTTACGGGCTGGCATCCTTCCTGTTCATCAGCGGCATCATTCGGCGGCACATACCTCTCATGGGTCTCTCGCTATTAGTAGCCTTTCTGTACGGTGAGATGGTGTGGGGCATCTTCCCCGGCTTCAGGCCTAATATCTCGTGGGAATCACACATGCTGGGAGCTGTCGCAGGAGCAATTCTTGCGGTCTGGTTCCGCAACGAGGGTCCGCAGCGGCCGGTACCATTCTATGAGCATGGCGAAGAAGATGAGGAAGAAGAAATTAAAGAGGCTGATTACAACCAAAACAATTAATTGCTACTTTTAAAGCCGTTAAAACTAACCTAAACCCCCAGTTATGTACGTCAGGACTGGCACTCCGGCATTTGATGAGCTCATTCCGAGGATAAGCAGGTTCCTTGAGCACGATCTCCTTGAAGTTAACATCGACGGTGAAAAGATAAGAGGCTACCGCTCTCCTGATGCCCGTTCGATCTGGATAAGGAACTATTCAGACATGATGAGGGCTCTGAGGTATACGGAGTCTGACCTGAAGAGCACCGTGAAGCACTTTGCAGACACCCAGGCCCGCAACGGTCGGATTTTCGATTACTTCACCACCTTTCCGGAAAAACTTCCCTGCGAGAGGGAGAACTGGACAAAATATGTCAGGACCCCGGTGGAGGCTGACACCGAGTTCAGATTCATCAAGGCGGCATGGCTGGCATGGCAGGCCACAGGTGACGATGCTTTTATCAAAGAGCTGATGCCGTCATTTGAAAGGGCACTGGCATATGTAAGAGGTACCCGCTATTTTGACAGAGAGGCATATCTCTTCAGAAGGCCGTATACTATTGATACATGGGACTTTGCCTATACTGAAGGGCAACATGAATGGCTGCAGTTTCAGATAGATGAAAACACCTTCTGGGGTTATTTCCACGGAGATAACAGCGGATATTACGAAGTCTTTCATTTCATGTCATACTGGTATGCCTTGTTCGGAGACAAGATCCGGTCGGCTAAGTGGCGTGACCGTGCTCTCAGACTGCGCAAGAGCCTTAACACTACATGTTTCAACGGTTCTTTCTATACCCACTTTGTAAAACAGACACCGGTCACCATTGAGGGTGTTGATGAGGCGTCGCAGCTCAGCCTGAGTAACCCGGCAGCCATCAACAGGGGTGCCGCCACACCGCAGATAGCCTCGGCAATCATCAGCGAATACATGAAACGGCGGGAGACCACCTCTGCATTTGCAGAGTGGTTCTCGATAGACCCTCCCTTTCCTCCGGGGATCTTCGGTGACTATAAGCTGTCACGCGGTGCATATTGCAACGGGGGTATCATGCCGCTAACCGGCGGCGAACTTGCCAGGGCGGCCCTCGAGTACGGCTATGAACACTACGGCATTGACATACTCATGCGCTATTATGACCTGATATCCGCAAACGGAGAGACATATCTGTGGTATTTCCCTGACGGCAAACCTTCAACGGTAGAGACAAGCACCTCTCCGGAAGCCAAACCTACTGACGGGTGGGGTTCGTCGGCAATGCTTTACGCCTTCATTGAGGGGCTGGTGGGGATACAGGACAAAGACAAGCTTTACAGGAGGGTACGGATTTCTCCCAGATGGACTGCGGCAGGGATCGAAAAGGCTGAGGTGGAGATCGGTTACAGGAGCTCGGGCGCCTTTGTCAGGTATGAATACAAACAGTCAGCCGACAAGATGACTATCAGGCTTTCAGGAAGCTATGAATATATACAGCTCTCTCTTCCGGTACCTGAGAACCATATTGCCGGGGACCTCCTGATAAACGGGAAAGAGAGGAAATACCTGCTTGCAAGCATTAACAGCAGCACTTATATTACAGCTGATGCGGATGTAAGTGGTGACTGCGAGGTGATCCTGAAGCTTGAGAGGAAGAAAGTAGCCAGAAAGTAGTCTGATTATATGAATCATAAACCTGTCGCAGTAATTACCGGAGCCAGCAGAGGAATAGGACGTGCTATCTCACTCTCACTTGCCTCTGAAGGATTTGATATTGCCGCCATAGCCCGTACTCCGGACAGCGAGTGCATGCTCTCTCTGCAACCTGAGGTGGAGAAGCGCGGTGCCGCATTCTTCCCGATAGGGCTTGACATTGCACACACTACCCTTCATGATGAGGCAATATCAAGCATACTTGAGCATTACGGTCGTATTGACCTGCTGATAAACAACGCAGGCGTTGCACCGATAGAACGCAAAGATATCCTGGAACTCGAAGAGGAGAGTTACGACAGGGTAACTGACATCAACCTCCGCGGACCGGTATTCTTCGCTCAGAGAGTGGCCAGGGAAATGATCTGGCTCAGAAAGCAGAAAACAGATTACACTCCTGCAATAATCTTCATTACTTCCATTGCTGCATACATGTCATCAACCAACAGGCTTGAATATTGTGTCTCGAAGGCCGGGCTGAGCATGGCAGCACTCGTATTTGCAGACAGGCTTGCCGAGGAAAAGATAAATGTTTACGAGGTGAGACCCGGTCTGATAGAGACCGATATGACAGCGAGGGTAAAGGATAAATATGACAAGCTGATCGCCGAAGGTCTTATACCTCAGAAAAGATGGGGAACTCCTGATGATGTGGCAAAAGCTGTTGCCTCTCTTGCCAGGGGGGACTGGGAATTCTCTACCGGAACTGTCTTCGAACTGAGCGGCGGGATGAACATCAAAAGCCTTTGATTGTCAGGCTAATAGCAAACAGCACCTGTTTTTTTGTATCAATTTATTCAACTTTTGTTGAACAATTTACCGTCTGAGAAGGTTTATGATGGTAAAATTGATACATCATGAAAAAAGCAGGATTAATAGCATTAATAGTTACTCTTTCTCTGGGGCAGTTAAGCGCCCAGCAGACATGGAAGGCTGATGCAGCAGCCACAAAGATAGAGTGGAACGGCAAGAAGGTTCTTGGAGAGCATTATGGAACGATCAACCTTAAAGAAGGATGGCTTGCAAAGAAAGGTGACGCCATAACCGGCGGTGAATTCGTTATTGACAAGTCAACTATTGTCGACACCGACATCAAGGATGAGGGTACCCGTGCCAAGCTTGAGGGTCACCTCAAATCGGACGACTTCTTCGGTGTTGCGAAGTATCCTCTTTCAAAGCTCGTGATTACCGGCGAAAGCAAGATAGCCAACGGAACAGTAAACCTGAAGGGAAATCTTACAATTAAGGATAAGACCAACCCGGTAACATTCACGGCCAGGGAATCTGTTTCGGGTGATGTGGTCACCTATACTGCCACGATAGTAGTTGACCGCACTCTCTATGACATTAGGTATGGTTCGGGCAAATTCTTCGCAAACCTCGGCGATAATGCCATTTATGACGACTTTACCCTCACCGTAAAGCTTGTTGTAAAGCAATAAAATCGTATTCAGGATTGACCGGCGCCGGTGCTCTCAGTAACTGAGGGTATCGGCGCTGCCCATTTCTATGAATGAGAGGTAGATCATCTTTGCCACATCCTCCATTATCTCAGGGGTGACGGCGGTCTCATCATCACCCGGCAGGTGGTAAAAAACAGGTTTTACACCGTCTGTTGTTGAGATACTCATGGTCCTGTAACCATCTGCCAGGAAGACCAGTCCGTCACTGCGCGGCCGGCCGTAGAATGACCCTCCTGACGTCGAGGTGCGCATCGTGCGGTGGATGTATTTATCATTTGCCTTTGTGAAGTAACCGGTCAGCCCCTGACAGGTTGCAGATGCACTTACTGCCAGTCCTGTGCCGTTTCCAACCATATCAAGGTTTATATATGTAACTGTCTTTTCCTTCGGGAAGACAGGATTCCTTGTATAGTATTTGGATCCGAGGAGGCCGACCTCCTCTCCTCCGATAAACAGGAAGACAATGGTGCGTTTCAGTTTTATCCCTGACTGGGCAAGTGCTTTTGCAGCTGCCATGATGTCTGCTATACCGCTTGCGTTGTCATAGCCCCCTGCAACCAGTAACCCTCCGGCGTTGCCGACGGCGTCAAGATGGCCTCCTATGATGATGACCTCCTCCTTAAGCTTCGGGTCTGTTCCCTCGATCATTCCAATGACATTGCAGGTCTTTCCTTCCGGATGACGGGTGGTATTTGCCTTCAGGGTCATTACCTTGCCTGTTGCGAAGGAGGCAGGTTTGAATGACTTGTCAATCTGGGCGACGATGGCTGCGTTGTCTTTCCCGAGGCCGGCGAAAATATCCTGCAGGGGCACGGGTCCGATGCCGCAGACAATCATATTCTCTATGTATGAGATATTCGGGTTGGCGCTGTTGCCGTCGATATAGAGCATTCCTGCAGCACCGTGCCGGGCAGCATTTTCGACCTTGTACTGGTGGTAGCAGTAGTTCACCCACTTAGCGTACTCGGGGTTACGTACATCCTTGTATGGTACGTCGCGGTTCATCAGAACGATCTTCCCTTTCACATCGATATCCCTGTAATCGTCATAGTTAAGTTCCGGTGCTGTGACGCCGTAACCGACAAATACCACCTCAGAGGTGACGGTGCCGTTGCCTGAATTCATTCCCGGGTAATACTCCTCAGGGGCTTTGTAGTTCTTCAGTATCACCGAGCCATCCTTCTGCGGAAGATGAAGCTGGAGCATGCCGATGTCATTCACTACAGTGTAAGGGTGATCAAACCACTGAAAAAATGATCCGTTATCTCCTGCAGGCTTCACGCCCCATTCGCGCATCATGCCTGCCACCCATTCGGCTGATGCAATGTATTCGGGTGTGCCGGCCAGCCTTCCGTTATATTTCGGAGAGCATAGCTCGGTCATCCAGCCGGCAATCTCTTCACTGCTGATTGAATGAAAGTGTTTAAGGATCAGCTGTTCATCTGCCTGCTGGGCATGAAGGACGGTAGGGAGAGTGAGAGCGAGAGTGAGAGTGAGTGCGAGGGTGCGGATCATTGTCAAAGTGCGCATATAAAGGCTCAGTTTATGTTTCTTGTGACTGCAAATATATTCTTTTCAAGTATACAGAGGCCTGAAATTATAGAGATCCTGCTTATTCGACAACTATCTCATCAATGAATATCCATGACGGCATACCTGCCCCGCGGTGCCACTCAGGACATCTCTTCATTGACTTTGCAGTTATCCTGATTTTCGCTGCCTTCGTTTCCGGGAATTCATATTCCATGTGAACGGGAGTAATGTCCTGATCGAAGGAGGTGGTCTCATACGTACCACCTGCGACTCTGTTGAACAAGACGCCGTCGGCTGATGTCTCAATCACTATTTCTGTGGGAAGAAATATCCAGGAGACATGGTCGCACAGAAAGTTCATGCTTATGCGGCCTGTTTCGACTGTTGCCTTCGGGGTTATCTCGATGATCATGTCTTCTCCCTCGTATCCGAGCCACCCCTGAGAATATCCTCTGCCTCCGAAGATACCGTCAGCCAGTGATGCAGCACCTGGTACCGAATAACGCTGATGCATCTCCGTTAGTGATCTGAATTCCTCCGGACTGACCTTATTTTCCTTTACTCCCATACTTACAATCCTCTTCACATGGTCACGGTACTCCTCCAGTGAATACTGATGTTCGCTGACGGCCCATACGTCTGTTTTTTCACTGTTTTCAATGACCCTGTCAAGCGCTGCCATCATCTCTTCGCTCACACTCTTTCCCGATGGCTGGCGGTTTATGAATGAGAGTGCCGTGTCACCTGCATTAAGGGCATAGTCGAGCCATGCAAAGTCAACCGACATCCTCGCTCTCAACACCCTGGGGAGAAGCACCGTATCGTCTGCCACTGCTTCTTCGGCCCTGTCCATCAGGTCATGGTATCTGGTTACCAGGTCACGTGACAGGAAACTGCTGAAGTAGTATGACGGGAGACCGTATATGTCAAGATTCTGCTTCTCCGCAACCGAACTCAAGGCTGGCATGTGAGAGGTCAAAATATTCCCTTATATAGGGTGCCGCGTTGCCGTAGTAGGTGTTTATGAAGCGGTTTATCAGAGAGTCTCCGTTAAGATCGGGGTCCCATAACAGCTTTGAAATGTAATATTGCTTCAGTTCCGCAAGGTCTGACCATGACCTGCCGCTCCCCTGCTGGAACATCATAGGTATGCCGTGACTGTGAAACAGCTGTATGTTTGGCTGTATGGTGTGAAAATTGGGGAACGGACAGAGGTATGTGCGAAACTGCACCACATAGTCCCACATGAAAATATTCTTTGTGAGTGCGCTCCAGTCCGAGAGGTCCTTCACGAAGCCCGCGCTGCGCGGATCGTCACCCAGGGGCATGCTTCTGTTGCATTCGATGGAGCAGAACATGACATTTACATTCGGTGCCGGGACGATGTTCACGGGTGCCTGGCGGGTGAACTGGTACGCAAGAGTAGAGATCTGCTTGTCAGGAAACCGGGCTGCGATCTTATTTGACATCTCTATGTAAGCCCCGGAGATGTTGCCGTACTTCTCATAAAGCTTACGGCATCCGTCACATTCGCAGTAGTTGATGCAGTCATTCTGTGACACTGACCAGTAGACCTTGTCCGGGGCCTCTTTCATCCGTTCGCCGAGATTCTCTGCAAGTATCCTTATCACTTCCGGATTGCTGAGGCACAGCTGCCCGTCCTGTATCCTCCTGCCGTTCACCAGCGAGTAATATTCCGGATGCTTTCCGAAGTATTCAGACGGGGGCATCAGGGTTTGAAAGGTGTGAACAAACATGCCCCACTCACCGAAGGTGCTCATCTTGTTCCGGTGAACAAATTGTGCATTATCCCTGTCAGGGAAGTGAGCCACCCTGAAACTGAATGCCGGTTCATAGATCTTTTTTCCGTCTGGGATGCTTATTTTCTTTGCCCGGGGAACATGCTGTTCACTGCCGGTGAACCAGATACAGCCGGCATGCTCTTCCAGGAGGGTATAGACGGCATGGAGATCGGCAGCTCCGTTATTGCCGGCCAGCATCAGACTCCCGCCACTGGCGCTGATGATGAACCCGTCGCGGCTGAGCCTGGCGGTCTCTGCAAGAAGAGCAGTGTCGGCGATGCTTTCACGTCCGATGAAGATGGTCCTGCCGCCTTTCCCGGGGCCGCCGGTGGTGATCAGATCTTCGGAGGTTATCAGCTCAATGTATTTCTCAAGCTCCGCCGCCGCCATTAATGTCAGGCTGTCGGCATTGTCGCCCGTAACGATGGCATAACGCTCTGACCGTTTTATCTCAAAATAGCTGTCTCCGGAGCATGATGTCAAAATGAGGGAAAGGATCATGGCCCATGTGACTGAGAAGCTGAGGCTGCAAGGAAGCGAATCTCTTTTCATACCGGTTAGCTTTTATCCTATGCAACTTATGAAAAAGTTGAATAAGATGGCTGCATTCAGTCACGATATTGCATTATTCACAAATAATGACAAATATTGTATGATAAAGTCCCTCATTATGAGCAGTGATACAATTACGAGGCATCCGAAGAGTCTTGTGACGCGCAGTTTTATCCTTCCCTTTATACTGGTTACCAGTCTCTTTTTCCTGTGGGGGCTTGCCCACAGCCTGCTTGATGTTCTCAACAAGCACTTTCAGGATATCCTCGGGATAACCAAGTCAAGGTCGGGGCTGGTGCAGGCTGCCCTCTACGGCGGATATTTCGTGATGGCCATCCCGGCAGGCCTCTTCATGAACAGGCTCGGCTATAAAAAGGGTATCATCACCGGGCTGCTTCTCTATGCCACCGGCGCCTTCCTCTTCCTCCCTGCAACATACATACAGACCTTTGAGTTTACGCTGTTTTGTCTTTTCATAATAGCCTGCGGACTTACCTTCCTTGAGACGGCTGCCAACCCATATTCCAGCGTCCTGGGGCCAAAGGAGACCTCAGAGCAGAGACTGACCCTGTCGCAGTCGTTTAACGGCCTGGGGTGGATCATAGGCCCGGCGCTGGGGGGGATGCTTATACTGGGCAATAACGGTGAGCCGGAGACAAACAAGTTTGCCTCGATGGCCCTCCCTTATGTGCTGATCGGAGGCGTAGTGCTCATCATTGCTTTCCTGTTTTTCATAACACATCTGCCTGATGTTCATGAGGGGGAGTTTGACAGCCACGGTGACAGGGGTACCTACCGGGGACTGATGAAGGTTAGGCACTTCAGGTATGCGGTCATGGCGCAGTTTCTTTATGTCGCCGCACAGACAGGCATCAACAGCTTCTTTATAAACTATGTCGTTGAGACAATGCCGTGGTTTACCCCGGAGAAGGCAGCCTATCTCCTCTCACTGGGTTTTGTCTTCTTCATGTCAGGGAGGTTCCTCGGGTCGCTTTTCATGAGCTGGTTCTCACCGCGGCAGATGCTTGGCATATATGCCCTTGTAAACACCGGAGCAATGGTACTGGTGATGCTGGGTCTCGGATGGCCATCCCTCGTTGCTCTTTACCTGACCTATTTCTGTATGTCGATAATGTTTCCCGCCATCTTTGCCCTTGGACTGAAGGATCTGGGAGGGATGACAAAGAGAGGTTCATCGGTTATAGTGATGACAATTGTGGGTGGCGCTGTCTGTCCGGTCATCATGGGTCGCATAGCTGACGTTTCGGGAATGGCCACAGGGTTTGTTGTTCCGCTTGTCTGTTTCGCCTTTGTGGCATGGTATGCGTTCTTCAGGGCGAAGAGCCCTATGACGACCTCACAGAATGACCCTTCGCGGTAATACAACGTTATGAAGCGTAGTCTTTTGATATTACTTTTGGGTGTTTCGGTTCTTTGCCGTGGTCAGGGCACCTGGTACGGCGAGATTGCCCTCTCCGGGGGTGGCGGGACGAATGATATTTTCCGTTTTCAGGAGCTCGATGGCGCAGGTTCATTCACAGGAACCGGGATGTGGACAACCGGCATCGACCTGCGGAGAATATTCGGTGATATTTTCAGTCTTGAGACCGGGGCAGGCTATTCGCACCAGTATTATTACAGCTCTCCTGCGCCTGGCATTGAGGGGGAGGATCAGCCCGGAAACTTCGGTCTCGTTACGGTGCCGGTCACTGCCCGCTTTGACTTTCTCCGGTGGCTCTTTGCCGAGGCAGGTGCTGTTTTATCTTTTCAGACGGGCAGCTCACAGGCTGATGATATGTCAGGGCTTGGAATTACTGCCGGACTGGGGTTCCAGTACAATTTCAAATCAGATTACTTCATCAGGGTCAGGGCTTACGGAAGCCAGTATGCCCTTCTTCACTTCATGCCTGAAGATTATCCGCAGACATTATGGAACTCGGGGGTGACGGTTGGTTTCGGTTATCAGTTCATACACCTTGGAAAGTGTAACTGTCCTGAAGACAATGCTCCAGGACGGAGGTTTTTCTGAAACAGTATTTGCTTTTCCTGTTGTTTATGTAACTTGCCACTACTGTTTTAAAATGTGAGATACAGCTATGTCAAAGTCTGAACTCAGGCAGATCAGGAATGCCTGCTTAGTTGCTTTTATGGTTTCGTTTTCGATTGAATCTTCCTCTCAGTTCTCTCCCGACAACATTTCGATGTCATGGGGAGTGGAGCATTTTGATCCTGTGAAGGTAGAGGTTGAGGAGACTAACGAGCCCTACAACCAGTCGGTCAGGTTCATCGCCAGGAACACCACCTATTATCAGTTTCTCTTAAAAATCGTCTTCAGGAATGTTACCAACCTTGCTCCCAGGCCTTCAACAAAAGAGATGGTGTTAAAACACGGCACAAATCAGGTTATTAATCTGGTTGTATCAACAAAAGATGCAGGATATGGATACGAGTATTCTGCAAGCTATGAACTCTATTCAGAGAGCGGGGCAGCTGATCTCTCATGGCCTTATCTGGTGCCACTGAAGCCTGGTACTATACCACGCGCCGCTGTTTTACGAGGCAAGACATGGCGCGGACGATTCATTGTCAGTCCGGGAGATACGATATACTGCATGCGCAAGGGTACTGTTACGGCAATGCCTGATATCAATAAAAGCGATTTTCGTATCTCCTCACCTGACGCACTGGAGATACTCCATGCTGACGGTACAGTGATGACGTATGCCCCTCTCTTAAGCAGGTCGTTTGTTAACGCGCCTGGCAGTACCGTCCTCCCGGGCGAGCCTGTGGGCGTAGCTACTGACAGTGGGTTTGTCTGGGTTAACCTTGTTGAGTTCATGCCTGGCAACAACCTCAATTATCCGCCGGTGAGATATGCCACCGGCGAATCATCGTCAGCGACGTTTGAAGGCATCATTGATAAGATTGAGACAGTTCATCCTGTCAGCGTTATAGCAAAGGAGAAAACAAAGAGCGAGCTGAAGAAAAAGGGAAGGTGACCATCCTGCTTGCTGCCTCTAATCTTCCGCGATGATGTTTATCATTCGTTTGGCTTCCTCCCATTTATTGTCAGGCATGCGGGCTCCGATCACCTCGATGACATTTGCAGCAAGCACCGAGCCAAATAGTCCGCATTTGTCAAGGCTGAAGCCGTGGGAGTAGCCGTAAAGAAATCCTGCCGCATACAGGTCGCCAGCGCCTGTTGTATCTACGGGAGTGACCTTCAGGGCGTCTATTTTAATTACCTCCTCGCCTCTTTTTATCCATGAGCCGCCGGCGCCAGTCTTTACAACGGCGATGGTGCAGTCTTTTGCGATACTGTCGAGTGCCTCGCGCGGTCCGAGGCCGGTGAAGGCCCTGGCCTCCTCCTCGTTGGCAAAGACGATATCGACATATTTCGAGATGACATCTTTGAAATGAGGGAGCATGTCTGTTACGACGTTATAGCTTGCCAGGTCTAGTGCAACGCTCATCCTGTTTTCCTTTGCGAGGCGGCAGGCCTCTTCCACGAGGGGCAGGTTGAAGATGAGGTAACCTTCGAGGTAGAGGATGTCGTATCCTTTGAAATAGATGGTTTTCAGTTCTTCGGCCATCAGTTCGGTGGCTGCACCGAGGTGTGTCGCGAACGTCCTTTCAGAGTCAGGGGTCACGAGGGCCACGGCTGTCCCGGTGGGCGATGCTGCGGAACGCATCAGCACGGGCATCAGTCCGGCGTCGACCATATCTTTTTCGTAGAAGTTACCGAGTTCATCGCGTCCCACCTTGCCTATGAATGAAGAGTGGACGCCCATGATTCCGAGTCCGTACATTGTGTTTCCGGCAGAGCCTCCCGAGGCGAGGGTGGTAGTATATGATGCGATGGTGTTTTTTATCTCTCCTGATCTTGCTGCGTCGACCATGGTCATGGTTCCTTTGGGCAGTCCGAATAGTGTTGAGGCACGAGTCGTCGGGTATCATTGTCATAACGTCAACAAGCGCGTTGCCTATGCCCAGAATCTTCTTCATCCGTAAAATTTTGGCAAATATATTGCTTAATTCACATAAAGCGGTTAATTTTGCGACGCTTTAACAGGCAAGTAAACTCCTCAGTAGCTCAGTTGGTCAGAGCACCTGACTGTTAATCAGGGGGTCCTAGGTTCAAGTCCTAGCTGGGGAGCAGTGAGCCGGCATTTTGCCGGCTCATTTTGTTTGTGCAGGACTTGAGCCATCCCTGCAGTCTGTCCCCTTCGCTAAAAATGCCCACCGGGCATTTTCTTAACGCTCGGTCCGGTTCAAGTCCTAGCTGGGGAGCAGTGAGCCAAGGCCCTTCCCCGGCTCATTTTGTTTGTGCCAGGACTAGAACCATCCCTGCAGTCTGTCTCCTTCGCTAAAAATGCCCACCGGGCATTTTCTTAACGCTCGGTCCGGTTCAAGTCCTAGCTGGGGAGCAAGAAAACATAGCGGGAGTGAGAGTGGGAGTGAGAAAACCCATTGTCATTCCCGCTTATTTTTTCCTCGCTCTCGCTCTCACACTTATAGTTATGTGGGTGGTTTTTTTGTTTTCACACCAGGAAGAAGCCATGTTGTGGGGAATCAATCTTCAGTGCTTTTTGAAGTATTAAAACCTATTCGTTTACGATTATTTTGATCCTGTTCCTGCTGTTTGGCTTCTTCCAACTGGCCCATAAAATCAAGGATTGAAATTATTTGGGCATCATGGTCAACCATAGTGCGCTCCATTCTTTCCAATCTGAATAATATTTCTTTATTCGAAATCATTATTTCGCGCATTCGAATGAATATTCTTACTATCTGTAAATTGACTTTTATAGCCTTTTCACTATTCAATACGCTGGCGAGCATAATAACTCCATGTTCAGTAAAAGCAAAAGGGGAAACACGTAATCCCATCATTTCACTATTGGAAGTGCCAAATTGGCTCCTCCATTCTGCAAGTTCTTTTTTTGAGAGTTCAAACATAAAATCATTAGGAAAACGATCAATATTTCTCTCCTTACAGCTCTTTTTAGCTGCTTTGTTTCAACTTCATATAGTTCTGCCAGATCTCTGTCTAGCATCACTTTTTGTCCTCTGATGAGATAAATCTTGCTCATTATCACCTCATCAGGGATCGAAACCTGGGTGACTTGCTTTGCCATATTCGTGGTTTATTAAGGCAAAGTTAATTATTAAAAATTGGAGGGGCCAATTTGGTACCTCCAATTAGTAAAATCTGAGGTCATTAATCAGGTTGCAGCTTTCAGCAGTCAGGGGCGCAAAGTAAGTCAACCACTTACACGGATTTCGGGTAAGTGGTTTTCTCTTTGGTGCCAGTTTTGGGCCAGGATTTGGGCAAAAAATGAGGCGTTTTCAGCTTCTCATGAGGTACAGGAAGGCTGTTCTTTTCAGTTCCGTCCTTTGGCTTTTATTTGACTTGTGTTATTGTCTTTCTTAACTTTAACACAATGAACAGTTAATATGTCAAGCATTATTGAGGGTTATAGTTACGACATCTTTATCTCCTACCGCCAGAAGGATAATAAGCATGATGGCTGGGTGACTGAATTTGTCAACCAGCTGAAGGGAGAGCTTGAAGCCACTTTCAAGGAGGATATTTCTATATATTTTGATGAGAATCCCAGCGATGGCTTGCTGGAAACTCACAGTGTAGACAAAAGTCTGGAAGGTAAATTGAAATGTCTTGTATTCATTCCAATCATCTCACAAACCTACTGTGATCCCAAAAGTTATGCCTGGCAACATGAGTTTTGCGCTTTTAATAAGCTGGCACGAGAAGATCAGTTTGGTAGAGATATCAGACTTACGGGTGGAAATGTGTCGAGTAGAATATTACCGATCAAGATACATGACCTCGATCCTGATGATAAAACTCTTCTGGAAAATGAGATGGGAGGAGCTTTACGCTGCATAGAGTTTATTCATAAGTCAACTGGAGTAAACAGACCATTGGCACCATCAGATAATCCTGATAAGAATTTCAATAAAACCTATTATCGTGATCAGATTAACAAGGTGGCAAATGCTATTAAGGAAATTATTTCTTCATTAAAGAAACAAAACAATCCTTCAGCAGATGTATCAAAACGAAATTTTGAAACTAAATCCGTACCTCAGAAGAAACTGAAAACTAAAATCATTGCAGGAATTATAATCTTGCTTTTATTAATTGTATCTGGATATCTCTTTATCCCAAAGTTTTTAAAACCTTCAGAACAAATTGAAAAATCAATTGCCGTATTACCCTTTTCAAACCTTAGCAATGATCCTGAGCAGGAGTATTTCAGTGATGGAATTGTAGATGCTATTCTGGATAACCTTTTTAAGATTGGTGATCTAAAAGTAAGTTCCCGCACCTCATCAATGAGTTATAAGAAAACAAAACTCTCTATAAAAGAGATTGCTCAAGAATTAAATGTCTCAACAATTTTAGAGGGAAGCGTACAAAAGATTGGAAATAATGTAAGAATAACCGTTCAATTAATTGATGCAAAAACAGATACACATTTATGGTCAGACACATATGACAGAGAATGGGCACGCATATTTGAAATACAGAGTGATATAGCACAGAGAATTGCAGAAGAATTAAAGACAGTACTTACACCTGAAGAGATAAAGAAAATTGAGAAGAGACCAACTGAAAATCTTGAAGCTTACAATTATTACCTTGAGGGAAATTACTATTACTGGAGAGCTGTTGCGTCTGGAGACAATAGGACTTCAATTAAGTTATATGAAAAGGCAATCAGCCTTGATCCGGAATTTGCTTTAGCTTATACCGGTATCGCAAAATGTCTGCTTGATCAATATTGGCTTTTTAAGAATCATGACAATAATGTAATACTTGAAAGTAAAAAGGCTATTGACAAAGCTTTTGAAATTGACCCTGACCTGCCGGATGCTCACCTTGCTTTAGGTATTTATTATTATTATGGTTATTTGAAATACTCCGAAGCACTGGAACAATTTGAACTTATAATAAAAGATCAGCCAAGTAACTCGGAGATTCTAATGTGGATTGCTGCCGTTTATAGACGTATTGGAAACTTAGAGTTGGCGAAGTCTTATTTTGAGAAAGCCTTAGATCTTGATCCCAGAAGGTCAGAAGTAGCTGAAGAAGTAGGTGAAACACTTGATTTACTTCGGGAATATGATAAAGCTGAGAAATACTATAATATGTCTATTACGCTTCAGCCGGACTGGGTTTTCCCTTATCAATTTTTATCCCAGATGATTCTGCGCTGGGATGGAAATACAAAAAAGGCAAAAGAAATATTGGATAATGCAGCCAGGAATAATAAATCTTCCATATCGGATTCGCTTGTTATACAAGCAAATTTTCTCATCGACATCTATGATAAACACTATGATGAGGCACTAAAAGAAATGTCCCTTCTAAAATATGAAGCAGTACAAAATCAGGCTTATTTTAGACCAAAATATCTGTATTACGCAACTATTTATGGTTTGATGAACAAGCCTGAATTAGAACATGCCTATTATGATTCAACCCGCATACTCCTTGAAAAGAAAATAATTGATTTTCCTGAAGATCAGAGATTGTATAGTTCTTTAGGAATCGCATTAGCGGGGTTGGGGTCAATATGACAAGGCAATCTACGCTGGCGAAAAGGCAGTAAAACTCCTTCCTGTAAGCAAAGAAGCATACCGGGGTACATTCCCGATTGAAGATTTAGCACTGATTTATGTTATGACCGGTAAATACGACAAAGCTCTGGAGCAATTGGAATATTTGCTTTCAATTCCGGGATTTCTTTCAACTAAAATACTTGAGATTGATCCACGATGGGCACCCTTAAAGAACCATCCTGAATTTAAAAACATGATTGAAAAATATTCTGTTAATTAAATGGCAAGCCTCATCCCGGTTACGAATATGACATCTTTATCAGCTATCGCCAGAAAGATAATAAATATGACGGCTGGGTGACTGAGTTTGTTGATAATCTGAAAGGTGAACTTGAATCGACATTTAAAGAAGAAATAAGTGTATATTTTGACATTAATCCACATGACGGGCTTACTGGAGACTCA
This sequence comes from uncultured Bacteroidales bacterium, assembly GCA_963772705.1. Classification (GTDB taxonomy): domain Bacteria; phylum Bacteroidota; class Bacteroidia; order Bacteroidales; family VadinHA17; genus SR-FBR-E99. The sequence continues at coordinate 423,126 of CAVYYH010000008.1, read as the reverse complement.
CGATGTGGATGCATCCCTGAAGGAGAAACTGAAGTGCCTGGTCTTTATCCCAGTTATATCCCGTACATATTGCGACCCGAAATCATTTGCATGGGAACATGAGTTTAAAGCCTTTGTCGATCGGCATCTAAAGATCGGTTTGGATTGAAGGTGAAGTTGCCCAACGGTAATGTTGCAAACCGGGTATTGCCGGTTCGTATTTATAATTTGGACAATGCTGATATTAAACTGTGCGAAACGGTGCTTGGAGGAGTGCTGCGTGGTATTGAATTTATTTATGCTGAGCCGGGGGTCAACAGGCCCCTCAAACCTGATGATGATGAAAAAATTAATCTAAACAGGACCAGGTACCGAAATCAGATAAATAAGGTTGGCAACACCATCAAAGAAATAATTGCGGGCTTATTATCTGAACCGATTGAGCCTGTGCATGGAAATCCTTTAATTAGAAAAACATTCTCTGAAGTCAGGAGAGAGGCGCGAACTGAAGCAGAAGAAAAATCCACCAGAAAATCCAGGAAAAAGTTGCTTTCAGGTGTTTCAATTTTTGCTATACTTATCATAACTGCCTTTTTTGCTTATCCGAAACTATTCAAACGGGATATACTTGACAGCCTGAGATCTTCAGGAGATAGGATTTCTGTTGCGGTGATGCCATTTCAGAATATGACAGGCGATTCAACTTTAAGTAACTGGCAAGATGATATCCAGTATAATTTAATAGTTTACCTTTCAAACTTCAAAGAAGAATTAACAGTCAGGGGAAGGGAATCAATCGCTAATATATTGCTTGAAAAAGGATTTAATAACTATAATTCAATTTCCACTGCTGTTGCCGGTTCCATATCTCAAAGGCTGGATGCAGATATCTTTATTTATGGCAGTATAAATCAGTCAGGTTCAACAATTCGCCTGAATGCACAATTGATTGACTCAAAAACCGGAGAATCGCTGAAAGCTTTTCAAATTGACAGAACCGTGAAGGATAAATTTGCTCTTGTGGATTCCCTTTCAGTTATGGTAAAAAATGTTCTTATTATATCTAAACTTGAAAAAGAATTTACCCCCGATTTTCTCCGTTTAACCTCTGTTAATTCTCCGGAAGCTTTCAGATATTTTATTTCTGGTCAAAATGCTTTCAACGAAAGAGACTGGTCTACTGCCGCTAAGTTATATTCGAAAGCGACTGCTCTCGACTCAAACTTTATTTACGCCGATTTGCAGCTTATATATGCGCTTGGTAATCAGGGATTGTATGCCGAAGCAAAAAAGCATGCACTTAAACTTTACAACAAAAGGGATCAAATGCCTATGCAGCAGAGACTTGTGGCTTCCTATATACATGCTATGTTATTTGAAAATCCATACGAAGAAATTAAATATTTAAAGCAAGAATTAGAATTTGACGATCAACTGCCATCCTGCTATTTTGGATTAGGAATTGCTTTTCGGAAATTAAATCTATACGACAAAGCAATTCCCGAATATGAAAAGGCATTGGAGATATACGATAAATGGGGGGTAAAACCGATGTGGACCGGAAACTACTCTCATCTTGCATCATTATATCATAATACAGGTCGATATGAAAAAGAGAGAGAGCTTTATAAGAAGGCGGAAATAGACTTTCCTGATAATTCTGATATACTGGAAGGGCAGGCTATCATGTCATTATCTGAAGGAGATACAGTTAGCGCAAACCGCTTTATCAACAAATACATTTCTATCCGTAAAGAGAAATCTGTACCAGAAGCAAGTATAACAACCTCCATAGCAGGTATTTACTCCGCTGCCGGCATTATTGATAAGGCAGAAATATATTTCCGGCAGGCACTCTCATCAGAACCTGAAAATCCATTCAGAATGAATGCTCTGGCATATTTTCTTATTGATAAGAACCGAAACATCGATCAAGGAATGGAACTCATTGATGAAGCATTAAAATTAAACCCTGAGGATTATAATTTTTTATTTACAAAAGGATTGGGATTATATAAACAGGGTAAATACATCGAGGCAGTGGAAATACTTCAAAAAAGTTGGGATCTGAGACTTAAGAATGCTGTTTATTACCATGATGCATTACTTCAGCTCGAGGCAGCAAAAAAGAATGTCGCTGATCGAAAGCAAAATAACTAACTCTCTAAAGCAGATCCAGGCAAAGAGGAGTATTTTTCGAGACCTCACTAATGATATTCTTTGTATATAACTGATTATAAGTGAATTTATGACACCAGTTCTTCCCTGGCTGGGTTATGCATATTAAGATCAGTTTAATTATGGCCTGGTATTGCGGGGGTGAGACATCAAAATGCACTATGCTTAGTCAAGTCGTTTATAAATAGCTGTATTATAAGTCATAAAGGCTCTTGCTTCAAGTCGCAATTTGTTTTCATAAAACTCATAACCGTATTCAAATACCAGCTCAAATCCGTCTTCTCTCGTAATGCTTTCGTGGAGTAACGAATCAATCCAATATTTTTTTTGGGAGGTATATTGTTGCGATTCATAATCAAAAAAACGAACAGTATTGTCAGGTAAGTACTCTTTATAGCCATTTGCCGGACAGGGATTCATAACAGGCCAGTTACCTGACTCAATTATTTCCCATTTTCCAAGAATGGCTCTTTTCGATTGGTCAAAAGGGTCGGTCTTTTCTCTATCGCAACCTGATACAGCAAATAAAACGGCTGTAAATATGATACATACGTATTTCAAAGATTTCGGATTAAACTTTTATTTGGCACACAACCATTAATTACTTAATTCGGTGAACTCTTTGATTTCGTAATAATCAGCCATTTTTCCCGAGCAATCAATTGTTCTTGAGCCTATTGTTATTCGCCCATTGATTGGAAACACAGTGCCTTCAGACAGATTCAATGTTGGTATTTGCTCGGCCTTAATTGTATCTGTGCCAACTTTTATGACCCAACCCCAACAACAAAAACATTTTTCTGTGACAAAGCCAATAACTTGAGCATCTGTAGTTTTGTTAGCAAGCTCGTCTTTCTTCTCGCAGTTCGTGAATGAAAGGAGGATAATTAAAACTATGACCAGACGGAATAGGTTCATCATTTAACATTAGTAGTAGCCTTAGCGTTAATGACTTCACAACAAAAATCAAGCCAGTGTAATGCTCAAAGTTCGGAATTCGGCAGATGAAAGTCAATCAAAATATTGACTATCTCATTGGCCCAGCCCGACGATCCCACCCCGACCCTCAACAGACCCCATCGAATAGTGAGATCGTGTCCTTGTGGTCAACCTGTCGGCTTTTGCAGTTAATTATCGGTACCAAAGAACCGATTCCCCTTCAATCCGGTTAGTTGCTGACAAACCCTGAGTTCTTCCTCCTCAAAGGCTATGTTCGTTTCCCCATTCCTGAAACGGTTCAGAATGTTACTCATGACGGTGAATTCCTGTCTGCCCAACTTATACTTACGGAGGGATATCAGAGCGAAAATCAGGAATGTAATGGGGATGGCACAAAAAAGAAGGCGTATACCCCAGTCTGTTGTTGGAGAAATGTTTCCTGAACTGACAGCCTCCTTACTGTACCCGACTAAATCCAAAGCGATTCCCAGTACCCCAACAACCACACCTCCGGATAGTTTTCGCAGGAAAGTAGATACGCCTGAGTAGAGGCCTTCCCTGCGGCGTCCGGTAATCAGTTCATCTACATCGGCTATGTCGGGCAGGACAGACCATGAAAAGAGATTACATCCGGCACCGCCAATCCCGATAAGCGAGCAGATGGAGATAACAACAATATCCGGCGTGGCAGGTTTCAGGAACGCTATGACAACGCTGGCTGCAATCCAAATGCCGGCGGATACATAGGCTGGAGCAGTCTTGCCTTTTTTCAGAGCCACCTGGGAGAATATCCCGATAAAAATGAGCTGAGTGATCAGGATGGATCCCATTATCGGAACAAAAAGTTCCACCTTCTTCAATGATACCGTCAGGAAATAGACGGCCAGTGTCATAACTGTATCAATAGCCATCTGACAGAGAATGAATACGGTTACATAAATCCGGAAAGAACGGTTTTTGAGTACAAACAGCCAGTCCTTCAGGGAGGTTACAGGGCTTGGCTTAATCTCATTTTCCCATGTACCAAAGAATACCACCAGCCAGCCTATGGCGAATACCACCCCAAAGGTGAGCCCCATGACAAGGTATCCTTGCCTTGGATCAGTGTAGGCACCTGTGATCATTGCCGGAATAGTGGCACATAAAATGGCGGCTGCGGCAGAAAATCCAAGGCGCATACCGGTGAAAGCACTGCGCCTGTTATAGTCCCTTACCATGTCGGAAAGAATAGCATTATAGGGGACCATCACTATGGTGAAAGATGTGGAAAAGAAAATGTAAGCAAACGAGTAGTATATGAATTTGGCAGTTGTTCCGGTAATACCAAAACTGTACCACAACATTACCCAGGAGACGAATACAGGAAGGCTACCTATCAGGAAATATATCCTGCGACGGCCAAAGCGCGACCGGGTTCTGTCCGACAATTGACCCATAAAGGGGTCAGTAATGGCATCCCAGGCTTTCCCGATAAAAACAATGGCGCCAGCAAGGGTTCCGGAGAACCCCTCCACATTTGTAAGGTAAACCAGTATCAGCAGGCCAATAATAATAAAGGCTCCCCCACCGTAAATATCGCCACTGGCATAGGCCATCCTGCTAAATAGCTCTTTTCTGTTTTTCACTTGTTTATTGTATTAATTTCCAATGGCATTTATTGCTGATAAAAAATGTAATTCATCCCGACTAACCGGGGCTCAATTCATGATTCAGTTTTCTTTTCATAGTAAGTATCCCGGATAAGCCGGATAGCGAGCACCCATTTCATCATCATTCTGACATCATCCAGCACGAATCGCCGTATGTCATTTCCCCTGGCTATTTCGAAGTACTCGCCGGCTGCGTAGGGCACCATAACGATATCTTTCATATTAAAGTGCAGGGTACCCATCTGGTCAAAAATTTTTCCTTCATAGATCACCGCTTCCCTGGTGAGACTCAGCTTACCGTGCCCCATTTCCTGATAACCATACTTTCCCGGTTCATTCCACTGTAGCACTGTGCTGGCTGACATCCTGAATTCAGGATCATGAATTTCGGTTAAAAGACTCTCCTTCTGGAAGTCATACCAGTTATCAAAGCCATCAAACACAATACTGTCCTCTCTGCCGGGTTCAAAAAACAGTTTGCTGTTTAAAATGGCTTCATTGTTGCAGCTATGGCAATATAGTTTATTCCCCTTTGAGCGCAAGGTGAATTCTGCCAGGCATTTTGGGCATTTGTACAGTACTCCTTCGGCACCTTCGGCCAGATGGGTTCCTCTGAACGTAACGTTATTCTTTCTTTGCCATAGGTAGTCATCAAAGTCGATGCTGCTCAACACCCTTCGGTAAATGTCATCTGCAGAAAGGGTATTCAGCTCCTCCCTGTCAAGAATTCCGGTAACAGTTACATCCATGCGCCCCCTGCGGATTCTCTTTGTCCAGCGGGGGAGGGAGAGATAACCACCATTAATCTTTACGACAACTACCGGGATTTTAAATGCCTTAATGAGTTTTGCTATGCTTGGAGCAGCAAATCCCCCCGGACGACCCTCGTTAGATAGACATCCATGAGGGAATATGGCTATAATGCCATCACGTCCAATCACATCTTTTGTTTTAAGTATGGCCTGATTATCACTGGTGAATTGATTTTTGGGAATTACTCCCATGAAACTAAGCAGGGATTTGAGCACAGGATTCCTGAAAAAGTTGTAGGCTGCCATGTAATTCATCCTGTGTGGTAAAAGTGCGACGGTTACTGTAATAAAGTCGAGCCAGCTGGCGTGCCCGGCCAGCACAAAGAAAGGGGGCCTGATACCTTTTATAGCAGAGCGGTCTATCCTAAGTCCAAGGAACCCACGAAAGTATAAACCAGCCAGAAAGCCAACAGTATAATACACAAAGGCATTTGGTTTGGGTATATGATGGACATTCTTTTTATGCATTAAAAAATTGGTATAATATTGACAGTGAGAGTTTTAATCATGATTTATTAATACAAGTACTTACTTGACCGATTATAAAAATACAAAATATCTGATTGGTCAAATGGAATGATGTTTCAGGCATAGGTGTTAAATATGTCCTGCATCATTATAATTACCGGACTATCAAGATACTCTTCCTTAACCCTGAAAAGGTCAGTAATGTAAAACCTTTCCTTTCATTCTCAGTTTATAATCTGAATAAAGGGACTTCCATTGTTCTTCATTGGTTTTCGCCCAGCTTGCATTTATTGCACGAACAGGAATGGTAAGTGCTGAGACGCTTGCCTTCAAAAAGGCAGTCACTTACAGACTGAAAGAAAATTGACTTATTTCTAAACATGGTTTAACTTGCATAATGAAATATGCTTCATATGCCAAGCATAATTGAAGGATATAATTACGACATCTTCATCTCCTACCGCCAGAAGGACAACAAAGGTGACAGGTGGGTCAGTGAGTTTGTTGAAGCTCTGAAGACTGAACTCGAATCAACCTTCAAAGAGGAGATCAGCGTTTATTTTGACATAAACCCTCATGACGGACTTCTTGAGACACATGATGTGGATGAATCCCTGAAAGAGAAGCTGAAGTGTCTTGTATTTATCCCAATAATATCAAGAACATATTGTGATCCAAAGTCTTTTGCCTGGGAGCATGAGTTTAAGGCATTTATCGCGCAGGCTTTAAAGGATCAGTTTGGATTAAAGGTCAAGCTTCCCATTGGGAATGTTGCGAGCCGGGTACTTCCGGTCCGTATTCATGATCTGGATGATGCAGACATGAGATTGTTTGAGGAAGTGACTGGGAGCAAGATGAGGACAATGGATTTCATGTTTTCAACGACAGCGGGAGTCAACAGACCCCTGAAGGCTGATGAAGATCATCCGTACGACAATCTTAACAAGACTTACTATCGGGATCAGATCAATAAGGTTGCCCTGGCGATAAAGGAGATCATTACTGCATTAAAAAACGAGAGTCAGCACACAGAAAAAGCTTCAAAACAGGATCCTGCAGTTAATCCTGCTTCTAAAAAGAATATGAGAACAAGAATTATTGCCGGGTCTTTAATATTATTGGCATTAATTATTGTTGGCTTATTCATTGTTCCAAAAATGTTTAAGCCTCCTGCAACACTTGAAAAATCAGTTGCTGTACTGCCATTTACTAACCTGAGCAATGATCCTGAACAGGAATATTTCAGTGATGGCGTCGTGGAAGCAATATTAAATCACCTTTTCAAGGTAGGTGATTTAAAGGTGATATCCAGTACATCAACAAAGAGATATAAGAATACAGAGCTTCCCATAAAGGAGATAGCCAGAGAATTGGGTGTTTCTGCGATCCTGGAAGGCAGTGTCCAGAAAATAGGGAATAATGTGCGAATAACCACCCAGCTGATTGACGCAAAAACTGATACGCATTTGTGGTCGGAAATATATGACAAGGACATCTCAGATATCTTCGTAATTCAATCTGAAGTAGCTCAAAATGTTGCGATGGAGTTAAAAGCGAAATTAACGTCTGAGGAAAAAGAGCAGATCGGGAAAAATTATACCAACAATACGGAAGCCTATAGTTTGTATTTACAGGGACGATATTTCTGGTATAGGCGAACAAAAGAAGATCTGGCAAGAAGTGTAGAGTATTTTGAGAAGGCAATATCAACTGATCCAGATTATGCACTTGCTTATGCCGGGCTTGCAGATGCCTATTTTATACAGGCATACTGGGGCTGGCTGCCATGGGACGAGGGTACAGCCAAATCCAAGGAATTATCCATTAAGGCATTGAATATCGACAAGAATCTTGCTGAGGCTCATACTGTACTTGGAGCTATCTTAAACTACAAAGAGTGGAAATGGGAAGAAGCCCGGAAAGAATTGCAGCTTGCGGTGACCCTGAATCCGAAATATGTAACGGCTCATCATTATTATTCTGAATTGCTGGATATCCTGGGTGAAAATGATAAAGCCCGTTCCCATATTAATCTTGCACTGGAAATTGACCCATTTCTGCCTGTATTACATGCTTTGAGCTTTGCATATTATTACAACGCAGGTAAATTCAAAGAATCACTGGGTGAATGTTTTGCCGTACAGGAACTTGATCCTGAATACGCTAATAGATCAGCATATTGGAGGGAATTTTATATATATACAAGGCAGAAAGAAGACCTGAAAGCAATTGAGGCACTTCAGAAAGCATTATTTGTTGACACTTTAAAGATAGAAAATGCAAATTTCATAAGAGATATTTACGGGAAAGATGGAATGAATGGGCTTGTGAAATGGCTGATAGATCATGAACTTAAAAATTCACAACCTTCATATCTAACCCTGGCAAGGAGATTCAACATGCTGGGTGAAAAAGAAAAAGCATTGGATTGTCTGGAGAAAGCATTTGAAAATCCACCACCTGGCATTGCCAGAATAAATAATGATCTTGATTTTGATAACCTCCGTTCAGAGCCAAGATTTCAGGAATTGATTAAAAAAATGGGATTATCAGAATATCACAAAACTAATTAATTCCAGGTATGGCAAGTCTCATGCCAGGATATAACTACGACATCTTCATTTCTTACCGTCAGAAGGACAATAAAGGCGACAGGTGGGTTAGTGAGTTTGTTGAAGCTCTGAAAACAGAACTCGAATCCACCTTCAAGGAAGAGATAAGCGTTTATTTTGATATCAATCCTCATGACGGACTTCTTGAGACACATGATGTTGATGCCTCCCTGAAGGAGAAGCTGAAATGTCTCATTTTTATCCCAATAATCTCAAGAACCTATTGCGATCCCAAATCATTTGCGTGGGAACATGAATTCAAGGCTTTTGCCGGGCAGGCATCTCTGGACAAATCCGGATTGAAAGTAACCCTTCCAAACGGAAATGTTGCCTGCAGGATATTGCCTGTACGGATTCATGACCTGGATGAGGGGGACATCAAATTATGTGAATCAGTCCTGGGAGGATTTTTCCGTGGCGTCGATTTTATTTATAAAGAACCTGGAGTTAACAGGCCCTTAAGGGCAGCAGAAGATAATCCGGGGAATAATCTTAACAAGACCTATTATCGCAACCAGGTAAACAAGGTGGCAAATGCAGTCAGGGAGATTATTTCAGGAATGAAGGCGGAACATACTGATTATGAAAGCCCGGAGCGATTGAAAACGACAGATGATGATGGGAAGACATTTAAGATCCCGGCTAAAAAGAGATCAGGCACCCTGATCAGTCGCAAATCAGCAGCAGTTTTGTCACTCTTTGCAATACTGCTGGTTGCTGCAATAATTGGCTTTCCGAAAATTTTCAAACGGGATACGCTTAAACTTTTAAGATCTTCGGGTGAAAGGATCTCGATTGCAGTGATGCCATTTCAGAATATGACAAACGATTCGGCCTGGGACGTTTGGCAGAACGGAATACAGGATATGCTGGTCACATACCTGTCAAACTACCCTGATGAACTTAAAGTCAGACAGACAGAACAAATAAATTCCCTGATCAAGAGCCAGGGATTGACTGATTATGCTTCAATGACGCCATTTCTTGCAAGGAGAGTTTCTAAAAACCTGGAATCAGATCTGTTTATCTATGGCAGCATTAAACAGGCAGGACCAAAAATGCGTGTAAATGCGGTATTAATAGATACAAAAACAAAAGAAGCCCTGAAATCCTTTGAAATAGAATATCCCTCTGATGAGGAAATGGTTTTCCCGAACATTGATACGCTTAACAGATGGATAAAGAACTTTCTTGTAATATCGACTTTAAAAAAAGGGACTTCGCGTGATCAGCAGTTCTATGGCAATACAAACTCCCCGGAGGCATACAGACTTTTCATAAGTGGCAATGAGGCTGTTGGGAACGGTGATGTGACAACAGCCTTGAAACTTTATAAAGAGGCAGTGGCAATAGACTCCAACTTTTTTTCCGCAAAAGCATACATTGTAGCACAAACAATGTTCCGGGGGAATTACACAGAAGCAAAAGAATTGTGCCTCAGGTTATACAATGAAAGAGACCACATTCCCATGATATACAGGGGAAATATAAACTGGTTATATGCCCGTCTGTTTGAAACTCCCCATGAAGCAATAAAATATCTTCGGCAGGAATTGCAATCTCATGGTGACCGTGCAGTTGTCTATTACCTTATGGCATCTGAATACATGAACTTAGAACAATATGATAAAGCAATCCCCGAATATGAGAAGTGTCTTGAACTGAATGAAGAATGGGATGAAAATCCGGGATTTAGTTTGTTTGCTGAGCTTGGGTTTGCATACCATAAGACCGGACAGTTTGGAAAGGAAAAAAAGCTCTACAGGAAAGCATCGAAATATTACCAGGATAATCGTCTAATTACTTTCAGGCAGGCTGTTCTTGCATTATATGAGGACAAGACAAAAGAAGCAAATGAATACATTGAGAAATTCAAAACAATTATTAAAGAATATTCTCCATCTGAGGCGGTGATTGCCACAAACCTTGCTGCTATTTATGAACAGGCAGGCATTCCGGATAGAGCAGAAGAATATTATCGTCAGGCACTGTCGTCAGAACCAATGGCTCCAAACAGAATGAACAATCTTGCCTGGTTCCTGATTGATAATGACCGAAGCATAAATGAGGGATTAGAACTTATTGATAATGCGCTGAAATCAGAGCCGGATAATTATGTGTATTTAGATACCAAGGGCTGGGGATTATTCAAGCAAGGCAAATACCAGGAAGCCCTGGAATTCCTGGAGAGAAGCTGGGCTTTGAAACATGTTTATGATCATGAGGTATATCTTCATCTTGAAGCAGCAAAAAAGGCTGTTGTCAGTCAAAAGAATAATTGATTTATGGTAGTAGGTTACCCATTTGTAGCCGTATTAAAAAGCGAATTTGTTTTTCTATTAGATTTTTCTTTGAAACCATGGAATGAACCTTGATACCCTTTTTCGATATTCTGCATATTGATCCCCAAAATCCTTTAATAGTCTCTTTTCTTCCATTTTCACAACGACAATCAACATAAAAGCAAAAATCGCACAAACTATTATAAGTGAGGTTATTGAATTAATAAATAATGCAAAAGCAAGATATATTAAAAACGCTCCGAATAACATAGGATTTCTTGTGTTTTTATATGGTCCTGATACAACGAGATTCCTTGTTTTCGGACTAATTTCTATATTTCCTATTTCTACAGGCCCCCCTTCTCCAACAGTGTTTTGAATAGTCACTGACCAGATTCCATATATCAATCCTATTACTAGCAATATTATGATCACAAGCCATTTTATTAAGGGATTTGGTATAACTTCTACTCTATAAACATTATCGAATACCGAAGTAATGGCATAAATAATTGAAGGAACTATTACAAGAACAAGCGACCCGCCTACAATATATCCTAATACCATTTTTTGATCTCTGGTCATTTAATCCTTCTTTTCAGGTAATTTAAATTCTAATTATTCTCTGCGTCTAACCATGCGATTAACTGTTGAAATGAAAACGTCCGGAATAATGTCACCTGCCTGAATATCGTTTTATACCATGTCTTATTACAGTTTACCCTTAAAGGTAGGAATAAAATATAGAAGCTATAGCTTTTTGGTACAAACCCGTGATTCTGAGCACCCTAACCGAAAGTAATATCCTTGAATTTCCCAATGTATGTTAAGTGTTTTCAGACCGTCTTTTGCAATGGTCAGAGAAGGACGGATTTTCACTAAATCAATCACTTGTAAGACCAATTGTTGGCGTCTTTTTAGTTGATACCAGGATTGGACTAAAAACCGTTCCTATTTCAACAATAAAAAACAATACAATAAATCTCTTGAGACATGGTTATCATTGAAGAAATTTTACAAACTATCATTATGCAGGTTCCACTTAAAATCAAGAACAATATGAAAATCCACGGAATAGTTAAAGTATCGTTGATGTTACTTATGCTTGCTTCAATCATTGGTTGTGAAGAGTCAAATGATTCAAAATACAATCCTCCTGCGGACCATACGATAAGCAAAGATGGATTTATGCATAAGAGCGGACTCGATCAACCCCTCGTCAATTGTGTTAGTTGTCATGGCTCTGATTTAAAAGGCGGAACCACCGGGGTATCATGTTTTGAATGCCATGGCAAACAATGGTAACCAGCAGGGTTGCAGTGCTTGAACCGGTAAATTAGACCACTTAGGGCCGGTAAGTATTTTTCCCCCGCAATCAAGCAGATTTGGGAGCCTTCCGCCGGGATAACTCCGGAGAGCGGTTCAGAAAATATATTTTATTAACTTTGAATAAATTAAACTGCTATGAAAACACTGTTTTCCATTTTTGTGCCGGTTATTTTTATCGGTTTTTTCCTCAAACCGGCGCTGCCGGTAAGCCAGAGTATGCAGAAGAGCGAATCGATCTATCCTGCCGAGGTAAAAAAGGTGATCGACGGTAAATGCTACGGATGTCACAGTGATAAAGGGAAATCGCAGGATGCAAAGGATGCCCTGCTGTGGGACAGTTTGCTCAATCTTCCCAAAAGCAGTCAGATAGCCACCCTTGATGAAATAATCGAGGTTCTCAATGAGAACAAGATGCCTCCCGAAGGTGCGGTAAAGAAGAATCCTGAAATGAAAATGTCACCTGAAGAGACCAGGATACTGAAGTCGTGGGCGGAGTCCAGGGCTGACAACATGATGAAATAAGCAGTTTCTAACCTTCCCTGTTGCCTGTATGAAAGCGGTAAAAGTCATTATTACCACACTGATTGTGATTTTCATTGCCGTGCAGTTTATTCCTTCCGGCATTCCCCTAAACGTGCCGGATGATAACAGAAGCATTGCGAATGACAGTCTGGTGTCAGTGTCTGTACTGAAACAGCTGCGAAATTCATGTTTTGACTGCCACTCGAACCAGGTTAATTTCCCATGGTATTCAAAGATGGCTCCTGCTTCGTGGTTTCTCGCAGGTCACATAAATGAAGGGAGATCACATCTTAACTTTTCAGAATGGGAAGATTACAGCAACCGTGAGAAAGTAAGAATCCTTGAAGAGATAAAGGATGAAGTAGTTTCCGGGGGAATGCCTCTCAAATCTTACCTGTTGATCCACAGGGACGCAAAGCCTGATTCCGCAGAGGTCACAGCCATTCTTAAGTGGGCTGATGATGCCACCGCCAAAATGCTCGATTAAAAATCTCTTCATAATCATACTGCCATCATTGAAATCAAGCGCCGGCAGGTAATACCCGTATCCGCAGTAGCAGGCGCCATCGTGCACTCTACCCCGTTGTCAGGCAGCGGAAGGTTCTTCACTCCAGGGTCACGTATCAATGAAAGCACTCCGTTTTTGGTATTTCTTGCATGGACAATTGACAAAGCCAGTGTTACGGACCGCTTCACGCCGAATATAATTTACCTTCCTTCTCCTGCCGCAAAGGACTGTTAATATGTAATTATACTTTTTAACAGATGAGCGGCCGGAGGTGGTCACCTGTCTGGCTTTTGCAATAATGGCTTCCTTATCGGGAAGAAGCCATCTTTTCCTGGTTCAACAGGTAATAGCCGAACCAAAGCATGAAAACAAAATGTATACTCACAATGCCCCATCCCATTGAATTCATCATTCCCCTTAATTGAGTAATCAGAAGGAGTATTGTGCTTAACAGCAGGTAAGTAAAAATACAATATACAACACCTCGTCTGAACTCTTTGCTGGACGATTTGCGAACGAAATACAACAAAACCGGGATACTGATTATCAGCGTACCCAACAACCTGGCAAATGTTGCTGATGCTTCATCAAGGGTCACGCCCATAGGACCCATCATAAGATCCGGAGCAAAGAGGAAGCCAATTCCAAATATTGCTTCGACAATCAGATAAGCAAGAAATAGTGCATTCATAATTATACCTCCATTTCAGTTTGTTGAACTATCAAATTTCTGAAATAATTCAACCAGTGTCAATTAAAATTTACTAACTGACTATTTCAGGTTTTGTTCATCATTCTGAAAAGCGAATGACATTGACCATTAATAGCCTTTCCTGTTGACTATCATTTGCCGGAGTTGCATACGCCGGAAAATATGGCCACTTTCAGCCGGGCGAACAGACAATGCGATTGAAATTACTCCCGGCGTAGTCGCGGGTTTCCGGTATGATAATTCTCCGGAATATCCCCGATGCCATTTCCGTTAATATCAGGCTGTTGCTGCAAGAACCAGACAAGGGCCATCCACTCTTTGACTTCCTGAATTCCAGGTGCATCAGGGTCGGCATCAATAATGGCATCATCAATTGATCGGATAGGCTTTCCCCTCTCATTCTTCAGAGTAATGACTATCAGATGTTTGCTGAGTTTTTTGATTACGCTTACAAATCCAAGGACATAGGAATCAGCTGTGATGCCGTATAGAGTTTTATTCCTTTTTGAACAATCGACCGGCATAAATCCACTTTCCGGGTCTCCAACCTCGACGGACGTAATTTTTCTGAGTAATCCCTTTTCGGGATTGAAGGTTGTCCTGATGCCGCCGGTGTATATGTAATTGTCGCGGCTGAGCGAAGGTGCCAGATAGAGGACTTCCATTATCCCTTTTAATTCATGGCCGGTAACATAAACCCTGGCCAGGGGATAACCCGGGATATTGTCTTTCCCGTAACCCTGAGGAATAATCCTGAAAATATCAGCGACTGTTTGCTTTCCGGTATGACCAGGAAAGATGTTATCGGAAATAAGTCCCGCAGGGAACATTGTTATATCAGTACCGGGAGGATTATTGCTGTTGACATAGGACCAGACTGCATCAGAAATGAGTAGCCCGAGGTTGCTGTCTTCAAGCATAGTATCCAGATTGCATATAAGCGGGAAGGAGGTCTCTGCGACTATTGTTGAATCAAAAAGATTACAGTGTTTCAGAATCTGTTCTGATATCACCGTTTCCTGTTCTGCAATAAGATGCCGGATTACAGTATCCGATGGTACTGCGCTGGTGAGCTGAATGAGTCTTGCATCCAGCTGCTTTATATTTCCATTCTCCCATCCAAACTCATACCTTCCCATATAGGCGCCATAGCAACCTGCCAACGCAATAGCAGTTCCATTTACGATAACTGGCTTTTCCAGTAAGATATGCGTATGACCGCTTATGATCAGGTCAATGCCGGGAACTTTTGTGGCAAGCAAAACATCTTCACCTGACCAGTCGCCGTTTTCATCCATTGTAATACCACTGTGAGAAAGACAGATAATCATGTCAACTTTCCGGTTTTCTCTCAGATACCGCACATATTTTTGTGCTGTTTTAACCGGATCTTTAAATTTAACCGGTATAGTCCTGGGCGCACTGCTGGTTGCGACCTTACCAAGAATGCCGAAAATTCCCAGTCTCAGGCCATTTCTTTCAACGACCAGAGAAGTGTTGATGACATTTTGATCAAACAATCGTTCCAGAGCATCATCAGCAGTATCCTTTTTTGAAAATATCAAATTGGATGTTACCAGGGAGGGAACGCCCCCTTTATCGGCAGATTGTGCGATAATGTTTCCCAGGGTCTGCGGGCCGAAATCAAATTCGTGGTTACCCAATGTCACAGCATCATATCCCATTTTTTTCATTAACGACAACTGGAATCCAGTTGATTCCTCCAGCATGGAGAAGAATGTGCCCATAAGGAAGTCTCCTGCATCCAGCACAAGAACTTTATCCCCGTTTTGTCGTTTTTCTTCTTTGATCAATGTCGCAATCCGCGCAAACCCTCCAAGGGTATCAGCCTCACCGGAATCTTCATCAGGGTTCTTAATGCCGGTGGAGAAAGCGTTTACCCGGCTGTGGAGATCATTGGTGTAGAGAATTATCAGATTTTTCTCAGGCTTTGTCTGTGCAAAGGCTGCATCATAAATTGAAAAGCAACAAAGCAACAGGGTGAATAGTCTAAACTTTGCCATTGCTTTTTACTGGTTATATACCACTCAAAAGCTCGACAATATTCCTGAGATAAGTTTTGCTAAGCGTCCTAAATATCATTCTCTGTGTGCCAAAGTCAAGAAAATACCCCGAACAAAAAGTGTATATCCGGGAGCGAACACTCTCGTTCTGGTTTCTCTCTCTACCACTCGCTCACACACTCACACTCGCTCACACACTCACACATGCTATTTTAATATGTATAGAGGCAGTTATTGGTCCGGTTTAAAGGTTCAAGGCTCACGGTACAAGGAATTGAGCTCAGCGCATAGGGCTGAAATTAAACAGGTTATAGTTTCTCCTCCTCAGTGAGGAGGGGTCATCCGCCAGCTGGCGGATGGGGGCAGCCTGTCAAACTTTTCTTTTCATTCTCAGTCTATATGCGCCATACCTGACCCCCTGACTGTGAGAGTCAGGGATCAGCATGCTGCCAATAACGATCCCGGCACAGTTGTCGGGATGTCATGGTAAAACCAAAAGCGGCAGCATTTTGGGTCAGGATTTGGAGAAAAGGTGTTCAATATATAGGGGGTAAGCAGTCTTAAGCCCCTATAAGTTGAACAGAGTTATCGAAGGATAAAGCCCAAAAATTATACTTCAGGCACCCAGGCTCTTAAATGCTTCATAAACAAGAAAAACGGGCCAGACAATGGCTTTAAGGAAGCCTAAAACGCCAATCCAAAAACTTGTGGCAGTTGAAATAAAATAAATAGCTGCGCCGATCAGTCCCAGGCCATAGACAGCATTTGATGAAGGATTGTCGTGAATTTTTTCTCTCATGGTCAAATCTCCTTAATTATTTGATGGAAGATAAAGTTAAGAAATAATTATTACTGGAATTTGCTGACCACATCCGGCCGGTAAGGTTTCCAGGGTCATTTTTGCTTATGTATGATGAGAATAAACACGGCCACCGGCGGTCATTATATTCCGGCGAAAGGCGGTCATCAGCACTGGCTGTTACACCGAAAGTTGCAACGATACCTCAGAATGTAATCACCTTATCGCTTTCAATTGTCAGTTGTGCCAGTTCTTTCATGGTGCTGAATTCAGCACCTTCAACAAGTGTCATTGCTTTAAGTCCGCGAGCCTCTGCACATGACCCGCAAAGTTTAACTTTACCATCCTTCATTATGACTGCCTTCAGCATTCTTTCAATATTGTAATACCCGTTGGGTGTGTTCTGACCAGGCAGGGCACAAGTAACTGCGTCAGCCATCAGAAATACGCATACGTCTGCGCCTTCGTAATCTTTCTGTATCTGCATTGCCAGTCTCAAAGCATTATATGCCTTCTCTGTACCGTAAGGAGCGTCATTAATTAGAATAAGGATTTTTTGTGCCATCGGTAGTGTTGTTTCTGGTAATCCGGAATATAGGAATTTTTTAATTAAGCAAAGGTTATCATAATTTAAGTCTTTTCTGTATCACGGAATCGACTGACAGTTTTCCCGAACCGTAAATAAGAAGAAAAACAATAAGAAGGGTCATGGCAAAATCTGTCCGGGAATCATGGGCCATTGACCAGAATCCCTTTTCCAGTAAAATCGGAATCTTGGTTGTGGTAATTGCCGTTATCATGATGATCAGCAAGGGCACTGCAGCAATTCTGACAGACAGACCGGTTAAAATGAGTGCGCCGCAAACAATCTCAAAAGTGGCAACGAATGATGCCAGTGACTCCGGATTTGCGAATCCGATCTTTTCAAATCGTCCTGCACCAACCAGTTCAGGAAAAAGAAACTTTTGTATTCCCTCAGAGAGAAAGACCAGTCCGACAATTAACCTGGGCAATACTGACCTGTAGTCGTTTGATGTTTCGAAGATTATAACTGACAGTTTTTTCATATTCTGATGGTATTAAATGATTCCTGCACCCAGGGCAAGTGATATAATGACAAGCATTACAGCTACCAAAACCTGAATGAATCTCAGGGTAATTTTCTTTAGCAGTTTACTGCCAAGGAATGCCCCGGTCATTGCTGCCACTGTTGCGGCAAGAAGCAGAGGCATTTGTTCATTAAGGTTTAATTCCTTCAGCCGTGAGGCATAAACTGACAGCCGGGTAAAATCAACCAGACATGCTATTACCACGCCTGTAGCAATATAAGCCTCTTTCGACAATCCGCTCCTGATAAGGAAGGCACTTCGAATTGCACCCTGAATACCTGTCAAACCGCCAAAAAAACCACTTAAGAGACCCCCCAGGGGAAGTTTGTTCCTGTCAAACTGTATTCTTCGAACAGAAGGGGCAATTTCGAGTATCGAGAATATTATTAAAAGTATGGCAATAATAAGCTTCACAGGGGTGATTTCAAAATCCCTTCCCCATAACTGATATTCGAAAAGTGACGGTATACGGGTTATTCGGAGCAGCAACCATGCTCCTGCAAATGATGACAGCATTGCAGGAATGCCGAATCTTAACAAGACAGCTTTATCTGCTTTTTTCCCAATCAGTGTAATTTTAAAAAGGTTGTTGAGAAAATGTACTACCCCTGTCAGCGCTATTGCAATATCCGCCGGGAAGAAGATAACAAAAACCGGCATCAGGATTGTCCCAAGACCAAAGCCGGAAAAGAATGTAAGAATAGACGTTAAAAATGCCGCCAGGCTAATAACTATAATTTCCATATAATGATTATTAATGTTTAAACAGAATTCATCAAAATATGTTTATTCAGGATACATAGAAGTTGCATTGAAGGAGTCTCAACAGTATAAAAGCCAGGCACATTGCAAATAATCTGCCGGTCTGATTACTATAATAATTTAGAATTCCACAATTCGCTTTAAAACAAGAGCAAATAAATTTGACTTCCCCTTTTTGCCGGAGTAACTTTGAATGAAATCCGTTTAGTTGATTAATAACGAAATATATTGTTCGCAGTTTCTAAGTACTTACTAAAACATTTCAGCTATGAATGCTCTATCCTTTTATTGCGCAAAATCTTCTAAAGTCTTTTTAGGGATTTTATTTCTGGCATTCTGTTTTGGGTGTCAAAAAGACTTTATGGAAACGGAGGGTGTTTTTGACCCTGTATCTCTGAAATCTGCCACCGTGACAAGTTCGGGAATCAATAACTTAATGGTTATTACGAAAGCAGAAGCACTTCCGGCAGGTTTTGAGGGAGAGCTCTCGGCCTACGGTGAGGTTGTAAATTCTATTCCTGAGATTGGCGTGGTGGTTATTAAACCGGCAGCCCTGAATTCGGCAGCCAAAATTGCCAGGCTTAGAGATGTTCAGGCAGTTATTCCTGATCTTAATGTCAGATGGATTGAACCGGATGAACTTGCTTACGATGCAAACCAGTTTAGTATTGGCGATAATGAAACTTTTTTCGGGTACCAGTGGGGAATGGATGCCATTGATGCACCTGAAGCCTGGAATGCAGGGTATACAGGACAGGGAGCGAGAGTATTTATTCTTGACTCGGGCATTGATGCCAATAATCCCGATCTGTCTCCCAACCTGAACAAAGGGCTGAGCAAATCTTTTGTGGCCGGCGAAAACTATTATGTCAGGGACGGACGTTTTTCTCACCATGGCACCCATGTAGCCGGCATTATTGCAGCTGCAGACAATAACTGGGGTGTTATCGGCGTGGCCCCCCATGCTGAAATCGTTGCTGTGAAAGTGGTTTCCGAATACACCGGTTCAGGTTACTTCAGCTGGATCTACCAGGGAATAATCTATGCTGCCAATAACGAACCCGATGTTATCAATATGAGCCTGGGTGCCCTCATCAACAGAAACGGGAATTACCTGGATGACGATAATGTCTGGCAACAGGCTCCGGCCAACGCTGTACAATACCTAATCGTGGCTGGTCAACGTGCCGTAAATTATGCTGTAAAAAAGGGAGCGGTTGTTATTGCAGCTGCCGGGAACGACGGAATGAATTCAGATGGAAATGCTTCCCTGTTCACACTGCCTGCAGATCTTGAAAATGTAATTGCCGTTTCATCCACAGCTCCTTATGGATGGATTCAGGACCAGGATGGGTCATTGGATATACCTGCAAGCTACACAAATTACGGCGTTTCGCTCGTTGACCTGGCTGCTCCTGGAGGAGATTTCGATTTTCCTGTTGTAGATCCTGTATATGGTCCGCTTTACAGATATGACATGATCATAAGTACAGGTGCCGGACCGCAACCGAATACAAATACCTGGTCGTTCTACTGGATGGCAGGAACCAGCATGGCATCGCCTCATGTTGCAGGAGTGGCTGCGCTGGTAATCGGGAAAAACGGAGGAGAAATGAAACCTGTCGATGTTATGCAGCAACTATTTAAAACTGCTGATAAAATTGATAAAAACGGGATATCCGATTATTACGGAAACGGACGGGTGAACGCCTTCCGGGCGGTGACGGAATAAATACCCGGGGGCTTCCTTTTCTCACATAGCTGACCTGCTAACTCATTATTCTTTGTGCATCAAGCAGCAGCGATCTTGCGGCCACATTATGCTGACAGCTCTTTTCGCAATCACCCTCGCAGGTTGCACATCTATTGGGATATTGTGACATCAGCTCCTTGTATGGATTTCCCATGGTATTCATTTCATTATAGTACCGGGAATAGTAATAATATCTCAATATCGTGCCAACCGGAATGTGGACAGGGCAACTTCCTTCGCACCTGTTACACCCTATGCGACAGTTGAGAAAGCCCATGCTGTCCCTGAAATCGGAAAGCAATTCTGCCGAAGCACTGTCAAGCTTTTCGCCTGAAAGGCCGACAAACAAACCGATATCTGCGAAAGTCCTGAATCTGCAGCATATGGTGCTGACATTTTCATTTGACAGTATATAACGGTAAGCCCCCTTCTTCAGGTCATCCATACTTGTCATATTGTATTTGCTGAAAAAAGCCCTGGCTTTTTCCATCTGGACCTTCTTCGTTTCATAATCCTTCCTTTGAAATACGCCCAGCTCTCCACCACTGTTAAGTATCCTCTCATATTCTTCGAAGACGCCAATAGGGTTGGATTTCATAACCATTGTGCCAATATCGTTTGATTTGCAGGCCTTTAATACTCTCTCACCCATCTCCGGATCAAGGAAGTTGTAGGGAAAAAACAGAACATCATACCTGCCGTCTTCAATTGCAGCCATAAGTATATCTTCAAGACTGCCACCCTGTTCCTGCCACCATAATGATCCGTGACATGAGAGTCCCCTGAACCTTATTTTTCCCTCCTTCTTAAGCTTGTCACAGGCTTTGTGAAAGTTTTTGTCACCCACTTTGACAATGCTCTGGGCCTGATGCATCATGTAAAGATCTATATAAGCCGTGCCCAGCCTTTTACGGCTTGCTTCCGCCCGGTTGTAAATATCATCCTGTGATGCTCCTATGCCCAGCGATGTATTTATCTTGGTTGTAACAAACAGCGATTCCCGCTCAATCTTACGGATGGTATTCCCGATCAGCGATTCATTGTTCCCGTTATCATAGCTTTCAGCAGTTTCAATGAAGTTGACACCGGATGCAATCGCTGCTTTTAAGACAGATTCTGAATAAGGTACACCTGAACCTATGTCAGAGACCATTGCTCCGGTCCTTCCCATCCGCCGGTAGTCCTTGATTTTTGGCAGGGCATCTGTCTGATCTGACAGGGACATTGCCTTGTGGACTGTCAGGCCTATTCCAAGTGTGCCTGCAGCCGTTTTTCTTATGAAGTTCCTCCTATCGAATTTAGTGTGAGCCATTGTCTCACAATTTACACCAGAATTTGAGTCAAGTCAAGTATTATTATTTTCAAGAGAGTGATGATTTTCTTGTGTTACCTTTTTTCATTGAACAGCCGCAAGTATATACTTTGAAACCATTTCAAGGATCGGAAGTTCCTGGTTGTTATCCCAGCCTATATTCTTATTTGCGGTGGTGACAACAATAAGGTTTTGTCCGGGGAATACCATTATGTATTGCCCGCCCATTCCCATTGCCATAAAAAGGGCATGACCATTTATTTTCCCAAGCCACCACAGATAACCGTAATTGTAGTCAGTCAGGGCACCCCATTCCCTGCCATTGTTAGTCCATGTAGGTGCAAGCGATGCTTCCACCCACGCCCTCGGAACAATCTGTTTGTCTTCTAATTTGCCACCGTTAAGATACAGATAACCAAGCACTGCCATGTCGTACGGCTTCATGTAAATGTCATATCCGCCGGTGGAGTTTCCTTGCGGATCAGCGTTCCATGCAATGATTTCAATGCCCGCCGGTCCGGTAAGATTTTCTACTGCAAATTCAAGAGCTGACATACCGCTCGTCCTGGTTATAATCGCTGACAACAGATGTGTTTCGAGGGAGTTATATGAGAATTTTATACCCGGGTCGAATAAGAGGGGCAGCCTGAAGGTCTCCCTGATCCAGTCGTCGGTGGCGACGACATCGAGGAGGTTGTTTTCTTCCTTGTCTATGCCCATTCTCATTGTCAGCAGATTCCTGACAGTTATGTCGTAAAACCTGTGATCCATGCCGGTATAGGCATACTCGGGAAAATAGTCCATTATTTTCTTTTCAAGGCTCTCAATAAGACCCTGTTCAAGTGCGATTCCGATAAGGGCTGACATGAAGCTTTTAGTATCGGAATAAATCTGGTGCGGCATATTTCTGCCGTAACCGTTGTAGTACTCCTCTGCTACCAGTTTCCCGTTTCTGATAACAAGAAGGCCGTCAACGAAGCCAAGCTGTCCGGCTCTGATAAAGGCAGAGTCTATCATTTTCTTATCAAGACCCTCTGCGACGGCAGATGATACAGGCCAGTGAAAGTCGTATTGCTCAGACTGTTTACAGCAGGAGAGAAGTGGCAGCAATTGAATGATTACCGGTAATAAAATCAGTTTTGCTTTCATCTTTCACTTTTTTATCAGGCACGAAAGACTTAGAATCTGTGAGAGAACTGACAATCAACTCACATCGGTATATTATATGACCGGATTGTGTGTGGGTTACCCTGCCGGAACCGTGTGAATCTCAAAAAAATATAAACGATTATAGTTTAGGGCTCAGGCTAAAGGCCCATGGCGTTTCGTCTTTGATTGAAGTTATGGTAGCGGACCTCAGTTGGGACAGTGATTATTGTTGTTGTTATTACAATTCAATAATGGTGCAAAAGACCAATATGAAAATAGCATGATATACATATACTTATTAAGTCATTTTACTTACTCTTTGCTGGCCGGGTCTTAATATTTTGCACTCTGACATCGGAACAATACGCATTTATGATTTCTCCATTATTGAGTCATCTGTTGATCCCCTTCATTATTGCAATGTTTCTGGCAATAAACATGGGGGGAAGCGGAACGGGACCTGCATTCTCCGCTGCATACGGGGCCAATGTCATCAGGAAAAGCCTGATACCCGGGCTGTTTGGTCTGATGGTATTTTTAGGTGCTGTAATTGCAGGAAAAGGAACTGCAACAACAATTGGACAGGAAATACTTTCCCCTGAACTGATGTCATTTCCGCTGGTATCCATTATCCTGTTTTCAGTTTCAATATCACTTCTCATAGCTAATCTGTTTGGCATTCCGCAATCAACCAGTCAGTCTACGGTTCTTGCAGTAGTAGCTCCGGCAATTTATTTCAATGAGCTGAATAATGAAAAGATGCTCTTCGAGGTGATACCTGCCTGGTTCATATTACCACTCTTCTCCTTTTTAATTAGCTTTCTTCTGGGGAAATATATCTATCGACCCATGCGAAGGAGAGGATTAACACAGTCAAGGGCCCAGAATGCCAATCTGAATCCGTTATGGAATGGACTGATCCTGACGATGTCATTATATGTGGCTTTTTCCATCGGATCAAATAATGTAGCGAACGCATCAGGACCCATAGCTTCAATGACAGCAAATGAGCTTGGTATTTCAGCAGATAAGAATTTCATGCTTATTATGATTCTTTCGACCCTGCTTGTCGCCCCCAATTTTGCGATCGGATGCTCAGTGTTTGGAGATAAAATATTGAAAAACACGGGAAAGGAAATAGTATTGTTCGGGAAGTTTGAGGCTGTCATAATATCATTTGTATCAGGCAGTTTGCTTTTATTTGCATCGATAAGCAAGGGAATACCATCCTCTCTGGTCCAGTTAAATGTTGCCGCAATTCTCGGCATAGGAGTCGCAAAACTGGGTACTAAGAACATCTTCAGAAAGACCGAGGTACGAAAGTTCTTTGTTATGTGGCTTATCGCGCCAGTGATCGCCTTTGCGCTGTCTCTGTTCCTGACCATGATGGCAGACAGGCTGGGGTATCTGGATTAAAGGTTCTGCAGGTCAGCCGGCTACCCGCTTCGTTAAGACAGCCAGTCTCCGGGTTTACCGTCATCCGGGATTGATTGATCATTAATTTTGTATAAGTTCGCCTTCAGTGCTTACAGCTACAATTAATGGAAGGTCTTTTTGATTACAGCCTTTGGGGATTATTCCTGGCCAGTTTCCTGGCAGCCACAGTTGTCCCCTTCAGCTCCGAAGCCCTTCTTACCTTCCTGATCATCAACGGTACTGATCCCTATGCTGCTGTCCTCGTCGCCACAGCAGGGAACTGGCTCGGTGGAATGAGCAGCTATGCTATCGGATATATGGGCAAATGGGTGTGGATTGAAAAGTACCTGAGAATAAAACGGGAGACCATAGAAAAATGGCATGACCGGCTCTATCGAAAAGGGGCAGTTTTTGCATTTCTTAGCTGGGTTCCTGCAGTAGGAGATATTTTTGCTGTCGGACTAGGACTTCTACGCTCCAGCATCCCGATCACTGCCGTTGCAATGCTTGCCGGGAAATTTTTGCGTTACGTCGTCTGGGGATGGCTGACAGGGCTTGTATTCTGAGATGAACGGTACAACATAAACCTTAACTTTGGGCGATAAAAAACCATTCAAGTACTCTTCACAATGTCGAAACTATTTTCATCTCTGACCATAGGGGGTTTAACCCTGAAAAACCGTATCGTCATGTCTCCCATGTGCCAGTATTCGGCAACAGACGGGTTTGCCGGTGACTGGCACATGGTTCATTATGGCACCAGGGCGTCGGGGGGAGCAGGACTGATCATCATGGAGGCGACAGCGGTCTCTCCGGAAGGGAGGATCACTCCCGGAGACCTGGGTCTATGGAATGATGATCATATTCAGGGACTTAAGAAAATTGTAAGTTTTATTCACGGGCAGGGTTCTGTGGCCGGGATTCAGCTTGCCCATGCAGGGCGGAAGGCCTCCTGTGCTGTGCCCGTGCTGGGAGGGAGGCAGCTTGATGAGAAGCACGGAGGATGGCAGACCGTAGCCCCGTCGGCCATCCCTTTCATGGACGGAGACCGGACCCCGCAAGCACTGAATAAAGAAGGCATCGGCCAGGTGATATCAGGCTTCAGGAATGCGGCTGTGCGGGCCCGTGAAGCCGGGTTCATGGTGGCGGAGATACACAGCGCCCATGGCTACCTGTCTGCAGGAATTTCTCTCTCCCCTCAGCAACCGGCGCAGTGATGAGTACGGTGGCTCTTTTGATAACCGAATCCGGCTCCTGGAGAAGGTCGTTGAGGCTGTCAGATCAGTATGGCCCGAGGGTAATCCGCTTTTTGTCCGTATCTCCTCGACAGACTGGACGGAGGGGGGCTGGGAGGCTGAGGACAGTGTGAAGCTGGCTTCCATATTGAAGGAGAAGGGCGTCGATCTTATTGACTGCTCTTCAGGAGGGAATGTTTATAATGCCGTTATACCGTTCAGCCCCGGTTTCCAGGTCCCTTTCTCCGAAGCCGTGCGAAAAACAGGAATACTGACGGGGACAGTGGGGATGATCACCACTGCCGGACAGGCCGAATCGATTCTGCTGGAAGAGAAGGCAGATCTTATCCTGATGGGAAGGGAGCTGCTGAGAAATCCCTACTTCCCGTTGCATGCCGCCCGCGAACTGGGTGATGACATATCATGGCCCGTGCAGTATCTCAGGGCAAAATAAATCTGCAGGTTACCCCTCCTTCGCAGAAAAGCGAATTTCAATCCAGGGTTGCCAGTATACTGTCGAGAAACACCTGCCAGTCAATCACTCCCCGGGGGGTGCAGCCGGTGCGTACTATAACCAGGTTTTTCGAAGGGATAATGAATATCCGCTGTCCGTCATAACCCGTACAGTAGAAGAGGTCATCAGGCTTGTCAGTAAACTCACCGCTGTCATTCAGCCAGAAGAGAGCACCATATTCACCGTTTGAACCCTCAGCAGGTGTGGATGTAAATTTTACCCATCCTTCAGGCAGCACCTGCTCTCCCAGCCAGTTGCCGTCATGGAGGTACAGAAGCCCGTAGCGGGCATAGTCGCGCATGGTAGCATAGAGATATGATGAGCCTACGAACGTTCCTGATGCATCCACTTCCCAGACGGCGCTTCGCATTCCGATCCTGTTGAAGAGTGTCGTGCGCGGCCAGGAATGATACTTTGCATCGTCTCCTATGACAGAACGGAGAAAGCCCTGTATGATATTGCTTGACCCGGAGGAGTATGACCATAATGTACCCGGTTCAGCAACAAGATC
This sequence comes from uncultured Bacteroidales bacterium, assembly GCA_963772705.1. Classification (GTDB taxonomy): domain Bacteria; phylum Bacteroidota; class Bacteroidia; order Bacteroidales; family VadinHA17; genus SR-FBR-E99. Next base: position 396,552 of record CAVYYH010000008.1, on the reverse strand, counting down.
CTTTGAAATTGCATAGCTGAACATGTCTCCGTTCTTCAGAAGCATCGTCGTGGCGTCTGTCAGCTTCAGTTTGCTGTACTTCTCATTGAACTCCAGCCCGCTGTTCATATTCATCAGGTGCCTGAGTGTTATTTTACTGCGGTCGTCCTTTGACCATTCTTCCAGTCCAAGTGGTTTGTCAATATCCACGAGCCCCTCTTTTACCATTGTGCCCACCATGGTGTTCGTGAAACTCTTGGCCATTGACCAGCTGAGGAAACGTATCTCAGGAGAAAAGTCACTGCGGTAGCGCTCGGCAACTATCTGGTCTTTATATACGACAGTAACTGCAAAGGTACCCCCGTGAGTGACAGTATCTTCAAATATCCGGTCCAGCGTCTCATTGAGCAGTTGAATATTGATGCCTGACGGAACGGTATCGCTAAGAAGGTCACCAGCAGGCCACGGGATTGTGTCAGGGTCTCCTTCAGGCAGCTGAACAGCAGGATAATCGAGCCGCTCAACATCTGTCCCGGAAAAATCTTTGACCAGGGTACTGCCAAGCCCTTCGTTGAAAACCGCCTTTGACTTCCACAGAAGGAATCTGCTTGTCACATTCATGTTTTCAAAGTCGACAGTGTTTTTACTAAACTGCACCGGGAAGAAGTTAATGTCTTCCTTTTCTATGCTTTCCTGTGTACGGCCGGCAACAAAAACCCCGGATGCGAGGCTCTTGGCTGCATAACCCGTAATTCCGGGAGCGATGTAATTAACGTACAGAAATAATCCTCCAAGGAGTATGACAATTATAACAAGCAGGGAACGTAAAAGGAGTTTTTTCATGGGCGCTGGATTTTGTCCGGTTAAGTTAATCATATCTCGTTAAGTCGAAGCAGGAAAATATTCAGAACATAAGTCTGGCATCCCGCCGCTCACCGAAAATACCAAAATTTTGATATATTTAAACCTCAAAGGCTTTGATAAATATTTACATACGGGTATGAGTGTGAGGAATGAACAGGACCTTGAGCTGTATTTTATTGCTCTGATTCCTCATGAAAAACTGAGAGACGAGATCAGAGCGGTAAAGGAGAGGATGCGAGACCATTATGGTGCAGGCCATGCGCTCAGGTCGCCCGCGCATATTACGCTTCAGAAGCCCTTTAAGAGGGATCGCAATGCGTGGAGGGCTATCAGTGACGCGCTTAGTCTCTTTGCTCTGAATGAGCAGCCATTCACTGTTGAACTTGACGGCTACGGGGCATTCGCACCAAGGGTTCTGTACATTAAATTAAAGGAGAAGAGGCATATAGCCACGCTCCACGAACGACTCAAGGCGCTGCTGCTCAGCTCCCTTGATTTCGCCTCGGATGAGATTATGAAGGAGGTCGAGCCGCATATTACCGTTGCTACGCGCGACCTCACAAGGGAGGCTTTCAGTGAGGCATGGCCTGTGATCAGTGGTGAGCCCTTCAACGGATCATTTGTTGTCCGCAGCATCTTCCTGCTGAGGCACAACGGCAGGTATTGGGATATACTTGAGGAGTTCCCCTTCAGAGGCGATGAATAGGAGATTTTTCATATCCGGCAGTGCACTTGCTGCAACAGGCCTGCTGATGCCGGGCCGGATAGCATTGCCGTTATCTGCTATGCCGCAAGGCGAAACAGCTGAACATGCAGGCTCACTTTATGAATTGTTTCTGGAACCGGATCTCCGGTACAGGCCATTTGTAAGGTGGTGGTGGAACGGCAACAAGGTTGAAGCAGGAGAACTTGTCAGGGAGCTGAGGCTCCTCAGGGCAGCAGGCATAGGCGGCGTGGAGATCAATCCCGTTCAGTTTCCCTCAAGATCTGAAGGAGATGATCTTGGAAAGCCCTCTCTCCAATGGCTGAGCAAGGAGTGGATCGGCATGCTGGGAGTGGTTTTTGATGAGGCAAAATCGCTTGGCATGTCATGCGATCTGATAGTCGGGTCAGGATGGCCTTACGGGGCAGAGGATGCCGGGGAAGGGGAGCGGTCGCAGATAGTCGTAATTACAGCCAGGAGGGTTACCGGATCGCAGGACATAACCGTTTCAAGGGATGAGCTTCTGCTGGAAGCAGATCCTGCGGTAAGTTCCCCATGGGAAGGAAGAAAAGGAGTACTGCTGTCGTTGTATCTTGTCCCTGATCCTGTAACATCACCGGATCAGATTACAGACCTCTCAGACAAAGCCGGAAGCGAATATATTGATCTGCATGTTCCTGAGGGCGATTATTTTCTTTATGCCCTGGTAAAATACAGCGGGTTCATGGCGGTGATCAACGGCTCGCCAGGGGCAAGCGGGCCGGTTTTTGACCATTTCAATGATCGGGCCATCAGAAAGTTTCTTGAGAGAATGTCTGGTACAATTGAGGCACAGACAGGGTCACTCTCACAGCACCTCCGTTCCCTGTTCACTGACAGCATGGAGCTTGAGGGGGCAAACTGGTCAGATGACATGCGCAGTGAATTCATCAGCAGGAGAGGGTATGACATCTTTCCGTACCTCCCTTTCGTCCTTTTCAGGACCGGAGCCATGGGCAATGTCACAGATTTCAACTACGGTGTCAGGAGAGCCGATGCATTTGCAGATATGGTCTGCCGCATGAGGTATGACTTCGAGACCGTGAAGGCAGAGATGCTGTATGAGAGATTCCTGAAGACTTTTTCCTCATGGTGCAGCGGGCTGGGGGTAAAATCGAGGATGCAGGCCTACGGCCGAGGGTTTCATCCCCTTGAAAGCAGCTTTGGGGTAGATATTCCCGAGGGGGAGTCATGGACCATGAACTGGCTGAAGCACCGCATCGGGGAGGAGATGCCTGAGAGCGACTACAGGCGCGGAAGGGCCTATACGATGATAAACAAATATGTCTCCTCCGCAGCGCATCTGGCAGGGAAGAGGCTTGTCAGCTGCGAGGAGATGACCGACACATATACTGTCTTCAACACTTCGCTTGAAAACCTGAAGATCGGCAGTGACCAGAGCATCATCTCGGGGGTGACCCATTCAGTGTTCCACGGGTTCAATTACTCTCCGCCGGAGGCTCCCTACCCCGGCTGGATACGATACGGATGCTATTACAATGAGAACAATAACTGGTGGCCGCACTTCCATCTGCTGAATGAGTACAAAGGGCGTCTGTCAGCCGTACTGCAGAATGCAGAGATGTTCGCTGATATAGCAATACTGCCTCCGCTGGGTGACATGTGGAGCCTTATCGGGGTACAGACTGAGCCCTTCCCGGCTGTGACCCATGCCGACTACTTTACACTGATCTGGGAGGCGATCTGCAAAAACGGCAGTGGCTGTGACTATGTATCTGAAAAGGTTATCTGCGACTCAGATAGTTGAAGACGGGTCATCTTGTTTATGGCTCCCGGAGATACCGCACACTTTTTCTTGTGGAGGTCGAACGATTGCTGCCCGAAACGGCAAGGAAAATGGCAGAGTTCGTCGGGGGTGGCGGAAGAATATTCTGCATCGGGACTTATCCTTCAAAGTCTCCCGGCTGGAAAGATCATGAGATAAATGACAGTGAGGTCCGAAGATCGGTTGAAAGCATGATTCCATATAATGAACAGTTCATTTTGCTGAAAAAGCCTGAAAATGACTTTATAGGATGGTACAGAACAGTTCAGGAGCAACACTCGGTAGATTCATATTTACGTATAGAAAATCCCGGACCGTTTCTGATGCAGACCAGGTATCAGGCAGACGACGGGACGGAATTTATATTTGTCATAAACTCGCATCTTCATGAAGCGCATCAGACGACGATGACCTTCTCCCAAGAGATAACGGCCGGCAGGTATGGCTGGGTATGGGACCCCGAAACAGGAAACCGGTACAGAATGACACTCACTGAAGGCGGCAGTATTAACCTTGACATCGGGCCGGCGGAGTCTCTGCTCTTTGTCTTCGACAGCGAAAAGAGAGGCCCGGAATGGAAGCCGTTACCGGCAAAAAGAGCCGGAGCAAGGGAGGTGTCAGGTGGCTGGAGTGCAGAGTTCAGGCACTGTCGTGACGGCTCTGAAAGGGAGTTCTTTATCAACTCTCTGAAGGACCTGAAGGAGATGCCTGAGTTTGTCAGTTTCTCAGGAACAGTTGTCTACCGGAATACTTTCAGTGTCGAAAAGAAAATGAGAGCGGTCATCAACCTGGGAAAAGTATACGGAACCTCTGAGCTAAGGATAAACGGTAAGAGCTGTGGCGTGAAATGGTACGGAAGGAGGATCTTTGCTCCGGATGATTGCCTGAAGAAGGGGGTGAACACCATCGAGATAGCAGTCACGACCTCGATGGGTAACTATATGAAGTCTCTTACTGACAACCCGATAGCTCAGTACTGGACCAATGAGAAAAATAAGAACCAGCCTCTTCAGTCGATGGGACTGCTCGGACCTGTAACAATTTACGAACGATGATAATATGAAAGCAAAGAGATCTTTAATTCTTGGTTTTGCCTTTGTTGTTGCGGCGACTCAACTCAGTGCAAAAGATTATAATGCTTCAATGTTTGGCGCCAAATCAAACGGCACTACCCTGAACACCAATTCAATACAGAAGGGTATTGATTACATCAGTGAGAACGGTGGCGGCCGGCTGGTTTTTTATGTCGGCAGGTATCTGACAGGGACAATATATCTCAAGTCGAACGTCACCATTCACCTTGAAGAAGGGGCGATCCTGGTCGGGTCTGTCAACCCGTTCGATTATGAGATGAATCACAACTGGACGGCTTTGATCTTTGCACTTAATCAGCAGAACATAGGCATTACAGGCAAGGGTGTCATTGACGGGCAGGGTTTCACGGTTGCCAACAATCTTGTTGACATGATTCACAAGGGGGTGGTCAGCGATCCTCTCAAATATGACAGGCCGAGTGAAGTAAGGCGGCCGCAGAACATCTATTTCAGAGGGTGCCGTAACATTGTCATCAGGGATATTATGCTGAAGGATCCCGGAAGCTGGAACCAGCAGTATGATCAGTGCCGCAACCTTGTCATCGACAACATCACCGTTGACAGCAAGTCATACTGGAACAACGACGGGGTGGATATTGTAGACTGCGACAGCGTATGGGTCACAAACTCATATTTTGATGCTGCCGATGACGGGATATGCCTTAAATCACATGACCCCAATTTCCTTTGTCAGAACGTTTACATATACAACAATACGGTAAGGACCAGCGCCAACGGCATCAAGTTCGGAACGATGGGCCGCGGAGGATTCCGAAACATACGGATAGTAAACAACCTGGTCTTTGACACATACCGCTCAGCCATCACTTTTGCAGCCGTTGACGGAGGCATTGTCGAGAACATCCTTGTTGACAGCCTCAGGTCAATAAATACAGGTAACGTCATATTTCTGCGGATCGGAGAGAGGAGCGGCAGCAAAAAGGGGAGGATAAGCGGAGTGACGATCTCAAACGTCTATGCCGAGGTGCCTGCGACAAAGCCAGATGCAGGGTATAACTATGAAGGACCTGTGGAGGATCTTCCCCGCAACATCTCTCCGTCAGCAATAGTAGGTATGCCTGATGCACTTATTGAGAACATCACACTGAAGAACATTGAGATACGCTATCCCGGCGGAGGTAATCCGAATTATGCAAGGGTAGGGCTCGATGAGCTGGACAAGGTTCCGGAGATGGGACCCAATTATCCGGAGTTTTCGATGTTCAAGGAGCTTCCGGCTTGGGGTTTTTACATCAGGCATGCAAAGGGAATAACATTTGAAAATGTCAGGATTATTTGCGAAAAGAAAGATTACCGCACTGCCGTAGTACTTGATGATGTGCATGATGCCAGGTTCAAGGAGCTTCAGGTCACCGAACCGGGTGGCAAAAAGAACCCGGTTTATTCATATAAGTCAACCGGCGTCGTTATAAAATAGGCCAATAGGGGTTAAACATTTAACAAAATCCCTGTTTTAGCCATTCTCTTAAGACCGTTGTCTGAACTGAATAACAAGGAGAGAAAGACCTGAGCATAAGACAAATGTCAGTATTATTGCCCAGTAATTTACCTTGCGCGCTTTGGCAAACATAATGTAGTCTGAGGTCAGAAAATGGTTCCCGGTGACGGGCCATGCCAGTTCACTTTCGGGGGTCAGATATCCGTTTGTGGCAATGACCTTCGCAGGCATGGCTATCTTAAGAGTATAGTCATCAAAGAACAGCGAGGGGTTATACCTCTCCATTACAATACTCTGTGCAGTGTCAAGTTCGGCACTGAACCGGTTGCATATTTCCTCCCCCAATATGGGTATGCAATCGTGCGACATGTTGCCGTTAGGTCCGAGGATCTCGTAAAACTCCTTCTCATGCAATCTTAGAATATCAGTTGTAAGTGAATCTTTTCCCGAGGCTTCAGCCAACCTTCCCGCCTCCTCTATCCAGTCTGATATGATTGATTCTATTGTCCACAGATCTGATTTACTGTCCAGGGAATCTTTCAGCCCGCCATAAAGAGTGCTGTCGGGGCCGGTAAGTTTTTCGACCATTATCTTCCTCGGGAGCATCATAAAATCAATCTCTTCCCCGGTAAGGTAGTCCTCTTTCGGGTATCCGTAGAGCATGGTTTTGCCGCATTTTTCCGAAAAATAATATGTTGTTGTGAACCATTTGAACTCGCGTCTGAATGTTGCTGCGCGGGCCACTCCCCTGTTTGATCCGCTGTCTGACAGGTATGATTCGTTTATTGCATCGGCGCTCTCGAATAGTTTCTCAGCAGTAACAAACCATGTGGTATCACCTTCAGGAGAAATGCTTATGGAGTCTGTCCTTGTCCATGTGGAATCGATCGGTACTCTCATTATCTTCCGGCCGAAGTTGTCTTCGGTATTCTGCATCTCAACCCTCCTGAGGATAGTGCCGTCGCGATTGACGAAATCAGTTACTGTTGTTTCGGGACCATTACAGGAGACGATAAACAATAAAGGCAGCAATAGGGACAGTTTCTTTTTCATTTCTGCGGCATTTGGTTGTTTCCTGATTGATTATATCAGGCAATTTACGCAGATTTTACAGATAAGCGGATGGCTGATTTGTATAATTATTAAAGAATCAGTTTCTTAGTCATATCAATACCCAACGGATCAGGATGGATCAGGACTTTTCAGAATATTGCGGTGAAGGAACTGAGTATAACGCGGAATACGCGGCTCTTCCGACAGGAGTCTCACTTCTCGTCATCACCTTCACGCCGCAGGCAGTCAGCAGCTCAAAGACAATTGTTTTCATTCCCGGCCTTGCCTCTGTGATAGACAACTTCAGGGAGACTGTCATAGAGCTGGGGAGGCACCATAAGGTAGTTTACATTGAAACCAGGGAAAAGGGAAGTGCCAGGGTCGATAAAAGGCACGGGTTCTCGGTTGATGAAATTACTGCTGACATAGTTCATTTTGTGGATGGACGATTCATTGCCGGAGAACCGTTTGTTATGGCTGGGTACTCTCTCGGTGCAACTGTCATTGCCGAAGCGTTTGTCAGGCTTACGCATAAGCCGGAGCGGATAATCCTTATTGAACCGAATGCATCTTTTAAGTTCCCGGGATGGCTCGCTGTACTTGCCAGGTTTTCAGGGATCATCTATACTCCATTGAAACCGTTTCTTAAATGGTACATGAGAAGATTCAGGATAAATATCAAGGAAGACTATGAGATGTATCGCATCAACTGCCGCATACTTGATACGGCTGAACCTGTACGACTGGGTCGTGCCGTCAGGGCGTTAAGGCAATATGCAATGGATGACTGCCTTCAGGCAATTACTATCCCGTCGATGGTGGTCGTTGCCTCAAAGGATATGTTTCACAGTCACGGTGAAGGGTCTTACATATCTGAAAGAATAAAAAACTGCACCAAGCTTGATATGATTGACAATAAGCAGACCCACAGTGCTGAGATGGGAAGGGTGATTAGTGCCTTTGTCCTATCGGAAGACTAGTGTGTCAGGAAGATAGACCGGGATAAATGATAAGGTATCCGTTCACTCCGGTAATCCTAAGTGTCTTCTTCATAAATGTTCCATAAGCCTGTTCATACGAGACACTGCCTCTCTGAGGCGAAACGATGACAAGGAGATCATCCGGTTTTATCTGCAGGTTTAGATCCTGAATTTCCTTTTCATCAGGAAAGGAGTAAAAATTATGAGATATATGGCTCCTGACTTTATGGATATGGTCTTCGATTGACCTGTATGTAGTTCCGAAGGAATAACTGTTCAAAGGTATGGAGGTGCTTTCAGATATTCTGATAACTTTATCGATAATACTCATGAATCTTGGTTCCTTCTCAACATTCCTGGGCAGAATAAGAAGAACTCTCTTGCAGAGGTTAATTGGAGATACGGCATTATAGACGAAAATATTCTGCTCGGAGTCGTTGGTTAGGTTTTCCAGAGGGCGGCCAAACAGAAAGTCTGCCAGGCTTGACTTTCCCTGTGTGCCGATGAGAATGTCTGTTGCCCCCTTCTCCCTTGCTACCCTTTTTATCCCGGAAACAACATTATTGTCAATTGTTGCCAGGGTTTCAAGCTTTCTGCCGGCCGCAATTGCCCGCGTCCCTGCCTTTTCGAGAGTCGATCTTGCCAGCGAGAGTTTTCTTGCAGCATCCTCATCATCATCAACAACGCAAAGTCCGTAAAGCGGATTGTTATGATTTTTCTTTTTGAGTGTCAGGGCCAGATCAACCAGCCTCTCCATGTTCTGAGGGTTAGACAGCGAGATAATAATGGTTTCCCTGGTAATGTCGTCTTTTGCAGAGCTTTCCAGGTTTCCGCCAAGGGCCAGGTTGCGTGCTGCTGATTCGGTAATTAATGAAGAGACAAGGCATGTCACCAGTATCAGAATGATTGTGCCGTTAATTACATTCTCATCAATTATTCCGATGCGGTAACCTACCATAATTACGGCAAGTATTGCTGCAGCATGGGAACTTGTCAGTCCGAACAGAAGCCTTCGCTGATAAGTGGAGAACTTAAAAATCCGTGAAGTCAATTCAGATGCAGCCCATTTACCGGCAAGGGCTACTGTTGTCAGTACTGCAGCGACAATCAAAGGTACAGGACCTGCAAATATGACCCTGAAATCGACAATCATGCCGACGCTTATCAGAAAAAATGGAATAAACAGAGCATTACCGGTAAAATCAATCCTGTTCCTTAGAATTGAAGCAGCTGGGATAATCCGGTTCAGGATAAAACCTGCGGCAAAGGCGCCTATTATTGGCTCCAGTCCTGCTATCCTGGCCAGTAATGCACAGATAAAAACAATAAAGGCCACAAAAATGAACTGTGAATAGTTATCATCCTCAAGACGCCTGAAGGCCCACCGTGAGACGACCGGGATTACATAGACCATAAACAGCAGAAAAAGGATAAATGAGATTATTAACGTTATGTAAAGATCAACACTGCTTCCGCCTGTTGCTGTTCCGGCAATTACGGCAAGAACAAAAAGAACCAGGGTGTCGGTAATGACCGTTCCGCCTGTTGCCACTGCCACAACCTCATTTCTTGCTATGCCAAGCCTTGTGACTATTGGATAAGACACCATGGTGTGAGTGGCGAACATATTGGATATCATCAGGCTTGTGATGAGGTTGTAATCAAGAAGATAATAACATACGGGAAGGCCGATGCCGAAGGGTACGATGTAAGTCAGTATACCGAATACAATGCTTTTATTCCGGGTCCGGGCAAACTGCTGCTGGTCAAGATCAAGCCCTGCAATGAACATCAGAAAAAGCATCCCGATGGTTGAGAAAAGGTCAACTGCAAGACTCTTTTCGATAATGTTAAGGCCATTTGGGCCAATGATAATGCCTGAAACTATCAATCCTATAATTCCGGGGATCCTGAATTTCCTGAGGAAGACCGGGGCTGCCAGTATTATGCCAAGAATCAGCACGAAAACGACCACCGGGTCATTTACCGGTAGATTTATCAGGTCTCCTATATGCTCACCGAATTGGTTCAATTAACAAACCGGTTTTATTTCGTGATGCAATTTAGAAAAAAAGAAAGAGACCGTCTCAGAAGGTCTCTTTCATGATCGGGCTCTATTTCTCTTCAGGTAGAAAACCAGCTCCATAAGGTCCGCTTTGGCCAGATATTTTTTTACCAGTTTCTGAATGGTTTTTTCAGTCATGCCGTTGAGTATTTCATTGTAGTTAACGGCGGCATTGTTGTCTATGCCGGTCAGATAGTAACTGCGTATGCTGTTTGCCCAGTAGCTGTTATGCAGAAGAGCTTCCTCCCTCGTTTTCAGCAAGTTACTGACTGTTTTATCCAGGTTCTCCCTGGAAGGGCCGTTTTTGGCAATACTCTCTAATTCCTTGTAGATAATAGACTTAAGTTCATCAGCTCTTTGCGGATCACATTCAAATGCAACCATGAGAACAGACTTCGCAACGGGCCTCAACTGTGAAGACGCATTGACGCTAACACCATATGTGCCGCCCTCTGCCTCACGTACTTTCTCGGTGTAGACGAGATCAAGGATACCTTTCAGGACATCCATCGCCAGGTAGTTTTTTGGCACATATTTAGTCTCGGCCGAATAGCTGATCACTACTGTTGCCTTGGGCACTGCCATAGGTATCGGTATTTGTTTCCTGACGGTACCCTCAGGCTGTCTGACGCCAAGGTCTTTCCAGGTCTCGGAGAGATTCTTAGAGGGGAGTGACCCTATATATCTGGAGGCCATCTCACTGGCAACTGACTCTTCAATGTTGCCGGTGATGAAGAAAGTAAATGCCGAGGCATCATCAAATGCAGTCTCATAAATATGATTTACGTCTTCAAACCGTACCTTTTTTATCGATTCGGGTGTCAGAACAAAGGTACGCGGATGATAACCGGTTATGTTAAGGCTGATGCTGTCACTCATCATCTTTCTGGGATCCTTCTGCTGTGCCGCAATCATTGCTGAGAAGCGCCCCAGGAGGGCATCAAAGGCCTCCCTGTTGTAGTTCGGCCTGGCAAACCTTAGATAGAGAAGTTGCATCAATGTCTCGAAGTCTTTAGGTGTGGAGGAGCCGGAGACAGTCTGCATGACTTCCTGCAGACCAAGTGTGACTGAAGCTTTTTTCCCGGCTAGCATTTTCGTCAGGGTAGGGTTGTCAAACTCTCCTGCCCCGTAAGACGATATTATTTGCGAGAATAGGTTCAGAGACGGTACGAGTGAATCTGCATAGACCGAAGCGCCACCGTACGCAAAGCCTGTTACGGAGACATTGTCTTTCTCGAAATCAGCATGTCTGAAAATCACTTTGGCTCCGTTTGAGAGAGTCCACTCCGTTGCTCCGAACTGGGCTACAGGCATTGTTTTAATGACCTCAGCTCCGGCAAGTGGCTCATTTATAAGGTCAAGGCCTCCTGCAATGTCTTCGTAAGGAGCTATTTCTGCTTCGCTTACTTTCTTCACAATGGCAAGTGCCTCAGGTTCAGAGAGATGATTTTTGCCTTCAGGACCCTCGACGATGATGAAGCTGTTATCTTCAACAACCAGCCCCTTCAGCCTGGCAGAAATCTCTTCCTTTGTAATCTGAGGGAGTATTTGCTTGTAATAGTCATACTGAACATCAAGTGACGGTACAGGCTCACCGGTGAGGAAATGATCACTGATCTGTGCAGCCCATGCATCATTGCTGATCTTGTCTCTCTGTCTGTACATACTCTCGAAGTTTGACAGCATTGTCGACTTTGCTCTTTCAAGCTCGCCCTGTGTGAAGCCATGGCGGCGTGCCCGCTCAAGCTCCGCCAGGGCTGCTTCAAAGGCCTTTCCCTCCTCATTTTCGCGGGCTGTGGCCGAGAGGGATAGTACATTGTAGTTTCTGGGTATAAAGGAGTTGTAACTTAGACCTCCTGAAACGAACGGAGGTGTACCTTTCTGCAGCATCTCGCTGAACCTTGTTCGCATCATACTGTTCATCAGTGAGATGACGAATCCGTCACGCATATACTCAGTATCCCTGGGTCTGTTATCTGGCAGGCTGTCAATGATCATCAGGCTGACTGATGTCTCGGGAGCCTCGGGGTCGGTCACAAGCAGGTATTTTGTGCCTGGTTTCGGGATAAGAAGGTTTTCGGGTCTGGGCTTCGGATTTTCAACAGCCGGTATCGTAGAAAAGATCTGCCTGATGCTTGCTTCAATGGCGTCGACGTCGATATCTCCAACGACAGCTATGGCCTGAAGATCTGTGCGATACCAATCATGGTAAAATGCCCGCAAAGTATCGGGGTGGAAATTCCTGAGGACGGCGGTATCTCCGATTATAGTTCTGTCAGCGTATTTTGATCCTTCCAGGACGACGGGCAGAATTTCAAACATCATCCTGCGGGATGCGTTTCGTCCGCTCCGCCACTCTTCAATAATAACACCGCGTTCATTGTTTATTTCCTCATCGGCAAGCGTGAGATAATCTGACCAGTCGGCAAGAATCATGAGGCATGTGTCTGTCAGTCCCGGCTTATCAACAGGCACGTCACTGATATTGTAGACTGTCTCATCAAAGCTTGTATACGCATTTATATTTCTTCCGAAGGCAACGCCGTGCTTTTGAAGCTTACTGAGGATATCCTTTCCGGGGAACCTCTTCGTTCCGTTAAAGGCCATATGTTCAAGGAAATGGGCAAGGCCGTTCTGGCTGTCGGTCTCGAGTATTGAACCGACGTTCTGGATGATATAATAACTTGCCCGGCCGGCAGGCTCGGTGTTATGCCTGATATAGTATGTCAGGCCGTTATCCAGCTTTCCGATACGATATGCCGGGTCAACAGGTACAGGGTCTCCGGGTGCAGTCACGGCAAAAGAGACAATACCCAATGCAATGAAAATAGAAAAAAGAAGCGTTCTTTTCATAACAGCAGCGATTTAATTATGGACAAAAATTAAGATAACCAGACCCCAAAGGTATTAAAAACCGATCATGAGCAATGGCTTTCAATTTGATTTCAGGCTTTTCAGAAGAGGCCGTGCAGCTCAGCGTTGATCTTGTCAATCACCTCGCTGAGATGCTCCTTGTTTTCGGGGAAGTCGTAATAATCGGCCTCAAGGATAAGAAGCCTGCCAAGTTTGTATGACTCTATCCACGCCTCATAACGCTCATTAAGTCTTTTAAGATAATCGAGACGTATTGAGCTTTCATACTCTCTTCCGCGCTTCTGGATCTGGTTTACGAGTGTAGGGACAGAGGCCCTGAGATAGAGCAGAAGGTCTGGCGGTTCCACGAGTGAACTCATCAGCTTGAAGAGTGTAAAATAGTTTTCGAAGTCACGCGTTGACATCAGCCCCATGGCATGCAGGTTGGGAGCGAATATATAGGCATCTTCGTAGATGGTGCGGTCCTGGACAATCGTATTCTTTGCCTTCTTTATTTCAAGTACCTGGCTGAAGCGGGAGTTCAGGAAGTATATCTGGAGATTAAATGACCACCTCTGCATGTCTTCGTAGAAGTCATTAAGATATGGGTTCTCGTCAACATCCTCATAATGAGCCTGCCAGCCGTAGTGTTTGGAGAGCAGTCCTGCCAGGGTTGTCTTGCCTGATCCGATGTTGCCTGCGATTGCTATGTGCATAAAATGACCTGTTTAAATCTGAGTTAAATATAGAAAAAAGGGAGGGAGAAGTGCCGGCTGTTGATAAAAAGATTTCACATTTCTGCAACCTTCAATACCCCTTCGATATACTCCCTGTCATTTGACAATCTGGGCATCTTGTTCTGACCTCCGAGTTTGTTTTTTTCCTTAAACCATTTATAGAATGTCCCCTGCGGAACAACTTTTACTATCGGTTTTGCAAGTGTGAGGTCCTTGTAACGCTTTGCCTCATAATCAGAGTTGACTGATTTCAATGTAGTATCGAGTATTTCGGTGAAGTGATCAAGGCTGTCAGGATTCTTGTCAAACTCAATGACCCACTCATGTGATCCTTTAGTGTCATTGCCCATGTACACCGGCCCGGCGGTATATTCGGCGATATGTGCATCGGTGGCCAGACAGGCTTTCTCGAGCGCTTTTTCGGCGTTATCAATGATGACCTCTTCGCCGAAGGCATTAATAAAGTGCCTTGTGCGCCCGGATATCTTTATTTTATGGGGGAAGAGGCTGGTAAATACCACCGTATCACCTATGACATATCTCCATAGTCCGCCGTCAGTCGATATCACCATCGCGTAGTTGACTCCCGTTTCCACCTCACCCAGTGAAAGTGCGGCGGAGTCTTTATTTCCAACCCTGTCGGCCGGAATGAATTCGTAATAGACACCGTAATCAAGCATTAGCAGCATGGAACTGTCAGAGAGATCGTCCTGTATTGCAAAGAAGCCTTCAGAGGCATTGTAGGTTTCCATAAAACGCATGCCAGGGTCAGGCAGCAGACGCCTGTACTGCTCCCTGTAAGGGGTAAAGCTTACGCCGCCATGAAAAAAAACTTCCAGATTAGGCCACACTTCGTGGAGATTTGTCTTTCCGGTCTCCTTGAGTATATGCCTGATCAACACAAGATACCAGGAGGGAACTCCTGAGATGCTGGTAATATTGGTTCCTACCGTTGTTCTGGTGATCATACGCATCTTCTCCTCAAAGTCCTCTATCAGGGCTATGCGGGCAGGGGGTGTGCGGATAAGATCAGTATAGAAAGGAGCATTCTCAATCAGTACGGCAGAAAGGTCTCCATAGAATGAGCTGTTGCTGAAGTTATTGACCTGATGACTTCCTCCGAGAGTGAGTCCTTTTCCCAGGAAGATCCTCGTGGAGGGATTAATGGCAGTGTACAATGCGAGACAGTCTTTTGCACCCCTGTAATGGGTATTCTCCAGGGCCTCACCTGTCACCGGAATGAACTTGCTTTTTGTACTGGTGGTGCCGGATGATTTCGCAAACCATTTTACCTCGCCGGGCCACAGAAGGTCTTTTTCGCCGGCCCTGAGCCTGTCAACGTAGGGTATCAGATCCTCATAATCCTGCAGCGGGACATTATTGCGGTACTGTGCATGAGTCGATATGGAAGCATAGCCGTGTTCCTTCCCCCAGACAGTATTACGGCTGTCATGCAGAAGACGCTTCAGAGTCTCCTGCTGGATCTCAACAGGATGATTCTTGAAAAGGTCAATCTGATGAAGCCTCTTTGTATTAAGCCATTTTATTACTGAGGAAATAATAGGCATCACTTTCAATTTGCTACCAAAGATAACCAATAGACTTTGTGATTCATCTGAATATCTCTTTCAATACCTGAAGAGACCTTATTTGTCTGATGCCGGGAAGATGAAGCTGGTAATATCTTATTACCCGGTTCAGAAGCTCGGTACGTTCCTCTCCTGTCAGATGAAGATCTGCAAGCTCGTCGGCCGTTATCTCAAGCAGGTGGTTTAAAAGCCTGGCCAGGGCAGGTTCAAGGTAGTCGGGATGCGTTGGAGGATCCGGAGTGAACTGCCCGCTGATCATGTCAAAATAACACCCGGCCTTCGGAGATGATGACGGACCGATGCCGGCATAGGCGGTCAGTGTTACGAGAAACCAGAGATGAAAATTGCTGATGCCTTCAGCCATTTCATCAAGCGATATTACGGATGATTCGATGAACCCGTACAGAGCCGGGTTGGCATCCTCTTCCCTGATGATATTGTTAAGCAATTCACCCATGAAGAGGGCAATGGAGCTGCGCCGGATATCTCCCGGTATGTTTCTGGGGATATAGCTCAGGTTGAGCTCTTTGAGGTTATGCATCTCCCTGTTCTCATAATGGTAGAGTTCGATATTGAAGATGTGCAGTGGCTGAAAGTAGGGGTATTTTGTACTTCCTTTCCTTGATGAGATACCCTTGACCATCACTGAGAGCCTTCCGTATTCACGGGTATAGAAGTGCGCAATCAGCGAGTTGTCTGAATACCGTAGATGATGAAGTAATATGGCTCTTGCCTTAACGATCATTGCCCGTCAGCTTCATGCCAAAAGTATTAAAGTTTTAAGGAGAGCGAGCAACAGATAAGCGACTGAGTTAAAAATATGTATTTTTACTCTTCAACTTTTACTTATGAATCTGAGATCAAAAGATCAGCTTCTCAAGCGTGTTGCCCGGCTTGCGCGGCAGAATACGGAACTGGAGGAGATGCTCAAAAAGCTCGAGCGGGAGAAAAATGAACTGCTTGATGCCAACGAGAGATACAAACTCCTGCTGGAAAAGCACAAGGTTTCTGCTGCCAGAACCGACGAGGAGGAGAAGTCTCTCAGATTCAATATGGTTACGGTTCTCTATGCAGATATCCATGGGTTTTCGAAGCTCATGGAAGGGATGGACTCCGCCCAGCTGATGGATGAACTTGACGGGATCTTCTATGAATTCGATGCGATAGTCAGCAAGTATCATATTGAAAAAATACGTACCATCGGTGACACATACATGTGCACCGGCGGGATACCGGCAAAGAACATCACAAACCCTGTTGATGTTGTGATGGCAGCTCTTGAAATGAGATATTTCCTCGATACGTATGAGACCTCCAGGAGGGGCGATAAGAAAATATGGGAGCTTAAGACAGGTATTCATACCGGGCCGGTGACAGCCAGTGTTTCAGGGAAGAAGAAGATCTCATATGATGTCAAGGGTGAAACTGTCAACACGGCAAGCCGGATAGAAGCTGTCTCTGAAAAAGGTTCCATCCTGATCTCAGTGATGACATATGAACTTGTCAAGGAGTTTTTCAGTTGCGATTACTTCGGGAAACTTCCGGTGAAATACACGGGTGATCTGCAGATGTATCAGGTTCAGGGACTTCTTCCTGAATTATCGGCTGACGGAGAAGGCATGATACCGAATGAGGCATTCAGGACCAAGTTCGCCCTGATGCAGTTTACTGATATACAGGAGGTTATTCTTGACAGGCTTGAGAGAGAGTTGCCTCAACATCTTCATTACCATAATGTAAAACATACTGTCGATGTAGTAACCGAGGTTGAGTTGATAGGCTGGGCTGAAGGGTGCAGCGATGAAGAGATATTGCTGCTTAAGACTGCAGCATTATTTCATGATGCCGGTCACACAATCGCATATGATGATCATGAATTTCACAGCACAGTTCTGGCGCGTGAGATGCTCCCCGGATATGGATACACCAAAGAACAGATTGACCGTATCTGCGGGATCATTATGTCAACAAAACTTCCACCCAAGCCTGAAAATCTTCTGGAGGAGATAATATGCGATTCTGACCTTGATTATCTCGGAAGAAGTGATTTCATCCCGGTATCCAATACACTGTTTGAGGAACTTAAAGCCCAGAACAAGATCACCAGGCTTAACGACTGGAATAAGCTTCAGGTAAAATTTATCTCAGGACATCAGTATTTTACTGCCACTGCCAGGAGCCTCAGGGAGGTGAATAAACAGTTACAGATAGAGAGAATTCAAAGTCTCATTACAGGAGACTGATTACCTGATAATGAGCATTTTGGTCACCTCCGCGATGCTTCCGTCCTCATTGCTGCAAAAGACCAGGTATACACCGCTGGTCACTCTCGCTGAGCGATAGTTTCTGAGATCCCAGGTCGCCTGGCCACCGCTTGAGGTAGTTTCCCACACCAGGTTACCGCTTATGTCTGTTATCTTGACCGTTGAATTCTCAATGAGGCCGGTAATAGTCACGACTCCCTCAAAATCTTCCCGGACAGGATTGGGAAATACGTACATGCCTGAATAGTCGCTTTTGCCGGTTGTTGCATCTCCCCTGAATGAAACAATACCTTCGGATGTCCCAAACCAGACGTCCCCTGTTAACCCGTTGATGCTTGCCTTAACAATATTGTCAGAAAGAAGAGGGCTGTTTGAGGTATTGAAATGATATAGTTGTTCCTTGCCATCTTCGGAAAGTAAATATGCTCCCGAGCTCAATGTGCCGAACCATTTCCTGTCAGCCCCGTCAATGGCTATTGACGTGACGGTCTCAGTTCCCAGCAGATAGTCTGCCAGGCCCGAACCATCATTTCTTGGGATCTTTATCCTGGAAGCCTTAAGGTCAGAGGAGAATGCTTTTGAGGGGTTATAGTAAACTGCCGGGCCTTTATCGCTTCCAACCCAGATATTTCCTTCAATGTCAGATGCAATAGAGAAAAGGTTATTCATCACATAGCCTTCGGTGTCCTCCACCTGCAGTTTAACCCAACGGTCGTCTGAAATAACTTCAGGTGTTCCGGCAGGGTCATAGACCAGCAATCCGTGGCCACGGGGAAGCAACACCCAGATAAAACCGTTTTCATCGATTATCATATCACCTGCTACCGGAACATTCAGAGTGAGTGCTACCGAAACCCATGTGCCGTCCTTGAGCAGAGTCTTGAGGATTCCCGGCACGCCGGACTGGGTCATCCACAGGTTTCCTGATTCATCGAATGCGAGACCGCAGATACGTGAAAAATTTTCGCCTGGTATAATGCTTGCAAGAGGGGAATTGTACTGGTTGAAATTATTTATCAGCGATCCGTCCTTAAACTCATATAAGCCGTTTCCCCATGATGAAACAAAAACATGCTCATTGTCAAGCGGGTCTGCAACCACTCTCATTGCGTCACGGTCAGCTGGCTCGTACAGGATAATGCTGTTCCAGCTATTTCCTGAGTTTGTAAATAACTGGAAAGGCCTGTAGACATTTCCCCAGGCGTTGTCAACAGTACCGCCCGTAATAAGACTGGTTTTGCCGGCAAAATGTATGTCTGCTACGTTATTTGTATAGGGTCCGGGCAGGGTATAATTATTGTATTTACTGTAATCTGAAGTTGAGATCAGTCCTGTGGATGAGTCTGCAATCCACATTTTACCTTTGTATACAATTGATTTCACAGGGTTCATGGAAGCCCATCCGTAACTGGTTATCTCCCTAATAACAGCTCCCGTCCCTGATAGCATTAAAACCGAAGATGGGAGAGATACCGAGACCCCGTTATCTGTAGCATCTACCGATCTGACGCTGCCTGATGGCCTTTCAAGAATGAAGACTGCCGGTTGACCGGGAACAACGCGAAACAGACTGTCTTTCACGGGTGGGTTTCCCGGCTTATTGATGAACAGTGCCCCGCCGGAGGCTGCAATCATATTATATTTTGAACCGGGCGACTGTAGTCCGGCCAGCCTCTCCCAGTTTCCGAAGTAAGAAAGTCCGGTACGGTCACTTTGGGCTGAAAAGACCCCCCTGGCGGTGACAGCATAGATGCGGTCGCCGAGCAGGGACGTGCCATATACCTCATTGTTTTCCCCGTCAGGGCCCGGTCTCCAGGTATCAACCACATACCTTCCGGCGATATCAAGAACCACTATCCCGAAGCTTGCGGAAAGCAAGGCACGGCCTCCGTTGACCGTCACACTGTAAATCTCTTTAAGTCCGGGGATATATTTGTTCTTTATGTCAGGAATATTGGCAATGACGCCTTTCCTGACCAGGTCAACACCTGTATTCCGATAAACAATGATCAGTGTCTGCTCCTGCTCGCACCATCCAATGCTTCCAATCAGCGACTCATTCAGCCCTGACACCCTTGAGATTGAAGAAACTCCGCCGGAGTTCAGATCAACGACGAGAACCGAAGCTCCTGCAGATGAAAATACCCTGTCACCTCCGCCTGTTACATAGTATGATGAGCTGTAAGACAGGTGATCCTGCCATGATCCAATGCCTCCCTGTCCCCTGAGGAGCAGCGGTAAGAACAGAAGGAGTAATCCGGACAGAAATCGTATCATCTTATTAAAACATTGATTATATGATATTTATTGCGGCTGATGGTGGGTTGACAGGAAATTTATCAGTTTTCTCGTTGCCCGGGCACGGTGCGATATCTTGTTTTTCTCCGACAGCGGTATTTCAGCGAAGGTCTGTTCATAACCGTCAGCCTGAAACACCGGATCATATCCAAAGCCCTCCGTCCCTCTTCTGACATCAATTATTTCACCCTCAACGGTTCCTTCGAAAAGATACTCTTTTTTGTTGAATATCAGAGCAATAACTGTTCTGAACCTGGCTTTGCGGTTACTCTTGCCATCGAGCAGCCCAAGCAGTTTGGTAATATTGGCATCCGGGTCCTTGTTTTCTCCCGCGAATCTTGCAGAATGTACTCCCGGAGCACCGTTGAGCTCATCTACCTCGAGACCGGTGTCGTCGGCAAAGACGTTCATGCCGGTCCTTTCATAGACATACCTGGCCTTATGCAGGGCATTCTCTGTCAGGGTTTCTCCATCCTCAGGGATATCCTCGGAAATATCGACATCATTCAGGCCAAGGACTGTGTAGCTGTCATCAAGGAGAGAAGCTATCTCTCTGACCTTGTGTTTGTTGTTTGTGGCAAATATAAGTTTCATCTGATTCCCTAGCTATTGGGCAAATTTAGTCAATCGATCTTCACCGGGCTAAGTGAGCTTACAATTCAGTGAAATAAAAACTACATTTGTATAGATCAGACTTTTAAAATCCCTCATGAAGCTCAGGATACCAACCGGCATTTTGACACTACAGTTTCTCTTTTTACACGTTATTCTTTCTGCACAGGTGATGGCACAGACCGATCAGCCTGAAAGCAGGGCGGTGGCAGGAGGTATTTCCGGAATTTATCTATATAAATCGCACGAAAAAATCGATACCACATTAAAAACACCGGTCATTCGACATCGTGAAGGAATTGTTTTCGAAATGATCACCGACGGAGGAATAGAGTACTCATTCTTCATGGAAGGGCCTGATGACACCTGGACGGCATGGGCCGGCAGGACTTACAAGGAATACACGAATCTGACACACGGAAAATACAGGTTCATGTACCGGTACAGGAACAACAGGGGAGAGGACACAGGCGAGGGTTCATTTACATTCAGGGTCAGGGTGCCATGGTACATGTCTACGGTTGCTCTCATTCTTTACCCGCTGGCTTTATTGTCTGTGATTCTAATCCTGAGACGCCGTACTCACCGGCTTTTCAGGGACAGGCAGAAGAGGCTTGAAGAGCTGATAGATGAGCGCACTGAGGAGCTTCAGCATGAGAAGGAGAAATCTGACAACCTTCTGGCAAACATGCTTCCCAAAGGGACAGCAGCAGAGATAATGTCAACAGGAAAAGCAGCAAAGACAAAGTACAATTTTGTCACTGTGCTGTTTTCAGACATCCAGGGATTTACAAGGATAGCTGAGGAAATGAATCCGGAGGCACTGATTGATGAGCTTGACCGCTTCTTCTTTCACTTCGATTCCGTTGCAGAAAAATACAGGATTGAGAAGATCAAAACCATCGGTGATGCTTACATGTGCGCAGGTGGTATTCCTGAAAGAAACAGAACCAATCCTGTTGAGGTGGTGCTTGCAGCTCTGGAGATGCAGAAATACATGGAGACAATGAGGAATGATCCGGCCAATAATGCAGCCCGTTTCTGGGATATCAGGGTTGGCATCCACACCGGAACCGTCATTGCAGGTGTGGTGGGTCATAAGAAAATTGCTTATGACATCTGGGGAGATACCGTGAACATAGCCAGCAGGATGGAATCATCAGGAGAACCGGGTAAGATCAATATCTCCGGAACGACATATGAGTTTGTCAAGGAATACTTTACATGCCATTACCGCGGAAGGATGCCGGTGAAGTATAAGGGAGACCTTGACATGTATTTTGTAACGGGTATAAAGCCTGAACTGACTGAGCCGGACGGCACTCCAAACAGGAAGTTTTTCACCAGGATTGAGATGATCCGCATACTGGATGTGGAAGAGCATGTGTTCACCAGGTATGCTGAAAATGCCTCTCCTGATCTTTTCTTTCACAGCACTGATTATATACGCAGCGTGTGCCTCAATGCTGATCTCCTGGCCAGGGCCGAGAATCTTGAAGATCGTGACTATATACATCTAAGGCTTGCATCGGTGTTTCTCTTCTTCGGGTATGTCTTTGATTATCATAATCCTCATGCAGCAGCTAAAAAGAGGGCAGGAGAGATACTTGCGGTATATGGCTTTGACCATTCAACATTTGAGGCGGTAGCCTCCCTGATGAGCAATGCATTCTCACCGGAGCAGGACAGCGCGGCAGGAAGGGTCCTGCATGATGCCGTCTTTGATTTTACCGGCAGGGTTGATTTTGTAAATATGGCCGATAGGCTATTCAGGGAGGAGATGGCGTACGGAAAGGTCGGTGACCTCAAAGACTGGTTCAAAGAGTTTATCAGGAAGGTGAAGGATAATCCATTCCTCACGGAGACGGCACGCAAGCTGGAGTCTGTATCAAGGGAAATGCAACTAAAAGAGCTTCAGTACTTTGCAGACGAAAGGATCAACAATATCTGAAATCATTTGGAACTTTATTTTAATAGTGTACTTTTGAAAAATCCTAATATTTGAATTCATGGTTACACTGGATTGGAACAATCTGCCATTTGGCTATATAAAGGCTAATTACAATGTAAGATGCTATTTCAGGGACGGCAAATGGAGTGAGCCGGAAATATCTGACTCTGAGTTTATAAACATACATATCGCCGCTACCGGGCTGCACTACGGGCAGGAGGCATTTGAAGGGCTGAAGGCTTACAGGGGGCGCGACGGAAAGATAAGGCTTTTCAGGTGGGAGGATAACGCAAAAAGGCTTCATTCTTCTGCCCTGGGAGTGAAGATGGAACCTGTCCCGGTCGATCTGTTCAGGGAGGCGATCTTTACAGCGGTCAGGCTCAATGAGAAATTTGTTCCTCCATACGGATCAGGAGCATCATTGTATATCAGGCCGTTGCTTTACGGCAGCGGAGCTGAGGTGGGGGTGAAGCCTTCCTCGGAATACACCTTCATCGTCTTTGTCACTCCGGTGGGACCCTATTTCAAGGGGGGTGTTAAGCCGGTGAACATGCTTATGTGCCGTGATGTGGACCGTGCCGCTCCGCTTGGAACCGGAAATATTAAGGTTGGAGGCAACTATGCGGCCAGCCTGCGTGCCATTGTCAGAGCCCGTGACGAGGGATACGGCAATGCACTTTTCCTGGATGCAAAAGAAAAGAAATACATTGATGAGTGCGGCCCTGCAAACTTCTTCGCAATTAAGAACAACACCTACATCACTCCAAAGTCGGACTCCATACTTCCCTCAATAACCAACAAGAGTCTTCTGGCTATTGCCGGGAAGATGGGGTTAAAAACCGAGATAAGAAGGATACCTGTCGAGGAGCTTGCCGAGTTCGAGGAGACTGGTGCCTGCGGCACAGCTGCAGTGATAAGCCCCATTGCAAAGATAGTTGACACTGACACCGGAAAAATATACGAGTACTGCAAGGACGGCAAGCCGGGACCTGTTTCGATGAAGCTATTCAACAAACTCATCGGGATACAGTATGGCGATGAGCCCGATGAATTCGGATGGGTGACAATAGTGGAGCTTTAAAGCATACTATCATTCATATCAGCTTATTATCAGCCTATTGTGAAAAATATGACGGCCGTTGTGAGGAAATGGCCGTTTGATTGTTATTTTTGACCCAAAGTTCAGGCAGTGACAAGGACAGAAGGAGGTATATCCAGGTACAGGTTGGGAAGTTCATACCTGACTCTTGTCGTGAGTGTATCGCTGGTGCTGTTTCTGCTGGGAATACTGGGGATGGTTCTGATAAATGCGCGACAGCTTTCAGATTATTTCCGCGAGAGCCTTTCATTCACCATAATGCTGAAGGAGGATGCCCGTGAGGCGGATATCAGGATGCTGCAGAAGGAGCTGGATGCCAAACCGTATGTCAAGCAGACAGAGTACGTTTCAAAAGATGAGGCTGCTGTCAAGTTGCAGGAAGAGTTGGGGGAAGATTTCCTGGACTTCCTGGGATATAATCCGCTGATGCCGACAATTGATGTATATCTGCTGGCTGACTACACACACCCTGACAGCGTCATTAAAATTGAGAAACTTATAACGGAATATCCTGTCGTCGATGAAGTTTACTACCAGGAATCGATTCTTAACCTGATCAATGAGAATGTGAGGAAAATAAGTGTATTCCTGTTGACTATCAGCGCCTTGCTGTTTCTTATTGCCGTTACAATTATAAATAACACAATCCGGTTGTCAATATATTCGAAAAGGTTTCTCATTAACACGATGCAACTTATCGGCGCAAACCGTTCGTTCATCCGAAAGCCGTTTCTCCTTAAGAGCCTATTCTTCGGGTTTCTGGCAGCTCTCATTTCAATCGGGCTGCTTATGGGACTGATGTATCTCGTTGAAAAGGAATTTTTTACCCTCTTTACATATGAGAACATCAATCTTTTTCTGCTGCTCTGTCTGGCGCTGATAGCGGCGGGAGTGATAATAAATGCATTATCAACATACTTTGCCCTGAACAGGTACCTGGGCATACACGAAGACAAACTATATTATTAGGATATGGGTGCAAAAAAAGAAGATGACAAAAAAGCCGGCTTTGCCCTTGGCCGCGAGAATTACAAACTGATGGCTATAGGGTTTGCTGTCATTATTGTTGGATTTATTCTCATGGCTGGCGGAAAATCAGACGACCCGAATGTTTTCTCCGAGGATATTTTCAGTTTCCGGAGGATCACTCTCGCTCCGCTGATTGTCCTGGCCGGATTCATTTTTGAGATCTATGCAATAATGAAAAAGCCCAGGGAGTAAGACCCGGCATTTTTTAACTTAACCGCACATAATGAATTGGTATGAAGCTCTGATCTTTGGATTGGTGCAGGGGCTGACCGAGTTTTTACCGGTAAGCAGCGACGGTCATCTTGAGATTGTAAAGTATTTTTTTGGAGGGATTGAGGAGAGTTTCCTGTTTTCTGTAGCCGTGCACGGAGCCACCGTTCTCAGTATCATTGCTGTCTTCTGGAGAGAGATTGCCGTCCTTTCAAGAGGGGTGTTGAAATTCAGCCTCAATGAGGAAACAATCTATTCCTCCAAGCTTATTGTTTCGATGATCCCGGTTGCGATTGTGGGATTTACGATAAAGGATTGGGTTGAGAGTCTGTTTGTTGCTGACATGACAATCACCGGATCGATGCTTATTGTTACTGCAATGTTTCTTGCCGCAAGTCATTTTGTGAGGAAAGGGAACAAAGAGATATCCTTTACGGGTGCCTTTGTCATGGGCATTGCCCAGGCACTTGCAGTTCTTCCGGGATTGTCAAGATCAGGATCGACAATATCAACCGGACTGATGCTTGGATATCGCAAAGAGGAGCTGACAAGGTTTTCCTTCCTGATGGTGATCGTCCCTATTCTCGGGGCAAACTTCGTAGAAATCATGACCTCGAAAGCCGGAGCGGTTGATCTTATCCTGCTTCCCCTGGTGATTGCCTTTGTAACAGCCTTTGTT
This sequence comes from uncultured Bacteroidales bacterium, assembly GCA_963772705.1. Classification (GTDB taxonomy): domain Bacteria; phylum Bacteroidota; class Bacteroidia; order Bacteroidales; family VadinHA17; genus SR-FBR-E99. The sequence goes on along the minus strand of CAVYYH010000008.1, from coordinate 371,209 downwards.
TCGGGATATATAGCCTGCAGATGGATGATATCCATCGTCAGAAAAGGGAAGCTGGGATGGTTTGCCATTTACTGCCTGATTGTCGGGCTTTCACTTATACTTTTTGCCTGATCGTGCTGATGAACTGCTTCAAATTCGAGGAGGGGGAAGTTCTGCTGCTTAACAAGCCTCTTTACTGGACCTCTTTTGACCTTGTCAATAAGGTCAAGGCGGCATTAAGGCACCACTGCGGACTGAAGAAGATAAAGGTGGGTCATGCAGGCACACTGGATCCGCTGGCAACCGGACTTATGATAGTGTGTACCGGAAGAGCGACAAAGCGAATTGAGGAATTCAAGGATCTTACTAAGGAATATACAGCAATAATAAAATTCGGGCAGACAACGCCATCCTTTGACCTCGAAAGTCAGGTTGACATGGAATATCCCGCTGATCATATAACTGCCGGGTCAATTTCGGAAAAGCTGACTCACTTCCTTGGGGAACAATTGCAGGAACCTCCCCTCTTTTCGGCAAAATTTGTAGACGGCAAGAGGGCCTATGAGCTTGCCCGTAAGAAGGTTGAAAGGAAGCTTGACAAGGTAAGGGTCGTTTTTCATGAGCTTGAGTTGATTGAATATCAGGGAAATGAGGCAAAAATAAAGATTGTCTGCAGCAAAGGGACATATATAAGGGCCTTTGCCAGGGACCTTGGGCTGGCATTGCAAAGCGGGGCTCATCTGGCAGGGCTTGTAAGAGATGCGATAGGCGGTTACAGGCTTGAAAATGCCCTTACCATAGAAGAATTCAGGTTTATTGTCGAAAATATGAAACAAAACGATATTTCGAACGTATAATATTTCTTATATAAATCATTTTTGGTATTATGAAACTGTCTCAATTTAAGTACACACTGCCCCAGGATCTGATTGCGTTGTATCCTTCAAAGAACAGGGATGAATCGAGGCTTATGGTTGTGCACCGGGATACAGGTGAGGTAGAGCATAAGGTATTCAAGAACATTGTTGATTATTTCAGGGAGAAGGATGTGCTGGTTTTCAACAATACCAAAGTGTTTCCTGCAAGGCTGTATGGCAATAAGGAAAAAACCGGGGCAGAGATCGAGGTCTTCCTTCTGCGTGAGCTGAACAGGGAACAGCGGCTATGGGATGTACTGGTTGATCCGGCCAGGAAGATCAGGATTGGCAACAAGCTGTACTTCGGTGAGGATGACCTTCTTGTTGCGGAGGTGATAGACAATACCACTTCGAGAGGCCGGACCCTCAGGTTTCTTTTTGATGGTACATACGAGGAGTTTAAGCAGACATTGTATTCTTTAGGAGAAACGCCTCTTCCTAAATTTATCAACAGACCTGTCGAGCCGGAGGATAATGAAAGGTATCAGACGATTTTTGCGAAGCATGAGGGTGCTGTGGCGGCTCCGACGGCAGGACTCCACTTCAGCCGTGAGCTGCTGAAACGACTTGAGATTGTGGGAGTTGAGTTTGCCGAGATAACGCTGCATGTGGGTCTGGGCAATTTCAGGAACGTGGATGTAGAGGACCTGACCAAGCATAAGGTTGATTCAGAAAGGATCAAGATCACTGATGAATCGGCCCTCCTGATCAACAGGGCCAAAGAGCGTAAGAGCAGGATCTGTGCTGTCGGGACAACCGTTATCAGGACGCTTGAGAGTTCAGTCTCAACATCGGGGCTGGTGAAGCCGTTTGACGGCTGGACCAACAAGTTCATCTTCCCCCCCTATGACTTCAAGGTGCCTGACATGCTGGTAAGTAACTTCCATCTGCCTTATTCAACTCTTCTGATGATGGTATCAGCCTTTGCAGGATATAACCTGCTCTTTGATGCCTACAAGACTGCCGTCAAGGAGAAATACAGGTTCGGTACATATGGCGATGCGATGCTGATACTTTAGAAAAAAGCAAAGTAAGTTTGTTAATAAACTAATTTCAATGTGTATAAGTCGTGCCGGGAGGAGCTTCCGGCACGATTTTTTTTCGCAACTTCACCCATTTAGTGGCAAAAAATGTCCGGAGTGAGGCAACCATTGGATATAAATTGTGGTCCTAATAATCATGAAGGCAACACTTCTGCTGTGACTGTTAATCAAGACTTGTTCAAATTTCGGAGAGTGTTGTTGCCAATATTGGCAGCAATTCTGATCTTTTGTAGTGAGTCAGTAACTGAGGCACAATGGCTTTCAGGCTATGCCTACAGGAGGAGTATTGATATCCAGGAAAGCCGGATTCCCGGAGCCTCTGCTTTGGCGAATTTTGTTATACTCGTCGACCTCACGGATAATGACCTGAGAAGCTGCTCCAACGGAGGGTATATGGAAAATCCCAACGGATGGGATATCAGGTTCACATGGTGGAACGGATCTACATGGATAACCCTTTATCATGACATTGAGGGATATGACGCAACCACAGGAAGGATAACAGCCTGGGTCCAGATACCTTCACTATCGGCAACATCAAATACAACTATTTACCTCTATTTTGGAAACCCGTCAATAAATACGAATTCCTCATCAACTGCTACCTGGAATGCTTTCTACCGTGGGGTATGGCATTTCAATGGAACACTGAATGATGCTACCGGCAATGCAAACAATGGGAACAATTTTGGCACTACAACGATTGCCGGGAATATTCTTGAGGCAAGGAATTATCGTGAGATCCTCTCAGCAGTACATTGAGGCTCCATACTCCAGTTCACTGGATTTCACTGATATGATCACTGTTTCAGCATGGATTATCTCAATTCTAATAACCTGGATCAAAAAATTGTTGGCAATCAGTCTGGAACCGGTGGGGGCTATAAACTAGGGATGTATACAAACCGCAAGGTAGAGTTTGAAATAAGAACTGCAGGGAATGCACCAAGCCTCAATAGAAGTGTCGCAGGTGGTACGGAATTAAATACCGGAACCTGGTATTATGTAGCTGGAGTATACAGTAATTCAGGTAACTACTTAAACACTTATGTCAATGGCATCCTGGACAGGGGCATGACAAGTAATGAGACGCTTGGAAATACAACCGGAAATATCAAGTTTGGCCGGGAACCCTTGCCAGCGACTTATTTCTTCAATGGCAGGATCGATGAAGTAAGAGTTCAGAGAATCACAAGGGACGGAAACTGGTTACTTACAGAATACAACAACCAATCTTCACCCTCAACATTCTATAACGTTTCGACGGAATCAAATATTTCCAGCGCACTTTGCAAGAATGCGACCTATACTTGGATGCAACGGGAAATGCTACTCTCACGGTAGCAATGGTTGATAATGGGAGCAGCAATAACTGCGGTGTAACTAAGACCCTGAGCAAGACTGCATTTAGTTGTGCTGATATCGGGAATAACACAGTAACACTTACTGTTGCTGATAAGTATAAATCTACAACCTGTAATGCTACTGTTACAGTTATTGACAATATTCCTCCTGCTGTTGTTTGCCGAAATGCTACAGTATTCCTCAATGCCCTGGGTACAGCAACTGTGCTACCAGCAGACGTATTTCAAAGCGGAAGTGACAATTGTGGAGTTGTCGATCTTTGTTTCGGTGGTCCCCAATACGTTTAACTGCAGTAATATAGGAAACAATAATGTAGTACTTACTGTTAATGACGGACATGGAAATACAGCTACTTGCAATGCTGTAGTAACAGTATCAGATAACACTCCTCCTTTACTGACATGCAAAAACATTAGTGTTAACCTTAATGGTTCAGGATCTGCATCAATAGTACCGACTGATGTATTTCAAAGCGGAAGCGACAACTGCGGAACTGTCACCTGGTCTCTGTTGTTCCGAATAGTTTCACCTGTTCAGACACTTGGACCAATAACGTTACACTCACTGTAAATGATGGCAACGGTAACAGCAATAGCTGTGTCGCTAGTTGTTACTGTTCCGACATCACCCCGCCGACCATACACCGGGAGCATACCTGCAAGCAACATAGAGGGATGCAATGTGAGGTGCGGCACCGCAGCGTTACCACAGTAGCAGCACTTGAAGGGTTAGGGTTGAATATCAGTGATGCCTGTACGCCGGATGCGTCACTTACGGTAACGAGCAGTGACGGCGCCCCGAGCGGGACCTGCCCGATCACCATCACCAGGACCTATACGGTAACCGATGCATGCGGCAACTCGAGCACAGCACAACAGACTATCACTATAGATGACACTACGGCACCGACTGTCACCGGTACACTGACACCTATCTCGGTAGAGGGATGCACGGCAGCCGACCGTCCGGCAGCTACGCTTACGCTGGCATACCTTCGTGGAGCAGGGTTAACGATCACGGATGCATGCGGTGACGGAGGGTTAACGGTAACGAGCAGTGACGGCGCCCCGAGCGGCAGTTGCCCGATCACCATCACCAGGACCTATACGGTAACAGATGCCTGCGGTAACAGCAGCACAGCGCAGCAGACGATCACTATAGATGACACTACGGCACCGACTGTCACCGGTACACTGACCCCGATCTCAGTAGAGGGATGCACGGCAGCCGACCGTCCTGCAGCTACGCTTACGCTGGCGTACCTTCGTGGAGCAGGGTTAACGATCACGGATGCATGCGGTGACGGAGGGTTAACGGTAACGAGCAGTGACGGCGCCCCTAGCGGCAGTTGCCCGATCACCATCACCAGGACCTATACGGTAACAGATGCCTGCGGTAACTCGAGCACAGCACAGCAGACTATCACTATAGATGACACTACGGCACCGACTGTCACCGGTACACTGCCCCTATCTCGGTAGAGGGATGCACGGCAGCCGACCGTCCGGCAGCTACGCTTACGCTGGCGTACCTTCGTGGAGCAGGGTTAACGATCACGGATGCTTGCGGTGACGGAGGGTTAACGGTAACGAGCAGTGACGGCGCCCCGAGCGGCAGTTGCCCGATCACCATCACCAGGACCTATACGGTAACAGATGCCTGCGGTAACTCGAGCACAGCACAACAGACTATCACTATAGATGACACTACGGCACCGACTGTCACCGGTACACTGACCCCGATCTCAGTAGAGGGTTGCACGGCAGCCGACCGTCCGGCAGCTACGCTTACGCTGGCGTACCTTCGTGGAGCAGGGTTAACGATCACGGATGCATGCGGTGACGGAGGGTTAACGGTAACGAGCAGTGACGGCGCCCCGAGCGGGAGTTGCCCTATCACCATCATCAGGACCTATACGGTAACAGATGCCTGCGGTAACAGCAGCACAGCACAGCAGACGATCACTATAGATGACACTACGGCACCGACTGTCACCGGTACACTGGCCCCTATCTCGGTAGAGGGATGCACGGCAGCCGACCGTCCGGCAGCTACGCTTACGCTGGCATACCTTCGTGGAGCAGGGTTAACGATCACGGATGCATGCGGTGACGGAGGGTTAACGGTAACGAGCAGTGACGGCGCCCCGAGCGGGACATGCCCGATCACCATCATCAGGACCTATACGGTAACAGATGCCTGCGGTAACTCGAGCACAGCGCAGCAGACGATCACTATAGATGACACGACGGCACCGACTGTCACCGGTACACTGGCCCCTATCTCGGTAGAGGGATGCACGGCAGCCGACCGTCCAGCAGCTACGCTTACGCTGGCATACCTTCGTGGAGCAGGGTTAACGATCACGGATGCATGCGGTGACGGAGGGTTAACGGTAACGAGCAGTGACGGCGCCCCTAGCGGCAGTTGCCCGATCACCATCATCAGGACCTATACGGTAACAGATGCCTGCGGTAACAGCAGCACAGCACAGCAGACGATCACTATAGATGACACGACGGCACCGACTGTCACCGGTACACTGGCACCTATCTCGGTAGAGGGATGCACGGCAGCCGACCGTCCGGCAGCTACGCTTACGCTGGCATACCTTCGTGGAGCAGGGTTAACGATCACGGATGCTTGCGGTGACGGAGGGTTAACGGTAACGAGCAGTGACGGTGCCCCTAGCGGCAGTTGCCCGATCACCATCACCAGGACCTATACGGTAACAGATGCCTGCGGTAACAGCAGCACAGCACAGCAGACGATCACTATAGATGACACGACGGCACCGACTGTCACCGGTACACTGACACCTATCTCGGTAGAGGGATGCACGGCAGCCGACCGTCCGGCAGCTACGCTTACGCTGGCGTACCTTCGTGGAGCAGGGTTAACGATCACGGATGCTTGCGGTGACGGAGGGTTAACGGTAACGAGCAGTGACGGCGCCCCGAGCGGCAGTTGCCCGATCACCATCACCAGGACCTATACGGTAACAGATGCCTGCGGTAACAGCAGCACAGCACAGCAGACGATCACTATAGATGACACGACGGCACCGACTGTCACCGGTACACTGACACCTATCTCGGTAGAGGGATGCACGGCAGCCGACCGTCCGGCAGCTACGCTTACGCTGGCATACCTTCGTGGAGCAGGGTTAACGATCACGGATGCTTGCGGTGACGGAGGGTTAACGGTAACGAGCAGTGACGGTGCCCCTAGCGGCAGTTGCCCTATCACCATCACCAGGACCTATACGGTAACAGATGCCTGCGGTAACTCGAGCACAGCACAGCAGACGATCACTATAGATGACACTACGGCACCGACTGTCACCGGTACACTGACACCTATCTCGGTAGAGGGATGCACGGCAGCCGACCGTCCGGCAGCTACGCTTACGCTGGCGTACCTTCGTGGAGCAGGGTTAACGATCACGGATGCATGCGGTGACGGAGGGTTAACGGTAACGAGCAGTGACGGCGCCCCTAGCGGCAGCTGCCCGATCACCATCACCAGGACCTATACGGTAACAGATGCCTGCGGTAACAGCAGCACAGCACAGCAGACTATCACTATAGATGACACGACGGCACCGACTGTCACCGGTACACTGACACCTATCTCAGTAGAGGGATGCACGGCAGCCGACCGTCCGGCAGCTACGCTTACGCTGGCGTACCTTCGTGGAGCAGGGTTAACGATCACGGATGCTTGCGGTGACGGAGGGTTAACGGTAACGAGCAGTGACGGTGCCCCTAGCGGCAGTTGCCCGATCACCATCACCAGGACCTATACGGTAACAGATGCCTGCGGTAACAGCAGCACTGCACAGCAGACTATCACTATAGATGACACGACGGCACCGACTGTCACCGGTACACTGACACCTATCTCGGTAGAGGGATGCACGGCAGCCGACCGTCCGGCAGCTACGCTTACGCTGGCATACCTTCGTGGAGCAGGGTTAACGATCACGGATGCTTGCGGTGACGGAGGGTTAACGGTAACGAGCAGTGACGGTGCCCCTAGCGGCAGTTGCCCGATCACCATCACCAGGACCTATACGGTAACAGATGCCTGCGGTAACTCGAGCACTGCACAGCAGACTATCACTATAGATGACACGACGAATCCTACTATCAGCTGTGTGGCAAACCAGACGAGGTCGACAGACACAGGAGTATGCACCTATACTGCAGTAGGGGCAGAGTTTGATCCCACGGCCACAGGAGACAATTGTTCCATTGCTAGTGTAACAAATGATTTTAACGGTTCAGCCACACTGGCAGGAGCAGTGTTCCCAATAGGGGCCACCACAGTGCTATGGACCATAACAGATGATTGTGGAAATAGTCAGAATTGTAGTTTTGTTGTCACGGTCATCGACAATGAGCTGCCGGTTATAGTATGCCCTTCAGACCTGACAGACATTCCTGCTGATCCAGGTGAATGCTATGCAACCGGTGTGATTCTTGGAGCTCCTGTTACATCTGATAATTGCGGAGTTTTTACAGTAACAAATAATGCGCCTGCTCAATTTCCTTCAGGTACTACAATTGTAATTTGGACTGTGACTGATATTCACGGAAATATTGCAACGTGCAACCAGAATGTTACCGTTATTGATACAGAGTTTCCGACATTTACTGCTCCTCCCGCTATCATAATTTATAAAGATGCCTCATGCGGCTATAATGCCGATGTGACTGTAACAGGTGATGTCACGGATGAGGCAGATAACTGTGATACGTCACTTGATGCCACTTTTACTGACACAGTTGTTGACGGCAGCTGTGAGGGAGAGCAAATCATAACCAGGACCTGGACTTTATCTGATAACTATGGCAACACTACGACGCATGACCAGATCATAACGGTAGAGGACACTACGGCACCGACGTGGACAACAGCAGCTAATGCTCTTGATGTGACGCTTGAGTGCAGTGATGCAGCAGGCCTTGCAGCGGCCCAGTTGCTGATACCAGTAGCTACGGACAACTGTGATCCAGACGTTACGGATATAGTCAAGGTCACGGGCGTTTATGTACCTGGCGCCGTATGTCCGGAGGCAGGGAGCTACACCAACACGTGGACAGTTACCGACGCATGCGGTAATGAGAGTGCTACTTACACACAGACGATCACGATCATAGACACTACGGCACCGACGTGGACAACAGCAGCTAATGCTCTTGATGTGACGCTTGAGTGCAGTGATGCAGCAGGCCTTGCAGCAGCCCAGTTGCTGATACCAGTAGCTACGGACAACTGTGATCCAGACGTTACGGATATAGTCAAGGTCACGGGCGTTTATGTACCTGGCGCCGTATGTCCGGAGGCAGGGAGCTACACCAACACGTGGACAGTTACCGACGCATGCGGTAATGAGAGTGCTACGTACACACAGACGATCACGATCATAGACACTACGGCACCGACGTGGACAACATCAGCTAATGCTCTTGATGTGACGCTTGAGTGCAGTGATGCAGCAGGCCTTGCAGCGGCCCAGTTGCTGATACCAGTAGCTACTGACAACTGTGATCCAGACGTTACGGATATAGTCAAGGTCACGGGCGTTTATGTACCTGGCGCCGTATGTCCGGAGGCAGGGAGCTACACCAACACGTGGACAGTTACCGACGCATGCGGTAATGAGAGTGCTACGTACACACAGACGATCACGATCATAGACACTACGGCACCGACGTGGACAACAGCAGCTAATGCTCTTGATGTGACGCTTGAGTGCAGTGATGCAGCAGGCCTTGCAGCGGCCCAGTTGCTGATACCAGTAGCTACTGACAACTGTGATCCAGACGTTACGGATATAGTCAAGGTCACGGGCGTTTATGTACCTGGCGCCGTATGTCCGGAGGCAGGGAGCTACACCAACACGTGGACAGTTACCGACGCATGCGGTAATGAGAGTGCTACGTACACACAGACGATCACGATCATAGACACTACGGCACCGACGTGGACAACATCAGCTAATGCTCTTGATGTGACGCTTGAGTGCAGTGATGCAGCAGGCCTTGCAGCGGCCCAGTTGCTGATACCAGTAGCTACGGACAACTGTGATCCAGACGTTACGGATATAGTCAAGGTCACGGGCGTTTATGTACCTGGCGCCGTATGTCCGGAGGCAGGGAGCTACACCAACACGTGGACAGTTACCGACGCATGCGGTAATGAGAGTGCTACGTACACACAGACGATCACGATCATAGACACTACGGCACCGACGTGGACAACAGCAGCTAATGCTCTTGATGTGACGCTTGAGTGCAGTGATGCAGCAGGCCTTGCAGCAGCCCAGTTGCTGATACCAGTAGCTACTGACAACTGTGATCCAGACGTTACGGATATAGTCAAGGTCACGGGCGTTTATGTACCTGGCGCCGTATGTCCGGAGGCAGGGAGCTACACCAACACGTGGACAGTTACCGACGCATGCGGTAATGAGAGTGCTACGTACACACAGACGATCACGATCATAGACACTACGGCACCGACGTGGACAACAGCAGCTAATGCTCTTGATGTGACGCTTGAGTGCAGTGATGCAGCAGGCCTTGCAGCAGCCCAGTTGCTGATACCAGTAGCTACTGACAACTGTGATCCAGACGTTACGGATATAGTCAAGGTCACGGGCGTTTATGTACCTGGGGCCGTATGTCCGGAGGCAGGGAGCTACACCAACACGTGGACAGTTACCGACGCATGCGGTAATGAGAGTGCTACGTACACACAGACGATCACGATCATAGACACTACGGCACCGACGTGGACAACAGCAGCTAATGCTCTTGATGTGACGCTTGAGTGCAGTGATGCAGCAGGCCTTGCAGCAGCCCAGTTGCTGATACCAGTAGCTACGGACAACTGTGATCCAGACGTTACGGATATAGTCAAGGTCACGGGCGTTTATGTACCTGGCGCCGTATGTCCGGAGGCAGGGAGCTACACCAACACGTGGACAGTTACCGACGCATGCGGTAATGAGAGTGCTACGTACACACAGACGATCACGATCATAGACACTACGGCACCGACGTGGACAACAGCAGCTAATGCTCTTGATGTGACGCTTGAGTGCAGTGATGCAGCAGGCCTTGCAGCAGCCCAGTTGCTGATACCAGTAGCTACGGACAACTGTGATCCAGACGTTACGGATATAGTCAAGGTCACGGGCGTTTATGTACCTGGCGCCGTATGTCCGGAGGCAGGGAGCTACACCAACACGTGGACAGTTACCGACGCATGCGGTAATGAGAGTGCTACGTACACACAGACGATCACGATCATAGACACTACGGCACCGACGTGGACAACATCAGCTAATGCTCTTGATGTGACGCTTGAGTGCAGTGATGCAGCAGGCCTTGCAGCGGCCCAGTTGCTGATACCAGTAGCTACGGACAACTGTGATCCAGACGTTACGGATATAGTCAAGGTCACGGGCGTTTATGTACCTGGCGCCGTATGTCCGGAGGCAGGGAGCTACACCAACACGTGGACAGTTACCGACGCATGCGGTAATGTAGAGTGCTACGTACACACAGACGATCACTATCATAGACACTACGGCACCGACGTGGACAACATCAGCTAATGCTCTTGATGTAACGCTTGAGTGCAGTGATGCAGCAGGCCTTGCAGCAGCCCAGTTGCTGATACCAGTAGCTACGGACAACTGTGATCCGGACGTTACGGATATAGTCAAGGTCACGGGTGTTTATGTACCTGGGGCCGTATGTCCGGAGGCAGGGAGCTACACCAACACGTGGACAGTTACCGACGCATGCGGTAATGTAAGTGCTACGTACACACAGACGATCACTATCATAGACACTACGGCACCGACGTGGACAACAGCAGCTAATGCTCTTGATGTAACGCTTGAGTGCAGTGATGCAGCAGGCCTTGCAGCAGCCCAGTTGCTGATACCAGTAGCTACGGACAACTGTGATCCGGACGTTACGGATATAGTCAAGGTCACGGGTGTTTATGTACCTGGCGCCGTATGTCCGGAGGCAGGGAGCTACACCAACACGTGGACAGTTACCGACGCATGCGGTAATGAGAGTGCTACGTACACACAGACGATCACGATCATAGACACTACGGCACCGACTTTTACAGTCCCGAACGATATTACAATCTGTCGTGACATTGCAGGTAACTATGACAGAAGTGTAACTAATACAGGTGATGTAATTGATGAGTCGGATAATTGCGATCCAATACTGAATGCAACATATCTAGATTCAGATGCAAATATGGGTACTGTCAACGTAGTAGGATATATTACAAGAACCTGGACACTGATTGATGATTGCGGAAATACCACCGTTCAGTACCAAACCATCTGGGTACAGCCTGTTCCCAGAATTTCAGTAGAGGTGCCTGACACTCTCTTCTGCAACGGATCAACAGTTAACTTCACGATTGACTCATTGGTGGTATCAAGCGGAGAGGTAATGTACAACCTTGATGTTACATACCCGGGAGTGGTCACAGGCACATTGACAGACGGCTCACGACCGATTTTGAATATTTCAGATGTGCTTACCAATAATTCCGACTCTCACCAGACAGTCACATACAGATTCTCACCTTACATCCAGGGTAAACCAGGAGACCCGACATGCAGCAACGGCATTGATACAACAATTGTGATACATCTTGAACCAACAGCCAAAGTATCACATACACTCGCAAATGATGAACTTTGCAATGGTGATAATGTGCTCATCAGTCTTTCCACTATTACAGTCCCATATCTGGGTATTGAATTCAATGTTGATGCCATCACAACGCATCCGGATATTTCCGGTTTCACTGACAGATCAGGACTCATTGTTACCGATATAATCACGGAACCTCTGACCAACTCCGGAGATACGGCAAGACTTGTGCGGTATGTTATTTCACCCGTTACACTTGATGTAAACGGGAATCAGAAATGCTTTGGAATAAATGACACTGTTGAGGTGTGGGTTAATCCGACGCCGAGAGTCATCCCGGTCAACACAACGCCGGAAACATGCTACGGTGAACCTGTCAATATAACTTTGACTTCACCGACGTTAATGACCTCGGGTGTGATCAGGTTTGACTACACCATAACTGAAACAGCTCCTCCTGCAATCGTTGCCGGCAACAGAACCGGCGCTGTTGATGTGATGCCTGGTACTGTTCTTACTTTTGACTACACCAACGAAAGCGATACAATTCAGTCTATATACTTCAATATTACTCCCAAGGTCAATCTAGGGGTCCCTTGCGCCAACGGAATAACTGTGCCGGCAGAGGTCAAGATACATGCACGACCTCTTCAGAATGTGATAATTAAAGACTCCATCACCTGTGACGGTGGAAGCAACGGCAGCCTTGAGGCATTCCCGTCAAAAGGTGCCGGTCCTTACATGTATTACTGGACAGGACCACTTGGATGGACAGCCCAGGGAATTGACCTGCGAATAGCAGAAAATCTTATTGATGGCGTATACTCTACGGAGGTTGTAGATAATCTCGGCTGCCGCAATCAGGTTGTGGATATCGAGCTCAATGAGCCAAATACGGATGTTGTATTCTATACCAGTAAGCTTATCACCTGTCCTGGCTCGCATGACGCTGAGTTTACCCTTGCGATGACCGAAGGTGACGCACCGCCATTCAACTATGAGATTCTTTTCAATAGTACAGATCTCATCGCATCAGGAACTCTTACCGGTTTATACATGCCGGTGTTTGTTGACAGTATCGGGCCTGGCGAATACCTGCTTAAGATAACCGATGCAAACGACTGCATCCTTGCACGGATCATAAATGTTTACGACCCGCCGCCAGTGGTGGCACAATTCGAAAAGTCATTATTCTCCGGCTATAATGTAACATGTGCCGGATACGCTGACGGATCGCTGAGAGTAAGACAAATATCAGGTAGAGGAGCCTTTACATATCTGTGGTCATCGGCAGACGGCGGTGTGATACCTGCCGGGATGGAGAACGACAGCATACTGACCGGGATACCTGCGGGAACCTATACCCTTGAGGTCAGGGACCACAAGAATTGCCCGTTCTACTTCACCGAGACAATGACAGAACCTGACGGCATTGACCTACTTGATACGGTTTATTCATGGAGTCCTGACAACCAGTTCAATATCACCTGCTTCGGAAGGAATGACGGTTCCATCGATCTTACATTTGACGGCGGTGCCGGAGCATATACTTATGTGTGGACAGGCCCTCCGGGTGCCACACTTGTGCAGAATGTCGAAGATCAGGCAGGGCTGATAGCAGGAAATTATCACCTCCTTGTCACAGACGGGAATAATTGTACAAGGAATTATGACTTCCCGCTTTCAGAGCCTGATTCTGTAGGAATTGATGTATTGCGATCATGGACTCCGGATAATGCTTATAATATCAGCTGTGACGGCGAGGACGGGACAATTAATATCACGGTTACAGGAGGCAGCGGTGCCGGAACGTATAACTATCTGTGGAAAAATTCGGGCAATCCAGCCTGGGAAAGCACGCTGGAGGACCAGTCTGTCAAGGCCGGTGTTTACAGAGTTTATGTAACTGATGCCAACGGTTGTACCACTGACCGCGGGGTGGAGCTGACACAGCCATTGCCACTGGAGCTTGAATTGACAGTTACTGAAATCACCTGCCTGACAGCACCGGCATACAATGACGGAGCAATAAATCTGTCTGTCAATGGAGGCCGTCCTGTCTATACATTTGAATGGTCAAACGGTGCCACATCGGAGGATATTCTCAGGTCTTACCGCAGGAAATTACAGTGTTGAGGTTACAGATGATTACGGATGTATTTCGGTAGTCGATACAACATTAAATCTCCCCGAACCTTTATCAATAAGCATAATCAGGCCTTCCAACAGGAACGGATTCGACATAAGCTGCCTGGGAATGTCTGACGGATGGCTTAAGGCAATACCGCAGACCGGACTCGCTCCCTATACCTATGAGTGGCGGGACCAGGGCGGGAACATCATCGGGGTAACCGACTCAATCGGAGGGCTTATTGAGAGTACGTATTCAGTTACTGTGCGAGATGCTCATCTTTGTGAAGCCACAGGATCAGTTACTCTTCTGTCACCCGGCCAGATAGGAATGAACATTGTACCCCTGCTGAGCAATGGAGGAGACTATAACATCAACTGTGCAGGAGATGCATCGGGTCGGGTTAATATCACACCTGTAAATGCAGCAGGAACTGCCTCATACACATGGTCAGACGGCGGAAGCGGTGCCTCACGCAACGACCTGAGAGCCAAAATAAATTATACAGTCACTATCAGAGATTCAAACGGATGCTCTGCAAGCGAGCCTGTCTTGCTTACAGAGCCTGACTCATTGAAAATCGCATTCACCTGGGTTGCACCGTTCTGTCCGGAGAGCACTGACGGAAGCATCACAGCAAATGTCACGGGAGGAGAGGGAATATACTCATACGAGTGGAGTGACGGACAGTCAACACAGGAGGCTGCAGGTCTCACAGCAGGCCTTTACAGTGTAACCGTGACTGATTTCAACGGATGTGAGATAGCTGACTCAATGAAGATAGAGCCGGTCAACAGGATCTGTGTAGGTATTCCAAATGCAATAACCCCTGACGGTGATGGCAGGAATGACGACTGGAACATAGGCAGGATTGATTTATATCCTGAGGCAGAGGTCGTAATAATGAACAGGTGGGGAGAGGTTGTATGGATATCAGAGAAGGGTTACCCCGTGCGATGGGACGGCCGTTCGAAAAATGGAAATATCCTGCCGATAGATTCATATCACTATGTTATCGACCTTAAAAACGGAGAGAAACCGATAGTAGGACATATAACCATTATCAGGTAATGCATGACAAAAAAGGACTGGAACAGATAAGGTGAAGAGGATTTTTCTCATATTGATTCTGGCTGCACTGGGGATACAAATTAATGCTCAGCAGCTGCCTGTGTACAGTCAGTACCTGTACAACAAATTCCTTATTAACCCCTCCGTTGCCGGCAGTGACGGCTATACGAGCGTCAACCTCACCACCAGGCAACAGTGGATCGGATATGAGGGTGCTCCGCAGACTTATTCGCTCAGCGCGCAGACCAGGTTTCTGAAGCAGAACTATATTATCCGCGAAAACGTTTTCAATAAGAAAATCTTCAAACCTAAGACTACCGGTCGGGTAGGCCTTGGATTAAATATCTTCTCTGACATCAACGGACTTGTACGGCGGACCGGTTTTTCAACCTCCTATTCCTATCATTTGTGGATGGACGGTTCCACACAGCTTTCATTCGGCCTTGCCTTCAACGGCTATTTCTATAAAATAGATCAGGATCAGATCGTAGTTGAAGATCCTGATGACCCCTGGCTTTATTCTGATCTCAGGAAAGGCGTTTTTATCCCTGATTTCAGTTTCGGAGCCTCGATCGTCAACAGAAAATATACTGCAGGCTTTTCTGTCCTGGAGTTGATGGAGGGCTTTGTCAAGCTGGGAAGCGAGGCTTATAACGAACTTAAAATAGAAAGGACCTATTATCTGTTCGGGAACTATGACTTTGAGATTGATGCAAAAACTATCCTGCAGCCCTCCCTGCTCCTGAAGATGTCGGAGCAGCTGATGCCCCAGGCGGACATTGGGCTGACCTGGAACTATGATAACAGATTCTGGATTGGAGCAGCATTCAGAACAGGAAGTGCCATAATCACAAATGTCGGCTTCCGGAAAGACAAGTTCTTTATCGGGTATTCATTTGATTTTACACTGCAGGCTATCCAGAGGTCAACATACGGATCACACGAGTTTGTCCTGGCGCTGAAATTCGGCGACACTTTAAGGAAGTACAGGTGGCTTGACAGATATTAAAGGGTCTGCTTCGTCAGTACATAAATGAGGGAACTGGCTCTTTCCCTTCTGAATATATTCACGAGTGACAGGAAGAGGCCGGTGAGAATTCCGGCCGGCAGAGGAAACCAGTATCCGCGGTTTCTGTAACTCAGGATGGATATGTAAAAGATATCGAGAGGCATTGGTTTTACGCGGATGCACGAAAGGCCATAATTCTGAGCAAATTTCTTAAGATTTCCGGGAGAAAAATGCCACAGGTGCCGTGGCACGTCAAGTGCAGCCCAGTCGGGGCCAAACCATTTAAAATCAGCTGAATTTGTATTAGGAAGCGCAACAATACAATGGCCGTTGTCCTTTAAAGTCCTTCTGATCTCACTCATCCACCGGCCCGGATCATACAGGTGTTCAAGCACGTGCCACAGAGTGATGCAGTCGGCATACCCATCCTCGACAGCTGAAATGCGCTCAGGATCAATTACATTGATGCCGAACCTGGAGATTGAATATTCCCTGGCACTGTTACTGATCTCAATGCCGGTGATATTCCAATCCCTGCTTTTCATATATCCTGCAAAGTATCCGGTTCCGCTTCCAATGTCAAGGAGATTTCCGGGCTTGCCTCCGTTTAGCTCCAAAAGCAGATTGTGCTTCTTCCTCAGCATAAAACTCCGGGCAAGATGGTAGGCATGGTCTGTGAGGCTGCTCTTTGTGTCCGAGTGTGAAATATACTCCTCGGAAACATAATATTCCTGTATCTTATTTTGATCAGGAGGGAGAGCGGTAAATAAAAATCCGCAAGCATTGCACTTCTCCAGCAGAAAGCTCTCACCGCTCACAAGATGATCTTTAGCTGCGAAAAGAGCTGAAGAGTCCGTGCTGCCGCAAACCAGGCAATGTCCGGTATCAGACATCTTTTCTACGTGTTTTCAGGGCAGAGAATGCTGCATAAAGAAGCATTATCAACAGAATGGAGGAGCCTGCAAGTGAAATCCTGTTGCCTGTCTTATATGACCGGGGCTCGAACCTGAAAGTAATTTTGTGAGTACCTTCCGGCACCACCATTCCTCTCAGGACATAATCGGTGCGGAAGTGCTCTGCAGGCTTATCGTCTATGGATGCATTCCACCCGTACGGATAATAGATTTCCGAGAAAACAGCGATCCGGTCTGCAGATAACCTGGCTTCATAAGTAAGCAGATTAGGCCTGTATGAAGTGAGATAGATTGTATCGGTCTCTGAGCCGGGTTGTTCAACAACGGTCAACCGGTCTGCAAATCTTCTGTCGACTACCGCTTCCTTTGAAGGGTCAATGGTTTTTATCGCAAGGAGTTCGGCATCTGCATTTTCAACCAGTGTTGCCCTTTCAACGAACCATGCATTGCCGAGGGCAAATTTGTTTTCCAGGGGCAATGCTTCAGGTGAGACTATTATATATCTGGTATTAAGCATATTAAGTCCGTTGAGGTTTGCCATAATGCCCGATGCTTCCTCCCATGATGTGGAGCTTCTCAGTCCTGTTATGAGGGCATTTATCTCATCCGTGAGACTAGATTCAATCAGCTCCTGGTATCTCTTCATTTTGGCTCCGCTGTAACCTCCGATGGAGTTATGATGGAAAGAGGTAGATGCGTCGTTAAATGTTGAGACTGTAAGGTTTAGAACCCTGAACTCATCTTTGTCGTCAAGAATGGCCTTATCTGCTGCTGTCGGGGCAAATGAATTTTGTGATGATCTTTTGGTTTCGAAGTTCGAGCTGCCCAGAAATCTTGTATTAACGGGGATAAGGTCAATGAGAAAAAGTAGCGAGATACCAACTATCATATGGATAAACCTGATTCTCTCTTTAATAAAGAACCAGAGAAGGGTTGCTGCTGCCGAAATCAGGAGAGCTGATCTCAGGGCATCAGCACGCAGCATCATCTTCCGGTCTGCAGCCATGACATCTTTCAGCCAATTATAAGAATCTGGTATTGAGGCCTCATCGCTCCTGAGATATGACCCGGCAAGACCCGGCAGGATAAAGAATACAAAGGCCAGGCCGCCTGTGATAAGGGCTGACGTCATCAACGCTTTAAGGGCCTTTTCCCTGTTCACTGACCCTTCGGTTACGGCTTTAAGGGCCAGAACAGAAAGTAGCGGTACACACAGTCCTGCAATCACCAGGATCATGGAGACAGCCCTGAATTTGTTGTACCCGGGGAAGAAGTCTATAAAGATTGAGGAGACAGGCATCAGGTTCTTTCCCCAGGAAAGAACGAGTGAAAGCATGACTGCAGTAAGTATCCACCACTTCTCCTTCCCTCTGATAATGAACAGTCCGTAAATGAAGAGAAACAAGATTATTGCACCGAAATATACAGGACCGCTGGTGGAGGGCTGCTTCCCCCAGTATCTGTAGAGCTGATCCTGTGCCTGTGCCATATTGTTTTTGCGA
Source organism: uncultured Bacteroidales bacterium (assembly GCA_963772705.1). GTDB lineage: Bacteria > Bacteroidota > Bacteroidia > Bacteroidales > VadinHA17 > SR-FBR-E99. The sequence continues at coordinate 352,573 of CAVYYH010000008.1, read as the reverse complement.
AGCTCCTTAACGGTTTGGGAATCCCTGTCAAAAGGAGCCGTGGCCCCGCCCCTGAAGTTGGGGATAAGAAGGGTGAGAGTCTCATCGATGCCATAGCTCCACTGTGTGATATAGGCTTTATCAAGTCCTCTTCCCTCGCTTGCATCATCTTTGGTAAGGTCACTTTTTCCTCTTGTTGACTCCTTGCCGTATTCCCAGGTGGTGTACAGTGCGGCGAAGTTTACGCCGACAGCTATTATGGCAGCAACAACAAGCAGTCCGAGTGATTTGAGGAAGGGAGGAAGTGTTTTCCGCCTGATGACATCGACAAGTTCATAAATGCCAAAAACAAGGAGGATCAGGAAGGTGTAGTAGGTTATCTGCAGGTGGTTAGCCATTATTTCAAGGGAAAGGAAGAGGGCGAAGAGTGCAGCGCCCCTGAAGGCATTGGACCTGAACGCATAGACAGCGCTTCCGACAACAGGAGCCATATAAGCCATGGCATAGACCTTTGTATTATGCCCTGCTGAGAGACTGACAAAAAGATATGTGGTGAATCCGTAGGCAATGGCACCTGCCACAGCCAGCCATGGATTGACCCTCAGAAGAAGCAGGAGGATGTAAAAGCCGAGCATTGAAAGGAAGAGAGCAGCTACCGGTGTTTTGTACAGCCTGAGCAGATCATCAAGATGCTTTATGAGGTTACCTGGAAACTTGGCAGATATAAGGAATGCCGGCATTCCTCCGAACATGGAATTGGTCCATAGCGGCTCACTGCCAAATTCCTCCCGATAATCGAAAATTTCCTTTGAGGAGCCGGTAAACACTTTGGTGTCATGAGCATTTATCTTTTTCCCCTCAAGAACGGGATAGAAGTATGCAAATGACAGTACCGTGAAAACAAGCACTGCAACCAGGTGAGGAAGGGCAGATCTTAAGGCGCTCTCTTTCATAAATCAGTCTTTAAATAAATATGCCGGGTTAAATATCGCCCGACAAAAATACACCAACTCTACCTTAAATCAAACGAGTATATATTATACATTTGTCAGTTGAAGAGAGGAAGATGGGAATCGTTCAGCAGCAGACACTTCGCGGAGCAGCATGGTCATACCTTGGAGCTTTGCTGGGTTTTATCAATATTGCTCTGCTTTCACCCCGGATATTCACGACAGGAGAGATTGGCGTAGTTCAGGTGCTGATATCATTTGCGACCATCCTCTCGCAGTTCTCCAGCCTGGGCTTTATTAATGTCATTAACAGGTTGTTTCCCTATTTCAGGGATATACGCGAGAAACATAACGGGTTTTTCGCCATTGCACTGTCAATCACCCTTGCCGGACTTATTCTTACCCTGATTTTTCTGAAGTTTTACACACCCCAGTTTGAGGAGAACAACATAGATCGCTCACCTCTGATCTCGCAGTATTCGTTTTATCTTCCGGCACTCCTTACGATAACACTCCTCTTTAACCTCTTCGACAACTACAGTAAGGTTCTCTATGATGCTGTCCTAGGAACGTTCCTCAAGGAGTTCCTATTCAGGCTTATCAATTTTGCGATGATCATCCTGTTCTGGTTCGGGATCATTGACTTTGACGGTTACATGCTTGGATATCTGGTATCTCAGGGTGTCCCGCTGATAGTCATCACATTCATAATGGTTCTGAGGAAAGAGATTTCACTCAAATTCAATCGCGGATACATCACTCCCGAGCTTCGGAAACAGATCCTGCTGTTGTCACTCTTCGGTACCCTGACAGGTCTGAGCGGCTATGTACTTACCACGCTTGACAAGATGTTTATCAATCAATACCTGGGAGAGAGCCAGGTTGGAATTTATTCAATTGCCTCATATTTTGCTGTACTGATAATGATCCCGGGGAGGTCGGTGGCCAAGATATCAATCCCTTTTATGGCCGAATTGTGGAAGAAGGAGGATCTTAAGACAGTCGACGATATCTATTTACGAAGCAGCATAAATCAATATGCGGTAGGATTACTGATTTTCATCGGTCTGATGGTTAATCTCGGCAACATCTTCCGGATTCTTCCGGAGGAGTACGGATCGAGTTATGCAGTCATTGTTCTCATCGGGCTGGGTAATCTTGTAAATGTCTCGGCAGGCATTAACGGAGTCGTTCTCAGTACCTCTGCGCTTTACCGTTACCAGACCTGGCTCATGTTCATTCTTATAGGACTCTTTGTGATATCAAGCCTCGTTTTCATTCCCCTGATGGGAATTACGGGTGCCGCGGTAGCCTCAATGATATCCAATGCGATTTACAATCTTCTTTGTGTCGGTGTTGTGGGGTGGAAGTACAGCCTCTGGCCATACCGGATGAATCATCTCTGGATGACTCTTGTTGCAGCCGTTGCCTTCGTTGCAGGGACTCTGGTGCCGGAGATGCCGCTGTTGCCTGACCTGATGCTGAGGAGTGCCCTGGTAACTTTCGTTTTTACTGCAGGCCTTTATCTTTTAAAGCTTTCAGATGACATGAACAAAATGGTGGATGTTATCCTTTCCACGATCAAAAAAGGGTTCCGTCAGAGCTGATTTACAGCTGGTTTATCAAGTGAATTCAGAAGGCCGGAAAGATGGCCGGTGAGTGATCTTCGCGAATATTCAAGGTGATGTCCGCTGCGCCGAACAGGTATTCCCCCGGCAACTTTCAGGATAAAGTTTTTAATGCCCTCAGTATCATTGTAGTCATAGAGGCCCTGGTAACCACATTTTACGAGAAGCTGTGCCGCATCTCCGTCTGCCGGTCCAAGGAACAGCAAAGGTTTTTCAGTTGCGAGGTATTCAAATATTTTGCCCGTCAGTATCGCCCTGTTCGAGGCATGATCAGGAATGACAAGCAGGAGCATGGATGTGCTCATTATCTGTCTGATGGCTTCCGGATGCTCGCAGTATTTAATGAATTCTGTGGTCCCTTTTTCTTCATCAGGGGGGAACAGTGCCCGGATTTCATCAGGGACGCTGCCGACAAATCTTAGATTTACTGCAAGTCCGCTCTTCCTGATCTCATTTACAGCCCTGATAAAGCTATTCACCGGATATGAAGGCGATAATGTGCCGACATATGTTATTGTAAATATCTCAGGAACAGAGGGAACTATTCCCTCAAAATCCTCCTCGTCATATCCGTTTGGCAGGATGAAAATCTTTTCTCTGACTGCGTCAACCTTGCTTTCAAGCATGGAAGCCAGTGTCTGGCCGACAGTCATGACAGCATCGGACTTTGTCAGGACACTCTTCTCCATCGCATTATCTGCCATTCTGGCAATGAATGAAGGGTTGAACATGTCATAATAATAGATGTCTGTCCATGGGTCTCTGAGATCGGCAATCCACCTGATGTCCGGGAATCTCCTTTTCAGTCTGCGACCTATGAGCTGGGTCGAATGCGGCGGGCTGGTAGTGATTATGAACCGGATATTCTCTTCCCTGATGAGTGCACGGGCTTTTCTGAATGCATATCTGTTCCATCCCCTGCGGGGGTCGGGAACAAAGAAGTTACCCCTGATAAAGCGGCTGACGCGGCCCTTCAGGCTCCTGTCTGCGCCGGCGGCGAAGCCGGCATGAGGTATTTTTGACTGGTCCTTGCCAAAAAGGGCGAAGTAGTTGGTGGCTTTGGTTCTGTGTATCTCAACATCCAGTGGTATCTCACCGTAGAGCGAAGGATCTCTTGAGGGATAGGCGGCATATTCGGGCTTAACGGTAAGAATAACAGGTATCCAGCCTGATGATGGAAGATACTTGGTGAATTTAAGCCACCGCTGTACCCCGGCGCCACCGCTTGGGGGCCAGTAGTATGTGATAATCAGCACTTTCTCAGGCGCCGGTCTCATCTCAAAGTTTCTTTAGCTGCCCCCGAAGGCTCACCTTGTCTGCAATTATTGCCCTTAGATTTGATACAGGCACCCGCTCCTGAAGCATCGTGTCCCTGTACCTGATTGTAACTGTCTCGTCCTCTGCCGTCTGATAGTCAATTGTTATGCAGTAAGGAGTACCGATGGCATCCTGACGACGGTAACGTTTCCCGATAGAGTCCTTTTCATCATACTGGCAGTTGAAGTCGAACTTAAGCTCGTCTATAATCTTTCGGGAGATGTCGGGGAGGTTATCCTTACGCACCAGTGGCAGTACCGCCAGTTTCACCGGCGCAAGCACTGACGGAAGTCTCAGTACTACCCTGCTGTCAGGCACACCGTCTTCCTTCGTGAGATCCTCCTCATAGTATGAGGCAGCAATCACCTGGAGGAACATGCGGTCAACACCGATGGATGTCTCAACAACATATGGGATGTATGACTCATTCTTCTCAGGATCAAAGTACTGCATCTTTTTGCCGCTGTACTCCTGATGCTGTCTGAGATCGAAATCGGTACGTGAGTGAATACCCTCAACCTCCTTGAATCCGAACGGGAATTTGTATTCTATGTCTGCGGCTGCATTGGCATAGTGTGCAAGCTTGTCATGATCATGGAACCGGTAATTGTCATCGCCAAAGCCCAATGCCCTGTGCCATTTCATTCTCGCCTCTTTCCAGTGGTTGTACCATTCAAGCTCTGTGCCCGGCTTGACGAAGAACTGCATCTCCATCTGCTCAAACTCGCGCATGCGGAAGATAAACTGCCTTGCCACGATCTCATTTCTGAAGGCCTTGCCTATCTGGGCAATACCGAACGGCAACCTCATACGGCCCGTCTTCTGCACGTTCAGAAAATTGACGAATATCCCCTGTGCGGTTTCAGGCCTGAGGAAGATCTTCATGGCGCCGTCAGAGGTCGATCCAATCTCAGTGGAGAACATCAGGTTAAACTGCCTTACATCTGTCCAGTTCCTGGTGCCTGACACAGGGCAGACAATCTCGTTGTCAAGTATGATCTGCTTCAGCTCGGTGAGATTGCCTTCAGTCAGTGCAGCAACAAACCTCCGGTTAAGGTTGTCATACTTCTCCCTGGTCTCAACAATCTTCGGGTTTGTTGACCTGAAGAGTGCTTCATCAAACTTATCACCGAAGCGGGCTCTGGCTTTCTCTACCTCCTTCTCAATCTTTTCTTCAAACTTAGCGAGCTGATCCTCGATTAACACGTCAGCCCGGTATCTTTTCTTACTGTCCCTGTTGTCAATAAGCGGATCATTGAATGCGTCGACGTGACCCGAAGCCTTCCATGTTGTCGGGTGCATGAAGATTGCGGAATCAAGCCCCACAATATTTTCATTGAGCAGGACCATGCTGTCCCACCAGTATTTCTTGATATTGTTTTTCAGTTCAACCCCGTACTGCCCGTAGTCATACACAGCTCCAAGGCCGTCATATATTTCACTTGAGGGAAAAACGTATCCGTACTCCTTGCAATGAGACACTAACTTTTTAAAGATATCTTCCTGAGCCATCCTGATTTTAGGTTCTTCGTAACGACCGGGCAAAAGTATATCAAAATCCGCTGTTTTACAATCTGCATGGATGTCTGAAATCAATTTGTATCTTTGTTTTCCACCGCTGAAATTACCTCAGATGAAGGTTAGATGTGATTTTCTTGTTATTGGTTCCGGTATGGCCGGACTCACTTTTGCACTTAAGGCGGCAGCGCACGGCAGAGTGTGTGTGGTGACGAAAGCGGGCCTGGCTGATACCAATACCAATTATGCCCAGGGTGGAATAGCAACTGTAATGTATCCGCCTGATAACTTTGATAAGCATGTCAGGGACACCATGATCGCCGGTGCAGGATACTGCAAGGAGGAGGTCGTGAGGATGGTCGTCAGCGAAGCCCCTGAAAGGATCAGGGAACTCATTGAGATGGGAGTGGAGTTTGACAGGAAGGATGACGGCAGTCTTGAAATGGCTATGGAGGGAGGTCATACCGAGCACCGTATACTTCATCATAAGGACTCGACCGGGGCCGAGGTGCAGAGAGTGCTTATCAGCAAGGTCAGGGAGCACAAAAACATAGAGATATACGAGAATCATTTTGCCATAGACCTGCTTACACAGCACAACCTGGGTGAGTATGTTACCAGGGAGTGGAAGGATATCAGGTGCTTCGGCGCATATGTGGCTGATTTAAATGATAATAAGGTAAAAACGTTCCTTGCAAAGACAACGATACTGGCAACAGGAGGACTGGGAAATATATACCTGACAACTACAAATCCTGAGGTTGCAACCGGCGACGGCGTTGCTATGGTGCACCGTGCCAACGGCATTATTGAGAACATGGAGTTCATCCAGTTTCATCCTACATCACTGTATAACCCGAATGAAAGGCCATCTTTCCTGATCACCGAGGCGATGAGAGGTTTCGGGGGTGAACTGCGCAACAGTGCAGGCCAGAAGTTCATGCACAGGTATCATGTAAGGGGGTCGCTTGCTCCGCGTGATGTAGTTGCCAGGGCAATAGACCATGAAATGAAGCTCAGGGGCGATGACTTCGTATATCTCGACTGCACTCATCTCAATGCTGAAGAACTCAAATCCCATTTTCCTCATATCTATGAGAAATGTCTTTCTCTTGATATTGATTTTACAAGGCAGATGATACCCGTTGTGCCTGCAGCTCATTACTCATGCGGCGGAGTAAAGGTTGACATGAACGGCAGGAGCTCCATCGACCGTCTGTATGCTGTCGGAGAGGTCTCCTCAACGGGACTGCACGGAGCAAACAGGCTGGCATCCAACTCTCTCATTGAGGCAGCAGTGTACGCTCACAGGGCCTCTGAAGATGCCTCGGCCCGTATCGCTGACCTGACTTTTGAGGAGAAGATACCCGAATGGAACTATCATGGCACCACCCATCTTGAGGAGATGGTGCTGGTTACACAGAATTACCGTGAGATGCAGATGATAATGAGCAACTATGTGGGTATAGTAAGGTCTGACCTGAGGCTGGCAAGGGCAAAGACCAGGCTGGAAATAATTTACCAGGAGACGGAGGATCTCTACCGCAGGTCAACTCTCTCAAGGAAACTTATCGAATTACGTAATCTTATAGCAGCCGGCTATCTTGTGATAAAAATGGCACAGAACCGCCAGGAGAGCCTGGGGCTTCATTACTCCATCGATTATCCGGCCAGGCCCGGCTCAGAGTTTTAAAAAATATGCGAACTGAAACAACCAATTACAACAAAAGTCAGGGCGACAGCGCATTCCTGACTGCTCCCTTCTTTGGCAAGAATGCCTTCTGGAGGTATTTCATCGGCACTGTCACCCCCTTCCTGGCTTCAAATATCATTGGGCGCAATTCCCCTGATTGTGGTTATGGCTGTTTACTCGGGGGCAGGAGAACCTCCCCACCAAAGGAGGGATGCCTGATTTTGCAGCCATGGGAATCGACCTGAATCTGGGGTTCGCCCTGACAGTATTTCCTTTTATCCTGGCCTTCTTTGCAGTTCGTGCTGTTGGTCAGGCCGCTGAACCAGAGGAGCTTCGGAACTGTGGTTAACGGAGGAAAGGGGATCAGATGGGGAAGAATATTTTTCTCAGCACTTGTCTGGCTGTCGATATCGGCAGTATACCTTCTCTGGTCAGTAAGGAATGATCCCGGGTAACTTCATCCTGAACAACTACTTCGAAATCACTCATAACGCTGGCAATACTCGCCATGGTCATGATACCTTTTCAGGCGGGGTTTGAAGAGCTGCTTTTCAGGGGATATCTGATCCAGGGTTTTGCCGTACTGTCACGGAACCGCTGGCTGCCTGTTGTCAGCACATCACTTCTTTTTGGCCTCATGCATGGCATTAACCCGGAGGTAAAGGAATACGGATTTCTGACAATGATACCTCAATATGTCTTTTTCGGACTGGTATTCGCGGCCCTTACAATGATGGATGACGGAACGGAGCTGGCCATTGGAGCCCACACTGCCAACAACATGTTCCTCTCGGTCTTTGTAACGCATAAAGACTCGGCGCTTCAGACTCCGGCAATGTATGAGCAGATCAACATCTATCCATGGCACGATTTTGCCGGGCTGGTGGTAATGTCACTGTTGTTTATTGCTCTGATGGCTGTTGTTTACCGATGGAAGGATGTAAGAAAGCTTTACGGCACGATTGAGGTGCCTCAGAGAGATGATGCTGAACGAGGTTCAGACACCGTAGATGCCGGTTAGATCTTCACTGCGGCAGCTACCCCATTTCTCCCTTATCTCTTCAATGATCTCCCTTATTTCGTTCACATCGGTCGAGGTAAGCAGCCTTAGCCTTGTCTCCTTAAAATTGGGAAGCCCCTTGAAGTAGCTTGAAAAATGGCGGCGCATCTCAAGGATAGCCGGCTTGCCCTCTTTATGTTCAAGAGACTTGTCGAGATGCAGTAGTGCAAGGTCGGCCTTTTCGTCCACGGTCGGTTCCGGGAGGATCTCCCCCGTATCGAGATAGTGCCTTATCTCCCTGAATATCCAGGGTCTGCCGAATGTGGCCCTTCCGATCATTATTCCGTCAACGCCGTACCTGTCAAACATAAGCTTCGCCCTCCCGGGTCCGTTTACGTCACCGTTGCCTATCACCGGGATCTTCATCCTGGGGTTGTTCTTTACCTCACCGATAAGTGTCCAGTCTGCTTCGCCGCGATATAGCTGCGCCCTGGTTCGCCCGTGTATTGTGAGGGCGGCGATACCCGTATCCTGAAGCCGTTCTGCCAGGTCGACAATTATCTTACTGTTGTCATCCCATCCAAGCCTGGTCTTGACGGTTACCGGCAGATCAACCGCCCTGACGATGGCCGAGGTCATCTCAATCATGAGTGGGATGTTCTGCAGCATCCCGGCACCGGCGCCGCGGGCAGCGATCTTGCGTACAGGACACCCGAAGTTCAGGTCGATCAGATCCGGGTTAGCCTCCCTGGCCCTGTGAGCAGCGTCAACCATTGATTCGATGATATGACCGTAGAGCTGAATCCCGATCGGACGCTCATAATCAAACAGATCAAGTTTCTTTACGCTGCTTTTTCCGTCTCTGATGAGGCCGTCTGACGAAATAAACTCGGTATACATAAAGTCGGCACCGAACATCTTGCATATATATCTGAATGAAGGGTCAGTGATATCCTCCATTGGAGCAAGAAAGAGAGGCTGCTCCCTTAATATGTTGTTACCGAATCTCAATTTCAGCGTCGGGGATTAAAGCTGGTCAGTACCGAACAGTGTAGGTGAAAGATCCTGTTGCGTCAACTCGCCCTTCCGGAAGACGTATACCAGACCGTACCGTTCAGCCTGTGTCCTTTTTTCATCTTCAGTCAAGGTTGCGAAGCGGGCTTCGATCTCGTTCCACAGGTTTGAAATATGGTCGTCAGCCTCCCGCCGCAGGTCAGTCGTTCTCGTCACACAATCCGCGGCACGCCTGCTTACGGTTTTATAATGATTTCGCGTCTCAAGGAATTTTTCATAACGTACCTTGACCACGGCGACAGACGGATTGGTCACAGGAGTATTGCCTTTCCTGATGCGGTACTCTTCCCCGTCAATAATTCTCTTTCCCCAGGCAATGAGCTCATTGTCTGTGGCCAGTGAAGGGAGCGCGGCATCTTCCGGAGAGATACCGTAGAATGATCTTGTCTCTGCAGGCAGTTCCCCTCTCATCACAGCCATATTTACGACCCGGAGGAAATGAGTGATATACATTCTCGCCTTGCGTGCGGCCTCCTGGTTGGACCTGCTCTTATCAGCCTGATTCACAAGCGTCTGTCGCTGAAGACTGATGGCATTTTCAAATACCGGAAGAAAACTCTGCAGCTTTACCAGGGTCTTCATTGAATAAGCCAGCCTGAACGGCGGTGTGTCTTTCCCCATATCCAGGGCTTTCTTAATTGCCCTCAGCCTTGCGGAGTCTGTGTTTGGTAATCTGTCGGTACGGCATCAGTCTGAAATTATCCCCCTCTATTTATATGCGAATGTACACTCTTACAGATTTTTGTCAATACCCTTCGCAATTAAAAATTGTTGATAACCTTAAAAATATCAACAGCTCTTCCTACATTAGCATTCTGTAACAATCAAAAATAAATAATTCCATGTTTGACCGACAGATTTACATCAACCGCAGAAGCAGCCTCAAGTCAATTCTTAATGAAGGCATAGCTCTTTTCACAGGGAACGTCGAGGCCCCGATGAATTATCCTGCAAACACCTACCACTGGAGGCAGGACAGTGATTTTCTCTATTTTTTCGGGCTTGACCTTCCGGGTCTGGCCGGAGTCATTGATTTCAATTCCGGTGAAGAAATAATCTTTGGCAACGATGTTGACATTGATGACATCATCTGGATGGGGCCTCAGCCAGCCATGGCTGATCTTGGGGAACGGGTTGGCGTCAGTAAGACTATTCCTTTTGCCAGGCTGAACGATTATATCGGGAAGGCCCAGGCAGACGGCAGAACCATCCACTTCCTTCCACCCTACAGGGCCGAGACAAAGATGACGCTCGGAATGCTCCTTCATGAGAACCCTTGCCAGATGCGAAGCAAGGCTTCTGAGAAGTTAATCAGGGCAGTGGTATCACTCAGGTCAATAAAAGAGGATGTGGAGATTGCCGAGATAGAAAAGGCAGGCGATGTGGCATGCGAGATGCAGACTACTGCGATGCGTATGTGCAAGCCCGGCGTCACCGAGCAGGAGATCTTCGGTACCATCGAGGGCATTGCATGGGCCAAGGCCAACGGCCCCTCTTTTCCCATCATCCTCAGCATCAATGGTCAGACCCTGCATAACCATGTTCATAACAATGTTCTCAGGGAGGGAAAGATGCTGGTTTCTGACTGCGGTGCCGAATCAGCTCTCCATTATGCTGCTGACCTGACACGTACCACCCCTGTCGGCGGGCGTTTCAGCCAGAAGCAGAAGGAGATCTATGAGATAGTTCTGAAGGCAAACACCGAGTCGATAAAAAAAGCAGGACCGGGTATTTCCAACCGCGATCTGCACCTCAATGCCTGCCGGATAATTGCCTCCGGACTGAAGGATCTGGGGATCATGAAGGGTGATCCGGCTGAAGCGGTGACCGAGGGTGCGCATGCTCTCTTCATGCCGCACGGACTGGGGCATATGATGGGACTTGATGTTCATGATATGGAGAGTCTCGGCGAGAATTTCGTCGGCTATAATGACGAGGTAAAAAGGAGCACACAGTTTGGTCTGGCGTTTCTCAGGTTTGCACTGCCATATAAGCCCGGACATGTATTTACTGTCGAGCCGGGGATATACTTCATTCCTGAGTTGATATCACAGTGGAAGGCTGAAGGAAAGCACAGCCGGTTTATCGACTATGCAAAGGCTGAAACATATCTTGACTTCGGCGGGTGCCGCATTGAGGATGACTTGCTCATCACACCCAAAGGCAGCAGGCCTCTGGGCAAGGTAGCGCCCAAGACCGTGGAAGAGATAGAGAAGGTTTGTATGAAATGAATTAACGGCGCCCATATTGGGCGCCGTTACCTCTTTTAAAATGCCTTGTAGTACTCCCGGTTAAGCCTGGCAATATTGGTCAGTTTTATCTGTTTCGGGCACTGTGCCTCACAGGCGCCGGTGTTTGAGCAGGTACCAAAGCCCTGCCTGTCCATTTCCGCTATCATGGCCCGCACGCGGTCTTTGGCCTCGATCCTGCCCTGGGGCAGCAATGCGTATTGTGATACCTTGGCCGAGACAAAGAGCATGGCCGAGGCATTCTTGCAGGCTGCCACGCAGGCACCGCACCCAATGCATATAGCGGAATCAAAAGCCATGTCACTCTTATGCTTGTTTACCAGCACTGAATTGGCTTCTGCAGCAGCACCGGCAGTAACCGAGATGAATCCGCCTGCAACCTGTATCCTGTCAAAAGCACTTCGGTCTACGATAAGGTCTTTTATAACCGGGAAGGCTTTCGCCCTCCAGGGCTCGATGGTGATGGTGTCACCGTCATTGAAATACCTCATCGCGAGATGGCATGTAGTCAATCCCGGAACAGGACCGTGCGGGTATCCGTTTATATACATCCCGCAGCTGCCGCAGATCCCTTCGCGGCAGTCATGGTCAAACGCCACCGGTTCTTTCCCTGCTTCGACGAGCCTTTTGTTCAGGGCGTCGAGCATCTCCAGAAATGACATATCGGGGGAGACGTTGTCAAGATCATAGGATGCGAAAGATCCTTTTGTCTTTGCATTTTTCTGTCTCCATATCTTTAATTTGAGCTTCATATCAGGCACAATTAGAATAGGTTATTTATAGCTTCTTTCCTTAAGTTCAACAAACTCAAACTTCAGCGGCTCCTTGTTGAGTATCGGTTCGTCATCGCCGTTGTATTCCCAGGCGGCTACATACGAGTACTCACTGTCATTTCTCATGGCCTCGCCGTCGGGTGTCTGGTATTCCTCGCGGAAGTGTGCTCCGCATGACTCTTTTCTGTTCAGTGCATCTGTTATCATCAGCTTTGCCAGCTCCATGAAGTCAGCCACCCTGCCGGCCTTTTCAAGCTCCTGGTTCAGGTCAGCCCCTTCACCGGGCACCATAAGGTCGCTCCAGAACTCCTTCTTCAGCTCATCCACCAGCTTCAATGCTTTTTTCAATCCCTCTTCGTTGCGTGTCATGCCGCAGTAGTCCCACATTATCTTGCCAAGACGTCTGTGGAATGTTGTCGAAGTGTTCTTTCCCTTTATTGAGAGGAGTTTCTCTATTCTCTCCCTTGCGGTCTTTTCAGCCTCGTCAAATTCTGCTCCTGTAGTCGGTACTTTCGGAGTACGTATCTCTCCTGAGAGATAGTTGCTGATAGTATTGGGAAGGATGAAGTATCCGTCTCCGGCAGCCTGCATCAGTGAGCTGGCTCCCAGCCTGTTGGCACCATGATCAGAGAAATTTGATTCACCGATGGAAAAGAGCCCCGGAAGGGTTGTCATCAGTTCATAGTCGACCCAGAGACCACCCATGGTATAATGTCCTGCAGGATAGATGCGCATAGGCTCCTCATAGGGGTCGAGACCTGTTATATGCTGGTACATCTCGAAGAGGTTGCCGTACTTGTTTTCAATGGCTTTCTTCCCCTGTTTCTTTATTGCATCGCGGAAGTCGAGGTTGACAGCCAGTCCTGTGTCTCCGACGCCGTAGCCGGCATCACACCGTTCCTTTGCAGCCCTGGAGGCCACGTCACGTGGAACAAGGTTACCAAAAGTGGGGTAGCGGCGTTCGAGATAATAGTCTCTTTCCTCTTCGGGAATATCATTTGCCGGGCGCTTGTCACCCTTATTTTTTGGCACCCAGATGCGTCCGTCGTTTCTGAGCGACTCAGACATGAGTGTCAGCTTGCTCTGGAACTCGTTCAGCTGCGGTATGCTGGTAGGGTGTATCTGTACGAAGCTCGGGTTGGCGAATGCCGCTCCTTTCTTGTAAGCTTTCCAGGCTGCAGAAGCGTTCGAGTTGACTGCCAGTGTTGAGAGGTAATAGATCGTACCGTACCCTCCGGAGGCCAGTACAACGGCATGGGCCGAGTGTCTCTCTATCTCTCCTGTGAGAAGGTTGCGGACAATAATTCCACGGGCCCTGCCGTCAATGACTACAATGTCAAGCATATCCCTGCGCGGGTACATTGTCACCGTGCCGGCTTTGATCTGCCTGTTAAGCGATGAGTATGCACCCAGAAGGCACTGCTGACCGGTCTGCCCCTTTGCATAGAATGTGCGTGATACCTGCACGCCACCGAAAGAACGGGTGTCGAGGGTGCCGCCATACTCGCGGGCAAATGGTACGCCAAGAGCAGAATAATGGTCTATCACCTGGTTGCTTACCTCGGCGATACGGTACACATTGGCTTCACGTGCCCTGAAGTCGCCTCCCTTGATCATGTCATAAAAGAGACGGTATACACTGTCGCCGTCATGCTTGTAGTTCTTGGCGGCATTGATGCCTCCCTGTGCAGCTACAGAGTGTGCACGGCGGGGAGAGTCCTGGTAACAGAATACCTTGACGTTATAACCGAGCTCACCAAGAGCGGCTGCAGACCCGGCTCCTGAAAGCCCTGTGCCGATAATGATTATGTCAAGCTTCTTTTTGTTGGCCGGATTAACAAGTTTCGTTGTTGACTTGTACTTTGTCCACTTCTCTTCAAGTGGCCCTTCCGGGATCTTAGCGTTGAGAGTTATCATGGAATATTGTTTCTACAGGTTAGTTGAAAAGCCATATTACAAGAGGAATTACCGCAAATCCGATCGGCACCACAATGGCATAAATCAGCGAAAGACCCTTGATCACCGGGGTCCAGAAATCATTGTTAAGGCCCAGTGTCTGAAAAGCAGAATGAAGGGCATGAAAGAGGTGGAATCCAAGCAGGGCAAAACATATCCAGTAGAGGATGACATATCCCGGCAAATTGAAAAGCTGCCACGCCAGAGAGTAAAAGTTCTCGGGATCACCGTCGACTAGACCCAGCTTGATGAAATAAAAGTTGAAGAAATGGATAATAATGAAGATAAGCACAGAACCCCCGGTCCATATCATAAATCTTGAGAACGCGGATGTTTCTGATTTATTCCTGACGGCATAGCCAACCGGTCTTTTAAGCCAGTTGATGATCTGAAGCGTGACCCCGTAGATGACATGTACAAGGATGGCCAGCATAAGGACAATTTCCACCACTTTTACCAGGGGAAATGTTGCCATAAAGTGAGCGGCAGTGTTAAACGGTTCAGGGTCTTCTTTCAGAAGCATCAGATTGATGCCAAGGTGAACCGGCAGGAACAGGAGCAGAAACAATCCGGCAAGTGCCATAACAAACTTTTTTGATACGGCAGAAAAAAGTATCTTGTTCATCGGCCTGGAACTTTTGGTTTGAGGTGAGGATAAAAAAAGTGATTTATTCATGGTAAATTTAAAGAGTTTTTTGTCATTATCAAATGGTTTGAAGCGATGAATACAGATTACAGAGGCACTGTTGTCTCATACACCTCTGACGGCACAGGTTATCCTGTTGTCCTCCTGCACGGATATCTCGAGGCAAAGGAGGTATGGGAAATGCTTTCTGCTGATTTATCCAGGAGCTACAGGGTCATTTCGATAGATCTTCCGGGTCACGGTGCCTCCGGGATCATCTCAGGCATACACACGATGGAGCTGATGGCCGGGGCGGTGCATGCGGTCATAGAAAAGGAAAAGTGCGGGAAGGTAATCCTGGCAGGCCATTCGCTTGGAGGTTATGTCGCTCTGGCATTTGCTGAGCTCTACCCTGATCTTCTGGCAGGGTATATACTGTTTCATTCGCATCCCCATGCCGATTCCGCTGAGGCTATTAACAAGCGCAACAGGGAGATCGCGATTGTGGAGGCCGGCCGGAAGAACCTGATGTATCCGGCGAACGTATCGATGATGTTTGCGGAAAAGAACCTGTCACGGATGCCTGATGCCCTGGCGCGGATGGAGATGATAGCTTCGCGCTGTCCGGATGAAGGGATAATATCCGTACTCAGGGGGATGATGGCAAGGCCTTCCAGGGTACATCTGGTCGAAGAGGGCAGAATACCGCTATTGTGGATACTGGGAAGGCATGATCTCTATTTTACGCCGGAGAAAGCCCTCGGAAATGTAAAGATTCCTGGCAACTGCAGGGTGGTTATCATGGAGGACTCAGGTCATCTGGGTTTCATTGAGGAGCCTGAAAAGTCAGCGGAACTGATATCGCAGTTTACTGAAGAAAATAGCAAAAGGGCTGATAACCAAGCATGATAATCAGATAGCCTCAATGTATTCCAGGGCTTTGAGCAGCGTCTGGTCAATCTTTTCCCAGAGCGGATAGAAGCCCTTGCTGTCAAGCATATTGCGGGCAATGTATGCTTTAAGCTGAATGTACAGAATATTTTTGGAGGTACTTATGCCATCATTATCCGGCGGGATGCCATTTTCAGAAGCATACCTGACAAATTTTGACATGAGATCCTGGTCCGACAACCACTCATCGAGAGTGGAAAGGTCACGGAATTTTTTCATTGCCTCCCGGTTGTCTTCCGTAAATTTCAATGCATACCTGAGGAGGAGGCCTGAATTACGGACGGCAATGAAATAATCTGAGATGCCTGTGGTGTCAATTGGTATAAAGATGTCGGGCATTATGCCGCCGCCCCCGTATACTGTCTTACCTCCCGGAGTGGTATATCGCAGAGAGTCGGGTAAATCTATTGAGTCAGCCTGCTCGAACTCTCCGTGAATGTATCTTGTTCCCAGCTCCTCATAGTACTTTTCAACGCCTTCGTCGTAGGGTTTCTGTATCGATCTGCCAGTAGGGGTATAGTAACGTGCAATTGTGAGTCTCATTCCCGATCCGTCCCTGAACATGACAGGTTCCTGCACGAGGCCCTTGCCGAATGAGCGGCGGCCGATGATGGTGCCACGGTCATTATCCTGAACTGCTCCTGCCAGTATCTCGCTGGCAGAGGCGCTCCACTCATCAATCAGAACAACGAGCTCACCCTGTTCGAAATCACCGTTTGCTGTAGCTCTCACCTCCTGCCTGGGTTTTGCCTTGCCCATTGTAAAGACAATGAGCTTCCCTTCCGCCAGGAACTCGTCTGCTATCATGGTGGCAGCATCCATGACACCACCCGAGTTGCTTCTCAGGTCAAGTATCAGCCTATTCATTCCCTGCCCCTTGAGATCACGCAGTCCCTGCCTGAACTCCTCATGCGTGGTTAGTGCGAAGTTGGAAATTTTTATATATCCCACGTCGTCTGACATCATGTAAGAGACGTCAACACTGAAAATGGGAATTTTATCGCGAATGATTGTGAAAGGCATTAGCTCAGGCACACCTTTCCTGGCAATCTTAAGATCAACCCTTGTTCCGCGCGGGCCCTTGAGCATCCTGACAATGTTTTCGTCAGGGATTCCTTTGCCAGCGATGAGTGAATCGCCTACATAAATGATTTTATCACCCGCCATGATCCCCGCCTTTTCAGATGGGCCGCCAGATATAGTGCTAATGATCAGGACAGTGTCAGTTATGGTATTGAATGAGACACCAATACCGTCAAAATTCCCCTGCAGCGGCTCGTTTGCCTCTGTAAGATCTCGTGCCGGGATATAAACAGAATGGGGGTCGAGCTTGCGCAGCATCGTCGGGATGGCTTCCTCGATGAGGGCATTTCGGTCTATTGTGTCGACGTAGTCTGATTCAATGATATCGAGTATACGGCTCAACTTGTCATTTGATGCCGGGAAAGTGGTACTCATGCCTGTGTTGGGATGAGGCATGTAAAAGCCGATAAGTATTCCCAGTGCAATGCCGGCGGAGATAATAAGCGGGAGATATGCTCTATTGTATTTCATTGTCCTTTTCTTCTAAATCTATATAAACCATCTCGATACCTGCTCTTTTAAGCAGGTCAATGCCTTCCAGGTTACGGTACTGATTGCTGTACACAACTCGCCTGATACCCGATTGTATGATCAGCTTCGAGCACTCCATGCATGGCGAATCGGTGATATAGAGGGTGGAATTCTCACTTGAGTTATTTGACCTGGCTACTTTGGTGATGGCGTTTGCCTCTGCATGAAGAACATATGGTTTGGTCACATTGTTTTCATCCTCACAGACATTTTCAAATCCTGAGGGGGTGCCGTTATAGCCGTCAGAGATTATCATCTTGTCCTTGACTATCAGCGCTCCCACCTGCCTTCTCTTACAGTAGGAGTTCTCTGCCCATATGGCAGCCATCCTAAGATATCGCTTGTCAAACTGCAGCTGTTTCTCACCGTATGGGTGGATGGCATCCTTCCTGTTCATCCCTCTTGTTTTGGATTGACAAACATAATTGATTTTATGCTAATTCAGACGTATATCTCGCCTTTAAGATAAAGCATTGCCCTGCCGGCGATCAAAGTGCGGTCTCCGGCAAGGGAGCATTCGAGATAACCTCCCCTGGCAGAGAGCTGTCTCGCTTTAAGGGTTTTTCTGCCGAGGCGTTCTGACCAGAAGGGGGTAAGTGTCGTATGAGCGGAACCGGTCACCGGGTCCTCATCAATGCCCGCCCCCGGCACAAAGAAGCGCGATACGAAATCGACATCACTGCCCGGGGCGGTGACAATAGTTCCCCGCCCCTCTGCCCGGGCAAGTTTTCTGAAGTCAGGAGCGAGATTTATTATGTCGCTTTCACTCTCATACAGGAGAAGGTAATCGATTCTCCCCCTGTAGCATTCAAGAGGTTCTCTGTCCATGCTTTCCCTTATGATCGCGGGTAACTCACATCGTACAGGAGTATCGGTGGGGAAGTCCAGCTCGAGCATACCTCCATTCTTCCTTACAATAAGATCACCCATATGCAGTGAATGAAATGTCACCTCACTCCTTCCAGGCTGAAGGATATTCATAACTACATAAGAGGATGCCAGGGTGGCGTGACCGCAAAGGTCAACCTCGGTGACCGGTGTAAACCATCTTATAAGCCAGTCGTTTCCCTGTTGCACAATGAATGCCGTTTCCGCAAGGTTATTCTCCAGGGCAATATTCTGCATAAGGTCATCGGCAGGCCACTTGCTGAGAATGCAAACTGCAGCAGGATTGCCGCTGAAAGGGCCTGTGGTGAAGGCATCAACCTGATAGATAGGCACTGTTTTCATTTCAATGTTTTTGTATCGCGGACAAAGTTAGAAATGTTTGATGTGAAAAATCCTTCTGAAACCCCCTAAGTATTTATCTTCGTATTATGATAACTATTCCGGATACAAGCAGGGGAACTGCCATCTTCAGGCTTACCCCGGCACGGTGCAACATTTTTATTGTCAGCAGGCAGGGCAGGGTGATACTCATTGATACCGG
This sequence comes from uncultured Bacteroidales bacterium, assembly GCA_963772705.1. Classification (GTDB taxonomy): domain Bacteria; phylum Bacteroidota; class Bacteroidia; order Bacteroidales; family VadinHA17; genus SR-FBR-E99. The sequence continues at coordinate 333,817 of CAVYYH010000008.1, read as the reverse complement.
GATACATGCTGACCGGGGAAGGGTGGAAAGTGCTCTCTCACGGAAAGGCATTGTACCTGAGGCAGTTGTTCTGACCCACACACACTTTGATCATGCCGGCAATGCAGCATGGCTGGCCCGTGAATATGGTGCAGAAATAATAGTTAATGTGAAAGAGAGCGAATCCCTGGCAAAAGGAGACACCCCCATTCCATCGGGGACACTGTCATTTACAAAAGGGCTGGTAAGTATCGGAAGAAGGATCACCCCGGTATTCAAATATGAACCATGCAGGGCTGATCATGTTTTTGATGAGACTTTTAACCTGGGCCGTTACGGGCTTGACGGATTTGTAATGCACACTCCCGGGCATTGTGCCGGGCAGTCGGCAGTGATAATTGACGGGGAGGTGGCGATAGTCGGCGACTCACTTATCAATATTTCAACGGTAAAAATATTTCCCCCTTTTGCAGACGATGTCGATGAACTTCTGCGGAGCTGGAAGAAACTCCTTGCAACAGGATGCCATACTTTCCTGCCGGGTCACGGAGGACTCATTTCAAGGGAACAGCTTGAGGCCGAATACGGGAAGAGGACAGCCACAGCATGAGAACTGCAAATTTTTTTGTACCTTGCTTTTTTACCGGGCAGTAATTCATCCAACGGATTTGTTTTAAATGCCTGAGTTTTAGTGTTGAACCAAAATTCAGACTGTCATGGTATCTGTAATAATTCCTGCGCTGAATGAAAGCCAGACACTCCGCGAGGTCATTGAGCTGGTAAAGAAATCGCCTCTCGTTTCTGAAATAATAGTTGTTGATGACAAATCGTCTGACGAAACCGTAGAAATTGCCAAAGCGGAGGGTGTGGTGATTTATACCAGCACTCTCCTGGGCAAAGGGGCCTCCATGCGGGAAGGGATAATGTTCGCCCGCAATGAATATCTTGTTTTCCTTGATGCCGACATCACCACCTATCCGGATGGTATAATTGAACTTCTTACGGCTCCTCTGACAGATGGCAGGGCTGATCTGGTAAAGTCCTCCTTCACCCGTCAGGCGGGAAGAGTAACCGAGCTCGTGGCAAAACCGTTGCTGAGCCTCCTATTTCCTCCTCTGACAAGATTCTCACAGCCTCTTAGCGGCATGATCGCCGGGAAGAAGTCAATGCTGGAGAAACTTGAGGTTGAGAATGATTATGGAGTCGATATTGGCATCCTGATCGATATGCATCTGTCGGGAGCCAGAATTGAGGAGGTAAGTATTGGCTATATTGAAAACAGAATGCAATCGTGGGAGCAACTGTCAAAAATGGCGCTTGAGGTGTCAAGGGCAATAATAAGCAGGGGTGGTCCGCTGGATAAGGCCAGCAACCAGATGCAGGAAAAGATCAGGGTGCTTAGAACTCAGATGGAGTACGCGCTCAGGGAAAATAAGAAGGGACTCAATAAAATGGTTGTCTTTGATATGGACAATACCGTACTTGCCGGAAGCTTCATCATAACAGCCTCAAGACAGTTGGGATTTGAGGAGGAATTGATCAATATTGTCACCAGAAATGACAACGCCTATTTGCGCACCAAGATGATTGCGACCTTGATAAAGGGCCATACAATTAAAGAGATAATCGATTTGGCTGATGCCGTCCCTGTTGTTGACGACGCCCTGGAGGTAATCACAGAACTTAAGAGAAGAGGTTATATATGTGGTATCATAAGCGACAGTTACGATGTGGTGACAAATCATCTGAAAAACAAACTGGGGATGGATTTCAGTGTAGCAAACGAGCTTGAGTTTTCAGGCAGCATAGCTACAGGTGAAGTAAAAGTTCCGTCCTACTTTCTACGGACAAATGACAGCATCTGTAACCATGAGTACTGCAAGTCAAATGTCATCAGACAGCTGGCAATAAGTTATGATATTGACATTAAAAATATTGTGGCCGTTGGAGACAGTGACAATGACATTTGCATGGTTCGGGAGTGCGGAACAGGAATCTCTTTTTATTCTCAAAACAAATACCTCAACCTTGTTGCAGACCATCTGATTACAGAGAGGTCATTTATTCCGCTGCTTGAGATAGTCAGATGACTTCAGTGAAACTCATTTAACAGGCTGGGGGGAAACACCTTTCTGGAGAGAATTACACTCTGACCCTGAATCACAGTTTCAGTTTGATGTTTATACGTGCCAGCATGGCTGTCAGGCCAGCCATGAGAAGGGCCCAGGCCAGTGAGCCTGCAACGACAATCAGCGGATCTGAGGATTGTTTGTAGATCAGGATAGGAATACCCGACATCCAGATTGCATGATAGAGAATATCAGGTGCAAGGTATGTTGTCAGGGAATACTGCCCGGCAGGTCTGACAAATGCGGCCCAGCCGGTTTTGTTTTTCACATCGGCGATCCAGTAGATCAGTATAAAGACCAGGAAACTGATGCCGTTGCATATCATGCCCCAGCTGGGAGTTGCATGTATCTTGGAAATAATGAACCAGTTTCTGAGGATGAATCCAAATATTATACTTATGATGCCGATCACCAGGAAGGGAGTGATTATACTTCCGGGTTCTGAAGTTTTGTGATTTCTAAGCATCACTCCGGCAACCACTCCTGTAAGTACGATGAAAGGGACGTTTCCTTCCAGTAATATTCCTAGCACAGGTTTTACCGGGTCAAGGAATCCGAGAAGGTCGAGTCCTGAAAGGATATTCAGGAGGAAGAAGAAGAGTGTAACGAGAAGTATTTTCACCAATGAGTCGCGGAAGAGGAGCCAGGTGAATGCTCCTATGAGGTATCCCCAGCCGATCAATCCGAGGATGCCCCACCATCCGGTGATCATCCATCCGGGGTTATCAGGCTGTCCTGACCTGAACCTTATTGCCAGCACTGCAAGGGCAAGCACTCCGATGAGTTGCAGTATTGTCTTGAGATATCTGCCGGTCTTAATGGGATAATCATTCCAGACAAAGAACACGGCAACATACATCATGAGTGCCCAGAGGTCTTTGCTCATTCCCGTGAGCTCAGGATTCACTCTTCCTGTATTGAGCATGAGCACCCCGATGATTAAAAGGCTAAGGGTACGTATCAGGATGTGGAAGCTTATCCTCCCCTCAGTTTCTCCTTTCCTTAGTCGGTTTGAAAGTGCAAAGGGTATGGCCATCCCCACGATGAAGAGGAACCCTGGAAAAACCCAGTCTGCAAGGCCCATGCCGTCGAAGTCGGCTTTTGTATGTCCCATCCATGCGGGGGCCACCTTCATGTTCAGGTCATTGACGAAGAGCATCAGCAGAAGGGTGAGGCCTCGCATGATGTCAATTGAGGAGATCCGGACGGGATTAGTCATGGCAGGGGGCGTTTTACCGGCTAATTTAAAACAAAAAAAAGGCATACCGTAAGGTGATGCCTTTTTTGGAAATATAGTGTGTTTACAGTACTGGCAGAATAACCTTGTTTATCACGTGTATCACTCCGTTTGTTGCCTGGATGTTGAGTAAGTCGGGGATCAGGAACGACTCACGTTTTACCGCGTCGGTGATCTTTATCTGGGAAGCATCAATCGTAAAGCTCTGTCCGTTGAGCGTTTTAACGCTGAGCGGTCCTGCAGGCAGGTCGCTTGAATAGACGCGGCCGCTGACAACATGATAGAGAAGAACTTTTGTGAGCCCATCTTTGCCGATTGCAGCTATCAGCTCATCAAAGCTGTTCAGCTTAAGTTCGGCGAGCAGTGCAACAAAAGCATCGTTTGTCGGGGCAAAGACCGTGAAAGGACCACCGGTGGCAAGCACACCGTCGAGCCCAGCATATTTCACTGCTTCGACGAGGATGCTGAAATTGGGATTGCCTGCGGCTATCTCAACGATATTCTTTGTAGGAGGCATGAGCACCTTGTCAATGACATGGATTACACCGTTGAGGGCTTTGACGTCAGCCCGTACGACTTTAGCATCATTTATCATAACACCGCCGTTCAGTTTTACTTCTACTGCAGCCCCGTTTAATGTACGAACGAATCCGTTACTGAGCTGGTATGAATAGACCTTGCCGGCAACGGCATGGTACAGAAGAATAGGACGGAGCACGTCAGCCGGTATGTCCTTTATACCCTTGACGCCAAGTTCTTTGAAGAGTTTCTCAAAAGCCTCATCAGATGGGGCAAAGAGCGTCAGCTGGTTCTTGGCAACTGTCGAAATCAGGTCGGTCTTTACAAGAGCGATGATAAGATTTACGAAAGTGGGAGGTCTCTTTGAGAATGCAGGTGATCTGCCGCCGTATTTAAGGAGGTCATCTGCTGAAAGGAAGAGTTCAGGATAGAGTTCACTGTTTTCGAGTGTGGTAGGGATATCAGCAAGGCTGCCTTCCGGTTCAGCAGGCTGAAACTGGTCTTCTTCTTTGCTGCAGCTTACTGCCGCAAGAGATATGGAAAGTATTAATGCAAGAGCAAACTTTCCTGAGCTGAAGTTGAATTTTAAGAATTCCATGGCTGTTCATTTATTAGTTACGAATAAAGAACAAAATATCTAGTATAGAATGTTCATGGAAATAGATGCATTAATTATTTTGAAATATCTTAAATGTCTAATAATAAGAGGAATATAATAATTATAAATATTTTATTATTTCTGTTTACCTTATAATTTAGTGTACAATAAATAACTTAATAATCGGTACAATATTTATATATATGAATCGATTTATAACTAAGCGGGGAAACAGATGAAAAAATACCGGGCAGTTCAGCCAATGACAAGGAGGGAGCATACACGATATCTATGGAAAATATCTCAACTCATACATTATTTTGAATCAGGATGTTTATTTAATCATGTGTGAATCATGTAATTATAATAAGGAATTATGTAAGTCATTAGTGAATTACTGGGGCTTAACTTTGTGCCTATGGTTCAAATAAGTAAACTAATAAAACAGATTATGAGGAAATTAATTTTACTCGGATTAATAATTATTGTATCAGCCCCGGTTTTCTCTCAGGTAAAATTCGGAATTAAGGCAGGCGCTGAAACAACAACCGTACCTACGTACGAGTATGGTAACGGAGATGCTACTATTGATGCTCTCAAAGATGCCTCATGGGGATACCATGCAGGGATATTTCTCAGATTCAGTCTTGGAGCTGTATATCTTCAGCCAGAGGCAGTATTTGCTTCTACTTCCTTCGAATATAATGTGACAACAACCGATCTGACTGAATTGAAAACCCAGAAATTCAACAGGCTTTCCATACCAGTGCTGCTCGGATTTAAACTGGGCCCGTTGCGTCTTATGGCAGGCCCTGCCGCATCAATTATGATAGGTTCACCACAGGCCCTGATCGATGATCCCGATTTTGAACAAATGTACAAGGGAGCAGTATACGGATATCAGGCAGGTGCAGGTATTGACCTCGGGAGGCTTACTCTGGATGTAAGGTATGCCGGCAGTCTCGGCGAAAAATTCGGGGATTCGGTTACTATTGACGGTCAGACGTTTAAACTGGATTACGGACAAAGTTCCCTGCTATTCAGTATAGGTTTTATGTTTTAGAGAATCCATAAAATTAAAAGGAGGGTCAATGAATATCGTGTCCCTCCTTTTTTTTGTACCCGGAGCCGGGATCGAACCGGCACAGCATTGCTGCCACTGGTGTTTGAGACCAGCGCGTCTACCAATTCCGCCATCCGGGCTGCGAATCAATATCTCTGCTTCATTATCAAAATTACTGTTAAACAATGCTCTCTTCCTGTACTCATGCGGATGGCGGAATTATCCTCCCCTGCAGGCCTGGCTCCTCCCTAAAATTGCCCACCGGGTCAATTTTTAACGCTCGGCCCTGCCATCCGGGCAGTATTGTCATGCAGTCTTGCAATCTGCGAAAATAGAACATTTTTTTAAACTTAACACTTTTTCCTTCTCTTTCTGCCTTTTGTCTTACACAGAAGCTCCATCTTTCTGAACTCCGTCGGATGACTCTCAGCCTGAAGGGCAATATATCCCTCTTTCAGAAGGGTGCCGTCAGGAACAGGATAACCCTCCGGCTTATTGGCACCGCCGACCTGTGGTTTTCTGTATGTCATAACTGTGTCGCCGTTTACCAGGTGATGGATGATCTGTCGCCATAAACAACAAGTTCAGCCGTTACCCAGACATCACCATGGAAAGTCTTCGACAGTGAATTAATACAGTGCTGTGTAACCAGTGTCGTATCAATGACTATATTTGTTCCCGGAGTGCAGACATTCATTGTCGACCTTATGTCATGCGCCATCGCCGCCAAGAAACTGCGCCTCGATCGAAACGGGAAAATCCTGGTCAAGTTCGACCGATTCGGGCGACTGGCAATGAAACATTATACCGTTGTTTCGGAATGCCCATGAGGCACCGCCGGGACACTGTTCACCGGTAAACCTGTACTCCACCCTTATCTGTATAGATGGAGTAGGGTGTTTTGTAATAGATATGTCCGTATTCGTCATTGAACTTCTCATATTGATCATGATGACTTTTATCACCCATCCTCAACCCTGAAGGTGTTTTTATAGTTTTCTCCAAGCGGCGACCTTTTATCTTTATCACCCAGCCGTCAGGTTTTTGCCGTTGAAAAGCTGTATCCAGTTTTCCTTTTCACTTTGATGTTCTGCATGATGCGAGTATTACAATAGCAGCAATAAGAAAGAAGCAGGTTTTTCATATGTATGGAGATTATTGTTTTTTTACCACTGAGTTACACTGAGTTGTCACAGAGTTACACTGATTTTATTCTCCGCAACCGATTACGGATTACCTAAACTACTTCTGCATATCTCATTCACTCCGCTCTACGCTCTGTGCCTTGCACCTGTACCCTTTACCTTACACGTCCATGCATTTCCCTCACTGCTCTCCTATCCCTCTGCATCAAACCCGCATTCATGCCTATCAGCTCATCCTGGGTACCGTGCTGGACAAAATAGTCGGGAATACCCAGCCTTTTTACCGCAGCCCTGTATCCGTTGTCAGTCATGAATTCAATCACAGCACTTCCGAAGCCTCCCTTTAAGTACGCCATCTTCAACTGTAATTACCTTATCTGAATTTTTTGAATACCTTATGAAGCACTTCCGTATCGAGTGGTGTGGCAAAACGCATGTCGTGATGCTCAACTGAAATGCCTTCTTTTTTCAAACTTTACAGCTGCTTCAACAACAAAATTGCCCGGATGTCCAAGGCTTAGAACAGCAATATCATTCCCTTCCGATATCTGCCTCGACTTTCCTGTTTCGATCTCAGTAAATGGCTTTTTCCAGTCAGAATGCATCCCGCAGCCCCGCGGATATCTGTATGCTGTAAGGTGATTTTATTTTCTCAAGCTGTGCTGTGTACATCAGGTTCCTTAGCTCCATCTCATCCATCGGTGCGCAACGATCATATTGGGAATATTGCGCATGAAGGCAATATCGAAGAAACCATGATGGGTTGCTCCGTCCGAACCAACAAGTCCGCCGCGGTCGATACAGAAAATAACTTTCAGATTCTGGATCGCAACATCATGCACAATCTGGTCATAGGCTCTCTGCAGGAATGTTGAATAAATATTGCAGATAGGGAATAAGTCCCTGGGTGGCAAGACCGGCCGAGAATGTTACGGCATGCTGCTCGGCAATACCGACATCAAATGTCCTTTCCGGCATCTCTTTCATCATTATGCTGAGCGAACAACCTGTAGGCATTGCAGGGGTTATACCATATATTTTTTCGTTGCTTCTTGCCAGTTCCAGAATAGTTTTTCCGAAAACCTCCTGGTATGGGAAGTGGCCCCTCCTCTCTTGCAGTGCTGAGTATTTCGCCTGTATCTTTATCGAATATTCCCGGTGCATGGTATTTTGTCTGGTTTTCCTCTGCCTGCTTGAATCCCTTTCCTTTTACTGTGAGGCAGTGAAGAAGTTTTGGTCCGGGAATGTTTTTCAGATCATTAAGCACATCGGTAAGGTGCATCACATCATGCCCGTCAATAGGACCAAAATACCTGAAGTTCATTCCCTCAAAAAGGTTGCTCCTGTCGAGTATAGTGCTTTTAAGACCTGCCTTCCAGCTGCGATGCCAGTGTTCTGGCATTTGGACCTAATTTTCCGATCTTCCCGAGGATCTTCCATACATCATCCTTGAACCTGTTATATGTTTTGCTTGTGGTTATATCGAGAAGATACTCCTTCAGGGCACCTACATTTGCATCAATGGCGATGTTATTATCATTGAGTATCACAAGGAGATTTGATTTCTCATGTCCTGCATTGTTAAGACCTTCGAATGCCATGCCTGCGGTCATCGCCCCGTCGCCGATTACTGCCACGATATTCCTGTTTCTCCCTTTGCGCCGGGCAGCAACAGCCATACCAAGTGCAGCAGATATTGATGTTGAGGAATGTCCAACGCCAAAAGCATCATATTCACTCTCAGCCATCCGCGGGAATCCGCTTATCCCCTTGTATTTCCTGTTGGTGTGAAATCTATCCCTGCGGCCGGTAAGTATCTTATGGCCATATGCCTGGTGGCCGACATCCCAGATAATCTTGTCGTAAGGGGTATTGTAAACATAATGAAGGGCCACAGTCAGTTCAACTACACCCAGGCTGGCCCCGAAGTGTCCGGGGTTATTGCTTACCTCATCGATTATATGCTGCCTGAGCTCATTGCTGACCCTCACAAGGTCCAGCTGATCGAGCCTGCGCAGGTCTTCAGGGGTGTTTATGGCGTCAAGTAGCCGCTTTGCGTCTGACATTTCAAATGTCTCATTAATGACAGGTCAAAGATACTTATAATTTAATTTTTTATGTCAGGGTATCTCATGCCCGGGATGGTAGTAAATATTCCCTTTTGTTAATTATTCATTCAACTATTAACAACATGATTTCCCATTTATTGTTTAATTCGCGGCAGAGGTAAAATCAAAAAAAAATATCATGGTCTCTCTGAAATCAATATTACCTGTTGTTCTCGTTGCTCTGGTAGCTGGCTCATGTGTGACCGGGAAGAAGTATAATACTCTCAGCGACAGGGCTGATCTGCTTCTTGGTGAGCGTGACTCCCTGAAAGCGGAAAACATATGGCTTACCATGTCAAACAGGGAGCTGACATCGAAATCGGAGAAGCTGACCGAAGAGACAGACAGTCTCACGGCGGAGCTTGCAAGGGTTCAGGCAGATCTGACGCAGACCAGGGATGAGTATGTCAGGCTCACGACCCGTTATGCCGATCTGCAGAGGGCACAGGAGGAGCTTGTCAGCGGCAGGGCGCAGGAGACACAGCGGCTGCTTGCGGAGCTGAGGGCGGCGCAGTCAGACCTGCAGAAGAAGGAGAACCTCCTCCGGGAGCTCGAGATGAATCTTGACACCAAGAAGGCATCGCTGGAGGAGCTTACTTTCGAGCTTGAGAAGCGCAATGCGCGTCTCACCGAGCTCGAGAAGATGCTTGATGCCCAGCAGAAGGCTGTCAGGGAGCTGAAGGCAAAAGTGTCGGAGGCGCTTTACGGGTTTGAAAACAACGGCCTCTCGGTGACAATAAAAGACGGCAAGGTGTATGTCTCAATGGACGAGAAGCTGCTGTTCAAGACAGGCAGTTACGAGATCGACGCCAATGGACGGGCTGCCCTGCGTAAGCTTGGAGCGCTCCTTGAAAAGAACACAGATATAGGGATCCTTGTCGAAGGTCACACTGACGATGTCCCGTACAGGTCTTCATCAGGCCAGCTGGTCGATAACTGGGACCTCAGCGTAAAAAGGGCAACGACGGTAGTAAGGGTTCTGACACAGGATACAAAGATTAATCCGAAACGCCTCACCGCCTCAGGTCGCGGCGAATATATACCTGTCGATCCGTTAAAGACTGCAGAGGCCAGACAGAAGAACAGGCGTACTGAGATCATTCTTACACCTGATCTTTCAGAACTTTACAAGATACTCGAGAGTTACGAATAGGGGCTTACTCCCCTGCCTCGCCAAGACGCACGTTAAGCCTTACCAGGGCTTCCATCAGATCTTCTTCGGGCTTCAGGAAGTCAAAGTCTTTCCAGAAGTCTGAATCATAACCCGTTATTGTGCGTGAGAAGACTGAATAGACAGGCGTCGTTTCATCGTGTTCAAAGCGGGTAACATTATTCAGCCTGTGATCTGTCACAGCCAGTTCAAAGAATATATTGAACCGACTGTTAAAGACCCTCTTTCTTCCTTTAGCAATAAATCCAAGGTCTCCTCTGACGTGTGAAAGGAAGTATCTCCCGTTGATCAGGCGGTAATGGGTGCGGTATCTGACATATTCAGGCTTCATTGAATAGTCGCGGGGCAAACGGCTTACATAGGCTTCGCTTGTCTGGTCAATATAGTCGGGACTCAGTTCGAATTCGGCCAGGACAACAGCGTAGTTGTCGACATTGATATAGACATCACCCTGCATCAGCGGTTCAGTGATCCAGGGTCTCTGTTTAAATGAAATAACAAAGGCAGTCTGGTCGTCTATGGTCACTATGTCAGTAAGATGGTACTCATACGAGCCGAACGACTGCGGGTCAAGGAAGTCGAACAGCTGCCTTACAATGTCAAGCGTAATCGTCGAGCCCAGTCCTGCCTTGAGCCTGACGGCGAGTGTGTCTTTTACCTCCAGGTTCTCAATTTTTCTGCTTCGCAGTACTTTGAGCTGGTCACCCATCAGCGACCTGGCATAGGGGCTCTTATAGATCTGCACCACGGCTTCTGAATAGACCTGCGGTTCCTTTTTCCTGTAAACCCCTTCGCGGTAGAAGCCGGTGAGCAGGGCAGGGGTGGTGCCATAGTTTTCAGCAATGGATGCCACAGTGTTACGTATGATCAGCATCGGGTCCTGTGACCTTATTATTATCTCCGGGATAGGGATATAATCCCGCTCCATGCTGATTACCATGCTGTTGCCTGGCAGACTCCTGACCGGGATCCGCCGGTTGACATATCCCACATAGGATACCGAGAGTGTATCATTGAGGCAATCACCGGAGATCTTCAGGATGAAGTCACCGTTGTTATTTGTTACAGTACCGCGGCCGCGCCGGCTGATGCCGATGGTTGCATAGGGCAGGGGATCGGTTGTCTCGGCATCGGTTATCCTGCCTGTTATGAATACCCATTCGGGCAGAGGGGCACTGGTGGTATCCCCTCGCTCTTCAATTATATCGCGATAGAGGATTATGTGCTTACCGATCACAGAATATTTTACCTCCGGGTTACCGGTCACCGAATCGAGGACTTCCCTTATCGGTATCTCAGAATCGGGTATTATGAAGGTCCTGTCTGCGTTTATTATCTCAGTATCATAGGTAAAGATGTAACCGGTAAGTCTGCTTACCTCGTGTAACGCCCTGGCTGCCCTGATGCTGCCACCCGGGATCTTCACACCCTTTTCAAGGACGTTTTCCTGGGTGTAAAGAGGAAGTGCAAGCAGTAGCAGGCCGGCAACCAGGATCCATCTTCTTTTCTCCAGTCCTGTCGGCCACATCTGATCTTTCCGTTCTTACCTGAGAAGGAGGCTGTATGTCTCGCCCTCCCGCACTGAACGGAGGTTAAAGGTAGTGCAAATAACCTGAATTATGGTATCGTGAGGCTGATTATCAAACATTGATGTGAGCCTGAAGTCATTGATAGCCTCATCGGCAGCGACGATATCGATGTTGAATGTCCGTTTCAGATCGGCGAAGACCACGCTTAGCTTTTCACCGTCAAAAGCAAGCATGTCGGTATGCCACGAGATATAGTTCACATTGGTATTGAGCACCTGGGAGGAGTTATCGGATGAGAGCCTTCCGATGAAGTCAGGCTCGAGGGTCATGCTTCTTGAGCCGTCACTGCTTGTTAGCATCACTCTTCCGGTCGAGACAAATACCTCCACCTCGTTGTTGCCGTTATCAGTTCTCACGTTGAATGAAGTACCCAGTACTCTCACCCTGGCGCTGCCTGCGTCAATGATGAAAGGGTCGGGAAGGATCGGGTGCGATGTCGAAGAAGGCTTCACCCTTGAGTGTCACCCTGCGGTCATTACGGCCGAATTTTTCGGAGTATGTCAGCCGGCTGTCGCGGTTGAGGTAGATCCTGCTGCCGTCAGCGAGCAGAACCTCGATATTCTTTTCATCACTGGCGGAGGCAACCACTACTTTTCCCGGTGCTGCAATCTCAAATGCCATCCATCCCAGGCCTGCAACGATAATGACCATTGCTGCTATGCGCAGAAATGACTGCATTGCTGACCTCTCACGGAGCTTGATAACGGGTTTTTCGGCTTCAATCCTGCCGTTCAGTTTATCCCATGCCTTATCAACATCTATACTTCCTTCGGCATCAGTATACCTCAGGTCATTCCATTTCTTCATTATCTCTCCGTCTTCGCTCAACAGGATGCGTGCGGCTTCTCCGTCTGCCGTCTCTTCGCCCGAGAGCCATGCCGCAGCATCAGCCCACTCCTGTTCAGTCATTTTTTCTATTTTGTCATTCTTTTTCATCACTCTGCCAGTACTTTTCTGAATTCTTTCAGCGCCTTCCCCATATTCGCCTCGACTGTCTTAAGCGAGACCGACAGCTTCTCAGCTATCTCTGTATATTTCAATCCTTCAAACCTGTTCATCCTGAATATCTCGCTGCACCTTTCAGGAAGCCGGTCGAGCACACGTGCCACCCTGATCTGAAGCTCGTTGTAATATATTGCCTCCGTGACCGGTTCGGAGACTATTTCTGCGGCGGCGGCGACTTCGCCTGCATGCCGTTCTACCACCTTCTGATGTTCTATATGGTGGAGTGACCTGTTGTGCACCGAGCGGAAAAGATAGCCTTTCAGAGAACTTTCAATTTTAAGGTTTTCGCGATCCTGCCACAGTCTGAAGAACAGTTCCTGGACAATCTCTTCCGATGTGTCGTGGTCCTTCAGTATGGTTTGCGCGTAGCGTACCAGTGAAACATAGGAGGACCGGAAGAGCTTTTCAAACTCTTGTTTGTCTCCCTTCCTGATCCTCCCAATTATCTCACTGTCACTGCTCATGCGTTAACGCCTGTTTTATTCCTGCCTGTCGCTGAACTTGACTTTCCGGCTGAGTCTTCTTATAGCTGCCTCGATGCTCTGGTCGGGCTCGATGACGTTATAGTCGCCCCAGAAATCCGGATCTGCAAAAGCCGCAACCTCTTCGTTGAAGAAGTCTGAAGGCTTCATCCTTTCCTTTGATGAGAACTTGACCACATCTTCTTCAGTACGGTCTGTTATAGCCAGCTCAGACATGGTTGTATAGTTGGTGTTGAAGAGTTTCTTATTCCAGTCAACCTTGAATTTCACCTCTGCCCTCGAATAGCTGAAATACCACTTTTCATCTATCTCGCGGAAACGCACAAGGTATGATGTGGCTTCAGGTGTAACCTGCATGCCTATGGGTTTTTTCCTGATGAACATTGATGCAGCCAGTTCCTTGTTCTCGAGGTTAAATGAGAACTCAGCCTGGGCAACCGCATATGTCTCGATATCGATATACAGCTTGCCGTGATACAGCGGAGTGGTTATTGACGGTTTCTGGTAGAAGGTGATCACATAATTGGTCCTGTCATCTATAACCACTATGTTTGAGAGCTCAAGGTCATACTGTTGCAGGGCTTCTCTTGTAAGGAATATCTCGGGATTCTTCACGATGTCAAGATAGAGTGTTGTTGTCGGGCCGCCCTGGAGCCTGAAGAGAACGGTATCTGCCTTCTCCACATCATTATTCTTCCTCCCTTTGTAAATCTTGACGGCATCATACCTGAGGTCATTCTGGTAGGGTGCCTTGAAAACTTCAACAACTGCTTCTCCGATAGATACATAGTTGCGGTTTTTCTTGATGGTCTCGCGATAGAAACCTGTCATGTCATTTGCGATACCGGGGTAGTTGACATCAAAGCGGTTCATGACCTCATCGAGGATCTCTTCCGGCATCAGAGGTTTGACAATGATCTCCTTGATCGGAATGAACGCAGTCTCAAGTTCTATTATATTACGCTGGCCGTTGGTTTTCATCTCCTCTATAGCCACCACCACGTTCTTGTATCCTACAAATGAGAACTCCACCTTTTCAGCATTGGGTTCGGTAATCTTAAGTATGAATTCACCGTCAAGGTTGGTGACTGTTGATACATTGCTTCCCTGCACGGCGACACCCGCGAAAACCAGCGGGAGGCTTGTCTCCGCATCAACCACCTTGCCTCTTATGATGGTCAACTCCTGGGGATCTTTCTTCGGCTTGCCTGCCAGAAGATCTGATGCTGCCACTTCACCAGCCATTATGATTGAGAGAAGTGCCGCAGCCATTACTGAGAAAAAGACTTTATTTTTCATGGTAATCTGTTTTTATTGGTTTATTAATCCTGATCATCTGTTCACAATAATGACCGGAAGAGCGCCTTTTCCCCTATACATTTAAAAAAAAACTGTTCATTTGCCGTAATGACTGTTACTCCATATCTGAACGCAAGTTACTCTCTTTTCTCTTACGGATTAAGGAGATATACCGGCATACAGGTCACCCCGCCTCTGCCTCCTGCCATAAGTGTTGAGTTGTCAGCCATCTGCAATCTCTCATGCCCTGAGTGTATGACAGGTGCAGGTCTGACAGTGAGGAGGAACCGGTTCATCGATTACGGTCTCGCAGAGAAAATAGCCGGAGAGCTTTCCGGACGGCTGCTTTCGGCATGGCTTTATTTTCAGGGAGAGCCGATGCTCCATCCCCGGTTTTTTGAAATAACGGAGTTGTTCCGCGGTATGCACCCGGTCATCTCCACTAACGGACATTTCCTTGACAATGAGAGTTGCAGACTGCTTGCCGGCTCTGCATTGAAAAAAGTAATTGTCTCCTATGACGGCGTCACACCGGCGGCCTATTCAGCATACCGCGCCGGAGGTGATCATTCAAAGGTCAGGGAGGGGATCATGCTTCTGGCAGAAACCGTAAAAAGAAGGAAATCATCACTTAAAATTGAGCTTCAGTTCCTCCTGGGGAGGCACAATGAAGCAGAAGCCACGGATGCGGCACGCTTTGCAAAATCGGTCGGTGCCTCTTTCAGGATAAAAAGCATACAGGTACTTGACAGTGCAAGAGCTGCAGAATGGATGCCGGCTGACCAGAGAAGGTCACGCTATGAAAAAAGAAGCGGCTATTATATCCCGGCCGGCACAAGGCAAAGAGGTTGTTTCAGGATGTGGAGAGGAGCAGTCGTCACGACCGACGGGGATGTGGTTCCATGCTGCTTTGACAAAAACGGCAACCATGTTATGGGTAACATTAATGACAATTCTTTCAGTGAGATATGGAGAGGACAGGAATACATGAAGTTCCGGTCAAATGTAATGAACAGCCGCTCTCTGGAAGATATCTGCAATGGCTGCCCGCAGGGCAGCAGGTTGTTTTTCAGGAAATGACAGCATTTTTGTATGATTTTTTTAATTTTATCGCACCAATAACCTCCTGATCATGAAAATAATAAAGAACTCCCTCAGAATAATTGTCCTGCTCCTGGCGCTCCTGGTGCTTGCAGTGTTTATAGTTGCCTCATCACTCCGGAAGGGAGCCGTGCCTGAGCTGAACGGTGAACAGCAGATTGCCGGCCTGAACGGAGACGTAAAGGTAATAAGGGATGAGCGCGGCGTACCGCATATCTATGCCACAAACGCTCATGACCTTTATCTTGTCACAGGCTACATCTCGGCACAGGAGAGGATGTGGCAGATGGACCTCATCAGGCGTGCTACCAGGGGAAGGCTCTCGGAGATATTCGGTCCGGATTACATAGAGACCGATCACTTTCTGAGGCTGCTCAACATGACCGCCAAGTCAGAGACAGTACTTGAGAAGGAAGATCCGGAAATCCTCGCGGCGATGCAGTCATACTGTGACGGGGTCAATGCCTGGATAGGAGAGAGAGGCAAAAAATTGCCGGCCGAGTTCAGGATACTGGGATACGCTCCCGAACCATGGTCGCTTACCGATATAGCCAATATAATAGGGTATATGGGATGGGAGCTTGCGAAGGATAATCTTACCAATGAGCTCAGGAACTACAGGCTCGTTCAGAGACTGGGAGAAGAAAAGGCGTCATCGCTGCTGCCGGGATGGGACCTTACTGACGAAGTCGTTTTTCCCGGGTTCACCCTTACCGCAGAGGACATAGACAGTACAGTTTCATTCATTGCCTCGCTTGACAGGGCAGAAAAGATAGGTGCGATTTCATTTTCAGGAAGCAATAACTGGGCCGTATCCGGCGCCCGCAGCGAGACAGGCAAGCCCATACTGTCAAATGACATGCACCTGGGGCTGAGCATCCCGGGTTACTGGATACAGGTTCACCAGGTGATACCCGGAGAGCTTAACGTGACCGGCGTAATGGTTCCCGGCCAGCCTTTCATTGTGGCAGGCCATAACGAAAAGATTGCCTGGGGCATAACAAATCTCATGGTTGATGACATTGATCTTTTTGTCGAGACGGTTGATTCATCAGGCCGCTATCTCTTCAATGGCGAATGGCTGCCAATGACTTCGAGGGAGGAGGTAATAAACGTTAAGGGAGGTGCTGCAGAGACCAGGGTGATCACTTCCTCTCACCGGGGGCCGGTGATATCAGATCTGCGCGGCATCGATGATGCCGTTATGACAATGAGGTGGTCAGGTTATGACTACAGTGACGAGGTAAAAGCCGTCTACCTCCTTGACAGGGCAGCAAACTGGGATGAGTTCAGGTCGGCCATAAGCAACTTCAGATCAGTCAGTCAGAATTTCGCCTATGCCGATGCTGAGGGAAACATAGGTATTAACACCGGCGGAGGCATTCCCGTCAGGAAGGGTAACGGCCTTCTGCCGCGCAGCGGCGAGACAGATGAGTATGACTGGAAAGGTTATGTTCCTTTTGAAATGCTCCCTTCATCCTATAACCCGGAGAATGGTTTTGTATCATCAGCCAACGAGCAGACGGTGACGGCAGACTACCCGTACTATATCGCCGGTGACTTCGCACCCCCGTGGCGGATAATACGCATAAGGCAGATGGCGGCCGAGAAGCAAATACTGGGCATCGATGACTTCAGGAGGATGATAACTGATAATCATTCGGCCTATGCTGCAAAAATGACCCCCATGATACTTGAGGCGGCAAGAGGTATCGATTCACCTGATGAGGGTCTTCAGAAGGCAATAGAACTTCTTGAGGCATGGGATTATAAGATGGATGCCTCGCTTGCCGCTCCGACCATTTTCGAGTTCACCCGTGCCGGACTGGCCAGGAATATCCTTTCCGATGAGCTGGGAGATCTCTACGGAGGGGTGCTTGGAAAGCAGCATGATCACTATCTTTTCAGGATACTGAATGAGGGCGCTGACGGGTGGGTTGACAACAACGGTACAGCTGAGACAGAGACACTCGGTGATATGATGGTGTTGAGCCTCAGGAATGCGGTTGACACCCTGACATCGAGGTACGGCACCGACACTGATAACTGGAGGTGGGGAGAGATACATTCGATAACTCTTGAGCATCCGATGGGTTCGGTGAAAATGGTAGAAAGGCTTCTGCGGCTCAACTCCAAAAAGTACAGTGTAGGAGGCAGTTACCACACCGTAGAGCCATATTCCTTCGGGCCCGACTTCAGTTCAGACCACGGAGCCTCCGAGAGGCATATCTTCAACACTGCTGACTGGGATAAATCGCTGACGGTGATACCGACAGGCACCTCGGGCAACCCCGGCAGCCCGTTCTATCTTTCGCAGACTGAAGCATATATTAATAACGAGTTCTTTGCTGAACCGTTTACCGACGGGGCTGTGGAGGCTGCAAAAAAATTCGAGATTATATTCAGGCCGTCATCAGAAAAATAGCAGGCAACTGATAATAAAAGAGGGTGTTGCAAATGTCAACCCCCTCATCCCGATCCGTCAGATGACAGACGGGGTGGTTTTATTGGTTCTGATCCAGACTCTTTATACTGTCAGTATCTCTTTCTCCTTTGCTTCGACGATCTTGTCTATACGCGAGATATGCTTGTCGGTCATATCCTGGATGATCTTTTCACCGTTCTTCTCCTCGTCCTCGGGCAGACCGTCCTTTGCCAGTGTCTTGAGCTCATCAAGGAACCATTTACGGCTTGTGCGGACGCTTATCTTAGCCGTCTCGCCTTCAGACTTCACCTGTTTTACAAGCTGGTGCCTGCGTTCTTCGGTGAGTGGAGGTACATTGATGCGGATCACCTCACCGTTGTTGATGGGAGTCATACCGATGTTTGCCGCAAGGATGGCTTTCTCGATCACCCCCAGCATTGTTTTTTCCCACGGCTGAATCAGGATGCTCTTGGCATCCGGCGTGTTTATGCTTGAGACCTGCGAGAGGGGTGTATGGGCTCCGTAGTAATCAACGTGAATGCCGTCGAGAAGCAGCGGGTTGGCACGCCCGGCACGCAGATGTGAAAGCTCGTATTCGAGATGCTTAATGGCCTTGTCCATTTTCTCCTGAGCCTCTTCCTTTATGAGTTCCAGTTCGTCAGTCATATGATCGGTGTTTCAGATGGAAACAAAATTAGAAAAAAATCTCTTCAGAATGTTACCAGGGTCCCGCACTTGCCCCCGGCAACCACTGATTCCAGGTTACCTTCTTTGTTCATGTCAAAGACGATGACCGGCATCCTGTTCTCACTGCACATGGCGAAGGCTGTAATATCCATCACCCTGAGCTTCTTATCGAGGGCTTCGTCAAAGGTAAGCACGTCAAACCTTACCGCATTCTTATCTTTCTCAGGGTCAGCGGTATATACGCCATCTACGCGGGTCCCCTTGAGCAGCACGTCGCAGTGCAGCTCAACGGCTCGCAGTGCAGCGGCAGTGTCGGTTGTGAAAAACGGATTGCCGGTTCCTCCTGCCAGAATTGCCACCACTCCATCCTTCAACGCATCTGATACCCTGTCACGGTTATACAGTTCTCCGACAGGCTCCATGCGGATTGAGGTGAAAACCCTGGCCCGGCAGCCAGCACGTACCAGGTAACTTTCCAGGGCAAGGCTGTTGATGACAGTGGCGAGCATGCCCATCTGGTCACCCTTGAGACGGTCGTAACCGTCTTCGCTGCCTCCCAGGCCGCGGAAGATGTTACCGCCGCCGATAACTATTGCGACCTGACAACCTTCGTCTGCTATCTTCCTGATCTGTCGGGCATATACTGTCAGTACGGCGCCGTCAAGCCCTGACCCGTCGCTGCCGCCGACAGACTCACCACTCAGCTTAAGGAGGATTCGTTTATATTTCATTCCTTGTTTTCCTTCTTGAGGGTATCAGTTCTGAAAACATAATAGAGAGGGCATACCCGGAGAAATGCAGTGACTACCAGCAGTATTGTGATCAGGATCACTATCAGTCCCAGCAGGTCCTTAAGGTTGAATACGAAATAGCAGGCGATCATGATAACTGCAAGTGCAAGGCGCACGATCATGTCAACATTACCCATATTTTTTTTCATAGCGGTTTTATTTGGCAGGCAAGTTACTACATTTTTTGTTTTGAGGCATAAAACAAAAAAGGCCTCCATGGGGAAGCCTTTTGAATTTTTGTCCGTTGTTTTTCAGACGTTAAGCGTATAGCGGATGAATGCGGTAGCTTTCAGAGCCTTGTCCTTGCTCTCAAGGTACTGCCTGATGGTCAGCTTGTTGTCTTTAACAAACTCCTGGTTCATCAGTGTGCTCTCTTTGAAGAACTTGTTAAGTTTGCCCTGGGCAATCTTTTCAATCATATCCTCGGGTTTGCCTTCGCGTCGTGCCTGTTCCCTGCCGATCTCAAGTTCCTGTGCAAGTATTTTCTCCGGTACATCCTCCTTGTCAACTGATACAGGGTTCATTGCGGCGACCTGCATTGCAACGTCCTTGTAAACCTGGACGTCAATGCCTCCCTTGCTGAAGCCTACCAGTGTGGCAAGTTTGTTACCCGGGTGGATATAAGGCTGAACTGCGGCAGCTTCAACTTTCCCGAAATAGGAAAGCTCAAACTTCTCGCCGGTGATGCCGCTCTTTTCGAGAACGAGGTCAGCAGCTTTCTTATCTCCGACCTTTATCTCCCTCAGACCAACAAGGTCTGCAGGGTTTGCCTTCAGTGCAGCATCGAGGATGCTATACCCGAGGGCGATGAAATCAGCATTCTTTGCCACGAAGTCGGTCTCGCAGTTCAGTGCGATGATCATACCGGTTTTGCCGTCGGCTGACGATCTGGCCAGTACGACACCTTCCGTTGCCTCACGGTCAGCACGCTTGTTGGCTATTGCCTGTCCTCTCTTCCTTATTATCTCCTGTGCCTTCTCAAAGTCACCTGCGGCCTCTTCGAGTGCCTTTTTACAATCCATCATGCCGGCGCCGGTCATCCTTCTGAGTTTTGCGACGTCAGCAGCATTTATAGTTGACATAATATATGATCGTTATTGAATGTTGGTAATCTGATTATTCTTCTTCCTCTGTCACTGCGTCAGGTGCGGCATCGACTTCTTCTGCAGCCTCAACCTCTTCAGCAACGGCCTTCACCTCAGGGCGTTCCTCTTCGTAGTCAATGGCGCGGAATTTGTTTTTGCGTCCCCCTTCCGGAGTCTCTTCCTTCTCAGCCGGTGCGCTCTCCTTGTCCTTCTCAGCCTTGCGTTCATTCAGCCCTTCGTTGATGGCCTGGCACATGACGTCGATGATGAGTGATATTGACTTTGCTGCGTCATCATTTGCCGGGATGACGAAGTCTATTTCTGAAGGATCAGAGTTTGTATCAACCATTGCGAACACCGGGATACCCAGTCTCTTGGCCTCATGCACTGCGATATGCTCTTTGCTGACGTCAACAACGAAGAGGGCTGATGGCTGGCGTGTCATATCTGCTATTGAACCGAGGTTCTTCTCGAGTTTGGCTCTCTGGCGGGTGATCTGAAGCTTCTCCCTTTTCGAGAGGTTGTCATAGGTACCGTCGGTAGCCATTTTGTCAATCGATGACATCTTCTTGACAGCCTTACGTATGGTAGGGAAGTTTGTGAGCATACCTCCCGGCCACCTCTCGGTGACATACGGCATGTTTACTGCCCCGACCTTCTCGGCCACGATGTCTTTTGCCTGTTTCTTTGTTGCCACAAAGAGTACCTTGCGGCCTGACTTGGCAATCTGCTTCATTGCATTGGCTGCCTCATCTATCCTTGCGGCTGTCTTTTCAAGGTCAATAATGTGAATGCCGTTGCGCTCCATAAAGATATAGGGAGCCATGGCCGGGTTCCATTTTCTTTTCAGGTGCCCGAAGTGCACACCGGCATCAAGTAAATCGTTAAAATTGGTTCTTGACATTTTTTCTTGATTGTTAAGTTTACGTTCTGTGAAGTCAATTGCAGAGTAGTTCCTTGCGGGAAGTCAATGCAATTTAGATACTAAACTTGCGTCTGTATAAATTGCTGTTGATCTTCTAACGCTTGCTGAACTGGAATCTCTTGCGTGCCTTGGGCTGCCCCGGCTTCTTTCTCTCCACCTCGCGCGGATCGCGTGTCAGAAAGCCTTCTGCCTTAAGCTTGGGTTTGTTCTCCTCGCTTATTTTGACAAGAGCCCTGGAAATACCGAGACGCACCGCCTCTGCCTGACCTTTGAATCCACCGCCGTCAAGGGTGACTTTGATGTCATATTTGTCGGCAACATTGAGAAGGTTTAGTGGCTGGAGGACAACATACTGCAGAATCTCGTTCGGGAAATAATGTTTGAATTCCCTGTCGTTGATTGTGATCTGTCCTTTGCCGTCGTGGAGGTAAACCCTGGCAACAGCTGCCTTCCTTCTTCCGATAGCGTTAATAACTTCCATGTTTCTTACTTAATGGTTTTTAAATCAATTAGTTTGGGTTGCTGGGCTTCGTGCTTGTGCTCGGAGCCTGCGTAGACATAAAGGTTCCTGTAGATGGCGCTTCCAAGACGGTTTTTGGGGAGCATCCCTTTCACGGCGTATTCAACAAGCCTGATGGGGTGCTTCTTCAACATCTCGTCTGCCTTGACGATCCTCTGGCCTCCGGGATAACCCGTATGCCTGATGTACTCTTTGTCTGTCATCTTGTTACCCGTCATAACGACTTTATCGGCATTGATAACGATGACGTTATCGCCGCAGTCGACGTGAGGTGTGAAGCTTGTCTTGTGCTTCCCCCTCAGCATCAGGGCCACAACAGATGCCAGACGACCGAGTGTCTGACCTTCTGCATCTACCAGTACCCACTCTTTTTCTACAGTAGCCTTGTTGGCTGAAACTGTCTTGTAGCTTAAGGTGTTCACTTTAGTACTAAGGTTTTAATAATTTATGATTTTCAAAATAAAAACCCCATTTTTGGGGTCTGCAAAAATACAACATATTTTTATTTTGAGCAATATGTTGTACTTTTAATTTCTTATTGACAGTATGTTCGGCAGAACTGTTCACCAGACGATACATTTTCTTTGCCTTATTCTGGCTGCATTTTTTATGCCCCTGTCGGTCTGGCTTCTCTCCGCAGTGTCAATAGCCCTGGCGGTAAACTGGCTCGCCGGTGGCGAATTCCGCTCAAAGATAAGTATTCTCTCGGAAAGGGCAGGTGTGATGATGCTGCTCGGACTGTTTGCGATGTATCTCCTCTGGCTCATCAATACTTCTGACCTGGCCGGCGGGATGGATGAGATCAGGCTCAAGCTGCCCCTTCTCGCGTTCCCTTTCATTATAGGTTCATCGACGGGCTTCGGTGTGACCCGGTTGCGGACGCTGTTACTCTCCTTCATCACCGGCTGTGTCGTCGCTGCAGGCATAGGCTTCCTTGCGCTCGGAGGGGTGCTGCCTGTCGAGGTGAATGACTCCCGTGACCTTGCTGTCACTCTCCCTTCAATAAGGTTATCGCTGCTGCTCAACTTTGCCGTCTTTACCGCGGTATGGCTGAGCCTCGACAGGCGCACAGGAGGCATGGCACTGAGGGCTGCCCTTGGCGTCGCCGCCGCGGCAATGGCTTTCTTTCTCTTCAGGCTGCTCTCGGTGACAGGCATTCTCATTTTCATAATCTTGCTTGGCGGCACAGGCCTGTACCTTGCACTGGGAAGGAGAATGCGCATTGCGGGACTCATCTTTGCCGCGGCGGCGGCGGCCGTTATCGTCGCCACAATCATGCTGGTGTCAGAAACATGGAACTCACTCCAACAGCCCGAGGACCCCTCCGTAAACGTTCCCGTAGCAAAGACACTCTCCGGAAACAGCTATACTCATTATCCGGAGGAGACCCTCCTGGAAAACGGTTACCTCGTATGGTTGAATGTCTGCGAGGAGGAGCTGAGGGAAGAGTGGAGCAGGCGCAGCACTCTGCCGTACGAAGGGGCAGACATGGGGGGCAATGAATTGCGGACGACCATCATGCGATATATCTCTTTCCTCGGCATGGCAAAAGACTCTTCCGCCATCGCAGCACTTACCGCTGATGATATCAGAAATATTGAAAGAGGCTTTGCCAATCCCCTCTATGCCAGACCATGCAGTCCGCGTGCCAAGGCTTACGAAATCGTATGGCAGATAGACAGAGCGGTGAAGGGTGCCAATCCTTCCGGTCACTCGGTGACACAGCGCCCTGAGTTCTACCGTGCTTCGCTGGGGCTGATACGCAGGAATCCGTGGTTTGGCACAGGCACGGGTGATGTAGTAAGCGGACTGAAGGAAGAATACCGGATCATCAATACGCAGCTGACGGATAATTACCGTAAGCTGTCACACAACCAGTACCTGGGCTTCGCGGTCACCTTTGGCATCCCCGGCATGGTGATTGCCCTGGCACTCATGATAATACCATGGCTGAGAAGCCCCAACAGGGCTTTTTACCCGTTTATGATCTTCATCTCGATAATATTTATGTCGATGTTCAATGATGATACTTTTCATTCATCTGTCGGAACGGCATTCTTTTCTTATTTTTACACGCTGTTACTTGTCTTTAAAAGAGAAGATGGAACTGAAGAGTGACGAGAAGGATTTTCTTATGCAGGCTATCGAAACCGCATCGGGAAACATAGCTGACGGTGGCGGTCCGTTCGGGGCTGTCGTTGTCATGGAAGGAAGGGTTATCTCCCGTTCCGGCAACAGGGTGGTGAGTGAGCATGACCCTACTGCTCATGCCGAGGTGCTGGCCATCAGGATGGCGGCGGCGGCCCTGGGCACCCATGACCTGAGCGGCTGTGTGATCTACTCGTCGTGTGAACCGTGTCCCATGTGCCTGGGTGCGATATACTGGTCAGGCATCAGGCGTGTTGTCTATGCCTCAGACCGCTACAGGGCCGCCGCCGCCGGGTTTGACGATGAGATGATATACTCCGAGCTCGCACTTGACAAGGAAAGCAGGAGCATAAGGATGGACCGCGCACTGACAGATGAGGGAGACAGGATATTCAATATCTGGGACAATTATCCGGGGAAGATTTTATACTGAATATTATCAGGTATGCCAGGGTTGAACAGGGACTTCTTTCTTGCCGATGCGGTGACGGTTGCGCGGTTGCTGCCGGGCATGGATATCGTTGTTGCTGACGGCGGAAGCACGAAACGTTATATGATAAGGGAGACGGAGGCATACCTTGGCACCGGCGACAGAGCCTGCCATGCAAGCAAAGGGCGGACCCGCCGCACGGAGGTGATGTATATGCAGGGGGGGCATCTCTATCTCTATTTTGTCTACGGGATGCACTGGATGATGAATGTGGTTACCGGCCCGGCCGATGACCCTCAGGCTGTGCTCATAAGAGCAGCAGGACAGTTCACCGGCCCGGGCCGCGTGACGAAGGGAACAGGCCTCGACGGCTCGTTCAATGCTGAAGACATTGTATCTTCCGGAAGGATATGGATTGAGGACCGCGGGCTCCGCCCTCATGTTACCTCAGGCCCGCGGGTGGGAATAGATTATGCAGGTGAGCCATGGATCAGCAAGCCATGGCGTTTTATGATGACTGAACAAACAAAAATGATATGATAAAAGGATTCCGCTTCTGGAACAACATAGCCGGATGGTCAGTGTTCGCCATCTCGCTGTTGCTTTACCTTCTTACTATTGAACCTACCGCCAGTTTCTGGGACTGCGGGGAGTTTATCCTGTGCTCCTTCAGGCTCGAGGTGGGACACCCTCCCGGGGCACCCTTCTTCATGCTCCTCGGCCGCTTTTTTTCTCTCTTCGCAGGGGCAGACACCTCCAGGGTGGCGATGATGGTAAACATGTTGTCAGCCTTTGCCAGCGCCTTCACCATACTTTTCCTCTTCTGGACCATCACCAGGCTTGTACGACTGGCAACAGGTGATGATGTTCTCATTACCGGAGGAAAAGCAATAGCTGTCATTGCCTCCGGCGCTGTCGGCGCCCTGGCATATGCGTTTTCTGACACCTTCTGGTTCTCAGCCGTCGAGGGAGAGGTCTATGCCACCAGCTCACTCTTTACGGCTGCCGTCTTCTGGGCTATGCTGAGATGGTATGATGAAGCCGATGACCCTCACGCCAACAGATGGATCATCCTTATCGCCTATCTCATGGGATTGTCAATAGGTGTTCACCTGCTCAACCTTCTGGCACTGCCGGTACTTGTACTGCTTTACTATTTCAGGAAATACGAGGTCACACGAAAGGGGCTGACATACGCTGTGATAATATCGTTTGCCCTCCTAGGAACCCTTAACTTTATCTTTATTCCCGGTGTGGCAAAGGCCGCAGGATGGTTTGAGCTTCTCCTGGTAAACATACTCGGGCTGCCATATAACAGCGGCCTCTATTTATACCTGGTGCTCTTTGTCGGACTGCTGATATCCGGAATATGGTATTCGATAAAGACCAGGAAGATCATTCTCAATTACATTCTTACCGTTGTCGCAGTCCTGATGCTGGGTTACTCCTCCTTTGCAGTGATCATCATCAGGGCCAATGCCCATCCTCCGATGAACCAGAATGATCCTTCTGATGTCTTCTCGTTCCTCTATTACCTTAACCGTACCCAGTATGGAAGGACCCCGCTTATCTACGGTCATTACTACTCAGCACCTGTGGTTGATGTCGTGGATGAGGTGGCGGGTTACAATAAGAAGAACGGTAAATATGAACCTTACTATTATCCTGAATACGTATATGACAAGCGGTTCAACACCCTCTTCCCGAGGATGTACAGCTCTGACCCGGATCACATCAGTCAGTATGAACACTGGGGCCGCATCAAGGGGACCAAAGTCACATTAAGGCGGGGCGGAGAGAATGAGCAGGTCACCCTCCCCGGTTTCGGCGAGAACCTGCGCTTTTTCTTCAGGTACCAGGTGGGTTTCATGTATACGAGGTACTTCATGTGGAACTTTGCCGGACGCCAGAATGATGCACAGGGTAACGGCAACGTGATTGACGGCAACTGGATCTCAGGCATCACGGCCATAGACAAGGCAAGGCTGGGAGACCAGGCGCTGCTGCCTGCGGATAACGTGAATAACCCTGCCCGAAACAAATATTACTTCCTTCCTCTGCTGGCAGGGCTGGCAGGCCTCTTCTGGCAATACCGCCGCGACAGGAAGGGGGTTTGGCTTGTTGCCCTCCTCTTCATCATGACCGGACTGGCGATAGTTGTCTACCTGAACCAGTATCCGAGTCAGCCGAGAGAGCGTGACTATGCCTATGCAGGCTCATTCTATGCCTTTGCGATATGGATCGGCATGGGAGTGATGCTTGTTTATGACCTGCTGAAGAAGCACACCGGTGAGCATATCGCAGCCGCAGTCCCGGCAGTGCTGCTGACGGCAGCAGTGCCTGTGCTGATGCTTGTTCAGAATTATGATGACCACAACCGTTCACACAGGTATACGGCGAGGGATATTGCTTCCAACTACCTCAGTTCATGCGATGAGAATGCCATACTCCTGACGTACGGAGACAATGATTCATTTCCATTGTGGTATATTCAGGATGTGGAGGGTTTCCGCACCGATGTCAGGGTTGCAAACCTCAGCTATCTCCAGAGCGGATTCTATATCGAATCGATGAGCAGGAAGGCCTTCGAGTCCGATCCCCTTCCATTTACCCTTCACTATGATAAGTACGTCGAGGGTGAGCGTGTTCAGCTGCCCGTCGAGGCACTGGTGAAGGAGCCCTATAATATTAAGAAGGTGGTGGAGTTTGCAGGGTCTGATGATCCCAAGGCCAAGGTCGACCTGTCAGGCCGTGGTGACTTTTACAATTTCATTCCTGTTAAGGAGTTCCTCATTGATGTTGATTCGGCACACGTCATCAGTACCGGAGCTGTGCGCCCTTATCATGCTGACAGGATAATCTCGCCCCTTATCTGGACTTTCAAGGGGACCATGGCCTCGAAGAATGACCTTGCTGTCATGGACATCATGGCAGGAAACGACTGGAAGCGCCCGGTATATTATGCAGTGACCGCCCCGGGCTCAACATACATCGGGCTCGAAAATTTCTTTGTCCTTGAAGGGATGGCCTACAGGGTAAGCCCTGTAAGAATAGACCGCCCTTCACCCGGAGAGACGGGCATGGTCGACACGGAAGAGATGTACGAGAATATGATGAACAGGTTCAAATGGGGAAATGCAGAAAAAGAGGGGGTATATCTCGATGAGAACAACAGAAGGCTCTTTGATATTTTCAGGCGTCAGTTCGGAAGGCTGTCAAAAGCACTTGTCGCAGAAGGCGACACCGTAAGGGCAATCGCTGCTGCTGAAAAAGGAATTGGCATCGTCCCTCCTGAAAAGATGCCTTTTGACTATTACAGCATTGACCTCATTGAAGCGCTTGCGCTGGCAGGCAGAACAGATCAGGCCATGGAGATGTTTTCAGCCATCATAGACAACTCTGTCGTGTCGCTGAACTTTATCACCGGACTGCCGGAAGGAAAGATGTACGGACTTGATATTCACACCGGGCTTGCACTGCAGTCAATCTATGAGATTTACAACGTGGCTGTCTCCCTTGGCATGACGGAGCTGTCAGACAGGGCTGCCGTGGAGCTTAACAGATTTTACGGCGAGGTGCCGGGAAGATGATGAGGCAGTACGGAAAGCCTTTTCCCGCAAGGTTCATATATCCTGATGCACTCTTCAGGATGACTGGTTCGGAGAATAAGCTCTTCCTGACATTCGATGACGGTCCTGACCCGTCATCAACACCTGCCATACTTGACATTCTGAAAGCCAGGAATGTAAAGGCAACCTTCTTTTGTACCGGGGAAAAAGTGTTGAAATATCCCGGTCTCTTCGCCCGCATTGCTGCGGAGGGACACACTATCGGCAATCATGGGTACAGCCACCTTAACGGTCTGAGCACAAGTGTCAGGACATATTGCTCTGACATCATGAAAGGAAAAGCAGTAACGCACAGTAATCTGTTCAGGCCACCCTATGGGAGGATAAGGCGCAGGCAGTACAAGATACTCGAAAGATCGATGAGGGTGGTATTCTGGGATATCATGCCCTATGATTTTGACAGGAAGCTGGATCCGGAGGCTTCGCTGTCAATTCTCAGGCGGAGGCTGCACCCCGGCTCGGTCATTGTGCTGCATGATTCTCCCGGCAGCCACGTAACTGCCTTTCTCGACAGGTTTCTTATGATATCGATGGAACAGGGATACCTTTTCGGCTCAATCGACGATAATTCCATGCCCGGATGAGTTATTTCATCTTAAATACTATTTTTGAGTTGGGAACGAAAACCAGACAATGAATATTCTTATTCTCGGATCAGGAGGGCGTGAACACGCTCTCACATGGAAGCTGGCGCAGAGTGGCAGGCCGCTGAGGTTATATGTGGCACCGGGAAATCCCGGTACGGCTGCCATGGCTGTTAATCTGCCTGTTGATCCGCTTGATTTCGTGGCAGTAAAAGAAGCGGTGACAGGCAACAGCATCGATATGGTTATTGTCGGTCCGGAAGCCCCCCTGGTTGAGGGTATACGCGACTTTTTCTCAGCTGATGCACAGCTGGCTGATGTGCCCGTGATAGGGCCTTGCCGCAGGGGCGCACTGCTTGAGGGGAGCAAGGATTTTGCCAAGGCCTTCATGCAGCGTCATGGCATACCGACAGCCAGGTACCGAACCTTTACATCAGAGAACAGTGATGAGGCTCCTTCGTTCCTTAAAACCCTCGGGCCACCTTATGTACTTAAGGCAGACGGACTTGCCGCAGGGAAAGGAGTTCTTATACTGAATGATCACGACGAAGCGGTCAGTGAACTGAGTGCCATGCTCGCCGGACGGTTCGGAAAAGCAGGCAGCAGGGTTGTCATCGAAGAGTATCTTGCAGGAATAGAATTGTCAGCATTTGTCATAACCGACGGTGTGTCTTATAAAATCCTGCCTGAAGCAAAAGATTATAAACGTATTGGTGAGGGTGACACCGGTAAGAACACCGGCGGCATGGGAGCCGTGTCACCTGTCTCTTTTGCCACCCCGGAGTTTATGAAAAAGGTGGAGCAGAAGATCATAATACCCACAATTGACGGGCTCAGACAGGAGGGGATAGACTACAGGGGTTTTATCTTCTTCGGGCTTATGAATGTCAGGGGAGAACCGTACGTCATAGAGTACAATGCGCGTCTTGGCGATCCCGAGACTGAGGTTATCATGCCGCGCATTGAAAGCGATCTGTTCGACCTTCTCGAAGGGGTGGCTGAAGGAAATCTTGACAAACGGAGTCTGGTGACCCGCACCGACACGGCAGTGACGGTGATGATGGTCTCCGGAGGATATCCTGATGCCTTCAGCAAGGGATTTCCAATTTCCGGCACTGACCAGGTGACGGAGAGTATTGTTTATCATGCCGGAACAAGAGAAAGTGACGGCCGGCTTGTGACTTCAGGCGGACGGGTATTGGCAGTCACCTCCCTTGGAAGGACAATGGAAGAGGCTCTGGAAAAGAGCTACAGGAGTGTTTCGAAGATCCGCTTTGAAGGGGTCTGTTACAGGAAAGATATCGGATTTGATCTGAAAACCGCTGCCAGATGATAAAGTTATTCAGGGGCACAGGCATCGGCCCGTTGTTAATGCTGACGGTAATAACAGGTGCGCTGTGGGCAGAATATTTTATTGATCCTCCAGGGATCATGGCTCCTGCCGCTGACACGGTCATGCCATTGTGGAATATTATTCTCACCTTCCTTTCAGACTCTCCTCTTGCTGCTGTCTTTGCATCGCTGTCAGTAATGCTGCTTCTGGTAGTTATCATAGTGCGGTTCAACACCACACTTTTCTTTATACCACGCCGTACCTACCTGCCTGCATTGTTCTACATATTGTTTTACTCGGTCTTTCCGGGAGAGATGGTGCTTAATCCATGTCTCTTCGCAGCCCTTTTTGTCACGATAGGCCTGTGGCGCATGATGGCTGCCTACAGGATGAACGGTATCGCATACAACCTGTTCGATGCTGCCCTGATAATATCATTCGGAGGCATGTTCTACGCCGGGGCAATCTGGTTTGTGCTGCTGGCGATAATAGGGTTACTGATTCTCAGGTCGCCTGACATCCGGGAGATAACCATTACCATTTTCGGAGCCCTCCTGCCCTGGCTGGTACTGTATGCAGTGTGGTATCTTACAGGCAGGGAGCTTTCCGACCTTACGTCGATAATAGGGAATAACCTTTTTGAAGAGTCTGCTTCGGTTTACTGGAGCCGCACCCTGATAATTCTACTGATAGTTATTGCACTCTGGTTGCTTCAGGCTCTTGGCGCTCTGCTTACTGAGCTGCCGTCAAAAAAGATCAGGTCACGAAAGATATTTACTCTTCTGCTCTGGATGATGATACTCAGTGCAGTAGTGTTCCTGCTTATTCCGGGAGTGTCTGTCGAGCTTATGGCTCTGGCAGCCATGCCGTTAGCTTATGTAATGTCAAACTACTGCGCATTCACGAAGCGCGTTCTAACAACAGAGATATTCTTCTGGCTGGTTGCGGTGATGATAGTTATCTCGCGGATGTGGCCTTACTGATCATTTGATGAGTGATACCACTCCCACACCTGAACCCTGTGCACCCGCGACAAAACCAAACCAGAGGTTATAGAGCCCTGTCTTGTTGCATACAAAGTCAACAGTGGTATAATTCTTTCCGGTGCTTTTATTGAATGATGATATCAGCTCTTTACCCTGGTCATAGATTGTAATAAAGAGGTCTCCTGTTGAACCGGGGGCATTACAGAGTGAGAACCTGTATTTCATGTTCTTCATAAGGTACATATTCGCCTTATGTACCGGTGCTGCGATGCCTGTTTCTGCTTTCGGCAGCTGAATCCTGAAGTCTTTCAGATAGGTTGTGTTTGCACCGGCAGCCATAACACAGCCGCTCACAAGATCATCTGTGGAAGGCTGACTTCTGAGAAGAGCCGGTAAAAGTACAAGTGACAACGAAAGAATGAAAATCCTGAGCTTCATCTTATACACCTGATATTAGTTTGTTTCTGACATCTTCTGATAACGCTGCTATTACTGCCAGCTGTTCGTCAGTCATCTCAACATTGCTCTGCTCATGTTGTATCATCACCAGCCGCCCGTCCTGTTCAACGGTTTCCGGTTCGCCCAGCTTATAGGTTATGTTCACATCTCTGTAGGCAGCACTGATCCCCTCCATCATCTCAACCAGGGCGGTGTATTCTTTGCTGCTGTTTCTGTAGGGGCGAAGCAGCATCAGAAGATCATTCAGGATTATTTTCTGTTCGCCGATGCGGCCTCTGAGTATTTTATCCGGGTGGTCCGACACCACCTGCGTAGCCAGGTACTGACCCTCTATCCATACCCCTGCTATCATAAGGGCTGATATTGACCCGCGTCCGTTATCCCTGAGGTATTCATCAATCTTGTTATATGAACTGACTGACAGGAAGAGGAGCGAATCAAGGTTGCTGTTATTTATCGATAGTCGCTTAAGCGTCTCGAAGTCAAAGTATTGTCCAACACGGAGGCCGTCTGCAAGGGTTTTAATGGTTGTCAGCACATCAATTGAATTGCCTGTCTTCCCGTACATGTTGAGATAGCCGAGGTCAGCCCCGTAGATGCCAAGCATGATGGCCTTGCCGAAGTTGGTTGAGAGCTTGTCAGCTCCCTGTGTGGGAGCAAGATAGCCGGCGGAGAAAGGGACCTCCATTGCCTGGAGGATAGCTGCAATCTCGACGGGTGAGGCCATATTCTGAACTATGTCGGCGAGCGCTTCGTCACTCAGCGCCTCAGCCTCTCCGGCGGGTACCGAGTCAGCAACGGGAAATTGCATCTTGCCCTGCCTCGTCGCACTGTTCCTGCACGAACAGACAGAAACAACCAGTAAAACTGCAATCAGCTTAATTATGATTCCTTTCATCAGAAAGCAATGTTAATATACAAATGTAAGAAAAATGGTCATTCCATGCGTCCGTTTTGCTTTTTTTGGACCCTGAGGTTCCCGAAGAAGGAAATGATACGCTTAAGCACCTCGAAATAGAGAAGGATATAAAGAACAAGTGTTGAGAAGAGCACCAGAAGAATGTTGAATGTGAAGGTGTCAGTCTTATATCCGAAAAAGCTTTTTACCGGTGCCATGAAGTGGGTGCGGAAGCTTAACCCGCCTGCATGCTGTGGTTCGAGATAGATAAGGTCGATGTTTTGTATAAATCTTCCCTTGTATTCAAGGATCTTATTCTTTTCATATACTTTTCTTACTATTTCCTCAAGCTTGTCATTATGGTAGTCATTATACAGGCTGTTCAGTACCTGCCTGTTATTGCTCACGAAGGTATCAAGCCTGAGGTCAGCGGCATTGCTGATCCTCCTGAATTCCTTCTCCGCTTCCGAGAGCCAGGCGAAGGCCCGCCTGCCAAGATCCGCAGTGAAGAGTCCGGCAGTGACAGAATCAATGCCGGTGAACGGCTTAAGGTTTCCGGCTGATGCAATGGTCCCGAATTCGTTCCTGATAAGTTTAAGGTTGTTCGCATCAGGAGAGACCCTTACTTCCCCTTCCATGTTTCTCATGGCCACTTCAAGAGCGTCCATGACCCGTGGTATACGATAAATGGTGTTAAAGTCCGCGATGCTTATCTGCTGCCTCAGGGGATAGACCCTGAGCCCATATTCATTACCGGTGAACTGTCTGACCATCAGTGCCTCATAGGCCCATCGGGTGGGCATGGCCTCTGCAATCAGGGGCACCTTGTCGACACTGCCGATCTTCCTGTTCAGCTTGTCAAACGGAAACATCGCGCCGCTGAGTACCATCATCGGGATCATCAGAACTGGGATGACTATATAAATCGTTATTGCCGAGTTGAAAGCCGATGAGATATTCAGCCCTATCATGTTGGCACAGAAGGCAGTGGTGAACAGTACAGCCCAGTATGAAAAGAACAGTCCTTTGATTCCCAGTACAGGATTGGCAACAATGAGGAAGAGAAAGGTCTGCAATCCTGAGATCAGTATCAGTACTGCCACCTTCGACAGAAGGTAGCTTCCCCTGCTGAGATTAAGGAAGTGTTCCCTCTTGAGTATCTTCCTGTCTCTGAACAGCTCTTCGGCGCTTATTGTCAGGCCAAGGAAGAGAGCTACTATGACACTCATAAATATGTATATGGGAATATTTTCATTTTCCCTGAATACATATACATCTGATGAAGGATCTGCAATGTATCTTATTATGAATGAGAGTATCAGGCCGAGGACAGGTCCTTCCAGCAGCATCAGCATAAGATACTGACTGTTGGCTGCCTTACTCCTTACATCGCGTGAAAGGTATATCGAAACCTGCTTCCACCAGCCGGGTCTGTGCAGATTAGAATAGGCAGGGGTGGCAACCTCATTCCCTTCGACAGCAGGGTGTTTCTTTCTGAAGGCTTCGGCCCACTCGGCAGGTGACACCCTCCTTTTGTCGGTATCGCGGCCGTACTCATCAAGTACCCTGGCCTCGAGGATATTGAAGAGCGTCTCTGAATTCGCATTACCGCACGAGGGACATTCGCCCACTTCATTGTTTATCTGTGCATCGAGTGTTTTAAAGTGTACTATGGCTTCAATGGGATTGCCATAGAAGACCAAATGGCCATTCTGATCAAGTACAAGTACATTGTCAAAGCCCTTGAATATCTCCGAAGAGGGCTGATGCACCACCGTTATCACCAGTTTTCCCTTGAAAGTAAGGTCATGAAGCAGGTCAATAACGTTCTCGGAGTCACGTGATGACAATCCTGATGTCGGTTCGTCAAGGAAGAGCACGGAGGGCTCCCTGACGAGCTCCAGTGCTATATTCAGCCTCTTTCTCTGTCCTCCGCTTATTATTTTGTCGAGAGGAGAGCCAACCCTGTAATTCCTTTTTTCGTACAGACCAAGCATTACCAGTGTCTGGTTGACTATGTCCGTAAGCTCTTTCCTGCTCTTTCCGGCAAGGCAGAGCGAGGCTGCATAGAAGAGATTGTCAAACACTGTCAGCTCTTCAACAAGGAGGTCGTCCTGCGGGACATACCCTATCACGCCGTCAAGCTTGTCACTCTGCGAGTAGATTGATGTTCCGTTGATCCTGACATCACCTGACTCCGGTTTCAGAAGTCCGCTCAGCAGATTCAGCAGCGTTGTCTTACCGGTACCGCTTGCCCCAAGTATGCCTGTCAGTTTACCCTCACGGGTTGAAAAACTCAGGTCAGAAATAGCTGGTGAGCCGTCCGGGAAGCTGTAGGTGAGCCGGTCAGCAACAAAGGAAAGCCGAAGGACATCGGCATATGAAACATATCTGGCAGTTACATCACCGTAATAAACCGTCAGTGAAGGAGGTGCCTGCACTGAGCTGCCCTGGGCAAAAGAATAGATCTTGCTGCCTGTCATCGGGAGTCCGTTCAGTAGGGCTGTCCCCGGGCAGAACGACCGTATGAAATAAAGATTTACACTGGCAATCTTCAGGAACACAAAAAAACCACTTCCCGCATCATAGCTTTCGTCAGAGCCTCCGACACCAATCAGCATGATTGCCGGATCATTGAATTTATCCTTTTCCTCTTCCCTCGTAAAAAGCCAAATGCTCTGAAACTCTTCCTGTGACACCCTGAATACCTCTGCAATGGTATTGATGATGTTCATCCTCTGAGGTGTGTACTGTTTGTCAGAGTCAATCAGTTCAAAACATCTCAGGAGGGCAATTATTCTCTGCTCCTGTGAAAGGGTCTTGTTAATCTGCTTGCAAAGCGTGAAAATCCTGACGGAGTCTCTTACAGAGGCTGTTTCTGTGTCAGTCCTGGTCTTGTTCACCTGCAGCGGTCCCGCATTATCAAGGAAGAGCCGCATATATTCAGATGCGCTTTTATGGGGCAGCTGCTTGTTAAGGAATTCAGAGACATAATTCATCTCGCTTTGCAGCATACCCCCGTCCTGCTTTACTATCAGGGCGAACAACTCCATCATTGCCCGCAGGATCGCTTCACTCATTCTTCAGTTGATATAATGTTGGCAGGTTCAGCTACCAAGATAACAATTATTGTAAAAATATAAACTTACATTTACTCTTTACCCAATCCAGGAAGTATGGCAAAGTCTTTACTTTTAATCCTCTTTACGGGATTCAGCTTTCTTCTGAACGCTCAATTGCTGCCAGGATTTAAATCCTCAGGTCAGTATAATGAGCAGCAACTGGTTATTGAAGATTCGCCTCCCGGAACGCGGATCCTGATCAATGCCCCGCTAAACGGATTTGGCGACGGTGACCGCGTGCTGCTCATTCTCTATGCCCTTCCCAACGGCAATACCATTGAACATACATTCGGCAAGAAGCTGCATGAGGGGGACGACTGGCACTTCGATATCCAGCACATCGGGGCACAGACCAGGTTCCTGAGGAGGGTGATCAGTGACCGCACACTCGTAGTGGCATATATTGAGAACGACCTGAGAAGCTGGCCGGCGTGGAAGGCGGCGACGCCTGACTACCGCGATCAGGTGAACAATATCGTTGGTGACCTGAAGGAAATTTTTGCAGGGTGGCAGCCTGAGATAGTCCTTAACGGCCACAGCGGCGGCGGAAGATTTATTTTCAGTTACCTCGATGTAAATGATGAAATTCCCTCAGATGTGGTGAGGATAGCCTTCCTTGACAGCAACTACGGTTATGAAGACACCGTCTACGGGCCGAAGATTGAAAGATGGCTTAAGTCAGACAATGGCAGGTATCTCTGCACTCTGGCATACAATGACAGTGTGGTGATATACAACGGCAAGCCGCTGGTCTCACCCACGGGAGGCACATGGTATCGCAGCCGGATGATGAAAAACTATCTTGCCGGCTCTTTCAGACTGAAGGAGAGGCAGCGCGACTCGCTCACATGGGTTACGTCGCGGGACAGAAGGATTGAATTCATATTTAAACCAAATCCCGAGGGGAAGATATACCACACCCGGCAGGTCGAATACAACGGATTCATTCACAGCATGCTGAGCGGCACCAGGTATGAGCAGAAGGGGTACAGGTATTTCGGTGAGAGGGCATATTCTGACTTTGTCGCTGATACCATTGCCTTACCAGTCCGCAGGCTCAACATACCTGTGCGTGATCCGTCGGCAGAGACCGGCACGGCATTCATGAGGCGCATCAGCGACCTGCCGCTCGCTGAGCGTGAGGAAGAGATATTCAAAGCAGTTTCCTCCGGTAACATTCCTGATTTTCTGAGGCATACGGTCACGCTGAAGGGTGAGTTTGAGGATATGGAAGGGGTGAGACACATGATTGAATATGAGGTCATGCCCGACTATCTGGCAGCAGGGAGTGATGAAGATTACTGCCGCATACCCATGAATCCGCGGACCGCGCAGAGGCTGGCTGACCTGTTTGGAGCTTCATTGCTGACGGCGAAGATAAGTGATCATATATGGTCGCAGGCAGATGTGAAGCCTGAGCCCTTTTTTTATAAGCCCGTGGGCAACGCCAATGAGCTGGTGACTAAGTTTGCGGAGCACAACGCACAGATAGAAAGGCAGATGGCAGAGGCAGGAGGGAGGAACGGGCAGCTGGTGGCGGGCATCAAGAAGGATGTTATCATCTCGTCACGTATTGCGGAGCGCAATGACAGGGTTGTTATATACGGCTGGCACAAAACTGACGGTAATCCCATCCAGCCCGTTTACAGCGGGCATGTATGGTGGTATGTAGACTATAGCCATGGCATAAGGCTCATGAATGATCAGGTACTGGTAGACGGTCAGCCACGCCTGGTGTCAGAGCTGCTGAAAGACCCGGTGTTGTTCCGTTTGTTCAGCAATGAATCTGCCCCTATGTCAGAGCCCTTCTATCCTGTGCCCTGAGCCCTGCGCCCCTTGCTCCTCGCTTACTGCCGAACCCATCCCGGTCCCCTGACAACCCGTCCCGGCGTGGCGCCGGTGTGCTCGCCCTCCTTAAGCACCTGCACGCCGTTGACGAAGACGTGACTCATGCCGGTTGAATACTGGTGAGGCTTGTCGAAGGTAGAGTGATCCTGCACCTTCTCAGGATCGAATATAACAATGTCAGCATAGTACCCCGGCGTCAGCAGTCCCCGTTTTTCGATCCTCAGGTTACCTGCCGGGAAGGAGGTGAGCCTTCTTACCGCCTCCTCGAGCGGGATCACCTTCTCATCCCTGACATACTTGCCGAGCAGCCTGGCAAAGTTACCGTACGCCCGGGGGTGAGTGTTCGACTTCAGGAAGACACCCTCCGGCGCGAGTGACTGGCCGTCTGAGCAGAAGCTCATCCATGGCAGGGCGATCTGCCTCCTGATGTTATCTTCCGACATCGAGAAGTATACCACCCCGACCCTGCTGCCGTCCTGTATCACCAGGTCCATCACAGTCTCTTCGGGCGTCGTGCCCCTGAGGGTGGCCACCTCGGCAAGACTCTTGCCAGTGAGGTACTTGAGCGAGTCATTGTTGAAACCTATTATAAGCACCTTGTCAGCCGAGCCTGTCTTGTTGGCTATCGCATCGCGTATGGCAGGACCGACGGCTTTTCTTATCTCCGGGTCTGCCAGCCTCTTTGTCCACTCGCTGAAGCCACCCTCCTGTACCCAGTCGGGCATGATTATGTCGAAGCCTGTTGAGCTGGCTATATAGTTGTACATGTCGGCGGTGATGTACAGTCCTGCTGCATTGGCCGAGTCGATTTTGCTCACAGCCCTGTCAAGCTTGTCCCAGTTTGCGGTCCCTACCTGCTTGAAGTGGTATATCTCTGATCTTATCCCTGCCTCTTTAGCAACGGTGATGAGTTCATCCATGCACCCGAGCAGCTGGTCTCCTTCGTTTCTCAGGTGTGAGATATACATGCCGTCATATTCGGCAGCGACCCTGCATAATTCAATTAGCTCACCGGTCTTCGCAAAGCTTGCCGGAACATATTCCAGTGCCGAGCTTATACCAACGGCCCCCTCTTCCATCGCCTGCCGTACCAGTTGTTTCATGGCATCCAGCTCAGCCTCAGTCGGTTCCCGGTCATCATAACCTATGGCATGTATTCTGAGTGTTGAGGTGCCGACAAACGACGCGACATTGGTTGAGACCCCCTTCTTTTCAAGATATTCGAGGTATTCGCCGAGGGTGGTCCATTCGATATCATATTTAATATCACCCTGCTGTGCCCTGAGATCAGCCTTCATCTTCTCATTCAGCGGGCCCCATGAGTCGCCCTCGCCGAGGATCTCGAGCGTCACTCCCTGCCTTATGTCGCTTTGTGAACGGCCGTCCTCGATGAGCGACTCCACCGCCCAGCTTAGCATATTGATAAATCCTGGTGCAACAGCCATCCCTTCGGCGTCAATCACCATGTCTGCCTTTGCGTTCTTCAATTTTCCGATAGCAGCAATGGTATCTGCTTTTATGGCTATGTCACCGTCAAAGGAGACTGACCCTGAACCGTCGATGATACGTCCGTTTTTAATGAGTACATCATAATGTACAGTATCTGAACATCCGCTAAGTACGAACAGCATAAGGGCAAGGAGCATGATTGGTTTCATAAGTTCATGGTATGGGTTTAATTCAAATGGTCATCAGCTCAGCTGCTTTTTAACAAATTTATCCCTTTTTGCGACCCTGAAGTGCATTTGAATAAACAATACTGAAAATTAGTTACCTTCCGAAAAAATTATGATTTTTGCCTAACTAAAAACCTATCGGAATGGAACTGAAATCATATGAGAAGCCGTGGCTGCCTGCTCTGAAGGGAGCTTTCCTAATACTATTCGGGATTATTGCCATGATACAGATCATCGGAGGTATCAAGCCCCTGGCTATATTGTTTGCCGTCCTCATCGGTGCCACGGGTGCATCGCTGATTGCCGCCGGAGTTCTCTCAGGAAAGTCACAGATGAAAGGCTGGCATCTGATCACGGGGGCATTTAACCTCGCCTTCGCCGTCGCCCTGCTGATGAAAATAGACTCACCCAGGGAGGTGATCTTGTGGATAATGCTGGCCTGGATTGTCTTTTACGCCCTGACAGAACTTGTCGAAGCAGGAATTCTTGTCAGGAACAGCAATGCCTTTTTTGCACTGTTTGTCCTCAATGCCCTCCTGACCCTTCTGTTCGGTTATTTTCTTCATGTTGTCATGGGTAACTTCAATCCCCAGAGTGTATTCTATATCGGGATAATAGCTCTTGTCTTCGGCATTGCGAATATCCTCTCCGCTTATCTGCTGAGCAGGGCGTAACGCATCTTAATACAGGCAAATACTCTCCATATATTATCTGCAACTCTTCCGCGATGAAGATAAAAATTGCGTTGTTTCTCACACTTATCGTGTTCTGCCTCTCTGCCAGGTCACAGCAGCAGCCCGCTGGCAACCCCGTTTTAAAAATTCTTTCATTCAACATCTATCATGGGGCAACCATGAAGGGAGACTTTGACCTGCAGTTGATAGCAAAGGTCATTGAAGATGCTGATCCCGATCTTGTTGCATTGCAGGAGGTTGACTTCAAAACCCGCAGGGCGAAGAATTATGATCTTGCCACTGAGCTTGGCAGGATGGTGAAGATGGCTCCCCTCTTCGGAAGGGCGATGTATTACGACGGTGGCGAGTATGGCGAAGCCATCCTGTCAAAATACACGTTTATCGAATCCCGGAATATACCACTTCCATGCACCCCGGGCAATGAGCCGAGGGCTGCACTGGAGATAACTGCCGTGATTCCTTCGGGTGATACAATAGCCTTTATCGGAACTCATCTCGACCACCTGAAGGATGAGACTGACAGGATTGCCCAGGCCGGGAAGATCAATGAGGTTTTTTCTGCAAACAGGTATCCGACGATACTGGCGGGTGACCTGAATGCAGAACCGGGAAGCCTTCCCATAAATATCCTGGAAATAATATGGGATTCCTCATATGACAGGGTCAGTCCGGCGCCGACCTTCCCCTCTGACAATCCCGTTAAGAAGATAGACTATGTGATGCACTTCCCGAAAGGGAGGTGGAGGGTTCTTGATTCAAGGGTAATATGTGATTCAGTGGCTTCAGACCACTGTGCATACCTTGTTACATTGGAGCTCATCAGGTAAATGCCAGCCCTTACTCAAGTTCAGCAAGAGCCTCGACAAACAGGTCAAGCTCTGCGGTTGCTGTATACACATTGGGGGTAATTCTGCATCCGTGCACATTGGCGCCGTCAATAGGAGCGGTATAGATCTTATGTTTTTTCCACAGCGTATCACCCAGGTCGGCGGGTTTCATCCCTTTAACACCCACATTGGCTATGGCGCATGCTCTTGCCGGGTCTGAGGGGGTATTAAGCATCACGTGAGGCATCTCCCTTACCTTGTTTGTCCAGTAGTTTTGCAGGAACCTCAGCCTTGCCTCCTTCCTCTCGGCACCCAGAATATTGTAATATTCTATTGCGTCTTCAACAGTCAGGTCAGTATAGACAGGATGGGTGCCGGTATGATTTAACCTTCTTATGTCATCGCTCTCCTGAAAAGGGGCTAACAGTGGCCATATCTTGCCTGTATTCTCCTTCTTTACCCATAGCAAACCCGATCCAAGCGGTACGCTGAGCCACTTGTGCAGGCTGCTGCCGTAATAATCGCACCCGAGGTCATCAATTTTAAATCTGAAATGGCCGACGGCATGTGCGCCGTCAACCATAACTTCAACTCCCTTGCTGTGGGCCATGTCACATATTTTTCTGACAGGCAGTATCTGGCCCGTAAGGTTAATGATGTGACATATCATCAGCAGCCTGGTACGGGGGGTTATGGCTCCTGCATATAGTTCAACTATCTCGTCATCGGAAGAAGGGTGATTAGGTACTGAAACTACCTTGTTGACCACTCCGTATCGCTTTGCCACCTGCCTGAACATGCTGAGCAGGGAGGGATAATCCTGTTCCGCCATTAATGCCTCATCACCGGCCTTCCAGTCATAGCCGCTGATGATTATGTCGAGCGATTCCGTGGTGTTGCGTGTGATGACCAGTTCGTCAGCAGAGCATCCTGTCAGCTCTGCCAGTTTTGCTGCCATGGCCTTCTTTCTCTCAGACTGAACGGTACGCATGTAATATGATCCCTGGTAGTTTATATCCCTTATATGTTCAATAAGCCTTTCCAGAGTCCGTTCAGGCAGGAAATTATAATAGCCGTTTTCAAGATTGATCATATCAGGGTTCAGCCTGTAACCTTTTCGTACTGTCAGCCAGAAATCCTCTTCTGAAGCCAGATCTCCGGCTGGTACTGATGAAACTGAGGCAACAAGCCCGGCAAATGTTTTCATGCTGACGGCTGTACCGATACCGAGAAGCCCGGCGCTCTTTATGAATAATCTCTTGTCCATGATTACCTTGTTTTTTACCTTGGATTGAAGGTAAAAGATAGAAATATTTGTTGAAATAACGATTCAAGTGCTGTTCAATCTTGAAGACGGGATATACCTGGCAGTCATAAGGACTGTAAGAAGGTGAACGGGACTAAAAAAAAATTGACATCAGGCTTCCCCGATTGTAACTTTACTAAAATAACCCGTCAAAATTTAGGTCTGATGAAAAGAATAATTATTGTTATGTCTGCCCTGATTTTCATTTCAGCTGATGCATGCTCGCAGTGGTATGTTAAACAATACAATGTGCAGGACATTAGCCTTCTTAATGAGATGCAGCTTGAAGAATCATTGAAGAATGCCAGGGATAACGTATATGTATCACTTCTGGTATCGGGTGTGGGCGGCGTGGTGGTACTGGCTCGCGGTGCTGTTCCCTTACGAGGAGACAGAGGAGAGTACATTTGTCGAGCAACTTCTTGGGGAGAAGAATGTCAATAATCTTTATATAGCCGGAGGGGTGGCAATTGCTGCAGGGGGCCTTGTTGCAGCGATAACCTACCTTGCAAGGATGGGAACCATCAGGTCAGAGCTGGAGGAGCCATTTTCTTATTCGGGCTCTTTCAGCCTTGAGCCGGCTATATTCATTGAAAGATCTTCGAATAATATTCTGCCGGGACTTACAATGACTTTCAGATTTTGACGTCAGAATGATCGCTTATGATCAGCCATTTGCCTTTTATTTTTTGCAGCACCAGGGAAAAATTACCTTCAGCATCTCCGACAGTTCGCGTAAGATGATACTTCCCGATCAGAAAGACTGTCTTTTTGTCTATCAGGCTGATATCAAGGATATCGAATTTTAGCTTTCCCGTTGAAGCAGTATCGGGATAGTTTCTTTTATAGTTGTCCAGTACTTGCTGCCACCCGTATGTCGGACCATTTCTCCCGATGAAAACCAGCTTCGGCGAATTCCAGTATGCCTCCATGAAACTGTCTAATGTCACCCCTGTTCCATGCGTCCTGCTGCATCTGAAAGAGGGCTCGTATGGCAACTTCATCATTTTCCGGGAGTCTCTTCTGCGCACCTGCGGGCACTGTAAACAGTATTGCCAGAATACACAGCGGTAAGAATCCGGATTCGGCTATCTGCAATTTTCTCTTTCAATTAAGCTTCTTGGTTTGTTTGACAATATAGACAATTACTGTAAACAGGATTATAGCTAATGTGATCATTGTTTTTCCGGTTAATGACTTTCGGCCATTACCCCGCAAA
This sequence comes from uncultured Bacteroidales bacterium, assembly GCA_963772705.1. GTDB lineage: Bacteria > Bacteroidota > Bacteroidia > Bacteroidales > VadinHA17 > SR-FBR-E99. The sequence goes on along the minus strand of CAVYYH010000008.1, from coordinate 290,799 downwards.
AATCGTGCCCATCAAATACTGTCATGTAATACCATCGCTCTGCTAGTCCTGCTCCTCAGTTCTGAGTGCAGATAAAATCCATGGCCTCCCATATGTCTCTTGCCGACTCCGAGCAGGCTTCCAGAATGTCACCCGTGGCATTAACGCATGTCCAGCAAGGTTCTTCGCAAGCGGTAAAACTTAACATATAAAGAAAGAGAAAGACAACGATGACTTTTGAAAGGATTTTTTTTGTCTTCATTGCTGTCATGATTTATTGCTGTCTTACCCACAAAGTTACACAAGTTAATACTGAATTCAAGTTAATTTTGAGCTGATTTCCGGACGCAGGCAAAATGACATGCCATCAATTGCAATTATAACCGTAAGACTCCCATTTGACTTTGGCCGCTGTGTTGCATACCTCAAACCTGTCTGAGGGATCAATAGGATTCTCGCATACCCAGCAAATGTCAGCATCTGCGCAGGAAGCAAAGCTAAGCATCAGAATTAACAGAATGAGATGAATAACTTTCAAAGAGACTTTAGCGGGTTTCATAAACAGCGTCATTTGCCATCGCAAATATACAAATGTTATATCAGTCAGCACAAGGGTCAGGTTTCTTGTTGCCCTAAGTTATGCGGGTCTGAGGTCTGAGGTCTGAGGTCTGAGGTCTGAAGGTCTGATGTCTGAAGGTCTCAGGTCCCCTCTCATCTGCACCCTGCTAATAATTTGCCCGGCAAGTAGGGAAAATCAGACGAAAAGCAGGATATTAGTCGTGGCAAATGATATGACAAGGAGAAGTCAAAACTAAAACCGGGGGAAATGTACTACGGCATGGTTTCAAAATGGATTGTTGCTTTTTCTTCGCTTATGCTTCTTCCTTTCCTTACTGCTTTCGCGGAAGGTTATGGCGGGACTGTATACGTGGATCTGAATAAGAACAGTACAAGGGAGATCAGTGAGAAAGGGGTTGCAGGGGTTGCTGTTTCGGATGGACTGAATGTGGTTCTGACAGACAGTGACGGACAATACCTTTTACCCGGAACCGCTAAAACCCGGTTTATCTATATTACAGTTCCCTCAGGTTACAGACCGGTCAGCAGATTTTACATTCGTAGCATCGGTCCGGCTTCAGATTATGATTTTGGACTTACTCACTTTTCTCCTACGAAAGGAAGCAAAGTACGTTTTATACAGCTTGCCGATACGGAAGCCACTGATGACTTTGGATGGATCGGGCCCATAAGGGATTATGCCGCCAACGAGGGAGTCGGTTTTATAGTTCATACAGGGGATATCTGCTATGAGAGGGGGCTTAATTTTCACGGAAGCAATGTCACATCTGAAACCATGGGTGTGCCGGTATATTATTGTGTCGGTAATCACGACCTGGTAAAGGGCAACTATGGTGAAGAGCTGTTTGAGAAGAATTTCGGACCGGTATATTATTCCTTTGATGCCGGAAATACCCATTTTATCGTTATCCCGATGCTGACAGGCGACGTACGGCCATCATATACCAAAGAAGATGTATACTGGTGGATGAAGAATGACCTTCAAATGGTCGGTCCCTCCAAAAACGTCGTGGTCTTTAATCACAACCTGCTCACGATGAATGAAGAGTTCATTTACGGAATCAGCGAGCAGGAACAGATCAATTTAAATGAACACAATCTTAAGGCCTGGATTTATGGACACTGGCACTCCAATTACATGATACGCCACGGGAACTCCGGTATCTTATCTTTTTGTTCTGCCCCTCCTAACAAAGGGGGAATCGACCATTCGCCTGAGAATTTTGTGGTGTACGAGATCAGCGGGGAAGGGAATCTGTCAGTGAGGCCCAGGTATAATTATCTCAGAAATCATCTTGTGCCGGTTAGTCCAACCTCCGGCCATTGCGCAATCGATGCATCCAACCAGCTTATATTGTCAGTAAATGCCTATTCAACCAGTTCTCCGACGGCCGGAATTGAGTACCGGATTGAAGGGATGAAGGAGTGGGCTCCTCTCACCCGGCAATCGGACTGGAACTGGACAGGAAAATATCCGGCAGCCAGACTGAACAAGGGCATTTCCTACAGGATAAGCTACAGGGCGGAGCTGAAAAACGGGGACATTTTTACAACTATGGAAAATTTTGTAATCCCCGATTCCCAGGAAACAGATAGGAATACTGGTGATTTTCAGAACGATTTTATGAAGCTGAAATGGGTTGTCAATGCAGGTTCTGCCATTGGAATGTGCTCACCCCTGTTTTCCGGCGGACAATTATATATTGCTGCGATTGATGATTACGGACAGGGTAATAATATCATTGCCTGCGACGGTACCACGGGAGACTTGCGCTGGAAGTTCAAAACCGAAGGCCCGGTAAAAAACAGCATCTTAATTGAAAATGATCATCTGCTGGCAACCGATGAGGGAGGCATTGCCTACGCAATAAACATCAAAACGGGAGAGCTTGCATGGAAAAGGGATCTGGGTATTAAAAACGTGCCTCTTCTTGTTACAGGGGGTACAGTACATAATGGTATCTATTATACCGGCTTCGGGAATTATCTGTCAGCACTGGATTGCAGGGATGGAAGATTAATATGGAAAAACGACAGCTGGAACGGGGGAGAGGGAACAACATCCAACATGATTGTTTGCGGAAACACACTGATAGCAGGGTCGAACTGGCGGGCACTGTACGGTCATGACCTGGAGACCGGAGCCAAAAAGTGGGAGGTCAGCAGCGACGGTATACGTTTTCGTAACGGAACAGCCTCCTGGGTTGATGATACCCTTTTCCTGGCGGCGGAGAGGGCGATAGTTAAAATGGATCCCTCATCAGGTTCGGTATATTCTGTTCATCCTGTGCCGTATGATTTACAGGTGGCTTCAACCCTCCTTGTTACCGGCAGGATGATTGTAACAGGCACATCCGCCGAGGGACTCGTGGCTTATGACCGGTATTCGATGAAAGAAATATGGAAAGTAAAAACCGGGCCTTCATTGGTATACACAGCACCATATTCAAAGCCATATGCCTCCACTGTTGAGACGTCTCCCGTGCTGATCGATGAAATGATCGTATTCGGTGCGTCCGACGGCTTTCTCTATGCCGTTGCTCAGGAAAGCGGAAGGGTAATTGCCAAAATCAACCTGGGCGCCCCTATCCTTAACAGGCTTTGCGTTGCAGGTAACGTCATGTTTGCGGGTGATTTTTCCGGAAATATTTCCTGCTTCTCTGTTCAGAAGAAGTGACCTGCGGGGTAAGAAGATTGTGGTGATATAACCCAGGTCATAAAATCGTGAGCCTGTATCCTATTGAAAATGCGACAGGGAGAAATCCAATGCCAAATTCGACTCCTTCGTTTTCCTCGAGATCATTCACATAATCTTTGGCTTCCGAACTTCTGACAGGCACCAGCAGTGCCGCAGACCAATACCCTCTTCTGCCGGGACGCAGCCCGAAGTCGAGCCCGACTCCGAATGATGGTCCGTAAAACAGTTTATTAAACTGCGATGCATCTTTTACCGCTACGGCAGCATTATATCCATACATAGCTATAACATAGGGAGCTATTGTTGACGGTTGCTTCTTGGGGATGAACCTGTACTTCACGCCGGCATTGAATCCAACGCCTGCTATGGCATATCCTGCACCGGCAAAGAGCCCGAAGTTCTGATGGGGGTAAAACAATAAGTCAACCCCGATACCACCGTAATCCAGACCACCCCCAATACCCAGGTTGACTTTGTCATAAGTCATAGGGGCAGGGATGTTGTCCTGTGCTTTCAGCGTTACTGCAATGAAGAAAAGACTCAGGATCAGATAAACTGTACGTTTTGCCATAACTTTAATTATTTATCGGAATAATTCAGTGTTTGTGAGTGTTTCTTATAACAAATATACTCCAAGCCGAAATCGGAATCAAGAATATTTGTCCTGATTTGAACATATTTTTACAAACCGGATGCACCCTGCCTTCCCACCTACGGGTGAAGCGCTTCCCGCAGGAGAACTACGAAACATAGTGTACTCATCTTTCGTTTAAGCCATCTGTATGAATGTTCTCGGTAAAAGTACAGTTCTGGTCCTTCTTTATCTTGCTTGTATACTGCACTCCTGTGAAAAGAAGGAAATGCCGGTTGTTACGACCTCGGAGGCCGAGATTATAACAACGCTCCTCGCAAGATGCGGTGGTACAATAACAAGCGAGGGCACAGGCAATGTCACTGAATGTGGCATATGCTGGGGAACTGATCCCCTTCCTGATCTTTCAGATAACACAAGATCCTCTTTCTCTGGCACAGGTTCTTTTACCTGTGATATGACCGGCCTGACTACAAATAAACCTTACTACGTGCGGGCTTATGCCACCAATGATGCCGGGACAGCATATGGTGATGCAGTGTCGTTTGCTTTGTGGATAAATGTTCCCGGTCCTGCAGCAGTGGATGCTGACGGTAACCTTTACAGTACGGTAAGGGCAGGCAGTCAGGTCTGGATGGCTGAGAATCTCAGAACGACAAAATATAGAAACGGGACATCAATACCATTGGTTTCAGACGCCGTTGAATGGCAAAATCTGACAACCGGGGCATACTGCTGGTATAACAACGATGAGACAACATACAACGCAACGTACGGGGCCCTTTACAACTGGTACTCCGTAAACACCGGCCTTCTTTGTCCTGCCGGATGGCATGTCCCGACAGATGCTGAATGGGCTGCCCTGACGCTGTATGCAGGCGACCAGCCTGTCGCCGGCGGGAAGCTGAAGGAATCAGGAACCGGACACTGGGAGAGTCCGAACACTGGGGCCACAGATGAGTTCGGGTTCACAGCGCTGCCTGGCGGAGACCGCGGACCTGACGGATTATTTTATGGCATCGGTGTAGCGGCTTACTGGTGGACCTCAACCCCGTACGAATATAACCTTGGGGCTGATGCCTGGTACAGGAGAATCCGTAACTCACAATCTGAAATTGAAATAATTTTCTATCACAGGTCGATGGGTCAGTCAATCCGCTGTGTAATGGATTGAAAGATTCTTGCACCCTGCACCTTACTTTTCGCTGTCTGCTTTGCAAGCCGCAGCTTTCTTAGACCTCCGTAGCCTTAGCGGAGGAGGTAGCGGAGACTTGAGGGTCTGAGGGTCTCAGGTCTCTACGCTTTATGCTCTACGCTCTACACTTCCTGCTCCCGTTGCAATATACTCCGCAGCCGGTAACCGAGACTACCATGTATAACGGATACCTAATGCTACTCCCCAGCCTAAGCCGGCATTGTCACCAATAAAATCCCACATCGGACGGACATCAAGACTCAATAAAATCGGAGCATTCAAATTGTTGAAATCATACTCCAGTCCAATCTGACCGCCTAAGGCAACATTCAGGTAGCCGTCAGAGTCGTCGTTGTCGTTGTCGTTGGAGTTGTCGTAAGAGTAATATCCTATGCCGGCACCAGGTCCGATGTACCAGTTTAAACCTCCGGTTAAATTCCAGTCCCAGTGATAAATGCCAACCAGAAAGAATCTGCTGTGATCAGGATTACCGGCAAAACCTAAATCCAGTTCCAGCCTGTTTAATTCGCTGAATCCTTTTTGAAAAGACAGCTCTATACCGTTGACATCACCGTTACCGCCCAATCGCAATCCTATTGCATATGGATTCACCTGAGCGCTCATATTATAGCACATGAAGGCAATTACTACTGTAAAAATCAGAAACTTTTTCATAATTATAGTTATAAGATTATACTGCTGCTTGTTAAAACCGGATAAAAAAGATATTCAAAATATCTTGCGAAGTTGCAGCTCTTAACTGACAGAATCGTTACATAATTCCCGGAATAAGTTATAACATTCACACATCAGGCAAGAGCCAAATCCCGGATTGAGCAGTAATCCGTATCAATTCACCCGATAGTGGGTCTGAATGTCTCAGCGCTTTAACCTCAAGTCTCTACGCTCTATGCTCTACGCTCTGTGCTCCTTGCTCCCTGCCCCTCCCCTTGCCCTTTGCCCTTTGCCTGAATCAGCCTCTGATTACCTGAAATTTTCTTATCCTCGCTAAACTTCCTTTTGTCAAAATCCGGGATTCTGCCGGACAAGGTTTTGCGCATCTATATTGTTAAGATAATGAACAATTTAGGTTGAATTATGAACCAGTAAACCTTTCATAACCCATATTCGCCGTAAAAATTGACCTGTTTTTGACGAAACATATTCATCAGGTTGTCAGCTCTCCGTTTAAGGCAGTGAAGGGTTGAATAATTTTGACTAACGTATTTTGTAACTCACTCATAATCACATCAATCGGACGTCGGCGCCTTGTGTGACATGGGTATGTGAAGTAACTTTGACACGAAAGTCAAAACGAACAGTCATGAAGAAATTGAAACTGATTTCTTACAGTTCAGACGTTGCTTCCGGATTATGGAAATTGTACCGGAATATAAAGCTAAACTGGATTACCGGCAGTACTGCGGCTCGTATTGTTCTGATATGCCTGGTATTTTCCCTGAGTTCTTACAAAGTCCCCGGAGGGGAACCGATACTTTCAGAAGAGATGAGGTTTCAGTCTGAAAAGGCGCTTTTTTATTTCCAGATCAGGGACCAGCCGTTCAGTGAAGAGCTTTTAAAAAAGTGCCTCGATTATGAGGGGATAAAATATAAGGATATTGTCATTTTACAGTCGCAGCTTGAAACAGGACATTATACCTCAGATATTTTTCTGAACGGAAACAACCTGTTTGGCATGAAGTATCCCAGCAGGAGACCTACTGTTGCGACAGGGATCTATAAGGAGCACGCGAAATATGCCCACTGGTCTGATTCGGTAGTGGATTATGCAATGTGGCAGGAGTACTACCTTTCGAGGGGATACAGGCTTGAATGGGAAATTGACAACGATTTCTACCTGATCGTTCTGAAAAGCATTCCTTATGCAGAGGATTCCCGTTATGTACCCAAACTGGTGGAAATGGCCCAAAGGGATTTGACGTAAGTGCTTATGGATTTCACTGAATTAATTACTAAACGGGAGAGTATCCGCAGTTATGATCCCCTGAGGCCAGTATCAGAGGAGGCACTGAGACGAATCCTTGATGCCGGAAGGATTGCCCTTTCGGCAGCCAACAGGCAGCCGTGGAAATTCCTTGTAATATCTTCTCCGCACATGCTTGAGAAGGTCAGGCCATGCTACAACCGGGAATGGTTTGGCGATGCCCCTCATGTTATTGCAGTGGTGGGGCTGAGGGACCAGGCATGGAGCAGGAGCTTCGACGGGTACAATTCAGTAGAGACGGATGCCGCAATTGCCATGACGCATATTATTCTCGCTGCTGAGAACGAAGGGGTGGGTGCCTGCTGGATTGCCAACTATGATCCTGTGAAACTCAGGGAAGCGCTGGGCATTGGCGGTGACCAGGAAGTTTTTGGTATTACTCCCATAGGTTATCCACGGCCTGACTTCCGGAAATCAGGCATTAAGAAGAGGAAAAGCTTCGCTGAAGTGATAGAGTTTATTTAGAAGATGCAGGATGCAAATGGGGTAGAGCACACGGCTATAGCTGCACCACTGGGTACGGCTCAAACAGGGTTCGCTGGGGCTCAAAGAAATAATAAACAGACCACAATGCCATTGTAGTCTTTCTAAGTTTTAAAAAGAGAAAACTTTAATTTCTATGAAAGATAATCGTTATAATATTCTCTTATTGCCTCAACCGTTAATTCCTCAAACCTTTTTGCAATTTTAATCAGATGAAAACAAACTAATCCTTCTTCATAAGTCATATAATAGTCGCTTGCCAGCAAAATGTCTCCTTCGCTCTCATATGCCGAAAATCTGATGTAGAGATATTCCCCATTAATTGTGTTGGCAAGACGAGTTGCTTCAGCTAAAGTTGGCTTTACAGCTAATTGATAAACTATACTAAACCTTAAGTACTTTCTTTTTGCATCAATTCTGATTTTTGTCTTCAAATTTCCCCCCTGAACCCAAAATGATTCATCGGTTTCATCTGTCACTTTCACAAAAGCGGAATCAAAGACATCAATTAAAGACTTAATTGAAACTTCACTTTCAGATAACTGTTTCATAATAAACTGGTCTGTTTTTGCCTACTCTTTAATTGGGGATTTTCGGCTACTCCCATTTTTCAACTATCGCAAACTCGTAAATAAGTTTATTAAATTTAGTAATTTTTGTGAAAATGAGGATTGATTAACTATTTGAGGAATTATTTTTTTTGACCTTTATTAGCCGCCCCTTAGAGTAAGAATATATTATTGATAGCGAGATATATAAGTCAATATTAATATTTCTGGGTTCGTAGGTTATTTAATTGATTTGTGCAAAATTCTGTAAAAGGAATCCCGGAATCCCATGGAATTTGCAAGTGAAGGTATGTCATTGTCCTATTGTGCAGGTGCCGAAAGATCTAACCACATAACGCCAGAGTTGATGATCGCCTTAAGGGATAACTGGTCACCCAGGCTTGTGATAAAATCTCTATTTTGGTAGATAACCTGACTGTGTCATCAAGGATAAATTCTTACACCTTATGCCAGCCTCTATAACTTCAAGTTCTCTCGCTGGTTGGGCTAAGCAGTGAAGCATTCAGCACGGTTAATGAAAAAGCCCCGGTTCTGTCTGTACATCCGGGGCTAATTGTCTAGCTGCGTGAGGTGAAATCCCTCGGGGATGGCTTAGGGAATACTGCGCAGATCAAATATTTTCTATTCTCTTATGATAAAATCATTCAATCCGCTTCCATGTCTCCGTTACGGTCATATCAAGAGTATCATTTTTCATACTATATGAAATAGTCCATAAATCGCCATCTATTGAATACTTCATTTCGACAGTTTTGCCAACGAAGTATTGCCATGTATGGTATTTGACATATTCTGTATAATTCTCCCCGTCATATGTATATTCTCCACCTCCTCCCTGAATCAGGTTATTCCCTGCCTGCATTCCAAAAGCAAAATGGTTTTCTGTAAGGAGTTTTACATCAGGCTGCGCAAATTGGGTTGTCTCATAAGTAGTATCAGGTTCCACGATCTTCATATAAGTTATTTCCCATGCACCTTTAAGAGGATTCTCTTTTACATCCTTTTTCGGATTATTACAGGCAATTATCAGAATGACTATAAAAGCCATAGTAACACAAATAGTTTTCTTCATTGTTGTTAAGGTTTAGTTAGCACTAATTACTTATGCGAAGTTCAATCTAAGTCTCATAACTGACTTTGCTCTGCGTCCCAAAGGTTGTTTTCTGTGTGCCAAAATGAAAGAAAAGCCCCGGATCGCTTGGCAACCAGGGGCAAGTGTCTCGCTGCTTCTCTCGTTCTTAAATAGTTGAGCAGCCCAGATCAAGGACATGATATTTTCAGGATGAAGTCAAGCAGGATTAAAAAGGTTTGCCGGCCAGCCATGATGATTGAAAATAGGTTTACGAACAAGTGCTATTTATTCTGCATCTGGATGTAAAATTTACGGGTCGGGCAGAAACAAAAATGCCTTAAATCATTCAATTTAAGACATCTAAGTAAAATCTACTCTAAAGTGGTGGAGATAAGGGGAATCGAACCCCTGACCTTGTGACTGCCAGTCACACGCTCTAGCCAACTGAGCTATATCCCCGGCGCGCGGCAAATATAGAAATTTTTTTTTTAACATTTCTCACTTTCACCCTGTCCCTTTGGCGGTCACAAACAAATTTGTAACTTTGAGGTGCTGACTAATAGTAAAATCATGGAACCCAAGAAAAGCGAAAAGGCAAACCTGGAGAACAAAAAGTCATTGTTCATCCAGCTTGGCATCATCTTCGCACTGGCAGTCTCACTCATCGCCTTTGAGTGGACCTCCGGACAGAGAGGCCCATCAGCCTTTGACGGAATGTCCGAGGAGGCCATCGAGGAGGAGGTAATACCCGTTACAGAGGAGATACCTCCGGAAGAGATGCCTCCGCCAGAGGTGACAGTGACTGACCTCTTCGAGATTGTGGAGGATGATGTTGTCCTCGATTCAGAGGTGAAGTTCGAAGACGACGAGACCAGTGAAGACAAGGTCGTGGAGATATACGCACCTGTCCTGAATGCAGAGGAAGAAGAGGTGGAAGAAGAGATCTTCGTTATAGTGGAGGACATGCCCACCTTCAAGGGAGGCGACATAAACAGGTTCCGTGAGTGGGTACAGAAAAGAGTGCGCTACCCTGAGCTGGCTGCCGAGAACGGCATACAGGGACGAGTGTTCATTACTTTTGTGGTCGAGACCAACGGCACCGTCAGCAACGTTTCCATCACCCGCAGCGTCGACGCTCTCCTTGACGAGGCAGCCAAGGAAGCCGTAGCAGCATCGCCAAAATGGGAGCCGGGCATGCAGCGAGGACGTCCCGTCAGGGTGAGGTATTCGATACCGATAATATTCCAACTGCAATAACAAGGCACAGATATGATGTTTAACACTAACCCCGCCTTCCACCATATAAGCGGGGTTTAACTATTACTGTATATATGAAGAAGACCCTTACATTACTGTTCGTCGCCGCCCTGCTGATGTCAGGATGCGGTTCGTCAAAGAAACAGCTTGAGTCAGGCAACTATGACGCTGCCATTGGCGTGGCAGTCAAAGAGCTGAGAAAGAATCCGAATAGCGAAAAGGACATCCTCAGCCTTGAGCGTGCGATGCCAATCGTCATGGAACAGGATAACGAGCGGATACGCTTCCTGAAGATGGAGGGTAAACCGGGCTCGTGGGATGAGATATACCTTATCTACAAAAAGATGAACGACAGGCAGGCGCTGGTGCGTACGGTGACCCCCCTTACCTATAAGGGCAGGACGATAGAATATCCATACGTCGATTACATGCAGGAGATGATAGTAGCCAAAAACAAGGCCGCTGATTATTACTATGCCCACGGACAGGAGCTGATGAAAAACGGCACCAAAGATTCATACCGTCTTGCCTATGCAGAGTTTGCCAGGGCAAAAGACTATGTCGGCAACTATGAGGGGATAGACCAGATGATGCAGGAGTCGAGATACCTCGGCATCAGCCGTGCCTATGTCGATCTGAAGAACCTCTCAGCCACAAAGTTCCCTGAAGACTTTGAGAAGGAGCTTCTCGCCCTTGACCTCCCAAGGCTCAACAGCGAGTGGGTGGAATATCATACTACTGTGTTGAATGACCAGACACAGTATGACTACCTGGTTAATGTTAACCTGAGGTCTGTGGTCGTAAGTCCCGACAAGCAGTTTCAGCGTGACAGCCTGGTGAAGAGGACCATAGAGGATGGCTTCGAGTATGTAAAGGACTCCAGGGGCAATGTGGCAAAGGACTCACTGGGGAACGACATAAAAGTCAAGAAATACAAAGAGGTACAGTGTGCCCTCATCCAGACATTCCAGGTAAAGGAGTGTGTAATACAGGGTGATGTGGAGATAATAGCTCTCAATCCGGAAAAGATGATCAAGAAAGATCCGATAGGGGCGACCTCAAACTTTGAGCATGTCTCAGCCCGGGCCATCGGTGATGTGAATGCCCTCTCGCCGGAGCAGAAGCAGATGCTGCAGTCGCAGGTGGTCCCCTTCCCCCTCGATATTGATATGGTCCTGATGTGCACTGAGAACCTGAAGATTGCCATCAGGGGCTTCATGGAGACGAACAGGAGATATATCAATTGACCTGGCGATAGTCTTAAACCTTACCTTCTCACCCTGTCCGCCAGACGGCGGACAGGGACGGGTTGGTAAAAATACTTTTGAGGCCCCCCGTTTTTTATTACTTTTGCCGCTCACATAACCTATGGCACACAGAGAGAGCAGCACTGAGAGGGCAATACTGGTGGGGATAGTTACTCCCGAGATCAGCGAGTCGACAGCACAGGAGTATCTTGACGAACTGGCATTCCTGACCGAAACAGCAGGGGCAGAGCCTGTGAGATACTTCGTTCAGAAGGTTGACCACGCCAACCCCCGTACCTTTGTCAACAAGGGAAAGATAGAAGAGATAGCGGCATTCATCGCAGCCAATGACATCACCCTCTCCGTCTTTGACGATGAGCTCTCGCCCAGCCAGATGCGCAACATAGAGAAGGAGTTGAACTGCAGGGTTATTGACCGTACCAACCTCATCCTTGACATCTTTGCCCGCCGTGCCCGCACCTCGCACGCCCGCACACAGGTGGAGCTGGCACAGTACCAGTACCTGCTTCCCAGGCTGACAGGCATGTGGACCCACCTTGAGAGACAGCGCGGGGGTATAGGTCTGAGAGGCCCCGGTGAGACGGAGATAGAGACTGACCGCCGTATCATACGCGACAAGATATCAAAGCTGAAGGAGCAGCTGAAGAAGATTGACACACAGATGGCCACACAGCGGAAGGGAAGAGGCAAGATGGTCAGGGTGGCGCTGGTGGGTTATACAAATGTGGGCAAGTCAACACTGATGAACCTCATCAGCAAGAGCGACGTCTTCGCGGAAGACAAGCTGTTCGCAACACTCGACACCACCGTCAGGAAGGTGGTGATAGAAAACCTTCCGTTCCTCCTCTCGGACACGGTAGGCTTTATCCGCAAGCTGCCACATGACCTTGTCGAGTCGTTCAAGTCGACCCTCGACGAGGTGAGAGAGGCTGACCTGCTGCTTCATGTCATCGACATAGCACACCAGGGGTTCGAGGAGCAGATGGAGGTGGTCAATAGCACCCTGCGTGACCTCGAAGCCCTCAATAAGCCTACCATACTAGTATTCAACAAGACTGACATATTCTCATTTACATCGAGGGATGAGTTTGACCTCACACCGCTGAGGAAGGAACAGAGGTCACTCGATGACCTTCGGAAAACGTGGATGGCAGCAGACGAAGGCCGTCGAACAGTCTTCATCTCGGCGAAGAAGAAGGAGAACATTGATGAGCTGAGGCAGATGATGTACGATGAGGTAAGGAAGATACACGTCAGGCGCTATCCCTACAACGACTTACTTTACCAGGTCTCCTGACCGTTTATTTAAGAAATCCGGCCGATACCATGTATTCGGCTATCTGAACGGCGTTTGTCGCTGCACCTTTACGGATATTATCGGCCACCACCCACATGTTCATAGATCTCTCCTGTGAGAAATCGCGTCTGATCCGCCCAACGAATACCTCGTCACGGTCCTGGGCGATAAGAGGCATGGGGTATTTTCTTTCGTCAGGATTGTCATAAAGGATCACCCCCGGGGCTGACGAGAGCAGCTCTCTCACCCTACCGAGCTCGAACTCACGGGCAAACTCCACGTTGACGGCCTCCGAATGACCTCCTTTTACCGGGACCCTGACGGCGGTGGCTGTGACACGTATCTCCTCGTCATCAAGGATCTTGCGTGTCTCGTTCACCAGTTTCATCTCTTCTTTGGTGTATCCGTTGTCGAGGAAGACATCGCAGTGCGGCAGGCAGTTAAGATCTATCGGGTAAGGATATGCCATCTCACCGCTGAGGCCTCTTCTTTCGTTGTCAAGCTGTGTGACCGCCTTGACGCCGGTACCGGTCACAGACTGGTATGTCGAGATCACAAGACGTCTTATGCCGTACTCAGTGTGCAGCGGTGCCAGGGCCATCAGCATCTGTATCGTCGAGCAGTTAGGGTTGGCAATTATTTTGTCTTCTGAAGTGATCACTGCGGAATTTATCTCAGGTACAACCAGCGGAATACCCTTCTCCATCCGCCAGGCTGACGAGTTGTCAATCACTACCGTGCCGTTCTCTGCAAAGACCGGGGCCCACTCCCTTGACACGGCAGCACCGGCAGAGAACAACGCCACGTCTGGCTTCGCCTCAACCGCTTCCATCACGCTCACCACTTTCACGGGCTTGCCCATGAAGATAACCTCGCGACCGGCAGACCGCTCCGAGGCAGCCGGAATAAGTATGTCAACCGGGAAATTTCTCTCCTCAAGCACCTTCAGCATCATCCGGCCCACCATGCCTGTAGCCCCCACTACTGCAACTTTCATTTTGTTATTATTTGAAAAATTTATACGAACTTTATTCAGCAAAATCCGACAAATTTAACTCTTTTTTATTCTCGCTGCATGAAAAAGGTTATACTGCTGTCGCTGGCCTTGCTGTCGCTGTTAACAAGCGCGCAGGTGTGCCATACCTTTGAAGAGGCAACGACCCAGGGCTGGACGTTCAACCTGCCTGACAGGTGGAAGGCCGACAATGTCTCTCCGCTGAACGGATCATACTCACTGCATCATGCCTGGGACAACACCGAATCGTCTGCGGATGCTGCAATGTTCAGCATATCAGGACTCTGCACGGAGTGTGCCCCGGTGACATGGGAGTTTACGGTGCGGCACGGCACAGACCCATCCTCTTCCAACAGGTGGTCATTCATTCTGATGAGCGATGTCGGAGCCGGAGACATCCTCAGCAGTAACGGTTATAACGGTTTTGCCGCAGGAGTAAATGTCACAGGCTATGATGACACACTAAGGTTGTGGCATCTGTCAGGCGGGAAGGCTGATGTGGTGCTGACTACAGGCATCAACTGGCAGACTGATGTTGGGGTAGATAATGCAGTCAGGATTAAAGTGACGAGAGATCCCGGAGGAGAGTGGAGCGTGGAGGCGGAGGGCGAGGAGCAGGGGGCATGGAGCATGGAGCAGGGAGGTATGGGGAGGGATGAGCAATGAGCTGCATGTAGCGCGTTTTGCCGGGATAACATATTCCTATACAGCTACCCGTGACAGGCTGTTGTGGCTCGATGATGTGTGCGTCAGCGGCCTGTTCGTGCATGACACCCTGCCGCCAGCCATAATCTCGGTGACAGCCCTGCGCCCTGATATGTTGCAGATAGTTCTCGACGAGGAGCCTGACGGCACCTTTGCAGCAGAAGGAAATATCAGCCTCGGGCCTGACAACCGGGTCACCATGACAGACAGAAAAAGTCCTTCAGTCTACGTGATACAGCTGATGAAAAAAATACCTAACAGGGAAGCAGCAACAATCACCCTCGGAAGGCTGTGTGATCTTTCAGGCAATTGCTCGTCAGGCAGGGAGTTCACGTTCACACCCGTCTATGCAGCAGCCGGTGATGTTGTTGTCTCTGAGATCATGGCTGATCCGTCGCCTCCGGTGAGGCTGCCCGAGTGCGAGTATCTTGAGATCACCAACCGTACCGGTGACAGCCTCTTCGCCGGCGGATGGCACCTGATAGCCGGCAGCGACAGCGCAACCCTTCCTTCCAGGTGGCTGCAGCCCGGTAAGATCGTGATCCTGTGCTCCCCCCGAAGACCACCCTGTTCGGCGGGATGGGAGAGGTTCTCGGCATAGGCTCCTTCCCCTCTCTGAATGACGGCGGTGAGACGATAGCGCTTCGCGATGCGACAGGGGCGCTGATACATGCCGTACCTTTCACCCCTGCACTGTACAATGATGTATTACGGTCGGGGGGAGGCTGGTCTGCCGAGCTGACCGACATGGCCAATCCTTTCAATGTGCCCGGGGCCTGGAGAGCGTCTCTCGATCCTTCAGGCGGCACCCCGGGACGGGCAAACTCGCTTGTCACTGCAACCCGTGACGATGACTGTCCGGAAATAATCGCTGCCTGGCCTGTGGCTGATGACCTCGTGAGGGTCCTTTTTACAGAGACTGTCTTCGCCAGAGAGGATGAGGGTTGGTTTGCCGGAGGAGAGATAACCATGCCGGCTGTCTCAGACGACATCGCTGACCGGGCATGGCTGGTGCGCCTGAAGGATGAACTGCACCACGGCATTATTTATACCCTTGATGTACCGGCTATTGTGAGGGATTATGCCGGTAACGCGCCTTGCATCACTGCCGTTAAAATCGGGCTGCCTGTAACTCCTGCCGCAGAGGAGATACTCTTTAACGAGATACTTTTTGACCCCCTGACAGGCTGCAATGACTATGCCGAGCTCTATAACAACTCAGATGCGATATTTTCTCTTTCAGATCTGTTCCTGGCGAACGGCAGCAGCACGCCGGCTTCCCGCGTGTCAGAGATCCCGAGGCTTTTATTCCCGGGTGAATACCTGGCACTTACCACGGGCAGGAAGGCTGTTCTGGACTTTTATCACTGCAGTGCCAGAAACTTTGTTCATGAGGTGACGCAGTTGCCGTCGATGCCTGATGACAGGGGCAGCCTGGTGTTGATGAACGGTAAGATGGATGTTATTGACAGGGTTGACTACAGCAGTTCGATGCACCTTTCATATCTCTCAGGTACCGAGGGCATTGCCCTGGAAAAGGTGGCACCCGTTCTCCCCTCCGGTATATCCTCCAACTGGCATTCTGCTTCGGAGATGTGCGGGTGGGGTACGCCGGGAGCGGAAAATTCAATTATGCTTGATAACGATGGCGCAAAGGGCGGAATGAACCTCTCATCAGGCCGTCTGTCTCCTGACGGAGACGGTTTTGAGGATGTGATCTCAGTCGATGTCTTTCCCGGCGGTGATGACAATATGATTACGGTGACTCTCTTCACTGACCGCGGAAAGGTTGTCAGGCGGCTGGCAGACAGGTTCAGCGCCGGAGAAGGTGCCAGGTTTGTGTGGGACGGCACTGATGACAACGGCGGGAGGCTGCCGGCCGGCCTCTATGTAATTATCGGAGAGTCGTTTAACGGTAGTGGTAAGACCCAAAGGTGGAAAGAGGTATGTGCCCTGCTGTACCGGTGAGTCTCAGAAGGAGGCGATCAGCTCCTTCATAATCATCGTCATCTTGCGCTCACTGTGCTCCGCCGCCAGCTGGACCGATTCATGTGTCGTGTATTCGATCTTCCCTTCAACGCCGAGATCGGTGATGATGCTTACGGCGAAACAGGGGACGCTCATATGTCTTGCCGTTATCACCTCCGGGGTGGTGGACATACCCACGGCATCAGCTCCGATGGAGCGGAAGTAACGGTATTCTGCCGGCGTCTCGAATGTAGGGCCGGTAGTTGACAGGTAGACGCCGCGCGTGACCGGGATGCCGAGCTCCCCGGCGATGGCCTCGGCCTTTGCAATGAGCTGCCTGTCATAGGCTTCGCTCATGTCAGGGAAGCGCGGGCCGATGCGGTCATCATTAGGACCTATAAGCGGATTGGGCAACAGGCTGATATGATCCTTTATGATCATTATGTCACCGATCCTGAAGTCCGGATTGGTGCCTCCGGCAGCGTTCGAAAGAAAGAGGGCCCTTATCCCAAGCTGCTTCATCACCCTGATGGGAAAGGTGACCTGCTCTGAACCGTACCCCTCATAGAAGTGAAACCGCCCTTTCATGGCAACGATCTTCTTTCCTCCGAAATCACCGTAGATAAGCTTCCCGGCATGACCTTTCACGGTTGACAGAGGAAAATCGGGTATCTCGGCATAAGGTATCTCGATCTGGTTCTCTATGGCTGAAGTAAGCCCCCCGAGGCCTGTGCCAAGCACTATCCCGGCTTCAGGTGCAATGAATCCTCTTGACCTGAGGAATTCAACGGTATTAACTATGTTTTCCAGCATATCCGGTTATTTTTTTCATGAATATTTCTTCATCCCTGATGAATTCAATTCCTACAGGCAGGTAGTACATTGACTCCCTGACCTGGTCTGCAATATTAGTTATTTCTTTTAACCTTACACCATCCTTTTCAGTGGTGATGATCAGCTTTTCCCTTGCCGGTATAAGGTCAAATGCGGCGGTAATCCTTTTTAAATCACTGTCTGTGAAACTGTGGTGATCGGGGAAGGAGAGGTGTGTCACGCTGCCAGCCAGCCCCCTGAGATAGCCGAGCAGCGGTGCGGGCTCGGCTATGCCTGTGACAAGAAGTATGGCAGTGCCGGTAGTTATCTCTCTTCCTGCCGGGCCGAAAAGGGGCACCGGTGTCCGGTATGCAAGGGATGTGAAGAAGAGGCTCTGGCGGGGTCCGGGACTGATCTCCCTCCTGATCGGTCAGTCTCTTCTTCAGTTATGCCCTGCGGTGTTTTGGTGACAATGATTATATCCGCCCTTTTCATCCCGTGCAGGTTCTCCCTCAGCATTCCGAGCGGGAGGAGGCGGTCACGGGTCATGAGCCTGTTATAGCTGGTAAGAAGGATATTCAGTCCGGCCTTCACACCCCTGTGCTGAAAACCGTCATCGAGTATCACAGTCTCAGTCGTGGCGGCGGTATTCATTATCTCCCTTACACCGTGAGCCCTGTCACGGTCAACAAATACCCTTGCCCTGTTGAGGCTGCGCGCCATCTGCAGGGGCTCGTCACCAGAGAGTGATACGGTGCTGTCAGGAGTGACAGGTCTGAACCCATTGCTTTTTCTGCGATATCCGCGGCTTAGTACGGCAACCTCCGCCATTTCCGAAAGCCTTCCGGCCAGATATGTGACATGCGGTGTCTTGCCGGTGCCTCCGGCAGTGATGTTACCCACGCATATGACCGGAAGAGGGAACTCATGGCTTCTCAACAGGCCATAATCATACAACATGTTGCGCAGCGCAACGACCGATCCGTAGATCATCGCTGCAGGCCACAGGAGGATATCCCTCACCAGGGCCATCCTAATATATTTCTATATACCAGGGCATTACTGCCTGAATGCCCCCTGAAGAAATGATCTCCCTGAGATCAAAGTAGTATTTTGACAAAGGCCCGAGTTCTTCACGGATAGCCCTCATCTTCAGCTCCCCTGTCATGTCATTCAGCAACTTTGTATAGAAGTCCTCAGCCTCAGGACGCTCAATGACCCGGTATGTCTCCAGTCCTGCCAGAGAGGCTGCCTCCCTGACAGCATCATTAAGGCCGCCGTAGGCGTCAACCAGTCCTATGCCGGTGGCGTCAGCGCCGCTCCATACATGACCCTGCCCTATGCTGTCAACTTCCGCCTGGGTCATATCCCTGCCGGCCGCCACGACAGCAGTGAAGGTGCTGTAGGTACGTTCAACATTTGCCTGGAGCACCTCTCTTTCAAACGCAGTGAGTGGCCTGGTGAACGAGGGTCCGTCGGAGTTGGCATTTGTCTTGACAACGTCAGTGTTCAGCCCCATTTTTTTGTCTATCAATCCTTCTGCGTTGGGAATAAGTCCGAAGACGCCAATCGATCCTGTTACCGTCACCGGCGAGGCAAGGATCTTCTGAGCTGCGGCTGATATATAATACCCTCCGCTGGCTGCGTAGTTACCCATCGAAACGACGACAGGCTTCACCCTGGCTGTAAGCTCCACTTCGCGCCATATCAGGTCAGAGGCAATGGCATTGCCGCCTCTTGAGTTTACCCTGAAGACAACGGCCTTGATTGCAGTGTCAAGCCTGATGTCGCGAAGCAGCGATGCATATTTGCTTCCGCCGATGTTTGTCTCATCGCCCTCACCCATCACTATGCTTCCTTCGGCGAACACTACGGCTATTTTTGATTTGCCAGCGCCACCGGTATGTTTCTCGGGGACTTTGCTGTATTTTGTCATTGAGACATAGCTTATTTTCTTCCCCTCATCTACGCCTGCGGCCAGCCTGATACTGTCCTCAAGCTGATCACGGTATATTCTTCCGTCGATGAGACCCTCTCTCTCCATCACCGAAACATCAAATCCTGCCATCGAGTCGGCCAGCTGCATGACACGTGCTTCAGACACACCCCTCGATTCAGAGACAGCCTTAACCACATGCTCCCATATCGAACCTATGTACTCAGAGATCTGGTACCTGTTCTCATCACTCAGTTTGTCAAGCATATAAGGCTCGACCGCTCCCTTGAATTTACCGTGTCTTATCACCTGGACATCGACACCGAGTTTTTCAAGTGCCTCGCGGTAGAAGATCACCTCTGCCGCCAGTCCCCTGAAGTCGAACATTGAAGTCGGGTTAACCCATATCTCATCTGAAGCAGTGGAGATGAAGTAGCTCTCCTGCATCAACATATAGTCTGAGTATGAGTAGATGAATTTCCCTGATTCCCTGAACTCATTCAGTGCCTGGCGTATCTCATCTGCCGTGGCCCAGCCTGATTGCATGACTCCGTTTTCAATCAGTATCCCCTTGATGTCGTCATCGGCAGCCGCCTTGCGTATGTTGTTCAGGATGTCGTTGAGGCCCGGGGCCGGGGAGAATGTCATTGAAAGGGGATCAATGAATGCCAGGGGGTTGCTGCCGGTACGGTCGGGTATGAATGATCCCGTCTTCAGTACAAGAACCGACTTTTCCGGTATGTCTGCCGGCTTGCTCCCTGATGCTACCATGGCAGAAACAGCCGTGAGCATGATTATGAAAAATATAATGCCTGTGATTATGAGACCCACTATTGTTGCGAGGGTCATCTTCAGAAATGCTTTCATCGTATATGGATTAAATTCGATCGCCAAATTATAAAAAAAACAAGCATCTTTATGGCCCTAAACCCTTTATGATGAAATTATCGGCTGACAGCATGCCCGGTCGTTCGAAGGTGATGGTAGGGCTCGGCAGCAACATGGGCGACCGGGCTCACTGCCTGTCGCGTGCCATTGCCATTCTCAGGGAGGAGGCCGGCGAGATAATCGCACTCTCATCAGCCTGGGAGACCGAGCCGTGGGGCTTTGAGGCAGACGACCTGTTCCTGAATATGGTCGCTGTCATTGAGACGGGGCTGCAGCCTCAGCAGTTCATGCAGCTCTGCAGGTCTGCCGAGGGAAGGCTGGGCCGCCGGCGTAACACTGGAAGAAGATATGAGTCGAGGGTCATTGACATAGACATTCTTCTCTGGGAGGAGAGGGTCATCTCAGCGCCGGGGCTTGAAGTACCCCACCCCAGGCTCGCCGACAGGAAGTTTGTCCTTGTCCCTCTTAACGAGGTAGCTCCTGATGCCGTTCACCCCGAGACAGGTCAGAAAGTAAGCGAGCTGCTTGCGATGTGTGACGATAAGTCAGAGGTAAGGCTCTCGCAGGAGAAAGTTCAGAGCGCACCGTTGTCGGCGAAGCTGTAATAGTCTTTTCCGGTAATGATCAGATGGTCAAGCAGCTGGATATCCATCAGCGCACCCGCCTCTTTTATCTTCTGAGTTATGCGTATGTCAGAGTCACTCGGGCTGTTGTTTCCTGACGGATGGTTGTGACATATGACAAGTCCCGATGCCAGTGTCTCTATGGCTTTCTTCATTACGATACGCACGTCTGTCACCGTTCCGCTGACGCCCCCCTGGCTTATCTTCATCCGTCCCGTCACCCTGTTTGCCCTGTTCAGGAACAGTATCCAGAACTCCTCGTGCGGAAGATCCTCCATCAGAGGGCTGAAGATGTTGAATACATCGGCTGATGACCGTATCTGAGGATTCTCGGAGGCCTCGGCCAGTTTCCTGCGGCGCCCCAGCTCCAGTGCGGCAGAAAGTGTCACCGCCCTGGCAGCGCCGATCCCTTTTATCTTTCGTATCTCTCCCGCGCTGAGTCTCCCCAGCTCACCGAGAGAGTTGCCGGCCATGGCCAGCAGTTCATGTGCCAGGTCAACAGCTGACCTGTTCCTCGTTCCCGATCCTATCAGTATAGCTAACAGCTCAGCATCGCTGAGGCTTGAGGGCCCCTTGTTCCAGAGCCTCTCACGGGGCCTGTCCTCGACAGCCCAGTCTGTGATTTTCAGTGACATGCAGCAAAATATTTTATCCCACTGCAAGATAAAAAAAAGCCGCCACTTGACAGTGACGGCTCCCGGTTATTTTCTATGATCTATAACGAACTCACATGTTTCGTTATTGAAGACTTAAGGTTCGAAGCTTTCTTCTTGTGAATGATATTCTTCTTTGCAAGCTTGTCAAGCATGGAATTAAGTTTGGGAAGCATCTCCGTTGCCTCAGCTTTTTCTGAAGTCTTGCGGATTTTCTTTAGTGCATTTCGCATAGAGCGGGCATAATACTTGTTACCCTCTTTCCTTGCCTCTGCCTGTCTTGCGGCTTTCAGTGCCGACTTGTGATTAGCCATTTTTTACATTTATAAAATTTGTAGTCCATAGGGGAATCGAACCCCTGTTACCAGGATGAAAACCTGACGTCCTAACCACTAGACGAATGGACCTTAAAGAACTTTAAAAAGCGGATGCAAAGATGGATGAAATTTTCTTATCTGCAAAATATTTATTAAAAAATATCTCCCTCTGCTGCACCGGGTGGTCTGTTGAAGCGCCGGATGGCACTAGAATGCGTACCTGAATGATATTCCGGCCTTGAAATGGAACCAGTCGCCGCCGATAATATCGAAGCTTGGTATAAGGTCAAGGGCGATGTTGAGTGGCAGGTCATCGAATGTGTATTCAATCCCTCCGACGACGTCAGCTCCGAGCACTATTGCTGTTTCATACTCATCTGCCTTGTCCTGGTTCCAGAAGCCAAGGTGTGCTCCGAAGCCAATATACCAGTCAAGGTTGGGTGCCCAGCCCGTTGGCTTCTCAAATTCGTATAGTCCTGTGATGAGGAAATTGTCAAAGCCGTACGCTACACCGGCGATCAATTCAAGCGCATTGGTGTTGTTAATAAAGGTTTTGAAGGTTATTCCTGAAGGCTCACCTCCCCTGAGGCCGATGGCATTTTTGTAACTCTGAGCCTGTGCGCCGATTGAGAGCGCCAAAATAAACATTGTGATTACCAGTACTTTTTTCATCATCTCTCTTTTAAAAAATTTAAGTTGCAAAACTATATATTTCCTCTAACGTAAAAAACATTAATTTATTTAAAGAGGAGCAGGCTTATTGCCATCACTCCCATACCTGACACGAGGCCGTATATTGAGAGGTGGTGTTCTCCGTATTTCTCCGCTGCGGGGAGCAGCTCGTCAAGGGATATGAATACCATGATCCCTGCCACGAATGCAAAGAGCACTCCCATAAGGGTGTCATTCATCAGCGGCATCAGGATGAGGTAGCCGGCGAGTGCACCCAGTGGTTCTGACAGTCCGCTCAGGAAAGAGAGTCTGAATGCTTTCCGCTTGCTGCCGGTGGCATAGTAAACAGGCACAGAGACTGCTATTCCTTCAGGAATGTTGTGTATTGCTATTGCCACCGCGATGGCGACACCCACCTGAGGATCGGAGAGGGCTGCCGTGAAGGTGGCCAGTCCTTCGGGGAAGTTGTGAATGCCAATGGCCAGGGCGGTGAAGGTTCCCATGCGCATCAGCTTACCACTCCTTACCTCGTCAGCGCCCCCTTCAAGCTTCTTCATCTCATGGGGGTTCTCTGCCGAGGGTATCAGCTTGTCTATTATTGCAATCACGAGGATACCGGCGAAAAAGGCAATTACGGCAGCCCACCAGCCTGCACGGATGCCCATAGAGCCTGTCAGCACCTCGCGCCCCTTAACAAAGATCTCGACAAAGGAGACGTATATCATCACTCCGGCCGAGAAACCGAGAGAGACTGTCAGAAACCGGGTGTTGGTCTTTTTGGCGAAGAAAGCTATTGTGCTGCCTATGCCTGTCGCGAGGCCTGCGAAGAGGGTCAGCAGAAAAGCGAACAATATTGTATTGAAGTCGGGTTCCATCATTTACTGTTATTGACATTTTCACCGGCAAAAATACCTAAATTGGCTATCTTGTACCCGGAAAAAGGAGATAAATGAAACTGTCGGTCTTCAATATTTCAAATTTCAGGGTAGACGGAGGTGCAATGTTCGGAGTCATACCGAAAGCCTTGTGGAGCAGGGCTGTCCCCTCCGATGAGAACAATACCATAGTCCTTAGCCTTAATTCACTTGTTATAGAGAGTGAAGGGAGGGTGATACTTGTCGATGCAGGCTGGGGCGACAAGCAGGATGAAAAATTCTTCAGGCATGCATACCTTCACGGCGGGGCCGGGCTAATCGGAGGGTTGGCTCAGTGCGGCTACGGCCCTGAGGATGTCACAGATATAATTCTGACCCACCTGCATGCCGACCATTGCGGAGGATGTTTTGCCCGGGGTCACGGCGGGGTGATTGTTCCGGTATTTCCAAATGCCATATATCACGTCAGCCGCGCACATTGGGACTGGGCCTGCGAATCAAACCAGAGAGAGGAAGATGCCTTTCTTGATGAGAATATCAGGCCCCTGGGTGAAAGTGGCAGGCTGAACCTTATCGACAGTGACTGTGAGCTGTATAGCGGAATAAGGTTACGAATCTGTTACGGGCATACGCCGGGACTGATCGTGCCTGCCGTTACATGTGACGAACGTGTCTTTGTCTATACCGGTGATCTGATACCCACATCAGCGCATATACCCCTTCTCTGGAACATGGCCTACGACCTTCTTCCGCTGGTGACCATTGCTGAGAAGGAGGCTCTGCTGACAGAAGCCCTGCAGAATGACTATGTGCTTATCTTTCAGCATGACCCTGATGCGGAGTGCTGTACCCTCAAAGAGACGCCGAAAGGGATCAGGGCAGCGACAAAGGGAAGGCTGGCAGATTATTTGTGACTCAGCGATGAGGATCCTCTGATGACCAGTTCAGATGTGATGACCTTTGTCTGAAATGGTTTTTTTATGTTTTCAATGCGATCAAGAAGCAGCCTTGCCGCCTGCTGCCCCATCTCATAACCCTTCTGATCGACTGAGGAGAGACCGGGTTCGGTAAGCCTGGCGATCTGGCTGTTGGTAAACCCAACAACGGAAATATCTTCAGGAACCCTCAGCCCGGATCGTTTTGCAATCATCAGTGTCTGTGCTGCGGTAAGGTCATTCACTACAAAAAATGCTTCAGGAATGGGGTTTCTTTTCAGAAGGGCCGGAACAATCCTTTCGGCTTCTTCAATGTTATCGCATCTGATGATGTCGTCTGCCGCCGGGGTGAGGCGGTATTCCTTCATTGCCCTGAGGTAGCCGCTGAGCCTGTTGCGGGCTATAGCCAGGTGCGGCGGCCCTGACAGGTGTAAGATCCGTTTCTTTCCTGACCTGAGGAGGTGTATGACGGCCTTATAGGCTCCCTCCTCATCATCAATGACAACCTTGTCAGTCTCTATCTCCTCCGCAACCCGGTCAAAGAATACGAGGGGGATATCCTTTTCAATGATGTTCCTGTAATGGTCAAAGTTGGTTGTCCCCTTTGCAACAGATGCCAGTATACCGTCAACGCGGCTCGAGAGGAGTGTCCGGATATTTTTTACCTCATGCTCCCACATCTCATTGCTCTGGCAGAGGATCATATTGTAATCACGTTCGTAAACCACATCCTCTATCCCGCTGATGACAGTGGAAAAGAAGTAATGAACTACTTCAGGAATCATCACTCCCACTGTCTTCGATGATCCGCTCTTAAGGCTCAGGGCGATGGGGTTGGGCCTGTAGTTCCACCGCACGGCAAGTTCATTGACCGCATCGCGGGTTGCCTTGCTGATGTCCGGATGGTCCTTCAGCGCCCTTGAAACAGTAGAGGGCGAGATCCCCAGTTCGCGCGCGATATCCTTTATTGTGATGCTCTCTTTCCCCATTAACAGGAAGGGTGATATCGGTAAAGATAGTAAAAAATCAATTCCGTAACCACCGCCGGAAGTGCCTGAAACGTGAATTCAAACGTTTGCGGCAACGATTGCATAAAAAACCTCAAAAAGAGTTGGTTAACTCTGTAAAATATCCGACTTTTATGATCCCTAAACTGGCAATTTAATATTTGAACAACTACTTAATATTGTGTAACCTGCAATTAAATGATCTATTTATGGAGAAACTAACTGGAAAACGGCTCTTCATGCTGGCCTTCGGCATAATGATGAGTCTTGTTGTCTTCGGGCAACAGGTAAGGGTGTCAGGTACAGTCACCGATGCTTCTGACGGAACAACGTTACCTGGTGTAAACGTTGTTGTCAGGGGCACTCTGACGGGTGCTATCACCGGCATTAACGGAGAATACTCCCTCATGGCTTCGCCGGGGGATGTTCTGGTATTCACTTTTATAGGCTATCTGCCTCAGGAGATAACCCTGGGAAGCCAGACTGTCGTCAATGTGGCATTGCGTACAGATGTACAGGCGCTGGAAGAGGTTGTGGTTATCGGTTACGGTACTGTGCGCAAGGCAGATGCCACCGGTTCAGTCAAGACTATCAGCACCGAGGATTTCAATCC
Source organism: uncultured Bacteroidales bacterium (assembly GCA_963772705.1). Classification (GTDB taxonomy): domain Bacteria; phylum Bacteroidota; class Bacteroidia; order Bacteroidales; family VadinHA17; genus SR-FBR-E99. The sequence continues at coordinate 264,785 of CAVYYH010000008.1, read as the reverse complement.
GGGGTTTGCCTCTACACCTGCGAATATGATGGTCGGTAAGATGGCCGGCGTGCAGGTAACGTCAAGCGGCGGAGCTCCCGGCGAAGGATCGGTGGTCCGCATCAGGGGAGGTTCATCTCTCAGGGCAAGCAACGACCCTCTTATGGTAATTGACGGTGTTCCTGTAGACCTTGACGGCCCTGCAGGGATGAGAGCAAGCGGCGGAAACATAAATGCCAATGATATTGAATCTATTACCGTTCTGAAGGATGCTTCAGCAACTGCTATCTATGGCTCAAGAGCCTCAAACGGTGTGGTTCTTATCACGACCAAGAAAGGTGCATCGGGACAACCGTTCAGAGTGCACTATACCGGAAGTGTTTCACTGAGTTCACCGATAGAATATACTGATGTGTTTACATCAGCCGAATTCACGGAAATTATACAGACAAAATATGCATCCAATGCACAGGCACAGGCTCTTCTCGGTGAGGCCAACACTGACTGGCAGAAGGAGATATATCAGACTGCTTTCGCCCAGGACCATACCCTCAGTTTTATGGGTGGACTGAAGCAACTCCCTTACAGGGCCAGCGTGGGTATTACAAACCAGGATGGTATCCTCAAGACAGATAACATGGAGCGTGTTACACTGTCATTGAATCTCAACCCTACATTTTTTGACGATCATCTTAAAGTTGACCTGAGCGCCAAGAGTATGCTTATGGACAACCGCTTTGCAAACCGCGGTGCCATCGGTGGCGCACTCTCGATGGATCCGACACAGGAGACTGATTTCATCTGGAAAAACCCGGACGGTTCTCCTCTCTTCGTCGCACCGATGAACCCCCTTGTACAGCTGAATGATTACAATGATATAGCAGATGTAGGCAGGTTCACAGGAAACCTGGCACTCGAATACAAGATGCACTTTTTCCCTGCCCTGAAGGCCAAACTCAACGCCGGTCTTGACAGGTCAGCCAGCGAAGGCTCGGTAACCATTCCTGTTGGTTCGTACCTTTCATACAGCACCTATAACGGGGAAGGTCGTCTCACTGAGTATGACCAGAACAAAATCAACACCCTCTTTGACTTCTATTTTGACTATACCGGCGAATACGGAGACCACAGCCGCCTGAATGCCATTGTGGGTTATTCATGGCAGCATTTCTATCGCGACGGTAAGACAAATACTACTTCGACTGACGGATTCAAACTGTATGAAAAGTCTGATTACGAGACTGAAAACTACCTGGTTTCGTTCTTCGGGAGAGCCAACTATGTTCTTTATGACAAGTACCTCTTCACATTCACTCTTCGTGACGACGGATCATCACGCTTCTCACCCGAAACAAGGTGGGGCCTCTTCCCGTCAGCAGCGTTTGCATGGAACATTTCAAATGAAGGATTCTTCGGTGACAAGGTGGTCTCGAACCTGAAACTGAGACTCGGTTACGGTATCACCGGACAGCAGAACCTGAGCAATGATGACTATCCTTACCAGGCTATCTACACTTATGCTGACCCCGGAGCTTACTATCAGTTCGGGAACGTATATATGCAGACATCAAGGGCAGGCGGGTATGATGCCGGCCTCAAGTGGGAGGAGACAACAACATACAACGTCGGACTTGACTACGGCTTCCTGAATGACCGTATCACCGGTGATCTTGACCTTTATTACAGGCAGACAAATGATCTTATCAACCAGGTGCCGGTACCTGCCGGAACCAACCTGACCAACCAGATCGTCACCAATGTCGGCAACCTTGAGAACCGCGGACTTGAGTTTTCAATAAACGGCAAGGTGCTGGCCTCAAATGATTTCGACTGGGAGATTGGATTCAATGCAAGCTATAATGAGAACAAGATCACAAAACTGACTGCAGTTGATGATCCTGACTATAAGGGTATTTATGTTGGCGGTATATCAGGCGGTGTTGGTAACACCATACAGATACACAGCGTAGGTTACCCGTCATACGCGTTCTATGTCCAGGAACAGGTCTACACCGCTGATGGCAAACCGATCGAAGGACTATATGTCGACCGGAACAATGACGGAGCCATCACAGGCGATGACAGGTACAGGTACCAGAAGCCGGCGCCGACCGTATTCATGGGCTTCTCTTCAATGTTCAGATACAAGGACTTCGACTTCACCTTCAACGGTCGTGTCAACGTGGGTAACTATGTTTATAACAACGTCTTCGCCGGCGCTACATATGCAAATATGGCTGCTTCCGGATACCTCTCAAACAGGGTCACAAATGTCGAGGACAGCGGTTTTGAAAACTCACAGTATTATTCTGACTACTACATGGAGAACGGTTCATTCCTGAAGCTCGACAACCTTGCCCTGGGATACAACATCAACAATGTATGGCAGGATAAACTGGATATCAGAGTATTCGGTACTGTACAGAACCTGTTGACCATCACAAAATACCGTGGACTTGATCCGGAGGTGGCTGATGGTATTGATAATAATATATATCCCCGTCCACGGATTTTCCAGCTGGGGGTTAGCATAACCTTATAATTGTAAATACGAAATGGCTATGAAAGCAAGATTTTATAAGATTATAGGTGCAGCGGTTATACTCTCATCGATGATGATCACTGCATGTGTAAAGGATCTGGATACCATTCCGCTTGATGATGACGTTGTCACATCGGCGAAGATATACAGTGAATACAGTAACTATGAGAAGGTCCTTGCCAAGGTCTATGCAGGTCTGGCAGTGTCAGGACAGAAAGGCCCTGACGGCAACAATGACCTCAGCGGCCTCGATGAAGGGTTCGGCCAGTATACCAGGGCATACTTCTATGCTCAGCAGTTGCCTACTGACGAGTGTCTCATCGGATGGAACGACGGAAACCTCAGGGATTACCAGGAGATGGACTGGTCAGCATCAAACGAATTCATATTCAATATGTATTCGAGGATATTCTACCAGATCTCCCTTGCCAATGAGTTTATCCGTGAAACATCTCCGGGCAAATTGTCCGGACGCGGATTCAGCGATACTCAGGTAAGCACCATCGAGCTTTACAGGGCAGAGGCACGTCTGCTGAGGGCTCTCAGCTACTACCATGCTCTCGACATGTTTGGCAGTGTTCCTTTTGTCACTGAAGAAGATGCCGTCGGCAGCTTCCTCCCTGAGCAGATATCAAGAACCGACCTCTTTGACTATGTCGAGAGCGAACTTCTTGCTGTCGAAGGCAGTCTGCTGGCTCCCAAGACAAACGTCTACGGTCGCATGGACCAGGCTTCAGCATGGATGCTGCTTGCACGTCTATACCTGAATGCTGAGGTCTACGGCGCCGGTGCAAAATACACTGAGGCGATCACATATACCAAGAAGGTGATAGCAGCCGGTTATGAGCTTGAAACAAACTACCAGAAGATGTTTATGGCAGATAACCACAATGCCAAGGGCATTATCTTTCGCAGTTCCCTATGACGGAGTGCAGACCAAGACATGGGGTGGTACCACCTTCCTTGTCAATGCACAGGTAGGTGGCTCTATGCTACCGGCTGACTTCGGAATCTCAGGTGCATGGTGGGGACTCAGGGCCAGACCACAGTTCGTTGATAAGTTTCCGGCGAGACAACTCTGATAAGCGGAAGATGTTCTATACCGCAGGGCAGTCAAAGGAGATTGATGACATGTTCAACTTCAACCACGGTTTTGCCGTGATGAAGTGGAAGAACGTCAAGTCAACCGGCGGTGCCGGAGTGAACGGCACCCATCCTGACACAGATCAGCCTATCTTCAGGCTGGCAGATGCATACCTCATGTATGCCGAGGCTGTTCTTCGCGGCGGCACGGGCGGAAGCACCACTGATGCACTTAATTATGTCAATGCCATCAGAACAGCTGCTTACGGAAATACAAACGGTAACATCACGCAGGGCCAGTTGACTCTCAGCTTTATTCTCGACGAGAGGGCACGTGAGCTTTACTGGGAAGGATACCGCCGTACTGACCTTATCAGATATGGCCTGTTCACCGGCGGAACATATATATGGCAGTGGAAAGGTGGAATAAAAGCCGGTATCGCAACTGATGCCAAATACAATCTCTACCCTATCCCGGATGCAGATATGGGCGCAAATCCCAACCTCACCCAGAATGACGGCTATTGATAAACTCAAAAATCTACAGATATGAAAAGACTAAGTCTGATATTATTAATACTGGTTGCAGTTTTCATTGTCTCCTGCGAAAAGGACAAGGAAAATGTAATGCTGAAGGAGACGATTGCGGCAAACGACCTGAGCAATCTGTCGGCCTCCACCTTTGTTCTCCTGCTGGATAACGCTGCACAGACGTTCCAGACCTTCACCTGGACCGAGATCGATTATGGCTTCGAGGCTGTTGCCAAATATGTGGTACAGGTAGATGTCAAGGGCAATAACTTTGGATCGCCCATTGACATACTGACGGTTACAGACGCTACCACCGCCTCCATTACTGTGGGCGCATTCAATGACGCACTCCTGAAGGCCGGACTGGAGCCTGAGGTTGCGGCTGACCTGCAGTTCAGAGTTATGGGAACCATCAATCCGGGAGTTCCTCCCGTATACTCTGACGTGGTAGAGGCGAAGGTCACCCCCTATGCAACGACCTTCCCGCCCATTTTCATGACGGGTGAAGCCACCGGCGGATGGAACTGGAACCTGTACACTTACAAGGTACTTAAGAGTTCTGCTCCGAATATCTATGAGACAATCGCATACTTCAGCAATTCAGGCGATGCTTACTTCAGATTCTTCAAGCAGCCCGACTGGGGCCCGGTTTCCTATAACTATCCTTACTTCACAGGGACGGTAAGCAATCTGTTTACAGGTCAGGTTGGCGGTGACCAAAACTTCAAGTTTATCGGGACAAACGGCTATTATAAGGTCACTGTCAACATGAAAACCAAATCGGTTACCATGGAAGCACAGCCTGACCAGGTTCTCTTTGCCACAGGTGCGGCTCTCGGCGGATGGAACTGGGATACAGACTTCATTCAGCTGACCTGGCTGTCAGACGGCATTTACCGGGCAACAACCGACTTTGCCAATGAGACATTCCGCTTCTTCGGACAGGCAGGCTGGGGCCCGATAGGCTATAACTACCCCTGGTTTACAACTGTCAGCCCGCTGTTTGAGAATGCCAATGACGGTGATAAAAACTTCAGGTTCATAGGCACACCGGGCAGCTTTACAGTTACAGTAAACCTGCTGGAAAAGACAGTTGTTATGACACAGCCCTGATGAGGCTGATCAGAGTGTGAATCTGATTTAAGTTCTGAAGAGGCTGCCGTCAAGTCTGAAGGCAGCCTCTTTTCATAAAAAAAACAAAATGAAAACAGCAGCGTTATTCCTGGGCCTTATTCTCCTTTCAGGTTGCGGAGGCAGTGAGAACAGTAAAAAAGATCCCGCTGACGGGAAAGTCTTTTATTCTCATGAAAAATTTTCAATGGGAGCTGACCTCTCTTATGTCAACCAGATACTTGATTTCGGAGGGTTGTACAGAGATTCCGGCAAGGTGACTGACCCTTATGTCATCTTCAGGAAATACGGTGCAAACACTGTCCGTTTCCGGCTGTGGCACAACCCGCAGTGGACACGTGAGGTCTATACCCCTCCGATCGCAAACATGTATAATGACTTTGCAGACGTCAAGAGGGGGATGCAGGCCGCAAAGGCCCAGGGGATGGCTGTCAGCCTTGACTTCCATTACTCGGACTTCTGGGCAGATCCCGGACGGCAGGAGCAACCGGCGGCATGGGTGGGATTGTCCCTGGAAATACTCCGTGACAGCATTTACAATTACACGCTGAAGACACTCGATAAACTTGAGGCTGCAGGCATCATGCCAGAATATGTGCAGGTAGGAAATGAGATCAATCCCGGATTCCTCCTTCCCCAGGGCGACAGGTGGGCAAAGAAGGCAGACTTCGTCTATCTTATTAACGGCGCCATAAAAGCTGTGAGGGATGCAGCTGTCTCATCCTCAGTAAAGCCCAGGATCATCGTTCATGTCGCCCAGCCTGAAAATGCTATTTACTGGTTTGACGGAATGGCAGCTGCAGGCCTGACAGACTATGACATTGCCGGGATCTCATATTATTATATCTGGTCCACTGTCAGCATTGACAGTGTCAGCGATTATGTCGCTGACATAAAGACAATGACAGGCAAGGAGGTGATGGTTGTCGAGACTGCCTATCCGTGGACACTCAACAATGCCGACAGTTACAATAACATACTGGCAACTGATAAGCTTACCGTCGCCTATCCGGCCAACCAGACAGGGCAGTATGACTACCTGGTCAAGCTGACACAGGAGATCATTGACGGAGGAGGAACCGGCATCCATTACTGGGAGCCGGCCTGGATAACCTCTGAAATGAGTGACAAGTGGGGCCAGGGTTCCTCATGGGACTGCAACACCCTCTTTGACTTTACCGGTAACGTTATCAAGGGAATGAACTTTATGACTTACCCCTATGTGTTCACGAACTAGAGAATTATTTAGGACGGGGGTGGTCTGTCACTTTTCATTAAGAAGATTTGAATTATGAAATCAGCTTTTACAATATTAGTTTTCATCCTTTCAGGATACCTGACATCACTGGTTGCCCAGGTTATTACCGCCAATCCAGCCTTCCCGACAGCCTCAGATGCTGTTGTGATCACCTTCAACGCAGACAAGGGAGACATGGGTCTGAAGGATTACGGTGACGATGATGTATATGCACACACGGGGGTCATCACCGACAAAAGCACCGGCGGATCTGACTGGAAATATGTGGTGGCGCCATGGGGTACTTTTCTCCCTAAGGCGAAAATGACCAAGGTATCAGCAAACGTTTATACCACTTACGATTTCACCCTCGATCAGGGATTTCTACGGGGTTCCGTCCGGGAGAAAAGATCCTGAAGCTTGCCTTTGTCTTTCGCAACACAGCTGCTGTAGGCACACGCACCGGTCGCGATGTGGGTGGGGCGGATATCTTCTATAATGTCAGCGAGGCGGCTGTCTTTGAGGTGATGCTTACAAAACCTGACCGTTATACCTCGCTGGTGACAGCAGGGGCAGACGGTAAATATTGAAGCCTCGGCATCAATAGCCGATTCGCTGGTACTGCTCCAGAACAATGTACGTCTGAAGAAGGTGACGACACTCACTGCCACTCACAGTCTTGTTGCCTCCGGCAGCGGACTCTTCAATATAACCGCCAGGGCATACAAGGGGCTGGAGATGAAGGCAGATTCGGCATTCTATTATATACAACCGCCCGTTACAACAGAAGACCCTCCGGCAGGGATGAAGGCAGGGGTGAATATTACCGGTGACAACAGCGCCACTTTCATGTTATATGCCCCGGGCAAGAATTATATCTTCGTGCTCGGTGACTTCAACGGATGGGTATTCCGTGATGAAGGATATATGAAGAAGAGCAGTGACGGCAAATGGTTCTGGGCTGAGATAACAGGGCTTGATCCCTCAAAGGAGTATGGGTTTCAGTATGTGATAGACGGTACCCTCAGGATAACGGATCCTTATTCAACAAAAGTGCTCGATCCGTGGAACGACAAATATATCACTTCATCGACCTATCCCAACCTTAAGGCTTATCCGGAAGGAATGGCCGAGGGTCTGGTGTCGGTTTTCCGCACACGACCGCCTCAGTATTCATGGAAGAACACCTCTTTCACACCCCCCTCGAAGGAGGATCTGATTATCTATGAGCTTCATGTACGGGACTTTGTCGCTGCCCATGACTTCAAAACGATACGTGACTCACTTGCATATTTCACACGTCTCGGGATAAACGCCATTGAGTTCATGCCGGTGAACGAGTTTGACGGCAACAGCAGCTGGGGATATAACCCCGCCATGTATTTCGCGGTTGACAAATATTACGGTCCTGCAGACAGCTTTAAACAACTCATCGACTCATGCCACAGCAGGGGCATAGCTGTCATAATGGATATCGTGCTTAACCATGCCTACGGGAACAACCCTCTTGTCAAAATGTACTGGAACAGCACCAATAACAACCCTTCCGCTGACAATCCCTGGTTCAATGTCAGTTCTCCAAACCCCACCTATTCATGGGGGTATGATTTTAACCATGAGAGTACTTGCCACACAGGCCTTCGTTGACAGTGTATGCCATTACTGGATCAGCGAGTTCAAGGTCGACGGCTTCAGGTTCGACTTCACCAAGGGATTCACAAACACTCCCGGCGAAGGGTGGGGTCCTGACCAGTCGCGGATAAACATTCTCAGGCGCATGGGTAACAAGATATGGTCTTACAAGCCTGATGCCCACCTGATCCTCGAGCACTTTTCCGAAAACTCCGAAGAAGCCACACTGGCAGCCAACGGCTTCATGCTGTGGGGCGACGCCAAACGTCAGTACCTTGAGGCTGCCATGGGGTTTGACTCTGACCTGTCAGAAGCTTCATATGTAGAGCTGGGCTGGACACAACCAGGACTGGTAACCTATATGGAGAGCCATGACGAGGAAAGGATGATGTACAAGAATGTCTCCTTTGGCAATGCAGCACCGGGATATGATGTGAAGAACTTCAGCACTGCCCTTAAAAGGGTGAAGCTTGCTGCGACATTCTTTTTCACCATACCCGGACCGAAGATGATATGGCAGTTTGAGGAGCTGGGGTATGACTATTCGATTGACTTCAACGGGAGGCTTGGTGAAAAGCCGATAAAATGGGATTATTACAGGGTCCCGGAACGCAGGAATGTTTATGACAACTTTTCAGCACTGGCAGATCTAAAAAAGAAATATGAGGTATTCTCATCAAGTGACTTCACCCTCTTCGAGACTGGCAGGATGAAGAGGCTGAATGTCAAGCATACGGATATGGATGTTGTGGTGGCAGGGAACTTTGATGTCATCAACGGCAGTGTTAACGGTAACTTCACCAGGGACGGCAAATGGTATGAGTTCTTCTCAGGCGACTCGGTAGAGATAACGACATCAAACAGGCACCTGCTTTTAAACTTGCTGCCCGGAGAATACAGGCTCTATACCTCGAAGCGTATTACGAGGCCTTCGTTTCTGCTAGGGGTAGAAGATACTGAAGCCGGGGTGGAGGGTGAAGGCTTTCTGTTTGACATATACCCGAATCCGTTCACTGATGAGGCGGTGATCCGCTTCACCGGCGAGGATCAGTATCATCCGCACACGGTCGAGATCTACTCCTCTTCCGGCCTTATGGTGCGTAACATGGCAATTCCTGCAGGTGTAGGTGAAGTAGAGTGGGATGGCAGGACCTCAGGTGGCAGCGATGTTACCAGGGGTGTTTATTATGTCAGGGTAAGGTCAGGTCAGCTCAGTGCTGTAAGGAAGATTATAAGGCTATAAAGGTACTGATGCCGGAGGCATCAAAGCCTGGTAGCAGAATAGATATAATGAGGTGTGCGACCCCGGAGGGGTCGGAGGATCGTTTATCGGCCGTTTGTGCTACAAAGCTATGATCCCTCCGGGATCAGGATGTGTCGTCCCTGCGGAATCAGTATATGATCACTAATGTGTTTGTACAGAAATTATTGGATCATCCGGTTATTTCGTAAGCACCATATACCCCCACGCCTCCAGCGGCATGGCTTTATCCTGCGCTACCTCGACAGGTGCTCCGGTGAAGAGGTCGGTGTAGGTGCCGGATACAACCCCGTCCTTTAACATGACACTGATAGGCTTCTTGCTGAAGTTGAGTACCACAAGCACCTCCTGGTCACCTTTGACTCTCCTGTATGCATAGGCATTCTTCTGGTTTGTCTTCAGTACGTCAAACGTACCTCCTTCAACACCGTGACGCAATGCAGGGTGGCCCGTGCGCAGGTGCACCAGCTTTGTGTAGAATTCACGCAGATCAGTCTCTTTCCACTCAATCGGGTCACGCACGAAAAACTCGAGCCTCTTGTCGAGGTCTGCCTCCTGGCCGTTATAGAGCAGCGGCACGCCGGGGATGGTGAAGATGTATGCGGCAAAAGCCTTCTGTGCATCACCCAGCTTCTCATCTATGGTTCCGTTCCACGAGTTTTCATCGTGGTTGGTAAGAAACCTCAGCCTGTATGAGTCAGGCGGATAATATTTCAGCTCATACTGTATCATCGAGTCCAGTGCCGCCGGCTGACGCTTACCTGCAGCAACAGCATTCATGAGATGATGGTGCGCCCATCCGTAGTTCATGTCGAATGCACGCTCGAGGAGATAGGAGTGCGCCTCGTCTTCCGCCAGCATCAGGACGGGCTTGATGGCATTGAGCTCGGTGGTGGCCCTGTACCAGAACTCCTCAGGGACAAGACCGGGGAAGTCGCAACGGTAACCGTCGACACCCACCTCGGCAACCCAGAATTTCATGGCTCCCACCATGTAATCCCACAGAGGCATGGCAGTGTAATCCATCTGTATCACATCGGTCCAGTCAAACCCGTGAGGAGGAACAAACGATCCGGTTGAGTCTTTCTCGAACCACTCCGGGAATTCGGCTGCAATATGGTTATCCCATGACGAATGGTTTCCCACCCAGTCAAGAATAACATAGAATCCCATCTCATGAGCCTTCGCAACCAGCGCCTTAAACTCATCCATGGTCCCGAACTCAGGGTTGACATCCATATAGTCCCTGATGGAGTAGTAGCTCCCCAGCTCGCCCTTGCGGTTTTTTTCGCCGATCGGATATATTGGCATGAACCACAGCACATTGACACCCAGCTCCTTCAGCTGCGGCAGCGCCTTTTCGACACCTGCGAAGGTGCCCTCCTCCGAGAACTGCCTGACGTTGATCTCATAGAGGACCATGTTACGCGTCCAGTCGGCATGTTTCACCACTGATGTAAGCGGCTCAATCACCTTGGTTTCCTTCGGCCGGCATGAAATCATGGCTGCAGCCAGTCCGGCTGCCAGAAGGAGGATCATTAAAAAATGCTCTTTCATCATTGTATTACTTTTTTAGTTCTATAATCATTGCCGTAAGGGGAGAAAGCTCGATGGAGGAGAGGTCCGCAATCACCTTCCCCGTCGTTATCTCAGTCCCTGAGGTGTATCCGTTAAGTGACTCTGCAAAACGACCTGTCATAAGTTTTTTCTTTTCTTCGCTCCTGTTGATGATGACCATCACACTCTCCTGACTGTCATATCTGAAATAGACATAAACGCCGTTCTCAGGCACATAATGCTTAAGCTTGCCAGTGTGTATCACCCCCTTCTCCTTCCTCCAGTTGAGCAGGTTCGTGGTGAATTCGTATGCCTGCTTCTCATCCGCGGTCAGGTTTTCACCGGTGAAGGCATTCTTTATGTCTCCCGGCCACCCCCCGGGAAAGTCCTCCCTCAGATATCCGTCGCCTCTCTTCTTGTCGCCCTCCATTATTATCTCCGTTCCGTAGTAGATCTGCGGTATGCCCCGGGTGGTAAGGATAAAGCTCAGCCCCATCTTATAATTATCCAGGCTCTTCCCTGTTTCTGTAAAGAACCGGGTCATGTCATGATTGTCAAGGAATATGACGTTCCTGTGCGGCTCGGGATAAAGAAAGTCCTGTGACAGCAGATTGTAAAGATCCGTCATTCCCTCATTGGCGCCGGGCAGTGTGAACGCCCTGTGCGTTGAAAAACACAGGGGAAGGTCAGTCAGAGAGGGGAGGTTGGACCTGTAGCCGTCACTGTTCTCCTTGTTCAGAGCCCAGTATGACGTATGCGCCGGATCATCATACCATACCTCTCCGACAACGAAGAAGCCCGGGAACTCATCCGTGACACGCTTTACCCACCTCGACATCATATCAGGTTCAGGGTAGGGATAGGTGTCCATCCTTATGCCGTCGATGCCTGCCCAGGCTATCCACCACAGGCTGTTCTGCGTAAGGTAATTTTCAACCAGCGGATTGCCCTGGTTGAGGTCAGGCATTGTCACGTCAAACCATCCCTCTTCCATCAGGTTCCTGTCAACTCTCTGCAGCGTAAGGATCCATGTATGTCGAAGCCTTGTAATTTGTCCGGGTAAAACGGTCAAACTGATGTATCCAGTCCTTCGCAGGGAGGTCCTTCATCCACCAGTGTCCTGAGCCGCAGTGATTGAAGATCATATCCATCACCACCTTCATACCCCTGTCATGGACCTCCGCCACCAGCTGACGGAATTCGTCATTGGTGCCATATCGCGGATCGACACGGTAAAAGTTGGTTGTCGAGTAACCGTGATATGAGTAGGAGGGCTGATTGTTTTCGAGGAAGGGGTTGAGCCATATGCCGGTAACGCCCAGGTTCTTCAGATAACCGAGGCTGTTGCCGATCCCCTTCAGGTCACCGCCGTGCAACCCTCCGGGATTGCTCCTGTTGTTGCGTTCAGCCATCCCTTCGACATTGTCATTCGAGGGGTCGCCGTTGGCGAAGCGGTCAGGCATGAGCAGATAAATTACGTCAGAGCCATCGAAGCCTCTTGCCTTTCCGGAAGGTTTTGCCAGTAAAGGATAGTCATGGTTAAGACTCGCCTTGCCCCTTGTGAATGTGAGCTTAATTGTTCCCGGAAGAGCCTCGGGGCTGATGTCGAGATTAACGAACAGATAGTTCGGGTTATCGGTTTTTATTACAGTTTTCACCTCGACACCCGGATAGTCAGCTTTAATATCAAATGAGCCAATCTCTTTTCCGTAAACCATCAGCTGCAGTGATCTCTCGTTCATGCCGCTGAACCATGAGGGGGGCTCAATGCGTTCTATTGTCTGCCCCATGCCCTGTGTAAAAGCCATGGCGGCAAGCAGTGCCATTGAAAAGAGTCTTACCCGTTTCATTTTCTTATGAATTTTATTTCTTCTCCTGCCATCAGCGTTACATTGTCACCATAAACCGCAAGAGGTACGTCTGACTGTGAAAGGTTCACCACATTCACCCCTGACCCGTCCACCTCAACTCTCAGCGGGTTGTTCCGGAACCTGATAATGAATGAGTATGAGGTCCATGCGCCGGGCATAACCGGGTTAAAGCAGACCCTGTCATTGCGGATCCTCATGCCGCCGAACCCTTCTACTATTGAGAGCCATGTGCCTGCCATACTTGTGATGTGCAGGCCGTCCTTCACCTCCCTGTTATAGTCGTCAAGGTCAAGCCTTGCAGTCCGCAGATAAAGTGTATGTGCCCTGTCGGTGTCGTGAAGCCTGGCTGCAAGCACTGCATGTATGCTTGGTGAGAGTGACGACTCATGCACGCAGCGTGGTTCGTAGAAGTCAAAGTTACGTCTTATGGTCTCCTCGTCAAACTCGTCTTCAAAGAGGTATATGCCCTGGAGCACGTCGGCCTGCTTGATGAAGACTGAACGAAGTATGCGGTCCCATGACCAGTGCTGGTTCAGTGGTCTCTCAGCAGGATCAAGGTCTGCAGCCGTCTGCTGCACCTTGTCCATGAAACCGTCCTGCTGAAGGAAGATGCCAAGGTCATGGTGTTCAGGAAGGTAGATATTCCGGATTATCTCGTTCCACTGGCTGATCTCCTTTTCAGGGCTGAGCCTCGTACGTGTCAGGATGCCGTTATACCTGACAGGATTTGATGTGCGGAGCCATTCAAGTGACGAGGCCGTATACCTGAGTGTCCACCTGGCCAGCGTGTTGGTGTACCAGTTGTTGTTGACGTTGTTCTCATACTCGTTGGGTCCGGTGACGCCGAGGATAACATATTTTTTCTTCTCGTCAGACCAGTTGCACCTCTGCGCCCAGAAACGGGATATGGCGATAAGCACCTCCAGTCCGTAGCCGGCGAGGTAATCATGGTCGCCGGTGTGCCTGACATAATTGAAGATGGCAAAGGCGATGGCGCCGTTACGGTGGATCTCCTCGAATGTTATCTCCCACTCGTTATGGCACTCTTCACCGTTCATTGTCACCATCGGGTAGAGCGCAGCACCGCCTGAGAAACCCAGCTTGCCGGCGTTTTCCATTGCCTTCTCAAGATGCTTGTATCTGTAGAGCAGCAGGTTGCGTGCGACATGCGTATCGGCAGTGCTCAGGTAGAACGGGAAGGCGAACGCCTCTGTGTCCCAGTAAGTGCTTCCGCCGTACTTCTCGCCCGTGAATCCCTTGGGGCCTATGTTGAGCCTCGGATCTTCTCCGGTGTAGGTCTGGTTAAGCTGGAAGATGTTGAACCTGATCCCCTGCTGGGCCTCAATGTCACCCCTGATGACAATGTCGCCATGTTCCCATTTGGCACTCCATGCATCCCTGTGACTCTGAAGCATGGCTTCAAAACCTTTCTGAGCCGCTTCACCGGCTGCCGTCATCGCCTTGCGGCCAATGTTTTCAGCAGGATGATTCATGGATGAGAGTACGGCAACATATTTTCTTAATTCGAATATATCGCCAGGGGAGTAGTCGCATGTGTAGGTGCAGTGTGCTGTCATTTTTCCGGCTTTTACCGATGGTGCCACTGCGGCCGCCCATCCGTTGACCGTCAGAGTGTTTTCCATCGCCGTGGCCACGACAAAGCCTGTCTTACGTGTCTGTGCCACCACCACAGCCCTCATCCCGTCGCACTCTGCCATTTCGTTCTCCCAGAACTTCTCGCCGTAGTTGGCGTCCTCGTTATGTACATCGGCGTTCAGCCAGGGTGTTATCTGCAGTTGCCCGCTTCCGCCTGTGACTGTTACAGAATAGCTTATGGCTGCACATTCAGGCTCACTCATCGACAGGAACCGCCGGGCCGTCACGCTGACTGTCCTTCCGGAGGGCATGACGGCAGTGAATCTCCTTGTCAGGAGACCCTCCCTCATGTCAAGCTCCCTGCGGAATTCCTTTACCTCGCAGCTGGCGAGGTCGAGCGTCTCACCGTCTATCTTTACCTCGATCCCTGTCCATGACGGGGCGTTCGGCACCTTGGCGAAATACTCCGGGTATCCGTTCTTCCACCATCCCACGACGGTCTTGTCAGGATAATAGACTCCTGCCACGTATGTGCCCTGCAGGGAGTCACCCGTATATGTCTCCTCAAAGTTGGCGCGCTGGCCCATCATGCCGTTACCGAGGGAAAAGATGCTCTCGGAGTCACGGCCTCTCACCGGATCAAACCGCGTTTCAATGATTTTCCACTCATCGGACTGAAAACGTGAATCGTTCATTTCACATTATAGATTTCTAAGTTGATCAACTGTAATATGCCTCATGTCAGGTATGACGATATCTGCCCTTTTAAGCAACACGGGGTCTCCCACACCAACACACTTCATCCCGCCGGCAACGGCTGCCTCGATACCTGCCTGTGCATCCTCGAACACCACGCATTGCGACGGATGAAGATTCATCTCTTCCGCCCCCCTGACAAAGACTTCGGGGTCGGGCTTGGCTTTATGTATTTTGTTTCCGTCAACAATAACATCGAAATAACTGCGAAGTCTGATGCCGTCAAGTATTGTCCCGGCATTTCTGCTTGCAGAGCCTATGGCTGTTTGTATCCCTTCCTTCCTCAACAGTTCAAGGAACTCAACACTGCCAGGGAGTATCTCATCAGGTGTCATGTCAGAGATGTATTCCACATACCACCTGTTTTTCCTCTCTGCCAGCTCATGTTTTCTTTCGTCGCTGACCTTTATCCCTCCCACTCTCAGAAGTATCTCAAGCGAGGCCATGCGGCTGACACCCTTGAGTGCCTCGTTATGCTCCTCGCTGAATTCAAATCCCAGCTCGGCGGCAAGGCGCTTCCATGCAAGGTAGTGGTACTTTGCCGTGTCTACGATGACGCCGTCGAGGTCAAAAATGCATCCCTTAAGTTCCATCGCTATCGTATGTCATCCACATCCCTGACAAAAACCACCATCGTGGCTGCTATCATCATTGAGACTCCTCCGGCAATGAGTGCATTCATTGTATTACCGTCAAAGAGGTGTCTCACCATGCTGCCGAGGATGCTCGCCGCAAGAATCTGAGGGTATCACGATGAAGAAGTTGAAGATGCCCATGAATACCCCCATCTTGTTCTGGGGAAGTGAACCTGTCAGGATGGCGTAAGGCATCGAGAGGATGCTTGCCCATGCCATCCCTATGCCGAGCATGGGTAATATCAGCAGTTGTGGTGATCCTATGAGGCTTATTGAGATAAGGCTTATTCCACCTGCTGCAAGGCTGATTGAGTGGGTTATCTTCCTGCTGGTCACTTTTGCCAGCACAGGGAGGAGAAATGCCACCACGGCAGCAAACCCGTTATATACCGCGAACAGAACGCCCACCCAGTTAGCCCCCTTGTTATAGAGCTCTGTGGAGGTGTCACTGGTGCCGTATACCTGTGAGGTGACGGCCGAGGTGGTGTATATCCACATGGCGAACAGGGCGAACCATGAGAAGAACTGCACCACGGCCAGCTGTCCCATTGTGGGCGGCATGTTCTTCAGGTCGGTAAGTATGGAGTTGAGGCCGTTATCCTTTTTCCCGGCTGACTGCAGAGCGCCTGCAAGCAGATGGAGGAGACCAAACAGCGTCAGTCCCCCTCCGAGGATATATAGCTCTTTTTCAATGTTCATACGGGAGAGGACGAACGTCAGCACGGCGCCTGCCGCGAGCCAGATGATACCCGGCCTGTAGAAATTCACCGTTCCCTGAGCCCTGGGCTCTGCGCCCTGTGCTCCATGTTGTGTTCCTGGTTCCTGGTTCCTGGTTCCTTGTTCATTTAAGAGTTCGCCTCTGGCAACCTTTTCCCCTTTGTCAAACTCCTCCAGCTCAGCCGGAGAGTATTCTTTTGTTTTTATTATAGTCCAGAGCACTGCGAGGAAGAAGACGCCGGCTCCGATGTAAAAGGCAAGCTTGACGTTTGCAGGTATAAGCTTCCCGGCTGCCGGTTCTGTCGATACGTTGAACCAGTTTGTCAGCATGTAGGGCAGGGCAGAGGCGACCACGGCACCTGTGCCGATGAAAAAGCTCTGCATGGCAAATCCTCTTGTCCGCTGCTCTGAAGAAAGCATGTCACCGACAAATGCCCTGAAGGGTTCCATGGAGATATTTATGGAGGCATCCATGATCCAGAGTGTACCGGCTGCCACCCACAGTGCAGGTGAGTTGGGCATGAAGAAGAGGGCCAGTGACGCCAGGATGGCTCCCGTGAGAAAATAGGGGCGGCGCCGCCCGAGGCGGTTCCAGGTCTTGTCGCTCATGTGCCCTATGATGGGCTGTATTATCAGTCCCGTAACAGGAGCTGCAACCCAGAGGATAGGTATGTCGTCGACATTGGCACCGAGGGTCTCAAAGATGCGGCTCACATTTGCGTTCTGGAGGGCAAAGCCGAACTGTATGCCCAGGAAGCCGAAGCTCATGTTCCATATCTGCATGAATGAGAGTCTTGGCTTCTGCCTGTAGATCATACTCATAATATCTTCTGTGTTATTTTATTACACCCTTTTGTTAAAGCTATTCAAAATTAGTCTAAAATCCGGTTCCGCAATACCGTTTTATTGCATCTCCGCCTTGATTTTTCGGGCGTTTGCGCCGGATTTCTTATTTCAAACGTTTTCGGCCGGAAGGAAATATTTTTAAAAGAGATCTTATTTAGATTAAATCTAAATAAGATGATGTGTGTAACGGTATCACGGAGCTACAAAGCTGTGATCCCTTCGGGATCAGTCAAAGGAATTTTCATCATTGATGAACCAAGGCTGTGACCGCCTTCGGTATCATAATTCTGCCTGCCCTGCCCCTGCCCCTCGCCCTTCGCCCCCTGCTCCTCGCCCTTGCCCTGCGCTCTGCGCTCTGTGCTCTGTGCCCTGTGCCCTGAGCCCTGTGCAATTTTAATATTGCTGCAACAAATTGATTTACTATATTTGAAAGACGCTCATTAAAAAGCATAAAAATGGCAGATTTTATCTACGAGAAAAGCATTCAGCATGGTGAAGACCTGACAGAATACCGGAAACTTACCTCTGACCATGTTCAGGTTACAGAGTGTTGCGGACGGCGACTGCTGAAGGTTGAACCGGAGGCACTACAGCTCCTGGCGAAACAGGCATTCATCGATGTTAACTTCTATCTGCGGACCTCTCATCTCAAGAAGCTGGCGGCCATACTCGAAGACCCGGAAGCAACTGACAATGATCGCTTTGTTGCATGGATAATGCTTCGCAATACGGTCATATCTGCCGAGGGCAAGCTCCCCTGGTGCCAGGACACCGGTACGGCCATCGTGATAGGATACAAGGGTGAAGATGTATGGACTGGTGCTGACGATGCGGAGCATCTGAGCAGGGGGATATGGCAGACCTACGGAGAGAAGAACCTACGTTACTCACAGATTGTGCCGTCGACAATGCTTGAAGAGAAAAACACCGGCAGCAACCTCCCGGCACAGATAGACATCACGGCCTGCCAGGGCAATGAGTACAAGTTTCTGTTTGTCGCCAAGGGTGGCGGATCGGCCAACAAGACATTCCTCTATCAGCAGTCGAAGTCGCTGCTGAACGAAGCCTCCCTCACAAAATTCATAAGGGAGAAAATAGAGGATCTGGGGACTTCAGCCTGTCCCCCGTACCATCTTGCAATCGTTATCGGAGGCACCTCGGCGGAGATGACGCTGAAGACCGTCAAGCTGGCCTCGGCAGGTTATCTCGATGACCTGCCAACATCGGGAAATCCTTCAGGCAGGGCTTTCCGTGATCTTGAATGGGAGAAGAAGGTGGAGGAGATATGCCATACCTATGGTGTCGGTGCGCAGTTCGGAGGGAAGTATTTTGTGCACGATGTCAGGGTCATACGCCTGCCGCGTCATGCAGCCTCGTGCCCTGTGGGGTTTGGCGTCAGTTGCAGCGCCGACAGGAACATAAAGGGCAAGATCACCGCCGACGGTATCTTCCTTGAGCAGCTCGAGACCAACCCTGCACAGTTCATGCCTGACAAGGCGCCCGAGCTCGATAAGGCTGTTGAGATCAATCTTGAAAGGCCGATGAAAGAGATACTGGCCGAGCTGACAAAATACCCCGTCAAGACGAGACTCAGCCTGAGCGGAACGCTGATTGTGGCCCGCGACATGGCCCATGCAAGGATCAAACAGCTGCTCGACGAGGGTAAGCCCATGCCTGATTACTTCAGGAACCACCCGATATATTATGCCGGTCCGGCAAAGACACCCCAGGGGATGGCGTCAGGCTCCTTCGGCCCGACGACGGCAGGACGAATGGATGGTTACGTTGATCTCTTCCAGAGCCTCGGAGGATCGATGATCATGCTTGCCAAGGGAAACCGCTCTCGCCAGGTTATAGAATCATGCAAAAAACATGGAGGATTCTACCTTGGGTCAGTAGGAGGGCCGGCAGCGGTGCTGGCAGCTGAAAATATCCTTTCTTCGGAGGTTGTCGCTTTCGAGGAGATGGGTATGGAGGCAGTCAGAAAGATCGTGGTGAAAAACATGCCTGCCTTCATCCTTACCGATGACAAGGGGAATGATTTCTTCGATCAGTACAATAAGAAATAGGCAATAGGCAGTAGGCACTAGGCAGTAGTGTGAGCAGGGAAGGCGCCTGGATTAAACCGAATACAGCTTATCGAGGACGTCAAGCATTATCTCGTCCACATTCTCGCGGTTATTGATGGAGGCCATGATGCCGTACGCCGCGGCTCCCGTTCCTGTATTCCTCCCTTCACCCTTGTTCATAAGGGAGGTGAACCTCGATGAGAGTTTTCTGAACCAGCTGTCAGGCAGGAGTCTGGAAAATGCTTTTGCTATGTAGACCACTACATGAGATGACGCTGCTTTGATCTTATGGCCTTCGATAACAGCGATAGCCTCTTTGAGTGCGGCAATGAATTCATCCTCATGGCCGCAGTTAAGATTTGATACAGTCATATGCAGGGCAGGGGGGAACTGCAGCTTGTCGAGGTTCCACCCGTCCCTTGACAGCTCGTCGCCAATCAGGTAGATATCGTGCCTGTCAGAGGTGAACGAAAAGACGCTCATTGCCGGCTCACCTATCACCCTGAATCCGGGAATGGAGTTAATGCTTTCCTGTATCTTTTTTGTTGTGTTCATGACCTCCCCGGCCATTTTCAGGTAGCCGTCCATACCTATTGTCTTCAGGGCGGTCCAGGCTGCGGCAATGGGTGCTCCTGACCTTGTTCCCAGCATGGTAGGTGAGGCATAGAGCCCTCCCGGCCAGTCGCTGAAGACAAAATACTGGAACTTCCTGAGCTCATGAGTCCTGTAAATGGTCACTGATGATCCTTTTGACGCATAGCCGTACTTGTGAACGTCAGCGGATATCGATGTCACTCCCCTGACACGGAAGTCGAACGGAGGGACCGGGTAACCCAGCCTCTCGACGAAGGGGAGCATCAGTCCGCCCATACAGCAGTCGACGTGCAGTAAAAGCTCGTGTCTGAGGGCTATCGCGGCGATCTCTTCAACCGGGTCAATGACGCCGTAAGGGTAGCAGGGTGCCGACACTGCTATCATGATAGTATTGCCGTTTATAAGCTTCTCCACCTCTGCGGGGTTTACCCTCTTGTCAGGATTCAGCGAGGCGTACCTGATATGTATTCCTACCATGTCTGCCGATTTGGAGAATGCCGGGTGGATGGTCACCGGGGCGACTATTTCCGGATCCCGGATAAAGGGTCTGTGTCTTTTTGCCCAGTCACGTGCCGTTTTTACAGCCACGAGTATGCTCTCCGAGCCGCCTGTGGTCATGTTACCGGCGCACTCCTCCGTAGCGTGAAGAAGTTCGCCTACCATGGCGACGGTCTCGTTCTCAAGTGTCTTCAGTGACGCAAAGAGAGAAGGATTCAAGGCGTTGTCGGCGAAAAAGAGCTGGTATGCCTGTTCAATGGTCTTCGCCTCCCTGGTAGCCGGGATGGTATACATAGCCGAACATGCGGCCGTTACGCCATGATGCGTCGTTTGATTTAAGCTCCTTCAGCCGGGAGATAATTTCGTCGCCGTCAAGGCCGTTCTGCGGGAATTCAATCTTTGGCTTCATAAGGCTGTTATTTGTCTTTACGTTTCACTGTCTAAGAGTCTGAAGGTCTGATGTCTGAAGGTCTCATGTCTGCAATCGTGCAATCGTGCAATCGTGTCGCAGCGAAGCGGAGATCCCGACCGAAGTGTCGGGACAATCATGCAATCGTGCAATCATGCAATCATGCAATCATGCTCATGCACCATGCATCCCTGCTACATGCACTACTGCCTACTGCCTACTGCCTCACCCCACCACCACCTTCTTCTTACGGTATTTCAGATAGGGTATGAGATCTTCATTCTTAAACCCTGCCGTTCCGTCATACTCAATTGTCAGCACCGGTACACCCGTCACCTCCTCTATCCTTGACTTCATTGCCTCAGTTACCAGTGACGGACAGCAATATGAAGGGTTTGTCTGTATGAACAGGTCGAGGTCAGGGTGCTGCGTGACCAGACTGTGAATCTTCAGTATATTCTCAAATGACTCTCCCTTCTGCAATATGTTCAGGCCGAACTTGTTCAGCCACTCATCCATCTCTTCGGAGGAGGCAAAATTCGCCTCCCCGGTAAACCTGGCGAAGTACTTCCTGTACTTTTCCTCCACAAGAGGTATGAGTGACTTCAGGAATCTGATCTTGACATAATCACGGTAACGGCCCTCCTTCAGTGATCTTTCAATAATCGGATCGGCGATGATCTTCATGTATTCGCTGTAGGGGGTGGTGATGACCTCCCCTCCGTTTTCTTCAATCGCTCTTATCAGATCCTGGTTCATCAGGTCATTGTCCCTTACATACAGGTCGCCGAATATTGCAACTTTTGGCCGCTGCGTCCTGATTACCGGGATGGATTCGAAGTCGCTTATGATTTTTTCCAGTATCTCTTCCTTATACTTACCGTTAAGGAATGCATAGCGCAGCCTTGAGAGCGACAGACTGATCACGGTGTCAGTGCTTCCGGATGTGATTTCATACGGACGGACAGTGCAGCCTATCTTGCGGATATATCCGCCGAACATATAGGCCAGATAGGCATTTATTGCCGTCTGCAGTGAAAAATCATAGAATATGACATCGCCCATGTAGACTGAAACATGTTCCATCCCTCTGCCGTAATCTTCGAGCATCTTCTTCATGAACCAGGGGAACATGGCGAGGTTGCATGACAGTTTTGTCTTCATCATCCATATTGCAGTACGGGACGGATCGAGCCCGTTAGCCTCAATATAATCAATGGAGTCCTGGACAATAATGTTCAGCGGCAGGCACTGGCCTGTGTTAAGGCTCAGGCTTCTCTGCATTGATTCAGCGCTGCTGTCTACAAGGCGGGCATTAATATTGCTGTTTTGAAGAACCGCTTCCAGCAGGGGCCCGGTGTAAGGATCCCATGAGGGCAGCAGCAGAGTCTTGCTGCCCAGGCTCTTTGACCCGGAGACAACGGTCCTTGATATAATGCTGTCCCGGGCTTCAGCATTCTGAATCTCCCGGCTGAAAAGCCTGAAATCGATGGAATGTGTTTTGAGGACCGCGGAGGCATCGCGGACAAGCGACCTGACATGCTGTTGCAACGAAGTATCCGTCAGCAGGGTATCTTCAGCCTCCCCGGCTGATCTTCTGAGGGGCCCTGCGGTATGCTTGCTGTCTACCTCTTCCTTCTCCCTTTTCCGGTGATTGCGGAAGGCTCTTACTGCAGCCTCAATTCTGGTTTCATAGCCGACGGTCGAGTCATGCTCGTCGAGCTGCAGGATCAGGTACGGCTTCCGGTAATTATCGAGGATCTCCTTGAAGTACTCAATCACAAACGAGTCAGGTGAGCATTTGAATGAAGTTATCAGAACGGGATAACAGTTGTCTGTCCTTGCAGCCAGCTCTGCAGCATGCAATATTTTCGAGGCGAACTTCCATTTAATAGTCCTGATCAGATCTTCGGTTATCATACCATCGGTTTGCCTGTCAGGCAGCATGTCCATATAAAAAGTGGTTATGCCCATCTTTTCTATGATCTCAGGGATGGAACTGTTCATTGCCGGTGACAAAACCGTATATGGACGTCCCAGGAGCATGATATGGATGTCATTCAGATCCTTTGTCCCGCTTTCATAAAGAGCTCTCCATTTCTCATTTGCAGAGCGCACATGGTTCAATGCCTTTTCATATGCCCGGCTGATATTGAGAAATCCGATGTCGTTCAATCCCGGCAGATTTGAACATCCTGTAAAGCTCCATGCGCATGAATATCTCGCCCTGGGAAGATCTCAGCACAGGTGTCAGCAGTTTTTTCCCGGTATTCAGATTTTTCCTTACAGAAATGACTGAAGAGACAAACTGTGTGTAATAACAATACTGTTTGTTCATTTTCATCTCCTGCGGCTCCTCGATGTATACCGGCAGGAATATTAAATCGGCCTTGTCATTCAGATAGTCAACATGTCCGTGCATGGCGGCGATGGGAGCGCAAAACTCGGCGCCGCAAAGGTTCTTGCCATCCTTCGAAGGAGTCATGTATTCTTCGCTGGTGACGGTCCTGAAGGAAAGGAGGTCGAAGAACTTCTGCCAGAAGGGTATCTCTTCGAAAAGGTGTAATCCGGCCGGTATGCCGATGGTTGTTGTTTTCCTGCCGGCTGAAGGAGAAAGCCTGAAGAGCTCTTTCCTTTTCCTGATAAGCTGGAAGCTGAGAGACCTGTTCCTGACGAATTTGTGTATATGGTAATCCCTGCCGCACAGGAAACCGTATGCCTCTGTCTGGCCGTCTA
This sequence comes from uncultured Bacteroidales bacterium, assembly GCA_963772705.1. Taxonomy (GTDB): domain Bacteria; phylum Bacteroidota; class Bacteroidia; order Bacteroidales; family VadinHA17; genus SR-FBR-E99. The sequence continues at coordinate 241,105 of CAVYYH010000008.1, read as the reverse complement.
TTTCAGCAACTTTAAGCTTGCAGTGGTTCGTGCACAATTCACATACTTCCGACCTGACGGGGATAGATTTTTTATAAAGGTCGAGTCCTCTGAATTTTGTTGCGGAGACATTCTGGTCAGACAATTCAAGTGCAACGCCGAGGGCGCCCGGTCAGGTGGCAATACCTTGAGACCATCACCGGTTTGTTGAGTTTCTGCTCCATGGCAGCAACCAGTCCCCTGTTTTTGGCTGTCGCCCCCTGGAAGAAGATATGGTTTCCAACAGAGACCTCTCGAGGCAACCCTGGTGAAGTAGTTCTCGCATGTTGAGTGGAGCACGGCTGCAAGGATCTCATCAGTTGAATAACCTGCCATCAGGTAATGGTTGAGATCGCGCTCCATGAATACAGTGCAGCGGTCGCTCGCCATCGGAGACCTGACCTTTTCAACCCGTCGGGCATATTCATCGAGTGGACAGCCAAGTCTTTTGGCCTGTTCTTCGATGAAGCTTCCCGTTCCGGCGGCACATACATTATTCATTACTGAAAAAGTGACCATGCCGTTGCGCATGGTTGTGAATTTGGAGTCCTGCCCGCCAATCTCTATAATAGTATCTGTTTCGCTGTCAAGTTCATAGGCAGCCCTGGCATGTGCTGTTATCTCGTCGAGGATGATGTCGGCGCCGATGATTTTACCGGTAAATTTTCTCCCTGAACCGGTTGTCCCTGCCCCTGAGATGGTGAAGCTGACCTTGCATTTTTCCGAATAATCGCATATGGCCTCGAAAATCACCTGCACAGCCTGCAGCGGCTGACCCGACGTTCGGGTGTAGAAGCCCGCCACAACCTCTTTCTTTCTGTCAACCAGGACTGCCTTTGTGCTTGTTGATCCGATATCGATACCGAGAAACAGAGCACCGGCGTCACAGTCTGTCAAGGGCAGAGTACTGATCGACCTCGACGGGCTTCATCGACGGGAACATGGAGGAGCGGAACTCGTATCTCTCATGAGCCTCGAAGTCGGGATAGGCCGAAAGCTTCAGCTGCAGCGGCGGATGATAATATTTCTTTTCCCTTTTCTCAGGTGATATCAGATCATCAAGGGATAATGGCTGTTCGTCAAACTCTGCACCGTTTTCCGCTGAAAGTATCGCGGCCCCTGCTGCACCGTAAATATGGGCATACTCATCGACGGTGATCCGGAGGCGGGTAAGTTGTTCAATATGAATGATAACCGCTTTATTGAGAGCGACTCCGCCGGCTGCAACAACCTCATCCAGGGCATTGCCTTTAAATACAGTGTCAACAATATTCTTTGCCAGTCCGTACGATAACCCGTCGCATATTTCCGGGAGTGAGAAGCCCTCCTGCTGGGCATGGATAAGATCGGTTTTGGCAAAAACGGCGCACCGCGAGGCTATCAAAGGGATGTTCCCTTTATTCTCATAAGCTATTTTACTGAACTCCCGGATGTTTTCAAGGTTCAGCCTTTCAGCCTGCTGATCGAGGAAATTGCCGGTACCGGCCGCACAGGAGCTGTTTGATTTGTAGTTGCTGTACTCGCCGTTTTCATCGAAGGTGACCAGTCCGAATTTCTCGGCACCGATTATCAGCAGTGATCTTACTCCGGGATGAAGATGCCTGGCTGCAGTGATATAAGCCACCCTTGAGTCAACCGATCTTCCCCTTTTAATGATGGAGCGTGATGATGAAGTATATCCGAGAGCCCTGATGTTATTTAAGTCAATTTTCCCGAGCAGTGTTTGAAGTGTCTCTGCAATCCGTCCGTTATGAAAGGCATAGCCGGAATGAATTATCCTGTTGCCCTCTTCGGTTACGGCAACCGCAACAGATACCGATCCGATGTCAATCCCGAGGAAGTTATTTTTCATAACAGTCAGCAGTCCTTTCTGGTTTCATCATTTATGACGACCCCTTTCACATCTATCAAAGGTACGTTTCAGAATATTACATGTCAAGTCTTTATGATATGGCTGACGTGCCTTTTTTGTGAAAGCATTCTGGAAAAAACTTCCTTTCTTTGCATCCTGGTTAAACATTGATCATAAATTATTCGTTACAGGTAGTACCAAACAGGCATTCAGGTGTCTTTATAGGAAATAGAAGATGATGAGAAGAACATTTGCTATCCTTTTTCTGCTTTTTGCGGCAGTTGCGGTTAATGCACAGGTGCTTGAGCCTGTGACCTGGAGTTTCAAAAGCGAAAAGACCGGTGACAACACCTATGAGCTGGTCATGACAGCCGAGCTCGAGGAACACTGGCATCTCTATGCCATGGACATCGCAGAGGGGGGACCGATTGCGACAAGCTTTACATTCGAGGAGTCTGCGGCGTATACGAGGGTGGGCAAGCCGTTTGCTGTGACCAAACCCGAAGTGAAGTATGACAACAGCTTCGATATGAATATCGGCATGCACAGCGATATGGCAGAGTTCCGCCAGAAGGTGACGGTGAAACAGTTTCCTGCTGTTGTAAAGGGGTATGTCACATTCATGTCATGCGACGACAAGCAATGCCTCCCGCCGCGTGATGTCGATTTTGCCGTTGAGATAAAAGGGACCGCCACGGCTGCGACGACTGCGGCAAAACCGGCCGAAAAACCGGCCGAAAAGCCGGCCGAAAAGCCGGCCGAAAAACCTGATGAAAAGCCGACTGCTGCTGCCGAAGAAACGCCTGCCGAACCTGTATTGCAGGAACTGGCTGAGACCCCTGAGGTCACGACCGTTCAGCAGGGAGCAGCAGAACCGGTAGCGCCTGTCCAGACTACAACTGAGCAGCCTAAAAAAGGATTCCTCAAATTTTTTCTTCTCTCGATGCTGGCCGGATTTGCAGGGGTGCTTACTCCATGCGTTTTCCCGATGATACCGATGACCGTTGCGTTCTTCTCGCAGGGCGGTGACAAAAAAGGTTCAGCTATCGGGAAAGCGATGATCTTCGGGCTTTCGATAATACTTCTTTATTCATCTTTAGGGATTATAGTATCACTCACCAGTGCAGGGGCAGGCTTTGCCAACACCCTGAGCACCCACTGGATACCGAACCTGTTCTTCTTCACACTCTTTCTTGTGTTCGCAGCATCATTTTTCGGAGCATTCGAGATGGTCATGCCGGCACAAGCTGGGTCAGCTCATCCGATTCAAAGGTTGACAGGGGAGGGGCACTCGCAGCATTCTTCCTTGGTGTGACAACAGTTCTTGTTTCATTCTCGTGCACGGGTCCCATTGTGGGCGCCCTGCTCGTGGAAGCGGCCTCAGGCGATGTTCTTCGCCCCACTATAGGAATGTTCGGCTTCGGGCTGGCATTTGCACTTCCTTTCACACTCTTCGCACTCTTCCCGTCATGGATGAACAAGATGCCCAAGTCAGGCGGATGGCTTAACTCGGTCAAGGTGGTGCTCGGTTTCATCATGCTTGCCTTCAGCCTGAAATTTGCCTCGGTGGTCGACACTGTCTATGGACTCGGGATTCTCTCCCGCGACATCTACCTGGCAATATGGATAGTGCTTTTCTTCCTCATGGGACTTTATCTCATGGGCAAGATCAAGTTCTCGCATGACAGTGATGTGCCCCATATCGGCGTGTTCCGGCTGGTGCTTATAATTGCGTCATTCACTTTTGCCGTATACCTTGTCCCCGGCCTCTTCGGAGCACCGCTGACACGCATCTCGGCACTGCTGCCTCCTCGTGAGTCATCAGGATTCAACCTCTTAAAGGCGATATCTGAGAACAGGGGTGGAGGGGCTGTTGTCACGACCACAGGAGGTTCGGCCATCTGCGGCACACCAAAGTATTCCGATTTCCTTCATTTTGAATACGGGCTTGAAGGATACTTTGATCTTGAGGAGGGACTTGCATGTGCAAAGCAGCTTAACAAACCGGTGCTGATCGACTTCAAGGGTCACGCATGCGCCAACTGCAAGGAGATGGATGCCCGCGTATGGTCTGACCCGGAGGTGCAGAGACGGATAAGGGAAAACTTTGTTCTTGTAGCTCTCTATGTTGATGACCGCACCAAGCTGCCTGACAACGAGGTGTTTGTCTCGAAGATCGACGGCAAGGAGAAGAAGACGATGGGCAAGAAGAATGAAGACATTGAGATATCGATGTTCAACACCAATACCCTTCCGCTTTATGCTATTGTTGATCCTTCAGGCAATCCTCTGATCGAGACCCGCGGCACCGACTTTGACATCCAGGCGTACATCGACTGGCTTGACAGGGGAGCGGAGGCTTTCAGGAATAAATAGTTGCTCACTTATTGTCTTATCGCCTTCTTTCTGCATTTGTCGCTGCAGCGGTTACACTGGATGCAGTCATAGTGTGATACATTGCTTATCCCGGCCGCCTTTAATGTCTGCCTTATCCAGGGAATCTGCACTCCCGGTCAGGGTCATCTTTGCATTTTCAGCATAGAAATACACCGGATACTCTTTCCCTTCCATTTTTAAGGATATACAGCCCAGGCATGGGAATATCGCCGGTAAAAAGAAATTCACCATCTTTAATGGACACAGTATCAGATTTATCGTAGTCATCTTTTGTCCCGGTCAAAATGATTGTACCCTCGCTGATGCCGTCAAGTTTTCCTTTAAGCTCAAAGGTTTCACCTGGTTCTTGTTTGCATCCTGTAGCCACAGCAACTAACACGATAAACGCATGAATGAAAATTAATTTGTTGAGTTTCATATGACTAAATTTTAATTAATTGATTCAATCATCACATTAATCTCATCAATCAGTTTTGATTCGTTGGTCTCGGCACCAACAATCCTGTAACGGAGGTTCCCGTTTCTGTCAATAATACATTTAGTCGGAATTCCTGAAACCTTATAATCGGCCGAAATCTTACTTTTAAAATCGTAGAGTACATGGAACGGGTAATTGTTGGTTTTAATAAAATCAACCACTTTTTCCTGGTTTTCTTTTTCATCTTTAAACCTTTCAAAGGTATTGACGAACAGGATTATTAGATCCGGATTATTAATGTTTGCCTCGATAAGTTTTTTCATGGCAGGAAAACTTGCTTTGCAAGGTCCGCACCAGGTAGCCCAAAAATCAAGGATAACAATTTTACCTTTAAAATCGCTGAGATTAACCGTTTTGCCATCGATGTCGGTAAGAGAAAATCCTGGTGCTGCTTCATTCATCATTTCAGATGCCAGCGACTTTTTTAGCAATTCCGTTTGCGATTTTTTCAAATCTTCAATATAGCTGTCGAAACCATTTTCGGTTTTCTTTTCTCTCACATAAATCCTTCTGAGGATATCAATCATTTCGGATTTCCAGGCACCGGAAGCTACCAGCCTTTCCACCTCTGCTTTGCATTCTTTAGCGGGTAAAACTTTTTCAGCAAGGAGGCTGTATCTGTTGTTGTAATTTGCTTCATTATAAGGTGGTTGTTCCATCATATGTAAATATTTCTGTGCATCTTTCGCATATTGAAATCCTTTCTTATAATTACCCTCTTTGTACCATATCCAGCTGCACATATCAGCATACAATGCGGCTCCTGCAACTGTAATTTCTTTTTGTTCGGATTTGGAGAAATATTCATCAAACGCCGTTGGAGGTGGTTTAACTCCCGAAATAAAAAGTGAGACTCTTTGAGAATAAAAGGAACAATAATCCTGTGCCATCTTTAGTGCATACTCTTTGCAATTGGTTTGAGCCAGCATGGTATCCAATGCCGGGTAAAACGGATAATAATTGCTATATGGATTATTTTGGATAGAAATATTGTACTTAACTAAGCCTGCTTTATAATCGTCCAAACGCCCGGCATTTGCAAGTTGAATCAGATAACCGCTTATAAAATACATAGGAACACTACTACTGTATGAAAGTCTGGATTTATCTACGTACGACAGGCTATTGAAAATTTTCGTATTTTCGTTAACAAGTGCCTCTTTTTCTGCAAAATCTTTTGCTGCCTCAAATTTATCCAGCACAGCATAGCAGCTTTGAAGCCCCCCACTTTTACTGAATTTTTCTTTCGCTTGATTATTAAAGAATTCACCCTGATTTTTCAGTTTTATTGAGTAAGCTAGGTCCGCCATCAGCAACCAGTCTTTTTCATTTACCAGGCCTGTGGCAAATAAATTCTCCATTTCTTCTGAAACAATTGATTTAAAAGCTTCCTTATCGTTTTCCATTGCATAGCCAAGCCAATTATAGCTGTAGTATTTTGAATCAGGCCAGGTCTCCAGTTCTTGTTTAAAACATTCTGTTGCTTTCTCAGGATTTGAGAATCCGGTATTGTTTAAGTTTTGAAGTAATAAGTATTCGCCTTTGAAATAATTACTGTATTGGCAAACTTTCCCGTCTTTTTCATAAAACTGGACAGCATATCCTGTATTTTGATTGTTGTCCACTTTACCGCTGGTCAAAACCATTTTTCTTTCAACAATTTTCCATTTTACTCCACCCGATGTAAATAAAAAGCTAAGTAGGCGGGTGATGGTATCTGTTTGCAGTTCACCTTCATAGTTGTTGCCGACTTTTTTCAGATCCAGGTCAATTGGTTTAGTATTCTTTGCAAATGCTATGGCGAATTCGTCATCATATGCACCCCACTTGTAAACAACACATCTAACTACATCGGTAGCATCGAACACCGATGCCGGTGGTTTATAGGTAAATTTGACAACATCCCCTGGAGCCGGTTTTTCTGGAGTATAGGAAAGCTGGGCAAAAAGCTGCCCTATTCCCATTAAAACCAGGAGATTCGTTATGAGGATTTGCTTTTTCATTTTTTAATTTTTTTTCTGATTATGGAGTTTTATTTCAATACTATTATTGAACGGGCAACTTTAATTTTGTACTACTATTTTGTAGTGACTTGCAAACATATTCTCACACTCACAGGTACATTCGAATGCCCTGAAGGTTTAAGTTCAGAATTATTAAGATGGAAAGAAAAACCAGGGATAAATTCCTTTTTCGGGAACATATCCCCGGTTAACAATGATTAATAACCCGGAGTCTGTTTCAGGTTTTTATTGAGATTCAACTGGGGTGTCGAAATCGGGAAAACAGTTTTGTACGAATCCCAGTTTATCTTCCAGGGAAGAGCTTTCATTACCGCATCTGCAGTTCCGGTCCTTACAAGGTCGTCCCAGCGAAATCCCCCTTCATACATAAGCTCAACTCTTCTTTCCCTTATTATTGCATTTACCAGGTCAGTCTGCGAAGCAGCTGTGGTATTAGCCAGGCCTGCCCTGTTTCGTATTAGGTTGAGATCGTCGGCCGCTCCGCCAAGATCACTCTGATGTGCCTTTGCCTCAGCCCTTATCAGGTACATTTCTGACAGGCGGCTAAAAACAAAATCCTCCTCCATGCCGGCAGGAATTCCCGCTGCATATTCCGGATCATAGAAGTTTTTATATTTACAACAGTAATACCTGTTATTTGGATTTGCGTAGTTTCCTCTGTTTTTAAGTACTGCCCAGGAAGTCTTTCTGTTGTCCGATGTTTCGAAACTTGCAAGCAGATCCTCTGACAAAGCAGGCCATGAAGCTTCATAAGCTTGTACGGCAGGCGTAGAGTAAAAACCAATTAATGCTGTGTTTTGATATCTTGGGCCATAAGCCCATGTATTCCCCATTGAACTTATTACCTCGGGGCTGGTCCTAAGAAATACATCCTTCAGGTTGCTTACCAGTACATATTGACCGCTGTTGATCACAGCATTAGCTGCAGCTTCAGCTTCCGGCCAGTTGCCCATTGTGGTGTATACTCGTGCCAGTAATGCCTGCGGAGCATATTTATTTGTAATATATCGCTTGTCGTCTGTGCCTGTTTCGGGCAAAAGTGTCATTGCATCTTTCAAGTCCTTGATTACCTGTTTCCATACCTCGGCCGCAGGAGTGCGTGTAACTACTGAGTTTGCAGTTGCATCAGTAGTAAGTATAAGCGGACAATCACCAAAACTGCGCACCAGGTAATAATGAGATGATGCCCTTAAGGTTAGGGCTGCACCTATATATGCATTGCGGGTAGGTTCATCCAGTACTGTTGCTGTAGGTAAGCCCTCGAGCAACAGGTTTGCCTGGTATAGGGCAACATAACAATAATTCCAGAGCGTTTCAGAAAATTGCCCGGGAGACGCATCGAGCTTACCGGTAGATTCGGGAACAAAACCTGCTGATGTTGGATTAAAGGCGTTATCCGAAAATAATTCGGCACTTCGGGAATAATCTAAGACAATACCGCTGGTGTTTGCCCAGTTATTGTACATATTATTCATAAGCTTGTCAATGGTTTCTTTCCCATCATACACAGTTGCTGTAGTTATCGAATTAGTCGGCGCCGGTATTTCAAGATACTTTTCACATGCGGTTAAGCTTAGCAGGCTCAATATAACTGCCAGCACTCCGGTTCTTTTTTTGAATGTTATATATTTCATAGCATTTAGTTTTTAGGGTGATTAAAAATTAAACTGCCCGCCAATAGTGAATGTGCGTAATATTGGCGCCGTATTTGACCAGTATAATTCAGGATCTTTATACAGCTTTTCCTTAGTGTAAACTGCCAGGTTTTCACCGCGCAGGTAAAGCATTACACCGTCCAAACCTATGTGTTGCAACGAGCTTTTTGGCAAGTTATAAGTGAGCTGTATATTCTTCAGCCTGAAATAGAACTGGTCAGCAATACATGCAGTACTCCATCCATAATAATATGTGAGAGGATCAGTATAATCAGCTTCACCGGGTACACCAGAGTATAAACGTGGGTATTTGCTAACATCGCCCGGCTGTTTCCAATAATTACCTGATATATCTGCGGAGGGGTTTGCCAGATTACCGGCAACTGCCGCGTTACAATTCCATTTAGACATTAATTGTTTCGAGAACTGAATAAATATATCTAGGCCAAAACCGTTCCATGTAAAATTGTTGCCTAATCCGCCCCATATCGTTGGATTCCCCGAACCAATCCATGCCTCGTTTATTGACATATCCGAAAAGTCAGCTATGCCATCGCCATTCACATCCTCGAATATAGGCATCCCATTTGCAGGATCTATTCCAGTAAAATGCATGGGCATTTCGAGGCTACCAGACAGGCTGCTGGAGGGTATTGCCCTGCCAATCTCATATCGGGTAGCATAGGGCGTATTCTCCAGGCCAGGGAAACTGGTGAGTTTGTTTGCATTAAACGCTAAGTTGAAGCTGGTTTTCCATTGAAACGCGTTAGCAGGTGCCAGGTTAAAAGTAGTTAATGTAAATTCCATCCCTGTATTCTGTACCACACCTTCGAAATTGGATTTAATAGAACTATATCCAGTTGTGGAGGGTAATGGCATATCAACCAGCAGGTTATCCGAGCTACTCTTGTACCAGGTTGTATTTAACATGACTCTCCCCTTAAAAAATCCCAGCTCGAGGCCTATATCCATTTTGGTTGTTTTTTCCCATTGTATTGCCGGATTAGGAAGAGTGGTTGGGATAAGTATACTATTCGTGGCATACTCATCATAAGGTGATGTTGATAGTAGGCTTGTATATAAGTAATCTCCAATATTATCGCTGCCTGTGGTGCCATAGCTGCCACGCAGTTTCCCGAAACTAAGGAAAGGAAGGGAGTTTTTAATAAATTTTTCCTCCGAGAATATCCATCCTGCACCCACTGAGCCAAAATTTCCGAATTTATTGTCGGGGCCAAAGCGCGAGGACCCGTCACGTCTGTAAGTTAAATTCAAAAGATATTTTGTATCCCAGTTGTAAGTGAGCCTGCCATATATTGAGGAAAACTTATAATAGGTTGTATTACTGTTGCTTGTAGTGGGATTTCCGCTTGCATAGCTATAAAGCAAGGCATCACTTCCGGGATTGTTGACTGTGATTCCTGTCATATCTGATTGTCTGTCGAGCATAGTGCCACCAACCAGGGCGGATAAGGTTCCTTTCGAAATTTTGGCATCGTATGTCAGCATAGGCTCAAAGTTGAAAGCCGTGTACTTATTGGTTGTGTGTGTTCCGTAGGGATCAGGATAATACATATCTGTCTGCGCACTCGTAGCTGTCGATGGGAAGATAGAATGGTATTCATTGTTCTGCAGATCGTAACTGAGTAGAACTTTTGCCTTCAGGCCTTTTATGATTTCGTACGAAGCATCGGCTGAAAGAAGCAGGTTACCTGTCTTCGAATAGGTACTCATATTAGACAATGGGATAGGATTTCTGTAGTACCCGGTCGTATATTGTCCAAAAGGAATGTAGAGGCTGCCATCACTATTATACATCTGATAGTTCGGGACATTCACCTGGTAAGTTGAATTGGTACTGGTTAATGAAGTATTTGTAAATTTCTGGTTTTCGTTTCCAAAGGTGGTGTTGAGGTTAACCTTGAATTTATTGTCTTTTGAGGTATGACCAAGTACCAAACGGCCGGTAAGCCTCTCCATGTATGGTTTGTTATATATAACATCATATTTTTTAGAGTATCCGAAACTTGCAAGAAAGTTCATTATTTTGCTGCCGCCGGTTACCTGCCCATTAACATTGTAAAGCGGTGCTGTATTCCCCATTTCGTAATCGGGCCAATCTGTATAGGCATTTTGATCCCAAACAGTAAGGTCAGGTGCATAAAACTCATCAGGAGTTATAGGATTGATGGCCGATTCAGCAGTAGCGTTGCCCATTGCAAAAGCATCCTTTCGCATTTTCAGATAATCAGGTGTATTCATTCGTTTTATCAATCCGGTCGCTGAGGAAAGTCCGGTTGATACATTAAAAGAATATTTTGCTTCTCCCAATTGCGCTTTTTTCGTAGTGATCAGGATAACCCCGTTCGATCCCCTCGATCCATAAATGGAAGTGGCATCTGCATCCTTAAGGATATCAACGCTCTCGATATCGTTCATATTCATGAAGTTGAGAGGAGATACCCCTGATGTCATATAGTTGGCTCCACCTCCAGTGGTACTTGCATCATCGTAAGCTATCAGTCCTCCGGGATCCGAGTTCACAACAACACCGTCTACAATGATCAAGGGATTTGTGCCGGACGAAAAAGAATTCTGACCACGGATAATAATTTCCATCGGGCTACCAATACCTGAAGCTGATTGTTGGAAAGATACCCCTGCCACCTGTCCCTGCAAGGCCTGAAGCACATTGGTAACTGGGCGTGATTCTATTTCAGCGGATTTCACTGTAGCAATTGTACTGGTATTCAAACGCTTTGTGGTTGTACCGTATGCTATTACCTGGATCTCATCCATTGCCGTGGTCTCTTCTTCAAGGAAAATGTCGAAGCTGGTTTTGCCGCCTATCACAACCTCCTGGGTTTTCATCCCGAGGATGCTTATTTCAAGGACCTTTGAGTCAGCAGGGCAATTGAGGACGAAGTTGCCTGCGGCATCAGTGCTTGTCCCGGTTGTTGTCCCTTTTACAATCACGGCAGCAGCCTCAAGAGGATTTCCATTCTTGTCCTTAATCGTACCTGAAAGCCTGAGCGGCTCCTGCTGCTGGCTGATCACAACCGGCTCGGAGACTACTTCCCTGGGTGAAAGACGGATTGTGTTATCAACAATCTCATAGTCGACCGGAACAGATCTGAAGCACTCTTCCAGTGCGACATCAATCGGGACATCCTTCAGGTCAAGAGTTATCTTCCCGGCCTTCCTGAGCAGGTCGTCACGGAACAGAAAGCTGTATCCGGTCTGCTGGTTTATCTCCCTGAGGACATCCTTAAGCGATGCATCACTCACTGAGATAGAAACGGTCTGGCCAACCAGTGCCGCACTTAGTTGCAGGCAGAAGGCAAACAGAAGCAGAGTCAGTTTCATTACACGAATCAGTTTTTTTAAACTCCCCGGCAAATAAATTGTCTGGGAAAGTTGAGAGTCTTTCATAACTTTGCATTGGTTAGGGTTAAACATAAAATGTTACTTATCACTTGGTATCGTTAATGTCAGGCCCCAACTTCCGGCCGGATAGTGGATCCAACACTATCCGGCCTTCCGTTAACCCTGAACTAAACCATCATTTTGAACCTACTGTTATCATATCTTCCGTCACGGTGAATTTGATCCCGTAAGGCTCCATCAGCTGAAGCACTGCCGATACTTTACCATTACGGCTGACAATGCCCGAGAAGGTCTCGTCTGTTATCTCCCCCTCAAATACCACCTTTACGTCATACCACCGTCCGATCTGTTTCATAATTTCCTCTATATTCTCGCTGTTGAACAGGAATATCCCGTTCTTCCATGCAATAATCTCATCCACATCCACACCGTCTTCAACGGCTAACACCCCGGAGTTGTCAGACCTGGCCTGCTGGCCCGGGACAAGAGACCTGGATGTACCGGCAGTGGCGATTTCTACTGATCCTTCTACCAGGGTAGTGGTAACCGTTGTCTCGTCGCTATAGGCCCTGATATTGAAACTGGTGCCCAGCACCTCAACGGTTATGTTCCCGGTTGAAACCCTGAAGGGCTTATTTATGTCCCTGGCAACTTCAAAATATACTTCACCGGTGATCTCCACTTTTCTCTCCGTGCCTGTGAATGATACCGGGAACCTTATTGACGATTCGGCATTCAGCCATACTTTGCTGTTGTCGGGAAGGATAATACTGTATTCTCCTCCTCGCGGAGTTGAGATGGTATTGTACAGTATCTTTGATGTTTCTTTTCCGGCCTGCGAATAGCCTATCTGCCCATCTGCCAGTTTGACAATATTTATATTTGCCTGCGAAGCGAGGATACCTTCACGGGCAGTGTCAAGAACCACAGTTGACCCGTCGTCAAGAGTAAGAACTGCTCTCTCGACCGCCAGGCTCAAGATCCATGGCCTTATCAAAGGCGATTTCATTCTGATCCTTGTCCGGACCTACCACTCCGGTGATCCACAGACCACCGATTGTCAAGACTATAATGGCAGTGGCGGCAACAGCGGCCAGGGTTCGCAGCGGCATAATTCTTCTTCTGATGGCACCTGGAACTTCCTCCGCGCTTGTCTCTCCGATGTTACGTGTCCTGACCGCCTCCATCAGGCGCCGGAACTTCTCATCCAGGAGCCCCTTACTGGCTAGATTTGAAGAGCCTGATTCCCTGATTGTCTTTAATACAACCTCTTCAATAAACCTTGTGTTTGTTTCATCGAGGATCTCTTTTATCATATCATCGAGCCGGTCAGCAGGCAACCTGTCGTTCAGGTAGTCGTCCAACTGCTTTCTGAGCCTCATTTTACCGGGCATTTTCATGGCGTTGCTTTTGTCTGGATTTTTCCAGATATACCATAAAGACTTCCGGGCCCGGAAGAAGTACCAGTCAGTTGGTGATTATTTTTTCAGAAGGAGGTTTGAATCAAAAAAGTTCGATAAGAAGGGCGGCCGCAACAGCGTGTTGCAGAAGGATATAATGTCGTATGAACTTAAGCGCTGCGTTCATATGGTTCCTGACGGTATTTTTTGAGATATTCAGTTTTAAAGCTATCTCTTCCTGGCTTAGTCCCTCCTCCCTGCTGAGACTGAATACTGCCTTTTGCTGTGGCGGGAGTATTTCAACGGCATCCCTTATTATAGATTCGGACTCCCTGGAAATGAGATCCTGAAGCGGAGTCTCTTCTGACTCAGTCAGAAATTTGCGAAGATATTCCACGAATTCTGCATGGCGCATCCGCGATTTTAACTCAGTCATTATCTGGTTACGGGCAATGATGAAGAGCCATGCATCAAATTTCTCTACTGAGGGCAGGAGGCTCCTCTTATACCAGACCTTGCAGAATGCCTCCTGGACTATATCTTCGGCTATGTGGGGAGATTTGGTAAAGGCAAATGCTGCATTATAGATATGGTCATGGTATGCATCATAGATCTTTCTGAAGGCCGATTCATCACCTTCCGAAACAAGCCTGAGCAAAGCTTTTTCGTCAGCCGGACGTTCTTTCATTGAAGCCCTTCATATCCGGCTGCAATTTAAGAAAAATAAAGTGGATAGTAACCCGGGCCAGGCAGCCACCCCCTCCGGCGTCCGCCACCTGGCGGATGCCGGAGAGGGGTTCCTGTAAAAAAGGGGAAATGGCTGATCTATTAATATACAGCATCTTACAGCCGATAGTTCAGCTGTTTATTGAACTGATTTAATCATTATTCTCATTTCATCCATCACCTTTGTCTCATCAACACCGGCGCCTACTATCCTGTACCTTATATTGCCATTTCCGTCAATGATGAGTTTTGTCGGGACGCCGGTTACCTTGAACAACTCGGCGACCTTCTTATCGAGGTCGAGCAGGACATGGAAGCTGTAGCTGTTATCCTTTACAAAAGCGACTACTTCCTTTTTTATTACCTCGTCGGTTCTGGTTTTTGACTTGTTCTCAAAAGTATTTATGAAAAGGAATTTGACACCCGGATCATTTGCGTATGCAGTGACAGCCTTCTGCATTGCCGGGAAGCTTGCCTTGCACGGCCCGCACCATGTGGCCCAGAAATCAAGGATTACCACCTTTCCCTTGAAATCCTCGCAGCCTGACTGTTCTTCCCTTCCAGGTCTGTAAGCTCAAACGTCGGGGACGGCTCATTTATCATTGTTTTCAGCAGTTCATTTGACAGGTCGGTGAGGACAGGCTCCCTCAGGGAGAAAAATAGTCCTCAAACCCCTTTTCGGAACCTGTATCCTGTATGTAAACCCTCTTCAATGCTTCCTTCATTTCGGGTTTCCAGGCACCTTCCGAAACCAGGCCCCCCGATTTCCTTCCTGCTTTCAGCCGGCGGCAAAACTTTCTCGGCCAGCAGGCTGTAGCGTGTATTCAGGTCAGCGTTTTTCCGGTTTCCCCTCATCATTTCCTGATAGCTGATTGCATCCCATGCATACGAAAATGCTTTTTTGTAGTCACCTGACTGATCGTACATGGCAGCACAGAAATCTGAAAATAATATAAGTGCGTTTATGGTAGACCCTTTTTGCTGACAGGTTGTCAGATATGCATCATCTGCAGCGGCAGGAAGCGGTCGGCCCTCGCTGAGCAACCTCAGACGTTCCTTATAGTAAGAAATGTAATCCAGCGCTTTTTTTTCAGTAAGCTCCGGATACTTGCCAAGGGCAAGTAATGTTTCCAGTTCAGACCTGAGATCGTAGATCTGATAGGGTGTTGTTTCGATGGAAAAATTAAATTGCTGACGGTACTTATCATATTCATCCAGCATATCATTCTCCAGGAGCGCACGCAGGAAGGAGAATCTCACAGGTCTTGGTGACCCTCCGGTATAAGCAAGAGATATTCTGTCTTCATAGGATGAGTTATTGAATTTATCTATGTAATTATTCATAAGCACCTCTTTCCTGGCAATATCCTTTTCTGCATTATATTCACCCAGCAGCGCACTCATTGTTTCAGACCAGCTGTTTTTGCCGAATTTGGTCTCTGCCAACTCTCTGAAATAGCTGCTGACACCTTTCAGGTTCAAATAGTAGGCGAGGGCTGCGACCATTTTGTAATCCGATGCGGAGTCCAACCCGCGTTCAAACTGCTTATTTAGCTCATTTGTGATAAACGCATTAAAATCAGTCGGATTAGTGGTCTTAAATACAGGGACCAGATCATTTATTACCCTTCCCAGGGCATCGGGGTAGATTTCAAGTTCCCTGAGGAAATATTCGGTAGCTTTTTTTGCATTTGAAATTCCAAGCTGATTGAAATAATATGATTTCAGATAATTCCCGATAAAGGAATTGCTGTAACTGCATTCAATCCCTTCTGGAGTATATAGGGGGATCACATAACCCATGCTGTTGTTGGTATCCACCTTGCCGGATGCAAGAACCAGTTTTCTGTCAACTATTTCCCATTTAACCTGGCCGGAGGTAAAATTAAGTGCAACAGCCCTGGTCAGGGCATCGGTAACGAGAGTACCTTCGTAACGGGTGCCTGTTTTCTTTAGTTTGATAATTAACGTTTTATTCTGGATCATGGCTTCAAACACAATGTCGTCTTCATACAATCCCCATTTTTGGGCTTCACAGATGATCGTATCGGTCGCATTGAAAAGATTTTCAGGCGGGGTGTAACTGAATGTGATGGTTCCCCCCGGTACGGGTTTTAATGGAGTATAGATGAGCTGCGCATTCAGCCTGATAATGCATGATGCCAGCAGCATACATGTCAGTAGTATTGTTTTTTTCATTTGATTTCTTTTTTACTTGTTTTAAGTCGTGCAGACTTGCTTATTGATTTAACATGTGAAAATTTCCTGCATCTGTTACCTGAATATTTCAGATAACTTTTTTCCAAGGTTTTCCCCTCTCAGGTTCTGGCCAATTATGATTCCGTCCGGATCAATCAGGAAATTGCTCGGATAGCCTTTTACGAAATAGAGTTTTGCCACCTCGTTATTTGTCCCTTTAAGGTCGCTAACGTGGGTCCATCTCCCTATGCCGTCCTTGCGAATGGCGCTGAGCCATTTGCTTTTGTCCTCATCAGCCGCAACGCTTATAACGGTAAAGCCCTTCTCCTTATACTTTTCATATTCCTTTATAAGGTTGGGATGCTCCTTCCTGCAAAAGGTACACCAGCTTCCCCAGAAGTCGAGCAACACATATTTGCCCCTGAATGAGGATAATGAAACCTGTATGCCTGAGGTATCAGCCTGGGAAAACTCAGGAGCCGGACTTCCGTTTCCCGTGGCTATGATCGCTTTCAGCTGGTTGCCCTCATAGGAATTCTGCAGTTCAACCGGCAGCCGGTTGTAAATGGGAGCAATATCCTGTCCCTGGAAGTTTTTGTTGAACATAGTCATCTGGTTTACGGCATTAAATACCAGTGGCGACTGGGGGTTACTTTCGAGATATGGGAGCCATATCCTTACCGGGAATACCCGTGAGGAATCCACCAGGGCTCTCATTCTCTGACGTGAAACTGCAGTATCTTTTTCCAGGAAAATAAGCTCCATTTCCACCTCTATTTTTTTAGCAAATGCCTTTTGTTTCTCCTCCATCTCCCTGAAATCGCGGTTCCATGGGGAGCCTTGCAGGGTATTGTCGTCGATTCTGCTGCCTGAAACAAAAATCATTTCACCCGGCTGGATAAATATTCGGGTGCTTGTCGTTGCAGTGCTCTGAATTTTTTTTCTGATCGTGTCGGATGAGGCAAAATAGTAGATCACGGCTACCACCGGTTGGGAAATTTTCCCTTTGATGATAAAGAGGCCGTTTTTCACTTCAAACGGCTGGTCATACCTCGCCCCGTTTGTTGAATATGCGATATGGATGGAATCGATCCTGTCGCTTATATTGCTTATATCGCCTTTAATTGTAAATGGTTTCAGTTCCTGGGCCTGGACTGTCAGGGCAATGAGCAGAAGCAAAAAAGTGACGATGTATTTCATAATATTAATGATATCAGAGTATAAGGATGAATGGAAATGATTCCTGCCGCTTTCGCGGCAGGAATTAAATATTTCATTTGCAGTATCATCGGGTTAGTAGCCCGGGTTAGGAGTCAGGTTCGGATTATTGATTAACTCCTTTGCAGGTATTGGCAGCAGAACCTTGTGGGCGCTCCATCCGGTCTTGTAATCGAGCTGGCTTAACACAGCGTCAACCCGGTTGGTCCGTATCAGATCGAACCAGCGATGTCCTTCGCACATGAACTCGACCCTGTTCTCATGTTCCAGTGCTGCAATCATTTCAGACTGGGTGGTGGCGGTTGTCTCAGGCAAACCTCCGTGCAGTGCCCTTATAAGGTTAAGATCGGCAGCGGCGCCTGCAAGATCAGGAGAAGTTTTCCGTGTTTTTGCTTCCGCCCGTATCAGGTGCATTTCCGACAGTCTCAGCACACAGAAATCCTGCGGATCTTCATCAGCCAGTTCCTGGACAAATGGGCCATATGGATATTTAAGAGAAAATACATTACCTTCCTTTGAATATGTATAGAGGTCAGCAAACCGCTGGTCATCCGGTTCAAATTCATCAATGGCGGTTTGGGTCAGGCAACCCCACCCTGAATAATTCCACATGTAAGGCATCGGTGCCATCTGGTATAACCTGGGCATTCCCTGCATTGCATAAATCATGCAGCTGTTCGGGATCTCTCTCATAGGACCATCCAGGGCAAAAATTATCTCTGAGCTTCTCCTCATTATGACCCCAGTCAGATCGGTCTCTATACTGTAATTTCCGCTGTTGATGACATTGGTCGCTGCTGTCTCTGCATTTGCATAATCTCCCGTAAACAAATAGATCCTGGCCAGCAAGGCCTCTGCCACATATTTGTTGCCGCATCGTCTGGCATCGAGGCCGTCGATATTGGTCTCGGGCAACAGGGCCATGGCATCCTTCAGATCAGCAATAATGGCGGCATATACATCTGCTTTCGGGGTCCGGGCCAGAGATTGTGATTCCAGCGGGTCAGGGTTCAGAATTAATGGCACATCACCGTACATCCTTACCAGTTCGAAATACATAAGCGCGCGCAGGAAAAGGTTCTCGGCAGTATACTGATCCATCTCAGCATCAGTGAGATTGGCTGTTTCCTCAGGCAGGCTCTGAAGCATCATGCTCGCCTGATAAATAGCTGCGTAGGGCATAGACCATAATATGCTCAGCCCTTCCGAGTTGTTGGCATTGTATTCTGAATTTGCCATAACATCAATATTTGTCGGAGGATTATAGTTTAAGTTGTCTGCCAGTTCCTCAGTTACCTGTACATATCTTCCCTGTCCATAGTAAATGGATGTCTTGCTGTATACGCCCAGCATGGCCATTTCAATTGTCCCTTTGGCGCCATAGACCTTATCTGTGGTTATTTTATCAGGAGGAAGCGGAGCCTCAAGAAAATCCTCGCATGAGGTGGCTGAAAGGAGCAGCAGCAGTAATGCCGCAAGCAGTGCTCTGGTTTTATATATCTGTTTCATGGTTTCTGTTGTTATAATTATTTAAAAGGAGAATTGCATTCCGAATACCCAGGTCTGCAGAGGAGTTCCGTAGCCTCCGCCACGTGCCTGGGGATCCTTGCCAAGATCAACGGGGGACCAGAACATGAGGTTCTGAGCGCGGGCGTACACCGAAGCGGTGCCGATACCGGCTTTATCGAGCCATGTTGCAGGCAGAGTATATCTCAGTGATACATTGCTCAGCCTGAACCACATGAGGTCATTATATGCCATATTGGAAGTATTGGTATAACCAAGTTTCTGGACATTGGAATTATATACCAGGCCTGTAGTTGGCCTTGGATAATCGGCTTTGTCTCCCTCCTGTTGCCAGTAGTTGCCAAGCAGCAGCGTGGGTTGGTTGTACTGTCTGCCGGGAAGGGGTGAAGTAAAGTACCAGTTGGTGACCATTTGCTGTGCGGCGGTTATCGTAAACCCGAGCTCAAAGTTCTTATATGCAAACAGGTTTTCCATGCCTCCGTACGATCTTGGCGTGGGAGATCCGAGGGTGACATAATCGGCCGGATAAGTAAGCTGTCCGTCATTATTGACGTCTCTGAATACTGCATAACCGTTGACTGTAGAAATGGAGTCTACATAATATGTTCTTATAATGTCAAGCGGTTGTCCGATTTCATATTTTGCGCTGTACGCAGAATTTTCCAGGTCATCATATTCGAAAAGCGAGTTTTTGGCAATTGTAAAATTGATATTGGTTCTCCATTGAAAATCCCCGTTCATGATATTGACGGTGCGCAACTCAAATTCCCAGCCTGTATTCAGTACTTTGCCGTCGAAGTTATTTACGAATGAGCTAAATCCGGTTTGTGAAGCAATAGGCTCCGAGACCAGGAAGTCAGTGGTCATGTTACGGTACCAGGAAACTGAACCGCCGATCCTGCTGTTGAAGAGACCGAATTCCAGTGCGGCCTCCAGCTTATTGGTCTTTTCCCAGTGTATATCCTCGTTGTACAGATATTGAGTTGCCAGCCCTACGGAAGTTCCATAGGCAACGTAATCAGCAGTATAAAGATTCAAATACTGATAATCGGCTATCTGGTCGTTGCCCGTAATGCCATAGCTTGTCCTTAGCTTTCCGAAACTGAGGAAGGGCAGAGCATCTTTAATGAAAGATTCGTTGGAAAAAATCCATGCAGCGCCTATGGCACCGAAATCACCCCATTTGTAATTGGGACCGAATTTTGACGAGCCGTCACTTCTGTACGATAAATTCACAAGGTATTTTTCATTCCAGTTATAATTCACCCTCGCAAAATAGGAACGGAATCTTACATCCCCCTCTGAACTGGATTTTGAGGTCACATCATCGGCAAAGGTCCACGACTCCATAAAGTCGTCTCCGGGGAAACCTACCAGCTGTAGCCCTTTGGATGAAGTGTGGTTTTGAAACCAGGTCGAGCCCAGCAACACATCTATGACTCCGTTTGATATCTTCCCGTTATAGGTAAGCTGTGGCTCAAAATTCATCGAAGTGTAATTGCTGAAAGATGACTGTGTATTCGGAGTAACCGTATAGTATGGGTTTACTGCTGAAGACGGGAAAATGTCTTCAGTTTCATTGCTCTGGCTGTTGTAGGCAAAGGCAGCCTTTACCTTCAGCCCTTTGTAGATCTCATAACTCAGGTTGGCGCTTCCCAGGAAGTCATTGGTTGCCGACTCCGTTTTCCGAGTCATGGAAGCTTCAGGGTTGGCGTAATAAAATGATGTTGATGACCCCCAGTAATAGTCCCCGTTATCATAATAGAGCGGGAAGTTCGGAGGCAGGAATCGGACACCGCCTGTATTGTTTGTTGCCACATTTGTGGGCTTAAGTTTGTCAATGGAATAATGAACTGCGATATCAGTTTCCAGCTTGTCGTTCAGCCCGAGGCTGTGTACATTCAGGCGGGTATTTATTCGTTCCTGGTTGGGATCGCCCGGCTGTATGTCATACTGCTTCAGGTAACCTGTACTGAAATAGTAGTTCAGGGCTTTGTCTCCACCAGATATATCAGCGTTTATATTCGTTACAGGTGCCTTGTTGTCAAGTTCATACTCTGTCCAGTCCGTATAGGCCCCCTCCTCCCATGGAGGAAGGTTGGTAAGGTCAGCCGCACGGCTTTCGGTAGGAATCCTGTTGTCAAGGGTGAAGCTTCATTCCTCAGTGCCACGTACTGATCCGTGTTTAACATTTCAGGCATATAGGTGGCTTTATTGAAGCCGGTATTCATGTCTATGTTCACCCTGGTTTTGCCTAACTGGGCCCTCTTGGTGGTGATCAGCACCACGCCGTTTGTGCCCCTGGAACCGTAAATGGCCGTTGCATCTGCGTCCTTCAGGATATCGATGCTGGCAATGTCATTCGGATTGATGGAGTTCAGGGCAGAGGTGCCGTGCACATAACTTGAGAATACTGCGCCTGAGCTGCCTGAATTGATGATTACTCCGTCTACAATGTACAGCGGTGTGGTGCCCGAGCCAAACGAGTTCAATCCCCTGATCTGGATGCTTACAGCGCTTCCGACCGATCCTTCACTGCTGGTTACAACAACGCCGGCCAGCTGCCCCTGCAGGGCCTGGGCAAAGTTCCCAAAGGGTTGTTTGGCGATATTTTCTGATTTAATGGAGCTTACGGCGCCGGTATTTAACCTTTTGGTGGTTTTACCGTAAGCAATGACCTGCACTTCATCTATGTCGAGTGCAACCTCTTCGAGGATTACGTTGAAGCTTGTTTTACCTCCTATGACTATCTCCTGCGTTTTCATCCCAAGGAGACTTATCTCAAGCACCTTTGATTCAGCAGGACAGGAAAGGATAAAATTGCCTTCAGCATCAGTACTGGTACCTATGGTTGTTCCTTTTATGATGACTGCAGCAGCCTGGAGAGGATTACCGTTCTTGTCCTTAACCGTACCCGTAAGTCTGAGCGGCTCCTGCTGCTGGTTGACCACAACCGGTTCAGGGCTCTCCGGTTTTGATTTGAGGACAATTGTGTTATCAATAATCTGATAATCAATCATTGAGTTACCGAAACACTCTTCAAGGGCAACTTCGATGGGAACATCTTTCAGATCAATGTTCACTTTACCTGCTTTTCTCAGCAGATCATCATCGTAAAAGAAGTTGAACCCTGTCTGTTCATGGAACTCTTTGAGCACGCTCTTCAGTGAAGCGTCACTTGCCGTTAGCGAAACGGTCTGGCTGTTCACTATCGCACTCAGCTGCAGACAGGTAAGAAACATCAACACAACAGATAGTTTCATGATAAGCAGGAGTTTTTTAAATGTCCCGGACTTAAAATAAGCCAGGGATTCTTGAGAATCTTTCATAACTTTTTTGGTTTGGGTTAAACATAGAGTAGCAATTGTCACTTAATATCCTTGAATCAGGCCGATCCGAACTTCCGGCCGGATAGTGGGACCAGCACTATCCGGCTTTTGGTTCGCCCTAACCTAACCTAAAAACTTCATTTCATTTCCACCGTTATCACCTCTTCCGTCAATGAGAATTCAAAACCGGCCTGCTCCATTATTTTCAACAGCTGTGATACATTGCTGTACCGGCTTACAATTCCGGAAAATGTCTTCTCCGGCATCTCACCTTCATATTCTATTTTCACATCGTACCATCTGCTTATCTGATTCATGATCTGCTCAATGGTTTCACTGTTGAATATGAAAAGACCTTCTTTCCACCCAATGATCTCATCGATATCGACATCGTTTTCGACCGAGATCAGTCCGGCGTCATCTGCCGTGGCCATCTGGCCCGGAATAATCTTTGTCTGAGACACCGGTGAAGCAATCTGCACGGATCCCTCGATGAGGGTTGTGTTAACAGCACCTTCATCCGCATAAGCCCTTACATTGAAACTGGTGCCGAGGACTTCAATTGTGATATCCTCAGTTTTCACCCGGAAGGGCATGTCATGATTTTCAGCAACCTCGAAATACGCTTCACCGGTGATCTCGACAAACCTGAAACTACCTATGAAAGAAACTGGAAATTTTATTGATGATTCAGAATTAAGCCACACTTTGCTGCCGTCAGGGAGAACCAGTTCATACTGGCCTGCCCGCGGAGTTGTAACGGTGTTATAAACCACTTCAGCCTTTTTCCTGCCTTCTGAAGCATAGGCAAGACGTCCGTCATCAATCTTGATCACCTGCGTCCCGGCCTGTTCGGCCAATAGCCCGTTGCCGGCGCTGTCAAGCACGATCGTGGTTCCGTCACCGAGGGTAAGCAATGCCCTGTTGCTCCCCGGCGCGAGGTCGGTTACCGTAGGTGCTGAAGATGCAATTTTCTTTCCGTGGTCAGAAATATAATTTTTTACGATCCAGAGACCGCCAAAGGTGACCATTAGCAGGATGGAAGCCGCTGCTGCGATCCGGGTCCATCCGGTAAGTCTTCTTTTACTGTTTTTATCAAGCAGGTCATTTTCAGATAAAAGCAGGAGCTTTTTGTCGTCAGCATCATTCATTATGCGCCGGAAATAAGCATCATACCTGGCTTTGTCTGAAAGTCCCGGACAGGCATCGCTTTCAATTGCCGCGTCAATAAGGCGCTCAATTTCAGCATCATTTCGTCTGTTACGGATAATCTCAAGAAGCTCCCGCAGTTCATGTTCTGTCAGAGAATCATTTATATAACCCTGCAGCAGTTTCTTTATGTGATTAGTATTCATTTCGTTATTTCTTATTGCGCCATTGATCTGTCCCCATCAAAAATCAAGTATGAAAATGTCACAGTCGATCTTCAGGGTAGTGATCACTCCTGTAAAGACACAAAACGAGTCTTCAGGTGTTACCCGGGTGTAAAAAAAATGTGAATCTATAAAAGGATCCTCTGGAAAAGGAATAACAGAAGTGTACGGTAATAGCACATGTAATAGTGGCGTATGAATTTCAGTGCCCTGTTCATGTGCTGTTTGATGGTATTGACTGAAATCTGCAGTTTTGCTGAAATTTCTTCCTGGCTCAATCCATCTTCACGGCTGAGCTTATATATCTGCCGCTGCTGCGGCGGGAGTTTTTCAAGTGCCTCTTCAACCACCTTTTCAAGTTCCCTGAAGATGAGATGCTGCTGGGGATTGTCACCTGTCTCCCTGAAGAAATTGATAAGGTATTCGGTAAATTCCTGCTCTTTGACTTTGTTCCGTAATTCATTAAGGATGTGATTGCGTGCCACCCTGAAGAGGAAGGCATCAAATCTCTGAATACCTGTTAGCATTTCCCTTTTGACCCATATCTTCAGAAAAATGTCCTGGGTCATATCCTCAGCCACAACAGGTGATTTCGTGAGGCTGTATGCCACACCGTAGATGCGGTCAAAATACTTGTTGAAGAGTATTCTGAAAGCCTCCTGACTGCCTTCCGCGACCTGTAGTGTCAGGCTGCTGTCATCTGTTGTCTCAGGCTTCACCCCTTTGTTTGCATAACTTAACGGACCAAAAAATAATCTTCCCCGTTGAAAGAAGAAGTAAAAGTAATAATTTTCACTCTGGATGGTTGCAAAAAAACAAAGGGGGTAGCATTAGCAACCCCCTCGCTTTCCAGGTTTCAGAACGTTTTATTTCTTCGCCAGTTCTATCATGCTCACCAGCTCCTGAATCATCTC
Source organism: uncultured Bacteroidales bacterium (assembly GCA_963772705.1). GTDB lineage: Bacteria > Bacteroidota > Bacteroidia > Bacteroidales > VadinHA17 > SR-FBR-E99. Next base: position 216,608 of record CAVYYH010000008.1, on the reverse strand, counting down.
ATCAGTGGTGCCAGAGACGCCAACGACATTAAACCTGATGTTACCCTTGCCGTCAATAACGAACTTGGTCGGGATGCCAGTGACACTGAACGACTCATAAACCTTGTTGTCATTATCAAGGAGCACATGGAATGTGTATTTTGTCTCTTCAAGGAAGTTGATGGCATTCTGCCTCTTGTCGGCTACGGTTTCACGCGTGTCGATGAAGAGGAACTTCACATTATCATCAGATGAATACCTGTCGACAACCTTTTGCACTGCCGGGAAGGAGGCCTTGCACGGACCGCACCAGGTTGCCCAGAAATCGACCACCACCACCTTGCCCCTGTAATCAGAGAGCCGCACGGTATTGCCTGCAAGGTCGACTAGTGAGAAGTCAGGTGCTGCCTCATTGATCATTTTCTTTTTCTGCTCCTCCATGATCTCTTTCATCCCTTCGGCCTCGAGTGCTGCAAGATATTCACTGAAACCCTCGTCAGAACCGTTCTTCGCTCATCCATATCTCCTTCAGCACCCCGTTCACTGCGGCGGCTTCGATGCCGGCCTTCTTGCTCTCCTCAAGGAATGCAGCAGCATTGTCGTACATTTTTGTTTCAGAGACCAGTTCAGCATAATCGTTAATATCTGCAGCCTGGAACTTTGCGACAGGATACATCGAGAATGCCTCTTCATATTTCCCGACAGCCTCAGTACTTCTGCCTGAAAGTTTGAGAGCTTTTGCCCATGTAACAAGCAGATAAGAGTGGTCCCTTGCTCTGACCTCCGCTTCTCTTTGTTCTGTAATAAAAGTGGCTCTTGACATAATGGGATTGACCATTTCGTTTTTCCATGCGATTTCACCCCTTTCGCAAATTTCGAGTGCTGTTCCGAGCTCTTTATTCACATTGATAAGATTAAGTGCCAGCCACCCGTATAATGTAGGACTATAGGTAAATTCCGTGTCCATTGTCTTCCACCATCCGGGAATGAGGTCAAACCGTTCCTGCTGTACTATATTGTAGAATACCATACCTGAAGGAGGTACTTCATAGCTTTGCCGGTAATTTCTTCTCAATCTTCCTGGCTATCTCCATCTGTTTCAGGATGTCAGGCTCGGCCTCGAACGCTTCATATTTCTTGCTATAGGCAACATCGCCGTCAGGAAATTTCTGAAGTGCGCTCTTTTCTGCATCAGCTGCCATATCATTCAATTCCTGATTTTTGCACAGCCAGATGATATACCGGTAATCAGAGTCTGTAAGGTCCTCATAAGACAGGATCTCTCCCAGCTCTTTTGCAAGAACCTCTTTCTTCAGCGAGTCGGGTGTGCTGCCCCTGAGTGCACCCAGGTAGTCCTTTACATATTTTACTTTCATATCAGGGTATCGGGCGAATAAACCGGTCAAAAGCTCAACAGCTTTCTTGTACTCCCGGTTAACGTACTTGTTAAGTGTTGCCCATGTGACATATGACACGGCGTGACCAAACTGCGATTCAATCGTTTCCTCACCTCTTTCATTATAAATCCTGATGAAATATCCCTCTCCGTTGTTATTGTCAGGAGGGGCGTTGCCGGGAAGGAATTTTACTACGGCTATCTCAGTAATTGGGAGTTGTGGGCACGCTGGCGACCCAGGTTTTCCCCTTCTTCTGCATCTCAACAGACCTTGTATCCTCGATATATTCATACCCGGTACTGCCTGATGAATAGAGGGAGTACTCCATGCTAACACTTTCGGCACTTCTTGCCAGGGAGTCTGAAGGAGAATACTCCACCCTGATCTCAGTGCCTGCGACCGGTTTTTCAGGTGAAGTACTGAATTTTTGTTGCGTACAGGCTGTTAATACAACGGTATCAGCACTGTCAGCATGCCGGGGGTTGAAACAGATAGTTTTTTCATTTTGAGTATTTATTTACTGTTTAATTGCATTTTTTCTGCATTTGTCGCTGCAGCGGTTACACTGTATGCAGTCATAGTGTGACACGGTACTCAGCCCGGATTGTTTGTCAATTACAATAGCCTGTGTGGGGCACTCCTTTTCGCACAGCCTGCAGTAGTTACAGCTCTCTTTTTCGACATGGCGGCGCCTGAAAGCGAACACCGAGACGACACCCAGCAGCACACCATAGGGGCAAATAAATCTGCAGAAGGGCCGGGGGACCCAGTACCCCAGCGCCAGTATCGCCGCAAGGTAGATCCATGTTACCAGTCCACAGGCAAAGAGTATTCTTGATTCCATCGGGCGTCCGGCGATGAAGGCGAGCCCCTGTTCAAACCAGACCTGGCCGGTAAAGAAGATGGCCTTGTATGGATCGAGTTCGCAGGCAATGTATGTCTTTCCCCCCAGTGCCACCACAATTGTCAGTATGAGCACAAGAATGGGGACTATTCTCAGGTATTTGTTCGCACGGCGTGACAGCCTGAAATGTTTCTTCTTTTCAGGAGCAAGGTGCTGGACCGATCCGAGGGGGCATCCTGCGGAACAGAATATCCGGCCGGCGACGAGGGCGATAAGCAGCGGCACGAGGAACACTATGAAGGCTGCCATCCCTATCTCCCTGGGACTGATCACGGCCATGGTGGCATTTGTCACCAGCCCCACTGGGCAGATGCACCCTCCTCTGATGAACGCCAGCTAGATAAAGGTGATTATCATCAGTGCAGTGATGTACCGCGGAAGGCTTTCTCTTAAGGACAAACCAGAGCCCCGCAAAGATCAGCAGCGCCAGTACCCCGAGATCGACAAAGACCATCTCTTCGGGCATGGGGAAGTACTCTGTGGGGAGATACTTATCCCTGAACTCTTTTATATTGCCACGCGTTCGGATCGTTGATGTCATGTTCCTTGCTCGCTGCAAGAGGCTGCTCCTGCTGCCTGACTGTATCCGTCTGGCTGTAGGCAGGGTTAAAGAGCATGAGTGATGCCAGTAAAACGAAAGCAGCGAAAACTAAAAACTTTTTCATAGGAGCGCAGAGGTCAGGCACCTGGCCCCTCCAGTTCATATATACCCCTGAAGTTGTCTTCGGGTCCGAACCAGAGTTTTTCAACGGCCCCCTCGGGGCACACGTCTGCAATGTTGCAGTTATTGCACAGCAGGCACAGGTCGGGGCGTATGATCATGTACATTGACTTAGTGCCCTTTTTGTTGCACTCTTTTGCACACAGCCCGCATCCGGTGCACTTATTGTCATCAATGTCATAGATGAAGTAACCGTCCTTTCCTCCCGAATAGTTTTTACGTGTCACGGCATCATAAGGACAAACTTTCTTGCCGTCAGTGTCAATCTTGTCAGATGCGATGTACCTGTCAGATATATGTCCGTAGCAGACGACGCAGTAGCTGCACTTGAGTTGATCATTCACCGCCTTGACGGCAGAGGGTTTACGCACGCAGGCTTTCTCGCACTTGTCACAGAATGCGCATTTCTGAGGGTCTATCTGCCACACCCAGTGTGACTTTGGCCCTGCTGTTTCCTCACTGGCATATGCACTCAGCACTCTGTAGGCCACCCCGCCAAGAGCCAGTCCGCATGCCGCCCGTCCGGCATTGACAAGAAAATTGCGCCTGCCCTTTTTTTCGTTGTTGTCGTCCTCTCCCATAACAAGAACAATTTTATCTTCACATTATAAATCAACGGTTTCCACTTGGCCGGTTTCACAAAACCTTTGCTCAGCATGGTCTCAGGGGCATTATCTCCTGACAGTTCCAGGAGGGCCTTCTGCAGGCGCAGCGTCACAGCATCGCTGACCTTCTGACGGTCTATTATTACCGAGCATAGCGGTATCTCATCAGTTTTGGTAATGATCCTGAAATCCTCTTCCTTCCCCAGGTCAGCCGCACAGCTTGCTATGAGCGAATAATCTGACACCACCGCAACGTCAGCAGAATCATCGAGGAGCATGCTTATGCTCTCGGTGCAGCTTGCTTTATTGAATAACTGACCTGGTCTGATCTTACTCTTTTCCATCATCAGCATCGGCATGTGGTATTTCTCATTTGAATCACCCTGGCCCATGCACAAGCCGTTTTCCGTTTATGTCATCAAGCGGATTGCAGGGGCGAGTCCTTCTTTACCAGGAATACTCCCGTCAGCATCTGGTTTTCGAAGGGATCGAGAATGTCAGCCACACGCATGTAATCAGTCCCGTGTTCCGGGACGAGCATAAAGGCAAACCAAGGCTTACATATTGCCCCGTCGTACTCGCCTGAAATAAGAGCATTTTCCAGCTCATATTCATCGATGAAATAGGTAAGCTCAAGATCTATCCGGTATCTTGCAAGTAGTTTTGCCTGAATTTCATTGTATTCTCTCGCTGCAAGGAAATGGACGCACTCACAGGCGGATTCTTTGCAGTATGTGTCATTTACGGCAATCTTCAGCTTCACGGGCCCGGCTGAAGCTTCAGATGCACTCCCTTTTGAAGGTGCAAATGCTGTCTCCCTGAACCTGTATCCCTCATCTGACAGCATTTGTGCAACCTGTCATAAGAAGACAGGCTGCATGAATGAAAATGACTGTGATAATTGTAAAGAGGGTTTTCATGTTCCGCTATGAATTCGGCACGCACTTAACCAGGCCGTTTCTTGCCGATGCCAGGTAAATGTTGTCATGGCTGTCAACAGTCATGGGGATATATTTGCAGCCCTTTACAAGTTCTTCAATGCCGGCAATCTGAATTGCCCCTGTCTTGCTGTATACTTTAATCCTTGTGGGGTCCTTCTCAACGGTCACGAGGGCTCCGTTTGAGAGGTACGCGACATTGACGGGGTTGCAGCAGCCGTGGAAGTCGTCAATTGAAGGGCCTCTCTGGCCAAAAGCAAATTTTGTATTTCCTGAGAAATCGGCGCCCATCACCCTGAAAGCACCGAGATTGGCAATTAGCAACTCATTGTCGGCGTTAATGCTGAAGTCGAGGATGCCGCAGCAGACCCTGAGGTCTTTCACACTCGATTCCAGTGCACCGGTTTCTGCATTCAGCACTGCAACCATTTTATTTGCATAATCTGCAACGATAAGCTTACCGTTAACTATTTTGGCGCCGGTGGCGGTCTTCAGATCCTTCACTTCCAGTGAGCCTGTCTGTTTTCCGTTCTGATCATATATGATGCACTCGACACCCAGGGGGGTCGATATTTCATATTCCTTTCCCCTGACAACCTTCTTTGTAATCTCGTTGATTGTTCCCAGGACGTAAATCTGGCCGGTTGCAGGGTTTACTGCAACGGCGGAGGGCTTCGATTTCAGGTTTGTGGCAAACCCTCCTGTTCTGCACCTCTGCCGTCGATGACAATTACAGACCCGTCGCTTTTGAGCCCGCAAACCTTATCGCCCGGAAGTGAAGCAAGGTAGATTACATCCTTATGATCTCCACCCCTGAATGTGATGTCCGTTTTGTAAGCTACATTCTCAGCTTCAGTGACAAAGCTCCCTGCAGAGAGATCGGTGTTCCTGAGATTGTCAACAAGCCTGTAGAGGTCCTGTACTTTTTCATATTCAGCCAGTGACGGGTCAAGCAATCCGAGTGCCTTTTCGATCTCGTCGGCGCCTCTGCCGTATGACCGACTTTCGAGAAGAATGATAGAAAAATATGAATCAGGATGGGATCTTATAAAGTCATCTGTAAAAATGTCAATTTCCTTTTTAAGTTCTTCTACCAGGGGTAAAATCTCCTGCATCAGGTCATCACGGTAAGCATCGGAGGAATCTCCTGCTGCCCTTAGTTTTTTCCACAATGAATCAAGACCAAGGCTTTTCCGGAGAGAATCCGAGACGGTATTCAGATACTTGTAGTCATCATTGACACTGCCGCCTGTAATCACAGCTGTCCGAAGCGAATCTACCCTGCCTGTGAATATCATCTTGCAATTTTCTGCATAGAAAATAGTCATGGATTCAGCTCCCTCGACACTGAAGAGCGTACATCTCCGGTTCAGGAATGTCTCCGGTAAACACGAATCTGCCTTTTTTTAATTATGGCAGTGTCAGGTTACCGTTTCACTGTTATCGGATATTTGTCAGGATTGCTTTTCCGTCGGTGATCCCCTCAAGGGTCCCGGTAAGAACGAATGGTGCTTTCGGGGCATTGTTACACGCTGACATGAAGGCAGCTATGGTCAGGGACACCAATATGAACCTGGAGTACAGTTTTTTCATCTAAGGAATTTTTAAATTTGATTATTCAGGAAAGGATGTAAATTGAATAAGCATCCGGGAAGCACTGATTTGAGGTGCTTCCCGGATGCAGTGTTTATTCTGTATCGTAACCGGGATTCTGCTCCAGGTTGCTGTTCAGATTAACCTGCGCCAGGGGGATAGGCCATAATGTCTTGTAGGAATCCCAGTTGATCTTCCATGGCAGAGCGCTGATAACGGCATCAGCTGTGCCGGTCCTGACAAGGTCATCCCATCGGTATCCTCCCTCGTGGAACAGTTCAACTCTTCTTTCCTTTATTATTGCATTTATCAGGTCAGTCTGCGATGTTGCCGTCGTATTGGCCAGTCCTGCCCTGTTGCGAATCACATTAAGGTCTGATGCAGCCCCGGATGAGGTTATTCTGCCGTGCCCTGGCCTCTGCCCTGATGAGGTACATCTCCGCCAGTCTGATAAAGACATAATCCTGCTCCTTGCCTGCTACAATTGGCACTGCCTGGGAGTTGAGAAACTTGATGCTGAAGTACCTGTTGTTGGGGTTGGAATATCCGCCGCTGTTTTCCAAGGTTGACCCATACCGTTTTCCTGTTGTCTCCCGTTTCAAAACTGTTAAGCAGATCTTCGGACAGTGCCGGGTATGAGCCCTGGCCGAAGGTGTTCACCGGGTCAAAACCTATTCCTGTCAGCGACCTGTTCTGGTATACAGCAGAAAAAGCCCAGGTATTTCCGAGCTGATGAGATAACCTCCTTACTGGGCCTGTAAAAGACATCAGCCAGGTTTGTGAGGAGCTGGTATTTACCGCTGGCGATGACTGCATTTGCTGCAGTTTCGGCTGCCGCCCAGTTGCCCATGGTGGTGTAGACCCTGGCAAGGAGGGCCTGCGGAATATATTTATTGTCAATATACCTTTTGTTCCCTGCACTTGTTTCAGGCAACAATGTCATGGCTTCATTAAGGTCGGCTATTACCTGGGCATATACATCGGCCACAGGCACTCTTGGTTTGAATGAGTTTTCAGCAACATCTGTTGTCAGGTTGATCGGCACGTCGCCAAATGTACGCGCAAGGTAATAATGTGCACCTGCCCTTATGGTAAGAGCTGCACCCATATATGCGTTCCTCACGGTTTCATCAGTAATGCCGGGAGCGTCAGGCAGGCCCTCAAGAATCAGGTTGGCACCGTAAACAGTAGTGTACCAGATAGCCCACAGGCCTGCAGACATATTGCCTGATTCGGGGGTCAGTTCTCCGGTCATCTCCGGATAAAAGGAAATACCTGTCGGGTTATAGGCATTGTCTGAAAAAAACTCTGCGCTTCTTGTATATTGAAGCACAATGCCTGAGGCATTTGCCCAGTTATAGTACATGTTATTCATCAGCTTGTCAATTGTTCCCTTGTTCAGGAATACTGTTTCACCGGTCACGGAATTGGTAGGAGCCGGTATTTCAAGATACTCTTCGCAGGCAGGCAGGGCTGACAGGCTTATCAGCAACGCTGTCACCTTCAATCTGTTTTTCAATGATATATATTTCATGGTAATTGTTGTTATGGGTGGTTAAAATGTCAGCTGGAGTCCCGTAATGAAAGTCCGCAGAACGGGGGCTGTGTTAGCCCAGAAGGGTTCCGGATCCTTGTACAGCTTTTTGGTTGTATAAACTGCCAGGTTCTCGCCCCGGATGTAGAACATCAGGTTATCAATCCCTTTGCCTTCCAGCAGGTGGCGGGGCAGTGTATATGTCAGCTGTACGTTCTTCAGCCTCCAGTAGAAACCCTGCCAGATGCCGGCGCTGCTCAACCCGTAATATTGGTAAATGGGGGTTGTGTATGCTGAGGCTCCGGGGACACCCGAATAGAGCCTGGGGTATTTAGTCACATCACCCGGTTCTTTCCAGTAGTTGCCGGTGAGTTCGGCAGGCGGATTCCACAAGGATCCGAGGGACTGGTATTGTGTGGTGCCCCAGTTCCATGTCGTCATCGATTGCTCGGAGAACTGAATGAAGAAGTCGAATCCGAATCCCTTGTATGTAAGATAGTTGCCGATTCCACCCCAGGTGGTTGGGCGTGAGGTGCCTATCCATGCTTCATTTCTGCTGGCATCAGTATTGTTGACAACCCCGTCTCCGTTAACGTCTTTAAACTGTGGCAGGCCGGTGGCAGGGTCTATCCCGGTGAAATTCATTGGCATTTCAGTCAGAGTGAAATAGGAAGCTGAGGTCGGTATTGCCCTTCCTATCTCATATTTGGTTGAATAGGAAGATCCTTCCAGTCCGGGGAATTCGATCAGCTTGTTTTCATTGAATGAAAGGTTGACCGTGGTTCTCCACTGAAGCTTATTGTCAGGGCCGAGGTTATGAGTGGTCAGCTGGAACTCCATACCGGTATTCTGAACAGTCCCTTCAAAATTCACAGTATAACGAACGAACCCGGTCTGAGTAGGCAGGGGCTGAGAGGTCAGCAGGTTATCGGAGATGGTTCTGTACCATGTTGTGTTGAACATTATCCTGTTGCTGAGGAATCCCAGGTCCAGTCCGATGTCCATCTTTGGCTGTCTTCTCCCATTGTATCGCGGGGTTTGGAACGCCAGCCGGAGATAACATGTCATTGGTAGCATACTCATAGCTCGTCGATGACTGCATAATGGTTGTATACAGATAATCAGCAATGTTGTCGCTTCCGGTTGTGCCGTAGCTGCCCCTGAGCTTTCCGAAGCTCAGGAAAGAGAGAGAATTGCTGATGAAATCCTCTTCGGTGAAGATCCATCCCAGGCCCGCGGAGCCGAAGTTACCGAACTTGTTATCAGGGCCGAAGCGTGAAGAACCGTCACGCCTGAAGGTAAGATTGATGAGATATTTATCATCCCAGTTGTAAGTGGCCCTGCCGAAGAGTGAAGCAAACTTATAGTAGATATTCATTGTTGTTGACCACGGTGGGATTGCCGCTGGCGAAACTGTAGAGCAATGCATCACTGCCGGGGTCATTAACTGTGGTCCCTGTCATTCTGTTCTCTTTTGTGAGCATGGTGGCTCCTGCCAGCAGTGACAGATTACCCTTTGCTATCTTCCTGTCATACGTCAGCATAGGTTCTATATTCAGCGACTGAAGGCATTTGTAGTATGCGCTCCAAACGGATAAGGATTGTAGGTGTCTGTCTGGGCACTCATGGCTGTCGAGGGAAATATCCTGTGGTACTCATTGCTCTGCAGGTTATAGCTGATAAGGGCTTTTGCCCTGAGTCCGCTGACAATTTCATATGAGAGATCAGCGGAGAGCAACAGGTTCCCGGTTTTGGAATATGAATCGACGTATGACATCGGGACCGGATTGAAATATATACCAGTATTATATTTACCATAAGCAATATTTACGCTGCCGTCATCATTGTACATCTCGAAGTTCGGGACGTTGGCAATGTACTGCAGGTTGTTGTTGCTGAATGATGTGTAGGTAAACTCCTGGTTCTCGTAACCAAAGGTCGAGCTCAGGTTTATCTTCAGTTTGTTATCTGCCGAAGTGTGCCCGAGCACCATCCGGCCGACGAGTCTTTCCTGGTAAGGTTTCCCGGGCTGAACGTCATATTTTTTGGTGTAACCGGCGCTTGCAAGATAATTCATGGTCTTGTTTCCGCCTGTTATCTGCCCGTCAAAGTTGTAAACCGGCGCCGTGTTGCCTATAGAATAATCGGTCCAGTCAGTGTACGCTGCCTGATCCCATACCAGCAGGTCCGGTGCATAAAACTCAGTAGGTGTGATGGGATTAATGGCAGAAGTGGCTGAGGCATTGCCCATGGCAAAGGCGTCCTTTCTCATCTGCAGATAATCTGCAGTACCCATCCGTTTAGTGGTATATGCAGGCGTGGAAAGGCCGGTTGATGCGTTGAAAGTATATTTTGTCTCACCAAGCACTGCCTTCTTCGTAGTGATAAGGATCACGCCGTTGGATGCCCTTGAACCGTATATTGAGGTGGCATCGGCATCCTTGAGAATGTCAATGCTCTCGATATCGCTGGGATTGATGAAGTTAAGCGGAGAAACTCCTCCGGTCATGGTAGTTGGTACCGCCTGTAGTATAATTTGTTGTTGGATCGGCGATCAATCCTCCCGGACTGCTGTTTACGACGACTCCATCGACGATGATCAGCGGGTTTGTTCCTGAAGAGAACGAGTTCTGACCGCGAACCACGATATCAACGGGGCTGCCCAGGCCGGTCGACTGCTGATGCAATGCTACGCCGGCCACCTGGCCCTGTAGTGCCTGCAGAACGTTTGTTACAGGCCGTGAAACGATATCTTCTGACTTGACGGTAGCTACCGTGCCGGTATTCAGCCTCTTGGTCGTGGTGCCGTATGCAATGACCTGCACCTCGTCAATGTCCATTGCCTCTTCTTCAAGCACAACAGTGAAGCTGGTTTTACCGCCGATCACAATCTCCTGGGTTTTCATCCCGAGGATGCTTATCTCAAGCACTTTTGAGTCAGCAGGACAATAGAGGACAAAGTTGCCTTCGGCATCTGTGCTTGCCCCGATAGTTGTCCCTTTGACTATTACGGCTGCAGACTGAAGGGGTATTCCGTTTTTGTCCCTTACGGTGCCTGTGAGCCTGAGCTGTTCCTGCGGCATCTCAATCACGTTGATGGCGACTGGTTTTTCCTCCTTCGGCTTAATGACTACAGTGTTGTCGACAATCTGGTAATCGACGGGAATGTTGACAAAGCACTGGTTCAGGACATCCTCAAGCGGCATATCCGTAACTTCCAGCGTCAGCCTGCCTGCATTTCTCAGGTAGGAGTCCCTGTAGAAGAAACTGTAGCCGGTCTGATCATTGATCTCGGCAAACACCTCTTTGAGGGTGGCGTCTTTTACTGACAGCGAGACATTCTGGCCAACGGCAGCCGCACTTATTTGCAGGCAGACAATCAGCATCATTACAGTCAGTTTCATAATAAGCAGGAGTTTTTTAAACTTCCCTGGCTTAAAATAAGTCAGGGATTCTTTAAGATCTTTCATAACTTTGCATTGGTTTGGGTTAAACATAAGTAAGCAATTGTCACTTTATATCCTTGATTTCAGGCAGATCCGAACTTTCGGCCGGATAGTGGGACCAGCACTATCCGGCTTTCTGTTCGCCCTAACCTAACCTAAAACTTCAATTCATTTCCACCGTTATCACCTCTTCCGTTATTGAGAATTTAATGCCTGCCTGCTCCATTATCCTGAGCACTTCAGATACATTGCTCTTACGGCTGACGATGCCTGAGAATGTCTCATTGCTTACCTCCCCTGCAAATACCACATCCACATCGTACCATCTGCTGATATGGCTCATTATCTGCTCTATGTTTTCACTGTTAAACATGAACAGTCCTTTTTTCCAGGCAATGATCTCATCAATATCGGCATCGTTCTCGACAGAGATCTGTCCTGAGCCCTCAGCCCTGGCCATCTGGCCGGGTGTAATTGTTGTCTGAGACACCGGTGAAGCAATCTGCACGGATCCCTCGACGAGGGTTGTGTTAACAGAACTTTCATCCGCATAAGCCCTTACGTTGAAGCTGGTGCCGAGGACTTCTATTGTGATATCCTCAGTTTTCACCCGGAAGGGCATGTCATGATTTTCAGCAACCTCGAAATATGCTTCACCGGTGATCTCGACAACCCTGAAACTACCTGTGAAAGAAACAGGAAATTTTATTGATGATTCAGAATTAAGCCACACCTTGCTGCCGTCAGGTAGGATAAGCTCATACTGGCCTGCCCTGGGTGTGGTTATTGTGTTATAAACCATTTCAGTCTTTTTTCTTCCCTCCGCAGTGTAAGCGATGCGACCATCCTCCACCTTTACCACCTGTGTTCCGGCCTGTTCAGCCAGCAGCCCGTTTGCGGCGCTGTCAAGCACAATAGTTGTGCCGTCACCGAGTGTCAGCATAGCCCTGTTGCCTCCGGGGGCAAGGTCAGCGACTGTCTGAACCACAGGCTCTGAACGCTGTTTTGTGATCCAGAGGCTGCCGAAGATGACAGCCACCAGAACCGCTGCGGCAACAGCGATACGGTAGAATACAGAGATTCTTCTTACGGGCTTTTTCACCTCATCATTAAGTTTCACGGAAAGCTCGCTGTTTACGCTCCCTGGCAATATTCATCAGGTTATTGAAGATCGTATCATATGCTTCACTGTCAGTAAGTCCTGTAAACTCCCTGCTTCTGAAAGCCTCGTCCGCGGCTTGCCTGAGCAGGTCACCGCTTTTACCCTTTCGCAGAGTACCGATCAGTTCATCAAGTTCTTTTTCACTCAATGAATCAGTAAGGTACCTTTTCAGAAGCTCGTTAAATTCCTTGTCACTCATTCCTATATCGCTGTAAAATAGTATCTTATGTTTATTTTTCAAGTGATTGCGGAAATTGTCGCAGATCACTTTATACCATAAAGACAGGAATAGTGACTTCAGGTATTAGCCGGAGAAGGAAAAAAATTAAAAAAATGAGGTAGTAATATTTCCGGAGGTGATGGCGGATGAACCGGAGGGACTTGTTCATATGGCTTTTCACCGTGTTGACAGAAATGTTCATCTTCTCTGCAATGATCTCCTGGCTCAGTTCCTCCTCGCGGCTCAGCCTGAAGACCGCCTGCTGCTGTGCGGGCAGCCGGCTGACGGCATTACTGATTATCTCTTCGGCCTCCTTATGGATCAGGTAGTTTTCCGGAGTATTGTTTACCTCCCTGAAATAGTTATGCAGATCATCAGTGAACTGTTCCTCCTTCACCCTCTTCTCCAGTTCGTTAAGGATATGGTTGCGGGCTACCATGAAGAGGTACGCGTCAAATTTTTCCACTGTCCTCAGCATTTCTCTCTTGAACCATATCTTCAGGAATACGTCCTGTGAAAGGTCTTCAGACATTGCAGGCGATTTGGTAAAGGCAAAGGCTACGCCGTAGATATGGTCATAATATCTTTTGAAGAGGGTTTTGAAAGCTGCTTCGCTGCCCTCTGCCACCATTGATGACAGTTGCCTGTCATCTGTTGTCACAGGCTTCACCCTTTATCTGAATAACTATCCGAACGAAAGAAATAATTCTCCCCAGTAAAGAAAAAGTAAAAGTAATAATTTTCACCGAGGATGGTTACAGGAGATTAAAGGTTGAAGTCAGAAGGCAACCCCCTCCTCCAGGTCTGTCATGCTGACAGACCGGGAGACTCCCCCTTGCCAAGGGGGAGAGTCCTGATAGATAGAAGTAGAGCAAGTAATATTATCTGTCCTGGCAGTATGGGTCAGAACTTGACGCCGAGTGACAAGCTGCCCCTCAGCCCTCCCCAGGGGCCGTCGAAGATCATTTTTGCGCCAGAGGATGTGACAGTGACCTGCTGCTCAAACATCGGTATCTCAATGTCATTGAGTCTCTCCTCAATGTCCTGCTGGTCCTGTTCGGAAAGGGGTAATGATGAGAGCGCTTCGAAATTACCGGAGCTGATACCGAAGTGAAGACCAATTATTGACCATTCGAGGCAAACATGCTTTCCGAGCGACCACTGAGCTCCAATCGTGAAACCACCTGTATGCGAGGTTGCATCACCGAAGCAGTCAAGCGTGCCCTGCTCTCCCGACTCTCCCTCATAATCGATAAGGGCATTGGTGAAGGAATGCTGGCCGTACCTGTAAAAGATAGATGTATAAAAGCCTGACCCGTACCTCTTTTTGCCAGTATAGAATCTGATCTCGGGTGTGATAGTTAAGTTGGTTACTCGCACAGTCTCGATCAGCTTTATTTCTTCAGGCTCTGTAGCCCCGGACCATTTGATTATCTGATCAGTATACGGAAGATTGGTTTCTGGTGTATAGCCTCCGCTTAAAGCCACCGAGACTGTTCTTGAGAGAACCCTTTCATACTGCATTGAGTAGGTTTTCAGAAAGAGGGATGAAAGGTTTACCTTAACCATGTTCATTGGAATCTTTTCAGAACCAACCGCTGCTTTCTTTTTATCTGTTTTGGTATCTTCAACAGGCTGGTCAGCGACGACAACGGGTGCCGGAATAATTACAGGATTCAGTGTGTCAGCCAGAGGAGCAAGCGTGTCGGCAGCGACCTGCAACGTATCTGTGGCAACCAGCATTGTGTCTGCCGCAATCTTCAGGGTGTCTGCAGTGATCTTAAGTGAATCAGGAGGGACAACCGGCTTCTCCTGTGCAATTGCAGCCAGGAAGGAACCTGTGACCAGAACAAAAAATACAAGCAGCTTTTTCATAGGTTGATAGTTTTTAATTCAGGAAACAGCAATATTCATTAAAGTTATAGCATGTAATGATCTAAAAAAAATCTTTTTGACTAATCCTGATATCAGGATGGCGAATGGTCGGGAGGATTCATGCGGGTGCTGATTTGTAGTATTTTGACCACTCATTTTGCAGTATTTTGCCGGGGGTTTCTGAAATAATTCTTACCTTTGCAAAGGTTTGGGTTTAAACATAGAGTAGCAATTGTCACAAAATTTATTTATTGGACAAACCCGAACTTATAACCGGATAGCGGGACCAGCGCTGTCCGGTTTCTTTATTGCACAACCTGAAGCTTTATTTGTTATTAATGACAGTCAGCAAACGGTTCAATTCAGATAGAACACAAGCGTACCGCCAGCCATTATCTCTCCATGGGTTATCCAGAGCCGGTCAAGCTTTTTGCCGTTAAGCTCGGCTTTTTTTACATACACATTTTCGGATGACTGGTTTACTGTGCGGACGGTGAACTGTTTCCCGTTCTCAAGGTTTATTACTGCTTCCCTGACTTGCGGACTACCTAGGTCATACCTGTCAGAGCCCGGTGCGACAGGATAGAATCCAAGGGCTGAGAAGATATACCATGCACTCATCTGTCCGCAGTCGTCGTTGCCGCTCAGTCCGTCAGGTGCCGGCAGATATTTTGAGTCCATTATGTGCCGTGTCCAATACTGGGTTTTCCGTGGCGCTCCGGCATAATTGAAGAGATAGGGCACATGGTGCGACGGCTCGTTTCCGTGTACGTAGTTGCCGATTATGCCTTCACGCGTTATGTCTTCCGTTTCGGCGAAGAAGCTGTCGGGCAGATACATGGTGAAGAGCGAATCAAGATGTTCGGTGAATCTCTTACGGCCTCCCATGAGTTCTATGAGACCTTCCGGGTCGTGAGGCACATAAAGGCTGTAGTTCCATGCATTACCTTCAATGAAACCCTGTCCGTGAGTGCTGAGAACGTCAAATTCAGTCCGGAATGTGCCATCGGTTTTACGGGGCCGCATGAATCCGGTGGAGGGGTCCCAGACGTTTCGGTAATTACGCGACCGTTTCATGAATTCATCAAATATTGTCTTATCTGCGTGTAACGACGCCCGATCGGGCGTCGTTACAATCTGCGCAATACACCAGTCGTCATATGCATACTCCAGTGTCACCGACACTGACGATGCCGTCCGTTCGTCGGGGACATATCCGAGACGCATGTAATCATCGAGTCCGTCATACCATCCGTTACGGGCTGTGGTGACGCACGCATCCAGGGCACGGCCGTAATCAAAGCCGGACAAGCCTTTCACAACGGCATCGGCAATGACCGGCACCGAGTGATACCCTATCATGCACCAGTTCTCATTGGCATGGTGAGACCAGACCGGCAGCATGTGATGAACGCTCTGGTCATAGTGTGCAAGCATGGAGCTGACCATGTCAGCCGTTCTTTTCTGCTGAACTATTGTAAAAAGAGGATGCAGCGCACGGTAGGTGTCCCACAGGGAGAATGTCGTGTAATTGGTAAAGCCATCGGCCGTGTGAATGTTCTGGTCAAGGCCCTTGTACCTGTTATCAGCGTCCATGTAGATGGTGGGAGAGAGGAAGGCATGGTAGAGGGCTGTGTAGAAGTTGACCATGTGGTCATTGTTCATCATCTGCACTCTGACCTTGCCAAGCTCATTCTGCCACATCGCTTCGGCGGCCTTTCTGCAGGCCTCAAAGTCTGACCCTGGCGTTTCAGCACGCATGTTTGCTATTGCTCCTTCGGTGCTGACAGGTGACAGGGCCACCCTGAGGGTTATCTGTTCACCCTTTGAAACTGAGAAGTCGAAGTGTCCCCTTATCTGTGTTCCGGCTGCTTCAGGGAAGTTGTTACGCTGGTCAAACCGGCGCCAGAAGCCCCTGTATACCTGCGGAGGGGCGTTGTTTACAAAGCCGTATGACTCAACCGGCTTCGAGAATGCTATGGCAAAGTATACTGTCCTTGTCCGTGCCCATCCGTTCGTCTGCCTGAAGCCGGTAACGAGCGTGTCATTTTCGACCCTGATGAAAGTCCAGACATTTTTGTCGTCATAATTGTAGATGCCGTGCATCATATCGAGAATGACATGTGCATCTCCTCCGTCATTGAAGGTGTACCTGTGGATACCCACGCGGGTGGTGGCTGTCATCTCGGCGAGTATGTTATGATCATCGAGTTTTACGGAATAATATCCCGGCGAAGCCTTCTCGTTGTCATGGCTGAACCGTGACCGGAATCCCGTTTCGGGTGCTTCGGCCGTGCCGGGATTCATTTGCAGTGCGCCTGTTGTCGGCATGATCAGGATATCGCCGAGGTCGGAATGGCCGGTGCCGCTGAAATGAGTGTGTGAGAACCCCACGATGGTTTTATCGCCGTACTGGTAGCCTGCACAGTATTTATATACATCCCTGTTGTATTTTCCTCCCATCTCATACGGAATGGTATCGGTGTCAGGGGAGAGCTGGACCATCCCGAACGGCACCGTGGCGCCCGGGTAAGTATGGCCCATCCGGTCAGTGCCGATAAAGGGATTGACATATTTAAGAAGATCATTATCCTGTCCGAAGAGTGAGGCAGAAGATAAAAGGATGAAACAAATTATTGTGTTTTTCATATAGGATGAATGATTTATTGCCCCTTGCCCCCCAGCCTTCGCCAAGGCTTCGGCGGGCAAGGCTTGCCCCTTGCCCTGCCCTTGCCACTACCTCTGCTCCTGGTATTTCAGCAGATCAAGGTTATCGAGGCGGTTCTGGAGTATCCTGGTGTAATCAAGCCCGGGTTTGATATTATAGTATTCATACGACTTCTGTGCCCATGAGATTGCAGCCTCCAGGTCGCCGTTAATCTCATTGATGATGGCCATGTTATAGTGAGCCCTGCCGGCCACCTTTGCATCAGTGCTTGATGTTTCCTTTTCCCAGAGTTCAGCAGCCTCATTCCATTTACCAAGCTGTGCCATGCGCTTTGCGACCTGGAAGTTATCGGTCCCCTTCACGTAATAATCGCGTGACACGCTTATTACATAGGGAAGGAGCCTCATGGCATAGACATGCCCGGCTTTGTTGCTGACCTGCTTCACCGCATCTTTTCTGAGGAGCAGTGCTGAGACGGCCTTGGCCGGATTGATACCTCTGCCGGTTGACATTATTGATTCAGTCATGATATATTCATCCAGTATTGTTCTGTCAGACGGTGAATAGATCCTCCATCCGGTCTTGACAAATGTCTCCATCGAAACGATATGTTCCAGCATGGGAATATCTCCCATGGGAGTCGGAACCCGTACATTTTCGGTGGAGTAGTTTATCCTTGTGTCAGTGTCATACATCTCCATGGCGAAGAGAGCATCGGTGCCGCTCTCCCTGCATATCAGGTCAATCTGTTCCCACATCAGAGGGGCAGGCAGGCTCCCTGTGTATGTCGTTTTGAATTTGGTGCCGGTCACCGGTTTCACTTCGTTGAACCTGTCATTGGCCGTCAGTTCTTCGGTCATCCCTTTGATAGCCTCGCCCGAGCCAATGCTGTCAAGCTCTTCTCCTTCGAGCGTAAGCACCTTTTCAAGGAGATCAACAATCTCGGTCTCATCGGTTGGCGTCGATCTGTCTATGACACCAACTGTTTTTATCTCCGGAGCGATGGTGACAGGGGCAGGCTGCGTGACATTAAGATACAGTTCCTGCATGGCGCAGGAGGAGGCCATGGAAACTATCAGAAACAGAATGATATTTTTTTTCATGACAGATGTATTTTCAGAACAAGGATCAAATTTAAGAAACCTTCTCAATTATTGAGCCAGAGGGTTATTGCGGATATATTGCGTTAAATCAAATGGTTTCGGAATCGTAAACCAAAACCCTTTCCCACAGCGCATTGCAATCCGCAATGAATTTGAGGTGCTTCGGGTGCGTCTGGTAGATATCCTGATCGTCTTTGTTTTTGAATGTTGTAATTAATGAATAGGTGTATGATGCATCTATCACCTCCCTTTTTGTTGCTGCCGGTTTACCCAGATGATAATCAACGATTGTCTCTATGGTTACGAGCTCCTTAAGCGCTGCTTCAAATTTTGCAGATACTGCATCTGTCACGGGCTTCTTCAGCCAGAAGAACACATGGTGTATGAATTTTCCGCCCAGTCCCTCCTTCGGTTCTGAGCACCCTGAGGCCATCATTGCTGTTGCTGTCATTTCTATGGTTTTATTCAAGGGTTCCTACAACGTTTTCAACCTCGTGAAGGATTTCGCAAGATTTTACCAGTTCCTTCATGGCGGTATGGTCGGGGTATAGAGGACTGTCTATATCAAGGAATTCAACATGTTTCCTGATGACATCCTTGGCCTTCTGAACCCCGGTTCCGAATTTGTATTCCTCCTTCCTGAAATCGAGTGCCTGCGCTGCAGCCATAAACTCTATGCCGAGTACACCATAGGCATTTCGAGGATCTGGTTATTTTTTATAGCAGTATTCATTCCCATTGAAACAAAATCCTCCTGGTCAGCAGCGGCCGGAATCGACTGGATGGAAGCCGGCATAGAAAGTATTCGCTGTTCAACTATCAGCATATCAGCAGTATACTGGCTAAGCATCATTCCCGAGAACATGCCTGCACCTTTTGTAAGGAAGTCGGGTAGCCCAACGCTGAGAGCCGGGTTATTCAGCCTGTTCATTCTTCTTTCCGACATTACGCTGACCATTGTTATGCATGCTCCAGCCATATCCATGGGTACGCTACGGGCGATCCCTGGAAGTTGGCACCTGAAAGAGCTGAGGTTCTTTTCGGGGAAGAAGATAGGATTGTCGCCTACGCCGTTAAGTTCGATCTCCACCTGGCTTCTTGCATAAGCCAGCATATCATGGGCAGCATCCGATCACCTGTGGTGTCGATCTCATCGAATAGGCATCCTGAACCTTCGATTTTACCCTTCCCTCTTTAAGGTCGCCGCCGGATACGCATTTATTTATTGCATTTGCGCTTCTGACTGCGCCCTTTGAATCCTCTTGACTTCATGAAGCAGGGGAGTATATGGTTTCATATTGGCTTTGAGGGCCTCCAGTGACATTGAGGCAGCTATCTCAGCCTGTTTCAGCCAGTTATTTGCATCGACAAGCCAGATGGCGCTCATTGCCGTAAGGACATTTGAACCATTGATAGTGCCAGCCCGTCTCGTGCCTGGAGTCCGGGAATAGCAATTCCTGCTCTTTTCCATGGCCTCGCTTTGCCATCGAGGAGTTCTCCTTTATAATAATGCTTTTCCTTCGCCCAGCAGCAGAAGGGCTATCTGCGACATGGGGGCGAGGTCGCCGGAAGCTCCGACAGATCCTTTCTGGCAGACGAAGGGGGTTACCCCCTTGTTCAGCATTTCAACAAGGTCTCGGTTATCACCAGTCGGATACCTGAGTTCCCGTGGGCATGGACGTTTATCCTGCCGAGCATGGCACCTCTGACTGTCTCTATTGATGCCGGTTCGCCTATTCCTGCAGCATGGTTATAGACAAGGTATTTCTGAAAGTCCTTTATCTGGTCGTCATTGAGGACGATCTCCGAGAATTCTCCGATACCGGTATTGACACCGTACATTATTTCATGTGCGATAATCTTCTTCTCAAGCATTGCCCGGCATTCATTGATTCTTTTGCGTGCATCGGGATGCAAGCTCAACCTTTTGTCCGTGACGGGCCACATTCACGACATCATTTATTGAAAGGTTGAATCCTGTTATTATTAATGTTTTCATGATACTGGATTTAATAAGATTTATACAATTGTTGATGACTGGTATGGCGATGCACAGGTTGTGCGTCGCCACATGGGGGCAATCGCGGAAGATCAATACAATCCTGAACGGTTGATCTTTATCTGATATTCCAGTGTCCAGCTGTGGACCATGATCATTTATTACCGTTTCAAATGTAAAATAAAAATCGGGATAAAAACATGGTAATAATTTTGTATATTTTGGGGTTAATTTGTGACCTATGAAAACCAGAACCCCTGTTATTGCTGCTACACTTATTATCGTGGCCTGCACTGTCGTTGTTATTACGGCATTTAGCCCGCGGAAAACCCTTCCGCAGGAGGATCTTAAAGGCAGATATGCCTACAAGGACTTTGAGACGGCGCTGAAATGCCGATCGTGCCATCCGGGCATCTATGAGCAATGGAAACAGTCAATGATGTCACAGGCCTACACCCACCACTGGGATGAGATTGAGTATTTTGACCTTGCCGTGGCTCACGCTGAGGCAGTACCTGAACTGAAGGATGTTGTCGATGGCTGTAACGGCTGTCATACTCCGCTGGCATTTATGGGTGGCACACTGCCGCCTCCCCGGCCTGAAGAGAAGAGCATGGCCAACGAATCTGTCTCCTGCGAGGTATGTCACCTGACACAGTCTGCACAGACTGAGCCGCCATTCAACTTCAGCTATTATATTGTTCCCGGCATGACCAAGCAGAGCGGACGTCCTCCGGAGATGGAATCGCCGGCACACAAGATCGTTCAGAACGACTTTTTTCGTACTACAGAGTTCTGCGGCAACTGCCACAATGAAAAGAATCCTTACGGAATCTGGGTCAAGAGCACGCAGCTTGAATGGAAAGAGGGCCCGTATGCCGCTGAGGGTGTGAGGTGCCATGAATGTCATATGCCTAAAGGTCCCTACCAGTATGCCATAATGGGAAAGACGCATGATGATGCACGCCTTCACCTGTTCCATGGTGCTCATGACCCGGGAAAGGTAAGGGGTACTATTGAACTGAGAATTGAGCCTGACATCCGGATGGCAGAGCCGGGAGAGAAAATCATATTCAAGGTGGCTCTATTTAACCAGAAGACAGGCCACAAGTTTCCGACAGGTTCTGTCGAGGACCGTATTGCCTGGATGCATGTCGAGGCAACAGATGCCAAGGGGAGGACATTCCACATTCCGGTTGACAAGAAAGGATTTGAAGGAGAAGAGTACACTATATCAGGCGATTACCTTGCCTACCAGGACATGGGTATACCTCTGAAAATAAGTGACTTCAAAGGTGTTCAGCGCGACGGCATCCCTTATGGTGACAGGATATTCAGAATGCCTTACTTCGATGACCAGGGGAGGATGACAATCATGCAGTGGAACACAGCCAGCCTGGGGGTTGACTACAGGATAGGGCCGAGGGAGACCAAGGTAGAACAACTGACCTTCAAGGTTCCCTATGACGCTGCACCAGGTCAGATGGTCGTAAAGGCTGTGCTGAATTACCAGCTTCTTGTAAAGCCTGTGGCTGATTTTCTTAAGGTACCAGCCGATGAGTCTGAAATAATTAAGGTCAATGAACATTCCACGACCGTAGAAATACTTCAGTGACGAACCTCATAAAACTGATACAATGAACCGAACAATAATTTTAAAGGGAGCCATTGCAGCTATCCTCGTTATGGGGTTAACTGCGGAGAATATCAATGCCATACCGGCCTTTGCCAGGAAATACCAGATATCTTGCCAGGTATGCCATTCGCCGGTCATGCCAAGGCTAAAGGCTTTTGGAGACGATTTTGCCGGTGACGGATTCAGGATGACTGAATATGAAGCCCCCAGGCACCTCATCGAAACAGGTGATGAGAGACTTTCTCTGTTCAGGGAGTTGCCGCTGGCATTCAGGTTTGACGGTTATGTGACAGCCAATTTCAACGATGAGGGGTCAGTAGACTTTGCCGCTCCATTTGTGCTGAAGATCTTGTCAGGCGGAGAACTTTCTCCCAGGCTTTCATATTACATGTACTTCCTTTTGAGCGAATACGGGGAGATAGCAGGTCTGGAAGATGCATTTCTTTTCTACCGCGATCTTCTGGGATCAGGGATCAATATAACTCTTGGGCAGTTTGCCGTTTCTGACCCGCTCTTCAAGGGTGAACTGCGATACACTATCGAGAATTATAAGATTTACAGTACGAAGCCGGGAGAATCAACGATTAATCTCAAGTATGACCGGGGTCTGATACTTGACCGCAGTTTTTCAACCGGGACTTCGCTGGTGCTTGAGGTTGTCAGCGGCAACGGCATAGGTGAAGCAGGGGAGGGCTATATCTTTGACAAGGACAAATACAAGAATTTCATGGCCAGGATCGCCCAGGATGTAGGCGGCATTGCCAGCATCGGATTCTTCGGTTATACCGGGAAGGAGCTTCTGAATGATGATATGGGCACTTTTACAAACTCTGTGCGGATGTTCGGTCCTGACCTTGTGATCGATTTCAATGAACGGCTCAGCATCGGACTTCAGTATCTGTGGCGGACTGATTCTGAGGTCTGGATAAATGCAGAAGAGCCAACGATTGAAGATGTAAAGACACAGGGGGGCTTTGCCGAAATTGTCTATTCACCAAAAGGTGACATGAGTAAATGGTATCTTACCGGGTTGGTCAATTATGTGGATTCTGACCTGGAGGCTCTCGATTACACCTCTGCAACATTGCATGCCGGGTATCTGCTCCGGAGAAACGTAAGGCTTGTGACGGAGTATACATACCTTTTCACTGGGAGCAAGTATGGCAAGCTGAGCGCAGGGTTTTCATCCGCATTCTGATCTTCGAAGGCTGATGGCCAGGTTGCCATCTGCACGATTGACATTATAGCATGCGTACAAGAACAGGACTGCTGGTATTACTCCTATTCTGTCAGGTACTCAAGGCAGCAGATAAGGACACTACTGCACATTCATTTGTTTACCTGCAGGGAAGTTACGGATTTATAATACCGCACTCAAAAGCCATTGAGCCTGTCTCTGACTCCAATCCGTTCGGGTTTGAACTCAGTCTCTGCAAGCTTCACACTTCATATAACAGCTGGCTTGTTTTTCATTCTTACTGGATATCAGGTATACAGGCTGCATATTATAACTTTCAGAATCCCTCTGTTCTTGGAAGTGCATTTTCGCTTTCGCTGTTTGCTGAGCCTGTTATCTTCAGAAGGGAAAAGTTTTTATTTACCGTCAGGGGAGGAGCAGGCGTTTCATATCAGACTGAATACTATGACGAGGAGGAGAACCCAACCAATCAGTTCTTCTCCACACCCATCAGTTTTCAGCTTTACGTATCAGCCAAGTTCCGGTACAAGATAACCCGCAATGTTTTTCTTTCATTTTCAGGAAACTATAACCATATATCAAACGGAGCAGTCAAGCAGCCAAACTATGGTATGAATTTTCCGATGCTGGCTTTAGGGGCGGAATACTCCGCATTGCCGTTTCCTTCATTAAGTGAGAATTATAAATATTCACTCGGGCCTCCGGCAAAAAAAGTTCACTTTTCAGCGCAGCTGCTCACTGCTTTTAAAGTTCTCAGTGAGACCGAGACATACCCTGAGAAAAGGGTACTCGTTGCCGGTTTTAACATCGGTGCTTCAAAGCAGATCGGTCATATCTATTCACTTAATACCTCGGCGGAGTTGTTGTTTGACGGATACGTTAAGGAACAGGCCTCAAGGGAAGGTTCAGATGCTGATTACAAACGATTCTCGCTGGCCATAGGTCAGGCTTTTACATTCGGACATGTCATCTTTGCCCAGTCGTTGGGCGTATACATCTATTCGCCGTATGAAGCTCCGCAACCGGTCTACCAGAAATATGAACTCGGGTATATGTTCAGGTTCGGTATTATGGCCGGAGTTCACATGAAGGCCTACCTGAAAGAGGCTGATTACATGGGTTTTTCAGTCACATGGGTAATAAACGGGAAGAAGTGACTTGCACATTATGGCCTCGGGTAATCAACTGCCGGAAGACCCCGGGTAAAGAGCTGATTATTCAGTTGTCTCACCAGGGGGAGAAAGTTTCCGGATCTCTGTTTCGGATTTTATCTCATCACTCTTGCGCTGCAGCTCGTCAATCGATATGAGCTTTGCGCGCTTTTCAGTAGGAGGATTTAGTTTTTCCGATTTTTCAAACTCGATAACCTGCCTGTGAATGTCCTCAGGCAGGTCTTTCTCGCTCTTCATTACAATATCTATGAATTCCTTCTGGAAGAACTGGTCTACCTGTATCCTTCTCTTGGTGGTATGGGCGAACTTGCCAATGATGCGGCAGATGCTGTCGCGGTCTTCGGGGCTCAGCTTATCTGCCAGATCGTACTCCTCTATCTTCTTCAGGGACAGTATGACAGGCTCGAGGGAGTCCCTGGTGATGATAAATACATCATAATCGCCCATCCTGTAGGTGAGCTGTTTCAGGTGTTCGATGGTATTTGTTGGAACGACGAGGAAGATGCTTTTCTTGACATTATCCTGGCTGGCGTATTTTTTCACGCTTTCGGCCTGAGCCTTTATGTAAAGCGGGAAGTTTTTCAGGTCGTCACTTGCCGGACTCTTGGCGTCAAAGATTATGTATTCGCCGCTTATCTCTATGGTGTTATCGGGGTTACCCCTGAAAGGGACCTTCTCGACATATTTCACATGGTTAAGGTCACAAATCTTTATGATAGAGTTTTTTACATCTGCCTCATGCTCTGACCACTGTCTCTTCATGTTCTCGAGACGCTCCTCAGCCTCACGTACCCTGTCATCATTCAGTCTTTTGCGTTCTGCCTCGAGGCTCTCCTTGGTCTGGTTGAGACGTGCTATGTTTTCATTATAGTTTCTGACATTATCTTCCTTTGAAGCTTCAAAAGCGGAGACTTTCTTCGTAAGTTCATTTATTGTTCCCGAGTGCTCCCTGAGGCGGCCATTGAGCTCCTCCATCTGGGCATCCTTACGGGCGGAATTTACCTCGAGCTCCCTGGTCTTCTGCTGGAGGCTCTCGTTTCGTGCAGAGATATCAGTGATGCGGTTGCGGAGCTCGTCTGTCGATTTCCGGACGTTTTCGAGCTCCCTGGCAAGGTTCCTGAATTCCTCATAGGCATCAAAGCTGAGTGATCTGATTTTCCTCCAGTGAAAGAGCCTCTGCCAGAAGCTTATATCTTTTATCTGAGCAAAGAAGAGATTTAGTTTTTCCATAGCCTAAAGTTAGCAATATATGCGTACTTAATTGGGAGGTTATCAGTATTCAGTATTCGGTAATCGGTAAAATTTGACCAAAGTACCAGACAAAAGATTAACTGAATACCTTTATCTTGTTACTTTTGTCTTTTGTCTTAATGCTCATGCTATTTCAGTCTCTTCAGCGGAACAAACCTTACCGGCTCCAGTACAGTCTCTGTGATCTTACCCTTTTTCTTTGTCAGAAGTATCAGTTGCTGTACTTTGGCGGGGTCTCCGACAGGCATCACCAGCCTGCCGTCCTCGGCAAGCTGTTCCTTGAGAGGCTCGGGGATGTGATCAGCAGCCGCTGTGACGATTATGATATCAAACGGAGCGTGCTCAGGCCATCCTTTGTATCCATCACCGTATTTTGTGACAATATTCTGATATTCAAGGATCTTCAGTCGGGCTGTCGCCTCCCAGGCCAGTTCCGGTACGATCTCAATTGTATAAACGGTGTCAACTATTTCCGCAAGCACGGCTGCCTGGTATCCTGATCCGGTACCTACTTCAAGTGCTTTCTTGCCTTTTGCCGGTCTTGACAGCTCGGTCATATAGGCCACGATAAAGGGCTGCGAGATGGTCTGATCGTATCCTATTGGCAGAGGACTGTCGTTGTATGCTTCTTTTTCATTCTCAGGCAGAACAAAGAGATGACGAGGTACCGTTCTCATTGCCCTCAGGGTGGCTGCATCACTGATACCCCGTGACACAATCTGGTCCTCCACCATTCGGAACCGCGCTGAAACATATGCATCCTTCTTCTGACAGTAAAGCATGGCGGGAAGCGAAAGAAGTACAATCAGCAACGGTAAAAGCCTCACCGGGATACCAATATATAACTTTGAATTCATCTTGCACTGATCGCTATCAAAATTACGCATCATCGTGCAGAAGTCAAATTTATTTTGTGGCCGGCAGCCATAAAAGATTATCTCATCAGAAGACTCAAAATTTTAGTTTTGAGGTGAGTATATGGCGGATAGCGTATTGGAAAGTCAATCAGAGTTGACTTATAGATCAGTGCCCTCATGTTCGAGAAAGTCTCGAATGACTTTTTGCCATGGTATTTCCCCATGCCGCTGCATCCTACACCTCCGTAAGGAAGCCAGGGCGAGGCAATCTGAATGACCGTATCATTAACTGCTGCTGTTCCGCTCTGTGTCTTATCAATGAATTCTCTTGCCGACATTCCTGTCTTCGGTGAAAATATAAACGGCAAGAGGCTTGGGATGCTGTTCGATTATCCCGTAAACTTCCTTAAAATCATCATAGTCTATAACAGGCAGCAGCGGCCCGAAAATCTCCTCGTCCATCACCGGGTCATCAGGCCTGATGTCTTTTATAACCGTCGGTTCAACATAACATCTTTCAGGGTCACATTTTCCGCCTGTGACAATTGTGCCGCTGTGCATCAGTGCCTCAAGCCTCCTGACATTATTGCTGCTGATGATCCTTGCGTAGTCTCTGCTTTTTTCAGGATCGGCGCCGTAGGAAGAGGTAATCTCTTTCCTGAAGCATCTCAAGAAAGCGATCCCTTGATTTTTTTGTCCACAAGCAGATAATCAGGGCATATGCATGTCTGACCGGCGTTCATGAACTTTCCCCACACGATCCTTCTGGCAGCGTAATCAAGCCTGGCATCTGCGGTGACAACGCAGGGGTTCTTGCCTCCCAGCTCGAGCGAAAGAGGTGTCAGGTTGACAGCTGCCTTTGCCATAACGTATTTACCTACATTACAGCTGCCTGTGAAAAAGATATAATCAAACCTATGATTAAGCAACTGTTCGCTTACAGTATGGTCTCCGTTGATCATCACGATAAGCTCAGACGGGAAATTTTCAATGATCTTTTGCAGTACAGCAGTAGTATGAGGCACCTGCTGCGAGACTTTCATTACCACGCAGTTGCCGGCAGCGAGTGCACCAATCACCGGGACCATTGATAGCTGAAAAGGATAATTCCATGGCGAGAGAATTAGCACCTGGCCATAGGGCTGAGGTACGATGCGACTGGATGCAATAAAGTGCACAATTGGTGTGCGGACTCTCTGTGGCCTCGACCAGCGTCTGAGCCTTCGGATAGCATGATTCAGCTCTTTGATGACGAACCTGGTTTCGGTAGCCACCGCTTCAAATTCAGGCTTATGAAAATCGTTCCACAGAGCCTCCATGATCTGAGGTTCAAACTTAAGAATCAGGGAGCGAAGCTTTTTCAGCACTTCCAGCCTGTATCTGATATCGAGTGTCGTCCCTTCCGCAAAATACTTTCGCTGGTTTTCAAGGGTCTCCTTAATCTCTTCGAAGCTCATCTATAATAGCAATTAGTATGTAAATATAAAGAGTCTGCATTACACTGACCACATGTCGCGCAATAGTTGTTCCCTGCCTCTCACTGCTGCCCCATGCTCCCCCGCTCTCGCCACCCTTCGACCCCTTCGACAGGCTCAGGGACCGGCTTAGGCGTGAAAGGCCTGCCCATTGCTCAGTGCTTTTTACACACTACTTTTATTATCTTCACATTATGAAGAAGCTTGTTGTACTTACCGGCGCCGGGATGAGTGCCGAGAGCGGTATAAAGACATTTCGCGAAAGCGGAGGGTTATGGGAGGAGTACCGGGTTGAAGATGTGGCTACCCCGGGGGCATGGCACAGAGATCCGGAACTGGTGTTGCGTTTCTATAATGAGAGGCGCCGGCATCTTGAGATGGCACAGCCAAATGCGGGTCACACCGGACTGGTTAAACTGGAGAAGGAATTTGACGTACAGATAATAACTCAAAATGTCGACAATCTCCATGAACGTGCCGGAAGCACCAGGGTGCTGCACCTGCATGGCATGCTGACCCAGGCACGGGGCAGCATTGATCCGGATACTATAATTGATATCGGATACCGTGATATTCAGCCGGGAGAAAAAGCGCCCGACGGTTCCCTGTTGCGCCCGAACATTGTGTGGTTCGGTGAGGCTGTGCCGGCAATGGAGGAGGCTGCGGAGATAGCTTCTTATGCAGAGATATTTGTAGTAATAGGCACATCGCTGAATGTATATCCTGCTGCCGGACTGATCCACTATGTCTCAATGATGACGCCGGTATATGTTGTTGACCCCAATCCAGTCAGGATACCTTCACTTCATGAGGTTGAATATATAAGTGAGGGAGCCGGGAAGGGAGTGGCGATACTGGCGCAGAGGCTGGGGTAAAAGGCGAAAGGCAAAAGTTAAAAGTCGAAAGTCAAAAGTCGAAAGTCAAAGGTCGAAAGTCAAAAGTCGCAAGTCAAAAATCCGATCGCGGATTGCAGTCATTTTGTCAAGACGGTCAAGGGAGAGAGTCTTCTGCTGCAGATCAATAAATTCAAAAAGCAGTAACGATTTTTCCGAATATTCAAGACAGCCTTTAAGGTTACCCTCCGCAGCCGCAAGCTCTGCCTCGGCGTTGAAGAGTTCGGCAAGTATCTCAAGATGCCCGTTGGTATAGTTGTGCTCTTCAAGAAGCTTGTGTGTCAGATCTTCTTTTGGGATTGACCTGAAGAAAGAGGCGTCTTCCTTCAGCATATCATAATAGATACGTTCGATATTTTCGGCAGCCTGGAATATTCTCCTTTACGGATGAGGCCAAAGATACCTGCTATAAGGTCGCCCAGCATCTCGATCATGCGAAGGATGTAGTCTTTCTGGTACATGGGTCTAAGGTAGGAAGAATATCGGGAAGGAAGTGTAGCTCAGAGCTCAGAGCTCAGGGCTCAGAGCTCAGCGACTGTCTGCGAAGGACAAACCCCGGAGTTGCTGAACAACACATAGCGGCAGAGGAATAATTCCGGTTATAATAATTAGCTTGCGATACTCTAAAACCGGAATATATGAAAAGAATAATTCTGCCTTTTTTGTTTCTGATGGCTGCTGCAGGCCTGGATGCCCAGCAGGGGAAGGTTGTTGACCGTATAATCGAACTTGGTCAGACTGATAACCGCACCATGCAGCACCTTGATGTCATCTCGAACCGTTTCGGCGGAAGGCTGATAGGATCTGACGCTTATGAGAATGCCGCTTTGTGGTGTGCCTCGGAGTTTAAGAAATGGGGAATGGAGGTGATCATTGACGAGGCAGGCACAGTGCCGGTAGGGTTTAACAGGGGCCCGTGGTTCGGCCGCATGCTTTCAGACAACGGCATGGTGCTGCATTTTGCCACTCCCTCATTTACTTCAGGTACGAAAGGTGTTCAGCGCGGTCATGTCCTTATTGAGCCGAAGAGCAAGGAGGAGTTTGAAAGGATGAAGGGAGCACTGAAGGGAGCGTGGGTGCTGATCGGAGGGAAGAGCACAGGATGGCCCATTGACTACTCCCTGAAGGCCGATTCGGCAAGGGAAGTGATCAAAGTTGTACAATGATTCCATCTCAAAAATAAACCGGGAGATAATGCGTGAAAATTACACCAACCGCGGCAGTGAGCCGAAAGCCGATGCTTCCTCTCAAGGAAGAGCCTGCCCTCTTTTACAGGGAGATGCGTGAGGCCGGAATTCTGGGAATCATTCAGAGTGCCACAGTTCCAATCACGGCACTTTATGACCGCAAGAACCTGGATAATATGACCTTTGAAAATCTCCCCACGGTCTGTGATATCAAGCTTGACGAGAGCCAGTATAAGATCATCGAACAGATGGCCAAAGAGAGAAGATACTTCCTCCTTGAGTTTGACATCCGCAATCATTTCAAGCCCGGACCGGTGAAATATCACAATGTAATCGGAGTCATCAAAGGGACAAAGTACCCTGATGAATACGTCATGATGGGAGGACATCTTGATGCGTTTGATGTGGCCACCGGCGGTGTTGATGACGGATCAGGCGTTACTCCGGCTATGGAGGCAGCCCGTCTCATCATGGCAGCAGGGGGTAAGCCCGAGCGTACCATACTCGTATGCCTGTGGGCAGGCGAGGAGTTCGGACTGCTGGGGTCAAAACACTGGGTTGAAGGCAATATGGACAAGTTGCCGAAGATTTCGAACTATTTCAACCGCGATGGTGGCCCTACCGTGGCCTCAGGGCTGACTGTGCCCGAGGCGATGTATGAGGACTTTGAAAAGGTGTGCAAGCCACTCAACAGCATAAATCCGGATTTCCCGTTCACACTCACTAAGCGTACCACGCCTGCAAGGCCCAAGACCAACTTCAGCCGGAGGGTCGGATCATGCACACTTTGCAATGAACGGAGTGCCGACGCTTTCATTTGAAACGCCCGACTCAAAAGGGTATAACTTCGCATACGGAGAGATATGGCACACCGAGCGTGATACGTATGACAAGAGCATTGCCGAGTACCAGAAGCATACCGCTGTAGTCACTGCCGTGGTCGTTTACGGACTGGCCAATCTTGATCATCTCCTCTCCCGGGAAGGCCTGTACGCTGAAGAAGAGCCTGCTAAAAAGTAGAAGGATCGGAATATTTTACTGCACATGAACAAACTGCCGGCAATTATTATTTCTGCTCTATTTAGTATAGCTGTATCGCTTAACGGGCAGATTGATCCGCAACGCGTTCAGGATCAGGATCAGATGACATGGGATGATTACCGGCCAATCCCGGGTATAAACTGGGCTGACTCTGTAAAGCCTGAACATGAGTTCCGTATGGCATTGGTCGCAGTGGATTTTTTCGATCAGCCTTTTGTGATGACCCTTCCCAAAAAGTCAGATCTCTTTGGCAACCCGCAGATTGACCCGGTGAAACGTGATGATATACCTAAGTTCTATGCCGATTTCTGGATCAGGCCGTCAGCTGTCAACCACGGACAGACAATCAACGGCTACTGGATGGAACAGTCTCGCGGCAGGTTCGGCATCACGGTCCTTGATGCTTTCGGCCCTTACAGGATGCCGAAACCTCTCTGGAAATACGGGCTAAGCGAATGGGGCCAGAACGAAGCCACACCTGACGGAGACAGTGTCAGTTGTTGGATGGAGCCGGATATTGACTCACTCTGGGAAGCAGCGGAAGGTAACCTGAAGGAGAACTATGATGCCGTCCTTCGCATATATGCCGGTTATGATGAGACGGGTGTTTGGCAGGAGTTTGGTGAGATGAAATTCAACAGCAGGGAGGAGATTCCTCCTGAATGGGGTAATCCGAACACTGATCTGCCGCCCTGGGTACCTACACGTTATGTTCCATGGACATCATGGAAGGCCGGACAGATGCAATGGGGCCTCTCTTCCATTAAGCAGGGCGAGAACTCGGGAACGATCACTCATGAGTTGGGGCATTATGCTTTTGATATCGGCGATAATAACAACAATCCTTATAAAAAGCCTTACCGTCGGGTCGGGTCAGGTCCGTGGGATATGATGGACCGTGGCTGCTTCAACGGTCCGGGAGGTCCTCACATGCGCTGGGTGGTTCCGCCTGCTGCAGGAGCAGGAATGCCGTCAGGGCTGATGCTGCGCAACCGTATGATAAACGGGTTCATCACTGATAAGGACGTGCTTACGGTCAGCCGGGAAAAGCTGGCAAGATCGGCTCCGGTGATTGCACGGATTACGGCGCGTGCCGCGGCACCGCAGGAGGGTGAGTATGCCGGGATGATAGTGCGCCTTGACGGCGCAGAACCGCATGACCGTACCCCGCCGGATGACCCGGCAACAAATCCGCTTTCTCCAGGAAAGCCCAGGTTCGACTATTATTCAATGGAGGTTGTTCAGAGGATCGGTTATGATTCTTTCTGTCCTGACAATGGGGTGTTGCTGGCCATGAATACCGACGATGAAGGACGTAACGGGGGACCCAATGAGTTCAACTGTTTTAACTGGGTCATCGATGCCCACCCTGAGGATATTAATATGGTTGATTATGTCAGACCCGACGGTAAAAAAGTTATGCGTACAATCGCAGATTACCGTCAGCTGAATGACGCGCTTTTTCATGCAGGGCTCAACTCCGGGAGTGAGTTCGAATATGTTGATGTTCATAACAGGCTTCATTTTTACATCATTGACATTCATAAGAATGGGCAGGGTATCCTCTCCTACACTGTGGGTGTCAGATCGCTTGATTCTGATGTCACTAACGGAATGTTTGCAGTTGCGGCGCCGCCCCGGTACAAAATGATAGAGAAGAGCGGAACGATTCTGGTTACATTAAAAGGTGATGATATTTACCGGCTGAAAGCAGCGGTTGAAGGAGCAGGGTGGAAAGTTGAACTACAGAATGAGCTGGCTGCCTCTGCTGACGGCAGCGAGATAACCATACCGCTTTATCTGAGCAGGCAGGATGAATGCAGTAAAAAACCCACAATCACCCTTCGGGTTGCTTCGGAGTGCAATGAGGATCTTTTCTCTGAGATAAAGATCGCGGTAAAGCGCTGAGCTCAGTTGTCACAGGCTGCCGGTCAGGTTATGCAATGGGAATCTTAAATAATTAAATCACCAGGAATTTAATTGTATGGTGTTTCGTGCCATCTTCTACCCTTATGAAATACAGGCCAGGGCATAATCGCAATTTGTCTGCGTTGAAAGTCATTGAATAGTTTATGACCTCTGTTTCCATAATCCTTTCGCCGGATATATTATAGAGTGATATTACAGCTGGAAGGCTAAACAAATCAGGTATCTCAACAATAAAGTAATCGGAGACAGGATTGGGGGATATTTTGGTATAAATATCTTCGTGATACAGCTCTTCTGCTAATGTGCTTCCGGAAACCGTTATCTTCCACAGTTCGGTACCGTTCACAGCATCACTGGCTGAAAAGACGTATGTTTTGCCAATCCGTGCCAGTTCCGGGCCCCATGCCCCACCGCCGGGGATATCTGTAAATTTCTCAGGCTGGCCATCGGGGCTGAGTATCCTCCATATCTCTCCACCTGTTCCATCGTCAGCAGAATAGTACAAGGTATCTCCGATATTTACAGGTGATATTGCAAAGGAACTGGCAAGCCCGGGATTCAGGTCTTTTATTATTTTGGTCCCGTTCGAGGTGCCATCTGACACCCAGACCTCCTGTCCTGACGCGGGCAGGTTGGCAGAAAAGACAAGCTTTCCCTTAAATTCAGTGAAAAATGCGCCTGCCAAACCGCCGTGTCCGTCCGGATTAATATCTTTTGCCATGTGAATGCCTGAATCATCCAGAACCCATAACTCCCTCCCGTAAGGCTCCTGTTCGCCAACCATGAATAGTTTATCGCCTGCCACTGTGAGGTGCCTGGGATCGAATTGGGTAGTACCGCTTACGAACCCTGTCACTCTTGTAACAGAGTTCCCTGATGTCTTCCATAGCTGTGAACCTGTGCCGCTTGTTGCATCTACCGCCCGGAAATAGACCTCATTTTTGTATTCGGTGAAGAAAGCGTTATCAAGCTGGCCTACACTTATTTCGTCTGACAGGAGAAATGAACCTGAGGGGGTCCCGTTGGAGAAATAGAGATGCAGATTATTAAGCCCGTTGAAATAGATCCCGCAAGAGGTAGAGAAAAGGTACCCTGGCTGTGTTGAGGCTGCACCTGGGGTTATATCTGCCACAAGTTGAGTTGATTCTGTCGTCCCGGCAGTTCTCCATAACTCTGTTCCGTAGTCTGGATGAAAGGCTTTAAAGTAGAGATTGTCATTCCATACGACAAGGTGACCGGGCTGGCTTCCCTGGCTGCCGGGTGAGATATCCTTTACCATGACTGTTCCCTCAGCGGTGCCGTCAGTTTTCCATAGTTCTGCTCCGTGGGTTCCGTCGTTGGCGCTGAAATAGGCTTCATTTTTAAATATTGTCATCTGGCCTATATCACTCCCTGTTTTTGTTGAGGGATTTATCTCCTTCAGCAGGTAAGTGCCGTCAGCCGTTCCGTCGGTGACCCACAGCTCATTATTTGTATTTCCGGAATTTGTGGCTTTAAAAAGAACCTTTCCGCCACAGTTTGTCATATACGAGATATATGAGCCTGAGGAGCCGAAGTTGATATTCTTCAACAATTCAGCCTGCTGACCGGTCAGGCATAACCAGGGAAGCATCAGTATTAACTGAACAAGAACTTTTTTCATCACTATCCTCCTCTCATAATTACGGCATTTCTGTGAAGATTATCTCTTTTGGAATTATAAAGTATTTTCCATCAACGGGGATGTTGGTTTTCACTGATGTTGCCTCCTGTTTTGATATGTAAGCACCCATTTTAAAATCCATCAGCATCATGATGCCATTCCAGATCAGAACTTTTCCCATATCGCCTTTCAGGACGGTGCACTCTTTGCCAAGGAACGGCTCCTTACCGCTTTTTACCATACCCATCTTTTCATAGCTTGATATGGTAAATGATTCCATATCACCCTTTGAAGCCTCTTCTATCCATGAGAGCAGTGGATTCTTCATCTTCATTCCCTGGTCAGGCTGGTCGGGATCCCACATATACTGATAATCTCTATATGCGACCACCCATGATTCAGTAGTCTCGCCCTCCTGGGTTATCTCCGAGTACATTGCGGTTTTCATGCCGTGGTCATCAATGTACTGTATTGATTTACCGGTTTTATCACCGGAGTACTTATACTCTACAATACCCGATTTAAAACTGAAGGGTTTGGGTGTAGCCTCCTGGCCTGCTGCTGTTAGTGTAAGCAACAATGTTAATGTCAATGCAGTTAGCGATTTCATATGACGTTGTTTTGGTGATTATTACAATGCTTTAAGGTCCCATTTAATTGTGTATGAATAGTCATTGCCATCCTTTTCAGGGTCGTAGGGCTTCTGGTCATAAATGGCCTCCGTCATGTCAGTAATACTTAAATCAGAAGTTCTTCCTTTGGATGAATTCCATTGTACAGAACCACTCAGATGGCCTATGTCTTTAAGTTTGAAGCGAATATCTGATCCGACCAGGTAAGCTGAAGTTTTCCTTGTGCTCCAGACGCAGTTGTTATCGATTTCATCTTTTGTCCTTGTTTGTGTGGGAACATTATCAGGCGGCGTGGAAATATCATACCAGTTTTCAAGCCCGAATTGTGCCAGCTGGTCAGCAACTGTCTTGTTGTCAGTAGGGAATGAGTTGGTAATAATCATTAACCCGGTCAGGGTCAGATCGGGCAAAGAGCCGGAACCATATTCCTGGCTGACCAAGCCCGGGCAATCACCGCAACCGGCTCCACGGCAGGATATGTCCTCATTATAATTCCATGTGCCGGTTACAGATGCAGCTTCGTATATTTTTATTGGCTGGTTTTCCAATTCCTCTGTTCCCTTTTTTGGTTTGAATATTCCGTCAAATGATACTGTCTGGGTCCCGGCGTATGTGGATGTATAATTGTCATGCTCTTCTTTATAATTCCAGTTTTTAGTAATTGTTACAGTACCTTTATAAAACCCGCAAAAAAAGGGGAAGTGCTGATCTACAATCATCGAGTCAGTCAGTGTCCCGGACATTGGGGCTTTTTCGGCCGGAAGTATTTCACAGGAATTATAAACCCGTAGCCAGTCCCAGCCGTCATCTTTATCTGCAGGAGGCCTGTATTCGATTTTTACAGTGCCTTCTCCAACGGTAAAGACTTTATAGTCAGGACCCAGATCACTGTTTTCGCCGTTAAGAATCTCTCCTTTATAAATGCTGACTATGATTCTGTTAAAGCTCTTTGACGGGTTACCTTTTGTATCCCTGAAAGCTGACAATTCTATTTCTGCGGTTCCGTTTTCACAGATTTCCTCAACTGGCGGGATTTTTACATCACATCTGACCGGCCTCCTCTCAAAATCATCAAGCAAAGGGCTAATGGGTTTAGGGATATTTAGTTTGTTAAAGAGTCCTTTTGGGGAGTTTAATGTGAGCTCAGAATGCCATTCCATGACAAGTTCCGGGGTATTGCCATTATAATACAGCTCGCATGACATTCTGGCTATTATAGGTTTAAATTCATCCGTGACAGCCTCGACTATTCTTCCTCCCTCAATGTCAGGTTCATAGCTGCCTTTAAAGATGTATTCCGGTTGCTTATTGACTGCCGGATCATAATAATGCATCGCCAGCATATGGAAGCAAGGCTTCGTCAGGCGTTCTGCCAGATAAACGGCAAATATTTCCGGGAAGCAATATTCCTGATAATCAGGTTTAAATCCCGAACATTTTTCTGAGGCTTCAGCAACTCTGGGATCCTCATCTGAAAACGAAACATAATCACCAAGCAGATTGGTCATACAATCACGCCACTCCTGTCTTTTTTGCTCGTAATCAGGATTGCGAGGATTGGAGAATTCAACAAGCAAAGCCCGGCGGGCACATTCTGTACAACTTTGCTGGGCTCCGGCAGTTGAATGGAATAACAGGAGAAGACTGAAGGACACCAATAGCGATTTCATAACAAGGCTTCTTTGCATTATGTGGTAGTTTATAGTTAGTTGCCCGGACCGCATATGCCATCATTCAGTATCCGGCCCAAAAGGACATGGCTCCATAGCTGTGCACCAGTGTTCCAGCTGAATAACAGTACGTTCCATACCGGTTTCAACTCCAGGTCCCAGAAAAGTTGATGCTCCGCCTTCAATATGCGCCGTCAGTTTTTCGGAGTCACCCTGCACGAACGCGGCTGCCTCATACTCAACCCCAAAAAGTTCCGCGTGAACTCCTACTCCGACCTGAACGCCGAAACCTGACTTAGGGCTCCATGTGGCTCCGAGAATTATTCCCTGCCCGATCCTGAACTCCCATTCTCCCGTGCTGAAGTTATACTCGAGGCTGGCAATGATCAGGTCTAGGCTGAAGGTATTTTCTAGCAGATTTGGCATTGCCAGGTTGCCTATATCCATTCCATCACAATAGCCTTGTATATCAATGCATGCAGACGGGACCGCGAAAATAAAATATATTATTGGATACACTTCCACATGTGATACAGGCAAGGCTTCTGGTTCGCTTTTAGCTTTCAGGTAGGAGGCGCCAGTGATCATCGGATCCTTGTAACATTGGTTGATAGCTTCTTCAAGAGCAGTCTGATAGATATCCGCTTTAACATCTGCATAAGATCCTGCTGTCAATGGCAGATCCTTTGTTCTGGAATACAACTCCTTAAATCCTTGATTAGCATCAGCTTCGGCTTGTTTAAGAGCACATTCCATATAAAAAGAACTGTAGCTCATAATTTCATTTCCCAATTGCCGTGTGAGCGATGCCATGACGCTTCCGTATGCTACTTCAGCATCAAGTTCCAAAGCCTTGCCTGTTGTCATTGCCCACTTTACAGCTGCCTCCCAGTTCATGTAATCTTCGGAGAGTTTTTTCCATTTAGGAGCATGAGCCAAGGCCACTTCATTGGCTTTAGTAGCTAGTTCATCAGCATAAGATTGACCGATTTTCTCAATTTTGTCGCCATATTTTTTCTCCAATATCTCTGGAATTCTTCGTGCCTGCTCACAAGGAGTGCATTCATTCCATGGAGTCGGAAGTTCATTATCGGTAGCGCCCCAATCCCTGAGATCCTGTATCTGATTATTGGCCTCATCTTGCAGTTTCTGCAGATCAATCGGTGTAATCTGAGGAGGAGTATTTTTGGGAATAACGTACCGGAACAACATCGCATGAAAATCGCCCGGATCCAATTCTGAAGCAATCCTGAATTCTTCACATGCTTTTTCCGTGCTTCCTACCCTCATGTATGCTATACCCAGATTCATATGGTAGCGTGCGATCCTGGGGGAAAACCCCACTGCCTCCTGGTAATAAATCAATGCCTCCCGGTTCTGACCGTGCCTCGCAAAGATCCACCCGATGGAGGTTGAAGTCGCTCCTGATTCACGGAACAGATCCCTGGCATAGGCAAGGAGAGTTAATGCTTCTTCGTGCCTTTTGTCGACGGCGATTGTGAAGGCAAGACTTGCGAGAGCGGCGGATGACCTGGGATCTGTCTGAAATGCCCTGCCGTATGCCCACTGGGCCCCCTCAAGATTCATTTGTAAAAGTGCAGACAACCCGGTCTCCTGGTAGACGTTTGCCTTTTCAGTGATTGTCATTGTTCTTGCATCAGGCAAAGATCTGAATACCTGATCCTCAATATCAGCAGGAAGAGTTTTAAGGGCTTCTGCCACTATCCGGCTGACAAGCGGCCACACAGCCGCTGCGTCAGGTTCAGGCAACTGAACAGGGTTAATTGGTGTAAAGTCGTTGTTGTCAACCGCCTCATCACAGTTACGGTCAAGCACGGAAAGCTTAACATAAAGAGCAAAAGCATCTGTCAGGTCCTTATTTCCGTCGCTGTTTAAATCATTAATGAAGCCAATACCTCCTCCTTCGACAAACTCATTTATATCGGAGGTATCAAATTTCCCGTCTCCGTTGACATCATAAATCCGCCACTCGCTATTAGTTAGCGGATCTTGATCAGCATTCAGCAGTGGAGGCGCAGGTGAGTCATGCGAAAAAAGGGGAGCGGCAGTTGCGGGGAAGGAAAGAACTGTTGCAATAATTATCGCTGCGACGCTCCCCTTTGATCTGTTTATTATTCCCATGGCGCATTCAGTTAAAGCCTTTCGAATTCCATATCTTCCCAGTCGTCATCAGTGTCGCCGTCGTTGTTACTGTCACGTACGAGCCACAGATAATCTTCATCAGCTTCAAATTCTCCGGAGACGCTCTCTTCCAGGTATTGTATATAGTTATTGTATCCTGACGACCCTTTTGCATACCATTGTACCGAGCTTGTGCATTTGTTCTGGGCGTCCTTGGCGCAGTCGCCAACTGCCATCAGGCTGAAGTTCATCTCAGCGCCACTTACATCAAGATCACCCTTCAGGCCAAGTACAGACGCGATAACGGTTGAATTGTCACGTTGCATGACATAAATTTCTTCAAAGGTTGTCTCTGTGAGGATGAGCGTTCTGGTTGTATTGTATGCAAACTCACCTGCATAAACCTTCTCTTTGTACTGCCATGTTCCCACATAGAGCGGATCATCTTCCTGCCTGTCACAGGTAGTCACGGTAGCTGACAGCAGTATTATTGCCAGCATGCTTCCGACAGTGTTGATTCTCAGTTTTGTTTTCATGGTTATATTTCCTTTCAGGTTAGTTATTTACAAATTCAACCCTCCTGTTGGCGGCCTTCCCTTCAGAGGTATTGTTCGGGCCAACGGGTTTGGTCTCACCCCAGCCACGGCTGGTGAGACGTGAACCATCAATGCCCATCTTTGCCAGCTGGTCGGCAACAGCCTGTGCCCGGCGTTCTGAAAGGGTCTGGTTAGAAGCAGCCTCCCCGTCGCTGTCAGTATGTCCCTCTACACTGAGATTTAACTCAGGGTGGTCTTTGAGAAGACCATAGATTGAATTAATGACACCCATTGATTCAGGTTTGATCGTGGCTTTATTAACATCGAAGCGTATGCCGTTGGCAATAATCTTACCATCCTGCATCAGTTTGTCATAAAGCTTCACGGCACCTTCTGCGATCCTGACGTTTTTGATCAGTCTGTTTCTTCCTTCCGCGCCTGCCGAGTTCATCCGGTCGCAGCAGATGGTGAGGCCTTCAGGGTTAATGCCGAGATTCGGGATGTTCACCACCCTGGCATCGTCAAGGTAGACTTTCAGAGCCCTGGTATTGAATGATATAGCCACATGCCTCCAGTATCCGCTCGTGATTTCTCCTTTCTCCTCGAAACCTGGATAGTATCCTTCCCCGACATCATTAATGCCGGCATGGTTGGCATTGATGATCAACGGGTCAATGTTAATAGAGCTTTCACTCTGGTTCTTGTGGTCGTAGAAACTGACAAGATACTGGCAGTATTCATCAGGTTCGAACCAGCAGTCGAACTCAACGGTGAACAGATCGGGCAGGTTGTCCCTGGCCGGCTCTTTGAAGAACGGAACGATGCAGGAACTGGCCTCCTTGAAATAGATTACATTTTGTTCTCCGAAGGAGGCGTTTTCAACATTTCCGCCACCTGCAAGATCCCATCTGGAGGGGAACTCGCCGTTCTCTTCTCCCTCCTGGTCATCTTCGAAGATGATCTTCTCTCCGGGGATAAAGTCATACTTGTTCCACTTCAGGGTTGCCTGTGACTGCTGAGCGCCGGTTGATGCGGTAGTTCCCGGGCCGGTTGATGGTGATTCTCCCGTGCCTGTGACGTCTGCTTCATCCTTTGCTTTTGTCTTATCCTTTTTCTCCTTTTTCTTAAAGAGGTTGCCTATTCCTTCTTCTACCTTGTCAAATCCGTAGTCAATTGCCTCCTCGGTCTTCTGGTTGGCGCGCTGGTCAGTCTCTTCAACTACCTTGCCCTTGACATCTACCTTAACCTCCTGTGATCTGGCACGTGGTGCAAAGAGAATCACCAGGGAGATCATTGCAGTAAAAACAACAGAATATTTCATGACATTATGGTTTTTCACGAAAGTTAGGTCGTGATGATACCACGAAACAACAGCAAATGAGTAAAGAGGGGGTTTGGGTTAGTATTGGTTTAGTATTGTCATGCAGTCTGTCGCTACGCTCCGTCTGGGGGTCTGAAGGTCGTGCTTATTGGTTCAAAAACCCTGACCGCATGCTTTGCCCTCCGAATCCGCCATTTGGCGGAGAAGGAGGGACCGCAAGACCTCAGGACTGCAGGACCGCAGGACAATTATTCGTAGAGGTGGTCAGTGATGGCCTGAAGGACCTTCTGCTTGAGGTTGGGGGAGACGGGGACTGAAGTCCCGTCTTTAAGATGAAGGTATCCGCCGTCATGTTTCATGAATTTGTCGACATGATTAAGGTTAACCATGTGCGACTGATGGACACGTATAACTGCTGTTCCTGCAAGGAGTGACTCAAATTCTTTTATTGTTCTGGAGACCAGCACCCGCTTCCCACCTGAAAGATAGAAATGGGTATAGTTGCTCTCCGCCTCAGCCCTGATTATTTCGCTAACGGATACAAGCTGGAGAGCCTCAGCGGTTTTCAGAATAATACGTTTAAGTACTTTTCGGCCCTGCAGATTCTCAGTGAGAGCTGCCAGTTTAAGCTGCTCGTCGGCCTGGTTAATGATCTCCCTGGCTTTGCCTATTGCTGTCGTGAGTTCTGATTCATCAATTGGTTTAAGAATATAATCAAGTGCGCTCACCTTTATTGCTGCAAGAGCATACTCCTGGTGTCCGGTTACGAATATAACCCTGAAACGGACAGGAGAGATCCTGGTCAGAAGGTCAAAACCTGTGCCGTCTGGCATCTCAACGTCAAGGAAGAGAATGTCAGGCTGATAACTATTGATTATATTACATCCTTCAGCGACGCTTCCGGCTGTGGCAACCACTTTTATTTCCGGAAAATTGTTTCTGATAATTGCAGCAATGGTGTTTCTTACCGCAGGCTCGTCATCTATTATTACAGCGTTCATATCAGGCGTAAATCTTTTTGTAAGGCAGCATCATCACAACCTTTGTCCCGGAGGCATCAGCTCCATCAAAGAGGTCAATAATCTCGTAGCTTATTCTCTTTTCTTTCATTCTCTTCCTGAAATGTTCCAGCCGTTTCTGTGTGAGTTTGGTTGAAACCGACTCTTTCTTCATTCTCGGCTGCTCACCGGCAGCCTTTTCCCTTCCGACTCCGTTATCTGTAACCTCAAGCATAATTACTCCGTCACGGAGGGTATATGAGAGATGAATACGTCCATTCTTCCTTCCCGGCAGCAAACCGTGCTCGATTGAATTCTCAACACATGGTTGTGCGAGCATTGGAGGTACAGAGAAGTTTTCAGGATCTATATCCTGGTCAACGGTAATATCATAATTAAATCCATTCTCAAATCTGAGTTGCTGTACATCAAGATACAATCTCAGTGTTTCAATCTCTTTATCAAGAGGAATAAATTCCTCGCGTGAGTTTTCCAGTATGTTGCGCATCAGCCTTGCTATCTTTGTAAGGAATGCGTTCGCACGCTGTGGCTTGTCAGCCAGTATCAGATCCTGTATTGCACACAGTGAGTTGAAGATGAAGTGCGGGTTCATCTGGGCTCTGAGCAGCCTCTGTTCAAGGTCAATCTGTGAGTATTTTGCCCGGAGGCTGGCATGCCTGAAATAAAGAAGTGAAAAAAGCGCAACGATCATCAGAAGCAATGCAAGCCCCTTCATATAGAGTCTCTGTTGTCTGATCTTCTGGTCGCGCACCATTTTTTCCTGCATCTGCACATATTCAGCGGCTCTCTGTTTCTTGTCGAAATCATACTGTATTTCCATTCGCGTTACCTGCTTCAGGAATTCGTCATTGCTTATGCTGTCTTTGAGCTGCATGTGTTCAGCGAGGTACCTGTATGCTTTGTCTTCCCGGCCTGTTTTCGAATAAATGTCACTCAGGAGCAAGGAGGCATCGGAGACTACGAGCGGAAGGTTTTTCTCCCTGCCAAGGGTATAGGCTTTGAGAGCACTCTCAGCTGCCTGGGTGTATTGTTGCTGTGTCTGAAATATATTGCCAAGAGTAACATAATATTCGGGAGGGATGGACATTCCGGCACCGGAGATAAGACTTATTGCACGCCTGGTATA
The DNA here is from genome assembly GCA_963772705.1 of uncultured Bacteroidales bacterium. Taxonomy (GTDB): domain Bacteria; phylum Bacteroidota; class Bacteroidia; order Bacteroidales; family VadinHA17; genus SR-FBR-E99. The sequence goes on along the minus strand of CAVYYH010000008.1, from coordinate 173,737 downwards.
CCATAAGGCGGAGTCTGGCTGTCCCAGATGCAGCAGCGTAGATGAGATATTATGAGAGATCGATGCTTCCCCTGCCGGAGTATTCATTTCCCGATTGAGTGACAGGCTTCTCCGCTGATACACCAGTGCACTGTCATAACTATTTCTCGAGTTAAATATCTGAGCTATATTGTTGCACATCTTGCTCACTTCCCAGAGATCGCCCCTTCTTTCAGAGAGCATGAGATGTTTTCTGCTGTACTCAAGAGCCTTGTCATAGTCTTTCTGGTAAAAATATGCCAGGCCGATGCTTCCATAGGCTACAGACATGCCGCTTGAATCGCCTTTGAGTTCCCAGAGCCTCAGGGCCTCAAAATAAGTGTCAATAGCCTGGCTGAATAAAGCCATCTCCTTGTAAATATTTCCGAGATTATTTGTTGCGTCAGCCAGGGGGAGTGTGTCATTTACCTCTCTTGCTGCGGCAATGGCTTTTTCAATATAGCTTTTAGCACCTTCAAGATCCTGTCGCTGTCGTGCAAGATAGGCAAGGTTGTTGAGACTGTTTATCATCCCGCGATGGTCTCCGGCCTCTTCGAAATACCCGAGTGCAAGTGAGCTGTATTTTTCTGAACCTGCCAGATCGCTCCTGAAGCTGTAAACATAGGCAAGGCCATAACAGGCTCTTGCCTTCCCCGACACATCACCAGTCTCCGCATATTTTGAAAGAGCAAGTTCATTGTACCACCTGGCGCTGTCGCCGCTGTTGTACTTGGCAAGGAAAGCCATCCCCAGTGCAAGCGATGCATCAGCTTCCCCCTTTATGTAACCAAGTCTCCGCGATTCAGTCAGTGACTGGTGTGCCATCAGAATTGAAACATCAGGATTTCTTCTGGCCTCCAGATAGGCATCACGTGATCGTTTATTAATAACAGAGGTGTCAGGCTGGTTCTGAAATGATGCTGCTGAGAGTTGCTGAGACGCAAGCGCCAGGGTGATCAGCAACCGCCATATACAATTAAAAGCCATGGTGTCAGAAATGATTAACAGCCAGACACTAAGATACGAAAAATGGTGTTTGAGTCAAATAAAATTACTTACAATAGAATGATCTCCACCCTGAATGAGAGGGCGTCGATCTGCAGGAGGCGGCCTGCGAGGGTATCGCCTGCGCCGGTAATGATCTTGATAACCTCGCAGGCCTGTATAGAGCCAATAATTCCGGGGAGTGTTCCGATAACACCCGGAGGGGTTCCGTTATCATTACTGTCAGCGTGCATCTCCTCCGGGAAGAGGGTTCTGTATGACGGCCCGCCCTTATGGTTGAAGACTGAGGCCTGACCCATAAACTGAAAAACGGCTCCGTAGACCATAGGTATACCGGCAGATATGGTGGCGTCACTAAGCACATACCTTGTAGCGAAATTATCGCAGCAGTCAACAGCGATATCATAACCTGAAAGCAGCTCCCCGGCGTTATCCTTTGTGAGGCGGACCGGATACGGCTTTGCACATACATGGGGATTCAGCAGCGAGATCTTTTCTGCAGCCGCTTCTGCCTTTTTACGCCCGATATCTGCAGTGTTGTAGATCACCTGTCTCTGAAGGTTGCCGGTATCGACCACATCATTGTCAACTATCCCTATCCTGCCAATTCCTGCAGCCGCAAGGTAGAGAAGCACCGGCGAACCCAGTCCCCCGGCACCGACAACAAGCACCGAGGCATTCCTGAGTTTTAGCTGTCCCTCTTCACCAACCTGCGGGATAATAAGCTGCCGGTGATATCTTATCTGCTCTTCCTTTGTCAGCGATGTCATTTCTGCTTATGGTTTTGATCAGTAGTCAGTCGCAATAGGTCAAGGTGCATTCAAGCTGCCGTCTTATAAGTTCAAAGAGTTCCGGAGTGTTACGTTTCTCCGATAACTCAGGAAGTGAGTCAAAGTCAAAGAATCCTGCCTCCAGTGTTTCATCACTGCCCCGTAATTCTCCGCCTTTAAGATCGCATAACACGACTATCTTATAATAGTGATATTCCAGGGGAGGAAAGTTATGCCTGTTTGTATCTGTTATTGCAAGGATACGGCTTACTGTTGCAGTTAGTCCTGTCTCTTCCATTACCTCCTTCACTGCAACCTCTCCCGGAGAATAGTTGATATCTGCGAAACCGCCCGGCAGTGCCCACCGTCCGTCGGAGCGTTCCCTGACCAGGAGTACCTTGTTATCTTTCAGCACGACTGATCTTATATCAACCTTCGGTGTCTGAAATCCGGTCTCGCAGGTAAAGATATCACGGATCTTCCCGGCAGGTGCTTCAGAGAGTTGGGTGGCCAGCTGTACGCTTAGCTCCCGTAGCTCCCCGTATCGCTGCCTGTCAAAACTGTTTTCCGCATAATGAAGACCTGCCTGGGCTATGGACTGAATCCTCCGTGCTATCCTTAATATCTCATTTTCCAAACACTGATGCTTTTCTGGTTCCAACCGCTAACTTAATTAAATTATACGAAACCGTGCTGGCAGATAGCATGAGGGAATCATGGTCAAGAACAAAGGATGAATATGCGGTATGATTTTTGTGTCATATTTACGTTACCATAACTGACTGTGTCATGAAAAAGAATTTGATCAGCCTGGCATTAATTATCACTGCAGGCTTTACAACATCAATGACATCATGTGAAAGAACGAAGAGCGATCCCCCTCCGGGTGATCCGGTTCAGATAGATCTGACCCTGAAGCAGAAGGAGGTAGTGGAGTCGGCCAATAAGTTTGCCTTTGACCTTTTTGTGCCGGTTATAACCGACAATAAAGGGGCAGAAAATATCATGATCTCTCCTTTCAGTGTCACCAGTGCACTCTCGATGACCCTCAACGGGGCAGCAGGAGAGACCTTCGAGGCAATGAAGTCAGCCCTCCGTTATGACGGGAAGACGATTGAGGAGATCAATGAGACATACCTCAAGCTGATGAAGGACATGGTTCCTGTTGACACGAGGGTGATCATGGAGATAGCCAACTCGGTATGGGTGGAGAAGAGACTTACGGTAAAACAGTCATATATTGACGCCCTGAAAAAGTATTACCTCGCTGAAGCAAGGAGCATAGACGTAACTGATCCCAAAGCCGTGGATATGGTAAACGGGTGGATAGAGGAAAAGACACATGACAAGATTCAGGATATGCTTGACGAACTTAGTCCTGACCTGGCAATGCTCCTGATCAATGCAGTATATTTCAAGGGCAAGTGGAGGAATGAGTTTGACAAGGATGATACGCAGAATAAACCATTTTATATCACCCCCGGTTCGTCCGTGCAGGTGCCGATGATGTTTCAGAACGAGAAGTTTGCAGTCACTCACTCACAGAATGCGACGCTGATCGAGCTGCCATATGGCCAGGGCAACTATTCAATGGTTGTTATGCTGCCGAATGAGGGTGTCTCGACTGCCGCAGCAGCAGCAACACTCACACCCGAAAACTGGTCGCTCTGGATGTCATACCTGGCAACGGGAACCACCGAGGTTGACCTCAGCCTGCCGAGATTCAAGTATGAATATAAGAGGGAACTGAAGGATGACCTCACTGCACTGGGGATGGGCATAGCCTTTACCGATTTTGCAGACTTCAGTAATATCAGTGATCAGGATATGTTGATCTCAAGGGTTCTGCATCAGACATTCATTGAGACAAACGAAGAGGGTACTGAAGCGGCTGCAGCAACTGTTGTTGAGATGGAGTTGACATCAATGCCCATGACCACGGTTATCAATGTAAACCGCCCGTTCCTCTATTTCATCAGGGAGACCACAACCGGCACGATAGTGTTTATGGGGCAGGTGGCAGACCCCAGGTAATTTGCGATTTGCGATTTGCGATTTGCGAATTGCGATTTGCGAATTGCGAATTTGCCCCCGGGCATTAATCTGAAATAAAATTCTTTCCTTTACCGGATGAGCAGGAAGGAATGATTTCGGGGATGTCACTCACTTATATTGATTTGCTTGTCAGCGCAGTTCTGGCTACCATTATGTTTGGTGTTGGATTGTCTATTAACATGGATGATCTGAAGGAGATACGCCGTTCACCAAAAGCATTCTTTTACGGTCTCTTTGCCCAGATGGTCCTTCTGCCTCTGATTACCTTCACCATAGTAAGTTTCACAGACCTGCCACCGGCAATAAAAGTCGGGTTCATCATACTGGCAGCATGTCCGGGCGGCACTACATCAGGGTTTGTCACTGTCCTGTACAGGGGTAATGTGGCTCTCTCGGTTACCCTAACAACGATAAACAGTATTCTTACGCTGTTAACCATTCCGCTGCTTGTGAACATCGCCCTGGCATTTTACATGGGCAGGCACTCGGCATTTGACCTTCCCTTTATCCAGTCTTTCCTTCAGATCTTTTTTGTGACATTGCTTCCTGCAGGTACGGGTGTGCTTATAAGATACAGGTGGAACGATATCGCTGAAAGGATACAGAAGCCTGTCAGGACAACCATGATCATCCTTTTTGCAGGTGTCTACACCCTGATAGCCGTTGCTGACGAATCGAAAGGAGGATCAGGAATAAGCTGGCCGGAGGCACTGAGGATCTTTCCCATTGCGCTGATTGTTAATATTGCAGGGTTTGCTGCAGGAATGATAACGGGAAAAGTTGCCAGGACAGGTCTCCGGGCATCATTCACCATAGGCATAGAGGTAGCGCTTCAGAACACTACCCTTGCCCTTCTGGTGGCTGGTACTCTCATCCAGAGCAATGACATGGTAAAGCCGGCGCTGGTATACGCCATGTTCTCATTCTGGACGGCAATGGTGTTTGGAATTGCTGTAAAGAGATTCAATAAGCTGAAGCTCTTCGGAGAATTTCTTGCTTCCCACTGACGGGCATTGCCTTCAGCCTCTCTATTCCACAATCACTTCGTCGCAGAAAAGCCATGCCTTGCCGCCTGCACCGGAATGCCACGGAGGGCAGGTTATCAGACCTTTTGCAAAGACCCTGACATACCTTGCCCCGGATTCCGGGATGCTGACAAAGTAACTCTCAGTTCTGTTACCCTGTTCCTGTGGCGACAGGGTGGTTTCGATTCTGCCGACGGAGTTGAATCCGGTGCCATCCTCCGAGAGTGAGAACTCAACCCATTGAGGCAGAAAGAGCCAGCTTCCGACCGCAGCCATGAATTGCGTTGTAATTCCCGTCACAGTGGTGACTGATCCGAGATCAATTACAATATCCATATCTGTCCCCTCAAACCCTTGCCACTGGCCGTCATCAAAAGCGCCGCTGCCCATTATACCGTTGACGAGAGTCTTCTCTTCAAAGGCTTTGTATTTGTCGCTGAACGGGGTGTTGTACTTTACAGCGGCGCCTGTGCCCTTGCTTATGTTCACTCTCTTTTCGCTTACCCTGCCCATCATCTTCCCTTCGGTAAAGATCGCTGCTTTAACAGTGGCGGATTCGCTCAGCGGCAGCGGATTCTCATACAGGGCTGATGAGGCGGATGGTTCGCTGCCGTCAGTCGTATATCTTATTTCGGGCGAAGGCTGTTCGCTTGCCAGGTAAAGAGTTATAATATTTGATTCCGCATCGTGTGATGCAGTCATTTCCACCCTGTATGAGCCCCTGGAGTAGCTTACCCCCATGGAATCATACCGTTCCATCATTCTGGCGAGGCGGGTGCCGAACCCCTCCCAGCTGCGGTTTTCAGGTGCTGCCCAGACAACCTCTGACAGGGCAGCGAGGCGTGGGAGAATCATATATTCGGCTGTTGGGCCGTCAGTTACGTACTCAGTCCAGAGACAGCCCTGGGCTCCTATGATGTATGCGGCCTCAGCAGGTGACAGCTCTGCAGGCACAGGCTCAAAAGAATACACCTTCTTCAGGGTCAGCAGTCCTCTGAATGACTCCGGTTCTGTTGCAGGGTCACCCTGGTAGACGTTGAAGTAACAGTGAGACACTGGTGTCATCACCACACTGTGTCCTGCCTTCGCTGCCGCAATGCCACCCTCGAAGCCCTGCCACGACATCACTGCCGCCCCGGGAGCAAGACCGCCCTCGAGGATCTCATCCCAGCCGATGAGTTTACGTCCGCTGGCACTTATAAATGATTCGATACGCCTGATGAAATAACTCTGCAGCTCAGCCTCGTCCTTGAGTCCCTCTTTCTTTATCCGCGCCTTGCAGAGCGGACACTTACGCCACTCGGTCTTGTCTGCTTCATCACCACCTATGTGAATGTATTCCGAAGGGAAGAGATCCATTACTTCAGTGAGTATATCCTCCAGGAATGCAAAAGTCTCCTCTTTCCCGGCGCAATAGATGTCTGTGATAGGCCACACGCCTCCGGGAGGGACGGTAAACGGACCGCCGGTGCATGAATGTTCAGGGTAGGCGGCCAGGGCTGACCCCACGTGTGCAGGCATTTCAATCTCCGGGACTACTGTAATGTACCGTTCAGCTGCATAAGCGACTATTTCCCTTATCTCCTCCTGGGTGTAGAAGCCTCCGTACGTCGGCTTCTCCCCGGGTTTCTGAGGCTCTCTTGAATTCCATGGCTGGTCCTCCCTGTCAACACGCCATGCACCCACTTCAGTCAGAAGCGGGTATTTCTTTATCTCGATGCGCCATCCCTGGTCATCAACAAGGTGCCAGTGGAAGACATTCAGCTTGTGCAATGCAAGGATGTCAATGTATTTCTTGATGAATTCGACGTCAAAGAAATGGCGGCTTACATCGAGGTGCATCCCCCTCCATTCAAACCGCGGATAATCGCTGACTGTAACGCATGGTATTGTCCATTTCATGCCACTGACGACGGTTTCGTTCTCTATCGCCGGAGGCATAAGCTGTCTCAGTGTCTGTACACCCCGGAAAAGGCCCTCCGGAGTACCGGCTCTGAGCTGCACATATCTTTTTGTGACCTGCAACTCATACTCTTCCGGTTTCCAGGGTTTTAATGAATCAATAATCAGTCTTAAATTGCCATTTTCACCCAATTCCGTTCCAACAATGAATCCTGTCGGTCTGCTAATCATTGAAGCAAGAAATGATGCCACAGGCATGGCTGACTCATCATTGTAGCTTATTTTGGCAGTAGGTCGGAGTGCAAAGCTGCCCATGCCCGACTCAGCACTTACCGGAACAGGAATGATTGAAGGTGTCTCGCTGCTGCGTGTACAGGAGAAAAACGTAACGACAAGCATGATAAGGATGAAAGCAGGCAGGTTTTTCATGGTAAGGTTAGTTAATGGTTTTTATATCAAAGATGTCATGTCTGTCAAATAAGAGCCAGTATTTAATCGCATTCTGCCTCACCAGCTCCCAGTAGATGTCACCGTCAAGACCGTAAATGAAGTTGATCTCTTTCAGTTCCGATGAGATCTTGTTTTCGAACTCTTTTTTCAGGGTGATCCTTATAGTGCGGTCCTTATGTGTAAAGTCAGCCCCTGCAAAGAAAGGACCATCGTTGCTGACAGTAAGCAGACCGTGACCGGGGGTGGCCCCTGTGCTCAGTTGTATCCCGTCATTCGCACAGCTCAGGGGAGGCATGCTGCCGCAGAGGCTTGTGACCTTCATCTCATCCACGCCAGTGCAGAAATACTCACGTGCCCTGATACCCATTTTTACTCCGATGATTGCATAGACACCCAGATGTCTGTGCATCTCGTTGGCCAGTATTCCGCTGACCCATTCAGCCTCACCATGATTCTTAATGATATCTGCAATAAAAGGCTGAATGTCTGACATATAAAAAGAGGTGTCGGCAGGGAAGCGCTTGACTACCTGCATCTTCTGTACGGTCTCGCCTCTGAGTATCTGCATTGCACACTCCCGGAGGGGGTCAATATCCAGAGGATGATAATTTCTGTTTTTTGCATCAGGCTTATCTGCGGCAAAGAGTTCCGGGTAGTGGAGGAACAGGGGCGCCATTTCATCAAATGCAGTGAAGACGAAATTGTGAGAGCTATTGTCCCTGATGATTGATGCCACTTTCCTTGCATAGGGGTTGAATGTTACATCTATCTCGGATAAAACCCCGGCATCATAGAACGATTCCCCTCCGCTTCCTGTTACGTATACCGGCAGCGGACCGTCCAGAACCGTTCTGACGGCAGCCGGTGAGATACTGTAATTCAATCCTCCCTCTCCCGGCAACCCTTCATTGCTCCAGACTATCTGTTTTATCTTTTTCATGAACGACGGGGATTTTTCCATTGCCTCAGCCGCCGTCTCAAGTGATCCGAGTGCAATGAACGACACCATCGATGTCTCCCCTGAAAGGCACTTTTCAATAAGGGCTGTCGCCTCAGGACCGTATGCCACAGGAAGCCCTTCATGCCACAGGCCGTCAAGCATCGACCTGACTATTTTATAACCATCGGGAGATTTATGATATCCGTCAGAGACTGTGACAGCCAGAAGTCTTACATCGGGCGAGGCAAGCAGCATGCATAAAGCTTTAAGATCATCAAGCCCTCCGTCGGTGTCTGCAATGACATAGTGCCGCGGCTTCCACGGATGAGCGGAGAGGGCGACTGATGCAAGGATAAGTATAGTGATCAGTAGTGTTTTCTTCATTGCAAACCTGTTTCCCCAAAAGTAGTAATTATACCGTTTCTGAGGGGTGTATTGAAAATCGGAGGTCCCTACGCCCCCTTTATAACGTTTTCCTCTTTTGTTTTTTTATTATCTTGACCACCTTAATCTCTGTTTCGTGAAGAAAAGGTTCCTGTTGTGGTTTATTCCCGGCCTTATTGCAGGCGCACTTATAATACTTGGATCGGGCAAGGTTGTTGAGGCAACCTCTTCAAATGATTTCTGTGCCTTATGTCATGTGCATCCGCAGGCAACAACGAGCTGGAAGCAGGGAGTTCATTATGCGACACGTTCAGGTTCCCGTATCTCATGTGTCGAATGCCATCTTCCGCCGAAGGGAGAGGGATACCTGGTTGAAAAAGCTAAGACAGGAATGCGTGATCTGTGGAGCTATTGGACGAAAGACTCGACCGAGTTTGACTGGGAAGCAGCATCGACCCAGGAGAGGGCTGTTAAGCATGTTTACAATGCCTCGTGCGTCAAGTGTCATGAGAATCTGTTTCCTGCGAAGCTCACGCGCGAGGGATCTGATGCCCATCTCTATTACAAGCAGATGACAGAAAAAGGGGAGGAGATGCACTGCATCAGTTGTCATCTCAATGCAGGTCATTACATTAAAGACTACACGCACGGCAGCAATAAAAGTTTCGGGGCGGGAGTGAAACAGGCTGATACCCTGTACCTGTCGCCTGCCACTGTCACATCATTTGAAAGCTTCACTGAGCATGTGCCCGGATCTGGTGTTTCGTTCAGGATGATAGCCATTCCGGGAGGCACTTACACAATGGGCAGTCCGGTAAGCGAGCCGCTGCGTGACAGCGATGAGGCGCAGCGTCAGGCGGTAGTTGACTCCTTCTTTATTGCTGAGGTTGAGGTTACCTGGGATGAATATATGGAGTTCTACAGGCAGACTGCGTCAGAGGGGAGATCGACTGACACCGAGGGGTCACGTCTCAGGAAGGAGGATGTTGATGCCATCACGGGTGCCACGCCTCCATACGGCAAGCCTGATCAGAACTGGGGCATGGGACGCCGGCCAGCAATCTCAATGAGCTATCACGCCGCAGAAACATATTGCCGGTGGCTCTCACAGGTGACAGGGAAGAGATACAGGCTGCCTACGGAGGCAGAGTGGGAATATGCCTGCAGGGCCGGTACTGAAACACCATATTTCTTTGCGGGTGAACCTGATAAATTTGAAAAGAGAGGCCTTTTCGGAACCAGGTCAGACACTTCAGTGATAAGCACATTTGTAGTGTACCGGGGCAACAGTCCCTCAAAGACGCAGGAGCCGTCGGCGGTGAAGGCCAATCCATGGGGAGTGAAAAACATGAGCGGCAATGTAGCCGAGTTTTGTTCCGACACCTACGAGGGGACGACGGAAAAGGTGATCAGGGGCGGTTCATACCGTGACGGAGCGGCAGGAGTAAGAAGTGCGGCACGTGATCATGCACGCACCGATGACTGGCTCCGTACCGACCCGCAGATGCCGAAGAGCAAATGGTGGTACTCTGACTGTTTTCATGTGGGGTTCAGGGTGGTGCTGGAGTATGAGTAGAGGCAAGGGGCATGGAGCAAGGGGCGAGGAGCAAGGGAATTTGCGATTTGCGATTTGCGACTGTCGATTTAGGACTGGTGACATTCAGACTCCAAAAAACAGATAACAGACAACAGAAAACTGACAACTTTAATTGTAACTTTGAAAAAACCTTGACACAATCATGAAAAAATCCGGTATTTCAAGAAGAAGTTTCCTAGAGAAGGCAGCGGCTGCAGGCGCCGTCGGCATCGTTGTTCCGACAATCATCACATCATGTTCGTCACCGAAGAAAAAGGAGGTAGCAGTACCCTACATGCCTGAGAAGGCTCCTGACGGCCCTGAGCTTAAGGCAGGGCTGATAGGCTGCGGAGGCAGGGGGACAGGAGCTGCTCTCAATTTTGTCAATGCCGGGCCGAACCTGAAGATAACAGCCCTGGGTGATGTCCTTGGCGATCGGATAACCTCCTGCCGCGAACGGCTGGCCCAGGACGGCATAGAGATAGCTGACGAGAAGTGTTTCGTAGGATTTGATGCATATCAGAAGGTAATTGAATCAGGCGTTGATGTAGTTCTCCTCGCAACTCCGCCTTACTTCCGCCCCGAGCATTTTGAGGCTGCCGTAAGTGCAGGGAAGCATGTCTTCATGGAGAAGCCTGTGGCTGTCGATCCTGTCGGGATACGTCAGATACTTGCCACGGGAGAGAAGGCAAAAGGGATGGAGCTGTGCGTCGTCACCGGAACACAGAGGCACCACCAGCATGATTATGTTGCCAACTGGGTGAAGGTTCAGGAAGGGATGATAGGAGACATAGTTGCAGCAAACTGTTACTGGAACCAGGGACAGCTCTGGTACCGCGATCCTAATCCGTCATGGTCTGACATGGAGTATATGATCCGTGACTGGGTCAACTGGTGCTGGCTTTCGGGAGACCATATTGTTGAGCAGCACGTTCACAACATTGATGTCGTTAACTGGTTTACAGGCAAGAAGCCAGTGTCAGCGGTATCAATGGGAGCACGTCACCGCAGGCCTACAGGCGACCAGTATGACTTCTTCAGCACTGACTTCATATATGAGGGGGGCATGCATGTTCACAGCATGTGCCGCCAGATAAACGGATGCGAGAACAATGTCTCGGAATGGATACAGGGCACCAATGGCGCCAGCAACTGTCAGAACACCATCTGGGACCCGGCAGGTACCGAGATCTGGAAATATGACGGGTATCTCCTCGATGCAGAAGGGAAGATGACAACGGATCTTGCCATTTCTCCGTATGATCAGGAGCATATCGACTTCGTCACTGCCATACGTACAGCCAAACCGCTTAATGAAGCTGAGTTCGTCGCTGTATCAACGATGTCAGGCATCATGGGTCGCGTCTCGGCATATACCGGCAAGATAGTGACATGGGATGAGATGATGAACTCCGAGCTTAAACTGGGGCCGAAAGTATTTGAGATGGGCACAGTCGATATTCCCAGGAGTGTGGCTGTCCCCGGACAATAACTAAAGAAGACATATTATGAGCAACAAAAGTTCCCGCCGCAGCTTCCTGACGACAGCTGCCGCAGCAGGGGCTGCACTCTTTGCTGCACCTGCACTACTGAGCGGAAGGAGCACTGGTTCAATTATTCCGGTGGCCGAAAAGCCTTTCACTCTACGCTATGCACCGTCACTGGGCTCTTTTCCTGAACTTTCAGGAAGTAAAGACCCTCTTGATGAGATAAAGTTCATGTATGACATGGGATTCAGGGCACTGTTTGACAATGGTTTTCCGGGCAGGCCGGAGGTTGATCAGGACCGTATTGCCGGTGAAGTACACCGGCTGGGTATGATGATGGGTCCATGGGTGCTATATGCTGATTTCTCAAAAAAGTCATTCGTCCTGAATGATCCGGAGGTGAGAGAGATGATTGGTGGGCTGATGAAAAAGGCTGTTGAGATTGGAAGACGCACCGGATTCAAGACTGCACTGGTGGTTCCCGGACGCTATGACGAGAGGCTTCATCCTGACTACCAGAGGTCAAATGTCATAGAGAACCTGAAATACTGTGCAGAGTTTGCGGAGCCGGAGGGTATAACCATTGTCATTGAGCCTCTGAACACCCTCAGGGATCACCCCGGCCTTTATCTTACCCAGATGCCGCAGGCATACCAGATTTGTGCTGCTGTAAACAATCAGTCGGTAAAGATTGTTGAAGATATGTATCATCAGCAGATAACGGAAGGCAACCTGATACCAAATATCGAAACTTGCTGGGACCAGATAGCTGCTTTCCATGTTGGAGATAACCCGGGCCGTAATGAGCCCGGAACGGGAGAGATAAATTACAGGAATATCTTTAAGTATCTCCGTTCACGCGAATATGAGGGGGTGATATGTATGGAGCACGGTAAAAGTATAAAAGGCAGGGAGGGAGAAAAGAGAGTGATTGAGGCTTACAGGGAATGCGATCCGATTTAGGAAATGGGTTAAATTACATATAAGAAAGATGAAAAGGGCAATATATTATTTAATACCAGTCAAGGTTATCGTGTTGATTCTCATTTTCTCGGATACGGGATGCAAGAGAGATAAGGCTGACAAGGATTCCTTCAGCATGGCATTCGTCACCGACATTCATCTTCAGCCGGAGCTGAATGCGGTGGCCGGCTTCGAAAAGGCACTCGATACCATCAACGATCTGAAGCCGGACTTCATAATTGCCGGCGGTGATCTCATTATGGACGCTCTTGGAGCACAGTATGACCGGGCGGATTCATTGTACAATCTTTATCTGAAGACCATACGTAAAGCTGAGATGCCAATCTATAACACAATGGGCAATCATGAGATCTACGGATTATACGGTCGCAGCGGAGCTGACCCTTCGCACCCTGAATACGGAGAGAAGATTTACGAGAAGAGACTTGGCGAGACATACTATAGTTTTACCCATAAAGGATGGAAGTTCATGATCATCAACTCTGTTGAAGATACCGGAAATGAAGGCTATGTGGGACTTATTGACTCTGCACAGATCTTGTGGATCAAGGAGGAGCTTGTAAGAACGGATCCATCGACTCCGATTGTCATTTCAACCCATATCCCTTTCATCTCAGCAATGGTCCAGATCGAGAACGGGTCAACAGTTGCAAATGACTCTTCACTGGTTGTCTACAACTCAAAGGAGGTCATAGACCTGTTCAAGAATCACAATCTTAAGCTCGTGCTGCAGGGTCATCTTCACATAGTGGAGGAGATCAACATTAACGGGGTTCATTATATCACCGGTGGAGCTATTTCAGGAGGATGGTGGAAGGGACCATATATGTGGTCTGAAGAGGGATTTGTTTTTGTCACTTTCAGTAAGGATGACTTCACCTGGAGGTACGTTGATTACGGCTGGGAAGTCAATCAGTAACCGTCAATCTGAAAATATCATCAGACGTCTTCTGTTTCTGCCATAAGCAACAAGTGGGTCAGGGCATCCATTGCCGGCACAATTTGGGCCGCCGCGGAGATTGTGCTTGGAAGCTTCCTGCATAACCTCCGGGTACCCTTCAGCGGAAACATACTCACGGCAATAGGCATTGTCATACTCATCTCACTGAGTCATTTGTGGGGTGAGAAAGGGCTCTTCTGGCGTGCAGGGCTTGTATGTGCCGTCATGAAGACAATGTCGCCAAGCGCGATAATATTCGGGCCGATGATAGCCATCATGGCCGAATCAGTGTTACTTGAAACATCGGTAAGGATTTTCGGCAGGACCATCCCCGGGTTCATTATAGGATCGATGCTGGCGATGTCCTGGAACCTGTTCCAGAAAGTGTTCAACCTGATCATCTTTTACGGAGGCAATATGGTTGAAATTTACACCAATATTACCTCATGGGCCTCAAAACAGCTGAGCCTTACTGTTAACGCCTTCTGGGCTCCGCTGGTCGTGCTGCTGATACTTTATGCACTGTTCGGGGCAGCGGCTGCCGTGGCAGGCATAAGAACAGGCAGGAGAATGGCAAAGATGCCAAAAGCAGAGACGGTTCAGCACCCTGAAGCGCCGGTCATTAACGAAAGAAGCACTCGTAAGCCATTTAATTATTCAATCATCTGGCTCACCGCTGATGTCATTATCGTTGCACTGCTGCTATGGGTCGTAAGCAGAACAACGTGGCCTTACTGGCTCATGACAGTCATACCGGCCGCAGTCCTCTTTTCATGGCGGTACAGAAGAGTGATGAGGCAGCTTCTAAAACCGGGGTTCTGGACTTTTTTTATCCTGATTACCATATTGTCTGCACTGGCTTTCACAGCGTTGCAGCATGACGGCAAGACCCTCTCTGAAGGATTGGTTATAGGTATACAGATGAATTTCAGGGCAGTGATAATAGTTATGGGTTTTTCAGCCCTGGGCACAGAGCTCTATAATCCCAGGATCAGGAGCCTGTTCAACCGGAGCCGTTTCAGGCAGCTGCCTCTCGCCATCGAACTCTCGGCTGCCAGCCTGCCATACATGATAGCCATGATGCCTGACTTCAGAACCGCATTCAGGGACCCCGCAGTTATTCTGAGGAGAATGGTCGACCATGTTGAAGCACGGCTTCAGAATGATATGGCTGCAACCGTATCAGTCAGAAAGGTATTCATAATAACAGGCCGGACTGGAGAGGGCAAGACACGTTTTATTGAAAAGCTGACAGAAGCATTGACGAGCCAGGGAGTGAGGGCCGGAGGCATTATGGCTCCAAGAATTACAGATGAGGAGACTACAACAGGGTATGATATAGCGGATATTGGCACTGGAAAGAGAGTACCTTTCCTCAGGCACATTAACCGGCAGTTAAAACATGGCTTCGAACGTTTTACCGTCATTGATGAGGGATATCAGACCGGTCTTGACGCCCTTGAGCCTGGCAGAAATATTTCCAGCAATATTGTGGTGATCGATGAGATCGGCCCGATGGAGCTCAGCGGAAAAGGCTGGGATAAAAGGATGGCTGAACTGATGCAAACATACAAAGGCCATCTAATCATTGTGGTCAGGAAAAGCCTTGTCGAAGAGGTGAAGAACAGGTATGGCATCAGCGACCCGGTTATTTATGATGTGGGCGCATCGGAAGCCCCGGCAGCTTTTCGGGAGATAACAGAATTACTGAAATCAGGAATAAACAATGGATGAGATAATTGAAAAAGTCAGGAAAGAGCTCATTGCCGCTTCTGACCAGAAGACGAGGGAATCGGGAATGCGTTTTTTCAGGGAGGAGGTGAACCTGTATGGTATCAAGTCGCAGGATGTCAGGGAAATATCCAGGAGAAATTTTGTGCTGGTGAAGGAGAGGAGCAAGCATGATATTTTCATACTGTGCAGCACTCTCTGGAAGTCAGGCATGATGGAGGAATCATTCATTGCATGCGAATGGTCTCAGCGGCTTAGCAAGCAATACCTGCCGGAAGACTTCATGATTTTTGAGGAGTGGGTAATGAAGTATGTAAATAACTGGGCATCATGTGATACATTCTGCAACCATACTGTCGGTGATTTTATCCAGATGTACCCGGAGTTTCTCTCCCGGACTGAAGAAATGGGCACTGTCTGAAAACAGATGGATGCGGCGGGCTTCGGCCGTGTCACTTATTATACCGGCGAGAAGAGGTAAGTTCCTGCCTGACATCTTCGAGGTTGCCGGGTTGCTGTTGCAGGACAGGGATGATATGGTTCAGAAGGGTTACGGGTGGATGCTGAAGGTAGCAAGCCAGGCTCATCAGCCGGAGGTATTTGATTTTGTGATGAAGGAACAGGCACCTGATGCCCCGTACTGCTCTGAGATATGCCATCGAAAAGATGCCTCCTGAGCTGAGGTTGAAAGCAATGGCGAAATAAGGTCGAAGGTCTGAAGGTCTGAGGTCTGAAGGTCTAAACGGAGCTATCTCTTCAGCCATTCTTCAACGGAAACTACCTCAGCGTAGCTTCTGAGTGTCGCCAGTGTTGATGCATGGACATCAGCTGCTGCCACTTCCCTGTCACCGAATCTGAGGTTGCGTGTGGCACAGGCATCATGAAGAAGAACGACAGCATAGCCCATATCATGTGCTGCCCGCACTGCCGCCTCAACGCACATGTGGGTCTGCATCCCGCATATCACCAGTGTGTCTACGCCGAGAGCCTTAACATGCTCCGTTAACCCGGTGTTCAAGAAGCTGTTTACCTCCTCTTTGACGAATATCTGTTCGCCCGGAAGCGGTTTGACCAGGTTATTTATCTCCATGCCTGATGCTGACTTATGCTGAACATAAATCACAGGTGTGCCCGCAGCTCTTGCGTGGTCAATGGCCTCCGCTGCCTTCTGTGCTGCACTGACAGGCTCAACAAGCTCTGAGCGGCCTCCGGGAAAATAGAAGTCCTGAATGTCGATGATGAGGAGTGCGTATTGCTTTTGTGCTTCAGCCAGGAGAACAAAAGAGAGTAAAACGAGAAACAGAAACAGTCTTTTCATATCTGATAAATAGGTTGAGGGTCAAAATTATGAGAATATTTTCTATTCAGCTCCATGAAGGAACTTCACCGACGCAAATTTGTTTTACTTTTCAGATCTGTAACTTTTGAAATCATGATGATGAGGTCAGTTATCATTATAACCGCAGTTGTGCTTTTGCCGTTGTCATTCATCGGCTGCGGCAGTGTCAGGGGAGAGAGGGAGGCGCCTTATGTGGTAATGGTATCACTTGATGCTTTCAGGTGGGATTTTGATTCCATCTTTGGGACTCCGGAGCTGGATGACATGGCAAAAAAGGGAGTTATGGCCGAAAGGCTCATTCCCTCTTTTCCGACGAAGACCTTCCCCAATCATTACTCCATTGCCACGGGATTATACCCTGATCATCACGGACTGGTGAACAACAGTTTCTATGCTCCCGATCTTGACCTCGTGTACAGGATAGGAGACCGTAAGATGGTTGAGAACGGTGCATTCTACGGGGGTGAGCCTGTGTGGAACACTGCCCGGAAGGCAGGATTAAAGACGGCGTCATTTTACTGGGTGGGGTCGGAGGCTCCGATACAGGGCATGCAGCCTGACCGGTGGAAGAGTTATGATGATGAGGTGCCTTTCGGCGACCGTATCGACACTGTTATTAAATGGCTCTCGCTGCCTCAGAGGGAGAGGCCGCATCTTATCACCCTCTACTTTGAGGAGCCCGATGCAACAGGCCACCAATATGGCCCCTTCTCACCGGAGACAGGATCGGTGGTCAGGAGCCTTGACAGTCTCATCGGGGTATTGCGTGATGGTATCAGCAGGCTGCCGCATGCCGGCAGGGTCAATCTGATTGTTCTTTCTGACCATGGGCTGGGTGAGATTGACGCCTCACGGTATAATTACATCTTTGACACACTTCCTGAGAGAATGGTTAACAGGATCTACGGGGGCTCCCCGGTATGGGCAATTGAGCCTGCAGAAGAGAAGACAGACAGTGTGTTATACTTATTAATCTCCAGCACAAAATCAAAGCCTACAGGAGGGATGACCTCCCTTCTCATCTGCATTACGGTACTCATCCCCGCATACCGGAAGTGGTTCTCATTGCTGATCCGGGATGGATTGCCGGTATCAGGCCATCACCCTCCGGATACAACAGGGGAGATCACGGGTACGACTGGCTATGGGAAGATATGCATTCAATATTCTATGCGGAAGGGCCGGCTTTCAAAAAAGACTTTACAGTTGATACACTCTTCAATGTAGATATATACAATGTGATCACAAGAGTGCTTGGTATAACGCCGGCTCCGAATGACGGCAATAACCGGAGAATATCACCTCTCTTCAGGGAGCCCTGAATCTGCAAAATCGATATTTCTTCTGATCATCTTAAAACCTGTGCGCCTTATTGCTGATGCCTTGAAGAGTTTTTTGAAATCTTCGGGGGTCATCTTCTGCCAGTCATACTTTGACAACCGGGTGATGTCATGTTCAGGGATGAGCTCCCTGTCTGTAAAGGGGAGTGCTTTTTTGTTGAACGGACAGACCTCCTGACAACGGTCACAACCGTATATCATATTTCCAGTCCTGCCATGAAATTCTTCCGGCAGGTCTCCCTTGTGTTCAATGGTCAGGTATGAGATACAGCGACGGGCATCGATTGTGCGGTCATCACAGATGGCACCGGTGGGGCATGCTTCCGCGCACAGGTTGCAGGTGCCGCAGCGATCGCGTGAAGAGGCATTGTCATAGGCCAGCTCCGCTGTTGTGACGATCTCACCAAGGAAGATGTAGGAGCCAATGTCTTTATTTATTACCAGGCTGTTGCGTCCCCGCCATCCCAGTCCGGCCCTGATAGCCCAGGCTTTTTCGCTCACAGGTTCCGAATCGCAGAAGGCCCGGAACCCGGCATCCGGCAGGTCAGCCCTGATGGCCTTAATAACGCGGTTAAGCTTTTCTTCCACCACAGCATGGTAATCCCTGACACGGGCATAGCGGCTTACAAAGTAATGATCCGGATTGTCGTGAGGGTCTGCACTGTAGTAACGGATCCCGGCGACGATCACTGACTTTGCACCTTCAACCAGCAAGGTTATGTCACCGCGTTTCTCCAGGTTCCTTTCCATAAACCTCATGGTGCCATTCTTTCCGGAAGCAATCCATTCGCTTATATGCTGAGTGTCTTCGTGATGCGATGAGGCCTGGGCGATACCGGAAATATCAAAGCCCTCCTTGTGAAGCATTTCCTTGATCTTCCATGTAAGTGCTATCTTACGGGCATCAGCCATGGCGCATGTGCTAGAGCAATCCCAGTTCCAGTTTTGCCTCTTCGGTGAGCATGCTCCGGTCCCAGGGCGGGCTGAAGGTAAGTTTGAGATCACACTCCCTGACCCCCCTTGTTCCTCCTACTTTATACTTCACCTCCTCGACCAGATCTTCGGCCATCGGACAGCTCGGGGCTGTGAGGGTCATTGTTATATGGGCTATCTCATCTTCATCGACCCTGACTTCATATATCAGTCCCAGGTCGTAGATGTTTACCGGGATCTCCGGATCAAATATACTCTTGAGTACGCCTACAATGCGTGCTTCGGTTTCCTGTATCTCCTGCGTTGTCATTTGTGTTCCTGTTTCGATTTGAATGCAAGGGCATAAAGCCTCATCTGTTTCATCATTGCCAGCAGACCGTTTGACCGTGTCGGTGAGAGGTTCTGCCTCAGTCCTATCCTGTCAATGAAGTATATGTCTGCCCCGGTTATTTCGTCAGGTGTGCGGCCTGAAAAGACCTTTACAAGCAATGCCACAATGCCCCTGGTTATGAGTGCGTCACTGTCAGCGCTGAAGGTGATTATCCCGTCTTTGAATTCAGGATACAGCCACACCTTGCTCTGGCACCCCTCAATGATGTAATCGGGCACTTTGTGTGACGGATCAAAGGGAGGAAGCGTCCGGCCGAGTTCAATGAGGTATTCATACCTCTCCATCCAGTCGCTGAAGAGAGAGAAATCATCTATGATCTGATCCTGTATTTCATTAATGTTCATATCAGGGCTGTTAATCAAACATCTCTGTTACTTTTCTGACCCCTTTTACAAGTGCATCGATCTCCTCTTCGGTGTTGTAGAAAGCGATAGAAGCGCGGATAGTGCCTGAGATGCCGAACCTTTCCATCACCGGCTGTGCACAGTGTGTTCCGGTCCTTACTGCGATGCCGAGCTTGTCAAGTATCATCCCTGCGTCATACTGGTGTATATCACCCGGCAGGAACGACACCACGGAAACCTTCCGGGGAGCAGTGCCGTAGATGCGCACTCCTCTGACTGATGACAGTCCGGCTGTTGCTATCTCAAGGAGTGACTGCTCCCTCTCTGCCACTGCTTCTCTGCCGAGTGACGTAACGTAATCCAGTGCTGCGGCGAGGGCTATCGCTCCCGTGAAGTTTGTGGTGCCTGCCTCAAACTTGAATGGCAATTCATTCCAGGTGGTCTTCCTGAAACTGACGGTGGCGACCATATCCCCTCCACCCTGGTAAGGAGGTAAGTCATTAAGCAGCTTCTCCTTGCCATAGAGGACCCCGATGCCGTTCGGGCCATACACCTTATGTCCGGAGAAGACAAAAAAGTCACAGTCCAATATCGGACACATCGACCACCCCGTGCTGGATGCTCTGGGCACCGTCAACCAGCACAGGTATTCCATGTTTGTGGGCGTGTGCAACAATCTCTTTCACCGGATTAACAGTGCCCAGTACGTTTGAAGCATGAGTAACGGCAACGATACGGGTGCGGTCTGTTATCAGTCTGCGGTAGGCTTCAAGGTCAAGCACCCCCTCGTCAGTAAACGGGATGACCTTCAGCACGGCATTTTTTCTTCCGCAGAGCATCTGCCAGGGAACAATGTTGGCATGGTGCTCCATCTCACTGACAATGATTTCATCACCCTCCCTAACATATTTCTCACCGAATGAAAAGGCGACGGCATTTATTGATGCTGTTGCTCCTGCGGTAAAAATTATCTCCTCTTTCTTGCCTGCATTTATGAACGCCCTTACTGTTTCACGGGCTGATTCATATTTATCTGAGACGATGTCAGAGAGAAAATGGACTCCGCGATGCACGTTTGCGTTCGCGGTACGGTACAGTTCGTCCATCAGCCGTATCACCTGTTCGGGTTTCTGTGTAGTGGCGCCGTTGTCAAGGTATACAAGCGGCAGCCCGTGTACCTTCATGGAAAGTATCGGGAAGTCAGCACGTATCTCTTCTATCGTCTTTGACAGTTTCATTTGCGATTTCAGTTGCATTGTATTGCGCATGAGGCGCACCGTGACAGTTCTCCGCGCAGTCGCTGCATTACGAGGGTATCGATGCGTTCGCGCAGTGCCTCTATCGGTATGTTCTGAATCACATCATGAGCAAAGCCGAACATGAGCATCAGTCTTGCCTCGCGGGCATCGATGCCTCTCGAGCGCAGGTAGAAAAGTGCATTCTCGTCAAGCTGTCCGACAGTTGCACCGTGGCTGCATTTGACATCATCTGCAAATATCTCAAGCTGAGGCTTTGTATCCATCCGTGCATCTTCCGACAGGAGGATGTTATTGTTGCTCTGGTATGCATTTGTTCCCTGGGCTATCCGGCGCACCATGATACGTCCGTTGAAGGCGCCGCTGGCGTTATCATCGAGCACACCCTTGAACAGCTGTGTGCTGTTGCATTGGGGAGCAGCATGGTCAACCATTACGAAGTTGGCTACATGCTGGTGTTTGTCAGCAAGAAAGAGGCCGAATGAACGGGTCTCGGCATTCTCCCCTTCAAGGCGGTGCCAGGTGGCATTGCGGACGAGACCGCCATGCAGGGTGATATTGTTTGACGAGGCAAAGCTGTCACGTTCCTGGTGAATGAACGTGTGGGTCATCTTGGCCGAGTTATTATGCTGGTTCTGCACCCTGATGATCTCAAAGCGTGCGTTACGGTTTACAAATACCTCGGTTACCGTGTTTGTAAGAAAGTGCTGCGGCGACAGGGCATGGTCGCAAACCAGAAGGTTGAGCTGCGCCCCCTCTTCCACTATAATGAGATTTCGGTCCTGAACGAAGATGTCCTTGTCTGAATGAAGGAGGTTGACTATCTGTATGGGCTTTGTGTAGACGGTGTTCCTGGGTGCATAGATGAACAGCCCGTCAGATGCTAGGGCGGTATTGAGAGGCACCAGCCCGTCGGTTTTGTTTTCTGCGTACCGGTTATAATGCTTTTCCACCATCGAGGGGAATTGCTTCACCGCGGCCTTCATGCTCCCGACCCATATCCCTCCGGGCAGCATAATCAGCCCCTTGTCTCCGTGAGGAAAGAACCCGTTAAGGAGAACCATATTCCATACATCGAGGTCTTCCACCTCACAATGAAATTTCTCAGCCTCTTTGAAGTCCTCTTCCACAGGCAGATAATAGCCCTGGTAATCATGACCCAGGTACTGCTCGAGGTTGGTATACTTATATGCCTCGTTCTTGCGGTCAGGTATTCCCAGCCGGATGAAGTCATCAAATGCCCCTTCCCGGTGACTGTTGAATATCTCCGGCGAATCGTTGCGGAAACCTTCACGGCTTGCAGCATAGAGTGCTGACAGCCTGTTTATTACTTCTGGCCTGTAGTCCATGACTCTGCACTTACTTCTGCTTCCTTCCTTATCCAGTCGTATCCTCTCTCCTCAAGCTCGAGAGCCAGTTCCGGTCCTGCCGACCTGACTATGCGGCCGTCATAGAGCACGTGAACGTGGTCAGGGACAATATAGTCGAGCAGTCTCTGGTAGTGTGTGATGACTATCACCGATGTGTCTGGCCTGCGGATCTTGTTGACGCCGTTGGCGACGATGCGGAGGGCATCGATATCAAGACCTGAATCGGTCTCATCCAGGAGAGCCAGCCTCGGCTCAAGCATCGCCATCTGGAAGATCTCATTCTTCTTCTTCTCTCCTCCGGAGAACCCTTCATTGACACTTCTGTTTGTCAGGGCTGAGTCTATCTCAACCAGCTCTTTCTTCTCACGCATCTGGCGAAGGAATTCTGATGCGGTGAGCGGCTCCAGCCCTCGGTGCTTGCGCTGTTCATTAACAGCGGTCTTCATGAAGTTGACCATGCTTACGCCGGGTATCTCTATAGGATACTGGAAAGAGAGGAAAATGCCTTCGCGGGCTCTCTCTTCCGGTGACATCTCAAGCAGGTTACGGCCCTCAAAAGTGACCGTGCCGTGTGTAACCGTGACGAAATCACGTCCCGTAAGCACGGATGCCAGGGTACTCTTGCCGCTTCCGTTCGGACCCATGATGGCATGTATCTCACCCGGTTTCACCTCCAGGCTCAGCCCTTTGAGGATCTCTTTGTTATCAATAGAGGCTTTAAGTTCTTTTATCTGTAACAGAAAATCGTTTTTCATATCCTTAATTAAAATAAATTCATTTTAACCGACACTGCCCTCGAGGCTTATCTGAAGCAGTTTCTGTGCCTCAACGGCAAACTCCATCGGCAGCTTGTTTATCACCTCACGCGCATAACCGTTGACGATCAGTCCTATTGCATCCTCTGTCGAGATCCCGCGCTGGTTGCAGTAGAATATCTGGTCTTCGCCTATACGCGATGTCGTTGCTTCATGTTCAACTATGGCCGAAGGGTTGTCGACCTCTATGTAGGGGAATGTGTGAGCTCCGCATTTGTCTCCAAGCAGGAGGGAGTCGCACTGGGAGAAGTTTCTTGCGCCATCGGCTTTCCTGAGCACCTTGACCAGCCCTCTGTAACTGTTCTGTCCGAACCCTGCCGAGATACCCTTTGAAACGATGGTACTTCTGGTGTTTTTGCCGATATGGATCATCTTGGTGCCGGTGTCGGCCTGCTGGTAGTTGTTGGTGACAGCAACGGAGTAAAATTCACCGGTGCTGTTGTCTCCGCGAAGGATACATGAAGGATATTTCCATGTTACCGCTGAGCCTGTCTCCACCTGTGTCCATGAGATCTTCGAGTCATCACCCTTGCATATCCCTCTTTTTGTGACGAAGTTGAATATCCCTCCTTTGCCTTCCTTGTCACCCGGATACCAGTTCTGGACTGTGCTGTATTTTACCTCTGCACCCCTTTCGGCTACAATCTCCACGACTGCCGCATGCAGCTGGTTCTCGTCGCGCATAGGGGCAGTGCAACCCTCGAGATAACTTACGTACGACTCCTCGTCGGCAATCAGGAGTGTCCGTTCAAACTGACCTGTGTTGGAGGCGTTGATGCGGAAATAGGTCGAGAGTTCCATGGGGCATCTGACACCCTTGGGTATATAGCAGAATGAGCCGTCTGAAAAGACCGCCGAATTAAGTGATGCAAAGAAATTATCGGTATGTGGTACCACTGAGGCAAGGTACTTCCGCACAAGTGTGGGATGCTCTTTAACAGCCTCCGAGAACGAGCAGAAGATGATGCCCATCTCCGCAAGAGTCTCGCGAAAGGTGGTCTTTACAGAGATGGAATCCATCACCGCATCCACCGCCACTCCGGTAAGGTGCTTCTGCTCTTCGAGCGGAATGCCGAGCTTGTCAAATGTCCTGAGCAGTTCAGGGTCAACGTCGCTGAGACTTGAAGGAGCTATTTTCTGCCTCGGGGCAGCGTAATATATTATATCCTGATAGTGTATCTCAGGGATCTTCAGATTAGCCCACTGAGGCATCTTCATTGTCTGCCAGTGACGATAGGCTTTCAGGCGGAATTCCAAAAGCCATTCAGGCTCCTCCTTTTTCGAGGAGATAAGTCTTATCACATCCTCATTCAGACCGGCAGGTATGACATCGGTTTCAATATCGGTCACAAAACCGTATTTGTATTCACCTGATGTTACCTCTCCCAGTACCTTATCCTGATCGTTTTCCATAAGAGATTCTCTTCATAATCCACACTTACTCAACAAGCCTGAAGACGTAAAGTTCTGTTGAATGGCGCTAATCAGCGCAAAATTACATAAAAATGACGAGTGCCGCGATTTCAAACGATGATAAAGATAGCACAGAGAGGTTCAGTCCTGTCTGTGCAACATGAAAAGCAGCCTGGTTACTTTTTGTTTATGATGAGAGCCCCGATGACACCGGGTACCCAGGCACAGAGGGTGAGCAGGAAGACGATCAGGATTGACCCGCAGCCCTTGTCAATAACCGCCAGAGGGGGAAAGATGATACATAATAAAACGCGCCAGAAAGACATGATAATTTGCGATTTGCGATTTAAGATTTGCGATTTAAGGACATTCGATTTATGAGATGCAACACAATTGCTAATTTACTGATTTTTGCGGTTGGACAGATGAATTATTTGCATTAAAATCTGTTCTGAACAAATGGTCAGCAGCCTGGAGTATCTTGAGTCTGAGGTCAGCAGGATAGTCCGGGTTCTCTTCCAGGAATTTCTCAACCATCTCTCTTGCTTCGGGTGAGTGATGACCTGCCAGGGTGGCTGAAATCCACCCACCGGGGAAGAATATGTCGCCGGTGCTTTTAATCTCTTCGAGCATCTCAAGTGATTCAGGGATGTAACGGATTGAGCTGTCGGCACTGAGAGGGTGATGCAGGTATCCAAGCGCCTCCAGCACCCATGGCTCGTGCTCGCGGTTCACGGGATCACGCAGGGTGTTGAAAAAAGCGTCCCTCACACTGCCGCTCGGTGATACTGAAGGCAATACAAAGTCATACCTTGCCAGCCGGTCCTTGCCGGTGATACGTAAACGCTGTGCTTCCGTAATACTCTGCCAATCACGATGCCCCTTCAGAGCCAAAACCAATGAAAGTGTGCACAGGTCATCTTCACTAAGAATATTTCCTCCGGGCAGTTCACCTTTGACCCAGGTTTCCTTCAGCAGGTTGATGCCGGTGTCAGTGAGAGCGACATTACGGAAGAGGGTAAACCATGTTCTTTGTTCCGACCTGTCAGAAGAGTTTTTTACCATGTCCCAGGCAAACGTCTCCGCTTCGCCGGCTGCTTCGGTACGCTCTGCCGCGGAGAGATAGTTCCAGTAGATATCGGAAAGCCTGCCGGCAAGATGGTTGCGCAACTGGAGGTCTTCTTCGGTAGCCAGCGCCCTGAAAACAGCATCGTACATTGTAAGGGGCCGGATAGTGCCATTAATAAGATTCTCAAACAGGTTGACCCACACCACACCCCTGAGCAGCGGGTCGTCAACTGTGCTTATGCTGTCAGTAAGGTATTTCATTGAAAGGGAGTCGAACAGGAAGGTTCCGTAGCCCATGCCTGATATGTCAGGGATGATGCAGAGAGGCATCTCAGGGACTGTGATGTATGAATTTCTGTCGCCGGCAATTATTTCTCCGGTAACAGAATCATCCGGTGTAATTACCATAGCCTTCAGGGTCTGTGGCCAGTGTCTTACCCCTCCTTCCGGATCTTTTTCACTGAACCTGATCATATACCCGGCACTGTCATCGGTAACCTCTGTCATGATGACGGGCATGCCTGCCTCTCTCATCCACATTCTGCTCCACTCTTCAAGCGGTTTGAAGGATACCTCCGCGAGGATGGTTATAAGATCATCCCAGCTGGCGTTACTCCATGAGTAGGTTTTCAGGTAAACCTGTATACCCTGTTGCAGGGCATCCTCTCCGGTGATCTGCTCAAGAAGACGCATCACTATCGGCGCCTTGTTGTAAATTATGGCTCCGTACAGCGAACCTGCATCCTTCATGTTGTCAAGCTGCTGGATGACGGGATTGGAACCGCGGGTGCGGTCAACAGAGTAGGCGGCAGGATATCTTGAAAGAAAGAAGCGGAGATCGTGGTTGATATCGGGGAAGTCAGGATTGACAATCTTGTCTGCCATGTATCCCGCGAAGACCTCCTTCAGCCATACATCGTCGAACCATCTCATGGTCACCAGGTCGCCAAACCAGAGGTGAGATGTCTCGTGGGCAATAAGTGAGGCACGCGACAGCCTTTCATTCAGCGTGGGAGACTCTTCGAGAAGAAGTGATGAGGCACGGTAGAATATTGAACCGGGGTGCTCCATGCCGCTGTACTGAAATGACGGTATCAGCACAAAACCGAATTTTTCGAAAGGATAACGGATATCTGTATATTTCTCAAGCCACCTGAGTGAGCTCAGATGAAGACGAAAGATCTCGTCAACGTTATTTTCAATGTACCCTTTACGGGTTTCACGGTGAAGCATCTCCATCTTTACTCCGTCTATCTCTTTTTCGATGAGATCAAATCTGCCGGCTGCAAATGCAAAGAGATATGTGCTTATCGGCTTCGTTTCAGAGAAGCGTATTCTTATGCTGCTTCCTGCTGTGTCAATGGTTAAGGCCGGACTGTTTGACATAGCCCTGTATCCGGGGGGGATGTCAAGGGTGAGATTGTAGCGCGCTTTAATATCAGGCTGGTCAAAGCAGGGGAAGGCAGTTGAAGCGCGATCAGGGACAAAGAGGGTATACAGGTAATCATCATTGCGATTCAGCGACATGTCGCCTGCACGGAACTCTGTCTCAACGCGGTTATAGCTCCTGCGGAGGTACTTGCCAGGAATGACGATGTGACCGTTTATAATCTCCGCCGGAAGAGTCTGACCATTGACGGTCAGTGACTCAAGGTAATCTTCAGGAGCGCGGAAGTCAATCAGCAGAGGTTCTCTCCTTGAGTCAAGGGTAAATTCAATTATCGAGTGACCTGCAATCGGTTTTTCCTTTGTATCAGGAATGTTAAAGGACAGCCTGTAGCTCACATCTCTTATCGTGGCATTCCGGTAAGTGGCAAGCAGTTTTGAGACCCCCTCTTCAAGGTATTTATCTTCATCAATTGGGCGGCATGATCCTAATACCACCAGTACAAAAAGTGTAAAGGGTGACAGATAAGGCAACAGACTCTTTATCATGATCTATTATCCCATGGTTTGCTTGCTGGTTTTTCGGTATTTTCAGTCGGTCACCTTTACAGCCTTGTCCTCACTCTGCCACAGTCCGTGTTTGGTGCATACCGCCATGGCGCTGAGGTTCATCGACACCTCAGGAGCAACAATGAAGAAGTCTACCTCGAAGTGGGTAGGGAGCTTGCCGTTGGCCCCCGCCGCGTAACGTGCCTCAGCCATAAGGGTCTCGCGGTTCCACAACTGCAGCATGCTGATGAAGTGATCATGGTCGTCAGGATGGGGATACTCTTCTCCCATTCGCACCTTGACCATGAATTTCTCTCCCCGTCTGACCGTGTCAGGGCAGATTACATGAGGCATGTGACGATCGAGATAATCACGCATTATCTCCTTCTCTTCCTTTTCTATCTCCAGGGCTTTGAATACTCTCGGCATGGCTTGTTTTTTTAAATAACAAAGAAATATATGTTTTGATCAAATTATAATCACGTAAATTTAATCAGATTTTGACAAGAAAAAATCAGTAAGAAGTATGAACAGCAGTTAAACAAAACGCTCTCTCCTTTGTTTTTTAAAAGAGTAAAGACGCTGTTATTGGAATAACAGGTCAAATAATTCAAAATGTGATATTTACAATGTGTTAGTATTTTAATTGGATAAATTTATTTTCTTGTAGACAGAATCAGGGGGGTAGCTCCCGTTTAACGTTCAATAAACAGATCCTTAAAAACTTTTTTGAGAATGAAGCACGATGTAGTAATTGTGGGAGGCGGAGTAAGCGGCACGGCACTGCTCTATACACTGAGCAAGTACACTGATGTAAAAAATATCGCTCTGATTGAAAAGTATTCTGACTTCGGACTGGTGAATTCATCTCCCCGGATGAACAGCCAGACACTTCATTTTGGCGACATTGAAACGAATTATACGCTGGAAAAGGCAAAAAAGGTAAAGCGGTACGCCGACATGGTTATGCATTACCTTGAGACTGAAAAATCTGTGAAGGGTGATGAAGGACTCTTCATCAAGGTACCCAAAATGGTGCTTGCTGTAGGTAAGGATCAGGTAAAGACACTCAGCGAGAGGTTCCCGTCATTCGGGCAACTGTTTCCGAAGCTTAAGATGATAGGGAAGGAGGAGATCGGAAAGATCGAGCCAAGGATTCTTGAGGGACGCGACCCGGAGCAGGAGCTACTTGCATTTCTGACGGAGGATGGTTATACTGTCGATTTCAGAAAACTAAGCCACTCATTTGTAAGGAATGCAAAGGTCTATAACCCTGACATCACTGTACGCCTCTCTACTAAAGTTCAGAAAATATCATGGGAAGGTGATCATTACCGGGTTATGACAGACCAGGGGGAGTGCGAAGCGGCAGCCGTTGTAGTTGCTGCCGGCAGCCACAGCCTCAAGTTTGCCAAGTCACTCGGCTACGGCAAGGACTTTTCAATTCTTTCAATGTCAGGAAGCTTCTACACAGGTCCGAAAGTGCTGAACGGTAAGGTATATACCATGCAGATTCCCAAGCTGCCGTTTGCTGCCGTGCATGGCGACCCCGAAGTGCATAATGAAAATATCACCCGCTTTGGTCCTACAGCAAAACCAATCTTCTTTCTTGAGAGATACAACTACTCGACCTTCTGGGAATACTGGCAGACATTCGGTCTCGGGCTTGCACCCTTGAAGAGCATTCTTAAAATATCATCCGACGGTGTGATATTCAGGTATCTGCTTAAAAATGTCGTGTATGACTTTCCATGGATAGGGAAGAAAGCCTTCATGAAAGAGATCAGAAAGATTGTTCCCAATGCAAAGAGTGAGGAGATTAAATTTGCAAAAAAGGTGGGAGGCACCCGGCCCCAGATTATCAATAACAAGACAAAAAAGCTTGAGCTCGGGGAAGCCAAGATACTGGGCGAGAAGATAATATTCAACATCACCCCTTCACCCGGCGCATCAACTTGCCTGGGAAACGCTTTTGAAGATACAACCAAGTTGATGGGGTTCCTCTCAGACAGGTACACTTTCAACGGTGACCAGTTTGAAAAAGACCTTGTCACCCGGGAAAACAGTTAAAACGCTTCAGCATATGTTTTTGAATCCTGAAATAATAAAGTCATATTACGATAGGCTACCCCGGCTCATCGGGGAGATCAGAAAGAAGCTTGACAGTCCTCTCACCCTCAGCGAAAAGATACTGTACGCGCATCTGTTTGACAGAGGCAGCCTCCGGCCATTCAGCCGCGGTGTCGATTATGTTGAATTTGCCCCTGACAGGGTAGCTATGCAGGATGCCACTGCACAGATGGCTCTGCTGCAATTTATCATGGCAGGCAAAGATTCCTCCGCAGTGCCGGCCTCAGTACACTGTGACCATCTCATCATGGCCAAAACAGGATCGTCTGATGACCTTCGTACTGCCAACGTCACCAACAGGGAGGTATTTGATTTCCTGAGTACCATCTGTGACAAGTATGACATTGATTTCTGGAAGCCGGGAGCTGGCATCATCCACCAGATTGTACTCGAAAACTATGCATTTCCGGGCGGGATGATGATAGGCACTGACTCACATACTGTCAATGCCGGCGGTCTCGGAATGATAGCGATAGGTGTCGGCGGGGCCGATGCAGTCGATGTCATGTCGGGCATGGGTTGGGAACTGAAGTTCCCGAAGCTGATAGGTGTAAGACTCACCGGCAGGCTTAACGGATGGACCTCGGCGAAGGACATTATTCTTAAAGTCTCGGGGCTGCTGACAGTAAAGGGAGGTACCGGATCGATCATTGAATATTTCGGTGACGGGGCGGAGACTCTCTCGTGCACCGGCAAGGCTACAATTTGCAACATGGGTGCCGAGGTAGGGGCCACATGCTCAATCTTCGGTTATGACACGGCAATGTCAAAATATCTTGCCTCAACAGGTCGCAGTGAGATATCACGACTGGCTGAGGGGGTGAAGGAGCATCTTACGGCTGACGCTGAGGTTTATGCAAATCCGGGGAAATATTTTGATCAGCTGATTGAGATAAATCTCTCTGAGCTTGAACCATACATCAATGGTCCGTTCACCCCGGACCTCGCCACTCCCATTTCGGAGATGAAGAAGGTCGCAGCACAGAGCGGCTGGCCTCTGAAGGTCGAGGTAGGGCTCATCGGATCATGCACCAACTCATCATATGAAGATATATCACGTGCTGCCTCTGTTGCATCCGACGCCCTTAAGAAAGGTCTCGTGGCCAGATCGAAATACACAATCACCCCCGGGTCGGAACAGATAAGAGCGATAGCGGAGAGAGACGGTTACCTGGATATCTTCGAAAAACTCGGAGGGATGGTATTTGCGAACGCATGCGGTCCATGCATCGGACAGTGGGACCGGGAGGGGGCCGACAAAAAAGAGGTCAACACCGTCGTCCATTCGTTCAACAGGAACTTTGCAAAGAGAACCGACGGCAATCCCAATACACACGCTTTCGTGGCTTCGCCCGAGATTGTAACAGCCCTTGCAATAGCAGGAGATCTGACATTTAATCCGGTTACCGACTCTCTCACCAACATCAGGGGAGAAAAGGTGAAGCTGGCCGAGCCCTCGGGGTTCGATCTTCCGCCCAACGGATTTGTCAACATCGAGGACGGATTGCAGAAGCCTTCAGAGGACAAGAGCCGTGTAGCAGTTAGGATTGACCCTGCTTCTGACAGGCTTCAGGCCCTGGAGCCCTTCCCGGCATGGGATGGCAAAGACTACAATGGGCTGCACCTTCTTATCAGGGTGAAAGGCAAGTGCACCACCGACCATATTTCAATGGCCGGATTCTGGCTCAAATACCGCGGGCATCTTGACAATATATCGAACAACTACATGATTGGCGCGGTAAATTCTTACAACGACCAGACAAACAGCATCCTGAACCAGGTTACCGGCAAATACGAACCAGTCCCGCAGGTGGCAAGATTCTACAAATCTCAGGGGGCCGGTTCTGTCGTCGTGGGTGAGGAGAACTTCGGAGAAGGCTCTTCACGTGAACATGCAGCAATGGAGCCGCGCTTTCTCAACGTAAAGGCAGTGCTCGTCAAGTCATTCGCAAGGATACATGAGACAAACCTCAAGAAGCAGGGACTGCTTGCCCTTACTTTTGCCGATAAGTCAGACTATGATAAGATACGTGAGACTGACCGGATTGATATAGTTGGTCTCGGAGAGCTGACTCCCGGGAAGCAGGTGAAAATAAAACTTGTCCACGCTGACGGCGAACAGGAGACAATATTTGCGAACCACTCATACAACGAGGCACAGATAGGGTGGTTCAGGGCAGGAAGTGCACTGAACCTGATACGGAACAAACATAAAATCTAATATATGTCTGAAAAGATAAGAATTGCGAATGGCAAACTGATTGTCCCGGATAATCCGGTGGTTCCGTTTATCGAGGGAGACGGCACCGGGAGAGACATCTGGCAGGCTTCGGTGAGAATTTTTGATGCGGCGGTGGAGAAGGCCTATAGCGGGAAGAGAAAAGTTGCATGGAAAGAGGTCCTGGCAGGAGAAAAGTCATTCAATCTTACCGGAGACTGGCTTCCTGAAGAGACGCTGACAGCCTTCAGGGAGTACCTGGTTGGCATCAAGGGCCCCCTCACAACACCTGTCGGCGGAGGCATGAGGTCGCTGAACGTAGCATTGCGGCAGTTGCTCGATCTTTACACCTGCTACAGGCCAGTGAGATACTTCAGTGGCGTGCCCAGTCCGGTTAAAAAACCGGAAAATGTGAACATGCATATCTTCAGGGAGAATACCGAGGACATATATGCCGGCATCGAGTATATGAACGGCACTGCAGAGGCCGACAAAGTGAAGAAATTCCTGCTAAATGAGATGGGGGTGAAATCGATAAGGTTTCCTGAGACGGCCTCGATAGGCATCAAGCCTGTCTCGGTCGAGGGCTCCGAGAGGCTCATAAGGCAGGCTATCATCTTTGCCATAAAGCGGAAGCTGCCTTCGGTGACCCTGGTCCACAAGGGCAACATCATGAAATATACCGAGGGGGCATTCATGAAATGGGGATACGCCCTTGCCGAAAGGGAGTTCGGGAAAGAGGTATTCACATGGAACCAGCATAAGAAAATCACTGAAGAGAAGGGTGAGGCTGCGGCTGACGAAGCCCAGAGAAATGCAGTGCTGGCAGGTAAGGTGATAATAAAGGACGTGATAGCAGATGCCTTTCTCCAGCAGATACTTACCAGGCCTGCGGAATACTCGGTTATAGCCACACTGAACCTCAACGGCGATTATATCTCCGATGCCCTTGCAGCAATAGTAGGAGGTATCGGCATTGCACCCGGGGCAAACATCAACTATGAGACCGGTCATGCCATTTTCGAGGCAACACACGGAACCGCACCAAAGTATGCTGACCAGGATAAGGTCAATCCGGGCTCCGTTGTCCTTTCAGGTGCCCTTATGTTTGAATACATGGGTTGGGATGAGGCGGCACAGAAGATATATGAGGGTCTTGAAAAGACGATACAGAGCAAAAAGGTGACATATGATTTTCACCGTCTGACAGAAAACGCAACACTCCTTAAGACATCGGAGTTTGCAGATGAAATAATCTCAAACATTAAAAACTGATAATAAAACAGGTATGACTATGAAAGAAAATAAAATCATATCAAAGCTGGAGCCGGCTGGTAAGAAAATCGTGCGATATTGACAATACTTTATACGAGAAGTATGATGTCAAGCGCGGACTTCGCAATGCTGACGGTTCGGGAGTCCTTGTCGGACTGACCAATGTCGGACAGGTTATCGGATATAAAAAGGAGAATGACAAGGTCGTTGCCGTTCCGGGAAGATTATTATACAGGGGAATTGAGATTGAGGATATTGTTGCAGGGTTCCAGAAGGACCAGAGGCACGGATTTGACGAGACGGTATTCCTCCTGCTGACAGGTAAGCTTCCAGATGCTGAAGAGCTGAAAGAGTTCTCGGCATATTTAGCCTCCATGCGCAGCCTTCCTGACCATTTCACAAAGGATATGATACTGTCGATGAAGGGCAGGGATGTGCTTAATATTCTTGCACGCTCTGTACTGGGATTATACACCCTTGATGAACATCCCGACAGCATTGCTCTTGACAACATGATTAAGCAGTCGCTGAATCTTACAGCCAAGTTCCCGACCATAGTTGCATATTCATACCAGGCCCTCAGGCACCTTTACAAGGGTAAGACACTGTCAATAAGGCATCCTCAGCCTGAGCTGACAACGGCTGAGAACTTCCTCTACCTGATAAAGGGTGACTGCAACGGCTTCTCGAAGCTTGAAGCTGACCTTCTTGACCTGCTTCTTGTCCTTCATGCCGAGCACGGCGGAGGAAACAACTCCACTTTTACCATGAGGGTAACCAGTTCTTCGGAGACAGACATTTACTCTTCAGTCACTTCAGCCATCGGATCACTGAAGGGGCCGTTGCACGGAGGAGCGAACATCAGGGCGCTGGAGATGATGGAAAATATCAAGGCCAACGTAAAGAACTGGACTGATGAAGAGGAGGTAACACAATATCTTCTCAAGATACTGAACAAGAAAGCGAACGACATGTCAGGCAAGATCTACGGCATCGGGCATGCTGTCTACACGATCTCCGACCCGAGAGCCTCGATACTCAAGACGAAGGCCAGGGAACTGGCAATAGAGAAAGGCCGTCTTGACGAGTTTGAACTGTATGCCCTCGTTGAACGACTGACACCTGAGGTCTTCAGGGTTTTCAAGGGAGAGAAATCCACCAAGGTGGTATGTATCAATGTGGACTTTTATTCAGGATTCGTTTATTCGATGCTGGATATTTCGAAGGAGCTTTACACCCCGCTGTTTGCAATCGGAAGGGTGTCAGGATGGACTGCTCATCGAATTGAGGAGCTTACTTACTCTGCCAAGAGGATCATACGCCCGGCCTTCATGAATGTCTACGGACAGAGGGAATATATACCTCTTGCGGAACGTCATCACGATAATTAATTTAATAACAGAATATCATGTCAGAACTGGTACATAAATGTATTGATAACGGCTTCAATCAGCTCCTTGACGGAAACCTGAAGGAGGCTGCTGAATGCTTCGAGAACAGCCACAGGGATCATCCTGACAACCTTCATATGATGCTTGAGCTTGCCAATATTTATTATATGCTCGGCGAGCTCACAAAGTCGATAAGCTATTACGAGAAGGTGCTGGAGATAAGGCCTGACAGTCCTTACATCCTCTACAGGATGGGCACCGCAATGTACAGGGCCACCAATTTTACCGATGCGGTTCAGGTCTTCAACAGGATACTGGCATCGGGCAAATACGTGCCGATGACATATCTCTGGCTGGGACTGTGTTATTATCATCTTGGCAAGGAAGAGCAGAGTATCGCCTCATACAGAAAGCTGATTGAGCACTGTCCTGAGACGGTGATGGCGAATTATTACATGGGCGTGGCACTGAAGTCGTCAGGAAGATATGATGAAGCCATTGTCCATTTCGAGAGGCTTCTGAACCAGAAGGATCAGCACGTCTCGGCGCTTTACCATCTGGGAAGGACCCACATGAAAAACTACAATTACGAGAAGGCCAAGGGTTATTTCAAGAGGGCGCTGGAGCTTGACCCGGAGAACAAGAACGCGGCAGAGATGATGGAATTCCTGACTGAGGACTGAAAGGGAGCCTGACATATTAATTTATGAGCATTGAAACAGCAAATCATGCACAGGTTTTAAGAGTAACCTGGGTAGCTCATAAGGGTGCCGCGCATGATACCGGGGAAAATGCAGAAGCATTCATAAAGCAGTTGCTGCCTGCCGGTTCCTTTGTGATGAGTGACCGGGAACCGGATATCATACTCTTCATGAGTGGCGGTTCGGAAAGGAGAGCCATCTCGCTGATGCAGCCCGGGAATCCGGTTATGTTACTCAGTATAAGAGGTAACAACGCCTACGCTGCCGCCACCGAAGTAATGGCATGGGCGGTGAACAATAGCAGGGTTGCCATCCTGTCAGATGCCCTTGAAGCCTCGGAAACAGGGTTGACAGAAAGGTGGAGGAGAACGGTCACTGCATGGCAGAGCCTCCGCGGGAAGAAAGCCGGTCTTATAGGGTCTGTATCAGAATGGCTTGTGGCATCTGATGTACCGGCCGAAAGGCTTAGCAGTCTGTTTGACGTTACCCTTGAAGAGATCCCGTGGGATACTCTCCCCGATTACACTCATCAGGAGCCGGATGCTTCGCTGATGAACCGGTTCAGAAGTACTGACATGCCTGGACTCGATGAGGCTTCAAGGATTCTTGCACTCTTAAGACAGACAGTAACGAAGCGAAGCCTGAGTGCGATTGCGGTCGAATGTTTCAGCCTGGTGCAGCAGCGCAAGGTTACGGCATGCCTTGCCCTTGCCCAGCTCAATACCGAAGGGGTGGTTGCGGCATGCGAAGGAGACCTTGCCTCGATGGCCGGTATGATGTTGATGAGAGCGGTAACAGGGCACGTACCCTGGATGGCCAATACCACTGCGATCACAGGCAACAGGCTGCTTCTTTCACATTGCACGGCAGGGTTTGATCTTGTAAGTGATATAAGGCTTGTGACACATTATGAAACTGACCTCTCACTGGCAGTGAAAGGGGATGTCACAGCCTCTGACGTAACACTCTTCAGGCTCTCAGGTTCCCTCGACAGAGCCTTCGTCGCTGAGGGGAGGGTGGTAAGCCATCCTGCCATTGCCAATGCCTGCCGCACCCAGGTGGAGATTGAATTATCGTCACAATCACTGGCATCACTTCGAAACAATCCTCTTGGAAACCATCTTTTAATGTCACCCGGACACTGTTCCGAACTTGTACGTCTGGCTTGCAGTTACAAGGGTATAATTACCATTTAGGCCCCGGGTTTCATGATTACCCCGGTCTTTTTCCTGCCGTCGATCTTAATGGTCATCGGTGCAGCAAATCTCACATGCTTCAGATATGTGTCCTCAAAGACAGGTTCGGTAGCCGAAAGAAATCCCAGATCAATAAAACCGTCGTCAATAAACGGGTTAATGGTGAAATACCCTACTCTGAAGGCGGTAAGGTTCTGAAAAAAGTGCGTTCCCTGGCTGGGGTCGACGCGGTAATTCTCCAGGCCTGATTCAATTATGACGCGGGCTGCAGAGATTTGCTGCCACTTGATCGGTATTCCCAGCCATGGGTCGCTGGACCCCCATCTGCCAGGCCCTATGAGAACGTAATTCCTCCCATCCTTCAGAAAGCCGTCATTTATTTCGTTGAGTTTTGTGGCGACTTCCAGGTTTTTCGAGGCATCAAAGCTTTCAGGCTTGACATAGATCAGATCACAGATACCGCTTATGGTTCCGTTTCCCAGTGCTGAATTGGAGAATATGATTGTTTTTTCGTGCGGTATTTCTTCAAGCTTGAATTTTATTGTTTCGGTGTTTTCAACTATTGGTCTGATCTGAAGCAGATTAAAGAGAATTGGCCTCTTTTTGTCCGGGTCAATATTAACGGCAAATTCTATCTCAACCGGATTGTTCATCTGTTGCTGGCCGATTCTCAGGATTGTCTTCAGAATATCTGCCAGGGGGAACAGGTCATATTTAAGTATATTGGAGAATGTAATAACCCTTTTTCCTCCGTCAAGGGGACCGTCTCTTAAAATATCGTCCTGGTAATCATAGGTGGAAGCAACAAACTTAAGTGAACCATCTCTTTCGGCGTCGCTTATTTTCAGCCTGAGAAGGTTAACCGTATCATCGGTGCTAGGTACAAAGCTCGCCGGATTCAGGTCCAGGGCATAAAACTCCTGCTGGGTCTCACGCAACGCCATTTTAGTGTCTGACAGTTGCAGGACTTTCCGTGGGTATGCAGGTGAAAATCTCAGTGAGGTCCCTCCGTCAACAATATATTTTCCCAGGCCGAAGGCCAGGCTGACAAACCCGTCTTCTGATTTTTCAGGCTCGATGGGGTAGAAGTTGATTGACCTGGCCACTCCTGAGATTGTCGGATAAAAACGGTTTTCGTATTGCTGTCCGCAGACCTCCTGAAGAACGACACCCATTTTTTCTTCTTCTATCAGGTTTCCTGTAGCTTTCATGTAGTCTTTGCTGTCTTTGAAAAAGACTGATGCAAAGACACTTTTTATCCCCACGCTCAGCAGCTCCAGCATCACCACCTCGTCTTCAGCTTTTGGGATCATATAGGTTGAGTATATTCCTGCAAAGGGCTGAAAATGAGAATCTTCAAGAAGGCTTGATGACCTTATCGCAACCGGACCGCTGATGATGGATATGAAGACATACAAATCCTTATGAATTCTCATAGGCAGCCTGGCCTTCACAAAGGCATCAAGTATCTCCTTATCACTCAGATTTGAAAAGCCAATGTCATGAAGATTGTTTTGAGAAATGAATTCATCAAACACGTCTGTGCTCAGCACAACTGTCCGGGGTATTGATACTATTATGTCTTCAAGGCTTTCAAAATATTGGTTTTGTTTAATCAGGTAATCGAGAAACGCCAGTCCTCTTGCCTTACCTCCGATTGATCCCTCTCCAATCTTTGTAAATGTGAGGTATTCATCAAAATGTTCACGGTAGAACTCAGCGATGACTCCATGCCCCTTGCTCTGTCTGAAATTGGCAATGGAATCAAATATAAAACGACGTGCCTGATCGATACTTGGAAAATCATCCAGGCTTATCTCTTTTAAGAATTCGGCAAGTGTAAATAGGGAACGGGCATAGAGCCATTTGGACAGGTGATTCCTTGATAAATGGTATCGCAGCGATTCATCCGGAATTTCGAACAGCTTTCGCTGAAAACTCTGCAGGTCAGTTACCCGGGCAATTTCGAGTCCTGTTGACGGATCTGTAAAAATGAAATCGCCGAAATAGAAATATTTTTTAAGGAGTGCGTCGAGTTCCAGTGGATAGGACCTGGAATTATTATACAGGAATCCGTTTCCGTATTCTTCTGTATACTTTTCATTTGCAGCGTCAGCAGACTGAACTAATATTGGAATTGCCGGATCATAATCCTTTATCTGCCTGAAGAAGTCTTCAATGATCCCTTTCCCGTCAGTGCCGTCGGGTTTATAGTCTACGTCCGTGATAACACCCAGCAGCTGTGATTTATGTTTCTCGAACAGGGTCCGCGCATCTTCATAGTTGTTAACAAGCAGGATCTTTGGTCTTCCCTTCATCTGCATCATTTTCTGATGCTCGTTGAGACCCTCGGTCATATAAGCGCGTGACTGGTCAAGAATTATTTTGTAAAGGTGGCGCAAATGAATGGAAGCCATCCTGATTGAGTTTTCAATCATCAGAATGGATTGTACTCCTTCATATTTACTGTCTTCTTCAACATTTAATCTGTCCTCAATCAGGTTAATGATCGGAAGAAATATGTTTGTGCTTCCCAGCCAGCTGAACACATAATCGACACCAGACAGATCCTCATTCTTAATTCTGTTGTAGAACTCCAGAGAGTCAGGAGCAAGAATTACAATGGGTTTTTCGGGGTATGATGTTTTAATATTCAATGAAAGTTCAAAAGGATCCAGATCACTGATACTCAGCATATTTATTATCAGATCGATCGGCCTTTGCTTCAGTACTTCCAATGCTTTTTCAGCTGAAGTAACGTGAATGAACTGAGGAGGATAGCGCAAATTGAATGATACATAATCATTGAATACCTTTTCGTCAATTTTCCCGTCCTCCTCCAGTATGAACGCATCATACTTGCTGCAGATCAATAAGACGTATCGGATTCTCTTTTGCATTAAGAGCTCAAATGAAGTTTCTCTGAAGATATTTTTTCTGAGCTTGTTCATTGATTTTTCTTAATAAAGAAGAGATTTTAGCATTCAAATGCTGAAAGTTTCAATAGAAATAGAGTGCCTGTTTCTTGTCCGGCTCAGTTCATCTATTAACTGATTTTAAAGTGACAGTTTGAGAACTGTTTATTCTGAGACCGCGACAAAAAACAGGCACTTATGGCAGCTTACACTATTCCCTGTGCCAGCATGGCTTCGGCCACCTTCACAAATCCGCCTATATTGGCGCCGTCAACATAATTTATATATCCGTCTTTTCCTTTTCCGTATTTCACGCAGGTAGAGTGGATATCTTTCATGATCTGGTGCAGACGGCTGTCAACTTCCTGCCTGGTCCATGACAGACGCATTGAGTTCTGGCTCATCTCCAGGCCTGAGGTGGCTACGCCGCCGGCATTTGCAGCTTTGCCTGGTCCATACAGGATCTTGCTTTTCAGGAAGATATCTATAGCATCAGGAGTAGAAGGCATATTTGCACCTTCCGATACAACGAAACAGCCATTCTTGATCAGCAGAGCTGCGTCAGCGCCCGAAATTTCGTTCTGGGTAGCTGAGGGGAGGGCAACCTGGCAGGGGACTTC
Organism: uncultured Bacteroidales bacterium; assembly: GCA_963772705.1. Classification (GTDB taxonomy): domain Bacteria; phylum Bacteroidota; class Bacteroidia; order Bacteroidales; family VadinHA17; genus SR-FBR-E99. The sequence continues at coordinate 133,820 of CAVYYH010000008.1, read as the reverse complement.
CCATGGGGTTGATTTTCCTTCAACATAGGTACATTTGTATTTATCCGCATATTCTTTGATCCTTCCTCTTTTTACGTTTTTCAGGTTCATTACGAACGCGAGTTTTTCCTCATTGATGCCATCAGGATCATGAATATAACCGCTGGAGTCTGAAAGTGTTACAACTTTTGCGCCCATCTGTATTGCCTTCTGGGTGGCATACTGTGCAACATTGCCTGAGCCGGAGACGGTGCATATCTTATTCTTCAGGCTGTCGCCCCTTGTATTGAGCATCTCCTCGGCAAAATAGACCTGTCCGTAACCTGTTGCCTCAGGTCTGATAAGGCTGCCTCCCCATTCGAGCCCTTTGCCGGTAAGGACTCCCGTGAATTCATTTCTGAGTCTTTTGTACTGACCAAACATAAAACCAATCTCTCTGCCTCCAACACCTATATCTCCTGCCGGAACATCAGTGTCTGCACCGATATGCCTGCTCAGTTCACTCATAAATGACTGACAGAAGCGCATTACCTCATTGTCAGTTTTTTCTTTGGGATCGAAATCTGAACCTCCCTTACCGCCACCCATCGGCAGGGTGGTTAAACTGTTTTTAAAAACCTGTTCAAATGCAAGAAACTTCAGGATACTTAAATTCACAGTGGGATGAAAGCGCAAGCCTCCCTTGTAAGGCCCGATGGCACTGTTCATCTCTATCCTGTACCCCCTGTTAATCTGAATTTCCCCTTTATCGTCTACCCAGGGTACCCTGAAAATAATGATCCTTTCAGGCTCTGCGATTCTTTCAAGAATTTTCGCATGCCGGTACTTCGGGTGCTCCTCAATGAATGGCATTATTGACTCAGTTACTTCTTTTACCGCCTGGTGAAATTCAACCTCGCCGGGGTTTTTGGCGATAATTTTCTTCATGAATTCTTCAACTAGATTAGACATAGCTATTGGTTTTTAAGAGTTTATAAGATGACAACAAACAAATATAAATAATTAAATTCCTATTAATTCCAAGTTGGCAACAAAAAATAATCGGGTTATTTTTTTACCTTTCATAACAAATTTCCTGTGAAAAACAGCAGACCACTGATTATTAAGTAAAGCGAACCGACCCGAAGGACAAATGGAAAATGTATCGCATTTGCAGAAGGAAATGCAGAAACTCCTGGCAGAAAAAATCCAGAGCCAGAAAGGGTTGTCTCTTATTTACGTCATTAACAAAATAATCAATAAGAAAAATCCGGTTGAAGATACTTTGCTTGAAATAGTGATGGAAATTCCAAAGGCATGGCAATTCTCAGAATATGCTTATGCCCGCATAAAATATGACGGCCGGGAATACCGTCATGAGGATTTTAAGGAGACGCGATGGATACAGAAGCAGATCTTTGAGACTTTCGATAAAAAATGGGGAGCCATAGATGTCTTTTATGTAAAACAGTTCCCGAAGGCGGATGAAGGCCCTTTTCTGGCTGAAGAGAGACAACTGCTTGAGAACATAGCCACGATTATCTGCAACTATTTAAACTCTCAGCATGCTATCAGGCAATCTGATGTCATTGAAGAAGATTCCGAAACAAAGCTGGAATACTCCCGCATTCTCAGTGAAGAGAAAAACATCGAGGAGACTCTTCAGCAGATCTGCAGGAATATGCCAAAGTCATGGAACTATCCAGAATATGCGGTTGCCAGGATTGTCTACGACAACAGGGAATATCTGAGTTCCGATAAGAATTTTGCAGAGAACGAATGGAGCATAAAGGAAGAATTTACAACCATTGATAACAAAACCGGTACGCTTGAATTATTTTATCTTAAAGGATTTCCGCTCGGAGATAAGGACTTCAATCCGAAAAATGAGGAGGAGCTGCTCGCCAACCTGGCCAATTTGATTACCGGTTTTCTGAACATCATTAAGGGAAACGTACTGGAACTCCCGGCCGAAAAGGAAGACACGAGGAGCAGTGACAGGAAGGAGTATAACAGGATTTTTACAAGCGTAAATGAGATTTCGAAGATACTCCGGAACGGGTTGTCAATAGAGGCCACCCTGGGAAAGATCCTGGAAGTTATTCCGAAGGCATTCAGGGATCCTGACAAAACAGGCTGCCGTATCAGGTATGACGACAGGGAGTTTTCCTCGGAAGGGTTGGTGGAAGGTCAGCTTAGTATAAAGGTGTTCTTCAAAACCATCTCCTCAAAGAGGGGGTCAATACAAGTTTATTATTCAGGAACGGATTTAGCAGCAAATGAAGAACCGTTTACTAATGAAGAGAAACAATTTGTTGAAACACTTGCCCTGCTAATATCCGGCTTTATCAACGTGATATACGGCCTTGATAAAGCTATCGCTACTGAGAAGGGTCTTAGGAAGATAATGTACGAAAAGACCGAGCGAATCAAGGAGTTGTCGTGCATAAATCAAACCACTTCAATACTTCAGTCTGAAAAGTCTGTTGAAAATGCATTGAAGCAGATTGTTTACATTATGCCTGATGCGTGGCAATATCCTCAGCATACAGTTGCCCGCATAAGCTATGACGGGGAAGAGTACCTGTCTCCCAACTTTACAGCAACAAAATGGAGGCAAAGACAGCCCTTTCTTACCATTGACGATAAAATCGGAGAAGTTGAGGTTTTCTATACCAGGGAGTTTCCGGACATGGACGAAGGCCCGTTTATGAAGGAAGAGAGAGATCTGATTAACAATATATCAACCTTGATATGCAACTACCTGAACACCTTGCAAGGCGAAGTTGCCATCAGGAAGTACAGGGTAGATGAGGAGCTCAAACAAAAATTCGAGGCGGCTAAAGATTTCCTTCAGAACAAGCGAAAACTGCTTCAGAACTTCCTTGAAAAAAACAACTATGATCGTGACATCTTTCATGACCTGATGAAATTCAAGGTCAAGGAGATACTGATCATATCAAATCTCTACGATGCTTACAGCCTCGAACGCGAAGGCAAATTCTCAGATTACATCCTGGGGGTCTATTACCAGCTGAATCTAACTACAATTCCCAGAATTACAGGAGTTTCGTCCTATGAGGAATCTCTTGAAAAGTTATACTTAAAGCATTACGACCTTATAATTATAATGGTAGGCGTTGATAAGAAAGCGCCGATGGAAGTTGCACAGAAACTGAAGTCACTGTACAAGTACATCCCTATATATCTTCTGTTGAATAACAACCAGTATATTGAATTCTTTCAGAGTGAGCAGAAAAAGACCAGCCTCATCGACAATGTCTTTGTATGGAACGGCGATTCGAGAATCTTTTTTGCAATGGTCAAGCAGCTTGAAGATTATGTTAATGTCGAGAACGACACAAAAATAGGGTACAGCCGTATAATATTGCTTGTTGAAGATTCGGCAAAGTATTATTCCCGCTACATCCCGCTGCTTTATCACTGCGTGATGGAGCAGACCAGGCGTATAATAGAGGATGTAAGCACCATGGACGAATTATACAAAGTGCTTCGCCTGAGGGTACGTCCGAAGATACTGATGGCCTCAACTTACGAAGAAGCAGTAGGCATTTTCAATAAATACAAGGAATTCCTCCTTTGCCTGATAACTGATGTAAAGTTCCAGAAAGAGGGAGTATTCGAAGAGAATGCAGGATTTGAACTGGTAAGTTATATAAAGAGTGAGATCCCTGACCTTCCCACAATAATACAGTCTTCAGACATGGAGAATGAGAAGATGGCCGGGGAACTGAATTGCGTATTTATTTACAAGGATTCGGATACCCTCGCCCAGGACATCAGGAACTTCATAAGCTACAATCTTGGATTCGGCGATTTCATCTACAAGGATGAAAAAGGAGGCACTATTGGCATTGCCAAGAATATGAATGAGTTTGAGGAACAGCTTCAGTCCATTCCGACGGAAACGCTGCTTTATCATGCGAAAAAGAATCATTTCTCATTATGGCTTACTGCCCGGGGTGAAATTCAGCTCGCCAGGGAAATAGCTCCCAAAAAGATAAGCGATTTCAGGAATGCAGAGGGGCTGAGGGATTACCTGGTAGACATCGTAAAAAAACTCAAATATGAAAAGAACAAAGGCAAAATAGTTGAGTTTGACGAGACCCTGATCATGGAAGAGAGCAATATAATTCAACTGTCTCCCGGAGCTCTCGGCGGAAAAGGGAGAGGACTGTCATTTATTCACACACTGATCTACAATTTTGATCTTTCAAATTATGTACACGGGATCAACCTCAAAGCGCCCAGGACATTTATTATAGGAACACAGGAGTTTGAGGATTTTCTGGATAACAACAGGTTAAGAGACAGGATTATTTCTGAAACCAGTTACGAAACAATAAAGCGACTCTTTACCAGGGGGAAGCTCTCTGCTGCCCTGGAGAAAAAACTGCGGATTATTCTCGGACGAATCACAAAACCCCTGGCTGTAAGATCGTCAGGGCTGTTTGAAGATTCGCTGATGCAGCCTTTTGCCGGTATTTTTGAGACTTATCTGCTCCCAAACATAAATGAGGATATCGAAATCCGGCTCCAGCAATTGATGGATGCCATCAAGCTGGTGTATGCATCTATTTATTCTGATACTGCACGCAGCTATATAAGTGCCATCAGTTATAAGATTGAGGAAGAAAAGATGGCAGTAATAATCCAGGAGGTTGTGGGCGAACAATTTGAAAATACTTATTATCCTCATATAAGCGGGGTGAGCCAGTCTTACAACTACTACCCGTACGGTTATATGCAGCCTGAAGACGGATTTGCAGTCCTTGCGGTAGGATTAGGCACTTATGTGGTTGAGGGTGAAAAGGCCTTCAGATTTTCACCGAAATATCCGAACCTGGAAAACAATTCTCCGAAGGATCAGTTCCTGAATTCACAGGTTGAGCTCCTGGCTATTGATCTCGAAAAGAAGGAGTTTAATCTTCTTGAGGGCGATACGGTCGGGCTGGTGCGCTTAGGCGTTGATGATGCAGAACGTCATGGTGTGATTAATCACTGCGCATCAGTTTATTCTGCTGAAAACAAAACGATATACCCGGGAATAGACAAGCCCGGACCGAGAGTCATAAACTTTGCTGATATTCTGAAATATGGCTATATACCACTGGCTGACTCGCTGGTTGAGATACTTGATATTGTCAAGGAGGCGCTGGGTACTCCGGTAGAGATTGAGTTTGCCATAGATCTGAAAAAGGACAGTGATCATAAGGCATCATTTTACCTGTTGCAGATTAAGCCAATAATAGGTGCGTCGGTCGACTATGATGTCAATGTGGAGGAGATTGATAAATCGCATGTTCTGCTGTTCACGGAGAAGAGTATGGGAAATGGAATGATCAACAATATCCGGGATGTGATTTATGTTGACAGGGATAGGTTTGATAAATCCAAAACCATTGAGATTGCTGCAGAGATAGATGAGTTCAATGACGAAATGATCAGGGATAACCGGCAGTACATACTGCTTGGCCCGGGAAGGTGGGGTACACGCGACAGGTGGATCGGGATTCCTGTTACGTGGCCTCAGATCTGTAATGCAAAAATAATCATTGAGACAGGCCTTGAGGACTTCCCGCTTGATGCCTCTTCCGGGTCGCACTTCTTTCACAACGTTACCTCAATGAATGTAGGCTATTTCTCAATTCAGCATAATCATCATAATTCAATTCTGAACTGGGACATTCTGAAAAAGCAAAAAGTCATTAGACAGGGGGAATATGTTACCCACATTCAATTTGAGAATAATCTGACAGTGAAGATGGATGGGAAAAAAAGACTGTCTGTAATAACATGGGAGTGAACTGACACACTTGTTACAGAAATAAGTTTAGTAAATCATGTGATGAGATGATATATCCGGGCCTTGTTTTTACCGTTTGCATGAGTTTATTCAGCTGTGCTGATTCAGTTGAAAAGAATCCTCCTTCTGCAGATGAAAAGAGTATTAAAGCAACAGGATATAATCTTTCCAATCCTGACAGGACAATAAAACTTCCCCCGGTACTTCATGAGGTGTCAGGCATAACTATTCTTGATTCAGCTACAGTAGCCTGCGTTCAGGACGAAAATGGCATCGTCTTTATGATTGATTTAAAAAAGGGTGAAATAAGGGATCAGTTAATTTTTCATACGCCGGGAGACTATGAAGATATAACACGTGCCGGCAACGCATTATACGTCCTGCGCAGCGACGGTATGCTGTTCCGGGTAATGCATAACGGATCTCCCGGTTCGCTGAAGAAGAGCTTCTCTTCCGGAGTTCCGGTCAATGAATATGAAGGGCTCTGTTCCGACAGCAGGAACAACATCCTGCTTATCACGCCTAAACATAAGCCGGGGAAAGAGTATAAACATGAAGGAAAGCATCCGGTATACGGATTTGACCTGAGCAAGGAAACACCTCTGGTTAAGACGGTCTTCGACCTTGATCTTAAAGAGATTAGAGAATATGCTGCCGATCATAAAATCGAGGCTCCCGGAGATGACTCCAGGATCAGATTCAAACCTTCTGCAATAGGAATACACCCGCTTACGAATGAATTGTTTGTATTATCTTCGGTCGAACGAATGCTCTTTGTCTTTGATATAAACGGGAAAATAAGGCACATAGAAAAACTCGACAAGGACATATTCAATATGCCTGAAGGTATTTCATTTCTGGAAAACGGGGACATGATGATATCAAATGAGGGGCACAAGAATCCTCCGACGATATTAATCTTCAATTATAGACAACAATGAAAGCACTGACAGAATTAACATCACGGCGGACAATTCTGATCCGTTTTATTGGCCTGACTCTTCTTTCGGTACTGTCAATCCTTCCATCATACAGTCAGCCGGATACAACCGAAGTAAAGCATAAGGATCAAAAGACCCCGCCGAGATATATCTCTCTTTTTGACAGTGATGACATCCTGGAGATATCACTGAGCCTTGATCTTGCCACCTTCCTGAAGAAAACAGACAAAACTCAGGCTTTTGACGGTGAATTGACCTTCCATTTCAGTGAAACGGACAGTGTTGACAGAAATGTTACTGTTAAATACAGGGGTATGTCACGTTTCGAGAGATGCAAATTTCCCCCGATGAGGATCTCCTTCAAGAAGCCGTTGTACGAGGGCCCCGATTCAGGTAAGATAAAGAGCATAAAACTGGTTAATCCATGCCAGCAGGGCGTTGCCTTTGAGCAGTATGTAATCAAGGAATGGCTGGTCTACCGGCTGTACAACGTTGTTACCGATACCAGTTTCAGGGTCAGGCTGCTGAAAGTTAATCTTATCGATTCTGAAAGTAAAAGAAAACCTATCGATCAGTATGGAATATTCATTGAACCTGAAGATCTTCTGGCAGAGCGGGAGAATATTCTTGAGGTAAAGACCAGGGGTCTGTCACAGAGACACATGTATCCTGCAATGATTGACAGGGTTGCGATCTTCAATTACATGGTCTCAAACTGGGACTGGTCTGTACCGGGTCAGCATAATGTATCAGTATTTACATCACCTGATCCTGCCCAGGGAGGACTGGGCATTCCTGTTCCGTTCGATTTTGATCTTACAGGCGTAGTAAATGCCGAATATGCGATCCCTCCACCCGATCTGGGAATAGAGACTAACCGTGACCGGATGTTTACCGGCATCTGCCGCACCAGGGAGGAATACCGTGCCGCATTAATGGATTTTCTTGCCCTGAAGGATGAATTCTATTCTGTAGTCAATAGTTGCCAGTACCTGAGCAGCCCGGCGAAAAGAGATATAACAGGTTTCCTTGATCAGTTTTTTGATCAGTTTGAAAAAGAAAAGAGCCTGAATAACCTGATCGACCTCTTCCTTGATAGCTGCAAGAAGCTTTAACGCCTAAGGCTCATAGTAGATTTCAAGCCTGGCAACCTTTTCAGTGTAGTTTACGCTGATGATTTTGACTTTTTTGACATTGAGCCCGGTGATCGCGGCAACATTGTCAATAAGCTCCTGCTTGCGTTCAGGCTTCAGCATCTCCATGTCATTGAATGTGATAGGATGTGACTTGTACTTATCTTTCTTTTCGAGCAGATACTCCAGGGTGAACGCAGAGGCAATGATTATGAGGTTGAAGATCAGGATCCCGAGAAAGGGGAATTCCCCCTGAAAATCAAGAGAGTTTATTGCAGAGATGGCAATTACGGCAAAAAGATATGACATATTCTTTACATCGAAGCTTATTGTTCTGAGATTCAGGATGGTGAAGATCGCGAACAGACCAATAGCCATCTGAAACTGCATGGAGACTATCCTCAGCATTGCCCCTATGAAAAAGATTACAATACCCATCAGGAAGTACCCGAACAGGTAATCGGTTTTTCTGGAATACCTGTAATAGACAACACGTAACAGCAGAAACAGAAAAAACAGATTCATTCCAAACCGTTCAATTATTGCCCAGAATTCAGGGTTATTCAAACTAAAAGAAGTGGCATTCATATCTTCGATATTTTAGTTAAAAATCTTTACAGCTGTTTAAAAATACTTCCAGTATCCTTTGTCGTCCTGAGCATAGTTCGTAGAATTCGTCCAGGTAGTACATCATGTCCCTTTTCTGCTTTTCATTCAAATATGGGAATTCATTTATTATCCTGTAAAATTCATCTTTTTTTTCGAGGAATTGTTCAAGGCCTTTCCTATAATCTTCCCTGCTTCGGCATACTCCGAGAAAAATACGCTCGCGGACAGTGGTGGTTCCTGTTATCTTATCATCCGGAATGGCATAGGATGCGTTGACAAGGCCGGTCCAGTCAAAATCATAGGGGACAGCTACCGCGAGGTTGAGATTGTCAAAGGTCAATGGCCTTATTACTTTGATGTTATGTCTGTTCGGGACAGCCCAGTCGTAGTTTCCGACCATATAATTGAAGATGGCTACCCGGTCCATAACCCCCGGATAAATACTTTTCTGGGTCACTCCACGTGAAACGACCTCCACCGAATTTGTCCTTGCATTCAGCATTTTCAGCGGTTCAATAAGAAACCCGTACTGGGTCATCGGTTTTCTTCTGTTCTCAGAATCAATATAATTGATGTTAAGCAGCCTGACCCTGAAGCTGGTGTCTGTCATTACACTGTACATCTTGTAGATCAGATACTCAATGAGAACATATTTTGCACTTTCGGTCGTTGAAGTGCATTGTGGCACCAGCTTAATCTTACCTATACTGTCCAGGTCTGAATATCCGAAATCCGCATTATTAAGGTTCAGTTCCAGCGGCGCGTAAAAGCACCACATGTTACGGAACACACCCCGGGTTCTGATCCTGATGTCCCTGGTAATTGAATCTGTCATTCCGGGATGAAAGGTTATCTTGCCTTTCAGGTACTCTTCCTTGGGCTTGGCCTTTATATAGGTGGTAAGATCGAATTGCAGCGTAATATCGAGTATTGTATCATCTTCAAAGAGCCTGAAGCTTTTATTACTGGAATCCGGAAGTGCAGGTTGATACGCGGCATCACTGTTCTGACAACAAACAGCCAGAGTCAGAAAAGCTGTTAAGTAAATGCGGACTGGAATCCTGTATTTCATGTGCGTTTATGACCAGAAATGTGTCAGGCCTGGCTCCTGGCGCTTCTTTTTTATGGAGTAAATATATAAAATGTTGTGATGACAATCAGTACCGGGAGACAGGCAGGATAATGATTTTCCGGCTCAGTTGGCTGATTCGCCGCAAAAAAGAGACATAAACTTTTTCAGCAATGAACTGTTGTTATCTTTGCTGCAACAATTTTAAATGTATAATTCATTAAAATAGTGATACGGGCGGATGGATATCCGTCAGAATTTAGTAAAAACCACAAAAGGAATATTATGAAATTGAAAAGAACAACATTACTCCTGGGTTTAGCAGCCCTGATGATTGCAGGATTCCAGGCCTGTAACCAGGCACCGGCGAAGAAAAGCACGGAAACCAGAGTTGCTTATTATCGAAACCTGCTATTCAGCGAGACCCCATGGGATCTTGAGAGGGGAGCACGTGAGCTGACCCCTGCACAGGCTAAACAAATCAACAGTTATAAGTTCAGCTATGACGATAACGGCCGGTTGGCTTCAGTTGAATTCGTCAGAGGTGATGAACTGCTCTCATACGGCTCAATGTCGGGGGCAGCAAAAATAACCTACGAGTATATTGATAACAAGCAGATCAAGCGGTTTTTTGATGAGAACAGCCAGCAGATAGAATCAGGAGGGGTCTTTACCTTTGAGTATACCCTTGATGAGAAGGGGGTCCGGACAGGTCTTAAATTCTTCGACAAAGACGGTAACCCTGTCGAGAACAGGAATAAGATCCATTCATGGGTATGGGCCATTCTCGATGACGGAATGGTGCAGGAAAAAAGATACAATCTTGCAAACGAAGAGACTATTATGAATGAGAACTGCCCGTTCTACGAACTGCGGTTCACATATAATGACAAAGGCTATGTAACCAGGATGGCCAACTATATGGAAGATGTTCTGTATAACTGTACGGCTGAAAACTGCGGAGATATCGGTGTTTCATATTTCCTGTTTGAACCGAACGAATTTGGCGATCTCCTGAGGTTTGAAGTCTTTAATGTCACCGGGCAGAGGTCAAACCTGTACTCCGGCTGGTCGAGGAGAGAGAGTAAATATGATGAGAACGGATATGTGCTCGAAACAGCAGTCTTTGACCAGGATAATGAATATGTAGGAGGGAAGAGGGTGCCTGTGACACAGTATACTTATGACAAGCACGGAGCATTGGTTGAGGCAAGAAACCTGGACAAGGACAGGAACATCATCAATCATCCCGAGAGCGGTGTGGCAATTACTGAATACAAATACGATGAGAAGGGTAACCGCACTGAAACGGTCAGATATGACAAGGACAGGGTTGCCGTAGTCCAATAACAGAAACATCAGAAGAGATCATGCGCCACAAGTTAACTTTGTATGCCCTTCTCCTTTCTCTTCTTGCAGCTTTTACCGTGAGCTGCAAAGGGAAGAAAAGCGATAAGAAGCCGGAAACCGTAAAGGAGGTAGCCTCAGCTCCGGTCATCGGGAATGAGACCATGCTCCTGCTCAAGGACCTTGAAGAGAACGGTGATTATGTAAACAGTCAGTATTTTCCAAGTCTGATCAAAGCCTCAGTGGTAAATGAAGAACTTGGAGGCAAGAATCTGGTACTGGATCTGCGATCACCGGAGCTGTTTGCCCGTGGTCATGTTAAAGGAGCAGTGAATAAGCAATTCAGCGAGCTTCCGGAATATTTTCAATCAGGGATAAAGCCTTTTGAGTTTGACAAGATCATTCTTGTATGCGAAGACGGGCAGGTTTCAAGCTATACCACAGCCCTCCTCAGGATGATGGGATACGGCAATGTCTTTGCCATGCGATGGGGTATGGGAGGTTGGAATAAAACCTATGCAGAGGAGAGCTGGATGAAGGGTTTGTCAGGAAAGTACGAAGACCGTCTGGAAATTGTCACCAATGAAATACCGGTGGCACAGGGAATGCCGGAGATCAGTACCGGCCTTGCAACAGGTAAGGAGATTAGTGACGAGCGATTCAGAAAGCTCTTCGGGGAGGGGACGGCATCTGTCCTTATATCGGCAGATGATGTCTTCAGCGATCCTGCGAAGTATTTTGTGATAAACCTTGAGCGAAAGGACAAGTATGACGCCGGTCATATACCCGGCGCTGTCAGATACAAACCTGAGGAGACCCTGGGCTTCGCTGACGTGATGGCTACCATCCCGTATGACAAAACTGTAGTGATCTATTGTGGCACCGGTCATAACTCGGCATTTGCTACCGCATTCCTGAGGCTGTTTGGCTATGACGCCAGAACACTGAAATACGGGAACAACTGCTTCATGTATGATAAGATGGTGAAGGAAAAAAGTACGTTGTCGTGGCTCCCCTTCACCCTTGAGGAATCAAACGATTTCCCGGTGGTTAAATAATTTCAGGTTTTAACTGGTTTTAAATTCCGGTCTGACAACAGTTCAGGCCGGAATTTTATTTTTCGTACACCTGGTTATCTTCGTAATGCAGGATATATAGATTTTGCATTCCCATCTCACTCAGTACCATCCAGACCCTTGCAGATACCGAGCTGTCATCGGAAAACAGGATTACCGGACCCTTGTTCTTTCGGATAACAGAGAGGTTCTCTTTTTCAAGTATCGATTCAGGATTCACCATCATTGTCTTGTCCTTAAGCTGGCCAGTTGCTGTGGCCTGATTCCCCAGGGTGATCAGAAGTATTTCACCGTGCAGGTCAGATATCTGCTCTTCGGTAATGATGTTTGAACCGGTTGCGGAGGGCCCGGCCCATCGGACGGCATCATATCTGAAATCATGCCGGCTGAAGGAACGGAACAGCACAAATAAAACCACTATCAGGAATATTGCAACGACAAGCCAGTACTGTTTCAGCGATTTCATCGGTCTCTGTGTTATTTTATTATCTCTATTCGCATCCGCCGTCAAGCTTTTTGGCAGAGAATTTTCTTGACTCCAGGAACTTCGATTTCAGGCTGTCGGGAAGGCTGTTCAGTTCGGTAAACATCTCTCCGGCACGCCTTCTAGTCTCGAACAGGGCATTTTCCCGGGCCGTTATCCTGTCACCCGTGAACCTTGTCTGCATGATTGTCCTTTCCCATTCTGCGATGCCGCCCTCCATGACATAACTGTTATCGTATCCCAATCCTCTTGCATAGACAAGAGCGTAATCCGTTTCGAGATCACCGGTAGAATAAAAGATGTTCCTGATGTTCCTGTTGCCGAGCCATATATCCGGATCAGATTTAATAAATTCAGGATAAGGGACATTCACTGCACCGGGAACAGCCTGTTTCCTGAATTCTTCCGGCGGCCTGAGGTCTATCAGCTGAATGGAAGGGTCTTCCCTCACAATAAACTCTGCAACCTGGTCAACCGTAAATGAGACATCTTCATTCAGGACATCTGAAAGTAGCCGGTCAGGTTTTGCCACAAAGGATCTGTTTGCTGACAGAGGCAGCAATGCCAGAATGAGGCTTAGCAGAAGCAGCAGTACTGAGATTTCTTTCCTGATATTCATGCTGTCTTATTATAATTCGTTCGTTATTTCAGGTCGTGCAAATCTCTTTTCAGCCAGTTCTGCAATCCAGAACATGGCCGCAGCAGCGGCAACCAGTATAAGAGTAAAGAGCCCCGGTGAGATGCCGAGCGCTTCATTGATCTTCACCGGTCCCCTGAAATTTGCATTTGCCAGTGCTTCAATCTTTGGATAAGATTCAGTAAAGAGAAATGCCCCTGCAAACCCTCCTGCGATGAACACCATTGCATCAATCTTGCCGATGGAGAGTGCACACAGTCCTGTGCCGGGGCAGAATCCGCCCATGATAAAACCTGCACCCATTATTATACCCCCTACAATTGAGGCAGTCACATAGAACTCATTCACATATACCTGGTTAAGGTTAAGCAAGCCGAAGTAACTCATGAACTGTGAACCTATCAGTGCGACTATTGCAGCAGTAAAGAATACTTTTAACACGGTGGTGTCATAGCCGTAAAACATTCCTGCCAGTTTCCTGCTTGAAGAGAATCCTGCCTGTTCAAGTGCAAAACCAAAGCCCGTCCCGATGAGTAATGCCGTGAGCATACTGAGCCATTCAGGGAAAAAATAATATGATGAAAGAGGTGCCATATCTTTGAGGTGTAAATTCTGATTTTTTATTTTAATCTCTGACCTTCAATTTGCGATTTGCGATTTGCGATTTGCGATTTTTCAGACTGATGTCAGACATTTAACTACCGACCTTCAGACTTCGGACCCTCAGACCCTCAGACCTTTATATCCAATTCTTCCTGAAGAACCATGCAAACAGGTAAGCTGATCCGAAGATGGCTATCATTGTCACGAAGCCTGCCAGTGAAAGAACAGCCATGCCTGACAGTGCTGCACCGCTGGTACATCCCCTTGCAAGCTGCCCACCGTAGACAAACAGCACTCCGCCGAGGAATGCAAAGATCAGTCTCCGGGTGACAGATATCTTAGGCGATTTTTCAACCTTGAGCTTCAGCCTTCCTGAGACAGCTCCCGAAATAAGTCCTCCGGCAACCACGCCGAATATCTCTATTGTCAGCCAGTTTGTCAGCGGTTTTTTGCCGTCTTCAAAATACTTTGAATAGTATTCTGATTTTTCAATATGCGGGGGATTTACAGCCCCGACTATTGAAACCACACAATACTTGATGCCGCCGCTTGCCCCCAGTCCCCGGCCTGAAACATACATTGCCAGGAGCAGTACTACCCCTAGCAGTGTGCCTGCCAGGTAAGGATTCATGTAACTTCTTTTCATTTCCGGTAAATCAGTGATTAAGTCTTCCTCTGAAAGCAAAAATAGAAACTATATTCAGTATGTGCTTAAGAAGGGATAATATCTTTATCCGGGGCATGCCGGTCATTTCCCTCCAAACCGGGAGTGTCTGTCAGCCGCCATCATTACAATCCGTTTAACCATCTGGCTGTATGAATAGCTGGTCAGCCCTGCCGCCAGGGCGAAGCTGGTGTCAAAGCTGATGTCATTATTGGGATTGATGTCAAGGAGGTAGAATTTGTCATCGCGAAGGCGGAAATCGAACCGTGCATAATCCAGGCATCCGAATCCTTTCCAGGCTGCAAGAACTTTCTTTTCCAGTCTGGCAAGAAGGTTTTCATTCAGGGGGGCAGGTATCAGCGTTTCGATTTTTTCATAATGGTCCGAGCCGGGAATGAACTTCGAGCTGTATGTGCATAGTCTTTTACGGGCTTCGCTGAAAGCCGAAAAATCCATTTCTACCGGGGGGAGTATCTCGGGAGGGTCATTGTTCCATACTGAAACATGGAACTCGCGGCCGTCAATGAAATCCTCGACCATAGCCGGCTGTTTCAATTCGTCGTTCACCAGCCTGATCTGTTCCTTAAGTGAAAAGGTATCGAAAACCACCGAGCTCTCTGAGATGGTAAGACTGCAGTGTTCAAGGGCAGGTTTGACAATGGCAGGAAAAAGAGTCCATCCGTCAGCCTCTTCCGGGGTCAGCACCTCTCCATAAGGCACCCTGATGCCAAGTGCCCGGAGAACCTCTTTTACCTTCAGTTTATCAGAACTCAGTTCTATCACCTCCGGCACATTCCCCGTGTAGGGAAATCCTCTGCTTTCAATTATCTCAAGAACTCTCCTTTCGCTGTTCGGAATAGTTGGTATTGCTTCGCAGAGGTTAAAAACAATAGTTTCGGAAGGGTTGTACCTGTCCAGTATATTTTCGAGGTCAGGACCAGTCAGTTCTTCAATGTATGTTTCAATTCCCTCATCCTGAAGCGATTCCGACAACACCTTGTTGGAGTGCCGGATATCACTGATTTCATTCATATCCCAGTCGGGATCAAGATCGTAAAGTACGATGACCTTCATTAAAGAATTGTTTCACCGCTAAACTAAGGTAAATGTTTTTAAAAAATATGATATGAGGGAAAAAACACCCTCCTTTCTTCACAGTGGGGAATGAGGTTTTATTTGACTTGCATCTTTGCCTTTCGTAACTTTATCACAATGAACGATTAATATGTCCAGCATCATTGAAGGATATAACTACGACATCTTCATCAGCTACCGCCAGAAAGACAATAAGCATGACGGATGGGTGACGAAGTTTGTTGATAACCTGAAGGGAGAGCTTGAGTCTGCCTTTAAGGAGGATGTATCGGTATATTTTGATGAAAATCCCAGTGACCGCCTTCAGGAAACTTATAATGTAGACAGGAGCCTTGAAGGAAAACTCAAGATGTCTAATTTTTATCCCAATCCTGTCTCATACCTATTGCGATACCGGCAGTTATGCCTGGCAAAAGGAGTTAGTGACATTCATTGAAATGGCAGGGCATGATCGTTTTGGGAAAGAGATCAGACTGAAAAGCGGTAATGTAGCAAGCAGAATCCTGCCTGTACGAATTCACGACCTTGAACCGGAGGATATCAGACTCTTTGAAAAGCAGACAGGAAGCACCCTCCGTTCAATGGATTTCATTTTTAAGACAGTGTCGGGAGTGAGCAGGCCCTTGCTTCCTGATGAAGATCATCCTACAGATAACCTTGATAAGACTTTTTATCGTGACCAGATAAACAGGACAGCTAATGCCATAAAGGAGATCATCTCGGCAATGACAACAGAGGCGGGCCGGGCGATCAAAGAAGAAGAACCGCCTGAAGAACCTGCAAAAAAAATCGCATTCGACGAAAAGAGGGTTGAAAATGACAAACCTGTTAGGCGGCACAGACGGAATTGGATTATCATTACTGCTATTACGGCATTTTTGATATTGGCTGCCGTACTGGTTTATCAAACAATAATTAAGGACACTGATTCCGGTAAGCCACATAAGGCCCTTAAGAAGTCGATTGCGGTGTTGCCGTTCAGAAATGACAGCCCCGATTCTGAAAACAAACATTTTATTGACGGAACCATGGAGGCTATCCTCGACAATCTATGTAAGGTAGCTGATCTGAATGTGACATCCCGGACATCGGTTGAGCAATACAGAAATACAACAAAAACTATACGCGAAATAGCAAGAGAGCTGAAGGTGGATTATATTCTTGAAGGCAGCGGACAAAAGTACGGACCTGACATCAGGCTGACGGTCCAGTTAATTGATGCCGGGAATGATAAGCATATATGGTCATCTTTCTACGACAGAAATATCATGGATATATTCAAAATCCAAAGTGAAATTGCACAGTCAATTGTATCTGAAATAAAGGTATTTATAGCAGCTGAGGAAAAGAGACTGATAGAAAAGATCCCGACGTCAAGCCTTGCTGCATACGATCTTTATCTCAAAGCAAACACTTTCAGAGAAGAGTATAGCATAACCCGCGACCTGGTTAGTTACAAGACAGCAGTAAATCTGTATAGAGCTGCTCTTGAAATTGATACAGCTTTTGCCAGATCTTACTCGGGATTGGCAGGTATTTATTATAGCAGGTATTTCTTTGAGAATTATTTCGATGAGCGGTTCCTGGATTCATGTCTTATCCTGGCCAACACTGCGCTTTCATTTGACGGGCAGCTGGATGAAGCATACTTTGTGAAAGGGCAGTATAATTATGCAAACGGGAATCTGGAGGAGGCATTAATGAATTTTAATATAGTTTTAAAAAACAATCCAAATTATTCACATGCATATTACCATATTGGATACATACTTACCTGGCACAAGGCTGATTTTGTCAGGGGAATTGATAACTATCAAAATGCATTGAACCTGATTCACGGGGATGAGCGGCCTGCCCTTCTGAGGTCACTGGCACAGGCATACCTTGATGCAGGATTTGTTGATAAGGCCAGGGATCTGTACAACGAAGCATATTCACTTGACGGGGAAAAGTTATACTTATACAGTAGTCTTTCATGGCTTGAATTCAGCGATGGGAATATTGAAGAGGCTTTGAGACTAATGAGGATGTGTACCGAAATTGATTCAACATCTTCATTCGACCTGTTCATATACAGCATCATTCCCGGAAATGAGGAGGAAGCCTATTCTCATGCACAAGAACTAATTGAAATCTTCAATGAAACAGGGGAATTAAACCTTTATCAATCTCACCGTATCGGGTATGCTTTATGGAAGGTGGGAAAGCAGAATGAAGCGGAACAGTACTTTATGCAGCAAATCAGGTATTGCGAAGAAAGCATAAAACTTGGCAGACCTATCGCACAAAGAAAGGCAGCTCATTATGATCTCGCAGCTACATACGCTTTTTTGGGTAATAAGGAGGCAGCCTACAGATATCTCAACGACTTTAATTCTTTGAGTTTTTATCCCCTTTGGTGGGTCAGCCTTGCAAAACATGACCCTCTGTTTGAGAGCCTCCGGAATGAGGAAAGATTTCAAAAAATCGTGACAACCATGGAAGCAAAACATAATGCGGAGCATGAAAGGGTGAGAGTGTGGATGGAGGAGCAGGGGATAAGGTGATGACCAGGTTTCACTGAGCATCTGACCGGCGAAAAGCGTTGCAGCATTAACCCACTGCCGCAAATATATTAGCTATATTGAATTACCAGTGATGCCGAAGGCATCAAAGCTTTGTAGCCGGGGGTGACAACCCCCGGTTATGCTTAACAAAGAAAAATCCACGAAGCGATGAGGAGTTGTCGCCTATAATTGGGTTACCGGTAAATATTATTGACAATTTGGTCAATTAAACCCTTAAATTCTTGTGATCAGCTCTGAAATTCTAATTATCCGGTTAAATTTGATTTGAATCAATTAACTGCTATCTGCAATGATTAAGACTACGCTAAAAAGAATGGATTTAATTAAGGAACCTGGAGCAGGTATGTTTAGAAGTAAAAACCCTGTCATGTCAGTGTTGAGTAAAGCTATCATACTGCTTTGCATACTACTTTCAAGTCACGCCTATGCGGAGCCGGCAACCAGCGGCTTTGATCCTTCAAAGCTGAAACAATTGGGTGACAGCGTGCATTACGGTTCCTACATAATTTACAAAATAGGGAAAGACATCTATAAAATCAACGACCCGGGTGATCCGGAAGCCATACTGGGCGGGCTTATTGGCACGGATATCTATTTGATTTGCGGTGAAGACAGGGCTCTAATGATTGATCTTGGCAATAATTATATTGATGGTTATGCGAAAGACCTCATTAAACCTCGTGAAAATGCAAAAGAGGAGTTTTTGGATGTTGTGAATGGGATAATTGGCAAGCTACCGCTTGAAGCAGTTGTCTCACACATGCACCCTGACCATGATGGCATGGCAAAGGCTTTCAATGACAGTGAAGTCTCTTTGTGGGTTGGTGAGGGCGAGAACCTTGAAGCAGTCAGGACACAGCATAATCTTGACCCTTCAGTCTTCCAGACTTTCAGGCAAGGAGAGAAGTCTTTTGACCTTGGCGGAGGGCGCATTGTTGAAACGTTTTTGCTCAGGGGTCATTCAAACGGAGGTACAGTATTTCTTTTAAAACCTGACATGATGCTCTTTACAGGAGATGCAATCAGTCCCGGGCCAAGAAGAAAAAGAGAGTTACGTTCAGCAGAGGCACTTAGTAACTTTACAACAGATATTAACCATCTTGTAAATCACATCAAGGAGAACCTTGCACCCTATGACAGATACAGGTTGCAGGTATACACCGGCCATTCAGGGGAGATGATTTTCCATGCAACAAAAACGGATGTAATTGATAATCTGCCCGAAGACGCAGGTTATGGTGAATGGAGATTTGTGCAGGATATGGCCAATGTAGCAAATGCGGTAAAGGACGGTACCTGGCTTGATGCGACAAAGGGTTTTCATCATTTTGCAGTTCCGGCAGGAACGAACAATCAAAAGCAGATTCAGATAGTCTTTTACCTTGGTGCGCTGATCTTGCCTGAAGATGTTGCCTATGGGGCATCGGGCATGACAGTGCCGGAGGCAGCAGGAATTAAATGACACTGTAGAGAGTCCGGGTGCCCTTCCCCGGCGCTGCACAGGGTCTTCAGACAAAGACCTGAGGCTTCATTTAAGATATGGCGGCAGGAGGTTTTATTTGATTTGTTTTGTTGTCTTTCGTAACTTTATCACAATGAACTACTAAGATGGCAAGCATAGTTCCAGGTTACGAATACGACATCTTCATAAGCTACCGCCAGAAAGACAACAGGCATGATGGCTGGGTGACTGAGTTTGTTGATAACCTGAAAGGTGAACTTGAGTCCAATTTCAAGGAGGAGATCAGTGTTTATTTTGACATCAACCCGCATGACGGACTCCTTGAGACACACGATGTTGATGCTTCCCTGAAAGAGAAGCTGAAATGCCTTATATTCATTCCTGTCATCTCCCGCACTTACTGTGATCCGAAATCATTTGCCTGGGAGCATGAGTTCAGGGCATTCGTGGAGATGGCTTCAGAGGACCGGTACGGGCTGAAAATAAGACTGCCGAACGGTAATGTCGCGAGCAGGATTCTGCCGGTTTGCATCCATGACCTTGATGCTGAAGATATTAATGAATATGAATCAGTCTCAGGCGGAATGCTGAGGGGTATCGAATTTATCTATAAAGAAACCGGAGTCAACCGACCGCTGACGCCCGGTGATGATGAAAAGACAAACCTGAATAAAACAAAATACAAAAATCAGATTAATAAGGTTGCCATTGCCGTAAAAGAAATAATTAAAGGTATCAGGGAACCGGGCGGAAAGGATGGAAATGAAACTTCAGTGATTGCAGGAAATGCAACTGAAAAAAGGGAGCTAAAGGTGAAGAAAATAGCAGTTCCCGTAACCATTATGATATCTGTTTTAATCATCATTTTGTTGATTTTTCAATCGCGGATACAGAGCTCCCGGGGACGGTCATCAGAAAATGGCAAATCAATTGCTGTACTTCCGTTTACGAACCTGAGCAATGATCCGGACCAGGAATATTTCAGCGAAGGTATGATGGATGAAATAACTGACCGCCTTTTCAGGATTGGCGATCTTAAGGTGATTTCACGTACAACGTCAATGAGTTACAAAAACACAACTCTTTCGTTGAAGGAAATAGCCCGTGAGCTGAATGTGTCGGCCATCCTTGAGGGCAGTGTCAGGAAAATGGGCAACAATGTTCGGATAACTGTCCAGCTTATTGATGCCTCAACTGATACACAGTTATGGTCAGAGATTTATGATAGAGACATTTCAGACATCTTTTCAATTCAGAGTGAAGTGGCACAGGCTGTTGCGAAGGAACTGAAGGCGGTTATCAAACCCGCGGAAAGAGACCTGATAGAGAAAGTTCCTTCTTATAACCTCGAAGCTTACGATTACTACCTTCTGGCAGGTCATCTGAGGTCGCAGCGCACTCCTGAAGCTTTATGGAAAGCAAAAGCCCTTTTTGAGAAAGCCATTGAAGCTGACCCAGGATTTGCCAAAGCATATACAGGACTAGCCACTTGTTACGGAACTCTTGCTTTTTATGCCAATCAGAGGCCGTCGGAAGCTTACCCTGCGGCTGTGAAACTGGCTAAAAGGGCCCTTGAACTTGATAGTGTGCTGTCAGATGCCTATACCTGTCTTGGTGTTGCAGACCTGCTA
Source organism: uncultured Bacteroidales bacterium (assembly GCA_963772705.1). Lineage (GTDB taxonomy): Bacteria > Bacteroidota > Bacteroidia > Bacteroidales > VadinHA17 > SR-FBR-E99. The sequence goes on along the minus strand of CAVYYH010000008.1, from coordinate 112,717 downwards.
TATTATTTCGATTTTGAGAGTGCCGGACGTAATTACAAACGTGCCCTTGAGCTGGCACCTAATAATCCTGAAGTCTACAAATACTTTTCTGAGATGTCATTCTTTATGGGAAGATTTACTGAGGCAGTTGAATGGGATCGGCGGGCAATGGAGCTTGACCCTGCGTACGCTGTCAGGGATGGTTTATATGCGGTACACCTCTATAAGGCAGGAGGGAAAGATGAAGCCATATCACATCTTACAAAAATGGCAGAACAGCTTCCTGTTTGTCACTATTACCTGGGAGCAATTTATCTTTTTGAAGGAGATTATCAAAAGTCGATTGAGGAACTGAAGAAGACCCTGACCGGATTTTCACCATTGTCGATAACCCATCTCGGGGTTGCATACAGCAGGTCCGGCGCCCTGAATGAAACCAAAAGAATGCTAGACACTTTATTGAAAAGAGCAGAGACTGAGTTTGTACCTAACAGCATGATAGGATCACTGATGGCCGAAACAGGACGGAACAGTGAAGCACTGGATTATCTAAGAAAGGGATATGAAGAAAGAGAAGAGTTTTTTCTATTATTAATGCACGTTGACACAGTTTCATATGCAAATCTCCGATCCGATCCGAAGTTTACTGAAATAATGGGAAAAGTGAAGATGGAGAAACGGTGATGATTTCTTTATGGAATACTATTCCGTACAGTGCGTCACGTAAATTGCGTAATATGCCTGATTTTTATAAATTTGTGATCATATGAAGTCCAGAGACCAAATATTGACATTTCTTACTCAGAACAAGAGGTTATTCAGGGAAGAATACCATATTATCCGAATTGGTTTGTTTGGCTCTTATGCACGCGGGGATCAGAATGCAAAAAGCGATATTGACCTTTTAGTTGAATTTGAGGAAAATACTCAAAATCTCTATGATCTGAAATTAGACTTAAAAGACTTTTTCCGGATTCAATTGGGAATGGAAGTTGATATTTGCCGTGAAAAATATATCAAACCCAGGATCAGAAGCTCCATTTTAAAAGAGACTGTCTATGCTTACTAAGGATCAGCACTGCATAGATTCAATTATTGAGGCTATTGACAGAATAATCGAATACACCACTGATATTAAATCTGCTGACGACTTTAATAATGACTACCGTAATTTTGATGCTACAATGATGAATTTTGTAGTTATTGGAGAAATGGTTGATAAAATTTCCGATGAATTAAAAAGCAATCACCCTGAGATTGAATGGATCAAAATCAAAGGATTTCGAAATATTGTTGCTCATGATTACTTCGGGATTGATGCTGAGGAAGTGTGGCAGATAATAAAGAATAAAATTCCCGATCTGAAATCTGCTCTCAAACAGTTATCATATTAGACTTCAATTACACACAACAAAGGCTGAAGAGTATTACCGCGAGGCACTTTGAATAGAGCCAGATAATTCGAATCGGAGGAATTGTTTGGCCCATCTGCTTATCAATGGAAAAACAAGTAACCCTGACCACCTCTCGCCAGTAACATTTAAGTTAGGTTACCTGCTCTCTTTCAGCTGAATATCTTAAGAAGAGCTTGTTTTTGACTATATTCCTGATCTCCCTGACAGCCATATAAATCTCTGTGTAGGTTGTGTATAAGGGGGTAATCCCCAGGCGGATATTATCGGGATCCCTGAAATCCGGGATGACGATAGCATTGCCAATGTCGGGATCGATAAGCGCTTTGCAGATGCGATAGGCTTCCGGATGACGAAGTGACACGTGAGATCCCCGTTTTCCGGGATCCATGGGAGACCCGGATTGAAAACCCAGGGGATAGAGAAATCCCTCGGCAAGTCTTAACAGGAACTCAGATTGCGAAACACTTTTCTTCCGGATCCGGTCCATACCAATCCCGTTCATCATATCGAGCAGTGGGCTCGATGGCTTTCAAGGATAATATAGGTGGCGTACCGGCAAGAAAACGTTTTATCCCTTCACCCGGACGATAGTTCAATTCAAAATCGAAGGGATTCTTCTCTCCGAACCACCCCCATATGGGTGAGGACAGTTTATCCTGGAGATCCTCTCGAACATACAGGAAAGCAGGTGAGCCCGGCCCTCCGTTGAGGTACTTGTAAGTGCAGCCCACTGCAAGGTCGGCATTTGAATCGTTCAGTTCACCGGGTACCGCACCGATGCTGTGACTCAGGTCCCATAAGATCATCGCTCCTTTCCCGTGGGCGAGCGAGGTGATCTCCTTCATGTTGTACCTGAAAGCCGATTTGAATGCCACATGCGAGAGTGAAACCAGCGCAGTATTGTCGTCAATAACATCCTTCAGATCCCTGGTATCGATTGTCATGCCATCACCTGAAGAAACAACCGTCAGTTCATACCCCTCACCGAACTCCTTTACCAGCCCCTGGAGAATGTAGAGGTCAGAAGGGAAGTTCAATTCATCTGTCACAATGCGTCTCCTGCCCGTTTTGAACTTAAGCGCTGCATGGGCCAGTTTGTAGAGGTTGACTGAAGTGGTATCGGTGATAACCACTTCGCCTGCCGACGCTCCGGCTATCCTTGCAATTTTATCTCCCAGTTCAATGTTCTTTGTAAACCAGTCCTCGTTCCAGCTTCGGATCAGCCTCTCTCCCCATTCAATATTAACAGAATGCTCAAGGATGGATTTGGTTTCAGCAGGCAGTCTGCCGAGTGAATTTCCGTCCAGATAGATCAGCTTTTCATCACCCGAAAGAAACTTTGACCTGTACCCGGAAAGCTCATCCGTCTCATCCAGAGTTATCGCTTCCTTATATGCCGTTTGCATATCCATTGTTATTCATTTTTCAACATTTTAACAATCTCCGGGAGAGCTACTCTGACCCACTCTGTGTACATCCTGCCCGATGGATGCAGACCATCTCCGGCTATGAGTGTTTCATCCTGCCCGGCAAGCCTTGATATGGCTGTCACATCTATCCAGACAATACCCCTGGCCAGGGTTATCTGCCTGTTTATCGCATTATACTGGTCAATCTCACTGGCAATTTTCTCCTTGTCCCTGCCCGAGGCGAACCTTGTTACTCCCCAGTCCGGAATGGAAAGAACAATGACCCTTCCGGGGTCATTTCCTGCAAATCTGATCGACTGATCTATCAACTCCCCGAACTCTGTCCTGTAGATATTGATATCCATTCCACGGTACTGGTTATTTACGCCGATCAGCAGGCTTACCAGGTCATACGGGCCCTTTGGGTCAGCAGCTTTTATGCCGGCCTTAAGATCTGATGTTGTCCAGCCGGTAACTGCTATGATCTCGGGTGCTTTCACGGGGTATCCCCGTTTTTTCAGCGAATCGGCTATCTGAACAGGATAGCGAAGGGTGGACCTCAACGCTTTCACCGATAGTGTATGAGTCTCCCAGCGCAAGGTATTTCAAACTGTCGTGTTCCTGTTCCATTTTTTCACTGGTATTTGCGTTAATCGCATGCTTCTTAACTTCATCGCTGCTGCAGGAAAGAGCAGTGAGAAGAATCAATAAGGTCAATACATGGGTTCTCATGGACTATGAATCTTTGACTGGTCAATATACTAATTAAGAATAAATGCCGGTTTTACGGTGCAACTTATTTTCTGTAATATGATCATGACGGCAAAATCATTCATTGACTTTCCGGGATTTAATAGTAGCGGTAACAGTGGTGATTTCTCATAGCTCCTCATTATTTTTTTGTATTTAGCCTGATAATGGTTTAATTTTGATAATGAACCAAATAATGCATTTGTGTCAAGCATTATTGAAGGATATAATTACGACATCTTCATCAGCTACCGCCAGAAAGATAACAAAGGCGATGGATGGGTGACAATGTTTGTCGAAAATCTCAAGGGAGAGCTTGAAGCTACTTTTAAAGAAGATGTATCAGTCTATTTCGATGCAAATCCTCATGACCGGCTTCAGGAAACCCATAATGTCGATAAGAGCCTTGAAAATAAACTTAAGTGCCTGATATTTATACCAGTTCTTTCTCAGACCTATTGCGATCCCGGTAGCTATGCCTGGCAAAATGAATTTCTGCCTTTTATTAAAATGGCAGACAATGACCGTTTTGGGAAAGATGTCAGGCTTCGGAGCGGTAATGTGGCAAGCAGGATCCTTCCAGTACGGATACACGATCTTGACCAGGAGGATATTGAACTTTTTGAGAAACAGACGGGAAGTGTGCTGCGTCCGATGGATTTTGTTTTCAGTACATCTGCAGGGGTTAATCGCCCCCTTCAGGCAGATGAAGATCATCCGATTGACAATTTAAACAAGACATATTATCGTGACCAGCTGAATAAGGTGGCGCGGGCCATTAAAGAGCTTATTCTTGCCATGAGGGCAGAACCTGGTCAGGAACTGAAAGAAAAGGATCGATTTGTTGAACCATTAAAAGTTGACGCGGATGAGGCTAGAATATGTACAAAAGAAAAAGTCCTCAAAATTTACCAGAAAGAACCTGCTCGTTGGCTCTATTACTCTTGGTGCAATACTGATAATTACTGCAGTACTTATTTATCAGGGCTCTTCAGGAAACAGGAACAATCTGAATGCTATGACTTTGCCTGTTCAGGTCATAAATGAGGATGGAGAGATGGAGGTTCGAAGGATTTTCAAGGAGAGTTTTATGAGCAGAATAGCGATCTTCCCTTTTATTAATGAGACCGGCGATTCATCCTATAACTGGCTGCAATATGGATTTACTGATGCAATAGGCCAGGATCTGGGTCAATTCAGTTATATCATGGTCGGAGTGGTTACAGATACCAAACATCTGCAGGAGCAGATAAAAATTGCCCGGGCTTACAATTACCCGTACTTTCTTACAGGAGCTTTCCGGATAGAGGGCAGGAAATATGAAGTAACCAGCAAATTATATACGACTGTAAACGGCACGGTTGTGGCAGAAAGAATATTCAATGGGAATGATTTCTTCAGCATTATCGATTCTATCAGTCTGCAGACAAGAATTGACCTTGGTGTTTCAAACAGTATTATCAGCAGTTCCCCTGATCTGCCAGTTAAGGAGCAATTAACCAATAATATGGATGCTTTTCGATATTATGTAAGAGGATTGTATATAGACTCACTGACAACTAATCTTCACAGATCCATTGAGATTGATTCAACGTTTGCTATGGCTTTGTATAATCGTGCACTGGAATAATTATACGTATCAACAATGTTATGAAAGTGCCATCACGGATATTAACCAGGCGATGCGTCACCGTCAGAGGTTGCCGGAATACAATAATATTTCAATAAGAATTCTGTATTATTTAATCCGTGAAGAGGATGATAAGGCAATTGCATTGACAGAAATGCAGCATGAACTCAAGCCAAAAGATGCATCAATATTGAACGATCTGACAGGTTTGTATGAACGCGAATTGTTGTTTGATAATAAATTTGACAGAGCTACAGAGCAATTAGCTGAACTGGTCCCGGATGATCCATATTACTTCTATGAAATTGCTTATAGTTATCTGCGTGCCGGAGAATTGGATAAAGGTCTGGAAGCATTGAAGAGGCTTCTCAAAGCAAATTCGGAGAATGCTGAGGCATTATTGCTGATGGGCGAGATATACTTACATAAAAATGACCCGGAAACAGCAAAAAGAATGTATCAGAAAGCAATATTAATTCAGCCCGAGAATGAAAAGGACTGGTCGAAAATGTTTGACTATATTTCTTTTTCGCAAAACAACCCGGTTAACAGTGAATTCCTTAAGCCGTTTACCGGATATTACCGGTTTGAGGATGGAGAAATGAATATCTCTTTTTATGAACACAATAATCATCTTGTTGCTCAGGCGAAAAATCAATACCCTGCTTTTAACTATCCTGTTTCTGACACGAAGTTTATTTCACTTAATGGCACTGCTGCATTTACATTTGTCAAGAATGATCAGGGTAAAGTCATAAAAACTACTCTGGATCAATATGGTACTCATACTATTGCCTGGAAAGAGGATTCCCTGATTCTTCAGGCAATGAGCCTGCTGAATGAAGGCAATAGCACGAAAGCGCTTTATGCATTCCGGAAAGCCTATGCCAGTAATCCGGATCATTATTACCTGGAAAACTTTATCCGGCACCTTGAGTTTATTCAAAGTGAGGAATATGGAAGGGGTATGCCTGTTTTGGACACATATATAGGCAAATATGGTGGCAGGACCATTTTCAGAAAGAATGACAATTTCTATTACAAAAACTATAATGGGTATATATACAAACTGCTTCCATTGTCTCAGGACAGATTCATGATGCCCAGCTTCTATAACAGACAGATCCAGATCATCAGAAAGAATAATTCAGTAGAAGGAATGAAGGTGATTTATCGGGACGGCAAGGAAGAGTTCTTTCCCAGGAATAATTAAGCAAGAAAAGAGAGGGAGGATTATTCTTCACCAGCCGTTCCTTAAATGTTTCAGGCCTTACAGGCATGACTGAAGCTTCTTCCCTTTCGCTGATGCCGGAGGCATCAAAGCTTTTTAGCCGGGGGTGACAACAGTCTCTGTCGACAAGAGGTTTGAAATATCGAACCTTCAGTTAATAAAAGATATTGTTTTCATTAATAAGCCGGAGGAGTATTTGAACTTGTAATTGTCAGCCTCCGCTTTACTGATCAGGTTACTCTTTCCTTTATGTTCAGATTATCTTATTATTTTAAGAATCATTGGATATCCCGTATCTTAGGTAATTAAATTTCGTGCTTGTTAAGCTTGAGGTATAACATAAATTCCATTATATATGCAAAATCCCGACTGTTTTAATATACTGCCATATGGGATATTTTTAATCGACAGCAATGGAATTATTGTTTCGTCCAATAAGGCTGCCTCAGATATTTTATTAGCTCCGGCCGGGTTTTTTATCAATAAATTGATATGGGATTCATCAATGAGATTTGCAGATAAGTCAGGGATCCCCGTCACAAAAGAGACACATCCAGTTTTTGTAGCCATAAAGAAGGGGCGCAGTGTCGAAAAGGTCATACTATCTTATGAAAGTGCAGAACCAGGAAGAAAGGTATGGCTCGAGTGCAACGCAACAATCAGAGACAAGGAGACTCATTCTTCAGGTTGGGATGTACTAATGAGTTTCAGTGAGATCACAGAGACTCTTGAAATAGAGGAGAGGTATAAAGCTATCTTCGAATTGAGTCCCTTCATACTGGTTCTGAACGACTTTGAAACTAACAGGTATGTAGACGTAAATCGCAAATTCAGCAATCTTACAAAAATTGAGAAGCAATCCTGTTTAGGGAAAACACCTTTTGAACTTGGATTGATACCGGATCCCAAACTTGACGAATTATTAAGGGAAGCAATTTTAAGCAACAAGGCGATAGAACAATTTGAGTTGCCGTCCTTAACATTTGGGAAGGATTACACTTTTCTTTTCTGGTCACAGATTATTGAATTGCTGGGGAAAAAATACGTTCTGACCGCTTTGCAGGATATAAGCGACAGAAAGAAGGTAGAAAAGGATCTGATGGTTTCAGAGGCAAAATACAAAAACCTGTCAGAACAGCTGGCAGAGTCGAGAGAACAATTGCGTGCACTTGCCGCACACATTCAGAATGTAAGGGAAGAGGAACGGATCTTCATTGCAAGAGAGATCCATGATGAACTGGGTCATCTGCTTACCGTGATGAAACTTGACCTTGAAGAGGTTAAAATCAATGCAGCTTCAAAGCCTGAAAACTACGCTGAAAAAATAGATACTTTGATTGAGCTCGTAAATTCAGGAATTTATTCTGTAAGAAAAATCTCAACTGAACTTCGCCCTGGTATACTTGACCATTTTGGATTGATTCCGGCACTCGAATGGTTTATTCAGCAGTTTCAGATTCACTCAAAAATAAACTGCAACTGTTTTTTCGGGAAGGAATCTGTTAACCTGAGTAGTGAGGAATCGTCCACCATTTTCAGGATCGTTCAGGAGGTGTTTACAAATATTGCAAGGCATTCAAAGGCAGACACAGTTAAGGTTAACATGGCAGAAAATGACGGGCATATTGTTTTCAATATAAAGGATAACGGAGTAGGATTTAGTCAGGACAATAATTCCGGGAAAGTTTCATTCGGAATCCTTGGAATGAAAGAGAGGGCTATATCCATAGGAGCGGAGTTCACCATAGTCAGTTCCCCGGGCAACGGAACAGAAATTTCACTAATTTTAAAGACCTGATACCAAATATATTGTTAGTAACATATTATTCGAAATGAGGATACTGGTAGCAGATGATCACGCAATTATGAGGGATGGCCTCATAAATTCTTTATCAAGGTCTTTTCCTGATGCTGATTTCGGGGAGGCAGGTACCTCAGCGGCAATTCTCTCAATGATAAGGGATGAAAAATGGGATCTGGTTATCCTTGACATCAATATCCCGGGAAGAAACGGATTGGAGGTACTGAAGGACATTAAGGAACATATTCCTGACCTTCCTGTTATAATTCTGAGCATGTATCCTGAGGACCAGTTTGCTATCAGGACCATTAAGGCCGGTGCCTCAGCCTACCTTACCAAAGACACTTCTGTCCCGGAACTGGTAAAGGCAATAAAATCAATACTTGAAAAAAAACAGTACATCACCTCGTCAGTTGCCAGTCTGCTGACTTCAGAAGTCAGGGGTAACCTGTCAAAACCTCTGCACGCAACTCTGTCCGACAGGGAGTTCCAGGTTTTCAAACTTATATCCTCTGGAAAAACAATATCCATTATTGCAGAGGAATTATCTCTGAGTGTAAAAACAATCAGTGTTTACAGGGCTAATATTCTTCAGAAAATGAACCTGAAAAATAATGCAGAAATAACCTCTTATGCATTCAGGAACAACCTCACCGAATAGCCAATAAGCGTATTCAAATCGAAAGCATAGGAGTTTTTCCTATACCCTGATTTCAGAACTTCTTAGTACATAAACAGAATCCTGCCGATTGTGTCAGATTTAGTGTACCCTTAGTTTTGCAGACTGAGGCCGTATTTAATTCCGGCTATTTCAATAGTGTTTTTGGAAATCTCAGTTAGCAAATGATACACTTATCAGGCAAATTGCAGGTGTGGTTCCTGGTTAACCTTTTTTTCATAGGGTCTTTCTATTTGAAAGCACAGGATGCAACAGGCAGAACTTCTGATGCAGAAATGATATTAGAGAATCTTAATTCTTATACCAGTAAGGGAAGCTGGATGATCGGCGGTATGTTGTCGATGCAAATTAAGAGCTCCGGTGAAATAAACCAGCTTATACGATATGTGCAGGAGGACAGGATAAACGACTTTACCCTGAAACTTGACGGAGCATATGCATTTCGTGACCTTAATTTCGCCGGAATGGGAATACTCTACGGAGAATCGAGAAAATCGGGAATTTATGAGAACAGTGACGGAGAATTGTATAATGAAGATTTCTACGGTAATAGTTATTCATTCCGGCCTTTCCTGAAAAACCTGACACCGCTGGATAAGAATGGCAGGTTTAATATAGTAACACAGATAGAACTCTGGTATCAGTATGATCAGGGCATCACCCAAACAGTACTGAATGAAAATGTCACCCGGAAGTATTCGACCGGACATACAGGACTGATTGGATTAAGACCAGGGATAAATGTATTTGTCATCCGGAATGTTGCAGTGGAAACTACACTCAATGTGGCCGGGGTTAAATATTCATATCAAAAAAGCGAAGTCACTGATATGCCTGTTGCGAGGAGAGAGACTGCTACAATTGACTTCAAGATAGATATACTACAATTGAATATTGGAATTTTTGTCTACTTATAATTGACTTAGGCTCTGGAAAAATAACCATGAAACATAAACAATCAATAATCATATTGCTGGCAATTATTACAATTGTCAATTCCTGTATCAGTGAAGATTATTTTGGCAAATACGATAAAGCTAAAATCCTGGAGTTTGCAATTGAAAACCAGGTTGGTACAGTAAATATAGACCATGAGGCCCTCCTTATAACTGTCCTCGTAGAGGAATCATCCGATCTCACTGCATTGAAAATAAATACAATAAAGGTATCGTCATTTGCAAAAGTCAACCGGCAAAAAGGAGAGGTAGTCGATTTTTCTGAACCGGTTCCTTTTCTTGTGACTGCAGAAAATGGGACTACACAGCAGTATATAGTGATTGCCAAGCGGAGTCAGGCAGAGATCCAATTGAATAATTCAGATTTTGAATCGTGGTATACTGTAACCGGATCAAGGACTTATTCTGAACCGGGCATTTCAAAAGAAGAAACCATCTGGGGGTCAGGTAATCCGGGTGTTGTAACACTCGGAGCTCCAAATGTAAATCCGGGCATCGGAACGGTTAGTACTTTTGCATTGCTTAAGACAGTTGAGCTGCCTCCTGGAAAACTTCTTGGACAAGGTATTGGGGCTGGTTCCCTTTTTACAGGATTCTTCAAACTAAATCTTTCAAATCCGGTCTCCTCTGCAAAATTCGGAATTCCATATTCTGCACGTCCTGAGTCATTCAGTGTAAGCTATAAATACAGTCCGGGACCTGTGGTTAAAGATGGTAAACTGAATATCATGATCTCGGCAAAAGACTCCTGTGATATTTCGGTAATTCTGACTGACAGAAGCAGTGAACCCTATAAACAGGTAGCCATAGCTTATCTGCGAAGCGGTGAAAATGTAACCGAATGGAAAGAGGTAAAAATAAATTTTAAATATGGGGTAATAGCAAATCCTGCTGTCTATGAGAGGCCAAAAGATATCTATATCCTTGAAAACAACAAGGAGCGTCTGGTTCCTGTGGTATGGGGTACCGGTAATGAAAAACCCACCCATATTGCCGTAATTTTTTCATCGAGCCACAGAGGAGATTACTTTGAAGGGGCTCCGGGAAGCGAACTCTATATTGATGATCTTAAGATCATCTACCCGTAATTATCTTAACGTTAAGACTTTCATATATTCTTTATTAATATAATTCTAAGCAAATGAATACAACTAAATCCCCTCTTTTGTTTTTCTCAGTTTTAATGTTGACAGCCTTGCCTCTTGTCAGGCTTAAAGCACAGGATAAAACTGACTCACTTAAACTGGAAAAGATCCGTGCTGAGTCGGGGGTGGATCCCACCCGGGTTATGTCACGCGCAGGATACACAGTGCTGGTTTACGACAAAACAGGCTCCGCAGGACAGATCAATAACAGGCTTTCTTTGAATGTGGGGGTGAACAGGTGGAGTTTCAGTGGTAAATATGACGCAGTTATGACAACTCCGGTGAATCCTGGCGAAGGTTTCAGGGCTGGTTTTGGTGATCTTAAATTCAGTGTTTTGAATGCATTTTATGTAAAAGGAAATAATGCACTGGCCGGATCGGTGGAATTTTCGCTGCCGACCGGGAAACCCGGAATAGGAAGTCAGTATTTTACTGCAACCCCATCCCTGACTTATTCATACACAATAAATCCGACACTGTTCCTGGCTTTCCAACCCCAGTATACATTTGATCTCATGAAGGATCCTTTGTACCCTGAGATCAGTGTGTTGACAATAAGAGCTTTCATTGCCAAGTTCACTAAGCAGGGCTATTTTTTTGTATTTGAACCCAGACCAATAATAGATTTTGAAAACAACAGTGCAGATCTTATACTGTCACCCATTATTGGCAAAGCCCTGGGAGGCGGCTTCAACTTCATTATACTGGCGGAATTCCCGACAAAGTCTTCATCATACGAGACAAAGGGGGCACTCTACCAGTTTGGATTCAATAAAAGCTTCTGACAAATGGATTTTTCAAATATTGAGTGAATAATAGTTGAGTTTATATGTCTGTACTGATTGTTGACGATTCTGAAACTCTGAGAATAAGGCTTAAGAAAGCCCTTATACTGATCAGAACCGACCTTGAGGTTTACGAAGCATCTTCAGGAGAGGAGGCACTTAGAGTATTCTCCTCAGAGTTGCATGATATCGTTATCCTTGATATCTCACTTCCTGATATTAGTGGCATAGAAATTCTGAGGGAAATTAAAAGAACGGATCCTGGTACCAGGGTAATTATTTTTACAAGTTTTCCTTCCTCCGAATTCAGGGAACGGTGTATTGCACTCGGAGCTGACTATTTCTTTGACAAATGCAAAGACTACAGAAATATACTGGAATTATTCAAGAGTAATTTTCAGGATCAACAATAATTAATTAAACCATGAGGTACCATATTTTTTATGGCTAACAATTAATAAAAACTTAAGCAATCATGAGAAAATCAATTCTGACAATTTTAATTATTTCTGTGGCTGGAATTCAGTCATGCAGAGATGCAGGGGAGAAGGTCTCAACTGCCAAAAATGAATATATAGCTTCTCTTCAGCAAATAAGCAGCACTTTCAGCAGGCTGAGCTCAATTGCAGACAGTTTAAGTGCAGGTCTTTCAGAAACGGAGAAAGAGAGAGCAGGATTCTTCCTTGCCAGTGCTTACAGCCTGGTCATGGAAACTTATGTTGAAAAGGGAGATCCGGCCGATCCCGGACTTACTGAGTGGATGTCACCAACGAGAAAGTTTGGAGGCGATAACCCATATACAATTTACACGCAGGCTCCGGTTGATCCATCTTTTGAGTACCGGCTTACCGGAAAGGATGGAAATGCAATTTACCTGGGAGTCCAGGTTTACGGCTTTGCTCAGGGGTTTAATCTGGCGACTGCAAACCTGGGTCTTAAAGACATCAGGACAGAGGCAGACGGTTCATTCACGATTTACCTGTCAGCTGTCAGACCCGAAAACGCTTTAAACTGGATTCCGCTTACCAGTGGTGACCATGCCTTTCTTGTAAGGCAGTATTTCAGGGATCGTAATTCAATCATTCCCTCTCAGCTTAAGCTGGAACGTATCGATAGTGTTCAGAAGGCCGGATTGAGCTATCTTGAAAGATTGAACAGGGCTGAGAAAATGCTTAATGAGTATATCCTGGGAGCGATCGACATAAATTCCCTGCTGCGCGAGAATGCCTTTAACAGTTATCCCTCAAAAGAAGCACAGGTAAGAGCCCCGAAGTATGGCGGAGCATTATACCCCACCAAAGACAACAAATATGAAGGGTGCTGGGTCAGCCTGAAGCCTGGCGAAGTTCTCAATGTTCATGGATTCCTGCCGAAGAAAACGCTCTATGCATCATACGTTTTCTATGACAGATGGTACAATACTCCCAATTACAGGAAAATTAACAGCTTCAGGACAATGGATGAGATTGTACTTAATTCTGACGGCAGTTTTGATCTGTATATTTCCCCTGAGAAAATTGATCATCCAAACTGGATTGACACAGGCGGGTTGTATGAGGGGTCATATTCCTCGAGATATATGCTTAGTGAAGAGACAGTATTCCCTGATATCAAAGTAATTAAGATCAGTGATATTAAGAAGACAGTAAACGAGTGAAAACCAGTAAGATGAGATACATTAATTAATTATTATGACAACAGATGAAACCAACAAAAAGGAACCCGAAACAGAGGTCATTAAATCTGATGGAGGGTCCATTTATTCATACATACATTCCATCATTAAGGTCACAGTTAAGATACTTATATTCTTGCTTTTGCTCGTGTTATTATACTCAGTTGCGGAATTCGTATTTATTGTGATTAAGGGATTTATCAGGTTCAACGGAGCATTCAACTTTACAGCCGAACCATTTGACAGGGAAAAACTGTTTTTTACACAGGTTCAGGGTCTGATATCAGCCGTTCTGCTTCTGACTATAGTTATCGAACTTATCCAGTCATTGATAGGGTATCTGAAGTCTGAAACCACAAATTATGTTGGAGTAATAATAGAAATAGCATTGATTGCAAGTGTAAGACATATCCTGACTGTAGACCTGGAGCATATCCATTCAGGAATACTGTACGGACTATCAGCGCTTATCCTGGTTTTAGGTTTGTTTTTCCTGATAATAAACCGGAAGTTGATGTCCGGAACAAACACTATTAACAAAGGGAACTCCAGGATAATCAGATTTTATTGGATTGTGGTACTATCAACAGCAATATGAGAAAAAATCTGTTCCGCTTGTTCGCATTCTAACAATTGATGAAGACTTCTTATCCCCTCTACATTCACCTTTATTGAAAATAATATGGAGGAAGGCAGGCTGTTTATTGCCTGGTTCAATACATTATGATTGCAGAACTACACCCATCTTAAGCCTGAAGGTAAAAACCGTGCAGCACTGAGGCACCGATAGAGAGCTTTAAGTGATATTGGATTAATGGTGATGCCGGAGGCCTCAAAGGTTAATAGCCGGGGGTGACAACCCCCGGTTATGCCGCGACAGCGGCATGCTTATAAGATTTACCCGGGCTCCCTTCTTTTCTAAAGTTGCCTGCCTGCAAGCAGTTTTAACATATTCCCCATCATCTTTCGTTTGCTTACTTTATCGCTCAAAATGCCCAGATACAACATCGCCGCATTCATGGGAGGGATCGTTTTTTTAGTTTTTTCAAGCAGACTCAGCGCTTCTTTTTTACAGGTAGTAACACAAAGGCCACATCCAATACATCGGTCAAGGTCGACAATTGCTTTCTTATTTTCAATTTGAATAGCATCCATCTGACATCTCTTAACACAAAGCGTGCAGCCATCACACAATTCTTCCTCCACTTTTGCATAAAAATTATGCGCAATTAATTCAGCAGGCTTCTTGTATTTTTTTGCGGAGGTAAGAACGCCGCAGCAACACCCGCAACAAAGGCAGATACAAAATGGTTGAAGGGAATTCCCGGGTTGCAGGACCAATCCTTCCCTTTCGGCCCGGTTAATGATTTCCAGGCACTCTTCTTTAGTTATAGTTCTGGCCTTTCCCCTGTCTAAATAACTTTTCGCATCAAACATCAGACAAACTTCGATGTCTTTAGTTTGTTTGCATGGCTTACCAAGTATTGCCTCCCCTTCCTTGCATACGCAATTTGCCACCTGTATCGACTTATCTGTCTTCTCCACTATCTTCCGCATGTTATCGTATGTGGCGATATTAAATTCCGGGACAATAGCCTTCATATGTGGACTTGTGCGTAGCTGCGGCAATGAAGACCTGAAAAATTCATCATTAAAACCCTCATCGAAGTACTTATGAACCAGCTCCAGCATTTCCTTGCTTAAGTCACCCAGCTGATGTTCAAACATCCCGATTGCAAGCATTGCATTGCTATATTTGAATGGCTCCTTACCGGACCTGTTAATAGAACCCTTCATAAACATATCATGAAGTATTGTTGCTACCTTAACGGGCTCGTACGCAATACCGAATTTTTTATCAAGTCTTTTCCTTACCGTTTCCACGGAAGCATTTCCCAGACTCAGGCAAAGAGCCACTTTTACCTCGATGGGTGTAAAAAGCAATTGCAGAATCCTTATTTCTACCCCTGAATTTGTTTTGGGATACCCAATGGGCAGCTTATCAAGATGTTCCTGTAACTGCCTGTAATATGTATTTTCTGAATCCATGGGTTAATGATACAAAATTAAGTATAAAGGTCAAAAGAAAGCCCCGGGGTGAAAGTGACGGGGCTATTTCTTTTTAGCGGAATGAGACGAAATATGCAACCTTAACATAATCATAAACATAGTCAATATTTTTTGCTGAAACAGATATTATTCATTGGTTAAAGGATCAGTTTCAGGTTTCGGGAGCAGATGAGTGGTTACAATAAGATTAATTTGCAGGAATGATTATAATTCAGGAACTTCGGGTAAGAATACCAAATCCATCAGTACTGTAAATCAGGAATATGCCATGGAGGAGACTCTTTCGAAGGACCAGCAATTTCTCAAAAAGCTTACGGATATTGTTATTGCCAACCTGCAAAATGAAAATTTCGGTGTAAGAGAGCTTGCAATGGAATCAGGCATGAGCCTGTACCGCCTGAGCAGGAGACTTCATTCAATAACTACTAAAACAAGTAATCAGTTTATCCGCGAAATCCGGCTTAAAAAGGCATTTGATATGCTCCAGGAAGAGACATATACGGTTGCTGAGGTCGCATATAAAACCGGATTTGGCAGTCCGAACTATTTCCATAAGTGTTTTCACGGGTACTATGGCTATCCTCCGGGGAAAGTCCTTAAAGGCTACCCGGTAAGTAATGAACAGACTGTTCTGAACAGAGCTGATGATAATAATAAACAGAAAAGGCCTTTGATTATTAGCTCTGTCCTTTCATTTCGTGGCATCCTTTACATGGCAATTTTATCGGTTATCATTGGCCTTTTCCTTTACAGGATGATCCATAAAAATGAATGGTCAGATGGTCTTACATCCCAAGAAGGCAAAATTACTCTTGCGGTTATGCCATTCCGGAATCTGACAAATGACACGCTCCTTAATTACTGGAAGGAAGGGATACAAACCAGTATAATTAATTTTCTTACAAATTCCGATGAAAGATTAGTCAGCATATCGGTTAACGAATTGATACAAAGCAAAGCTCTTGTTGAATATTCATCTTTAACGCCATCATTAGAAATAGATTTGGCTAAAAGAATGGATGTGGACGTTTTTATAAGCGGAAGCGTAATCCAGGCAGGCTCTTCACTGATTGTAAACGTACTTTTGATTAATACCAAAACAGGTGAAACGATTAAATCATTCGAAAAGGAAGTGCCTGGAAGCAGGGAATTTGTTTTTCGCGCAATAGATACTCTCAGGCACCAGATGAGAGATTTTCTTGTAATTACAAAGCAAAAAAAGAGCGATCGTGACAGCAGGCAGTATTTCTTTGATCCGATCACTTCGGCGGAGGCTTACGGATATATGGTATCAGCAACAAAAGCCGGGTATCGTGAAGATTTCAATACCGCCATTAAAATGTATGAACAGGCTTTATTGATCGACTCCAATATTTATGACGCCTATCATCTTATTGCTCAGGCCTATGGGAAGCAGGGCAATTGGGAGGATTATAAGAAATGGGTGCTCAGATATTATAGCAAATACGATAATCTGAATATGTATAATAAATTATTTGCTGATTATTTGAAGGCCATTACTTTCGAAACGCCATATGAAGCAATCAGATATGTCAGGCAAATGATTGCCCTGAGTGATAAGGCTCCATATAATTTTGCCAATTTAGGTGATGAGTACTGGAAATTATTACAATATGATAAAGCAATTCCTGAATACATCAGGGCATTAGATATTTATGAAAAATGGGACACAAAACCGCCCCTTGAATATTATACATTTCTTGGTTCCTCCTTTCACAAGACAGGACAATATAGGCAAGAAAAAAAAATCTACGGGAAAGCAGAAAAGGATTATCCGGGTGATCCTTACTTAGCCCAGATGCAGGCAATCCTGGCGTTAACTGAAGGGGATACAATTGCTGCAAATCATTTTATTGAAACATACAGTTCCTGCAGCAGGGAAAATTTGTTGTCTGAGGCAAGAATAGTAAGAGGAGTGGCACTGTTGTACAGGGAAGCAGGAAGACTTAACGAAGCAGAGAAATATTACATGCAGGCACTTTCAATGGATCCTGAAAATCCGGGAATGATGTATAGTCTTGCATATTTTCTTATTGATAAAGATCGTAATGTTAACGAAGGACTGGAACTTATTGAAAAGGTGTTGAGGTATAAACCCGACAGTTATAATTATTTGCATGCAAAAGGTTGGGGTCTGTATAAACTGGGAAAACTGCCTGAAGCTGAGGAGGTACTCCAAAAAAGCTGGGATCTGAGAATGGAAAATGCTAAATATGACCATGAAGCATTTCTTCATCTTGAGGAAGCAAAAAAGGCTGCAGACAGACAAATTTGAAAAAAGTATAACATATTAACACAGAATTTTAATCTCCTGCTATAAAATTGCAGCCTGTAATAGGTTGGTTCTCTTTAATTTTAGGTTAATAGGAATGCATATTATTAACTAAAAATTATCAATTATGAAAACATTGAAAATTCTTCTTGCATTTTTTGTGGTTTTGGTTCTGGCTGTTGGTAATACCAATGCGCAGGATAAAAAAACTACTGAAACATACTCATGGCAATGGGAAGGTTACATGCCCTGTGCTAATGAGGATATAAGTGGTGAGGAATCCTGTGTTGTTACCACGTGGGATGGAAAATATAAATGCTGGTACGAAGGGACTTATACTGGTAGTTCAGGCAAAACTTATACAATGAGTGCTTTTGAAAATGGTTCTTATATGGGAGGGAAAGCCTCTAATGAGACATTCATTTTCAAAAGTGTTTTAAAATGTGACGGGGTTCCGATAGCCATTGGAAGTTATAAATTTCATATTACCATTAATGCCAATGGCCAAATAACAGCTGAGAAGGAAATAGGAGCATGGTGGGAATGGGTTTGTTTATAAATGCAATTTATTAGCTACTATCCTAAAACGATAAAAATGGAAATTCCCGGGGTTTGATTCTCCGGGTTTTTTTTCACCCTTCGCTTGAGTAAGCTCAGCATGGGATTTTTCTTCGTAGACAAGAGGTTTGAAATATCTAACCTTGAGTTAATAAGAGATATGGTGAAATTAGTTGAACTGGTAGAGATTTTATATTGACTTTCTACCATAAGAAGAAAACTTTGTATTTAACTGATAATGGGTTAAATTTGATAATGAACCAAATAGTACGCTGATGTCAAGCATTATCGAAGGATATAATTACGACATCTTCATCAGCTACCGCCAGAAGGACAACAAGGGAGACAGATGGGTGAGTGAGTTTGTTGAGGCTCTTAAAACTGAGCTTGAATCGACTTTCAAGGAAGAAATCAGCGTTTATTTTGATGTCAATCCTCATGATGGACTTCTGGAGACACATGATGTTGATGCTTCCCTGAAAGAAAAACTTAAGTGTCTGGTCTTTATTCCGATTATTTCACGCACCTATTGCGATCCGAAATCCTTTGCATGGGAACATGAGTTTAATGCATTTGTTAAACTGGCTTCACAGGATGAATTCGGTTTAAAGGTAAAACTTCCCAATGGCAATGTGGGAAGCAGGGTGTTACCTGTCCGTATACATGATCTTGACATTGCCGACATTAAAGAATGTGAATCGGTTCTGGGAGGAGTGGTTCGGGGAATAGAGTTTATTTACAAAGAGCCTGGAGCTAATAAGCCACTTACAGCTGATGATGATGAGAAGAAGAACTTTTATAAAACAAAGTACAGAATCCAGATAAACAAAGTTGCTTTGGCAATAAAGGAGATTATAATTGGAATGAAGAAAGGTCCGATAGAGTCCATATCTGAAAAGCAAGAAGCCCTATTCATAGAAGATAAACCACCCATAAAAGAAAATTCAATTGTTGTCCTTCCATTTGAAAATATGAGCTCCGATCCTGACCAGGAATATTTCAGTGATGGTCTGACAGAAGAAATCATAACCGATTTATCTCATATCCATGATCTTCTGGTAATTTCAAGAAGCTCTGCAATGACATTCAAGGGGACAAAGAAAAAAATAAGTGAAATAGTAAAGGAAGTCAATGTGCATTATGCTCTTGAAGGGAGTGTCAGAAAAGTTGGAAACAATATCAGAATTACAGCGCAGTTGATTGACGGTAAAACAGATTCGCATTTGTGGGCTGAAAAATTCAATGGAACTCTTGACGATATTTTTGATATACAGGAGAAAGTTTCACGGGCAATCGCCGAATCCCTTGAAATTAAGCTGAGTCCTGAGGATAAAAAGAAGCTTACTGAACGGGCGATCGACAATCCATTTGCCTATGACCGCTACCTGAGAGCTTACTCCGAAATCTTATCATGGACAAGAGACGGTATAAGCCATGGTCTGAAATTAATGGAAGAAGGCATTGAAATTACTGGCCCAAATGCAATCTTTTATGCAGGAATAGCACTTGCCTATTTCCAGTTAGCCAATATTGGTGTGGACCAGGATGATAGTTTCAGAAAATCTGAGGAGTATATTCAAAAAGCCCTTGAGATCAATCCTGATTTGCCGGAAGCCCATTTTGTATATGGCAATATTTTTATGCTTTCCGATCCTCATAAGGCGATTAAGCACTATAATAAGGCATTTAAAAGTAAACCGAGCCCTGAATTAATCCAATGGTTTTCCTGGTGCTGTTTTATTGTCGGAAAATCTGACATGGCAGTATCATTGATTGATCAGTATTTTAGGTTGGATCCCATAAGTACTGTTTATCATACTGCATCCAAAGGACTTATCCACTTCATGACGGGGCACTTCGATCTAGCACTGCCTCTTCTGGCTGAATCGTGTAACTCTGCTCCTGAGGCCAGCATGTGGCAATTATGGAAAGCGCTGGCGTTATTGTACAATGGTAAAATTGCCGAAACGGTTGAATTTATAAGTAATGCCGTTAAGGAGCCCTGGGAGGATTCTATTTCAGGATTTCTTATTTTCCTTAAATATTCACTTAAGGGTGATGCAGAAAAAATGGAGCAGGTTTTAGCCACTGATGATTTAATAAGACTGTTACAGGCAGATTGTCAATATTCCTGGCATATGGGAGCCGTATTTTCATATATTAATGACAAAGACAAATCTCTTGAGTGGCTTGAAAATGCAGTGAATCGTGGTTTCATCAATTACCAGATGCTTAATGAATATGACCCCCTTCTTAGGAACATCCGAGGTGAAGAAGGGTTCAGGAAACTGATGGAACGTGTAAAATACGAATGGGAGAACTTTGAAGTATAAAGTTTCTTGTAAAGGGAGGATTATTTCATGATCCTCATATGGAGGCACTGACAAAGAAAAAGCCCTGCATCCGCCGAGAGGATTATTCTCCGCCAACTGGCGGATCGTGATCCTCAAATGGGGGCACTGACAAAGAAAAAGCCTTGCCCCGCCAAGGCGGGGCTACGGTCTTTTTGTCTCCATCCCTTTCAAAAGCAAGCTTTTGACGGGCTGTAAACAAAAAAGCCCTGACGCTTCGCGCCAAGGCTTTTTCTTTGTAGCGGAGGGAGGATTCGAACCTCCGACCTTTGGGTTATGAGCCCAACGAGCTGCCACTGCTCCACCCCGCAATCTGAGCGCAAAGATACAACCAAAATTCTTAATAACAAAAAAAAGAGAATTATGAAGTCGCTGAGCTATCACTACTGTGGCTTTTTACATTTCACCATTGATTGTTATAAAACACCTTTGTAAAAAAAATGAGATATTACTCACTATAATTTCCGAAATTGGCACTACCGAAGTATCATTGCTCCGGGATGATCAAAGAGAGAAACCATGAAACGAATCATTTTCATTATCAGTCTGTTAAGCATATACGTCATGTCACATGCACAGTCATTCAACACATTCCCTGTCACCACCCAGAAGCCGCCGCTGCACGGCAGCCACTGGATGGCCGTCACAGGCAAACCCATGGCAGCAACAGCCGGGGCAATGATTTTCAGCAAGGGCGGTAACGCCGTCGACGCCGCCTGCGCCATGCTGGCAGCCACATGCACCATGTGGGACGTCCTCAGCTGGGGAGGCGAGACACAGGCCCTCATCTATAACCCGAATACAAAGAAGGTAATAGCAATCAACGCCCTCGGCGTCGCACCCACAGGAGCCACCGCTGAGTTCTACAAGGCACAGGGGATGAAATACCCCCCCGAGTACGGCCCTCTGGCTGCAGTGACACCCGGCACACCCGGGGGACTGATGACCATGCTTGCCGAATATGGCACCATGAGCCTTAAAGAGGTGCTGGCTCCTGCGATGCAGATGGCAGCAGGCTATGCCATCGAGGCTCAGACAGCCAACTCGATAGAGAGACAGAAGGAGTGGATAAAGAAGTGGCCATACTCTGCAAAGGTCTTCCTGCCTCATGCCGGAGAGAAACGCGAAGCACCGTCAGCCGGTGAGATATTCGTCCAGACAGACCTGCTCGCCACACTGACCAAACTGGTTGAGGCCGAACAGCAGGCTCTCAAAAAACGTCTTTCCAGAAAAGAGGCTATATACGCAGCATATGACCGCTTTTACAAGGGTGACATAGCAAAAGAGTTCGTAAGAGGCAGCCGCGAACAGGGAGGACTGGTGACGGAAGAAGACCTTGCCTCATGGAAGGTGAAGATTGAAGAGCCGCTGATGACAACCTATAAGGGGATTGAGGTATACAAGCTGCAGCAGTGGACCCAGGGGCCCGTGATGCTGCAGACGCTCAACATACTTGAGAACTATGACCTGAAGAGCATGGGGTATAACTCAACCCAGTACATCCACACCCTTTACCAGGCAATGAACCTTGCCTTTGCCGACCGCGACTTCTATTACGGCGACCCTGCCTTCCCGCCGGAGGAGCCGATGAAGGGACTGCTGTCAAAGGAGTATGCAAAAGAGAGGAGCAAACTGATCGATGCTCAGCGCAATGATGCCGATGCCCGCCCCGGCGACCCCTATCCCTTTGAGGGGAAAACCAATCCATTCATGACGCTGCTGAACTCGTGGGAGAGCTCAGCAAGAAACATCTATCCTTCCGATGACCCATTGACCTATGAACGTTTTCTTGACTCCTTCACTGCCGGAACGACTTCAATAGAGGCGGCAGACGAAGAGGGCTGGGTTGTCTCCGTCACACCCAGCGGCGGATGGATACCTGCATGCATCGCAGGAAACACCGGTGTGGGTATGAGTCAGAGAATGCAGGCCTTCGTGCTTGACGAGAAGGAGAACCCTTTCAATGTGGTTGAACCGGGCAAACAGCCGCGCGTGACACTCACACCCACTCTCGCCATGAAGGACGGCAAGCCGTTCCTCGCCTTTGCAAAACAGGGCGGCGACGAGCAGGATCAGCTGCTGCTCCAGTTCTTCCTGAATGTTGTCGAGTTCGGTATGACAATACAGGAAGCCTGTGAGGCACCCTCATTCAAGACGCTGCAGATGTACTCAAGCTTTGGCGATCACGAGAAGGTGGCCGGTGGCCTGGTGCTCAACAACAGCATGCCCCAGTGGGTGAGGAAAGAGCTTACCGGGATGGGCTACAGGCTATCGTTCCAGGAGCGGACCAGCGGTCCGGTGAATGCAATCGGATTTGACCATCAGCACGGCACCTTCTGGGGTGGTTCAAGCAACTTCGGGGAGGACTATGGCATAGGGTGGTGACACACCTATCTGATTACCTCAGAGAGAAGCTCCCATATGTCTTCCTGGTAGCCTGAAGGGACAAGGTAGCCATCAGGATTTTCTCCCATCCTTACAACCACAATGTTATCCGATGGGATAACATTTATCAGCTGCCCGTTCTTTCCCATGGCAGCAATCATATCATCCGGCGCTGACGGAGCGATATCTCCAGGTAAGACAAGCTGTGACTGGGGGATCATGTAAGATCCCTTTCCATTCAGCCACCAGAGATACCCATATGATTTGTTGATGCTCTGCGATGTATTTATCATCTGATTAAAGTATTCAGCATCAGAAATAACCGTAGTCTTATCCCATTTTCCCCCGTTAAGTATAAGCAGTCCGAAACGTGCTGCTGACCTGGCAGTGCTGAAATACACATGATCATTGTCAACCCAGCTCCATAATCCGTCCATGCCTGTCTTATCTCTTATCTGAGTATTGAAGTATGCATCGAATTCAGAACCGGTGCTGCTGCTTATCACCTCGTCAAGAAGTGTATAGGGAGCATTATGGTATGCCCACCGCGTACCTGCATCAGCCTTGAAAATAAGACATGACGGATCGAAGCAGTGATTATCGGCCACACCGTCATCGAGACCCGTGGTCATTGTAAGCTGATGGCGGATGGTAATCTTGTCCTCCTGGGCTGTTGTCAGGGTGGTCCACCCGGTTCCGAGGTAATCAGACGTCTGATCAGCCAGATCGAGATGACCCTGTTCCTGTGCTATCCCGACAAGAAGCGAAGTGAGGGTTTTGCCTGCCGAGGCCCAGTACCAGTAGCTTGTGGCTGTAAACGGCAGACCTGTCAGCCCGGTGCTGAAGTATTCCTCAATGACTATCCTACCGTCTTTCAGGACAATAAAAGCCCTGGTGCCCGATGATTCGAGGAAGCTCAGCAGGTCAGGGAGAGCCGCTGTGTTCCATCCCAGTGCCGATGGTTCGGTCTCTGCCCATTCCGTGGTCCCTGCCGGAGGAAAATAAAGTGATAGTTCATCGTTATCCTCCTTTTTACAGCAGGTCACCGAAAGAACCAGGAAAAGAATAAGCATGGATCTCATGTCAGATATTTATTATCGGACGCAAATTTAGCATCAGAGTTTAATTATGACTTCCGCGATTCTGCAGACTTTATGAACATGATTACTATCTTTGTCACCTCTGAAGCTATTAGAGATGGCCAATAACGATAAAAAGAGAAGCAGCTGGCGAGACAAGTTCCGCTTCGCCATATTCAATGACACCACCTATGAGGAGGTGTGGCGTGTCCGTCTTTCCAAATCAGCCGCTTTTCTCGCTCTTTCAGTGGCGATATTCTTCATTATCGGCCTCACTACCTCACTCATTGCCTTCACCAACCTTCGTGAATTCATCCCCGGCTACCCCGATGTGACACTGCGACGGACGATCATCATGAATGCCCTGATGCTTGACTCGCTTGAACATGAACTTGAGATCAGGGACAAATATTTTCAGGATCTGAACGATGTCATCTCTGGCAGACAGCCCATTGACAGGGTGGCCATGAGAGACAGCACCCGTGACTACAGCAACATCGTCTTCCAGCGATCGGCTGAGGACTCTGTGATGAGATCGAGGATAGAACAGGAGGAGCAGTACAACGTGACACAATCGGCAGGCGGGCCTGAGCGTGGAACCAGCCTGGCTAACATTCATTTTTTCCCTCCGGTAAAAGGGATAGTGTCAGGTAACTTTGACCCTCGCACACGACATTATGCCACCGATATCGTAACCCTTTCGAAGGCTGTGGTATCATCTACCCTTGACGGTACGGTGATAATGACCGGATGGACCATGGAGACCGGTTTTGTGATCATGATACAGCACAGCCACAACATTGTTTCGGTCTACAAGCACAATGCCAGGCTGCTGAAGGAGATGGGCGACAGGGTATGGGCCGGTGAGGCGATCGCCATTGTAGGTGATTCAGGCGAGTTGTATACCTCCGGTCCGCATCTCCACTTTGAGCTCTGGCATAACGGGGAGCCGCTTGATCCGACCCAGTATATATTCTTCTAACCGCCGGCAGTAAGATGCATAAAAGACTGGCAATCCTAGGCTCGACAGGATCGATAGGCACTCAGACGCTTGAGATAGTGTCGAGGTACCCTGATCTCTTCAGTGTGGCGGCACTGACAGCCTGGAGCAATGCTGACCTTCTGATTGAGCAGGCCAGGCTGTTCAGGCCATCAACGGTTGTCATCGGTCATGAAGCACATTACAGCAGGCTAAGGGATGGCCTTGCTGGGCTTGGTATTGAGGTTCTGGCAGGGCGTAATGCCTTTGATACGGTTGCCACATCAGATGGTGTCGATACCGTCGTTGCAGCCATGGTGGGGTTTGCCGGGCTGCGCCCCACAGCTGCTGCCGTGGCGGCAGGCCGGGAGGTGGCACTTGCCAACAAGGAGACACTGGTGGTCGCCGGTGAGATGATAACAAAGACGGCATCGGTGACGGGCAGCAGGCTGCTGCCTGTTGACTCAGAACACTCTGCAATAATGCAGTGCATCAACGGTGAGCCAAAAAACTCGGTGGAGAGGATCATTCTCACCGCATCGGGCGGGCCGTTCCTCAACACCCCGGCCGGGAGCCTTATACATGTATCCCCGGGAGAAGCTCTGCGACACCCCAACTGGAGCATGGGAAGCAAGATAACGATCGACTCGGCCACGATGATGAACAAGGGGCTGGAGGTGATAGAAGCCCACTGGCTCTTCGGTCTTACGGAAGAGAAGATTGATGTTGTCATTCATCCGCAGTCAATAATACATTCGATGGTTCAGTTCACCGACGGGTCGATGAAGGCTCAGATGGGTATGCCTGACATGAGGATGCCTATCATCTATGCCCTCACATACCCTGAGAGGGTGGTCACTGACCTTCCGCGCCCCTCACTGCCTGCGATAGGCTCCCTGACGTTCGAAGAGCCTGATTTACAGCGTTTCCGCAGCCTATCCCTGGCGCGCGCTGCCCTCACCGCAGGGGGAAACATGCCATGCGCACTCAACGCTGCCAACGAGGTGGCCGTCGCTGCCTTCCTGCAAGGCAGACTCGGCTTCCTGGGTATAGCCGGCGCAGTGGAATATGTACTTGAGAAAACGATGCTCAGCACCGAGGCCTCCATGACTGCCTATGAGGAGACTGACAGCAGAAGCAGAAGCCTCGCAACGGAATATATAAGTAAAACACCAAAACAATGACTGTTCTGATCAAAATCATCCAGCTGATACTGGCACTTTCAATACTGGTAATCATACATGAGTGCGGACACTTCCTGTTCGCCCGAATTTTCAAGACACGGGTCGAGAAGTTTTTTCTCTTCTTCGACTGGCCATGGGCTATCATCAAACGCAAGATAGGCGATACGGAATACGGGATCGGGATGATACCCCTCGGCGGTTATGTCAAGATATCAGGGATGATAGATGAATCAATGGACCGCGAGCAGATGAAACTCCCTCCGCAGCCTTACGAATTCAGGTCAAAGCCTTCATGGCAGCGCCTCCTTATAATGCTGGGAGGAGTGGTCTTCAATTTCATCTTCGCAATGATCATTTATGTAGCTGTGCTCAGCTTCTGGGGTGAGACATATCTTCCCGCGGCAAATGTAAAATACGGTATCCTGACAGACTCGACAGGGTATGCCATGGGGCTGCGCAACGGAGATAAAATATTATCCCTTGACGGTGAGCCCGTTGACAATTTCTACTCAATCATACCCGACATCATACTTAACGACAGGAAAGTCATAACTGTGGACAGGCAGGGAGAGATAGTCGATGTTCCTGTAGGTCGTGAGTTCATCCCTCTTCTCCTTAAGAACACCGATGTCATCGATGCCAGGATACCCTTCGGGCCGTTTGTGATCTCGGAATTCGCCAAGGAATCGCCTTCACGGGCTGCAGGGCTTGCTACGGGCGACGAGGTGATTGCCCTTGACAGCATCCGCTTCGAATGGTATGACGAGTTCCAGGGGTACATCGCTGCCAACAGGGGAAAGCCTCTCGAAGTAACAGTCAAAAGGGGAGAGGAGCTGATCGATTTCAGGGTCACTGCCTCTGAAGAAGGGATCCTCGGTATTTACAGGGAACCGTCGGATATCTTCGAGTTCAATACAAAGCACTACAACTTCTTCGAGGCCATCCCTGCCGGGGTGGCAAAGGGATTCAAGACCACATCCGATTACCTGAAGCAGTTCAAGCTCATCTTTTCAAGGGAGACAAAGGGATATGAATCACTCGGCGGATTCATTACCATAGGAAGTATTTTCCCAGGGGTATGGAACTGGCAGTCGTTCTGGAACCTCACCGCCTTCCTTTCGCTGATTCTCGCCGTGATGAATATCCTTCCCATTCCGGCGCTTGACGGAGGGCATGTTATGTTCCTGATCTATGAGGTTGTGACGGGAAGGAAACCGAGCGACAAGTTCCTCGAGTATGCACAGATAACCGGCATGATCATTCTTCTTGCGCTGCTCATATTCGCCAACGGGAATGACATACTCAGGCTTATCAGGAAATGATTATCGACTGATATTTTTAACCTTTGACAAACATTTTGTACATTTGCATAAATAAATACTCACAACCATGGGAAAGATAGGACCTCTTGAAATAATCCTGATACTTGTGATCGTAGTGTTGCTTTTTGGCGGACGTAAGATACCTGAGCTGATGAAAGGTATAGGTCAGGGGCTGAAGGAATTCAAGAAAGCCAAGGACACTGATGCCAGTGATGCCAATAAAGGCCTCGGAGAAGATAAATAATGTCATCTTGTCTATAGACTGAGCCTGCATGCGAGTGCAGGCTTTTTATTTCAAAGAAAAATTAACTTATGAGGCTTCTTTCGTTTTTTGGTCTTATTGCAATGACGCTGGTGTCATCATGCGGAGACTCGTCGCTTACCAGGACACTGCCCAATGTCACAGGGGCAAGCGGTGAGGTACTGGTGGTGATGGACAGGGCGCTCTGGACGGGGGAGGCCGGCAAGACCATCAGGGATGAGGTTGCAGCCATATTGGTAGGGCTTCCGCAGCCCGAGCCGGCGTTCAAGCTCCTTCATGTGAATCCCGAAGGGTTCCGAGAGATGTTCCTGTCGCACCGCAATATCATTATTGCGCATATTGACATGACGGCCGCAGAGCCTTCAGTCACTTACACACGGAACAGGTGGGCTGAGACACAACTGGTCATCAGCCTTACAGCCCCCGACTCGCTGAGTCTCCAGGAGATAGCAAGCAAAAATGCATCAGCCATACGTCAGCGCATCAATGATGCTGAGCGCGAGAGGCTCACGGCATGGCTGAAGGACTCGGCCGGAAAGAATAAAAGCATTGTCACTTCCGGCAGCGGGAGTTATGAGATCATCATGCCGGCGGGCTACAGGAGTGATTTCAACCGCGAGGGAAGAATGATGATATCAGCCGAGACACCTTCAACAACGCAGTCGGTGATAGTCTCTTTCAGTGACCGGAGAATGTCAGTCATAGGGTGCATTGAGCTTGCAGACATAACAGAAAAATTAATATCGGCAGAGGTGAAGGGGCCCGACGGCCAGTCCTATATGATCATAGAGAAGAGGGTGCCTGCCACCTGCCGCTCATTCAGGCGCAATGACATTGAATATATTGAGATGCGCGGACTGTGGACACTCGAGGGAGGCTATATGGGAGGGCCATTCATCACCTATGCTTTCATTGACCCTGAGACTTCACGCGCTGTTATTGTCACCGGTTTCGTATATGCGCCGCGCGATGACAAGCGAGAACTGCTCAGACAGGTCGAGACGCTGATGTATACTGTCAGGAAGAGCTCCTGAACGCAGGATCAGTTGCCGGCAGGGACATATGGCCTGTAGCGCTGGTCTCTTCTCACGGGTGTGAAGCCCGATTCCGTTATGATCTGTTTCATTTCTTCCGGACTGGTTCTGAACGGATCACCAGCAGCGCTGACGACGTTCTCCTCTATCATTACCGAGCCCAGGTCATTGGCACCGGCATGCAGCGAGATCATTGCTGTCTCTGCTCCGACGGTAAGGATCGAAGACTGTATGTTCGGTATGTTGTCAAGCACCAGCCGGCTGATTGCTATGATCTTAAGGTATTCAGCGGCGGTCACGTTGCTGCGTATGCCATATTTCTCTGCCAGTGGTGTTCCGCGATCCATGAATGGCCACGGGATAAAGGTGATGAAGCCGTCATGGCCGTCAGGCTTCTCATCCTGAAGGTCGCGCAGGCGGACCAGGTGTTCAATGCGTTCGGCTACCGTCTCCGCGTGACCGAACATCATCGTAGCTGATGTAGGCAGATTGAGGATGTGTGCCTCGCGCATGACGCCAAGCCACTCTTCGGCTGTCGCCTTGGCCGGAGAGACTATTTCCCTGACCCTGTCGACGAGTATCTCAGCTCCGGCACCCGGAAGAGAGTCCAGTCCGGCATCATGAAGGGCCACAAGCACTTCACGGTAACTCATTTTCTCTTTCCGGGCAAGATATACCACCTCCGGCGGACCGAGGGCATGCAGCTTAATTGCCGGCCACCGTTTTTTGAGTCCGCTGAAGAGGCTGACATAATATGCAAGGTCAAGTGCTGGGTTCATTCCCCCCTGAAGCAGAAGCTGGTCTCCCCCGAGGGCGACAAGCTCACCTATCTTGCGGTCATACTCAGCGTCTGTGGTCACATAGGCCTCGTCACTTTTCGAGGTGCGGCAGAAGTTGCAGAAACGGCACTGAGAGAAACAGATGTTTGTAATATTAATATTACGGTCAATCATCCACCCCACACCATCACCTTTATGGATGCCCCTGCGTCTGAGGTCGGCAAGGTACATGAGCATCGAAAGGGGCGCCTCTTCCCAGAGGATAAGCGCCTCGGCCGGCGTGAGCCTCACACCTTCTGAAGCCTTAATGTATAAATGTTCTGTGACTGCCATTTTATCATACTCTGCGCATTGTCAGGCGAGAGGGCAAAGGTAATATTTTAAAGCTATATCATTCAATTATTTCATTAACTTTACAACCATCAATGCGGGTTTCCGCATTCATCATACCGTATTCATAATGGAAAGAAAACCTATAATAACAGGTATTACACACGGTGATATCAACGGTATCGGGTATGAGGTGATCATCAAGGCCCTCTCTGACCCTCTGATACATGATTTCTGTGTGCCTGTCGTCTATGGCTCGCCAAAGGTTGCGGCTTACCATCGCAAAGTACTCAACGTAACAAATTTCACTTTCAATTCTATTCGCTCTGCTGAGGAGGCCAATCCGAAGAAGCCTAATTTAATCAACTGTCTGGGTGACGAGGTACGAGTCGAGCTGGGCAAGTCGACCCGTGAGGCCGGAGACGCTTCTCTCGCTGCCCTGGAGCATGCTGTCGATGACCTTGTGAAGGGGAAGATAGATGTGCTTGTCACCGGTCCGATTGATAAGAATAACATCCAGTCTGACAAGTTTACCTTTACCGGGCATACCGATTACCTGAAGGCAAAGGTCAACGGTTCAGATGTTCTCATGCTGATGATATGTGAGAGTATGAAGCTGGGGTTTGTCACTGAGCATCTTCCTCTCAGGGATGTCGCCGGTGCCATAACGCCACAGCTCATCATGCGAAAGCTTAAGCTGCTGAACCGTTCGCTGCTGCAGGATTTTGCCGTGCGCGGACCCCGTATAGCTGTTCTCAGCCTTAACCCCCATGCCGGTGACGGAGGGCTGCTGGGTACCGAAGAACAGGAGATCATCATTCCTTCAATAGCCAAGGCCAATGATGAGGGTATCCTTGCTTTCGGACCGTTCTCTGCAGACGGGTTCTTCGGGTCAGGGCAATTCAGCAAATTCGATGCAGTGCTTGCAATGTATCACGATCAGGGACTGGGGGCTTTCAAGGCACTGGCATTTGACACGGGGGTGAATTTTTCTGCCGGGTTGTCAGTGATAAGGACCTCCCCGGTACACGGTACCGCCTATGACATTACAGGAAAGAACGAAGCATCAGGTAATTCGATGCGTCAGGCTATATATACCGCCTGCGACATCTTCCGCAACAGGCAGATGTATACTGAGATAAGCCGCAACCCGTTACAGCCTCAGAAGATAGAGTTTCAGGCTGACCACGTGGATGAGCTTCCGCCTGAGACTGAAAATTATGATCATACAGCATGATTGACTATATAACCGGAACAATCACCGAACTGAACCCTGCCTTTGTCATTGTCGAGAACAATGGGATCGGCTACAGCTTAAACATTTCTCTGAACACATATGCAGCCCTTGACAAGGCGACCGGGTGCAAGATACTCGTCCACGAAGCCATAAGAGAGGACGCGCACCTGCTGTACGGCTTTGCCGAAGCTGAGGAGCGTGACCTGTTCAGGCTGCTGATAACCGTTTCAGGGGTGGGTGCCAATACAGCCCGCATAATGCTCTCATCACTTAAACCGGCTGATCTGCGGGAGGCAATAACCGATGCAAATGTAAACACCCTCAAGTCAGTCAAAGGGATAGGATTAAAGACTGCACAGAGGATAATTGTTGATCTTAAAGATAAAGTAGGAAAACATGCCGGCTCCGGCGAAATAATTGCATTTTCCGACAATACAGCGCGCGAAGAATCGTTATCTGCATTAGTGATGCTTGGCTTTGCCA
The DNA here is from genome assembly GCA_963772705.1 of uncultured Bacteroidales bacterium. GTDB lineage: Bacteria > Bacteroidota > Bacteroidia > Bacteroidales > VadinHA17 > SR-FBR-E99. Next base: position 80,916 of record CAVYYH010000008.1, on the reverse strand, counting down.
GGAGCAGCGCAGTGAAGGTGATTGATAACCTCCTTAAGGAGAACAGGACACTCCCGGTGGAGGAGATAGTGAGAAAGGCGCTGAAACTCTTATAAACCAGAGGTGCCGGATTGCAGTTTTCTGTCAAAAATAGAGGTCTGATAATCAGGACAGGTCTGTTTACAGTCCTCTCTTTGATATCCCTCATTGTCACTGCCCAGACCAATCCCGGCGACACACTGCTAAGGCTCCGGAATGACCCCGAAATGCCATGGGAGGCACAGAGATCATCGCCACTCTACCTGTCGAACCCGTCAAATATCAGCACAAAGGTAGAATATGACGGCCGTAACAACCAGTATATAATCTACCAGAAGGCCGGCACCCTTGACTACCGCAGACCGGTCTTCATGAGCCCGGAGGAATACCGCAGGTATGAGTTCGAGCAGGCAATGCGTGAATACTGGGATGCCACCCTGAGGGGTGACGCCTCCGGCTACAGGTCATCGCTCATACCGCAGATAGAGGTGGGCGGAGAGACCTTCGACAGGATCTTTGGCAGCAACGTCATCAACATTGTCCCTCAGGGATCAGCCGAACTCATTTTCGGACTTAATGTTTCCAATACTGAAAACCCGACACTGGCGGAAAACCTTCGCACGATCACGACGTTCGATTTCCAGGAGAAGATACAGATGAATGTCACCGGCACAATAGGTGACAAGATGGAGCTTGCCATCAATTACAATACTGAGGCGATGTTTGAGTTTGAGAACGAGATCAAGCTTCAGTACTCGGGCAAGGAGGACGAGATCCTGCAGAAGCTTGAAGCAGGTAACGTCACACTGCCTCTGAACGGGACGCTGATAGCCAGCAGCTACAGCCTCTTCGGGCTGAAGGCTGAGCTGCAGTTCGGCAAGATGACCATGACAACAGTCTTTTCACAGCAGAAGGGCGAGTCGTCAGTGGTGGAGATGAAAGGCGGAGCGCAGATATCTGATTATGAGATAACTGCTGACAATTACGAAGCCAACAGGCACTTCTACCTGTCTCAGGATTTCAAGGATCATTTTGACTCATCTCTTGAGAATCTGCCGATCGTAAGCACGGGGGTCAACATTGAAAAGATTGAAGTGTGGATCACCAATCAGACAAGCCGCTTTGAGGATGTCAACAACCGTAATATCGTCGCTTTCCTTGACCTGGCTGAGAACCAGCCAAATATTTATAACGATGTGCCTGAATTCCAGAGCACGCCGGGTTCACCTGTCAATCCTGACAACAGCAGCAACGGACTCTATAACGAGCTTCTTACTACATACAGCGGGGTGCGTGACGTTGACCGTATCATCGATGTACTCTCTCCTCTCTATCCCGACTTTCAGATCGGCCGTGACTTTGAGAAGATAGAGAACGCCCGCAAGCTGAGTGAGAGGGAATTCACGGTTAACAGGCAGCTGGGTTTTATTTCGCTGAATGTGGCCCTGAATAACGATGAGGTGCTGGCTGTTGCTTATGAGTATACCTACAACGGCCAGGTATTCAAGGTGGGAGAGTTCTCAACCGATGGTGTGACTGCCCCTGATGCCCTTATCCTCAAGCTCATAAAAGGGACGACCCTCAGTCCGAGGATACCCACCTGGCAGCTTATGATGAAGAATATTTACAATATAGGGTCAGGGCGCATTGAACAGAGAAAATTCGAGGTGAATATTCTGTATCAGGATGACAAGTCAGGCAACACCCTTAATTATCTTCCGGGCACCCCCATTGAAGACCAGATACTGCTCCAGGCCCTCGGTCTTGACGTGCTGAACTCGCAGCTTGACAGGCAGCCCGACGGTCTGTTCGACTTTGTGGAGGGGATAACCGTAATGGCAGAGAAGGGGAGGATCATCTTCCCTGTCAGGGAGCCCTTCGGGAGGCACCTGCTTAAATATATCACCGACCCGGAGCAGATAGACAAATATGTCTTCACCGAGCTGTATGACTCGACCCAGACTGTCGCCAGGCAGATGGCCGAGAAGAACAAGTATACCCTCAGCGGCCAGTTTGCCTCGGCGACGGGCTCGGAGATAAGACTTAATGTTGCCAATATCCCGCAGGGATCGGTAAAGGTGAAGGCCGGCGGTGCCACCCTCACCGAGAATGTCGATTATACTGTTGACTACAACCTTGGGTCCGTTAAGATTATCAACCCTGCCATCATAGAGTCCGAGACTCCGGTTCAGGTGTCGCTCGAGAGCAACCAGTTTTACGGTCTGCAGACAAAGTCGCTTCTGGGAACACACATAAACTACCGTTTCTCTGACCGGTTCAACCTGGGCGGCACCGTGCTGCGGCTGAATGAAAGGCCATATACCCAGAAGGTCACATATGGTGATGATCCCATCACCAACACCATGTACGGGTTTGATGCCTCTTACCGCGCCGACGCGCCCATGCTGACAAACATGATAGACTGGCTGCCGTTCATTGAGACCAATGCCCCGTCTTCGATAGACTTCTTCGGTGAATTTGCACATCTTGTACCGGGGCATAACAAAGCCATATCTTCAGAAGGGGCAGTATATATCGATGACTTTGAGGCAAGTGAAATATCGCTTGATCTCCGCTCTTTCAACGCATGGTCACTGGCGAGCATACCGCTGGGGCAGGAAGCCTTCTTCCCCGAGGCGAAGCTGAACAATGACCTCCGTTCGGGTTTCAACAGGGCACAGACAGCGTGGTATGTCATTGACCCCCTGTTTCTGCGAAACGGCTCCACCACACCTGACCATATAAGGGCAGACCCTGACCTCCAGTCAAGCCACTATGTCAGGGAAATATACGAGACTGAGATTTTTCCGTACAAAGAGTCACCGAGCGGTATCCCGACAAATATCTCGGTGCTGAATATTGCCTTTTATCCCGGTGAGAGAGGTCCGTTCAACTTCGACGTGTTGCCCGGGCCATACTCTGCAGGACTGAACCAGGACGGACTGCTGAACTCACCGCGGACAAGGTGGGGCGGCATGATGCGTGAGCTGATTACAAACGACTTTGAATCTGCCAATATCCAGTACATCAAGTTCTGGGTCATGGACCCGTATGCCGAGAACACCGACCATGAGGGAGGCGATCTCTATTTCAACCTGGGGAACATTTCGGAGGATATACTGCGCGACTCGCGCAAACAGTTCGAGAATGGCCTGCCGACTTCAACCCTTCTGATAAATGTTGACACAACGGTATGGGGCAGGGTGCCGACAGTACAGGCTGTGGTGCAGGCATTTGACAATGACCCCGAATCACGGCGCTACCAGGATGTCGGTCTTGACGGATTAAGCAGCGAGGAGGAGACAGCCTTCTTTGACAGCTACCTGCAGGCGGTAGGGGCAGTTATAAGGCCCGAACTGCTTGACAGCATCTTTGCCGATCCGTCAAATGACAATTTTCATTATTTCCGTGGCACCGATTATGACCTGCTTCAACTGGGTATCCTTGAAAGGTATAAACGGTTCAACGGCACAGATGGCAACTCTCCTACCTCTGAGATGTCAACTGAGTCTTACCCGACAACCGGATCGACGATGCCTGACATGGAGGACATCAACCGTGATAACACACTCAGTGAGACGGAGAGCTATTACCAGTATCATGTCAGCCTGAGACGCGAGGATTTTGTAGTTGGAACGAATTTCATTGTCGATGAGCGTGAATATGTTGCAACATTTGCCAACGGAGAAAAGTCGCCGGTGAAGTGGTACCTTTTCAAAATACCTGTAACGGATCATGAACGGATAGTAGGTTCCATCCGTGACTTCAAGTCTATAAGATTCCTCAGGCTCTTCATGCGCAACTTTGATGAGGAGGTTGTGCTCCGTTTTGCCCGCCTGGAGCTGGTGAGGTCAGAATGGCGCAAGTACAACCTTACCTTCTTTGAGGGCGGGGAACGGATCACAATACCTGAGGAGGAGGATGGCACCTTCGAGGTAAGCTCTGTCAACATTGAGGAGAATGCCGGCAAGGAGCCGGTAAACTATCTGCTGCCTCCGGGATTCTCTCGTGTCATCGACCCTGCCAACCCTCAGCTGACGCAGCTGAATGAGCAGTCTATGGTGCTCCGCATCAGGAACCTCGCTGACGGAGATGCCAGGGCAACATACAAGAATGTGAAACTTGATATGAGACAATACCGGAAGCTGAAGATGGAGGTGCATGGCGAAGCGCTGATAGGCGAACCTCTCCTTGATAATGAGGTGACTGTCTTTGTGAGGCTCGGTACTGACTATAAGAACAACTTTTACGAATATGAAATACCGGTCAAGCTCACTCCCTACGGCAATTACAGTGACACTGAGGAGGGGCGTCTGATGGTATGGCCTGAGGAGAACAAGGTTGACATTGACCTTTCTCTTCTCCTTGATGCCAAGCAGGCACGCGATGCAAGCATCCGGGCAGAAGGGTCGTCACTGAGCGAATCAGATATCTACTATATGTATGCTGACAATGCGAGGATCTCGGTCAGCGGTAACCCTAACCTGAGCAATATCAAGGTGGTTATGGTGGGTGTCAGGAATCCCATCAGAACCCGTGATCCGCAGAATGACGACGGTGCGCCCAAGTCAGCTGAGCTATGGGTCAATGAATTACGCCTCAGTGATTTCAGGGAGGAGGGCGGCTGGGCCTCAATCGCTCACCTGCAGGCACGGCTGGCAGATCTGGGCTCGCTGCACCTTACCGGACAGACAAACACTCCGGGATGGGGAAGCATAGACATGAAGGTCAATGAACGAAGCATAGAACAGGTAATTCAATATGACGTCACAACTAACCTTGAGTTCGGCAAATTCTTTCCCGAAAAGTCAAAAGTGCGCATCCCTGTTTATATGGGCTTCTCCGAGAACCGCATAAGACCCGAATATGATCCCCTGAGTCCTGACATACTCCTTTCAGAAGCGCTTGACAATGCAGAGACAAGGGAGGAGAGAGACTCCATCCTGAATTTTGCCGAGGATTACACCAGGCGCAAGACCTTCTCAGTCAGCAATGCGGGAGTGGATGTGAGAGGAGAAAAGCCTCAGCCCTGGGATCCTGCAAACGTCTCGGTGAATTATGCATTCAACGAAGTCTATCATACAGGTACCAAAACAGCAATAGATGTTGAAAAAACATACAGGGGCGGCATTACATACGACTATGAGGCCAGGCCGAAGAACTTTACTCCTTTCCAGAAGGCACAGGGGCTCAGCTCACCTGCATTCAGGCTTATCAAGGACTTCAACATCTATCTGTTCCCCAAGCACCTGACCCTGAGAGGCGACATGTTCAGGTATTACAATGAGGTGGAGTCAAGGAACATAAATAGCCCCGGTCTGATGATCAAACCTACCTTTACGAAGGATTTTCAATGGACCAGGTTCTTTGACATGAAGTACGACGTCACCAAGCAGATGAAGTTTGACTTTACCTCCAGCGCCGTAGCCCGTATTGACGAGCCTGAGGGGGGTGTCGACCGCGACCGTTATCCAGAAGAGTACGAGATATGGCGTGAGGAGGTTCTTGATAACATTTCGCACCGGGGAAGGGAGACCAGCTACTATCACCTTTTAAATCTCAACTATAACATTCCTATCAACAAGCTGCCACTGCTCTCCTGGTTAACCTCCAACGCACGTTACGGTGCCAAGTATGACTGGATAGCCGGAACAATCTTTCCCGATTCAGTCAATATAAGGCCGGGTAACACTATCAAGAACTTCAGCAATCTCCAGTTTACCCTTCAGGGCAACCTGACCAATATCTATAACAAGTCTAAGTTCCTCAAGGAGATTGAGACGACGACACAGCCGGGAGGGATGCGAAGAATGAGCCTGGGATATGAAGAGGTGACACATAACAGGACAGGGTTGCCACTGAAGGCCGGAAAGGCAAGGATCATCAATCATAACCTCAACACCCGTGACATAACTGTCACGGTAACTGCGCCTGACGGTACTCCCGTCACCGGCAAGTATGATATTGTATCTGACATGAGGATTGAATATACCCCGGATGCAGATGTTGACAATGCAAAGGTAAGCATCACGGGAAGGGTTGAGAAGAAGCCTTCGATGGCCAGCACGGCCGGGCGCTATCTCATCAGGGCCCTTATGGCCATCAGGAACGTGTCGGCGACATATACTCTTGAGCAGGGACAGATGCTCCCCGGCTATCTTCCCGGAACATCATTCCTGGGACAGGAGACCTACAACGGCATGTCAGCTCCGGGGTGGCGCTTCCTGACAGGATTGTCAGATAACAGCTTCTTTGACGAAGCCATAAGCAACGGATGGATAACAACAGATTCCCTGCTTAACATTCCGGCGTCAAGCAGCATGCGTGAACAGATTAACCTCAGGACAAATATTGAGCCTTTCCCGGGTCTGCGCATTGACCTTACCTCTGACCGCCGGTATTCAGAGACCATTGCATCATACCTGAGGGCAGACAATAACGGCAACTTCCCTGACAGCACAAGGAATACACGCATCACAGGCATCTTCACCATTTCGATAATATCGTGGGGTACTGCGTTCGAGAAGGTGCCAACTTCAGGTGACTACAGATCGGAAACCTTTGACAGGTTCAATGAGTACACTCAGATAATATCGCAGCGCCGGGCTGCTGAACGCACTGCTGTTGACGATACCTACGACCCGGGCTTTAATCCTGTCACCGGTGAGCCTGTCACCGGCCCCTACGCCAGTGGTTACGGCAAAACATCGAGCGAGGTGCTGATTCCTGCATTCATTGCCGCCTACACGAAGGGCAACCCTCACAAGGTGCCCCTTGATCCTTTCCCATCAGCATGGCATATGATGCCAAACTGGCGGATAAACTTTGAAGGTCTTACCAAGTACGAAGCGGTACGAAAGGTGTTCAACTCTGTGAGCATTTCACACCAGTACAGATCGACATATTCCATCGGCTCGTTTAATACAAGCCTCTATTTTGACCCTGATGAATCAGGGATAAGCATGGTGCGTGACATGAGTTACAACTTCATCCCGATGTACGAGATTAACACAGCCATAATAAATGAGCAGTTCAGTCCGCTCATCAACATTGACCTTGGATGGAAGAATTCGCTTACGACGAGAATTGAATACCGGAAGTCACGGACAGTGACACTGAATCTGTCAAGTAACCAGATAGCCGACATCAGGAATGATGAGATCACTATCGGGGCCGGTTACAGATTTGATGATGTCTCAGTCATACTGAGGTCGGGCGGGGGGCAGCGGGCACTGAAGAGTGATCTTAACCTGAGGCTCGATCTGTCAATAAGGGATAACAAGACCATTGCCCGCAAGCTGATTGAAGACGTTAATCAGCCTGTTGCCGGCCAGAAGGTCTTTACCCTCGGACTGACGGCAGACTATATGCTGAGTGACAGGTTCAACCTGCAGGTCTATGCAGATCACAACCTTAATAATCCGTTCGTAGCCAACACGTTCCGTACGTCGAACACAAATTTCGGATTCAGCCTGCGGTTCACCCTTGTCCAGTGACATGCCGGCTGCCGGAGGCAAAAAAAAGCCTTTATCAGTTTATGAATCTTAAAAAAGATGTATTTTTGACTCCTTGACAATAAGACCACGCAGTTTAACCAAATAAAAGACACAGAGATGAACGTTCCGGCAAATCTTAAGTACACCAAGGATCATGAATGGGTGCTTGTGAAAGGCAAAGAGGCAACCATAGGTATAACAGATTTTGCCCAGCATGAGCTGGGAGACATCGTCTTCATCGAGATTGAGACGGTGGGAGAGAAACTTGGCCACGGTGAAGTATTTGGCACTGTAGAAGCTGTGAAGACAGTATCAGACCTTTTTATGCCTGTAAGCGGAACTGTCACTGTCAAGAATGAGGACCTTGATACGGCCGCTGAAGCTGTTAACAGTGACCCATACGGCAAAGGGTGGATGATAAAGGTGGATATGGAGGATGCCTCAGAGCTTGATGCGCTTCTTGATGCCGAAGCATATAAGAAACTCATCGGAGTATAATCCGCCATCAATAAAACAAAGAAAGCTGCTCCCGGGCAGCTTTCTTCGTTTTTTGCGGTTTATGTTACTTCTATTCGCAAATCGCAAATCGCAAATCGCAACTTCTACAGGGTCTTTTTGACCTGCACGGTCTGGTATCCCTCAACAATGTCTCCGACATTGATGTCGTTGAAGTTGTTGATGTTCAGTCCGCACTCATATCCTGAAGTAACCTCCTTCACATCATCCTTGAACCGTTTGAGTGAGCCAAGGTCGCCGGTATACAGGACAATGCCGTCACGGATAACCCGTACTTTGGTGTTGCGTGTCACCTTGCCCTCACGCACGAAGCATCCGGCAATGGTTCCGACTTTCCCGATCCTGAATACCTCGCGCACCTCGATGGTGGCGACGATCTCCTCCCTGACCTCGGGCGAGAGCATTCCTTCCATTGCAGATCTGATCTCCTCTATCGCATCATAGATGATAGAGTAGAGGCGAATATCAATTCCCTCCTTCTCGGCAAGTTTCCTTGCACTGACGGAAGGTCTTACCTGGAAGCCTACTACAACGGCATTCGATGCGGCGGCAAGCAGGATATCCGATTCTGATATCTGACCTACTGCCTTATGAATGATGTTCACCTGTATCTCCTCGGTTGAGAGTTTGATAAGTGAGTCACTGAGGGCCTCCACTGATCCGTCGACGTCACCCTTGACAATGATATTCAGCTCCTGGAAGTTGCCTATGGCTATCCTGCGGCCGATCTCATCGAGAGTGATATGTTTCTGGGTTCTCAGACCCTGTTCTCTCTGCAGCTGTGCCCTCTTGGTGGCTATTTCCTTGGCCTCCTTGTCAGATAGCATGACATTGAATTTGTCACCTGCCTGCGGGGCGCCGTTAAGGCCAAGAATCAGTGCCGGTGTTGACGGACCTGCCTCTGTAGCTTTCTGGTTACGTTCGTTGTACATGGCTTTGACATGGCCGAAGCAGCTGCCTGCCAGAACCACGTCACCGTTGCGCAATGTCCCTGCCTTCACCAGTACCGTCGCGACAAAACCGCGCCCCTTGTCAAGCGAAGACTCGATCACAGTGCCGAGTGCAGGCTTGTCAGGATTGGCTTTGAGATCAAGCATCTCAGCCTGAAGAAGAATCTTCTCAAGGAGAGTGTCAATGTTAAGGCCGGTTTTGGCGGAAATCTCCTGAGACTGGTACTTGCCGCCCCACTCCTCCACAAGGAAGTTCATCGTGGCAAGCTCCTCACGGATCTTGTCTGCGTTGGCCTGCGGCTTATCTATTTTGTTTATAGCAAAGATGATTGGCACACCAGCTGCGTGAGCATGATTGATCGCTTCACGCGTCTGAGGCATCACACCGTCGTCAGCAGCCACAACAATAATAACGATATCAGTTATCTGTGCACCCCTTGCACGCATGGCAGTGAAAGCCTCGTGACCGGGAGTGTCAAGGAATGTGATGATCTTGTCATTATCAAGCCTCACACTGTAAGCACCTATATGCTGTGTGATTCCGCCTGCTTCGCCTGCTATGACGTTAGTATTCCTTATGTAGTCAAGCAGCTTTGTCTTACCGTGGTCGACGTGTCCCATGACTGTGACAATCGGCGGGCGGTGAACGAGGTTTGTCTCCTCATCTTCCTCTTCCCTGACGGCTTCCTGAAGCTCGGCACTGACAAACTCAACCGAGAAACCAAACTCTTCAGCCACGAGCGCCATTGTCTCGGCATCAAGCCTCTGGTTTATTGAGACAATGAGACCCAGGCTCATACAGGTTGAGATGATGTCAATGACAGGAACGTCCATCATCGTTGCAAGCTCATTGACAGAGACGAACTCTGTCACCTTGAGGACGCTCTTTTCAAGCTCTTTCTTGTCAGTTTCATCCTTCATCCTCTGGCTGACAGCATCTCTCTTGTCACGGCGGTACTTGGCCACCTTTGACTTGCTCTTGCTCATCAGCAGGTTGACGTCCCTTATGTTCTTGTCAACATCCTCCTTGTCTACTTCAGGGCGAAGGACACGGAATGATTTCTTCTTGTCAGGGCGATGATCCCTCTGAACAGGCTTTTTGTCCTTTCTGGCTGCTTCCGCCGCCTGTGCCGGAGTCTGTTCAAGAGCTACCTTCTCGCGCGGTTTGGGCTTGATTCTTTCACGCTTCCTGCGGTCTTCATGCTGCTGTCTGGCCTCTGCTGCCTGCTCCCTTGTCTTTTTTATTTCAGGTACAAGCTCGATCTTATCTATGATCTTGGGGCCGGTAAGCTTCTCGTAACCCGGACGGTATATCTCCGTCTCCTTTGGTTCAGGCGTCACGGCGGGCGGGGGAGCGACAGGCGCTTCGGCCTCAGCGACAGGCGCTTCGGCTACCGGCTCTGGCTCCGGTGTTTTCATCTCATCTGCCTTTGGTGCTGCTCCGGCACCCTTCTTTGTGCTTTTCTGCGGCTTGCCGGTGACCTTGCTCAGATCTACCTTGCCAACCACCTTAGGCTCTTTCTTTACTTCAGGTGCTTCAGTCACGGCTGCTTCAGGCTCTGCCGGTGCAGCAGCAACGGGTGCAGCCTCCTTCTTCTTCGGCTCAGACACCTCCGGCTTCTTTTCCGCAGGCCTGGCAGGAGGGGTAAGGTCAATCTTGCCAACACTCCTGATCTCCGGCTTCCTGATCTCTGTGCGAAGATCAATGTGTTTCTTGACACCGGAAACATCTGTTATGAGAAACTCCTCATCAGGTTCAGGTGACTCACCCTCTCCGCCACTCTCGATATCATCAATCGAAAGCGATTTCTTCAGAGTGATCCTCTCCTTGAGAGCCAGCTTCTCGGCATCCTTTTTCACGCTGAGATCACCGCTGTACTCTTTGAGTAACAGCGTATATGCCTCAGGGGGAATCTTGTTGTTGGGGTCGTGACTGATGTCAAATCCCTTCTTGTGAAGAAACTCGACAATCGTCTGTATCCCAACATTGAATTCGCGGGCTGCCTTGCTTAAACGTATGGCTTTCTTGTCTTCAGTCATATATACTCTTGTAACAACCTCTTAAGTAAGTACTTATCCTTTTTTCTTCGTGAGAAGATAATTATTCCTTTTCAAATTCTGCCTTGAGGATATTCACAACCTCCTTAATGGTTTCCTCTTCAAGGTCAGTTCTCTTGGCCAGGTCATGGACCGTAAGTCTGAGTACGCTCCGTGCAGTGTCGCAGCCAATGGCTTTCAGCTCGTCGATAACCCAACCTTCTATCTCATCTGCAAACTCATCGAGAGAGACATCTTCCTCGTCTTCATTATCCGGTTCACGGTATACCTCTATGTCATAGCCTGTAAGCTGGCCTGCCAGTTTGATGTTCAGCCCGCCCTTGCCTATTGCCAGCGATACCTCGCTGGGCTTAAGGTATATCTCTGCCTTCTTGTCGGCCTCGATAAGCCTGATGGATGATATTTTTGCCGGGTTGAGGGCCCTGGTGATGAACAGCTGTATGTTCGAAGTGAAGTTGATGACATCAATGTTCTCATTACGCAGCTCGCGAACGATACCGTGTATCCTCGATCCCTTCATCCCTACGCAGGCACCAACTGGGTCGATGCGCTCGTCATATGACTCAACGGCCACCTTGGCTCTCTCGCCCGGCACCCTTACTATCTTACGGATGGTTATCAGACCGTCGAAGATCTCGGGGACCTCAAGCTCGAAGAGTCTTTCGAGGAAGACCGGAGAGGTGCGGCTGAGAATAATGTTGGGAGTGTTGTTTTTCATCTCCACCCTTATTACAACGGCACGGATGGTGTCACCCTTGCGGAAATGGTCAGAGGGGATCTGCTCACCTTTCGGGAGGATCAGCTCATTTCCGTCATCATCGAGCACCAGTGTCTCACGCTTCCATACCTGGTATACCTCGCCGGTGACGATATCACCGATGCGGTCCTTGTATTTAAGATAGATATTGTTCTTTTCCAGGTCAAGGATCCGTGCAACGAGGTTCTGCCTCAGTGCAAGTATAGCCCTGCGGCCGAAGTCAAGGAACTTGACCTCATCAGAGACCTCCTCTCCAACCTCGTAGTCCTCATCAACCTTGTGAGCCTCAGAGAGTGGTATCTGAGTATTGGGGTCGGTGAACGCGTCATCTTCGACTACTTCGCGGTTGCGCCAGATTTCAAAGTCGCCCTTGTCTATGTTGACAATGATATCAAAATTATCTGCCGAACCGTACTTCTTTGCAAGCAGTCCCCTGAATACATCCTCAAGCACACTCATCATGGTGGGCCTGTCAATATTCTTCAGCTCCTTGAATTCCGAAAAGGTATCGATTAAATTAACGTTTTCCATTGTGGTAAACTATTCTGTTATTTAAATGATATAATTACTTTAACTGATTTAACATCCTCAAAATTATAGGGTTTGAGCACGGTGACAGTCTCTTTCTTCTTTTCTTTCCTGTCAATGGAGAGATCAAACCCTCCCTCTGTCACGTTCATCATCCTGCCCTTCTCCCTGGTGCCGTCACTGGCAATGACTTCCACCATCCGCCCCTCGTTCTTCCGGTACTGCTCAATGACCAGCAGGGGCATGTCAAGTCCCGGTGACGAGACATTGAGCTCATAGTCTTCTGCTTCCTCGCCAAGCTCGTTGTGGATATACCTGCTCAGTGCAGAGCAGTCGTCAATCGTCACACCCTCATGCCTGTCGATGAGCACTGTGATGCGTCCCGTACTGCTGAGCCTCACCTCTACCAGAAATATGCCGGTGCCGGCAATGTGTGTCTCAGCGAGCTTCCTGATATGTTCCTTCGTAATCACGGTCTTTTTTTTGATAACAAAATAGGGGACTTTTGTCCCCTAGGCCATTCGTACCCTTCTATTCGGGTGCAAAGATAACACCATTTTTTTAAATTTCACAAAAAGAAAATGATGAATTTTTAATAAGTACCTTGTAAGTGAAGCTTTTCTGAAGAGATTTCGGAAACAATTAATAAATTTGGGAACACTAAATCAGTACTCTTTGACCAATAAGAAAAAGATCATCAATGACCCGGTATATGGATTCATAAGTATGCCGGGTGATTTCATTTTTGATCTTATCAGCCATCCGTGGTTTCAGCGGCTTCGTAACATCCGGCAGCTGGGGCTCTCAAGCTACGTTTATCCGGGTGCCGTACATTCACGTTTCCAGCACAGCCTGGGGGCAATGTATCTGACAAGCCTGGCGGTAAACACTCTCAGGTCAAAGGAGATCAGCATAACAGACAGGGAGGAGGAGGCAGTTCTGGTGGCGATTCTTCTTCATGACATCGGTCACGGTCCGTTCTCCCATGCGCTTGAGCATTCGATAATCGAAAACATGCCGCATGAGAAGATGTCGCTTCTGATCATGGAGGAACTGAACAGGAGTTATGACGGCCGTCTCACCGATGCGATTGCCATCTTCAGCGGTACATGCCGGAGACGGTTCTTCCACGATCTGATTACCGGACAGATGGATATGGACAGGATGGATTACCTGCGCCGCGACAGCTTCTTCACCGGAGTGATCGAGGGCTCGGTGGGGTCTGACAGGATCATAAGGATGCTTAATGTCGCGGACGACAGGCTTGTGGTGGATGAAAAGGGTATTTACTCGGTGGAGAAGTTTCTCATAGCACGGAGGATGATGTACTGGCAGGTATATAATCACAGGACAGTGGTATCGGCGGAGAAGCTCCTCACAAGCCTTCTGATACGCGCCAGGGAGGTCTCAGCAAGAGGAGTGAAGCTGTTTGCGACCCCTGCCCTTGAATATTTCCTGGAGCCCAGAACCATACCTGAGAACAATGCAGAGCGATCAGCCCTGATACACCACTTCACCATGCTTGACGAGAGCGATATAATAGCTGCAACAAAGGTTTGGATGTCATCAGAAGACAGGGTGCTGGCAGACCTCTGCCGCCGTTTTGTTAACAGGGACCTGCTGGGCATTGAACTGCAGAACAGCCCCTTCAGCGAAGCGAAGGTGGCTGAGACAGTGAAGAAGGCACGGGAGACACTGCATCTTGGAGCTGATGAGTGCAGCTATTATGTTAACACAGGAGATGTTTATAACCAGACCTATGCCCCCGGAACGCCGGAAGTACGCATACGTCTCAAGAACGGGACCACAAAGGATATAACAGCGGTATCAGACCTGTTCGACAAGGATGCGCTGTCTGAAAAAATAACCAAATACTATCTCTGTTATCCGAAGGAGATACTGGATAATTAAATTAAAAAAATATGGAATTTACAGCTTCAATGGTGGCCCAGCTGCTGAAAGGGACCGTAGACGGTGATCCGGAAACGAAACTGAATACTATCGCAAAGATCGAGGAGGGTCATGAAGGGGCACTCTCTTTCCTGGCCAATCCCAAATATGAACCTTATATATATACTACCGGGTCGTCGGCCGTGCTGGTAAGAAACGACTTCAGACCTTCAAAGGAGATCAGGACGACGCTCATCAGGGTTGCGGATCCGTACCAGGCACTGGCGCAGCTTCTGGCTATTTACGAGCAGTCTCAGACCAGGCCGAAGAAGGGTATTCACCCCACCGCGGTAATAGAGCCGGGGGCTGTCGTTGGCAGCGATGTGTATATCGGGGCCTATGCATATGTGTCAGATAGCGCTGTGATAGGAGACGGATGCAGCCTGTACCCTCATGTATTCATTGGTGACAGCGTCACGATCGGCAAGAGCTGCACCCTCCATCCGGGAGTTAAGATATACCGTAAGTGTGTGATCGGCAACGACTGCATTCTTCATGCCGGAGCGGTCATAGGGGCTGACGGGTTCGGCTTTGCCCCGGTAACGGATGCCAACTATATGAAGATACCCCAGGTAGGAAATGTTATACTGGAAGATCATGTGGAGATAGGCGCCAACACCTGTATAGACAGGGCAACAATGGGATCAACCATAATAAGGCAGGGGGTGAAGCTTGACAACCTCCTGCAGGTGGGACATAATGTGGAGATAGGGGAGAACACTGTCATAGCTGCACAGTGTGGCGTGGCGGGCTCGTCAAAGGTGGGTAAGAATTGCATGATTGGCGGACAGGTGGGGATATCGGGACATCTGACAATAGCCGACGGAACAAAGATCGGGGCGCAGTCAGGGATCATGGGATCGGTTACAGAGGAGAACTCTGTCATTTTCGGATCACCGGCATTCGAGAGCAAACAATATATGAAGAGCCTTGTCTACTTCCGGAAACTGCCTGAACTCGGGAGAAAAGTTGATGAACTCGGGAAACAGGTTGAATCATTAAAAAACAAATAGTTTCCGCACGCGTTCCAAAGGAAATTATTTGAACATCACGCAGATGTAGGGTTTACTGTTGGGACGTTCGGAAAATTTTATATTTATTTGCACCGTAATTTAATGTGACAATTATGAGTGAGAAACAAAGGACGCTGGCTAAGGATGTGACTCTCAACGGGAAAGGACTTCATACCGGGATAGATGTCACCGTTACCTTCAAACCTGCGCCGGCGAACCATGGTTATAAATTCTGCCGCACCGATCTTCCCGGAAGGCCCCTGATAGATGCCGTAGCCGATAATGTGACCGAGACGTCAAGGGGCACCACACTGGTACAGGGAGAGGCTTCGGTTGCAACCATTGAACACGTGCTGGCTGCTTTTGCCGGTCTCCGCATCGACAATGCACTTATTGAAATCAACGCTCCCGAAGCACCTATTATGGGAGGAAGCTCATTAATGTTCGTCGAGGCGATAAAAGAGGCAGGCGTCGTCGAGCTGAAGGAGGAGCGCAACTTTTATGTCATTAAGGAAAAGATCACCTTCTCGGACGAGGAGCATGGGGTAGACCTTATCATTTATCCGGATGACCATTTCAGTGCCCACGTACTTATAGACTATAATTCAAAGATTCTGGGCAACCAGTATGCCATACTCGACAATATTGAAGATTTCGAGAAGGAGGTATGCCGCAGCCGCACCTTTGTCTTCTTCCATGAGCTTGAGCCCCTGTTCAGGATGGGGCTCATCAAGGGGGGTGACCTTGAGAACGCCATCGTGATACTCGAACGGGAGGTTGAACAGGAGGAGATAGACCGAATAGCCAGGATGTTCAATAAACCTGGTATTACCGAGCATCATGCAGGGATACTTAACAACACCAAACTGAGGTACCCGAATGAGCCTGCAAGGCATAAGCTCCTGGATCTGATAGGTGATCTCGCACTTGTAGGCCAACCCATCAAGGGCAAGGTCGTTGCGACACGTCCGGGTCACTATGCCAACACCAGGATGGCAAGACTGATACGTCAGCAGATAAAGAGGCAGGCTACCAAGAAAGAGATACCTCTTCTTGACACAACCAAGCCCTCATTGATGGATATTGAGCAGGTAAAAAAGCTGCTGCCTCACCGATTTCCGTTCCTGATGGTTGACCGTATACTTGAGCTGACCGAAAGTCATATCATCGGGATGAAGAACACCACATACAATGAGGCCTTCTTCCAGGGTCACTTTCCGCAGGAGCATGTTTTTCCGGGTGTTCTGCTCGTTGAGACCATGGCGCAGGTGGGAGGGATACTTGTTCTCAGCAACGTTGATGAGCCGGAAAAGTATTCTACTTACTTCCTGAAGATTGACAGGATGAAGTTCAAACATAAGGTAATACCCGGAGATACAATAATTGTCAGGAGTGATCTCACTGAGCCCATAAGGCGAGGCATAGTGATCATGTACTGTCAGGCATTTGTCGGCGAGAAGATTGTGGCTGAGGGTGAGATGACAGCTCAGGTAGTAAAGAATAAATAGCAACATATGAAATCACCTTTAGCTTATATTGATCCGCAGGCAAAGCTTGGCATCGGAGTGGTTATTGAGCCCTTTGCCTGTATTCATGGCGACGTCATCATTGGTGACGGAACGTGGATAGGTTCCGGTGCAGTCATTTATGACGGAGCACGTATCGGCAGGAACTGCCGCATATTCAACGGTGCGTCAGTATCTGCGATACCGCAGGATCTGAAGTTCATGGGGGAAGAGACGACGCTGGAGATAGGTGACCACACCACCGTCAGGGAGTTTGCGACGCTCAACAGGGGTACCAGTGCCAAGGGTAAGACCGTTATCGGGAGCCACTGTCTGATGATGGCTTATACTCACGTGGCGCACGATTCAATTATCGGGGATCATGTCATTATGGTCAGCTATTCAGGTGTTGCCGGTGAGGTGGAGATAGGCGACTGGGCTATCCTCGGAGGAGGGGTCATGGCCCACCAGTTTGCCCGTGTCGGTGCACATGCAATGATAGGAGGCGGTTCGAAGGTGAGGCTCGATGTGCCCCCCTTCATCAAGGCTGACAGGGAGCCGATGTCATATATGGGGATAAACAGTGTGGGGCTTGAGCGGAGAGGGTTCAGCAAGGAGAAGATAAACGAGCTCCATGAGATATACAGGGCCTATTACAACATGGGCAAGAACGGGTCGCAGGCCATTGAGTATATAGAGGCCTCCTTTGCCCCTACGGCAGAAAGAGACTACATACTTAAGTTCATAAAAGAATCTCCAAGGGGAGTAATCAGGGGGCGATAAGCCCCTTTTTTTTGATCTGGCAGGGGTATAAAACACGAATGGGAACCATACTGTACGTATTAGTTCCCATTCCGACGTGTGACAGCCATGACCGTCACTGTCGCCATGCTACGGTTATTGTAGCCGGTTCATCTCTATTTGCTCCTGCCTTTCCGGGACCTGTCGATGTCAGCCTTGCGGCGTACTGCCGGTTTCCCGTTCCGGTGCTTCATCTCAGCTCTTTCTTCGCCTTGCGGTTTTACGTAGCGTTGAATGAAGCGCGGGGCCATGAACCCCTGAGGCCTGACATTCCCCGAAGGGATAGCTGCTGTCATGCCCGGATCATCTTCATCCTGTCCTCGCCGGTCTGGATGGCATGATGACCCTCTCTCTGTGCGGACACTTGCGCTGCCGTATTAGCTTTGGGCATTGCGTTTGTGTTGCTTTCTTCTCCAGGCTGTTACACCTCTTGAAGATTGCTCCGACAGACCGCCAGGATGGGAAGGCCTCTCAGCCTGCACCTGTGACGGACACTTCGGGACCGTGATCCTTCAGCGTGAGACTCTGACGTCTGATGTAATTTCAGAGTGATAATTAAACCATTCGAAAGAACCTTCTTACCTCAGAGCGACCCTTTATCGCTCACATGGTTTTACAAATATAATACTTGAAACCTCAGATGTCAAGTTTTCCGGGCTAATAATTCCCTAAATGGAGTAACAAAAAACACACATGGTTATCAACAGTATTAATATATTGAATATTAGGATTATAGCAATAAAAAATCAGGGTTATTAACAGCTGTTAATAACCCTGTATGTTGATACTCTGCAAGTGGTTGTTATTCAAGCAATACCTTCTGGTTTTTCGGGTACTTTACAGTATAGGTAAGGATGATCTCCCTGGTCTCACGGGGCTCAACAGTGAGATCCCACGTGACCTCGCCGGTGACCGGATTAAGGTTGCCTCCTGAGAGCTCGGCGGGCTCAACGGTGATGCTGCTGTTTTGCGACAGGGGTATCTGATCACGGAGTTTGACAGATACTTTCTGACTCTTATTGTTCCGTACCGAGACAAGGAAGGAGCGGGTCTCGACTTTGTTGTTGCCGATAAGCTTGCTGGAGGTGAAATCGACCCTCCTGTCACGTTTTACCGTTATATTGTTGTCGGCACCGAGTGAGACGGGAAGGGTGTCGGTAAGCTCGGCTGTGTTTATATAACCCTTGCCGGTGAATGTATTGCTGAAATAGATGTTCGACTCGCCAGGGAGAAGATTGTATTTCTCCCATTCGGTAATATATCCCATGAGAAAGGCTGTTGAGGAAAGCTTGGGCGTTGCAGCATAGCTGTATGTTGCCGGGACTTCGAGTCTCTGAAGCTCCACAACCTCAGGCTTCCCGTCAGCCAGTATAGTCTGGGGGATGTTCACATCAAAGCTGAAGCTGATGTTCGATTCACTTACGGTGACGGGCAGCGGAGCACTCTCAGCCTCCATAAACATTGCATCATCCGCTTTAGCCTCCATTTTGGCAGCCTTCGAAGGGGCTTCAATTGCATATCCCCTGACCATGACCGGGGCCGGTTCAGGCTGATAGAAATTGATGAACCACGGATTGAGCAGCGGCAGTGCCCCTGCTGTCATGGGTGACGCATTTGAAAGACTTATTTTCACATCCTTCCAGTCCGACCCGCTTTGCTGCCAGACATTAGCCTTGTAGATGACCGTTGCGGGAGAGGAGATATCACTTACCCTGATGTCATACGCAGGATACCATCCGGCATTCATTACAACATATGACAGCATTACCTTCGCGTTCACAGCCTTCGTGCCGGAGAGGGTGATCACTATCTCTCCCGTCGGGAGCTTTGACCTGTCAACCGTCCCTGCCAGCTGGCTCTCAAGCTGCTGCTTCTCCTTCTCATATTCTCTTATTGTTCGCCTCTTCTTCAGAACGGCTGTCTTGACAGCCTCGGTGTTAGAGGTATATATATCAAGCAGGGCCTTCAGCTGCTCAGGAGTGATGGTCGATTTGTTCGTCACCACATCATAGTTTGATTTCAGGAAGAGCTCCTTCTCCAGAAGCACTTCGATGGCTGTCTTCTCATCCTCGATCTTAGTCGTGAGGGCATCGATCTTTTCACGTAGACCGGCTATCTCTGATGACTCTGCCGGGGTTTCAAGGTAGTTGTTGCGGTGGGTGACACCTGTTATCATAAAATCACCCTCGCCCCTGACCTGTATACTGTTGGGATCAATATAGGGCGAAAGACCTCCGGCAACAACATCTGTTGTGCCCGGCTGCAGAGCCAGCTTAAGGTCGCCTGACAGCTGTGCTCCCTGTCTGAAGACAGTGACATGGCTGATGGCAGGTTCAAGATATTTCTCCTGGGCGGAGAGTGTGGTTGCAGAAAGTGTAATAGCAAAGAGGGTAATAAAGAGATACTTTTTCATTTTGACGGTAATTTTGTATAAAGATATTTAAAAACAGAACGTTGACTCTTCTGGGTTGCAAAAAGTCTGCCATCCTGAAAAGTTAAGGGAGGACCACGTTTAGTAACCCTCCCTTAAAACCTACTTTAAAAACTCAAACCTAACCATTATAATCCTTGAGGACGCTCATCAGCTTCTGGCGTGCGAAGAATATACGGCTCTTTACCGTTCCAAGCTTGAGGCTGAGCTCCTCGGCAATCTCTTCATATTTGAACCCTTCGAGGTGCATGCGGAACGGCATGCGGTAATCTTCATGCAGACTGTCAATAGCCTTTATGATTTCCTCTTCGGCATAGGATGACTCAGGGGAGATGCTTCCCTTGTCGGAGGGAAGATTTATATAGTATAGCTCCTGAGTGCCATCCATCATTGTGTTTTCCCTCATCTTCCTGCGGTAGTTGTTGATGAAGGTGTTTTTCATTATCGTGAATACCCACGCCTTAAGATTCGTGGCATCCACAAACTTGTCCTGATTCTGAATCGCCTTCAGAAATGTATCCTGGACAAGATCAAGCGCGTTGTCGCGGTCGAGGGTCAGACTGAGGGCATACTTCTGAAGATTGCCCTTCAGACTTATTATACTTGATGTGAATTCCTGTGCAGTCATATCTCAACAATTTTGATTGTTTGTTGACACAAAGTTAAACATATAAATTAAGATAACCAAATCCGAATATCCTTAAATTTCATTAAGAGTGACTTATTTATATTCATTCTAAGTAATAAGTGACAGATAAACAGGGATATAATTAATATTTGTCTAAATTTGCATGACAGTGAATTTTAAATGAATTTTAACACTTTACCCGGTATTTTTCGATTCCGAACCGTACCTGATAAGATTTTTTTCTCTCATGGCACTTTAATATCTTTACAAAAAACACGATATGGAGTTAAAAGATATATGCAACTGTAAGACAGCGTTTTACAATTATGACGTCGATGGCAGACCGAGAGCCCTCATCCTTCTTGTTCACGGTCTTGGTGAGCATGCCGGCAGATACAGGGCTTGGGCTGAGAGGTTTAACAAGGCAGGTATCTCTTTCAGGTCATTTGATCTCCCCGGTCACGGACAGTCAGCCGGGAGACGTGGGGTAATGCCACCGCTGGAGAGCGTATATGACATGCTGGACATCATATTGGACGGTATTGCAGCGGATCTTGACGGGGTTCCGCTTTTTATTTACGGACACAGCCTGGGAGGGGGACTGGTGCTGAATTACCTTATCAGAAGAAAGCCTGCAGTGAGAGGCGCCATCGTTACTTCACCGTGGGTGAGGCTGGCCGAAGAGCCTCCGAGGGCAAAAGTACTGCTGGCCTCATTGGCGAAAAGGTTGATGCCAAACATGACCCAGGCGTCAGGACTCAATACTAACAGCCTGTCGCGTGACAGGGAGGTTGTTGCCCTGTATAAAAGCGATCCGCTTGTTCACGGGATGATATCTGCCGGACTGTTTGCCTCAATGAATGATGCTGCAGAAGAAACACTGGCAAGGGCTTCTGAGATCAGTTGCCCTCTTCTGCTGGCACATGGAAGGGATGACATGCTCACTTCACCGTCCGGTTCCGTTGAGGTTGCCGGATCAGCGCCGTCAGCCACTCTCAAGCTGTGGGAAGGAGGATACCATGAGCTCCATAACGACCTGATAAAGGATGAGCATTTTGACTTTATCATTGAATGGATTGACACATTATTATAATATATAAGATGGACCTGCGAACAGAGGTAGCACTTCCGTCATCTGAGGCAAAGATCAGCTACCAGACACCTGTAATGTTCATAGGCTCCTGTTTTGCAAATGAAATAGGATACAGGATGTCATCGGGGAAGCTTGATGTCATGACAAACCCTCATGGAACCCTTTTCAATCCTTTCTCCGTTGCAGGGGCTCTCGACAGGTTTATCAGCAGTCACAGGTATACTGATGATGACATTTATCTTCATCAGAACCGTTACATAAGCCTTGATCATCACACTGCTTTTTCATCGTACAACCGTGATGTGCTGAGGGACAGGCTTAATGATGTCGGCTTCGCCTCATCAGGGTTTCTGCAACGCGCCTCATTTCTCTTTGTTACATTCGGGACCTCATACATTTTCACTCTCAGGGAGAGCGGCGCCGTTGTTGCCAACTGCCACAAGCTGCCGTCATCGCTCTTCAGCCGCAGACAGGCCACATCATCTGAGATAACAGCCAGATGGAAGGAGACACTTGACCGGCTGGCAATCACAAATCCTGGTCTGAAGGTATGGTTTACCGTCAGTCCGGTCCGTCATCTCAGTGACGGGGCGCATGCCAACCAGATAAGCAAGGCGAATCTGCTTCTGGCGATCGAAGAGCTGGTGAAACATCCCGCAGTGTCAGGTTACTTTCCTGCCTACGAGATATTCATGGATGACCTTCGCGATTACAGGTTCTACGCTTCCGACATGGTCCATCCGTCAGAGACGGCAATTGACTATATCTGGGAGAAATTCACCTCTGTCTTTATGGAGAGCCCCACGCTGCGAATATGGAACGAGGCCGCAAGAATTACCAGGGCTATGGCTCACCGTATCACGGGAGGGAAGGAAGAGACATCTCCTTTCGCAGCTGT
The DNA here is from genome assembly GCA_963772705.1 of uncultured Bacteroidales bacterium. Lineage (GTDB taxonomy): Bacteria > Bacteroidota > Bacteroidia > Bacteroidales > VadinHA17 > SR-FBR-E99. The sequence continues at coordinate 58,274 of CAVYYH010000008.1, read as the reverse complement.
CATGCTGGGCAGGATAGCTGAACTCAAAGAAAAGGCTCCATTTATAGATCTTACGAATGAGGAAGCTTACTTCAGAAGCTTGTCCTGAATTTTACTTAATTTAATGAACAAAAATACTGATTTATTGTTTTTTTTACATAAACAGTCAAAGCAATGAGATTCTATATATTATTTCTAGCATTAATCATATCAGTCGCTGACCTGTCGGCGCAGTCTGAAGGAGGAGTTATCAGGGGCAAGGTTGTTGACGCAACTACCAATGAGCCTGTACCCTTTGCCAGCGTTGTTATATGGAACACCACCATCGGAGCCATGACCGACTTTGACGGCAATTTTCTTTTCACAGGCATCAAGCCGGGGTTTGCTGAGGTGAGGGTTTCATCGGTAGGGTATAAGCCATATATTTCAGAGGCAGTGATGGTGACAAACACCAACGAAGTAAATCTCAACATCCCTCTTGAGACCACTGTCGTCGGCATTTCAGATGTGGTTATCAAGGCGTCGCCTTTCCGCAAGAAGATAGAGAGTCCGCTTTCGGCCAGGATAATAAGCATAGAGGAGATTGAACTGAATCCCGGCGGCAACCGTGATATTTCGAAGGTGATACAGTCGTTTCCGGGTGTCGCTTCTACCCCCGCCTTCAGGAATGATGTCATCGTGCGGGGCGGTGGCCCTAATGAGAACAGGTTTTTCATTGATAATGTCGAGATACCGTATCTCAATCACTTCTCAACGCAGGGTGCGTCGGGCGGGCCGGTGGGGATTATAAATGTCGACTTTGTCAGATCGGTTGACTTTCTGTCGGGTGCGTTTCCTGCCACAAGGGGCAATGCACTCAGTTCGGTGATGAATTTCAGCATGATTGACGGAAACAGGGAAAAGAGATCACTAAGGGCAACCGTGGGTGCCTCTGACCTGGGACTTACCTATAACGGCCCTGCAGGGGAGAGGGGATCACTGATAGTCTCCGCAAGAAGGTCCTATCTGCAGTTTCTCTTCGGGGCGCTGGGGCTACCTTTTCTTCCCACATACAATGACTTTCAGTTCAAATACAAGTTAAGCTTCGATCAGAAGAACGAGCTGACCATTCTTGGCATTGGAGCATATGATGTCTCGCGCCTGAACCTTGAGGCCGATGAAACCGAATCGCAGCGCTATTTACTGGGTTTTCTTCCGGAACAGCAACAGTACAGTTATACTTTTGGGGCTGTCTACAGGCACTTCAGGACCAACGGCTCGGATATGGTGGTGCTGAGTCGCAACTATCTTAACAACAAGGAGATAAAATACCAGGACAATATCGAGTCAGATGCCAATAAAACTTTAGACTACAGCAGCGGTGAAGGTGATATCAGGCTGAGATATGAAGGGACGAGAGTCTATCCTAACACCCTGAGAGTCAGCTTTGGTGGGGGGTCGGAGATGTCCAGGTACCGGAATGACACCTACAGGCAATTTTTTGCTGATGATGCTGTTCAGACGGAGTTGTATGAGAGCGACCTGCTTTTCTTCAAATTCTCGGCTTTCGGCCAGGTAAGCAAGTCATTCCTGGAGGAGAAACTCAGGTTATCTCTGGGGCTGCGCACTGATGCCAGCTCATATTCAGCCGAGATGGCGAATCCGTTCACACAGATGTCGCCCCGATTCTCGCTCTCCTATTCGCTCACGGAGGATCTCAACCTCAACTTCAGTACAGGCAGGTATTATCAGCTTCCTCCCTATACATCACTCGGGTATAAGGACAATGATGGCAATTTCGTCAACAGGGATAACGGCATAAAATATATAGCTGCCGATCATCTGACCGGGGGTATTGAACTGATACCCGACGAGAGACTTCAGTTTACCCTTGAAGGATTTTACAAGAACTACTCTGACTACCCGTTTTCTGTTGCTGACCAGGTTCCGCTCTCGACCAAGAGCGCAGGCTACGATGTATTCGGGAACGAGGAAGTCGTATCCACCTCTGAAGGGAGAGCCTACGGCATTGAGCTTATGGGAAGGGTGAGGGACTTTAAAGGTCTGAACATGGTCTTTGCATACACCTATGTGAGGAGCGAGTTCATAGGCACGGATGACAGTTATATCCCGACCGCATGGGACAACAGGCATCTTGTGAGTGTGACGGCGACCAAGAGCCTCGGTGAAACGTGGGATATAGGATTCAAGTGGAGATATGTCGGCGGTGCGCCTTACACCCCGTTTGACGAAGAAAAGTCGATGCAGAAGGAGGCATGGGATATCTCCGGACGACCATATCTTGATTATACCAGGTATAACACAGAGAGGCTTGATGCATTCAATCAGCTGGATATCAGGGTCGACAAGCAATTCTATTTCAATAAGTGGTCACTGATGCTCTATGCTGATGTGCAGAACGTTCTCAACTTCAAGGCTGATCAGCCAGACATTCTGGTTCCGCTTGCCGATGACAGCGGAAATTATGTCACTGATCCGTCCGATGCTTCAAGGTATGTTCCCAACTATCTCCCGGGCGAGGGAGGCACTGTTCTGCCTACAGTCGGTATTATAATTGAAATTTAAAAGAAACGGCAATGAAGTACATCATAATAATATCAGCGTTAATCATTACTGCCTGCTCATCAAAACCTTCGTCATCAAATCTGGCGCAGAGGCAGAAATTTACCGATGTTGTTACCAATTCATCAGGTGCAGGGCCGGTGGTAGAGCTTAAGTTTTACGGAGGGGCTTCACTCTATTACCCTCTCATGGCTGTATGGCTGGAAGATGAAGAGGGAAAGTACCTGCAGACACTGTTTGTTCCCAAATCAGTTGCTACCGGAATCTTCAGATATGGTTCAAATGCTTCGGGCAAATGGACCGAAGCCCCTCGGCGTGCGCCTCAGACGCTGCCCTACTGGTCACACAAGAGAGGAGTGAAGGCCTCTGACGGTTTATTTATGCCTGACGCAGACAATCCGGTCCCTGATGCTTACAGCGGTGCAACCCCTACAACAAGCTTTACACTGACTGCACGTGCTGACGGAACTCTGCCTGCGAAGTTCAGGGTACTGTTTGAGATAAACCAGAACTGGGACTGGAACGGATACTGGACAAACGACAAATTTCCGGGTGATGTCAATTATCTTTCCTCGGCACAGCCGGCGCTGGTATATGAGACCGCGGTAGACAGCAGAGATCTTCAGGACCGGTATGTCATGAAGGCGGCGGGACACAGTCATCCTTCAGGACAGACAGGTGAGCTGTTCACTGACCTGGGTACGCTGACAACGGCATTGCAGATCGCCGACTCAATAGTGGTAAGAGTAAGGAACCAGTAAGAGTAAGGAAAGTCTATTTTCAGAGCCTGTCTGCCCATGCTGCCATCTCGGCAGGTGTGGAGACGGCCTCTGTTTTACCGTTGCTCCATGTGCAGTTGCTGTCATACCTGCCGGTGACGAGTATTTTTCTCAGTTTGAGCTCACGGGTGATGTCGTTGCAGAACCCTTTTATTTCATTTTCAGGCTCAGCGGCCGGAAGGTTAAGGGCAAGGACGGTAAAGGGCCTTATTGAGTGTATCCCCTTTATCTCGTCACCGGAGAGAGTCCCTTCGGTATAAACAACATCCATCCCCTTCATCTTAAGAAGGTATTTCAGGAAGATGAGGTTATTTTCAGCCTCATTGTCACCGAGGTTTATCACAGCGGCGCTCTCTGTGGGAGGAGGCGAACCCAGTTTGATGTCTTCCGAGAAGATGAGTGTTCTGATGACATGCCTGATAAACTGCTCCTGGGGTCTTGACAGACAATCTGTAAGCCACAGTGCTTTTGCCTTCTGCATCAGGGGATGAAAAATCTTAATATAGGCCTCCCTCATTCCCTTTTCGGCAATGAATGGACTCAGCCTCTCCCTGAACTGATCCTCACTGAAGCGCAGGGCTGACATAATCAGTTCACCCGGCTTGAATGAACCGTCACTCTGTTCATCTCCTGTCCCCTGCTTCATGACCTCCCTCAGAAGTTCATTGTCGCTCAGACTTGCTATTTTTGATATTTTCAGGCCATTTCTGTTGAGGATAGATATTGTAATGAGCTTCTTAAGCTCCTCCTCTGTATAGTGTCTGATATTCGAATCGCTTCTTTCAGGCCTGAGAATCTCGTATCGCTTCTCCCACATCCTTATGGTGTGGGCCTTTATGCCACAATAGTTCTCCAGGTCCTTTATGGAATAAGTCCTGCTCCCTGCATTCATCTCTCTCTATGTTACTAACTTAATGGTATAACAAAGAGAGCATGCAAAAGTTTAAAATATGCTCCTGATCGCTGGCTGTGAATTGAACCGGACTTAATGTCATTGTGTCAGGTTTGTAGCCTGACGGCTTTCCCATAATGCAAAAAAGTAGTAAATTCGCAGGGTTTATTTATAACCTATGAAGGAGTTACAGGGAGTAAAGCAGAGGTTTGGCATTATCGGCAATCACGATGGGCTGAACCGGGCACTGGATATCGCCGTTCAGGTGGCTCCTACAGACCTGTCTGTATTCATTACCGGTGAGAGCGGTACCGGCAAGGAGGTGTTTCCGCAGGTCATACACACCTTCAGCCTGAGAAAGCATGGCCCGTATATAGCGGTGAACTGCGGTGCCATACCTGAGGGGACGATAGATTCGGAGCTCTTCGGTCATGAAAAGGGAGCCTTCACAGGCGCTACTGACAGCAGGAAAGGGTACTTTGAGGTGGCAGACGGCGGAACAATATTCCTCGATGAGGTGGCAGAGCTGCCCTTATCCACACAGGTAAGACTGCTCAGGGTACTTGAGTCAGGCGAATTCATCAGGGTGGGCTCGTCAAAGGTTCAGAAGACTGATGTAAGGGTTATAGCAGCAACAAATATTGATATTATATCTGCTGTGGGCTCCGGCAGGTTTCGCGAGGATCTCTTCTACAGGCTTAATACCGTGCCGGTGCGTGTGCCGCCGCTGCGGGAGAGGGGAGAAGATATTATATTGCTTTTCCGCAAGTTCGCGGTTGATTTTGCGGAGCGTTACCGCATGCCTGCAATAAGACCCGACAGCCAGGCGAGAGAGATGCTCCTTAATTACTACTGGCCTGGCAATGTCAGGCAGCTCAAGAATATCACAGAGCAGATTTCCGTCATTGAACGGGAAAGGGAAGTAACAGCTGTGATGCTGACACATTACCTCCCCGATTTCCAGAACGCACGCCTTCCCGTTCCGGTGAGGCATAAGGATGATCAGGGATTCGGATCGGAGAGAGAGATCCTTTACAAGATACTCTTCGACATGAAGAGCGATATGCATGACCTCAAGAACCTGGTATACGAGATGATAAGCACCGGCGGAGAGGTCAGCAACCTTACCGAGTCAGGTGTCAAGGCTGTGCGCAATCTGTTCAATGACAGCCATGTACACAAAGACGCCATTGAGCAGACAAGGCCTGTCACAATCAGCTTCGGCACTCCCCGCGAGAAGGTAGGGATACAGGACACTGAGGAGCTTGTGGAAGAATCGCTTTCACTCACTGACCGGGAGAAGGAACTGATAAAAAAGGCGCTCGACAAAAATAACGGCAAGAGAAAGCTAGCTGCCGCTGAGCTCGGAATATCGGAGAGAACTTTGTACAGGAAAATAAAAGAGTATGGGCTTGAAGGATAGGGCACTTCTGATAATGCTGACTGCTGTTCTTGCAGTAGTGCTGCAGGGATGCGGATTGAAGATAAGCTATTCAACTACCGGGGCTTCCATTTCTGCGGATGTCAAGACCCTCAGCGTGCAGGTCTTCCAGAACCGCGCAAGCCTCGTGCAGCCGGGGCTGAACCAGAAGCTGACCGATGCTCTCATTGACCAGTGCAGGGCCCAGACAAACCTGACGATTGTCTCATCAGGTGGTGACGTAAGCTTCGAGGGTGATATAACCGATTACAGGACACAGCCCCTTACTGTCAGCGGTAATGAACAGGCTGCAATGAACCGCTTCTCAATCACTGTTAAGGTAAAGTTTGTGAATAACGTTGAACCCGAGCTGAGCTTCGAGCAACCCTTCACAAGATACCTTGACTACAGCAGTTCCCAGAACCTCAGCGATGTTGAGGTGCCTCTGGCAGAGGAGATAGTGAAGATGCTGGTTGAGGATATTTTCAACAGGGCGTTTGTCAACTGGTAACGGCTGCTGATGAACAGGAATGACTTTAACAGATTCATTTCCGGAGGTGCACTTCCGGGCCCCGGTGATCTCGAAGGGATAAGGGAGCTGACCGACCTTTTTCCTTGGTTCCATGCGGCACATCTTGTTTTGTTGCGCGGGCTCAAGGAGAATGCCGATGTCAGGTTTGAATCACAGCTCAGGTCATCAGCACTCTCTGTCTCTGACAGGGAGGTTCTTTATCACTATCTCTTCATGCAGCCCGCTGAGCCGGAGATTAAGGCTGAGGCTGAAACTGAGGCAGTTGTGATTCACGAGGCTGAGGCTCAGGTTGAACCTGAGCCCGAGCCGGAACCTGAGCCCGAAGTTATTTCTGCTGCAGCTGCTGTCACGGCCGTTGTCACGACAAGGGAAGAGCTGATTGCTGAAATTGAAGCCCGGCTTGCAGAGATGGCGTCAGCCTCAGCAACTGTCCTCGAGCTTGATCATGCCTCACAGCCTGAGCCTGAGTCTGAGTCTGTATCTGAACCTGAGGCCGAGTCTGAACAACCTGAAGAATCTGTTGCACATCCTCATGAAGAAGAGGAGCTGCTGGAGTTTATCGGTGATGAAGAACCTCTGGCCCCGGAGCCGGAACAGAAACTGACTCCTTCAGACCTGATTGACAGGTTCATTATGACAAGCCCCCGCATTGAAAGAATGACTCCCGCAGCAGAACAGCCGGTGAAAGATCTGGCGGAGCCCTCCGCGGAAGAACAGGGTACTTTCATAACTGAAACACTGGCAAGAATATATGTAAACCAGGGGTATTATTTCAAGGCGATAAATATTTATGAAAAGCTCTCTTTGAAATATCCGGAAAAAAGTGCTTACTTTGCGAGCCGAATTGAAAAGATTAAGGAATTAATAAAATAGTTATACAATGGGTATTTATATTTTTGTTTCAGTGCTGGTGATAGTAGCATGCGTTCTGCAGGTCATGATTGTGCTGGTGCAGAACTCGAAGGGGGGCGGTCTGGCTTCCAACTTCACATCCGCAGGACAGTCAATGGGTGTCAGGAAGACAGCTGACTTTCTTGAAAAGTCAACATGGACACTTGCTGCTGCAATTCTTATTCTCAGCATCGTAGCCACTGCTTCCATTCCAAGGGGACAGGGGCAGGAGGAGTCAGTGATAAAATCATCGATCGAGAGGGCTCAGGACCCGAATGCCATCCCCACGCTTCCTACTCCTCTGCCACAGGAGACACCCCAGCCTGACGGCGAAAACGAATAAAATGACACATATCAATATATGGAGTGTCAGTTTGTCATGAACTGACACTTTTTTTTGTCAAAAGTCATTTGGCACAGATTATGAAAATCAAAGGCAGGAAAATATTGTTAAACTATAAAACTAATTCGAAATGGCACAATTAAAAGGAAAAGTGCTGGCAGGAAAAGTTCTCATCAAGCCCCAGGAGGCAGAAGAGAAGACCGCCAGCGGTATTATTATCCCTGATTCAGCTAAGGAAAAACCCCGCGCAGGCACCGTGATTCTTGTCGGCGCTCCCAAAAAGGACGAAGAGATGGAACTCAAAAAGGGTGATCTTGTCCTCTACGGCAAATACTCAGGTCAGGAGCTTAATATTGACGGTACGGATTATCTCCTTCTGTCACAGACTGATGTTCTTTATATCTCGTAATAACAATTAAACATTATAGCAATGGCAAAGGAAATAAAATTCAATATTGAGGCCCGCGCACTCCTGAAAGAGGGTGTTGACCAGATGGCAGATGCCGTAAAAGTAACCCTGGGCCCGAAAGGACGTAACGTAGTGCTTGAGAAGAAATTCGGAGCGCCGCAGATTACGAAGGACGGAGTGACAGTTGCAAAAGACATTGAACTGTCAGACCCTTACAAGAACATGGGTGCACAGATGGTAAAGGAGGTTGCGTCGAAGACCTCTGACACTGCCGGTGACGGTACCACTACCGCCACTGTTCTTGCACAGAGCATCATAAGTGTTGGACTCAAGAACGTCACTGCAGGTGCCAACCCGATGGATCTCAAGAGAGGCATTGACAAGGCTGTTGCCGTTGTGGTTGCGAGCCTCAAGGCCCAGTCACAGATGGTTGGTGATGACCTCAAGAAGATTGAACAGGTGGCACGTATCTCCGCAAACAATGATGAAGAGATCGGCAAGCTGATCGCTACGGCGATGGACAAGGTAAAGAAAGAGGGTGTCATCACGGTTGAGGAAGCCAAAGGGACTGAGACCAAGGTTGAGGTTGTTGAAGGAATGCAGTTCGACCGCGGTTACATTTCCGCCTATTTTGTCACCAATCCTGACAAGATGGAAGTTGAGATGGAACATCCCTACATCCTTATACATGACAAGAAGATATCATCGATGAAAGACCTTCTGCCTATTCTTGAGGAGACTGCCCGCAACGGCCGTCCGCTCATGATCATTGCAGAGGATGTCGAGGGTGAAGCTCTTGCCACACTGGTGGTAAACCGTCTCAGGGGCTCACTGAAGGTATGTGCTGTCAAGGCTCCGGGCTTTGGCGACAGAAGGAAAGAGATGCTTGAAGACATAGCTATTCTGACAGGTGGTACCGTCATCTCTGAAGAGAGAGGCATGAAGCTTGAGAACGCAACGATGAATGACCTTGGAATTGCTGACAAAGTGACCGTCAACAAGGAAAACACTACCATCGTAAACGGTGCAGGTGAGAAATCAATGATTGATGCCCGCGTAAGCCAGATCAAGCAGCAGATTTCCGTTACCACATCTGACTATGACAGGGAGAAGCTTCAGGAGAGGCTTGCAAAACTGGCAGGTGGTGTGGCTGTTCTGTATATCGGTGCTGCCTCCGAGGTTGAGATGAAAGAGAAGAAGGACCGCGTTGACGACGCTCTTCATGCAACCCGTGCGGCAATCGAAGAGGGTATTATCCCCGGCGGAGGCGTTGGTTATATCCGCGCTATTGCCAAGCTTGAAGGGCTCAAGGGAGAGAATGACGACCAGACGACAGGTATCGAGATTGTCAAGAGGGCAATTGAAGAGCCTCTCCGTCAGATTGTCATTAACGCAGGCAAGGAAGGTGCCGTTATAGTACAGAAAGTGCGCGAGGGTAAGGATGACTACGGTTATAACGCTCAGACTGACAAATATGAACATCTGTACAAGACAGGCGTCATTGATCCGGCCAAGGTTGCAAGGATAGCGCTTGAGAATGCTGCTTCAATAGCCGGCATGTTCCTTACCACCGAGGCAGTGGTTGTTGAGGAGAAGGAAGATAACCCGATGCCTAACCCGGGCATGGGCGGCGGCGGTATGCCTGGCATGATGTAATAGTGCATCAAAATATATAATTGAAGCTGCCCTGATAACGGGGCAGCTTTTTTTTTCAAATTCAATTTTATCTCTCATCTTTGCCTAACCGATTTTCCCGGATGAAAGACCCCCGTCAGGTAAGAGACCTTGAGCATGCGAAGATAGGAAAGCTTATGTGGAGCTACTTCCTCCCTGCATTTGCCGGCATGCTGGCCAACTCTCTGTATAACATCGTCGATCGCATTTACATCGGACAGGGTGTTGACGCACTGGCCCTCGCAGGTCTCAGCGTCGTATTTCCCCTCATGATCGTCATTATGGCATTCGGGATGCTTGTTGGCATGGGTTCGGCAGTCCGTATATCACTCAGCCTCGGTGAGAAGGAATATGACAGGGCAAACCGGATACTGGGCAATGCGCTGTTTCTTTCCCTGACAATAGGATTCGCTCTGATGATAATCGGGTTCCTGATCCGTGACCGGATACTTCTGATATTCGGCGCCGGACCGGAAACGCTGCGCTATGCATCTGAATACTTCAACATCATTCTGGTGGGAATACCCTTTGCCATGGCAGGGTACTCACTCAATAACATCATCAGGGCCGAGGGGAACCCGAAGACCTCGATGATCTCAATATTCATCAGTGCCGGCGTGAATATCATTCTTGATCCGATACTCATTTTCGGATTCGATATGGGTGTCAAGGGGGCTGCCTATGCTACAATCTTCTCACAGTTTGTTCTCTTTGTATGGGTGCTGTTCCACTTCCGCGGCAAAAAGTGCGTGGCACGTCTTTACACTCCATATATAAAGCCCGATCCTTACATTATTAAATATATCATTTCGATTGGTTTTGCACCATTTTCGATGCATGCGGCAGCAAGTGTCGTGACGGCGATCATGAACACCCAGTTTATCAAACATGGCGGTGACATTGCAGTGGGGGCCATGGGTATTGTCAACAGCGTAACAATAATGCTGGTAATGACCATTATTTCGATAAACATGGCCATACAGCCCATAGTGGGCTTCAATTACGGTGCGGGGCTTTACTGCCGTGTCAAGGAGGCTGTTATACTGGCCATAAAGTGGGCAACTGTTGTAGCCACGGCAGGATGGCTCATATGCATGCTCATCCCGGGTGCGGTAATAAGCGTTTTCAATGCTGACAACATGGAACTGAGAGAAGCAGGAATAATGGGTCTGCGCATATATTGCGCGGTATTGCCGGTGGTGGGATACCAGATCATCGCCTCAAGCTACTTCCAGGCCATTGGTAAGGCCAGGCTTGCCACGCTGCTTTCAATGCTCAGGCAGATAATCGTATTACTGCCGTTGATTCTTATCCTGCCTCATTTCATGGGACTCAAAGGTGTATGGATAGCAAACCCCGTCTCTGACATGGTGGCAGCCGTCATCTCATTCATCTTCTTCCGGCGCGAGTTTAAGAAGCTTGTATGTGAGACTCCGCCTGAAGAGCCGGTGGCGGCGGAAGCGGTTTCTGTCCCTGCCGCTACCTACTGACCTTCCCCTTTCTTTTTCTTTACTGCCAGCAGGAAGAGTGCAAGAATAACTGCTGCGCCTGTCAGTGCAACAGCAAGAGAAACCTTTTGCGGCAGTGCCAGTCCGCCGCCGGAGTGCGGCGCAACCAGGATGTAGGTGATGCAGACTGCAGTGAGAAAGAGAGCCGGAAGAGAGAGATACCAGTGATTTTTGCCGCTGATGGCCAGGTACATCGCAATAGTCCAGCAGGTAACTGCAGCAAGTGCCTGGTTCGAGATGCCTACGAACTTCCATATCTTCGCGAACTCATCCTTCATAACAAATGTGAGCAGGAAAGCCACGGCGAAGAGAGGGGCCACGATGAGTATTCTCGGCAGTATCTTTTTCTGAGGTATGTTCAGCATATCGGCTATTGTCAGACGTGCGCTCCTGAAGGCGGTATCACCCGAGGTGACGGGACAGGCAACCACCCCGATGACCGCTATCACTGCACCTGTCTTCCCGAGCCATGACCGGCATATTTCATTTACCAGCCATGCCGGGTCAGGCTTTACGGCGGGGTTGTCTGCCAGCGGATGTGTGAGAGTATAATTGAGTCCGTGGACATCACCCATATAGTTCATTGCGGCAGTAGCCCAGATGATGGCAACGATGCCCTCGGCAACCATCGCCCCGTAAAAGATCTGCCTCCCCTGCTTCTCAGACCTGATGCATCTGGCCATCAGGGGTGACTGGGTGCCATGGAAACCTGAAATTGCACCGCACGAGACTACGATAAAGAGAAACGGAAAGAGCGTGTTTGAGGCCGCGTCAGGCTGGAAATTCCTGAGTGTTGCCGGCGTAAGCTCCATCAGAGTGAGCGATCCGCCTGCCCATCTGAAAATAATGGCGGAAAATATCCCTACTGCCATGAAAAAGAGGGCTGCGCCGAAGAAGGGATAGAGGTACCCTATGATCTTGTCAATCGGGAGCAATGTGGCAAGGATGTAGTATAAAAATATCAGACCAAGCCAGAAGGGGAGGCTGAAACCGGTCATGGTGAACATCAGCTTGGCAGGACCGCTCACGAAGGCTACGCCGACAAAGATGAGCAGAAGCAGTGTGAAGATCCTCATTACGGCCCTGATATTCTTCCCCAGGTATGTTCCGACCATCTCTGGCAGGCTGGCACCGTCATGACGCACTGACAGCATACCGGAGAAATAGTCATGTGTAGCTCCCATGAAGATGCATCCGAGCACAATCCATATATATGCCACCGGACCGTACATGGCACCGAGGATGGCGCCGAAAATAGGACCGAGACCCGCGATGTTGAGAAACTGTATCATGAATACACGCCAGCCTTTCATGGGTACATAGTCTATCCCGTCTCTTTTTGCGTAGGCAGGGGTTGTACGGGAGGCATCCATGCCGAAGAGTCTCTCAGCCAGCCTGCCGTAAACAAGGTATCCGATGACAAGCAATGTAAATGATACAGCCAGGGTGATCATAATGCAGGTTTTTACAACAGCTAAAATAAATAAAAATCGGCCATTGGGCCTATGATCTGCGGCACCGAAAAAATAAGGGTCAAATTATATATCTTTGCACCTGAATTGAACCGGCCCGGACAGATGGATAACATTCGCAATTTCTGTATAATAGCACATATTGATCATGGCAAGAGCACCCTTGCCGACAGGCTCCTGGAGTTGACAAATACCATTAATGCACGCGAATTTCAGGATCAGGTTCTTGACGACATGGACCTTGAGAGGGAAAGAGGCATTACAATAAAGAGTCATGCGATACAGATGGATTATGAACAGGATGGGAAGAAATACTATCTTAATCTAATTGATACTCCGGGGCATGTGGACTTCTCTTATGAGGTGTCACGATCGATAGCGGCATGCGAGGGAGCGCTTCTTGTCGTTGATGCAACACAGGGGATCCAGGCCCAGACGATATCGAACCTCTATATGGCTATCGAGCACGGTCTCGAAATAATCCCGGTGCTCAACAAAATGGACTCGCCGAGTGCTATGCCGGAAGAAGTTAAGGATCAGATTGTTGACCTTATAGGATGCAGCCGCGATGACATTATCGAGGCAAGTGCGCGGACCGGCATGGGCATAGACCGCATCATGGAGGAGATAATAACACGGATACCTCCCCCCAAGGGTGACCCGGATGCTCCGCTGCAGGCCCTGATATTTGATTCGGTATTCAACTCTTTCAGAGGTATAATAGCATACTTCAAGATTGCCAACGGCACTGTCAGAACCCATGACATGGTCAAGTTTGTCAATACCGGGAGTGAGTATGACGCTGATGAAATTGGCGTACTGAAGATAAAGCGTGAACCGCGCAGCGTGCTCAGTGCAGGTGATGTCGGATATATCATTTCAGGGATAAAAAACTCGGCTGAAGTGAAAGTGGGAGACACCATAACCCACGTAGCCCGTCCATGCCACCTGGCTATTTCAGGCTTTGCCGATGTCAAACCCATGGTTTTTGCCGGCATCTATCCGGTCGATGCCGATGACTATGAAGATCTGAGGGCCTCCATAGAAAAGCTTCAGCTCAATGACGCCTCTCTTACATTTGTCCCTGAGTCGTCAGCGGCCCTTGGCTTCGGCTTCAGGTGCGGCTTCCTGGGCCTGCTGCATATGGAGATCATCCAGGAGCGCCTTGACAGGGAGTTTGATATGGACGTGATAACAACCGTGCCGAACGTCTCTTTCAGGGTTCTTACAACCAGGGGTGAGCTGATAGACGTTCATAACCCTTCAGGCATGCCCCCGTCAACGACAATAGACGAGATTGAAGAGCCATATATACACGCGCAGATAATATCGAAATCGGAGTATCTGGGTTCGATATTAAAACTGTGCATTGATAAGAGAGGGACACTGAAGAACCAGGTCTATCTGACAAGTGACAGGGTCGAGGTCACCTTTGACATGCCTCTGTCAGAGATAGTATTTGATTTCTATGACAAACTGAAGAGCATCTCAAAAGGATATGCCTCGTTTGATTACCATATAACCGATTACAAGAAAGCCGATCTCGTCAGGCTTGACATCCTGCTCAACGGGGAGATGGTTGATGCGCTGTCGACGCTTATTTACCGGGGTAATGCCTATGACTTCGGCAGGCGGATGTGTGAAAAGCTGCGCGAACTTATCCCGCGGCAGCAGTTTGACATTGCCATTCAGGCGGCTATCGGGGCAAAGGTGATAGCCCGCGAGACTGTCAAGGCGGTGCGCAAGGATGTGACGGCAAAGTGTTATGGCGGAGACATAACCAGGAAACGCAAGCTGCTTGAGAAACAGAAGAAAGGGAAGAAGCGCATGAGGCAGGTGGGAAATGTCGAGGTGCCGCAGCAGGCTTTCCTGGCAGTGCTCAAGCTTGACTGATTGATAAAAAAAACAGCAGGGTATTGTAAATTAAGAAATCTTATTATCTTAGCGCTGTGTTGGGATTTGACTGGGGAAGAAAATCCAATTCAAAGACCCTGAAACTAACCTAAACTCGTACCCCGCACGGATTATCCGTGCGGGGTATATTTTTTCAGTAAAGCAGTTTGTATCCCTTGCCGTGAATGTTGAGTATCTCCACTGCCGGGTCTTTCTTCAGGTACTTGCGCAGCTTTGTGATATACACGTCCATGCTCCTGGCATTGAAGTAGTTGTCATCAATCCATATCGATTTAAGTGCAAAATTGCGTTCCAGTACCTCATTCCGGTGCCGGCAGAGCAGCTGAAGCAACTCTGACTCCTTGGTTGTTAGCTTCTGTGACTCACCTTTGTGTGTGAGAGTCTGCCTTGACACGTCAAAAGTGAACTCTCCGATAATATATTGGTCCTGCGAGGCCTCAGGCTCACGTTTGACTGAACGGCGCAGGATGGCTTCGATACGGTAAACCAGCTCTTCCATTGAAAAGGGTTTGGTGATGTAATCGTCGGCTCCGGACCTGAATCCCTCGATCACGTCTTCCTTCAGGTTCTTGGCAGTAAGGAAGATGACCGGGATATTAGGCTCAATGGCCCTGATCTCCTTTGCCAGTGTGAACCCGTCCATCTCGGGCATCATTACATCGAGGAGGCATAATGCAAATTTCTCCTTCCTGAAGAGCTTCATGGCCTGGGCCCCGTCGGCAGCAAGGACCGGGTCATACTCTTTGATAGCCAGGTAGTTTTGCAGAAGCATGCCCAGGTTGGGATCATCTTCGGCTAACAATATTCGTACTCTTTTCATCTCTGCTGGTCTTTGGGAAGGTGAATTATTATTCTTGTGCCTTTGTTGAGCTGGCTCTCAGCTTTAATTGTTCCGTGGTGTTCATCGACGATTTTTTTGACATAGCTGAGGCCCAGTCCAAAGCCTTTGATATTATGCATATTGCCTGACGGTACCCTGTAGAACTTGTCAAAGATGTGTCTGAGGTGGTCACGCGGTATTCCTATGCCGTTGTCCGAAACAGTTATGTTAATCCCTTTATGCGTACCGGCGGTGGTGATCTTAATTTCCGGCTTGCCGGCAGTGTACTTGAGAGCGTTGTCAAGCAGGTTGATGAATACGTTCAGGAAATTGGGCTCGTCGATTGTAACAATCGGGTCAGAGGCATCGAGCGATGTGGATATTTCCCCGCCGCGTCCGTTGACCTGAAGCTTGAAAGCATCAACGGCCTTGAGTATAATAGCATGAATATCATTGCGCTCCTTCTTGAGTTCAAGTTTTGCCTTTTCGAATATTGCGGTCTGCAAAACCCCCTCGACAAGCAGTTTCAGCCTTGTGCTTTCATCATTGATTATCCCCGCCAGTCCGAATGCGTCTCTTGAAGCCTCGGGGATCTTCCTGTCAGCCAGCATCTGAGCGGCAAGCGAGATTGTGGCAATGGGGGTTTTAAGCTCATGTGTCATGTTGTTGATGAAGTCGCTCCTGATCTCCGATAGTTTCTTCTGGCGGAAGATAACTATAAAAGTGCCTGTTGAAAGAATGATGAGCAGGAGAACGATAATCATCGAAGAGAACGCCATGAATGCTATCTGGCTGAATTTGTACTTTTCCTCTTCGGGAAAGTAGATAGAGAGGAGATTATTGCCCGGCACGGGGTCATTGGGAAAGAGCTGACGGAGATATTTATTCGCGCCGGAGCTCTCGCTGTATCCGGGGGTACGGTAGATTATTCCGCTGACGTCGCTTCGTACTGCAAACTCATAGTCAAGATGTATGCCCACAGCGTCGAGAGATCTTCTCAGCACCTCATTGATCTCATCCGATGTGAAGCGGTCTCTCAGCGGCGGTGTCTCATGCAGGATACGGCTCACTATATCTTCGATTGCAATCACCTTGTTGGTCATGCGGCGTGCAGCTCCTGCAGTGATGATCTGTGCAGCCGGTTCCGTATCGTCAAGGAACGGCTCGGGCTGAATGCTGTCAGACGGAAGGAGATAGGTACGTCCTGCCCTGTTGATGATCACTGATCTGACTCCGGGCCTGAAACCGTATTTTTCAAGCAGTCTTGTATCAGGTGAAAGGTCCTCCTCCCCGTCATCGGATTCATAAGTTCCGGTTTGGGGCGCTGCAGGATTTATCTCACTTATAATGCGATTGTATGTCTCTGCCTTCTCCAGTTCTGAAACAACCTCTTTCAGTGCCTCGTTGACACCGAACCTGAACTCCTGGTCTTCGGTGCTGACAACGCTGTTTATCCACCTGACCTGAATGATGACAAGTGCCGAGATGGCAATAAAGAAAAAGACGGCCAGCAGAACTATATATTCACGCTTCATTGTGTAACAAATGTACTTTGTTTATTGCCTCCGCAGGGTTGTTTAACTTTAATTAACAACAGATCAGTGAAAATCAGGGTAGTTATATCAGCAGTTAATGGTCAGTAATTCAATGATATAATTAACTCAGGCAAATATTTTTTATATCCATAACTATATGGTCGCTATGTTTGGCACGGAAATTGTAATACTCTTCATGGAGTTTTTTTCATAGGTTAGGTTAGTTTTAGGGTTAACACAGAAGAGGAGGCGAGCAATTGCCTCCTCTTCCTTTTATTACTGTACCAGCAGTGCCAGGTTACTGTCGCCGGTCTCCAGGCTTTCAAACACAAATACAGCTGTTACCTCAGGGCATTTCCTTACTGATGCTGCGAGCGCCCCGGCATTCTTTCCGTCATCAGCATTGTGGATGACAAGGAGGTAGTCGATGTTCTTCAGTTTCCTGATAAGTATCTTTCCGCGGCTCTTGTTCGATACCAGTGAAAACTTCAGCGGCGTGGTTGTGAATCGTGACCACGTGGTTTCATCTTTGCCTCTGACCTCACAGATATCTGTCTGGCTGTGACGGAGATCGATCGCCAGGTGCCTGTTGAGCATTACTGACAGCCGATAGTCAGGCTCAGCCGATACTATCCCCAGGAAAATGAAGTCTGGCATTCCGGAGTCGATGATGGCATGTCTCGTTATTTTTGCCTTTCCGTTCATATATTCTCTGACATTATTTTCCCCCAGGCTGCCATGGAAGCATCCTGCTCCGCCTCTTTCTTGGTAGATCCCTCACCCTCAGCCACAGGCCTGTCATTTATCTCAAGCCTGATGCTGAACAGCGGGGGAGAGTTTTCAGCGGCGTTAATCGCTACGGGAATGAAGTTCAGCTTGAACCTGTTCTTCTGGCAATATTCGAGGACCATGCTCTTGTAGTCTGTCACCGATTCAAGAACCTCTGACAGGTTAAGATGTTTTTTAAGCACTTTGCCGATAAAGAAGTCGCGTGTCCGTTTGTATCCCTTGTCAATAAAGAGTGCTCCTATCAGTGCCTCGAGGGCGTTCCCGTAAAGATTGGGCGGTATGACCGGGGAGGTAAGGTTGGAGACTAACAGTTTTTCGAGTTCCATTGAGATTCCCAGCCTGTTGAGTCTCTCCCTGTTGACGATGCGTGCCCTGGTCTTGGTCATGAATCCTTCGGTTGCTTCGGGGTAGAGGTGAAAGAGGTATTCCGACAGGATGGTGTCAATGATTGCATCGCCAAGGTATTCAAGGCGTTCGTTGTTTATCCTGGTACCGTCGGGGAGTGTGTATGATGCGGAGCGGTGAATGAAGGCAGTCTCGTAGAGGCGCAGGTTTGAGGGATGGAAGCCGAGCAGACACTTCAGGCGGGAGCGAAACTCCCGCCTGTCATGTATCTGAGGATCATTTTTTTTCCTGTGCAGCAGGAACACTACTTCTTGAATTTCCTTATCAGAACAGAGGCGTTATGCCCTCCGAAGCCGAACGTGTTGCTGAGTGCAACATTCACGGTTCTTTTCTGAGCCTTGATCAGGGTTAGGTTCAGGTTCTGGTCAATACCCGGGTCAGGATTTTTGAAGTTAATAGTAGGGGGCACAATATCATTGACGATAGCCATTACCGATGCTATTGCTTCTACGGCACCTGCTGCTCCGAGGAGATGACCGGTCATTGACTTGGTGGCGCTGATGTTAAGCTTATATGCATTCTCACCGAAGAGCGAGACTATTGCTTTTGTCTCAGCTATGTCACCGAGTGGCGTCGCTGTACCGTGAACATTCACATAGTCTATATCTGCGGTGGTCAGTCCTGCTTCTTCAATAGCCTGCTTCATCACGTTGAAGGCGCCCATGCCGTCAGGGTGAGGTGCGGTGAGGTGGTATGCGTCAGCCGTGAGGCCGGTGCCCACTATCTCAGCATATATCTTTGCACCCCGTGCAAGGGCATGGCCCAGCTCTTCAAGGATGAGCGCCCCGGCACCTTCACCTATGACAAACCCGTCCCTGGTAACATCAAAGGGGCGCGATGCAGTTGAATATTCCTCATTGTTGGTTGAGAGGGCCTGCATGGAATTAAACCCGCCGACGCTTACCGGGTTGACCGAAGCCTCAGAGCCGCCTGTGATGAAGACATCAGCTTTACCGATGCGGATGTAATGGAAGGCATCAATGATGGCATTGGTCGATGAGGCACATGCTGACACAGTTGCGAAGTTCGGTCCGCGGAATCCATACTTGATGGAGATAAGACCGGCTGCGATGTCGCTTATCATCTTGGGAATGAAGAAAGGATTGAACCGGGGTGTACCGTCACCCTGGACATATGCCCTTACCTCCTCAAGAAATGTCTCAAGACCTCCGATGCCTGATGCCCATATGACACCCGCACGATCCTTGTCAGATGCCTCGGGATCAAGGCCTGCATCTTTGACAGCCTCTTCAGCAGCTACAAGTGCATACTGCGCATAGCGGTCCATTTTGCGGGCTTCCTTCCTGTCAAAATGATTGGCAGGATCAAAGCCTTTTACCTCGCAACCGAATTTGGTCTTAAACTTGGATGTATCAAAATGGGTAATAAGACCAGCACCGCTGACACCATCAACAAGACCTTTCCAGGAATCATTCAAATTGTTGCCGAGCGGGGTTAGTGCCCCCATGCCGGTAACTACAACACGCCTCATAGCAGGTTATTGGACGAAAACTACTTCGCGTTTTCCTCGATGTACTTGATAGCTTCCCCTACTGTACTTATACTTTCTGCCTGATCATCAGGAATACCGATATTAAACTCTTTTTCGAATTCCATTATAAGCTCGACAGTGTCAAGAGAATCTGCTCCAAGGTCATTTGTGAAATGAGCCTCAGGTGTGACCTCTGCTTCATCGACGCCAAGCTTCTCAACGATGATCTTCTTAACTCTTGCTGAAATGTCAGACATACTAATCAATTTTACGTTAATACTCGTTTTTAAAACTCTGCAAAGAAATATATTTGTAGTATATTTTTCAAGCAATTTAATGATAATTTACATTATTGCAAGCATAAGTAAATGTAAATAAAAGATTTATACCTGATTCACGGTAACCTGGGGCTGACTGACATTTCATATATAAGTAACAGATAATGAAGCATATAGTTATTTTTGCCTCGGGTGCCGGCACGAACGCTGAGAACATTATCCGATACTTTTCGAACGAAAAGAAAGCCAAAGTTTCCCTTGTTTTGTCAAATAAGCCTCAGGCTAAGGTTTTGGTTAGGGCTGCGGCACTTGGGGTGGATTCCGT
This sequence comes from uncultured Bacteroidales bacterium, assembly GCA_963772705.1. Lineage (GTDB taxonomy): Bacteria > Bacteroidota > Bacteroidia > Bacteroidales > VadinHA17 > SR-FBR-E99. The sequence continues at coordinate 38,255 of CAVYYH010000008.1, read as the reverse complement.
TTTTTTCGACCGTCGTCAGTTTTATGAGACAGGGGAGGTGCAGCTGATGCTCCGCGACAGGAAGACCGATCTCATTGTCCTTGCAGGCTTCCTGTGGCTCGTCCCGCAGCCGATCATTGATGAATACAGGGGGAGGATTATCAACATTCATCCGGCTCTGCTGCCGCTCTTCGGCGGCATGGGCATGTACGGCGAACGTGTTCACAGGGCGGTGCTGGATGCCGGATGCACAGAGAGCGGCATCACCATTCACTACGTCAATGAAGAGTATGACTCGGGTGACATCATCTTTCAGGCGAGGTGCCCCGTGCTACCCGATGATGATACGGATGCTCTTGCCTCGCGTGTGCATGAACTCGAATACAGACACTATCCGGAGGTGATCAGTAAAATTATTGACGGACTCCCTTTTCAGTAGCCTATGGTTTCGAGAAGGGCCATATACCCCTTCGCCGACTTCATGAACTCTTCCATCGCCTCCGGGGCCACCGGATTGACGGGTGGTGCCTCGACCTTAAGCGGGTCAACGGCATATCCGTTGCGGTAGAACCTGAAGTCGAGGTGAGGACCGGTAGAGAGACCAGTGCTTCCCACATAGCCGATCACCTGCCCCTGCTTTACATATACTCCGGGAGATATACCCTCGCCGAAGCGTGACAGATGGAGGTAAGCGGTTGAGTAAACGCTGTTATGCGTTATCCTGACAATTCTTCCGGCACCGTTCTCATATGCGGTCTGCGTCACTCTTCCGTCACCTATTGCCACAACAGGAGTCCCGACGGGAGCAGAGTAATCAACACCGTGATGGGGCCGCACGGTCTTAAGTATTGGATGCATCCTGGCACCGGAGTAACGCGAGCTTATACGCGAGAACTTCAGCGGCGCCTTGAGAAATGCCTTTCTGAGGCTGGCGCCCGTGGTGTCATAGAATGACATCGTGCTGTCCTGAATGAATGGGATGGCATAGATGGTGCTGCCGGCGTGCTCAAAGAGAGCGGCGTGAATCCTCGTGATGCCGACAGACTTGTCACCTATAAACTCTTCCTCATATATCACCTTGAACCTGTCGCCGCGCTGCAGGCCGAAGAAGTCGATGGTCCATGCATATATCTCCGACAGCTCTGCCGACAGGTTGGGATTGAGATTGTTCTCCTTCGCCGTCTCCCAGAGCGAGGTGGTTATTGTTCCTGACGAATACTTAAGCACTTCGGTTACCACGGCATTGCGCCTGACTATCGAAAGAGTATCTTTCAGACTGAAGAGGTAACTGACCATGGGGTCATGTTCATAGATGAAGTAGTCAGCCCTGCTGAGTGTATCCTTTGTCAGGAAAACGGAATAGGTGCTTCCTGTTCTTACTTTGCGCGGATCAAAGACCTCCCTGTTCTCCCTCAGGAGTTGTTCGATGTTGTCCCATGGAACACCGTAGGAGGATAGTATAGATGAGATGAACTGATCTCTCTTTACCCTTCCGGTGACAATATTGTAAGAGTCAACCGGTATGCCGTTCAGCAGCCCGGCACTGTCGCTCCTGGCGGGAGGTGTGGCAGCAAGTGAGTCTGCCGCAATCTTTTCGGTATCTGCCTGCAGTTGTCCGGGCTGGTTGCATGTGGCAAGCATCAGTACGGCTGCAAATAGCACAGGGATAGTAAGCTTCGGATTTATCATAAGACAATATTGACAATCCGGTTGGGAACTATAATTACTTTGGGTGTGGCATCGCCTATCCACTTTTTTGCCCTCTCATCTGCAAGCACTATCTCCCTTATTTCTTCCTGCGGGAGATCGGTGGGGAGCTCCATCTTGAACCTCATCTTGCCGTTGACTGACACGGGGCATTCGAAGGTCGAAGCCTTCAGATACTTCTCATCTGCTAGGGGCCACGGCTCGAAGGCGATGGTGTTGCTGTTCCCCGTCAGCTGCCACAGCTCTTCTCCGAGGTGGGGAGCAAAAGGAGAAAGTATCCTGATGAAGCTCTTCGCGGTGCTGAGGGTTACTTTCCCCTTCTTCATGGCGGTATTGAGGAAGATCATCATTGCCGAAATGGCAGTGTTGAAATGGAGGTTCTCAATATCGTCAGTCACCTTTTTTATTGTCTGGTGAAGCGAGCGGAGAATCTCGGGATCCTCTTCACCCCCGGTGATATTCTCGTCATTGGCCAGAAGACGGTAAGACCGTGCAAGGAAGTTCAGAACTCCTTTCACCCCCTTGTCATCCCATGGTTTTGCCGCATCGAGCGGGCCCATGAACATCTCGTAGAGGCGCAGCGAGTCAGCCCCGTATCTTGAGATGACGTCATCAGGATTAATGACGTTCTTCAGGCTCTTCGACATTTTGGCGACAATCTGTTTCAGCTCCTCGCCTGTCTCCGTATGATAATATTTGCCGTCCCTCTCAGTGACCTGGTCAGATGACACCTTGCCTCCGGCGGCGGTCTCGTAGGCGAAGGCGAGTATCATCCCCTGGTTGAACAGTTTCATGAAGGGCTCATCGGTAGATACTATCCCAAGGTCGAACAGCACCTTATGCCAGAAGCGGCTGTAGAGCAGGTGCAGCACGGCATGCTCTGCGCCCCCGATATACAGGTCGACAGGCATCCAGTATCTCTCTTTGGCGCTGTCAAATATCTCCCTGTCGTTTTTCGGGTCGATGAAGCGCAGGTAGTACCAGCATGAGCCTGCCCACTGGGGCATGGTGTTTGTCTCGCGTCTTCCCCTGCGTCCGTTCCTGTCGGTTACATAAAGCCAGTCGGCGGCGTTGGCCAGGGGCGACTCGCCGTTCTCACCAGGTTCATAGACAGCCAGTGCGGGCAGCTCCAGCGGCAGATCGCCCTCGTCAAGCAGGCTTATCGTTCCGTCGTCCCAGTGTATGACAGGGAAGGGTTCGCCCCAGTAACGCTGGCGGCTGAAGAGCCAGTCGCGGAGCTTGTAGTTGACCCTCGGTATGCCGATGCATCTGCTCTCGAGCCACGCCGTGATAGTGGCAATGCCCTTCTCCTTGTTGAGCCCGTCGAGGGTTATGCCGAGCTCAGGGTTTGACGAGTTGATGTATTCACCATCTTCTGTCCAGCACTCTTTGCCGGCGATGATGCGGTTTTTCTGTTCTTCGTCGGTGACGTCGGGAGAGAGGATACAGTTTATCTCCATCCCGAATTTTTCTGCGAACTCGAAGTCACGTTCATCATGGGCAGGCACTGCCATGATGGCTCCGGTGCCGTAACCCATCAGGACATAGTCAGCCACCCAGACAGGGATCTTTTTGTTGTTGACGGGATTAATGGCATATGCTCCGGTGAAGACGCCGCTCTTTTCCTTTGCCAGGTCGGTGCGGTCAAGGTCTGACTTCATTGATGCCGCACTTGATGTATTCCTCAACCGCCTTCCTCTGTTCAGGGGCGGTGATCTTTTCCACGAGCGGGTGTTCCGGGGCAAGCACCATGTATGTTGCACCGAACAGGGTATCCGGGCGTGTTGTATAGACGCATATCTTCTCTTTGTGTCCGTCGACACGGAAATCAACCTCTGCGCCGGTAGAGCGTCCTATCCAGTTGCGTTGCATCTCCTTGATACCCTCGGGCCAGTCAAGGGTCTCGAGTCCGCTCAGCAGACGTTCAGCATAATAAGGTATACGCAGCATCCATTGCTTGAGGTTTCTCTTTGACACCCTGTTGCCGCATTTCTCGTGGGTGCCGTCGTTGAGCACCTCCTCGTTGGCGCATACGATGCGGCATGAGGGGCAGTACCATATCTGGGCGTCGTCATAATAGGCGAGTCTCTTCGAGTTGACATACTCTTCCCTTGCCCTGTCTCCTGCCTTGATGATGTCTATGGGTACGGGCAGTTCCCCTAATGTCGCGGCCACGGTTTGTCTTCTCGTCGTACCAGGTGTTATAGAGTTTGATGAAGATCCACTGTGTCCATTTGAAGTATCCCGGGTCAGTGGTGTTGATCTCGCGGTCCCAGTCATAGCTTAAGTCCTATCTCTTTTATCTGTCTGCGGAAGGTGTCGCAATTTTTGTTTGTAGTGACGGCAGGGTGGGTGCCGGTCTGTATGGCATACTGTTCGGCGGGGAGGCCGAAGGCGTCCCAGCCCATGGGGCGGAGGACGTTAAAGCCCTTCATCCGTTTGTAGCGGGCGACGATGTCGGTTGCGGTATAACCCTCGGGGTGGCCCACATGGAGTCCTGAGCCGGAGGGGTATGGGAACATGTCAAGGATATAGAACTTATTGGGATTTGAGAAGTCATCGGATGTTCTGAAAGTCTTGTTTTTCTCCCAGTATTCCTGCCATTTCTTTTCTATCTCGCTGTAATTATAGTCCTTCATGTTCTGTTGACGGCATTTGATCTTAAGGGGGCGAAATTATGAAAACTTTGGTAAAAAGATGCCGGAGAAGGGGGTGATCAGGGTATAAATGGGGGGTGATGTTTTGAAAAGTGGTGTTGTCGGTGTACTTTTGCACTCTGACGGTCCCGTAGTTCAATGGATAGAATGACAGATTCCGGTTCTGTTGGTTGGGCGTTCGAGTCGCCCCGGGATCACTGAAACGACGCCCAATCCGGGCGTCGTTACTTTTTGATACGACAAAGCGCTATCAGGTGAATAGAATTTAGACCGTTTTTGATGCCGGCGGTGGATTAAATTCACCTTCCCATCGGGCGATAACTGCCGTTGCAAGGCAATTGCCTATTACATTTACTGATGTCCTGGCCATGTCCATCAATTCATCAATTCCAAGTATGATATAAATTGGCCAGACTGGCAGCCGAAACTTGCAGCAGTGGCCAGCAGAATCACAAGTGATGCCCTTGGAACACCAGCAACTCCTTTACTTGTCAGCATCAGTGTAAAAACAATTAAGAGCTGTTTTTCAATAGGAAGGTGAATACCTGATATCTGTGCAACAAATATGGTTGCCAGTGAGAGGTAAAGTGTTGTACCATCCAGGTTAAAGCTATAACCGGTAGGCATTACAAATGCAACTATTTTACGTGGAACGCCAAACTCTTCCATACGTTCCATGGCAATTGGAAGGGCTGCTTCAGAGCTGGTTGTTGAGAATGCCAGAACAACAGGTTCGGAAATTGCTTTAATGAATTTCCTTACCGGGATCTTGAATAAAAGAGCAACCGGAAGCAGTACCACAAGGATGAAGACTGATTAAAGAAACATAAAGAGTGGCAAGGAGCTTAAACAGATTATAAAGTATGTCGAGGCCCATATGACCAGTACTGTAAGCAATTGCTGCAAAAACAGCAAAGGGAGCAAAATACATTATCAATTGTGTAAACTTGAACATTGTCTCGGCAAGTGCTTCAGTAAACCTGATCATCGGGGTTTTATACTTGTCCTTGATCATTGCAACAGCTATACCGAAGATAATGCTGAATACGACGATCTGTAGAACCTGTCCCTCATAGATGGCTTTTGCTATATTCTCCGGGAATACGTGAAGGATCAGATCAGTCCCTTTTGTTACAGTGGCTGTTGGCATATTCAGCCTGGTTTATCGCATCCGGAACTTTCACCCCGATACCTGCCTTGCTGATATTAATAGCAAGCAATCCGATGAAGAGGGCAAGAGTCGATACAATTTCAAAATAGACAAGAGATTTCCACCCCATCCTTCCTACCTGTTTCAGGTTGGAATGACCAGCAATTCCGACGACCAGTGTGGCAAACAGAAGAGGAGCAATAATAGTTTTGATCAGGCGCAGGAATATCATGCTGACTACCTGCATTTTAACAGCTATTTGCGGCAGATCATGTCCAAATTCAGCACCAAGGATCATACTGATCAGGATCCAGGTGGTGAGAGACTTTTTGTATAAAGCATAGCCAACTATTGCAGCTATGGCAACCAACCTGGAAACCAGCAAGATTGTATTACTGATACTTAGAATATTATAGTGATTGATTATTGTAAGTAGTGAGGTAATAAATATTGATGCCAGAAGAAAGAGGATAAAGCGTTTGGGAACCTTGACGTTTTTTCCATTGTTTTTAAGGTCACCTGATGAGTTTAAAATGGTTGAGGACATTAATGGTTACTTTACAAAGTTTCATCACAAACCTAACCAAATAAAATGATTAGATTGACTTCACTTCCCGCAGATTTTTCATTTACCTTTTCACCGAAGAAATATATTTTCAATAAGAAACAAATATGGCAGCTGCCTTTGGGTGTGATAAATGGATATTTGAATGAGCATCAGAAATTGATCAGGATAATTAAAGGCAGATATTTTTTATATTTGTTGTGTTGTTATTAAATAACAATATGAAATTTTTATCACTGAAGCATTTATTGCTACTATCAATAATTGTCTTCCTTACCAAAGGAAGCCTTCAGAATCCTGCAGGTCATATCGAGAATAATTCAATCCGAATCTGCAAGAGCCAACTAATAGTCATTGAATCAGCAGAAAAGAATTGCCTGGATCTGGAATTTAATAACAACAAATCCAGACCTTCAAGTCAGGGCGAAAAAGTTGAACCCATTGTAATTAATTGTAGTGAAATAATACAGTCTAAAATCAGATTAATTAGTTGTCTACTTCCCCAGAATTCGGCCTTATTTGAAAAAAATTGTCTATTAAGTTCATTTGGTTATCCCTTCATTTTACAATCCTTTCATAAAAGCAAAGTGATCAGCATCTTACGGATTTGATCATGATCAAGAGGTAAATTGCCTACTTAACCAGTTTTGTAGCAATTCAATTCATCCAATCTGGTAGGTAAAACCATTCAATCATTTTCCCAATAATTTTTTCTGGTTTTTCTAACATCGATTTGTTTTAATGTCCGAAGAAAAAGACTTCGGTGTGATTTACAATACAATAAGCATTTAGACTATGATAGTAACACTTTCGCATTTAACACAGAATATAGATACGCTATATCAGGCGATTGATGAGGTACCGGCAAATTCAATCACTCAAACACTGCCGGAGATGGGTTTCATCATGAAAGGTGGTATTATTTTGCTGCCGGTTGTAATACTTACAATTCTGGCCATATATATAATTTTTGAGCGATATTATATTACAAAGCACCATACAGCAGGCGATGCACATGCTAATAGCAAAAGGTATAACCAGGGAAACATACCTAACTTTGACGATCTTATCTTTGAATCACTAAACAAGGAGTATGGAGCCTACTTTCTGAGGAAGAGATATAACTATTACCTGGCCATAAGTACTTTCGTTGCTATTTTTATTGCATGCAGCGCCATAATAGTTCCATTTAGAATTGCGGCAAAATCATATAGCAAGATAGCGGCAGATGCGAGGAGAGTTATACAGGTTCAGATGGATGCCTTTGTGCCGCCGGAAGAAAAGATTCTTTTACCTCCTCCGCCTGCACCACCCACTGCTGGCATGGCAAAGCAGATAAGGTACTTGCCCCCGGAAATTGTTGATACGATCATAACTGAGGCAAGTGCGCTCGTCACAACCGAGGAAGCGCTTGAATACTCGGGCGACACCACCGTCGTGGAACCAATATCTTCATTTGGTGATTTTTCTTTGGACGGTGAGGGTGTACCAGGTGGTGATGAACCATTTATTATTGTAGAAGAGATGCCTGCATTCATGGGGGGTGACCTAAATAGTTTCCGGCAATGGGTACAAAAAAGGGCAATTTATCCACAGGAGGCGGCAGATAACGACATCAAGGGAAAAGTTATGCTGGGATTTATAATCGAAAGGGATGGTTCAGTAAGCAATATAACTGTTGTGAAGGGAGTGCATCCATTGCTGGATGAGGAAGCAATACGGGTAGTTTCTTCATCGCCCAAATGGAAACCTGGCATTCAGCGAGGGCATCCTGTGAGGGTCAGGTATACAATGCCAATAATTTTCCAGTTTCAATAATCGAAAGAAATGATTAACTCTTGAAGAAATTTGTGATATGTTTATCTAATACTCTTCCGGTAATGATAGAATTTGTTCATACGTAAAAACCGGGCCGTCCTTGCAGATAAACACTTTGCCCACATTGCACCTTCCGCATTTACCGAACCCGCATTTCATCCTGTTCTCCAGGGTAGTAAAAATGTCCTTATCACGGAATCCGAGTTTCTTCAATACCGGCATTGTGAATTTGATCATCACCGGTGGACCACACAGAATTGCAATTGTATTTTCAGAGGAGGGGGCCAGTTTCTCAACGACCATAGGCACGAATCCGATCTCTCCTTTCCAGTCGGGGGTTTGTCCGCCAGGGTCAACGGTTGTTATCAGCTTGATATCAGGTCTTTCGCTCCACTCCTTCAATTCGTGCTTGTAAACCAGGTCAGTGGTGCTTCTTGCCCCGTAAACGATGGTGATGTCCTTATATTTTTCCCTCAGATCGATTGTATTCCATATAACGCACCTCATTGGGGGCAATGCTATACCCCCTGCTATATAGAGAAGGTTTTTTCCTTCCCATTCTTCAACAGGGAACGTATTTCCATATGGTCCTCTGAAACCAACGGTATCTCCTATTTCAAGGTTTGCGAGGGCATTTGTTACGCGGCCTGCTTTTCTGAAGGTACATTCAATATATCCTTTTCTTGTGGGAGATGATGCAACACAAAAGGTTGATTCTCCTTCACCCATGACTGAGTACTCGCCGAATTGGCCGGCTTTGAATGAGAATTTCTCAGCATCATCGCTGTCCTTGAATTTTAAGCGGAAAGTCCTGACATCCGGAGTCTCTTCAATAATATTCTCGATCTCCATTAGATAGGGCTTATAAATGTTTTCGCTCATTTTGAACTCAGGTTAAATGTTTTGTATTGTTTCAAGTTGCTCTGCAATATTCATATCGACGGGGCAGCCGCTGGAGCACCTTCCGCAACCGACACATCCGAGTGACTCATTCCGTTCAGGCATATATGAGAACTTGTGCATTATCCTCTGCCGCCATCGCTGGCTTTGTACATGGCGCGGATTATGTCCGGAAGTGTGCAGTGTGAACAATCCGAATCCGCATGAATCCCAGCACCTGTATCTTTTGCCTTCCTTTCCTCTTGTCTCATCCTGGATGTCAAAGCATGCGCATGTAGGGCACAGGTAGGCGCAGGCGCCGCATCCGATGCACCTGAGGGAGTTTTCTAACCAGAACGGGTGTTCAAAAGCTGTCGCAAGCCTTTCTGTCACCTTTTCATGACTGAATTTTTGTTTCACCTCAGTGATCATCGGCTTTTCCGACGATACAGGTTCAAACAATTCCGGATATAAAGAGACGATTCCGATTTCCTTTCTCTGTTAAAATATCTGCCTGGTAATCTCCGTTCTGCAATCTTGAAAGCAGTATGTCGCTGCCTTTTGAAGAATCCGGTTTAAGCCCGACTGAAGTGCAAAAGCAGTAATCATCGCTTTGGTGGCAACTCAGTCCTATAACAGTAGTCTTTTCAAGCCGTTCTGTAAAAAATCAGTCATTGGTGTCCCAGCAGAATATTGACCGGAGAGAATCGAAGGCTGCATTATCACAGGGATGCGTTCCCCAAAGTACCAACTCCGGGATTCCTCCCATGTCTATGTCGCGGATTGTGCTCTCTCTTTTGGAATTAGTATAGAATAACAGGTTCTCGACTTTAGGGAAAACAACATTCTTGACAGACAGAATAGACCTGATGTGCCCGAATGTGATCTCTGAATATGCCGGGTTATATCTGTACTCTGCCTGGTTGTCTGAATTCACTACGGGCGCGTATACCTTTCTTTTTGCAGAAAGGTTATTGTACAGTTTTTCCAGCGAATGCTTTCGTATCAGTTTCCTGGTAGTTTCCATATCAAATTATAAAGCTTTCTTTATCGTCAGGTTCAAACGTTGACATCACAGAACTCATTTTCTCAGAGGTTCCGGCATAAACTTTAAAGTAGTCATACACCTTATCGGTGAGGTGCATTGTGAGCAGATGGCAGGGGATCCCAACCGGACAAGCCCTGCCGCATTCACCGCAGCTGATGCAACGGCCCGCAAGATGCATCGCTCTCAGGATATGCCATTCCATGTTTCCGTGTGTATTTGCCTGTACAGGAATCCACTGAGGCTGGTTAACCTCAACTGTGCACCGGATGCAATAACACATCGGGCATGCCTGACGGCATGCATAGCATTTGATACATTTTGACAGTACCTCCTGCCAGTAACTGAATCTCTCTTCCTGACTTAGCTTGCTCAGTTCATCGAGAGGAGTCTTAAACTTTTCAGGATTTTTGAGATCAGATTTTTCAATGTACCCCTTCATCACACCGATGTCAGCAATATCAAGCAGCTTTCCATCGGCTGATATACCAAGAATAACTATATTTTCAGGGTCCAGCTGTTTCTCAGAGATAAGCATCATTATGCTTCTCATTATGGGCAGTGTAGCGACTATTGCCGTTTTACCCATCTGCTTTACTTCCTGTTTGGTCAGGTAGACTGCCAGATTGTGTGAGCAACGGTCATCAAAAACCAGCTTATCTGCCTTTGCAGGATCAGATATGAAAGCAGGGCGGGCAAGGCCTGTAGGGCCTGTCTCAAAGCCTATCACCACATCCACTGTTTTATTTTCAAGCAACTCTTTTGCCCTGCTGACAAGATTACTCATGTTTAACCTCCTCTTCAACGGTTCTGTTAACCATATCCCTGTATGATACGTAAGGTCCCATCTCTCGTAAACGTGTTACAGTAGAGTTTACTACTTCTGCCCATTTTGCACCTTCGGCAGCCGAGACCCACGAAAATGTAACCCGGGCCATATCTATTCCCATGAAATCCATCAGTTCCCTGAACATTATCCAGCGGCGTTTGGCATGAAAGTTTCCCGAGGTGTAATGACAATCATTCGGATGGCAGCCTGATACAATTATCCCGTCGGCTCCATTGGCAAAAGCCTTCAGCAGAAGCATAAAATCGATACGACCGGTACAGGGGAATCTGATGATTTTAACGTTTGATGCATACTTTATACGGCTGGTTCCGGTCAAATCAGCTCCGGCATAGGTGCACCAGTTACAGACGAAGGCAACGACTTTTGGTTCAAATTCTGACATCTTATTACTTTAAATCTGATCTTTTCAACTGATTAAAATTCATTGAGCAGGGCGACAACCTCAGCATAAACCTGATTGTTAGAATAACCATGCAGATCGATTGATTTTGATCTGCACAGCGCTACACAGGTACCGCATCCCTGGCAGAGACCTTCATTGATTCTGGCAGCTTTCTTTACTACTTTTCCATCGCGGGTCTTAAATTCTTCAGTATCAATAGCCTGGTATGGACAGACAGCAATGCACATGCCGCAGGCTACACATGTTGAATACAATGGCGGAGCTGCACGGTTAACTACTGCTACCAGAGGTTCCCTTGTAAGCTCGCTCTGGGAGAAGAGTGCAGCTACTTTGACTGCTGCTCCTGATGCCTGTGACACTGAGTCAGGAATGTCTTTCGGGTTCTGGCATGCACCGGCAAGGAATATCCCTGCCGTGTTTGTCTCAACAGGTTTTAGTTTTGGGTGTGCCTCAGCAAAAAACTTATGTGAGTCATAAGAAATATGCAGTTTCTGTGCAAGATCTTCCGCTCCCTGGTTAGCTACTCCTGCCGTTGCAAGCACCACCATATCGGCAACCACCTCAACAGGCTGTGCTCCAAGGAGGGTGTCGACACCTTTAACGATAAGCTTACCGTCCCTCTCATAAACAGTAGATACTCTGCCACGTACATAATTCACATGGTCTTCTTCAATGGCACGGCGGACGAATTCGTCATAGTTTTTACCGCCAGACCTGATATCCATGTAAAAGACATGTGCTTTCCCGTCATGCACCTTATGTTTATAGAGCATTGCATGTTTGGCTGTATACATACAGCATATCTTTGAACAGTATGCAATACCCTTTGCAGGGTCACGCGAACCGGCACAGGCAATGAACACTATGTTTTTCGGCACCTGTCCGTCAGAAGGTCTCAGTATTGAACCGTTTGTGGGGCCGGAGGCTGAGGCCAGCCTCTCAAACTGAAGTCCGTCAATTACATCCTTATACTTTCCGTATCCGTATTCAGGGAAGAAATCTGAGTGTTTGATGTCAAACCCTGTTGCTGCAACTATTGCACCAATTTCAAGCTCAAGTATCTCATCCTCCTGATCAAAGCGGATTGCTTTTGTGGGGCAGACTATTTCACAAATCTTGCACTTGCCTTTAATGTAGTAAGTGCAATGTTCCCTGTCAATTACCGGCCTGTTTGGCACAGCCTGGGGAAATGGAACATAAATAGCAGGTCTCATTCCCATCCCCTGTTCAAATTCATTAGGGATCTTTTTCTGGGGGCACTTTGTGGTGCATAATCCGCAACCCGTGCACGCTTTTTCGTCAAGGCTCTTGGCTTTCTTCCTGATCCTTACCTTGAAATTACCGATAAAACCTTCCACACTCTCTACCTCAGCATATGTATACAGTGTGATGTTAGGGTGCTGGGCCACCTCAACCATTCTTGGAGTGAGGATACACTGCGAACAGTCAAGGGTGGGAAAGGTCTCTGAAAGCTGGGACATATGACCTCCGATTGAGGGAGATCTTTCTACCATGATGACCTTGTGACCTGTATTAGCGATATCCAAAGCTGACTGTATTCCTGCAATACCTCCACCGATGACCAGCGCTGTTTTGGTAACGGGAACCCGTATCGGCTGCAAAGCAGAATTAAGTTTGACTTTTTCAACCTGGGTTCTTACAATATCTATTGCCTTCTCTGTTGTCAGCTCATTCTTATCATGAACCCATGAGCAATGTTCACGAAGATTTGCCATTTCACACAGATAGGGATTAAGACCTCCTTCTGCGCAAGCTTTCCGGAATGTAGGTTCATGCATCCGTGGGGAACATGCTGAAACTACAATTCCTGTAAGATTATGCTCCTTAATGGCCTCCTTGATCAGGTTCTGACCGGGGTCGGAGCACATATATTTATACTCAGTACTGTAAGCTACATGCTTCAATTCGCCAATAGCACCTGCCACCTTCCCGCAATCGACGGTTGCACTTATATTCTCACCACAATGACAGACAAAAACACCTATTCTAGCCATCTGCTATCTGATTATCTTTAACTGATATTTACTTCAACAAAATGCCTCTTAAGGCCTACCTTCGAGGCTGGCAATCCAACAGCCATTCCGATGGCCTGGGTAATAAATACGACAGGAATATTGAATTTTCTTTTCCAGTATTTATTGATATCGTTCCGGCGCATATCCAGATTTGAATGGCACATAGGGCAGGCAACGATGATTGCTTCAGCACCCCGGTGCTCTGCATCTTCAATAATTTTGCCCGAGAGTTTTGAGACTATATCTGTATTTGACACTGAGAATCCGGCTCCGCAGCACTCTGTCTTGTAAGGATATTCAACCGTTGTCGCACCGATCTTGCTCATTACAATGTCCATAGTCTGCGGGTCTTCAGCACGGTCATATCTGAGCACTTTGTCAGGTCTTACAAGGAGACAGCCATAATAGCATGCAACCTTATGGCTGAAAGGATTTGATATCTTTCCCGTCAAGTTTGGGAATTATGTATTTGTCGATCCATTCGATGACATTAAGTATCAGGGATGTGCCCCTGTAATCCATGTTCAGAACTTCACTATACCCTATTCTTAAGCTCAGGATTTTTTTTCAGTTCATGCTGTGTGACAACAAGCCGGCTGTAACAGGCAGCACATGGCACAACTATCTCATCGAGTCCATTCTTCTCAGCAAGCGCGAGTATGCGCGCCGGAAGGGCCAGAGACAACTCTTTATTAAGGTTATGGGCAGCCGTTGCTCCACAGCAGTTCCAGTCCGGAATCTGGATAAAATCAATATCAAATGCTTCTGCAAGTGCAAATACAGATTCATTGTAGTCACGTGCAGACCCTGTCAAAGAACATCCGGGATAAATTCCGATCTTCATTTATGCCTTATTTATTGCGGGTTTTTTTAAAAATATTGGCGATGTGTGTCCTGTCTCTGACCATATCAGGTATAATATGAAGCTTGCCTCTGGAGATCATTTTTGGGGCAAGTGTAATATCCTGCGTCATATTGAGCGACTGTCGCTTATAATCCAGTATTAGTCCAAGCTCAAATAATCTGCCAGTGAACCTGATTGAGTTAAGGAATGATTTGTGAAAGGCTATTATCTTTTTCGCCTTTGGATTGACTTTCTTCTCTTTCATGGATTTTTGTCTGAGGAAATCCATCATCGATGGGATATCAATTTCCATCGGGCAGCGGCTCAGGCACATTTCACAGGTTACGCACAGCCATATCGACATGGAGCGAAGCACTTTTTCTTCATTGGCAGGCTCTTCGGTTTGCAAAAGCCTGAGGACCATGCTGGGAGGCAGGTCCATCTCTTCCGCCACCGGGCAGCCGGCAGAACATTTTCCGCATTGATAACACTTCTGGGTATGCACCTCAACATTTTTTTCTATGCTGTATGCGAGAGTATTATTTTCGGTATTGTGATGTTGATGAGTCATATCCGGGTATATGTATTATTATTCAACACTAGAGAAAAGACGAAGAAATTGTACACGCTCATAGGTAGCAGGATTTTGAATATTTGCCCTGCTTAATAATCCCTTAAATTCATCTATGGTCTTAAAGTTGTGCTGAGTCATCCATGTTTCAACACCCTTGATCAAATCAGGCAGAATATCGAAATGATGTTTATAAAATAGCTGATACCATGTGCACAGCATCAGCTCCTGCAAGTAGTTGCTTGATAATAGTTTCGGAGCTATGGATGCCGGTTGAGGCTGCAATATCGCATTTAAGTTTTCCTGAAAGCAGGGCAACCCAGCGCAGAGTATGAGAGTATTCTGAATCGTTGCTGAACATATTGGAAGCATTAGTCTGCAGCAGATCAATGTCAATATCCGGATTATAAGGCCTGTTAAAGAGTGTAAGTCCTGCGATGCCTGATTCAGATAATTGCTTCGTAGTCCGTGCAAGGCTGGAGAAATAGAAGCCAATTTTCAATGAAAGTGGTATCGAAATATATTTTTTTACTTCTCTTATGATATCAAAAAAGACTTTTTCATTATCATCACCGGTTTTTTCAAAATCGGAAGGTAGCAGGTAAATATTCAGTTCAATTGCATCAGCACCTGATTCCTGAATTCTTCTGGCAAAATACTGCCAGTCATGGCGGGTGCTGCAGTTTATGCTGGCGATAACAGGAATGTGAATAGCTTCTTTTGCATCGGAAATCAAAGAGAGATAGTTTTTAAGGGTATGATCCTTTGCATAATTGGTGAGATACTCGTAAGCCTCGTCATAATAAAATTCCGTCTTGCTGACAATATTCTGAAAGGCCTCCTGCCACGATTTAATGTCCGGACTATCGGAAGCAAGCAATTTGTCAGATTCAAATTTTATTTGTTCTTCAAAAACAGATTTGAGAACAACTGCACCTGCGCCCTTGTGGTATATGGTTTTCAGGTTCTCCAATGAAGAGGTAAGACCCGAGCTTCCGACAACTATCGGATTTCTTAAATCTAATCCCAGATATTTACACGAAAGATCAATCATGATGAGGATTTTTTCGACAATAAATATAAAAACATATAAATTAGGGCCAAATGATTATTGTTGGAATAAGATTTCCTCACAGATATTTATTAAGTGACTGACAGAAAAAAGATTATTATTATTGGTGGTGGGTTTGGCGGGTTGCAGCTTGCCAGGAAACTGAGCAAATCTTCATTCAGTGTACTGCTGATTGACAGGCAGAACCATCACCAGTTTCAGCCCCTGTTTTACCAGGTTGCAAGCGCCCGTCTCGAACCGTCAACGATCTCTTTTCCGTTCAGGAAAATCTTTCAGCGTTCAAGGAATCTCAGCTTCCACCTTGCCGATGTAACCGGAATAATTCCCGAAAAGAGTCAGGTTTCAACTTCAATAGGGGTGTTCAGTTATGATTACCTGGTCATTGCCACAGGCTGTAAAACCAATTATTTCGGCAATGAAGAGATGGAGAAAAAGGCACTTCCAATGAAAACCACTATGGATGCCATAGAGATCAGGAACAGAATTCTTCTGGGTTTCGAGGAGCTTATTTCAACAAGAGACATTGATGCCGATGCGCTCCTGAACATTGTCATTGTGGGAGCAGGGCCTACAGGAGTTGAACTGGCAGGTGCCTTTGCAGAAATGAAAAAGGCTATACTTCCAAAGGATTACCCCGGATATGATTTTTCAGGACTGAAAGTCATTCTGCTCGAAGGAAGTGCGAACACACTGAATAATATGAGCGAAGTAGCCAGGAAGGCATCTCACAAGTACCTTACTGAACTGGGAGTAATAGTCAGGACTGAAGTGTTCGTAACGGGTTATGACGGAATGACAATTACACTCAGTAATCAGGAAAGGATTCCCTGCAGAAATTTGATCTGGGCAGCCGGCGTTACTGGCAATCTTATAGAGGGGATTGACAAGAAATGCATAACACGATCAGGCAGATATATTGTTGACCGCTATAACAGGATCATCGGCTATTCAAATATTTATTCAGTAGGTGATATTGCATACATGGAGACACCGCTTTATCCTCATGGTCATCCTCAGGTCGCAAATGTGGCCATCAACCAGGGGAAGAACCTTGCCCACAATCTGAGTTCAATGCTATCCGGCGGGAAGCTCCGTGAATTTGAATACAAAGATCTTGGTTCAATGGCAACAATTGGAAAGCACAGGGCTGTTGTAGACCTTCCGTTCATCAGCCTGAAAGGATATTTTGCGTGGTTTATTTGGATGTTCCTTCACCTTATGCTCATTCTCAGTGTAAAGAATAAACTTATGATATTTATTGACTGGGCCTGGAATTATCTTACAAATGACTCATCGCTTCGTCTGATATTTTCTCCGAGGGATCGAAATTACAGTTAGACGATCCGGATAAAGCAATTACAGCCAGCAGGTGATGGAGTATGCAATGTTCTGATCTATGTCAGTCGCATATATAGCAACTTGCAGAGCTTGCCTGTTCACATTGCTCCAGAGAGGTATAACAATTACCTGCATTATCCATGTATGGATGATCAATATCACATGCACATAATCCCAGGATGGCACAACCAGGCACTGTAACCATGCCAAGAACAATTACTATCATGCATAACTTCATCAGGGCCTTTGAAAGATTCATTCTTTTCATGATACAAGTTTTTATAAGAATAAATAAGGCAAACTGCCACTAATCCTTCACACAACGGACTGAAAAACCATCCCTCGGACTGGTATGATTTCTGAAGACCTGGGTGTTATTATAGGACCATGTACGATACCATCCATCTGACTGAGGGGCCTCAGTTGCCGTCCACCAGTAACCATATTGCTTTAATCCGTTGAATTTTGTCTTCATATCCGGTTGCTTTAAGGTTGCATTTCCTGGTGCCATGAAAGGGATCTTCTCATGTTCACATTCCTTCAGTCAAATTTGCATCAGCAAATAGCAGGAGTCAAGTTCGCCTTTTCCTTTTGACTGGGTCTTACTAATCGTCCCAAAGATTTTTCTCTGCGTACCAATTTAGATCTTAATAATTCAATTGAGGAGCGGGTGGCGAACCGTGGAACAGTGCCGGGGGCGGCAAGGAGCCCAGCAGGTGTGACACTGATGCCGGAGGCATTATTGTTATAAACCCCCTTATTTCCAAGTTGGCCTCTTTGATTCTCTAGTGACTTTCATTTGCTTTACGGCTCTGACTATTAACTAAAACAATGCTTGACTCAGGCTTTTTGAAAGCGTAACTTTACATAATAAAAGGAGAGGCAAAAACCCTGTTTCAATGAGAAAGCTAATCATGATATGTCTTATCATATGGAGCATTCCGATATTATCCTCTGCACAGGAAGACACCCAGGTAAGGTCTAAAATTTACAGAACATGGGTATTAGGATCCGAAGAGGCAGGTACGATTAAAGGCATATTATACAGTGCGGCAGATTCTTCTGTTATGGTTGCTACTTCTATGAATAAACACCTGATTAATAAGAACGATTTATTTGTCGGAGCCTATAATTTATCAAAAGTACATTTTAAAGATATTTATAATCTAAAGGTGAGACGCCATAACAGTGTACCAAGGAATATGTTGATTTTCAGTCTGGTTGGGGCATCAGTGGGGGCAATCATTGGTGCAATAGCATACGAGCCTTCACCTACTTATCCAACTACTGCAGGCGATTCCCCATCATTTGCTTATAGCATACATTTTACTCAGGCAGAAAGTATTGGGATAGGAGCGGTTACAGGGACTATATGCGGTCTGGGAGTGGGCGCCTTGACTGGATTAATCAAAATTAAAATACCAATCAATGCAAATATTGACACATTCAGCCAAAACAAGAGCAGGCTGGAAAAGTATTCTTATCTGCAATAGCACCGAAAGGTGCGAAGAGCTGTTGAATATAATCGTCACGAAGTGACGAAATGTGAATAACCCCGGGTGGCAACCCGGGGAACAAGGACAGCTACAGTAAGGAGCCCCGCAGGGGTGACACTGACGTCAGAGTTCGGTGATGACCAGAAACAATAACCGTGAAGTCTGAGTTGCATATGTAGCAACTTGCAGAACTTTCCTTTTCACATTATGATAGCACGGCAGGGCAATGGCACCCTAATGAAATATGCCTGTAATATGCCTTTAGAATGTTTTTCCTATCTTTGTTAAGCAATGCCAACGGTATTAATAATAAAAGGTTACAGGCTTTTCTTTTTCAGTAATGAAGGAAGTGAACCGGTACATATCCATATTGAAAAGGCAGAGTGCTATGCAAAGTTTTGGCTTGATCCTCTTTGCGTTGTTATTAACTATGGTTTTACCGGAAAAGAGCTGAGAGAGATAGGTGACATTGTCGAAAAAAACGAACTACTGATTAGAGAAAAATGGGATGAACACTTTAGCACATAAGTCAATAACCGCCCTGGCCACCAAAGTGTGGTTCACGAATGACATGCTTTATGTTCTTTTGCAGGATGGGAGAGAAGTTGGTGTTCCTTTATTGTGGTTTCCCCGACTACGAAAGGCCACAAAGGATCAGCTTAATGGCTGGCGCCTGATAGGTAATGGAATTGGCATTCACTGGGAAAGCATTGATGAGGACATCTCTGTTTCGGCTCTTCTTTAGCTCTCAATTTTGATCCGTTCGATGAAATAGGAATCGTCACGGGGCAAGGGCCGGGGGTGACACCGGTGCCGGCGGCCTCAATGAAGCTACTTTATAATGATGGGTAATCTGTTTATTTCTGAATCCCAAAGCCTGGCAATGAGAAATGGGTGCTGTCTTCATCCCCTTCCAGCCTTTAGCACTCTGCATAAATCAAAAGCCCCCGGGATCCGGGGGCAAATGATATATTATTGCCAGTCCCTGTTTGTCAATCCTTCAGACAGCGCACAGATAAGCCTTCATTCTTGCCTGTCCGGAATACATTGAAGTTAGAGGCCGTAGAATACAGCCTGGCAGCATACCCTACATCGTTATTATATTCAGTCACCGACCACAGTGAACTCGTATATCCAAGATAACTAAATGTTGAATAGCCATATTCCAAATGATATAGAGCACGAGACCCCCCCGGAATAGCTGTAAATCCTGATATATTGCTTGCTCCGGTGTTGGGATTTACCCATGAGGTGGTTCCTGTTTCTTTCATCTTACCGCCAGCGTCGATTCCCAAATAGCCTGACAGAATAATCCATTCAGCATTTGTTGGCACATGCCATCCTGTTGGGCAAATTTTGCCTGTGTTTGCCGTGTACCAGTTATATAAGGCTCCGTATGTATCTTTTAATGATGAAGGATCATTGTTGTACCAGCAATAGCCGGGTGTTGAATGTTTTTCCCATTCTAAGTCATCTGTCACGTGAGGTATTAATGTTCCATCATTCAATTTTGCTGTTCTGAGGTTTTCAGCCATCCAGATTTGGGTGCCAACCTGAATTGTTTTGTAAAGATTGCCATCTATATCAGCAATGGAACCATAAACCAAATCAGAATTGAAATTAATTGGGCTAACTGGTAAAGTAGTAAAACTCAGTTCATCACCGTAACCTGTTCCCACGGCATTCACTGCATAAGCTCTTACATAGTATTTTGTTGCAGGAAGTAAGCCATAAATTATATCCGGAAAAGTCTCCGTTTCACCATAACTTCCATGGGACGTCATTCTGTCGCTGGTTGTTGGTAAATGGTTGGTAGACCAGCAAATTCCTTTGTCGATTATCCCCTGTCCGCCATCTGTGGTAATAAAATAACCTATTACAGCACTTGCCACAGTGATCTCAGTAACTGAAGTTGTAATAAGTTCCGGGACAGTTGAGTCCGAAATACTCCTTCTTGTAGTAAATGAAACCTGATTACCATATGCTGTGCCAGCACTGTTAGTTGCGTAAGCACGGACATAATATGTGGTATTTGGTGTCAAATTACTTAAATTACTGAAAACAGTACCTGAAACTGCTTCGATGGTTGTTTTATTGTCATTTACCGTCGGGTTCTGTACAGTGCTCCAGCATACCCCGCTGACAATGATCTCACCACCCCCATTGTCAGTAATAATGCCTCCTGAGGAAGCAGTAGTTAATGTAATGGCAGTAACATCCATAGTTGTTATAGTTGCAGGCACAACCTGTGGAGGGGGGGACTCTGGTTTGTATGGAAAGTAAGATCATCACCATACCTTGTACCCTCACTGTTTGTGGCATATGCGCGAACATAATAATCTGTATCTGGTGTTAACCCGGTAATAAGACTGAAAAATTTGCCCGTACCGGTCCCGGCAAAAGTTTTGTTGTCATCAGCCATCGGGCTCGGACTTGTACTCCAGCAAAACCCGCAGGCTGTCACTTCATCACCTCCGTCAGAAGCTATCATGCCTCTGATTACAGCAGAATTATGTGTAATTTCTGAAACTGAAGCAGTAATTACGGTAGGCAGGTTTATCGGATCAGGCTCTTTCTTGCAGCCATTTAGCATAATTATCACTGATATGAGACATGCTAAAGCCAGGTAATCAGATCTTGTTTGCATGACGTTTCGTTTAATGTTTTGAAAATATATTGTTAACTCTACTTCAATGCATTTTCAGGCGAAAGTCATTATTGCTAATAGGCTTTGTAGAGGTAAAACATATTGTGGATGACTTTGTTCATAATATTTATGTAATAATTCAAAATAGATAAAATAATTACGTAAAAAGCCATGAAAAGTGAATGAATACATGTAATAAATGCATTTGTATTAATAAATGAAAAATAAGTATAAAGCAGACTCTCTCAATGACATTTCTGTATGTAGGTTGGGAGTCTGATCAGATAATAATGAAAAGTCTATGATGCTTAGCCAATGCAGGGGCAGCAAGGAACCCCGCAGAGGTGACATTTTTCCTTGCTGATCCCTTATGAATTTTCACAAAACTAACTTATTGAAGACCAATAATCGGATACTTTTACTAATCTGATATTTCATCAGGGGAAACAGGGTCAAACTCCCAGAAGTCATTTAAGACGATACCCCAGGCACTATCTATAATCCCGGATCCAATGTATCCCTTATCTTCGATTGAAACACCAATTGCATCAATTCTTCCCTTTCCTTCAAAGTCTGCCAATCGTGTCCATGTATTTGTCGTCTGATCCCATTCCCAGAAATCTCTGGCATTATTTGTACTGCCATCATCCTGAAAGGCGCACCCGGTTCCTATATATCCTTTACCGTCAATGGAAAAGGCAACTGCACCTCCACGGCTTAATCCTCCAAAATCGGCTTTCCTCGTCCAGGAATCGGATTCCTGATCCCATTCCCAGAAATCACGGAGAGCATACCCGCCAATAACATCTGTGTAGATTCCGGTGCCGATGTATCCTTTGGTGCCAATGGAAAATCCGACAGCATCACCTCTGGCAGCACTGACCGGGAGTGATGCTTTCTCTGACCATTTATCTGCCGCAGGGTCGTATTCCCAAAAATCGTTTGAATTGTCCATGTAATCACTGATGATTATGTAACCGGTTCCAATGTAACCTTTGTTGCCAATTGAAAATCCGACAGCGTCAGTTCTTGCGGCATTGACGGGAAGGGATGCTTTCTGAGTCCATCTGTTTGTCTCAGGATCATATTCCCAAAACTCATTTGTTAATTCACCTGAAACGGTACGTCCGGTTCCGATGTAGCCTTTTGTCCCGATTGAGAAACCAACTGCTCCGCTGCCTGATTCTCCGGGATAGTCTGCTTTCTTTGTCCACACATTGGTGCCCTGATCCCATTCAAAGAAATCCCTGTGGGAATCGATGTCATTCCCATGGCCCAATGCCAGATACATTTTATTGCTAACAGTGAAACTTGTTGAACCGTATCTCGTATCTCCAGGGATATCGGATTTACGGATTCCTGAAGTTGGCAAGGAGGTTGTGAAGGTGAGTTCATTGCCATAATTTGTGCCTTCAATGTTGACAGCCCAGGCACGGGCATAGTAGGTGGTATTTGCCGTAAGACCTTCCAAAACCGAATAATAGGATCCTGATCCTGTGCCATCTTCTGTTTTGCTTGAACTGGTGGTGGGGTTTGGAGAGGTACTCCAGCAGATGCCCCTGGCAGTGATTTCAGCACCGCCATCGTCACGTATCAGGCTGCGTGATACTGCGCTGGTTTGTGTCACATCAGAGATGAAAAGTGTTGACAGATCCGGAGGTGACAATATTTTCTTGCATGATTGGTTAATACCCGGTATGCCAATCGTTAGAAAAACAATGACTGTGATTCTTGTTATGTTTTTCATGGCAGTTAGTTTTAGATATTAAACAGAGAACCATTATTAATTAATAACAAACAGCAAAAAGTTTTGTTTAATAAATGACATATTTATTCAGGAGTGCTCAGTTCTCCGGGCACTCCGGGGAACAGGGCCGGGTGCGGCAAGGAGCTGCGGAGAGGAGACAATGATGCCAGAGGTATCAAGGGGTGGTAGCAAAAAGCGTTGGATAGAATTTTTCGACCCTGACAGGGTCAGACGTCATGTATGCGGATTTGCCTTTGAAGCTGGTACCAAAACGCAATCAGACAGCCATGTGCCTGTATGCTTTGAAATAGCTGATGCTTGATATACCCAGGGCAAGTCCGATAGCGATATAGATAACTGACAGGAACGATTTGGGAAGAGATGAGTGGCGAAGGGCAATGCCGAAAGACATCATCACCAGCACGAGGAGATAGCTTTTAAGAGTCATGAATGAGAAGAAGCACCTCTCTCCCGGAAGAGCTTCGATACGTTCAATATTCTTTCTGGCGATCTTCCCGAAACCAAAAAGGGAGATTAGAATTCCGGCTGATATGCCTGCTACTGCAAATATAACTGGATGGGTTTCTGACTGAAGCCATCTGAAAGCCATGGTACAGAGCATCATGCCCACTCCGAGCCAAACAAAACCGGCAGGAAGAAGGAGATATTCCTTTTTCACTGCCGGGTTGTATTTCTCAATTACTGTCCGAAGCCAGTTCACTGGTGAAGCGTAATCTGGTCAACGTTTACATTGGCATACATGATCTTAAGGGCACTGGCACGCCGAAGGGCCTGCTTCACATCAGTGACAACACCCATTTTTGTGTTTTCATCTATCTTAAGAACGACAAGCATCTTGGTTTTATCAGCCTCATTGAGCTGCTCACGTTCCTGGGCAATAAAATCCTGAATGTCAATTATCTCCTTGAAGGTATCATTGAGCTGTATCTTTGGTTCCGTGCCGTACATTGTCTGGAAGGTCTCAAGGGGTTCCCCTATATAGATAAAACTTGCCAGTGATTTCTTCTCGAGGATTTTACCTTCAGTGGCTTCAGGAATCCTTACGGTAACCAGCACATCTGTCTCGCGCAGCGTGGTAATGGCCATGAAAAAGAACAGGGTGATGAATACAATGTCGGGGAGTGAGGCAGTACTGATAGCCGCTACCTGCTTCTCGACCTGTTTTAACAAATCTTGCCATACTAATTCTCTCCTATTCTTTTTGGTTCAGCTTCTGAGATAGGCACCTTGTAAAAATCATCAACAGCACCTCTCTTTTCCTCATCGAGTTTGTCATACGGCACTCCGAAGGTTTCAGTGGCCAGGCTTTCGCGAAGGCTGTTCCTGGCGGCAATGAGCTCATTCTGTACCGCAATGTAGACGCCGTATTTCGTGCCAATATCATTCTGAAGAGATATGACTGCCTTTGTGACCTCCACATTACCGAAATAGGGAAGGCTGACCATCTCTTTTTCGGGCATATCAGGCGAGTTCTGGGCATTTACGATGAACCTGTAGGTGATCTCTCTCAGCTGACTGAACTCAGTAAGTTCTCCTTCCACGAGCAGGAGGTTGTCTTTATTGACTTTGACTTCAAGGATATTCCTGTCATTGATCTTATTGACATCCTGAGGCATGTTAGGGTCAGGAATCGCCGGGAGCTGTCGCATCAGGCCTGTGTCAGTATCAAGAGTTGTTACAGCCAGGAAAAAAATCAGAAGGAGGAATGCAATGTCAGCCATCGAGCTTGCATTTATTTCCGGGACTTGCCTTCTTTTTCTTGCCATTTGATGGATGTATTATCCGCCCAGGGGCGGTCTGTTAAGTTATTTCTTAAAGTATTTGGATATCACGGTGTAAATGATAGCCAGAAAGGCAATACCAAGGAGGAAATATGCAACATATAATCCTACATCTGTCAGAAACAGTGTTCTGGGAACATTGTCTTTTCCTTTGTAATGCGGCAGGTCCAGAACAGTATTGTCAGCCAGCATGGCAGCGATACCGATCAGTACAATCCCTAAAACCAGAACCATAAGAGTCATCCTGATATTTTTGGGGTGCAGCACAAAGTTTCTGACGGTGAAAAAGACTGTCAGAATGAGTGTTAGAGCCAGAAGAATATAGGCATAAATGATGAAAGAGTTGGTAACTTTTGGTTGCTCATATCTTGTTCCCTCTGTGCCCGGCACCACGCCGCCAACATAAAAAAGGACAGCGAAGATCAGGGTGAGTGCCATCAGCACCCACGAGAGGATCTGCGTTAGCTTGTTAAAGTTCACTGACATAACAGTTTATTTTTGATTATACTTGGCCAGCATATCGATGAGTGTAATCGAAGAATCCTCCATCTGGTTGGAAATCCCATCGATCTTTGAGAGAAGGTAGTTGTAGAACACCTGAAGAATAATTGCCACGACGAGACCGAAGACGGTAGTGATAAGAGCTACCTTGATACCGCCTGCCACGATTGTTGCGGATACCGTTCCTGCCTGTTCGATGGCATCAAAGGCCTGGATCATGCCGATTACTGTTCCGAGGAACCCGAGCATGGGGGCAAGAGCAATAAAAAGTGAGATCCATGAGAGGTTCTTTTCAAGCAAGCCTACCTGTACGCCGCCATAGGCGACAACTGATTTTTCTGCCATGTCAACACCTTCATGAGCTCTGTCGAGCCCCTGGTAGAAGATGCTTGCCACCGGTCCGCGGGTATTGCGGCAAACCTCTTTTGCTGCATCAACGCCTTCATCTTTAAGGGCTTTGTCAATTTTCAGGAGCAGCTTTTCAGTGTTTGTTGTAGCAAGGTTCAGGTAGATGATCCTTTCGATGGCGATCGCGAGGCCAAAGATAAGGCAGAGAAGAATAGTTGCCATAAATCCTGCGCCGCCCTCGATGAAGAGGCGTTTGATCTCTTTGTGGAGAACGACCTCGCCGGCGGGGGTGGTTGCCTGGGCCTGTTCAGTGAGTTGCTGCGTTGTTGCTGCAGGCTGTTCGGTCTGTGCCGTTGATGTCTGTGTTGTGCCCATCAGCAGGAGGGCTGCAAATGCCATAAAAACAAAAACTCTTTTCATCATGATAGTTAGTTGTTGGAATTACAGACAAAAATAGAAAAAAATGGAAACAGTGCAAGGGTGCGGGGTTTTAAAAAATTCTGTTTAATGAATGAGTCACCTAACAGGGGCAAGGGGCATGGAGCAGGGTGCGAGGAGCAAGGGGTATGCAGCAAATTAAAGAATTTCCCCTCCTGAGTGACGAGGGGTCCGTCCGCCAGCCAGCGGACGGGGGGGGATTACCTGCGGTGATCCCTGCGGGAGGAACCGGCAGCGGGTATGAATGCATGCGCGGAGCGCATGTTTTTCTATTTTATGGCATGCTCATCGTGAGCGAGCTCACTCTTCGCCTCCCATAAAATAGAACCAGCCCGCCGGATGGCGGGCTGGCATTCATACCCGTTGCGGAGAGAAAGGGATTCGAACCCCCGGTACCCTTTTGAGGTACACACGCTTTCCAGGCGTGCCAGTTAAACCACTCCTGCATCTCTCCGGTGGCATCGTTCAGGTCGGGTAACCCTCCCCTGAAAAACCGGCGCAATTTACAAAAAAATTAAAGACAGCTGCCGTCTCAGCTCATTTCACCGCATATCGACTTCGAGAGGAGCGATGAAATCCTGTCACGTGACAGCTCACTGCCGAGAAGCATCATCATCTTCGTCACCGCCGCTTCGGTGGTGAGATCCTTCCCGCTTATCACACCTGCGCTGCGCAGTCCTTCTGATGTCTCGTAGAGACCCATCTCCACACTGCCGGCAGGACACTGCGTGACATTAAGCACGATGCCTCCCCCTGCAATGAATGCACGTAGCTCATCATAGAACCATGTGAGTGTCGGTGCGTTGCCCGTGCCGTAGCTCTCAAGAATGAGCCCGCGAAGACCCTCTGTTGCCAGCATACTGTGAACCAGTGACCTGCCTAACCCCGGAAATAGTCTCAGGATGCCAACCCCTGTATCAAACTTCGTCGAAATGGTGAGCGGCCTCCTGACAGTAGGATATCTTATCAGGTTGCGGTTATATCTTATCTGCAGTCCTGCCTCGGCAAGAGGAGGGAGATTCGGCGATGTGAACGCATTGAAGTGCTCGGCGCTGTACTTGGTGGTCCTGTTGCCGCGCAGCAGCCTGTTCTCAAAATAGACACACACCTCCGGTACCTTTGGAGTGTTGTTATCCCTGGCAGCGGCTATCTCTATCGATGTGATCAGGTTCTCCTTGCCGTCAGTGCGCAGTACACCTATCGGCAGCTGCGCCCCGGTGAAGATAACGGGCTTCTCAAGTCCCGACAGCATGAAGCTGAGGGCAGACGCCGAATAAGCCATCGTATCCGTTCCGTGCAAAACCACAAACCCATCAAATTCATCATATCTTTCTGCAATGGTCCCGGCTATCTTCATCCATGTGTCGGGACTCACATCAGATGAGTCGATGACAGGATCAAAGGTCACCGTCTCAAGCCTGAACCCGAAGCGGCGCAGCTCGGGGACCTGGTCGGAGATATGGCTGAAATCGATTGGAACCAGCGTTCCGGTTACCGGCTCATTGACCATGCCGATTGTCCCGCCGGTATAGATTATAAGTATTGACGTGCTCTTATCCATATCTTATATTTTGAAGAGTCTTATGGCGTTGGCGGTAGTTCTGTCAGCCACCTCCGCAGGTGCAATTGCCAATAGTTCAGAAAGTTTTTCGATAACCAGGGTCAGATAGCTGCTCTCGTTCCTCTTGCCGCGGTAGGGTACCGGAGCCAGGTAGGGTGCGTCAGTCTCAATGACGACATTGTTTATTCCGGCCTCAATGGCAGCTTCACCCAGCCTGCTGTTGCGAAAGGTCACCACGCCGCCGGTGCCGATCATGAACCCCATTTCAACCACCCGTCTGGCATCCTCCGGTCCTCCGGGAAAGGCATGGAAGATACCCCTTACCCTGCCGGTACCGAAGGAGACTATTTCATTTATGATCACCTCAAGAGACTCCCTGGCATGTATCACCACTGGAAGGTCATATTCCTCCGCCAGCTCAAGGTGGCGCCTGAATGAGACAAGCTGTTCCCGAAGGAAGGTCTTATCCCAGTAGAGATCTATGCCGGTCTCCCCGATGCCGTAGTATTTATGCTCCTTCAAATGCTGCTTCCACCGTACTTAGCTCCTCCATGAAATTCTCCTTCACTGAAGTCGGATGCAATCCCATCATCGGCAGGCAATACCCCGGATATTTCTCTTCAGCTTCAAGCATCGGCACAACAGAGGAGGAGTCAATGTTCGGCATCATGATCCTGCTGACCCCTGCAGCGACAGCCCTGCTGATCACTTCATCGCGGTCAGCGTCGAATTCGGGGAGGTAAATATGGCAGTGTGTGTCTATTAATTGCATGAGGCAAAACTAGTATTTTTTAAGGCAGGTTCATCAATAACATTGTGTATGGAGCATGAAGTCCTGTCAGCTGGTATTCGGTGATCGGTAATCGGTATTCAGTGTTGACACACAACCGATTACTGAATATCGGAGCGAAGCGGAGATCCCGACAGCGAAGCTCGTCGGGACTGAACACCGATTACCATACTATTGAAGTGTTTGTATTTTGATTTTTCGTACCTTTAATCTGTCTCGCTAACATCTATACCTCATGTCAACAGAATCTCTGGTGCATAAGATCGCACTCGGAATGATTCCGGGTGTCGGTGATATAACGGCACGCAAGCTGGTCTCATATACCGGCAGCGTTGAAGCAGTCTTCAAAGAGTCGTACAGGAGCCTCACCAGGATACCGGGGGTGGGTGAGCAACTGGCAAAAGCGGTAGCCGGGCGTGAATACCTGGCTGAGGCCGCCAGGGAGGCTGAATTTGTTGCAAAACACGGCATAAAGGTCTTCTTTTATCTTGACGATGATTATCCCTTCCGGCTACGCCAGTGCGAAGACTCTCCGGTGACATTTTATTTCAGGGGTAAGGCCGACCTTAACTCCCCCTTTATACTCAGTATCGTCGGCACACGCAACGCAACACAGCGCGGACGTGAGATATGCCAGAAGATAGTTGCCGGACTGTCGGTGCACTTCCCCGGCCTCATTATTATAAGCGGACTGGCTTACGGAATCGATATCGCAGCCCACAAGGCTGCACTGGCTAACGGCCTGCCAACGGTGGCGGTGCTGGGTCACGGGCTGAAGACGATTTATCCTTCAATACACTCAGGAGTTGCAAAATCGATTCTTGAGAATGGGGGACAGCTGACAGATTTCTCTTCCGACACACTCCCGGAACGGAACAACTTCATAAGGCGCAACAGGATAATAGCAGGCATCTCCGATGCGACGCTGATTGTCGAGTCAGGTCTCAGGGGAGGAGCGCTGATAACCGCAGACATTGCGGCATCATACAACCGCGACGTGATGGCAGTGCCCGGCAGGCCGGGCGACGAGTGGTCGGCCGGGTGCAATGCGCTGATCAGGTGCAACAAGGCAGCCCTGGTGGAGGGGCATGAGGATATCGAGTACCTGCTTGGGTGGAAGCCTGCCGCCCTTGCGGCACCCGTTCAGACGGTGCTCTTCTCAGGCATGACCGACAGTGAGAGGAAGATTTATGAGGCCCTGAAGACTGAAGGCGATATGACAGTTGACCTTCTTACCAGGCTGCTTGATATGCCTGTAAACAAACTGTCAACAATCCTTCTGCAGATGGAGCTGGCGGGACTGATAACACCCTGCCCGGGAAGTGTATATCGCATCAGGGGATAAAAAACAGTAGAGACGTTGGATGCAACGTCTCTACTGCTAATATGTGATGTTAATTGTGATAATTTACACTACACCCTGATCGAGCATCGCATTGGCAACCTTCAGGAAGCCGGCGATGTTTGCACCCTTGACATAGTCTACATAGCCATCGCTGGCTGTGCCGTGCTTGACGCATGCCTCATGGATGTTGACCATAATCGAATGAAGCTTCTGGTCGACCTCTTCCTTGCTCCAGTTCAGTTTCATTGAGTTCTGTGTCATCTCGAGTCCTGAGGTGGCAACGCCTCCTGCATTCGCTGCCTTGCCGGGAGCAAAGAGAAGCTTAGCCTTCTGTATGATCTCAATGGCTTCAGGGGTACAGGGCATGTTGGCACCTTCGCTTACGCATATGCAACCGTTGTTTACCAGTGTCTTTGCATCCTCTTTACCCAGTTCGTTCTGTGTTGCACACGGAAGGGCGATGTCAACCTTTGCTTCCCACGGCCTCTTGCCCTTATGGAAGGTTGCCTCGCGGAACTCGGTGGCGTACGGTTCAACTATATCCTGGTTTGAGGCACGGAGCTTGAGCATGAAATTGATCTTCTCACCGCTTATCCCCTTCGGGTCATAGATATAACCGTCAGGACCGGAAATTGTCACCACCGTGGCACCGAGTTCGGTAGCCTTGATAGCTGCTCCCCATGCTACGTTACCGAAACCGGAGACAGCCACTTTCTTACCCTTGAACGACTCTTTCCTGGTCTTCAGCATCTCGTTGGCAAAATAGACGCAGCCGAATCCTGTTGCCTCAGGACGGATGAGTGAGCCGCCCCAGTTGAGACCCTTGCCTGTGAGAACACCTGTGTGTTCCTTCGCCAGTTTCTTGTACATCCCGTACAGGAAACCGATCTCGCGTCCGCCGACACCTATATCGCCGGCAGGGACGTCAGTCTCAGGACCGATATGCTTCCACAGTTCAAGCATAAACGACTGGCAGAAGCGCATCACTTCGTTGTCTGATTTGCCCTTCGGGTCGAAGTCAGAACCGCCCTTGCCGCCACCCATGGGAAGAGTGGTAAGTGAGTTCTTGAAAATCTGCTCGAAACCGAGGAACTTCAGGATTGAAAGGTTGACAGTGGGGTGAAAGCGGAGACCGCCTTTGTATGGGCCGATGGCATTGTTATACTGCACCCTGTAGGCCAGGTTGACCTGTACATTTCCCTGATCGTCGATCCAGGGAACCTTAAAGGTAAACATACGGTCAGGCTCAATGAGCCTCTGCAGGATGCCTGCCTTGGCAAATCGAGGATTCTCATTGTATACATCCTCTATTGATTCAAGGACTTCCCTTACTGCCTGATGATACTCGACTTCACCCGGATGTTTCTTCTCGAGCTCAGCCAGAATCGCTTTTACTTTCATTTCGTTTATGTTTGAGGTTTGTGATTTTCTGAAATCAAATCAGTGCCAAAGGTGAATTAACCTTAAGTCATGAAAAATGACTTTGCTCATGTTTTATCGGATGGAGCCTAAATAGTTGATTTATAATAATTAAGGGCTTCCCTGATTTTTAAGACCTGGCTCTTCCTGAGAGCCGATATGCTGACTGGGTTATACCCTGCCTTCCTTCCCTGAACACTCTGATAAAGTTTCAGATATCTGTGGAAACCCAAAAATTTCGTTGTGATCTCATAGCCGGCAAACCTGTCAGCCGGGATCTCGATGCTCATGCTCTCGCCAGGCATCAGGCCGGTCTTGTACCATCTCAGAGTCAGACCGCGCTCGTCTGCGGAGAAGTATATATACCTGTATTTCATTATTGCAGGCCAGAACAGCAACAGCAGGTAAGCAAATGTAAGTACGGCGGTCAGGATATTCAGATGATCCTCAGAGATGATATGACGGTAGATCCTCGCAAAGTAAGCTGTAAAGACATACAGCACATAAACCACGGTGGATATAAATCCTGCCAGCCTGATTGCGACAATCCTTTCTCCGTTATCGAGGGTCATGACCTTGTTATTTCTAACAAACCTAAGAATTTTTTTTCAGTTGACTATCAGCCGGAGATATGGGTCAGTCTCTCTTTTTCCTGAAGAAGGCCTTCATTAACTCAGAACACTCAGCTGCCATCGGGCCGCTTCGTACCACTGTCTTCGGATGGAGTATCTGTGAGCCAACGGTCGTATATCCTTTTTTCTCATCGGGTGCGCCGTAAACTATTTCAGATACCTGGCTCCATGCCAGGGCGCCGGCGCACATGATGCACGGTTCAACAGTTACATAGATAGTGCACCCGGTCAGGTACTTCCCTCCGAGGCTGGCAGTGGCGGCGGTGATAGCCTGCATCTCAGCATGAGCGGTAGGGTCATTGAGTGTCTCGGTGAGATTATGCGCACGGGCTATGACTGTTGTGCCGGCGACAATGACGGCACCGACGGGCACCTCATCACGGGCTGCAGCCTTTGCTGCTTCCGCCAGCGCCATCCGCATATAGAACTCATCCTGCGAAGGCTCCATCAGATCATTTTTTAGGTTCGGGATGAATAATTACGCTGATGTCGCTGAATTCACGCTGCAGACGTTCTTCTATGACGTCGCACTGACGGTGTATCGTTTCGATCGTTTCGCCCGGGGGAACATCAAGGTGCAGTTCGACAAAACGCTGGTGGCCTGCAGCGCGTGTCCGAAGATCATGGTATCTGGCATTCATCTCATTCAGGATTGCTTCGACCCTTACAATTTCGTCAGGAGAAAGTGCGGTGTCAAGAAGCGGGGAAAAAGCTTTTTTGAGAAGCACCCACGATTCGTAGATGATTAGCAAGGCTACTCCAAATGCTATGACAGGGTCAAGAATATGCAGCCCTGTTATCCAGATAAGCGTCAGTCCGACCGCTACCCCGGCCGAAGTATATACATCAGTCTTAAGGTGAAGTGCGTCAGCCTCAAGCGCTACCGATTCGGTCATGCGTGCTACCTTATAGAGCCTGCGTGAAACAAATGTGTTTACAATGGCAGAGATGGCCATCACCAGTATCCCGAGTCCCAGTACCCCGGTCTCCTCAGGATGGATCAGTTTCTTGATGGCCTCGGTAATTATCCATGCTGATGCAATAAAGATGAGGACTGCCTCAATCACTCCTGAAACATTTTCCATCTTGCCGTGACCGAAGGGGTGCCTCTCGTCAGCCGGGTTGCCTGATATCCTGACAGAGAAATATGCTATTATAGCAGCCACAAGATCAAGGCCGGAGTGAATGGCTTCAGAGATGATGCTGACGGAATTGGTGAGAAGTCCGACGACCAACTTCATCACGATCAGCAGAGTATTTGAGATAACGGAAATACTGGCAGTTTTCCTTTTCAGATTGATGTCCATGCCGGTAAAGGTCGCATATTTCTGCAATTTTAAAAAAAACCGGCAAGATTGCGGCACAAAGTTATTACCGGTTATTACCGGGAATAATTCTTATTTTTGTCTCCTCAATAATTGGAAGATGTACAGGACACATACATGCGGAGAGCTGATTATCAGCAATAAAGGAGAGAAGGTCACCCTTGCGGGATGGGTTCAGCGGTTGCGTGAATTTGGCGGCATGACCTTCATTGACCTCCGTGACCGCTACGGCATAACACAGCTGGTTTTCAATATGGAAGCCGACGCTGACCTCTGCATGCAGGCCCGCAAGCTCGGACGTGAGTTTGTCATTCAGGTCACCGGCACGGTGGCTGAGCGCAGCAACAAGAATCCGAAGCTTCCGACGGGAGATATTGAGATCATTGCAGAAAACATTACTGTACTGAATTCATCTGACATCCCTCCCTTTACGATCGAAGAGAATAGTGACGGGGGCGATGAACTGAGGATGAAGTACCGTTATCTTGACCTTCGCCGGCAGAATGTCCGGTCAAACATAATTCTGCGGCACAGGATGGCGCAGGAGGTAAGAAAATATCTTGACGGGGAGGGATTCATAGAGGTGGAGACTCCGGTACTGATAAAGTCGACGCCTGAGGGTGCACGCGATTTCGTGGTTCCGTCGAGACTGCATCACGGGGAATTCTATGCACTTCCGCAGAGTCCCCAGACATTCAAGCAGTTGCTGATGGTCGCCGGATTCGATAAATACTTCCAGATAGTAAAGTGCTTCCGCGATGAGGACCTCCGCGCTGACCGCCAGCCGGAGTTCACGCAGATAGACTGCGAAATGTCATTCATACACCAGGATGACATCCTGAATACCTTTGAGGGTCTGGCCCGCCACCTCTTCCGTCAGATAAAGGGGATCACCTTCAGCGACAGTTTTCCCCGCATGCCATATGACGAGGCGATGAGCCGCTACGGCACCGATAAGCCAGACATAAGATTCGGGATGTGCATCACCGAAATGACAAGAAAGGTCCAGGGAAGAAATTTTCCCCTTTTTGACTCTGCAGAATATGTTGGTGCGATCTGTGCAGCGGGTTGCGGATCATATACCCGAAAGCAGCTTGACGAGCTGACCGAATATGTAAAACGGCCGCAGATTGGGGCAAAGGGGCTGGTATATGTGCGCATCGAGGCTGACGGAACTGCAAAGTCATCAGTTGATAAATTCTACCCGCCTGACGTCCTGAAGAGTTTTGCAAGTATCACGGGCGCCGGTGCCGGTGATCTGATACTGATGATGGCCGGAGAGCGGAATCATACGCTGAATGCACTCGGCGAGCTTCGCCTTGAGAT
Source organism: uncultured Bacteroidales bacterium (assembly GCA_963772705.1). Lineage (GTDB taxonomy): Bacteria > Bacteroidota > Bacteroidia > Bacteroidales > VadinHA17 > SR-FBR-E99. The sequence continues at coordinate 3,964 of CAVYYH010000008.1, read as the reverse complement.
GGGTAAGCGTATGGGCTTGCGTGATCCCTCCGTCTACGCACCACTCTGGGTGGTTGACTTCCCCCTCCTGGAATGGGATGAAGAGACGAAGCGTTTCTATGCCAAGCACCATCCGTTCACGGCACCTAAGCCTGAGGACCTTGAATATATGATAAGTGATCCGGGACGCGTCCATGCCAATGCTTACGATCTTGTCATCAACGGCACTGAGATTGGCGGCGGCTCCATCCGTATCCATGACGGGGACATTCAGTCACTTATGTTTAAGACCCTGGGATTCACTGAGGAAGAGGCACGGCATCAGTTCGGGTTCCTTCTCAATGCCTTCCGCTTTGGTGCTCCGCCGCATGGAGGTATCGCCTTCGGATTTGACAGGTGGGCGGCAATACTTGGAGGTTCTGACACTATACGTGACTTCATCGCCTTCCCGAAAAACAATCAGGCTCGTGATGTAATGATTGACACTCCGTCAACCATTAAGAAAGAGCAGCTAGATGAATTGGGTATTGCTATCAAGTGGATTGAAAATCAGTAAAGATTCAGGCCTTGGTCTTGTGGCTCTTACTGTGAGAATGAGCCTGCTCTGTTGCCTTCCTGAAAGGTATTGAGAAACAGAAGAGCGACCCTTCCCCGGGTGTGGAGATAAGCCATATCGAACCACCAAGAAGCTCCGCATATGCCTTTGAGATTGACAGCCCCAGGCCTGTGCCGCTGAACTGCTTGGAATAGGTGTTTTCGACCTGGAAGAACCGTTCGAAGACCTTTGGCTGATGTTCCGGTGCAATACCGATGCCGGTGTCGCTCACAAAAAATTCCACTGTTTCGCCCCGGATCACGTAACCAAGCTCGATCCGTCCTTCCTGTGTGAACTTCAGTGCGTTGTTAAGCAGATTGGAGTAAATCTGCACGACCTTTGTCTCGTCTGTCATTACGGTGGCATCGGCATCGCCGAGGTGAGTTGTGAATGACAGTGCCAGTCCCTGCTGCTGGGCACGCATGCGGTACTGCTCGTACAGGTTCCTGATCAATGTATTAAGGTTGACCTGGTTGCTTGAGACCTTGACCAGGCCGGTCTCAATGTTTGAAATATCGACAATGTCGGTTATTATTGACAGCAGCTGGTTGCTTGACTGGTAGATAATATCAATGTATTGCTTGCGGGCCTCGTCGGATGTCTCAGGTGCGTCGAGCAGTGAGGTGAATCCTACGATGGCGTTCATCGGCGTGCGTATCTCGTGCGAGATATTGTGCAGGAAGGCGGTCTTGAGCCTGTCGCTCCTCTCGGCCTTATCGCGGGCCCTTATCAGTTCCTCTTCGATCCGCTTCCTGTCGGTGATGTCGGAAATGAATCCCTCCAGGGCGACCAGCTTGTCGCTTTCATAATACCCTCGTCCTCTTTCCCAGACCCAGCGTTTGTTTCCTGCGGAAGTAATGATACGGTATTCAATAGTATAAAGGTATCCGGTGCTCAGTGTCTGGTGCACCTCATCCCACACCCTCTGTCTGTCTTCAGGGTCGATGATTGATTCAAACGATCTTATTTTGTTGCCAATGAACTCATTGGGAAGATAACCTGCCAGCTCATATATTCCGTCGCTGATGTATTGCATGGTCCAGTCCTTGTCGTTGGCGCAGTGGAACACTACTCCGCGAAGATTATTGATGATTGTGTTGAGTTTCCTGTTACTCTCTATCATCTCGGTCTCTGAACGCTTGCGGTCAGTGATGTCGCGGCCTATGCTCTGAAAATATCTTCCACCCTCAACCTCAACAGTATGAGCGCTGATCTCTATCGGGAATGATGTGCCGTCTCTTCTTTGATGAACAGTCTCGATATAGATGGAGCCGTTGTTGATGAGGTCCTGCACCTGTCCTGAGAGGAGGGGGGCCTCCTCCGGTGTCCGGAGCTCGGAGACATTCATTCCTATTAGCTTGTTGCGGGGATATCCGTAGGTGGCCAATGCCCTTTCATTTGCCTCGATAATATTCAGATCACTGTCTATCAATAGAATAATATCGTTGCCGTGTTTCATCACGAAGTCAAGGTGCTTCATGATTGCCTGCCTGTTCAGATCCTCCTTGTACCTCTCACGGATGTATCTTACCCTGGAAGTTTTGACAATCAGGTAGGCGATGCTGGCGAGGGCAAAATAGATTATCACCATAATCATCCAGAGAACGGTGAGCTCATGTGTGAACCTGGTGAGGATCTCGGAAGTATCTTTCTTTGCTGCGAGATACCATTCTGTGCCCGGTACCTGTCTTACGGCAGCTACCACCTCGCTGCCGGCATAATCGGTGTATGTCCTTGCCTCCTGACCTTTCACCGGAGGATTCAGAGCCGCCTGTTCCAGGTCGCTGACGGGAACGACAGCCAGTCCCGGGTCATAGCCTGCCAGCCTGGAGGCATTGAGGTAGACGACAGAGTCGGACTCGAACCTGAAGAGGATACATTCGGCAGAGGTACCGGGTGTTGGCCATGATGAGATGAGGGGAAAAAGCTCCTTGTCAGGATCGATCCGTATGACCAGTATTCCTGCCATCACAGTATCGCCTTCGTGTGGCATTTTCATCGGGATGACCAGGTCAAGATGGAGGTATTCAACCGATTCAGCTGTATGAAAATCGGAGAGGGTGATGTCGGGGTTGGCTATGATGGAAGGGATCCTCTGTCTGAGGTTGTCACCTATTTTTGCCTCTGACTTTGGAACAGCTAATCCGGGCCTTCCCCCTGCATCGAGAAGAACAGCTCCTCCGAAATCGTAGTTATCGATAAGAGTTGTAAGAAGCTGGATCAGTCTTGGTTTTCTCCTTCAGGTTTCCTTCCTTGATGAAAAGAGCGTCGATATGCTCCACCAGGGTGATATTCTCATGGATAAGTCGTGCGTCGTTCAGCTTCTCCTGCCTCCAGTGGGCTACCTGGTCTGCCTTGAGTCTTGCGACGGCATCCATCTCTGTGGCAGCGTCGGTGATTAACCTTGTCTTCTGGCCTGATGAGTAAAGGATGAATATCACAGTGAGAACGGCGGCCATAATTGTCAGCACGCTCACAGTTGCCCACGGGAAGGGGGACCTTGTTTTCCTTTTTCTCATCTGGCTGCAAAAACTTCAACTCCGCCGGGGGATGAAGATAGTAAATGTTAAAGTATCAGAATTCGGATCTGTAATATTTATGAAAACGCGGAACCGGGCAAAGTAGTATTATTCTGCCGCGAAGTTATGACAGGCAGTCTTTGAGAATGATTGAGTAGGGATAAATTCCTGTATTAAAAACAGTGAAACTCACCCTTCGACTCAGTGTCCTCTGTGGTAAAAAAGAGGCTTAAACACAACTTGTCCGGGGACCTGTCAGGTGCGTAGCGCTGTTATACCACTGGTATAAAAACAATGAAACTTGTACCTCAACACCGGGTACTATGTGGTAAAAGCTCAGGCGGTGAGGCTATTTCCTGATTTTCTATTTACCGCTTTTCTTTTCCTTTTTTTCTTTCCGCTTCTCCTTGAGGGTTTTTGTCGGCTCTTTTTTCTGGCTTTTCTTTGTTACTAGTCCTTTTGTCATGGCGTTAGTATTTTGATTAGCAATAAATTACAAGGCGTTTTGCAGATCGCCTGTCAGAGCATAAATTTAACTTCGGGGAACATAAAATACAACTCCTGTTGATTAAAATCTGAAAAGTTGCCGAGGGAAGAGCTCCTTAGTCTTTTGAATGAAGTTTTTGGCGGATGATTATTATCTTTTGGTCAAATTTAACGTAGGAATCTGTTACAATTCTTTTAATTTAGAAGTCTTAATTTTTGAAGGCTGAGCATATTTTATTCCCCTGACCTCTCTGTCTCAAACAGATGAGGTAACAATCATCAAGGTTGGATATGATTTGTGCGCAGCTCTTTCCGGGGAGCCTGGGACGATTATCGTCAGGCTCATCACAGAAGTCGGGTCAGTGTGACTGACGAAACGGAGGTT
>CAVYYH010000007.1:0-1229725 GCA_963772705.1 uncultured Bacteroidales bacterium | reverse complement strand
AATATGGGGAGGTTGTGTTACCCGATGAGAGCATCCGGGCAGGGTCCTGAGTCTCTAGCCAGCAAGCTGTCACGGTGCAGGATTTATAATTGCGGGCAGATGCGCGTGTCCGGATGCAAGTTTCAGCAGGATTTGTCTTGGGAGCAGGAGTAAAAGCAAAAACCATGACAAACAACTTACCCATATTGTCCGTGTTAGGTGGTCGTAGAGTTTTTATAATTGTGTCTTGTTAATTACTTAGGCTTGCATTAAGATTTGTTTCTAATTCAACTGTTGACATGGTTACTGAACTACTTACAAAACCAGTTGGAAAATGAATTCTGACATTACGGATATGCTCCAATGCAAGTTTAAAAGATTTTATTTTCATTCTTTCATCAGGCGCTTTGATCCCTTCATTGTAATAGTAGTTTGCAAGAAGTTGTGATATCCATGCAGTCCGTTGTTCACAATAACCGTGTGGAGTTTCGTAACATAATTTAGGATCGATTACTTTGGGTAAGCGGGAACCAATAGAACCTTCTATTTCCAAGTATCGATGGAAATATTCTAGAAAATGAGCATTATCGTTCAGCAAACGGTAAATTTCGCCCCGAAAATAGATTGCATGACCATTTTTAGGATCTATTTTTAACATGAATTTTATAACAGGGATTACTTTTTCAAAATCTTCAAATACAAAATCTTTGTGCTTATTGTCTGTAACTGTATGAATTTCTTTTACAAGAATTTTTGAAGTTTCTATAAGAACAATCTCTTTTTCGCTTGTAGGTCTGGATTTGACAGTTTTAAGAAGAGATTTGTCATTAATTAAGGAAAGAGTTAATTGTTCTGGTTTTTGGTATGTATTTCTCTTGTCATATTTAACAATGACAAACAAGGCAACAATGCCAACTATAGTAATAAAGAGTATTGCAAGTTTCAGTCGCATTTTTATTTTCTTAGTTCGGGGATGAGGATTCTATCATGGAGCACCTATGCCACCTAACGTTCGGCGGAACCGAGGATCCTGCCGAAAAAACTACACTTTAGCCTGGAACTACGTCAGGGACGAGCTCATGAGCCACGAACCGTAGTGAGTGGCGAATAATATGCAGTTGGTGTCCCGATGCATCGGGACGGTGGCGCGCCGTGCCCCGCACCGATCCGCCTACTGGCGGAGAAGGTCGGGGTGTTTTTGCACTCGTGGTGCGATGCAGGGTTATGATGTTGTTTTGTTTATTCTCGCGTTGGCAAAAACCCCCGATAAATCGGGGGACACCAGGGGGGTCCCCGGCGGGAGCCGGGGCGGGCCGCACCGCTGACCACTTAACTTTCCTCTTTAGCCAGAAGATTCTCGCGGTGCAGAAGCCAATTGCATATACCGACCTGTTGTGCCTTGTTGCCTTTACTTTACATCAATTGAGTTGTTTTTTTCTTTAAGCATTGAAATGAACTTTTCCTGGTTTTCTGGACTAATTGATATTGAACTGCCATTACCATATGATATCTCCATGCATTTCCATGATAAAGTTGGTTTGATTATCCCGCCAACGGTATCTTGATCTAGTCTAATTGCTTTAATCTCGTGAATATGGACAGTTTTATGCATTGGGCCTGAATTAATTAGTAAATCATCAGCTTCAATGAGATAATAAGTATTGGTCCAGAACCAAATAAACAAACCAATTACCAGAATAGTAATTATTGCGCTTATTAGAAAATATACTATTGAAAAATTACCAGCAATTAATGGTATTCCAAAAGCACAGAAAATAAGTAAAGAACTTACTATAAGAAGTAAAATTCCAAAACCCTTAGACTTGTGTGAACTGAATTTCTCTATCATGATGCATGTTGATTAAATCGGTTCTTATTGAGTTCTGTTATGCAATTAGGCACAACGTTCGGCGGTATGTGCAGTTGGCGTCCCGATGCATCGGGACGGTGGCGCGCCGTGCCCCGCACCGATCCGCCTACTGGCGGAGAAGGTCGGGGTGTTTTTGCACTCGTGGTGCGGTGCAGGATTATGATGTTGTTTTGTTTATTCTCGCGTTGGCAAAAACCCCCGATAAATCGGGGACACCAGGAGGGAGCGCCCCGGCGTTCAGCCGGGGCCAGCCGGCTGGTTTTTGAGGGGCGGCACTTGCCGCCAAGCCGGGCTGCTAAACCACTGACTGGTTTTTTGGGTGCTGTTAGAATTATCAGCGCGTAAAAACCAGCCCCAGGCAATTGCATATACCGACCTGTTACCGTGCGTTAATTTCTTTTATTGATCAAGTTTACAATTACCTTAATCATTGTATCCTTTTCTTCCGGTTTACTTACTGCGATCATTAATGTCAGTGCTACAAGTGCATTGTCTGCAATCCTTTTATTACCTGAGCTGTCGTAAAGTATTCCGTTCCGTTCAAGAAAATACAGGAATAGGAAGGCAGCTATTCTTTTATTGCCGTCAACAAATGAGTGATTTTTTGTGATGAAATATAGCAAGTTAGCAGCCTTTTCTTCAATGCTTGGGTAAAGGTCAACTCCATCAAATGTTTGATAAATTGTACTTACCGAGCTTTTTAGGGAGTTGTCTTTCTCAATGCCAAATAAATCACTATTAGAAAACGATTTTCTTACGTGGTTGATTTTATCAATTGCCTCGGAGTAAGTTAATTGGTATGTCTCTTTACCTGAAGTACTCTGTATTTCAAGTTTATGGTAATCATACTGATCCAATATTTCAAGGCCGTAAGCATAGTCCGAAATTATTTTTATAAGTTCTGTACTTTCAGAGTTTTCAAGAACTTTGTAATTCAATACTTTGCTGATAATCTTTACCGCATTCTGAAGCTCACGAAGCTGCTCATTCTGTTGAGAAAGCCTTTTTTCATTAAGTGCATACGCTTTAATGAGGTAGTCTTTCAAGATTTTGCTAGCCCAAATTCGGAATTCAACCCCGCGTTTAGAGTTAACTCTATAACCGACTGAGATAATCAAATCAAGATTATAGTATTTAATCTTTCTAGTTACTTCTCTACCACCTTCTTTTTGAACTTGTGCAAAAAATGCACATGTTGACCTCTCTTTTAACTCTTGTGATCTATAGATGTTTGAGATATGCCTGTTGATTGAAGATCTGTCTGTTTGAAATAAATCTTCAAGTTGGTATTGATTCAGCCAAACTGTGTCGTTGTCGAGTTTTACCTGGATCTCAGTTTTACCGTCTTTTGCCTTGAATATTTTGATTTCAGAGTTCGTCATTGATACTTTTTCTCAAAAGTAGTGAAAACAGGAGTAGGCTGTTTTTAATGCACGGTAACGTTCGGCGGTATGTGCAGTTGGCGTCCCGACGCATCGGGACGGTGGCGCGCCGTGCCCCGCACCGATCCGCCTACTGGCGGAGAAGGTCGGGGTGTTTTTGCACTCGTGGTGCGGTGCAGGGTTATGATGTTGTTTTGTTTATTCTCGCGTTGGCAAAAACCCCCGAAAATCGGGGCAGGCTGTGACACCAGGAGGGAGTCCCCGGCGGGAGCCGGGGCAGGCAGCACCGCCGGCCACTTAACTATCCTCTTTAGCCAGAAGATTCTCGCGGTGCGGAGCGCCAATGACATATACCGACCTGTTAGCCCCAGTGAATTACTTTCTTAACACACGAGATTTTGTAAGCTTTCTCGAGCTATGATGAACGGTTAAGATATTTATCAGATCTTCATTAGCGATCTGGTAGATAATTCTATAGTTACCTTGAATAATCTCTCGAATTTTGTCTTTATGACCAGCTTCTGGCACTTTACGTCCTATTCTTGGATTTTCTTCCAATAAATGCACCGCATTCATTAAGCGCTGGATTGTTAATGATGCGTATTTGACAGAATCTTTCTCAATGAACTCTGCGATGTTTTTGAGATCATTGACAGATCTGTGAGTCCAATTGATTACAGCCATTTCTTGAGCTGATCCTTTACTTGTTGCGTAGAGTAGACTTTACCTTCCTCAACCTCTTTAAGACCCTTCTCAATTTTATCGAGCACAACCAATTCTTCGACTACCTGATCTACCGTGAAGCTATCAGGCAACCTGTCAATGGTTTTTTTTACTTTTTCTTTGGTCAACATATACAATTCTTCAATTATGATGCAAAGATACTCATTATTCTGGCCGATTAAGTCTTGACTGATACCTTATCATTGGGGCTAACGTTTGCCGGTATGGCCAGTAAGGGATTGCGGGCGATTTCCTGTCAAGGTATACAATACTTTGAAGCGGGCTAAGAACCTTCGCTTACTACTGAAACCCTTATTGGATATACCACGTGTTGGCGGTTGGCCATTTCATATTTGCAGACAGAACTAAATACTCATTTATATATATTACTTTTGTTCAAATTCTCCCACTACTTTCAATTTATATGGGAAATCGGATAAATAATCTTTGATTTCAATATGTATCTCTAAGAATTATTCTTTTCTTGTTCAAATTGTAGTATACTCTCAACAGATGCTAAAATAGCCTCTTCATAGCTTCGAGGTGACCAACCTAGTAGTTTTTTTGCCTTTTCATTGTTTGAGTTTTTGATTCTATTCAATTGTGGAACTAAGTCCTTCGCAGTAAGGCTAAACAATGCAGCAATTTGTACAACCCAATTGGGGAGAACTTTGGTGGATACCTGTTTGGCCTTTTCACCCAGTTTTTGTTTTAACAACAGCGCAATGTCATGCAATGTCAATGGGTCGCCTGATGAAGCTAAAAATCTTTGGCCATTAGCTGCAGAACTAGTCATGGCTCGTATATGTAAATCAGCTACATCCCGAACGTCTACTATTCCGAAACTAATCTTAGGTATTGCTTTCATAGTGCCATCCAACAGTTGCTTTAATGCTCTAATACTACTAGGCAAATCTGGACCAAGTGAGGGGCCTAAAATGAACCCAGGGCATATAACCGATAATTCTAATCCTTTACCATTTGCAGTTATGAAATCCCAGGCAGCAATTTCCGCCAAGGTTTTGGATTTTATGTAGGTGGAAAGATTTTTGTCGTTGGGGTCAGTCCAGTTTTCTTCTGTTATTAGTGTATTGACATCTTTATGGCTATATCCCACTGCGGCAAATGACGAGGTTAGTACTACTCGTTTAACTCCTGCCTTTTTTGCTGCTTTTAATATTCGAATTGTTCCTTCCACCGCTGGGGCTATCACCTCTTTTTCATCTTTTGGCATACTTAAGGGAACGGGAGAAGCGATGTGTAATACATAATCACACCTTTTAGCAGCTTCATCCCAATTTGCATCTTTAGATAGGTCAGCTTCAATAAAGGAAAGATTTTTTACTGATTTTACTTCGCCACCATTGTTGAGCATTGCAATAACTTCATTTTCTCTTACTAGAGAACGAATTGAAGTTCTTACTTTATAACCTTTATTTAATAGCTGCAAAATGCAATGCACACCGACAAAGCCTGTGCCACCAGTTACAAGTACCAATTTGTCAGAATTATTATCAGTCATTTTATTGGTAATTTAATATATTAATAATTCAAGTAAAAATTAAAACCAGTATGTTTTGGTGTCTGGGCTTGATGGCTTACCGCCAACGGTTCGGCGGTATGTGGCGTTGCCGCTGAGTCGCGGTGGCGCGTGTTTTTGCACTCGTGGTGCGATGCAGGGTTATGATGGTTATTAGTTTATTCTCGCGTTGGCAAAAACCGTGACACCAGGAGGGAGTCCCCGGCGGAGCCGGGGCGGCCTGTGCCGCCAGCCACAGAACTGTCCTCTTTAGTCAGAAAATTCTCGCGGCACAGAAGCCAATGACATATACCGACCTGTTACCAGCAGTTTATTTCTACGCTATTTCCTGATTGGTCCAGCAGTTCAACGTTAAAGTTGATTTTGGCGTTCAATGCTTTGAAGACTTTGATAATGGTTTCAAACCTTGCGTCTGTTAGACTATTTTCAATTTTTGAGATTTGAGCTTTCTGAACACCAACAAGTTTACCAAGCTGTTCTTGTGTGAGGTTGCGATTCTTTCTTGCTCTTTTAATGGCCTCTCCAAGCAAGTCGAGGCGAAGTTCATTCTCAAATGCTTCTCTGCTTGGAGTCCCACGCTTACCGATATGCTTATCGGTTATCTCCTCTAGGCTGTATGTCTTCATTTCTCCCTTTTTCATCGCTTTTGAGTTTTTTGTTCAAAATATAGTAATCTCAATTTTTCTGCCTTTTCAATTTCTTTCCTGGGAGTTTTGTCTGTTTTCTTAACAATCCCGTGTGTTGAAATTACTACAGTATCAGGTTTGTCAGATTTGTCCCAGAAAGCAAATAGCCTATAATGTGCTTTATTGAATAAAGTCCTGAATTCCCAGGTTTCACCTGAAAGTTTCTTGAAGAGAGAGTTGTCGTTGATTACCTGAGCCTTACGGACATTATAAATTATCTTCTCTCTGGCTTTACCGTCAATATTATCAAGAAACTCGGCTGCCTCTTCTAAGAATCGAACTTTGAATCTTTCAGTCACAGTTCACTATTTTCTACAAAGATATATGTTTCTTTATTAGGAAACAAATGTTTGTTCAACTTTTACCCAAAATTGCTGGTAACGTTCGGCGGTATGTGGCGTTGGCGCAGAGTCGCGGTGGCGCGCGTTTTTGCACTCGTGGTGCGGTGAAGGATTATGAGGTTATTAGTTTATTCTCGCGTTGGCAAAAACCGTGACACCAGGAGGGAGTCCACCGGCGGTGCCGGGGGCGGCCCGCGGCGCCAGCCACAAATTATTCCTCTTTAGTTACATTATTGTCGCGCCGCGGAAGGCAATGACCTATACCGACCTGTTATGCTTAGGCTTTTTAATTCTTAACTTTTTCTTATTTGATTCTGTTTGTTTTATTGGAATTATATCCTTTACTACACCATTTCTGTCACTAGATCTGGCATAAAGAATTCTAGTATTGTCACAACCAATTACTATCGAAGCTGAATCAACCAAATTGTAAATTAAAATATAGATGCCAGAACCAGTGTTAATGTCTGGTACCCCAAATCTTGAAATAATTGTGTCATAGCCCATTTGAGGTGAAATTGTTTTTTCGAAATCAGAAATACTAAGCCTCCTGGCACTATCTTGGCTTTGAGAGTAAATACTCAAGAAAAGCAGTGATATGATGAGCAAGGTTGTCTTCATCTTTTTTTTAATTCCGGTTATTTACTCAGTTTTCAGGCTTAAGCATAACGTTCGGCGGTATGTGGCGTTGGCGCAGAGTCGTGGTGGCGCGTGTTTTTGCACTCGTGGTGCGATGCAGAGTTATCCAGTTAGTAGTTGATTATCGTGTTGGCAAAAACCGTGACACCATGAGGGAGTCCCCGGCGGGAGCCGGGGCAGCCTGCTGCCGCCATTAACAGTCTTTGATTTTGTCCAGAAGATTCTCGCGGCACAGAAGCCAATGACATATACCGACCTGTTGTGCTGAGTGCTTTAGTTCAAGTCTAGAATGATTGCAAGATTTTCTTTGACTTTATTAGAAAGACTTTCAGGTAATTCCCCAAGCTTTTTAAGTAGCCTTTTATTGTCAATTGCTCGTACTTGATCAATCATTATGTCACAGTTCTCATTAAGATTTGCGGTACCCTTTTTAATATGTACTCTTAAGATTTCCGATTCTTTCTGAATATTTGTCGTCAGAGGGCATATTATCGTTGAAGGGTGAGGAATCTTATTTAAAAGATTTGTTTGTACCACAAGAACAGGCCTTGTCTTACCTGGCTCTGTGCCTAGTTGAGGGTTTAAATCAGCCACCCAGATTTCAAATCTTTTAACTTGCATAATCAATCTCCTCAAATTCGTTAAGTACAGAAAGAGACTCGACTTTTACTAGTGAAGATTCCTTCTTGAGTTTTGATTCTAAGATTTTACGCTTCTGAATTTTATTATAGTATTCGAGAGCCTCATTTATATACCTATTTCTAGGTTTCTTAATCTTGGAGAGGATATTTTCAGTTTCTCCGAAGATCGAGTCGTCAATTTTTAATGATACAGTTTTCATGACAATAGTATTATTATACAAAGGTATATATAATATGTATATACTACAAGTATATTTATATAATATTTATCAGGTGCGTTTTGGCATTCAGCACAACGTTCGGCGGTATGTGGCAGTTGGCGCAGAGTCGCGGTGGCGCGTGTTTTTGCACTCGTGGTGCGATGCAGGGTTATGCGGTTATTACTTTATTCTCGCGTTGGCAAAAACCGTGACACCAGAAGGGAGTGCCCCGCGGGAGCGGGGCCGGCCTGTGCCGCGCAATGGTTTTTGCCCGGCGGCTTTAGCCGCAAAGCCGGGCCGATAAAGCACCAACTGGTTTTGGTGTGCCGGTCTGGCGGATCGGCGCGCAAAAACCAGTCGCGGCACAGAAGCCAATGACATATACCGACCTGTTAGTGGCCGTTTGTTTTACCATATTTGACCATCTTCTTATACGAATCCGATAAAATTTAAAGAATAATTCGGATGTGGTAGCTTATAGCCCATCTCATACTTCAGTATATGATAGGAGGACTGCAGTAAGTAAACTTATCACAGCAATAGCTGTCAATATCCTGTAAATGATCATATAGGCAATAAATAGCTTTCTTGCCTTTTGGTCTTTTTCAGTTGCTATTAACTTCTTATATATTTCATTATTAAACAATAACATCGTAAATCGAAATTCCATTGGTCCCTTGATAAGGTTCCTTGATGCCATATTCATTTTAATGACCAGTGCCATTACAACAGATGCACCTATTGTGATGAATGCCAATAGACCAACTATTTGAACTGCGATAGTATCTTCCATGAATAGGTATCAACTTATTATTAAATTTGATGTCTAACTTGTGATTTGCATTTGTGTGAGCCTCAATAATTGTGCCACTAACTTGTTTATATGTCAACTAAAGGTAGATATATTAGGTGAAATGAGGTGGTATTGTGCACTTGAGGTGGATTTATTTGCAGCATCGTGACCTGCTACAAATCGTCAAAGGGGGTGCGGATCTTCTGTATGCTCTTCTCAGTCACATGAGTGTATATCTCCGTCGTCTTACTGCTCTTGTGCCCCAGTAGCTCCTGAATGTACCTTAAATCAGTACCTGCCTCGAGAAGATGAGTGGCATAACTGTGCCTTAAGCTGTGCAAACTGACATCCTTCTTAATGCCAGCTTTCTCCACCGCCGCCTTAAATACTTTCTCAATACTCGCTGCACTGTACGGCTCCCCTTGTCGCTGCCCCTCAAAAAGATATACCCCCGGATGATACCGCCCCACGTAACCATCTATCATCTCAATGAGCTTCCGCGAGAGCGGTACAACCCTGTCTTTGAAGCCTTTCGATTGCCTGACAGTGAGTAACATACGATCACGGTCAATGTCGCCATACTCAAGCATGAGCATCTCACTGCGCCTTAATCCGCATCCATAGATGATGCCTAGCATCGCCCGGTGCTTCTCATTCACCGGCGCCGCAAGAATACTCCTGACCTCTTCCTTGCTCAGAACATTCGGTAACCGATGCCTCACACGCGGCCTGGTTAACTCGCCGGGATCAATAATCTCCCGACAGATCTCTTTGTAAAACTTCTTAACAGCACTTATAAGCTGATTCTGATATGAATAACTCAATCCGCCAGGCAAAACATACTCGTTTACCATCCTGACAAGATCATCAGAACCACACTCAGTGGCCTCCTTAGGAGACACAAACCTGAGAAAGGCAGCCATCATGCCGGTATAGGTCCTTACTGTCGTCGGCGGATACCTGTGCGCCTCAAGCCACCTGCTGTATCTTTCAAGGTCCTCAATTGCCTGAGGACTGAGCTTTGCGGTGCTCTCCGCCCTTCCTCCCGTCTCATTATCCGGGCCGTGATGCCAGGCTGCCACGCCTCTGCCTGACCCTCTTGAAGTTGCGGCATGTGACTTATTGTCAGACCGCAGTTGGGCTACTCTTTTTGAGAGCGTTTCCTTCCTCAGAGCAGAATAATCTACCCAGGCTTTCCCCTTGAATGCCCTTAAAAGAATGTCAATGACATCCTCACTGTCAGAGATATGCCAGTAATGCAGCCTGTTGCTCCATCGGGCATCGGGAAGGGTTCGTGCAAGGTCAATTAATCCCTGATCGTCCGGGAACTTGAGGGAAACACGCATTCCACCGTCGTGTAGCACCCTCTCAGCAATAATTGTATTCATGATATGCAGCGATAAAAATTAGGTTATCCGTTGAATTGGCACCGGCTCTCAGAATTACAGCACTCCCCGTACATGATTAAATGACAAAAGGCTATCTGCTTAGCAAGGCCATTGCGTCATCAAAAGAGCTGACAAAACTGACCGCGGAACCACGATTGCTTTCGCGTATAAAATCACGCCAGCTCTTGCCTGTCAGGTGAGAAAAGTCCCCGACAATCGCAAGCTTCATCCTGTAGTTGGAGAACTTCTGAAGTATCTCCCCGGCAACACCAGAGCGTAGATCATAGAACTCAGGGCTGAAGGAATCAGAATAAATTATGACCGCAGAGGACCCGGAAAAACTAACCTCACCAAGGATGTCTAAAATATCGCCTGCGGATTCTATGATCAGAGAGCCTTTAACTACTTCGGCAATAGCTTGTTGCGATGGGGTGCGGTGATATCTTATCATCTTGCTGAATCTACCCTCTCAGGGAATCTGAATCCGCCTCCCGAAGATCCCCGGAGGAACTCTCCCTCATTGACCCCGAGTCACTGCCGCGCATCGCTTCAGAGTCGGACTCACGCATATCGCCTGACGCACTTTCAGACATGGAGGCTGAGTCACTCTCCCTCATCGTCTCAGAGTTACCCTCCCTCATGGTCTCAGAATCACCCTCACGCATGGCTCCGGAATCAGCTTCTCTCAGTTTTCCGGAATCAGCAGCTTTCTTCATACTTAATGCTTGAATCAATGACGTGACCCGGCTGTCGATGCAACAATAGCAGTGGTTACACTAACCATGATTGCAGCCTGTACCTGCCTGATAGTCTGATCAACTATGTCTGCAACAGGACTTTCTTTTATTATTTGCTTCAGCTGTTTTCTGATCTTCTTTAGCTCGTCTCTGTCCTGAGTTAGTATCCTGTGCATACTGCACGCATGAATCAGTCCTGCCAGAGCCAGATTCTCGCCGTCGAGAGCCTTTTGAAACAAAATGTCGTTTTTCAGCTGGCTGATAATATTACTCCGCGTATAGCTTTCAATGAGATAACTCTTTCTGTAAGGGATAATCCAGAGGAATTTCCTGTTCTCGATACGCACAACCCTTTTTCTTTCGAGACCTTCTAATATCTCCCATTTGTATTTTCTGTAGCGTCCTGCCAGTTTCCTGATCCAGTATTCAGTCTTTCTCGGTTTTACTGATCTCGACAGGAGTGAAGCAATTTCACCTGTCACACTCTCAGCTGCGTCTTTCCCTGGTTTCAGAAGAAGCTTCTTTTCTGCCATTTCAATCCTGTCGTCAAGTGTCATATCGAGAAGTAATGCTCCTGCAATACCATACTGTTGGTAAAGATGAGAGATTAAGAACCTTCCTTTCTCAGGATGATGAGCAAGCATCAGAAATTTCTCTGCTATGCCAGATTTCATCGTTGTCATTTTCTATGTCCTCTTAAACTGATTTCCTATTGATGTTTCGTCAGGTGCTGACAGAGCGCATGCAACCGGAACCCCGCACCATAAATCCCGGAGACGGAAGACGGAAGACCGGAGAGAGAGAGGAGACGGATAGATTGTCTTACAATTATTGTTGCCTAATCGCCTGTCTTGATGATTCGTATGACATGACGGGCTGCACCGGAACGCAGCTCGACAAGATACACGCCGGGACTGTAATCTTCTCCCACTGTAATATCATAACTACCTGGTGCTAACCAGCTGTCAAGGACAACCTCAATCACCTCACCGCTAAGACTGAAAACCGTCATGCGGTAGTGACCCGATACCTCCGGTCTTATCCTGACAGAGGTAGACAACACAAAAGGATTCGGGGCAGGTGTCATGATAAGACCGTCAGCCGGATTATCTTCAATGGCAGTAAGGTCCAGAACCTTCTTCACAATCCGGTAGTTGTCGAAGTATAAACTTCCAACAAGCGAGGATGACGCAGTGCGGGTAAACTGGAAACTGTCAGTCCTGTATTTCGGCCCCAGGAGCTTGTTGTTAGCGCTTATCCATGACCCCACAGAGCCGGGGTCACTGAGCTTCCACTCAATAAGCTTCCACCCCCTCCAGTTGATCTGCTGCCACTGTGATACCTCATGGTCGGTCCAGACAGACCCGTCGTTCTCGTCAATGCAGAACCTGAACCTGTTATTGCTGCTGTCGCCAAAGAGGTATACCTGCAGATACCATGTAGTGTCAAACTCAACCAGGGCAGGAGGATAGTCGGGGGAAAGGTACTCGCGGATAAGGTAGGTGCCGGCATCAGGGATCCATGAATAACTCAGTGCGGCGGAGTTTTTCGTCGGGTTTGACGGGAGACCGTAAGCAGTGGTAACCAGGAACGATGACTCACCGGCATTCAACCCGGTGGTGGAGCCGCTGAACGAAGGGGACTGCCACCCTGATATGGTGGTGAAGTCATCAATCATAAGGAGATCAGTGTACCTGTATTTCGATGTGGTGAACGAAATGACGATGTCACTTCCTGCAGGGTTACCGTGCAAATCGGTAAAGGTACCACTGACAGTCAGTGTGTAACGTTTATTGAACTCAAGCAATGAGTTAGGCGAGACCGATAAAACACTCTTCCCTGTTGATTCGTAAATAGCAGACCCGAAAGCCACATTTACGTTATTACTGTTTTTGAGCGTCACCTTTGATGCCGGGAGGGAGGCAGGGTCAATCATCTCGTTGAATGTAAGGCTTATAACTGAGGCAATATCAACGTTCAACGAGTTATTCGGGACAGTGCTGTGAGTCATCCGCGGTCCCTTGCTGTCAGGAGCCTCCGTAGAGAAGGAGAGTGTGAAAGCATCACCCGGAACACCGTCACCGTTGCCGTCAATGGATTTGCCATTCACATCCTTGAGTGCCGGTGAAAGGGTAGCCTGGTAAACCGTACTGTAGGCCAGCGCTGAGCTGAAAGAGACAGTTACCTTTTTGTTGCTGTCAGTCCATGCGAAGGTACACGGTACTGAGGGCTGGATGGTAAATGCAGCATTAATTGTAGCAGGATCAATCGATTTGCTGAAGACGAACTGCAGCGCGGCATTGATGCTCACAACAGCATTCGCCAACGGGACGGTACTTTTAACTACAGGAGCCAGGGAAGGGACAGGATCTGTCAATACCGCGTTCGAAGGTGCCGACTCATTTCGAAACCTGTTGGAGGCAGTTGCAAAATAGGTGTAGCGGCCGTTGAAATTCTGCAGTCCGTCATATTGATCACCTGCAGTAAAGGGTGTCTTGCTGAAGAGATGTGAGACAATATCATCGGTGTCAGGATCGAAATTCGCATCTTCAGACCTGTAGATGAGGTACCAGCATCCCTCTGCTGCGGCAGGGGTTACCGTCAGCTGGTATTGAGTGTCACTGACCTTGCTGATTGAGAGAGCAGGAGGGGAGGGGGGGGCGAAAAAAAACACCGGCCGTACCCTGGTAAGACGACTGAAAAAAGTCTCTCCGGCTTCCTGCCAGTAGTTGAAGTTCAGCCATGACCCGTAGCTGAAGAACTGAAAACCGTCAATCCACGGCTTGGTCCGGCAGCTGTTAACTATCCCCGGGTGATTTGACCATACATTGTTCTGTTCGAGCACATAAGAGCCCGGACCGACAGAATAAAGTCTTCCGGCAGCGATACCGGGCTGTATCTCAGGTTCCCAGTCAGTTTCAATGGCGCTAAGCATTGATGAGCCGGTCACCCAGTGATAATGCATCGGTGTCAGCTGGTCGACATCACCGTGTTGAACCATAGTGCAGCATCCTGGAAGACAACATAATAGCCGTTCCATCCGGTGGTGCCTCCGGCCTTGTATTTGCCCAGTGCCGCCACTGATAGCCTCACATGAGGTTTAACAAGTTGTATCGAGTCATGTATCATCTTTACCTGTTTCGTGACCGCGTCGCGCCGCCAGTCGGCCCATGACCCGAAACCGTCAGGAACTCCTGCACTGTAAGGGTGGTATGTGTCATAGATGAATCGTCCGGCCTCTGACTTTGCGGAGCCCAGCCTATCCAGCCTTTCCTTGCTGATCATGCCGTCAGGCAGCATTGTGCTCACTTCCGACTTCATGTCAGTTTCATCGTACTCGTTCCATCTGATATAGTCAAGATGCAGTCCGTCAATGTCATAGTTGTTTACTATCTCCATGATGACATCGAGGTTATATTCCCTTGCTGCAGGTATCCCGGGCGAAATGCAGAAGTTCTTTGTCATTGCTGCCCCGCTCTGGTTTGTACATATCCAGTCGGGGTGCTTGCCTGTGACCCTGTCAGGAGTATTGGTGCCAATATGGAAGGTGTTGAACCAGGCATGCACCTCAAGGCCTCTCTTATGTGCCTCTTCAATTACAAAAGCAAGCGGATCGAACCCGGGGTATGTGTCGCCGGCATAAGGACCCCAGGGCTCATAACGAAGACTGGTAGTAGGCTGAGCCACCCTGCCTCACCTGCCAGATCACGGCATTCATGTTTGCCTTTTTATGACTCTCAAGTATGTAGATGATGCGCGATTTATTCTGTTCAACCGTAAGATTCTTGTCGATATAATGCCATGTAATAACCCAGGTGGCCCTGAACTCATCATTTTGTGCATAGGCCGCAAGGCTCAGAAGAAAAGAGACAAGCAGGAGATACAGTTTCTTATTATGGTTCATAATATTAAATTGGGAGGTACAAGGTGAAAGGAGCAAGGTACAGGGTCTATTGAGATGGGGTTCATATAAACTTCCGTTTCGTCAGTCACACTGGATATTTTTGGCCGGAACTTTCCTTACCTGGACTTCCACGGACTGACAGCAGAAATAAATGTAGCAAACATGGAAATTTACGGAAAACGGCCGACTTAAGCAAGAAAAAGCAGTAAAATCGGCACTTGCAAAATGATGAGATTCTCTTTTCAGGAAGCAGTTAACTATACCAATCCTGCAAAGCCCATGAACGCAAGGGCAAGGATGCCTGCTGTAATCAGTGAGATGGGAACGCCTTGCATCCCTTTCGGGATATCGGCAAGCTCAAGCTGCTCACGTATGCCTGCTAGTATTATCAGGGCAAGGCCGAAGCCCAGTGCTGTCGCACCGCCGTAGATGACACCGGTAATAAGGTTGTACTCTTTCTGAATGACGAGTATGGCAACACCAAGAACCGCACAGTTGGTCGTTATCAGAGGAAGGAAGATCCCGAGTGCCTGGTAAAGACCCTGGCTTATCTTTTTGAGGATTATCTCCACCATCTGAACCAGGGCAGCAATCACCAGGATGAAGGTTATCGTCTGCATGAACCCTATCCCCAGAGGAAGGAGCACGTAGGTGTAGATCAGGTATGTTGCCATTGTGGCAAGGACGATGACAAAAGTTACCGCTCCGGCCATGCCGAGGGCAGTTCCAACCTTGTTCGAAACTCCCAGGAAGGGACAAATACCCAGAAACTGGGCGAGAACAACATTATTGACCAGTATGGCTGATATTATGAGAAGAATGTATTCCATAACCTTGTCTCCTTTAAGCTTTGTTTATCCTGTTCGTTATCGCTATAAGATATCCGAGGGCAATGAAGGCTCCCGGTGCAAGAATGAATACCAGTATGCCGTCTCCTTCAATGAACTTATAACCCATTATCGAACCGCTGCCGAGCACCTCCCTCACCGCACCTAGAACCCCCAGGGCTCCTGTAAATCCCAGTCCCATCCCTGTCCCATCGACAAATGAAGACCATACCGAGTTCTTGCTGGCATAAGCCTCAGCCCGTCCCAGAACAATGCAGTTGACGACAATAAGCGGAATAAATATTCCGAGTGTGGCATAAAGCGAGGGCACATATGCCTGCATCACCAGGTCAACAATGGTAACGAATGTTGCAATGACAATAATGAATGCCGGTATTCGTACCTTGTCAGGAATGACATTTTTCAGAAGGGCAATGAAGACATTTGATCCTATGAGAACGAAGGTTGTGGCCAGTCCCATACCCAGACCGTTCAGGGCAGATGAGGTAGTGGCGAGTGTGGGGCATGTTCCGAGCACAAGCACCAGTATCGGGTTTTCCTTAAGAAAACCCTTTGTGAAGTTTTTCATCTGATTCATTTCAGCACTCCTTTCTCAATTGTGTTATATGCCCGCTGTACGCCGTCGCAGAATGCCCTTGAGCTGATTGTTGCCGCGGTGATCGCATCTACCGGCCCTCCGTCCTTTTTAACCTTAAGAGGAAACTCTGCAGGATTCTTTCCCCTGAACTGGTCCTTGAATGCAGGGTTTTCAGGGGTACCCTCCGGCACCAGTTTCGTGCCAAGACCAGGTGTCTCCTTATGCTCAAGGACATTGATGTTGTAAATAGCCCCGTCAGGGGTGAACCCTACCATCAGACCTATGTGTCCGCTGAAGCCTTTTTCAGTATATGACCTGACAGCATAGCCTACCAGATCTTCACCCTTTCTGGCAGGATATATCTCCAGGCTGTCGCCTTCGCCCGTCGGCAGGAGAAACATCTCTGCATTCGGATCGTTGTCAAACTCGGGAACGACCTGTTTAATGGCATCCAGTTTCTTGTTAAGCAATGATATTTCTATTGGCCCCTTGGTAAACTCATAGACGTAACCCAGGGCTGCCGATGCTCCAAGTGAAATAAGGGTAAGCGATAACACCATGTTTCTGAGTGTTGATTGCATCTTAGCCATTCCTTACCTCCTTTCCGAACCTGCGTGGTTTGATATACATGTTTAGAAGGGGAACAAAGGCATTCATTATCAGAATTGCAAAGGAGACTCCCTCAGGATAAGCACCCCAGGTGCGTATAAGAATCGTTATCACACCTATTCCCGTGCCATAGATGATCATACCCTTAGGTGTCATGGGCGATGTGACATAATCAGTTGCCATGAATATCGCTCCCAGCATCATCCCTCCGGTAAGGAGGTGGAAGAGGGGATCGGCATATTTTGTCGGGTCTGCCATCCACAGTATCCCCGTGAAGAGAGCTGCCGACGCCAGCACTGCAACCGGAATGTGCCATGTGATAATCTTTTTCCAGATCATATAAATGCCTCCCAGGATCAGGGCTGCTGCTGCAATCTCTCCCATTGATCCGCCCATATATCCGTAGAAGAGCTGCATATGAGACGGTACCTTGTCCATCAGTGCTGTGATGCTCTCTCCGTTCTTTACCCCTTCACTGATGATACCGAGCGGCGTAGCGCCGGTGACTGCATCGGTATATCCTGTCTTAAACCCCGACGGTACGGGCCAGCTGGTCATCTTAACGGGAAAGGAAATCAGCAGGAAGACCCTCCCTACCAGCGCAGGGTTGAAAGGATTGTTACCGAGTCCGCCGAATGTCATTTTTGCAACACCTATGGAGATGACCGCCCCGATGACAATAATGAACAGCGGAAGATTTGACGGGACGTTAAATGCAAGCAACAGTCCGGTCACTACTGCAGAACCATCTGATATCGAGGTCTTTGTCTTCAGAACATATTTTTGAATCAGGAATTCTGTTGCCACACAGGCCAGCACAGAGGTAAGAGTCACTATAATTGCACCTGTGCCAAAGTAGTAAACTGCGGCTGCCAGTGCCGGCAGGAGGGCAATCACCACACCGAACATCAGCTTGCGGGTGGTCTCGCTGCTCTGCTGATGAGGTGAGGGAGATACGTTGAGTATATTGTTCATTCTGCTTAAAGCTATTTCGTTATTCGTTCGCGAACCATCTTAATAACCGTTGTCTTGCCCAGCCTGATGTAATCAAGCAGGGGCCTTTTCGCCGGACATGTATAGGCGCATGCTCCGCACTCCATGCAGTCTGTTATCTTCTCTGTCTCAGCCTTCTCAAACATGGCTCTCTCTGAGAGTACGGAGAGAAGCCACGGCTCAAGGCCCATGGCGCATGCCGAAGAGCACTTGCCGCACCTGATGCAGGGCATGATCTCTTCACGATGTGATTCAGGCTCCGGGAAAAGGATTATACCCGAGGTTCCCTTGGTGACGGGCACATCGGTCATCGCAAGAGCCTTACCCATCATAGGTCCGCCATTGACAACCTTACCTGTATCATCCGGCATCCCTCCTGCAGCTTCTATGAGCTTTGTCACCGGGGTGCCTATCCTTACAAGGAAGTTACCCGGCCGGGAGACTGACTTGCCGGTGACGGTGACAACTCTTTCGATAAGAGGCTTATTCTTCTGAACCGCCTCATAAACAGCAAAGGCTGTTCCGACATTCTGCACCACAACACCGACATCAAGTGGCAGTCCCCCTGACGGCACCTCACGTCCGGTACATGCCTTTATCAGCTGCTTCTCGCCACCCTGCGGGTATTTGACCTTCAGCGCCACTACCGATATTCCCGCAAACTCCTTTGATAATCCGGCAAGGGTACTGATGGCATCGGGCTTGTTGGCCTCAATACCTATCACCGCCTGTGTCACGCCCAGCGCCTTCATGATGATGGTAACGCCAGTAAGTACTTCGGGACCTTTTTCAATCATCAGCCTGTGGTCGGAGGTCAGGTAGGGCTCACACTCCACGCCGTTGATGATCAGCATGTCACATTTCTTGCCTGACGGGACGGTCATCTTGATATGTGTCGGGAAGGTGGCGCCGCCGAGACCTACCAGGCCGCAATCGCGGCACCGTTCCACAATCTGTTCACGGGTCATGGTGATCTCTTTCACCAGTGTAGTGCTGCGGTCTGTCGTCTCTATCCATTCATCACCCTCAGCATCAATTATTATCGCCATCTGTTTGTATCCTGTTGAATCGGCAACAGGCTCAATCTTGCTTACCTTGCCTGATACGGGTGAATGAATATCTGGCTGAGACAAATCCTTTCGCCTCGGCTATAAGCTGTCCTGTCTTCACTGCCGAGCCTTTCTCCACCACCGGTGTCGCCGGGGCGCCTATGTGCTGATTGAGGGGCACAGTGACTGTGGAGGGTAACGGCAGCACTATTACAGACTTGTCAGCCGTGATCTTATTTTCGGGCGGATGAATGCCCCCTTTGGGAAACGTCTTGAACACTTTGCGGGTTATTTTCAGTTTATCAGCTTCTTGTTAATTGACCTCAGTAACTGCATGCTCGGCAGGCTTCTCTTCCTTTACCGGGAAGTTTATCTCAAGGATGGCTCCGGTAGGACACTCGGCCACACATTTGCGGCATAGCTTGCATTTGAATGAATCGATAAATGCCAGGTTATCAGCCATAGTAATTGCATCATACGGGCATACTTTGACGCACTTCCCGCAACCGATGCATGCCACGCTGCAGGCTTTGCGTGCCGGACCACCTTTATCCTTGTTGACGCATGAGATATAGATCTTGCGGTCTTTGCGGTTTCGTTTCCGGAGCTCAATGATGTTTCGCGGGCATGCCTTGACACAGGCGCCGCATGCCACGCACTTATCATCTATTATCACCGGCAGCTGTGTCACCGGATCCATGTACATCGCATCGAACTTGCAGGATGTCACACAGTCTCCGCAGCCAAGGCAGCCGTAATGACATGCTGTTGTGCCTCCGTACAGCGCATGGGCTACGCGGCAGTTCATTGCCCCGTCGTAGTTGGATGTACGCTGGCTGTGTTCAGGGGTTCCGTTGCATCTTAATACTGCAATCTTCGGTTCCACCGCCACAGGCTGACGGTCAAGGATAACAGCTGCTTTACCCATGGTCTCAGATCCTCCTACGGGGCAGTTCAGTCCTTCAAATGAATCGGACCTGACCAGCACCTCGGAAAAAGCACGGCAGCCGGTGAAGCCGCACCCTCCGCAGTTGGCCCCCGGCAGCACCTCATTGACAAGATCAATACGCGGATCTTCCACAACCTTGAACTTCTGGGCAACAACATACAATATGACTGCTGCCAGCAAGCCCAGAAGGCTAAGCATGATGATAGTAAACAAAACAGTGGAACTCATCTGTCAGACCTTTATTTTGAATTCAAATTTCTTTTCAATCCTTTTTCTTGATAGCCAGATCAAAAGGTAGCAAATGGCTACTGCAGTGAAAGATATAAGTGCGCACAGAAGCTCTCCGGCACCAGCGACGGATGATGCTATGAATGCCGTGATCAGTGCCGCCAGAGGCAATAAATAACCGATAGCTACAGCCCTGAAACCCTGTGACAGCTCCATCATTACCGTCACCCTCTCTCCGGGTTTGAGATCAGATGCATTATTCACATTGATAATCTTGACCTGTGTATCCCCGACTGAACATACCGACTTCGCGTGGCAGCCTGAGCAGGCGCTGCCTGCCATTATCTCCACCTCGGCAGTGCCGTCGCCGGTTGTTCTCATTACCACGCCCTCGTGGCTTATCGTTTCACCTTTTTGCATCTGCTCTTTATGGAACCGGCAATATTAGCTACTTGGTAAGATATAAAACAGAGCAAAAGTCATATTTTAGGCAAGGGGCAAGGGGCAAGGAGCAGTGGGGCAAGGGGCAAGGGCTTTGCCCGCCGAAGCCCGTCATGGAGCAGGTCCCTGGAGCCTGTCGAAGGGGTCGAAGGGGCATGGGGCGAAGGCGGGGCGCTTCAGCTTATCTCAGACCAGGTGTATTTCTTTCCGAAGAGCCTCTTAAGATTACTCTTCAACACCTGGTTCTCAGGACGTGACAGCTCGGGGTCATCGGCGAGGATCTCCGCAGCATGTGACCGGGCAAGGTTGAGTATCTGTCCGTCTTTGCCCAGGTCGGCGATTTTGAGATCGAAAGCCATGCCGCTCTGCTGCGTCCCCTCGAGGTCACCGGGACCGCGCATGCGCAGATCGGTCTCTGCGATCTCGAAGCCATCGTTGGTGGCGACCATTGTGCTGATACGCTCCGTGGCCTCTGCAGAGAGCCTGTGAGAGGTCATGAGGATGCAGAACGACTGGTCGGCACCACGTCCGACACGCCCTCTGAGCTGATGCAGCTGCGAGAGCCCGAAGCGCTCAGCGCTCTCGATGACCATGACGCTTGCGTTGGGTATGTCAACCCCCACCTCTATGACCGTGGTTGCCACCATGATCTGCGCCTGCCCGCGGCGAAAGAGGCTCATCGATATCTCCTTGTCGCGCGGCGTCATACGCCCGTGAACCACGCTGATACAGTACTGCGGCGGAGGGAAAGCCCGTGCCATGCTCTCCAGTCCGTCCTCAAGATCTTTGTAATCAAGTGACTCTGACTCCCTGATGAGTGGGTAAACGACGTATATCTGCCTGCCCTCTTCTATCTGACGGCGCATGAAGCCAAAAACCTTCTCTCGCTCGGCATCGGTGAAGGTCATAGTCTTTATCGGCTTGCGTCCGGGCGGCATCTCATCAATGACAGAGACGTCAAGGTCACCGTAGAGGGTCATGGCAAGAGTGCGCGGTATGGGGGTGGCCGTCATCACAAGCACATGAGGAGGACAGTCGCTCTTCTGCCAGAGCTTAGCCCGCTGGGCAACGCCAAAACGGTGCTGCTCATCTATTATGACCAGGCCAAGATTAAGATACCTCACATTCTCCTCGATAAGGGCGTGTGTGCCAACAAGAATGCTGATCGAACCGTCGAGGAGCCCTTTCTCGATGCGCTGCCGCTCGCTCCGTTTTGTTGAGCCTGTCAGAAGCGCAACCTCAACATTTATTCCTTCCAGAGATTTGGTTATGGAGTTAAAATGCTGAATGGCAAGTATCTCGGTAGGAGCCATCATGCAGCTCTGGAAGCCGTTGTCGGCACCAATTAGCATACTCATCAGGGCCACCATCGTCTTGCCGCTGCCCACATCGCCCTGCAGCAACCTGTTCATCTGTCTGCCGCTGCCAAGATCGGCACGGATCTCTTTTATAACTCTCTTCTGTGCGCCGGTAAGAGTGAAGGGGAGGTTGTTAGTATAAAAGGAGTTAAGCCTCTCTCCGACAACAGAGAACAGAAAGCCGTGTGTTATTCTCTCCCTGTGGCCTTTATAGCGCAGCAGGTTCAGCTGAATATAGAACAGCTCTTCAAACTTGAGCCTGAAACGGGCATTTTCAATGTCAAGGTTCGAGTCAGGGAAGTGAATGCGGAAGAGGGCGTCATTGAGGCTCATCAGCTTCATCGATCCTGTCAGGGTTGCAGGAAGTGTCTCCGCAAAGCGAAGCGAAGGCTGGGCAAATACTGTCGACATAAGCTTGGCAATGGCCTTCGAATGAAGGAAGTGATCCTTCATCTTTTCCGTAGTGTTATACTGGGCTTCGAGGGCCGAGCTTACCCTCGCCGCCCTCTTCTCAACCTCCTCAATCTCAGGATGGACGATGTTGAAGGCGCCGCTGAAAAGTGTAGGTTTGCCAAAGATAATGTACTCTCTGTCAATCTTATAGGTATTAAGTACCCACCTTTGCCCCTTGAACCAGACCAGCCTGACCATACCGGTCTCATCATGGAAATCGGCCGTGAGACGTTTCCCCGCGCCACCTCCCTCATTGGAGAATCGTTTTATCACACCCCTAAGCTGCACATACTGCATGTCTGTGTCAAGCTCCCTGACGGAGTAGAAGCGGGTCTTATCAACATACTTGTACGGAAAATAGTATATAAGGTCCCTGAAGGTAGCGATGCCCGCTTCGGAAGCAAGCAGCTCTGCTCTTTTGGGACCCACACCGGGAAGGAATTTTATCTCACTGTCAGGCAGTTCAGACATCAGTCGACAAGAAAATGATAGTCACCGAAAATAGTTAATTTTGAGCTGCTTTCAAATGACCTGAGTGAGGAAATGAACTTATATCATCCGGTTGCAACTGTCAGACACCTGCTCATAGCGCAGAGTACCGCGGGTCACGGAGTGCACAGCCCATTCATTTATGATTTTTTAACATCAGTGATCAGGAATAAAACCGATGATCATATTGTCAGACATGTTGAACGCCTCAGGAGTGAGATGCTCGCTGACGACAGAATCATCAGCGTTACTGATTTAGGGGCAGGTTCTTTGAGAATGAAGGGCGAGGAGCGGAAGGTGAGAGATATAGCCAGGGCGGCAGCACTGCCCGTGAAACAGGCTGCTTTACTTGCCAGGATGGTACAAGGTACAGGGCACAGGGCACAGGGCACAGGGCACAGGGCGCGGGGCTCAGGGCACAGGGCAAATGGAATCATTCTGGAGCTGGGGACATCGCTGGGGATAAGTACCCTGGCGCTGGCGCTGGCAGCCCCGGAGCAGAGGGTGGTGACGGTTGAAGGATGCCCGGCATTGGCTGAAATTGCTGCCGCCAACATGGCACGGCACGGAGCCGGTAATGTCACTGTGATGAACATGGAGTTCAGCGAGGCACTCGGGAAAATCATAGCCGAGGGAACAAAAGTGTCATTCGTATTCATCGATGGCAACCACAGGGGAGGGGCACTTGCAGAGTATGCAGGAAGGATAGCTGAGGCAGGGGAGGAGATGATTATAGTGGCAGACGACATCCGTCTGACAAGGGATATGTACAGCGGATGGAAATCGATTGTCACGGAAGGACTGGCCGCTGTGTCAATGGAGACACTTCGTTTCGGGATTCTCTTCAGGATAAATGGCATTACACCGGGAAGCTACAGGATAAGGTGTTAACAAAAATTAATAGGAGCGTAAGATATTTATAGATTATTTTAAACTAATTTCGGGACTTTAATAAATCAGGCATGGACAAGGTCATTGAGATACACAACATTGTAAAGAACTACCAGGTTGGATCAGTAATAGTACGGGCCCTGCGCTCGGTTTCATTAAGCATCAATAAGAACGAGTACGTAGCAATAATGGGTCCGTCAGGCTCAGGCAAATCTACGTTAATGAATATCCTCGGGTGTCTCGACACCCCAACCAAAGGTCAGTATATACTGAACGGAACGGACGTTAGCAAGATGGAGGATGACCAGCTTGCTGAGATTCGCAACAAAGAGATCGGATTCGTTTTTCAGACCTTTAACCTATTGCCGCGATACACTGCACTTGAGAATGTGACACTGCCTCTCATTTATGCAGGCATACCCCGCCATGAAAGGGAGGAGCATGCGAAAAGAACTCTTGATGAGGTTGGTCTTGCCGACAGGATGCACCATAAGCCCAATGAGTTATCGGGCGGACAGAGACAGAGAGTTGCCATCGCAAGGGCCCTTGTAAACACACCTTCGATAATTCTTGCAGATGAACCTACCGGTAACCTTGACAGCAAGACATCATATGATATCATGGGCCTGCTAGACAAGATTCATGAACTGGGGAACACTGTAATTGTGGTGACTCATGAGGAGGATATTGCCCGTCATGCTCACCGTATCATTAAACTGATGGACGGAGAGGTCTCTGCCGATTATGCCAATGAGAACAGGATTGACGTAAGGAAGAGGCAGTAGGCAGTAGGCAGAGATAGGGGGCAAGGAGCAAGGGGCGAGGAGCAAGGGGTGAGGGAGCAAGGGGCGAAGAGCAAGGAGCTAGGAGCAAGGAGCGAGGAGCTAAGAGCAATGAAGATATATACAAAAACGGGTGACAAGGGCGAGACCTCGATCATTGGCGGAAAGAGGCTGCCGAAGCACCATCCGCGCATCGAAGCCTACGGCACGGTTGATGAGCTTATTGCCTGGATAGGTTTGCTGCGGGGAGCTGACCAGCATTGTGTCAGCACCGAAGAACTTATAGCAATCCAGGCATCCCTGATGTCATGCTGCTCAGTTATCGCCACTGACCCTTCAGCAAAGGTGCCTGAAGGCATAATGATTGATGACCCTTCAGTACTGGAGCGCTCAATAGACAGAATGGAAGAGAAGCTGCCGGCACTGACTTCATTCATCCTGCCAGGGGGTCACCCGAATGCGGCGAACAGTAATATCGCAAGATGTGTGTGCCGGCGTGCCGAACGGGCACTGCTGCGCCTCAATGAAAAGGAAAAAGTCGATCCGTCAGTTGTCAAATACCTTAACCGCCTGTCTGACTATCTCTTTGTTCTCTCAAGATGCCTTATGTATGAGGCTGGCAAAGAGGAAGTTAAGTGGATTACCCGGAAAAAATAATAATTTAGGAGAAAAAAGTCGGGTCACTCTTTTATTATTCCAAATAATTTTATATTTGCGGACTTTACCAAGGGTAATTTTTTAAGTAATTACAAATATGTATTGGACACTTGAATTAGCATCAAAGCTCGAAGACGCTCCATGGCCTGCTACCAAGGACGAGCTTATAGATTACGCCATACGGTCAGGTGCCCCTATGGAAGTCATAGAAAACCTTCAGGAGATTGAGGACGAAGGGGATATTTATGAGAGTATTGAAGATATCTGGCCTGATTATCCATCGAAAGACGACTTTTTCTTTAACGAGGACGAGTACTAAAAGGTCTGAAGGTCTGAGGTTGTCTGAGAGTCTTAAGGTCTTGAGGTCTTGCTCTCAATTCTCAATTCTTAATTCTTAATTCCTCATCTCTCCCGCTCAAAGTTTCGTTCCCCCTGCTCCCTGCCCCTGCTCCTGCCCTCTAACCGGTCTCAGTTCCGGCACCCATCTGAACCCATCAAGCTTCATCTCTTCATCGGGGGTTTTCAGCGGTGGATCAAATGATCCGTCGGGGCTCTGGTTCTGGAAAATCTGGGCAATCTTGCCATCCTCGATAAAGATCTCTATTGATGCGCTTCTGGCCCTGTTTACGCCAACCAGGCTGTTTTCATCAACCACATAGTAAATTGCCTCACCGTTACCTGTAACCTTTATCCTGTGCAGCTTATTGTCAACAAAATAACCTGAAAGGTTTTTGCCGCTTATCTGGTCGAAGCGTGTCGAATCAACATAACCTGCCACGAAAGCCGAGTTGTACAGCTCCATGTGGTCGGCTTTGCTGTCGCGCGTGAAGAGGGCAATAGAATCTGCAGAGAGCTGATTCTCCTGTGACCAGATGATTGGATCATCATACAATCGTATCACTGAGTCCATGAACGAGTAGATAAGAGAGTCGCATTTGCCCTGCATCTCGCGGCTGAAAATGGTACAGCCGTAGAATGCCTTAAGCAGCCTGTGGTCTACTCCTGCACTGTCAGTAAGCGGCAGTGATCTGAGTGTGTCAGCCCTCAGCGTCAATGTATCATCATCAGAGAACATTGTGAACCAGGGCGATTTTGTAAGCAGAAAGCGCTCAGGCCTCTTGTAATACCAGCCGTAATTTCCTCCCCCGACGACGTTATCGGTGGTGTCGGTGATGGTCACATTGCCGAATGCTTCCCCGAAGCCCTCTTTTTCATCATACCACAGCGTATCTCCGGTGATTCGCTGTTCACGGTTGTCGAGCACTGCGTTCTTCATAAGCCGTGAGACATCATTTCGGGTGTCACTCCATCCCTGCTCGCAATAGAGGTAGAGGCTGTCACCGATGGCTTCCGTCGGTCCGGCAAACCAAACTATCTCATTAAAAGTGTCATACCGCATTGTGTCAGCGTACATTATGAAGTCCGGATTGACTATCCTGACGCTGTCGCGGAAGTGAAGCATCTTCCTGTCGGCATAGTATATTCCTGTTCGGCTTGTAAGGGTGTTTTCACCGTTAAGGATTCTGCCTCCCTCATCATAAACTGCTGTCTGTGTGTTCACGTCATAGTCTATCTTGGGAGTGAATAGTCTTGTCTCGTTATCGGCGAGCTCGACGCTGTCAGTCATTACAGCCTTGCCAGTGTCACCGTTGTATGAGAGATATCTGCCCCATATCTGGAGAGTATCGCCCTGCCTTATATGTATGTTGCTGAAGGCGAAGACCTGGTTTATCTGATCATAGTACCATGCGCTGTCGCAGCTCATGTAGAGATTGTTGTGCTTCATCTGCACATTACCTATGAGTCTCTTCCGGGGCTGCTCTGCCAGGCGGTCAAACTCAAGCGCATCAGTATGAAGTATCTCGACCATGCGCCGGCCGCCGGCCTCCTGTGAAAAAGCCTGCCATGGTTTTAACAGAGAGAGAAGAGACAGAATCAGAACAAGGGCTCCCTGCGACCTTATATGACCTATTCGAGCCATCCGGCATTCTGAAAACTGCAATCCCTGAATTCGTCACTGATACGGATAAAAGTCCTCTTTATCTTATCAGTGATCCAGTCCTGGTATGCTTTGTTTTTCTTGTTCATCAGGGCCGCCTGCGACAGGAAGTTGTAGTCATCCTTAATATTGACCCTGTGGGGTGCGATCTCATTGTCGAGCCTTATTATGCAGTAAACGCTGTTGCCTTTGGCATCGGTGGTGCGGAAAGGTTCTGATATCTCACCAAGTTTCATGTTACGGACCACAAGATTGATCTCCTTCGGAAGCTCATCAAGGGTAAACCATGTTCCTCTTTCTGACGGATTGTCCTGTACCATCTTTCCTCCGTTGGCCCTGGTTGTTTTGTCAGAGGAGAACATCAGCGCCGCCCTGTCGAACTTAAGGCTGTCTGTTCTTACCATTGTGGCTATGCTGTCTAGTCTCATGATTGACCATTCAGTCTGTGAGGCAGAGAGTTTGGGTTTCATAAGTATGTGACGTGAGTTGACCATGTCGCCCTTTCGGTCAATCAACTGTATTATATGAAAGCCGAACTCTGTCTCAACTATCTTTGAAACGGCATCCTTCTTAAGGCTCCATGCCGCCTCAGCATATGGCTTTGCCAGCTCGCCCCTTGTCATAAAACCTATCTCGCCTCCGTTAGGGGCTGATCCCGGATCTTCTGAATAGAGTACTGCCAGCGTCCTGAAGCTCTCGCCATTGACAACGCGGCTTCTGAGATCAAGCAGCCGCTGCCGTACCTCCGCCTTGCTATCCTCAATGTCCGGCGGCTCAACGGTGATGATGCTCAGCTCCACCTTCCTGGGTACGAGGGGAAGAGAATCTTCAGGAATGGTTTTGTAGTAATCTCTTATCTCCTCCGGTGTTACTGTAATAGTTTGTGCTATTGTTCCCTGGGTCTCCTGTATGATATACTGGTTGGTGAGCATCTCACGGAGGTCTTTCTTAATCTCAGACATGCTCTTGTTGAAATAATTCTCTAGAGCCTGCTCCGAGCCGGCGCGACGCACATAATCGGAAAGCCTGCTGGTGAGGTCTGCTTCCACATTTTCCGGTGACACCTCAACTGAGTCAAGTCTCGCCTGGTCAAGAAACAGCTTCTGAATTAACTGATCTTCAAACACAAGGCAGCGGAGCTGCTCAATGGGGGTGGGGTCTTTTTCAGCCTTGCGCTGCAGTACCTGTCCCTCAATGTCAGAGAGATATATAACCTCATTGCCCACAATGCCAACAATAGATTCCACTATCTGCTGACCGGCTGCGCTGTACCCTGCAAACGCCATCAGCGCAACTAATATGATAATCTTAAATTTCATCTTCAGATCACTTGTTAATAGATTTGCAGGGTGCTACTCCTGACCGCCTCATTGTAAATACCGTCTTCGAGCTTTTGAAGGAAGTCATTCCTCCGGTTGTTAAGAATGATTGTCTTCACCTGTCCACTGATATATTCGAATGGCGCAGTGCTGTTGCGCAGCCTGTATTCCCTGACGACAATGAAGTAAACATATTGGTCGTCCTTCAACTCTGCAGAGCTGTTGCGTGTCAGCCACTCCTCCTGCCTGTCAGACTCAAGCGGGACTTCCATCAGGAGCTGGGTGAAGGGGATCCATTCATCATCAAAGTCATCGTACCGGAGGGCAAACTGCAGGCAATAATCTTCAAGCTCATGTATGTCTTCCGTCTGAGATGACTTGTAGAGCTTTCGCACCTTGTCCAGATCCGGTGTCTCTGCCGGCATTTTTATCAGCAGCGCCTTGACAATGTTCGAAGTAAGTGTGAAGGTGTTGAGGTTGCCCACATAGTAATCCTGCATTTCGCTTTCACTTACTACGGTATCCATTTTCTGTATGATCATCTGCTGCTGGTACTGATAGATAAGAAGATTATTCCTCATCTCATCGAGCTGCCTGTTCACCTCCGCCTTGTACTCAGCGGTGAGGTTCTGCTCGGCTCTGAGTGCCAGCAGTTCCTTCCGTGCCCAGCGACGTATGTAGCTCTGTATCGCTGAAATGCTGTCAGTCTCGTTCAGCCCGCTGATCACCAGGTTTGAAGGTATCTGATCCAGATAGAGCATCCTGTCGCCGGCACGGGCAACAACAGTGCGTTCTGAATCAGTGCCGGCATTTTTGCAGGCTGATACCAGGGTAAGCAGTGACAATATAATTATTCTGATGCTCATCAATACTCATTAATCTTCCGGCTGTAATTGGGTGCCTCACGGGTTATCGTAACATCATGCGGATGGCTTTCTGTTACACCTGCGCTTGTCACCCTGACAAACCGTCCCTCTCTCTGAAGGGTGGCAATGTCAGGGGCGCCGCAGTAACCCATCCCTGATCGCAGTCCGCCAAGGAACTGGTAGATGACCTCGTTAAGTGTGCCCTTGTAGGGTACACGGGCAGTAATACCCTCAGGCACAAGTTTATGAATATCATCCTCCATATCCTGGAAGTATCTGTCTTTCGATCCCATCTGCATTGCTTCCACCGATCCCATTCCCCGGTAAGTCTTAAACTTACGTCCGTTATATATTATTGTCTCACCCGGTGATTCTTCGACACCGGCAAAGAGAGAACCTGCCATTATACTGTCAGCTCCAGCGGCGAGTGCCTTGACAATATCTCCCGAGTATCTTATCCCGCCGTCAGCTATGACAGGCACGCCGCTGCCGCTGATTGCGGAGGCGACGTTGAATATTGCCGAGAGCTGCGGCACACCCACGCCTGCCACGACCCTGGTTGTGCAGATGGAGCCCGGTCCTATTCCCACCTTTACGGCGTCAGCGCCTTCATCAACAAGCTTCCTTGCAGCGTCACCGGTACCAATGTTCCCTACAACAACCTCTGTGCCCGGGAAAATCTTCTTTATCTCCCTGAGTATCTCAATGACACCTTTGGTATGACCATGGGCGGTATCAATTGCAATGGCATCAACGCCCGCCCCTACGAGTGCCTCTACTCTTGAGAGGGTATTTACAGCTATGCCCACTGCTGCAGCCACCCTGAGCCTTCCCCTCTCGTCCTTGCACGCATTGGGCCTGTCCTTGGCCTTGGTCATATCTTTGTAAGTAACAAGCCCCTTCAGCCTACCCTTGTCATCCACAATAGGAAGCTTTTCTATTTTATGCTTCTGCAGTATCTCCGCGGCCGCGGCCAGGTCGGTCTGGTGACTTATGGTTATCAGCCTCGAGAGGGGTGTCATGACCTCACTTATGCTCCTTGAATAGTCACCCTCAAAACGAAGGTCCCTGTTTGTAACAATTCCAACAAGAGCTCCGTCGTCATTGATGACAGGGATCCCGCCGATCCTGAACTCCTTCATCAGGGCCAGTGCATCGGCCACGGTAGCGGTATCACCTATGGTCACCGGGTCGAAGATCATAACGCTCTCTGCTCTCTTGACCTTCCTCACCTGTGCCGCCTGCTGACCTATAGACATATTCTTGTGTATCACGCCAATGCCACCTTCACGGGCAATGGCGATGGCCAGTTCAGCCTCGGTGACAGTGTCCATCGCTGCCGAGATGATGGGCGTATTCATCATTATGTTGCGTGTAAAGCGCGATCTGAGGTCAACATCGCGCGGCAGAACCTCCGAGTAGGCCGGAAGAAGCAGCACATCATCGAAGGTAAGACCTTCAAACATCAACTTATCTTCAGAGAATGACATCGGGCAGATTTTTATTTGGGGCGAAAATTACAAAAAAATGATGAGCACCAGCATATCTAAAATGTCAATAAAAGGTTAAAAATGAGTTTGAGTTACTATTTTTGCATGAAGGAGGCTGCATAACAATGTTACCGGACATTTACAGGGAGACCCTTGCCCGCTATTGGGGATTTACCTCTTTCAGGCCGTTGCAGGAGGAGATTATCGGTGCGGTGGCCTCCGGGAAGGATGTCATTGGACTGCTTCCTACCGGAGGAGGCAAGTCTGTAACATACCAGGTGCCGGCCGTTGCGCGTGAGGGCCTGTGTCTGGTGATCACCCCTCTTATAGCACTGATGAAGGACCAGGTCAATCGGCTGAAGTCGATGAATATCAAGGCTATGGCCATCCACAGCGGCATGACCCGCGAGGAGGTGGAGATAGCTCTTGACAACTGCCTGTACGGTGATTACAGGCTCCTTTACGTCAGCCCGGAACGGTTGCAGACCCCTGTCTTCAGGTCGCGCGTTGCACGCTTTAATTTCACATTTGTCGCCGTAGATGAGGCACATTGCATATCGCAGTGGGGTTATGACTTCAGACCCTCATACCTCGCTATAGCTGATATCCGTGACATGATCAGCCCCGAGGTTCCTTTCCTGGCCCTTACCGCAACAGCCACCCCTGAGGTGGTGAAGGATATAACAGCACGGCTTAAGATGCGCAATGCGCTGATCCTGCAGTCAAGTTTCAAGCGAACGAACATAACCTATGTTGTCAGGGAGGTGGAAGACAAGGGGGCATATCTTACCAAAAGCCTGAGCAGGGAGCCCGGATGCGGCATAGTATACGTCAGCAGCAGGAAAAGGTCGAAGGAGGTGGCTGAGATGCTGCTGTCAAAAGGGATCAGCGCAGATTTTTATCATGCCGGCCTGCCGCAGGAGATGAGAGACAGAAAGCAGCATGCCTGGACTACCGGTGAATCAAGGGTAATAGTGGCAACAAATGCCTTCGGGATGGGGATAGACAAGGCAGATGTCCGGTTTGTAATACACTGGGACTCTCCTGATTCTGTTGAGGCTTATTACCAGGAGTCCGGCAGGGCAGGGCGCGATGGTAAGCCGGCATTTGCCGTACTGCTATGGTCAGAAGATGAAAAGAGACGCCTTGCAGACTCGGTGCGGATAAAATTTCCTCCTGTCGAACGAATCAAGGATATATATGAGGCAATAGGAAACTATTACCAGTTGCCTGTCGGCTCCGGAAAGAACAGTGTCCATGACTTTGACCTGTGGAAGTTCGTGACAGCCTTCAGGTTCTCTGTTACAGAGACATATAACAGCCTTGTCTTCCTTCAGAAGGAGGGATATCTTGAGTTCACCGATGAGATAAACAACCCTTCACGTGTACACTTCGTGGTGAGCCGTGACGACCTTTACAAATTCCAGGTAGCCAACGAGGAGTATGACAGGTTCATTAAGCTTCTTCTGCGGACTTACAGCGGCATGTTCTCTGATTTTGTGCCAATAAATGAAGAGTCGCTGGCAAACAGATCCGGGCTGACGCGCGAGGCCATTTACCAGTATCTGCTGAGGCTTACATCACAGGGGATAATACACTTTATCCCGGGAAAGAAGAGCCCGCTGGTGATCTTTACCGAAGAGAGGCTTGATCGCAGTCACCTCACAATCTCTCCTGATGTGTATCTGCGTGTGAAGGAAAACTTTATAAGCAGGGTGGAGAAAATAACCGAATACGCTGAGAACAAAACCCGTTGCCGCTCAGCCTTCCTGACACATTACTTCGGTGAGGAGAACGGCCGCTGCGGTCTGTGTGACACCTGTATGGAGAGAAATGAACTGGAATTGAGCAAGTATGAGTTTGACCTTATAATTGACAAGATAAAAGATCTGCTCATTGTTAATCCGCTGAGAGCAGAGCAGCTTGCCGCTTCGATGGAGTTTCCTGCCGAAAAGAGCACCAGGGTGATCAGATGGCTGCTCGATCATGAGAAGCTCCATTACGATGAAGAGCAAAAACTGTCGTGGAAACACTCCTGATCCTCCTTTTTTGAACACCTTGGCTGTATTGTTGTTGAAATAGGTAATTTTGTCGATTATTCAAAGCCAATGGAACAAGAGGAGAAGATCATCTATTCACGCCAGGTAGTTGAGTTCGTTGCGTCTGCCAACGAATACTGCAAATACCTGGAGGGAATCAAGGAAATAAACGGCATTGAGATACTCAAGGTTATGCAGCGCCTCCTTCCCTTCATTTACCTCAGGGCGTCGCTGCTGCCAATGCTTGAGCCATTGATGGAGGAGGGAAACGAAAAGACAGTGACCGAGTTCGACTGGACAAGAATGCATGATACCCTCCTTGCCAAAACAGGGAATAATGACCCTTACCCGGTCATAGTGGATATGGGTGACCCGGCAGACGGACTTTATACCGGCAGCATAGCAGAAAGCCTTACAGATATTTATCAGGATCTGAAGGACTTTGTTGTGAACTACAAGACAGGCACCGATGAAGTAATGAATGATGCAGTATGGGAGGTGCTCATGAATTTTGAGGAGTTCTGGGGCAAGAAACTGCTGAATGTGCTCAATGCCATTCACACCGTTCTCTACTCGGAGAGCGATGAGAAAGAGACAAATGAATCAGCCGTCGATGACAAGACAGTTTAACGAGAGCGTATCTGACGAAGAACTAAAAAGCCTTCCTGTATCACAGTTTGAAGGGAGAGTCACCCTTGTGGATACTATGAAGAAGTTCTATAAGGTAATGCCTCAGCTGAACAAATCAGGGGTATTG
Source organism: uncultured Bacteroidales bacterium (assembly GCA_963772705.1). GTDB lineage: Bacteria > Bacteroidota > Bacteroidia > Bacteroidales > VadinHA17 > SR-FBR-E99. Next base: position 1,196,108 of record CAVYYH010000007.1, on the reverse strand, counting down.
GGATTTGATACGGAAACCAGGCCCTCATTCAGGAAGGGGGAGAGACACAAGGTATCATTGCTTCAATTCGCCGATGACCGCAATGCCTGGCTCTTCAGGCTGAACATTATAGGGTTACCCGAGGAACTGGCAGCCATGCTTTCCGACCCTGATATTATAAAGGTTGGAGTGGCAATACATGATGATATCAAGGCGCTGAGAAAACTAAGACCCTTTGAACCCGGAGGTTTTATTGACCTGCAGACTGTGGTTGCAGCACACGGCATCAAACAGCTTGGGCTGAAGAAGCTGTCAGCACTCGTACTTGGCTTTTCCATCTCAAAATCACAGCAGGTTTCAAACTGGGAGGCCCCTGCACTTACAGAGTCACAAATGACCTATGCTGCCACTGACGCATGGGTCTGCCGGCGTATATATTTCACTATCAACGGAAAAGAATTTTATCAATAGACTTTTGACTTTAGACTTTTGACTTTTAACTTTATACCTAACCATGACAATAGCCCGGGTTTCATTGAAGAAAGGCAAAGACCAGTCAGTAAGGCGTTACCATCCATGGATATTCTCCGGTGCTATATCAGAAACAACAGGCTCACCTGCCGAGGGTGACGTTGTTGAGGTATGCGCTTCTGACGGTACCTACCTGGCAACAGGGCACTGGGCTCCGGGGTCAATAGCCGTACGCATCTTTTCGTTCAGCAAGTGTGATCCCGGCAGGGAATTCTTCCGGAAGAAGCTCTCTGATGCCTATGCCTTCAGGCTGAACGCAGGCATTGCCGGCAGAAGCGACACCAACGTGTGGCGATTGATACATGGTGAGGGAGACGGTCTGCCGGGTCTGATTGTGGACATATACGGCAGTGTAGCCGTGCTTCAGGCCCATACAGCAGGTTTCTGGCATATACGGGCGATGATTGCAGAGCTGATAATTGAAATACTGCAGGGCTCTGTGACGTCTGTCTTTGACAAGAGTGAAGCGACCCTCCCTTACATGGCGAAGCTCGGTGCTGTCAACAGATACCTGGCCGGTGAGGATGCCGGCCCCGGTGCCATAGTCACGGAGAACGGAATGAAATTCAGTGTTAACTGGCAGACCGGACAGAAGACAGGCTTCTTCATAGACCAGCGTGACAGCCGCAGTCTGCTGACAAGATACAGCAAGGGACGCAGGGTACTGAATATGTTTGGCTACTCAGGCGGTTTTTCGGTCTATGCCATGCAGAATGCCGATGCCGTCCATACCGTTGACAGCTCTGCCGCAGCAATAGCCCTGGCTGATGAGAATGTAAAAATGAATTACGGTGATGATGCACGGCACCGGAGCTTTTCGACTGACGCCTTCACCTACCTGGCTGAGATGAACCGCGATTATGATCTTATGGTGCTTGACCCCCCGGCATTTGCCAAGCATCACAATGCGCTCGACAAAGCTCTCCAGGGCTACAGGAGACTGAATGCAATAGCAATTGAAAAGATAAAACCCGGAGGAATAATATTTACCTTCTCATGTTCGCAGGTGGTTAGCCGTGAAGATTTCCGCCGTTCAGTTTTTGTGGCAGCAGCGAACACAGGGCGCAATGTGAGAATACTGCATCAGACAGGCCAGCCTCCGGATCATCCGGTCAGCATATATCATCCTGAGAGTGAATATCTTAAGGGACTAGTGCTATATATCGAATAAAGTTATGGACCCGGCAGCTTACATAAAAATAATTGCACAAAAGCTTCAACTGCATGACTGGCAGGTTGAGAACACACTGCGTCTGCTTGATGACGGAGCCACGATACCCTTTATAAGCCGGTACCGTAAGGAGGTCACAGGCAGTCTTGACGAGGTTCAGATTGCCGGGATACGTGATGAATACGGGAGGCTGAAGGAGCTTGAGAAGAGGAGAGAGGCCATCATTAAGTCTATTGAGGAGCAGGAGAAAATGACACCAGTGCTTCTTGCAAAGATCAACGCTGCACTGACAGTGTCGCAGCTCGAGGATCTATACCTGCCTTACAGGCCTAAGAGGCGCACAAGGGCATCAGTGGCGCGTGAGAAGGGTCTCGAGCCGCTGGCACTGTGGCTGATCAGACAGTTGCCGGGAGACCCTGAGAGTGAGGCGGAAAAATACACAGGCGAGGAGGTGCTGACAATCAGTGATGCACTTGCCGGTGCACGGGATATCATTGCTGAGATTATCAACGAGGATGAGCAGGTGCGAGGCGCCATGAGGGTTCTGTTTGAGAAAGAAGCCGTTATAACATCCAGGGTCATAAAAGGCAAAGAGGAAGAGGGGAATAAGTTCAGTGACTACTTTGACTGGTCAGAGCCGCTGCGCCGCTGTCCTTCTCACCGTCTGCTTGCCATGCGCAGGGGTGAAGAGGAGGGTTTCCTCAGACTGACAATCATGCCTCGCGATGACGAGGCCAGGGAGCTGCTGGAGAGACAGTTTGTCAAAACCCAGAATCAGGCTGCAAGACAGGTGAAGGAAGCCTTGGCTGACAGCTGGAGCCGTCTGCTGGGTCCGGCGATGGAGACTGAATTCAGGGCCCTGTCAAAGACTAAGGCTGACGGGGAGGCCATACGTGTCTTCGCCGACAACCTGCGCCAGCTGCTGCTTTGCGCCCCGCTGGGTGAGAAGAGCGTTCTCGCCCTCGATCCGGGTTACCGCACCGGATGCAAGCTCGTATGCCTTGACAGGCAGGGTGCCTTACTCCATAATGACACCATCTATCCTCATCCTCCGCAGAATGAGACTGCAAAGAGTGTCAGCAAGCTGCTGACGCTGATAGATAAATACAGCATTGAAGCCGTAGCAATTGGAAACGGTACTGCCAGCCGCGAGACTGAAGATTTCATAAAGCAGTATCTCCCTCCGGCCAGTGGCATAAAAGTTTTCGTTGTGAGTGAGGCAGGCGCTTCTGTCTATTCAGCATCAAAGACCGCAAGGGACGAGTTTCCTGATCATGATGTCACTGTCCGCGGCGCAGTCTCTATCGGCCGCCGGCTGATGGATCCGCTGGCAGAGCTTGTGAAGATAGATCCCAAATCGATAGGTGTGGGCCAGTACCAGCATGACGTCGACCAGACCAGGTTGCAGAACAGTCTCGACGAGGTTGTAATGTCATGCGTGAACGCAGTGGGAGTGGAGGTTAATACCGCCAGTCCCCACTTGCTTACCTACATTTCGGGTCTTGGCCCTAAGCTGGCACAGAACATCGTCGAATACCGCTCGGAAAATGGCCCTTTCAGGTCACGCTCCGGACTCCTAAAGGTCAAGCGCATGGGCGACAAAGCCTTCGAGCAGGCAGCCGGGTTCCTCAGGATACGCAATGCGGCGAATCCGCTCGATGCTTCGGCAGTGCACCCTGAGAGCTACCACATTGTTGAGAGAATGGCTGCCGACGCCGGATGCTCAGTGGCAGAGCTGATCCTTGACGGAGAGAAAAGAAAGGCAGTTAATATTGAGAGATATGTCTCCCCTGAAGCAGGCCTTCCCACGCTGAAGGATATCATGCAGGAACTTGCCAGACCGGGACGTGACCCGCGCTCCTCAATACAGGAGTTCACCTTCGCTGAGATACGCACCATTGAGGATGTGAAAGAGGGAATGACAGTTCCCGGCATTGTAACAAATATTACTAAATTCGGTGCCTTCGTTGATATCGGCGTCAAGCAGGACGGGCTGGTTCATGTCTCCCAGATGGCAGACCGGTACGTTGATGACCCGTCAAAGGTGGTTAAACTCCATCAGCAGCTTATGGTACGGGTAGTGAGTGTGGACCTGGCCAGGAAACGGATACAGCTCTCATTGAAAGGGATAAAAAAATGATCAACAACTAACTTTAAACAATTATTGAATTACTTATGAAAAGATTCGGAATTTTAACAATGGCGGCAGTGATGCTGATTCTGGCATCATGCGCCGACAAGAAGCCGCAACCACCTGTGGCTGCCAAAAAACCTTTTATTGTCGCAAGCAACGGCAACGAACGCAATGATGACTACTTCTGGCTCAGGCTCAGCGATGAGCAAAAGAATGCTGAGTCACCTGACTCACAGACTGTTGAAGTGGTTAAGTACCTCACCGCAGAGGATGACTATGCCACTGCGATGATGAAGCACACTGAGGCTTTGCAGCAGAAACTCTTTGAAGAGATAAAGGGGCGAATCAAGGAAGACGACGCGTCTGTGCCTTATCTTGATAACGGATATTATTACCAGACGAAGTACTTCATCGGTAAAGAGTACCCTGTCTTTTACAGAAAGAAGGAGGGCGCTGACAGTGCCAGTGTGCTCCTGGATGTAAACGTTCTTGCTGAAGGACAGAAATATACAGGCGTCGGCGGGCTGTCAGTCTCTCCTGACAATAACCTTCTCGCCTATGCTGTTGACCACATCAGCCGCAGGCAGTACACGATGTTCTTCAAGGACCTGAACAGTGGCGAACTGCTGGGTGACAGGATAGAAAATGTCACCGGCGAAGCTATATGGGCCAACGACAACAAGACAGTATTCTATGTATCGAAGGATCCTGAGACCCTGAGGGCTGCAAAGGTAATGAAGCATATTCTTGGCACTCCCGCTTCAGAAGACAAGCTCATCTATGACGAGACTGATGAAACATTCGCAGTGGGATTGGGCAAGACAAAAAGTAAGAAATACATTACCATCGTCTCAAACCAGACTCTCACTACCGAAGTAAGGCTTATCGAAGCCGACAAACCTGACGGCAGGGTAGTGGTATTTGAACCCCGTAAGATTGATCACCTCTATTCTGTTGAGCACCTGAACGGCAATTTCTTCATCTACACCAATGCCGACGGAGCCAAGAACTTCAAACTGATGTCATGTCCTGAGAACAAGACTGGTATGGCCAACTGGAAGGAAGTAATCCCGCACCGGAGCGATGTTCTGCTTGAGAATTTCGAGGTTTTTGACAATTATCTTGTAGCGCACGAGATGATCAAGGGACTTACAAACCTTCGCATCATAAGCATGGCTGACGGTTCAGAACATTTCCTCGATTTCGGTGAGGAGACATATACGGCGGGCATAAGCATAAATCCCAACGCCAATACTCCCTTGCTGAGATTCAGCTATTCATCGCTTACCACACCAAATTCGGTGTTTGACTATGACATGGCAGCCAGGACAAAGACGCTCCTTAAGCAGGACAGCGTGCTTGGCGGGTTTGACAAGAACAACTATGAGTCAAAGCGTCTGTGGGCCACTGCCGCTGACGGAACCAAGGTTCCGGTTTCGCTTGTCTATCGCAAGGGCTTCGTTCAGGATGGCAGTGCACCCATGTTGCTCTATTCCTACGGCTCATACGGTTCATCCACCAATCCTTCATTCCGCTCATCAATCATCAGCCTCCTTGACCGCGGCTTTGTCTATGCCCTGGCACATATAAGGGGTGGCAGCGAGATGGGACGCCAGTGGTACGAGGATGGCAAGCTTCTGAAGAAGATCAACACCTTTACCGATTTCAACGACTGTGCACGCTTCCTCATCAATGAGAAATATACCTCACCTGAGAACCTCTATGCCATGGGCGGCAGTGCCGGAGGTTTGCTCATGGGCGCAATAGCCAACATGGAGCCTCAGCTTTATAACGGTATCATCGCGCAGGTTCCCTTCGTTGATGTGGTAAGCACAATGCTCGATGCATCTATTCCTCTTACAACCTTCGAATGGGATGAATGGGGCGATCCCCGCAAGCAGGAGTATTATGATTACATGCTTTCATACTCGCCATATGACCAGGTGAAGGAGCAGGAGTATCCTAACATGCTGGTTACCACCGGTTACTGGGACTCACAGGTACAATACTGGGAGCCTGCCAAGTGGGTGGCAAAACTGAGGGACATGAAGACCGATGATAATATCCTTATCATGGATGTAAACATGACAGCAGGTCACGGGGGTGCGTCAGGACGGTTCGAGCGGTTAAAGACCACTGCCCTGGAATATGCATTCATACTTGATCTGGAAGGTATAAAGGAATAAGAAACCAGGATTGCGGGTCGGACACTTACCTGCGATGTTGAAATATGAGAGGCTGACATCCAAGATGTCAGCCTCTTTCTTTAAAAACAGATTCAAAAGACCAGATCAGAAGCGCCTTGCCGGCTCTTTGAATTTCATTGCCGGCTTGCGCGGGAACATCTCATCCATCATGGCTGCGTTGTATGCGAACCATGCCGTTATGATTGCGTTGTGTCTGAGATCAGGCAGCAACAGCCTTTCCCATGTGTCTGTGTTGGTATGGTAACCGCGCCCGTATTCTATCTCATCCTGTATGAACTGGAAACCAGGCAGCCCTGCTCCGTCAAACGACTGATGATCAGTACCCCCTGTGTTGCGCAGCGCCACGGTGGTGAATCCCATGTCACTTACAGGTTCCATCCATGCCTCGAAAAGGGGTCTCGCCAGGTTGTTCTCCTGCAGGTATATCCCGCGGTACTTGCCGGTACCGTTATCCATGTTGAAGTAGACCGAAAACTTGTCAAAACCAGGTTTCTTCTCCGCCTTGACATTGTCATACAGATACTGTTCAACATACCCGCGTGAGCCGTTGAGCCCCTGCTCTTCGCCTCCCCAGAGGGCAATGCGTATAGTACGGCGCGGCCTGGCATCAAGGGCCTTGAGAATACGGATGGCTTCCATCATGACAATGCAGCCCGATGCATTGTCGGCAGCACCGGTTCCCCCATGCCATGAGTCGATGTGTCCGCCGAGAAGTACAATTTCGTCCTTCAGTACGGGATCAGTGCCCGGTATCTCTGCAATAACATTGTAAACTTCCTTGCCGGGGGTGAACTCAGCCTTTATCTCAGCCTCAACCTCTACCTTCTCACCTTTCTTAAGGAGTCGCTCCATCCGGCCGTAAGTTTCCTGTGCGATGCTGATCTCAGTCACCGGTTCCTGGCTCTTGCCGTCATATGAAGAGCCTGTTGAACGGGGTATATTAAAAGGGTTGCCGTTGCTGATCATCATCGCAACACCCTCACTGCGAAGAAACTCGCTCACTTTTGAGCGCAGTTCCCGCTGTGCCTGCCAGTCGCCCATATCCCTGCGGATCTGCCCTCCTCCGACGGGAGACATGGCAATCTCGATGAGCTCCTCCTCAGTGTACCTGCCCGCAAGAGGCTCAAATCTTACCTCGTACTGCGAGGTGGCAGGGGTCATAATGATCTTTCCTTTCAGTTTCCCCCTGTACTGCTCAATATCTTCAATCTTTTTGATATCTACCAGAACAACCTCACCCTTTATCAGTCCTTTGGTGCCGGCTGTCCATGCCACAGGTGTGACTGCAAAGTTGTTGTACCAGGGCTTTGTCATTGCGGCGTAAGCTTTCGAATAGTCCCATCCGCCGCGGGGAAACTCACGTGCACGCTCAATGCGTACTTCCGAGAGACCGTACTCTGCCAGCTTGGCCCTGGCGATCTCGTTGGCGCGGTCAATCCCTGCCGACCCTGTGAGCCTGGGACCTGCCAGGTCGGTCATAATATATGCAAGTGTCTCAATATCAGAATTCCGCAGTCCTTCCTGCCTTATCTTGTAGACCATTCCAAGGTCCACGGCAACCTCCTGGTTGAAGGCTGTCACCGAGATGGCGAAAAGAAATACCGTGATCAGAACAAATCTTACTTTTTTCATTTTTTTATCAGTATCCGTTTATTGGAGGCTAAATATATCAGCATAAAATCAACCGCTGTGAAGCATTAACATTAATTAACTTTACTTTTGTCAAGAGACCTTCGCAGGATGATCTACCCTGATACATATGAAAATAAGATCGGATTTGACCGGATAAGGGAGCATCTTGCAAATGCCTGTCTGAGTACCGCAGGGGTGCGCATGGTGGAGGCGATGAAGGTGTTATGGTCAGCGGAAGAGATACGTATGCACCTTACCCTGACTGATGAGTTTCAGCAGATACTGAGATTCGGAGAGCAGTTCCCGACTGATAACTTCAATGATCCTGCGGTGATGCTTGATAAGCTCAGGATAGAAGGCACATTCCCTGAGCTTGATGAGGTGGTGGCTCTTCGGGGATCGCTTGATACCATAAGACGGATCATCGGTTTTTTCAAAAACAGGAAGGACGGCAAGTATCCGGCTCTGAGTGCAAAAGCCATGGCAGTCAATTACTATCCTTTTGTCAGTGAGGCTATTGACCGCATAATTGACAAGGACGGGAAGGTGCGTGACAGTGCTTCGCCGGCACTGAAAGTCATTCGCGCCGATCTTTCATCAAAGAATCTTGCTGCCGTGAGAAAGCTTCATTCTGTGCTGAGGCAGGCACAGGCTGACGGCATTATCGACCGTGACATCACCGTGGCAGTGCGCAACGGACGGGGTGTGATACCTGTCAGTGCGGCTAACAAGCGAAGCATTAAAGGATTCGTTCATGATGAATCTGCCACGGGAAAGACGGTGTTCATAGAGCCGGCGGAGGTGGTGGAGCTGAATAATGAGATCACCGTGCTGGAGCATGAGGAGAGGAGGGAGATAGTTAGGATATTGACCGCTCTGGCCGACATCATAAGACCTTATATTGATGACCTGACAGAAAACTTTCGTTTTCTGGCAGAGATAGACTTCATCAGATCCAAGGCTCTCTTCGGCGAGAGGCTTGACTGCATCATGCCCCCGGTTGCAGGTACGCCTCATATACGCTGGGTCAATGCCCGCCATCCCCTGCTTACACTTGCTTTTGCCCGGAGCAGCGGGAGGGAGGTTGTTCCTCTTACTGTCAGGATAGACAGGCGCGACCGCATACTGGTCATCTCAGGCCCGAACGCAGGCGGTAAATCGGTTTGTCTCAAGACCGTAGCCCTGGTTCAGTATATGCTGCAGAGCGGCATGACAATACCTGTCGCGGAGGGTACCGAGACGGGCATCTTCGGAAAGTTTTTCATTGACATTGGCGATGAGCAGAGCCTCGAGAACGACCTGAGCACATACAGCTCGCATCTCATCAACATGAAGCAGATGCTAAGGCATGCTGACGAAACCTCGCTGGTGATGATAGACGAGTTCGGCACAGGCACCGAGCCTGTCATCGGCGGGGCTATCGCAGAGGCTATCCTTGCCGAACTGAATAACCGCAGGGTATTTGGTGTCATAACTACCCACTACACCAACCTCAAACACTTCGCCACCTCACAGGAGGGGATAAGCAACGGGGCCATGGCTTTTGACAATCAGCTGATGCAGCCTCTCTTCCGTCTTGACCAGGGCAAGCCCGGGAGCTCGTTTGCCTTCGAGATCGCGAAGAAGATCGGACTGCCGCAGGAGATACTGAGCGATGCAGCCTCCAGGGCAGGCACCGGCAATGTTGACTTCGACCGTAACCTTAGGGAGATTGCCCGCGACAAGCGTTACTGGGAGCGCAAGCGCGAGGCTGTGCATCGTCATGAGAAACGGCTTGAGGAGCTGATCTCATCTTACGAGTCGCAGCTGGGTGACATAAAGACAAAGCAGAAAGAGATCATCGGTCAGGCGAAGAACAAGGCCGAAGAACTGTTGCGTGACACCAACAGGATGATAGAGAATACCATCCGGTCTATCCGCGAGGCACAGGCTGAAAAAGAGAAGACCAGGGAGGTGAGGGAGGAACTGGACTCCTTCCGCGAGCATCTCACCGTTACAGAAAAACAACCTGCAGTAACCCTTCCTGAGGCTCCGCAGCTCAAAAGCAGCACAGCCGGCATTGTAAGGCGCATAAGCAAACAGACTCCCAAACCTGTTGTTAAGAAGAAGCCTGATAAAGTCTCTCCCGGCGACTATGTCAGGATCACAGGCAGCGACACTGTAGGGGAGGTGACTGAGGTAAAGGGCAAAAAGCTGCAGCTCATTTCAAACAATCTGAAGATGAGCGTTGATATTGACAAGACAGAGCCTGTCAGTGCTGCAGAATACAGGAAGGCAGCGGGCAGCGGGCGTCCGCAGCCTAAGATCGACTGGTCCTTGAATGTGAGAAGAAACCAGTTCAATCCGGAAATAGATGTGCGGGGCATGCGCACGGAGGAGGCTCTGCAGGCGGTGCAGGAGTTCATTGACACTGCGATGATGATACAGTTCAGGCATCTGCGCATACTTCACGGCAAGGGAAATGGTATCCTGAGACAGATGATACGCCAGTATCTTGAGTCGACCGGGGCCGTAAGCAGTGTTATGGACGAGCATGTCGAACGGGGGGGCGCAGGCATCACCGTGGTAGAGCTGGACGTGTGAATTTCGCCTGGGGAAAAAGGCGATCCATATGATGACAATGATCATTTAGCACATAATTCGAAATGCATAGATTTGCATAACGAAAAAACCAACCTATGAGCAGATTTCGAATTTCATCCGCAGCGGTCATGATTATGGCCGCGGCCATGTTAAGTGCCCAGACTAACGATTTCTATGACGATGCACCTTCAAACCACCTCACGGGAACCCGTATTATTCAGATAACAGGTGAGATTGAAAGGGATCTGGACATCGATCTCAACACTCTCACAAAACACAGCATTACTGTAAAAGAGACAACTCTCACTGAAGGTGAGGTCAAATTTCTGGGCGCATACCGGTATGACGGGTATTCGCTTTACGATATCCTTAACAGCGTCATCCTGAAGAAGAAGAACGAGGCTGAGTTCCCTCCCATAATAGATCTCTATGTTGAGGTGTCAAATGGCAGGGGAGAGAGCGTGGTATTCTCATGGGGTGAGATTTACTACCCGGTCAACCGTCATCGTATCCTCATTGCTACAGAGGTTGCCCGGATTGTTCCATCAAAAAGCAAGGAGCTGTGGCCGTTGCCCGGAGAGACCAGGCTTGTCGCCGGCAATGATCTGGTTACGGCCAGGAATATCTCTGATCCCGTCCGGATCACAGTAAAATCACTCGACAGCAAATACAGGATAGACAGGGACATCACCCCGCTTTATTGTGCAAAGATGAAGGTATGTGTCAATAATGAGCCCATTGACAGTTTGACAAGTCTGCCTGCAGATTCAAGATTAATGACTTATAATACAGTATTTTATGGTCGGGGACTGGGTATTCACGGCACCACCCCCTTCACAGGGGCAAAGCTTAATGACATTCTTGCCGGTAATTATTCCCTTTCATCGGAAGTACTGAAGCGCGGAATGGCAGTTATTGCCGGCATTGACGGTTACAGGGCGGCATTCACCCTGAGTGAGATAGTGAACAGGAATGATCAGCAGGAGATTTTGATTATCGACCGTGATAACTATGAGGGAGCTGGAAGGTTCTCTCTGTTTCCCGCGTGCGATTTCTTTTCTGACCGTGCCATAAAGGCGATTATGGAGATAAATCTTTTGCTTCCTCCTGCCGCTCATCAGGCAATTGAACCGCAATGAATGAAAAACGCGGCGCCAGGAAAAAGGCGCCGCGTTCATTGAGTAGTATAATCCAGTAAATTAGTAGAGCCTTGCAGATCCGTATGAAGTGGTGACTATTACCTCGGAAGCGGGGTTGCTGCAGCTGCCAACCTTGCCTGACAATTCTGATGAGGTATTGCCAATTATCCTCTTATCAGGCGAGAAATTAGCGTCATCAACCTTAATGCTTCCGTATGAGCTGTTCGCCGTTAACTTATAGCATGCCGCAGGGTCGATCGCAAGCTTGACCGCACAGTATCCTGCCTTGACGGTCAGCTTCTCAAATCCGGCAGGGATATTATTGACCGAGAGGTTGCCGTATTTGGTCTCCACATCAAGTTTCTTGATAACCTTCTCGAAGTTCAGGTTGGTGTAGCCGCTGACAATGACTATGTTGTTAGCCGAAGTGACATTGTAACCGTCGTATTTGCTGTCTGCCACCAGTGAGCTCACCTCACCGACTGATATCTTTGAATACCTGCTGTCAACAAGCAGTGCTGTTGCTTTGTCAATATCAAACTGTCCGCAGTAACGTGCGTAGATCTCTGCCCATCCAAGCTCGTCAACAGATGCCTTGCCGTAGGCTACGTCAACCCTGTTCAGCGGTTTGATATTGCCCCTGGTAAGCTTATGTACCGTCAGGTTGCCATACTTCACAGTAAGCTTTGTCAGTCCGGCCACCTCGTCAATAACAGTGTTCCCGTACTTGTTGCTTACGTCAAGGTTGATGGAGGCAGGCATTTTGACAGCATAATGTATGCTGAAGTTGTTATTATCGCCCTTCCAGCTGAAAGATGAAAAGTCATCATTGAAGATAGTCTCTGCGGTCAGGTTTCCGCCTGACTCCGTGAATTTGACTTCGATCATGTCAAGGAGTCTCTGTGCTTTCTCTGCTGAGGAGTGTTCGACTTTGACGGTAACGTTAATGACGATATTCTTCTCAGCCCAGGTCTCCGTGACGACAGAACCGTATTTGTTGATGACAGTGAGGGTAGTGTTGTCAGTGGGGACCATTGTCCTGTTGAACTCCTTCTTGACCTCAATCGCATAGGATGTAAGGGTGGCTGCGCAGAACAATACTGCGAGTGTTGCCGCTCCGTTTTTAAATAGTGACTTTTTCATGGCTGCCTGGATTTTCGGTTTCTGCTTCTGCTTTTATCTGTTTGAGCTGTTCAAGTATATAGCTCATTACTTCAACTTTGGTCTGGTAATGTTTAATCATTGCATCGATGACACGCTGGTCGTCCGGATTGGCTCTCAGTTCTTTTTTAAGTTCTATATAAGCTGAGTCCATGCTTTCCAGTTCATTCATCAGCATCTCCTTCTGTTCGGGATTATTAAGATCGATTGAGGAGAATTCGTCTTCCATCAGGTTGACCTGTTGTACATAGTATTTTTCTACCTCACGGTATTCAGGTGAGACCTGGCTCAGCGACATTGTGGTTCTGATATTCGGCCTGATGAAGTGGTCATACGACCAGAGTGACGAGAGTGTCACCAGGAGGGTCACCACTGCAGCTTTCAGCAGGTAGGGAACGATGCTCCGTTTTCTTGCCAGTCCGGCATGAAGGCGTGTGGCAAGCTTATAACTGAACCTTTCGAAGTGTCCGTCTGACGGTTCACTGTCGTCAAACTGCCCTCTTCCTTTTCTGATTATCTCTTCCAGTCTGTTCATATCTCGTATACATTTCTATTCTTTAATTCACTCACCAGCTTCTGCTTGGCCCTCGAGAGCTGTGATCTTGAGGTGCTGCTTGAGATGTTGAGCATCTCTGCTATCTCGTCGTGGTCATAACCTTCGATGAGGTAGAGAGAGAGTATCACCCGGTATCCTTCAGGAAGCTGTTCGATGGCGGCTTTGACCTCCTCGACCCTGGCTTCCACCTCCTCGTTGTATGCTTTCTCTTCGTGGCTGTCATCGCGGAGGCCGGTGTGACTTTCAATATCTTCAAAGATCGCTTTTCTCTTTCCCAGGGCATCGAGTGATCTGTTGACCACTATTCTCTTGAGCCATGCTCCGAAGCTTACCGTGCCCGAGTAAGTATTTATTTTTTCGAAGGCTGAGAGGAATGCTTCCTGCATCACATCTTCTGCCTCCATGCTGTCGTTCACAATGCGCAGGCTGGTGTTATACATGGCCTTGTAATACAGCTTATAAACCTGGAACTGAGCCTTCTGGTCGCCCTCGCGGCACCCGTCAATCAGGTCCTGGTGAATGTTCCTGAATGCTGCTTCAACATTTTCCATCTTTCTTTCAAGATCTGATTCATATATGTATGATGCTGCACCCACGCATTTGAACTATTCATAACAATGACGAAACCAATGCGCGAATGCTGCATACAAGATAAAAAAAAGCTGCAAGCGGATAAAAAAAAAGTTTTCAGCCCTGTGTCACAGTTCCGGTCGCATAGTCGAGCTCAGACCCGAAAAGACTGTGAGGTATTGAATATACCAGCAGTAAAAGCACTGCTGCGGCGATGGTATAGCCGGGCCGTTCTTTCTTGCGGTTCATGGCTACCGCCGTTATCCAGGCGATAACTGCAATGAGGGTCTTGTTATCTGTAAGGTCCCAACCGAAAGGTATCCCGGTCCAGAGGTCACCGAAAGCATATTTCTGTACAACCGGCCCGAGGATCATTCCCCCTGCCAGCAGCAGCCACAGTGCCCACTGGCCCTGCTTTCTCTGCTGAGGCCTGCCGAATGCGGCATTAAGACCTGCAAGGTTGGACAGGAGCATGGCGAAGAACATAATCAAAATATGCGGTATCATGACCAGCGCCGGAACGTTCCCCTTAAACCTGATCACCACAGGTTCATCTGCGGGTATTTCGGTTAATGAACCGGAGGGTGTCATGAGAACAATGTAATATTCCAGTTTGCCTGCAGCAGGCTGAGAGGGGAGTTCGCCGACAAGATGAGTGCCGTCATGTATCATTTCTGCAGACGCTCCACTCTTCTTCGATCCTGAATCTTTTGAAGTGTATTTTCCCTGAAATATCTGCCGGTAACTCAATTTTTATCTTGCAGGCATGGGTATTGGTCTGGCTTCTCTTAAGACTGACCTTATATTCGGTGCCTTCAGATGGTTACTTTAGTTCTTTTCGGGTATGTGGGGCCGGTCATGCGCTGATACATCGCAGCCGAGACTGTTATCAGAACGGCAATGGTCCAGAAAATGAAGTTTTTCATAAAGTGTGTGATAGTAAGATTTACAATTGAATAAGCAGCAGTTCCCTCTTTTCGTCACGTACGACCTCAACGGTGATTGTCTGGCCCGGTTTGAGCTGGCTGAGCCTGAACATATAGTCCTCGATATTGTTGACCGGTTTGTCCTCGATGGCTACAATAATATCTCCCTTTTCCATTCCCCCCATGGCAGCCGGCTTACCGGGTGTCACGAAGTCTGCCCTGAGCCCGTTCTTTACATTGCCGGCAAAATCAGGCATTAATCCGAGGGTGACACCTCTGCGTCTTCCCATCGACTGTGACGGTCCTTTGGGCCCTGCCTCACGGAAGGCAAGCCTCTCAGTATCATTTGCTGCGCTTGTGACTATTTCTGTCAGCAGCTCTCCGATTCTGACCATGCCGGCGTAATTCAGTTTGTCCGGTGTGTCAGCCGGAGTATGGTAGTCCAGATGTGCACCTGTTGTAAACACCAGCACGGGAATATTTTTCCCGTAGAAGGAAGAGTGGTCTGAAGGCCCGTAGCCCTCGTCCGTGAAGCTGAGGCTGAGCATGGTGGTGTCTGTGAATATTATTACACTGTCCCGCAAACCGAGAGCTGTTCCTACGCCGCCTACCTGAACGCCGTTGCCCTCCTTCAGCCTTCCGACCATGTCAAGGTTCACCATCAGGTTTACATTTGAGGGTTCTATACCCATATTCTCAACGAAGTGCTTTGAGCCGAGCAGTCCCATCTCCTCTCCTGAAAATGCCACAAACAGAATGTTACGGGCTAATCCTTTTCTTGAGTTTGCCAGTTTCTCCGCCAGTTCTACCATCAGTGCAACACCTGATGCGTTGTCATCAGCACCGTAGTGTATTGCGACAGTGTCGACAGCCCTGCTTCCTGAGCCCGGGCCTCCCATGCCGAGATGGTCATAATGAGCACCGACAATTATATATTCATTTGACAATTTATTTCCTTCAAGGTACATCACCACATTTGCGGCCGAAGCCTCCCTTGCAATCATTTCAGCCTCACCCTCGGCAGTTGAGGATGTAATAAAGCTCAAAGGAGTAAGCTCTTTTGCAGCAAGTGTCTCGAGCATGGAGACAGTTTTTCCTGATGGCTTCAGGAGCGAGTCAGCAAGGCTTCTCTTTATCTGCAGCACAGGTATTCCGGCGCTGCTCTCACCCCTGGAGGGTTTCTCGAGGTTATCTGCAGGATCCCATGCCTCACCTGACACGAGAAGGACCCCTGCCGCACCGTTCTCCCTTGCTGTCAGAACCTTCATACGGTCTGTGCTGAACGGACTGTAATCAGATGCAGCAGGATTCGACTCGGGGTATCCGCGGAGCACCATAACCCACTTGCCTTTCACATCAATATCTTGATAGTCATTCCACTGCATCGAATCATTTGCAACCATGAAGCCATAACCCGAAAATGCCACTCCGGCGCTCAGGGCATCGTTTGATGTCAGGGCAAGCGGTACGAAGTCAGTCCCGGCGACATAATCATTGCCATTGATATTCAGTCTGTTTGCCTCACCTATCTGTGCAGAGACGGTGACTTTGAACTTCTGAAGGCCATCACCGATGAACGGATCAAGTTTTGCCTTCTTCAATTCCTTCCGGATATAGAGAGCAGCCAGCGAGTCTCCGGCAGTGCCTGTCCCTCTTCCTGCAAATTCATCAGAGGTAAGTTTAGTTGTCAGAACGACCAGCTCGTCATGGGTGATCTTTGGATTGCGGCTCGTACCGGCACATGACGTTAGTGCAAGAATAAATATAAGGGCAATTATGTTCAGGTATCTCATAAAGAAATCATTTGAGCCGGTAAAAGTAGCAATCTTTTACCAACCTCAGGCTATCATATATGCAACATTGATAAGAAGTACTAACTTATGCAAACTGCAGAATGGCTTTCTTTATCAATGATATAGCATCTCTCAGCTGCTCCTCTGATATTATAAGGGGAGGAGCGAACCTGATTATATGCCCGTGCGTCGGTTTTGCCAGAACCCCCAACTCTTTCATTGCCAGGCATACATCCCATGCTTCTTTTCCGTTCTTTGGCCTGATGACTATGGCATTAAGAAGACCCTTTCCCCTTACCAGTTCAATCATGTCAGATTTAATGGCTCTCATTTCGTCACGGAATATCTTCCCGAGTTTTTCGGCCTTCTCTGCAAGTTTCTCATCCTTAACGACCTCAAGAGCTGCTATGGCCACTTTTCCTGCAAGGGGGTTGCCTCCGAACGTTGATCCGTGCTCGCCGGGTTTGATGGTAAGCATTATCTCATCGTCGGCGAGAACGGCTGACACCGGCAGCGCGCCTCCTGAGAGAGCTTTGCCCAGTATGAGTATGTCAGGCCTTACACCTTCATGATCGCAGGCAAGGAGCTTACCGGTACGGGCAATTCCTGTCTGCACTTCATCGGCAATAAAGAGTACATTGTTCTTTTTACACAGGTCATACGCTTTTTTAATATATCCCTCATCCGGGACAAAAACGCCGGCTTCACCCTGAATCGGTTCGACGAGAAAACCTGCAACATCATGGTCAGTGAGTGCTTCCTCCAGTGCCGGAATGTCGTTGTATGGTATGGTTATGAATCCGGGTGTAAAGGGTCCGTAATCCTTACGTGCATCAGGGTCTGTTGACATTGAAACGATGGTGATTGTGCGTCCGTGGAAGTTACCTTCACAGACGATGATCTTCGCCTGGTTTGCACTGATCCCTTTCTTAAGGTATGCCCATTTGCGGCATAACTTAAGTGCTGTCTCATCTGCCTCTGCCCCTGTATTCATTGGCAGCACCTTGTCATAACCAAAGTATCTGGTTATGTATTCTTCATATTCACCAAGCACGGAGTTGAAGAAAGCTCTTGATGTAAGGGTCAGTTTATGAGCCTGTTCAACCAGCGCGGCAGTGATTTTGGGATGGCAGTGTCCCTGGTTTACTGCAGAGTATGCTGAAAGAAAATCGTAATACCTTTTACCCTCCACGTCCCAGACGTATGGGCCCTGTCCTCTCTCAAGCACAACGGGCAGCGGATGGTAGTTATGTGCTCCGAATTTTTCTTCTCTCTCGATGTAATCATGAGTTTTCATATATTGTAATTTATGGTGTTTCTGTAAGGATGGCAATTTTACAAAGGTTTTTCGACAAAAAGAAAACAAAGAATCATGATTCTCCGTCGAGAAGGTCAGGTCTCTTGTTCCGGGTGTTGAGCATTGACTGTTCAAACCGCCATTTTTCTATCTCCGGAGTATTTCCCCCGGTAAGGATATCGGGTACTTTCCATCCCATGAATTCCGCCGGTCGTGTATATACCGGAGGGGCCAGAAGATTATCCTGGAAAGAGTCGGAGAGGGCAGATTCCGAATCGGAGATGGCGCCGGGCAGCAGCCTGACAATAGCATCAGTGATAACTGCGGCAGGCAGTTCACCTCCTGTGAGTACATAATCACCTATTGAGATCTCGCGTGTAATGAGATGGTCTCTGATGCGCTGGTCTATCCCTTTGTAATGCCCGGCCAGTATTATTATGTTTTCCTTCAGCGAAAGTTCATTGGCAATTCTCTGGCTGAACGGAGTGCCGTCGGGGGAGGTGTAGATCACCTCGTCATAACTGCGCTGCGACGAGAGAGAGGTAATGCAGTTATATACAGGTTCTATCATCATAACCATCCCTGCCCCGCCGCCAAAGGGATAATCATCGACGCTCCTGTGCCTGTCATTCGAGTAATCACGCAGGTTTATGATATTGATCTCTGCAATACCCCTGGCTCTGGCCCTTTTTATTATCGACTCATCGAAAGGACTGCGCAGAAGCTCAGGCAGAACAGTAATTATATCTATACGCATAAACTTTCAGAATGTGTAAAACTACAATATTTTTTTTCGTAATTTTGGAATGGCGTATAATCATTTTAACCTTAAATACATACAGAAATCATGGGAAAATTTGTGATTACGAAAAGGAAGAACGGCGAGTTTCAGTTCAATCTGCTTGCCTCCAACGGTCAGACGATCCTGGCAAGTGAGGGTTATGCATCGAAACCGTCATGTATTAACGGCGTCAAGTCTGTCATGAAAAATGCAGGTGATGCCAAAAGGTTTGAGGCAAAAGTTGCCAAGAACGGTAAGTTTCATTTCAATCTCAAGGCATCAAACGGCCAGGTCATTGGAAGCAGTGAGATGTACGAATCACAGGCCAATTGCGAGAACGGCATTGTTTCAGTGAAGAAGAATGCCCCGGGTGCAACAATAGAGGACAAAACCAAATAGAATGCCCTGCGGATTTCATTACCCTGCTCAGTTCGGGCAGGGTTTAATTTTTTATGATTTTTAAGATGAAATGCAGGAGCGGATGCGGAGCTTGTTGCATTGCTCCTTCTATCTCATCACCCATACCCGGAATGCCAGCAGGCAAACCGGCAGGGGTGAGGTGTATCCATCTCACCGAAGAGTACGAATGCGCTATCTGGGGAAGGGATGACAGACCTGCCGTATGCGCAGCCTTCATGGCGGAACCGGAGTTCTGCGGCAAAGACCGCGATGAGGCAATGAGGATACTCTCATCGCTGGTCTGACAGCTATTTTCTTTCGAAGACTATCCTGCCGCCGGTTATTGTGTAATCTGCCTTTACGGCCATAATACGGTCCTCAGGAGTGGCAAAGATATCTTCAGAGAGCACTGTTATGTCAGCAAGATAACCTGGTTTCAGCATCCCTTTCCTGTCTTCCGTAAACTGTGCATATGAGGCTCCCAACGTGTAGTATTCAATGGCTTTTTCCATTGTTATTTTTTCCATCGGAAACCATCCGTCACCCTCCTCACCCTTGCGGTCCTTGCGTGTCACTGCAGCGTAGAGCCCTTCCATGGGGTTGAGGGGCTCAATGGAATAGTCTGTTCCGAAGGCAATCTGTGCACCGCTGTCAGCAAGGCTTTTCCATGCATAAGCCCACCTGCTGCGATCTGTCCCGATACGTTTCTCGGCGAAACGCTTATCAGTAATACAGTGTGTCGGCTGCATTGATGCTATCACTCCAAGCTCTGCAAAACGGGGAATGTCATCCTCAATCAGGATCTGGGCATGCTCCGACCTGTGACGGCTTTCGCGGACGCCGTTAACCTCGCGGGCTTTCTGATATGCGTTGAGTATCCAGTTATTGGCTTTGGGTCCGATGGCATGAATGCCGATCTGAAATCCCATTCGGTCAGCAGCGATTATCCTTTTTTCAAGCTCTTCATAACTCATTTGCGGCAGACCAGTCTTGTCGGGTTCATCATCAAAGGGCTCGAACATCATTGCAGTGGCTGATCCGAGGGTGCCATCCATGAAATCTTTCAGGTACCCGAACCTGATCCAGTTGCCCGATGAAGGATATTTCTCTTTCAGTTTGTTGTATTGTTCCAGCTTGTGCGGGTCAGCAGTAAGTTCTGCCCCAATGTCTATCCTGCATGTAAGCAATCCCTTTGCCATAATGGTATCATACATGGCAAAGTCAGCGCTGCCGGGAATCTGTATGCTGGTTATACCATATTCGGCTGCCTGCTGAAGTGCAGTGATATATCCTCTCCATTCTCTTTCTTTTTCTTCTTCCGCAGTCCGCTGGACCTTTTTCCCTCCGGTTTTTATGAGTGCCATGGCGCTCTCTTTCAGTATACCCGTAGGCTCACCTGTAACAGGGTCTTTCATTATCTCACCTCCGAACGGATCGGGTGTGTTACGCGTTATCCCTGATTCCTTAAGCACAAAGCTGTTTACCAGCGCACTGTGGCCGTCAGTGCGGCGCAACACAACCGGATTGTCGGGTGAGACGCCGTCAATGAGCTCTTTTGAAGGCCATTCACGGGTGGTGAACATCTCATGCTCCCAGTGGCCACCGAAAATGAGCTGCCCCTTTTCGCTCCTCGCAACCTGTTCCTTCACCTTATTCGTTATGACTGCCGGATCAGTGACATACCTGAGTTCAATATAGTCAGGGTCTACGGGGCCAAAATGGGCATGAGCGTCGTTAAAGCCGGGGATAACACTTCTTCCATCAGCGTCAATTACCCTTGTCAGCGTGCTGTCAATATACTTCTCAATGTTCTTATTACTCCCAACCGCCAAAATAATTCCATTCTTTACAGCAATAGCCTCTGCATAAGGTGCCTGAGCATCTACGGTGAAAACTTTTGCATTTACAACGGCGAGGTCAGCCTTTTCGGTCTCTCCGCAGCCGGACGAGGTTAGCAGCGCAGCTATCATAATGTTAAGAATGGCGTTTTTCATGTTAATCATTTCGTAAAACCCGCGCAATTTAAAAAAAATGACATTACTTTAGGTCCCAGTAAACCCATGAAATAAACTCCAACATTTGAAATCATGAAAAAGAAGACAATTCCTCCGGGGTATCTCTTTACCAGGAGCTATTCCAATTATGTATTCATTCTGCTGTTCCTCCTTTATCTTTTTGATTATGCAGACAGAATGGTTGTCAATTCCATGTTCTCATATATTCAGAAGGACCTTGGCATAAACGATTTCCAGTCAGGCTGGCTTGTTTCGGTCATATACCTCACGATAGGATTGCTGACTTTCCCTGTGTCACTGGTGATAGACAGGTGGAGCAGGACAAAAACCATCGGAATAATGGCCATAGTATGGAGCCTTGCCACATTGCTCTGTGCTTTTACAGGTAACTATGTTCAGCTTTTCATGGCCCGCATCCTTATCGGTTTTGGCGAAGCCGGATATGCTCCGGGCGGCAGCGCACTCATATCAGGATTGTATCCGATGGAGAAGCGTTCAAAAATGATGGGGCTGTGGAATGCTTCGATACCGCTGGGCTCAGCCATCGGCGTCACAATGGGAGGCATAATTGCCAGCACATGGGGATGGAAGCATGCTTTTGGCATCGTCGCAGTCCCTGGGCTTATTATTGCAATACTCTTCCTCTTCGTAAAGGACTATAAGACTGTTGACCTTTCAAGGGTCGACCAGAGCAACAACCGGATTAAGATGGAGAGGAAAGACATGATAAGGGAGTTCCTGAAGAAACCATCAGTAATTTTCACATATTTTGGCATGACTGCAATTGTATTCGTTACAACTGCGATGATAGTCTGGCTCCCAAAATTCTTTGAGATCAGCAGCGGCATGGATCCGAAAAAAGCAGGCACCCTTGCAGGCGCTGTGATGATGCTTGCCCTGATAGGTGCCCCGATGGGCGGATATATCATTGACCGCTGGAGGAAGACAGAACCCAGGGCAAGAATGTTGTTCCCTGCAATTACAACCTTCATCTCTGCCATACTTCTGTTCCTTGCCTTTTACATCTTCAAAGGCCCGATGCAGCTTGTGACACTCTTTGTTTTCGGTATATTCATCATGCTTTTCATCTCAGGTGCCGCAGCCGTTACCCAGGATGTAATACACCCGGGACTGAGGGCGACATCTTATGCGATAGCCGTTCTTGTGCAGAACCTGCTGGGTTCATTTACCGCCCCGATAGTGCTGGGGAGAATCTCCGACCTGACAAATATTAAAACCGCGATGAGTATCCTGCCGTTCTCACTGGTGCTGGGAGCATTACTCTTCCTGATCGGATCGAGATATTATGTGTCTGATATGGAGAAAGTTGCAGCTGTAAAACTGGAGGTTGAGTAAATGAGGATTGCCCTGCTGGGATATGGCCGTATGGGCCGCGAGATAGAACAGGTTGCGGTGTCATCAGGTCATGATATTGTGCTCAGGATTGACCGCGATAACCTGGAAGATTTCAACCCCGAAACTGCCTCAGGATGTGATGTGGCCATCGAGTTTACGGGGCCGGAGGCGGCAGCTGAAACCATCTTAAAGGCAATAAGTCTTGGTGTTCCGGTTGTCTCAGGCTCGACAGGCTGGATGGAACGTTATGAAGAAGTAGCTGCCTTCTGCATTGAAAAAAAAGGCTCCTTCATTCATTCCTCCAATTTCAGCATCGGGGTAAATGTCCTGTTCAGGCTTAATGCCGAACTGGCCAGGATAATGAGCTCACATCCTGAATATAAGGCTATCGTCGAGGAGATCCACCATATCTATAAGCTTGACGCTCCTAGCGGTACGGCAATTACCCTGGCGGGAGGGATAACAGGGCACCACCATGATTATGACGGATGGGTTCTGTCTGAGAATGAAACTGATGCAAAGAGCAAGATGCTCACCGTAAAATCGGTGAGGGAGGGTGCCGTGCCGGGGACTCACTCTGTTACATGGACCTCCTCCAATGACATGATTTCAATAAGACATGAGGCTTTTAACCGAAGGGGTTTTGCCGCCGGTGCCCTGCTGGCAGCCTCTTTTATAATGACACGCAAGGGTGTTTATACGATGAGTGACGTTTTGAATTTATAATTATAGCTAGATTTGCAGCGAAAAAAAAGAGAGATGAATAAATTACTCGATAACAGGTATGTCAGGGTCGGCATAGCAGCAGTCATTTACATTTTATGGGTCATATGGGTCGGTAATTTCTGGCTTTTGCTCGGACTGGCCGTGGTATTTGACATCTATGTCAGCAAGAAGGTCAACTGGGCTTTCTGGAAAAAGAGGGAGGGCAAGAACCATATTGCCATCGAATGGCTTGATGCGCTGATATTTGCTGTTATTGCCGTGACGCTGATAAACATCTTCCTGTTCCAGAACTACCGCATACCATCACCCTCAATGGAGAAATCGCTGCTTGTGGGTGACCATCTCTTTGTCAGCAAGGTGGCCTATGGCCCGCGTATGCCAAACACACCGGTAGCATTTCCTTTCACGCAGCATACTCTTCCATTCACCAAAGGAAAAGGCAAATCATGGTCTGACATAGTTCACTGGGACTACAAAAGGCTTGCCGGCTTCGGGAAGGTAAGGAACAATGACGTCGTGGTATTCAACTTCCCGGCCGGAGATACGGTTGTGATAGAAAACCAGGCGGTAGCCTATGACGAAATCGTAAGACAGAGAGCTGAGATGCTGACATCAGAAGATCTGCGATCAAACAGACCTCTGAAGAGCCGTGAAGAGTACCACTCCGCTGCCAGGCAGCTTGTATGGGAAGAGAATTATATTATCTATCGCCCTGTTGACAGGCGTGACAATTATGTAAAACGATGCGTGGGTATCCCCGGAGATACTGTCACTATTAAAGAGGGGCAGCTCTATGTCAACGGAATACCCGAAGTTGACAATGGTACTCAACAGACAACATATTTTGTCAGGACCAACGGCACGAGAATAAACCCGAAGGCCTTCGAAAGGATGGATGTCTCAAGGGCTGACCAGTCACTTATGTTATCCGGTACAGTGTACCATCTTCCGCTGACAGTGAAGAATGCGGAGACGATATCGGGTTTTGCCAATGTCACCGGCATCACCCCTGAGATAAAGAGGGCAGGGGATTACAACTCGATGATCTTCCCGCATGATCCTGCCAACTACAGGTGGAATGAAGACAACTTTGGGCCGCTGTGGATACCGTCAGCCGGTGCAACTGTCAGGCTTGATATGTCAAACATTGCTTTGTACCACCGGATAATAGATGTCTACGAGGGTAATGACATTGTTGTAAATGACAGTACAATATTAATCAACGGTAAGCCAGCAAACAGTTACACCTTTAAGATGGACTATTACTGGATGATGGGTGACAACAGGCACGGATCGTCAGATTCGCGGTTCTGGGGATTTGTACCGGAGGACCATATTGTCGGCAGGCCGGTCTTCGTATGGCTCTCGATTGACAAGGAGGCGACGGGTATTAAGAAGATAAGATTCAACAGGTTCTTCAAGGGAGCCAGAAGATAATTGGCGATTTGCGATTTGCGAATGTCGAATGGGGAAAGCCCTAAATCGAAAATCGAAAATCGAAAATCGCAAATAAAAAAAGCGGGTTCTGCCCGCTTTTTTTTATTGTTTTACCTTTTCCACTATCGCCTTGAAGGCTTCGGGGTGATTCATTGCAAGGTCGGCAAGCGTCTTGCGGTTCAGGACAATCCCCTTGGTTGTCAAGTTTCCCTATAAACTCGGAATAGCTCATCCCGTGGAGTCTTACTCCTGCGTTTATCCTCTGTATCCAGAGTGCCCTGAACTGGACTTTCTTGGCTTTGCGGTCACGGTAGGCATAACCGAGACCTTTCTCGAGGACGTTCTTTGCAACAGTGTATACGTTACTGTTGCTTCCGAAGTACCCCTTGGTCTGCTTCAGGATCTTTTTCCTTCTTGCCTTTGATGCTGGTGCGTTTGTTGCTCTTGGCATTTTCTTTACTCTTTTTCGGATGTAAGCGCCCTGCGGGTCTTTTATGCTTCACATCCAGGTTAATAATTCAATTGATTATCACACTGACAGGTGGTCTGCATTATTTCAATCCGAGCAGAAGCTTGATGTTCTTCTCGTCAGTCTTATCCACCAGTCCGCCGTAGGTAAGATTCCTCTTACGCTTGGTTGACTTCTTGGTAAGGATATGGCTCTTGAATGCATGCTTACGCTTGATCTTACCTGTACCGGTCAAAGAAAATCTCTTCTTTGCTCCCGGATTTGTTTTCATTTTTGGCATTTTGTAAAATATATGTATATAAAAACTCTATTTCTTTTTCTTTGGTGACAGAATGATGATCATCCTTTTTCCTTCAAGCCTGGGTAACTGGTCAACCTTGCCGTACTCCTCAAGATCGGCGATGAATTTTGCAAGCAGTTTTTCACCCTGGTCCTTGAAGAGTATTGATCTTCCCTTGAAGAAGACATATGCTCTTACCTTGGCTCCCTCTTCCAGGAAATTGATCGCATGCTTCAACTTGAAATTGTAGTCGTGATCATCAGTATTCGGGCCAAAGCGGATCTCCTTAACAACAATCTTTGCTGCATTGGCTTTGATCTCTTTCTGCTTTTTCTTTTGCTGGTACAGAAACTTCTGATAATCAACTATCTTACATACGGGCGGGTCAGCTTGGGGAGATATTTCAACAAGATCGAGTTCCATCTCGTCAGCCAGATTCAAAGCATCACTGATGCCCATTACCCTTGCCTCGATATTTTCGCCCACAACCCTTACGGTCCGTGCTGTGATCCTGTTATTTATCCGGTGTTCCGGTTCCGGTTTTCTTCCCGGCCTTGGCCTGGAAAAGATTGGTCCTGCTATGGTTTTGTCCTCCAGTTAAGTTAATACTATGCTATTAATCAATATCTTATACATTAATCTCTCTTCCAATCTCCTCTCTGACAAGGTTGATGAACTCATCAGGTTTCATCGCCCCTTTGTCTCCCTCGCCCTGCCTTCTGACAGAGATTGTTCCGCTCTCAACCTCTTTTTCACCAACGACAAGAAGGTACGGGATTCTCTTTAACTCATTATCCCTTATCTTCTTACCTATCTTTTCGTTCCTGTCGTCAATCAGGGTGCGAATATCGGAATTATTAAGGAAATTCAAAACAGTTTTGGAATATTCATTATATTTTTCGCTTATAGGCAGCATCACGGCCTGATCAGGAGTCAGCCAGAGCGGGAACTTTCCGGCTGTATTTTCAATTAATACCGCCACAAAACGTTCCATTGAACCGAAGATGGCCCTGTGTATCATCACAGGCTGATGCTTCTGGTTATCGTTGCCCATATATGTCAGCTCAAACCTCTCAGGCAGGTTATAGTCAACCTGTATGGTGCCAAGCTGCCATTTGCGGCCAATGGCATCCCTTACCATGAAGTCAAGCTTGGGCCCGTAGAAGGCAGCTTCGCCAACAGCGACATTGGTTGTAAGGTTCTTCTCTCCGGCAGCTTCAATTATTGCCCTCTCAGCCTTCTCCCAGTTTTCATCAGATCCGATATACTTCTCACGGTTTTGCGGGTCGCGCAGCGATATCTGTGCCGTAAACTCACTGAATCCAGCGATTTTAAAGATATACTGCACGAGGTCAATTATGCTCTTGAATTCCTCCTTCAGCTGGTCGGGGCGGCAGAAATGGTGTGCATCATCCTGCGTGAAGCTTCTCACCCTCGTGAGACCGTGTAGCTCGCCGCTCTGCTCATATCTGTAAACGGTACCGAACTCTGCCATCCTTATCGGCAATTCCCTGTATGAATGCGGGGTGGCATTATATATCTCGCAGTGATGAGGACAGTTCATCGGTTTGAGCATGAATACCTCACCCTCCTGCGGAGTGGTTATGGGCCTGAAGGAGTCGGCTCCGTATTTTTCATAGTGACCGGAGGTCTTGTAAAGATCAACATTACCTATATGAGGTGTTGATACCATGGTATAGCCTCTCTTCTTCAGCACCCCTGTCATAAAATCAATGAGTCTCTGTTTCAGGTCAGCTCCTTTGGGGAGCCACAGGGGAAGGCCCATCCCTACCTTATGTGAGAATGCGAAGAGCTCAAGCTCTTTGCCAATGCGACGGTGATCACGCTTACGGGCTTCCTCGAGCATTGTCATATATTCGTCAAGCATCTTCTGCTTCGGGAAGGTTATTCCGTATATTCGGGTAAGCATCCTTCTCTTCTCGTCGCCTCTCCAGTATGCTCCGGCCAGGCTCAGTATCTTAATGGCCCTGATCGATGATGTGTCTGGAAGATGTGGTCCGCGGCACAGATCGGTGAAGTTGCCCTGACGATAAAGGGTTATCGTTCCATCCTCGAGCTCAGATATCAGCTCTGTCTTGTATTCATCTCCCTTTGCAGTGAAGAGGTCAAGAGCCTCTTTCTTGCTGACCTCCGTTCTAACAATCGGACTGTTCCCGGCTGCCAGCTCCTTCATCCGGGCCTCTATGGCCGGGAGATCACTGTCTGTTATGACTTTGCCTTCGCCTGGGTCAACATCATAGTAGAACCCGTTCTCGATAGCAGGTCCGATGCCGAATTTCATCCCCGGCCAGAGCGACTCAAGTGCCTCAGCCATGAGGTGGGCCGATGAGTGCCAGAAAGCATGTCTGGCCTCAGGATCATCCCATTTGTGAAGTTTCAGGGTAGCATCTGCATCAACAGGACGTGTTATATCACGCAATTCACCGTTAACTGTTGCGGCATAGACCTCGGCAGCAAGCCTTGGACTGATTGACATGGCAACATCATAGCTGCTTACACCTTTCTGGTATTCCCTCACAGTGCCGTCCGGAAATGTGATCCTGATCATTAATCTCCATTTAAAAATTAGTTTGCAAAGATAACGATTTTTTGAACGTCTCTGTTCAATGACCTGAAGACATAACTTATCTGATCAAAATGGGATAGAAAGAAGTGTGGCACAGATTTTGGATTTTATGATATAACATTAATAACAAAAGCCATGAAAAGGTTAGTTATTTTAACAGCAGCAGCAGCGATAATCCTCAGTTCATGCGACATTCAGCCCGAGGCTTTTTTCTATGCCGACAAGCTCAGGGCTAATATCGGGGAGGAAGTTTACTTCACCAATGAATCATACAATGCCAGCTGGGTCAGCTGGGATTTCGGTGATGGCATATGCTCTGATGCATATAACGCTGTGCATACATGGTCGGCATCAGGTGTCTATACGGTTGTCCTGACCGCATTTTCATCAACAGGAAGCATCGACAAGGCCTTCCTCGAGGTTGAGATAGTATCTCCCACAATGCTTGAGATTGAGGTCCTTGAATGGTATGATGAATATCCGGTACAGGGTGCAAGTGTCATTCTCTATCCGACACTTTCAGACTGGGACAATGAGACAAACGCCCTGGTTGAAGGCTTTACCAATGCAGCCGGCAAGGTGGTTTTCACCAACCTGGGTCCCTATGTATACTTTGTTGATGTATGGCATCAAACACATAACAACTACACGCTGAGGGACGAGGATGTGGATTTCATACGCACTCCCCAGCTTGTCAGTAATTCACTGAACAAGTTCACAGCCTGGGTTGACTATACCGGGGCCAAGAGCGGTTCGGTATCGCGTGACAGAAAGCAGCTCCTTCCGCTCAAGGGCAGAGAGTTTCCGTCAGCAGGAATGAAATAAGGATAGATTGGGGCAAAAAAATAATCTCTCTGATTCTAAAGTTAATAAATTCGTTATGTTTGTGAGTTCATTAACCTAATCGATAGAATCACATGGAGACAAAGTTTGCCCTCGCAGGAATAGACTACCTGATCATGGTGGTCTATTTTATTTTTGTTCTGGGTATCGGGTGGGCCCTGAAAAAGTACATGAAGAATGCCTCAGCTTTTCTTGAGGCCGGACGGTCAATGCCGGCCTGGGTAGCTGGTCTGGCCTTTATTTCCACCAACCTCGGAGCTCTTGAAGTGATGGGGATGACAGGTTCAGGACTGAAATACGGCATGCTTACTACCCATTTCTACTGGGTAGGGGCAATCCCTGCCATGCTCTTTCTTGCCCTGTTCATGATGCGTTTTTATTACGGCTCGAAAGCCAGGTCGGTGCCTGAGTATCTCAAGCTCCGGTTCAACGAAAAGACACGAGGACTGAATGCCATTCTCTTTGCCGTGATGACAGTGCTCGCTTCCGGTATCTCCATGTATGCGCTGGCAATCCTGCTGGAGAATGTGCTTGGATGGAACTTCAATGTCTCGCTTCTGGCCTCTGCTGCGATTGTGCTTGCATATACTTATCTCGGCGGCCTCTCTTCAGCCATTTATAACGAAGTGCTCCAGTTTTTCATCATCGTCATCGGTCTGCTGCCCATGACAATACTGGTACTCTCTGATGTCGGCGGCTGGGGCGGATTACAGAGCAGCCTGGCACCTATTGTGGAGAGCAAGGGATATGCGGCCGATACATGGACAACGACCTGGAAGTACACTTCCACCGAATCGGGAAACCCGCTCGGGGTAGCATGGTACGGTATTTTTGCCGGACTGGGATTTGTCCTTTCATTCGGCTACTGGTGCACAAACTTCCTGATCGTTCAGCGTGCAATGGCGGCTGAGTCAATGACCGCGGCACGAAAGGTACCTCTCATCGGAGCCATACCGAAAATGTTCATTCCTTTCCTTATTATTGTCCCGGGCATAGCAGCCCTGGTGCTTCTCAATGACCCCACAAAAGGCTTCGTCCTTCCGGTTAACGAGACAGGCCAGCCGATATACGACTACACAATCATTATGCTGCTGA
The DNA here is from genome assembly GCA_963772705.1 of uncultured Bacteroidales bacterium. Lineage (GTDB taxonomy): Bacteria > Bacteroidota > Bacteroidia > Bacteroidales > VadinHA17 > SR-FBR-E99. Next base: position 1,166,441 of record CAVYYH010000007.1, on the reverse strand, counting down.
AGCAGTACCTGCCGGCAGGCGTGCTCGGCCTTGGTGTTACAGCACTTCTTGCCTCGTTCATGTCAGGCATGGCAGGCAACGTCTCAGCATTTAATACCGTATGGACCTATGACATCTACCAGAGTTATATCAGGCCCACAACCAGCGATCATGAATCAGATGACAGGCACTATCTGAAAGTAGGAAGGATAGCGACCATTTTCGGGGTTGTGGTAAGTATAGGGGCTGCATATGTTGCAAGCAAGTTCGGCAACATTATGGACTTCCTGCAGACTATCTTTTCAATGATAAATGCCCCTCTGTTTGCCGTGATCTTCCTGGGCATGTTCTGGAAACGCTCGACAGGCAATGCAGCCTTCACAGGTCTTCTTGCCGGATTCTCCGTTGCACTGCTTCACCATGGTCTTACACAGCCTGAGGGTGCTGCAACACTGGTAAAGGGCGGATGGCTGGGCGTCATCCATACTTATCCCGTGGAGATGGCACAGAACTTCTGGACCGCGATCTTCGCCTTCACCACCTCCACTGTGCTGACCATAGTCATCTCTCTTCTCTCCAAACGTACCAAGAGTGATGAAGAGCTCAACGGACTGGTGTATTCAATGACTCCGCGACTGAATGACGGCGATGTCAAGTGGCACCAGAGACCCTGGTTCCTTGCCACAATTGTCGGTGTGATATGTATTGTGCTTACAATATTGTTCTGGTAACCTAAAATAAAGATATCATGTTAGATATAAGATTTCCAATAGGACTGATGTTCTCGATCTTCGGGGTTCTGATAACCATTTACGGTCTTGCCACAATGGGCAATGAGGCGATGTATGTCCGGTCGCTCAATGTAAATATAAACCTCATCTCAGGCATCTGTATGACTGTATTCGGGGTGATCATGCTTCTCCTGTCTGAACCGGTAAGGAAGATGTTCAGGAAATAGCTCTTCACTTCAGAATAACATTTAAAAGAAGGGTGCAAGACTGCACCCTTTTTTTATAGCATATTTGAAAAAAGCGAACCCGGCAGTGACCGCAGATTATATCTCGACGCCATTACCTCTCCGTATGCCCCGGCAGACCTTATAGCAATGAGGTCACCCCGTCGCGTCTCCGGCAGAGCGATGAATTTTCCGAAGGTATCTGTGGTTTCACAGACAGGCCCGGCGACAGTGTATTTCTTTTCGGGAAGTTCTGAAGTGAGGTTTTCTATCAGGTGAAAGGCATGGTAGAGTGCCGGTCTGAGTAATTCAGTCATACCGGCATCGAGAATAACAAATGTCTCCGCCGCCCCCTCCTTTACATACAGAACGGAGGATATAAGTGACCCGCAACCGGCAGTGAGTGAACGCCCGAGCTCGAAGGATATGGAGCTTCGTATCTTCCTGTCAAGATGAGTGCTGAATATGTTAAAATACTCTGCAAAAGGAGGGAGGGTTTCGGGTTCATCGTAATTTATTCCCAGCCCGCCTCCGACATTAATTACCTCCGGCTGCAGTCCCCTGTCAGTGAACCAGTCGTAGATCTGATTGACTCTTGTGCAGAGATTCCGGTAGGGGTTCAGGTCGGTGACCTGAGAGCCTATATGAAAGTGAATGCCCCTGAAGACAATGTTGCTCAGACCTGACAAGACTGCAGCCACCTCATCCAGTTCGGTTATCCTTATGCCGAACTTGTTGTCATCGGTGCCGGTGGTAATGTGCCTTATGGTATGGGCTTCAATATTTGGGTTGATACGGATGGCAACAGGTGCCTTTTTCCCCATCCTGCCTGCAATCTCATCCAGAACCTTCAGCTCAGCTATTGACTCGCAATTGAAGCACTTTATCCCCAGCCTGAGTCCCGTTTCCAGCTCGTAATCACTTTTCCCTACACCGGCAAATACAGTCTCCGCAGCCTGAAATCCGCAGTTCAGGGCATGTTCTATTTCATTTCCGCTTACGCAGTCTGCTCCGAAGCCATACTCCGCAATGGTCTTCATTATTACGGGGTTAAAGTTGGCTTTAACAGCATAGTGGACCGTGAAACCCCTCATGGCAGCCTCACGTGATGCAACTGTGAGTGTCTCCCGGAGGAGATCCATATCATAATAATAGAATGGAGTGCGCTGACTGCGCAGTCGCTCTGTAGTCTCTCTGGTGAAGGTCATGATTCCGGAAATAAGTTTCTGCTGAGTGACCGCAGCGCCTCAACCTTGTCACTTGTATTTATAAGAATAGATACGCTGTTATCGCTGCCGCCATATGATATCATCTTTACAGGTATCGTGTTAAGAGCCTCGAATATCTCAGGGGCTGATCCCACGCGGCTTGGCCGGAAATCGCCCACAACGCAGATGATTGTCTGTTCCCTCTCCACCTCAACTGTGCCAAGAGTTCCCAGTATCTTAATTATTTCATCAAGGTATGACGGGTCATCAACAGTAAGTGAAACAGATACTTCTGAGGTAGTGATCATGTCAATCGGAGTTTTGAACGATTCGAAGACTTCAAATATCTTCCTCATGAATCCGTATGCCATGAGCATCCTGTCAGACCTGATTCTTATAACGGTGATGTTGTCTTTGGCTGCAACAGCCTTGTAATCTTCATATGTTGATGAGGAGGTGATAAGCGTCCCTTCGTCAGCAGGCTCCATGGTATTCTTCAGCCTGACGGGTATTTTTTTGATCCTGGCCGGGTTAACGCTCGAGGGGTGAAGTATCTTAGCCCCGAAATATGCCAGCTCAGCTGCTTCGTCAAATGAGAGGTGTCTTATCACGCCGGTCTTTTCCACATACCTTGGATCATTGTTGTGGAATCCGCTGATATCAGTCCATATCTGAACCTCTTCAGCTCCCAGTGCTGCCCCTATTATAGTTGCGCTGTAGTCGCTGCCGCCCCTGCGCAGGTTATCAGTCTCTCCGTAAACATTGCGGCAGATATATCCCTGGGTTATTATTATCCTTTCATTCCCGGCGACAGCAAGCTCGCGTTTCAGATTTTCCCTGATATAGAAATAATCAGGCTCTCCGTCCTTGTCGATGCGCATGAAGCTCAGTGCAGGGATGAGGGCAGAAGTTATTCCCTCTTCAGAAAGAAGAAAGTGAAGCATGGCAGTTGAGAGAAGCTCACCGCGGGCAAGTATTCTCTTCTCATTGTGCCTGCTGAATTCCCTGGCGAAGAGCTCAGTTATGTAATTGAACTGTTCGTCTATTATATCATGGGCCTTTTGTCCCCATGTCGATGATGAGTAGAGCCCCTCAGCTGTCGCGTGATAGTGTGCCCTCAGCTGTTCTGTTTTCTGCCTGGCTTCACCTTTCAAGTCATCTGAAAAAAGAGCTGATATCTCAGCCAGAGCGTTGGTTGTACCTGCCATGGCCGACAGAACGACTATCTTCTGAGAGTCATCGTTGATAAGAGGTATCAATGCCCTGAATCTTTCGGCGCTGCCGACTGAGGTGCCACCGAATTTATAAATCTTCATTTCTTTTCCGTACAAATAACCGGCAGCATAGTATAAACCTTTGCTTCAGGCTGGGCAAATATAAATAAAAGTGAAATATTTTGGCACTTTTGCTTAAAGTGGTCTATTGATTTAAAAAAATCTTTATTTTTGCACCCGCTGAATTGCTTATTCAGCGGGTTCTTTTGAACGGATGTTGCCCAAAGACCTGTACGGTTCACGGGATTTTAAGCCCAGATGGCGAAATTGGTAGACGCGCTAGTTTCAGGGACTAGTGTCAGCAATGATGTGCAGGTTCGAGTCCTGTTCTGGGCACAACTACATAACTGCCTGCCCAGGTGGTGAAATTGGTAGACACGCCAGCTTGAGGGGCTGGTGCTCGTAAGGGTGTGCAAGTTCGAGTCTTGTCCTGGGCACAATGAAATCAGCTGCTTCGGCAGCTTTTTTTTTGAATTATTCAATCATTGAATCATAGGCTGCCTGCAAAATGGCCCCGCGGATACTGAGATCAGATATCTTGTTGTTTCTTCGGGTCGGATATACCCGGTTGCTCATGAACACATATGTTATCTCGGCATCGGGATCGATCCAGACAAAAGTACCGGTAAACCCTGAATGACCGAAGCTGGCAGGTGATGCTGATATGGCAGGGTAGGCCTCCTCGGGCGGCAAGGTGTCGTTTCCAAGCAGCGGTTTATCAAATCCGAGACCTCTCCTGTTCTCATTCTCCGGGTACTGCACCCTGGTGTATTCCCTGAGTACATCGGCACTCAATATCCTTACGCCACCATATTCTCCGCCCCTGCGATACATCTCCATGAGCTTCATGAGGTCATTCCCTGTGGCAAAGAGCCCGGCATGGCCTGAGACACCTCCGAGCATTGCGGCGTTTTCGTCATGGACTGTTCCTCTTATAAGCTGGTGCCTGAAGAGAGAGTCGTGCTCAGTAGGGACGATGCGCTCAATCGGGTATTTCTCATACGGATTGTAGGTGATGTTGAAGGCGCCGATAGGCCTGTAAATATTCAATGGAGCGAATCTGTCAATTGTCGTATCTGTCAGGCTCTCAACGATCTCTGCAGCGAGAATGAAGGTCAGATCAGAGTAGCGGAAAACCTTTGGTCCTGTCTTGCTGTCACGTATTTCCCTGAACATCTCCTTTGTATATCTTTTGTTGATGAACAGGGAGTCAGTCACCGGCAGTGCAAACTTGCGGTCCTCTCTGCCGCTGTAGATACCCTCCTTGAATGTTCCGTCCTCATTGACTGTGTTGCGCCAGAAGGGGATGAAGGCTATCAGCCCTGACTGATGTGCAAGCATCTCACGCATAAGCATATCTCCCTTGTCAGAGTGCCTGTACCAGGGGAGGTAATAGCCAAGGGTCTTGTCAGGATCAAATAGTCCGCGGGAATCGAGCAGCATCAGTGATGCTGTTCCTGCTGAAACCTTGGTCACTGAAGCAAGATCCCACAGATCAGTTTCAGTGACCGCCTCGGTGCTGTCATAGAAGTGAAACCCGTAACATTTATTGAATACAACAATTCCTTTTCTGGCTATGAGCACCTGACATCCCGGGAATGCGATTGAGTCTATCCCTGCCCTGACAATTGAATCTATCCTGCTGGTGAGTGAGACTGATGAGATACCTGCATTCTCAGGAAATCCGTACTGCAGCCTGAGGTTTCCCGGTGTCTTGATACCCATCCCTTCGGGGTAAGTTTCATTAATTGTCACAGGCAGCCTTCCGGATGCACCCAGGGCACCGAAAATGACCTGAACCGCAACCTGCTGGGTATAATTGTTATTCTGGTATGCCACAAGCAGGGCTGAAGGCCTGGTTTCCATATCAAGCTTCGCCAGCCCGTAGGGATTTCCAAACCATATTATTGCCGATCTCTCCATCGCTGCGAGCCGGTTATATACGACCTTAAGGGCGGGGTTAACCCAGGATGTGGATGACATCCGCTGGTCAGGCCCGCATATGCCGGCAATCACAATATCATAATCCTTGAGTTTTGACATTACATATTCTGCAGACTGTTCATTGGCCGGGTCAATGAAGAAATGGTCTGCATTTGTGTACCTGTCTGTCATTTTCTGGAATTCTGCAGGGGCAAGCCGGTTGACAGCCACTGTCGCAATGCGCAACTTGTCGAGGCGTCCTATGGGAATGAGGTTATTATTGTTTTCAATCAGGGTCATTGCCCCGGCATAGAGATCCCTGATCAGGGCAGGATGTGCTGAAGCTTCACTGTAATCTTTGTCGCCTTTCCCGTATTCTCTAAGCTTATCATCTGATAACCATACTTTTACTGCAATCAGTTTACGGCATCTTGACCGAATCTCATCAACTGACAGTTCTCCTTTTTCTATTCTTGATGCAATCTCATCTATTGCTTTTACCGGATCTGGAGCATACTCGATAATGTCATTCCCGGCTTTGATGGCTTCTGCCTCAGCAATACCTGCCGGGTAGGTCATCGTCGCCCCGGCCATATTCATGGCGTCAGTGACAACCAGGCCATTGAATCCTGCCTCATTCTTAAGTATATCCGTTATCACCTTCCTTGAGAAGGTGGAAGGCAGGTTTGGCGTTGGATCAATATCGGGAACGTTTATGTGAGCAGACATTACGGCTCCGATGCCCTCTTCAGCAAGACGGTAGAAAGGAACCAGTTCAACCGTGTCAAATCTCTCACGGCTTCCCCTGATTACCGGGAGCCCCGTATGTGAATCAATATCGGTATCGCCGTGGCCCGGAAAATGCTTGGCACATGCTATGATACCGTTGTCCTGCATACCTTTCATGTACATCACCGCCTTCCTGGCCACCTTTTCCGGATCCTCGCCGAATGAGCGGTAGCTGATCACCGGATTAAGAGGGTTATTATTTACATCAGCCACAGGAGCAAGGTTCAGGTTAATCCCAATCTCCCTGCATTGCCTGGCAACTGCAGCCCCCATCAGATAAATGAGGGAATCATTTTGTACGGCACCGAGTGTCATCTGATACGGAAAATCCTCAACCTCCTTAAGTCTCATACCTGTTCCCCATTCAGCATCCATCACAAAAATGAGCGGCAGCTTCGATACTGAACTGATACGCTTTGTGAAGTCAACCTGCCGGTCGAGTTCCCCCTCAAAAAAGATCACCCCCCCAATTCCATATTTCTTTACCAGCTCTTCCACTTCTGTGTAATTATCGTTTTTTGTTCCTGCCCATGCCGGCACCCAGATAATCTGCGCGATCATTTCCCTGACAGTAAGTGTATTAAGTAAGCTGTCAACTCTTCTGTCATTGAGGTAGCTTAGCCACGGAAGAGGATTTTCTCCGGCAGCAAGGGTTTGCATGGGTTTAGAAATTAACAAGGTTGCCAGCAGCAACAGAAGAAGTGATTTTTTCATAGGATGAGGGCTTTAGATAGCAACCAAAAATAGCACTTTTCTTAATTCTTTTTCCTTTATGATTAGTTTCAAATTGCTATTTTTACGAAGTTAATAAACAGACTATGGCAGGTTCAAAAAGTTCAGCAAAGGGTCAGTCAGCAAGACTGATGTCTCTTGATGTTTACAGGGGTATGACGGTGGCGTTCATGATCATTGTCAATACGCCAGGTACCTGGAGTCATGTATATGCTCCGCTCAGGCATGCATCATGGCATGGTTGTACACCGACAGATCTTGTCTTTCCTTCCTTCCTCTTCATAGCAGGTGTGGCAATGTTTTATTCACTGAAGAAGTATAATTTTGAGTTTTCTGCCCCGTCGCTGTTCAGGATACTCAGGAGGGTAGCGCTGATCTTTGTTGCGGGACTCTTTCTTAACATCTTCCCCCACTTTATTGACCGTGACTACAACAATCTGCGCATACTCGGAGTGCTGCAGAGGATAGCGCTTGCATACGGACTTGGCGCCATCACCATCCTTCTCGTCAAGCGCAACTATATCTGGATCACAACCGCTATCATCCTTCTGGGCTACTGGGCCCTGTTGTATTTCTTCGGAGGAACCGATCCTTACTCTCTTGAAGGTAACCTGGCACTGACCGTAGACAAGGCCCTTGTCGGCGAGAATCATCTTTACAAGGGTTTCGGGTTGCCTTTTGATCCGGAAGGGCTTCTAAGCACAATTCCTGCGGTTGGCACTGTGCTGCTGGGTTTTATGGCCGGAACAATTATTGGCAACTTCGGCAATTCATGGAAGACGGTAGGCTGGCTTGCCCTGGCAGGCGCATTGCTTACAGGAGCCGGACTGCTCTGGGGAGAGGTCTTCCCGATCAACAAGCCGTTGTGGACAAGCTCATATGTCTTATATGCGGGAGGGATAGGAATGATGTTACTGGCCCTGCTCTTTATGATTGTCGATATATGGGGCTTCAGGCAATGGACGGGCTTTTTCAACACATTCGGCACCAATCCGCTCTTTACATACCTTCTCGCAGGCATCTGGACAAAGACCATGCTGGCCGTTAAAATAGGGGAGGTGACATTGTACAAATGGATCTTCACAAACATATGCAGCCCGCTGTTCGAGGAGCAGAAGATTGCCAGCCTTATGTTTGCAATAATGCAGGTTATGTTTATATGGGCATTCGGATACATACTGTACCGTAAGAAAATAAATATCCGGTTCTGAAATGGATGTAAGGACAACGGTTGAGAGAGCCTTCCAGAAATGGAGTGGCACCGCGCCTGAGACAATTACCCGGCTGCCGCGGTCAGGATCTGACAGAATATATTTCAGGCTTCATAGCCGGGGAGAACATGTGATAGGTGCATTTAACCCGGGACGGGAAGAGAATGATGCTTTTGTCGGCTTTACAAATCATTTCAGGTCTAAAGGGCTCTCAGTGCCTGAGATATATGTATATTATCCGGATGAAAAAGTCTACTTCCTTGAAGACCTTGGTGACACCAATCTTTTTACATGGCTGGCTCAGCGGTCTGATGAGGAGAGGTTCAATGAAGAAACGGAGGCTCTGTTTCTTAATATTGCATCTGACCTGGTACGTATTCAGACTGAAGGGATCAAAGGGCTTGACCTTGCCTTGTGTTATCCGCACCGCAGTTTTGACAGACAGAGCATCGTATGGGATCTGAACTATTACAAGTACATGTTCCTTAAGCTTATAGCCGCTCCGTTCAACGAGACCAGGCTGGAGCGTGATTTTGAGGCACTTACACTCTTCCTCCTTGAGGCAGGACAGGAATATTTCCTGTTTCGTGATTTCCAGACAGCCAATATAATGATCAGGGATGGCAAGCCGTGGTATATTGATTACCAGGGAGGGCGGCTCGGGGCGCCACAGTATGATATCGCCTCACTCATATATGATGCCAAGGCTTATATACCTGAAAACATACGCAGGAAGACTCTTGAGCGTCACCTTGATCTCTTTGCCGCGGCGACAGGAAGATCCAGATCATCCCTGGCAAAATACTCCGGTGCCTTCACTCTTGTTAGGCTGATGCAGGCCCTCGGAGCCTTCGGCTACAGGGGGCTGCATGAGAACAAGCCTACTTTTACTGAAAGCATTGTCCCTGCGGTCGAGCTTATGAATGATCTGCTGGCAGGTGAACAGGTTGAGATAGACCTCCCTGAGCTGAAGAAAGCCTCTGCATCTGTACCGGCCCAGAGAAAATACCGGATCCTTGCACATTATCAGAACCTGTTAAAGATTAACATCGAGAGCTTCTCATATGTCAGGGGAAAGACACTTACATATGACAACGGCGGAGGATTTGTCTTCGACTGTCGCGGTCTGCGTAACCCTGCCACAATGCCTGACCTTGTTGATCTGACCGGCAATGATCATGAACTGGCGGAATTCTTCGGCAACGATGAGGAGGCGATTGCCTTTGCAGGCGATTGTGTAAGCATAATTCGCAACTCGTTGCCGATGATACGCGGCAAAGGGGTATCTGAAATAAATATAGCCTTCGGGTGCGTGGGCGGAAGGCACCGTTCGGTGTGGTGTGCCGGAAGGGTCGCGGCGATGCTTACGGCGATGCCGGGAGTAACCGTAACTGTAAATCACAGGGAGCTCTGAGGCTTATGAAAGCGATGATCTTCGCAGCCGGACTCGGAACGCGTCTGGGAGAGTTAAGCAGGGAGAGGCCCAAGGCACTCGTGGAGATAAGCGGGAAAAGTGCTCTGAGGCTGGCCTGTGAGAAACTTGCATCATCGGGTTTTGATGACATCATCGTAAACATTCATCATCATCCTTCACTCATGATGGAGGAGATAGAGAAACTCCGCAACGAGGGTTTTAACATCACCGTCTCGGATGAGACCGGAGAGCTGCTTGACACCGCAGGAGGGCTGCTTAAGGCACGACCCTTCTTTGCCGATGAGCCTTTCGTCTGTTACAGTGTTGACATATTTACTGATCTGGACCTCAATGACATGTACAAAAGGCACGTGGAATCAGGGGCCCTGGCTACCCTTGCCACCAGGCACCGGCCCGGTACAAGGTTCCTCCTTGTGGATAAAAACGGAAGGATGTGCGGATGGCGCAATGTTGCCACCAAGGAGGAGATAACAACAAAAGGAAGCAGCAGCGGCCTCAGCGAGACTGGCTTCTCAAGCATCCAGGTGCTGTCACCCTCAATATTTGACAAAATGCCGGAAGGAATATACTCTCTCACATCCCTTTACCTGATGCTGGCACGGGAGAACAGAATCATGACTTATCTTCATGATACCGGTTACTGGTTCGACTGCGGCACACCGGCCAACCTGGAAAAGATACGGAAGTATCTGAGCCGTTAGAGGAGAGGTCAGTTATTCCAGAATGACCTGGTAAACAAAGCCAGGATCGTGAAGATCTCGAGACGGCCGATAAGCATCAGAAAGGACATAATCATCAGGGAAACGTCGTTGAATGAGCTAAAATTCCCCATGTTGCCTGATGCGCCCAGGCCGGGGCCTACATTTGACATTGCCGTAACGCTCGCTGCTGCAGCCTCGTTGACCGGAATACCGGTTATCATCATGAGGAGAGCACCGGCAAGGAATACAATCAGGAATATGAATATGAACAGAAGCATCATAATGTTGATGTTCTCAGGCACTATTCTGTTGTTAAGCTTGATCGGAAAGATTGCATTCGGATGCTGCAGCCTCATGAACACAAATTTCATGTTCTTTAAAGCAATAAGATGTCTTGCCATCTTGATGCCACCCGTTGATGACCCGGTGGAGCCGCCGGCAAACAGCAGGAGGAACATAAAAAACCATCCGATAGCCGGCCATGCCATGTAATCTGATGTCGCAAATCCGGTTGTGGTAATCTGAGCAATTACCTGGAAAAATGAATGCCTGAGTGATGTGCTGAAGTCCCTCTCGGTCCCGAAGTAAAGAGTCAGCGTCACGAATACCACAGAGGCAGTTACAAAGAAGACGTAGAACCAAAGCTCTTCATTTTCCTTTACCTTACTGAATTCCTTCTTTATCATGAAGAAATAGAGAAAATAACTGGAGGCCGAGAGAAACATGAATATTGCCACCACATACTGAAGGAAAGGTGAGAATTCTGCAAGACTGGTGTTTCTGACAGAGAAACCTCCTGTGGCAACAGTACCGAATGTGATGCAAATACCCTCGAAGACATCGAGTCCGCCTATAAGCAGGATAATAAACTCGGCAGCGCTAATGGCCAGGTAAATCATCAGAAATGTCATGGCAATGGACTTCGTCTTCGGAAGTATTTTCTGCTTGAGTGATGACTCAAGGGAAAAGAGGTTGTAGCCACCGATCTTAAGTGTGGGAAGAACTATAATTACGAGCAGGATGATACCTATGCCTCCGATCCAGTGGGTGAGGCTTCTCCAGAACAGTATTGACCTTGGCACTGATTCAACATCTGCAATTATTGTTGCTCCGGTGGTTGTATATCCGCTTACCGATTCGAAGAGTGCCCTGATGAAATCAGTGATGGTACCGCTGAACAGGTAGGGCAGGGTACCACACAGTACCATTGTTACCCAGGCAAGAGTCACGCTCAGGTAACCTTCACGGGTACTTACTTTTTCATTTAACGAATAACGGATCAGGAAATAAAGTATAAGCCCCGGCACCAATGTGACCAATGAGGAGAGCAAAAAAGGCCACAAGGTTTCGTCGTAAAATAATGCAACGGGAATGCAAAAAAGGAATGATGCTGAAGTAATTAGCAGAATAAGACCTACAATCTTGAGAATCGCTTTTAAGTTGATTTGCCTCATCCGGTAAGGGCATTTACCTTTTTTGCCTGATAAACTACATCCATTTTTTTCGCCTGATAAGGAGGGCTCCTATGGTAGAGAGCAGCACTGACCCTCCGAGGATGAACCAGAAGGCGTTCCTGCTGCCCTCCAGCCTGTTGGGAACGTTCATCCCGTAAAAGCTTGCGATAAGGGTAGGTATCATTAGGATAATAGTAATAATGGTAAGCGACTTCATCACGATATTCAGGTTATTTGAGATGACAGATGCAAAGGCATCCATCATGCCGCTCTGGATATCGCTGTATATCTTTGCCATCTCGATAGCCTGCCTGTTCTCGATGGCAGCCTCCTCCAACAGATCGGATGAGAACTCATAGTCACGTATCCACTTTGAGTTCTTCAGCTTAATCATCATCATCTCGTTTGACCTGAGAGAAGTAGTAAAATATACCAGACACTTCTCCATTTTTAGCAGGCGGTGGAGTTCCTTGTTCCTGGTAGATTTCTCAAGGTCCTGTTCAATCATCGCGGTCTGGTTATTGATCTGCTTCAGGTACCGGTGATAAAACATGGTGGTTCTAAGGAAGAGGTGAAGTATGAGGTCAATTTTGTTCTCTATTGTAATCCCTTTCCCGCTGCGGCTGAAAAAGTCGTCCAGCACCTCGTTGTTCCTGTGACAGATGATAACGAGATTCTCTTTTGCCAGTACCAGTCCAAGCGGTATCGTCGAGAATGGCAATCCGTTTGACTGATTCTGGTAGGGTATACGGTATATCATCAGCAGCATGTCGTCCTCGATCTCCATCCTTGATCGCTCGTCAACGTCGAGAATATCCGCAAGGAAATCGTCAGGGATCTTGAGGGTTGATTTCAGTATTCCCAGCTCAGACGGAGTGGGGTCTGTTACATTGACAATACAGTTTTTTTCAAAAGAGTTTAACGGAAGGAGCCCGTTGGGGATCATCTGCCAGTATGTAATCATTCTAATACCTCCTATTTTTGCTCCACGGAGGTACCTGTCGCCAAATTACCTCAGCAGAACGAATTTAAAATAACAGCTCGCGTGATAATCGTCCATATAAGACAATAGAATTGATATGTGTGCAAAAATATAACTTTTATGGTTACCCTTTCCCCCTGCAGAAAAAAAATGTCGTAAAAAAATTACCTTTGCACGTAACCTGTTTAATAATAAGCGATGGGAAGAGTTTTAGTCATAGGTGCCGGCGGTGTCGGTACGGTTGTGGTCAGCAAGATGGCGTCCCTGCCTGATGTTTTCACTGATATAATGCTTGCCAGCAGGACAAAATCGAAGTGCGATGTCATTGCCGGCCGTATCGGCGGCAACAGGGTGCAGACGGCTCAGGTTGATGCTGATAATGTACCTGAACTTGTGCAACTTATAAGGTCTTTTAAACCTGATATCGTAGTCAATGTAGCCCTGCCGTATCAGGATCTGCATATAATGGATGCATGCCTTGAGACAGGTGTAGCATATCTTGATACGGCTAACTATGAGCCCCCTGAGGAAGCTAAATTTGAGTATTCATGGCAGTGGGCATATGAAGACCGTTACCGCAATGCAGGTCTCACAGCGATACTGGGCTGCGGCTTTGACCCCGGCGTAACGAGCATATTCACAGCCTACGCTGCTAAGCACCATTTCAAGGAGATACACTACCTTGACATCGTTGACTGTAACGCAGGCGATCACGGCAAACCCTTTGCCACGAACTTCAACCCGGAGATCAACATCCGGGAAGTCACCCAGAAGGGCAAATACTGGGAAGACGGTGAATGGGTGGTTACCGAACCGCATGAAATACACAAACCTCTTACATATCCAGGGATAGGTCCAAAAGAATCATACGTCATCTACCATGAGGAGCTCGAATCACTGGTAAAAAACTTTCCCACCATCAGGCGGGCACGGTTCTGGATGACGTTCGGCCAGGAGTATCTTACCCACCTGAGGGTGATACAGAACATTGGTATGGCCCGCATAGACCCGATAATCTACAACGGAGTAGAGATAGTCCCGATTCAGTTCCTGAAGGCAGTGTTGCCAAATCCGGGTGACCTGGGAGAGAACTATAAGGGATGGACCTCTATCGGTTGCCGCATCAAGGGCATTTCAAAGGAGGGAAAGGAACGTACATACTACATATGGAACAACTGCAGCCATGAGGAGGCCTACAGGGAGACCGGCACTCAGGGGGTAAGCTACACGACAGGCGTTCCGGCCGCCATCGGTGCAATGATGTATCTGAAGGGACTGTGGAAAAAGCCGGGAGTATGGAATGTCGAACAGTTTGACCCTGACCCCTTCATGGCTGAACTCAACAGGCTCGGCCTGCCGTGGCATGAGCAATTCGACGCTGATCTGGAGGTCTGAGATGATTGACTATTCCAGGGTCCCGTCGCCATGTTATGTGATGGACGAAGAACGCCTTCGCGGAAATCTTGAACTGATAAGAGGAGTTTCGCGGGATTCCGGGGCTGAGATAATACTCGCTTTCAAGGGTTTTGCAATGTGGTCCGTCTTCCCCATCGTACGAGAGTATGTCAGCGGTGCAGCGGCAAGCTCCATACATGAGGCACGGCTATGTTACGAAGAGATGGGTACACCTGCTCACACATATTCTCCCGCTTACAGGAGGGAGGAGTTTGGCACGATACTGCGTTACAGCTCTCATATAACTTTCAACTCACTGGCCCAGTATGACAGGTATGCCTCTGTCCTCAGAAAAGAGGGCAGGAATATATCGGCAGGACTGAGGATCAATCCGGAGTATTCTGAGATTGCACATGGGCTCTATAACCCGTGCTCACCCGGCTCGAGGCTCGGCGTCACTGCCTCCGAGCTGGCCGGAGGGTTGCCTGACGGGGTGGAGGGACTGCATTTTCACGTCCTCTTCGAGTCTGACTCATACACTCTTGAGAAAGTACTGCATGTTGTGGAGACTAAATTCGGCCACCTGTTTCCGAAGCTGAAGTGGCTGAACATGGGAGGGGGGCACATTATGACCCGTAAGGGGTATGACACTGACCACCTGGTCAGTCTGTTACGCAGCTTCAGAGAGAGACACGGGATACACGTCATCCTTGAACCGGGCAGCGCTTTCGCATGGGAGACGGGCGAACTGGTTTCAACAGTTGAGGACGTCATTGTACGTGACGGCATAAAAACTGCCATACTTGACGTCTCATTCACGGCCCACATGCCTGACTGCCTGGAGATGCCCTACAAACCTGTCATTATGGGTGCCTTCGAGCCGGCTGAAGGCAAGCCGACATACCGCATGGGTGGTAACTCATGCCTCTCGGGTGACTTTATGGGCGACTGGTCGTTTCACCGTGAGCTTAATCCGGGCGACAGGGTTGTCTTCTGGGATATGATCCACTATACCATGGTAAAAACGACAACCTTCAACGGTGTGCCTCATCCCTCGATAGGTCTATGGACTAAAGATCAGCAATTCAGGCTGATACGCAAGTTCGGCTACAATGACTACAGGGACAGACTCTCCTAGGGTCTGTTGATTGTCAGCTCGGTCACCATCATCCTCTTTGTGGTGAAGACTGCGTGAGCAATCTCTGCGGCAACATCCTGCGGATCCATAAAGTGCGATACATCCTTTCCTTTAGCCTCAGACCAGAAGGGAGTGTTCATCCCTCCAGGGTAGACTGCCACAACCCTGCGGTTCATACCTTTCAGTTCGGCACGCAGAGCTTCGGTGAACCCCCGGGCTCCCCATTTTGCGGCACAGTAAACGGTCTCGGTCGCCCTTCCGATGAGGGCAGATGTTGACATTATGTTTACGATGGTTATGGCCTCTTCTTTTGGTGTGATGCCAAGGATGGCCGAAGTAAGGAGGATCATGCCTGTCAGGTTCGATCCCAGTATCTCCTCGACCCTTGGGGAACGGTTGCCGGAGGCATCTCCGAATAACCCTGTGCCTGCGTTATTAAACAGAAAGTCAACATGATATCCGTTCTCCTTAATGAATCCGCAGAGTATATCCACATCCTCCTGGTTCGTGATGTCGCAGCGGAAAGGTATTATTATGTCGGCACCGGCACCTGATGTCAGTTGTCCGGCGGCTTCGATCAGTTTGCCCTCATCCCTTCCTAAAATAATAGTATTCATGCCGTGTTTCAGGGCCTCGGCAGCCAGCGCTTTTCCTAGGCCGCTGCCCCCGCCGGAGATTATTACATAACGGCTGTTATCTTTCTTTCTGGTCATAATGTAAAATTAGGGAAACTTTTAAATCTTTATTATCGTCGCGCTGCTTTTACGCAAAAACTGATCCCTGAATCGTGCCGCCCGTCACCTGTCTATGACACCTGACCCGAGAAGCTCCTCGCCGTCATACCATGCTGCAAACTGTCCGGGAGTGATACCCCGCTGAGGTTTGTCGAATATTATGTAGTAGCCTGCATCACGGGCAAAGATGCGTGCCCGCTGAAGAGGCTGCCTGTATCTTATTCTGACAAGGTAATCACGGCATTCTCCCGCCTTCATCGCCATGTCAGGCCTGATCCAGTGTATCTCCTGCGCTTTTACCAGAAGCCCCTTACGGTAAAGACCTGCATGCTCCTGTCCTTCACCGACATAGACGATGTTGCTGTCAGTATCCGTTCCTATCACAAAGAGAGGCTCCCTGAAGCCGCCGATATTTAGTCCTTTGCGCTGACCCACGGTAAAGTAATGGGCGCCGCTGTGCTTCCCGACCGTCAGACCTTCTGACTGATCCATCTCATGAGGAGCAGTCATTATGCCGAGATCAGAAAGAGCCGCATCCTTTTCAGGTAAGCCGTCAGGCCAGCTCCTGAACGGAGTCGTATCCTGAATGATGACCACTCTCCCTGTCTTTGCCTTTAGCTTCTGCTGCAGAAAGACCGGAAGATCGACCTTACCGACGAAACAGATGCCCTGTGAGTCCTTGCGGTCAGCTGTCGCCAGCCCGAGGTCAACAGCTATCTTCCTTACCTCAGGCTTGGTAAGGACGCCTACAGGGAAGATCACATTCTCAAGCTGTCTCTGGCTTACCTGGCAGAGAAAATAACTCTGGTCCTTATTGTGGTCAACGCCTGCAAGAAGTCTTGTAATCTTTTGACCTTCATTTTCAATCACTTCTGTCCGGCAATAGTGTCCGGTAGCAATAAGATCCGCCCCGTGTTTATGTGCCTCGTGGACGAAGGAGTCGAATTTAATCTCACGGTTGCAGAGGATATCAGGGTTTGGTGTACGTCCGCGCTCGTATTCGCTGAACATATAATCCACCACGCGGGTGCGGTAATCTGCACTGAGGTCTGCCGTTCTGAGTTTTATCTTAAGCTTGCGGGCGACCATCTCGGCAAAGGTTATATCCTCATCGAAGGGGCAGTTGCCTTTCAGCAGCCCCCGGTTGTCATGCCAGTTGATCATGAAGATACCTTCTACCTCATAGCCCTGTTCCTTAAGCAGCCATGCGGCAACGCTGGAGTCAACCCCTCCCGACAATCCGACGATAACCTTCTTCTTCACGCCGCAAAGGTAGCTCTTTGATCGAATATGTTGAAAACTCCTTCTCACACACCGTCAGCCGTGGACATATTATTACTAATTTTCACCTTATGAATAATCCGGGTAAATTACTGAGATACAGTGCATCGGCAGGGTCAGGAAAGACCCATGCCCTCTCAGGATTTTATCTCTCCAGGGTGCTGCATGATCCAGGCTCATACCGGAGGATACTTGCAGTCACATTCACCAACAGTGCCGCAGCGGAGATGAAAGAGCGCATCCTTTCGAGACTGAACAGGCTGAGCTCCGATGATAATGCGGGTGAGAAGGCACGGACGGAATTTGTCGCCTACCTGTGTGACCACTTCCCGGATCTTTATCCTGATCCCCGTGAGGCGAGTCTGACGGTCAGGAAGAACGCCCCGGTTGCTCTCAGGAACATTCTGCAGGACTATTCCCGTTTTACTGTCAGCACTATTGATTCATTCTTTCAGAGGGTGATACGTGCATTTGCCCGCGAGATAGATATACCGGCAGGCTATGAGATCGAGATCGAGCATGATGCTCTCCTGTCCGATGCCGTGGACGCATTGCTGGCAGAGGTGGCTACCGATGAAAGACTGAGAAGCTGGATCACCTCGTATGTCGCATCGCGCCTTGATGACAACAGGGGATGGGATGTGCGGCGAGAAATCATGGAGGTCGCACAGCAGATATTCGGTGAAAACTTCAGGCAGCTCTCGCCATCCGACAGAAAAGTCATAGGTGACCATGACACTCTCAGGGAGTATGCCTCGAAGGTCTACAGGATAAAGAGCGGGTTTGAGCGGGAGCTCAGGTCAATGGCTCTCAGGGGAAAAGAGATCTTTGAAAGCTGCGGACTGACTGTGGATGATTTTCTGTCAAAGAACAAGGGAGGGGTGGGTGAGATCCTGCGCAGGTATTCAGAGGGAGAGATCAAGCCTCCGGTGAGCACATGGAACAAGGCTGCCGTTGAGGGGCGATACACGGCAGCAGGTGCATCACCGCGCGTTGCAGAGGCGCTCAGTGAAGCACTGAAAAAGGGTCTGGATGAGGTTGTAAAGGGTATCTCAGCACTGTTTGAAGAGCGATATCCTGCCTATCTGTCAGCGGACGCGCTTGTCAAGACGATCCATGTGATGGGCATTCTGGGTGCCATTTCCGAAAAAGTGCGTGTACTGGCTCATGATGAAAACCTTTTCCTCCTTTCTGACTCGGGGGAGCTGATAAACAAGCTTATAGCAGATGATGACACACCTTTCATCTATGAAAAAATAGGCACAGCCTACGATCACTATATAATCGACGAATTCCAGGATACTTCGCTGATACAGTGGAAGAACTTCAGGCCTCTCATCAGCGAGACTCTCTCGAGGGGAAAGGACAATCTTGTGGTGGGGGATGTCAAGCAGTCAATCTTCCGGTGGAGAAACAGTGACTGGAGGATACTCCATTCCGAAGTAACCCGGGCATTTGACAGCGAGGCGGTGAAAACGATACACCTTGGTACCAACCACCGGAGCCGCAAAAACATCATCGGCTTTAACAACCTGATATTCGCTCCGGAAGCACTGCCGGCAATATGTGATCTTAAGCTTGGCTATGACCAGATCAAAATCAGCGAAATATACAGTGGCTCAGTGCAGGAGGGTACTGAGGATAAGGCAGGCGGATTCATCAAGGTTACCCTTTACAGCAGGGATGAGGAGGAGAGCTGGAAGGAGAAGGTACTGGAGGATATTCCTTCGGTAATCGAGCAGCTTCAGGACCACGGGTACAGGGCCAATGATATTCTTTTCCTCTGCCGGAGGAACGACGAGGGTAAGAGCATAATAAACCGGATACTGGAATACTCTGCCGCCTTGGCCCCGGAGAAGCGTGAGAAGTACACCTTCGAGGTGACCTCAGGAGAGTCACTCTTTCTGGAACGAAATCCGGCTGTCAACCTGCTGCTATCCTGCCTTCGCTATCTTGTTGACCCTGAAAGTCGTCTCAACATGAGCCTGATGGTCAGGTCTTATGTCCTGGCAACAGGAGGGGAGGATCAGTCTGCCTATGCGGGCGACACTGCCGAGGGGGCCTCAGAGCTCTTCACCGGTATGTGGCAGGCAGCATTGAATGAAGTGAGGAACGACTCGCTCTTCAGTGCCACCGAAAAACTGATCCGGCATTTCGGGCTGGGCGGTTACCAGGATAATGTGGCATATATCAGCTCGTTTCAGGATGTGATACTATGGTACGCCGGCCGGTACAGCTCTGATATCTCATCGTTTGTGGCATGGTGGGAGCGTGAGGGGCATAAAAAGACGCTCGCTCAGTCTGACCGCCAGGAGGCGATGCGGGTGATGACTATACATAAGGCCAAGGGGCTTCAGAGCAAGGTTGTTATAATACCCTTCGCGGCATGGGGTTTTTCGAAGCAGGGCTTTACCCGCCCGCTGCTATGGGTGTCAGAGGTGCCGGAAGAGTTCGCCCCGATGCCTGTCGTGCTGCCTGAGCTCAGCAGCCGGCTGGAGGAATCGCTCTTCGCCGATCAGGCAAAAAGGGAGAAAGCCTCAGAGTGGCTCGATGGTGTCAACATGCTTTATGTCGCATTTACAAGAGCCGTCGATGCCCTTTATGTCATGGCTCCTGATATGGCACATTCGAAAGGGAGCGGCGGCAACGCCGAGAGTCTGCTTAACGAAGCGCTGAAGAGACTTCCCGGTGAATATGTCTGGACGGAGACAGGCACTGCCAGGTCACTTGTCAGGGGCGAACTGCCTCCTTTGTCTGCCGTTGAGGAGAAGCCTGCAATAACAATGTCTTCCTACGTGGTCTCGGAACAACGGGGGACGATGAGACTGAGAACAGGGGGAGCACTGCCCCTTGACGAGATGAAGCTTACCGAGCCGGGCAACAGGGCCTACGGAATAATGATGCATGAACTGCTCAGTCGTGTCGTGACCGCAGATGATATTGACAAGGCAGTCGGGCATGTATGCGATGCCGGACTGCTGCCACTGTCAAAGCGTGAATTCATTGCATCACGTGTAAGGACGATCCTCTCGAAAGAAGTTATCAAACAGTGGTTTGACGGTTCAATGCCCGTCAGGAATGAGGCTGCAATCATCCTTCCGTCGGGTGGTGCCCGGCGGCCTGACAGGGTGATGATAAAGGGCGAGAGGGTGATTGTTGTTGACTATAAATTCGGTGAACCGTCAGACAGGCATAAGCGGCAGGCCGCCGGTTACCGTGAGCTGCTGCAGCAGATGGGTTATGAAAAGGTTACTTCATGGCTCTGGTATGTCGAAAAAGATATTATTGAGGAAGCATGAATGAGTCACTGACATACCCGTGGGGCACTGCCCGCCGCTTTAATTCCTATTCTGACTGGTTCTCTGCCTTCCACGGAAAGAGGGTTCAGAAGGTAAGCATCAACGCTGGGTTTACCTGCCCCAACCGCGATGGCACAAAAGGACGTGGCGGCTGCACATACTGTAATAATGAAGCCTTTACTCCGGCGTACTGCACCCCTGATAAAAGTGTGACAGAACAGATCGAACGAGGCATAGCATTCCACCGCAGGCGGTATAGGCGCGCCGACAGCTATCTGGCATACTTTCAGGCCTACACCAATACCTATTCCGGCATTGAAAGACTGAGAGCCCTTTATGAAGAGGCACTTGATCATCAAGGTGTTGCTGGCCTTGTTATCGGTACCCGGCCCGACTGCGTAAACAGTGATCTGCTTGATTATCTGGGGGAGATGTCACGTAAGTATTTCATCATTGTTGAATATGGCATCGAGAGTGTACTTGACAGGACACTGGTCAGGATCAACAGAGGACATGATTTCGCATCTGTTGTTAAAGCGGTGAATGATACAGCAGCAAGGGGCATTTACACCGGTGGGCATCTTATCTTCGGACTGCCCGGGGAGAGCCGCATTGAGATAATTGAAAGTGCAGGCAGGATATCTGAGTTGCCAATCAATACTCTGAAGATAAGGCAATTGCAGCTTGTCAAGGGGACCGCTATGGCCGAAGAATACAGGAATCATCCGGAAGATTTCGATCTCTATTCGGCTGATGAATATCTTGAGCTGGTAATTGCATTCTGCGAGAAGCTCAGCCCGGCCATAATGATAGACCGCATAAGCGGCGAGGCTCCGCCGCGCATGCTTGATGATCCCCGGAGCTGGCAGATGCGCAGCAATGAGCTGTTCAGGCTCTTCGAGCAGCGTCTGGAGGCAGCTGCCACATGGCAGGGGAGACTCTTTAACAAGGAAAACATATGATGGATTTTCTTGAGAAGGTGGCATACCGGCTTCGCGAAGACTTCGGCGATGAGATGGAGAGGCAGATAATTGTCCTCCCCAGCCGGAGGGCAGGTTTGTATCTTGCACGTCACCTGGCAAGACTGAGCTCAAAGCCACAGTGGTCTCCGGTAATGATGACAGTCAATGAGCTTTTCGGGTCATTTACTGACTTCAGGCCGGCAGATACCGAGACACAGATATTTGAGCTTTACAGTGTCTATAAGACTCACTTTACCGGGGAGATGAGTTTTGACGATTTCTGGTCTTGGGGTGAGGTCATCATCAACGATTTCAATGACATTGACTTCTATCTGGCCGATGCAGCCAAGCTCTACAGCAATATATCCGACCTGAAGGAGATTGACTACAAGTTTGGCGGCCTCACTGAAGAACAGACAGAGATCATCAGAAGTTTCTGGAAATCATTCAGTCCCGGCTCAACAGAGAGTGTTGCCCGTTCAAAGTTTCAATCAGTATGGCAGAAGCTTGCACCTCTTTACACCTCCTTCAGGGCAGCTATGCTCGGTCATGGTCATGCGGGAGAGGGGATGATATGCCGTGAGGTGGCCGAAAGGGCGATATCCGGCACTCTCCGGGTGCCTGAGGGGATGACATGGCATATCGCCGGACTGAATGCACTAAACAACTGTGAAATGGTGCTCTTCAGATATCTGATGAGCAAAGGACAGGCGCGGTTCTACTGGGATGACGACCATTTCTTCATGAATGATGCCGATCACAAGGCCGCTTTCTTTGTCAGGGAGAACATAAGGCTCTTCGGTAACACCCTTAATCACAATGAGACGGAGACAAAACCTCAACAGGATAACAGATGGACCATCATTGATACCCCGTCAGATACCGCACAGGCCAGGATGCTGCCCGCAATCTTTGAAGAGGCAGGCATAGATGCCTCGGGTGATCTCACTGACACAGCCGTTGTCCTTGCCGACGAGAAGCTGTTGCTTCCGGTGCTTACCTCTCTTCCATCGTCAATCGGAGCTGTCAACGTGACGATGGGCCATCCCTTCCGGTTCACCTCTCTCTATTCCTTCCTTAAGCAGCTTATGTCTCTGATCAGGTCAGCCAGGGAGACAAACGGCGAGACCTCGTTCAGGAGCGAGGAGGTGATAACATTGTTGAGACATCAGTATTTCAGGCTGCTGGCAGGAGATGAGGGAGAGAAAATGGTAAGTGCAATTATGTCAGGCAACATGATAAGGATCAATGCCGGACTTCTGAGCTCAGAGCTCTCCCTTGGAGGTATCTTCACTGTCCCGGGCTCAGGTTCTGAGCTACCCGGGCACCTGGTGACGGTCATGGAGATGCTCGAAAGTGCCACTCATGCCGTGCACGATGAAAGCGGCAGCATGAGCATCGACCGCGAATATCTGCGGATGGCGATGGCTGCAACAGGAAAGCTTGCCAACCTGATACATGCTTATTGTCTCGAGCTGAAACCTGAAACATGCATCAGGTTTCTCGACAGGGTCTTCAGAAAACTGATAGTACCATTCTCAGGCGAGCCGTTAAAAGGGCTTCAGGTAATGGGCCTCCTGGAGACACGGGCACTGGAATTTCAGAATATCATATTCCTGTCACTGAATGAGGGCATCTTCCCGGGTCAGGCATGGGATAACACGTTTATCCCGTATAATATCAGGAGGGCATTCGGCCTGCCCACTGTCAATGAACATGAATCGGTTTATTCATACCATTTCTTCAGGCTTTTAAGGAAGCCTGCCCAGGGGTGGTTTCTTTACAATTCCACTGCACAGGGACTCTCGTCAGGAGAGATGAGCAGATACCTGGTACAGATGCAGTACAGCCCTCTGTTCAAGACACGGTTCCGGTCACTGCACATCACCGTTGGACGCAGCAGGATTATCCCGGAAAGCATTGCCAGGGAGCAGTCTCACAGCAGGCGGCTTCTGGATCTTTATGATGCTAACAAAGTCGGGGGCAAGTATCTCTCGCCCAGCGCAATAAATACCTGGCTTAATTGCCGGATGCGGTTCTATTTCAGGTATGTATGTGATATCCCGGAAGAGGAGAAGCTTGAAGAGGATATTGACCAGAGAAGATTCGGCAATATCCTTCATGAAACGCTCAACAGGCTCTACCTGCCGCTGAAAGGGATAACAGACAGCATGCAGATGATCAGAGAGCTGTCGGAAGAGCCCGGCAGGGTAAGGGAGACAATTATTTCTGCGGCATCCTCGGAGATGAAGTGCAGCCGCGAAATGCTGCTGGCAGGCAGGGGAGTAATCATCATCGAAGTGCTGGAACGGTATGTCAATGACCTGCTGAGATATGACGCCTCCTCAGGTGACCTTACCATACTTCACCTTGAGGATATTCTCTCAGGGGTCTGTACTGTCAGCATCCCGTCGGGTGAGATACAGGTCAGGATCGGAGGCAGGGCTGACAGGGTTGACGTGACAGGGGGAGCTATAAGGGTCGTTGACTACAAGACCGGTACCCCGAAGAGAGATAATGTTTCGGCTGATGACCTTTTCAACGAGGATAAGGAGAAGCGTAATGATGCCCTTATGCAGGCAATGCTCTACTGCCACCTGGCAGCTGAAAGTTATCCGGGAAGAGCAGTGATACCTGCAATATACTGGGTTCAGCAGATCTCGTCAGAAGACTTCACACCATATGTCTCCGTTGCCGGCCTTGACGGTCCGGGAGCCGATCGCGAATCATGGAACAGTGTAATGACGAGGTACAGGGATGACCTTGTTACTGCACTTGGCACAATCTTCTCCGGGGATGAGGATTTCAAAATGACACGGTTCACCCAGAGATGCACATGGTGCCCCTACAGGATGCTGTGCGGCAGGTAAAGGGTAAAATACTGCAGATTACAGTTCACTTCTCCATCTGGCGCTGAAGGGCAGCCATGCGGATAGCGGTAACGGCGGCTTCGTCACCTTTGTTGCCATGCTTCCCGCCGGCCCTTTCCAGTGCCTGTTGCCTGGTCAGCGTGGTGAGCACACCAAAAACGAAAGGTATGTTGTAGTCGAGATTGAGCTGGGTTATACCCTGGGTCACACCCTGGCAGATATATGTGAAATGCGGTGTCTCGCCCTGGATGACACATCCCAGGCATATTACGCCATCGAGGTCATCATATTCGGCAAACCACTGGGCTGCGAGGGTGATCTCAAAGGTACCGGGGACATGCCTGACAACGATGTCGTTATCGTCAACACCGTGTCTTCTGAGCGTATCTGCTGCCCCTTTAAGCAGTGAATGGGTGATCTCCTGGTTCCAGTCGGCCACCACAATGCCAAACCTCATCCCCGCTGCGTCAGGGATCTGTGTTGCATCATATGAGGATAGGTCTCTTGTTGCCACTGCCTAGTTGGTGTGCAGCTTTACACGGGCAATGTTCTTGTCAATGCTCCGTCCCTCGTTGCTCTCAGGATACTTATCCTGTATCTTTTCATAGAGTTTGAGAGCATCTTCATATTTGCCTTCGCTCTCGTAGATAATACCAGCCTTCATCAGGTAAATGGGAGAGTGGAAGGAGTTGTCAGCCATCTCTGCAGCTTCAAGATAGAGCCTGATGCCATCAGCGTTGTTACCGAGCTCGACACTTGCATCGCCCAGAAGTCCTTTGGCCTGAGGGGCGAGGATTTCATCAGTGATGGTATATTTCTTCAGATAACCAGCTGCCTCCTCAAACTCTCCGAGATGCATAAGGGACGCACCGGCATAGAAGTTGGCCAGTTTGCCTGCTTTTGTACGTTTGTACTGATCTGCCAGATCAATGAATCCCAGGTTGTTGCCGTCACCGTAAAGTGCCAGCTTGAGCGAATCCTGTGCGAAATATTGCTCTGCCATGAACATCTGGCTCTGAGCTTCCTTGCTCTGTTTTGTGGTATACATTCTCAGAAGCCAGAAGATACCTACAACGGCAACGACTGCAATAAGGCCGTATAGCAGAGGTTTATAGTTTTCTTCAAGGAACTGTTCGGTTTTTGTCAGTGTCTGTTCAACGTTTTCGATACCTGTCGAGGTCTCTTTTTTCTTGCTCATATCTGTGTTATACTGTTACAGGTCAAAAAATAACTTCGCAAAAGTAGCATTTCTGGCATTATTAAAAAACTTATAGGTAAAAAAAAGCAAACCTCGTGGCAGCGGTGCCATGAGTGTTACACCGGGTTGTTGCAGCCGTTTCTTTTCTTAACTTTGAGGCTTCCACGGACGAAAAGAGTATATGTACCTGGCAAGGATAGAGCTTACAAACTTCAAGAATTACGAGTCAGTCACACTCGATTTCTCTCCCGGCTTCAACTGTTTCGTGGGCAATAACGGTGTTGGGAAGACAAACATCCTTGATGCGGTGCATTACCTCTCACTAACGAAGAGTTTCTTCAATAACTCTGACACGCTTAGCATCAGGCACGGTGAGGACTATTTTATACTTAAAGGCATTTTTGAGAAGGAGGGAGGTCAGGATGAACTCTTCTGCGCCTTCCAGAAGCAGAAGCAGAAGGTTTTCAGGCTCAATGGCAAGGAGTATCCCCGGATGTCTGACCATGTGGGGCGTTATCCGGTGGTTATGCTCTCTCCGGCAGACAGTATACTCATCAGCGGTGGCAGCGAAGAGAGGCGCCGGTTTCTGAATATGATGATAAGTCAGTATGACCCGGTTTATCTTGATGCCCATATGAGATATAACAAGGCACTGATGCAGCGCAACAGTGTCATCAGGGAGGGAGGTCCCGATGCGGACAGCATGCTTGAGATCTATGACGGGCAGATGGCACCCTCGGCCGCGGTCATCCACCAGGCGCGGCAGTCACTGGTTGAAAACCTCTTACCACTCTTTTCATCATATTATGCAAAGATATCAGGCAGTGCAGAAAAGGTAAGCATAAGGTACCGGTCGCATCTCAGCAACGGAGACTACCTTGACCAGCTGGCATCATCACGGGGCAGGGACTTTGCGATGCAGCACACTACAACGGGAATACACCGTGATGACCTTATCTTCGAGATTGACGGACACCCGGCCAGGACTATGGCGAGCCAGGGACAGCAGAAGTCTTTCGTTGTGGGACTCAAACTTGCCAAGTTCGGACTGATTACGCGGATGAACGGCTTCGCGCCGGCGCTCCTTCTTGATGATATCTTTGACAAATTCGACCGGAACCGGGTGGAAGAGATAATAAGACTTGTGGGCTCAGGAGAATTCGGCCAGGTTTTCATCACCGATACCCAGCAGGACCGCATCCACCGCATACTTGACAACACCGGAGTCGATTTCCGCCTTTATCGCCTGGGATACAAGGGTATTGAGGAGGAGATATCAAACGGAAGAAAATAGCGACATGCGCAGGAACAGGACGATAACCCTGAAGGAGGCTCTCGAGGAGCTGATTAAAGAGTACAGACTTGCACCCAAACTGAAGGAGGCATCTGTAATAAACATATGGGAGAGTGTCACCGGCAAAGCAATTTCCGTTCGTACAAAGAAGATATATATCACCGACGGGGTGTTGCACATCTACCTCTCGTCTGCCGTGGTAAAGAACGAGCTGATGATGCTCCGCGAGTCATTGCGGCAGCAGATTAACACAAAGGCAGGAGAGGAAGTTGTAACGCAGATTGTCATCCACTGATCACACAACCCTGTATCCGCCTGACCTTACAATTACCTGCCGCTGGTGTCCCTTGGATGTCACAAAATGATAGCTTATCCCATCACTGCTCACAACTGCATCAGTATCCTGAAGACCTATAATTATTTCTGCATCGGGATTATTATGCAGAAGTGCGTTGGCCATCAGAAATGCCTTCTCTGCTCCGTCACCACGGCTGAAGTTCCATACCTCATCGGGCTGTGCGAGCCTTCCATCATCATATATTGATGTGTTCTTCAGCTTGCTTATCACCTCATAGATTCCGGCGGCTGTTTTTCCGGACAGCGGTTCGTGGCATACAGGATTTCTCTCCATGGCGGCCTTTACGAAGGGTCTCCAGTCAGCATTCTCCATGTCACGGAAGGCGTAGAGAGAAAGAAGGGCTGTCTCTGACCTGTCAGAAAGCTCCCTTACTTTTGTGATGATCTCCTCACGGCTGTCGGTTACACGGATATCAGGATAGAGATCCCTGACAAAATGCTTTTCAGAAGAGGGGAGCCTTGGGTTGGTGATAACAAATTCCCTGATGTCAATGAACATCTTGTCCACACAGTCGGTGTTCTCTGTCGGGAACCTGGCAATAAACTCTTTCTCAAGCCATTTAAGGTCTGACTCAGAGTATTGTTTTAAAAAACTCTCCACTTCATTCAACAGAATCTTACCCGGTATCTGATCCGGGAAAAGCTCCTCGCTGTCAAGTTCTGCAAGCAGTTTTTCCCTTGTATCCAGGTTTACATTGAATTTTGAGGAATGCTCATATTCAAACAGTTTCTCAAGCGGAAGGAAATAATCGTGCCCTGACCGGGTATACCTGTACTGGAAGAGACATTTATAAACCGATTTGAACCTGAGGAAGTTGATGAAAACCGTCGGGGTGAGGGGAGTGCTTACGAAGGAATGGAGCTTCCTGGTGAAGTCATTATAGCTATCTGGGTTGATAGTGGCATGGTTATATATCGTATGGATATAACCGGTGATGTGCGATACTATCGTGACCTGCTCATTCTCGAGGGCTCTGCGTGCCTTTTCAGAGAGAGAGGTGCCGTTAAACCACATATTCTTTGTCATGATGCGGCGATTGTTCGTAATCAGCCCTTCCTTCTCGTCAATATAGTTTTGCGAATGCAGCGGGGTGGCCATCATGTATATCTTCTCAAGCGGTATTTCGCCCACAATGAACATTGCTGCCGCATACAGTGCTGCCAGACTCACGCACTCACCGGCGCCGGTATTGAAATGCTCCTTGTGCCTGAAGGCGGTCATCGCCTCAATGGTCTCGGTCTTCCAGTAAGGGATGACGGCAGTGTCATATTTATCAAGCCCGAAATGCCTTCGTATGTCAATATCGAAATAGTATTTGTCTCCCTCATAACCGAAGAGGGCATTGGAGTGTTTCAGCACATTAATGTCAAAGAAATCACTGAATCTTGCAGTCTCCTTTTCTTTATCAGTGAGGCCCCATGTCTCAAGATCAAGGTTAAATACATAATTATCAATTATATATTGTTTAATCCTGTTTGACTTGCTGACAAAGTTCCTCTTCCCGATATCCCTGAACCATGGGTCATCACGCCATTTCCATATCAGCGGAGACATGATATCGGCTATGACAAGAGGATAGAAAAGCTCAGGGAAGATAAAGATCTCCATATCGGAGAGGGTATAGGCAGAAGAATACTTCTCCAGTGTTTTCCTGTCCGAGAAATCAGGAGGTAATGCAGGGCTCATAAAATTTGTTTTCAGGAAAACAACGGTTTTCAGGTTTTGTTCCGGGGGCAGTTATTAATTTCAATAGACCTCGAAGGATGAGAAAAAGAAATTTGCCTCCTTGTGGGCATTCTCAACCGAGTCTGATCCATGAACAGCATTCATCTGTGTGTTCACACCGAATTCGGCCCTGATTGTTCCCTTAGTGGCCTTTGATGGGTCTGTAGGCCCCATTAGCTTCCTGTACTGCTCAACAGCGTTTTCATGTTTCAGCACCATCACAACAACGGGGCCTGATGTCATGAACTCGATCAGACCCGGGTAAAAGCTGCGTTCGCGGTGCACGGCATAGAACTCTTCGGCCTGGTACCTGGTCAGCCTGACCATTTTCAATGCAGCTATCTCAAAACCGGCTTCATTGATCATTGATAAGACCGGTCCGATCTTTCCTGTTCTGACGGCGTTGGGCTTAATTATCGAAAAAGTGTAATCTTCAAACATCGCTCTGTTTAAATCGGGTTAAAACGGTTGATTTTTATTAACTTATTATTTTTTTTAACTTTGACGCCTTTATAACTGAAAATTGTGCCTGACTTCGGTAAATATACAAAAGAATTAAAGAAACTGATTGAGGAGGCAGATCATATTCTTCTGATATGCCATATCAATCCGGATGGTGATGCCGCCGGTGCCATGCTTGCGCTGCGCTGCTGGATCAAATCCCAGGGTAAGATACCTGAAATGATCTCGCCGAATGCGTTGCAGAAGTTTCTGCTATGGATGAGTGATGTTGACAAAATCATTGATTTTCATCATAATGCAGAGACCGGGACGAGGATTATCAATGAAGCAGACCTGATAATAATGGTAGACTTCAACAGCTCGCAGAGGATGGGCAAGGCGGAACACCTTGTCCTGGCATCTAAAGCCAGAAAGGTGATGATCGATCATCATCCTGATCCTGATAAGCTTGCTGACCTGGTGATTTCGGACGTGAGCCGCAGTTCAACGTCAGAGCTGGTCTATTTCCTTGTCAACGGGATGGAAGGGTCTGAATTCAATGACATTGATTTTCTGACGGCAGTTTATGTTGGTATTGTCACCGATACGGGAAACTTCGAACACGGCTACTATAGCGGTGATACAATGCGCACTGTCGGGCACCTGCTTGACCGCGGTGTAGACAAGGAACGCGTTTTCAATCATATCTTCAGTAATTTCTCTGCTGACCGCATGCGACTCAAGGGCTTTGCTCTTCACTCACGGATGGTGGTGCACCCTGACCTGCATACTGCATATGTCTGGCTGACAAAGACCGATCTGGAAGAGTTTAACCATGTTAAGGGAGACACCGAGGGATTTGCCAATATGCTTCTCGCCATTAACGGAGTGGTCCTTTCAGTTCTGTTCGTTGAGCGCACAGGTTTCGTGAAGATGTCTCTCAGATCAAAGGGGAGTTTCAACGCCAATGAACTGTCACGCAAATGCTTCAACGGAGGAGGGCACCGTAATGCGGCAGGTGGTGAGATGAAGGGATCAATTAAGGAGGTTGTGCAGCACTTTGAAAACGTTCTTCCGTCATTCAGGAAGAAACTTGATGATGCAGCTACTGAAATAGTCAGATGAGGTACTTTCTCCTGATAGTGATGCTTGCCTGCGTAACTGGTTGTCAGAATAAACCGGGCAACCGGAGCTCATCAGTATCGTCATCGGAGGAGCGGATGATCGAGCTGAACAAATCTATTATAACAAGTGACCGGCAACTGATAACTGGTTATATCAGCAAGAGTGATCTCCCATACACTGAGACGCCGACAGGGCTATGGTATACTGTTCTCGAGAAGGGGGGAGGGGCAAAGGTCAAAACAGGCGATAACGTCACATTTGATTTTGAATGTAACCTGCTTGACGGAGATACTTTATACAGCGGCACACAGACTATAAGGGTAGGGTATGAGGGAACAGAAAGCGGAGTGACAGAAGGCCTCCAGATGATGAGCCAGGGGAGCGATTATATCTTCATTATTCCGCCATACCTGGCATACGGTCATACGGGAGACGGACACAGGATACCCGGCAGGGCGATACTCATCTACAGGATCAGAATCAAAGAGGTAGTCTGATTTTGGAACGATATTTGAGGGAAAACAGGTTTATGATAAAGACCAGATGAATAAAAAGATAATTTCAGCAGCATTGGCGGCACTTCTGATTTCAACAATCTCATGCAGCAATTCCGAAAAGAAATATGAGGAGGAGGAAAAGAGCCTTATTGCAGACTATATAGCACGAAACAATATTACTGTTGCTCCCGAACGCCAGCGGCTTGTATTATATTGAACTCATCCCGGGCACAGGTGAGAATATTGAAATAGGTGACTCTCTTGGTGTCTATTACACCGGATGGTTTCTTGACGGAACCGAATTCAACGATAATACGGAGGAGACAACCCCTTTCAGATTCAGGCTTAATTCTTACGGTCTTATCGAAGGCTGGACGATAGGTCTTCCCAAGATGAAGCTGGGCACAAAGGCGCAGCTTCTCATACCTTCAAAACTCGCCTATGGATCTGTCGGATATGGGTACTATGACTACTATGGCCGCTATATCTCGGTCATTCCCGGTTATTCACCGCTGCTGTTTGAGATACATGTGGTAGAGCTTGTCAAAGCCAAAAAATAAAAAAGAGGGTGTCTCAGAAAGGCACCTTCTTTTTTTGGGATTCTTGTTCATTTCTTTTGCTCCTCTAAAAGAAATGAACCAAAGAAAAGGAGGCCGGAAAAGACAACCACCCCCTGTTTGTCCGCCCGCTACACAAGGCCTTAATGGCGCCACCAAACAGGGTGCGGTTCGCACCTTTTCCGGTCTGCCCACCCGCACCGCCATATGGTGTAAGCCCTGGAGGTACATTGTCACGGAGTGATAAAATATGAATAACCCCGGGTGACAACCCGGGGAAAGAGGCAAAGAGCAGTAATTAAGCCCCGCAGGGGTGAAATATTCAGGATTAGATACAGCCTCTTTTTTCTATTTCCCTATAATCTGATCTAACGGTATATCAACTTTGTTAAGGACTGCCTGGTATTCTTTCCATGGTCCGTTGAGAAATCCGTCAATGAGAGTATTTGCCTCGGCAAGTGCATCTTCCGCTACTTTCACACTCTTCTGTTCCGATTGAGATAATGCTCCTGAAGCCATCACCAGTGTACGGTAACCGTTTACCCTTGAAAGGACTCCGTCAGGCCTTTTGTTAAGAAGCTCCTCCAGCTTTGTAAGTTCATCTTTAACAGTCTTTTGAGTGGTTGAGACGAGCTCTGCGAAGCGGGGTAGTTTTTCTATCAGATCATCACCCTTCGCAACTGTCTCCCTGCATTCCCTGATCTTCTTCAGCTTAACATTCAGGTCATTTATTCCCGGCACAAATGCCTCCGCCCTCGCTGTGTTTTCTGCAATTGCCTTAAAGTCCTGGTCCGTAATCCTGGGATCCGGTTTTACATCGACAATTGTTGTTGCTGTGTCATCACCTTTTTTAAGTGTGACATTATATGTTCCGGGTAAAGTCATTCCTCCAAAGCCCCTGGAAAACCTTCCCCTCTGGTCATCTGACTGTTCTGTCAGCGTGGCCTGTGGCAGCGGATTCCGGTCAAGGCGCCATGTGAACCGGTTAAAGCCTTTTACTGCTTCGATATCCATTGTCCTGGCTGTCTTTCCTTCGTTATCCCTGATCTCAACAGAAACCTTTCCGGGTTCACCGGATGCAAAGAATGAGATCATGGCTCCCTGCTGGCGGTTTTCTCCCCTGTACATCGCATCTCCGTAGAAATAGTAACCGGGAAGATTTTTGGTATAGGCCATATAAGCCACTGGTGCATCAAAGGCTGCCATCTTACTGTTCAGGAGACCATCTCCTTCTTTTGCCAGTGCACGCAGCGGACGGATGTCGTCAAGGACCCATAACGCCCTGCCGAAGGTGCCGATGACAAGGTCATGCTCACGCGGGTGTATGACCATGTCATATGTCGATACGGTCGGAAAACCGCTCGTCCACTTATTCCATGATTCTCCTCCGTTAAATGAAACATAGAGGCCATATTCCGTTCCGGCGAACATAAGCTTCGGCTCAACGGGGTCCTGAACAAAACAGAGGAGATAACCCCATACGTCGGTGTCATCAATGATCCTTTTCCAGTTCTTGCCAGAGTCTTTTGTGTGATACAGATAAGCAGAGTTGTCACCCTGGCGGTAGTCATTAACCACCGCAAAGGCTTCGCCGGCGTTGAAGGCTGAGGCTGTTACCTGCGGCACCCATGCATTGCGGGGCATCCCCTTGATGTTTTTTGCCATGTTGTTCCATGTCATTCCGCCGTCTTCTGTCAGTTGTATCATTCCATCGTCAGTGCCTGCCCATATGAGGTCCCTGGTCACCGGGCTGGGGGCGATTGTAATGATGGTGCAGTGATTCTCTGCACCGGTGGCATCCCTTGTAATACCACCGCTCTCCTGCTGTTTTTGCTTCTCACTGTCATTGGTGGTCAGGTCAGAAGAGATCTTAACCCAGGTGTCACCCCTGTCTTTGCTTTTATGTACGAACTGGCTGCCGAAATAGATTGTGTTACTGTCAAAGGGGTCCTGTGCCAGCGCTGAGTTCCAGTTGAATCTGAGCTTCTCATCACCTTCCGGCGCCGGTTTTATGTTTTTTGTCAAGCCTGTCAGAAGGTCAATTCTCCTTATCGCTCCTCCCTGTGACTGAGCGTAGCAGTATCGGGCGTCTCCCGGCACAGGCAGGGCGTCAAAGCCGTCACCCCCGATAAGGAAGTCGAACATCTCATTGATTATCGGTCCGTTATACCACGTATAGGCTGGCCCGCGCCATGAGCCGTTGTCCTGCAGACCCCCGTAGATATTGTAAGGAAGTTCGTTGTCAACACTGACATGGTAGAATTGCCCCAGGGGCAGATTCTCGATATGACGCCATGTATTGCCCTTGTCATAACTGATCGCCATCCCTCCGTCATTACCGTCAAGCATGCGGTCAGGGTTGGCCGGATCAATCCACCATGCATGATGATCGAGATGCACTGAGCCAGCTATGCTCCTGTCAAAGTTCAGTGCGCCGTCTTCACTGACATTGATCCCTGAGAAGAGGGTATAGACCCTGTTTTCATTCTCCGGATCAACATATATCTCTGAATAATAGAACGGCCTGTTTCCGATATTCTTCTCACCTCTCTTCTCCCATTTTATGCCTCCGTCAACTGACCTGTAGATGGCAGACGATGGTTTTGACTCGACAAAGGCATATACATAAGAAGGATTTGAGGCTGCGATAGCAAGTCCTATCCTTCCCATCTCTGCAGGCAATCCTTCAGTTACCTGTGTGAATGTATCTCCGCCGTCACGCGTAAGCCAGAGGCCTGAACCTTCATGTGTAGAGTCGAAGAACCAGGGCCAGCGGCGGTGATCCCACATGGCGACGAATATTTTCCCGGGATTGGTGGGGTCCATTACCATGTCAGCCACACCCGATGTTTCATTGGTGAAGAGTATCCTGGTCCAGGAGATGCCACCGTCGGTAGTGCGATAGAGGCCCCGTTCCCTGTGAGGTGCCCATGGGTTGCCGATTGCGCCGGCATAGACGATGTCAGGGTTGACAGGATCAACAATGATCCGGTGGATATAGCGTGTCAGCTCAAGACCCATGCATTTCCATGTCAGGCCGCCGTCAGTGCTCTTGTAAATGCCGTAACCGCCGGTAACGCTGTTGCGCGGGTTGCCTTCACCCGTTCCTGCCCAGACAATATCGGGCCTCCTCGGATCAACAGCGAGAGCGCCGATGGAAGCTACGGCCTCATTGTCAAAGAGAGGGGTGAAGGTTGTGCCTGCGTTGACACTCTTCCACAGACCTCCGGAGGCTGTTCCGATGTAGAAAATATTTTCATTTCTCGGGTCTGTGGCAAACGCGGTGACCCTGCCGCTCATCCCTCCCGGTCCTATATTTCTCGGTTTGATGGCGCTGAAGAGGCTCATATCCACCTTCTGCCCGGACATCACGACTGCAATAAATATCATTACAGTGCATAACAGTGTTCTTCTTATCATTTCAGCAAGTTTAGACGGATACAATTTAAACAATAAAGATTTTACTGAGAAACAGAGTAACCTGTTTTACAATATAAACGGTCTCATGCCAGAAGAAGGAACACCGCAGGTTTTTTATCTATGTCAGGTCTCTCCCTGAGCCATTCCGCAACACTTCTGGTAATAATGCTCTCCGTTGGCATTGTAATGTCAGCTGCGATACACAATCTTGTTGCCGGATTGCATACCTTCAGAATATCATCAAGCATCCTGTCATTCCGGAAGGGGGTCTCCATGAAAATTTGTGTCTGACCGGTAGCTGATCTCCTTTCAAGGTCAGCTATCGCTTTTCTTCTGGCCTGAGGATCGACGGGGAGGTAACCGTTGAATGAAAATGACTGTCCGTTCATTCCCGAGGCGACCAGTGCAAGCATTATAGAAGAGGGCCCGGTAAGAGGAACTACTTTGATTGCTCTGCGGTGCGCCTCCTCAACAACCATATTGCCCGGGTCTGCCAGGCCGGGCATGCCGGCTTCGCTCATCACACCGGCATCCATCCCTTCTGATACCCTTGTAAACAACTCGTTCATTGCGGCAGGGTCTGAATGCTTGCCAATAGGTATGAACAGAGTGTCATCAACAGGAAACTCCCTGTCTATGCTTCTCAGGTATCGGCGGGCACTCCTGACATCCTCCACGGCAAAAACCCTGAGAGAAGCGGTGATCTCACGGGTCACCGGCGGTATTGTCATCATGTGGTTGGAGTTACCGATGGTAACAGGCACCATGAATATCTTTCCCTTCATCTTCTGATTAAATGCAGAGTAAAGATATACAAAACGGAATGGTTGCCCTAAAGTGATCTTTGTTATTGTTCTTCTCTCAATTTCGGGCTATGTTTGCAGTGTAAATAAGAATCTGTGAAGATCACCTTTCTCGGAACCGGGACATCACAGGGCGTGCCTGTAATAGCTTGTGAATGTGCCACCTGTCTTTCTGATGACTGCCATGACAAAAGGCTCAGGGCTTCACTTCTGGTTGAGACTGCCTCGAACACCATTGTTATCGATGCCGGACCTGATTTCAGGCAGCAGATGCTGAGTGCAGGAGTTAAAAAGCTGGACGCCATTCTTCTTACACACGAACATAAGGATCATATTGCCGGAATGGACGATCTCAGGGCATTCAATTATAAAAGCCAGTCTGCCATTGACATCTATGCCGAAGAGAGGGTCCAGAATGCCGTAAGGAAAGAGTATGAGTACGTCTTTGCAGAGAACAGGTACCCCGGTGTGCCTAAGATGGAGCTTCATACCATTGCCGGTTACAATATTGACCTGAACGGGGACGAGATAATACCGCTCCGGATCTTTCATTACAGACTCCCTATACTGGGCTTCAGAATAGGTGAGATGGCATATATTACTGATGCCAATTACATACCTGAGGAGACAAGAGAGAAGATCATAGGTGTGAAATACCTGGTAGTAAATGCTTTGCGCAAGGAGAAGCATATCTCGCACTTCAGTCTCGGAGAAGCACTGGCCCTGATAGAGCAGGTCTCACCAAGGAAGGCATATATTACACATATTGGACATCAGATGGGCAGACATGCAGATGTGAACAGGGACCTGCCTGTGAATGTTACCCTTGCCTGGGATGGACTGGAAGTCAATTGTGTAGAATAAATTACTTCTTTTTGTACTTGTATAGTTTCTTTTGGTACTTGTTGGAAAAGAAGTACTTGTTGCGTCCTAACTGTGAAGTGTCTATAAGAGAGACCTTCTTCTTCTTCTCATGATAAGGATTCTTCTTAGATGTTGCACACCCAGGCACAAGCAGCAGAGCCGATAGAATAAGAATAATGAAAACGAAGCTTTTACAGTAAATTCTTTTCATTAGACCAATCTCAACCATCGTTTAAAAGTAGTAATTAAAACATAAACAAGAAATATTATAGTGCATTATCTGAAAAACAGCCCTGTCATATACGGCAGGGTTTTTGTATTTCAGAGCAATAACTTAAATTGCACTATCGTTAAAACGGAAACGGCATAAACAGTTATTTATTGACATGTCAAGGAAGAAAATTTTAGCTTCTCAGTTATTTATTGCGTTAATGCTGACCCCCGCAGCCGGACAGTCTCTTGAAAATATAGGAATAACGAAAGAGACAGGAGCGAGGGTGGTCAGGTTCATCCTTGATGACAGCACCCTCGTGAATCTCCCGGCCGGGAGACCGCTCTTCAGTTTCAGGATCGACGGTAACTATTATGAATCTGATGATGTTGCTGCCGGACTGACAGGCAGCCGTTTCGTAATGATATTCCCGGGAGGGGTGGAGGCCGGGTTCACACCACGGAGCATCGACCGAAAAGGGTGGTATGCCGAACTTGTGATCCGCAATAACAGGAATGACACAATAACGATAAGTGACGTTGTCCCTTTCGGAGAGAACAGGGAAAATGCATTCATAACAGGTTATGGCCCTCCCGACCTGGCAAGGGCTAACCTCTTTCTTCCGGGGAAGAGTCCTGTCAGAGTCATTTTGCCTGACAATGCATGGGAGATGGGATTCTCTGCCTTCGATACCGATACCGCTGTTTTCCGTGTGTTCAGTTGCACGTCGCAGCCAGACTGACCTCGGAACAAAGAGAAGGTACGGAACAATACTTCCACCGGGGGCCTCTGTTTCCTATAACATATGGGCCGATGTTTACCGCGGACCATGGCAGGAAGGCCTCCGGCTGATGTTCGCCGGCAGGTACCTCTATGACCTGGATAGCTTCAATGAATCATTGTACAACCGTGCAGACCTGAAGTGGATACGTTCCAGCTATCTCATTATACTCCAGATGGCATGGGACAGAGAGTTCTATGACAGGCTTGCCGGAGCTCCAGGCTTCAGCAAATTCCTTTCGTCATACAACAATATCTTCGGACATGTTGATGTGTACGGCATCTGGCCTACATGGCCACGCCTGGGCCTCGATGAGAGGAACCAGTGGGACCTTTACCGTGACCTTCCCGGAGGAACAGAAGGTCTGAGAACCATCAGCAGGCAGGCCAGGCTTGACGACTGCAGGTTCTTCATCGCCTATAACCCGTGGGACAGAAGCACAAGGGAGGAGGATCATCACAGGGGTATGGCTGAAATGATTGCCGCTACTGAAGCTGATGGCGTTGTCCTTGACACACAGGGCAGCTCAAGCGCCGAACTTCAGCAGGCTGCTGATTCGGTGAGAGAGGGCGTCGTCATGTTCTCCGAAGGGATGGCTGTTGTAAAAGATATGCCCGGAATAATATCCGGAAGAGTGCACAATGCACTGTTCCTCAGCCCCGAACTGAACCTCAATAAGCTCATAAGACCTGATTTTGCAATATTCAGGGTGGCTGACGTGGGCGAAGATATACTTCACCGCGAGATCTCCGTTGCCTTATTTAACGGTTACGGAACAGAATTGAATCTCTTCCGCGCCGGAGGAAGGGGAGATGAATATGCAGCTGATCTTAAGTATCTTGCAAGAACCACATTCCTCCTCAGACAAAACAGCGATGCTTTCCTTGACAAAGAATGGACACCCCTTATTGAGAGTGAATCAGACAAGGTTTATATCAACCGTTGGAAAGCAGGCGACAAGATACTGTACACAGTCCTCAATATGGATCATAACGGTGCTGATGGCCCGATGTTCAGGTCAGAGGAGAGGGAAGGGACACACCTCGTCAGTCTATGGCATCATGAGGAGATTGCTCCGGTGGCTTCGGGCGCCATTGCGATGGTCCCTGTCAGAGCCGCAGGATGGTCTCAGGAGTATGACGGCACCAGGCGAGAGAGTTCTGTAGACTGCATCGCTCTTCTGCCGGAGCTGATTGAGGCAGAGCTAAAAGGCACAAGGCTTCATCTGAAGATCCAAAGCCAGGGAACCGTTTCACTGTGGAAGGGGTCTCCTGGTTATGAAAACAGCCCTGTCGATATCACTGCACCTGCGGATACGGTTATTTTCACCGACGACCTGTTCGGCATGATGGAAGGGAAGATTGTCATTCAGCTTACCGATGAAGGACTCCTGCTTGACGAAAGGGTGGTCAGGATTAACAGGAGGAAAGCCATGGCTGGTATCGGAGACGGTACGAACACAGCCGGCTGCCGGCATTGCTGAAGGGATGGTACTTGTGCCGGCTGCAACCCTGAGCTACAAGCTGAAGTCAAACGACGATTTCATCGTTTACCCCTCGGCGGAGGAGGAGAGTGTTGTCAGCATCGACAGCCTTCTGGTAGACAAGTACCCTGTCACCAATGACGAGTTTCTCCGGTTTATAAGGGAAAGCAGGTATATCCCTGATGACACTTCCAGCTACCTGAAGCACTGGGTTGACGGTATGCCTGTCCCCGGACAGGAGAAATATCCTGTGGTATATGTAAGTCTGAGAGACGCTGAAGCCTATGCCCGGTGGGCAGGCAAGAGACTGCCCACGGAAGCCGAGTGGCAGCTGGCCGCGCAGGGAACTGACAGAAGGCTGTGGCCGTGGGGCAATGACTTTCATGCAACCAAATGCAACAACGCCTTCGGCAGACCTACTCCCGTCGATGCCTTCCCGAAGGGAGAGAGCCCCTACGGAGTAGCAGATCTTGTGGGAAACGTGTGGCAGATGACTGCTGACGTCTATTGCAACGGAGCCTACTATTTCAATATTATCAGGGGAGGCAGCTTCTTCAGGCCTGAATCAAGCTTCTGGTATATACAGGGAGGCCCACAGTCTCTCGACATGAGACAGATGCAGCTGCTGGTCTCAGACGGCTATGACAGAAGCTCAACCGTCGGATTCAGGTGCGTGCGGGATTTGTAGCAGGGAGCAAGGAGCAAGGAGCAAGGGGCATGGAGCAATGGAGCAAGGAGCAGGGACAGCAAGGCAGTAGGCAAAATGAAGAATTAAAAATTAAGAATTAAGAATTAAGAATTAAGAATTGCTAATAGGTTGCATGATCGGGGCTGCACGACCGCAAGACCTTTAAGACTTTACAGACTTTATAGACTTTATAGACGCTTCAGACCTTAGTCAATCCGCCTTGCACCGTCACCAATGCCTGGCAGGTAGAAGTCAGCCCTGAGGCCCGTCTTCTCAGTGTACACGGCGCCAAGCTTTTCTATGAAGCTGCCGGCATGTTCACCTTCGACAATCGAAACGGTGCACCCTCCGAATCCGGCTCCGGTCATCCTCGTGCCTGTTACTCCCGGCAGCCTGCGCCCTTCATAGACCAGAGTGTCAAGTTCCACTCCTGTCACTTCATAATCGGTGCACAGTGAGTCGTGTGATTCGTTCATCAGCCTGCCAAAGGTCTCAATATCATCTTTTTCCAGGGCATTTATGGCACCGAGGGTTCTGGCATTCTCAGTAATGACATGCCTTGCCCTCCTTCTTACCACCTCGTCAGGGATGCACTTATCGAGAAGCGAGAGGTCATTGACGGTGAGTTCGCTCAGATTACTTATTCTCCGGTGTGCTGAAATAAATTCAACGGCCTTTTCGCATTCTGATCGCCTCTCATTGTACTTTGAGTCTGTCAGCCCCCTCCGCTTGTTTGTATTTGTAATTATAAGACGTCTGGTGCCGAGCCGGAGAGGAGCATATTTATATTCAAGAGTGTCACAGTTAAGATTGATGGCATGGTCTTTTCTGCCGAAGGCGACAGCGAACTGGTCCATTATTCCGCAGTTCATGCCCACAAATAGATTTTCAGCCCTCTGTCCAATCTTCACCAGCTCCATAGTATCCAGTCGTGAAGCTGTGAGTTCGTTCATCGCCACCGCCATGACCAGTTCAATCGAGGCTGATGATGAGAGTCCGGCGCCGTTTGGAATATCACCGTAAAACAGAAGCTCGAGTCCTGGTGCTGAAATCCCTTTCTTCGCAAACTCGTTAATAACGCCAACAGGATAATTGGTCCAGCTTCCCTGAATCGCAGTGTATGAAGAGCTTACGCTTATGACGGTGTCGCCCGGAAAATTTAGACTGGCGAGCCTTATCTCAGGTTTTTCGATTTTTCTCGCAACCAGCGAGGTGCCAAAATCAAGGGCACACGGGAAGACGTAGCCCCCGTTGTAGTCAGTGTGCTCACCAATGAGATTAACCCGGCCGGGGGAATAAAAAACAACAGGGTCTTTTGCCCTGTCACCAAATTTTCTGAAGAACTCTTCCTTCAGGAAGTTGATATCAGCCTTCATACTTTTAACTTCTTTTCAATCTCAACAATCTGGTTCCTGAAATGACGGTCAGTGTCGATAAGGTTATTGACAGTCTTGCAGGCATGGAGGACGGTGGCGTGGTCCTTACCTCCGATGCATGATCCGATGCTGGCAAGCGATGCCTTGGTAAGATTCTTTGAAAAATACATTGAGACCTGTCTTGCCTGTACTATTTCTCTCTTCCTCGTTTTGCCCTGCATCTGGTCGACAGGTATCTTGTAATACTCACATACCACTTTCTGTATGTAATCAATGGTGATCTCCCTGCGCTGAGTGTTGACAAGCCTGTCAACCATCTGGCGCGCAAGCTCAAGGGTTACCTCCTTGCGGTTAAGTGTCGACTGTGCATAGAGAGAGATGAGCCCTGATTCAAGCTCCCGGATATTTGACGAAATGTTTTCGGCGAGGAATTCAAAGATCTCTTCAGGAAGCTCAATGCCGTCATTGTAGGCTTTCTTCCTCAGTATCGCAAGCCTGGTCTCATAATCAGGCTTCTGCAGATCAGCCAGGAGCCCCCATTTGAAGCGTGACAGTAGTCTTTGTTCCATCCCCTGTAACTCAACGGGAGGCTTGTCACAGGTGAGTATTAGCTGCTTCCCTGACTGATGAAGGTGATTGAAGATGTGAAAGAAGGTGTCCTGTGTCTTTTCCTTACCGGCAAATTCATGCACGTCATCAATGATGAGCACATCTATCATCTGGTAGAAATGGAGGAAGTCGTTCTTGTTGTTGTTCCTTATTGACTCTACAAACTGAGTCTGGAACTTGTTGGCATTGACATAAAGAACGGTCTTGTCAGGGTGCTTCTCTTTTACAAGTATTCCAATTGCCTGCACAAGGTGAGTCTTGCCAAGACCGGAGTCGCCGTAAATCATCAACGGATTAAAAGCTGTGCCTCCCGGATTATTCCCGACAGCAATACCGGCAGACCGTGCGAGCCTGTTGCAGTCACCTTCAACGAAATTGGCAAAGGAGTAATCAGGATTAAGCCTTGGATCAAAGTGCAACTTCTTGATACCGGGAATTATAAACGGATTCCTGATGGCTGGCTGGGTTACCTCAAAAGGAACCTGCATCGGCTTGTTTTGAAGATCAGCC
This sequence comes from uncultured Bacteroidales bacterium, assembly GCA_963772705.1. Taxonomy (GTDB): domain Bacteria; phylum Bacteroidota; class Bacteroidia; order Bacteroidales; family VadinHA17; genus SR-FBR-E99. The sequence continues at coordinate 1,124,179 of CAVYYH010000007.1, read as the reverse complement.
TTATTTCTCGAGGGGTATTTTACCGTATACGGCTTGCCGTTGGCGAAACTTGAGTTTTCCATAATGATATTGTACTCAAGCTTGGCATCATTGCCTATCTCACGTCTCAATGTCTTGCGAAGGATATCAATATACTGTTCCTCAAGGTATTCATAAAAGAAAGGACTGGGTACCTGAATTGTCAGAATATTCTTTTCGAGCCTCAGAGGTACAATAGGCTCAAACCATGTCTTGAAACTTGCGCTGGGAATTATGTCGCGGATTATATCCAGACAGTTATTCCAAACCTCATCGTGCGACTTGTTCATTCAGATAAAAATTCTAAGAAATCCTTATAATAAACTTGTGGTGCTGAAACCCGGGACAATATTTGTAAAAAAAAAGTAAAAAAAAAAATTATTTTCGCTTGACTTTTACATTTATTTTATACTGTTCAGAACATCAGCCCATTATAGTATCAAAAAAAAATCAAAAAAATATTCAATTGATAATCAGATATTTATGATGGAGGCTATGTGTTACAGGCAATTATAAATCAGAAGATAACGATATCCTTTATTTACCTGTGACTGCCGGCAAAAAAGGCATCCTCTGCAAGGGGGTGATTTAGTTTTGTTTATCATTATTTCCTCAAATTACTTGTCGTTTTTGCCGAAAAGGGAGAAGTGCACATATCTTTTAGGATTTTGCTGCATATCCTTTAAAAGCTGATCGAGGCTGTAAAGAGTATTGCTGAGATTTGTATAGAGGCTGTCATCTGTCATAAGTTTGCCTGCTGACCCTTCTCCGCTGCTTATCCCTGACAGTATTTCATCTACACTATTGATTGATGATTTGAGGGAAGCCAGGGATGTAGAAAGATCCGCAGAGGCGATTGTGTCAGAAATTGCTGAAAGGTTCTTTATTGCCGAATCTATTGACGAGCTGTTTGCTGAAAGCACTGCGGTGAACTTCTGCATATCTTCCATAGCAGCCATGATGGTCACCTTTTCTTTTTCAGATATCTCCCGCAGATTTGCTGTTATGCCGTTTACATTAGCCACAGCAGATTGTATGTCTGATGCCATTTTCGGCGTAAACAGCTCATTGATTGAGGCGATCAGTGAATCGAGTTCCACAATCATGTCTGTTATGTTGCCTTCGATGGGGGCCAGTGACGCACCCAGCTTGTCAATTATAGAGGTTGCCACATAACCGCTAAGGGTATCATGGTTTTGATGCATTTCATTGCTGTCGCCCATCCTGAGTACTATTTTCATACCGGCAATAAGGGTTGCGGTAGTAATCTCAGCGGCAGTACCTTTCGGGATGTCAAATTCCTTGTCGACAGATATTGCGACAGCAAGTCTTCCTGTTCCGTCATTAATAAGTCTGATATCCTGCACAATGCCTGCCTGATAACCGTTTATCTCCACGGGGCTCGATTCCTTAAGGCCGCTTATATCCTGGTAAACAATATGATAGGTGTCGGTCCTGGTGAACAGTTCACTCCCCTTGAGAAAACTGTAGAGCCATATGAAGGCGGCAATGGTTATCAGGGCTACAGCACCGACTTTTACTTCATGAGAGATCTTTTTCATTTTACTGTTTCTTATTTTCTGTTCCATCGATGGCCTCCTTCAGAGGTATTATCTTTCCTTCCTTGACGGCAATAACGAATGCGTCAGGATATGTTGACGTTATCGACCTGCGGTAATCGAGTGCCTTTTCATAATCTGTGAATTTTCCTGCTCCGAACTTAATCCTCTCGCCGTCAACAATTCTTGTGACAGTTTCAATGCCCTTGAAGTCAGGTTGTTTAGCCGTCGATCCGGCAGGCACTGCAGCTATCTGGACCATGAAGAGGGTATTCACGGTCGGTTTGGGAGTGCTCTTCGGCGCCTGTGTTGCGGCAGGTGTACTGGCTGATGCGGTGAGTATCAGTTCATTTGAGCTATCAGCAGCATCGGTTCGTATCACCGCCGGCGCAGGCTCACTGGTGACCGGCGTCTTCGAGGCGACCCCTGAACGGCTGTCGATGGTATGCTTATAGTCCCTGAATGATCTGTAGATGGCAGAAGCAAGGTAGTCCTGCCCTTCTGCAGAAACCAGGTATTTTTCTTCGGCGGGATTGGTAATGAACCCCAATTCAATTAATACCGACGGCATCGTGCTGCGCCATAAGACAACGAAGCCTGCCTGTTTGACGCCACGGTCAAAACGGCCCACCCTGTCCCTGAACTGATCCTGCAGCAGCGAGGCATACTCAGTGCTTTGCTTGAGATAAGTATTCTGCATCAGTGAGAAGATGATGAACGATTCCACCGAATTGGGGTCATAACCTTCATATTTGGTTTCGTAGTCTTCCTCGAACGTGATAACTGAGTTCTCCTTCATGGCAACCTTAAGGTTAGCCTCATTCTGGGTAGGACCGAAGACATAGGTCTCGATACCATGGGGCTGCTTGTCCTTCCATGCATTTGAGTGAATGGAGATGAACAGATCGGCTTTGTGCTTGTTGGCTATTGCAGCTCTTTCGTCCAGGCCCAGAAATGTATCATTATCCCTGGTGTATACCACCTTGACGTCTTTGAGGTTTTCCGATATATATTTTCCTGTTTTCAGAGCCACCGCAAGGTTAATATTCTTCTCCTTCGATTTGGTATATCCGATAGACCCGGGGTCTTTTCCACCGTGCCCCGCATCAATAACAACAACCCATTCCTTCTCATCCGGTACTGCATGTGAGAAGACCTTTGCTGGCATGGTAATTGCGGCCATGATAACGGCACAGAGCAGAATATCTCTTCCCCCGCTTATTTTGGTCTTTTGCCGCATTACTGCTTTGCGAATTTTCATTAGTTTTGTCGCTGGCATGCCTTTTATGCACATATACATCGCAAAAATAGCATTTAACTTGCATTTTATCGCACAAAGATCATTTGTGTCAATTTTCATACCACTTCTTTTCTGCGTCAGCCTTTACGGTCAGGAGCCGGTCACACCTGACACTGTTCCTGTGTCTGAAATTGGCTGAATCCATTGATACCTTAAAGACCGGAGGCAAACTTGGCATTTCACCCGATGCCGTTGACCTGCCAATCGTTTACAAGGCCGAAGGATATATGAAGACCGACCTGAAGACTAAAAAGGTAAGCCTCGTCGACAGAGCCCAGGTAAACTACGGAACGATAGAGCTCACGGCTGACTCGATCGTGCTTGACATGGAGACAGGAGAGGTTTATGCCACAGGCAGGCCTGACTCAACAGGCAGGATGGCCGGTAAGCCTCATTTCCGGGACGGATCGGAGGAGTTCGAGTCAAAGGAGCTTGTCTATAACTTCAAGTCGGAAAAGGGAATAATTAAAAATGTTACGACGGAGCAGGAGGGAGGCTTTCTGCAGAGTGTTACAACGAAAAAACATGAAGACGGTACACTTCACGTCAACAAAAGCAAATTTACAACCTGTGATGCCGAAGAGCCTCACTTCTACATGGCCCTTAACAGGGCAAAGGTCTATCCGGGAGAGAAGATTGTCTCCGGTCCGGCCTATATGGTTGTTGCCGATATACCCCTGCCTCTGATACTGCCATTCGGATTCTTCCCCGTGCAGCAGCACAGGTCGTCAGGAATCATTGTGCCGAGGTACGGACAGGAGGCCAGAAGAGGCTATTATCTCTCTGACGGCGGGTATTATTTTGCGCTCAATGATTATTTTGACCTCAAGCTGACCGGGACAGCCTATACCAACGGGACATGGCTGGTAGACGGTGCAACCACATATAAGATGAGGTATCGCTTCTCCGGATCATTCGGGTTCAGTTATGCCAACAACATAACAAGCTACAAGGGGATGCCCGATTACAGCAAGACGACAAACTACAGCCTCAAATGGTCTCATTCCCAGGACGCCAAATCGAATCCCGGATCACGCTTCTCGGCCAGCGTGAACATGAGCTCAATGGGTTATGACAGGGAGAACAGTTACGATATTGCTGACCATGTCACAACAACAAGACAGTCAAGTGTCAGTTATTCCAGGACATGGGCCGGAACACCGTTCAATTTTTCAACAAGTCTCAACCAGAGCCAGAACGTCGAGACAGGCAACGTCCAGGTGAACCTGCCCAAGGCTAATTTCAACGTATCACGCATCTATCCGTTCAAGCCAAAAATAACAACCGGCAAGCAGCGCTGGTATTATGACCTTCAGGCACAGTATTCTGCATCACTTGACAACAAGCTGAATACCTATGACAGTCTTCTTTTCACAAGCAAGGCGCTTGAGGACATGCAGAACGGTTTCAGGCATAATATACCGGTAAGTGTCCAGCTAAGACCCTTCAATAACTTCTCCATTTCTCCGCAGATGAGCTATACCGGTGTACTTTACACGCAGAAGGTTGAAAAGACATGGGATCCATACTATTATGATGCCTCCAGGAATGATACAGTACCTTCCGTAGTAACGGATACCATAAAGGGGATCTTCTACGGTCAGGCCTTAACACCTTCAATAAGTGCTTCATTCAATCCTCAGCTGTACGGAACGTTTGAGGTCACGAAAAAGAACTCGAGAATTCAATCATTCAGACATGTGATGAGGCCATCAGTTGGTTTCTCCTATTCGCCTGATTTTGATTTTCTCTCAAGTGACATGTACAAGACGGTACAGTATGACACACTTGGCAACACCCGTGAATATTCGATTTATGAGGGCAATATATTCGGGACACCGACTCCGGGAACCCGTTCCGGTTCTTTCTCGTTCAGCCTCGTCAATATAGTAGAGGCAAAGGTTTTTGCCAGGGATGACACCACCGGCAAGGCAAAAAAGATTAAGATAATTGACAACCTGGGTTTCAATACAAGTTATAACCTGTTCAATGACTCTCTTAACTGGTCGGATATCACCGGCTCGTTCCGCACCATGCTGGCTGAGAACATCAACTTCCAGGCCAACAGCAGCTTCACGATCTACGGGATTGACAGCAAGGGGGCCAAGGTATCTGAGCTGGCGGTGAAGCAGGGATACGGGTTACTTCGTATGACAAACTACAACATGAGTGTTGACCTTGATGTGGCGAGGCTTATCGGAGGGAAGGAAAAGGAGAGACAACAGTCCTCCGGCGGCAATGCTCCCCGCGAGCCGGCCGGCGGAGATCCTGACGCTGCAGGTAACCTGCCCCTGGCCAGCAAGAACGTCGATGAGTACGGATATGTTCTGTTTGATGTTCCATGGTCATTGAGGATGGCCTACAATTTCAACTACAGCAAGCCGGGGCTAACCTCTTCCATCACCCAGACACTGACCCTCACCGGCGATGTCAGGCTGACACCCAAGACAGCCATAAACTACACTTCGGGTTATGACTTCGGACAGAAAGAGATAACCATGACACGTATCGGAATATCACGTGACCTGCATTGCTGGGAGATGAGCTTCTCGTGGATCCCCACGGGATACATGCAGAGCTGGAGCTTCAGTATCCGGCCTAAGGCAGGAATGTTGAGAGATCTTAAATATGAACGCAGAAAGGATTTTCATGAGAATTATTAATGAGATAAAAACATCGGGTATGAAAAGAATTATCAGCACAACAGCTGCTCCCGGAGCTATTGGTCCCTACAGCCAGGCAGTGGAGATCAACGGGACACTTTATATCTCCGGCCAGGTACCAATTGATCCGGCCACAGGTAAGATTGTAGAAGGAGGCATTACTGAGCAGACCACACAGGCGCTGAAGAATATCAAAGCTATTCTTACGGCGGCAGGGTACTCACTTAATGACGTTGTAAAGTCAACTTGCCTGCTCTCGGACATGTCAGATTTCAAGGCGATGAATGAGGTGTATGCTAAGTTCTACACAACTGATCAGCCTGCCAGGGCTGCCTTTGCAGTCAAGGGGCTGCCTCTGGGTGCACTGATTGAAATTGAGACTGTCGCAGCGAAATAAAACAGAAGAGGAGGGTCTCAGACCCTCCTCTTCATTAACCATTACCGGATTTGGCTTCCTTTTATTCACCCTTGACCTCAAACTCTACATCAACCTTGACGTCTCTGTGAAGTTTGATGACGGCCTTATAATTTCCGACTTCCTTTATCGCTTCGGTACCGAGGTTTATATTCCTGCGGTCAATGTCAAACCCTTGTTCTTTCAGTGCCTCAGCAATCTGAATAGTATTGACTGAACCGAAGATCTTGCCAGCCGAGCTTGTCTTGGCGCCTATTATAAGCTTGACACCGTTGAGTTTGCCTGCAACCACCTCAGCCTCTTTCCTTATCTTTTCCTCTTTGTGAGCTCTCTGCCTGAGGTTCTCGTTATGGACTTTCACAGCCGACTCTGTTGCCTGAACGGCAAATCCTTTCGGTATGAGGTAATTCCTTGCGTAACCTGTCTTAACTGTCAGAATATCATCTTTCTGACCGAGCTTGTCTAAATCCTGCTTGAGAATTATTTTCATGTCTCTTCCTCCTCTACTTTAAAAGATCAGCAACGTAAGGCAGCATAGCAAGGTGGCGTGAGCGCTTGATAGCCTTGGAAACTCTTCTCTGGTATTTCAGTGATGTACCTGTAATACGGCGCGGCAGTATCTTGCCCTGCTCATTGAGAAACTTCTTAAGGAATTCCGGATCCTTGTAATCAATGTATTTGATCTTGTTCTTCTTGAACCTGCAGTATTTCTTCTTCTTGATCTCAACTGTAGGTGGTGTCAGATACCTGATCTCTGAATTATTCTGTGCCATAACTATTCCTCCCTGATTTTTTCGGTTTCTTTCATCTTTCTCTTCTTCTCAGCATACTCAACAGCATACTTGTCCATACGGAAGGTCAGGAAACGGATGATTCTCTCATCCCTCCTGTACTGCACTTCTAACTTATCAATCAACTCACCCGGCCCCCTGAACTCGATAAGGTAATAAAACCCTGTCGATTTTTTCTGAATGGCATAAGCGAGTTTCTTCAGGCCCCAGTTCTCTTCATGAATGATCTCACCACCGTTATCGGTGATGATCTTCTTGAATTTCTGGACCGCTTCCTTCATCTGATTTTCAGACAAAACGGGAGTTGCAATGAAAACGGTTTCGTACTGATTCAACATCTTTTTTAGTTTATAATTGTGTTAATAAATCGGGTTGCAAAAGTAAGACATAAAATCTTAAAAAAAAATATTCCCTTAACTATTTGACTATATTTGTGACTGATAATTAACAATCACTGCTGATTTCAGTATGGATAACTTCATTGTCTCTGCCCGTAAATACAGGCCTGCCACTTTTGATATGGTAGTCGGACAGGATACGATCACGACAACACTTAAGAATGCCATCAGGAACAATCACCTGGCCCAGGCTTATCTCTTCTGCGGACCTCGCGGAGTGGGTAAGACCACCTGTGCCAGGATATTTGCCAAGACCATAAACTGCTCTTCCACAGGCCCTGACGGTGAGGCATGTGACAAATGCGAGTCATGCCTCTCGTTCAACTCTCAGGCATCATTCAATATACATGAGCTTGACGGCGCCTCGAACAACAGTGTCGATGACATCCGGAATCTGACCGATCAGGTGAGAATACCTCCGCAGATAGGGAGATTCAGCGTCTATATAATTGATGAGGTTCACATGCTCTCTGCATCGGCGTTCAACGCCTTTCTGAAGACACTCGAAGAACCTCCTGCACATGCCATTTTCATCCTTGCAACCACAGAGAAGCACAAGATAATTCCGACTATCCTTTCAAGATGCCAGATCTTTGACTTCAACAGGATCAATGTCGATGATATAGTGAATCGTCTGAGCTGGGTAGCAGGCAACGAGGGTGTCAGCGCGGAGCATGAGGCACTGCACGTCATTGCCACAAAAGCTGACGGTGCAATGCGCGACGCACTTTCGATATTTGATCAGATTGTCAGCTTCAGCGGTAAAAAGATCGCTTATACCGATGTCATATCTAATCTCAATGTGCTTGATTATGAGTACTATTTCAGAATCACCGCCTCTGCCATCTCGGGAAGCGTGACCGCTGTCCTGCTTACTTTCAACGAGATACTTAACAAGGGATTTGACGGATACAACTTCATGGCTGGCCTCAATAATCATCTGAGGGATCTTCTCGTCAGCCGTGATGAGGCTACGGTCAGGCTGCTTGAGACCTCGCCTTCGATCAGGCAGCGTTACCGGGAACAGGCTGTCAGCGCACCTCTCCCGTTCATCTATGAGGCACTTGAGATAGGATCACAGTGCATGCTGACATTCAAGGGGAGCAAGAACCAGCGTCTCCATGTCGAGCTTGCCCTGATGCGCATGTGCAACATAGGAGGTGAAAGAACCTCAGAGGAGTCAAAAAAAAAAGTTGAGCAGCAACCCGTTGATGCAGACATACCCTTAAAACAGTCACTCTCTTCTGCTGCATCACCCGCTTTTCAGCCTGCATCTGAAACACAGACAAAGGTTGAGACGACACAGAAAAAAGCATCTCCGTCAGATGGCATCGCGAAGAAGATATCCATAAAGAATATTGTCTCCGAGTCAAGAACAGGTGTCAGCAGTGTGAGTGAGCCTGAGGCTCCGGTCATCAGGGAGCCGGCCGCAAATGATTTTACCGCGGAGGAGTTGCATGAAGCCTGGAACTCATTTGCCGCAGCAATAAAGGAGGAGAGTCCGCGCATCGCGGTTACACTTTCAGCCGTGACACCGGAACTCCTTCCTGATAAGACTGTCATCCTCAGGCTTGACAACTCAGCACTCAAAGAGTCTTTTGACCATAACTTCAAAGCCAGGCTGGAGAACCATCTGCGTGATACGCTCGTTAACAGCTCACTCAAACTTCAGACCACCGTTGAGGCAACCGAGAGAGGTGACATACTGTATTCGGTAGACCAGAAGTTCAACCATCTGGCTTCTAAAAACCCGGCCCTCAGGGAGCTGAAGAAAACATTTAATCTCGATTTTGAATAAGAGATACCATATGCCACACGCCGACTCCGGAAAGAAAAATCGCCCTGAATCTGTGGCAAAGAGATCAAAATCCTCCCGTACTGACCGTGACCATTTCTTTGCTGAGCAGATAATTGACAGTTCCACGGTCAATGATCACAATCATTAACCGTGATTATGTGTATGAAAAGGTCAACAGAACCTTCTGCCTGAATCACAACAGGGAGGCTGACTCGGTTGTCGGCAGAAAACTGGAGGAGGTGTGGGGAAGAGATAATTTCAATAAAAACATCAAAGGAAATATCGACCACTGTTTCACCGGCAGGGTGGTGTTCTACCAGGCATTTTTCGAGACACCGGCATGGGGAAGGAGGTATTACGAAGTGGTTCTGAGACCGGTCAGAAATGACAAGGAGGAAGTGACACACGTCCTGGCAGAGACGTTTGACATAACCGAGATTAAGCTTAAGGAACAGGCTGCCTCGGAGGTGGAATGGGAGTTCCGGAACCTTGAGTCGAACCTTCCTATCGGTTTCTTCAGATATGATAATGAGGGTGTAATGCTGCATGTAAACAAGGCATTCCTGCGTATTATCGGGGCGGAGAACGAGAATGAGGTCAACGGAAGATCAATGCGTGAATTCTATAAGGACCCGGAGCTGTTTGACATGCACCTGTCAAAGCTGCATAGCGAGGGGATAGCATCTTTCGGCCGCCTGGAACTGAAGGCTTATGACGGCACAATGATTATATGCCGCATAAATGCCTTTACTGTCAGGGACGGCTCCGGAAACCCGATCTATATTGACGGAGCCATGGAGGACTTTACCAGGGAGGCAGACCTTGAAAAGAGGTTGCTTCAGGCTCAGAAGCTCGACACCATTGGCATGCTCGCCGGAGGCATTGCCCACGACTTCAATACCATTCTTACCACAATATACGGTTACAGCGAACTCTCTCTCGAGACACTCGACAAGTCGTCTGAGGCATATAATAACATATGGAGGATACTTCAGGCAGCGGGAAGGGCCAGATCGCTCACAAATCAGATTCTGGCATTCAGCCGCCATGCCGGGCAGGAACGGATCAGCGTACGCCTGAGAGATATAATTGCAGAGACAACAGGCTCTTTGAAACCGGTCCTGCCGCCGGGCATCGATGTCATCGAGGAACTGGTATCTCCGGACCTGATGGTATCGGCTGATCCGACTCAGCTGTACAGGGTCTTCATCAATCTTGCACGCAATGCCATCCAGGCGATGGAAGACAAAGGCGGAAAGCTGACAATTACCCTTGATACAAGGCACTGTGACAAACAGGGTCGACTGCCGGAAGGAGAGTACGCGCTTATAAGGTTTGCAGATACAGGCAAGGGGATGGATGAAAAGACAGCAGGCAGGATATTTGAGCCGTTCTTTACAGCAGGGAAACAGGGTAAGGGAACAGGGCTTGGCCTGTCAGTGGTCTACGGAATTATCTCCGAAATAGATGGCGATATAAATGTCTCTTCAAAGGCGGATGAAGGAACAGTCATTGACATACTTATCCCGGTCACGGGTGCTCTCCCTGAAGCGATCCCGGCGAAAGGATCCAGGGCTGAAGTGATGATAATCCCCGGATCAGACAGTGAGTCGAGGCTTATTGCCATGGCCCTCACAGCCAGTGGCTACAGTGTCAGCTCATCAGACCCTTCAGGCGACTGGCTATCTGAGGCCGGCAGGGCAGAGGTAATAATTGTAACCGATAATTCCCCCTCAGTGCCTGCAGCTGACATAATATACTCACTGGCACGCCACGGGGTTGAGAAGCCGGTGCTGATGATATCAGACTTTGACGTTTGGCTCGCTGCGGAAAAAGAGTTAACTTCGGGCTTGATAAAATCAAATCTTTTCAAGCCGGCATCGCTGAAAGAGATCATTTATTCAATTGATGGCATGATAAACAAAACGTCATAGATTATGGCAGGTGTGATGGTGGTCGAAGATGATCCTTCCCTGCGTGAGATGCTCAGGGAGGCCCTTGAAAAAAGGAGATATACAGTCATTACCGCATGTGACGGGAGGGAAGCGCTTGCCAAGTTCCGCCCGTCGGTGATTGACCTGGTGATCACTGACCTGCTCATGCCTGAGGAGGATGGCCTGATGGTAATCATGAAAATCAAGGAGATAAAACCCTCGACAAAACTTATCGCAATAAGCGGAGGAGGCAAGGCAGGGCCCGGAAGCTACCTCCTCATAGCACATAAGCTGGGAGCAGATCATGTCTTTTCAAAACCTTTCCTTCCATCGGAACTGGTTCAGAAGGTAAAAGAGATACTGGGGTAAACATTCGCCATTTCAATTTGTTAATCGATAAAACAGGAACCAATAAAACTAAAAGATATGTTGACAAAGAAAGTTGAAGAATTCTGCAACAGGCAGATCGAAAGAGAAGGTTATTCCTCAAACCTCTACCTGGCCATGGCTGCATGGGCAGAGAGCAAGGGAATGGCCGGCATGAGTGAATGGCTCTATGTACAGGCTGACGAAGAGAGAATGCACATGCTCAAGTTCATCAAGTATGTTACTGAGCGTGGCGGCACTGCAGTCGTTCCTGCCTTTAAGCAACCTCCGGTGAAATACAAGGGCATCAAGGAGATGTTTAAGGAGGTCATGAAGCACGAACAATTTATTACCGGCAGCATTAATGAAGTTCTTGCCGTAGCTATCAGCGAGAAAGATTACGCTACATCAAACTGGATACAGTGGTTTGTTAACGAACAGGTGGAAGAGGAGAAGAGCGTTCAGCTTATCATTGACAAGCTTGAGCTCGCCGGTGAAGCAGGCCTCTACTTCCTTGACCGCGATATAATGTCATTGAGAAACACTGCTGCACAAGCATAATCGGGTATTAATAATTATTGATTGATTTACTGCTGGCATGCCTCGAAGCATGTCAGCTTTTTTTATCACTGCAGTGATATTCCCAAAAATGGCTCCTGATGACAGGTGCTTCCGAACGGGAAAATAACTAATTTTGCGAAAGTTTTCAAAAGAGATTTTAAATGAGCATTGTAAGCAAAGTTCTCACATTCTTCCTTGGTGACAAAGTCGAACGCGATATAAAAGAGATTGAACCCTATGTCGGAAAGATAAAGAGCGAATTCAGCCAGCTTTCCTCTCTCTCCAATGATGCCCTCCGCGAGCGTACTGCCGCATTGAAAAAGGAGATCATTGATTCTGTCGCCGTTGATGAAAAGGAGATACGTGACCTCAGGGCCACGGCCGAGAAAGAGGAGGATGTAAACCTCAAAGAGGAACTGTACAATAAGATTGACAGAATTGACAAGCAGATACTTGAGACACTTGAGAAGAAGCTTGATGAGGTGCTCCCTGCAGCTTTCGCCATCGTAAAGGAGACTGCCAGGCGGTTCAAGGAGAACGATACGCTGGAGGTCACTGCGCGGGATTGGGATCGTGACCTGGCTGCCACGCGCCCTTCTATAACCATCTCAGGTGACAAAGCTTACTGGAAGAACCGCTGGATGGCAGGAGGCAACGAGATCTTGTGGGATATGGTTCACTATGACGTGCAGCTGGTAGGTGGTGTGGCGCTGCACAAGGGAAAGATATCCGAGATGGCTACCGGTGAAGGAAAGACACTGGTGGCAACCCTGCCGGTCTTCCTTAACGCCCTCGCCGGACGCGGCGTCCATATAGTAACGGTAAACGATTACCTCTCGAAGCGTGACTCAGAATGGATGGGACCGCTGTATGAGTTCCACGGTCTCTCGGTCGACTGCATCGACAAGCATGAACCAAACTCACAATCGCGCCGTAAAGCATATAACTCAGACATCACCTTCGGCACCAACAACGAGTTCGGATTTGACTACCTGCGAGATAACATGGCCATCAACCCCGAGGATCTTGTGCAGAGAAAACACCATTACGCCATCGTTGACGAGGTTGACTCCGTACTTATCGACGATGCACGTACCCCACTTATCATCTCAGGTCCCACGGCCAAGAGCGATATGCTGCAGTTCGATGAGTACAAACACAAGGTTGAGAAGCTTGTAAGTGCCCAGAAGAAGCTGGTCACCGAGCTTCTGGCCTCCTCTAAGAAACTCATCAATGATGGCAAGAGCGAGGAGGGGGGACTGCTCCTCCTGAGAGCTTATAAAGGACTGCCAAGGAACAATGCCCTGATCAAATTCCTCAGCGAAGAGGGAGTGAGGTCACTGCTGCAGAAGACAGAGAACTTCTACATGCAGAACAACTCCAAGGAAATGCCAAAGGTGACTGAAGAGCTCTTTTTTGTGATAGATGAGAAGGCCAACTCAATTGAACTGACAGAAAAAGGACATGACCTCATAACCACATCCGTTGAGGATGCTAGCTTCTTTGTCCTTCCTGATGTGGGGAGCAAGGTGGCTGATATCGAAAAGAACGTCAAGGACGAGCTGGAGAGGGTAAGGGCTAAGGATGAGCTGCTAAAGGACTTTGCAATAAAGTCTGAGAGGGTCCATACGATGACACAGCTGCTGAAGGCTTACACCCTTTTTGAAAAGGATGTTGAGTATGTTCTGATGGACAACAAGGTGAAGATTGTCGACGAGCAGACCGGACGTATACTGGAGGGAAGGCGTTATTCCGACGGATTGCACCAGGCCATTGAAGCCAAGGAGAATGTCAAGGTGGAAGCTTCAACACAGACGTATGCCACCATCACTCTTCAGAACTACTTCAGGATGTACCACAAGCTCGCCGGCATGACAGGCACCGCCATAACAGAGGCAGGAGAGTTCTGGAACATCTACAAGCTTGACGTGGTGGTCATACCGACAAACGTCAAGGTGATCAGAAATGACCATGAAGACCTGGTCTACAAGACCAAGAGAGAGAAATACAATGCAGTCATTGATGAGATACTGAACCTTAACAGGCAGGGCAGACCGGTGCTGGTTGGTACCACTTCAGTCGAGATATCCGAACTGCTGAGCAGGATGCTCAAGATGAAAGGTCTTAAGCATAACGTGCTGAATGCCAAGCTTCACCAGCGTGAGGCAGAGATCGTTCTGGAAGCCGGTAAGACCGGAACCATCACCATAGCCACAAACATGGCCGGCAGGGGAACCGACATTAAACTGACCCCGGAGGTGAAGAAGGCAGGAGGACTGGCTATCATCGGAACTGAACGCCACGAATCACGCCGGGTTGACAGACAGCTGAGAGGCCGCGCCGGGCGCCAGGGAGACCCCGGATCATCACAGTTCTTCGTCTCACTGGAGGATGATCTCATGCGGCTCTTCGGATCGGAGAGGATAGCAGGTATCATGGACCGTCTCGGACTCAAGGACGGAGAGATGATACAACACCCCATGATAACCAAATCAATTGAGAGGGCACAGAAGAAAGTTGAGGAGAACAACTTCGGAATAAGAAAGAGGCTTCTTGAATATGACGATGTCATGAACTCACAGCGGGAGGTCATATACAGCAAGAGACGTCACGCACTTCTTGGCGAGAGGCTGAGTGTTGACATTGCCAATATGATGTACGATGTGACCGATAACACCGTCACCGTCAATAAGGATACAGGCGATTATGATGAGTTCCAGTTTGCACTTATCAGAACATTCTCCATCGATTCTCCGCTTCCGAAGGGAGAATTCCTGAAGAGAGACAACCAGGATATTATTAACGGTGTCTATGACAAAGTGCTTGAAGCCTACCGCCGAAAGGGGGAGGTTATATCCACCACAGCCCTTCCGGTTCTCAGGGATGTCTATGAACGGATGTCAGCAACATATGAGAATGTCGTGGTCCCAATAAATGATGGGACGCGAACATACAATGTCGTTACAAACCTTAAGGCGGCTGTTGAGTCAGAAGGGAGAGAGTTGCTCCGTTCGTTTGAAAAGACATCGGTACTGGCTACCATCGATGATGCCTGGAGAGAACATCTTCGTGAGATGGATGACCTCAAGCAGTCTGTGCAGAATGCGACATATGAACAGAAAGATCCTTTGCTCATCTACAAGTTCGAGTCGTTTGAGCTGTTCAAGACGATGATCAACAAGGTAAATCACGACGTGGTCAGCCTCCTCATGAAAGGGACCATCCCCGTGACATCTCCTGACAATGTAAGGGAGGCTCAGAGACGCAGGCAGGCAGACATGAGCAGGCTGAGGACACAGAAAAGCGACTTTGACAGCTATGGCAGCGGTCCCGGCGCGCCACCGGAGAGAAGGCAGCAGCAGCAGGCAGCACCCGTCAGGGTTGAAAAGAAAGTAGGCAGGAATGATCCGTGTCCGTGCGGCAGCGGAAAGAAATACAAGCATTGTCACGGACAGGGCCTTGGTGACGCTCCCGGAGCCTGAGACAACGCCTCAGGACCCTTTTGAGAGTTCTTCCATCGCCTTTGCAATACGTAACTGAATATGCCTGTTCACAGTGACAAGCGGCAGCCTGAGATAGTTATGACACAGGTTCATTGCGGTCATTACCGATTTCACTCCTGCCGGATTGCCATCAGCGAATAAAAGCTCAATCATCTCAAGGTACCTGAATTGTATCTCCCTGGCTATTTTGAAGTTATGTCTCAAAGCCTGCTGTACCATCTCTGCCCAGTCAGCAGGATAGGCGTTGGCCAGTACTGATACTACTCCGGCACCGCCGGCAGCAATGACCGGCAACACATCCATATCGTTCCCGGCAATGACCAGGAATCCTTCAGGCTTATCCCTGACGATCTTCATTACGTTCTCAAAATTGCCTGATGACTCTTTAATACCTATGATGTTTTCACAGTCTCTTGCCAGTTCCAGGCAGGTCTCCGGCAAGATGCTGCTGGCTGTCCGTGACGGAACATTATAAAGAATCACAGGCACCGGGCTTGTAGCAGCAATCTGCCTGAAATGCTGATATATACCACGCTGGCTAGGTTTATTGTAGTAAGGGGCAACCGACAGAATGGCATCGACACCCTCCAGGTCGGCCTGCCTGATATAACTTACTGTTTCGGATGTATTATTTCCCCCGATTCCAACAACAAGCGGAACCCTTTTATTGACTGCTTCAACTGCAAACGATGTCAGGGCACTTTTTTCATCCCTGTTCAGTGTTGAAGCTTCTCCCGTTGTCCCTAAAATGACCAGGTAATCTACACCACCGCCGATAAGATGCTCAATGATTTTACCCATTGACGAGAAGTCAATGCTCATATCGTTCTTGAAAGGCGTTATTACCGCCACACCTGTCCCTTTGAATTTCTTCATTCTGCTGTTGTTGATCTGTCTGGTTGTGATTATTATGCCCTTGTTTCAGGGTTACTTATCAAGGCGAGATAATGCAGTGCCTGCTGAAGGAACACCGCAACGCTGAAAGGCTTTCCGGCCTGTATCATAAGATCATAGGGGGCGTTAGCCGGATCAGCTGACTGATCAGGCCCAACCTTCATTGGTGCCGCTGAGAGAGTTACAATATACTCAAGGCAGAACAGTGATGAAGGATTTATATCAATAAGCAGGTCGAACTTTGCTCCGATAAAATCACGGGCATCCTGTGATACAGGTATATATGCCCAGTTAAGATCACTTTCCTTAAGAAATTTCATGTATGTGAGCCCGGTGAGTCTGTCGGGTACGCTCTTGCCGGGCACCCACGCAAGAACCTCCACACTCTTGCCCAGGTCAGCCATCTGCCTGTTCAGATTTGCCAGATGCTGAAAGTCATTCTCCATTGAGGCATCCCAGAGAATACCGACCTTTTTTACCCTGTCCAGGTCAAAACCCTGCTTCAGTCTTATGACTGATGCCATCTGCCGGCTGAGAATCATCCTTCCGGCCCTGAGCCTGAGTTTTCCGAAAAGTTCCATACAAATACAAACCTATTATTTTTTTGATTACATGATTGTACAGGGTGGCTATTCTTTTATCATTTCCATGAACTCTGCTTCGGTGACTAGCTTAATCCCAAGCTCTGTTGCCTTTGCCCTCTTTGAAGGACCCATATCACTGCCTGCCACAATGAATGATGTGTTTCCTGATACTGAGCCTGCAGTCTTCCCGCCTGCTGCCTCGATGAGTGATTTCAGTTCCTCGCGGGTAAATCTTTCGAATGAGCCGCTGACCACTATCGTTTTACCGTAGAGGGGGCCTTTTACAGTTGCCACCGGGGTTATGCCCTCGAATGTCATTCCTGCGGCACTCAGACGCCTGATGATCTCTAGGTTGTCGGGATCAGAGAAGTATTCCCTGACACTTGCGCTGATCCTTGGCCCTATGTCCGGCAGTGACTCCATCTCTTCGCCGCTTGCCGATATGAGGGCATCAATATTCGGGAAACCTGCTGCAAGAGTCCTGGCAACGGTCTCTCCCACATGCCTGATCCCCAGCGCAAAGAGCTTCCTGTGATAGGGTGCTGTAAGAGATTTGTTCAGTCCTGCCAGGATATTCGATGCGGACTTATTTCCGAGCCTCTCCAGCGAAGCAAGCTGTTCATGCCTGAGAGAATAAAGATCAGCCACGTTACGTATCAGTGAGTTTGCCCAGAGCAGCTCAATAGTCTCTTCACCCAGACCTTCAATATCCAGTGCCTTCCGTGAGACAAAATGAATAATTCTCCTTGTGATTTGCGGAGGACAGTGAAGATAGTTCGGGCAGTAGTGATTGGCCTCTCCCTCATTCCTGACCAGAGGTGTCCCGCATTCAGGACACTCATGCGGGAACACCACCCTGACGGCATCATCTCTGCGTTGGGTCATGTCGACCTCTACAATCTTCGGAATTATCTCACCCCCTTTTTCAATTATTACCCTGTCGCCGTAATAGAGTCCAAGAATATCTATCTGGTCACTGTTGTGCAATGATGCCCGCTTCACCGTCGTACCGGCCAGCAGCACCGGAGTGAGGTTAGCCACTGGCGTTACATTACCTGTACGGCCGACCTGAAAATCTACTGAGAGCAACTCCGTTTCAGCCTGCTCAGCAGCATATTTGTAAGCTATGGCCCAGCGGGGTGATTTGGCAGTGTTTCCCAGCAACTGTTGCGCCTGAAGTGAGTTGACTTTTATCACAACGCCGTCTGTTTCGTAAGGAAGCCCTTTCCTTTGATTCTCCCACCGTGAAAGGAAGCCCAGTACTTCACCTATACTACTGCAACGGTCAATAATCTCCGAGGTTCTGAAGCCCCATGAACGTGCTGCTATCAGGTTGTCATAGTGGTTATCGGCCGGGAGAGAGTTACCAAGGAGATTATAGAGGAAACATTCGAGAGGGCGGGAGGCGACGACACGGGGATCAAGCAGCTTGATGGTTCCTGCGGCTGCATTGCGCGGGTTGGCAAAGGGGGGTTCGCCTTTCGCCTGCCGCTCGGTATTCATGGCCTCGAATTCACCTCTGGGAATATATATTTCTCCTCTGATTGTGAATGATGATGGGGCCCCCGGCGAGGTGACCCTTAACGGAATGCTCCTGATGGTCCTGATATTCACGGTGACATCATCGCCCCGTGTTCCGTCACCACGTGTGACAGCACTGACAAGGCTGCCATCCTCATATGTGAGGCTGATCGAAACGCCGTCATATTTAAGCTCACACACATATTCAGGCTCATATCCGAGAACTTTGCGTACCCTCTCACCAAAATCAGTTACATCATTTTCATTATAGGTGTTGCCCAGAGAAAGCATGGGCCACTGATGCTCAGCCTGTCTGAATTCTTCAGTGAGGTCGCTGCCTACCCTCATCGTCGGAGAATCAGGAGTGACAAGCTCAGGGAAGGTCTTTTCAATGGTCTCGAGCTCGTTGAGCAGTATGTCAAATTCAAAGTCGGAAATAACAGGCTGGTTGAGGATGTAATACCTGTGATTGTGCCCCGCTATCAATTCCCTGAGTTCTCCGGCTCTCTTCCTCGCAGCTGCAAGATTCATATCAGGCTATTTTCAGTTATTAATAATTAACTCCAGACTCCGCTTACTGATGCGCCACAACTGCACCTGCCGCTCTTAAGGCTGTTCGAGACAATTGTGAAGCCGCTGCGCTCAATGACTTTCTGGCCGCATGAGGGGCACACCGTATTGCTGTGACCCGCACCGGGCAGGTTGCCTACATAGACATGCTTCAGACCGGCTTCGCGTGCTAATGCGGCGGCGGTGTTAAGTATGGCGGCAGGGGTAGGAGGCAGGTGCTCGAGTTTGTACTCCGGATGAAACCTGCTGAAATGCAGAGGGGTGTCAGTGAAACCGTTATCGGCAAGCCACCTGCACATCATCCTTATCTCATCCGGCTTGTCAGTCCACCCAGGCACCACAAGGTTTGTAATCTCCAGCCAGACCCCTTCATCCCTGTAGGTCTTCAGGGTGTCAAGAACGGGCTGAAGCTTTCCCCCTGTAAGCTTCAGATAAGTGCTGTCACTGAACGACTTAAGATCGATGTTGGCACCGTCAATGAAGCGGCAGAGCTCTTTCAGCGGCTCTTTGTTGATGTAGCCGTTTGAAACCATGATGTTCCTTATTCCTTTTTCCCTGGCCAGCCTGGAGGTTTCGTAAACGTATTCATAAAATGTTACGGGCTCGGAATAGGTATAAGCAATAGATCTGCAATTATTTATTGCAGCATTGGCAACAACTTCCGCTGGCGGAAGGTCATAATTCTTCGTCTTATCGGGAGAGGTCTGGGAGATAGTCCAGTTCTGACAGTTCAGACATGCAAAGTTGCACCCGGCCGTTGCGATGGAGAATGACGATGATCCCGGAAGAAAATGATACATTGGCTTCTTCTCAACAGGATCGATATTAACCGCACAGGGATTGCCGAAGGCCATGGTGTAGAGCTTTGAATTCCTGACTATCCTGTTGCGGCAGTCGCTCAGTTCTCCCTCTTTCAGAACACATTCATTAGGGCATATCCGGCATACAATACCGCGTGCGCTCTCCTCCTGGTACAATGCCAGTCTCTCTTTCGGTGCCGGTTTGAGGGATGTCAGCGGCAGAGGCATCACCACGCCCGCAGCGACAGCCAGCGAACCCTGACGTGCAAATATCCTGCGTGAGATCCTGTTTCCCCTGATAACCAGTGACATGCAATTTCAGTTAACCTGCTATAAAGCTAATGCTTAAAGAGTACCGAAACAAGCGCCACGGCTATTAAAATCATCCCTCCGAGCAGAATGCAGACCATTGATGGTCCGAGCAGTGGAACCAGGAGAGTGGCAACTGTGAGATAACCCAGTGCAGCCCCGGCAAGGTCAGCTGCATAGACAGTGCCTGGCCTCATCCCTTTGCCAGTAGTTGTAAGGATCCTGTAAACCGATCCTGTCAGAAAGGCTGCTGTGAGGGTGAAACCCATTGCCAGGCTGATGACCAGCCACGGTGAGGCTGTAACGAGACCGCGAAGCAGCAGCCCGGTGAGGAAATAGACCAGGGCCAGAAGAGATGCAATAATTATCAGGTGATGCCGCAGATTTAGTTTTTCAAATGACGCCCCTGCAGCCAGCCCGGCCATAAGAAATGAAATTATCAGAGCAGTAAGGAGATAGATGCTGCCGACAGTGATCTGTAAAAGAAATACCATTATCATTCCAAAACCGGCCAGAGCTGCCGAGGAGGAAAACATCATCAGGCCTCCTCTGCCTGCAAAGACAAAAGGCAGAATCATCAGCATGACGAGGAGGGCAACGGAGCTGCCTGAAACCCCCTTCTTTTCCATTGACAACAGGTTGTTGAACCACGAAGAGACAGGCAGGGCTGCCGAGTTGACTCTGGCGGCAGTGTCAAGTACGGAGATTATCTGCCGGCCCTTCCTTCTTATATCATCATCATCAATATAGTCGCCGTTGACATATGTATTACCGAAAGAATGTCTATCAGCCATAACAGAGACAGAATCAGAGAGAGGATAGTCGGAGGCGATCAGATAAAGCGATGAGCCTGGTATAATTACGACATGCCTGAATAGGTCACCAAGGGCATTGTAGACCGGAGACAACCCTCTCCTGTAGCTCTCCGGCGAATAGTTGTACCATGGCATAGGGGTGCACATAAAGATGCCGCCGGGTGTCAGGTGTTCTTTCACAAGGGCGAAATACTCGATTGTATAAAACCTGTTTACCGCAAGGGTTGAAGGGGGAGGGATAAGCTGAATCACCGCATCGAACTTGCCTGTGGTCTTACGCATATAACGCAGCGGATCAGCCTTTTCGACGTTTATCTTCATAGTGCCGGCGACGGTGTCACGGGCCCCCTCTGCTGCAATAATGCCGGGGTCGTGCTCGAGGTATACCACTTCAGATATCCCGTACTTCTGCATCTCAGGCAAATGTCTCATGAGACCACCGGAGATGACCAGCACCCTGTCATGGTCATCCCTCTGTAAGAGAGCATAGTGAATATTCTCCTCCGTACTGATGATGTCACCGGGAAAGAAGAGTGGACGGTGATCGTAAAAGACTGTCTTTTCTCCGCCGTAGCTTCCGGTTGTGATGTTTCCAAACGGGGTGTCAGAACTCTTCTCTGCCTTTACCCCTCCGATGAGAAGGCTCCTGACTCCAGGGTCAGGACTGAAAAGCAGCACAAGTATCGCGAGAGGAATGGATAACAGAAGGGACACTTTTCTGCCCGCCGGACGGGGATACAGAATAACAAAATTCATCGTTGCCGAAGCAATGATGATGAGCAGATACAACTGGTAATTCGGGATGCTCAGTGAGACAGTAACTGTTGTGATAATCCCTGCGGCCACTGATCCGGCAGTTTCGATTCCGAAACTCTTTCCGGGATGTGTACCGCTGCTCTCCTGCGTCAATGCGGAAAGCCTTATAAAAATAAATGAGGAGATAAATGAAACAGGGGCGACACTGACCGTGAGAATGACAAATGTCTGAAGGAATGAAGGGGCTTCACCGGGGTTGAGGAGCAAAAGATTCATCACAATGAATCCGGCCGGGGCCACAACCATGGCGGCAATGAGTGTCCACATGAACTTCCTGACATCATCAAAGGCCGACTTTCCTCCTGCAACCGCACCTGCTGCGCCAATCATCAGCCACAGCCAGAGGAAGACTCCTGTTGAAGCTTCGGCACCTCCTCCCAGAATGACTGCCTCCCTGAGGAGAATAAACTGTGATGACGCACTGGCAAAACCGGTAAGCAACAAAAGCATGCCTGCAGAACCGGTTGCAATCCTTTCACCTTCAACCCTCCGTTCCGGCTCCTTCAATCGACTCCGGAGAAGTTTCATGTTTCCCGAAGTAATATCTGAAATGCCATGTCAGGTGTACTAAAGCAGTAAAAGCCATTGCAATGCCGAATTCAACATGCCACTGAAGCAACTGAACTGCAAAGGGAATATTCCACTTGTAAGTTATTTTCAAGGCCATAAACAGGCCAAAAAGTGCCGTAACGAGGAAAGTGGCAAGCAGGAGCCAGTTCCAGAATCTTCTGTGAGCCCTGCCGGAAATGAATCCTGCTGATGCCAGGAACAGGGTAAACAGATAGATTACCAGTGTGGTCAGGCCTATGGGTCCGGCATGATACATCAGTGAATCAGTTATTCTCCGAATACATATGCTTCATAGACAAAGATCTCCGTATCCTTGTCCTTCCATCCGTCCCAGCCGATGCCTGCTTTATCACGGGCGCAGTATCCAAGAAATTCCGTCACATTCCATCCCCTCTCTGAGGCAACCTGCGGAAGGAGGGTTCCGGATCTCAGCCCTTTTTTAATGTAGATGCCATGTTTCCCGATAATGATCTCATTTATATCGGTGATCTTTTTCATTGGCCCGAGAACAGATATCTCCAGGTGAATGCCGGGGTATTCACCGGCAGTGAGTGCAGGGAACCTTGGGTCAGCGAAAGCTGCCTCAACTGCCATCTGTCCGACAACCGTATGCAAAGGGTCAGGCGAGGTGAATCGTCCGATACACCCCCTGAGGTTATCATCAATTGTCAGGGTGACAAAAGCCCCGAGAGGCTCCCTGAGGCGAGGTGTCAGTCTTGACGTTTCAACAGGTAGCGGTTTTACCCCCTTAAGTCTCGCAGAAATGGACTCCCTGGCAATGGTGAGGAGTGTCTTCTGCTCTTCAGGCGAAAGGGCGAACGCTCCGGCTGCTGACCCGCTCCTGGCGGCAGTCACTTTCTCCTCGACAACAATTGCGTTGTACCCGACAACCTGGTCCCTGTCACCGTACCTGGAATCACCTGAATTGGTGTATTCTACATTCCTGTATTTCAGTCCGCCGTCACCTTCAGTAAGATAAAGCAGCACCAGTCCGGCCGACCATCCGCACATTGCGGTTGCCAGATTCTCTATCCCGGAGGCCTCGACACTGTTTATGGTCTTGATGAACCTTTCGGGATCACCGGTCAGGATAGCATCACTTGTGAGCCTGTCAGCTTTGCAGGCGTCACTGTATGAAGGGTAATGGGAAAAATCACTGCTTATGACAAACAGGTTGCGTTCGTTGAACCATGGTTCAAGTCCGGCAGCAACCGACTTCAGAACAGAGGTATCATGGGTGCCTATGAGTATCGGCACAACTTTGATGCTCTTTTTGAAATGATACTGGATGAGAGGGAGCTGAACCTCCAGCGAATGTTCAGGTCTGTGTGCATCGTCCCTGGTGATGAACCAACGGCTGCCTTTAACCAGTTTATTTCCAATCTCTTTGTTAACAGGCACTGTTCCCAGTGGTGTTATCATATTTCCCGAAGTAAAGACTGCCGCGCCGTCAAAGGCATATCTGTGGCTTGCACCTATCAGGAAGATATTATCTATTTCAGCATCGGGAGGCACAGCTGCAAAGCCGGCAGCTGCAGTATGACCCGAATAGACATATCCGGCATGGGGTACTATGATTGCCCTCACCCTGGCACCTGGAACGGGCCCGGGGCAGGATAGGAAATAGCCTGAGAGATCGCTTTTGATTTTGTCGCTTCCGGAAGGGTAGAAGCTGCCGGCAACGACTGGCTGCCTGTCATGCCCGGCTTCCTGTCCGAATATGTTCATAAGCGGAAGTATTAGTGTAAACAAAATGATACTGACCGTTTTCATAAAACAGCTCATACAACATGTAAATTTACACTAAAAAAGCGGAGAAAAGGAGGAAAAAGTGTCAGATGAGAACGATATTCTCCTTCATGGTATTACCTTCATCATCAATACCGTAAAGCCTTATGCCAACACTGCATGACGCATCGGCGGTGACATCCAGAATGGGGGAGAGTGCTTCCCTTACATCTTCCTCACCCATAGAGTCATACTCTTCAATGTCGAAGTAAAGATGAACAAAAAGTATATGGTCGGTCTTTTTAATCTTTGTCAGTACCTTCAGTATCTTTCCCATCCAGATCACTGAAGAGGTATTGAAGTAATCCACATTGAACTTCAGATTTGTACTCTCAGCCGGATTCCTGGCGTATTCGGTTGCCCACTTGTACAGAGGCTCAAAAAAACCTGATGCATTCTCAGGCAATGATTTGCCTGTGAAGCTCAGAATACCGGTGTTTGCAACAAAATGAACCTGCGGCGTTTTCGTCGTAGCCTCTATCGTTATATCTTTAAGCTTTACCATAACTTAATTCGTTCCTTCCCTTGTCCTGCAATATTGCCCCGTGCAACAATATAAAGGTAATTTGTTTTTTCTGATAGATATTTTGCCTTCGTCAAAAAAATATGACGAGTTATCAACTTTTTTAAACACTTGGTCCTTGCAGCGTCTAATAATTAGAAAGCATGAGTATGGAAGTAAATATTATCTTTGCAGCCGTAAAAAGCAAAGCATGGAAAACCTGCTTAGAAAGGGAGTCAGAGAAGCAGTAAGAAGCCTCTACGGAACTGAGGTCGAGGATGACCACCTGCAGCTACAGAAGACCAGAAAGGAGTTTGCAGGTGATCTCACTCTTGTTGTGTTTCCGCTTACAAGGATATCACGGAAGCCGCCCGAAGAGACCGCCCGCGAGATAGGTGAGTTTCTCATGAGTAATATCAATGCTGTCAGCGGTTTCAATGTCATCAAGGGATTCCTCAATGTGACCGTTTCACCGGAGGAATGGGGCAGGAAGCTTTTCCTTATATCAGAGGTCAGCGATTACGGCTTCACTGCTCACAGCGATAACTCTGAGACCATTGTAATTGAATATTCGTCACCCAACACAAACAAGCCGCTTCACCTTGGGCATATACGCAATAACCTGCTCGGTTACTCATTGTCAAGGATATGCGGGGCGGCAGGCAACCGGGTCATAAGGACAAACATCGTCAATGACAGGGGTATTCATATTTGCAAGTCAATGGTTGCATGGCAACTGTTCGGTGAAGGAGCCACGCCGGAATCGGCAGCGAAAAAGGGTGACCATTTCGTTGGAGATTACTATGTTCTTTTTGACAGGAAACATCGCGAGCAGGCAGCTGCGCTTGAGGCTGGCGGTGCCACCGCTGAGGAGGCCCGTGACAATGCTCCCCTTATGCTTGCCGCTCGTGACATGCTCATCAGATGGGAGGCAGGAGACACAGAGACTGTGAAACTGTGGCACATGATGAACTCATGGGTCTATGAAGGCTTCGATGTTACGTATAAGGCACTGGGTGTCGAGTTCGATAAAATATATTATGAGTCTGATACATACAAGCTCGGAAAAGAGATCGTGCTCCAGGCTCTGCAGGATGGACACCTGATCAGGAAGGACGACGGGTCAGTGTGGATAGACCTCACGGCAGACAAACTGGACCATAAGCTGTTGCTGAGATCTGACGGTACTGCCGTTTATATGACACAGGACCTGGGAACGGCTGTCATACGATATAACGACTACCACTTTGACAGGCATATATATGTTGTAGGCAATGAACAGAACTACCATTTCCAGGTTCTTGCCATTGCCCTGCTGCGCATGGGATTTGAATGGGCAGGCGGACTGCACCATTTCTCGTACGGCATGGTAGAACTGCCCGAGGGCAAGATGAAGTCACGCGAGGGGAAGGTGGTAGATGCCGATGATCTCATCGCCGAAATGACCGACACCGCCAGGACGATGTCGCAGGAACTCGGAAAACTCGGTGGCTACAGTGAGACTGAAAAAGAGAATATATACCGACAGATAGGACTGGCTGCACTAAAATACTTTATCCTGAAGGTCGATCCGAAGAAAAATATGACTTTCAATCCTGTTGAATCAATTGACTTCAACGGAAATACCGGTCCCTTCATCCAGTACACCTATACCCGGATCAGGTCAGTGCTCAAGAAAGCCGGGGAGGCTGGCATTGAATGGAGGGGTGGAAAGGAGAACGCCCTGACGCCAAATCAGAAAGAGATAAGCGTCATTAAGCTACTGAACGATTTTCCTGCTCTCGTCAGGGAGGCTGCAGCCGAGCTGAGCCCCGCACTCATAGCCAATTACTGCTATGACCTGGCCAGGGAATTCAACCAGTTCTACCATGATTACTCTATCCTTGGCGAGACAGATGCAGCCTTGCGCGACTTCAGGATCAGACTCGCAGACCTTACAGGAAGGGTTATCGAAACCGGACTGTGGCTTCTCGGCATAGAAGCACCTGAAAGAATGTAATTACAAGATATATAATTGATTATGTTTGAAAATCTCAGCGAAAGACTTGAACGATCGTTTAAACTTCTCAAGGGAGAAGGGGTAATCTCTGAAATAAACGTTTCTGAGACCCTGAAGGATGTCAGGAGGGCCCTCCTCGATGCTGACGTCAACTTTAAGATCGCCAAGCAGTTCACCGATACGGTGAAGCAGAAGGCACTCGGCCAGAATGTTCTCAAGTCAGTCAAGCCTTCCCAGATGATGATCAAGATAGTTCATGATGAGCTTGTTCATCTAATGGGAGGCGACAAGACCGACATAAACATTAAAACCAACCCGTCAGTAATACTTATCGCAGGGCTGCAGGGCAGCGGAAAGACGACATTCAGCGGCAAGCTGGCAAAATATCTCAAGAGCAAGCGCGGAAAAAATCCGCTGCTTGTTGCCGGAGACGTATACAGGCCTGCAGCTGTTGAACAGCTGCAAATACTTGGCACACAGATAGAAGTGCCTGTTTATACCGGTGAGGGGAGCCGTAACCCTGTTGAGATAGCCCGCAATGCCATTAAGGAGGCAAAGAGAAACGGCAATGACATTGTCATCATCGATACGGCGGGGCGACTGGCGGTTGATGAGGAGATGATGAATGAGATAGCCGCAGTGAAGAACGCTGTCAATCCGCATGAGACCCTCTTCGTTGTTGACTCCATGACAGGTCAGGACGCTGTTAATACTGCCTTTGAATTCAATGAGAGAATTGACTATGACGGGGTGGTTCTTACGAAGCTCGACGGCGACACCAGGGGTGGTGCTGCGCTGTCTATCAGGGCGGTGGTGAACAAACCTGTCAAGTTCATCAGTGCAGGCGAGAAGATGGATGCCATTGACATCTTCTACCCCGACAGGATGGCAGACAGGATCCTCGGCATGGGCGACATCGTCACCCTTGTTGAAAAGGCACAGGAGCAGTATGACGAGGCCGAAGCAAGAAAGCTGCAAAAGAAAATAGCAAAGGATCAGTTTGACTTCAATGACTTCATATCCCAGATCCACCAGATCAAGAAAATGGGCAACATGAAGGATCTCATGGGTATGATCCCGGGCATTGGCAAAGCCATCAAAAACCTCGACATTGATGACAATGCCTTCAAAGGTATAGAGGCTATCATATCAAGCATGACGCCGGCCGAGAGGACAAACCCGATGCTTCTCAACGGCAGTCGCAGGAAACGGATTGCCGACGGCAGCGGTACAACGGTGACTGAGGTGAACAGGCTGCTGAAACAGTTTGACGAGACAAGAAAGATAATGAAGATGGTTGCCAAGGGAGGTGACCTCTCCAAACTGGCACCAAAAAGATAGCCGACAACCGATAACCGACAACTGATAACCGATAACTTATGTACCAGCTCATCGACGGAAAAAAGACTGCTGCAGAGATCAAGGCTGAAATCGCCGCGGCTGTCAACGGTATGAAGGAGAGAGGCGTGCGAGTCCCGCACCTGGCAGCAATACTCGTGGGTAATGACGGAGGCAGCGAGACCTATGTAGCCCACAAGGTAAAAGACTGCGGGGAGGTTGGCTTCCGGTCCACCCTGATCCGCTTTGACGCCTCCACGAGTGAGGAGAAGCTGCTTGCGAAAGTGGCGGAGATAAATAATGATCCCGAAATAGACGGTCTTATAGTTCAGTTGCCGCTGCCTGACCATATCTCAGAAGATAAGGTGATAGAGAACATTTCACCGCTGAAGGACGTGGACGGTTTTCATCCGGTGAACCTGGGGAGGATGACAGCCGGCCTTCCTGCTTTTGT
This sequence comes from uncultured Bacteroidales bacterium, assembly GCA_963772705.1. Lineage (GTDB taxonomy): Bacteria > Bacteroidota > Bacteroidia > Bacteroidales > VadinHA17 > SR-FBR-E99. Next base: position 1,095,913 of record CAVYYH010000007.1, on the reverse strand, counting down.
CTCAGCTACTCCTGCCGGAATCGTTGAACTGCTCAGAAGATACAACATTCCGCTTAAGGGGGCTGAGTGCGTTGTAGTAGGCAGAAGCAACATTGTGGGCAGACCCGTAAGCATACTGCTGTCGCAGAAGGGGATCGACGCCACCGTTACCGTGGTACACAGCCGTACAAGAGATATTGGCGCGACACTCCGAAGAGCAGACATAATCATTGCCGCCATCGGATCACCGGGCTTCGTCAAAGCTGAGATGGTGAAAGAAGGCGCCGTCATCATTGATGTCGGAACAACCCGTGTTGACGCCCCTGAGACCAAGACAGGATGGAGGCTTAAGGGTGATGTTGACTTTGAGAATGTTGCCCCCAGATGTTCCTATATTACTCCTGTTCCCGGCGGGGTCGGACCGATGACAAGGGTGTCACTGCTGCTGAACACACTGAAAGCCTGCCACAGATAGTATTTCCGGTTGACTTAGGAGTAAAAAAAAACCGGGCCAGAAGCCCGGTTCAGAAGGTAGAATTTAGGTTAATTCTAGGGTAATATTTGGTTTGAGGGTAAATTTCTGAATCCAATTGTAAGATGTTTGGCAGCCTCAGAAGGTTGCGTCACCTGAAAATTATTTTACAATAGCCTGTTTATCATGTTTATAAAAAACAGGACATGTTGATAATTGATACCTGTTAAAACAGCTCGTGTGATATTATCTATTACATTTGCGCAATATTGTGGGGAGAATGGAAGAAGAGAAATACGGATTCGTACATGACAATGAGGTGGAAGAGGTTATTCTCCGGTTTGAGAAGATGCGGAAGAATAACGAGTCGTGTTATTTCGATGTAATAGAGTTTGAGACTATTATCGATTATTATCTTGAAGGTAATAATCCGCTGAACGCATTCGAGGCAACCTCATTTGCGTGTGAGCTTCATCCCCATTCGGTTCCGATACAGATAAGGAAGGCAAGGGTACTGCTTGAAAAGGGGAGAGCGGCTGAAGCACTGGCCATCGCCAGCAAGCTTGAGAATATTGAGCCTGGCAATTATGACATTTATGTCTGCAAGGGAACGGCACTGGCAATGCTCGGTAATATCTCGGCAGCAAGGAAGGTGTTCAACAAGGCGCTGGCGTCAGACTCAGAAGACCAGGAGACAATTCTCTACAGCATAACCTCTGTGCTTCAGAATCTCAACTATCATGACCAGATGATACCTTACCTGCATATGCTTGCAGAACTGGAGCCCGACTTTTCGGCTCATATCTATGACCTCGCATATGCATACGAGAAAAAAGGGGATTACAGGAACAGCATAAAATACTATACCAGGTACCTCGATGAAGAGCCGTACTCTGACAGTGCATGGTATAACCTCGGAATAATCTATAACAAGACGGGAGACTACCACAGGGCCCTTGAAGCGTATGACTACGCCCTTGCAATCAATACTGACAACACCTTCGCCCTTTTCAACAAGGCCAACATCCTCAGTAACCTGGAGAGATACGGGGAGGCTATGGAAGTCTACAGGGAATTTGTGGAGGAAGAGCCTGAGAGCCTTGAAGGACTTACATACCTGGCTGAGTGCTATGACAAGACAGGCAATGAGGAGATGGCAAGAAAATATTACTACGAGGCCATCGAGATTACCCCCGACTTCCCCGATCCGTGGTACGGGCTGGGCTTGTTGTCACTGACACGTGACAAGACCACCGAGGCTATTACCTCACTCAGAAAGGCGGTGCAGCTAGACCCCGACAACCCCGATTACTGGTTCACGCTGGGCAAGGCATATCTTTTGCTTGGAAGTCATAAGAAGGCCATTAAATGCCTCAGGGAGACCCTCCGGATTGACGGTTATTATGATGAAGCGTGGATAGAGATCGGCATGATAGTGATTATGACCGGTTCGCATGATACGGCAATACGCCTCCTGGAGAAGGCAAAGCATGTGAGCCGTGACCTTCCGGGATTATACTATATCCTTGCATCAGCATACCTTCATGCACAAAAAACCAGGTCAGCATTGAAAGCACTGACAGAGGCCTCCAGGCTCGACGCAGACCTGTTTGACGACTACTCGGTGCTGCTCCCTTCAGAGATGATGACGCCGGGGATGAAGCGACTGTTCAGAAAAAAAAGTGATAAAAGATGAAAAAAGCAGCACAACTGCTCACATTTCTGCCTGAAAGACCAGCCAAGCCCAGAAATGAGGGGCTCACGATGGTTATGGATAAGGGACTGAGCCTGAGGGAAGCAGAGGATTTTGCAGCCGTGGGAAGCGAATATACAGACTTCGTGAAGCTTGGGTTCGGCACCTCGGTCATTACACCCGACGTGGAAAAGAAAATAAAGGTCTACCATAAGGCAGGAATGACCGTATACCTTGGCGGGACACTCTTCGAAGCCTTCATCATAAGGGGTTTGTTCGAAGAATATGTCGACCTCCTGAGGGATTATGGAATAAGGATGGCAGAGATATCTGACGGCTCATTCGAGTTTGACCACAGTGAAAAACTTGAATACATCAGGAAACTTTCAAAAGAGTTCACCATCATCTCTGAGGTGGGTTCAAAAAAGAAGAATATTGTATATACACCTGACCAGTGGGTTGAGATGATGAAGTCGGAGCTTGAAGCAGGGTCGGTGAAGGTGATAGCTGAGGCACGCGAGTCAGGTACCATCGGCATCTATAATGACGACGGCTCGGTGAACATGGATCTTATCAAAGCCATCTCTGCGGAGATAGGCTTCAATAATGTCCTCTGGGAGGCACCGCAGAAATCACAGCAGGCATGGTTCATCCTCAACTTCGGGGCCAATGTGAACCTCGGAAACATTGAGCCTCGGGAGATCATTGCACTCGAATCACTGAGGCTCGGACTGAGGGGAGATACTTTCTTCAGCTTCCTCCCGTCAGACATGAAATGAGGCTCTTCGGAATAATAGGAAACCCCCTCGGCCACTCATTTTCCCAGCAATATTTTACTGAAAAGTTCACCAGGGAGAACCTGTCTGACCACAGTTACCGGAAATTTGAGCTCCCCTCCGTTGATCACCTGCCGGCACTGCTGGAAAGAGAGGAATATCTCTGCGGTTTCAATGTGACAATTCCCTATAAAGTACAGGTGTTCCGCTACCTTGACAGCATCGACCCTGTAGCTGCGGCAATAGGTGCGGTCAATACTGTCAGGGTCACCAGGGAGGGGGGAAGGGCCCTTCTTAAAGGATTCAATACCGACGCGCCGGCTTTCAGGGAGTCGCTATTGCAGAACCTTGGCAGGGTGCCTGAATACGCCCTGGTGCTGGGTACCGGAGGAGCATCGAAAAGCGTGACATATATCCTCCGTGAACTTGGCATAAAAGCTGTTCCGGTGTCAAGGAATCCTGTTGATGGAGGATATGTCTATAATGAACTTCCCCGTGATGTCATCAGCGGTGCAGGGCTGCTGGTCAACACCACACCTGCAGGCATGGCTCCGGACACAGATATCTCACCTGCAATTGATTACAGCGCATTACATGAAGCACAGCTTCTGTTTGACCTTATTTATAATCCGCGTGTTACACAGTTTCTCGCCAGGGGGGCGGAGCGTGGCTGCCGTACCGTGAACGGTGAACAGATGTTTCAATTACAGGCAGAAATGGCCTGGAGGATATGGAACGGCGGAGTCAGCTGAACAGCGTCTCCGGATAATCTATTCCAGTCAGTGAAAGACCGTGTGCCGGGGCAGACTGTCCCGCCAGTGAGCGGTCACGCCCGGTAATTATTTTTTCAAACTCCGTTAGTGACAACTTACCCCTTCCCACAGGAATAAGGGTGCCCACTATTGCCCTGACCATGTTTCGCAGGAAACGGTCAGCACAGATTGTGAATACCAGCCTCCCGGGCTCCTCTGTCCATTGCGCAAAGGTAACCTTGCAGGTATTGGTCTTATTTCCTCCGTGAAGCCTGCTGAAGCTGGTGAAGTCACTGTGATTCAGCAGTATTGCTGAAGCTTCATTAAGCATGGCAGCATCCAGTTTCCAATAGAGAAGCCATGCAGTATCGGCAACGAAAGGATCCTTTTTTGTTGTTATCGTGTACCTGTAGGTCCTCGAAAGAGCATCAAAGCGGGCATTGGCATCCGGCCGCACTCTTGCTATTCTGCTTACCGCTATATCCTCCGGAAGCAGGCTGTTCAGATTATACAGCAGCTGGTGGTCGGTTTCTATTTCTTCCCTGGCAGAGTCAAAATGAGCACAGAAAAACGATGCATGCACCCCGGTGTCAGTCCTGCCTGCCCCTGTGACGCTTATCTGCTCATTGAGGACCGTGCTGACTGCCTTGTTGACAACACCCTGCACGGTATGTTTTCCCGGCTGCAACTGCCAACCGTTATAGGCCGTCCCCCTGTATGAGAGGAACATGAAATACCTTGTCATTGCACTCATAATATGTAAAGATAGCTAAAGAACATTTGAGCTCCTGCAGCTTTTAAGTAAATTGCACGGATTTTCAACGTATCAAAATGAGCGAACTGAAACTGAAAAGGGGCTTTGCCAGCGATAATAACTCCGGGGTTCATCCTGCGGTGATGGATGAGATTATGAGGGTCAACCATGGACATACGGTCGGGTATGGCTCGGATCCCTTCACTGTAAGGGCCATTGAACTGCTCAGGAAGGAACTGGGTGAGGATAGTGAGATCAGCTTTGTCTTTACCGGCACGGCGGCCAACGTGCTTGGACTCGCGGGAGTGACACGCTCATGGAATTCGGTAATAACGGCATCTTCCGCCCATATCGAAGAGGATGAGTGCGGAGCGCCCGAGAAATTCACAGGGTGCAAGGTGCTGACCGTTGACACGCCGGACGGCAAGCTGAGACCTGATCTTCTGAGAAGACATATGCACGGCTTCGGGTTTGAACATCACAGCCAGCCTGCTGTCATCTCCGTCTCACAGTCTACTGAGATGGGGACAGTCTACAATGTTAAGGAGATACGTGACCTGGCTGATTTTGCCCATCAGAATAATATGCTGCTGCACATGGATGGGGCACGCCTGGCTAACGCTGCGGTAAGCCTCGGGCTGCCTTTCAGGGCCTTTACAACCGACGCCGGTGTCGATGTCCTGTCATTCGGCGGCACAAAGAACGGCATGATGTACGGCGAGGCGGTCTGTTTCCTTAAACCCGGACTGGCGGAGGGATTCAAGTACCTCCGCAAGCAGGGGATGCAGCTAGCCTCCAAGATGCGGTTCATCGCTGCACAGTATATAGCCTACCTCAATAATGATCTCTGGAAGGAGTGCGCAGAACATTCCAACAAAATGGCACTTGAGCTGGAGAAACGGATCAGAACGATAGAAGGGGTGACCATAACCCAGAAGGTAGAATCAAATGGTATATTCCTTATTATGCCGGAGGATGTTGCTGAACGGCTGAGGAGGGAGTATTTCTTCTATCCGTGGGATGAGGAGCTGTCGGAATACCGGCTCATGACAAGCTGGGATACTACTTCAGATGATATTGCTCAGTTTGCAGATTTACTGAGTGTTATGATGTCAGAACGCCGATAGGATACTATTCGTACTGGTCGGCCGTTTCTGTCTTCCCGTAAGTCCAGTATTGAACAGAGGTATCTCCTTCCTGCTGCCTCCAGTAGGCAGGTGTTACTATCTGACCGTCCTGTTTCAAAAGGGTCCTTTCATAGATGGCATAAACCGGATTGAATACGATATCCGTCACACCGATGGTATAAAGTACTTCCTCTGTCCCTTCAGCCGGAGTCTCCTCCTTTATCTTCACCTCCAGCCTGTTGAATGCGAGAAGGTCACGCAGAAACTCCATCCTCTGACGACTGGCGCCCGTCTCAATTAAAGTACAGCGTATGCCGTCAATTTCTCCTATCTGGTGCTTGGCAGTGGTAAGTGATGTCATAACCTGGAGTATTAGATTCCGTAACTTAAATTTCTTATCATCTCAAAAATGCCGCTTGCGAAGCCTGTGACAATAATGCCGGCCAGGCATATGGCAAGACCCAGCTTTGACATAGAATCGGTCTTAAACGGCTCTATTGGGGTCTCATTCCGGTTAATAAACATGGCCTTGACCACCAGAAGGTAATAATAGAGAGCAATGATGGTATTGAGAACCGCGATGGTCACCAGCACGTAGAAGCCTTTTTCAGCCGCAGCAACGAACAGGAAGAACTTTCCGAAGAAGCCGGCCACCGGAGGTATTCCCGCCAGCGAGAACATAGCGAGCATCATGGCAATGCTTAGTCCGGGGTTGGTGCGGTAGAGACCGTCATAATCATCCATGCTTTCCCTGCCTGTCTTGTCGGCAATGATGCCTACGATGCCGAACGCAGCAAGGTTAGAGAAGATATATACCAGGGCATAATAGATAACCGTGGTCATGCCAAGCTGGTTTCCGCCCACGAAGCCCAGCAGGAAGAAACCTGCCTGTGCTATTGACGAGAAGGCGAGGAATCGCTTCATGTTCTTCTGCCTGAGGGCAAAGAGGTTGCCGATGGTGATCGTCAGAACCGCAATAATCCATATTGTCTTCTCCCACGTGGCAATGATAACGGGGAAAACGGTAAAGAGGACGATGATGAAAATGAATGCAGCAGCACCCTTGCTGACTACCGAGAGGTAGGCGGTGACATTTACCGGTGCCCCTTCATATACGTCTGCAGTCCACAGATGGAACGGCACCAGTGACATCTTGAAACTCATCCCCGAGAAGAAGAAGATGAAGCCCAGGATGACCAGAGGTACATCCCTCACCTCGGCAGCTACCTCCGAGAAATAGAGTGAGCCTGTGGTTCCGTAGATCATCGAGAGGCCAAAGAGAAGTATTCCGGAAGAGAGGGCTGAGGAGAGTATAAGCTTGATACCCGCTTCAGCTGACCTGTTTTTGAATCTTTCATAAGCGGCCAGTGCAGCCAGTGGTATGGTTGCCAGCTCAATGCCGATGTAAAACATAAGGAAGTGACCTGCCGAGATCATAAAGTTCATTCCGATAAGGGTGGTCATCAGGAGCATGAAGTACTCATGTATCCTGTCACGGTTCTCAGCCCTTCCCAGCCATGAATAAGACTGGATGAAAACAATAAGGGTCCCTATGTTCAGGATATTCTTCATCAGCGAAGTGGTGCGGGTCGCCCTGTACATGTCGCCGAATATGCTTCCCTCAGGCAGCGGAAGGAAACCGACAGCCGTAACTATAGCAAAAATGATCACTGCCAGTCCTCTGACACGTTCCTTCCTCTCTTCACCTGTGAAAACCTCGGCGAGGAGTATGACCAGAAATGACAGTGTCAGCAGCAGTTCGTGGCGCATTATTGTAAAACTCTCAAGACTCATTTTGTTGCAGGTTAGATTAAGTTCCTGATTTGCAATTTATTATAATAACTTATCTACAATAGGCATTACGCTTTCGCGGATAATATCCGACAGATGGAGCGGTGCCATTCCGATATATATTATGCCGGCCAGAAGGCTGACGATAGAGAGCTTCTCATACCACTTTGCGTCATTCAGGTGATCAAAATGATGATCACGGACAGGGCCCAGAAGGAGAATGGCGATAACCCGCAGGATATAAACGGCTGTTATCACTATTGATGAGACGGCAATGATGGTTGCCACCCTGCGGAAAGTGTCAGGATGTTCAAAAGCTCCGAAGAAGATATTCATTTCGGCCACGAAGCCGCTGAGTCCCGGCAGACCGAGAGAGGCCAGTCCTGCTATGACGTAGGCAACACCCAGGAAGGGGATTACCTTCATCAGCCCGCCCATCTCGTTGATCATACGGGTGTGGGTCCTGCCGTAAATCATGCCGATGAGGGCAAAGAAGAGGGCAGTCATCAGTCCGTGCGATATCATCTGTATCACGGCGCCTGTCATCGCTGTCCGGTTCATCATCAGGACGGCGAACAGGACCATCCCGCAGTGACTCACCGAGGAGTATGCATTGATGTATTTGAGATCCTTCTGCACAATGGCGCCGAAGGCTCCGTAGACAACACTGATGGTTGTAAGGATGATAAATATCCAGGCCATCTCATTGGCAGCCTCAGGCATAAGGAACATAGCCACCCTGAAAGCTCCGTAACCACCCAGTTTCATCAGCACTCCGGCATGCAGCATCGATACTGCAGTAGGGGCAGACGAATGACCGTCAGGTGACCAGGTATGGAGGGGGAAGAGGGCACCGAGAACACCAAAGCCTACAAAGGTGAACGGGAAGAACCACCTCTGTGCCTCAATCGGAATAGTGATCTTGGATATCTCTAAGATATTGAATGTCAATTCACCGCCGTCGGGGGCCGAGTTGAAGTAGATGCCGAAGAGACCTACCATCAGCAGGGCCGATCCGCCCATCAGCATCAGGGTAAGCTTCATGGCTGCATACTCCTTCGGACCGCTGCCCCAGATACCGATAAGGATATACATCGGGATGACAGCAAGTTCGTAAAAGAGGAACATGGTAAAGAGATCGAGCGAGATGAAGAACCCGAACACCCCCGTGGCAAGAAGGATAAGTGAAATGAAGAACTCCTTCCTCAGATCATCCATCTCCCACGATGCAAAGATGCCGGCAAAGACCACCACCGAGGTAAGGGCGATCATGGCAACCGAGATGCCGTCAACTCCTACCGTATAGTAAATATTCAGGCTTTTGAACCATTCATAGCTGCTTATCATTACCATCTCATCGGTGATGCCGGCCTTCCGCATGGCCACGTAAAGGTAGACGATGACCGCTGAGACAATGAGCTGTATGCCCATGCCGAACGCCGAAACAATCTTTGCCTGCCGTGCATCCTTCACAAGCAGTATGCCGGTGATGGTAAGCAGCGGAATTATTACAAGCCAGGTTAAAATATTCATAGTCAGATATTTTTCAGTGAATGATCCTTGTTATAGAATATAGATGAACAACAGCGCCAGGGCAACTGCCCCGGTAACAAATACATAACCGTACTTCTGCAGCTGTCCCGACTGAAACCCTTTTATCATGGAAGAGAATGACTGGGTCACCCAGGCAATTCCGTTCATCGTGCCGTCAACGATATGCCTGTCAAACCATGCGACAGGATGTGATATGTGTTTGAAGATGACCTTTTTCGTAACGAATATGTACATCTCATCAAAGTAGAACTTATTGTACGCCCACTTATAGCTTAGCCTGAAGGTCGAAGCCAGCCTGTCGGGAATTGGATTCTCTTTTTTGTACATCACCCAGGCAACGATAATGCCTGCAAGTCCTATTAGGATAGACGGAATTGCTATGCTCCACTCGATATGCGACTCGAAGGGAACACCGTCAGAGGTGACAAGCTTGCTGAAGGGCAGGAAACCTGAGAATACAGATCCGAAAGCCAGTACCATGAGGGGTATTGTCATTACTGCAGGAGACTCATGCGGTGTATGGTGATAGTGCCTGTCAACGCCGTGGAATATTGAGAAATAGAGCCTGAACATATAGAATGCCGTCAGTCCTGCCACTGCATACTCGATGGCAAAGAGAATTTTGTCATGGTGGAAGGCTGCAGTAAGTATCTCATCCTTGCTGAAGAATCCTGAGAGAGGGGGCAGTCCTGCAATGGTGAGGCATGCGATCAGGAATGTGATGTTAGTCACCGGAAGGTATTTTCTCAGCCCTCCCATGTCTGTCATGTAATTGCTGTGCACGGCGTGTATGACCGATCCGGCACCGAGGAACAGCAGGGCCTTGAACATGGCATGATTGAAGAGATGCCAGTTTGATGCCATGAAGCCAAGGCCTTCATGATCGCCGTAACCTGACACTCCGAGGGCAAAGATCATATAACCGATCTGCGAAATGGTAGAGTAAGCCAGGACACGTTTGATATCTGTCTGTGTGGTGGCAATTATTGCCGCCAGCAGTGAAGACAATGCTCCGACCCATGCGATGATATGAAGAGCTTCAGGTGCGGTGAAGTAATATACCGGGAATAGTCTTGCCACCAGGTAAACACCGGCAACCACCATTGTTGCGGCATGGATCAGCGCCGATACCGGTGTGGGGCCCTCCATGGCATCAGGGAGCCATATGTGGAGAGGGAACATGGCAGATTTGCCTGCGCCTCCAATGAATATCAGCAGCATGGACCATGTCATCAGTGACATGCCAAGGAAAACCGCACCGCCGGTGCTGGTGATTGCCGGGCCGTCGAGTGACGTCAGTGATACAAAATCAAATGTTTTTGTGGTAAAAGAGAGGAGAAGGATACCTACAAGAAAACCCATATCGGCAAATCTCGTCACGATGAAGGCTTTCTTTGACGCTGCGACAGCACTCGGCCTGTCATAATAGAATCCGATAAGCAGGTATGAGGAGACGCCTACAAGCTCCCAGAATATGTACATCTGGAAAAGATTAGTAGCAAGCACCAGCCCAAGCATTGCAAATGTGAACAGTGACAGGAAGGCGTAATACCTTTCGAAACCCTTCTCACCCTTCATGTAGCCAAGGCTGTAGATGTGCACCATGAATGATACGGTGCTTATTACCACAAGCATCATGACCGAGATGGGGTCAATAAGGAGGCCAATATCAATGTGCAGCTGGTCTGTGAGGTTCAGCCAGACACTGTTGAACGGAATGATTTTCTGGTATACACCGTCCGCCAGCCCGCCGCCGGTGAAGTAGCTTATCGCAGCGGTGTAGGAGAGGGCAGTGATGACCGCCAGCGATGCCGTGCCGGTCAAACCCGCCATCCTCCCCTTCAGTTTCATGCCGAACAGTCCCAGTATCACGAAAGTGACCAGCGGCAAGATCAAAATCCATATAGTATAACCGAAATCTGCCATTTATCTTCTCCTTTATCAGTATTTTAATGAATTTACATCCTCAACGTTGATCGTTGTGAACCTTCTGTAGATGTTAATTATTATCGCTATTGCAACAGCTGCCTCCGCAGCAGCCACGGCAATTACAAAGAGGCTGAAAAAGTGACCTTCAAGCTTGCCGGGGAAAAGATACCTGTTGAAGGCCAGAAAATTGATATTGACCGAGTTAAGTATCAGTTCAACTGACATCAGTATTGTAATGAGGTTTCTTCTTGTGAGAAAGCCGTACACACCGGTAAAGAACATTGCCGATGCCAGTATCAGATAAAATTCCAATGGGATGCCTGGATTCATATTCGTCAGGTATTATTTGTTACTTTTTTCTTCTTTCACGGGGCTCCCTTTTTTGGCGATGACAATGGCGCCTATCATCGCAGCAACGAGGAGCACCGATATTACCTCAAAGGGGAGTACGTAACCGTCTGATCCGGTGTTGAGAAGGCTCTTGCCAATCACATCCATATTTACTTCCGCAGCAACGGCAGTGTCAGCCTCGAATGAATGTTTCAGGATTGTAGTTACTACAACAATAAATCCCGCGAGGGCTGCAAGGGCTGAGAAGATGGTCTTCTTAAGTTCAACCACCTCAAATTTGTGGTCAAGCTGGCTTGTGAGCAGTATGGAGAATATGATGAGCACCACAATGCCTCCGGCATAAAGTGTCAGCTGGACGGCAGCAAGAAACTGGTAGTTCAGCATAAAATAGAGCCCTGCAGTTGATATAAGCACCATCAGAAGAGATACCGCTGCTCTCAGTATCTTGCGGCTGGTAACCGTAAAGATTGAGAAAACGACGATCACGATAGCGAAAATCGCGAACATTATCTGTTTGCCTTCCATTATTCTACTCCTTTCATAAGTTTTGACCCCGGTTGATTAAGCACCTTGGTGAGCTTCGTGCGGTCAAAGACGGCATGCTCAAACTCCTGCGAGAAGGCGAGCGCCTGCGAAGGGCATGTCTTGACGCACAGCCCGCAGAAGGTACACATCCCGAGATGGTATATATGCTTGTCTATTATCCTCTTTTTCTTACCCTCTTCAGTGACCTCGGTAGCCGGGATCACCTCGATTGAGCCATTGGGGCAGTTTATCTCGCAAATCCCGCAGCCGGTACACTTGTGCTCGTTCTTCTCATTGTGCGGCATAACCACCTCACCCTTGAAACGATCGAACATGACCAGTGTATCCCTGTTGTCAGGATACTGCTGTGTGAGGGTTGTCCCGGGCCTGAAGAAATAGCCGCCAGTCACCGTCATGCCAACAAGAAGCGATTTAATCCCGTTGAAGATACCCCTGAAATATTCTATTACACTTTTCATCTCTTTCCTTGAACTCAGTTATTCTTTTTCTACCAGTGCCATCCCAGAAGGACGATTAAGGCCATAATAAGTACGTTAACGATATTTATCGGCAGGAAATACTTCCATTCAAGGGTAAGCAGCTGGTCAATCCTGAGCCTGGGGAATGTCCACTTAAACCACATTATCAGGAAGATAAGCGCTCCGGTCTTGCCGAGGAACCAGATGAAGGGAGGGATGAAGTTCATCACCTTGTTAAATCCTTCCCACCCGTAAACATTGAACGGCATCCAGCCGCCGAAGAATACTGTGGTGGCAATAGCCGCAACGATGAACATGTTAATGTATTCCGCCAGGAAGAAGAAAGCGAATCTTATTCCGGAGTATTCGGTATGGAATCCTGCGGTGAGTTCCGATTCTGCCTCTGCAAGGTCAAAGGGTCCCCTGTTGGTCTCGGCCGTGCTGGCGACAATATATATGACGAAGGCTATCAGGGCCGGTATGTGACCCCTGAAGATGAACCATCCGTACTGCTGTGCCTGTACAATCTCAGAGAGCTGCATGGTGCCGGCCAGAACAACGATGGTCACAAGCGACATGCCGACAGAGAGCTCGTAGCTCACTATCTGTGCCCCGCTTCTCATGGCACCGATGAGTGAATATTTGTTATTGCTTGCCCATCCGGCCAGGAGTACACCCACGACCCCCATCGATGAGACGGCCATCAGGTAAAAGACACCTATGTTCAGGTCTATGGCATGCAGTCCCTTGGCAAAGGGCAACGCCCCCATAGCCATGAATGAAGCAATGATTACAATATAAGGTGCAAGGCTGAAAAGTATTTTATCAGCATTCTTTATAGGCACAAGCTCAACAAAGAGAAGCTTGACAAGGTCTGCGATGGTCTGAAACATGCCGCCGGGCCCGACCCTGTTTGGTCCAAGCCTGTTCTGCATCAGGGCGCATACCTTTCTCTCTGCATAGACGAGGAACAACCCCACTATTGCATAGAAGATAAGTATCGCCACTCCGATGATCAACATTTCTATGGCCACTGCCAGGCCCGGGCTCATTGCGGCCCTCAGGCTCTGATCAATCCAGGCAGTAAATGAACTGAAATCGTATATGCTAAACTCCATATCAGGATTCTGTTTCGTTGGTTCTATCTGTCAATATCGGGTATGATCAGGTCAAGCGAGCCGCCTATGGCAACGAGGTCGGCTATCTTTGATCCCCTGGCCATGAGGTTCAGCGGTGCAAGGTTGACGAAGTTGGGAGACCTGAACTTAACCCTGTAAGGGTTCTTGTTGCCGTCGCTGACAATATAAACGGCAAGCTCGCCGCGTGCGGTCTCCACACTCTGAAAATACTCACCCTCCGGTAACTTGATCACGGGCTTCATCTTTGCCGTGTAGGGCCCTTCCGGGATGTTGTCAATAAGCTGGTCGATGATGTTCATTGACTCTCTCATCTCTTCCATCCTGGCCAGGTAACGGTGGAAGACATCTCCCTCGGTGTAGAGTATCTCCCTGAATGTCACCTTGTCATATGCGCTGTACGGATTATGCTTCCTGATGTCGCATGAGAATCCTGAGGCACGGCCGGTGGGGCCTGTCAGTCCCCACGCTATTGCCTCCTCCTTCGTCATTACCCCCATCCCTTTCGAGCGTTCCTGGAAGATAACGTTGCCGGTGAGAAGATCATCATACTCATGTATCACTCCGCGGAAGTATTTGAGGAATTCCTTTACCCTGTTCTGGAAGTTGGGATGTATGTCGTTCATCAGTCCGCCGGGTGTGTTGTAGCTCACGATCATCCTTCCGCCGCAGCTCTCCTCGAATATGTCAAGCACCTTTTCGCGGTCTCTAAGGCCGTAGAAGAAGCATGTCAGTCCGCCGAGGTCCATCCCGAAGGTGGCCCAGAAGAGCTGGTGCGACTGTATCCTTGTCAGCTCGCTCATGATTGTGCGGATGTACTTAACCCTTTCCGGAACCTCTATCTCCAGGGCTTTCTCCACCGTCAGGCAGACAGCCTCGTTATTGATATGCGCTGACAGGTAATCCATCCTGTCAGTGAGGTGTATTATCTGCTGGTAAGTCAGGTTCTCGCACATCTTCTCGATGCCGCGGTGTATGTAACCTATGTGAGGCTCGACCCTCTGAACGATCTCACCCTTGAGTGCTACGACCAGACGGAGCACACCGTGGGTGGACGGGTGCTGAGGACCCATATTTATTATGTACTCCTCATTCTCGAGCCCGACCTTTTTTTCCTTCACTTCCATAACTTATTTTAAAACAATGTTAACATCGTCTTTATAATCCTTCCTGAGGGGATAACCCCATGTGCTGTCGAGGAACAGCCTTCTCAGGTCAGGATGATCATTGAACCTGATACCCAGAAGATCATAGACCTCACGTTCGTGATATTCGGCACCGGGCCAGACGGAGCATACCGAGTCAACGACAGGGTTTTCCCTGTCGGATATCCTCGTTTTTACAACTGCCATATGATTGAAGGCATATGACCTGAGATGATAAACCACCCCCAGGTCGGTGCCGTAATCCATTCCGGTAAGGCACACAAGAATGTCAAAAGAGAGGTTACTCTCATCCCTGAGCCTGCCCATGACAGACTTAAGGTTTTCCGGGGCCACTGTCAGTTCCACAAACTGTTTTCCTTCGGCTGTCACGGCTTCCGGCACAGCGGCGGCTATTGCTGCATAGAGTTGACTCTTTTCCATCTCTTATCAGATACTGTTATGTGATTCGCTGCGCTTCTTTCTTGACTTCATAGACTCTGTCTCTATCTTGCGCTGCAGCTGAAGCATGGCATAGAGGAGCGATTCAGGCCGCGGAGGGCATCCCGGGACAAAGACATCAACGGGGATGACATGTTCCACACCCTTGACGACATTATATGAGTTGAGGTAGAACGGGCCTCCGGAGATGGCACATGCACCCATGGCCACCACGTACTTGGGTTCTGACATCTGTTCGTACAGCCTCTGCAGAACAGGGGCCATCTTGTTGGTGATGGTGCCGGCTACCACAATGACGTCTGCCTGGCGCGGACTGGCGCGGTAGACCTCCATCCCGAAACGGGCGAAGTCATGCCTGGGGGCCCCTGTCGCCATCATCTCAATACCGCAACAGCTTGTCGCAAAGGTAAGAGGCCACAGCGAGTTTTTCCTGCCCCAGTTAATTACACTGTCTATGGTTGTTACAAAGACGTTTGCTCCGCTTTCCTGCAGCTGTTCAAGGGTCTCGTTGTCCCTGAACTCCTCCTTTTTCATTCCTTTTATTCCCATGTCAGAGCATGTTTTTTCCAGGCATAGGCTAGTCCCAGACCCAGAATGAGTATAAAGACTGAGATTTCAATGAAGGCTACCATGCCTACCTCCCGCATGACCACTGCCCACGGAAAGAGAAAGACAATCTCCGCATCAAATATCAGGAAGAGGATCGCAAAAAGGTAATACCCGACATTGAACTGTAGCCAGGTGGTTCCCTTGGTGGGTATTCCGCATTCATACGGGTCAAATTTCTGAGGGGATGTCGATCTCGGTGCTACCAGTCCGGAGAAGAGAATCACCACTCCCACAAAAATAAGCCCCACAAGAAAGAAAAGAATAAGGGCTTGATTAGTCATATCAGTTTGATTTTAATCAGATTTTATTAATTCCGTCGCAAAGATATCAGCGCCTGATTTTTGCCGGCTAAGATATGATAATTATCACTTATCTGTGAAATAATGAACAATAAGAACCCAGGTTACTTTTCTGGTTGCAGCAGCATGCTGTCGCCGTAGCTCAGGAACCTGTATCCGGAGGTAAGGGCATGATCATAAACTTCTCTCCATCTGCTCCCTGTGAATGCAGCCACAAGCAGAAGAAGGGTGCTTCCCGGCTGATGGAAGTTGGTTATCATGCCATTGACTGCCCTGAACCTGTATCCGGGTACAATCATAATATCAGTGGTAGCTTCCAGTGTCTCAATGCCTGCATTATTCATCGTCTCAAGGAGGGATTCCACCGCCGTATCCATATCCAGGTCACTCCGATGTGTATAAGGTTCCCATTGCGATACGGAAGCACTGTTTCCGTCATTCATTATCCCCTCCGCACATTTGACTCCAAGCCAGTAGATGCTCTCAAGGGTCCTTACAGTAGTTGTTCCCACAGCAATCACCTTTCTCCCTTTAAGACTCCGCAGAATATGCTGAGAAACATAAAAATGTTCCCTGTGCATCTGGTGGTCAATGATCTTCTCTGATTTTACCGGTCTGAATGTACCGGCGCTGACATGCAACGTTAGTTCGGCTGTGTCAAAGCCACTGTCTGTTAGTGACTTCAGCAATGAAGGGGTAAAATGAAGGCCTGCGGTAGGCGCGGCAACTGATCCCTCAATACGGGCATAGACGGTCTGGTATGATGAAACATCAATCTGCTCATCCTCTCTTCCAAGGTAGGGCGGAACAGGCATATGGCCGATTGCCTCCAGCACCTCACCGAACGATATATGCCCCCCTTCCCATTCAAACCTTATCATGAAGGTGCCACCTTCAGATGATATCTTTTCGGCGTGCAGGACGCGTGTGACACCCTCTGCCGTGAATGTGGCCGTGAGCCTGCCGCTTTTCCACCTCCTGAGATTTCCGATAAGACACTTCCAGACAACACCTGTTGTGCATGACAGATTCATCTCAAAATCATACGGTTCAAGCGGTTCGAGGCAGAATATCTCTATGGTTGCGCCACTTTCCTTCCTGAAAATGAGTCTCGCTCTTATTACCCTTGTGTTGTTGAAGACAAGAAGGCTGCCGGGACTCAGAATCCCTGGCAGGTCCCTGAAGACCCTGTCATTAATCTCAGCCCCGTTCCAGTGCAGCAACTTCGAACTATCCCTCTCAGGGAGAGGATACTTCGCTATTTTCTCATCAGGCAGATCATAGAAATAATCTCCGATTCTGATATTATGGTAACCGGGTGACATACATTCAGGATGCGCCAAAAATAACTAATTTTAAGAAAAAATCTGCAGAGATGAAATCCGGTCCTGATAAACCCCCCGGCAACAGAAGGCAACTGTCACGAGAGGTCGATCTTCACCTTAAGAGCGGATATAACGGCAGGGATGCTGTCATGAGACAACTGGCGCGTGTGAGGGGTGAAATGGACAACGCTCTCAGGACAGGGATCAGGGAGATAATTTTCATTCATGGCGTTGGTAGCGGCAAACTGAAGGAAGAGTTAAGAAGAATGATCACAGAGCATTATCCGTCATGCAGTTATCATGACGCATCATTTGCAACTTATGGTTACGGGGCGGCGACGGTTGTTGAAATTAAGAATTAAGAATTAAGAATTAAGAATGGAATCAGGAATAGATTGGTGGCATGGCATATATAAGTTATAATCCGTGGACGGGCATAACAATGGCAACATTTCCTGAAATGGCGGACAGGGAGATTGAGGACATAGTGAGTGCTGCCGGTGAGGCTTTTCGAAAATGGCGTCATGTTCCTGCCGTTGAGAGATGTGGTCTCTTAAGGTCAATGGCGGACCAGTTGAAGAGCAGGAGGAGGGAGGTGGCTGAAATCATGGCCACAGAGATGGGCAAACCTGTGTCACAGGGTATGGCTGAGGCTGACAAGTGTGCACTGCTGTGCAGCTGGTACGCCGACCATGCCGCTCGCGATGCTGAAGCCCGAAAGAAGAGAGTCATCTGCCCGCGAGAGCTATGTTTACTATGAACCCCAGGGAATTATTCTCGGCATTATGCCCTGGAACTTTCCCTTCTGGCAGGTCTTCAGGTTCATTGTGCCGGCACTTACGGGAGGTAATGGGGCACTTCTCAAGCATGCCTCCAACGTGCCACGGTGCGCCGTTGCCATTGAAGAGATTGTAAGGGCTTCAGGCTATCCTGACGGACTCTTCCGAACGCTATTCCCGACACATGACCAGGTCTCGGCTCTCATATCGTCGCCGCTTGTAAGGGGTGTCTCTCTCACGGGGAGCAACACTGCCGGTTCTTCCGTTGCAGCCATCGCCGGAAAGAACCTGAAGAAAGTTGTGATGGAGCTGGGTGGCAGCGATCCCTTCATCGTTTTTCCGGATGCCTCGCTCGAGAAAGCAGTGGAGGCCGCGGTCTTCTCACGGTTCCAGAACTGCGGACAGAGCTGTATCGCAGCCAAGAGACTGATCATCCATGCTGACATCTATGAAGCTTTCAGAGAGAGACTGATAGATAAGGTCTTATCCCTGAAGACTGGCGACCCCCTTGACAATTCTACCGATGTCGGGCCAATGGTTAACGGCTCAGCGGCTGATGAGCTGGAGCGGCAGCTTGATCTGACACTGAGAGCCGGAGCGAAGCTTCTGTGCGGCGGGAGGGATCCCGATGCCGGACCGGCAGTGTTTCTTCCCTCAGTAGTTGACCAGGTGCCTGTTACGGCTCCTCTGGCATGCGAAGAGGTGTTCGGCCCCATTGTACCGCTGTTCACCTTCGAAAGTGTCGCAGAAGCCGTTAAAATGGCAAATGACACGCCGTACGGACTCGGTGCAGCTGTCTGGACCTCTGACGAGTTGCTTGCTCTTGATGTTGCCAGACAGATAGATACGGGAACGGTTGCCATAAACGGGTTTGTCAAATCAGAACCAGGACTGCCATTCGGCGGGGTAAAGGAATCAGGCTTTGGCCGTGAGCTGGCTGTGGAGGGGCTGCGTGAGTTCATGAATATAAAAACAATAAGCATATTTTAATCATACAGACAGGTCTCAGACCTGTCTCCTGCGTTGATAATGACAAAATAGGACCGGATTTTGTATCTTTGCAGCATGGCAGGCCGATCCGTCGCCCTGGTACGCAGTACCGGGGAGGAAAGTCCGGGCAACAAAGAGCACCATCCTTCCTAACGGGAAGATGTCCGAAAGGATATAGCAGTGTAACAGAAAACAACAGTCCCGCCACGGCGGGGAATTGGTGAAAAGGTGAGGTAAAAGCTCACCGGTCCCGGTGGCGACACCGGGAGCCGTACACCTGATGGGTTGAAAGACCGTGTATACCGGCGCCCGAGGGCTGCTCGCCCGAGCCGGGGGGTAGGTCGTACGATCACGCAGGCAACTGCGTGGCAAGATAAATGACGGAACAGGTGCAATATCCTCTTGCAGGATGACGCACTGAGACAGAATCCGGCTTACAGGCCTGCCTGTGAAACAAAAATGCCACCCGCGAGGGTGGCATTTTTTATTATCGCATGTAATGTAACGACGCCCAATTTGGGCGTCGTTACTACATTGTATTATGAATTTATTTTATGGTAAAGACCGAGTCTGCAATCTCCCTGTCAATTTCAACCTTGTCAAAGGTAACGCCTCCCATCTCCACACCGTTTACCATCTGGGTGATGACCTTGGCAAATTTAACGCCGTTAACATCATGATATTCACTAATATAGCTTTCCACCTCCATCTCCTGGCCCATCTGGCTCACCTTTGCTGTGGTCTTCACGGTGAGGTAGGTCTCCTTGTCTATAAAGAGGCCTGACACCTCTCCTGATTCACTTGTGAGCGTCAGTTTGAATGCAGGCTTGCCATTGACGCTCTCCTCGCCCTCAAGCTTCAGTTTTCCTGCACGGAAGGCATCGAGTACGTTATTGCGGAACATGTTGTATTCCTTCACGCCTGAAAGTTGCTCTTCCGGTATCTCCATCGGCTCCGTCATACCTGCGAGGGGATTGACCATATAACCTTTCTCCCCGTCATACATGGTTATTATCTCCATGCCGCTGTAGGTGATCACCACCTTGACCTTGTCGGGCTTCTTGACACTGATGATCATAGGCATTTCAGTGCCCATCTGGGTAGCCCTTCCCTCCATATAAACGGTATTTGCCTTTTCCAGTTTCTCAATGCCGTTAGTCGCATAGTACTTGTTTACAATCTCATCCAGCGTCTGTGCACTGCAGACAGATGCGATCAGAATAGCCGGTAATAGAATAGATAGTCTTTTCATAATGATTTGTTTTGTAATTTGTTAAAGTAATTCAACAGTAGTTTTAATTTATGTATTGTGGTTTCAATGTAACTGTATTGCTGAGACAGACTTTGATATCATAAATTTAATAATACTTCAGAATTTCAACCACGGTATTTGTAAATTTTTTTCCATCTCGAAACCAGTTGCTTCCTTATCTCATCTTCGCGCGGATTTGAGCCCGGGTCATAAAATATCTTACCTGACAACTCATCAGGAAGGTAATTCTCCGCTACAAAATTACCTTCGAAATCATGGGCGTACTTGTACCCCTTGTGATATCCGATATCCTTCATCAGTTTTGTCGGAGCATTCCTGAGATGAAGCGGCACCGGGAGGTCACCGTGCTCATGCACTGCCCCGATGGCATTTTCAATTGCCATGTATGAAGCGTTGCTTTTGGGAGAGGTTGCCAGGTAAACGGCAGTCTCTGACAAAATAATTCTTGATTCGGGCCATCCGACCATGTTCACTGCGGTGAAACAGGCCTGTGCAAGGAGAAGGGCGTTGGGATTTGCAAGGCCGATGTCCTCAGCGGCCAGTATGACCATCCTCCGGGCAATGAATTTTACATCTTCGCCCCCCTCCACCATCCTGGCGAGCCAGTAAACGGCTGCATTGGGATCAGAACCCCTGAGCGACTTTATGAATGCCGAGATTATGTCAAAATGCTGCTCGCCGTTCTTGTCATACAATGCAAGATTTTGCTGAACATGGCTCAGCACCAGTTCATCCGTTATTATAATATCAGCACTGCCCTTCTCGGTCTCGAGAGAGACAGTAAGTTCAAGAGCGTTGTACAGCTTCCGGGCATCACCCCCGCTGATCCGTATCAGAGCCTCGTAATCTTCAACCCGGACGTTATATGCGGAAAGATAGTGGTCGACTGTCAGCGCCCTGGATACCAGTCCCTTAAGCGTCTCATCATCAAGTGGCTTAAGGATATACACCTGGCACCGTGAGAGAAGCGGCGGGATCACTTCAAAGGAAGGGTTTTCGGTCGTTGCACCGATGAGGGTTATTATTCCCTGCTCCACCGCTCCAAGCAGTGAGTCCTGCTGTGATTTGTTAAACCGATGGATCTCGTCGATGAAAAGTATCGGGTTAGGCCTCCCGAAGAACTGCTGCCCTTTTGCCTTTTCAATGGTCTCCCTTACTTCCCTGACGCCGCTGTTCACGGCACTAAGCTGAAAAAATGACCTGCCGAGCTGCAGTGATACGATCCTGGCCAGTGACGTCTTGCCAACCCCTGGAGGCCCCCACAGGATGAAGGAGGGAACATTGCCCGACTCTATCACCTTCCTCAGCACCCCGTCAGTCCCCACGAGGTGATCCTGGCCAACAAAGTCATCAAGTGATTTTGGCCTCAGTCTGTCGGCAAGTGGCTGATTTGAAAACATCAGGATAATTTGAGGAATCAGGCGCAAATTATGACAAATTAGCGGATACTGAAAGCCTGACATCATACTTTCTTTTACATCAGTCTGCACCGGTATTCTTTTTTTTCTACATTTAATGACTTAAAAACTTGTTATGAGACTGCTGTTATTTACTTTGCTTATCCTGCCACTCCTGTTCTCAGGGTGTGGCCTGAGTGATCTTCCCGTGATTGTCTCGGGCAAAGACATTGATGTCGGGAATGCGATGGTTGTCTCAGCACACCCGGAGGCTTCCCGCATAGGTGCCGGGGTGATGGCTGCAGGAGGCAATGCCGTTGATGCAGCAGTGGCTGTTGAATATGCTCTTGCCGTCTGTTACCCGACAGCCGGAAACATAGGAGGAGGTGGTTTTATGGTTGTGAGGCTCGCTGACGGCACAACTGATGCCATCGACTACCGGGAGAAAGCTCCTTCAGCCGCTCACCGCGACATGTATCTCGACAGCACCGGAAATGTCATCGAAGGACTCAGTCTTGATACTCACCTTTCTGCCGGCGTTCCGGGAACCGTTGACGGAACGCTCTATGCTCACTCACTCTATGGAAAGCTGAGCCTGAAAAGAATAATACAACCTGCCATAGACCTTGCTGTCAATGGCTTTCCCCTCACAGCCAGTCAGGCTGCCTCGCTCAACAGGATGAGGGAGACATTCATTCAGCGCAATGATCATCCTGTGGCATTCGTAAGGGATCTTCCATGGCGGGAGGGAGACACTCTGCGCCAGCCTGAGCTTGGTGAGACACTGAAGAGGATACGCGACAAAGGAAGGGAGGGCTTCTATGAGGGGGAGACTGCAGAGATGGTTATTGCCGAGTGTGCAGGGGGCAACGGTATCATTACTCCCGCTGATCTGAGGGAATACAGGTCAGTGAGCAGGGATCCCATAGAAACAGAATATCGCGGATATAAAGTAATATCAATGCCGCCTCCTTCAAGCGGCGGCATCCTGCTTGCACAGCTCCTTACAATGACAGAGATGACATCCCGCGGGACAGACTCTTTCATGCGACCCTCAACCATTCACCTGATGGCCGAAGCAGAGCGCAGAGCCTTTGCTGACCGGGCTCACTTCCTCGGAGACCCTGACTTTGCTGACATTCCTGTTGCAGCCCTGCTAAACAAAGAATACCTGTCACAGCGAACGGCTGACATTGACCCGGCGAGAGCCACCCCCTCCTCCGCGGTCTCTCATGGTACAGTGACTTACAGTGAGAGTGAGGAGACCACACACTATTCGGTTGTGGATGCCCTGGGAAATGCGGTAGCGGGCACAACAACACTTAATAACAGTTACGGCACCGCCATCGTTGTCAGAGGTGCAGGCTTTATACTCAATGACCAGATGGATGATTTCTCGGTTAAACCCGGCACCCCGAACCTCTATGGTCTCATAGGAGGGGAGGCAAACGCCGTCGCTCCGGGAAAGAGGATGCTCAGCTCTATGACACCTACCATCATTGAGAAGGAGGGTTCCCTCTTCATGGTCCTTGGCTCGCCCGGCGGATCTACCATCATAACCACAGTATTCCAGGTTATCAGAAATGTCATTGATTTTGACATGGGCATCTACGATGCGGTGGCAGCACCACGGTTTCACCACCAGTGGATACCCGACGTCATCAGTTATGAAGCCGGCACCCTCGACAGTCTCATCATCACTGAACTGGAGAGCATGGGGCATCAACTTTCACCACGTGGTGCCATTGGCCGCGCAGATGCAATAATGATAGGTGCTGACGGTCGCCGCTATGCCGGCGCCGACCCGCGCGGAGATGACACAGCAGCCGGATGGTAGTGCAGCATGACAGAGACAATTTTACCTTTTTCGGGGAAAATATTTTCTTTAAATGAAATAAATTAATACTTTTAGCAATTAAATTCCGGATTAAAGGGATGATTTACGTAACGAACCTAATTTAGTAACAGGATATCTTCAAATTCCGTGTAACTATGAAAAAACCTCTGCTGATTACCATAATAATCCTGGTAGTTCTGCTGGCTCTGCCGGCAGTGAACTTCATCAGATGGGCTTTCCAGGAAAAGAAACCAATGGACATCGTCATTCTTGACAAAACGGTGCCGACATTTGACAGGCTGGGGCACCGTTCCCTGGTATATGTACTTACCAATGATCGTTTTGTCAGGAAAGAAAAGGGTGGAAGTTTCTCGGCAGCAAAGGACTACTATGGGTTTGTTCCGCTGAGGCCGGAAAGGGAGAAGCAGTTCAGGAAAAGGGATTTCCGTCTCACGGAACTGATCGAACTTGCAGAGAACAATGATGCGCTTTATTATGCCGATACATACGGGGTATTTTTCAACGACTGGTACCAGGGGATCAAGAAGGCAAGAAAGTCACGCAGGCTCTACGGCGGGTTGAACAACAACGATTATCTTCTCATGTCAGAGATGAAGAACCGTGATAAACTTGTGATACTGGAATACAATACATTTGATTTTCCCACGGCTCCGCTGGAGAAGTTCAAGACCGAGGAGCTTTTAGGGATAAGTTCCACAGGGTGGATGGGTCAGTACTACCACAGCTCTTGACACTGTGTCAGACCATGGGGTACCGGGATGGATGCCGGCGCTTTACAGGAAACAGTACCTCGAGCCGTGGACATTCACCAAACCGGGAGTTGTGCTTCTCAAAGAAAACAGCATAATTGTCCTCGAAGAGGGTAAACACCTTGCCACTGCCTTGCCACTTATAACCACCTCCGAGACTGCCGCGGCAAGGTTAAGCGTAGCGCAGGCAGTGACTTTTGTAAACAGCTTTGATGTTATCAACCCTGGCCAGAATGATGTTGTCTCCTACTTTAATCTGAGGACAACACCGGCAGGCGATACCCTTCTGGCTGTCAATGATCTTCAGGCTTCGTTCCCTGCAGTGGTGCAGGAGCCCGGCAACGGTAATACCTACTATTTCTCAGGCGATTTCTCAAATAACAAGATACCCTTCTGGACCTCCAGGTTCAAGGGGATGGACAAAATGAACAGGCTGCTCTACACTGATAATCCTGAAGACAGCGAAAGATTCTTCTGGCTCTATTACAAGCCCCTTATCAAGGGATTGTTCAATGAGTATTATGCTGCTTCCTCAGGGAAGTAGAAAAGCCTGTAAAAAAGGCATCCCGCTTTGGCGGGATTTTTTATTTGTATGAAAACAGCAGCATTACAGTGCAGCCTCGACTGGGAGGACAAGCGATCAAACACTGAACATCTCAGGGAGATGCTGGAACTCATTGAAGGTGACACCGGCCTCGTCGTCCTTCCCGAGATGTTCACGACAGCCTTTTCAATGAACCCTGCCGCTCTGGCAGAAGGGATGGACGGGCCAACGGTCAGATGGATGAAGGAGACGGCATCCGCACGATCTTATGCCATCTGCGGATCGGTCATTATCTCGGAAGACAACAACTTCTTCAACAGGTTACTGTTCGTTACACCGGAAGGCGATGTCGCTTATTATGATAAGCGTCACCTCCATTCAATGAGTGGTGAACAAAATGCATACAGTCGTGGCAATAAGCAGGTTGTATACGGCTATAAAGAGTTTAACTTCAATCTTCAGATTTGCTACGACCTGAGGTTCCCTGTCTGGTCGCGCAACAGGGGAGACAGCGACGTCATCATCTATTCGGCTAACTGGCCAGAGGTCCGGAACAATGTCTGGAAGTCGCTGCTTGTTGCAAGGGCAATAGAGAATCAATGCTACGTTATCGGGGTGAACAGGGTTGGCACCAACCCTGACGGAACATCTTATTCGGGTGACTCACTCATCGTCGGTCCACGTGGAGAGATTATGGCCTCCGGCGAACCCGGCAGGGAGCTTGTACTGTACGCTGACCTGTCGCGCGAGGCACTTGACAAATTCAGGTCAGACATGCCTGTCTGGCGCGATGCCGACAACTTCACACTCAATCTGTAAAACCAGCTTTAAATTTGCGATTTGCGATTTGCGATTTGCGAATCGGCAGCAGGCTATCGGCTTTCGACTTTTGACTTTCGACTTAAGCCTTCAGCGCCTCAAAAAGTATCTCTGCCGGATGTTTTGTGCTACGCCCTGTTCCGTCGAGGATATGATGCCTGCAGCTCGTTCCAGGGGCCGACAACAGAGTCTTCTCCGATGCGGCCATCACCTCGGGGAAGAGAACCAGTTCACCTACTTTCACGGATAGGTCATAATGCTCCTTTTCATACCCGAAGGCACCAGCCATGCCGCAGCAACCCGAGGGAATCTCTCTCACTGAGTAGCCGGAAGGGATTCCCAGCGCTTCGGTTACTGAGGCGGAGGTTGCGATGGACTTCTGCTGACAGTGGACGTGAACGAGCACCTCTGAACTTCTGTCAGTGAACATATCTGCAGTGATGTTTCCCTTGCGGTACTCCCTGACAATAAACTCCTCAAACAGCAGGGCGTTCTTCGCAATACTCCGGGCTTTTTCACGGTATGCTTCCCCCGCCAGATCAGGATACTCATCCCTGAATCCGAGTAACGCCGATGGTTCCAGTCCGACAAGCGGAGTTTCCTCACTTACCAGGGGATAAAAGATCTCAATATTTCTGTTGATATGTTTTCTTGCTTTACGCAGGAACCCTTTTGAAATATATGTCCTCGCGCTCGGACTATGCCTGACAGTCAGCACCCTGTAACCAAGTGACGTAAGCAGCCTGACAGCGGCAATACCGACACCTGTGTCATTATGGTCTGTGAACTCGTCGATGAAGAGCCAGAGCTGACCGATCGGCTTTGCAGGGTTGCAGTTTTTCAGGTTGCGGTTAAGCCATCGCCTGAAGGTCACAGGGGCCAGTCGCGGTATGCTCCTGGCTGTGGCAAATCCTGTTAATCTCTTAATCATCAGCGAGGTAATCCTGTTTGATGCAAAGAAGTTGAATATCCCGGGTATTGGTGAGAAGAGGCTGTTGATGCGAGGGAGGGAAGCGATAAGCTGAGTCCTCAGCGATGGACGGTGAAGGTCATTATAATGCTGCAGAAACTCCGACTTCATCTTGGCCATGTCGACACCTGACGGGCACTCGCTGCGGCACCCCTTGCATGCGAGACAGAGGTCAAGCATATCATATATCTCCCTGCTGTCCCACGGATCTTTATTGCCTGCATAAAACATCTCCCTGAATATATTTGCCCTGGCCCTTGTAGTAAGGCGCTCATCACCTGTTGCCATATAACTGGGGCACATTGTCCCGCCTATCAGGCTGCTCTTGCGGCAGTCACCGGAACCGTTGCATTTCTCTGCAGCTCTTACAATGCCGCCCTCTGCCGAGAAGTCATACCATGTCCGGGGTACGGGAGTAGGCTGCCCCGGTATATATCTCAGGGAGGTGTCCATCGGCGGGGTGTTGACAATCTTGCCTGGATTGAGGATGTTGCCTGGATCAAATGCCCGCTTCAGATCTTTGTTTAACTGATAGTTATGTTCTCCCAATATAAGAGGGATGAACTCACCTCTCAGTCGTCCGTCACCGTGCTCACCGCTGATGGAGCCCTTGTAACTCCTGACTATGAATGCGGTTTTTTCGCCTATGATTCTTAGGAGCTTTGCATCATCCGGGTCCTTCAGGTTGATGATCGGCCTGATATGCAACTCTCCTGAGCCGATGTGTGCATGATAAACCGATTCCTTGCCGTACGAGGCCAGCATCTCCTCCACATCTGAGACAAATTCGCCAAGACGGTCAACAGCTACGGCACAGTCTTCGATGAGTGTAATTGGCCTGGCATCGCCGGGCATATTTGACAACAGCCCGAGGCCTGCTTTGCGGAGATCCCATACCCGCTTCATCTCATTGCCCCACACCACCGGGAAGGCATATCCCAGTCCGGCTGACCTTAGATCACGTTCCAGGGCAGCGGCAGATGACTTTATCTCTTCCGGTTCATTAGCGCAGAGCTCCACAATGAGAAGGGCTCCGGGTTCACCTTCGATAAAAAACCTGTTTCCTCTCTGGCTCTCTGCTCCTTGAGCAAGGGAGAGTATCTTGTGGTCCATCATCTCAACGGCCCATGGCTTATGCGTGAGGGCAATGAGATTGGCTCTGAAGGCATCGTTGCGGTCACTCAGATGAACACATACCAGTGCCTTCACAGGGGGAGGGAGAGGCACCAGCGCGAGTCTGGCCTCGGTGACGAGAGCCAGTGTCCCTTCAGACCCTGCAATGATCCTCGCGAGGTTGAGAGGCTTGCCGCAGCCCGGTGTAAAAGGCTCGCTGTCAAGCATATCGTCAAGAGCATATCCCGTGTTGCGCCTGGGGACACGCTTCTCCGGATATTCGTTTGCAATCGCATCCCTGTTCTCCTCATTCCCCATTATGTCTCTCACAGCGCGGTAAATATCTCCTTCAGCTCCCGGCAGAGAGCACTTTTGTAGCAGTTCCTCCGGGGTCACATCGCCGAAACTTACCTCCGAGCCGTCATGAAGCAGCGCCTTTACCTCAAGAAGATGATCGCGTACTGAGCCATATACCACTGAATGAAGCCCGCATCCGTTATTCCCGATCATCCCTCCGATATTGCACCGGCTTGAGGTCGAAGTCTCCGGCCCGAACATCAGCCCTTCCTTTTTCAGAATGGCATTGAGTTCATCAGGCACCACACCCGGCTCAACCCTGACCCATCTCTCTTCTGTGTTGATCTCTATTACCTTTCTGAAGTGTCGCGAAAAGTCCGCGATGATGCCTGATCCTACCACCTGGCCTGCAAGAGAAGTGCCGGCAGCCCTGGCTATGATGCCTGTTTTATTTATGGCGGCAAATGAGAGGAGCTTCTTCAGGTCAGATACGTTCTGCGGAAAGAAGACTGCAAGCGGCTCCTCGCGATAGATAGAGGCATCAGTGGCATACATAAGCCTCGAAACCCTGTCAATCCTCATCTCGCCTTCGACAGACGCAGCAAAATTCGCAAGTTCACCTCTAAAAAAATCTGCCTTCATCAGAAAGAAATATGAGTTCAAAAATATAGATTTGAACCCACAGGCGATGCATTACGGCATCATTTTGAAAAAAAAGTCCTGAAATATGCAAAATCTGACTTTAATCATGTAATTGATAATTGCGCACTTACACTTTTTTAGTACTTTTAACCCGGAAACAATTATTAACTAAATTACTGATTTACAATGGAATTGCTTGAGCAAATCAAACTTAATGCCAGAAAACATAACAAACGGATTGTTTTACCTGAAGGAACGGAGGAGCGAACGCTGAAGGCTGCAGACGTGGCAATAGCTGAGAATCTTGCGAGGATAACTCTCCTTGGTGATCCCTCAGAGATCAGGGCACTGGCAGGTTCCCTCGGGCTGAAGAATATTGAGAGGGCGACAATCATCAACCCTGCTGATCATCCGATGAAGGGGAAGTATATTGATTTAATGCTTGAGCTGCGAAAGAGCAAAGGCCTCACAAGGGAGTTAGCCTCGAAGCTGATAGAGGATCCGCTTTACCTGGGCGTGATGATGATCAAGAACGGTGATGCTGACGGTGAGGTTGCCGGTGCGAGAAACACGACGGGCGATGTACTCAGGCCGGCGTTTCAGTTTGTCAAGACAGCTCCCGGAATCTCTGTGGTCTCAGGAGCATTTATCATGATATTGAAAGACAAGGAGTTCGGTGCTGACGGTATTATAGTTTTTGCTGACGGCGCTGTCCATCCTGATCCGACGGATAAGGAACTTGCAGAGATAGCTGTTGCCACGGCTAGGACAACGAAAGCGATTGTGGGGGTTGAGCCCAAGGTGGCACTCCTGAGCTTCTCGACCATGGGAAGTGCGAATCACGCACTCGTAGATAAGGTTGTGAGCGCCACGAAGATGGCAAAAGAGATGGCCCCTGAATTCATGTTCGAGGGTGAGCTGCAGGCTGACGCGGCACTCATTGAAGCCATAGGACAGAAGAAGGCACCGGGAAGCAAGATTGCAGGCAAGGCCAACGTCCTGATATTCCCGAACCTTGAATGCGGGAATATTGCATATAAGCTCGTTGAGCGCCTGGCGCATGCACAGGCTATCGGCCCTGTGCTCCAGGGTATGGCAGCTCCCATAAATGACCTCTCGAGAGGCTGCTCTGTAAGTGATATCATTAACGTAATAGCCATCACTGCCAACCAGGCAGCAGGCATGACCAAGTAACAACATTAAACCATGATCGTCCTCGTTCTAAACTGTGGCAGCTCCTCTATAAAGTACCAGCTTTTTGACATGTCGAATAATTCAGAGGTCCTGGCCAAAGGACTGATTGAACGTATCGGACTCACCGACGGCATTCTGACGCACAAGCCTGCCGGGAAGGAGCCCTATAAGGTCATTCTTGACATCCCTGACCACACCATAGGCATCAACATGGTCATGGAAGCGCTTGTCAGCAGTAAACACGGTGTTATTCGCAATATCAACGAAATTAAGGCCGTCGGGCACAGGGTGGCACACGGGGGAGAGAATTTCAAGGAGTCGGTGCTTATTGACAATGATGTCAAGAGGGATATAGAAAAGTGCGGCGAGCTTGCTCCGTTGCATAACCCTGCCCACCTGAAAGGGATATTGTCATGCGAGAAGCTTCTGCCCGGAATACCGCAGGTAGCTGTATTTGACACCTCGTTCCATCAGACTATGCCTGATTACGCATTCATGTATGCCATTCCCTACGAGTATTATGAGAAGTACAGGATCCGTAAATACGGTTTCCACGGCACAAGCCACAGGTTCGTTGCCGAAAAGGCCTGCAGGATATTGAATCTTGATTACCACAAAATAAAGATCATTACCTGCCACCTGGGTAACGGAGCTTCAATAACTGCAATCAATAATGGCATTTCTGTTGACACCTCGATGGGATTCACACCGGTAGACGGACTCATCATGGGAACCCGCACGGGTGAGATTGATCCGGGCGTTCTGCTGTATCTCGCAGATAAGGAAGGACTTAGCGTCAGCGGGGTGAATAACATGATAAATAAGAAGAGCGGTGTTGCCGGTATTTCCCAGCTCTCATCAGACATGCGTGATCTTGAGACTGCTGCCGGCGAAGGAAATGCCAAGGCCCTTCTTGCACTAAACATGTATTCTTACAAGATCAAAAAGTTTATAGGCGCCTACGTGGCTGCAATGAACGGGATCGATCTGCTTATCTTTACAGCAGGTGTAGGGGAGAACGATTTCAACGTCAGGAAGATGATCTGCAGTGGCATGGACTTTTTCGGGATTGAGATTGACGAGGATGTGAATCACGGAGTCAAGGGGAAAGATCTTGTTATTTCAAAGCCTGCCTCGAAAGTGAAGGTCATGGTTGTAACTACCGATGAAGAATTTGTCATCGCATCTGATACTACAGTAATAGTTGAGAAGCTAACCAATTAAACCCCGGATATCATGGTGTTAAGATATTTGTCAGAACTGAAGGATCTGCTGGCTGACAAGCCTGTCAGGAGACTGGTGCTTGCAGCAGCACAGGACCTTAATTCACTCAGCTCAGCGATAAAAGCAGCCCGTGACGGCTTTATCGAACCGATACTTGTCGGCGACAAGGAGGCTATCCAGAACATAGCAAATAGCGGTAACATTGATATCTCCGGAGTAAGAATGATTCATGAGCCTGATACGGAGCTGGCGGTAGGTATAGCCGTGAAGATGGTACGGAGCAACCAGGCCGACATCCTCATGAAGGGAAAGGTCGGCACCTCATCCCTGCTGAAGGCTGTTCTGAATAAGGAGTGGGGGCTGAGGACAGGTTCGCTTCTTTCACATATAGCCATCTTTGAGGTAGAGGCGTACCATAAGCTGATAGCTGTGACTGACGTGGCAATGAATATTGCACCCAACCTTCAGGATAAGATAGCTATCGTGAATAACTCGGTGGCATGCCTCAACAAGCTGGGAGTTGAAATGCCTAAGGTAGCCGTTCTGGGTGCAGTTGAGATGGTCAGTGAGAACATGCAGGCAACGCTTGATGCTGCCCTGCTTTCTAAGATGAACCAGCGTGACCAGATCAAGCACTGCATTATCGACGGCCCGCTGGCATTTGACAATGCCATCAGCCTCGAGAGCGCAAATCACAAAGGCATCCGCAGCGAGGTGGCGGGCGATACAGACCTCCTCCTGATGCCCGACATCGAAGTAGGTAATGTGCTGTACAAGTCGCTGGTTTTCTTCGCTCATGCAAAGGTCGCAGCAGTGATACTGGGTGCTTCGGCACCTATCGTACTCACTTCAAGGAGCGATTCCGACCAGGCAAAATATGACAGCATCCTGCTGGCAGCAGCTGTCTCAAAACAGGAATAATTATGATAACCAGTCTCAGCCAGATGGCTGACGCTGTCAGATCATCCGGCAAAAGATACCGGATTGCTGTAGCGTGGGCACAGGACAATAATACAGTTGGGTCTCTCTACCGTGCTGTAAATGAAGGATTTGCCGAGGCTCTTATGATCGGCAACCGGGAACAAATAATCAGAACATGTCATGACACAGGGGCCGACCCATCACGCTTCACCATCATTGAAGCGGATGATGAAAGGAGCGCTGCCGTTACTGCTGTCCGAATGACCGCTACCGGTGAGGCCGATATTGTAATGAAGGGACTCGTCGGAACTGATAAGTTCCTCAGGGCGGTGATGGACAAGGACCACGGCCTGCTTCCACCAAAAGCGGTCATGAGTTATGTGTGCGCGGTGGAGATACCTGCATACCATAAGCTGTTATTTATTACCGACACTGCAGTCATCCCGTTTCCCGACCTTGATCAGAAAGTAGCCATGGCTGAGTATGCAATAGCAATGGCGCGGAAGTTTGGAATAATGAAGCCGTCAGTCGCACTTATCGGTGCGTCGGAAAAGGTAAGCAACCACTTCCCCAACACTCTTGACTATTCGGTGATGTGCAAGATGGCGCAGAGGGGACAGATATCATCATGTGTGATGGACGGTCCGGTGGATCTCTTCCTTGCCTGTGACCCAGACAGCGTCAGGATCAAGGGTGTTGACACCCCCCTGGCAGGCGATTCCGACATTTTGCTCTTTCCTTCACTGGAGGCCTGCAATCCGTTTTACAAGGGACTGATGCTGTTCGGAGGAGGAGAGCTGGCAGGGATGATCTGCGGCACTACCAGGCCGGTTGTGCTGATGTCAAGAAGTGAAAGTGAACTGTCGAAATATTATTGTGTGGCACTGTCATGCCTTATGGCATCAAAAAACGACTAGACAGAATGGGAAACAGACTTATTCTTGCCATTAATCCGGGCTCGACCAGCACAAAATTTGCATTATTCAGGGGCGAGCAGCAGCTTTTTGAGAAGACACTGAGACACAGCTCTTCAGAGCTGGAGGGTTTTTCACGCATGACCGATCAGCTTCCCTTCAGGCACCAGCTGGTGATGGAGGCCCTCGGAGAAGAGAAGACGCCGCTCTCTGAAATTGTTGCCGTAGTTGGCCGGGGCGGATTGGTAAATCCAATAGAATCAGGTATATATGAGGTCAATGACCTGATGAAGGAACACCTTCTGGCGGCCATACATGGAGAGCATGCAAGTAACCTGGGAGCTCTTATTGCAGATAAGATAGCCGCCGTGCTTCCAGGAGCCAGGGCTTATATCGTCGATCCGGTCGTTGTCGATGAACTTGAGCCTGTCGCACGGCTATCGGGACATCCTCTCATTGAAAGGAGATCCATCTTTCATGCACTGAACCAGAAGGCTGTTGCACGGATATATGCGGCCTCTGCCGGCAGAAATTATGAAGATATGAACCTTGTAATAGCTCATATGGGAGGGGGAGTAAGCGTGGGAGCCCACCGCAGGGGAAAGGTTGTTGATGTCAACAATGCCCTGAATGGTGACGGGCCCTATTCACCCGAGCGCAGCGGCGGACTGCCTGTTGCACAGGTAATAGAACTGTGCTTCAGCGGCAAATATACTCAGTCAGAGATTAAGACAATGTTCACCGGCAAGGGAGGTATGGTTGCATACCTTGGAACTAACAGCTTCAAGGAGGTATGTGACCGCGCTGCTGCCGGCGATCAGAAAGCCATGCTGATATCTCTTGGCTGCAGCTATCAGATAGCGAAGGAGATAGGTGCCATGGTTGCCGTTCTCAGCGGCGAGGTGGATGCCATTATACTGACAGGCGGACTGGCTTACGAGAAGAAGTTTACTGACAGGATAGAGGCAATGATAAGGAAGCTTGCCCCTGTATTTGTTTATCCCGGGGAGGATGAGCTTAAAGCGCTGGCGTTTAACGGTTTTCTTGCCGTCACAGGCAAGATTGGAGTCAAGGAGTACAAGGGGTAGGGCGAGGAGCAGGGAGCGAGGAGCAAGGAGCTGCAGATTACGGCACAGAGAGGGCTACCGGAAGTATCTTCCCGTTGAAGAACCTGTTGCCGTTTACAGCAAAATCGGCGACAAACGCCGCCATCTCAGACGATGATACCGGAGCTGTATAACCCGGGAAAGCCTTACTGAACATCTCAGTCTGAACTGCCCCTGGACAGAGGCAGTTGAACGATATGCCCCTGTCAGCGTATTCCGCCGCAAGACACTCTGTAAGCACCGCCAGCGCCCCCTTTGCGGCACTGTAGAAGGAGAGACCCGAAAACTTCATGCTTCCCTGGAATCCCCCCATGCTTCCGATATTGACCACATGAGAGCCTCGGCTCATCAGCGGAAGGAGTTCCGAAACAATAGCGGCGGGGGCGGTGAAGTTGACAGCTACAAGTGATGCAATATCCTGATCACTGTGTTCCGTAAATGGCTTGTTTACAAGGAGTCCGGCATTATTGATGATTATGTCTATTGATCCGGCCTCAGCTGCAATGCTGTTTTTAAGCTCCCTGAGCGATGATCGCTCCCCTGTAATGTCCAGCACCACCGGGGTGATGTTTTTGTTTGCACACTCCCCGGCAAGGCTCCAGAGAGCAGATTTGTTCCTGGATATGGCATATATTTTGTTGCCCTGTTCTTCGGAAAGTTTCAGGGCAATATCTCTTCCGATGCCTGTTGAAGCTCCGGTAATGACTATATTCATCTTATTGTCAGTATTATAGCGGGTAATGCTCTTAAAAACTAAATGTCTGTTACCGTAAATGTACTAATTTTGACTTTATTTGTACCCTCAAAATGCAGAACATGCACTATATTAAAAGGAGCTTACTGGCCGTGGCGTTCCTTGCATTAACTCTCCTTGCGCAAGGGCAGTCGGCTTTCCAGAACCGTCCGCCCCTGAGAGAGCGCTTATTCTTCGGTGGTGGCTTCGGCCTGCAGTTCGGGAGTATAACCAATATTGAAGTCTCGCCGATCATTGGGGTGAGAGTGCTGCCCCGCCTGGCAATTGCGGGCGGACCAACATTCCAGTATTTTGCTGATGAATTTGGCGAAATGACCATCTATGGAGGGAAAGGGTACATTCAGTTTACTTTGATACAAAGTCTGGACAACATAATTCCGCTGGGACTCAATACCGGCATTCACCTTCACGGAGAATATGAGGGACTGAGTCTCGACGAGGCCCTTGTGAGCACTACCCCGGGTGAAACAGGAAGGGTCTACTCCGGGGCATTCCTGGGTGGAGTGACAATATCACAACCTACTGGAATGAGATCAAGCATGAATCTCTCTTTTCTCTGGGTTCTGACAAGCACAGGTTATCAGATATATGACAATCCGGAGATCAGGATCAGCTTTGTCTTTTAATTGAAGTAATATAGTTTATAATATTGTTAAATAAGTAATTATGAAATTAGAGAATAACAAATTTGTTTCACTTGTTTATACACTTCATGAGGGTGGCAGTGACGGAAAGGTGATTGAGACTGTAGAGGAGACTGCGCCGCTTGGATTCGTGTTCGGCAGCGGAAGGCTTCTGCCCGGTTTTGAGGCTAACCTTGAAGGGCTGGAAGAGGGTTCTTCATTTGAATTCGGTCTGTCAGCCGAGGAGGCATACGGAGAAGTCCGGGAGGAGATGATTGTGAGTCTGCCAAGGAATATTTTTGAAGATGAGGGGGTTCTTAACACCCAGATATGCTATGTAGGCAACACTGTACCAATGATGGATTCTCAGGGTAACAGAATGAATGGCGTCGTGACCGAGATAGGAGATGCCTTCATCAGGATGGATTTCAATCATCCGCTGGCAGGAACCGCTCTCCATTTCTCAGGCAGGGTCACAGGCATCCGTGAGGCAACCCCCGAAGAGTTAATGGGTCCATCGGGATGTTCATCATGCGGCAGCAGAAGCAGCGGCTGCGGCGGCTCATGCGGCTGATAGCCGGTAAGAACTACCAGAGGAATCAGAGCCTCAGATTTTCTGCCCTTTCTCCTTTCACCTTTAACCTTTGAACTTTAAACTTTTAAAGTTTCTCCTTCTGATTTTGCTATGATCACAGCCGCACACGTGTCGCCATAGACATTGATCGTCGTGCGGAACATATCGAGGATACGGTCTACAGCGAGTATCAGACCTATCCCTTCCAGGGGGAGGCCGACAGCGTTAAGGACCACTGTCATCATCACCAGTCCTGCCATGGGTATTCCGGCAGAACCTATTGCAGCCAGCAGGGCAGTGAATATCACCACAATCTGCTGCCCCAGTGAGAGATCGATGCCGTAAGCCTGTGCTATGAACATCACTGCCACGCACTCATACAGGGCTGTCCCGTTCATGTTTACCGTAGCCCCAAGCGGAAGGGTGAAGCTGGCGATCTTGTTTGAGACGCCGTCTTTGAATTCCACAGCCTCCATGGTAAGTGGCAGTGTCGCGTTCGATGAGGAGGTTGAAAAGGCTGTCAGCAACGGCGTGGACATGTTCCTGAAATGCTTCAACGGATTTGCCCTGCCCAATATCCTCACCGACAGCGGCAACGTAATAAGACCATGGACAAACAGACCCAGAAGGACTGTAATAAAGTATAGACCAAGCCTGCTGATTACCTCACTCACCTCATTCCCCATGAGTATCTGCTGAGAAATTACCTTGGCGGAGATGCTGAAAACGCCAAGAGGAGTGAACCTGATGACGAAGAGCGTGATCTTCATTATCACATCCAGTGCTGCGTTCAGTACATCCATCAGCAGAATTCTCGGTTTATCATTTATCTGGGTGATAAAGAAGCCTGACAGGATGGCAAAGAAGATTATTGAAAGCATATGTCCCTGAACCATCGAATCAAATATATTGGTGGGAACGATCTTGAGAAGTGTCTGCCCGAACTTTTCAGTGCCTGCAGCAATGTCTTCAACAGGCATCTGGAAACCCAGCTCAGCACCAACACCGGGTTTTATCAACTTCACGAAGAAGAAGCCGGTGACAATGGCAATCAGGGTTGAGACGATATAATAACCCATAGTCTTGGCTCCGAGACGTCCCAGGTTATCAGCCGTACCTACACTGGCCACCCCCGTCGTTATAGAACAAAGAATCAGCGGGATGATGATCATGTTCAGTCCTCGCAGGAAGAGGTCCCCTATCCAGTTTGTGTATTTAGTGATGTGAGGGAAGAAATACCCAAATAACCCTCCAAGAACGAGCATAATAAGTATCTGGTAAGGGAGAGCAAGAGAAAATTGTTTTCTGGCCATGATTACCGAATTTAAATGCAGCCGCCTGAAACGGAGCCCTGCAAATGTTTGTCCGGATGAAGATAATTAAAAGAATTAAGCAGAAAAGATGTTTTTGATTATGTCATGAGAATTCAAAATTTAAGAGCAGGGGAGAGGGGCTTCTGAAAAATTCAATTCTGAGCCACTTCATATTTTATTCGTCATCAGACACGAAGTAATTGAGACAGTCAGGTCTAAAAACAATATAAATGCACCTGATTCACAAATGTAAACAGAAAAGATCAGGACATTCAATAAGAATATAATTACAAATGTAATTAGACCTGACGTACTGATGTAAAGTTCAGTTGATTTACAATATATAGTCTTATATAATACTATATATCAATCTATTAATTATGTTATATAAACTTTTTAATGATAATAATTATGATATGAACCCCGCAATTTGATTAGAATATATACTTATTTTGTACTTAATATATTGTAGATCAATTATAAATGATATCTAAAGTCAAGTAATTAAGCTGATAATTAAGCTGGTTTATATCATTCATGCCGGTTCCAGGAGGATAAATTACAGCGAGATGTTAAGAAAGTAATTGCACTAAATTACAAATGTAAATGACATTACATTACAGAAGTAAATAACATATCAGTTACATTTGTAAAAACAGGTTTCTATCATGAAAGAGAGAATTCTTGCCTTTTTACAGAGTGAAAACAAAAGCTATGCTCAGTTTGCCGAGGAAATAGGGGTTCAGCCTTCCGGAATATCTCACATTCTTTCAGGAAGGAACAATCCGAGCCTTGACTTTGTGGTCAAGATGCTGCATAAGTATACGTCACTTTCTGCTGAGTGGCTGCTTTTCGGTCGGGGAGCCATGTACAAGTATGCATCACAGCCTACCCTCTTCGAAACGGAGCCTCAGATAACCGTTTCTGAGGACCTGTCGTTCAATGAAACACCGGAACGGGAGATTGGCACAATGCCATCGCCAAAAGGTCAGGAAGGAGCTTCAGGCATTGAATTGAAGGAAGAGATTGAGCCTGAGCGCGCAGAAAAGAGGCTGACAAGGGTACTCATGTTTTATTCTGACAAAACTTTTACAGAATACAGGCCATCCTGAGCAAATCCCGTCAAAATAGCTAATTTTGCGCCAAAGAAGCTCTGATGAAGAAGAGGATTGAAGATCTTACTGTAACTCAAAACCGCAGGCTGGGCGAAGGTTTTTTTGTGATAAATGCCTCTTCTTCACAAGGTTTACCCGATATCTTGCCGGGGCAGTTTGTCCAGGTGCTTGTAACCGGTAGTCCTTCTACCTTTCTTCGCCGTCCTCTCTCAGTACATGATGTTGACATGAGTACGGGAACCATCTCACTCCTGGTACAGATCGCCGGGGCGGGTACAGAGCGTCTCTCACGACTGAACCCGGGCGAAAAGATCAACATTATATATCCTCTTGGCAACTCATTCACACTTCCCCTTAAAGGAGAGAGAGTACTGCTTACAGG
Source organism: uncultured Bacteroidales bacterium (assembly GCA_963772705.1). Classification (GTDB taxonomy): domain Bacteria; phylum Bacteroidota; class Bacteroidia; order Bacteroidales; family VadinHA17; genus SR-FBR-E99. The sequence goes on along the minus strand of CAVYYH010000007.1, from coordinate 1,057,207 downwards.
AGGCGGATGCGGCATGGCTCCGCTGTTATATCTCGGAAGAAAGATCAGGGAGGCAGGCATAGAGCCGGCCTTTGCCCTCGGATTCCGTAACCGCTCACGCATCCTTGACCATGATGAGTTCAGGAAGCTGGGCGAAGTGTTTCTAGCTACAGAGGATGGTTCGGAGGGATACAGGGGGTTTGTCACTGACCTGCCACAGTTCAGGGACCAGGATTGGGACAGGGTCTATTGCTGCGGGCCGGAACCCATGATGAAGGCGGTAGCAGCCGCATGCCTCAGGCGTGATATTTTCTGCGAGGTATCGCTGGAGAACCTCATGGCATGCGGGATAGGCGTTTGCCTCTGCTGCATTGTGCCAACCACTTCCGGCAACCTGTGCTCATGTACTGACGGACCGGTGTTTAACATAAGAGACCTAAAATGGCAGATCTCAGGATAAAGATAGGGACGCTGGAGTTCAGGAATCCTGTCATGACAGCATCGGGGACCTTCGGTTACGGATCGGAGTTTGATGATTTCTTTGATGTGTCAGCCCTCGGCGGGATAATTGTCAAGGGAACCACCCTTGAAGCCAGGGAGGGAAATCCTTATCCCAGGATGGCAGAGACGCCGGCAGGCATGCTCAACTCAGTGGGTCTGCAGAATAAGGGCATTGATTACTTCGAAAAGAATATTTATCCCCGTATCAGAAAGTACGATACGCATATAATAGTAAACGTTAACGGCAACACGGTCGAGGATTACACGGAATTATCCAGCCGTCTCAACGATCTTGATGCCATACCGGCAATAGAGCTTAATATCTCATGCCCTAACGTCAAGAAGGGAGGGATGATCTTCGGGACCAATCCTGCCGCAGCCAGGGAAGTCATTGCAGCGGTACGGCAGGCATATTCAAGAACTCTGATTGTGAAGCTGTCACCGAATGTCACCGACATAACAGAGTTTGCCCGTATCTCAGAGGGTGAAGGAGCTGATTCAGTGTCACTTATAAATACGCTTGTCGGCATGGCCATCGATGTCAGAGCCATGAAACCCAGGCTGGCAGCAATCACCGGCGGTTTATCCGGTCCCGCTATCAGGCCTGTTGCACTTCGAATGGTATGGCAGACCGCTAAGGCAGTCTCGATACCCGTCATCGGTATGGGAGGCATCATGAACGCAGATGATGCCCTTGAATTCATTATGGCAGGAGCAACTGCCGTGCAGGTCGGAACGGCTTCATTCATAGAGCCTCTGGCAGCACTAGATGTCATAAAGGGGATAGATTCATTCCTTGACAGCCGGGGATTCGCCTCGGTGCGCGATGTTACCGGAATTATAAACAGGTGATGCTTTTTTCGTCCGGGCATCACCCGATCCATCTGACCTGATCACTTTCATTTTTCCGAATTCTGTTTTTCCCTTTAATTGGAAAAGAGACTATTTTGCTTTAAATTTGTAAAATAAAGCAGAGAATACTATTCATATACTTAATAAAACAAGAAATCATGGCTGAAAATTTGCAAATTGACAATCTGGACAGGAAAATTCTGGATATTATCACAAAGAATGCCAGGATACCCTATCTCGAGGTGGCGCGCGACTGCAATGTATCGGGTGCAGCGATACATCAGAGGGTGCAGAGACTCATCCGTATTGGTGTTATTAAAGGATCAGAATTCAAGGTTGACCCTGTCATGGTGGGATTCCGCACATGTGCCTACATCGGACTCTTCCTTGATAATCCGGGCAAATACAAGGAGGTAATAAAGAAGCTGAAGGATATCCCGGAGGTAATAGAATGTCACTATACAACAGGCAACTATTCGTTGTTCATCAAGGTCTATACCCGCGACAACGAGCACCTGCGCGAAGTGCTCACAGAGAAGATACAGGCAATCACCGGCGTTGTCAGGACTGAGACGCTGATATCACTAGAGGAATCGATTAGCAGGCAGATACCCGTACTTTCGAAATAAGTGCTGCTCCCCGTAACAGGGCTTGCTACATGACATCATAAAAATGAGGACGAAAATCCTTTCCGCACTTTATTTCCTGACAGCGATCCTGTTCATCTTCCCGCAGCTGAGGCCTCCATTCCTGACTGATGTGATATCAAAGGGGCTTATCATTCTCGTGCTGATAGTATTGTTTCTTGCCAGTTCTGGAAAGGTTAGCACATGGTCACAGCGCGTGATGTTCATTGGTTTGTTCTTCAGCTGGATTGGAGATATTGTGCTGGAGATTGATCAGAACGAGGAAATAATGTTTATGGCCGGGCTGGCATTTTTCCTGCTGGCACAGGTTTCCTACTTCATTGTATTCATCATGACTCCCGGAAAGGGTCGGCCGGTGAAGAAACTGATAATGATGATATTACCTGTTGTTATCTATGGGATGTTTCTCCTGGCATTTCTTTACCGCGACCTGGGAGAGATGAAGCTGCCTGTTGTTATCTATGCGCTTGTGATTCTGTCGATGCTTGCTGCTGCGATAACGAGGGCTGGCAAGACGGGCAATGCCAGTTTCTGGCTGGTGCTCGCGGGAGCCGCGCTGTTTGTTCTGTCTGATTCGCTGCTGGCGGTCAATAAGTTCAGTTATGCAATACCGGCAGCAGGGGTTCTGATAATGTCGACTTATGTCGTCGGACAGTTTCTGATAGTGATCGGGTTTCTCCGGCAGACAGGTAATAAGTAAGTCTCAAGTATTGCCCTTTAAGCTAGACTGGGATTATGCCGCCTGTCGGCGGCATGATCCCTTATGGTGGGACTTGCAAAACATACAATGCCGTCCCGGCTGCGCCGGGCCTTGTCATTTTTTGTTTTCCTCTGGGAATCTGAGACCAGGGTCTCATTCCCTTCGTCAAACAAAAAATGCTCCTGACGGAGCATTGTATGTTTTGTGATCCAGCTGGGATTCGAACCCAGGACCCCATCCTTAAAAGGGATGTGCTCTACCAGCTGAGCTACTGAATCAGTCGCATTTTTTGCGTGTGCAAATGTATGGTAAAATAATTTCCGAACAAAGAAAAAAAAGGACTTTTCCATAAAATTACGAAAAAAAACTTTGCCTTTCAGACGACAATAAATTGTCACTATATTTATCGGTCATCACAACAGCCATGGCGAGAAACATTTTCAGAGACAAAGTAGTCATAGTCACCGGAGCCTCAACCGGCATCGGAAGGGCAATAGCAAAGGAATTTGCGCGCAACGGCAGCAAGGTCGTCATGGCAGCACGCTCTCTCGATAAACTTATGTCTCTTGAAAAGGAGATACGTGATGAAGGCTTCGAAGCCTTATCCTGTGCTACCGATGTGACCAGTGAGGAGGAGTGCCGCAGACTGACAGAGACTGCCGTAGGTAAATATGGCACCATACACATCCTCATCAACAATGCCGGCATCTCAATGAGAGCTTTATTCGAGGATGTCGATATCTCTGTTTTAAAGAGACTTATGGACGTCAACTTCTGGGGTACAGTCTACTGCACCAAATATGCACTTCCATATATCGTAAGTAACAGAGGTTCTATCGTCGGTGTCTCTTCGGTGGCTGGTTTCCACGGATTACCGGGAAGGACAGGCTACTCAGCCTCGAAGTTTGCCATGCACGGCTTTCTCGAAACAATCAGGATAGAGTACCTGAAGGAAAAGCTGCACGTAATGATCATCGCTCCCGGATTCACAACCTCCGAGATACGGAGGAATGCCCTTAAAGCTGACGGCACACAGCAGGGTAACTCACCCAGGGAGGAGGGAAAGCTGATGTCTCCTGAACATGTCGCCAGGTGGGTGCTGAGAGGGATCAGGAAGAGGAAAAGAAACAAGATAATGACCTGGATCGGACGGCTTACTGCTCTCTTCCAGAGGATCATACCGGGGTTTGTCGACTATGCCTATTATCTCGAGATGAGGAGGGAGCCCGACTCTCCGTTAAAGTAAAAAAGAAATGACTGACACAGGGGCACAGATACGCAATAAACAGCACCAGGCCCTTAAATGCCTTCCGGGGGTTGTGACAGACGAGGAGAAGAGATCCTTTCGGCTGGCGACCGACATCGCCGTGTCCATCATATCCCGAAGGCCAGTCTTACCTTGGCATGCCGCTGCCGGTCTATCACATGGAGCTTGCGAGGGTCACCTCATGCGAGATAGGACTTACACTGCCGGCTGTGACCAGTGCTCTGCTTTCGGGCATAAGGGAGGATAGCGACGGATGGCGCAGGATTGACGAGCTGAATGTCCCGGTTATAAAAAGTATTATTTCGGGTCTGTCCAGGGTGACATCACTTAAAGGGCGCGACTTCACCGGCCAGGCTGAGAACTTCCGGAAGCTGCTGCTGACCCTGGCTGACGACGGCAGGGTCATACTTATTGCACTTGCCGAGAGGCTGCTGATGATACGCAATCTTGACAAATTGCCTGGGAAAGAGAGGCTCAATGTAGCCTCCGAAACATACTTTCTCTTCGCCCCGCTGGCCCACAGGCTGGGTTACTACAACATCAAGTCTGAGATGGAAGACCTCTCGATGAAGCTGCTCGAACCTGCAGAATTCAGCAAGATAGAGGCCAGGCTGAAGCAGACGACAACCTCAAGGAACAGGCTCATAAAAGAGTTTTCCAATCCTCTTACGGAACGACTTGACGCTGCCGGTCTGAGCTACGAGATAAAGAGCCGAACAAAGTCAGTGCATTCGATCTGGCAGAAGATGAAGAAACAGGGTGTCACCTTTGAGGAGGTCTTCGACATCTTTGCGATACGGATCATCATCGATGCCGATCCTGCCCATGAGAAGTCATCATGCTGGCAGGTCTATTCGGTCGTTACTGACATCTACCAGCCTGACCCGGGCAGGATGCGCGACTGGATCTCCGTCCCTAAATCAAACGGGTATGAGTCGCTGCATACCACAGTAGTGACCCCCGGAGGCAAATGGGTGGAGGTGCAGATCCGTACCAGGCGCATGGATGAGATAGCGGAAAAGGGACTTGCAGCACATTTCCGCTACAAGGGGGTAAAGGGTGAGGGCGGACTGGATGCCTGGATGGCGCAGATGCGCGACGTGCTGAACACCGTGGAGAAGGAGGGTGGCGACTTCCTCGGTGAGATAAGACCGGGACTCTATTCCGACGAGGTCTATGTCTTCACACCCAGGGGAGAGGTGAGAAAACTGCCTGCCGGAGCCACACTGCTCGACTTCGCCTTTGAGATACACACTGATGTAGGATCGAAATGCGTGGGAGGGAAGATCAACGGCCGTAATGTACAGCTCAAGCATAAACTGAAGAACGGTGATCACGTCTCTGTAATTACATCGCGTAACCAGTCGCCCAAGCGTGACTGGCTCTCATTTGTCATCACCAACAAGGCACGGACGAAGATCAGGCAGGCGCTGAATGAGGAAAAGGTAAGGCTGGCGGCAGAAGGAAAAGAGGTGCTGACAAGGCGGCTGAAGAACTGGAAGATACCCTACGGAGACCTGACTGTAACAAAACTGCTCGACGAGTATGGCTTCAAGACCGCACAGGACCTGTATTTCAGCATTGCCATAGGCGAGACCGACCTGCTGCAGGCTAAGAGGGTCCTGCTTCGCACCGGGGAGAGCGAACCCGCTGCTGCACCAAAAGTGAATGAGGCGGTGCACCATGAAGAGGTCTCAACACCATCTACGGACTATCTTGTTGTTAACGAAAAGGTTGAGGGGCTGGACTATAAGCTTGCAAAATGCTGCAACCCGGTCTTTGGTGACCGTATCTTCGGCTTCGTGACAGTACTGGAGGGGATAAAGATCCACCGTGACCTCTGTCCCAATGCCGATTATATGAAATCAAACTTCCCCTACAGGATCGTCAGGACACGCTGGACCCGTCTCGACACATCTCACGGATTCCTCACCTCAGTTAAGGTGACCGGGGTGGAGAACCTTGGCATCGTGGCAAGGATATCAGAGATACTCTCAGGATATAACCTGTCGGTTAAAAGCTTCACATACAGGATGGATAACGGGCTCTTTGAGGGGCGGATAGAGATGCTGGTACCCAACGTGAATGTTCTGTACGGTGTCCTGAAAAAGATTCAGTCTGTCAAGGGGATCACCCGTGCCATGCGGATGGAGAGCTAATACCTGGGGTCCGGAAGAACGGGCAGCCTGGCCATCTTTTCCACCTCAATGGTGGTGTACCCGAACTCCTCAGCTATCTTACCCTGAATGAGATATGTGCCGCTACCGCGAAACGGCCAGTTCACAAGCGACTGAGGGAAGTGAGTGGTGTCGAAGAATTCGCCTCCGGTATCGATAAAAGTGCCGAAGTTCATCCATTCCCTCTTGACGGTCTTGATATATTTCACCGTAACCAGGTGCCCTACCATCCTGACCCTTCGTCCGGTCATCCCTTTCATCTCTGAGGCGGTAATATCGCCCCTGAACCTTGTCTGCAGCATGTCAAACCATGAGAGGGTGACGGGGAAGCCCATCAGCTCGACCTCGTCGTAGGCGTCTTCCAGCCCCGACTGTTCAAAGGGGGGCATCACAAACTTCTTCGGTTCAGGGTTGAAGAGGGTACGTGCGGTCTCGCTCTTACCCCTGTTTATCAGCATATGTGCCTCCCAGAGAAGGAGGGCTTTGTTCTTGCCGGTGAACCTGAATGCCCCGGCACGGATGAGTATGATGGTCTGTTCCAGACCTGGACCAATACGTGAGATAAAGTCTTCAAGACCCTGATAGTCACCGTTGTCATTGCGTTCTGTTATTATCCCGTTTGCCAGGCTGCTCTCCAGCCCTGCTATATGTATCAGTCCCAGGTATATTGTGGTTCCGCATATATTGGTCTTGTATGTGCTTCTGTTGATGCAGGGTGTCTCTACAGTTGCCCCCTCGCGTATTGCCTCATGCACATAGACCCATGTGCGGTAGAAGCCCCCGAAGTTATTGATGACGGCTACCATGAACTCAAGGGGGTAGTGCGCCTTCAGCCAGAGGCTCTGGAAGCTCTCGACGGCGTAGGATGCAGAGTGTGCCTTGGAAAAGGAGTATCCGGCAAATGACTCTATCTGTCGCCAGACCTCCTTTGTTATCTCATCACGGTACCCTTTCTCGCGGCAGTTGGTAAAAAACCTCTCCGTTATCTTCTGCATCTCCTGCTTTGAGCGGTGCTTGCCGCTCATGGCGCGTCGCAGCGTGTCAGCGTCAGACAGGTCGAGGCCGGCGAAGTGGTGGCACACCTTCAGCACATCCTCCTGGTATACCATCACCCCGAAGGTCTCGCTGAGAAGATCCTTCATCACGGGGTGGATATACTCAAACTTGTCAGGGTTATGGAACCGGTGGATGAACTGGCGCATCATGCCCGACCGCGCCACCCCCGGTCTGATGACAGAGCTGGCGGCCACAAGTGTCAGATAGTCATCGCATCTCAGCTTCTGCAGCAGTCCGCGCATTGCCGGACTCTCAATATAAAAGCATCCCTTGGCGTCACCGCGCCTGAGGTGGTCTTTGACCAGCGGGTCGTTCTTGAAGCTCTGTATCGCATGGACATCGACGTCGACGCCGCGGTTGGCACGTATGATCTCCGCGCTCTCCCTTATATGTCCTATCCCCCTCTGGCTCAGTATGTCAAGCTTCTCATAGCCCAGCTCCTCAGCCGTGTACATGTCCCACTGCGTCGTCGGAAACCCCTTGGGAGGCATGTCCAGTGCGGTATAGCAGCAGAGGGGCTCCTCGGAGATGAGCACCCCGCCGGCATGGATGCTTCGCAGGTTGGGGAAGTCGGCTATCCTGTTGCCTGTCTCAAAGATCAGGTCGGGTATCTCTCCGCGGTTGTTTTCGGCAGAGGGGTTGTCGATCAGTGCATCTATCTCATCAACAGGCAGTCCGTGTACCTTGCCCAGCTCACGCACGATCGACTTGCCGCGGAAGGTGTTGATGGTGCCGAGCAGTGCGGTGTGGCGGTGGCCGTATCGCCTGAAGATATACTCGGTGACGGTGTCGCGCTCCTTCCATGAATAGTCTATGTCGAAGTCGGGCGGGGAGGTCCGTTTCGGGTTTATGAAGCGCTCGAAGTAAAGGTTCAGGTCGATAGGGTCAACATTGGTGATCTTAAGGCAGTAAGCAACGACGGAGTTGGCTCCGCTGCCTCGTCCGACGTGATAGAATCCGCAGGCCATGGAGTAGCGTATTATGTCCCATGTAATGAGGAAGTATGAGGAGAAGCCGAGGCGGTCTATTATCTCCAGTTCATGTCTCACCCTCTCTTCTGCCGTTTTGTTTTTGGTGCCGTAGCGGTACTTCATGCCGTCCCATGCCAGTTTCTCGAGCAGGAGCTTATCGTCGTACCTGCTTGCCGAGTATATCTTTTTGTTTTTTGGTGTTGTGAAGTCGAAGCTTACCGAGCAGTCGCCGAGCATCCTGCGGGTGTTTTCGGTCACCTGCGGCCACATCTCAAAGGGGCGGATAAGCTCATTCTCAGGGACAAACAGCTCGTCGGGCGAGGCTGTCATGTGAGGGGTGAGGCGGCTGAGGAGTATGTTGTTGTCTATGGCTCGCAGGCTGCGGTGGACGGGGTAGTCGGACTGTGAGCCGATGGTGACGGGCTGCAGGATGATGCATTTCGACAGTTCTTTTTTTGTCATTGAGATGAGTCTGCCGGCGGCGGCGGGGCGTATGCCGGTAAACTCGTTGTCGCGCAGGGTGGCGGGGCCGCCGCCGGCAGGGTAGATGACGTATGCGTTGGGAAAGGAGGGAGGCTGCGGCGGGAGGGGGGTGCCGGTGACGTTATGGTGTGTGAGGAACTCGTTCAGCTCCCTGAACCCCTCGTTGTTGCGTGCCAGGCCTGTATAAAGCATCTTCCCGTCACTGCGGAACTCTATCCCTGCCGCCGGGGTGATGTCGCGGCTGCGGCACTCGCGCACGAAGTCGGGCACGCCGGTGGTGTTGTTGATGTCGGTGAGAGCCATATGTGTTACGCCGGCAGCCGCGGCGAGCTCAGAAAGGCGCTCGACCGACAGTGTGCCGTAGCGGAGGCTGTAATATGAGTGGCAGTTGAGGTACATGGTCTTGTGGTCTTGCGGTCTTGCAGTCTTGCAGTCTTCGGTCTTCGGTCTTCCGTCTTCGGTCTTCCGTCTTCCTCCTAATGATAGTGCCACCCCCTGAGTCTCTCTTCCATCCTCGATTTCTCAGCAAGCATCTCTGCAGCCTTTCTGAGCTCGCGTTCGCTGCGTTCCGCAGCGGTCATCACCCCGGCGGCCCTGCGTATGGCATGACGCCCGAAGCGGCCGCGAAGGGTGTCCATGGTCATATAGAGACTCACCATCTCAGGGGTATCCTCGAACATGTTTAGCTGCTGCACCCCTCGCACCAGCCCGCTCACCTTCACACCTATAAGCCTGATGAGCATGCGTCTCTGCCACAGACGCCGGAAGAGGCTCTGCGCCTCGCTGATGAGAACATGGTCAAAGGCGGTGTAGGGTATGCGCTGCTGCAGCGTGTGCGTGTCAAAATCGGAGTAGCGTATGCGCACCGTGATGCACGAGGCCAGCTTCTCCTGGCGGCGCAGCTCATAGGCCAGCTTCTCTGTCATGCTTACTATCAGCTGGTTAAGCATGACAGTGTCAGTGGTGTCACGCTCAAAGGTGTGCTCGGTGCTGACAGACTTCTGCTCCGAGTAGCTTATGACGGGAGTGGAGTCGATGCCGTTGGCCTTCTTCCATATCTCCATACCGTTCTGCCCCATGAGCGACTCAAGCATCTCCGCAGGTATGACGCGCAGGGTGTGTATGGTTGAGATGCCCATCGAGCGCAGCGTATGATACGTCTTCTGTCCTATCATGGGTATCTTCCTGATAGAGAGAGGGTCAAGGAAGGGGATGACATACTGCCGGGCAACCTCCTTCTCTCCGTTGGGCTTGGCCTCGCCGGCAGCTATCTTGGAGACGGTCTTGTTGACGGAGAGACCCATGGAGATGGGCAGTCCCGTCTCCCTTATTATCGTGCCGCGCAGCTCATGCGCCCAGCGGGCACAGCCGTAGAAGCGGTCCATGCCCGTGAGATCGACATAGTGCTCGTCTACTGACGCCTTCTCATACAGCGGCGCCTTCTCCGCGATGATGCCGGTGACCATGCGCGAATATTTCGTGTACATCTCCATGTCACCGCGTATGAAGACCGCCTCCGGACACATCGCCCTGGCCATCTTCATGGGCATGGCCGAGCTGACACCGAAGCTGCGCGCCTCGTAACTGCAGCTCGATACCACACCGCGGTCAGAGCCGCCGCCAATGATCACCGGACGACCGTTGAGACGACTGTCGCGCACCCTCTCCACGGAGACGAAGAAGGTGTCAAGATCAAGATGCAATATGCTGCGCGAGGTCATGGTGTAGTCTGTAAAGTCCATAAAGTCGAAAGTCTGAAGGTCTGAAGTCTGAAGGTCTGCTTTGCAATCCGTAGCTTTCTTTGACCTCCGTAGCTTTAGCGGAGGAGGTAGCGGAGGATTGAAGGTCTGTCGCTGCGCTCCGTCTCAAGGTCTGTCTCGCTGTGACTTTCTGACTTTCAGACTTTCGACTTTCAGACTTCTTTTTTTCATTTTTTCCATTGTTGTTTCAAAAACTTAATTTATCTTTGATTAAAATTTAATCATTATTCTGATTACAATATAATCAATTTTTGTAACATGTACTTCGCATCGAACATAAAATTTTTACGGAGACGCCGCGGCCGCACCCAGGATGATGTGGCGTCGGCACTGCAGATGAAACGCTCCACTCTCAGCGGATATGAGAACGGAGTGGCACAGCCTGGCATTGAGGCACTTGTGGCTTTCTCAGGCTACTTCAACATCTCCCTTGACACCATGCTCAAGATAGACCTGACACGTCTCTCCGAGAGCCAGCTTGGTGAACTTGAGAGGGGATATGACGCCTACATCAAAGGGAGTAACCTGAGGGTGCTTGCAACCACGGTAGCACCGGACAACCGTGAGAATATCGAGCTGGTGAATGAGAAGGCCAGGGCAGGCTATGCGACAGGGTATGCTGACCCTGAATTCATAAGTGATCTGCCTCTCTTCAACCTGCCGTTCCTGTCACGTGAACGGAAGTACCGCACCTTCCAGCTCAAGGGTGACTCAATGCTTCCCATACCTGACAAATCGTGGGTGACGGGCGAATATATGAGCGACTGGCGCGGGATAAAGAGCGGGAAAGCCTATATTATCCTTACTACCGGCGACGGCATCGTATTCAAGGTTGTCGAAAATAACATCGAGTCCACCGGCAGGCTTGTCCTTTATTCACTTAACCCTCTCTATGAACCATATGAGGTTCATATAAATGATGTCAGGGAGATATGGAAGTTTGTGCATTACATCAGCGATGAACTGCCTGATCCTGTGCTTCCCGAGAAGCAGCTCCTGCGCACCGTTGCCACAATGAAGCAGGATCTGTACCAGCTCAAGAAGAGCATTGGAAGGGACATAGAAGACGCAAGGGAGGTGTGAGCACAGGGCACAGAGCTCAGGGCACAGAGAGCACAGAGCACAGGGCACAGAGCACAGGGCTCAGGGCGCAGGCTTCGGTCTTCCGTCCCAGACCTTCAGACGTCAGACCTTCAGACGTCTACTACCGCTTCAGATACCAGTTGTTATCTTCATTTAAATCAATGATTTCTGCCTTGCCTGATTGCAGTTCCGCTATGGTTATTATGAGGTCAGCCAGCGGAAGGAGGTCGTCAATGTTCTTACTGTCATAATTTCCGCCCTGACCGTGAGTCATGATTATGAACAGGCCGGGCTCAACGCACCGCCGCAAGGCAGGTGACTCACAAACAACAGGCACATCGATGGGAAGAAAGGATTGAAGCGACAGCCACGCATCCCCGGCAGACGATGATTCAGAAACTATCAGATACACCTTTACAGCACCGGCTCTGAGCATACGGGAGCTATCCTTGTCAGACGACAGGCACCTTTCTTCAAATATCTTAAACCGTTCACCTTCAGCAATAAGAGTCAGTCCTGACATATCCGGATGATCATGTGGAGTTATCTTCAGTCCTATGATGCCACGGTCGGCAAACTTTGCAATAAGCAGCTCAGCCAGGGTGCTTTTCCCTGAATCGCGTCCCGTCCCGCCGATAATCAGCAGCCTCTGCTGCCCGATTTTTTCTGTCTTAAGTTTATTCAGTTCTGCATCCATGAACTCTTTATAACTTTAGGTACTTTAGATCACTTTAGGCACTTTAGTGCACTTTAATTACTTTTATACCCCAAATATAGCTTATGTCCTCAAAAGAGTACGATCCCGCAATGCACACTGCCGAGCACATACTCAACTCGGTGATGGATAAGATGTTTCATTGCGGCAGGTCATTCAACAGTCATATCGAGAAACGGAAGAGCAAGTGCGATTACAGGATCACGAGGGCACCGTCAGCGAAAGATATTTCGGCAGTGGAAAGAACAGTCAATGAGATCATTAAGCTGAATATCCCGGTGGGAGAGGAGCTTGTTGGCAGGAGGGAGGCTGATGAGAAATATTTCACAGGCAAGCTGCCAGGCGATGCAGGTGAGAAGATCCGTATCATCACGATAGGAAACTTTGACGCATGTCCGTGCATCGGTCAGCACGTTTCAAACACTTCTGAGATTGGCCGTTTCTCAATATCTTCGGCCGATTATAATGAAGGAGTCCTCAGAGTGAGGTTTGTGCTCGATCAGGGAGCAGGCAACGATTAGCCGCTGTCGCCTTTCGACACCCTTCGACAGGCCCAGGGTCCGGCTAGACTTAGAATTAATCGCAAATCGCACATCGCAAATCGCAAATAAAAAACCGGCTCTCGCCGGTTTTCTTTTTCTATTCCTGTGTCAGCTTGACTATCATCTGTATTATATTTTCTACCTCACTGTCAGGCACCTTTCCTTCATATACACCTCTGACAATCCTGTTCTTGTCAACAATCACAATGGTATAGTTGTCTTTCGGCATGCCCCATTTCTCATGCAGAACACCGTCATAATCAAACAGGATGGTTGTGTCATACTTTTTTGCCTTTTTCCCGGCAATAGATCTGATCAGACCGTTCGGCTTCCATGTCGATTTGGTATCAACAATTCCGAAACCCTTGAAATAATCCTTATTAATTATCTTGTCCACATCCGTTGCCTTGTCAACAGCATCGTTAAAGGGGTCGTTAAGGTCAGACTCATCAGGGTCAACATAGTTTATCTGCAATACTTTGCCTGGCCATGAATCCATCGTGAAATCTTTTTTGTCAGCATCGGGAAAAACCCATTCAGGCGCCTTCTGGCCAATCTCCAGTTTGCCCTGGGCCATTGCTAAAGGCAGCATGCAAGCTGCGAGGATAAGAGTGAATAGTACTTTTTTCATTTTACTGGCATCTTGGTTTGTTCCCGAAAGATACAATTTTTTAACAATCCGGCACCGAATTGAAACAAAAGTGCATTTCCGCGATTTCAGAAGAATATGGTTTGCAGGTATAATAATCGTATTTTTATTTCCTGTTCGCCACGTGACTATGAAAATCAGGAAGGTAAGATTATCGGAAAAGGACAAGCGTCGTGCTTACAGGACGGCTGTAAGAAAGGCAGCCCTGGAATCCGGTCTCGACAGGCTCACAGCCTCCAGGGTCCACAGAAACAGGAAGAAATACAGCAGGAAGGGGAAAGAGAGAATCATTAAGGAAGAGGAGAAACTGAACTGAAAACCTTTACATATAGTATTCTCTTTTTGCATCGAAGTATTCAAATCGCTTCCCGCTGAGGGTGATATAACCTGCAAGCAGATTGGCCGTCATACATGAGTGGACAGGGAGAATGGTGACCACCTCGCCGACAGAGATCTGGCTGAATACCTCATCCGTAACCTTAAGAGTACCATGTTCCTGCGACAGTTTGCTTACATAGCAACCCTCCAGAGGCTCACTCCATCCATTGTCACTCATACGGACAAGTTCACCGAAAATCTTTTTGCCGTTTCCCTGATCGAGCGACTCTTTTGAGAAATGGATGCCTCCGCCGTAAAGGATGATTTCATTCCGGTCGGCATGTTTTGCCACAACAGGACATGCCACCGCAACTGCAATATCCCTCTTTTCGCAGGATGTAACCAGGGCCTGGGTGAGATCATAAAAAACAAAGTTACCGGGACGAATTTCGTCGACCATGCTGAAATCTTCAGCAATGCTGCATGTGGGTGTGTCTCCGGTCGATATTTCAAGGCCGGGAAAGGCTGAGCGATAGCGTTCTGCCAGGTCTGTCATCAATGCCACGGTTCTGTTATGGACATTCATTATTTCGTCCCTGCTTCTGCAGGTATAGCTCTGACCTGCATGTGTAAGAAAACCTTTGAATGAGAGGTGGGCGGAGCTGTTTATCACTTCAAGAATTGAATCAACGGTTTTATGGTCCTCAGGCAGAACCCCGGTGCGGCGGCTTCCCGAATCAACTTTTATCCATAGCTGCACAGGGTGCCTGACTGTTGCCGAAAGGAGCCTTGCTGATTCAGGTTCTGTAACAATAAGGTTTAGGACAAGACTCCTGGCGAGTCGGTTAATACGCTCATGCTCAAGAGTGTTTACCGGAAATGCCACAGTGATATCAGACCATCCCTGTTCAGCAAAGTAGGTTGCCATCCTCAGGGAGGAGACCGTTATGCAATTAATGCCAGCCTCCCTGAACCATTCAGCTATCTGCCTGCTCTGGTGTGTTTTAAAATGGGGACGGAGCCTTATATTATTGCGCTTTGCCTTATCAGCCATCCGCTGAATGTTATTGCGGCATTTCTTCTCGTCAAGCAGTAAGACTGGCTCTGTGACGGTTCTCAGTATCGACATAAGATGCTTTTAAGGGTTAATAGTCACCGACGGTAAGGAAGTCGTTCAGCGGCTTCATTGCACGGAATGCTCCAACAACCAGATCAAAGCACTCATCGGAAGTGACCACCTTGTCAGGTATGGCCATCTCAGCCAGATAGCTCTTCATCTTCAGCAACTCGATGTGAGGATGATCCCTGGGATAGCCCTTGGGTGCCGTCCTGAGCTTTTCACCTTCGAGTCCGCCGAAATATTTTCTGAATTCCTTGTCGTTCACTATCTTAATGAGCCGTTCAGCGTCTCCGTCAATTCTTTCGCGTATGGCATTAAGCCATGGTGCAGGTGGTATATAAGCTCCGCCTGCGACAAAGCTTGAGCCCGGTTCAATATGGAAGTAATAGCCAGGGAATTTATCTCCGTTCTTTTTACCGCCCCTTACCATAAACGCTCCGAAATTGGTCTTGTATACCGATTTGTCATGTGAGAATCTTGTGTCGCGGTTGATCCTGAACATGCAGCTCTTCGGTTCAAGACCCCTGAAGATAGGGTCGAACCTGACAATTTCCTTGAGAATTTCCTGCACGAACGTCTCATAATTTGATTTCGCATCCTCGTATCGTTTACGGTTTTCTGCAAACCAGTTGCGGTCATTGTTATTTTTCAGGTCTGACAGAAACAGCAGGGTGGATTTATTTATCTGCGGCATGGCTTTGAGATTTCTCCAAATTTAGTCACTGAAGTTCAATTATATATATGATTACAGGGAAAAAGCGAAATATTGACATAATAGCCTATAATTAATATTATGTTAAATAGATTCTTTTTATGCAGCTGTTTTGAATACGGTTTCTTCATTGCCTCTTCCCTCTCCAAATGTCATAGCAAAAAAAAGAAGGCACCAATGAGGTGCCTTCCGGATGAAAATATTCTTTACTCCTGTTATTGCAGGTCTTCAACCTTTTTCTTGTATGCCTCGAATTCGGGCATCATTTTAAGCTTCAGGTATATTTCACGCAGAAACTCTAGTGTTGCTACGGAAGTCGGATTGACTCTTTCGGCTTCCAGGAAATAAGGAACAGCTTTCTTCATTTCGTCCAGAGCCTTGTTCTTGGCAATTTCATACTCCTTGTTGTCAGCAATCATATTTGCCTCGTTAAGCATATCATTTGCAATCTGTACGTAGCAGAGGCCGATGTTATAGTTACTCTCGAACTGTTCTTTGTTTTTACCCAGTGATGCAGTGAGGCTTTCGATGGCTTTGGGATAATTGTTCATTTTCATGTGAAGGCTTCCTTCCACGAGGTAAAGAATATAATTTTCAGGATCCTTTTCCATAGCCCTGTGCAGAGACTCGAATGCCTTTTCCGAGTTGTCGGTGTCAAGATAGAACTGTGTGGCCTGAAGAAGGATATCAAGTGTATCAGGATATGCCCTCACACCCTCAAGAAGTACCTCTTCCGCCTTAAGTGTATCCTTCATCTTCATATAACTGTCACTTATAAAGATATAGGGTTTTGTGTCTTCTGTCCCGGTGGCAGTGCATATGCGGAAATACTCAATGGCCTGAGGATAGAGCTCGGCATTATAAGCTGCGAGGCCGGCATTGAAGATCACAAGGGTATCGACCACTCCTACATACATATCACTTGCTGAGACCATTACATTTCTCTCAAATGACTTCATAGCTCCTTCGTAATCCTTCTCATTGAATTTGTTGATGGCATCATTCAGGAAGGAATTACCAAGCATTGCGTATAAGTTGTCCTTGATGACGGTATTCTTCATTTTCGGGTCCATCTGAACAGCTTTCTCATAATTATTGTATGCTTCCATCAGGATATCCGGGTAAAGTGACATGAATTTGGGATCGCCTGAATCGAAAGCTGCCTGGCAGAGTTTGCCCTTTACATAATAAGTTTTTGCTGCGACAGCAGATTTTGGATTTGCAATGGCTTCCTCAATGGAAACCTTTGCCTTGTCGAAAGCACCTTCCCTGATAAAGGTTTCAGCAGCGTTAACCTTACCCATCTGGGCAGATGCAACTCCAGAGATCAAAACTGCCATTAATAAGATTGTGATCTTCTTCATGATTCGATAATTTTCTTTTAAAATTGGTTCAAAAATAAAACTTTAGAATCTAATCTTCAAATTATTTGCCAAATTACTCGTCATTTGCCGCAGAAGTATCTGAAATTTCCCCCTCGCCTGCTGTATCTTCCTCACCTACTTCAACATACGCTACTGAAGCAATTGAGTCATTTTCTTTGAGGTTTATAAGTCTGACCCCCTGGGTAGCTCTTCCCATTACCCTGAGACTGCTTACCGGTATCCTGAGGATATTACCTCCCTGGGTAATTATCATGAGGTCATTCTGATCTGTGACATCCTTGAGTGCTATCAGTTTGCCTGTCTTATCAGTCACATTTATTGTCTTGACTCCCTTCCCTCCCCTGTTGGTTATGCGGTAGTCGCTGATAGAAGATCTCTTCCCGTATCCGTTCTCGGAAACGACAAGTACGTCTTCAGACTCATTGAGCACAGTTATCATACCTATTACAATATCCCCTTCGCCTGAAAGGGTTATACCACGGACACCCGAAGCCGTGCGTCCCATAGGTCTTACCGTAGCCTCAGGGAATCTTACGGCACGGCCTGACCTCACTGCGAGCATTATTTCGTGCTTGCCGTTGGTCATCCTGGCCTCAAGCAGCTCGTCGCCCTCTCTTACGGTTATTGCATTCACTCCGTTTACCCGGGGCCTTGAGTATGCCTCGAGGGAGGTCTTCTTTATTATACCCCTGGTGGTGCAGAGCACAATGAAGTTGTTGTTGATATACTCCTCATCATCAAGGGTCCTGACATTGATGAAAGCTCTGAGGGCATCATCCTGTTCTATGTTGATAAGGTTTTGAATAGCCCTCCCCTTGCTTGTACGGGTCCCTTCCGGGATGTCGTATACCTTCAGCCAGTAGCACTTTCCGTTCTGTGTAAAGAACAGCATTGTGTTGTGCATCGTGGCCACGTACAGGTGCTCTATGAAATCCTCATCGCGCGTGGTGCCTCCCCTGGCGCCTGTCCCTCCCCTGTTCTGACGGCGGAAATCGGTCAGTGGCGTGCGCTTGATGTAACCCATGTGAGAGATGGTGATTACCATCTCATCATCGGCATAGAAATCTTCAGGATTGAATTCGCCGGCTGCAGGAATTATCTCCGTGCGGCGCTTGTCACCGAATTTTTCCCTCACCTCGATCAGCTCATCCTTGATGATCTTCATCTGAAGCGACTCATCAGCAAGAATGCTTCTGAGGTACTCTATCAGCTTCATCACCTCCTCATACTCAGCCCTCAGTTTATCCTGCTCAAGCCCTGTCAGTTGCCTGAGTCTCATCTCGACGATGGCACGCGATTGTGCGTCAGACAGGCTGAAGCGCTCCATCAGACGTTCCCGGGCCTGGTCGGGTGTCTGCGACGAACGGATGATTGCAATTACCTCATCAATATTGTCGCTGGCAATTATCAGTCCTTCAAGTATATGAGCCCTTTTCTCAGCCTGTTCCAGGTCAAATTTCGCTCTCCTGATGACAATATCATGCCTGTGTTTGACGAAGTTGTCGATCAACTCACGCAGCGAGAGCATCCTGGGACGTCCTTTTACAAGAGCTATATTGTTGACGTTGAAAGAGGTCTGAAGCTGTGAGTGCTTGTAAAGGTGGTTCAGTACAACATTGGCGGGCATCTCCTTTTTCAGGATTATCACCACCCTCATGCCGTTTCGGTCAGACTCGTCATTTATATATGAAATACCTTCAAGCTTCTTTTCGTTGATAAGGTCGGCGATCTTTCTGATCATCTCCGCCTTGTTGACCATGTAAGGTATCTCGCTTACAATGATACACTCCCTGCCTGAATGGGTAAGCTCAATCTCAGTCCTGGCCCTTACCACTATCCTTCCCCTTCCGGTCTCGAATGCCTCCCTTATCCCCTGCTCACCGTATATGATTCCTCCTGTTGGGAAATCGGGACCCTTGATGTGTTGCATCAGTTCTTCCACGGTTATTTCAGGATTATCTATATAGGCGATGATGGCATTGACAGATTCGGTGAGGTTATGAGGAGGCATGTTCGTTGCCATGCCCACTGCAATGCCTGATGCGCCGTTAACAAGAAGGTTGGGGATCCGTGTCGGGAGCACCGTCGGTTCCTGGAGGGTGTCGTCGAAGTTAGGCTGGAAGTCCACTGTCTCCTTCTCGATGTCTGAGAGGGTCTCCTCGGCTATCCTCTTGAGGCGGGCCTCAGTATATCGCATTGCTGCCGGGCTGTCGCCGTCAATAGATCCGAAGTTGCCCTGTCCGTCAACTAAAGGATAACGCAGTGACCACTCCTGTGCCATCCTTACCATGGCATCATAGACTGATGAATCACCGTGCGGATGATATTTACCCAGCACCTCCCCTACTATCCTGGCCGATTTCTTATAAGGTCTGTTTGCAAGAACTCCAAGCTCCGACATACCGAAGAGAACCCTCCTGTGGACAGGCTTAAGGCCGTCCCTCACATCAGGCAATGCCCTTGAAACAATGACTGACATCGAATAGTCGATGTAAGCCGACTTCATCTCCTCCTCAATATTTACTTTTATGATTTTTGATTGATCTGACATATCAGATTGATATTTAATAATTTACGTTTAACTATTTTTTTTGCTGAATTAATCCCCGAAAATAATAAAAAAGGCGTCCCCTCTTAACCTTTTTCCGGTCTATTTGTTAACATTGGGTGTTTAAAATTGGGCACAATTATTGCCTATATATAAATACAATAGAATTAACTTTGAAAAGGGGCATTTCGTGCATTTTTGTCAGCATTTATGACATCTTTGTCATGAGATCCCGCAAATAAGATATGATGGATGCACATTTCTCACAAAGGGTAAACGATATCCTTGGATACAGCAAGGAAGAGGCGATCAGGCTGGGCAACAGCCATATAAGCCCGGAGCACCTCTTTCTCGGTATTCTCCGCGAAGGCGAAGGTGTGGCGGTTGATATACTTCTGAACAACGGTGTTGACCTGCTGATGCTGAAAGGATCAATTGAAAAGAGCATAAAGGCAGAAAAGCCAGTCGCAATGGCAGACAATGAGATACTCCCTCTTCTGAAAAGCACGGAGCGCGTTCTCAGGCTTGTCCACATTGAAGCCAAGGCTTTGAAGACAAGGGTAATAGATACTGAACACCTGCTCATGGCCATACTGCGTGACGAGAGCAATCTTGTGACACGATTCCTTACCGAACTTGACATAGACTACACCCTGGTCAGGAAGGCGGTTGAGGCAGGCAACCCTGCGGCCCAGGCTGATTATCCTCGCGATGAGGACGAAGAGGGTATGTTCCCGGGGTCAGGGCAGCAGGGCAAGCAGCCGCAGGGCGGTCAGCAGGCACAGAGAAGCTCTTCAGACACACCGGTCCTCGATAATTTCGGCATCGACCTGACAAAGGCAGCTGAGGAAGGACGGCTTGACCCCGTGGTAGGGCGCGAGCGTGAGATAGAACGCCTGGCACAGATACTATCAAGACGGAAAAAGAATAATCCCGTTCTGATCGGTGAACCGGGCGTGGGCAAGTCAGCAATAGCTGAAGGACTGGCGCTTAGGATCACCAAGAGGAACGTATCCAGGGTGCTCTTTAACAAGAGAGTCGTTGCCCTTGACCTTGCCTCAATTGTTGCAGGCACAAAGTACCGGGGACAGTTCGAGGAGAGAATGAAAGCCATTCTCAATGAGCTGGCCAAGAATGACAATATCATCCTCTTCATCGACGAGATACACACCATCGTCGGCGCCGGAGGCGCCAGCGGGTCGCTCGATGCAGCCAACATGCTCAAACCGGCACTGGCAAGGGGTGAGATACAGTGCATCGGCGCCACCACCCTCGATGAATACCGCCAGCATATTGAAAAGGATGGCGCCCTGGAGCGCCGGTTCCAGAAGGTGCTTGTCGATCCGACTACTATCGAGGAGACTTTCGACATCCTTAACAATATCAAGGACCGGTACGAGGAACACCACAATGTTACCTATACCCCTGATGCAATTGAGGCTTGTGTCAAGCTCACAAACAGGTATATAAGCGACAGACACCTCCCTGATAAGGCTATTGATGCACTTGATGAATCAGGCTCACGGGTACACATATCGAATATCGTTGTTCCTGAAAAAATACTCGCGCTTGAGAAACAGCTTGAGGATACCAAGAAAGAGAAGAGCAGCGCTGTCAAGAACCAGAACTATGAGCGTGCCGCCAGCTTCAGGGACAAGGAGCGTGATATTCTTGATCTGATAGAGGCTGAGAAGAAGAGGTGGGAGAAGGAGCTGGCAGTGAACCGCCAGACCGTTGACGCAGAGAAAGTGGCAGAAGTTGTGGCGATGATGACAGGTGTCCCTGTGCAGAGGATCGCCCAGACCGAGGGAACGAGACTGCTGCAGATGGGACAGGAACTGAAAGGGAGCGTAGTGGGTCAGGATGAAGCTATTGCCAAGATTGTAAAGTCGATACAGAGAAACCGTGCCGGACTGAAGGATCCGAACAAGCCGATAGGCACATTTATCTTCCTCGGTCCGACAGGGGTCGGGAAGACCCAGCTTGCTAAGGTGCTTGCCAAGTTCCTCTTTGATACGACGGAAAACCTCATTAGGGTTGACATGAGTGAGTACATGGAGAAATTCTCCGTCTCACGCCTTGTGGGAGCACCTCCCGGATATGTGGGTTACGAGGAAGGGGGGCAGCTCACTGAGAAGGTACGGCGAAAGCCCTATTCGGTGGTGCTTCTCGACGAGATAGAAAAGGCACATCCTGACGTGTTTCATATACTGCTCCAGGTGCTCGATGAGGGACAGCTGACTGACAGCCTTGGCCGCAGGGTCGATTTCAGGAACACCATAGTGATCATGACATCAAACATAGGCACCAGGCAGCTATCAGAGTTCGGAGCCGGAGTAGGATTCGAGACATCGGCAAAGAGGACGACGCGCAATGACCAGGCCAGGAGCATTCTCCAGAAGGCCCTGCAGAAGACCTTTGCTCCCGAATTCCTGAACAGGATTGATGATGTGATCATGTTCAACCACCTTACAAGGGAGGATATCGACAAGATCATCGACATCGAGCTCAAGGGCCTCTTTGACAGGATAGCGGCACTGGGTTTCATGATAAAGCTATCCGCACAGGCACGTGACTTCATGGCAGACCGCGGTTTTGATGTCCAGTACGGTGCCAGGCCCCTGAAACGTGCAATACAGAAGTACCTTGAAGACCCTCTTGCCGAGGTTATCATAAAGGCACAGCTGAAGGAGGGCGCATCTATTAATGTCGGTTATTCCAAGGGGAAGGAAGAACTGTCATTCAAGGTGAGCAAGAAGAGGGAAGCCGAACAGGAGGCTAAGGAGTAATAATCATGATAACAGATCTTTATGCCGGCTCGGCATAAAGATCGAATTCTGTTGACCCGGTTATCTTTACATCGATAAAGGAGCCGGGTTCAATTTTTACCTTTGAGGTTATGAGTATCTCCTGATCCACCTCAGGTGAGTCATGCTGGCTCCGCGCAACATGAAACAGACCCTCCTTCCGGTCAACTATCACTTTCATGATCCTTCCCCTCTTTGATTCATTCAGTTCCCCGGAAATCTTTTGTTGCAGTTCCATGATGCGGGCTACTCTCTTTTCCTTTGTTTTCTCAGGTATCTCGTCACTGTAATTAAGTGATGCAAATGTCTCATCCTCATGCGAATACCTGAACGCGCCAAGCCTTTCAAACCGGAACTCGCCTATAAAGCTGAGAAGAGAAGAGAAATCCTCTTCCGTCTCACCCGGATGGCCTGCGATAACTGTGGTTCTTATGGCAGCATCAGGTACCCTGCGGCGTATCTCGTTCAGCAGCGCACGGGTATCGCTTTCGTTATGTTCACGCCTCATCCTGCGCAATACGTTATCTGAAATATGCTGTATCGGAAGATCTATGTACCTGCATATCTTCGGATCTGACTGCATCATGTCAAGCAGCTCGAGCGGAAAACCTGACGGGTAGAGATAGTGGAGCCTGATCCACTCTATCCCTTTCACCTCCGTGAGTCTTCGAACGAGCAACGGCAGCATCTGTCTGCCGGTGAGGTCGATGCCGTAGCATGTCAGATCCTGTGCGATGAGTATCAGTTCCTTCACCCCTTCCGATGCAAGGAACTCAGCCTCGGCAACAAGTTCATCGACGGGGGTGGAAACATATCTTCCCCGTATGTCAGGGATAGCGCAGAAGGCACATGTGCGGTCACATCCCTCCGAGATCTTGAGGTAGGCATAGTGACGGAGGCCGGTCATCACCCTCTCCCCTGAGAGCTCCCGGTGATATGCAAGACCCAGACGGCTGATGATCTCGCCGGGTTTGTTGACACCGAACCATGCATCTACCTCGGGAAGGGCTTCGACAAGCTCTTTCTGATATCGTTCAACCATGCATCCCATCACAAAGAGGTGACCCCTCTCCTGCTTCTTTATTGCTTCGGCATGGCGAATGATGGTCTCGATACTCTCCTCCTTTGCATCGTGGATGAAACCGCATGTGTTGATTATCACAATATCGGACGGGTCAGGCGAATCTGCCTTCACGCTATAGCCCCCGACCTGAAGCTGTCGCATAAGCTTCTGTGAATCAACGGTATTCTTTGAGCAGCCGAGAGTTACTATATTAACCCTGTTTCTCTTCATCAGTCGCGCGGGCTGAAGAGTGAGTCAACGAAGGCGTACCTGTCAAAAATGCGCAGGTCTTCCATCTTTTCCCCTACGCCGATATACTTCACCGGGATCCTGAACTGGTCTGATATACCGATGACCACTCCACCCTTGGCTGTGCCGTCGAGTTTGGTGACGGCAATTGCATTGACCTCCGTTGCTGCGGTGAACTGTTTTGCCTGCTCAAACGCATTCTGTCCTGTTGAACCGTCAAGGACCAGAAGCACTTCATGCGGCGCACCAGGCACAACCTTTTCCATCACCCTCTTTATCTTTGAAAGCTCGTTCATCAGTCCGATCTTATTGTGCAGCCTGCCTGCCGTATCAATGATCACAACGTCAGTACCTGATGCGACAGCTGATCTCACAGTGTCAAAGGCCACGGAGGCAGGGTCAGAGCCCATCTGCTGGCTTATCATCGGCACACCTGCCCTCTCAGACCATATCTTCAGCTGGTCAATCGCAGCTGCGCGGAAAGTGTCAGCCGCACCGAGCAATACATTCTTGCCGGCCTTGCTGAAGTTATAAGCCAGCTTTGCAATTGTTGTGGTCTTTCCCACCCCGTTAACTCCGACAACCATAATCACATAAGGCTTTACAGGCAAGGGTGAGTCAAAGGTCAGAGTTGAGGCCAGGGTTAAGGTTGAGGCGGCTCTGTCTTCATCGAGAAGGGCAGCTATCTCATCGCGCAGAATGGTGTTAAGCTCTGCAGTCCCTACATATTTGTCGCGGGCCACCCGCTTTGAAACTCTGTCAATGATACGGAGCGTGGTCTCCACTCCTACATCGGATGAAACCAGCACCTCCTCAAGATTGTCGAGGACATCATCGTCAATCTTTGATTTGCCAGCCACGGCCCTCGTCAGACGGGTGAAGACATTCTCACGGGTCTTTACCAGTCCCCTGTCAAGAATCTCCTTCTCCTCTTTCTTTATTAATCCAAAAAACGCCATCGTCAATTCATTGATCGTCAAAAGTAAAAAAAGAGACGCAAAATATGCGTCTCCCGGGTGCTACTGATCAGAATACCTGACCTTATTTCTTTGAAAAGAAGTCCTTAACGTGGTCGTTATGAACAACTTCTTCCTTAAACTGGTATGCGCCGGTTTTTTCTGACTTCACCACTTTAATACATTTGGTGAATACTCTTCCGGTACCTGACTTTAGTGTTGCAACAACTTTCTTTGCCATAACTCACTTATTATTTAATCTCCCTGTGAAGGGTAACTTTTTTAAGAATAGGATTGAATTTTCTTCTCTCAAGACGGTCAGGTGTGTTCTTACGGTTCTTGGTGGTAATATACCTTGAAGTACCCGGCATCCCGGAATCTTTGTGTTCAGTGCATTCAAGGATCACCTGCTGCCTGTTTCCTTTACTCTTCTTAGCCATTTTGTGTCCGGTTAAATTAGTTGATCATGTATCCTTTTTCCTTTGCTTCCTTAAGCACTGAAGCAAGCCCGTTCTTGTTGATGTTTCTCATGCCTGCCGCTGATACCTTCAGGGTGATCCATCTGTTTTCCTCAGGAAGAAAATACCTCTTGGTGAACAGGTTGGCCATAAACTTTCTTTTGGTCCTCCTCTTTGAGTGGGAGACATTGTTCCCTACCACTGCCTTCTTTCCGGTGACCTGACAAACTTTTGACATTATTATCCTTTTTTACTTGTTCTGAAAAATTCCGAAAATCGGTTCGCAAAATACGTGATTTTTATTCAATTAACCAAATATATCTTTCATTTTTTTGACAATGATGATCTGGCCGGTCACTTATGTGCTGATTATCTGTTTTCTAAGGAGGTTGAGTGCTGTGTATGATGACCGCGAGATGTTTACCAGCCGGTCATCTGCAAATGTATGTTTTTCAGTTACCAGCCCCTGTTCCGAGTCGATGGCTATCCATACGGTACCCACTGGCTTGTCGGGTGTACCGCCCGAGGGTCCCGCGATACCAGTTACAGCAATGGAATAATCCGTTTCCATTACCTTTCTTATCCCCCTTGCCATCTCTCCTGCCGTCTCGGCACTGACAGCGCCATGCAGCCTCAGGGTCTCAGGCTGCACTCCAAGCAACCCGGTCTTGATGGCGTTGTCATAAGCCACGACTGATCCCCTGAACCATGCTGAACTGCCAGGAACAGTTGTGATGAGAGAAGCAATTCTTCCGCCTGTGCAACTTTCAGCTGTTGACAGTGTTAAATTCCTTTCATCAAGTAGTTTGCCTATCACTTCCTCAAGCATAACTTCATCTTCGCCATATATAAGGGCTGGAATGATTCGGTACAATTTGTCTACCTGCAGACCTATGGCCTCCCTTACCCTGTCATCGCTGCCGCCTGTAGCTGTAAGACGGAGCTTTATCACACCCTGGGCAGGAAGATATGCAAGCCTGATATTCTCAGGGAGTTCCCGCTCGAATGTTTCGAGCATCTCAGCCAGCTTTGCCTCAAAGGTGCCATACGTCATGATGTTCTTATGCACTATCACCTTTCCGGCAACCTTCCTGGATAGCAGCGGGAGCACGTGTTCACTCATAATGTGCTTCATCTCGTAAGGCACTCCGGGCATGGAGACGATGATTTTTTCATTCTGCACAAACATCATTCCGGGTGCCGTACCTGTCCGGTTCATAAGCACAGTGCAGTTATCAGGCACGAGCGCCTGTCTCCGGTTGTTCTCGTTCATCTGCAGGTTGCGCCTGCGCAGCCTCTCAGTTACTTCCTCAAGGACTTCCGTGTTCATTACCATTTCTGCCCCGAAATATTCGGCCAGAGTCTCTTTGGTGATGTCGTCACTCGTCGGTCCGAGCCCCCCTGTAATGAGAACAATATCAGCCCTTGTCAAGGCTTCCGACAGTGCGCTTTTTATTTCCTCCCTCCTGTCTGAGATCGACGTTATGCGATTGACCCTGACCCCGATCAGGTTGAGCTCTGTGCCCATCCATGCCGAGTTGGTGTCAATGGTCTGCCCTATCAGTATCTCATCACCTATTGTAATAATTTCAGCGTTGTTCATATTTAAATGATCTTATCTTGGAGGTGTGGCAAAATTATCAATAATTTGTGTGACGATTGGCAGAACAGAGATATGATAGACAGAAAAGCTATAATCAGTGAGGTTGAGGATTATGTCAGGGAGGCGGTTCAGAAACATGACAGTGGACACGGATGGTCTCATATTGAGAGGGTTGTGAGGCTCGCACTTCATATTAATGACTGTGAGAAGAGTGGCGACAGCTTTACAATCGAGCTGGCAGCACTGCTGCACGACATAGGTGACCATAAGTTCGCTGCCCATGACGGCCCGGCAGAGATACGGCTTCTGTTGGGAAAGGCCGGAGTCGCGCAAAATGTCATCGATGAGGTCGTCATGATAAATGAAAATATTTCATTTTCGAAAGGGAAAAGTGACATACCCGGGAGCCCTGAGTTTCAGATCGTCCAGGATGCAGACAGGCTTGACGCCATGGGGGCTGTTGGCATTGCCAGGGCCTTCAACTACGGAGGGTTCAGGGGCAGGGAGATTTACGATCCCCGCGAAGGCTATGTTAATCCGCCCAGCCTGGGCTCTGCCCGCTCACAGTCCTTGTCGACGGTACATCATTTCTATGACAAGCTTCTGCTTCTGAGGGATTTAATGAATACTCCCACTGGTCGCAGGCTGGCTGACGAGAGGCATGACTTCATGGTACGGTATCTCGACCAGTTCTTCAGGGAGTGGGATGCTAAGTTATAATCATCAAGGATATATCTCTTCTATGGACGCAAGAACAATCCTGTTAGGAAATTTCATTTTTCTGGCACTGAGTATCAATCCGTTTATCAGGGCCCAGGAATCTCCGGAACGCTGGGTACTGGCCGGGAGCAACTCCATCTCATGGACGCCGGACGGCAGGCTTCCGCATAAAGATCATATAGAAATGAGCGGCAGGTATATCTCTGCCGTTGTCCGCTACGGCGTCAGCTCCGACGGTGCGTTCACCATCAGGCGTGACATCGTCTGGCCAATGCTCCGAACAGTGCCCAATAATACTCATGCCAGCCTTGTACGCTCTTTCAGCATTGATCCGGTGACGCTCATTTCCGTCAATAAAAAACCCCTGCAGGGCGAAAGAGTTGCTGAAGTCATTCTTGACGGGACAATCGTTGTCAAGAGTACAATAAATGACAATCTGAAACTGGTCAGGACCCTCTTCCCCGCAACCGCACTGCCACTGTTTGGAGAGAAATATCTGCTGACCAATACGGGCGCCCGCCCCCTGACAGTTGAGCTTCCCGAGATCAATATAATCACCCGCACCAGTCCTGAAGAGGGTGTTGAAGGAGGCTACACTCTCCGCGTAAGGTCCATTAATCACGGGACATCAATTCTTCAACCGGGCGATTCAGTGACCTGGTATTGCAGTTTCACAGGAAATAAGAATGAAGAGGATATAAGCCACATTGATATTGAAGAAGAGCTGAGGAAGAGGAAAACCCTTGTTTCCGGTTTTCTGGAGAATCTGATCCTTGACACCCCTGATGATATCCTGGACCGGGCTTTTGCCTTTGCCAAGATAAGGGCAGCCGAAAGCATCTATCAAACAAGGGGCGGACCAATGCATGGTCCGGGAGGGCTTAGTTACTATGCCGCGATATGGGCAAATGACCAGGCCGAATATGTCAATCCCTTCTTCCCGTCACTGGGATATGATTACGGAATTGAGTCGGCAATCAACTCTTTCCGGCATTTTGCACGCTTTATGAACCCTGATTACAGGCCAATACCCAGTTCAATAATTGCCGAAGGGCTTGATATCTGGAATGGGGCAGGCGACCGTGGCGATGCTGCCATGATAGCATACGGGGCAGCACGGTTTGCTATGATGCTGGGAGACAGGGAGGTTGCTGAAGAGCTGTGGCCGCTGATTCAATGGTGCCTTGAGTACAACAGACGGATGCTTAACCCGCATGGTGTCGTCAGCTCTGACTCAGATGAGCTTGAGGGCCGGTTCCCCTCGGGCACGGCAAACTTATGTACCTCCTCCCTCTATTACGATGCCCTTATCTCGGCATCATGGCTGGGAGCTTCACTTGGTAAGGACAAAAAACAGCTGGAAGAATATAAAGCTCAGGCACTTGAACTGAAGGGTAATATTGAAAAGTATTTCGGAGCAAATGTAATGGGCTTTGAAACCTACAGGTATTACGAAGGAAATGACACACTTCGTGCGTGGATCTGCATCCCCCTTACAGCAGGCATCTTTGACAGGAAAGAGGGAACCATTGACGCCCTCTTCTCCCCGGAGCTATGGACGTCTGACGGACTGGCGTCGGTGGCCGGAGACAAGACATTCTGGGACAGGGCGACTCTTTATGCTCTGCGCGGTGTCTTTGCCGCAGGGGATGTCGAACGGGGATTGAAATTTTTGCAGTATTACTCCGGGCGGAGGCTGCTGGGCGATCATGTGCCCTACCCGGTGGAAGCCTATCCTGAAGGAGGTCAGCGGCATCTATCAGCCGAAAGCGGATTATATTGCCGCATCTATACTGAAGGGCTGTTCGGTATCAGACCCGTTGGACTTAAAAGCTTCAGCATAACACCTCATTTGCCCGAAAAGTGGGATTATATGAGAATAAATAACGTACATGGATTCAATGAAATATACAATATAGCCGTCGAGAGGGAATCGGAAAAAATCAGGCTGAAGATAACTTCAGGAGGAAGAGTTGTCATGAACAAACTGATTGCCAACGGAACCACCCAGACGGTTAAGTTCTGAAGAACAGAGCCGTGGGAATGTGGCGGTCATGCTCAGGCCATGAAGCCCGCAAAATAAATGATGCACCTGTCCCGGCATTTATATATAAATGTGGTAAATTCGTGAATAAATAATTAACAGGTAACGCCATGGTCATAGGTATTTTTCTAATTCTGATTGTCGCAATAGCCCTGATGGCAGTCAGCTTGTATAACAGGCTTGTAAGACTTCGTAACCATCGTGAAAATGCATTTGCAGACATAGACGTTCAGCTGAAGCAGAGGCTTGATCTTATACCTCAGCTCGTTGAAGCTGTAAAGGCATACATGAAGCATGAGAGCTCGGTTCTAACCGAGATCACAAAGGCGAGAGCTGCGGCGATGCAGGCCACAGGCATCAATGAGAAGATTGCTGCTGATGCCAGCCTTACATCGGCTCTTCAGGGCCTAAGGGTGGCAGTGGAGGCCTACCCTGACCTCAAAGCCAGCCAGAACTTCATCCAGCTGCAGGAGGAGATATCCGACATCGAGAACAAGCTAGCTGCAGCCCGCAGATTCTTCAACTCAGCTACGAGGGAGCTCAACAATGCAGTGGAGACGTTCCCCTCCAACATTGTGGCAGGTATGTTCGGGTTCAGACGGGAGACAATGTATGATCTCGGAACTGACCAGAGAGCAAGGGCCGAGGAGACCCCTAAACTGAACTTCTAGACTTTTATGGCTTATGTCGGTCTGAATACCCAGGTCTGGAGAAATAATATCAAATCCGTTCTCCTTCTGATCATGTTTCCCCTGGTCATTATGGCGCTGGTATGGCTCTTCATTTATTTTATTCAGCCAGAGCCGGGAGAGAGATTTGTCTATGCCAACCAGGCTTATATCAGGACTCTTCCCTGGGTGCTGTTCGGAGTGTTTTTATGGTTTATTGTTGCGTATTTCTCTCATTCACGGATGATTGAGAAGGCAACAGGATCAGCCCCCCTCAGCAGGAAGGAGAACAAGAGAGTCTATAACCTTGTCGAGAATCTGTGCATTGGCAGCGGGATGAAGATGCCGAAAATAAATGTGATCGAGGATGATTCACTTAATGCTTTTGCCAGCGGTATCAACGATTCAAGTTTTACGGTTTCGCTCTCGAGGGGGATAATTAACAAGCTTGATGATGAGGAGCTTGAGGCGGTGATCGCCCATGAGCTTACCCATATCAGGAACCGTGATGTCAGGCTGCTGATAGTCTCGATCATTTTTGTCGGGATATTTGCCTTTGTAACCGAAGCCCTGATGAGGTCGGTGAGGTTCAGCGGCGGCGGCGGAAAGAAGGATGGGCGGGTTATGATACTGGCTCTGCTCCTGGCGGCAGTAGGCTATTTCCTTTCCACAATCTTCAGGTTCGCCATCTCCCGCCAGCGGGAATATATGGCTGACGCCGGTGCCTCGCTGATGACGAAGAGGCCTCTTGCCCTTGCCTCTGCCCTTGAGAAGGTATCCGCAGACCCCAGGATCGAGGCAGTTCAGCGACATGACGTGGCTCAGCTTTTCATAGAGAATCCTGAAGAAAAACCGAAAGACAAAGCCTCAGCCCCATTTTCATCTATCTTCAGGACTCACCCTCCCATTGAAAAACGGATTGACCTTCTGAGGCAGTTCTGACATTAAGAAGCGGTTTCTCTAAGGTCTCGGCTATGGATCAAATTAAAATACGAAGGCTGTTCGCGCAGTCTTCTTTTGTCTGACCGGGAAACGGGATTGCCTCGCCTTCGGCCCGGCTTTCCCTGCAGGTGTCGCAATCAAACAAAAAGAGCCACTTTCGTGGCTTTTTTTATTGATTTCCACATCCCTCCTTCAGACAAGCCTGTATCGGTCTGTGTAAATCAATAAAGTCCCGACGATGTCGGGACTCTTTTGTTTGAGCGGGAAACGGGATTGCTGCGCCTGCGGCGCAAGATCCCGGCAGGGATGGCTTCAAACAAAAAGCACCACTGACGTGGTGCTTTTTTGTTATTTATCCTCCCCTTCCCCTGATAAATCAGGGTTGGGCAGTCTAAATAACAAAAGTCCCGACGATGTCGGGGACTCTTTTGTTTGAGCGGGAAACGGGATTCGAACCCGCGACCCTCAGCTTGGGAAGCTGATGCTCTACCAACTGAGCTACTCCCGCAATAAATATTTTCAATCAACCCTCAGCCTGGGATCCGCCGGCTGGCGGACTACCAACTGAGCTACTCCCGCCTTTCTTTTTGTCTTGCAGTCTTGCAGTCTTGCAGTCCTGCAGTCTCTTATTCGTTATCCGCTGCCTTAAACCGACACCCGATAACCGATAACCGATACCTTCTCTCAAGCTCCCTGCTCTCCGCTCTCTGCTCCCTGCTCATTACCCGTCACTGCCCCGAGCCTCCCATGGGAGTTGAACCCACGACCTGCTCATTACGAGTGAGCTGCTCTACCACTGAGCTAAGGAGGCATATATACAATAAAAAAAGCAGGGCGCCTAAGAAATAAGTGTGGAATAATTATGTCTCGCTGCATTTCCTCGTGCTTGAGGGAATAGCGCCCTGCCGATGCAAATATAATAAATAAATCAATTCAAAATCAAATTTACATAACCATCCCGCCACAGACACTTATCGTCTGCCCGGTCACATATGATGACAGGTCTGAAGCGAGATAGACAGCCGTATTTGCCACATCCTCAGGCGTTCCGCCCCTGCGCAGAGGTATCTTCGATGCCCATTCGTTCCTTACATCCTCAGGCAGCTTGCTCGTCATATCAGTCAGTATGAATCCCGGAGCTATTGCATTGCATCTCACACCCCTTGATCCAAGCTCTTTTGCCACACTCTTGGTGAAGCCCAGTATCCCCGCCTTGGATGCCGAATAGTTCGACTGCCCTGCATTCCCTGTCACTCCCACCACCGAACTCATGTTGATGATCGACCCTCCCTTCTGCTTCATCATTGGCTTGATGGCAGCCTTCGTGAGGTTGAAGACTGACTTGAGATTAACGGTGAGAACAAGGTCCCACTGCTCCTCGGTCATCCTCATCAGCAGCGTGTCGCGGGTGATACCGGCATTGTTTACAAGAATGTCAACCGTGCCGAAGTCAACGGTGATCTGGTCAATTACCTTCTCTGCATCAGCATATTTCGATGCGTCTGATATATAACCCTTTGCCTTCACGCCCAGTGCCTCTATCTCCCTGACTGTTTCCTTGAAAACATCATTGTCAACTATGTCTGTGAGAGCGATATTGGCCCCTTCAGCTGCAAATCTCAGGGCGATCCCTTTGCCGATGCCCCTTGACCCGCCTGTGATAACCGCTGTTTTTCCTTCAAGTAGTCTCATATCTTTAGATTTTGGGCACAAATATAAAAAATTATTTGTGCAGCACTCCTGCCACTGTTTTGCCTATGTCAGCCGGCGATTCAACGACATGTATCCCGCACTCGGCCATTATCCTCATCTTGGCCTCTGCAGTGTCATTCTTTCCTCCGATAATTGCCCCTGCATGACCCATCCTTCGTCCCTTGGGTGCCGTCTGGCCGGCAATGAACCCAATCACCGGCTTGGTGCCGTGCTCCTTCACCCAGTATGCAGCATCAGTCTCCATCACCCCTCCGATCTCCCCTATCAGCACTATGGCATCAGTGCCGTCATCCTTCATCATCATCCTGAGGATATCAAGCGAGGTAGACCCGATAACGGGGTCACCTCCTATACCGACACATGTCGACTGTCCCAGTCCAAGCTTTGTAAGCTGATCAACAGCCTCATAGGTGAGCGTTCCCGATCTTGAGATAACCCCTACCCTCCCTTTCTTATGAATGAAGCCGGGCATGATCCCTACTTTTGCCTCTCCGGGAGTTATTACACCCGGACAGTTAGGGCCTATCAGCACAGTGTCAAAACCGCTTACATATTGTTTTACCCTGACCATGTCAGACACGGGTATCCCTTCAGTGATTGTGACAATGAGCCTGATACCGGCTTCCGCGGCTTCCATGACTGAGTCTGCGGCAAAACCCGGGGGGACAAAGATGACCGATGTGTCTGCCCCTGTGGCAGCGACAGCCTCCCTGACAGTGTTGAATACCGGCAATCCCAGATGCTTCTGACCTCCCTTGCCCGGGGTCACCCCTCCGACAACTTTTGTTCCGTATTCAATCATCTGGCCTGCATGAAATGTGCCTTCACTGCCCGTGAAGCCCTGTACAATAACCTTAGACCCGGCGTTCAATAATATGCTCATATCAGTTTCCGTTTATACCTTTTGACCAAAAATAAGGCATTTTTTTATCCTTTTGCTAATTTTACGGATAATTGTCGCACAGATGGAGTTCGTTGAACCGATATTATACATAGGTATAGCACAGTCATTCTTTGCAGGTCTCCTGATAGCCACCAGGAGGCCTTTTACAACTGCCAACCGGATAATGACGGCATGGGTCTTTCTCTTCTGCATTGAGATGATATCTGCCCTGATAAACCAGACGGTCCTTGAAATGTATTCCTTCCCGTTCATTTCCTTCACTTACGGACCACTGCTTTATCTCTACGTCAGGCACAGCACTAACCCGTCGCTGAAATATCAGCCCTGGCACACCCTTCATTTTATTCCCTTCTTGGTCTTCTTTGCCGTTTCGGTAATTTTTCGCAACAGATCGTTCTTCGATGACCTGAGCGGATTCTTTGTAATTGACAGATTCACCCCTCTCAGGATTGCTTACGGCGTATGTTTCTTCCTTTCAGTGACTGTTTACAGCATTCTGTCATTCATACAGATACGCCGCCACCAGGTGCATCTCCGCGATATTGTCTCATTCACCTCGGATAAACTCACGCTGAACTGGATGAAGATCCTCTCAATAACATTCTATGTGGGGTATGTGGTTGTCTTTATTCTCGGCGGGATTGACATCATTGCAGGACTCGTGCCATTCGACCCCTACATCCTTACTTTTATCTTCATAGCCTTTTTCTCATTCGCATATAGTTTTTATGCCATCCGCCAGCCTGAAATACTGGACTATCCTGTTGCTGCTTCAAGGGAGGAGAATGAGAACGGGACCCCGGCAGGGGCAGAAAAGTATGCAAAAAGCGGCCTGAGGAATGAGCAGGCTGAGGAATACCTGACAAAACTACTGACTTTTATGGACGAAGAAAAGCCATACCTTGACGGAGATATGACTATTCATCACCTTTCACAAAAAACCGGCATCCCCCGTCATTACATAACCGAGGTTCTGAACGAAAAACACGGGCGTAACTTTTTTACGTTTGTCAATGAGTACAGGGTCAGGGAAGTTATCAGCCGGATCAATGATCCGAGGTATCAGCATTATACTATTCTTGCCATTGCCTTTGATGCCGGATTCAATTCAAAATCAACCTTTAACTCCATCTTCAAGGCCTATACCGGCAAAACGCCGAGTGAATACAGGAGCGAGATAACCAGGCCAACGGACAAGGTGTGATCCGAGCGGCTGAAACAAACTTTGCCCTCTGATACTGTCTGACCCGCATGGTCAGGTCGCATGGTGAATTATTCATGATGACCTTTGCATAAAAGCATTGAATCATGAAGCGAAGGTCAGGCTTGTTGTTGATATTGTTTCTAGTCCCGTTAGCTCTCTTTTCTCAGGAAAAAACCTTTACTCCCGGCGGCTTTGTACGGGGAGGCCTATTTTTAAGTGCCGGTGATTATGAGCATGATGTAAATGCAGCTTTTGGCGATGCTGCACTGACGCTTACAGCAACCGATAATCTCAGCTTTAAGGGTTTTGCCGACGTGAGGGTCCGCCTGGGACAGCAGTTCGGGGAAAATGTGAATTCATTCACCCTCCGTGAGGCCTGGGGGATGTACTACAACAAATACATGAGTATTTCCGCGGGACAGAAGATCATCAAGTGGGGAAAGACCGACATGTTCACCCCGCTGTCCCGATTTTGCCCTGTTGACTATACGTTGCGAAGTCCTGATTTTGAGGATGCCGAGCTGGGTAATCTCCTTGGAGTGCTAACCCTCAGCCCTGCCCCCTTTTTCAAGTTTTCGGCTGTTGCATCTCCGTTCTGGAATCCGTCAATTTTGATTATCAAACCGATACCTCTGCCTTCGAATCTGCATGTGGAACTGCCTGAAGGATTCAAATCAGGGAACGGATATTACTCTTACGGTTTCAGGGGTGACTTCACACTAAGGGGTTTTGATGCAGGGCTTCAGTGGTATCATGGTCCTGACCTGATGCCGGGATTGACCATGGTCAGCGCCGATTACACCAATCCCCTTGAACCGGCCATCGCCGTTGAAGGTGTCCCCTATATAATAAACAGTGCCGGTTTTGACTTTGAAACTGTGATATCGCCATTTATTCTCCGGGGAACGCTGGCTTACACAAATCCAGAACAGGAAAAAGCGGGAAATGAGGAAGTTCCGTTCCCTCAGGTTGAGTGGATTGCAGGTTTAGACTGGACTCCCGGTGCATTAAGGATCACCGCCGAATATGCAGGCAAAAAAGTGCTGGATTTCTACGAAGCCCCGTATGATCCTCTTATTGGCACCACACTCAACATGGAAGAGCTGATGGAGCTTTTCAGTACACCCGGGTTTGATCCTGTTGAGTTTACCAGATCACAGATTGAAGCATTCAACAGGCTGTATAACAACCAGTTATTTGAGTATTACCATTCTGCCGGATTGAGAGTTGAGGCTGAACTCCTCTATGGCAGGCTTATTCCTTCATTAACAACTGTTTACAATTTTACCTCAAGAGACCTGATGCTTCGTCCAGCCGTCAAATACAAACCTGCGGACAGTGTGACACTCACCGTGGGGTATGAACATTATGCGGGAACTGAAGGAGGTCTCTACGACATTATTGATGATTTCATGAAAGCGGCATTCTTCTCACTAAGGATAGATTTTTAGAACCATGACAGACTTTATAATTAAATATAAGTGGGCGATAATAACAATATCATTTGCACTGGCAGCAGGCCTGGGCATCCTGATACCCTCTACCGGGACTGACCCTGACATCAGGAATTATATTCCCCGTACCATGCCTTCGCGGGTGACGAATGACTCTATTGAGCAGGAGTTTGGGGTCCAGGATATGATCATTGTGCTCTTTACTGACAGTTCCATTCTGGTTCCGGGTGACCTCAGGCAGGTAAAGGAAGTTGACAGGGCTATGTCAAGAATGGAGGGAATAGGGACCATCAACTCCATTTATACTGCCCGGAAGATCGAGGGCAGAGATGGGATGATGGTGGTTGATCCCCTCATTGACAGGATTCCGGAAAAGCCTGAAGATTTCTTAACCCTTAAGAATGATATCCTGGCTAACCAGTTTGCCCGGGACATTGTTGTTTCATCAGATATGACCGCAGCAGCGATCACCGGTACCATCACTTCAACCGAGCCGGAGTATGAGACCCTCAACAAGGTTGATTCTGTAATTGCGGCTCAGCAGGGTGATGCGCTGATTCTGACGGGCGGATTGCCATATATAAGGCAGTTCATTATCAAGGATGTGAACCAGGATGCCATGATCCTGATTCCCATTGCCCTTATAATCATGCTGGGGGTTCTTAAACTTTCGCTCGGCAACTGGAGAAGCGTCTTTATACCCTTTACAGTAGTTATACTTTCAACAGCTGTGACCATGGGCATGATCCCGTTGCTCGGATGGAAGTTTTCAATCATTATGTGCCTTGCCCCCATCATCCTTATCTCGGTGGCGAACAATTACGGTATATATCTGGTTGTCAGGCAACAGGAGATTTCACAATCTGACCTGCCGGTGACCGCGAAAGAGATGATCAGGTCAATTACCGGTTCGCTGAATATGCCCATACTGTTCAGCGGGCTGACCACCATTGCCGGGCTGCTGGGCCTCCTGACACATTCAATCATTCCTGCAAGGCAGGTTGGAATACTGGCGGCTGCGGGTGTAAGCCTGGCCCTGGCAATGAGCCTGTTATTTATTCCTGCACTTATATACTTTCAGCACACTCCCGGCAGAAAACTCCGGCCGGTACGGACAGTAAAGAACGACCTGATCAGCCGTGCCCTCGAAGGTATTTCTTCGATAGTCATCAGACGCCCCGGAAGAGTGCTGCTTGTATCGCTGGTGGTAACCCTCCTTCTGGGTACCGGCATAGGCTTCCTGAGAATTGACACCAACCAGGAAAATTTCTTTCCCAGGAAGCATCCCATAAGAAAAGCCTCGGAAATCATCAATTCGAAATTCGGAGGGTCGCAGACCATATCGGTGATGATCAGCGGTGACATCAAGGACCCTGTCCTGATGCAGGGGATCGATGATCTTACACAGCACCTGAAGGTTTCTGAGGGCGTCGGTGGCGTCTTTTCCATTTCAGATGTTGTGAGAGAGATGAGCAAGGCGCTGTATGAGCCCACTGAACCTGAATATGACAGGATACCCTCATCAGCAGAGGCTATTGCGCAGATGTTCGAACTATATAACATGAGTGGCAATCCGGACGATTTCAAACAGCTGATGAACTTTGAAAATACAAAGGCACACATACTGGTCCGTCTGTCAAGACCCGAGAATGATGTTGTCAGGGACCTCAGGGATGATATAAAAGTCTTTGCTGCAGCTTTCCCGGCTAAAGTGACTGTAGGCGGTTATGCAATCATTATGACTGAGTTTGCCCGGAAAATCATCAATGGTCAGGTATCGTCGCTGATATTTGCCCTTATTGTGGTTATGATACTTCTGGCGATTATTTTCCGGTCATTCAAGGGAGGCCTGATCGGATCTATCCCTCTTGGCGCTTCTATTATCATTCAGTTTGGTGTAATGGGAATCACAGGTATTGCCATCGATGCAGCAACTGCCCTCCTCTCCTCGATAATGATCGGCGTTGGGGTTGACTTCACCATCCAGTTCCTGTGGAGATACAAGCTTGAACTCAGAAATGGCAGCACTCACCTGGCAGCCATTTCCACCACCTACAGGACAACTGCACGAAGCATCGTTATTAATGGCCTGAGCGTTATGGCCGGTTTCTCGGCGACGTTCCTTTCAGGATTCCTTTCTATAAGGTTTTTCGGTTACCTGACGTTGCTGGCCATAGGTTCGTGCCTTCTATATGCAATTATAGTGATGCCTGCATTCATGCTCTACTTCAAACCGGCATTCATTGAGGCAAAATTGAAACGAGTAAATAAAAACAACGAAAAGGATGAAAAAGATGTTATTCCTATTGTCAGCAGCATTGGTTCTGTCACTGCAGTCCATGCTGGCTCAGCTGTCAGATCCCGTGCAACTGATGGAACGCAGCCGTGACCTGACCATGTCAGGTAACCTTCAGTCCACCCTGATGCTGACAATTACTGAGAAGAACGGTTCAACGAGAACGCGCAAGTTGACCATGCAGGCAAAGACAGCGGGTGGTACGGAAAAGCGAATGATAAAGTTCCTTGATCCGGCCGACGTAAGGGGAACGGCCTTGCTTATTCTTGACTATGAGGAGACACAGGATGATATGTGGATATATCTGCCTGCACTTAAAAAGACAAGACGGATTGTGTCGACAGAAAAGGGTAAGAGTTTCATGAGTTCCGAATTCTCAAACGCTGACATGACCTCTGCAGCACTCTCAGATTTCAAAATAAGTCATATGCCTGAGTCGGGCAAAAACGACACCTGGCTGATAGAAAGTGTCCCTGTCAGTGAAGACAAGGCAGATGAGTACGGTTATTCAAGAAAGATCACATGGCTTGACAAAAAGGATCTTAAGGTGAAGAAGATTGAGTTCTTCAATTTTGACGGTGAATTGTTCAAAACAATAGACATCATTTCAACCGTGCCGATTGCCGGCAAGGAAGGGTATATAATGACAGAGATGTATGTAATGAATCATAATAACGGCCGGAGTTCAAGAATAAAGTTCGACGAAATAAACACGACGTCGGTTATCCCTGAAAACACGTTTACAGTCGAAGCGCTGGAGCACTAAGAATGAATTTATAGATCAGATATACAGATATATATCTATTATGCGAATAGGGGTCTAAAAATAATTTAGACCCCTATTCGCAGATTGAATATTTTATGAAATTTACCTGAGTGTAGCTTATCCTATCGGACTATTTTAACCCGTGAATTCCGGAGTGAATTGCATCAAGCAGCCCGCCTCCGGGTGTGTCACCGCTGAGTTCCCAGAACATAATACCGCCGAGTCCCCTTGATTTTACATATTCTGCCTTCAATCTCACCGAGACTGTATCGTCATATGTAATCAGGATGCTGTCAGTGGCATTGTAGAGCCAGGGTGCCATGGCAACAGTATCCCAGTATCTGACGAACCCATTCTTGTCCTCATATGATTCGCGCAGCGCAAAATAGCGTCCAAAGCCGTCCCATGGTCCTCTGTTGTGCTGATACATACCGTTGTTCTCAGGGGGTACACCGATCCAACCCTTTCCGTAGAAGGCAGCGCCAATGACGAGCTGTGCCGGATCAACCCCTTTTTCAATGCAAAACTCAACTATCTCCTGAGCAGACCAGGGTATTGTTGTGTCGGTTGCTGCACGCATGAACTCAGCTGCCGGGCTGTCTCCCATGTCCTCAATCCTGACTACCCCGAGATTGGTGTGATGTGATGTGAACCTGTCACCTCCTCCTGAAAGGTCATAAGTCATGAGGTTCATGTAATCAGCATATTGCATTACCTTGTCCAATTCAATATGGTCAAAGAACCTTTGCCAGCCAGCTGCAGCAAATGTCAGGACCTGGTCTCGTCCGATCTTATCCATCGCTTTCCTAAGGTCATGCATCAGAGCGGTGAAATTTTCCTTGTCCTGCG
This sequence comes from uncultured Bacteroidales bacterium, assembly GCA_963772705.1. Classification (GTDB taxonomy): domain Bacteria; phylum Bacteroidota; class Bacteroidia; order Bacteroidales; family VadinHA17; genus SR-FBR-E99. The sequence goes on along the minus strand of CAVYYH010000007.1, from coordinate 1,017,046 downwards.
GACCGTAAGGGTTACCGGCACCTGGAAGACCGGGATACTCCCAGTCAATATCCAGCCCGTCGAGGTTGTATTTCTTTATGAAGGTGGCCACGCTCCCGACAAATTGTTTCCTTGTCTCTTCGGTGGCGGCCATCTCTGAAAAGCCTTCCGATCCACCCCATCCCCCACAGGCCACCATAACTTTCAGGTCAGGGTATTTTTCCTTCTGGGCAGAGAGTTTTTCAAGCAGTGGTCCCCTGGCCTCATTTCTGAATTTCATTTGATTATCATGAACTTCCGTGAAGCTGAAGATAATATGGGTAAGCTTGTCAAGCTGAAGGGTGTCAGGGTCGAAGTCATCTCCGCGCGGCATAAAATATGCCATTATCTGAGGTCCCTCCTGGAGACTGCTCTTCCCGGAATCGCAGCCGGTTGCTATGGCTGCAATCAGGAAAACCAACATCAGACGCAAGGTTTTCATAAGGATCTGAATTTTATTAATTAATACCTGGATGCTGTCAGTCCGGTCCGGATGTTATAATGGCTGTATCACCAGATTCTTCCACTGAACCTTGATGCCCCCTCCGTCATGGATCTGGAGGGCGATACGGCCGTTGGCCTTTCCGATTTTCGGATCGCTGAGATGCGTCATCTCTTCACCGTTGAGCCAGGTTGTCACCTCATCTCCTACAGCCTTGATCCTCATGGTATTCCATTCACCTACTTTCAGTATCTCCTCCTTTTCGTCGGGTATCTGGTTAAGCCATCCTCTTCCGTACGATTCGTATATGCCTCCGGAATCGTGCCCTTTGGGAGCCACTTCCACCTGCCAGCCTGACACCTTTGTCCCTTCAACCATAGACCGGAAAAATATCCCGCTGTTGCCGTCAGATATCTGTCTGAAGTCAACTGAGAGGTCGAAATCCTTATAATACATGTCAGTAGCCAGGTAACCGTATTGTTTGTCAGGGCCGCTCTCACAAACCAGCAGTCCGTCTTCAACGAACCATTTCTCCGTTCCGTAGGCGATCCACCCTGTCAGGTCTACACCGTTGAATAGGTTTACTGCAGCTTTTTCCTTCTCCGGCAGTTCTTTGATCTTCATGTTCCTGAACCAGGCCTTACTGCCGTGATCCTGCAGGCTTATATGACCGGTAGCCGATAAACCGTATTCCGGAGCGTTCATCCATTTGCCGCTGTTCTTCAGGGTAAACCATTCAGGTGTCCAGGCTTCAAACTCCAGCAGCTTCTCTCCGTTGAGCCAGTATTCCACATGACCGTTGTCAAATAAAATCCTCGATGTATTCCATTCGCCCGCAGGGTTCAGTTTCTTTGTTGCGGTGTCAGGCAGGTACATTGCATAATCTGCTCCCGCCTTCTGCCATTCTTCAAGAGGATCGGGGTAACCGAAGTCATCAATCAACTGGTATTCCGGCCCAGTGATGTAAGGGGTCCTGAAGCGTTCTGATTCCATGACATGATAGAGTAGCCCGCTGTTTCCACCCTCCTCAATTTTCCAGTCAAATTTCAGATCGAAGTTCTCATATTCCCCGACAGTGACAATATATGCAGTAGAGTCACTTCCAGTGCCGTCGGCTGCAATGCATCCCTCCTCAACCTTCCAGTGGCCTGTACCCTCACTGTTATAAAGCCTCCAGTTTTCGAGGCTCACGCCGTCAAAAAGAAGTTTCCATCCTTCAGCTTCTTCCGCCTTTGACAGTTTGTTTTGACTTCCGCCGCAGCCTGATAAGCTCATCAGGAGCAATAACATTAAACATGTGATCAGTTGTTTCATGATGTATAAGATTTCTGGTTCATAATTATTGACCGTTAATATACAATAATGCGGTTTAAGTTGTTCCTTTCAGTCGATAATCATTGAGGGCAACAGCAGGATTTTTTATCTTTATCCCATCTGCCACAGCGGACTATAAAAGAGAAATAAAATAATGACAATCAAACATGATACGACAATCACAGCCCCTGCAACCGGCACCGGAGGGGCAATTGCGGTCATCAGGATCAGCGGGCCGGAAACATTTCGCATAATATCGTCCATCTTCAGGCCTGTATCAAAATCTGCAGATATCCGAAAGCAGAAGGGGTACACTGTTCATTACGGCCATATCTGGGAAAATGATCAGCCCGTTGATGAAGTGCTGGTAACAGTCTTCAGGGAGCCTGACTCTTATACAGGCGAAGACTCGGCTGAGATCAGTTATCACGCTTCACCTTTCATTCAGCATAAACTGCTGGAGTTGCTTACCAGCCTCGGAGCCTCCGTTGCCATGCCGGGTGAGTTCACCATGCGGGCTTTCATAAACGGAAAGATGGACCTGTCACAGGCTGAGGCGGTGGCAGATATAATTGCCTCGGAGTCAGAGGCAGCACACAGGCTTGCAATGACCCAGCTGAGGGGTGGCTTCTCGAAGGAGATAGAGAAGCTGAGGCATGAGCTCCTCTCTTTTACCTCTCTTATCGAGCTTGAGCTTGACTTCAGTGAAGAGGATGTGATTTTCGCCGATCGCTTTTCAATGACAGAAACAATCATAAGGATAAAGAGCCTGGTGGATAGCCTTGCCTCCTCCTTCCGGCTCGGCAATGCAATCAGAAAGGGTATCCCTGTGGTTATTGCAGGCATGACAAATGTGGGGAAGTCTTCCCTCCTTAACGTCCTCCTTCAGGAAGAGAGGGCGATTGTCTCGGACATACCGGGAACCACACGCGACACTATTGAAGAGGTGCTGCATCTGGGGGGCCTGCTTTTCCGGTTTATTGACACGGCAGGGTTGCGGGGAGAAGAGGTCAGTGATAAGATTGAGGCCAGGGGGATTGAGAGAACAAAGGCCAGGCTGGAGAAGGCTGACATAGTCCTTGCCATGACTGAAGCAACAGATGCTGCTGAAGCTATATGCGCCTTCGCAGATGCAATTAAGCAACTCATACCCGACAGCAGGACAAGGATGATACTTGTGGTCAATAAGTCTGACCTTCTGCCGGCCGGGAGACTGGCAATCCTTAAAGAGAAACTGGCCGGATCATGCAAATTACCGGTTGTTTTCATCTCAGCCATCAGATCAGAAGGCATTGATGAGCTTAAGCAGATGCTTGCAGAATCAGTTGAGAGGGGAGCACTCGATTCTCCGCAGTATATTGTCACCAATGCAAGGCACTACGAGGCTCTGTCAAAGGTCTCTCAAAGCCTTGGCAGAGCACTGGATGGCTTTCGTGACGGCATTCCAACCGAACTCATCGCAACTGATGTCAGGCAGGCGATATATTATCTCGGCCTGATCACAGGTAAAATAACACCTGATGACATTCTTGGTGAGATATTCGCAAATTTCTGCATCGGAAAATAACTTTCAGCATCACAAACATTACTTCCTCATGAACTTAAAGATCAGATTTTTACTGGTGGCTTTATTTACCGGGCTCAGCGCAGTGTGTAATGGTGTATACGGCCAGAAGAACGAAACCAGGCCGGTTACGGCATCTCAGGTTGAGATTAAATATCATAACGGACATGAGTTTTCAATATACGGCAGGCTTCATGATGAGAGGAATTTCAATCGTCTTCCTTCAAAATATGAGACAGTAGTGAGACCTGAAGTTTGGAATCTGAGTAAGAATTCAGCAGGGATATCAATCATGTTCAGAACAAACTCACCTGTTATCAAGATTAAGTGGACGCTTCTCAACAACACCACCCTGGCCAATATGGCAAAAATCGGCGTTGGAGGAGTTGACCTCTATTGCCTTGCGGATAGAAAATGGGAGTATGTCAATTCAGGCGTCCCTTACGGAAAGAGGAATGAGAGTACCCTTATCTCCGGCATGGATACTACTTATAAAGAATTCATGATCTATCTCCCGCTGTATGACGGCGTTGACACTCTGGAGATCGGCATCAGCGACGGGTCCTCGATAAGCAGGCATGAAAACAATGGCAGTGCAGGAATAAAGCCTGTCGTATTCTACGGCACCAGCATCACCCAGGGTGGATGCGCCTCGCGACCGGGCATGGCCTATACAACAATCATTTCCAGACGGTTGGGTGTTGAGGTTATCAATCTTGGTTTCAGCGGCAACGGCAGGCTCGAACAATCGGTAGGTCAGGCTGTTTGCGAGGTTGAGGCCTCGCTGGTGGTGCTCGATTGCCTGCCTAATTCACCGGTTGATACCATCAGGAAAAATGCACTTCCCCTGATAAGACAGATAAGAAAATGTCATCCCGAGACACCAATCCTGCTTGTTGAAAGCTCTGTCACTGATGCTTCTTATTTTCCTCAGTCAGAGTTTTACTCCGGAAACAGGAATAGCAGTATACGACAGCAGAATGGTGAACTGAAGCTGGTGTTCAACCAGGCGCTGTCAGAAGGAATAAGCGGTCTTCACTACCTTGAGGCTGATAACCTGATCGGGGATGATCACGAAGGAACCGTCGATGGCGTTCATCCGTCAGATCTTGGCATGTTAAGACTCGCAGATAAAATTCAATCTGCCATTGAGAAGATTCTTAAACCAGAATAGACCATCTCCTTTCTCAGCCGATCATTGCCCCGCAGGAGCGCAGGGTGTCGAAAAACCCGGGGAATGATTTATTCACAGCTTCGGCGCCGGTGATGGTCACCTCTCCCCTGCCACCAAGCGCCATGACCGTGGCCATCATGGCTATGCGGTGATCATTATGTGAGCCGACTGCTGCCCCCAGTACCTCTCCTCCATCTACCATCAGGTCATCACCCTCGACATGGGCATGGATGTTCAGTGCACCCAGAACATCAATGATCGCTTCTGCGCGGTTGCTCTCCTTGTGCACCAGCCTGCTCACGCCAGCTATTCTGCTGGTCCCTTTGCAATATGCTGCCAGAGCGGCGAGTGGCGGAAAGAGATCAGGAGAGTCGGTGGCATCGAATGTGAAAGGTAACAGGTCTGCTTTTGATACCTTTATTTTATTCATGTCTGTTGTCAGACCAGCTCCGGCCATCCTCAGTACATCCATAACAGCCCTGTCGGCCTGCAGGCTGTCACGATTGAGATTATCAATGCAGATATCGCCTGATATAGCGCCGGCCACCAGCAGAAAGGCAGCCCCGCTCCAGTCGCCCTCAACCATGTATTCATGCGCATTGTAGGCCTGGTTACCTTTAATTATAAAGCGGACAAAATCATGGTTTTCAACGGTAATGCCAAACTCTGAGAGGAGCTTCAGGGTGAGGTCTATATAGGGCTTGCTCTTCAGGTTATTGACGTTGACTATGCTTCCGGCGTGCAGCAGAGGCAGAGTCATCAGCAGGCCTGTCAGAAGCTGTGACCCGGAGGCACCGTCAATTGTAACGGTTCCCGGTGACAGCTCTCCCTTCAGGGTAAAGGGAAGGTGTCCGCCGGTGGTGTCAACCCTTACACCCAGCTGCTCGAGTGCATCATTTATCATCGTTACAGGCCTGCCAGTGAGCGAACCCTCACCGGTAAACGTTGTCTCCCTGCTTAAAAGTGCCGCGATGGGCGCGAACATCCTCATAGCAAGTCCTGACTCGCCGCAATGGAGGGTAACTGCAGTGCCAGGTCTGACGCCTGACTTCACAATGACGGCATCGCGGTTTCTTGTCACAGACGCACCCAATGCCTCTGCCATTCCTATTGCTGCCAAAGCGTCGCTGCAATATGACGGGTTATGAATGACAGTAGTGCCGCGTGAAAGCAGTCCTGCTGCTATGGCCCTCTGGGTAAGGCTCTTGCTTGGCGGTGCCTTGACTGTGCCAACAGGTCGTGACGGTGTGAACTATGACTTTCATTTTTTTTCTGACGCGATTCAGGCCTTGATGTTCCTCATGCTAATTTAAGCTTCTTTCATCACTTTCATCTGGTGACTGATCGATTCCTGGTGTATTGCTTCAAGGATTACTGTAATGAACTCGGCAGAGAGTCCTCTTTTCTCTCCCTTGTCTATTGCCCTCGTGAGTATCTCTTTCCACCGTGCGCTCTGAAGTATTGTAATATTATGCTCTTTCTTGTACTTACCGATGGTATCCGCGACCAGCATACGGCTCTCGAGTATATCAAGAAGCTGGTCATCGTAAATATCTATCTGACTTCTCAGTTCATTCAGCGCGTTGATGAAGTCGGAGTCCTGCGTTTCCGGGTCTCTCAGTACCAGCTGACTGATCAGCGTCACAAGGTCACCGGGTGTAAGCTGTTGTTTCTTGTCGCTCAGGGCGTTGTCAGGGTCAATATGAGACTCGATCATGAGACCGTCGTAGTTAAGGTCCATCGCTTTCTGCGCAAGATCGAGGATGAATTTACGATGACCGCCCATATGACTCGGGTCGCACAGAAGGGGTATATCAGGTATCCTCTGCCTCAGTTCGATGGCAATCTGCCATTTGGGCTGGTTACGGTAAGCTGTTTTCTCATATGATGAGAACCCCCGGTGAATGGCTCCGACGTGTCTTATTCCTGCCCTGTATAGTCTCTCAATAGCACCCACCCACAGATCAGGTTCAGGGTTTATGGGGTTCTTGACCATGACCATGATATTGACTCCCTGAAGGGCATCTGCAATTGATTGCATTGCAAACGGATTGACTGACGTTCTGGCACCAATCCAGAGGATGTCAATGCCAAATTTAAGTGCTTCATAGACATGCTTCTCGGTTGCCACCTCAACAGCAGTGGGAAGGTCATATTGCTCCTTAACCTGTTTCAGCCATCTCAGCCCCTCTGTTCCTACTCCTTCAAATGAGTCGGGACGTGTCCTCGGCTTCCATAGCCCGGCGCGAAAGACATCGACCCGGCCAGTTTCTGCAAGCTGCCTGGCAGTCTCCATCACCTGCTCTTCCGTCTCAGCACTGCATGGGCCTGCAACCATCAGAGGTCTCTGCCTGTATACCTTCCAGCTCTTTATCGGTACGATATCAGGCGTATTCGCCAACTCTTTCAAACTTGTTTTCATTTGAGTATTTATTGATATTTATTATCAGTTGAGTATCCGGGTGACTGCATTGGCAGTTATTATCAGTTCTTTAAGCGAAGCGGAGTCACCCGCTTCGATATATTTTTTGAACAGATTCATCTTTTCGATGTAGGTATCAATCACCTCAATTATTGATTTTGCATTTCCGGTGAAGATGGGTGCCCAGGTCTCGGCTTTGCTCTTAGACAGCCTGACAGTGCTTTCAAATCCACCCGCAGCAAGAGAAAGAATATTCTTCTCGTCTTTCTCCTTTTCCAGAACACATAATGCGAGAGCGAAGGATGTTATGTGTGATATATGCGAGACATAAGCCACATGAACGTCATGCTCTGCTGAGTTCATATATTGCAGCCGCATGTGAAGCGACTGAAACAGTGCTGTGATAAGGTGGAGAGCATCGTCATCGCTGCGCTCAGGATCACATATTATCGCCACCTTGTCGGTAAAAAGCGAGTCGATGGCGGCAGCCGGACCTGAGTATTCAGTACCGGCCATGGGGTGGGCTGAAACATATCTGCCTCTCGCCGGGTGATGCACAACCGTTGCTGCTATATCTGCCTTGGTTGAACCCATGTCTGTGACCACCTTGTCGGTGCCGGTGATCAGATCGAGTACCTGCGGCAGCAGTTTGCAATTGGTGTCGACCGGTGTGCACAGCACAATGATATCTGCCCTGCTTACAGCCTCGTCCAGTTGAAGGAATTCGTCGGCGAGTCCGCGATACATTGATATAGTGCAGTGCTGCTGATTGTTATCCACTCCAATTATTTTACCGGTAAAGCCGTTGGATCTCAATCCCTTAGCCAGGGATCCCCCTATCAGACCCAGTCCTACGATGGAAATTGTAACTGTCATTTTCGTGATTCTTTTTATAGTTGTAATCTGTGTTTTATGCGATCATTTGCCTCATTTATAATAGCTTCTGTGGCACAAAGGGATATTCTCAAGTAGTTTTTTCCATTGGTGCCAAAGACCGAACCCGGGGTGACAAAGACATGTGCATCATTGAGGATCTGTTCTGAAAACTCCTCTCCGTCTCCCCGGAAGGAGGGTATTTTCCCCCAGAGAAACAGTCCTGACTGCTCATGGTCAAAGGAACATCCGAGCGTATTCATCAGCTCTTCGGCAGAATTCCTCCGGCTTCGGTATATATTATTAAGGTCTTTATACCATGACCCTGGTGACCGGAGTGCAGTCACTGCCGCTGCCTGAAGGGGCTTAAACATTCCGGAATCCATATTGCTTTTAATCCTGACGATGGCACTTATATAATCAGCATGACCTCCAACCATGCCAATACGCCAGCCAGCCATATTGTGCGATTTGCTCAGGGAGTTGAGCTCAAGAGCTACTTTCCGTGCTCCCTCCGCTGCGAGAATGCTTACATAGTCGTCATTCAGGATGAAGCTGTAAGGATTATCGTTTACAATGAGTATTTTGTGTTTCTCTGCAAAAGAGATGAGTTTCCTGAATACTTCATGTGAGGCTTTCCTGCCAGTAGGCATGTGCGGGTAGTTTACCCACATGATTTTGACATTGCTGACCCCCGCAGCCTCTATCCTGTCAATGTCTGGAAGCCATCCGCCCTCCTCGGTGAGGTCATAATATCTCACTCTTCCTCCGGCAAGTTTTGTTGCGGCCTCATAGGTCGGATAACCCGGATTGGGTATCAGCGCCTCATCTCCCGGGTTGAGGAAGGCCATGCTGATATGCATGATGCCCTCCTTGGATCCTATAAGAGGTAATATTTCGTCTGCCGGACTGAGATCAACATTGAACCAGGTCCTGTACCACTCTGAGAAGGCGTTCCTCAGCTCAGGGATGCCGTTGTAGCTCTGGTAGCTGTGGTTGGCGGGATTTGCTGTGGCGGAGTCCAGCGCATCAATGACAGGCTCTGAAGGAGGAAGGTCGGGGCTCCCTATCCCCAGGTTGATTACGCTAAGCCCCTGTTGCCTCATATCAGCTATCTGTTTCAGCTTGCGGGAGAAATAATATTCCTGGACAAGGCTTGTGCGCACGGCAGGTTTTATAGTATCTTCTTTCATATCAAAAAAAAAGTCCCGTTCTCACGGGACCTCCAATATTATATTTCTGTTTGCCTCTAACTTTCCATATAACTATCAGTCCCTCTCTTCTCTATAATAGAAATAGAAGTAGTTAAACGTATAGGTATATGTTGCAGTTTTTCCTGTCATATCAGGTGCCAAAGTACAAAAAAGACTCATTGCATATACCCGGCGGAGATAAATTAAAATAATTTTGTATAGCTTGATCAAATCAAATCTTCGGTAAAATGGCAATTGAGATTGAGAGGAAGTTCCTGGTGACGGGGGATTTCAGGAATGAGATCGTCGAATCAATACCTGTCAGGCAGGGCTATCTTTCATCCGTTCCGGAGCGCACAGTGAGAGTGCGGACAAAAGGGACCAGGGGATTCTTAACCATCAAGGGAAAGTCTGACGTGTCAGGTGCAGGGCGATTTGAATGGGAATGGGAGATTGATAATGATGAAGCTGAGGATCTGTTAAAACTTTGTGAGCCAGGTATAATAGAAAAGATCAGGCACATAGTACCTGTTGGAAAACACACATTCGAGGTAGACGAGTTTCTCGGAGAAAACAGCGGATTGATAGTTGCAGAGGTCGAGCTCACAACGTTTGAAGAGACTTTCGAAAAGCCGTCGTGGCTGGGGCCGGAAGTGACGCAGGACAACCGATACTACAACTCCTGGTTGTCAAAGAACCCTTATTGTCTCTGGAAGTAAGAGATTTTCTGTAGCTCAGTTGGCACAACTTGTTACGGAAGGATAAATTGCTACATTTATAAAAAACTCCGACACCTTAAAAATGAGACTGAAGAAGGCAGATATAATCAGGTGGGTCATTGGATTCCTGCTGGTTGCTGCTGCGGTTACCATAGCATCATTGACTATTGGCCGTGATATTTACTTCGGATCACGAGAGAACGGTTTATGGTCATTTGCCATTGTCAATGCTTCAGGGTATCTCTTTTTTCTTTTCATGCCTGTAGAGCTTGCCTTTATCTACTACCTGACGGGTGACGTCAGCATATGGGCACTTAATCTCATAGCTATTGGCACTGCCATCCTGTCGCAGTCAATAGATTACCTCATCGGATACATTTTCAGTGACAAGATAATTGACAGCCTGATCGGTCGCAGAAGATATGAAAAGGCAGAGGACAGGATAAGAAAATACGGGAACATTGCTATCCTTACATTCAACGCCCTGCCCCTCTCCTCTCCGGTGATTTCCCTGGCAGCTGGCATGCTGCGTCACCGGATACTGGATGCCGTACTATGGACTGTTGCAGGGCTGGTAATAAAATACCTGGCGCTTACCCTGATTTTTGGTTAAGCATTAAAATAATCATTTGGGCAATTTTTTTTTAATGCTTTTCCCTGCATAGCGGTATCAGTCGATTTTCAATGATGTCATGGTCAGTGAACCTGCAACAGGCTTGTCGTTGAAAAGGGTAATATTTTCACCCCTCTCCTTAAGCGCAAGCACATAAAGCAAAGGGAGGTAATGCTCCGGAGTAGGGATTGAGAGCTGAACCGATCTTCCCAGCCTGTTGTAGTTAATCAGTGCCGGATGATTATCTGTAAATATCAGTCCGTTAAGCTTCTCTCTTGCCTCAATGGCCCATTCAAAACCGTAATCTACAGAATCAAGTTTATCCCACGCCACCAGGCTCAGGTTATGAACTATATTTCCGCTTCCGACTATAAGTACTCCCCTCCTGCGCAGCGGTGATATCTCCTTTGCAAGGTCATAATGATCCTGTGGTGACATATTGTAATCAAGACTCATCTGAATCACGGGAATGTCAGCATCGGGATAAAGGTGCCGTATCACGCTCCAGGCGCCGTGATCGAGGCCCCAGCTGTTATTAAGTCCAACCTCTTTGCCCGTAACAAGATTTTTTGTCTCCGCTGCCAGAGCAGGGTCACCCGGGGCGGGATACTGAACTTCATAGAGTGCTTTTGGAAAACCGCCGAAGTCATGTATTGTCCTGGGTCTTTCCATGGCTGTAACAAAAGTGCCGCGTGTCTCCCAGTGTGCCGAGACACACAGAACGGCGCATGGCTTTGGAGTCTCTCTGCCAATTCTTCTGAAACCGGCCACGAATTCGTTTTCTTCAATGGCATTCATCGGGCTGCCGTGACCCAGGAAGAGGACAGGCATCTTTTCAGTGCTCTGATCCGGGGCCGCCATTTTTCTAAGATCGTTCAGGGTCATTGGGTTTTCTCTTTTGGTGTATGGTCAGAATGACACTTAGATCGATGATGACAGTCAGCTTAAAACAGCCATCTGGCAACAACCTTCAGCTTTTCGCTTATAGCTGGAACCGAACTCCCGTAAGTTTTTCAGACACTTCCCATAGTTTCGCAGCCAGTTCAGGGTTAAAGAGTTTCTTTGCCTCGTCGGTTATGACAGGGTGCCCTCCGTGTCCCTGCCAGCCGTCAGGTCCGATATATTCTCCTCCTGTCAGGCCAGGATCTGTTGCAGCGTAAAGAGTGGGCAGCGAACCCATCTCCGCCGACTGTATGAATAATTTCATAAGCTGTTTAACAAGCCACCCGGCCTCTTTCCCTGAGCCCCTTGAGACAAGGTTTGTGGCACTTACACCAGGGTGGCAGGCAATGCTCATCAGACTGTTTCCGGCACCCTTGAGACGATTCTGAAGTTCAATGGCAAAGAGAAGGTTTGACAGCTTGCTCTGCCTGTAAAAGCTCATCGGATTGTACCCTTTCGAGCCGTCCAGATTATCAAAATTAATTATTGCCTTCCTTGCGGCAATACTGCTTACAGTCACAATACGCGATCCGGGCGTGGCTGACAGCATTGGAAGCAGAAGCCCTGTGAGTGCGAAATGACCCAGGTGGTTTACACCGAACTGCAACTCGAAACCCTGCTCTGTCTTACGGTATGGTGGCACCATCACCCCTGCGTTATTTATCAGAATATCAAGCTTGCTGTTTTGTACAGCAAATTGCTGTGCAAATTGCTTCACTGATTCAAGATCACCCAGATCGAGGTGCATTACTGTCACCTTTGCCTCAGGGTATGAAAGTTTGAGTTTTGTGGCTGCCTTTTCCCCTTTTTCCACCGTTCTTACGGCGAGTACGACGTCAGCACCTTTACCTGCAAGTTTTACTGCTGCCGCATATCCAATGCCGCTGGCCCCGCCTGTTATTATAATCCTTTTACCGGTCAGATCACTGATCCGGTCTGCATTCCATTTTGTCATTTATGTTTTAGTTTTGTGAATATAACACGCTCCGCGCTCAATTGTTCCGAAGAACCGGAACACAAGTACCACTGATATGAATTAATTCAGATTAGTGCACGATCTCAGAAACTCACCGAGTAAATGACTGAGAGTATGTTCCTGTACGCCGGCTTTGACACATGGCTGACATGGTATATGTATTCAAGGCCGACAGCGTGGATCTTGAAAACTGTATATTCGGCACCGATGGTGTACCTGGTTTCGTCAATGAAGATTCCATTATCGGCAAAGATCTGGTTCCATACCTCGACATTGGCATAGGGCATAAGAGGAAGACCCTTTATATCATAGTCAATTTCAAATTTTGTCCTGTTAAACCATATAGTCTTCTCGTCTCCGGCATCTTCAAGATAGGTTTTTGACTGTTCCTGGAATCTGTATCTTAGAGAAAATGTAAATCTTCCGACAGGGAGATCACCTTTGGCCTGAAGAGCCCAGCGGTGCCTTGCATAATAGTTCCCGTCATCCTCTATCTTTTTAATGAAGCGGTAATAAACCCCTGCTGAGAAGTAATCGTTGAATTTGTACCTGATCCCGGGTTCAATATACCATGAGTCTATCTCTGAAGCATCATTCACAGTTCTGAGGCACCCTTCAAAGTCAGCCCTGAAACCTTTGCCGAACTTGTAATCTGCTTTCAGATCATACCATATTCCGAAATCGGGATCCTGCGCACTTACAGCAGGCGAGAGCAGGATAAATAGCAGAGGCAGGAGCACTCTTTTACTCATCGTCATCATCCTCAGTTTTTATGTTTCCGTTAAGATCAGCCAGGTTGACCGATCTCTCCTTATCCTCATAATAGATTATTATGCGGCAGGTATCTTTCAGGAAGTTGATCGGACCTATCTCGACCTTTTTGATATCCTCTATGCCCGTGCGTTCACGGAGGTCAGCAAGCATCTCTTCACGTTTACCGGGGGTGATGAGGTTTATCTTTTCATACACAATTGATTTTGAGGAGATATGTCTCAGCAGCCATACCTTCTCAAGTCCCAGCACAATAACGAAAAGAGCCACGTTTGCAAACAGGATCTCTGCGATGCCGGTCACGGCAGTCAGCGCATTAATCACTGAAATTCCAATGACAAGAAAGAGGTAGGTCATTTCCCTGATTGGCATGGGATTGGTCCTGTACCTTATTATACCGAAGATCGCGAACAGTCCCAGGGCAAATCCGATCTGCAGACTTACGCTCTCAAGGAGATAACAGAGAAGGAATACGACACTGGAGATAATGATATATGTAAAGAGATAATCCTTTCTTCTGGTTGAGCTATAGTAAAGCCACCGCACCAGGAGGAGCACTGATACCAGGTTTATCCCGAAACGCATTATCAGTTCAGGCATGGCCTGCAGATTAAATAACTCCGTTGACGATGCTACAATGTTGTTAAGCAGAACCATTCCTGTCATATTCATTTCTGATCTTGTTTAAGAGAAGTATTTTTGGTTTTATATTGTTCTTTTTTGGGATGTTATTCAGCATTGCCATGCCGGTGCAGTACTTGCTGAATCCTGTGCTTCGCACACCCATGCCTTTCAGTTTCTGATAGAACAGTGACATGACATTTGATTTATCCCTTTTAATTTCAGCGATGGCCAGGAAGGGCATTTCAACGGCACCTCCCCTGAAATTGTGCCATGAAAGGTTATAATCAACAGTAATCCTCTCCTCATCAGCCAGGTTCACCAGTGTAATCCTGGTAAAACCGGTGTTTATGACCGGTTTCAGCGATGCAGCATCGGCTGATACCAGTTCCTGAAGAAAACTGCGCGACTGTTCATCTTCCTGAGGATCAGTCTCGTCACTTCTTATGCGAGTCTTAGAGGTCCTTCCCTTGTTTGATTTCTCCTTTACCTCGAGGAAAGTCAGGCCGTTGGTCTCATAAGTCCTCATCCTTACCTTATACCTGGTAAGTTTGCCTGTGACATGCTGGTTATAGAAAAGCAGTGAGGGTGTGTCAAAATAGACTGTCTTGTAGTTGAACTCTCTCTGGCCTTCAATCTCAAGAATCTGATAACCGTTGCTGATGCTCGAAAGCAACTCAGGCATCCTGCTTACGGAAAACAGGTATTTCCTGTCTATCCGAGTCATAAGCCTGACAGCTGCGATATCCTCCAGGCTCACCGGGTCGAACCTGGCTATAATATCAGATGGATGGTCTTTCACCACTGTTTAAAAATCATGCAAATATAGCGGACTTTTTGGTCCTCTGGCTATCATCTTATCAGCAGGATAAAAAGATTCGACGGACAATCAGATAATTCCTTTTCAGGAGCCGGATATCACATACGGCTTATCCTGGCCGGGATAGCGAACCCTGCCGGGAATATTATGTCATTCATCGAGTGACACTAACCTCCACAGGAGGTTTGTTCAGAATGCCTTAAACCATGCCTGAAACTGTTCGCCAAACCAGGGAACAGGCTTCATTTCGTCCTGAATGGACCAGATCAGGCTCATCAGCCAGAAGACAAAAAGGATAATACTCCCTACTACCCAGATTATCTGACCGAGAATAGGAATTACATTAAGGAGACTTAAGCCTATTCCGAAAATGATAATCCCAAGATTCTGCCTGATATAATAACTCGCATATTCCTCTTTGTTGCTCATATTTACAATCAGTGCTATCAGCCACCCGATACCGAAGAGATGCGATACAATAGCTTTCGTTTTTGCGTCCATTGAGTTTTGTTTTAAGGTTCTCCCAAAATTAGGAATTATTAACCGGTAAATTCATGTCACAGTCATTCTCTTTGCTATTTTTGTGCCCTGACATTTTTAACCTGAATGGAATATATAACCAGTCATCTGGGGGAATTTGCCGCTCTGGCAGTGGCAGTTTTCTGGACCATCACCGCACTGGCGTTTGAGTCTGCAAGCCGCAAGATAGGTTCACTGACAGTAAACATCATGAGGCTGGTGCTGGCTTTTCTCTTTATCGGACTGTTCACACTCTTCAGCCGCGGCCACTTTCTGCCTGTTGATGCCTCCCGTCATAACTTTATCTGGCTGGCTGTCTCCGGAATAATAGGTCTTGTTCTGGGCGATTATTATCTTTTCAGGTCATACGCTCTGATAGGTTCCAGGTTTGCCATGCTGATAATGACACTTGTTCCACCGCTGGCAGCCTTCTTCGGATACATTATTCTTGGAGAGTCGCTCGAGGTGATACAACTGACAGGTATGGCGGTTGTCATTTCGGGTATCATCATGGCCATCTTCAACAGGCCGGTAAAAGGCGAGAGGCTTTCGATCAAGATTGCCCCTGCAGGAGTGGTATTTGCATTCATAGGTGCCTTCGGTCAGGCGCTGGGGCTGGTGCTGAGCAAATATGGAATGGAAGGCTACGACCCGTTTGCCTCGACACATATAAGGGTCATCGCGGGCGTAGCAGGTTATTCACTTATAATCACCCTTATGAGACGCTGGCGCCAGGTAGGGGAATCACTCCGGAATACGCCGGCGATGAAAGCTCTCTCGCTGGGAGCATTTTTCGGTCCGTTCCTCGGCATCTCATTCTCACTGCTCTCGGTAAGACACACTGAAACAGGGATAGCATCTACGATCATGGCTATAGTACCGATTTTAATTATTGCCCCCTCAGTCTGGCTTAACAAAGAGAAGATCACCGCAGCCGAGGTGATAGGCGCAGTGATAAGCGTCGCCGGTATCGCCCTCTTCTTTATTTGATGAAGGTCAAACTTTTCTAAGCTTCCATTTTCCCCTTCTGAACACCAGCCAGGCTGTCACTGTCAGCAGCGTCTCGCTGAAGACTATCGCATAATAAACGCCGAACTGATCCAGTCCGAGCGGTAATGCCAGGAGCCATGCGAGAGGTATCTCGACCATCCAGAACACAAAAAGGAATATTTTTGTAGGGGTGATGGTGTCGCCTGCCCCGTTAATAGCGCCTATCATTACCATCCCGAGAGCGTAGGAGACGAATCCTGCGCTTACGATGCGGAGCGCAGGTATCCCTTCAGCAATGACATCCGGGTCATCAATAAAGAACCTTATGAATGGTTCAGGCCACAGGACCAGTATAAGGCCTATGATACCCATAAGGACGGAGTTTACCCAGCCTACCTTCCATGCTGCTTTTTCTGCCCTGTCAGGCTTCCCCGCCCCAAGGTTCTGACCAACGAGGGTCGATGACGCATTGCTTATCCCCGATGAGGGCAGAAGTGCGAAGATCACGATGCGGATCGCTATTGTATAGCCCGCAATGGCAGCGCTTCCGAACACGGAAATTATTCTGACCATGAATATCCAGCTGGTGGTGCCGATGAGATTCTGGCCAATGCCTCCAAGTGAGAGCCTGAAGAGCTTGCCAATAATTACCGGATCAGGAACCATATGCCTTAAACGGAGCTTGACCCTCTTATGTCCGCGGAAGAGAATAATGAACTGCCACACAACGGCAATGCCTCTTCCTGTTGCTGTTGCAACAGCAGCACCTTTGATTCCCATCTCCGGAAAAGGTCCCCATCCAAAGATGAGACACGGGTCAAGAATGATGTTCAGTATGTTTCCCAGCCAGAGTACTTTCATTGCCGTGGCCGCATCACCTGAGCTTCTGAATACGCTGTTGATGATAAACAGCAGCATTATTACCGTGTTTGAGCCGAGCATTATGGAGGTATATCCTGAGAGTTCGTTTACCATGACAGGTGACGCACCCATCAGAGAGAGTATTTGACCCGCAAAATGGTACCCTGCTATTGCCAGCACGGATGAGACAAGTATACCCGCTAGTATTGCCTGGAAGGCTGTGCGCGAGGCTTGCTCAGGGTCCTTCTCTCCTATCCTTCTTGAGACCAGCGATGTGGTGGCCGTGGCCAGCCCCATACCGATGGCATAGATGATGGTCAATACTGATTCGGTGAGGCCTACTGTGGCGACGGCTTCGGTTCCCAGGCGGGAGACGAAGAAGATGTCAACCACAGCAAACGCCGACTCCATGAGCATCTCAAGAACCATCGGCACTGACAGGAGAATAATGGCTCTCTGAAGCGGTATCTCGGTAAAATCCTGATCACTCCCTTTTATTGATGCCAGCAGATCCCGGAAAAGCTCCCTGATTCTATTTTTCTTTAAGAAAAACACTAATCGCCCTTTTCACTTCTTAACCCGCTGACCACGATCCCGAGCAGCTTACCCTCAGGGTCTTCAGCGTATTCCCAGAACATCACTCCTGCCAGACCACTGGTCTTAACCCATCTCATTTTCGCAGCGAGAGAGATCTCATCGTCATAGGAAATGAATACGGAATCTCTTTCATTCCAGAGAAACGGCGAACAGGCAGAGGAATCATATATCCTGACGAAATCCGTATCTGCGATGGCTTTCATGACGTCGACATAAGGGAGAAACTGTCCTGTTGTCCTCGCTTCACGGTAGAGCCCGTTATTGACCGGCTCCGTACCACGCCATATCCGTCCGTAGAACGGAACACCGATATTCAGTTTTGAGGGGCTCACCCCTGCCTCAATATGCATCCTGACACTTCTCTCGGTGGCATCGCCGTAAGGTGAATCCCACTCTGATAAAAACAGATTTGAGTGATGCCCTGTCTGCGAGGTGAGTCCATTGTGAAGGTCATAGCTCATAATATTTATAAAATCAAGGTACTGCGATGCTTCTCCAAGCTTTGTATTGGCTATGTATGCAGAGTCTCCTCCGGTAGCAATTGTAAGAAGATATGGCATTTCCCTTCGCTGCTTCCTTGCAAGTGAGTCGATATGTACCCTGACCGCTTTAAGCAGGAGGGTGAAGTTCTCAATGTCCTCAGGTCTGTGTATGTTGCCTGCTCCCACCTGGTTTGGATATTCCCAGTCGAGGTCAATGCCGTCAATCCCTGTTGTAAGGATGAACTCAGCCGCACTTTTTGCAAAGCGGGTACGGGATGAGTCGGTGAGAGCTGCATCGGAAAAATTGCCGGACCATCCCCATCCTCCCACGGAGACAAGGACGCTGAGGTCGGGATTAATCCCTTTGAGGTCGTTTAGTTTCCTGATATCGTCTATATTTCTCCCTGTATCATCTATCCGTGCAGTATCAAACTCTACCCTTCCGTCAATTATATTTGCAAATGCGTAGTTAATATGTGTGAGTTTAGTGGCATCAATTTTCGATATATCGAAACCCCTGTAGCCCGCTACATATCCAACTATCATATACTCTTTTACTGCTGCCTGTCTGCCGCAGGAACAAAGACACAGTAAGCCGGCGGCAAGAACAGTTAAACCTGCAATTCTCATTTTTATCCCTATGATTGGTTCAGATGGCAATTTATAAAAGTTTGTACAATAAAATTACAGTCCCGCTGCAAGGTAATATCGGGTTTCTTTATCCGTTATATTTGAGCAATAATTCAAGGCTTGTAAAATGAAGAGAGAAGAATTTGATGCAAGGGTTCAGCTGCTTTTTAAGGAACATAAACAGCTTATTGAGCGCCAGAATATCAAGCAGTCAGGTGGAAACGGAATATATGACAGGTATCTATATCCTGTACTTACCCGTGACCATACTCCGGTGTTCTGGAGGTATGACCTCGATTACAACACCAACCCCCACCTGATGACACGGCTGGGGATCAACACAACCTTCAACGCAGGGGCAATTAAGCTAAACGGCAAATACTGCCTGGCAGTCAGGACGGAGGGATTCGATGTCAAGTCATTCTTCGCTGTCGCAGAGAGCCCTAACGGAATTGATCAGTGGAAGTTTCGTGATCATCCTATTGTGATGCCGGTGACTGGTGATCCTGAAATGAATGTTTATGACATCAGGCTGACGCAGCATGAGGATGGATGGATCTATGGACTGTTTTGTGCGGAGCGGAAAGACCTCAGCAAGCCTGATGACTCGTCTGCCGCTCTGGCCAGCTGCGGCATTGCAAGAACCAGGGACCTTGACAGGTGGGAAAGGCTTGATGACCTTGTCTCAACAGCTGCGCAGCAGAGAAACTGTGTCCTTCATCCCGAATTCGTAAAAGGAAGGTACATGATCTATACGAGGCCTCAGTCCGGATTCATCGAGACCGGAGACAGCGGCATCAGTGCCGGTTTCTGCGACAGCATGGAGCATGCCGTCCTTGGCGAGGAGATACTTGTTGACGCAAGAAAATACCATACTGTCAAAGAGGTCAAGAACGGACAGGGTCCTTCCCCTTTAAAGACCGAACACGGCTGGATACACCTGGCGCATGGTGTGAGGCGGACAGCGGCAGGACTCAGGTACACTCTTTATCTCTTTCTTACGGCCCTGGATGAGCCCTGGAGGGTGATCAGGAGACCTTCGGGACATTTCATTGAACCTCTTGATGAAGAGCGTGTCGGAGATGTCTCAAACGTGGTCTTCAGTAACGGCTGGATAGCCGATGATGATGGCACAGTATTTGTTTATTATGCTTCTTCAGATACAAGAATGCACGTGGCTACCACAACGATGGAAAAACTTATTGATTATGTATTGAATACTCCCGAGGATGCGGGACGTACTCAACTGTGTGCTGCACAGAGGGATCAGATGATTGAAAAAAATCTGAAAATTCTTTCCCTGAAGTATCCGAATATCAAATTTTGATTTAAGTTTGCGCCTCAATATCGGGGTATCAGTTTTATGCTCATAAAATGACCGGTGAATAACTCAGGTTTATGTGATGTATAATATTGATAATCAGATATTAACTTATGGCATGGCCGTGTTAATATCTTTTGCTCCGGAGGGATACGACAGATACAGCATTATTTATCTTAGACAAAAATTTTGTAACATTTATTAATAACCAAATAGCAGTAATTAAAAACCAGAAAAAAGGTAAGTTTTATTTACCGAAGTATGAACGCTAACAGAAAAGAGGCTACGGTTGCTCATGTTGAGAACCGCCTCATGGGCTGCTCCTCGGAAGAGGAGCCTGGCGCGGGTACCATGATCTTCCCGCAGATCGGATCCCTCGATCAATTAGTTAGCAACCGGAGTTCGGAATTCATACGCCGCTACTTCCCCCTAACCAACACTGATTCATGGAATGACTGGAGATGGCAGTTACGTAACTCCTTTACTTCAGCCGAGGCACTGTCGCGAGTCATGAAACTGACTGATGACGAGATACATGCGCTCAACAGTCTGAAGAACAGGCTACCGCTCAGGATCACCCCCTACTATCTCTCGCTTATTTACGATGCGGCACCGGAGAGTGCCTTGCGCCGGACAATGATACCTTCAGTCAGTGAACTGACAATCACTGATGCCGAGAAGGCCGACCCGCTCGATGAGATGGGAAGCAGTCCTGTGCCTGGCATTGTCCACCGTTATCCTGACAGGGCACTGTTTACCGTGACCCAGTTCTGCTCATCCTACTGCAGGTATTGTACCAGGTCGCACTCTGTAGGCAAGCTGGGACATCTTACCAGGGGTGAATGGGACAGAGCGTTCAGGTATCTTGCCGAACACACCGAGGTCCGTGACGTAATTATAAGCGGCGGTGACCCGCTGACGATGAATGACGATAAGCTTGAATACCTGCTCTCGAGTCTGAGGGCCATCAAACATATTGAAATTCTCAGGATAGGCACGAAAGTACCGGTGGTGCTGCCGCAGCGCATAACACCCAAGCTGGTGGCAATGCTCCGTAAATATCACCCACTCTTCATGAGTCTCCATTTCACACATCCTGATGAGATCACCCCTGAGACCGCAAAGGCCTGCGAGATGCTCGCTGATGGCGGTATGCCGCTTGGCAGCCAGACGGTCCTTCTCAGCGGCATCAATGATGATCCGGCTGTTATGAAGAGCCTCATGCATAGCCTGCTGAAGATCAGGGTCAGACCTTATTATCTCTACCAGTGTGATCTCATACCGGGGTCAAGCCATTTCAGGACCTCTATTGAGAAAGGTATTGAGATAATTGAGAACCTGAGAGGACATACAAGCGGCTACGCCGTACCACAGTTTGTCGTCGACGCCCCCGGCGGAGGCGGCAAGATACCAATACTTCCGAATTATGTGGTCGAAAGCGGGCCTGAGAAATGGGTGCTCAGAAACTATAAAAGGAAGCAATACACATACCCCAATAAAAAGTAACTGAGGGATGACAATCGGGCTTACGTATGACCTTCGTTCGTGGTACCTCGAACGCGGTTATACTATGGAGGAAACGGCAGAGTTTGACAAGGAAGATACGGTAGCAGCCCTCGAAGATGTGCTTGCAAGGCTCGGTTACCGTACTGAACGTATCGGTAACATCTTTGAGCTGGTTGATAAACTCGCTGGCGGTCGCAGATGGGACATGGTTTTCAATATTACAGAAGGGCTGTATGGTGACGGACGTGAGTCTGTCGTCCCTGCGTTGCTTGACCAGTACAGGATACCCTATGTATTCAGCGGACCGGTCGTCATGGGCATCTCCCTTAATAAATACTATGCCAGGCTTGTGGCTGAGGCGGCAGGAGTACCCGTTAGCCCGGGTATCCTGGTCTCATCAGCTGACGATATTCAACTGGCAGCTTCCCTTACATATCCTCTCTTCGTTAAGCCTGTCGCAGAAGGTACCGGCAAGGGCATCACTGAGAGGAGCATCGTCAGAGACACACTTTCTCTCAAAAACCTTGCAATTGAGCTCCTTCAGAGGTTCAGCCAGCCTGTTCTGGTTGAGGAGTACCTTCCGGGGAGGGAGTTCACCGTAGGTGTCACGGGCAGCGGTGCTGATGCCAGGGTTGTAGGCGGAATGGAGGTGATATGCAAGGACAACCTGCCCTATTCAGTTGAGGTGAAGGAGAATTACCAGGATATTGTGCAGTACAGGACCATTGATGATAGCTACAGGGATGAATGCAACGCTGTTGCGCTGGCAGCGTGGCGTGCACTGAGCGCCGTTGACGCCGGCCGTGTAGACCTGAGGGCTGACAGGAACGGAAAGATATGTTTTATTGAAGCCAACCCGCTGGCAGGTCTCAACCCGGTGCACTCCGATCTTCCCATCCTATCACGAATGAGCGGTGTTGAATATGATACACTTCTTGAGATGATAATAAACTCTGCCAAAAGACGTTACGGACTTAAATAATAATGAAAGAGTGTCTTATAATCTATAACGAGCCCTCAGCTGACGCCCTGCCTGATGAGCTTGATGTGCTCGACCAGGTAAATTTTATCGGAGAAACCCTGCAGACCCTGGGGTATGATGTATCACGCCGGGGCGTAACTGATAATTTCTTTCAAGAAATATCTGAAATTGCAGGCAGCAGGTATGAGTTTGTATTTAACCTTGTTGAATCAGTGGGCAAGAAGGCAGAGATCCTTTATTTTATACCGGCATTGCTCAACATGCATCATATTCCCTATACCGGATGTCCGCTGGAGGCTACCTTCATTACCGGGAGCAAGGTGCTGGCCCGTCAGATAATGAAGGCCGGAGGGATACCCGTTGCGGGCGGATACAAGGTTTCAGAGGCTGACAGGCTTACGCCGGGAAGGAAATACATACTCAAGCCCGTGTGGGAAGACGGTTCACTGGGAATTACTGAGGAATCTGTATTTACATTTGATGGTACTGTTCCTGAATTAGTCAGGGAAAAGAATGACAGGCACTGGTTTATTGAAGATTTCATTGACGGGAGAGAGTTTAACGTGAGTGCCATGTCCGGGCCAGCCGGACCAGAGGTCCTCCCCCCTGCCGAGATGCTTTTTCACGATTACCCCGGAGACATTCCCCGTATTGTCAGTTATAAGGCGAAATGGGTTGAGGGGACCTTCCAGTATGAGAACAGCAAGCGTAACTTCCCGGGAGACCTCAGCGAGAGACTGATGAGTAATATCAATGAAGCAGTGCTCGGGTGCTGGAAAACTTTCGGACTGAAGGGATACGCCCGTGTCGACATGCGGGTAGATGAAAATGATAATGTCTTTGTCCTGGAAGCCAACGCCAACCCCTGCATCTCACCTGACAGCGGATTTATCTCAGCAGGATTGCATGCAGGTTATACCCACGCGGAGATTATCAGCCGCATCATCAATGACCTTAATAAATGAGTCCGATGGCCGAAATTTCATTCGATATTACAGCTGATGACCGCCCCGTCCTTGAGGCAATCCTCAAATCTTCAGGCTATTTCTATGATTTTGAGGTTGATGTAGCTCTCTCACTGGCAGATGAGACTATTGAAAAAGGGCAGGAAAAAAGCGGCTATTACTGGATTCGCCTCATTGAGGATGGGAAAGTCATTGGTTTTGCAAATTTCGGACCCAATCCGTCATCGGTCCATTCCTACGATCTTTACTGGATTGCAATAATGGAGGAGCACAGGCAGAAACGGTATGGCTCACTGATCCTTAAGAATGCTGAAGAGAGGATCAGAGCTCTCGGTGGGAAGATAGTCTGGATAGAAACATCAGGACGCCCTCTCTATGAGCCCACAAGAGGGTTCTACCTGAGGAACGGCTACGAGCTGGAGGCCACATTGCGTGACTTTTATGGCCCGGGTGATGCAAAACTGGTATACAGGAAAGAGTTATGAAGGGTTTATGGACAGTAGTGCTGCTTATTTTCTCCAACTCATTTATGACAGTGGCATGGTACGGTCACCTGAAGTATAAAAATGTCTCCAGGTACGAAGCAATGGGACTTACGGCCATTGTTCTCATCAGCTGGGGGATTGCTCTTTTTGAGTATTTCTTCCAGGTCCCTGCCAACAGAATGGGTTACAGGGGAACGGGAGGCCCCTTCTCACTTATCGAGCTTAAACTGATACAGGAGGTAATATCCATTTCAGTATTCATACTTTTTGCACTGATTGTCTTCCGTACCGAGCAGTTCAGGCTAAACCACCTGATGGCATTTCTGTGCATCCTGGGTGCCATCTATTTCACTTTCAGAAAGTAGAGCAGCCCTGCGATGGATGTAAAGATTGAAGCAAGCTGGAAGGATAAGCTCTCTGCCGAGTTTGAGAAGGAGTATTTTATATCGCTGACAAAGTTTGTCAGGGAGGAATACATGACACACCAGGTCTTTCCACCGGCAGGCAAGATATTCAATGCCTTCGATCTTTGTCCTTTTGACAGTGTCAAGGCTGTAATAATAGGCCAGGACCCGTATCATAATACCGGTCAGGCTCACGGACTGTGTTTTTCTGTGACCGACGGCACAGAGTTTCCTCCCAGTCTGGTCAATATCTTCAAAGAGCTTAACCGTGACCTTGGCGTTCCGGTACCTGTTTCAGGGAACCTTGAGCGCTGGGCAAGGCAGGGGGTGCTGCTTCTTAATGCCATCCTTACGGTCAGGGCACACCAGGCTCTGTCACATCAGAACAAAGGCTGGGAAAAATTCACTGACGCTGCGATAAATGCCCTTAACCGTGACAGGGATGGGATAGTCTTCATGCTCTGGGGCAACTACGCTCTTCAGAAGGGTGCTGCGATTGACACATCACGCCACCTGGTGCTTAAGACGGTTCATCCCTCTCCCCTGTCGGCCAGCAGAGGCTTCCTCGGGTGTTCGCACTTCAGCATGTGCAATGATTGGCTCAGTTCAAGAGGGATGGATCCGATAGCCTGGCAGTCATGACTGCAGTCCCCTCCTGATAACTTTCTCCACCTCCTCCCATGGCTCAAAGCCCAGCGACATCCTTATCATCCCCGGCTCAGGATATTTGGCCCCCCATACTGCCTCAACGGGCATCAGTATCGTATGAGAATCGCCAAGGGTTGGGATGAGCCTGATTTCAGGGTATACGGCAGCGATGAACCTGTCGCGTCTTGCCCTCTTCCCTTCAGCATTGTCGCCCTTCAGGTCGAAGGTGACCATTGCGCCGTACCCTTTGCCTCCTGTCAGTGCCCGGGCTGCCTCATGAGTGGGGTGTGTCGCAAGTCCCGGATAAAGCACGCTGCCGACTTCATCTGATGAGCTCAGCAATGAAGCCACACCGGAAGCGTTATGGCACTGCCGCGTGAAGCGCAGGTCGAATGAGGCCAGTTGTGTCTGTAACCTGTAGGCGTCGTCAGGTGAAAGCATATGACCTACATACTTACGGTATTCTATCGCGCTCTTCATCAGCGTTGTGTCGTTGCCGCAGATGACTCCCGCAGTGAGGTTGCCGTGACCGGAGAGATATTTTGTTGCGCTGTGAATGACAATATCGGCACCTTCATCAAGTGGCTTCCACAGGAGAGGTGTGGCAAAGGTGTTGTCTACCAGAACGCGTGCTCCGTAGTGCTTTGCAAGGGCTATTATCCTCCTCCCTTCAGCCACCATCAGCAGCGGGTTGGAGATTGTCTCGAAGTACAGAATCTCCGGGCGCGTATCAGCCAGGGTCTTCTCGAGAAGGTCATAATCATAGCTGTTGCCTGACGGCCTGAAGAAGTCAATCTTCAGACCCCTTCTCTTTTCAAGTACACTGCTTATATAAGAGAGTGTACCTCCGTATATCTCGGAGAAGAAGAGCCATCTGCTCTCTTTGCCTGCTTCCTGGAAGATTGACAAGGCTATATCTATGGCCGACATCCCTGACTGGGCAAGAAGGGCCCATGCCGATCCCTCCGTTGCCATGACAGCCTCTTCGGCGGCAACCACCGTCGGGTTGCGGTAACGGGAGTAAATATACAGCTCAGGCTCTCTCTCGTGATCAATCTCGGCGGCAAAGGCATCAGATGTTGTGCCGGCTGACGGCAGTTCGAAGCCAGCGTCACGATAGACCGGTGTCCTGGCGCTGTTTATCTCTTTCTTTTTCATATGTGTCGTTGAAATTTTCAAGTATAGATTCCCTGATATTAATCGGAGAAAAGTCATCGTAAAAAAGAACCCTGTCGGCAGCAACACCGGTAAAAAAGACTATGGCAGCGGCAATGCTGGTACCCTCGCTTCCGGGGTATAACAGCATGAAGGCGGCGGGAAGGGAGAGCGCCCGGTAGTAATAAAGAAAACGGATCAGAGGTTCTTTTTCGGATGACCTGTATCTCATGACCACTGACAGTGCTGCCAGAAGTGAGAAGATAAGAAAAAGTGTATTTGGTGTAATAAACCATGATGTAACAAAGACAGCTGAGAAGAATGCCTGTCCGGTATGGAGTTTAAGCCTGTAAGACCGGTCTGAAGCAAAATAGACCATGTCTACCGAGATAAGGGTCAGTACTGAGACTGATGCCATAAACAACTGGGTTAATTATTCCCGGAAGGAACCAGTTGACGGCAGCCATCCCTGACAATGCCGCCACTAACAGTATCTCACGGCTCAGGGGTGATGACAGAACATTCAACGGTGCCCGCCATGCTTTCAGGGGAAGGCCGAGGTGGGCAAAAGAGACCAGTATTGAGCCGGCCATCAGTATGGCCGGCAGTCCTGCCCCCGGGACATCCGCCTTCAGTGCTGAAGATATCAGCAGTGATGATGCTGATATAACCATTAAAGAAAACAGTATGAGGCTCCATTCCTTCATAACCCTGTTTTCAGCAACCGGCGTGTCAGGAATCACCTCATCCTCTTCAGCCGGTATTATCACCGGGCTGTTGGCATCGGGTACCCCTTTAAGGATGAGGGCAGGACCTATCCCTGTCTCAGGGAACCATTCCACTCCTGAAGGGGGGAACTCATCCATTGCAGCCATCCTGAGTGCTCCGGTCGGGCATGCTGATGTACATGCTGTCTCAACACCTTCAGAGACTCTCCCGAAGCAATACTGACATTTCTCGATATAACCTTTTGCCGGGTTGATCCTGGGAGCGTCATAAGGGCATCTCCAGGTGCAGTAGCGGCACCCCATGCATTTGTCCTTATCGTACAGGACAGTTCCGGAGATGTCTTTTGAATAGGCATTTACAGGGCATCCTTCGAGGCACTCCGGTTTCTCGCAGTGGTTGCATGCCAGGGAGAGGCTGTACACGCTGAAGGGAGGCAGCGCCTCGTCGTTCCACCCGTATAAAGATCTCGTACCGGGCTGAAGCCCGTTCTCAAGGGTGCAGGCAGCGTTGCAGGCGTTGCACCGCACACAGAGTGCCGCATCAAATTCGAATCCTCTTCTCATGCTGATTCTTTTTCTGCTCCGACCCTTGTATTATGAAATGCCGCACCATGACCCATATCTGTTTCCGCAGGGGTTATAAGATCATTGACCCCTCCCCCTTCGTCAAGCCATATTCCGTTGGGAAATACCAAACTTCCCTTCTTCGTCCTTGTCGTCACTCTCACCTTCCCTGTTACTTCGCCGCTGGAGTTATATATTCTGATCCGGTCTCCACTCCTGATGCCCAGCCTGCGCGCGTCTGACGGCGACATTTCCCATGCCGGCGGTTCGACGACGCCTCTGATAACCTCAAGGTTGCCGAACTGCGAGTGTATTCGTGATGCGATGTTGGGTGTCATCAGCCTGAAAGGGAGGTCCGTTTCGCCGAAGTCGTCAGGAGGAGTATATGACGGTAACGGATTCACTCCCCAAAGCTTCTCAGCAGTCTCTGAATAAAGCTCTATCATTCCGGAAGGTGTACTGAAGTCCCTTTCACGGAAAGCGGTCTGTTCAGCCTGGTCAGGTATTACAGGTGCCCTGAAGAGCTCTTCACGGGAAAAGCCCCCGGTGCCGCTGATGCGGTTAAGAAGCCATTCATCATATTCCGCGGGAGGGATTATCGCAGCTTCCAGGTTCATTCTGCGGGCAAGCTCAAAATATATCTCACTCTCAGGCCTTACCTCACCCGGAGGATCAATTACCGCAGGCTTATACTGAACATAAGGATGCCAGTATGAGCTGACGACATCAGCCTGCTCGAATAGCCCCTTAGCAGGAAGTATAATGTCGGCCATTGCAGCTGTGTCAGTAATAAACTGATCAACAACGACTTTAAATGGAACAGAGAGCAAGGCTCTTTTAACCCCCTTGCTTCCGGGAAGCTGTGTGACCGGGTTGCCTCTTTCAATCCATGCGACCTCTATTCCAGGCTCTTTCAGGGAGAAGAAATCAGTGCCGAACTTCGCCATGGAGATCTCTCTTCTGAAGGGTTTATCAAGCTCACGATCAGGATAATAGCACAGCGGTTCTTTTACTGCATCGAAAATATATCCCTGCAGGTTTGCAAAATTGAATCCGCATCCTTTCCGTCCAATCATACCCGTAATTACCGGTATCGACAGGATGGAACGGATGGTCTGTCCGCCGTTTGTATACCTCTGCAGGCCGAAACCGGCAACAATCGTAACAGCCCTGCTCTGCCCTATCATCAGTGCCAGCTGTTCTATATTTTCGGCGGGGATGCCGGTTATTTTCCCAGCCTGCTCAGGTGAAATTTCGAGAGAGGCGGCAAATTTCTCAAACCCGATTACATATTTGTCAATGAATTCACTATCGGCGAGACCCTTATCGATAATCAGTTTCGCAACTGCCAGTGCAAGTGCTGCATCGGTTCCGGGATTGGGCCTTATAAGGATGTCAGCCTTGTCAGCTGTAGGCGTTCTTCTCGGGTCGATTACCACCAGCTTCGCCCCGTTCTTTTTCGCAATGTCAATGTGGATCATCTCCTGGACATTTGTCTCGGCAGGATTCTTTCCCCACATTATGATAAGCTGTGCATTTGCCAGGTCCCAGGGAACATTATGCCTTACATCCCCGAGGGTAAGCCTGACAGCCTCAAGGCCGGCAGGCCAGCACAGGTTGCCGTATGTCGTTGTGGCTCCCCCGAAAGTCTTCCAGAAGAGAGAGGCGATGTCATTACTCAATCCGGAATGACCGCTTCCCTTGTAGAAGAGAACTGAATGAGGCCCGTGTTTCTCCCTTGCCTCAAGGAGCTTTTGTGTGATAGTCGAGAAAGCCTCCTCCCAGGATATCCGGATAAAGGTTCCCTTTTCAGTGCGTTTATGAGGATAAAGGATTCTCGACGTTGAGAACTCCCGTTCGAGGTAGGCAAGGCCTTTTATACAGGGACCCTCCGGAGTGGCCAGATTGTCACGGTATGGCAATATCCGCTTAACCTTTCCATCTTCGGTAAATACCCTGAATGAACAGGTGCTGTAGCAGTTGCGCGGACATGCGGTAATAAATTCCTTCATCCGATCTGCTTTAAATCTTATAACGGTCCCTCAAGGATGGTTCTTATTTTCAGAATGTGATTAACAGGATCTGTTATTGTGATCTCATATGTCACTTTATCCTGGCCAATATATGTCAGATAGGTGAAATCAACAGCCGGCGTGGAGTACTCAATACCTGAAATAGTCAGGGAAATATCAGCTTCTTCCCGGTAGGCAATATCAAACCTGTGATAACCGGAGTATGCTCCCGGACTGATGGTGCCGAAATTATGCTCTGTCTCCGCGTAGGCAGGATTATCCGAGGTTTTGATGACCACATTATCGAACCGCTCAGCCGTCTTGTTGAATATGCGCACATCAGTAGGGCCCCTGGGCTCCATATCGGTCTTTTTGCATGATACAACTGCAGTCACGACACAAAGAAAAAGGAGTAGTTTCTTCATAGTCAGATATCTTTCTCACTTATCTGACCGAAAAGATAATAAAATAGTTGCAACAGGCTATATCTTTTCAATGCATTCCTCCTTCACCCACCCTTTGTTGCCATCAGGCAGTCGCACCTCGGTGAAGGCACCAAGTTCCTCTTCTACTGTAACAGTTGTCCCTGCATGGATGACGAAAAGCTCATTTCCTCCGTCACCGGGGGCGCTCTTGCCCGTCACAATGCTGCATGTGACAACGGCTTTCCTGTTATGGCTGACCAGTGAATTATTCCTGATGGCAAGTGAAAGCATTATCAGTGAAAGAATTAAGCTGGCCAGGGCAAGCCAGAATGAGAGAAGCCTTCCCCCAGCGGCAGACCTGGTAAGAAAGATCAGGACAAAGAGAAGCGAAACAACAAAAAGTGTCAGCGACATTACAGCCCAGGTATTTGTTGATGCCAGCAGTGAGAAGAAATCGAACCACCTGACAAAGAATAGTTCGGGCAGGGTCTCGAACTTGTCTGTCACCCTGCTGCGTGCCACCTGAAGATTGTAATTAATGTCCTCGTCGGCAGGAGATATCAGCCGGGCTCGTTCATAAAAGAGAATAGCCGATGCTATGTCGCCAGATTTAAAGAAGGCGTTACCTGCGTTGTAAAGCAGGTCTTCGCTCCTGTAACCTTCATCATAGATCCTTCTGTAGATGGCTGCTGCTCCTGAAAAATCAGATGCACTGTAAAGTTCTCCGGCATGCCTGTAACTCTCTTCAGGTGTCTGGGCGGAAACATGCAACGCAGTAATTACCAGCAGTATATGAAGTACAATTGATCTCCTCATTTTCTGTGCATTTTTAATCAAGCATGCTGTCAAGTTTTCCGATCAGTGCTGCCGTTCTTCTGTGCAGTTCGGCAGGGCTGTCTCCCTGTGAAGCCGGAGAGTAACGGGAATACTCAGAGGCTGAAAGGATGCTGTCAAGTTCGGTAATAATATCCTCTCCTGCATTTCTTGCTCTGAGGCCGGCATAGCATTTTTCCCTCGTCATATCTGCCCTCGGTATTGCGAGCTTATCTCCGAGATAATTCCACAGGGCAGCTGACAGCTCAGCATAGACAAGCTCAGGCTTGCTGCCTTTGAGCAGTGTTTCTGCCTTCGCGAGCCTTTTACGCGCATTTCTTGCTGCCCGGCGGTTTCGAAGGGCAGTTATGTCAGCATTGCGCCGTATCTGTTCACGTCTGAAAAGCAATACGGCACCTGCCAGTAACACAGCCATTGCGTACCACAGCCAATAGTAACTCCTGTCAACAAGTGACCCGGGCATGGACTTGAGTATGGTGTCACCGCTTCTGATAAATCTTATGTCCTGTCCCAGGTATTTGACATCCTCACCCGGAATGAATGCAGGCGTTACGGTTTGATCTGCGGCACCTCCTTCACCTGTTACTTTTACAGTATAACCGGGAGTGCGGAGAGTGACATATTTATCAAGCTCCGGATCAAAAAAAGTATATGAAACGGGTGGCAGATCAAATGTTCCTGTGTTTCTTGGTATCAGAAGGTATTCGAACACCTTTGATCCAGCTGCGGTGCCTGAGCTCCTGACGGTGACCTTCGGATCATACTTCTCTATCCCCTGCGGGAAATTTATTACAGGTGCACCGGCCAGATTCAGGTTGCCTTTGCCCTTCAGCGTAACGGAAAAGGTAAGAGCATCATTTACGGCTATTTCTGTCTTTGAGAGGTCGGAAGTGATCTCGAATGCGCCTACGGCGCCTTGAAAATCAGCCGGTTGCGGCGCAGGAAGGGATTTCACCCTTATGGTTGCGGGAGGTGTGGCAACGCTTCTGGGGACATTTGTGACGCTGGAAAAGAAATTGTCAAAGAAGGGGTCATTAAAAAAGGGATCTCCTCCGGAAGCACGCTGTTGTACCATGGCAGTAATCTCTATCGGATCGATCCTGAGTTCTCCTGCTATCTGGGGGTATAATAAAAAACGCTGCAGTACGCCGGTGCCATACTGCACTCCGTCAATCACTTCAGCCTCAAGGTTCCTGAGAGGCGGGGTATCGATATCTTCACGCAGGAATCCCTTGAAATCCGGGTATTTGAGATCGTTAAGCCCTGAGAGGTTGATCCTGGTATAAAGTTTCAGCGTAGCGGTAATTGGCTGCCCTACATAAACCTCCCTGGTATTGAGAATAAGTCTCATTGATACTTCAGATCCATTCTCCGGAGGCTGCCCACCACGGTTATCGCTGTTGGATGGCACTGTTCCGGCATCGGTAATCTCTATCTCCACAGGGGCGGAGCTTACGGTGGCCTTTCGCGCAGCATACTGCGCAGGCGGTATGGTATAGTGGCCCGGAG
Organism: uncultured Bacteroidales bacterium; assembly: GCA_963772705.1. GTDB lineage: Bacteria > Bacteroidota > Bacteroidia > Bacteroidales > VadinHA17 > SR-FBR-E99. The sequence goes on along the minus strand of CAVYYH010000007.1, from coordinate 984,967 downwards.
TCGCGGCTACAACATAATAGACGAGGGTTGTAGTTTCAACCGATGTCATTTCACCGTTGATCCATTGTATGTTGCGACTGCTTGATGTCTGCGGCCCCGATACAGAGAATGAGGGGTCGAATGCCGGTGGCTGAAAACGTCCGTCGGTTGAATTGACAGTATAAACTATCCTGAAGCGCTCCCCGGCGACAGCGCTCTGCGGGGCGTTAACGTCAACAGTCACCTCCTGTGCGGCCACTGTCAGTGGCGCAAGCAATGATACCAATATCATCAGGAAGCTTTTCATCGCGGCCAAAATTACCAATTTTTAATTACCCTCACTTTTGCCTTCGCGGCCTTTTCATTCTGTACCTTTTCCTGCGTCTTTTTCTCGCTGGCGGCAAGTGCGTCAAGAAGCCGTTTGGCGTCTTCCCTGCTTATTGACTGCTGCGGGTTTTGCTGCTGATTCCCCTTATCCTCATCATTCTGCTGATCCTCAGGCTTCTGCTCGTCTGACTTGCTGTCATCCTTATTCTCCTGCTTCTCCTGATCCTGATTCTGATTCTGCTGCTGATTCTGCTGCTGCTCCTCCTGTTTCCTCAGCTGATCCTGAGCATAGGCAAGATTGTACTTCGCCTCCATATTCTCAGGTTTGAGTTTAAGGGAGTTAATATAAGCCTCTATACTCTCGCCATACTTTTGATCCTTGAGCAGTGAGTTTCCGAGGTTATAGAAGCTCTCTGCCTGCCTCTCCCTGTCATCGCCGCTTGCTGAGGCTGCCCTGGTAAACTCTTCTGCGGCCTCTCCGTATCTCCCCTGCTTATAGAGTGCATCCCCGAGGTTGAAGCCGCCATCAGCCGTTGATTTCTCCTGGCTCTGTGCCCGGCGATACATCCCTTCGCTGCCGGCAAACTCACTCTTCTTGTAAAGCCTGTTGCCCTTCCTTATATACTCCCTCTCCTCCTGTGCTTGCAAACCCGGATGGAGAAGCAGTAAGCCGAGGAGTACCAGGAACGTTTTATACAGTTTTCCGCGTATCATCTTCCGTTCCCTTTTTCATAAGTTTCATGTATCCCCAGTCTCCTGAGAATATGATTTTTACGATCCATGATCAATATGTCGGCGAGTAAAAGGATGAACACAATCACAGCAGGCACAAGAAACTGTTCGTTATATTCAGTGTACATCACGGCATTGATCTCTGTCTTTTTCATCCTGCCGATGTCATTGTAAATCTCATTCAATCCCAGGCTTGTGTTATTTGCCCTCACGTACCTCCCTCCTGTAATTGAGGCAACCTCCTGCAGTACTTTTTCATCAAGTTTCGTGATGACGGTGTTGCCATCCTGGTCTTTCAGGTATTCCGTTCTTCCTCCTGTGCTGAGAGGTATTGGTGACCCTGTAGGTGAACCGATTCCTATAGTATGAATAACGACACCCTTATCAGCAGCTGCCCTTGCCATTCCAACAGCATCATCCTCATGGTTTTCACCGTCGGTGATAATTATGAGTGCCTTGCTCTTGTCACTTGCCGGAGAGAATGATCTCATCCCGAGATCAATTGCAGTACCTATTGCGGTGCCCTGCTTTGAAACCACATCCGGTCCTGCATTCTCAAGGAACATCTTTGCGGAGAGATAGTCATTGGTTACAGGTATCTGAGTATAAGCGTCACCTGCAAAGAGTATCAATCCGATCCTGTCTTCCCTGAGCTGGTCAACAAGCTGTGCTATAGCCTGTTTAGCCCGTTCAAGCCTTGTGGGGGAGATGTCTGATGCCAGCATAGAGTTACTTACATCGAGAGCAATAATCACTTCCACCCCCTCGCGTTTTACCTCTTCCAGTCTTGAACCGAACTGTGGTCTGGCTATCAGCACGACAGCAAATATGAGAGCCGTCACCCTGATGATGAACTTCAGGGTCAGTCTCAGGGGAGAGTAGTCAGGTGAGAGTCTTGCGACAAGCTCAGCTTCCCCGAAACGCTCCCTGGCCATTCTCCTGCGCCTGTTGCCCACGATCCATATGACAACAAGTGCCGGCACCAGAAGGAGCAGGTAAAGCATGTCAGGCTGTGCAAATCTGAATGTATCCATAGCTCCTCTATGACATGTTTTTCATTAAGAGATACCTGAGAATCAACTCGCAGGCAAGGATAATTGCTGCGGCCAGCGCCCATGGCATAAATACATCCTCCCGTTTGCTGTGTTCCCTGGTCTCTATCTTTGACTTCTCAAGTTTATCAATCTCACCGTATACTCTTTGCAGGCTGGTGTTGTCAATAGCCCTGAAGTACATTCCTCCGGTCAGGTCAGCAATCTGCCCGAGAAGTTTCTCGTCAATCTCAACCTGCATCTTCTGGTACTGTATACCAAACGGGGTCTGCACAGGGTAGTCGGCATAACCCATGCTGCCGACACCGATAGTATATACTCTTATTCCAAATGTTCTGGCAATCTCTGCGGCTGTCATCGGGTCTATCGACCCCCTGTTGTTCACTCCGTCAGTAAGCAGGATGATTACCTTGCTGATGGCGTCTGAATCTTTAATCCTGTTTATGGCTGTTGCGAGGCCCACTCCGATAGCTGTACCGTCTTCGATGATGCCGCTTTTTACCTCCCTCAACAGGTTGATAAGCACGGCATGGTCGGTTGTCAGGGGGCACTGCGTGAAGCTCTCGCCGCTGAACACTGTAAGCCCTATGCGGTCATAAGGCCTGCTGCTGATGAATTCGGTAGCGACATTTTTTGATGCCTCGAGCCTGTCAGGACTGAAATCTCTTGCCAGCATGCTTCCTGACACATCCAGTGCCATGACAATATCAATCCCCTCGGTGGTGGAGCTCTGCCACCTGTCAACGCTCTGCGGCCGTGCAATCACAATAATAATAAGTGCAAGCACTGTGAGCCTCATCCCAAAGAGTATGTGGCGCAAATAGTGGCGGAAGGTCCGGCGCTCTGAGGAGAAGAAACCTGCAGTTGAGAGTTTGAATGCTGCATGGGACCTCCCCTGCCGATACAGATACCAGGCAAGAAGGAGCGGCACAGTAAGGCCGAACCACAGAAACCATCCGTTCTCAAATACAATGTTATGCATTGCCTCCTCCTTTTGTATCTGCTGCTGCTTCTGCCGTCAGGTCAGGTTCACGGGTGATCTCAACAAATTTTACGGCATCATTCAATGCTGTCCCGTGCATCTCACTTCCCGGCAAATACTTCGCAAATTTTACCATGTCAGACATTGAGAGCAGTTCCTTCACCAGTGACAGTTCACTATGCTTCAGTACCGCTGCTTTCTGAAGCATCCTGACCGTTTCATCGGTTGTAAGCTCAGGAGACATAATGCCATACCGGTTGTCAATATACCTTCGCAGGATATCTGAGAGCCGCGAATAGTAATCCTTGATCTCCCCTTTCTGCCATAACTCAGCCTCCCTTAGCAGGCTCAGCTCCCGTAATGCGATCACATGTGCAGGTTCGCGCGGCGGCTGAGGTTTCACAAACCTCTTCAGAGGATGTCTGGGCAGGAACCGGGCAAGCAGCCAGAGTAAAATTGCTGATACTAAGGCTATTATCAACCATGGTAAAACCTCCCTGAAAGTAACCGGAGCACCCCGGGGCGGGACGATATCAAAGATTACGTCGGTAGTATCAGCAGGGGTTACAGAAGGTCTCACGACATTAAGGAAGGAGTAGTCTGAAAAGAATCTCTTCAGGCTGTCTCCGGAAATCACCTCGGCATAGAATGGAGGTATTTCATAACTGCCTGAATCAAATGATGTTATGAGATATCTGTCAGTTACCGTAAAATCTCCGCCAGGTGATACTACAGTATCCCTTACCGGTTTGCCGAGGATGAGTATCCTGCCTGCAAGAGTGTCGGTTGCTGAACTTAATGTAGCCTTTACTCCGGCAGGGATGATTGCTGATACTGTAAATCCTGTCTGGTCGCCGATAAGAATAGTGCTTGTATCGGGCAGAGACGTCACATTGATCTCCTGTCCTTTTACAATGAGGAAGAGTGATAACAAGGTCACAAGTAAATATGCTCTTTTCATATTCTTACCTGTGTTTAAACAGAGAGATCAAAGGTTTGATGTAGTCTTCACCTGTACCTACGACAGCAACGTCAACCCCACAGTTCCTGAATGATGTGCTTACTTTCTCCTCATGCTGTCTCCATCTGAGCGCATACTCATTCCTTACCGCTGATGATGAAGTGTCTATCCAGCTTTCTTTTCCGGTCTCCGGGTCGTTGATACGGATAAAGCCGACATCGGGTATATCTTTTTCGCGCCTGTCGTTAATTTTGAGTGCCACGATGTCATGTTTGCCTGAGGCGATGCGCAGAGCCTCTTCGAACGGCGGAGCCATAAAATCAGAGAGGATGAACGCCGTGCAGCGCTTTCTCAGCACATTCGTCAGGAACCTGAGCGGCTCTGACAGGGAAGTGCCTGATGACTGAGGCTCAAAGCTCAGCATCTCACGTATAATCCTGAGCATGTGTGCCCTCCCTTTCTTGGGCGGGATATATTTTTCCACCCTGTCGGAGAAGAGCATAAGCCCCACTTTGTCGTTATTTACGATTACCGAATATGAAAGAACAGCGGCAATCTCAGTCATTACCTCGCGTTTGGTAGCGGCAACGGTACCGAAGTCACCTGAGCGGCTTACGTCAACGAGAAGCATGACTGTCAGTTCGCGTTCCTCTTCGAAGACCTTGACGTACGGATGTCCGAAGCGGGCTGTGACGTTCCAGTCTATGCTGCGTATCTCGTCACCGAACTGGTACTCGCGCACCTCGCTGAAGGCCATGCCTCTTCCTCGAAAGGCACTGTGATACTGCCCTGCAAAGATCTGTCGTGTAAGGCCCCGTGACCTTATCTCGATCTTTCTTACCTTCTTAAGCAGTTCTGTCGTCTCCACTCCTATCCTTATGTTGTGCCACCTTATATGTTACAGTGAAAAACCAATTCTCATCCTTCAGGTCAATATCTATGAGTTTGCCACGTGACCTGTAGACCCAGCTGTCAGTTCCCTCACTCTTATGCAGTCTGTTGAGCTCGCCTCTTTTTTCTTCGATGCTGCTTTTTTCGTACGTGATCCTGACGCCGTTGCAGATACCCTTTTCATCAAGGAAAATAAGCCACGTTTCTCCCTCTTCTCCCGAGGTATACTTAAGATACCTGTATATATCGTTCTTAACCTTGTCATTAATAATCAAAGCCGGTCTCTCATCTGCCATAAGGACTTTTATACGCGGTTCATTCAGCCCGATGAGGTCCTGCGCGCCGGCAGCGCTGATTGTAAAGAGAGCAAGTAATATGAGAATCGATCTGCTCATTATGGCTATGGTACTTCTACGGTGTTAAGTATCTCTGTAATGATCTGATCCTGTGTAATATTCTCAGCCTCAGCTTCGTATGTCAGACCGATACGGTGTCTCAGCACGTCACCGCAGAGGTACCGTATGTCTTCGGGAACTACAAATCCTCTTCTCCTGATGAATGCATTGGCTTTGGCTGCAATTGCCAGGCTTATTCCTGCCCTGGGTGATGCGCCGTATGCAATGAGCGGGGAGAATTTTGCCAGTCCGAACCTGGCTGGCTCCCTGGTCGCAAAAACAATGTCAAGTATATAGTTTTCAATCTTCTCGTCAAGATATACCTCCCTGACAACCCTGCGAGCCCTCAGTATGTCATCCGGCTTGAGAATTGTCTTTGCCACGGGGAATTCACTTGCCAGGTTCTCGCGGATGATCATCCTCTCCTCCTCCTTCTCCGGGTAGGTAATGACAACTTTAAGCATGAACCGGTCTACCTGTGCTTCGGGCAGCGGATAGGTACCCTCCTGCTCGATCGGGTTCTGCGTGGCCAGCACCATGAAAGGTTCGTCAAGCTTATAGGTGTGGTCACCTATTGTGACCTGCCTCTCCTGCATTGCTTCAAGCAGTGCGCTCTGCACCTTTGCCGGCGAACGGTTGATCTCATCGGCAAGGATGAAGTTGGCAAATACAGGCCCCTTGCGTACGATGAACTCTTCCTTCTTCTGGCTGTATATCATCGTTCCGATGAGGTCAGCCGGAAGCAGGTCAGGCGTAAATTGTATCCTGCTGAATTTAGTATCAATGATGGAGGCCAGCGTCTTTATTGCCAGCGTCTTTGCAAGCCCGGGTACACCCTCCAGAAGTATGTGTCCGTTCGAGAGAAGACCGATGAGAAGAGAGTCAGTCAGGTGACGCTGACCGACGATGACCTTGTTCATTTCCTGCCTGAGCAGATCAACAAAGGAACTCTCCTTTTCGATCTTCTCATTCAAAAGCCTGATATCGGTTGTATGTTCCATATAATTATGTGTTATTTCTGCATTGCGAAAAGCATGCGCAAAGATCACCTCTGATATCGAAAAAAGGTGTTAAATGTTGTTAAAGAAGTGTTAAAGCGTCTTCCCGAACTCACAATGCCTGAAGAGTCTGACCATGATAATGAGAACCAGTGGAATAAGTGCAGGATTAATGCCCTGTCCTGCAATCAGGGAGGCAGGGATCCAAAGCACTGACATTGAAAGTGCAATCCTGCTCAGGTAAACCGCTTTCCGCTGCATCAGAATATAAACAAGCAGAACAGGGATGAGCGGATTTATTCCAAGTATCATCAGATTGAAGTGAAGTGCATCATGCTCCGAGAAGAAATTGGTGAAAACAAGTATGACAGCTATGAATGAATAGACAATATACAGAATGATATCGGTAAATCTGCCCAGCAAAGGCCATCCCAGCACAAACGTGACCATGATCACGAAGAGAAGTATGGCATAGAAAACTATCTGAGGCATTAATGTACTTAGCTTCCTGACAGGCGACGGCGGGAAATCAGCAATTGTGATCACATCTCCCAGCAGCGGTTCACTGATGCCGTCATGTATGATTGAAGAAGACGTAAGGTTCTCTTTAAGGAAGAGTGGCAGGAACATCTCATCGGCAGTGGTGGCTTTACGGTCAGCCTGCAGCCCCAGAAGCATATCTGCCCCGAAGTCGAGCCACGGCAGCACTTTCTGGAGAGGGTCTATCAGCTCCCTGAAGCTCAGCCTCTCCCTTCTCTCCTTCACCGGAAAGATCACGGTATCTGTTGCGGAGGCTGCCAGTATGTCGCGGACACGGGTTGCACAGTTGTCAAAGAAAAAATCGTATCTGTATTTAACATTCTCAGGCTTCAGGTTCTCATTTATGAGTACAAAGAGCCTTTCCTTTTCTGCAGAGGTAAGATTTACCTGCTGTGACCATACTGATCTTCCTTCAGATATGTACTCATTCACAAACCGTTCGTAGCTGTATGCCCCCAGCATATAGTCAAGCCTTCCCTTTGCAAAGCGGTAGGTGAAGTTGGGTGTCGAGAAGTCGAATATGCCCCAGTTGTATGCCATGTCAAAATCCTGCCCGCGGATGACGATGCGGAGTGCCGTATGGCCATATATGGAGTAACTTTCCGTTCCCGGAGCACATGTTATAAGGTAGACATCCGTGCTGTCGGCAATTACCCTGCTGTGAGACTGACCGGAAAGAAGGATTACTGCTGCAAGTACAAATATGATCCTTTTCATACCACTGTTTTGTGTCGTAAACGTAGCCAAAATTTCAAGACAGTGTATGGGAATTATATGGATAGCTTCAAATCTGTTTAAATTGGAGTAGCTACTTTGAGTTCCATGAAATATCTTTGAAGGAATAAAGGAAGCCTGAATCAAAGATGGAGGATATACTTGAAAAGCTGCATATCGCGGTTGAACTTGGCAAGGTTGACAGGAAGTCACCCTACCCGCCACAGATGAGAGACCACGACGGTGCATATGAGATTACTGCAATGGCTCTTGATGCCGGGCTTGGGCCACAGCAAATACTTGAGGAAGCTCTTATCCCGGCAATGGCAAAAGTGGGAAAGAAATTTTCCGACAGACAGATATTTGTTCCCCAGATGCTTCTCTCTGCAAAAGCCATGGGAGCATCAATGGTCTTGTTGAAGCCATTTTTCGCATCAGGGGCGTTAAGGTCGAACGGGACCTTCATCATTGGCACTGTCAGGGGCGATCTTCATGACATAGGAAAGAACCTCGTGTCAATGATGGTTGAAGGAGGCGGCTGGCAGGTCGTTGACCTTGGCGTTGATGCAGGATCGGACCGTTTTATTGAGACAATTGAAAAGCATCCCGGCGCTGTCATAGGATTGTCAGCCCTGCTGACCACTACCATGGAGAACATGAAACAGACGGTTCAAGACATCAGGGCTGTTTCACCTTCGACCAGGATACTAATTGGCGGCGCGCCTGTAACACAGGATTTCTGTGACAGGATAGGTGCAGATTTTTATTCCCCAAACGGGCAGGAGGCAGTGAATTACCTTAAAACCCTTGCCGGAAACTGAAGCTATGAAGACGGTATTATCAGGGAACCATGCTGAAGTAATCATTGACACCGAAGGACCTGTGAGGATAATTGGCGAGAGCATCAACCCCACCAGGAGAAAGAAGCTTATCAGCACACTGCAGGCTGGTAGTTTTGACTATGTCCTTCAGCTCGCAGCCTCACAGATTGCCTCCGGTGCAGAGATTCTCGATGTCAATGTGGGATATCCGGGGGTTGATGATGTGAAACTGTTGCCGGAGACTGTCAGGGCGCTGCAGGACAAATTCGATATTCCGTTATGCCTCGATTCACCCAACCCCCGCGCCATTGAGGCAGCACTGCGTGCAGCAAAAGGGAAGTGCATCATCAACTCAGTCAACGGTGAAGAACGCTCTCTCAGGGCAATTCTTCCGATTGCCAGAGAATATGGTTCGGCTGTTATAGCCCTGGTAATGGATGATGACGGCATCACACATGATCCGGAAAAGAGGCTGGCCATTGCTGAAAAGGTCGTCGGGAGGGCAATAAAAGAGGGTATCAGGGAAGAAGATGTGATCATTGACCCTCTTGCAATGGCAGTAAGTGCTGACCAGAATGCCTGTCTCGTCACACTGGAGACCATCAGGCTGGTGAGGCAGAAACTGGGACTGAATATTACCATGGGGGCAAGCAATATTTCATTCGGTCTGCCGAACAGGGAGGCACTCAATGCTGCATTTACGACGCTGGCTATATATAACGGACTAACATGTCCGATAGCGAATCCTGAACATATCACAATCTCTCTGCTCGCCACCGACCTTGTCCTGGGGAGAGACCCGTGGGCTATCCGGTTTGTAGAATATTATCAGAACACTCTTAAATCCTTATAAATCAAAGTATAATTCCATTGCACCGCTTATGTCAGCAATAAAACCATCAGTGAGGTGGCAGCCTGCATTTTATCCTTTCAGGAAGGAACGGGCAGCGAAAAGATTACTGGCCAGGACAGAGCTCCTGATCAAGGGACCACTCTTCGGGTGCCGCATGTGCGGTAACTGCCTGTTGCAGGAGACTGCCTTCATCTGTCCGATGGAGTGCCCCAAGGGGATGAGAAACGGCCCCTGCGGAGGCACCACACCTGAACTGAGATGTTACATCGACGAAACCCGTCCCTGCATCTGGAACCGGATATACCGGAGGGCAGAGAAGCTTGGCAGGGAGGAGATGCTGCTGGAGGTCCTTCCTCCTCTCGACTGGCAAAAAGCCGGTACTGAAACATGGGGTGAGGTTGTCAGCCATATCCGCAAGACAGGGACGATGACCTTCCTTGGTGCAATGTTCTCGAAAGACCGGGAAAAGAAAGAAAAGGTATGGGACGGGGTATTTAAAACTATACGTCAGCCTGCATGGTGGCAGGGTGATGCTGACTATCATGCCCCTCTGTATGATGAGCCAGTCTCGGAACTTGAGAGAGAGTTCCGGAGCGGAAGATTTGTCATAGCAACAGAAGTCACTCCTCCGCTCAGCGCTGACAGTGAAAAACTGATTAGCGACATTGAGCTCGTTAAGCCCTTTGTGACAGCCATAAACTTTACCGATTCCTCTTCTGCGAGGCCAAGAATGTCAAGCATCGCCTGCAGCAAGGTAGCTGTTGAGTGCAAGGCTGAACCGGTGTTTCAGATCTCCGCCCGTGACACTACCCGTACAGGACTGCAGGCTGACGCTATCGGACTTAACGCCCTGGGTATACATAATGTCCTCTGTCTCACAGGTGACAGTTCAAAGGTAGGTCCTTCACCGATGAGCAACATGAACATGCTTGATATAGATTCAATACAGATGTTGTGGATACTGAGGCGGATGCGTGACGAGGGTATATACCTTGACGGGAGGAAGATGAAGAAGCCTCCGAAGCTGTTTCTTGGTGCAGCCACCTCACCGTTTGCCTCAGAGCCTCACCTGCAGGCACTGAGAGACCATAAGAAAATCAATGCCGGAGCACAGTTTATGCAGACCAACCTGATTTTTGAACCTGAGAGGCTGGACCCATGGCTTGAGGCGCTCGACAGGAGAAACATCCTCGGCAAGGTATACATCCTGATAGGAATTGCCCCCCTTAAGAGCTACAAGGTGGCCGAATATCTTCATACAAAGGTACCGGGAGTCACCATACCTGCCAGGATACTTGAGAGGATGAAACGGGCAGGAGAAGCGGCGCCTGAGGAGGGTTTCCGGATTGCCCTCGAGCTGACAGATGCAATAAAGAAGAAACAGGGGATAAACGGCATGCATATAATGTCGCTTGGATGGGAAGCTATAGTTCCAAGGATCATAGCAGAATCAGGACTCTCAGTGAAACAGAACAAGGTTTTGTGATTGGAGCAGGCAGGCTGGCGGCAGGGTACAAAAAAAAGTCCCACCGGATGGCGGGACTCAGGTCATTAATTGCTGTATGTTGTTAACTATGCAAGTCTTACATTAACGGCATTTAAACCTTTTTTTCCTTCCTGCAGATCAAACGTTACTTCGTCATTCTCACGGATCCTGTCTTTAAGACCTGATGAATGTACAAAATACTCTTTTGATGAGTTGGCATCCTTGATGAATCCGAATCCTTTTGATTCATTGAAAAACTTAACAATTCCTTTATTCATTACAAATTAATTTGATTATGGCGCAAAGGTAAAGTCTATTCTTTAATTTCCAACCTTTTGCAGCTAATATTATTGATTATTATTAATTTTTTGATTTGCATGGCCTGTCTGTGAGAATTCAATTCTTCCAGAACGACCTTGTAAACAATGCAAGAATCGTGAAAATTTCAAGACGCCCGATCAGCATCAGGATCATCATTGTAACCTTGGCCACAGGATTAAAATGGCTGAAGTTTCCCATGTTGCCTGATGCACCAAGCCCTGGTCCAATGCCGGCCATAGATGTTGCGCTGGCACCGGCTGATTCAACAATTGAGATACCTGATATCTGCATTATGAGGCTACCGGCAAGGAAGATAATAAGGTAAAGGGAGATGAACACCGTCATCAGATTTACCATTTCGTCCGAAACCAGCCTGCCGTTGAGCCTGACGGGTATTACTGCATTCGGATGCTTAAGCCTTACAAAGGTGTTCCTGAGGTTTTTCAGTGAAATGAGGTGCCTGGCCATTTTAATACTCCCCGTTGTAGATCCGGTACTTCCTCCAGCGAACATGATAAGGAACATGAAGAACCACCCTACCTGAGGCCACACCGTATAGTCAGTTGTGGCAAAACCTGTACACGATATCTGTGAAATGACCTGGAAAAAATGCATGTCTGAATGAAGGTTCAAACTCCCATCCGGTACCGAAATAAAGTGTAAGAGTAACAAATACCACACTTGCAGTAACAAAGAAAATGTAGAACCAGAATTCATCATTCTTTTTTACCTTGCTGTAATAGCCCTTCACAAGGTAGTAGAAAACCACGTAACTGGTGGCGGCCAGGAACATGAATATACCTGCAACATACTGAATATAAGGTGAATAATTAGCCAGGCTTGTGTTTTTGGTAGAGAAACCTCCGGTTGCCACCGAACCGAATGAATGGCATATGCTGTCAAAGAGATCCATCCCTCCTATTGTCAGCAGAATGACTTCAGCGGCGGTAAGACTCAGGTAAGTCAGCAGTACCGTCTTTGCGATAGCTTTTGTCTTGGGAAGAATTTTCTCCTTCAATGAAGACTCAAGTGTAAAAAGCCCGTAACCTCCTACCTTCAATGTCGGGAGGATAATTATTACCAGAAGGATTATCCCAATGCCCCCTATCCAGTGAGTCATACTCCGCCAGAAGAGAATTGATTTGGGGAGCGCCTCCACGTCACTCAGTATCGAGGCTCCCGTTGTGGTGAACCCTGATGTCGTTTCAAACAGAACGTTAACGAATCCTGGAATTTCCCCGCTGTAGAGGTAAGGCAGTGTCCCTGCGAAAATAAGAGTAATCCAGCCCAGTGTCACGCTGAAATATCCCTCTTTCATTGAGACCTTATTTTCCATTGACTTTCTGAGAAGAAGAAAAAGGATTAGTCCCGGAATGAGCGTTGTCAGCGTCGAAAAGATGAAAGGAACTACAGGTTCGGAGTAGATAATTGCAATCGGGATACAAAGCAGGAATGAGGCCGAAGTTATTATCAGTATAATACCGACAATATTGAGAACCGAAGAGACCTTAAAATATTTCATTCAAGCCAGTTAATAATAGCCCAATGAAATTTAACAGGATACAAACTGTTAATCTCATATATTTATCCGGAGGCATTAATTTATACCTCCGGGTCAGTGTGATTCCGGAGCGACTCGAACGCTCGACCCACAGCTTAGAAGGCTGTTGCTCTATCCAACTGAGCTACGGAACCGGTCATGCGGTTTTTGAAAACCGCCGCAAATATAATCACATTTTTTCGTTTCCCAACAGAGAATGCAGCACAGAGACAAGGTCAGGCTGACTTCATCCAGTTCACCAGCCCCTTCTTTTCAATTATCTGTTTAAGTTCAGGAGGCAATGGTTCAAACCTGAAGCTTTTTTTGCCTATCAGCAGCTTCCCTTTGTCGAAATCTATTTCAACCTTGTCTCCCGGAGAGTAAGCCTCGACAGCCTCGCGGTGAACAATGAGCGGAAGCCCCTGGTTTATCGAAGAGCGGTAGAAGATACGATTCACTGATTTGATTATCACTGCCTTAATACCCAGCGCTGCGAGTCCCACTGAGGGGTGTTCGCGAGAGCTGCCGCACCCGAAGTTATCTCCTGATATGATTATGTCACCTGCCGCTGCGTTTTTGCTGAATGACGGGTCAAAATCGGTGAAGAGGAGTGGCAGTATGGCCTGTGCATCGGAGCTCATGACGCTGTAAGTGTGCTTCCCGGCAAACATCTGGTCGGTATTGAGATTGTCAACATCGGCATAGTGCCATACGTTACCCAGTTTCCTGTTTTCTCCCTCCTTAATCACGTTTGTCTTACTCTGTGGGGCATTGAACGGAAAGACCTCATCGCCCTTTGTCATCCTGGGGTCTGTGATGACGCCCGCAATGGCGGAGGCTGCTACCGTAGCCGGTGAGGCAAGATATATTGAGGCGTCCTTGTTCCCCATCCTACCCAGGAAGTTACGGTTGGCTGTCGAGATGACTCTATGCCCGTTGGCCGGGATTCCCTGTCCGGTACCCAGACACGGTCCGCATGACGGGCTGAGGATGTTTGCACCTGACTCTATCAGATCGGTTATGATACCCTCCCTTATAGCCTGGAGGTAAATCTCTTTTGAGGCAGGGATGATATGAAGCTGAAAGCCGGACTTTACTTTTTCTCCCTTAAGCACTGAGGCAGCGATGCGGAGGTCTTCCATCCTGCCGTTCGTGCAGGTGCCTATAAGACCCTCCTGCACTGCTGTGCCTGCAACAGATGCCACTGACCTGATGTTGTCAACATGGTGAGGGGCCGCAACAAGAGGAAACACTTTTGACAGATCGATTGTGATACGGCAATGGTATTCGGCCTCCTCATCAGCCCATACTCCTGAAGTATTCTCCCCTGTAAACTTCCGCAGAACATCGTCGCACGGGAAGACCGCATTTTTGGCACCCATCTCCGATGCAAGGTTGGCGACGGTCATCCTCTCGCTTATGGAGAGTGATGCCACCCCCTCACCGTGGAATTCGATAGACATGTAATTGGCTCCGTCAGAACCAAGCATGCCTATTATCCACAGCGAAAGGTCTTTTGCGCTGACACCCGGCCGCAGTCGCCCCTTAAGATCGATTCTCATCGATGGAGGGACCAGGAACCATGTCTCACCACGCTTCCAGATGCCTGCTGCCTCGGTGCGGTCAATACCTGCCGCCAGGGCATTGAAAGCACCTGCGGTGCATGTGTGGCTGTCGGAGCCTACGATTATCATCCCGGGTCGTGCATGATATGACATCATCTGGTGGCATATGCCCATCCCTGAATCATAAAAGCGCTTTATCCCCTGCTCGGCAACGATATTCCTTACATCCTGGTACTGAGTGGCAAGCTTTGCATCTGCCGGCGGGGCATTATGATCAAGCACCACAACCATCTGAGAGGGATCACTTACCTTATCGCCTCCCATCTTTTTGAAGGTCTGGTAAATGCTCGATGTGTTATCGTGTGTCAGGATGATATCAGGCTTTCTGAACACAACTGCTCCCTCCGGAGCATCCAAAATCTTTTCAACAAATGTTCTTGGTTTCATGATCTTTAATGAAGTTATTGCATTCTGCCAAGCAGTCCGCCCATTACGTATATTTCATACTGTGCATCATAGAACGGATTGACAGTCGTTCTGAGACCGTTCCGTTCATTGGTCACTTCGCCTGTGACAAGGTTAACCGTTATTATATCCTTGTCTTTGAGGTCTATTTCTGCGAATGAATTGTATGTCAGTACCGGGAAAGCTGCGTTGATGGCATTACGCTCGTAAATTGCCCCGAATGAGCGGGCGATGATGGCCTGTATCCCGAGTGAGATGAAGCAGTCCACAGCCTGCTGGCGTGAGCTTCCGCTCCCGAAGTTTTTTCCCGTGACTATGATATCTCCGGGTTGGGCCATTTTGGCAAAATCGCGGTATCCCTCGAGGTTATCAAATGCATACTGACCCATCTCCCCGGTTTCGGTTATGGCGAGGTAGCGGTTATGGAAGATCATGTCAGTGTCGATATTGTCGCGCTCAATGATCCATACCCTGCCCCTGATAATGGTGGCCCTTTCTCCTGCGGCACTGTGAGGCTTGCCTGTTGCCGGGATCTGCTGAGGCTTCGTTTTTACAAACTCAACCGGAGCCGCGGGTATTTTATCAGGGGTTGTAATATAGCCTGCCACCGCCGAAGCAGCAACGACGGCGGGTGAAGCAAGGTATACGTTTCCCTGTCCCTGTTTGCCCGGGAAGTTACGGTTGCCGGTGCTTACCGTTATCTCTCCTTTGCCGTTCTGCCCCACCTGTCCTGCAGCGCACCCTGCACAACCTGCATTGGAGACAAGTGCACCTGCACTTTTAAATACCTCAAGAAGCCCTTCAGCAAGACACTCGTTCCATACAACATCTGTTGATGGGACGATCTTAAGAACCACCCCGGGGGCGACTTTCTTTCCTCTGAGTATCGCGGCTGTTATGCGCATATCCTCAATGCGCCCGTTGGTGCAGCTGCCGATGAAGGCTGAGTCTATCCGCGTCAGGGGAAGGTCGCTGACAGCTACCGCATCATGAGGTTCGCCCGGGCGTGAGGCCATAGGCCTGAAGGTTGTCACATCAATATCAGCGGTCAGCTCATATGTCGCATCACTGTCGGCAAAGACAGGTTCAAAGGGCTTGAGGGCCCTGCTGCGGCAATAGCTGATGATCTCCTCTGAAGGGGGGAAGAGTATTATAATAGCTCCCATCTCAGTTGCCATGGAAGCAATGGTGATCCGCTCGTCGAGTGTCATTCTCTCTGCTGATTTTCCGTACAGCTCGATGCTGTAGCCCAGCAGCGTATTGGCCCCATAGATACTGAGAAGGTTCAGAATGACATCCTTGGCACTCACCTCAGCGGGGAGCTCTCCGTTGAGGTTTATCCTGACAGAGGCCGGAACCTTGAACCACACTTTGCCTTTGTTCCATGCAGCAGCTATGTCCATGTCACCCATCCCCTGTCCGAATGCCCCCACTGCTCCCAGTATATTGGCATGTGAGTCTGTTGAGACAGCAGTGGCGCCCGGCCAGACATAGCCTTCATCAATCAGCAGGTGGGTGCCTATCCCGGCATTGATATCAAATACCCTGATATCATTGGCGCGGGCATACTGCCTGCAGATATGCTGGTTGACAGCATATTTCTGGTCAGAGCCGGTAGGATTGCAGTCAAAGGTAAAGAGGGTCCTTGCAGGGTCATCGACCCTGAGACCGAAGTCGTTCAGGTTCTTGACGACATTGGCACCGCCAAAGTCCCTTGCGGCACGGGCATCAATGACTATATCAACTATGTCGCCGGGCTTAACGGTCTCATATTTCGAGTGAGCTGCAATTATCTTTTCAGTTATCGTCATTCCCATAATCAGTGTTTTATTTTAATGATAACATGACAAATTTAACATTGTAATTCCTTTTTAAGGATGTTAAAAATCATATCCCCGTCAAATGATTCTGCAGGCAGCCGTTGCTTTTCAGTGCTGGAGGGAAGCCGATACAGAGACGATCTATGACAGATACTGGGCCCGGTAGTCACGGGCTGACATCCCTGCGTGTTTGCGAAACTGTTTATTGAAGTTCGATACTGTGGCAAAACCACACTCAAATACAATCTCATTTATCTGGTGGTCTGTCTCGCGAAGGAGGTAGCACGCCTTGTTGGTCCTCACCTGGTTGACATAATCAACGAAGCCGCTCCCGGTATTGCGCGAAAAGAAGCGGCTGAATGAATGCGGGCTCATCTTTGCTATCTCTGCAACCTCTGTCACCGGGATATGCCTGTAAAAGTTCTCCCTGACGAAGGTGCACACATCGGTCAGCCGGCTGTCTTTTATCTCCCTCGCTCCGGCAGAGATCTCCCCGGAGAGAAACTCATACTTGTCTGCCGAGCACAGAACCTCAAGGAGCTGGAAGAGGCTGACCATCTTTTTCATTCCGGTTGCGGTGAGCATGCTTCTCATCGGCCCCTCCGCAGCACGCCCGGTCTCTGCCGTAAAGGCAATGCCGCGGGAGGCATCGTCGAGAAGCTTCCTGAGCTTTGCCGTTTCAAACTGTGAGAGAAGAGGTTCGCCAATCGATTCACGCCTGAAATGGCACATAATGGCATGTTTGCCATTTGCCTGATCCTCATCACGGTAGAAGTTCCACAGATGTTTGAGATCAGGGCCGAACACAACCATGTCATAGTGATCGAAGAGCTCAACAGAGTCACCCGCCACCCGTGTGCCGTTGCCTGTAATATTTAAAACGATCTCATATTCAGGATGAAGATGGAGAAAACTGCTCTCATTGTCGACCCATTCGACCCTGAAGCCTGACCCGTCATCATGTCTGATGCTGATAATTTCAGGTATCATAGGAGAAAAATATTAGTCCTTTTCCGAAAAACTCCGATAATCTCAATAAAAATAGAAAATCCCGCGGATTATTACTAATATAGGGATCATAAATGATTTAAAATGAAAAGATATTTGATTTTTACCCTGATTGCGACGCTGACACTGATGTCGTCATGCCGGGGAAACCCGAAGGTAGTGATTGAAACCTCTATGGGCGACATCGAGGCGGAGTTGTTTCATAATGAGGCGCCTGCCACCGTTGCCAACTTCCTCTTTTATGTCGATAACGGGCTGTATGATAACAGCTGTTTTTACAGGGTTGTAAGAGATGACAACCAGCCAAATGACAGCATAAGGATTGCGGTTATACAGGGTGGCAGATACAATGAAGAGACAGACACCATCGCTCCGGTAGTGCATGAGAGGACAGATGTCACAGGCATAAGACACCTTGACGGAACCATTTCGATGGCGCGATGGCAACCGGGCACGGCTACGTCAGAGTTCTTCATCACTGTCGGAGACCAGCCGGCGCTGGATGCAGGAGGCATGAGAAACAGGGATGGTCAGGGCTTCGCCGCCTTCGGCAGAATAACAGACGGCATGGAAGTGGTGATGAAGATCCATTCAATAAATGCACCGCGGCAGTATCTCGCAGACACCATCCCCATCAGGAGGATTTACAGGAAATGACCGGCACCTTATCTGCCTCTTTAACCACCGGGTGTTTTTTTTCCCGCTTAAATTTGGAAAAAGAAAGAATTAATACTATATTTGTTGATAGCTAATGCTAAAAAGAGGAGAGTAAGGGTTACTTGTGGGAATCAATAGGATTGTATTGCAGACATTGACTTTCACATGGACCTATTGGCTGACTACCGTAGGTCACTTCCTTTTATCAGACAGTAGATTCCGGGATTATCTCATAAGCCCGTTCCTTAAAGTACCACATTAACCCTCTCCTCTTTTTTCTTTTCTGCAAGCCGATGAAAACCTTCCTGCGCCGATTTGAGAATAACAGAGATCTGATAATTCTTTTTGGTACGTGGGGCATAGATGAAAAGGCCTTCTCAAACCTGTGCTCCGACAGGTTTGATTTCATACTCTTTTATAACTATTCGGCTGACGAGCCTCTCATCCTTCCCGAGATGAAGACTTACAGGCGTGTCACGGTCATCGGATGGTCACTGGGTGTCTGGGCAGCGGAGTATTACAGTCGCAGGATGGGCATCAGGCCCGATCTTACCATAGCCATAAACGGTACCCCGGTGGCTGCAGATGACCACTACGGCGTGCCTCTGAAGATCTTTGAGGCTACCCTGGACAACATCACCAATTACAGCATGGCGAAGTTCTACCTCAGGGTCTTCGGCAACAAAAGCTCTTTTGAACGGAACAGGTCTATCATTCCTTCCCGTTCTGTCAAATCGCTCCATGATGAGCTCAGATGGATATATAACAGGATGATGGAACCGGTACAGACTGGCTTTGTATGGGATTACTCGCTTATTGGGACAGAAGACAGGGTTTTCAGGGCATCAAATCTTATCAGCTACTGGAACATGCATCCGGAGACAAGGCAGATAATCGTTGAAAGTCCTCACTACCTGTTTGATAACTGGGAGACACTCGATGAGCTTATCAGGTATGTAAGACGCCATCGTCTCTCCCCTTTCCGCAATAAATAATCGCTAGATATCACGCAAAAGCATGTTGGTCTCAGATGCGGCCATCAGCGCTTCCAGCTTCGTGACAGCTGAATCTATCTTTTTGTAATCAGAATTGTTAATGACATTCTTATGGGTAGACCCCGAGTTCTCAAGTTTATCAACCACGAATGAGAGGGTCATCTTATTGACATCAGTAGCAGGCTGGTATACGTACCTGTCACTGTTCTCGTCATAGACCTCGGTAACCAGTGAGGCATCGCGCAGAGAAGTAAGGCTGTCGCGCACGCTCCTGACAGGGATTGTCAGTTCGAGTGATATCTCCTCCGGCCCCCTTGGCCTGGTCCCTTTCACAAAGTCTTTCACCAGGGTATGCATTATCAGCAGCGAAAGCCTTTTTTTCTGCTTCGGCGATACTGTCTGCACATCAAATTCAAACTCATACCTGGTGATATTCTGCAGGTAATATGAGAGCTGAGCACCCATGAGCAGCACCACCCAGCTCATCTGTATCCATATCATCATCAGTGGAATAGCTGCAAAGCTTCCATACAGTGTGCCGAGCTTGGTTGCACCGATCTGAAATTGAATATACATGATCTGAAGAAGCTGGAGAACTATCCCTGCCAGTATCCCTGCCACTATTGCAGCCCTTATTTTGACTCTGGTATTCGGCATCACAAGGAAGGCTGCCACCGAAATTGAACACATCAGTATATAAGGTATCAGCTTCACCAGGAATGAAACCAGAGGTTTAAGCCCTTCAAGCATGTCTGACCTGCTGAGCATTTCGTTCAGGCTTGTGTTGGCAAGCACTGTGGCACTGCTCGATGCAATGAAGAGCACAGGGACCATCAGTATTATTGCCAGGTAATCGGTCACCTGCCTGTACCATACCCTTGTTTCAACAACATGCCAGATAGAGTTGAAAGTACTTTCAACATAGGTTAGCAGTTGCCCCACAGTATAAAAGAGCAATGCCACGCCGAAAGCTGCCAGCCATCCGCCGCTGGTCTGCAGCAGAAGGTTATTTGCAAAATCAAGGATCCAGTTCATCACCTGCTCCTGGTTATGGAACTGCTTGATGATCTCAGCCCTCAGATCATCTTGCAAACCGAATCCTTTCGATATCCCGAATGCAAGAGCAGCCATAGGTATGACTGACAGTATCGTGAAGAAAGTAAGGGCAGAGGCCTTGATATAAATATGATCCTTCTTTAATCCCTTATAGACGAGGTAAATGATGCGCAACTGCCTTATCATATACGCTTTTGCACCGGTTAGACTTGTCAACGGTGTCTTCCATAAGTCTGTACTGATAATCCGGTACATCTTTTGTATCCATTCAATGGGTTTGATCATCGGTAAATGATTAAGGCCTGACAAATTTAAGAAATGATCTTTAAACACTATTACTATCTTCACGTTTTGAAACAAGCGAAATGGTAATTACCATAAAAGAGTTTATTACGGGGGCACGTGAGGCGGAGGGTCTGACGGTGATCATCGATGTATTCAGGGCCTTTTCGACTGCATGCTACGCCTATGACAGGGGCATCAGGAGACTGATTGACGTTGCTTCGCCTCAGGAGGCTCTCGCTCTGAGGAATAAACTGAAACAGGGTACGGTTGTTGCCGGTGAGAGAGATGAAAGGAAGCCGGAAGGATTTGACATGGGCAACAGTCCTACGGAGATGATTACTGGCGACCTTACGGGAAAGACACTGATACACTGTACCACGGCAGGCACCAACGGCATCCTGAGTGCCTCCGGCGCGACTGAGATACTTGGTGCCGGACTGGTTAACGCAGCCGCAGTGGCATCATATATCTCAATGGTCAAGCCTGAGAAGGTAACCCTGGTGGCAATGGGATACAGGGCTATGGAGTCTGCCGAGGAGGACCTGTTGTGTGCAAGGTACATCAATGACCTGCTGCACGGCCTCGAACCTGATCTGCGCAATGAGATAGGCGCGCTCAGGCACGGCTCAGGAAGCAGATTCTTCGACCCTGCAAACCTTTCATTCAGCCCTCCCACTGACTTCTTCCTGTGCACTGACCTCAACCGCTTCAACTTTGTCCTTAAAGCTGTCATAACAACAGCCGGATATGCTGAGATACTGAGAATGGATATGAGTAACTGAACCAACACAAATGAAGCAGAAATTTTTCGCCGCCCTCATCACACTCCTGCTCTTGCCCGGCACTGCCGTTCTAACTGCACAACCGGGCTATTCGGTGACAATTAACATAGCCGGAGCATCTGAAGAAAAGATAAGGTTGGCATATCATCTTGGAAATCAGCAATATATTAGCGACAGCACCATTACCGACAAGTCGGGATTTTGCAGGTTCTCCGGCGCTGATAAGCTGCCGGCAGGCGTTTATATGATCGTCTTACCGGGCAATCATTTCTTTGAGTTTCTTCTTTCTGATGACCAGCACTTTGATATTTCATGCGAACTCGCTGACCCGGTCTCTTCACTCTCCTTCAGCGGATCGGTCGAGAATGACAGCTTCCTGGAATACCAGAAGAACTGGAAGCTGCTCCAGGAGCAGGCAATGGATATAAGTGAGAAACTAAGGTCTGCAACCCAGAACGGAGCTTCAACAACTGAGTTGCGAAACCAGCTCACTGCGCAGGAGAAAAAGATGAAACAGTTCCTTATTGAGACAGCTGAAAGAAACAAAGGAACTCTGCTGGGCGCAATCGCCCTGTCAATAATACCTGTTGAACCTGTGATCCCGTCAGTTCCTGAAGGAATCGCCAAACGGGATTCAATCATACGCTTAATGTCATATCTCTCTTATAAGGAACATTTCTTTGACAATATCGATTTCAGCCAGCCGGGGCTGATCCGCAGCCCGGTACTGGCCGGCAAGCTGGAACAGTTCTTCGGCCAGGTAGTGATCCAGATGCCAGATTCAATCATTAAGGAGGCAGACAGGGTGATTAAAATGAGCGAGGCACAAAGAGAGATGTTTCAGTATGTTGCAGTATGGCTCTTCAACCGCTATGCCACGAGCGAGTACATGGGGCACGATGCCGTTGTGGTTCATCTGGCTGACAGCATCTATCTCTCGGGCAGGGCGCCGTGGATAACGGAGGAATATCGTGCCGACCTTGCCAAAAGGGTTGAGAAGCTCAGACCGACTCTAATAGGGAGAAAGGCAACGGAGTTGATAATGAACTCGTTTGCCGGCCATTATGTATCTCTCTACGATGTCGATGCTGAATTCACAATACTTTACTTCTGGGAGCCTGACTGCGGACACTGTGCGGTGGCCACGCCGCTTCTCAGTAAATACTATAATGAGAACAGGGATAAGGGAATAGAGGTATTTGCAGTATGTACCCAGTCTGACAGGGAAAAGTGGGAGAAGTATATTGTTGATAACGGGCTGACCTGGATAAATGGCTGGGATCCTCAGAGGCTCAGTCGGTTTGATGTTTATTATAACGTTGAGTCAACACCACTGGTTTATATTCTTGACAGTGCAAAAACGATTATTGCAAAGCGTCTCTCTGTTGAAGATATCGGTAAATTCATTGACAATTACAGAATGTTCAATCTGAAGGTTCAATCCTCTTCAGGCAGGTGACACACAAGGTCGTATATTGAACTGAAACACTCAGTCCGGCCCTCGTACATGAGGCACCATTCCGTTCGGCCCTCCGTTTCGCCGGCAGTTATTCTGACGGCCGCATCCGGCTCTGTTCTGTAGCCGCACCTGTGCAGCGCCCTTTCAGTAATCTTCCTGAGTGAGCCGGTGGCATCGAGGGTTATTGTGCCCTGTCTCTTTCTTACGAAACTGAATGTTCCGCTTGTCTGGCTGAATGAGAGCAGCGGGCTTTCAAACGCTCTTGCAATAGTTCGTGAGAGCATCAGGTCTTCCGGAGAACCTTCGTCAACACCCTTTTCATTCATCAGCCATATCTTGTCTGCTTCATTAATGGCTGTATCAAGGTCATGCGTAGAGTAGATGACACACTTCCCCCTCTCCCTTGTCAGCTTCTTCAGAAGGCTGACGATGCTGTACCGTGACGGGAGATCCAGGTAGGCTGTCGGTTCATCCATTACAAGCAACCGGGTGTCCTGGGCAAGGGAACGGGCTATAAGAGCCCTCTGCTTCTCCCCGTCTGAAATATTATCTATATATGCGGTCTGCAAGTGGCATTA
Source organism: uncultured Bacteroidales bacterium (assembly GCA_963772705.1). Classification (GTDB taxonomy): domain Bacteria; phylum Bacteroidota; class Bacteroidia; order Bacteroidales; family VadinHA17; genus SR-FBR-E99. The sequence goes on along the minus strand of CAVYYH010000007.1, from coordinate 961,705 downwards.
ATCCTGTAGCCTCAAGTGCCTCATTAACTGATATCTCGTCCATACTGGTGAGAGACCCTATCCAGTTGGTATAGGGAAAGCGTCCAAGGGCCACTACCTCGCGCACTTTAATATTATGCATTGCAAAAGGCTCGGTAGAGGCGAAACTGACCACCCTTGGCAGTGAAGACCTGTCAGATGTAAAAACATCGTTTCCCGAAATCCTTACTGTGCCCGACAGGGGTGGCTGGAGTGCCACCATTGTTCTCAGGAGGGTGCTCTTGCCTGTGCCGTTGCGTCCGATCAGGGCTACAAGTTCACCGTGGCGGGCTGACAGATTAAGATTCGCAAGCACGGTGCTTGTTCTGCCGGCAGTTTTATATCCTATTGACAGATCAGATGTCTCGGCTATTATTGTTCCCGTCCTCATCAGAACCTCCTCCCGATACCTTTTTTGCCGGCTATTATCCACAGGACTACCGGTATGCCAATGAGTGATGTGACGGTGTTAACCGGAACTATCTGTCCGCTCCCCGGCAGCGTTGAGACAATATCGCTTACAAGGAGTATCACGGCGCCGCAGACAGCTGCTCCCGGCATGAGTATCCTGTGGTCATTTGAGCCGAAGAGTAACCGTGCGATATGCGGCACGGCGACACCGAGGAATGCTATCGGTCCGCAGAATGCCGTAACACTTCCGGCCAGGATGCTTGCAGTCACCAGCAGGATGACCCTTGTTCTCCTCATGTTCACTCCCACTGACCTGGAAAATGCCTCTCCCATAAGCAATGCGTTCAGAGGTTTGACCATCAGCAGGGCCATCGCAAAACCTGCTGCCACTGCCAGTGCAAGAATCTGTATCTGGCCATACGACATGTTCCCAAGATTACCCATGGTCCAGATCACATATGTCTTCAGCATGGTCTCGTTGCTGAAGTACTGCAGCAGGCTGACAATGGAAGAAATTGCGCTGGCGAGCAGCAATCCGATTATAAGCACTGACATTATGTCTCTCATTCTTGCTGCAACCGTCATGACCAGCATCATCACCGCTCCGGCGCCGGCCCACGCCGCCAGTATCATGCTCCAGCCGTAAAGCGGGGAGTCAGTCCTGATGCTGAGCAGCGGTGACAGCGTCAACAGTGTGAGAGCCACCCCCAGGCCGGCGCCGGAGCTCACCCCGAGAACATCAGGACCGGCAAGAGGATTACGGAAGAGGGTCTGCATAAGGAGGCCGCTGACCGCCATTGCAGTTCCGGCAATGACAGCTGTCAGAGCCTTGGGAAGACGAAACTGCATGACGATAATCTCACCGTGCCCGGTGCCGTTGCCAAACAGTGACAAGAAGACATCTCGCACCTCCAGGTGGGTGCTTCCGACCAACAGATCCAGGACAAAGAGGAGAGTGAGCAGCAAGAGCAGCATAAGAAAAATCATCCCTGGTGAGACACGTGACATCATTGTGCTCATTTCAGCCTCATGAAATAATAGGGCTGCTGACCGGGCAGCAGCTCCGGATGAATGATGGAGATAAAGTCGGCCAGAAGGATATCAGGCCTGACAACCGCTGACTCCCAATAGTCATTTCCTCCTCCGGGTGTCATCCTCTTCCTGTTGTTCCATATTTTTCCTGACTTGTAGACCGGAAGCTTTGTCATCCTGTGATCAAATGCCGCTATGTCACCAAGGCTTTCCGCCGTGCCGGGATTGATCCACAGATCGGCCTCTGTCGCCCTTCTGAAGACAGCCTCTACGGCATATGGTAACGAGTTGGGTGCGGCAAGATCATCGAAAAGGTATCGCCCCCCTGCATCACTTATCAGTCTACCGACGTAAGAGTTTGCCGGCGAGATATACCATACATCCTCCCATGGTGCTCCAAGGAGAACTGCTGGTCTTGATTCAGCACTTTTTCTGACCATTTCAGCAAGACGGAGATAGTTATCCGATACTGCTGAGTACAGACTGTCAGCCTTCTCCTTCTTTCCCGTCAGGAGGCCAAAGACCTTTATCCACTCACACCTGGCAAGCGGATGTTCCTCCAGGTAGTCAGCATTGAACATTACCTTCACTCCCATATCTGACAGTTTGCGAAGGTATTCAGCTGATGATGCACCAACGCCGTATGCCATCAGCAGATCAGGTCTCAGTGAGACAATAAGTTCCTTGTCCAGGCTCCCTTCATATCCGACATCGGGTATCCTCCCCTCTTCTATTGCCTTCCCCAGTGAGGCATCAAACACAAGATTTGTCCCTGACGCACCTGCGATGACATCAGTTGCCCCCAGGGCACTCAACACTGCAAGATGCGTCGTTGACATACATATCATCCTTTCCACCGGTATCCTGATAACATCCTCCGGCGGCACATTCTCAGGGATAACCACCCCGTCGGGGACAAGATAATACACCAGCTGTTCGCCGGATGCATTCTGCCACGGATCAATAATCACCAGCCTGGCAATGCCGTCCTGGTCCTCAAGGCTGAACCGTGCTGCCGTTATCTGTGCAGGCTTCTGCTCCTGAGCTGATCGTACCCCGGCGTTGTTCCTGCCGTTGCATGAAAACATTATAAGCAGATACGCCGGAAGGAGATATAACAACCTCATTGCCTGGAATCAATTTTTACCAGAGTGCCGGTATTAATGACGTTGTCATTAACGATGCTGTAATGATAGACACCCGGTGCCAGTGACGGAAGTTCAAGAGTGAGTACTCCAGGGAAGATATTACTGTATTGTGTTGAGCTTACTACCCTGCCTGCATGGTCGACCAGGGTGAGTGAGGTCGAAGATGCGCTTGTGTCAGTGAGACTGAAGGTTAGGCTGTTTGTAAAAGGATTGGGAAATACTCTCAGGGAATTTTTATCGGGAATGATGTCCCCTATGTCATTCAGTACCGAATTCTCAACCATGATCACATTTACCGCCAGTGAAACAGCCATCGGGAATGTCGGGTGCTGGGTGAACGGCCGCCATGCTGTTCCGTCATGGAACCAGGCAGTGTTCTGTGACGGGGATCCGTATGGTGCAGAATGTTTAACCGAGAACTGAGGCTGGGGCGAGGTGATCTTACTTTTATAGAATATTGTATACCCGACGTAATATGGTCCCGTCACTGCTACTGTTCTGCCGAAGTCAACCTCCAGATCGAAATTATTCTTCACCTCGGTGAGTTTTATCTTCCTTGACGCTATGACAGCTCCTGGCTGAGCGCCGCCTGCCCAGACATAAATGCGGACCGAGTCACCGGTCGTGAGGTATGAGGTTGAACCGATGCGTAAGTTGATCCATGCTATCTCACCTATGCCTGAGAACGGTATATATTCAGCATACCTGACCAGGCTGTCTGAGTTATGTCCTGTTGAATATCCAAAACCCGTACCGGTATATGCATCAGTCTGCCCGGCATCACTTCGCGGTATGTTCTGCAGCGTATCTGAGTTTGAAAGATTCCATGAATACGGGTCGCGGCCGCTGGCCACGGTGGCCCCTGTAGAGAGAGGATCGAGCCATGGCTTCAGGTGAGTGGAAGAGATAGTTGTTATGTTGAACATCCTTAAGAGCTTGGCATAGTAGTCGTTCTCAGGGATATCGCACGTTGCAGCACCTCCGGTGAGTGTGCCGCGCAGCCTGCCATTCTGGTCGAAGAGAGGCGCACCTGAGGAACCGTGTTCTGTAGTACCCATCTCCCACTTCAGTATGCGCCAGAAGCTGTTTGACGCATACCCGGAGACGGGATAGTCAGACGATACCGGAGCGTTGCTGTCGATGGTAATCTTCATGACATCGCCCTCCGGATGATGAAGACAATAGGTATTTGCGGGTGCACCCGTGGTGATATCCCACCCTGCAAAGTAGGGCCTGAAGACCAGTGAAGGGAATGAAGTGAGCTCTACAAGACTAAAATCGACATCAGGGTTGGAGGCTCGCAGCAGCGCGCCGGACATCGAATGCTGGTTTGTCAGGTCGGGGCCGTCACACCACGGGCTCTGGTAGTTAAAAACGAATATCGTGTTGGCAGCCTGTGATGCATTCTCTATACAGTGCTGCGCTGTAAGAACATAGGGTTTATAGTCTGTCCCGGTATTATTTACCAGGACCCCGCTGCAAAGCTCAACGCCTGCAACAAGGAGCCTCACAGTTGAGCGTGCTGCCCTTAGGTAATTGGCATTGGTTGAGCAGTTAATGTCTACCTCGCAGGCGCCTCCCCGTCCGTAGTATGCATCCTTGTCCCCTGCCAGTCTGAAGAAACCTGCAAAGTCATGTCCCAGCTGCTTCACCCCGATCATGCCACGCGGGAACGATTTCCCCGGGAAATGGCACTCAAGGACAATCCTGTCTCCGGGCACCGGCAGGAGAGGCATTACCCCTGTGTTGCCTCCGCTCTCGCTTGTATAGGCACCCCTTACCTCCCTCCTTTCATTGTCATATATGTAGACATAGGCACCTTTCGGCAGGTTAAAGGGTGACAGTATAAGGTTAAGTGACAGCGCTCCCTTCGATGACAGAGGCAGCACCCAAATGGTCTCGTTACCCCTTGTGACAATCATACCGGAATTTTCCGGAGTGAGCGCCACCTCCACAGGTATTGCGAACTGATAGGCCTGATCCTTGGGCTGGTCTATCGAACGCATCGTTTCAACCAGTGCAGGATCAACAGGCACCTCATGCCACTGGCTGATATCCGGGAAAAGCGGTTCACCGGCAGGGAACTCAGTCTGGCTGTACAGTGCTGCTGAAAACAGCAGGGCAATGGTCGCTATATATACTCTCCCGGTCAATTCTCTTATTTCTGCGATAAATTTAGTCAAAAAGTGCTTAGTCGCTAACGCAATACATATAACCCGGTATTATGCCTGCTTGTTCAGTGTCAACAAGTATCCCCTTGCTGCTGAATACAAGCAGGTCTCCCTTCTGCTGGTAATCGATGGCATCAGTTACACATATCATGCTGTTGTATGGTGACACCGCCAGCTTATACAGAAGCCTTCCGTCAGAGGGTATAAAGGGTGCAGATGGTAACTCCACAGCTGTAACCGGCATCCTCCTTATCCCCTCATCAATGTAAAACAGAGTGTCGCCTCCTTTATTCACTGCCAGCGAGGAAGGATTGTCAAACAGGGTCCTGAACGGCAGCATTGCCTCGATTTCAAGGGTGGCTGTGTTAATTCTGTACAGCCCCGGCACCTCTTCATTCATGTAACCTCCCGTGCATAATACCCAAAGCTTGCTGTTGCAGTCAAGAACCATGCTTTCGGGTTCAAGCCCGGTTGTGATTGTCCTGATAACCTGTTCCGTCTCCAGGTCAATGACCCTGATGCTGTTGCCCCCGGCCCAGTGAGCGGCAAACAGCCTGTTCCCTGATACAGCCAGAGCCTCCGTACAGCATCCGGCATCTATGGTTCCGTCAACGGTGAGGTCGCCGACATCAATTATTGTAATCTCATCCGATGAAAGGCTGCTTACATAGGCTTTTTCTCCGTCAATGACCATCCGGCGGGGAGAATCCAGCCCTGTAATTGTCGCCAGGCTCTCCATGGATTTCATGTCAATAACCTCTATGGTCCCGGAGTTGTTGACGATGATAAAGCCCCTTGAGCCATCCTGTGCCATAAAGGTGGGAACATCTCCGAGTGACCGGCCGTTCTTCGATGCAAAGAGACCGTTGTATATATCAGCGGTCTCGTGGCTGTAAAAGGAGATGCTTCCGTTACCGGCCATGAAATTCCCCTCATTAAGAATAAAGAAGCCGTCTCCGGCCGGGAAGAGAGGATCAGGTTCATTGTTCTTTGATTCGCAAGAAGATAAAAATTGGATGATCAGCAGTAATATCAGTAATGGGTTTTTCATCTGTTTCTGTTTTTCTCTGTGTTACCAAGAGTCATTTTCATGTTTATTGAATAGTTTCTCGGCGGCATCGGATAGTTTTGTACACTTTCATACGGAGTATTGAAAATATTGTTTGCCTTTAAATCGATCTCAATTTTTGATCTTCCGGCACTGAATTGTGTCCCGAGGCTTGCATCAGCCTGAAACGACTGAGGCAGCCATTCGCTGTTATCTGAGGTTGTATACCGTTTGCTCTCGTAAACAACTACTGCTCCGATATTTACAAATCGCCATGTAAATCCGGCACTGCCGTTCACATGATGCAGCGGAGTGTATATCAGCTGTTTGCCTATTGACTTGTCATTCTGTATGTCTGACGATTGAATTACTGACCGGGTATATGAATAGTTAAGTGATGTTCTGATGCTGCCATTCTCAATCGGAAGTGTTATTCCTGCCTTGCCTTCCATTCCGGTCACTCTGACGCTGCGCACATTTTCTGCCGACCAGATTCCTGATTCTCCCGGCACCCACTGAATCAGATTACCGACTGCAGATGAATGAAAGGTTATATCAACGGTGCTGTGCCTTCCTGCAGGAGTTGTGCCTGAGAAAGAATAAGCAGCCTCTCCCCCGGTCGAGGTTTCAGGTATGAGATCACTGTTACCTCCCGGCATCCAGAAGAGATCATTGAGGGAGGGTATCCTGGAATTGCGGCTTATTACAGCCCTGACAATGTTCTTTCCGTTGCCTGACAGCAGAAAGGTGCCTCCTGCAGTCAGTTCAGGGTCGGTTGCCGTACCGCTGGCGATCATCTGCCTTGCCTGGAGTACAAGCCTGAGCCTTGTTACCGGAGTGTACCTGGCCCCAAGCGAAGAGGTGAACAGGTTCCTGTTCACTGTTTCTGCATAGCCCAGTGACTGTGCAACCTGATATTCATCGCCGGCATTAAATGTCAGCTCTAATTTATCGTTCACCCTGAAGCCAAATGCCCCCTTCATTGTATAGGTCACGGAGCTGTTGTCACCGTTGATACCTGCTGACTCATTGGTGTAAGAGTTTGTCTCATAAGATTCCCCCGCAACAATTTCCGCTGTAAACCGTCCGGGCGCAAGCGAATATTTAACCACGCTCCTGATGACTCCGTCATGCTGCTTCTCACCAAAGTCCTGCTGAACGGTTGTTACCGGACCCGGCAGTTCACGTTCAGCATCACTGAGCCACAGGTGAGCTGACAGGGTTGACTTTCTGATCTTAAGAAACAGGTCACTGGCTAATCCGGCTGCCGCTGAGGCAGAATTGGTTCTTCTTTCCTCTGACGGTGAAGTTGGGGCGTCATTATTTGTGAATAAGAAGTTGTTCTCCGCCTTGTCGCCCCACAGGCTTACTTTACCGGATACATTTCCGCCTCCTGTTTGGATGATCAATGACGAGTTGTAGCTGTCAAAACTGCCTGCGCCGAGATTCAGGGTCACCGTTGTCCCCTCACTGTAGACAGGGTCAGAAACGAGTTCAATGCGTCCTCCTATTGACCCGGAGATGTCCCTGAGGTCTGACCCCCCCGGGGTTATCACCACTGATGAGGCAGCCGTCAGAGGTATGATTGAAAAGTCACTCATCCCCGTCCCGGGACCGGTAATGTTTATCCCGTTCCACGTTACCATGGTATGACTCCCTGATAATCCTCTCACAGAGACCGATGCCAGGCCGCTGGTGCCATAGCGTTTAACTGAAAGCAGGCTTGACTTCTGCAGCACGGTGGCCAGGTCGTCACTGACATATCTTGCCAGTGCGGCAGAGTCAATATGTGAGATGCTGAACGGAGTGTTACGTGCTGATGAGGGGGCGGTGACGGTAACTGCTGAGATATTTATTGTGTCATCAGTGAAAATATCCTGTGCTGCTGTCTCCGGGATGAAGAGCAGGGACAGTGCTGCAATCACTGCCGCTGTTCTTGAGCGGCATGTCACACTACGGACGATATAGGCCAGGTACCTCTTTAACATAACCTTTATTCCCGAAAGCTCCTTTAACAGGACACGTTCTGGCAGGTCTTCTGACTCATCCCTACTTACCGGGCCTTCCCGCCCGCCATACGGCGGACAGTGGCGGGGAATCCGGCTGTATTGATCCGCCATCAGGCGGAACGGGCTTCACAGCAGCGGGTACTGTCCCTGATTCTCACAGGGTTCCCTTTTCACTGCCGGCATGTGTCCGGCAGCACCAGAATGAAACAAATGTAACAATAACTATGAAGGAGAGCAATGATAATTATCAACAGCAGTAGCCGTCAATGTTCATTTCATGATGAACTTCAGCTCCCCTCCGGCCATTATCTCATTGTAAGTGATATAGTTGCGGTCAAGCAATGCGCCATTTAGAAAAACACTCTCCACATTTACCCTGGTAGCTGAGTTATTTTCTGCTGTCACGGTGAATACTTTCCCGTCAGGAAGGGCAATTACGGCCTTGTCGAGGACAGGGCTTCCGAGAATGAACCTGCCATCGGCAGGGTTCACCGGGTAAAAGCCCATGGCTGAGAATACATACCAGGCCGACATCTGTCCGCAATCCTCATTCCCGCAGATACCGTCTTTTTCCGATGTGTACATCCCGGTCATTATTCTGCGGACCATTGTTTCAGTTTTCTCCGGGGCACCGGCCATGGAAAAGAGATAGGCAATATGATGTGAAGGCTCGTTTCCGTGGGCATACTGCCCTATCAGCCCGCTGATGTCTGGTGAGGCATGCTCTCCCCTGACCTCTTCCTCTACGGTAAAGAGAGAGTCGAGGCGATCGATGAACAGCTCCCTGCTTCCGAAGAGTGATATCAGTCCGTCGACATCATGCGGCACCAGCCAGGTATATTGCCATGCATTGCCTTCGGTGAAGTCTGAATTGAAATGGTGTGAATAGAGCGGGTCGAAGCCGGTGCGCCAGGTGCCGTCACTCATCCTTCCGCGCACAAACAGAAGGGTTGTATCAAATACATTGCGGTAGTTCATTGACCGGTTCAGGAACTCAGCTTCGATGTCATCGCGTCCGAGGTCCGCAGCCATCTGAGAGATACACCAGTCATCAATGGCATACTCAAGGGTCTTTGCCACCGACTCATTTTCAAGTTCTGACGGGATATAGCCGAAACTCCTGTAGTGAGTGAGTCCCCGGAAGTCAAGCTCTGCCGAATGGACAGATGCCTCCAGGGCTTCATTATAGTCGAATCCCGTGAATTTCTTATGGATGGCATCGGCTATTACCGGCACGGCATGGTATCCGATCATTGTATTGGTCTCATTGGCTACAAGTGACCATACAGGTAGTTTTCCCTGCTCTTCCCTAATATTAAGCATTGAGTTGATGAAATCGGGCACCAGAGAGGGTGCAGTGATGGTGAACAGAGGATGTGCTGCGCGATAGGTATCCCACAGAGAAAACACCGTATAATTTGTAAACCCGGTCGCGGAGTGTATCTCAAGGTCCGTTCCCCGGTATCTGCCGTCGGCGTCGGAAAAGAGGTTTGGCGCTATCATTGTGTGATACAGCGCTGTATAAAATATCCTTAGTGTCGTACTGTCAGAAGCAGACGCCTCAACAACGCTGAGCCTCTTCTGCCATGCCTGCCCGGCCCCGGCAGCGACTGAATTGAAATCCCACCCCGGAATTTCAGTACTGAGATTATTCACAGCACCGGCGACATCGACGGCAGATATGCCTGTCTTGATTATCAGCTCATCATCTTTCTTCACATTGAACTCAAGGATACAGGCGATGTTCATTCCTTCCACGGCCGTGCCTTCAGCATTCTCGCCCCTGTTCAGCATCGTTACCGATGCCGGGCTGAGGGAGAAGAGGGACGAGAAGTACTGGAACTGCTGTTTTGCCCATCCTGTTGAGATCCGCCTGCCGGAAAGAGTTTCTCCATCCCACTCAAGGCTGCATTCGACAGGCCTGTCCCAGTTAATGGCAAATCCAAGGTCAATAAGCACTCTCATTACACCGTCATTTACTGCTGTGTACCGCTGTATGCCGCAGCGTGGCGTGGCAGTCAGTTCGACATTGACACCGTTCCCCAGGGCCACGGAATAATAACCGGGCCGCGCCTGCTCAGCCTCATGCGAAAAGTAACATCTGTTCAGCCTGGCAATGGAGGCTGCCGTGTCCGGTAAGTCAAGAGTGAATTCATGCATTGAGGGGAGGAAGAGAATGTCACAGAGATCACCTATCCCCGTTCCGCTGAGATGGGTGTGGCTGAAGCCTGCAATGACTGAGTCGGAATAGTGATAGCCTGAACACCAGTCCCACCCTGAGGTGCCGTTGTCAGGACTCAGCTGGACCATTCCAAAGGGTACGGTTGCCCCCGGAAAGACATGACCATGCGCTGCCGTTCCTATAAACGGATCGACAAATGCAGTAACATCTCTCTCCCCGGCTGTACTGCAGGAGGAAACAAGAGCAGTGACGACTGCCATCATCAGGCTAATCCATTTCATAACTATCTGTTGTTAATGTTTTTAAGTATCTGTTCCCCCGTACCAATCCTGTATCCCTCAGATGTAAACAGGACATTCCCTTCACTGTCGGCACAGATCACCACAGGCATAGGATGAGATACTGTGCCATTGTCAAGAACCGACAGCATGAACTGAAGATCCCTGTCAAGTGCGAAGAGGCTCTTTTCAGGAAGGCCGCCGATGGCTTCAGGGTTGAATGAGGCAGATGCGGAGGATGGGTCAGTGAGGAATATAAACCAGCCTCCCCATTTGTCAAACTCGTTCTTCAGCAACGGCAGATCATTAAGGATGTGACGTGTGGGCTCCTTCCCCGGCTCAAGCCATATCAGTACCACTCCTTTTTGCACCAGCGTGCCTAACGACAGATCCTCGCCACTCCATGCCGGAAGGGTTACATCTGTACTGATCTTTTTCCCGGAGAGCTTCGCTTTGTCCTTTTTGCGTAGACTGACATCAAGCTTAATATCTTCATCACTCTTCAGTTTGAGGAAAGAGAGCGAGGCAAGGACATCGCCATTCTCGTCCCTGTTTCCGGTAACCAGAAGGTATCTTCCGGGGTCAAGAGGTATCCTCCCGGGAAGATTTGTGATCCTCACGTTGTAGCCGTAGTCAAGCGGCCTGTACTTTCCGTTCTCAAGTACCGCAAGAGAAAAATGGGTATGATATTCAGGCTCCGGACTCTTCTCGCCGGTGGTGAAAGTGACATAGCTCCTGCTGTCTGACGGCCGGGGGTCACCGGAAAACCAAACTGTATTCCACTCTCCTGACATGTGATACTGTGGCCTTCCTGTACCGGGCTCCAGTCGTGCCGGATGACCGAGTGTTCTGCACAGCGCAACAAAAAGGATGTCCCTGGAATGACGGTCTGCTGTTCTGAGTCTCACCACCCCGGATGGTATCACCGGAGTGTTGTAATAATTTTCAGTATCGGTTATGGCAATGGCAGTATCGATCCATCCGGCAATATGCAAAGGATCAGCAATAAACTGGCCCGGAAGGGATTCTGTCGTCCTTTTCAGGGAACTTCTGAACGGTGAGAGAATCTCATTGTCTACACGGGGTGACAGAACATAGGCATCATAAAACCCTTCGTCCCACCCGCTTTTATTTTCAGGTGCGTTGACAAAATGGTCATTCAGTATCTCGTGCGGGGTATCACGGAGGTCCTTCTCTGCAATATTCTCCAGGAGTCTCACCGCCAGGTCTCCGTTTCCGGAACTTTCACTGATGAACCGTGCGATGCTCCGGTAATTGCCCATAGATGTCTGCAAAACCTTCATGATCCTTTCCTCAGGCACGCCCGCGGCGGCAGAAAGGTCTGAAACCTGAACATCAGACATCCACGAATTCATATATGAATGTCTGATACTGTCTTCCTGTTTTAGCAGGAGGTTGTTTTTCCTTACCATTTCCTCATCCATCGGGGGAAAAGGAGGAAGTACGGGAGGGGCTGTCATATCGAAGTATGCGGTTCCTGAGGGATGGTCATCTGTCAGAATGATCTTAACGGATGTGTCTGCAGGTGCGGCATAGGAATAGCCACAGCGGGTGCCGTCGTCTGCCCACACCAGCAATGCGCCCAATCCTGTGGTAAGAGAGCATTCACCCTCGTTGTCACTTCTCAGCAATGCGAGTGTATAGAATTCTGCGTAGTTATAGATGAGGTAGCTTACGTCAGCTCCCCTCACCGGGTCGCCGTTGCCGTCAGTTACTGATACCTTAAGCTCCTTGGTGACTGCATATGATCGCAGGGTATTTAATTCAGAGAACATATGCTCTCTCTTCACCAGCGGTTCACTCCCGGTATACCTTCCGAATGCACGGGTATGAATGAGCATTGCGCGCCGTGCCGGCTCGGTAAACCACCCCCTGTCAAGCACCAGCTCAGGCTCGCATGCCCCCATATAATGCCATTGTCCGTTTATCCATACCTCAACCCAGGCATGATTGTCATCGCTGTGGGCCCAGCGGGGAGTGTAGACCTGCCGTGCCGGCAGTCCGGCCGTTCTGAGTGCCGCCACCGTGAGCGTTGACTCCTCTCCGCAGCGTCCTCTCGCTGACAGGATGGTTGCCATCGGTGATGAGGTCCTTATATCGGACGGCTGATATGACACCTTCTCATGGCACCAGCGGTTTATCTCAAGGGCAGCCGCCTGAGAATCAAGTCCCTCAATCCTGCCTGCGAGCTCATCATACATAATAAGCCTGAAACTGTCAGGGTTTTCATTGTTGACCCTCGGCGGAAGGACAAAATGAAGGAAGATATCATCAGGTATTGATGAGCCCCACTTCATCTCCCTGCGTGCCTTCAGGGCAGCATCAACATTTGCGAGGAGGAAGCCAGGCTCATAAACAGCAAGGTCACTCAAAGGCATATAGGCCAGAAGAAACATCACGGCTTCCCTGCGGCTGTCATCTTTTATTGTGTCAGCAAGGCCGAACAGGTCACCCCTCACGGAGGCATATTTTTCGACCCTCGCGTAGTAATCATTAAGGATCAGTTTCCTGAATGACTTATCTGCAATGAGGTGATTATTGCCGCATGACAGCAGGAGTGCCATGACGAATACCGCCGGCAGCACAGGAGACCGTTTCATAGTTATCTATTTAAGATAAGAGCCGCAACTGCTTCTGATGACCAGTTCAGGAGCCATGTTTACCTGGCGCTTATATTTGCTTTTACCCTGGTTTTTTACCTCAGACCATACGATGTTGGCTACCTTGAGCGACATTGCAGCAAGTGGTTTGCGAAGCCTCGTGATGGGCGTACTCAGGAGATCAAAGCCAATGCCGTCTTCCATTGATACAAGGGCAACGTCCTGAGGGATGCGGATATTCTTTTCCTGCAGTGCAATGGTAAGAGGGAACACCAGCGGCGAATTGACAGCAATGATAGCATCGCACCTGTGAGGCGGCCTGAGGAAATTCTCTATCTGAGCAAACTCAAACTTCTCCCCTGCCCTGGGCACCCGTGCTACCGTAAAATTAACTGATTCAAATCCCTTCGATTTTTTTGTGGCTGCTTTCAGCTCATCGAGCATCTCCTTATCGTAAGTCTCAGACTCCTCACCTGATATGATGAGAATATTCTTTAGCCCCAGGGAAATAAGATGTTCTGTCACCACTGTCGAGCCTGCGATTCTGTCAGAGCATACGGTATTAAGCCTCATCCTCTTAATTGATTTCTCAAGAAGGACCATTGGATAAAAGTCCCTGTTAAGCGCTCTGACAACGGTGTCGTCAGCCGCATTGCCTACCAGGATCATCCCGCTGAAGAATTTTCTGAGCGAGGTTGTAAGCCTGTTGAAGCGCATGTCATCAGGGTCGCGTGTGAAAACCGAGAATCCCAGCCCTATGCTTGAAAAAGCTTTCTGCAGGTAAGGTGTGATCTCATAGATGAAAGGGTCATTCATTGAAGGCACTATCATGCCAATTATACCCGGTTTTTCTTCGACAGGTGTGGTCTCCCCTTTCTCGCCTGCCGCAGCGAAATACCCCATCTGCCTTGCAACGGCCAGCACCCGTTCCTGTGTCTCTTTCTTGATTCCATGCTGATCTGCCTTATTGTTCAGCACCAATGAAACCAACGTGCCGGAGAGGCCAAGCCTCGCGGCAATGTCTTTGTTTTTAATTTTCTTCCCCATTATAAAAAAAGTTTAGGATACTAATTTAGGCAAATGGGAATAAGAAAAAATATGTTTTAGAAGTATTTTTATAAAAAAAAAGTGCCACAGGGCACTTTTTGATTGTTATTTCTTACCAGACTTGTAGCCTCTCTGTTTGGCTGCTTCCTCCAGCCTTGCCTGCCATTTCGATTTTTTGACCGGTTTTTTTCTGTTCTCCTCTATCTTCCTGAGTATCTCGGACTCACTGACAAAGCGGCGTGATATCTCTGTCTGAGCTATTGAGATCACGTTAGCAAGGAAATAATAATATGTCAGACCTGCTGAGAAGTTATTCAGTATCAGCATAAACATAACCGGCATCATGTACATCATCGCCTTCATCCCCGGCATCTGCTCCTGTCCGCCGACAGGATTACTGATCTTTGTTGAGATGATGGTTGATACCGTCATAAGGAGTGTAAAAAGACTGACATGATCACCGTACATTGGTATCGTGAACGGCAGGTTCATTATTGAATCATAAGTCGAGAGGTCATCTGCCCACAGGAATGACTGCTGTCTCAGCTCTATCGAGGCAGGGAAGAAACGGAACATCGCGAAGAGGATAGGCATCTGCAGCATCATCGGAAGACAGCCACCCATAGGGCTGACCCCTGCCTTCTTGTAGAGATCCATTGTGGCCTGCTGCTTCTTCAGGGCGTCATCCTGCTTGGGAAATTTCTTCGCAAGCTCGTCAACCATCGGCTTCATGACCCGCATCTTGGCCTGAGAGATGAATGAGCGGTGTGTGAGCGGGAACAGAACTATCTTAATTAAAAGAGTCAGAATCAGAATGATAAGACCATAGCTGACAATGAAATTATCAAGGATGTTGAAGATAGGAATGATGACATACTGGTTTATCCACCTGATAATGTTCCTTCCCAGGAAAACCAGCTCTTCCAGCTCCATCTCATACTTTTTCAATAAGGTAAAGCTGTTTGGCCCAAAATACATCTTCATCTTCACCGTTGAAGACTCAGCCTGAGCATATGCAATCCCTATCTCTGATTCAAAATATCTGAGATATTTTGAGGTGGGGTCTGCCTTTGTTGACGATATGAAAGCATTGAGGAAGTAATCTTCAGCTATCAGCACTGATGAAAAAAACTGGTCCTTGTATGCAATCCAGTCAGTCCTGAGAAGACTTGCTGTCTCGACATCCTTTTTCTGTCTCGCCACCAGATCTTCCACCCCCTCCTGGTTTACTTTGTACTTGAGGCCTGTGTACATTTCCTCGTTCTGTCTGCCCTTTTCCTGCTGCGGAACGTACATCTTCCAGTCAAATGCCAGTGATGTAGTGTTTGCAGGAACAACCGAACCGAGTGAGATAAAAGTGGTCTCAAAGTCGACCATGTACTCGCCAGGGTGAAGAGTGTAGAGATACTCAATAGCTGTGCCGTTCTCAGCCATCAGGCTCATCGTCAGCACTGCCGGCTGGTCATTGACTTTTATCGGACCTGAATAATCCCTCGGCTTGAAGAAAAGGTCGTTGGTTTTAATTGCCTTATTGTCCGAGGTAAAGAATTTATATCCGAAGACGGTAGAGTCGCCGTCAAATAATATCACAGGAAGCGAATCATAAGTCTTATATTCCTTAAGCAGGACAGAATGTATTCTTCCGCCTCTTGATGCTATGGTAAGAATGATTTTGTCATTCTCAATAGTAAATAACTCGTTCTCACCCTTGACACTTCCGGAGAAAGCACCGAAGGCAGTTGTGTCGGTCAGAGGTTGTTGTGCTGAACCGGACGGGATTGCGGTGGTTGCGGCACCCACGATGGCTGTATCCGCCTGCTGAACCGGCTGCTGGCCGAGGCCGAGTTTGCTGTTGAGCTCTGTTACCCTGGCTATTGTGGTCTGGTCTTTCGGCCGGTACCCCAGGGCTCTTATATATGCTTCTCTTGCTTCATCGTAATCGCCTTCAGCATACAGGGAATCGGCATATTCTGTCTCTGCCTTGAAGAACTTGCCTGTCCGCTGGTTGTTATATACACTGAAACCAAGGAAAATAAGAAAGATCAGAACAATACCTATAACTGTGTTTTTATCCATTACTTGACTTTTTCTGTTTGAAATTACTTTTTTATGCAGGCTTTGACGAACCCGACGAACAGGGGGTGTGGTCTGAGAACAGTACTGCTGTACTCAGGATGGAACTGTACTCCGACAAACCATCTGTGTGACGGTATCTCAACTATCTCAACAAGACCTGACTGCGGGTTTATTCCGCAGGGAATCATGCCCGCGTTCCTGAAATCAGTCAGGTACCTGTTATTAAATTCATATCTGTGACGGTGACGTTCCCCTATCTCCTCTTTCCTGTAACACTTATAAGCCTCTGATCCATGCATCAGTTCGCATTTGTAGCTGCCAAGCCTCATTGTGCCGCCCTTTTCGGTCACACTCTTTTGTTCCTCCATGAGGTCGATGACCGGGTGCTTGGCCTTAGGGTTTATCTCTGTCGAGTGTGCTCCGTCAAGGCCCAGAACGTTTCTGGCAAATTCAACCACCGCGCACTGCATTCCCAGGCAGATGCCAAAGAACGGTATGTCATTTGTGCGGGCATAGTTGACTGTAAGCAGTTTGCCGTCAATGCCTCTGGATCCGAATCCGGGGGCGACCAGTATCCCGTCATAACCTTTCAGCGTCGACACATAATTACTCTCATCTATCTCTTCTGAATGGACATATGTCAGCTCAACCTTGGTCTCGTTGGCTGCACCGGCATGAACGAATGCCTCTGAAATTGATTTATATGCATCGGCAAGTTCAACATATTTCCCGACAAGGGCTATCCTGACGCGGTGTGCAGGATTATGGAGTTTATGAAGAAACTCCTTCCACTCATCGAGCATTGGCTCATTGCCCGCCGGAAGGCCCAGCTTACGGAGGACGGTGGTGTCAAGCATCTCCTGCTGCATCCTGATCGGCACTTCGTATATCGTTGACACATCAATCGATTCCACAACAGCGCCTGCTTCAACGTTACAGAAGAGCGCCACCTTCCTGCGAAGATCATCTGTCAGACTCTTTTCTGTTCTCAGCACCAGTATATCAGGCTGTATACCCTCTTCGAGAAGCATCTTCACCGAGTGCTGGGTTGGTTTTGTCTTCAGCTCTTTCGATGCTGACAGGAAAGGAACGAGAGTAAGGTGAATCACGATACAGTTCTGGGGCCCGTGCTCCCACCTGAGCTGCCTCACGGCTTCAATATAGGGAAGAGATTCAATGTCGCCAACAGTACCGCCTATCTCCGTTATGACTATCTCGAACTTGCCACCTGACCCGACAAGCTTTATTCTTCGTTTAATCTCATCGGTTATATGGGGGATTACCTGCACGGTCTTTCCAAGGTAATCGCCTTTCCGTTCTTTGTTGATTACAGACTGGTAGATCCTTCCCGTAGTAACATTGTTTGCCTGGGAGGTGGGCACATTGAGAAAACGCTCATAATGACCCAGATCAAGATCGGTCTCTGCTCCGTCATTGGTCACATAGCACTCACCGTGTTCATACGGATTAAGTGTTCCGGGATCAACATTGATGTACGGATCAAGCTTCTGGATCGTGACAGAGTAACCTCGTGCCTGAAGCAGCTTGGCAAGTGACGCCGAAATGATCCCTTTACCCAGCGATGACGTTACCCCGCCGGTCACGAAAATGTACTTAACTTCAGTCACTGTTATGTTGAATTGTTGTCAGGTATGCGATTTACTCTTCAAACATTGAACTGTCAATCAGCTTCACCTTTTCTTCCAGCATCTTGATATTCCTTTTTGCATCAGCAATTTTCTCCTCCACCTCCTTGATCATGGTGTCGGCATTTTTTGATTTTGCAAAGAACCCGATATTGTTCTCCCAGAGAACGATGTCACTTTCAAGCTGTTTGATCTTGCTGAAGAACTTTTCACGCTCGTTTCTCACCTTTCGTGCCGCCCGCGGATTTGACATTGCATTATCAACCTTGCTGCGGTATCTGAGAATATTCTTATCCTCGTCATCAAGCTTGAGCCTGTCAAACTGTTTGTTGAGTGCATCCTTGTACCTGCGCGCTATCTCATCCTTTTTATTGATCGGGACGTAGCCTGTCTCAGTCCATCTTTTCTGAATATCCTTCAGTCGCTCGAAGCCTGCCTTGAGGTCTTCACCCGGATCAAAGCCTTCCAGTTCTTCTATAAGTGCCAGCTTGGTGCTCAGGTTATCCTCGTATGAGGTATCCCTTCCGGCAAAATACTCCGATTTATGTGAAAAGAATGTGTCGCACGCTTTGCGGAACCGTTTCCATATCTTTTCTGAGTATTTCTTAGGCACGGGTCCTATCTCCTTCCACTCTTTCTGAAGCCGGATGAGCATCTCTGAAGTATCTTTCCAGTCAGTGCTCTCCTGAAGTGCTTCAGCCTTCATGCACAACTCTGTCTTCAGCTGAAGGTTCCGTACCTGTACCTCTTTGTTTTCAGCAAAGAAAGAACGTTTCTTTTCAAAGAATTTATCACACGCTGCCCTGAACCGCAGATATATCTTGTTGTTATGTTTTTTGGGAGCAAACCCCAGTGTTCTCCACAGTTTTTGGCATTCAAGAATGGCATCCGACTTCTCCCTGAAGTCGGAGAAGGTCAGTATCTCTCCGGCAGCAATCTCCTCAACCTTCTCACAGAGGGCAATCTTGGCATCGAGATTCCTTTTCTGCTCATCCTTCTGCTTCTCGAAAAACTCATGATGCCTCTTGTTTACCTTTGCAGTGGCCTCGCGGAAACGCTCCCAGATGTCGTTCTTACTCTCGTGGGGCACAGGACCTATCTCACGCCACTGATTATGATAATCCTGCAGAAGCTTGAAGGCATTGACGGCATTATGCTCCATCAGCAGCTCTTCAGCCTTTTCGCAGAGGACGATCTTAAGTTCAAGGTTCTTTTTCAGATCGAGATCCCTGAGCTCGCGGTTTATCTTGATATAATCATAAAAGACCTCAACGCTGTGGTGGTAACTCTCCCACAGGTCTTTCAGGGCTCCCTGTGGCACTATGCCGGTTGAATGCCACTCATTCTGCAGGTTTCTGAATTCCTGGAATGTTTTGTTGATGGCCTCCTCGCGGTTCACCAGTTCCTTGATCTTCTCAATGATCTCGTGCTTCTTACGGAGGTTTTCCTGCTTTTCGCTTTCCTGTATCTTGTTGTAATCGCTCTTCCGGTTACGGTAGTTTTCAAGGATCACCTTGATCTGGTTCTCGAGCTCATCAGGCTCAGGTCTGAACTCCTCTATGTTTCCCCCCTCCTTGGCAAAATTGAGCCTCTTCTCGTTGAATTCAGCCTTGGTCTTCTTGTAGAAGACCTCTTTAATCCTGCTGACGTCTTCTGTTATTTCGGAAGGAGGCCTGTTATCGACAATCAATTTAAGCGTCTCCACCAGTTCTTTCCTGGAGAAGCCGGTGTAGTCAACCGGAGGGAGGGTTATTTCATCATAATTGACAACCTCCTCCTCAGGGACAGATTCATCAGTCGTTTCGTCATGGGCTTCAGCCTCTGCCACCTCCTCCCCGGGAACAGATTCTTCAATCTTATCCACGGGTAATTCAGCCAATGGAGCCTCCTCTTCAGGGGGCTCTTCAGCTATAATCTCATCATCAGTTTCATCTTCAGCCAGTGCTGTTTCGGCAACTGCTTCCAGTGGTGCAATTTCAACGGATTCTTCTCCATTAACTTCAGATGCTTTGTCTTCAGCATCGAATTGTTCATCATGAACAGAGTTTACCGGATCTTTGGTAGTCATCTTTAATCCTTTTAGATCAGTGCATTATGCAACGGCGGGCACCGCAATGCTCCCCATTTTTCAATCCACGAAAATAATGGATTATTGGTAAAACTCAAACCATTACGTCATTTAAATAAAACAGGCATATGCGCGAACGGTCAAATAATATAACTTTGAAGCTTCTGTTTCAGTCAACTAAACTATGGAAACGAAAGACATTTTAATTTTTGCCTTTGTGGCTCTGGCCCTTGGAATAAGGCTATATATGAATTACATGAAGAAGAAGAAGGGGACTGACCCCAAAGTTGGTAAGGCTTCCGGCAGAGGGGAACAGCTGCGCGGGCAGCCTGACGATTATGAGCCGTACTCGAAAAAATAGGGCCTGATGGCTATGCTCCCAGCTCAAGCTGATCTTTAATAAGCCGGTAGTAGGCTCCTTTCCTGCGTATCAGCTCCTCGTGATTACCTGCCTCAGCTATGTTTCCCTTTTCGAGGACCACAATCTGGTCGGCGTATCTCACTGTACTGAGGCGATGTGCGACGATGATGACCGTACGGCCCGCATAGAAGTCTGAAAGGTTTCCTACTATCAGCCTTTCATTTGAGGCGTCGAGTGCACCTGTTGCCTCATCAAGCAGAAGCAGTGAAGGTTCCTTGTATATTACCCTGGCGATAAGAATCCGCTGTTTCTGTCCCTGGCTGAGACCGTGACCACCCTGCCCCACGCGGGTATTGAGCCCCGCCGGCAGATTATCGAGCAGCGGCTGAAGGTTTGCCACCCTGAGGGCATTCGTGACCCGATGCATATCCGGAGAGTCATGACCCGGTGCGATGTTGGCAAGTATGGTGTCAGGGAAAATATATCCATCCTGCATCACAACACCTGTTGCGCGCCTGAGTGATGTCACGCTTATATCACCAAGTGGGGTGTCATTGATGGTTATCTGTCCCTTTTCCGGAGTGTAAAACCCCATCAGCAGCTTAATTAAAGTGGTCTTTCCCGAGCCGCTCTCCCCTACCACAGCTGTGATCTTTCCGGGCGGAATGACGAGGTTGAGATCATTAATGACCCATGGTGAGCCGGGCCCTTCGTATCTGAACGAGAGATCACTGACAGCTATTCTCATCTCACCCGGTGCCAGCCACTCTTTCTTTGTGTCTGGCGGCTCTTCGGGATCCATGGCATGAACCTCCGCCAGCCTTTCCAGGCTTATCCTGGCATCCTGTGTCGATCGCATGAAGCTTATGATCTGTGAAACAGGGCCGTTGAGCTGACCTGTTATAAACTGTACTGCAAGCATCATCCCCAGCGTCATAGTGCCATTGATGACAGAAGTGGCTGATATGACAGTAATAAAAATGTTGGCCGACTCGTGGATGAGCGTTCCCCCGGCAGTCTGAAACTGGAAAATCTTCAGCCCCTTCACCCTTGTCTTGTGCATATCCTCCTGCAGTGCTTCCCACTCTCTTCTGTTTCTGTCTTCATTCCCGGCGAGCTTGATCTCCTGCATGCCGTTAACTATGTTGATCATCTTGTTCCCTGTCTCAGCCATCTGCCTGAAGCGCATATTGTCAAGCCTTTCCCTTGAGGGCATATAGACGGCAACGTAGAGAAGGTAAAGAATGGTTCCCGCAAGAAAGACCAGCAGCACGGGGATGCTGTAAAATGCCAGAACGATTCCAAAGACCATGAAATTGAAGAATGAGAAGAGTATTGAAAGGCTCGAGGAGGTCAGATAACTTTCTATCCGGCTGTTGTCTTCTATCCTCTGCAGTATGTCGCCGTTCAGTTTGCTGTCGAAATAGGCGATTGGCAGGCTCATCAGCCTTGCAAGGAAGTCGGATACGATAGATATATTAAGCTTCGTCCCCAGGTGCAGCAGCAGCCATCCGCGGGTGAACTCCACAGCCATTCTCCCTGCTACCAGGGCCAGCTGTCCGGCAAGGATGAGCCATATCAGCCTGATATCGTTATTCTTTATACCCCTGTCAATTATGGCCTGTGTAAGAAATGGAAAGATGAGCTGTATAAGGCTTCCCGCAACAAGACCTGCCAGGAGCAGTGCTATCTGCCTTCGGTATGGCTTCAGGTATGGCAAAAGGAATGAAAAGCCTGTTTTCGGAGGGGGATCATCAGCGATCTGGCTGAATGAAGGTCCTGGTTCAAGAAAGAGTGCCATCCCCTCAGGCTCATTATCGTTCTTTCCTGCTGACCATCCCTTGAAGAACTCACTCCTGTTCATCCGGAGACGCCCGAGGGCAGGGTCGCTGACCCAAACCCTGTCATGTGATATCCTGTTCACAACGACAAAATGGTTCTGCTGCCAGTGAACGATACAGGGCAGTGGTGCTTTCTCCGCAAGGACACTGAATGGTATCCTTACCCCTTTCACACTGAATCCGATGCTCTCAGCTGCAGATTTCAGCCCAAGGAAAGATACCCCCTCACGGGTGATATATGCTTTTTTCCGTATCGTCTCGAGCGAAATACGCTTTCCGTGGCTCAATGCAATCATGCTTATGCAGGCCGGACCGCAGTCCATCGCATCGTATTGTCTGACAAACGGATATGTCATAGCTGAAGGGGCGATGTTTTTTCAATGATGTAAATATATCCATTATTTGCTGACCTCTCCGGGGTGACCTCCACAAATGTGTTACAGAAGCATGAGAGCGTTATCGGTTGGGGAAATGCTATATTTGCCAATAATACCTCTTGCTTGGGTTTATTTAAAAAGTACTCGGACAGTGACATCATTGATGGTATCAGGAGGCAGGACAGCAAGATACTCTCTTACCTCTATGACTCCTATTATGAGGTAATCCGTGACCATCTGAAGAAGAACAGCGGATCAGACGATGACATATATGATGTACTTCAGGAGACGGTTGTCATTCTCTATAAACAGGTAACGGGTGACGGCTTCAGGCTTACCTCTGACCTGAAGGGCTATTTCTTCGGAATAGCAAGGAATGTATGGAACACTCAGCTCCGTTATAAAGCGCGCCACACGTCATTTGATGGGCGACATTGCAGATAGTGACGGGCAGGAAGAGATAACGAATGCAACACTCGAGAGGATTGTCTCCAGGTCATTTGCCCTGCTGAAGGAGGATTGCCAGATGGTGCTGAATCTCTACAGCGAAGGGTACAGTTATGAGGAAATAGCAAGGAAGATGGGTCTGAAGAACGAGTCATACGCAAGGCGGAAGAAGTACCTGTGCAAAGAGGCACTGATGGAGATCATCAAGACAGATCCGGAATATCAGGATCTCGGTCCCCTGTAAACAAAAGCCGTCAGTAAAGCCGCGGCCACAAGAAGAAGAAGGAAGCCCAGATAAAGTTTTATCCTGTCAAAATAAAGTGGGGTGTCATCGCCATAAATAACCAGCGTTGACCAGTAATAAGGATGCGAGCGGGTCTGGTCGGCTGTGCGCAGGAAAGAGAGTCGAGCACTGCGCAGGGCGGCGCTCTTTGTCATTCCGCTTCTCATATTCCTGTAGAACGATTTTACGACTGCAGAGGCCGAGACATCCTCTACCTCCCACATTGACATTACCACTGACCTGCTTCCTGCAAAAAGGAATCCCCTGGCGAGGCTCAGAAGTCCTTCACCGGTAACGAACATCCCCATACCGGTGTTGCATGAACTGAGCACTACCATCATGGCATTCAGCGGAACGTTATATACTTCGTAGGTGTTGAGCAAGCCGTCTTCCGTACCCTCTGCATCGGAAGCAAAGATCATCTTTGAAAAGGCAGGATGAAGATCATTGACGATGGTATGCATCGCCAGATGGATGATATCGTATCTCCCTGCCTCACTTTTAAAGGCCCCCTCAGTGGCATTATCAAGTGTGAAGGCCGTTCCACCGCATTGCTTTACGGCATCTTCCGCTTCTATGATGGCAAAAGGAAGGTTGCTGATCTCGCCCCTCAGCCCCGGGAAACTTGTCAGAAGTGAATCGGATATTTCCATCCCTGCATAGGTAGGGGCAAACGCAATGAGCTCATTGACAAGACTTCTGCTCCGTCTGGGTGTCTCTGAGGAGAGGGTGACGCTGTAAATATATGAGAACCTGTAACTCTTCAAAGCAAAGGGAGCATCACGGTAGAGGAGATCGGAACTGCGGTATTCTTCAGTGACGAGGGTCTCAAAAGGAATGTATGACAGAATGTTGTCAGGTGAGATAACGATCTTGTCGCCCCTCAGATATGGCTCAGCCGGCTTCAGCAGGACAGTGTAAAGTTCGTGAGCCAGGTCCATGAAGTCATTGAATGGTTTGCGCACACTGCTTGTCCCGGGCATGACCGAAAGCATCGTCCTGAACCGGCCAAGGGAATCATAAAACGAGGAATCGATATCCTGCTCAATGATGGCTGTTCCCCGCCTGTTAACCACGAAAATAAAGAGCTTGCCCTCCATAAGAACATAGCTCAGGAGATTGGCATTCTTCCCTATGACCGGAATTACGCCAGGCAGCGGGGTGACCTCACTCTTAAATTTCAGGCTGTAATATGCCGGGTAGCCGGACTCAAACACTTTTATGAGGGAATCACGTGATCTCAGCAGGCTGAAAGTCATGCTCTCCCATGTTGATATCCTCTGGGAATCAGGCTTTGCTTTTGCCGTCTCATTGGCAATGAGCTCCTTATAGAAGCCAATCTCCCCTCTTATTTCATTTTCAAGATTAACCAGCTCTTCAGGCAGTGAAAGGCGGGCAGCATTCAGTTCTCTCATCGAAGCAAGGAATCCGGCAACCTTGCTCCTCTCCGAGTATTCGAACGCACCTCTGAGCGATTCCTGGCTGTTGTCAAGCTTGTGAAGCTGAACGTAGTTATCAATGATTCCGGTGTAGAAATCCCTGGAGAGGGCACTGAGATTGTTTCTGCTCTCCTCTTCGCTCATCTCAAGTCTCTGCCGGTCATAGAGCATGACAATCTGATGTCCGGTCTCAACGGCCATTCTGAGGTAATCAGCATTCCCCGTTTCCCCGGCCAGCGCATCAAGTGCCCTGTATTTCAATACTCTTATGTTAATGTCTGACTCGGTGAAGGAAATGATATTCCTGTTCACCTGACCAGCCCCGTCAGATTCGTTTCCGGAAGTTTTGATTATCTCGTCAACCGTTTCGATTACTTTCAGGTACTGGCGGTCATCGAACAGGGTGCCGGCATATCCGGTCAGAATGTAGTTCTTAAGTGTAATGTCCCAGGGGAACTTCTCAATATATGAGAAGCATTCCCTGTACATTGCCAGCGCGCGCGGAGTATCGCCGGTAGTTTTGTGAGCGAAGGCTGCTGCCGATGCCAGCATCATGCTGTATTCACGGCTGTCAGAGCCAAAGGTCTCACTGACGTATGAAAGGCCCTTTTCAAGAATCGCTTCGCCCTCAGCAGATCTCCCGTTTTCAGCCAGAAAGCCTGCATAGTTAATGTATATCAGATATTCGTCCTGGTTTTCCTTTCTGCCTTTGAATGCGAGTCCCCTCTTAAAGTATATCTCAGCCTCCTCGGGCTGATCAAGATCCCTGTAAAGCTGTGATATGGTATTAAGAATCAGTTGCTTCGACTCGCTGTCAGAAGCCCCGTACAGGTCATAAAGCTTAAGTGCCTCACGGCAATAAACAAGTGATTTTGTATATTCAGAATTGCGGTAGAGACTCAGTCCTATTACCTGATAGAGGTCTGCTATTACCGGCTTCTGAACGCGATCAGGGTAAAGAGCTGTGATTTCAAGGCCCCTCTCGGCCATTTTGATGGCGAGGTCAGAGTCATTCATCTCAAGGCAGATACTCGCCAGGTTCAGGTAGTTGTTTGCAAGTGAAGAGGAATCATTCTCCACTGTCAATCGCCTTGCTGACAGAGCCTTAAGGCCGGTACTGTAAGCACGTTCATAGTCTCCGGTCTTAAAAAGCGCCACAGCCATATTACTGAGTCCAAGAGCATATCTGCGATCCGTGACACCACCCGATTCCCTGTATCGCACTGATGAGGCAAGTCTTTCAACAGCGACACTGTTCCTGTTGCCGAGGAGGTAATAATATCCGGTCAGGTAATAGGCATCAGAAATCAGAACAGTGTCCCGGGAACTGCCGGAAGCAAGTATGAATTCTATCTTTTCTGTCAGCGATGCTGCCTGTTCTTCGTCGTATCCGTCAATGAGGGCAGCCTGGAGATCTTCCGTAAGGCGGAAAAGGAGAGTGTCATTCGTATCCTGTAATGATCTTCCTGCCTCTGCTGCAGGCGATGCTAAAGTGTATGACCCGGCAGATGCTCCGATTATCATCAATGCAAACATGGCAGGTACCTTGATATGGCGGATTAAGCTCATCCTGGCGGGTCTTTCTCTCCGGCACAAAAATATAAAACTATTACTTACCCTGTACAGTCAATTATGTGGCACTGTATTATATTGAATTTATGTCACTTAAGGTTTTTTTAAAAAATAGTTGATTTTTTTGTGTCACAAATTGCCATGTTATGACATGTACGGTATAAAGTGAAATTAAACCCTGAATTAATAATACAAATATTTAAAGAGATGAAAACCCTGAAACTTGAAAACTTCAATGAGTTTGTTCTTTCAAACGAGGAGATGATTAATGTACGCGGTGGCAACGGAGCAGCAATTATATCACCGGATGGTCCAACGAGGCCTCCTGTCATTATTGAATTCTAAACAGGAATAAAGGCCGCAGCAGCGGCACAACAACATATAGTTTTTGCGGGGCTGTGCGAAAGCATTATGGTCCTGAAACCGGAGAGCATGCACTGTATGGTGCAGGCAGGGCCCCTGAAAACGACATTAGGTTATAAAAAACTGTATGACAGTTTATTATGAATTAAGTGTGAAATAATATTACAGATCATGAACACGATTAACGTCAATCACACCATTGAGAACTATCTGAGCGGATCAGCTGGAAAAGCTGAGGAGGCATGGTTACAGGGTGAAATAAACAGGGATCCGGGCCTTGCCAGGGAGGTGGCGCTGAGACGCCGCACCAATGAGATACTGGAAGACAGGAGCATCCTTGACCTGAGAGCCAAGCTCTCAGCTATTGAGATGAAGAAACGCTCCGGTGGCACCATCAGAAACACAATGGTAAGGTCAGCAAAATACGCTGCAGCTGTAGCGCTCCTTGCTGTTATAACAGCGGCGCTTTACCTGGCGCTGAGAGCAGGCACTCCGGACCAGCTCTATAATAAATATTACGCACGATATGAATCTCCGGGGGCTGTCCGTTCTATTGCGGATGCTGGTAATTCGCTGATGGAAAATGCAATAGCATCATATTCAGCAAAAGATTATGAAACAGCCATAGGATACCTCGAGCAGCTGATAAACACAGAACAGGGCAGCATTGAAACGGTATTCATGCATGGCATGGCAAACATGGAAGTGAAAAACTACCCATCGGCTACAGGTTCATTCACCAGGGTGCTCGAGCATAATGACAACCTCTATCTTGAAGACGCTGCATGGTATCTTGGCCTGTGTTACATGATGACTGAAGACACGGAAAAAGCGGTGAGACAGTTCGATGCCATATCAGCATCGAGGAGCCGGTACAGCAAAGAGGCTGCCAGGCTTGCCAGGAGGCTGAAGTAATTATTCATCACCCAACGTCATATGTTTGAAATACTGCGTAATGCCAACAAGGATATAAGTCTGACGGACGGGTCGGGAAAGAATAAATTTAACCAGATGTTTAACAAGCCTCAAATATTAGCAGGCGTATCTCACGAGGTACGGACACAGATGAACTCCATTGTCGCATTCTCATATCTTATGAACAATGCAAGGTTCAATGACGATGACCGCCGTGAGTTTTCAGAGCAGATAATAGCATCATGCGAACAGCTTATTGGTCTTTTTGAGAATTTCTTCGATACAGCAGCACTTGAAACAGGGTCCGTCAGGGAGGACCTCAGGGAAAGTGATGCCGTGAAAATGTTCGAGTCACTCGCCTCACAATTCAGGGTTTTAATGAGGAAGAAGGGCAAGGACAATATCGTTCTCATCCAGGAGGATGATCTGCCTGACAAACTTATGATAAGGATGAATACGGCAAGGATTGAGAGGATCATAAACAATCTCTTCAGGAATGCACTTGACAGTACTTTTTCAGGGTTTATCAAGTTTGGGTGCACATACCGCGATGAGAGAATTACCTTCTATGTCAAAGATTCTGGCCAGGGTTTCTCCAGAAGCAGCCAGCTGCTGCTTTCCGATAATCCTGAAATCCATTATTCCGACAGTCAGGATACCTATTCCGCTATGAATTTAATCCTGGCCAGAAATCTTATTCTTGCGCTGGATGGCTCTGTCAGGGTTGAGCCCAACGATGCAGGAGGCACTTCTGTGTACATTTCTCTGCCGGTTCGGGAGAGTTCCGGGTTGAAGATTTTAACGGGTACTTCCACGGAAAAGAAGATAGCGATCTGACAATTCCGGAGTACTGCACATGTCTGATAAAAGTCGGATAAGGGGGATGAGAATTCCCCTTTATTTGTTGATACCAACTGACAGTATCGTAATCTCAGTACGCCTGTTGAGCTTCTTGCCGGCAGGAGTGATGTTATCGGCAATGGGCGAGGTCTCACCGTACCCATGTGAAAAGATCCTGTCAGCCCCTATTCCTCTTTTTATTAGAAATTCCCTTACTGACATTGCCCGGCGTTCCGACAGAAGCTGGTTGTGCTCATCAGAACCATCAGAATCAGTATGGCCTCCTATCTCAATCACCACAGTGCTGTTAACCGCAAGGAACTCCAGAAGATTTTCAAGCTCCGGCTTTGATTCTTCAAGAAGCTCCCATGAGTCTGTATCGTAAAATACGTTGTACATCCTCATGTGTTCCCCTTCCATTACCCGGTTGAGTCCTACGGTCTTCCTGTATGGTTCCGTGGAGGTATATCCGGTCTCAAAATCAAAGTTCTCCGAGTAGATCATATACCCGTCTGCAGTAACGTTGAGTCCGTAACTGAAGCCCGATGGAAGACAAACGAAGAATGCTCCGGCCTTGTCAGTCAGCGAGGCAATCACCATAGTGTTATTGGTCAGGTCGGTCAGCTCAAACCTTGCCACCAGCGGTTTGCCGTCTGCCTTGTCAATGACTTTTCCCCTGAAATAGGAAACAGGCTCAGGCTGAATCTCTTCGGGAAGGTTTATATAGAAGATGTCTTTGCCTTTTGAACTGGCTCTCACAGATGAAAAGAATGCTTTACGGCCTGATGATTCGATAATAAGCCCTGTCTCGTCAGCCGGAGTGTTTACTGCAGGCCCCATATTGACGGGGGTGGTCCAGGTTGAATCAGGATTCATGGTTGTGCTGTAGATATCGAATCCACCGAATGACTCTCGTCCGTTCGATGAAAAATAAAGGGTTCTGCCGTTGAAATATATGAATGGAGAGAATTCGTCACCTGCGCTGTTGATTGTTTTTCCGGGATTTACGGGTGTACGCCAGTTGCCGTCCATGTTACGTACAGAATACCATATATCCATCCCTCCCATCCCGCCGGGCCTGTTGCTTACGAAGAAGAGCATTCTGCCGTTTGGGCTTATTGAGGGCTGTGACTCCCACGATGTGGAGTTCACCGGAGAGCCTACGTTTACTCCCGGTGACCACCGCACGCCGTCGAACAGTGAGTAGTAAATATCACATCGTCCGTGGCCGTCGAGACGGTCACAGGCGGCAAAGTACATCGAGCGGCCGTCGGAAGCAATTGACTGAGCCCCTTCATTTCCGGCGGTATTCAGCGGGGCACCTGCATTACGGACCCTTCCCCATGTGTTTTCATTCATGTTCCACCTGCTGATATAAAAATCCTCCTGCCTGTCATTACCGTAGCCGCCGGCTCTTTTTACTTCACGGGTGAAATAAAGGTCCTGTCCGTCACCGGTGACAGAGGGCCAGTATTCGTCAAGCTCTGTGTTGACCGAATCTCCCACGCTGAGCGGTTCAGTCTGGAACAATGAACCAGGGAATGAGAGTGCAAAGATGCAGTTCCTGACGAGCATCTCCGCATCTGTACGGAGCTTCGCAGTAGTCTTAGGCTGATTCAGGTAGGCCTCGAGATGGGCTTTTGCCTCTGTATACCTTCCCGTGCGCATCTCGGCACGGCCCAGACTGTAAAGTGCAGGGACAAAATAAAGCGAATCAAGGGAGACAGCCTTACGGTAGTGCGTCACAGATTTTTCCCATTCGCCGATATCACTGTACAGCTGCCCCAGTAGAAGGTGAGCCTCATAGAATGTATCGTCCTCACCGATCGCCACCTTCAGGTTACGCTCCGCGCGGTCAAGGAAGAGGAGATCGTAATCTCTCTTGCCAAGATCATAATACTTGAGAGCCCTGTTTGAACGGGTATGCAGCCCCTGTCCTGATACGGCACACTGGCTCAGAAAAAGAAAAACGAAGGTTGTTATGGTCAGCCTGCAGCTCATTCAGGGAATATGCATGAACTTATGTGCCTGCAGCGAGACATTCCATTTTGTATTCTTTTTGACATATTCTGTTATAACAGCTATCAAATCACTGAACCGGCTCCATTCCGGCTGAAGGAACAACACACATCCGCCGCTCACCCGGCGGCTGTACTCTTCTGCTGCTTCAAAATCAGTGCCATCCTCAATTATCACCTTGAGCTCATGTGCTTTTTTCCAGATAGCCTCCAATGGCGGAGAGCCCTTCTTCGGAGAGAGGGTGATCCAGTCCCAGATGCCTGTAAGCGGATAGGCCCCTGATGTTTCCAGGTAAGTCTTCATTCCGTCCTTTTTGAGCATACTGCACAGCGGGTCTAGGTTCCACATCAGCGGTTCTCCTCCGGTAACCACAACCGAGTCAGCCCCGGAACTCTTCACATGACCGGCAATTGTCTCCACATCTACCAGGGGATGCAGTGATGCGTTCCATGAGTATTTGGTATCACACCAGCTGCATCCTATATCGCAGCCTCCTATTCTGATGAAGTATGCTGCCCTGCCGGTATTGTAACCCTCGCCCTGTATAGAATAGAACTCTTCTACCAGCGGAAGCTGCAGCCCTTCATTATGGTCGTCCTTCTGACGCATCAGCCTTTATTTCTTCAGGGAGAGCAGCTTCATAAAGTCATGAAACAGTTCTGTATTGTCCTGCACACCCGAGAAAGCTGAAGCGCCAGGGCCAAAGGCAAAGACAGGGACCATGACTGCTGAATGTCCTTTTGTGCCGAAAGTACCTGATACGGTCATATCCTCTATGCTGCCTCCTGTAAGGCTAAGCCCTCCGGTCTCGTGGTCTGCGGTGACAACGATGAGAGTGTTACCTGATTTCTTTGCATAGTCATAGGCAACCCTGACAGCCCTGTCAAGATCAAGTACCTCCTCAATGGTTCTTTTCATGTTATTGTCATGACCAGCCCAGTCGATCTGTGAGCCTTCGACCATGAGAATAAAGCCTTTCTTATTGCGTGACAGTACCTTGATGGCCTTGTCGGTAGCTGCAGCAAGAAAATTCGGATCCCTCCCCTGGTCGATGTATGGCAACCCGTCTTCTGCCATGAGACCTGCAATACGGTCTGACTTCGAGTTATTGAGATCAGTCATGCTGTAGACAACATCATACCCCATGTTCTTCAGCTCAACGGTAAGGTCGGCAGAGTCACTGCGGGCACGGAAGTGGTTTATTCCCCCACCTATGAACACGTCGGCTGTACCCTTCAGAAACCACTTTGCAATATCTTCATAGCTTCCTCTTGAAGCATCGTGGGCTACGAATGACGCCGGCGTAGCATGTGTCACCGTACTGGTAGCTACAACGCCGGTCGAGAGTCCTGCTTTCCTGGCTATCTCCATTATAGTCGGTATCTCGGTACTGTCAGGGCGGACAGCTATCATTCCGTTGTTGGTTTTTTCGCCTGTAGATATAGCTGTGCCGCCTGCAGCGGAGTCAGTGATATACCTGTTGGCGGCATACGTTTTGCTGAAGCCTGTTACAGGAAATGCCGGGAATGTCATGGTGAAGCCGCTTGCTGTCATGCCGGCATAAACCTGGTCTGTGCCCATTCCGTCACCTATGAAAATAATAAGGTTCAACGGTTTCTGCTCTTTCCTTCCGGCAGCTGTCAACACAATCATTATCAGCACTATAACCGGAAATATTAATCTTTTGCTCATTGGTATTTAGTTTGGTTTAATTTATTGTTCAGTTTGCCTGAAAAGCATTTTCATTTCCCGCTCAGCGGCAACCGAGGTCCACTTCTCAGGAATCAGGGTCCAGTCGGTGAGAGGTTCCGGAGAGATCTCCCCTCTCTCACGGATCCATTCCGTCATATAAAACCTCAGGTCGCGCGGCGTTGATGAGATCAGCCTGCCATCCAGCTCGTCCTGTGAGATGCCTGCCGCCTCAATATGTCCGCCGCCGCCATTGGCCCTGTATGAATTGACTGCTACTGTATATGTCGAGTCGTGACTGAAAACCGTTCCGTCACTCATCGAGGTGATTGTCACACGCGCTCCCTGAGGTTTTGTGACATCGACGATATAGCTGATACCCATGGCGGAGTCAAAATTATAGGAAGGATTTCTCAGCCTCGGCCTGCCATTGATCATTACCGGTTTCTCCTCTCCGGTGAGACTGTACCTGAGCATAAAATCATTCCCGTTTTTCATTGTGCTAAACCATAATCCGTATGAATGCTCGAGGTACCTGTCGACTTCACTGCCTGTCATGGATATTGTATAAAGGAAGTTTTCAAACCTGTAGAGGCGGAACATATCCCTTATTCTCAGGTCTCCCTCGCTTATCTGTTCATCGAATGACAGGGGAGCCGCGAAGGAGATGTCAGCGCCGCTTATGTCAAGCTGTATGTCATGAATAAGGTCAACGAACGCTGAGGGTCCGAAGAATGCGTCACGGGTGGTGGCTGATGCATCAGACCTGCCAATTATTTGTGAGGCGTAGGTTTCGATTGTATCGGATACACCTTTGTACCTGTCAATGAATGAGACAGAAGCCGGAAGAGAATTCATCTGGATGAGCTTACCTTCAATGTTCCTGCCGGTGGTTCCGTCTTCCTTCCGGGTCAATGATATCTCTGCATGCATCAGCACTGCAGCCCTGCTGCCGCCGTCAAGCATCAGGACGGTGTCTCCTTCTGTATTTACTGCCTTCTTAACATCCTGGTTATGATCATGTCCGCAGAAAATAATGTCGAATCCCGGCACGTTGACCGCCACTGCCAGGGAAGAGTTCTCGTCTGTGCCTGTATAATCTTCATCGCCTATGCCTGAGTGGAACAGTCCCACGATGAGGTCCGGTTTTTCCTTAACCATCTCAGGCATCCATTTTTGTGCCGTCTCTACCATTCCGTCAAACCTGATGCCGCTGTAAAGTGCTTCAGGGAGCCAGTCAGGGACTGACGGAGTGATCAGTCCGAATACAACAACCTTCATTCCACCCTTCCTGATTACAGTATAGGGTTCAAAGTAGGGTTCGCCGGTTAGCGTGTCAATGGCATTCGCAGCCAGGAGAGGGAAATTATACTGACGTCTGACCCTGTCATAGACCGGGTGCCCTGTCTCAATGTCATGATTCCCTGCCGTTGCTGCATCATAGCCAAGATGGTTCAGGATGTCGGCAACGATATGTGTGCGTACGGTGTCAACAAAATTGTAGTAGTACATTAGGGGGTCGCCCTGCAGGATGTCACCGTTATCGAGCAGTATCATGTTCTCTTCTGATCCGTTTTCAACAAGTGAGGCCAGATTGGCAAGAGAGCGGTCAGTCGGTACACCCTCAGTATTGTCATAAGGGAGGAGCATGCCGTGAAGGTCGGTGGTGACGTATATATTTAAACCTTCCGGCGACTTGCATCCGGATATCAAACAGAACAGGAGTATGAATAATGACAGTGAACGGATCCTCATATGATCTATTTTTGGTTTCCAAATATAACCAATAACAATAACAATGAAATATCCGGTACAGTTGTGCAGCAGAGTCTATTTATAGTGGATTTCCTGAAAGGACTATCCTCAGACCTGATGTAATGTATCCTAATTCAGCCGGGAACATATATTCCAGGTAATTAGTTTTGTGCCTGATAAAGTTCATATTTTTGTATAGTTATGAAAACACTATCCGGACTTGATATTGTATCCACGCATATGCCGTCAGGCCTGCGCGGGAAGAGAATAGGGCTACTTTGCCATGCCTCAAGTATAACCTCCGGCTTCAGGTTCATCACTGAGATCTTCGGAAGTGACAGCGGCTGCAGGCTGGCTGCCCTCTTCGGTCCGCAGCACGGCATATCCGGACAGACGCAGGATAACATGATAGAGTGGAAAAGCACAACTGACCCCATACTGGGCATCCCGGTTCACAGCCTTTACGGCGAGCACCGCAAGCCAACCCAGGCCATGCTCAGCGGGCTGGAGGCCTTTGTCGCAGACCTGCAGGATGTCGGGGCAAGGCTGTACACCTACATCTGGACCGTAAAACTGTGCATGGAAGCCTGCGCCGAGGCAGGGATACCGGTATGGATACTTGACAGACCCAATCCAATCGGGAGAGTGCAGGCAGACGGTCCGGTGCTTAATGAAGATTATTTTACGTTTGTCGGCGGAGCCTCAATACCGCTCTGCCACAGGATGACCATCGGAGAGATGGCTTTATGGATCAGGGAGAAATATATCCCCCGGTGCGACCTCCACATTGTCAGGGCTGAAGGATGGAAGCGTAACTCATTGTACCGTGAGACGGGACTGCCATGGGTTCTTCCCTCCCCCAACATGCCAACGCCCGAAACAGCGCTGGTATACCCTGGTACCGTGCTGGCAGAAGCCCTTAACCTTTCGGAAGGACGAGGAACCGTAATACCGTTCGAACTCACGGGCGCACCGTTCATAAATGCAACCCGCCTTTATAATGATCTGAAATCAAGGAATATACCAGGCTGCCGATTCAGGATACATGACTTCATACCTACGTTCCATAAGTTTGCAGGAGAGTACTGCCGGGGCATTCAGATACATGTCACCGACGCATCCGTTTTCAGACCGGTGGCCACAACCCTGCACCTGCTTGATTCAATAATAAGAACATCACCTCCCGACTCATTGAAATTCAATCCTCCTCCATATGAATATGAGTACCGGCTAATGCCATTCGATATACTTTCTGGTGACAGCCGGATGAGAGAGGTTCTTATGAACGGACTGTCTCTCAGTGATGAGATATCGAGATGGGATGCCTCTATTGAATCGTTCAGCAGGGAGTTCAGCCCAATGGCATTATACAGCGAATAGGGTGATCAGCGCAACCAATATAATTGCTTTGTCACTGATTATTTTCCTGGCATCCATGATCAGGGGACTCACCGGTTTTGGCCTTGCACTGATAGCTGTTCCGCTGATACAGTTCTTTCTTCCTGTGACTGACACCGCAGTATTCATTGCCTTCATCAATTTCATCTTTTCCATTGTCTATTTTCAGAAGTCAAAGGAAATTGTGAAGGGTCAGCCTCTGGGAATAATGGCACTTACAACCGGTGCAGGGGTGGCAGCCGGCACTGTCATACTCAAATATGTTCCCTCTTCAAGCATACAGCTTGTGTGGGGTGTGCTGATCATTCTGATAGTGATTTTCATGATAAGGGGATTGAGTTTTGGCATAACGTCAGACAAAACTGCTCTTTCTGTGTCAGGGTTATTCGGAGGTGTTCTGGCCGGGTGCACAGGAATTATAGGCCCGCCGGTAGCGGTCATCCTATCCTCCACGAAGACACCGAAAGAAAAATTCAATGCAATCATTTCAGTGTTCATCCTTTTTGCAGTGACGTATGCACTTATCTTTTATATGGTGGCAGGCCTGATACGAAAAGAGACCCTTATGCTGGCCATCTGCTCAGTACCGGCGTTGCTGCTCGGTCTCCGTACCGGTGATAAGCTGATGGCGGGAATCAGTCAGAAAACTTTCACTAACGCAATATATATTGTCCTGGTAATCATGGGGGTGATTACCTTGCTCAAGGGATTAAAAGGGATAATATCCTGACCGCAATGCTCTTCACAGACACATATAAAACCATTACTGCCGAAGCCAGAGGCCTGTACAAGGACCGGGGCAGCAGATTCATTGCCATCGCAATGCCTGTGACCTCGCAGGAAGAGATCAGGATGAAGCTCGAGGCCCTGAGGAAAGAGTATCATGATGCAAGACACCACTGCTACGCATGGGTTCTGGCTCCTGACAGGCTTACCTGGCGTGTCAATGATGACGGGGAGCCCTCAGGAACAGCCGGCAGGCCAATCCTGGGACAGATAAACTCCCGGGAGCTGACAAATATTCTTGTGGTTGTAATCAGATACTTCGGCGGGACACTACTGGGTGTCAGCGGCCTGATCAATGCTTACAGGTCAGCAGCCTCCGACGCGCTTGCCAACGCAAGTATAGCTGAGAGGCAGGTCATGGACAGCTGGCTTGTCACCTTTCCGTATATCATGATGAATGATGTGATGAAAGTGATCAAGGAAGAGGGGTGCCTCCAGCATGATCTGACCTGCACGGAAGAGAACTGCTCAATCGTGATTTCGGTAAGAGCGTCACATTCAGATCGGGTTACAGCGCGGCTGCGCAAGACAGAGGGGGTATCACTTGCTCACAGGGACTAGGCACAGGAGATATTTTTTTCAATACTTTTTAACATCCCTGTCACGGGAACAATAGTTGTTTAACTTTGTAAAATCCCAGGCAGTTAAACATATCTTAATGAAAACCAGAAGTTTAGTCTCCATTGACGATCTCAGTACAGCGGAGATCATGAAGATCCTGAAGCTTGCCGCCGAGTTTGAAAAGAACCCTGTCCAGGACATCCTTCACGGCAAGGTGGTGGCAACACTCTTTTTTGAGCCTTCAACGCGTACACGTCTCAGTTTTGAGAGTGCTGTAAACAAACTAGGAGGCAAGGTTATCGGGTTTACCGATGCTTCAAGCTCAAGTGTAAGCAAGGGCGAGACGCTCAATGACACCATCAGGACAGTGAACAACTATGCTGATATGATAGTGATGCGTCACCCCATTGAAGGAAGTGCGAGGTATGCCAGCGAGATAGCAACGGTACCGGTTATCAACGCCGGTGACGGGGCAAACCAGCATCCTACACAGACCCTCCTCGATCTCTACTCCATTCTCAAGACGCAGGGATCACTTGATCATCTTAACATATGCATGGTCGGAGACCTGAAATACGGCCGTACGGTGCATTCGCTGCTGATGGCCATGTCACGCTGGAGCACCTCATTCAATTTCGTGGCACCCGAAGAGCTCAAAATGCCCGATGAATATAAGCTTTACCTTGACAACCTGGGGCTGGAATACCATGAGACTGCCGACCTGGCCAGTGTCATTGACAACGCAGACATCATATATATGACCAGGGTTCAGCGTGAGCGCTTCTCTGACCCGATGGAATATGAGAAAGTCAAGAACGCTTATGTGCTGTATGATCACATGCTCTCAGGCACAAAGCCCGGCATGAAAATACTTCACCCCCTTCCGCGTGTCAACGAGATCAATCCTGATGTTGATGCCAATGACAAGGCATACTACTTCGAGCAGGCCCTCAACGGTGTCTATACCAGGCAGGCCATTATCTGTACGTTACTGGGACTAAAATAAGAGACCATGAAAAGCACAAATGATCCCAAGCAGCTGCTTGTCAGTGCCATAGAGACCGGCACTGTCATCGACCATATACCGGCAAGCACCCTGTTCAAGGTAATAAAGATCCTCGGCCTTGACAGGATCAGGAACCAGATCACTTTCGGCACCAACCTGGACAGCAGAACTGACGGTAAGAAGGCTATCATCAAGATAGCCGGCAAGTTCTTTGAGGATGACGATATTAACCGCATAGCCCTTGTTGCACCCAATGCGAAGCTAAATATAATAAAGGACTACCAGGTGATTGAGAAGCGTGTTGTTTCGGTGCCTGATACCATCACGGCCATCGCCAAGTGCATGAATCCCAAGTGTATCACCAATTTTGAAAAGGTGACAACACGTTTCAGGGTTGTATCAAAGAAGCCGGTAGCGCTCAAATGCCACTACTGTGAGAAGATTACCGATCAGGAGAGGCTGGAGATTATCTGAAATCATATTTAACCACCCCGTCCCTGTCCGCCGGCTGGCGGATCGGGGGGAGGTGGTGACTTTTAAGACACCTCAAGGGTGTTATCTTCTAAATCTATCTTAACCTGTCATAAGATTTTACCAGGATTTCATCCTTCAGGATACTCCGGTATGCCAGCCATGCAAGGATTGCTGATACCAGCGGGAAAATTGATCTTACCTTCCAGATTATTGTCACGTCTATCTTTCTGTCGAACATGTAAACATAATATGCTCCGAGCAAGATAGTACCGAGTGAGAGCAGCAGGGCCATCATTGCTATTCTCATCTGAATTGATCTTTTCCTGTATAGGAAGATTGCTGTGAACGCAAGCAGCGGAACAATGGCAATGATCACCGTCAGAGGCCAAAGACGCTGAACGGGATCCCCGTCTGCCTCACCCAGGCCTGAAAACCCAAGCGAAAATATTGTACCCGTGCCGTTATTCAGCAGAAGAAGATCGCCTGTCATCATTAACCCTGAAAGCACCGCTGCCGCAATCAGAAAAAGTGTCTGTATCCTTTGAATCATATTCCAAATCAGTTATATGACTAAAACAACTTTTTGAAATTCTGGTAGTCAAGATAGTACAAAATCTTCAAGGAGATGCTGTTTGACTGTGGACCGTCAAGCATATTACTGAAATTTTCACCTGGGCTCTCAATTATGTAATCAGTAAATGATCTTGATGGCATTTTTCCAGACTAATGAGAGCTCACTTCCCGGAGCAAAGCGCCAGGTATATACCATGTCAATATTAAGGAAGTTCGTGTTCAGGTCTGAGGCCCCATCATATGCTGAAGGTTCGAGAGTGCCGTCATCAAGGAGAAGAAAGTAATCGCCGTCATAATCTGCCTTTGACCAGTAATATCTGCCCCTGAGGGAAAGATACGAGTTGGCTTGAAAATGAAGGCGCCGGAGAGAGTATGTTCTATTGTTGAAACATCCCGCTTGCCGAAGAATATTTCGTCACCTGTCCCATTGCCAACATAGCCGATATCGTTAACGGAGCGCTCCATAGCAAAGGAATAGGCTACTGAGAACTTCCTGCTGAACTTGTACTGTGTCTCTGCTGACAATTCATAAATTGCTGGTCGTACTCTGAACTGTTATTCCCATATCCAAGCCTCAACTCAGCATAAAGTTTCTTGCTCCTGTCAGTGTCGCCCCTGAATCCGATCAGGTAGGCCCGGAGGCTTGAAATAATACATTGACATGTCATCGGTCCTGGGCTCAAAATAGTCATTCTCACCCCAGGGTGTTATGCATTGCATCGACAGATAATGACCAGTAGTTCATAAATACGATCATGCTTCCCAGTTCAATGGCTGACGCTGTGAATGCCCTTGGTTTGTAGAGCTGATCATAAGAGAACTCCAGTGAATACCGCTGCATCATAAGGTTGCCTTTTGGCTCAAATACATTGTATGAGAAGTCGACCGAATGTTCCAGCTCATTGTTTCTCCTGATATATCCCATGTCATTTGGGTCATAGGTATCGCTCATCAGTGACAGGTTATAGTCTGTTCTGAAAACGCCTCCCGTTTTTCCGATGTTGAAATCAATTGCATGGCCAAGATCTGTGCTGTCAGTATAATATTTCTGGCTGAGGTTGGCTGTGGCGGCAACGGAATAGAGCTGATTCTTTGTCTTTACAAGCGTTTCAAAGCTTGTGACATTGGCTGTATAGAAGTTTTCATCCTTCTCCGCATTCCTGATCACACTGGTATTTGCCAGGCTGACATAAGAGTTGTTCTTCAGGTTCTGATCGAATACGATCATATTATAGTTGGTAAGCGGCTCAGTCAATATCTTTCGCGTTTCACCTGTAACGCTGTCTTTCACTTCGGCATACACGCTGTTTGTTATGGCGTTGAAAACGCCTATCCCAAGTCCGCCTTTTGTCCTGCCTGAGACTTTTGTGGCGTTAATCAGTCCAACTTCGGCAGGATTATCTGATACATATTCATCTTCATTCAACTGGTCATATACGTCACCGGCAAGGTGAGGCACTCCCCCTATTCTTCTTGAATAGAAGATGTTCCCTTTCTTGAACAGCTCGGTTCCTTCCATAAAAAAAGGCCGGTTCTCATTGTACTTTACTTCGTATGGGGTAAGATTAAGCACATGGTCATCTGACTGCACCTGTCCGAAATCAGGAATGAGCGTTGCATCGAGCGTGAAGCTTTCGCTGAGACCCAGCTTGAGGTCAAGCCCGCCGTTGTATGATGTGCTGACTCCGGGTTCGTCAGACATTTTCTCGAGATAACCAGATACATACGGGACCAGTGAGAGGCGCAGCGGCGGAGTGATATCTCTTAAACCCCCAAGCTCCCCAAGATGGGTAATTGTAGATCCATATTCCTTGTTAACATAGCTCCATGATGATGTCTCCCTGTCGCGGCGTACCTCACGCCAGAAATTTATGCCCCACATCTGGGCTGCGGCTTTTGAGAATCTCAATGCAGAATATGGTATTCTTATTTCTGCACTCCATCCGTTTTCCAGGATAGCTGTCCGGCTCTCCCAGACCGCATCCCAGGTATCCTCCCTCTCCCATGACTCACCTGTTGACAGTTTATTGTCTATCTGCACCCCGGAAGCAGTCACCTTGAATACTTCGCCATTGAGACCGTCATTGAAAGGTGAAATCTCAACATAGAAATTATCTGAATTGATGTTATCATCATCCCTGGCACCCAGTTCAGTGAATATGCTGTCAGGAGAGGGATCGTACATCATTGCTCCTATCCAAAGCGCTTCATCGTCGTAGAGCACCCGCACCTCAGTCCTGTATCTTGAGGCAATGCCATTATACGGATTATACATGATGAAATCTCCGGCAACATTTGCCCGGAGCCATGCCTCGTCATCAAGCAGACCATCTGCCTTGATACGCTTATCGGTCCTGAGCGCAATCAGTTGTCTTCCTGCGAGATCAGGACCACTATTCTGAGCTCCGGCTGCAGAGCACAAAATCATGAGAACAAAAACAAGGAGGGCATTTTTCACTTCGTGGATCATATTACGCAGTTGTGTGTATCAGACATCAGGCAAATATAATCACATGACTGCTGCAGAGAGGATTTTATTCCCATTTAACAATCTTTAACAGCTATTTGCCCTTCAGATGAAGATGTTCATGGTAATACAATTTTACTATTTTTGCTGTTTCAATCTCAAACAGATGAAACAGACTGAACTTATAAGGAATCCTGACGGATCAATATTCCATCTTCATCTCCTGCCCGGCGACATTGCAGAAAACATCATCATTGTTGGTGACCCCGGAAGGGTTGAGATGATAGGCCAGATGCTTGACACAGTCCGCGTCCGCAAGAGCAACAGGGAGTTCAGCACAATCACCGGCACCTATCACGACACTGAGATCACAATAATATCGTCAGGCATAGGTACTGACAATATCGACATTGTATTAAATGAGCTTGATGCGCTGGCAAATATTGACCTGGAGAGCGGTGTCATCAGGGAAGAGCCACGCTCTTTGACCTTTGTCCGGATCGGAACGGCAGGGGGACTGCAGGCTGACATACCTGCCGGATCGTTCATAGCCACGGGCAAGGCTGTCGGGTTTGACGGAGTGCTGCATTTCTATGAGGGGTACGAATGGTGCCTTGACCACCAGCTGGCTGATGCTCTCGCCACGCACCTTGAGTGGCCTGATACCCTCGCCTATCCTTATGCCATTGAGGCTGATGCATCTCTTTTAGAGAAAGTAGCTGGTGATATCCGAAAGGGTATCACCATCTCATCTCCCGGCTTTTACGGCCCCCAGGGGCGCACCCTAAGGCTGGAGCCTTTTGACAGCGAACTGAATGAACATATCCGCACATTCAGGTTCAGGGGAGAGGCGATCACAAACTACGAGATGGAGAGCTCTGCCATTTACGGTCTTTCAAAACTGATGAACCACAAAGCCCTTACAATATGCGTCGTAATAGGAAACAGGGTCACAGGAGAGTTCCTGACCGATTACAAGCCGGCAGTGAGGACGCTTGCACAGAAGGTGCTTGATTCTCTCAGCTCCTGAATACCTCAATTATTTCCTTCAGAATAGTGGAGGCTGCCTTTCCGTCGCCGTAAAACCCGGGGTAGTGCAGCAATTCCTTATTATTCATGAAGTATTCCCAGGACTCGGTGATCTTCTTCGGATCAGCGTCGGCAAGCCTGACAGTCCCGTTCTTTACCAGTTCAACCCATTCTGTCTCTTTCCTGAGCACAATGCATGGCTTTGAGAAGAAGTGACTTTCCTTCTGCACACCACCTGAGTCAGTAATGATCATCCTTGCTTTCTTCTCGAGCAGGATCATTTCCAGGAATGATACAGGCCTTATAACCCTGGTAAGCCCTTTGGCGGTCATCCTTTCATGCAACTCAGGGGCACTCTTCTTAAGTGCAATTATGGTTCTGGGATGAAGTGGCATTACCATTATAATTTCATGCTTTTCCGCAAGCTCCACCAGGGTGCTGAATATTGACGTAAGTCTCACCGCATCATCTGTATTCAGGTCGCGGTGTATAGTGACAAGAATGAACTTGTCATCGGCCAGACCCATCTTTTTAAGGAAGCCATGCTTTTTCCTCTCTGCCAGCTCAGCATAGAACAGGCTGTTGTCTAACATGATATCACCCGTTAGGAATATTCTTGGGTTATTGATATTGTAAGGGGCAATATTTTCAGGGTGGAAGCCCTCAGCCATCAGGTTCTTGAATGCAGTGTTTGTCGGGGCAAACAGCAGTGTTGACGCGTGGTCAGCCATGATGCGGTTGAGTTCTTCCGGCATGGTCTTGTTGAATGAACGCATGCCGGCCTCGATATGAACAACAGGGTAGTGCTGCTTTGATGCCGCAAGTGCAGCCGCCAGGGTCGAGTTGGTGTCCCCGTAAACAATGACACAGTCAGGCTTCTCGTTCATGATCACATCTTCGATCCTTTCGAGAATCAACCCTGTCTGACGGCCGTGTTTGCCGGACCCGACCTGAAGGTTATGGTCCGGCATCCTTATCTCCAGTTCGTCAAAGAATACTTCTGACAGTTCCCGGTCATAATGCTGGCCGGTATGGACTATCACCTCTTCTATTTCGTTACTGAAAGGACCTGCAATGGCACGGCTGATGGCTGACGCCTTTATGATCTGGGGTCTGGCCCCAACTATATTGAGGATCTTCAGCTTGCTCATTTTGCATAGTTTACAGCCCGTGTCTCCCTTATTACCGTTATCTTGATCTGGCCCGGATAGG
This sequence comes from uncultured Bacteroidales bacterium, assembly GCA_963772705.1. GTDB lineage: Bacteria > Bacteroidota > Bacteroidia > Bacteroidales > VadinHA17 > SR-FBR-E99. The sequence goes on along the minus strand of CAVYYH010000007.1, from coordinate 918,543 downwards.
TCATCTCATTCTGTATCTTGCGTGCAATCTCGAACGAGAGGTTCTCGGTATCCTTGTCACTCACCTTCTCAGCTCCTACTATAACTCTCAGTTCTCTTCCGGCCTGAATTGCGTAGGTCTTGGTGACACCAGGGTATGAAAGTGCCAGTGATTCAAGCTCATTAAGTCTCTTGATATATGATTCAATCACCTCGCGTCTTGCACCGGGGCGTGCGCCGGAGATAGCGTCACAGACCTGTACAATGGGTGCGATGAGGGTCGTCATCTCCGCCTCGTCATGATGCGAGCCTATTGCATTGATGACCTCCGGCTTCTCCTTATACTTCTCTGCCAGCTTCATTCCCAGCACTGCATGCGGGAGTTCCGGCTCGTCATCGGGCACTTTCCCGATGTCATGGAGCAGACCGGCTCTCTTGGCTATCTTTGGATTAAGTCCCAGTTCAGCGGCCATTATAGAGCACAGGTTAGCCACTTCGCGCGAGTGCTGAAGCAGGTTCTGTCCGTATGAGGAACGGTACTTCATCTTTCCAACCATCCTGATGAGCTCAGGGTGCAAGCCATGTATTCCAAGGTCAATGGTGGTTCTCTTGCCTATTTCGACTATCTCCTCCTCAACCTGTTTGCGTGTCTTTTCGACTATCTCTTCAATGCGGGCCGGGTGAATACGTCCGTCAGTAACAAGCTGGTGCAGTGCCAGGCGCGCAATCTCGCGGCGCACCGGGTCAAAGCCGGAGAGAACTATTGCTTCAGGGGTGTCGTCGACAATTATCTCAACGCCGGTAGCTGCCTCCAGCGCCCTGATGTTTCGTCCTTCTCTTCCGATGATACGTCCCTTGATCTCATCAGAGTCGATATGGAAGACCGTGACGGCATTCTCGATGGCTGTCTCTGCGGCCACGCGCTGAATAGCCATCACCACTATACGCTTAGCTTCCTTGGACGCGGTGAGCTTGGCTTCATCAAGTATCTCGTTGATATATGACATTGCACCTGTGCGCGCCTCCTCCTTAAGCGATTCCATCAGCTGGTTCCGTGCCTCTTCGGCAGAGAGACCTGATATGGCCTCAAGCTGCTCAACCTGCTGCCGGTGAAGTTTCGCAAGCTCCTCCGACTTCCTGTCAAGCAGTTCCACCTGCTGTGTCAGGCTATCCTTGATGGCGTCTGCCTCATTTTTCCTTCGCTGTGTCTCCTCAAGCTTCTGTGACAGTGCCTGTTCCTTCTGTTTTATCCTCCCCTCAGCCTGGTTGATCCGGTTGTTTCTTTCGTTGATGACCTTTTCATGCTCAGCTTTAAGCTGAAGGAACCGTTCCTTGGCCTGAAGTATCTTTTCCTTCTTGATCACCTCAGCCTCTGATTCAGCTTCAGAGATGATCTTTTTTCTCTTGTTGCGGAGCATCACCTGCCACAGATAATATGACAGTATTGTTCCTCCGATCAGGGCAGCAGCGCCAATGGCGATACAAATCCCGGGTGATATATTTCCTGCAATCATAATGGTTTAATTTGTTTATATAAAAAAACCCGCAGAGTCTCCCTAACTTTTAAAAAACCCCATATCTACATGGCTGAAGTGGCCGTCTTACTTTGAACTTCCACTGTCACGCGTCAGCGTGTCCCCGGCGAACCGGGGTGCGGCCTGTCCTTGGCAAGCCAAGACCTGCTCCAAAGTACAAATTGTTGAGTTTCCAAAATGAATAGAGAAACAATGCGGGCAATATCCTGCTATTTAAAAGAACGCGTATTTATCTTTTTGACAGACAGAGGGTAACTTTCTCATTAAGCTCTTTAAGTCCCTCTTCCAGTGTCGTGTCTCCCTCCTTATCCTCAATCTCTATGAGCCTGATAACGTACTGCAGGGCAGCCATCGCCAGAAAATCCTGTATATCCTTGTCAACATAACGCTGCTTGTACTGCAGTACTTTTTCGTTGATCAGCCTGGCTGCTTTACGGATACGTTCTTCATTTTCACTTTCCACCTTCAACGGATAATACCTGTCGGCCACATTGACCCTGATTGATAGTTTATCATCCATTGTTATATATTATCTGTCTAAAAGAGCAATACATTTATCTATCTCCCGCACAAGTTCACTCACTCTCTTCCTTGCCATCGCGGCATCGTCTCCGCTCCCGAGGATTGCTCCTGAGAACTTCGCTCTTTCATATCTTGACTGAAGCTCCTTTACTTCTTCATTTTTTTCAGCCAGCTCTCTTCTGACAGCTGACAGTTCATTTTCAAGATCCGTTACCAGCTCTCTCAGTTTTTCATGCTCTGAAACCAGGGCTTCCACTGATCTTCTGAGCAAAAGATATTCCTCATATCCCTTTGCATTCATAACGGAAACTATATTACAAATATAACATTCTTATTACTGTTTTCAAAAAAAGAGGCCAATAAGTTTGCCCTTTCGGTGCGGAAACTTAGTTTTGCAGCCATCACGAACAAGAAATGATTAGAAAACATATAATTCTTGCCGTTGCATTAACAGCGACAATAAATATTAGTTCACAGGAAGTTAGTAAAGAGCTCTTTATAAGCCCCATGCGCGAAGTCCCTTCCCTCTCGGCAAGTTTTGCCGAGTTAAGGAACGATCACTTTCATTCGGGTCTTGACTACAAGACGGGAGGTATCACCGGGAAAGAGGTTCTGTGCGCAGCAGAAGGATACGTCTATCGTATTGCCGTGAGCCCGTCTGGCTTCGGTAAAGCTGTATATGTCCGTCATCCGTCCGGGCACTCTACGGTATATGCCCATCTCGACAGTTTCAGGCCTGACATTGAAGAGTATGTTAAGATAAGACAGTATGAGCTGAAGAGCTTCAACGTCTCTCTCTATCCTGCCCGCAACCAGTTCAGGGTAAGCCAGGGAGAGGTGATCGGAAAGTCAGGCAACAGCGGAAGCTCATCAGGCCCTCATCTGCACTTCGAAATACGCGACTCGGCAACCGAGGACCCGCTGAACCCTCTTAGCTTCAGTATCGGCGTCAGTGACAGGATGAAGCCTGCTATTGACAAGGTCATTATCTATCCCCTCACCCAGTCGTCAACGGTAAACAGGTCACACGCAAGCCTGACACTCAGAACCATTGCTGCAAACGGTGGCTATGTTGTTCAGAATCCCGGCATTCCTGTTATTTACGGTGATGCAGGAGTTGGAATCAAGTGCTGGGACACCTTCGACAACAGCACTAACAGGTGCGGAGTCTACTCAATAGAGATGGTTGTCGATTCGGTGACAGTGTACACCTTCACTGCCGACCGCTTCTCATTTACTGAATCAAGATATCTCAACAGCCACATTGACTACAGGGCTAAGGTCACTGACAATGAATACATTCATAAAGCCTTCATTCAGCCTGGGAACAGGCTCTCAATGTATGATACACGCCTCAACAGGGGTATCCTGAGCTTCAGGGATGGCAAAGACCATAAAATATCAATCACGGTGTCAGATCTCTCCGGAAACAAATCATCCGTCTCATTTACATTGCGCTCTGTCACCGAACAGCAGGCGGAGCCGGTTCCGATGAAATACAGCAAATTGATACCTTACGGCAGATCTTCCGACTTCACGGCTGACGGGATCAGGGTCCACTTCCCTCCCATGGCTCTCTATGACACCCTCTTCCTTACCTACAATGTCCGGAACCACACCAGGTACCTCTCTCCGGTCCATTCAGTCCATGACCCCACCGTCGCCGTGCATGAGCCGGTAAGGCTGTCTTTGCGGCCTGACACTGTCATTGCAGGGAAGGAAGAAAAGCTCTGCCTGGTGTTCATCGACAGGAAGGGGAAAGTCTCATTTGCCGGCGGCGAATACAAATACGGATTTGTGAGCGCTGACATAAGAAGCCTCGGTGATTACGCTGTCTCACTCGACACGGTCCCTCCCACTGTCAGAAGCTCATTCGCTTCCGGTGCAGATATGACAGGAAGGGGTTCATTCACAATCACCATAAATGATGATTTTTCCGGAATCAGGAGCTACGAGGCTTTTGTTGACGGCGAGTGGGCACTTATGGAATATGATGCCAAGAACAACATCCTCATTTACCGTCCCGAGAAGACACGCATAAAAGAAAACACCATTCACAGCCTTGAACTGTCCGTAACCGACAACCGCGGCAACAGGTCAACGCTGAAGAGTGAATTCAGATGGTAATAAGAGCTTGTCAGAAAAGCTTCTCAGGATAAATACCCTCGGCAACCATCTTTCTTATGCTCTCCACGACAAATGGCTTGTCTTCACGGTAGGTGACGCCGAACCAGTGGCTGTTGCTCCTGAGTATCTGAATGGTGATCTCCCCTTTCTTGACAAACTTGTCAAGCGATGTGGGAATATCCAGTTCCGCCTTGAAGTCTCCTATTTTCTCCTTCAGGAAACTTGAGAACTCCATATTCAGGTATTTATAAACAGTTGGTTTAAATCCGAAGAGGTTCATCGAGACCACTTCATCACCTGTATATTTGTTTATATTACCCTGTGCATCAGGGGCAAACACTCCGTCAGCTCTTTTTTCAATGCCGCGTGTCTCAACCATATTCTTCAGAAAGCCTGTATTGCTTACAGAACATATTCCCCTGTTAACATGGCCATGGTCTGAGAGTGTGTTACCCAGCCTGTAACCGACAATGCAGTAGTTTGTGTCTGTCTTGTCTCCCGTCAGGAAGTCATGCAATACCTTGAATGAATCTACCCCGTAGTAGTCATCGGCATTTATCACTCCGAACGGCTCGTGTATCTTCGGTTCGGTAACAAGGATTGCATGGCTGGTGCCCCATGGTTTCTGACGACCCTCCGGCAGCGAGAACCCCTTCGGAAGGTTTCCGAGCTCCTGGAAGACGTAATCAATCTCAATCACATTGCTCAGACGCCTCACAAATGTCTCCCTGAACTGCTCCTCGATATCGCGTCTTATTACAAACACAACCTTACCGAAGCCTGCCCTCTTCGCGTCATATATTGAATAGTCAATTATTGTTTCACCCGAAGGGCCCACCTGGTCAAGTTGCTTGTTGCCGCCATATCTGCTGCCCATTCCTGCAGCAAGGACCATTAATGTTGGTTTCATACGATCATTTGTTTTTAGGTTACACAATAATACCTAAATATTTCTTACTTTCAAAAACTCAAAATAAAGAATTGTCATTCATAGTAGAAATATGTATTGACTCGGTAGGGTCTGCATGCATAGCAGAAGCCGCGGGAGCAGGGAGAGTTGAATTATGTTCTGCCTTGTCAGAAGGGGGAGTGACTCCCAGTATCGGGCTTATTGAATCTGTAAAGAATAATGTAAGTATCCCCGTTCATGTCATAATACGGCCGAGAGGAGGAGATTTCCTTTACAATGACAGCGAATTCAGCGTGATGCGCCGTGACATTGACATGGCCGGCGAGGCAGGTGCTGACGGCATTGTCACGGGGATACTTAACAGGGACGGGACGGTGGATATTGAACGTACAGCATTGCTTGCACGATTTGCCGCACCCATGATGGTCACATTTCACAGGGCGTTTGACATGTGCCGTGACGCCCCCAGGGCACTGGAAGACGTTATTGCTGCAGGTGCAGAAAGGATACTTACTTCAGGCCATGCCCGCAGCGCCCTCGACGGGGCACAGGTTATCAGGGAGCTTATTGCCTCGTCAGGCAACCGGATAAAGATAATGGCGGGCGGCGGGATTGATGAGTACAACATTGCCCTCCTGGCAAACTCCACAGGAGCAAGAGAGTATCATCTCTCAGGTCGCAGACAATACGAAAGCATGATGACCTTCAGGCGCAAAGGTGTACATATGGGAGACCCCCGGCTTCAGTCAGAATATACGTTAAAGACAGCCGATGCCGATAGGATCAGTTCAGTAATTAAGATTCTTGAAAGCATAATTATTTAATTAAAGATGTTATTTTTGGAGCCTGTTCCATTGGGGCGGAAAAAATTCCCTGAATTATATCTGTTTGTATATTAATAACTTAAAACAATAAATTAATATGAAAAGGATTACTGCACTGATGCTCAGCCTTCTGTTTTCAGTGTTCATCATTACTGAGAGCAGCTGGGCCTGCACAAACTTCCTTATTACCAAGGGAGCCAGCAAGGACGGATCAACCATGATCAGTTACTCAGCCGACTCGCATGTTCTCTACGGCGAACTCTACTACTGGCCTGCAATGAAGTACAACGCCGGCGCCATGCTTGATGTCTATGAATGGGACACAGGGAAGTATCTCGGCAAGATTGAACAGGCTGCTGCCACATATTCAGTTGTCGGTAACATGAACCAGCATCAGCTGGCCATAGGTGAAACAACCTACGGAGGGAGGGACGAGCTTCATAATCCTGAAGGGATCATCGACTACGGCAGCCTTATCTATATTACACTCCAGCGGGCGAAAAATGCGCGCGAAGCAATTCATACAATGATCGCCCTGACAGAGAAATACGGATATTGCAGCTCGGGTGAATCATTTTCGATATCCGATCCCAACGAGGTCTGGATCATGGAACTGATAGGCAAGGGCCCTGGCAAGAACGGATTGGCATTCGTAGCACTGAGAATTCCTGACGGTTACATCTCGGGGCATGCCAACCAGGCAAGGATACAGACATTTCCCCTCGCCAACGGGAAAACCTCCATCACATCAAAAGAGGCAGACAAGATATTCAATCCTGAAGTTGAGGTCATCTATTCGCATGATGTCATTGACGTTGCACGCGGATTTGGATGGTTCAGCGGACCAGATGCTGAATTCAGTTTCAGCGATATTTTTGCCCCGGTGACATTCAGCGGCGCCCGTGCCTGCGACGCGCGCGTATGGTCAGGATTCAACAAGGTAAACAGCACTATGGGAGAATACCTTGATTATGCCATGGGACATGACCTGTCGAACAGGATGCCCCTCTGGATCAAGCCTGACAGGAAGCTCAGCGTCGAGGATGCCATAGGGCTTATGAGAGATTACTACCAGAACACACCCATGGACATGACAACCGATATCGGTGCTGGCCCATACCTCAGCACAGTCAGATGGAGGCCGATGAGCTTCACCGTTGACGGGGAGACATATGTCAATGAAAGAGCCATTTCAACACAGCAGACAGGGTTCTCATTCGTTACCCAGAGCCGCAGCTGGCTTCCCGATCCGGTCGGAGGAATAATCTGGTTCGGCGTCGATGATACCTATTATACCGTCTATACCCCGATGTACTGCGGCATGACCAAAGTACCGCAATCATTTGCCGTAGGCAACGGAGATATAATGACCTACAGCGACAATTCCGCATTCTGGGTGTTCAATCAGGTAACCAACTTCGTTTATACCCGTACGAGCGTGATGATCGGTGACCTTCAGGCAAAACAGAAAGAACTTGAGCAGAAGTTTTTAACAGAGACAGCCGAGATTGATAAGCAGGCTGCGGAACTCTTCAAGAAGTCACCGAAAAAGGCCGTAGCATTTTTAACTGACTATTCCGTCAGGTCTGGCGACAACACTGTGCAGGCGTGGAAAGAGTTATACAAATACCTCTTTACCAAATACATGGATGGTAACATCAAGACAAAGCGGGAGGTTCCGGAGGGGTACAAATATGTCACACCTGAGGTCAAACAGCCGGGTTATCCGGCGGAGTGGTACAGGAGAGTTGCAAATGATGCAGGAGACAAACTCAGGCAGCCAAAAGGTGCAGGCCATTAAAATGATTGCCTTCGGCATTAAATAGTTTGCAGATAATAAAAAATTTATTTGTACATTTGCGACCGATTTTAAACGAGTTGAGACTACAAATTTATTCGCGTGATGGACTTAATGAAAGTTGTTGAAAAGGAATTTGCTGTAAATAATGAGTTTCCGAAATTCAAAGCCGGAGACACTGTTACAGTTCACTATAAAATCGTTGAAGGTAACAAGGAAAGGATACAGCAGTATCGCGGTGTGGTCATTCAGCGATCAGGAGGATCGAGTGTGACAGCCACCTTCACCGTTCGCAAAATGTCAGGTAATATCGGAGTTGAAAGGATCTTCCCCGTTCAGTCACCTTTCATTGACAAGGTTGAAGTTAACAAGTACGGTAAAGTGCGCAGGGCGCGTATCTTCTACCTCAGGAAACTTACCGGCAAGAAAGCCCGTATCAGGGAGAAGATATACTAGATTTCTGCGTAAAACATGAAAGAGCCACTGCAGAGTGGCTTTTTTTTTAACGGTTATCGAGTGTCATTAGAGGTATCACTACCGGTCACTCCAGGTAAAATAGAAAAAGGGGTGCTCCGGTGCACCCCCTGTAAAGGGTTGTCAAACCATCAAATGGACTAATAAACGGTGTTCTGGGGATCCCAGTTACACCACCCGGAAGTCCAGTCCTGTGTACCGAACGCCCCTCTGTAGGTCACAGCAGTAAAGAAAGGATCGGTGAGGCGGCTGTTGGTAAAGGAAGCTCCTGTAAGCAGCACAGAGCCCGCTGGAGGTATCAGTGCAGGTGATTTCAGATTGATCAGCGAAGACCCGATGATATCATTTATGGTCAGGTCATCACGATTGTTTCTTGCGGCGGCGCGGAAGTAAGCCTCATGCTGTGCAACAGTATAAGGTGTTGCCACCGTACCTGTCTTCTCTACATAATTCACCGTCATGCCTGCCATTATTACGTTTTCAAGCTGCAGTTCGTTAAGATCAGCCCTGGTGGGTGAATTTCCCTTCTGACCGTCAATTGACAAGCCCTGTGGAAAGCCCACGAAAACAGAATTGTACACGGATGTCATTGTTCCTCTCCTCAGGTGCATGGCTTTTTCATGCTTTGAACCCTCAGGCAGAGTTGCAGCCACTGTATACGGACCGTAAGCAGTAACATTTGAGAACAGAGGTGAAGTGACAGGTGTCAGGAGCGAACCGTCAGCATCATTGTCAGTCTCAAAGGCGTTTGATCCTGACTGATCGGATTTTACCGGATCCTGAAGTATAAGACCGAACTGAATCTTGCCGCTGAATCCATTGTCAGAGTCGAAACCGTCATCAAGGCCTCCAAGGGCAACGAGGTATTTTGCATTCACATTTCCGCCGAACCATTCATATGAGTCATCGCCCGAGTATGAGACCTGAACGTGGTCAATTACTGTCGCTTTTCCAACGGAATAAAGTGTAAGACCGTTAATTTCGCTGTTTGCAGTTGAGGTGAGGGGTATACCGGGGAACTCAATCCTGACATACTGCAGGATACCTGAGTTGTCATTGTCATCAGTGCCGCCGTATTTTGATCCGATACCACCCTCTGCAATACCTACGCCCGTACCGTCATCGTGTTTGTTTGTCCTGGCTATAACCGCATATGACCACACCGCCCCAGTCACCTGTAGCTCTCGAGCCAGCAGGTTTGTCGGAGGTAAACACAATAGGTTTGCTTGCTGTGCCTGCTGCGATGATCTTCGAACCTCTTTCAATAATAAGTGTCGCTTTTGTGTTTGAGACACCCTTAATTAATGTTCCGGCCTCTATTGTCAGCGTTGCATTGTTTTTGACGTAAACGAAGCCTGACAGCATATACTTTGCCTGGGCATACCATTTTGTGTCTGCGGTAATGTCACCTGAGACGGTAATAACCTGTCCGGTTGAAGGAACAACAGTTATTTCACACGCAGCAGTAAACTGAGAATTATCAGCTGAGGTTGCAGTTATGGTTGCCGTTCCCAGTGCCACACCTGTAACAACCCCGTCAGCAACGGTGGCAACCGAAGCATTGCTTGTTGTCCAGACCACCTCCTTGTTTGTTGCATCAACCGGATCGATAACCGGAAGGAGAACGACCGTATTGCCAACAGAAACAGTAGCGGTCTGCTGGTCGAGGGAAAGGGCAGTGACGGGCACATCCTTCTCACATGATGAAAATGCCAGGAGTATGACTCCCAGAAAAATAGATTTTAAAGTTTCAGTAAAAATGTTAGTTTTCATAATTGAATATTTGTTTGATTATTGTATTGCTTTCAGAGTTTTACGGATATCCCTAGCGAGAATTGTCTGCCCGGGTAAAATGCTTTTGTGATCTGGTTTCTGTCAAATGCCTTGGTGCCATCGCCGCCATATAAAGACATGTCGACAACCGTATTTACATTCTGCTGGTAAATTACTTTTTCACCGAACAGGTCCTTGATTCCGGCTTTAACCTCCACAAACTCGCCTATTTTCTTTGTAACAGAAAAGTCAGCTTCGTTACGCGGCATTTCATATATGTCAGGGATACTTTCCCACTCATTCGGAGAAGGCCTTCCAATGGCGATGATCCTTTTTCCGATCCTGTTATAAACGAGGCTGGCCGAAATCCCCTTTTCTGGTTTCTGGTAGAATAGTCCTACATTCACAATATAGGGCGACTGGCCCTGCAGAGGCCTGTCAAATGAGACAGAACTCTTTATCAGGGCAAGGTTAAAGACTGCACTGAAATCCCTCAGACCGTCACTGATGAATCCGAGTGTCTTACGGGCCTCGGTTTCAATTCCGTAGCTGTATGCCGAAGCGATATTGTCAAATGAGAACTGGGTCGGATTGTTGCCCCTGATGCTGACCTCGATAGGATTCGTAAAATCCTTGTAGAAGATCCCTATGTTGAAGGTCTCATTATTGCCGGGATAGAATTCGTACCTCAGGTCAATATTATGGATATAGGCCTGTTTAATATCTTCATTTCCATAAATCCCGGCATTCTGATCAAAATCAACGAAATAGAAAGGAGCCATCTCCCTGAACTCAGGCCTGTTGACTGAAAGGCCGTAGGTAGCTCTTATCAGGCTCTTTGACGTCAGGTTATAAGCGAAGTTTGCGGAGGGGAAGAAGTTAACCGTATCCCTCACCACATTCACTGGTATAGTCGTTCCCTGCCTGTAACTTGAGAGTTCCTGGCGGTCTTTCTCTATCCGGAGGCCTAGTGAGAGGTCAGTGCGCGTGGTTGGCTTAATCCTCAGATTAACATACCCTGCAACAATATAGCTGGTTGCCGAGTAGGAGTCGGACAGAGCCGTGATCTCCTTCAGCCTGATTCCGTCTGTAAGATTTATATTCTCAGGATCAAACACCTCTCCAATGGGCATGGTGGTTGAAGAAAATGTGGATGAGTCGCTGCCCATCGCATATCCAAAATTCCTTGCATTGAAAGATCTGCTTCGGCTCTCGGCATAAACCCCGCTCCTGAAATCCGTCTCCATCTTGCCGATCCTGAATTTCTGAGTGAAGTTTAACATCCCTGAGATATTGTCTTCCTCAAGATCGAGCCACATCCTGGCAACCGAAGAGAGATCCGGATTATTTCCGAACATTATTGCATATGGAGTGATTTCCGGATCATTGCTGATATATCTGTATCTCCTGATATCAGGTTCATCTTTTGAGGAGAGAGAGTACCCGGCAGTGAAGTCAATAACCGTATTGCCTTCATTGAATAACTTCTCTGCACCCAGCTGACCCGAATAGATCAGCCTGTTGCTGTATTTTGTCTCACCGGCACTTACATAGCGTCCGTTATTGTACCAGTCTCTCCCCTCTCTTGAAGTCACCCTTGACTGTGAAGTACTTGTAAAGAAGTTCCTGAAATCAATCTTGAGGCCGTCAGCCGGATAGAATGTCCAGTTGTGCATCAACCCGATCCTTGCGTTTGATTTATACTGGTCATCAATAAATTCATCAAGGATGCCTGGAGTGTCGTATGCAAAGTTGTATATCGAGTAATTATTGGTCTCTACTTCGTTGAAGACATTTGAGAAGCTGTAAGTAAGGGATGTAACATTACCGGCAATGAATTTGCCCTTCTCAATCCTGCTGTTCAATCCGATTGAAAATTTCTGATCAGGCAACGCGGTTGATGAGAGTGGCTCCCATGAATTGTTGAGACTCCTTCCAATATCAGTTACCCTGTTGCGTATCTCAGGGTTTGTCGCACTCTCATACTGATCAAGGTGGGAAGGCATATCGTCAGGGAGAGCCCGGTATGAAGAACCTGCTGTCAGGAAGTCGAGCGGACTGCCAGGCTCCCTGTCATAACTTTCAAAGGTTGAGTATTGTCTGAAGACTGTCCCGTATGAAAAGAAGAAACTGTTCTTGTTTGGGATACCTGTAGTGGACACCTTTATGAAACCTCCTGAGTAATCGGCAGGAAGATCTGCTGTGGGAGATTTAAGGATGAAAATGTTTTCGATCATCGATGAGGGGATAAGGTCAAATGAGAATGACCTCGTATCAGACTCGAGGCTTGGAGCCGATGAATTGTTAAGCCATACATTATTATATCGGGATGAGAGTCCTCTCACTACAATAAACCTGTCATCGACAACCGATACACCAGGGAGGCGTTTCACCACTTCGGAAGCATCTTTATCCTGGGTGCGGCTTATAAGCTGGGCCGACACTCCTGTGACAACCACAGGACTGTTCTTGATGCTGCTCATTACAGACACCTCGCTGTCATTTCTTTTAGTGGCCACGACGACAACATCGTTAAGCTCAATTGATGCGTCTGTCATCTGTGCAGTCACTTCAGACGTGGCATTTGATTTAACCTCAATCCCTTCCACCCTCAGGGTCTGGTATGATATGAAAGTAAAAACGAGATTGTATGTTCCGGGGTCAACTCCTGTAATCGTGAACTTGCCGTCTGCATCCGTGGCAGCACCCCTGAGTGTCCCTTCAATGACGACATTCACTCCGGGCATTGTTATCCCTGTTGCCAGTTCCTTGACGACACCGGTTACTATTCCTCCGGTCGTCTGTGAGTAGATGATATGTGAATTAAGAAGTAAAATGATTATTACCGTTTTAAAGAATCTGTTTTTCATTTTGATGATTTGACTGTTATACCGGCACAAAAGTCCGGTTCGATTGTTACAGGGCGGTAAAAAACCTGTTACGAATCGGCAACATATAAATTACAGTATTGTATCAAAAATGTAACGACGCGCAATTTGCGCGTCGTTACACACTACAAATCAGGTATATAGGAAACCAGTTATTTCAGCAGCTGATCTGCCCTGGTTTTTGCCTCAGCCAGGATATTTTCAGCCTGTTTGTCGGCTTCGGCAGTAAGCTGTGTGGCTCTTTTGTCAGCCTCCTTACGGAGGGCATCAGCCCCTTTTTTGGCAGCCATGAACGGCTATTGATCCCTTCGGTTCAGCCTCTTTTATCAGTCTCTGTGCCTGTACCTCAGCCTCGTTACGTATCTTGGCGGCGGCGACGGCAGCTTCATCACGAACAGCCTTTGCCTGTTTCTCCGCCTCTGCCATCAGCTTGTCAGCCTGCTCACGGGCGGTCTCGGTCACCTGCTGTGTTACCTCCTCTTTGACTGCGGATGTAACTGTCCCCGATGAGGCACTCGCCCCCTCGCCACCGGTAAAGACAGGTGTTATAACAGGCTTTTTGACTGTCCCTCCTATCTTCAGATTTATCTTAATGATCTCAGGCGGAGCAAAGGCGAATCCAAGCGTTGCGGCCTGAGCAGCCATGGTTCCCATTAGTGCGTCGGCGGCACCTCCGAGCTCTGATCTCGGAATCTCTGTCCTGACAAGATAGTTAAGTGTCTGGTCAAGCCCCTGGTCACCTCCGATATTCAACTTAATGTTGCCAATCCTGGTATCAAACGGTTTCACGAAGAGCCTTCCTTCATTAAGTGTGAATGAAGCCCTCAGGTCTTTTATGATGTTCGAATATGATTCGTTAAGCCTGAGAACAGACTTAACCTGGTTAAAGGTGTTTGACTCGAGTATCTGTACTGTCTCCGACCTCACATCCCCTCCGCCTGTAATGGAGCTTAGGACCGGCATCATATCGCTTCCCAGGAGGCTCTCGTACTTCATCCCTACAGAGACACTTCCGCCCAGTCCGGCTGCAATGGGGGCCAGCTGGCGGACAGTATTGAACGTATTGAATGCCTCCTTTATACCGACTGAAGTAATTTTGAGGTCAGCCCTGACAGAAGGCTTGAGGGTATCGCGCGTATCATAATCGGCATTCATCACAATTGTGCCCCCCAGCGCTTTCATTCCCGTCTCCCTGATTGTGACGACGCCGTCGCGCATGATAATATTTCCTTTCACATCGCTGGCGGTCAGCCGGTCGTAAACCAGTTTGCTGATGAAGGCATTGAAGGTGAAATCGATGTTCTTCGGGATCTGTATCACAGCAAGTGACGTGGTGTCATCAACCGTGGCAGTGTCTGAAGGGAGCCTGTCCATGATCTCATTAAGATCGACCGAAGCCGATGTCAGGTCAAGACTGCCTCTGACGGTGCCGTCAGAGAAGAGATAAGGGATATAGTTTTCGAGCCGGCCGCTTAGGGCAAAGTCGCTCCTCTCTCCCACTCTCATCTTAAGCTCACGAAGCTCGGCAAATGCCGGGTTAAAGGCAAAGGCAGCATTGCTGATCCTTACCTCGGGCAGGTCAGCCGTCTCGAGAGCCATGTCAGAGATTGTCAATGCCCCTTCTGCCTTGAACTGATCATATTTTTCGTTCTCTATCATCGACATGCGGCCGGCGAGGCCAAGTGAGACATCTATTATGCCGTTAAGAGAGATACTGTCGATGGGGACAGCCTGCCGGAGCTTTGACAGGTCTATCTTACCCTTTGCAGTGACTGCTATTGCAGGATCACTTACCGGAGAAGAGACGTTGGCCGTCATGTCGAACGGGTTGCCGGCCAGCTCAAAGTGAAAGCGGTCAACTGTCACTGTCGTGTTGTCAGGCACTGTGCCGTCTGCCTTCACCCCTGCCCTTATGTTTATGGCACTGATCTTCTCGGGCAGGTCGGGATAGCTTATGATGCCATCGGTCACGGTGAGGTTTACCGTCATGTCGGGCAGTGTGCTGTCAGCCGCACTGTAAACGCCTTTTACTGCGCCGTCGAGGGAGAATGTCCCTGATGCCTTCAGTTCCTCATATCCCTGCATATAAAAGGCAGGCACCAGAGACAGCAGCGACTTGAATGATGTTCCCGGGGTTTCAAATACCAGGTCAGTGAAGATGTCATCACCCGGCATCGCTACCCTGCCAGACCATCTCAGCTCAATGTCATTCAATCTGAATGAGTTATCCCTTAGTTCAAAATTCATTGAATCAAGCATTGCATCAACGTCTGCATGAAGGCTGACCTTTCCGTCTGACAGGTATCTCATGTTATCCATCGTAAAATTGACGCGGTCCGATGTCAGGTCCATTACAAGACCGGTGCGTGATGCGCTCATGTTTCCGGAGAGAAGAAATCCCAGTCCTTCAGCCGATGCTGACATATCGGATTGCAGGTCCCTGTATGACACCTTTCCGTCACTTATCACAAATTTCCTCAGGACCATCTTCACTGCTGACGGCTCCTCTTCAGCCTCAGCCGTCTCCGCTTCTTCAGTCTCCTTCATTATGTCCCAGTTTGCCGATCCGTTTTCAAGGACAAGTGCGTTAACGTAGGGTTTGTCGATAGCGATTGATTTTACCTCGTAGCCATTGTCAGAGAATATGCTGAAAAGGTTGAATACAAGGTTGAATGAGTTTACGGTAGCCAGGGTATCTCCTTCGAAATCTCCGGTGCCGGTGACTGAAAGTCCTTCAAGCGAAAACGATGCATTGGGGAAGGCTCTGAAGAGGCTGAGGTTATAGTCGTCAAATTTAACGGTGGCGTCAACCATGTTGTTTACCTGTTGCTCGACCATTATCCTGATCTTGTCCTTGAATGCGATTGGGATAATTATTGCGGCTGCGACGATGAGGAGCAGCAAAGCAGCTATTGCGATTCCGGAAATTCGTAATATTTTTTTCATTACCTGTGGTATTTTTAAAAATCTCTTTCAGTGACGTTGCACGCAACGTCGCTGCGGATCAACACCTATTTCAATTTCACTAAATGTGGTATAAAATTAACCATTAAAATGTAAAATTGTTTTATATTTGCAGCCTCAAAAGGTCCCGTAGCTTAACTGAATAGAGCATCTGACTACGGATCAGAAGGTTGGGGGTTTGAATCCCTCCGGGATCACAAAAGCCATCCCGCGCAAGCGGGATTTTTTATTTTGAGGGAGCCGCTGAAGCTTGCTTCAGTGAGGCTCACGAAGAAATAAAAAATGACCGCCGAAGGCGGATGGTTTTTGTGCTAAGCCCACCACTGCGGATCATGCCACCGCAGGTGGCGTAATCCCTCACAATCGATCTTATTTATTCAATGCAAGCGGGATTTTTTATTTTGAGTGAGCCGCTGAAGCTTGCTTCAGGAAGGCTCACGAAGAAATAAAAAATGACCGCCGCAGGCGGATGGTTTTTGTCTAAGCCCCCTGCTGATCATCGCCAACGCAGGTGGCGTAATCCCTCTCACATTTCAGTATTATCAGGTCTAACAAAGCGTAAATAGAATTGATTTTCAATTGTATATTGGGTAACTTTGATACGAGAGAGTATAACCATCCCTGAAATCATCATGGCAGGGTAATCAGATTATCCTTTCTGATTTGGATTTAAGGACTATTCACGCACTAAGAATATCATATGAAAAATCTAATTGTCTTATTGTCAGTCTGCTTTTTCATTCAGGCAACAAATGCGCAGGAAGAAGCCAGATTACTCCGTTTCCCGGCCATACACGGAAACCAGCTTGTGTTCAGTTATGCAGGTGATCTCTACACTGTCGAAAGAGCCGGCGGCCTCGCCAGGCAACTCACCAGCAGTCCGGGCTATGAAATGTTCGCCCGGTTCTCACCTGACGGCAAAACAATAGCCTTTACTGCCCAGTATGACGGTAATACAGAGGTGTTTTCAATGCCGTCTGACGGCGGAGAACCAAGAAGAATAACCTATACGGCCACTCTTCAGCGTGATGACGTGTCAGACAGGATGGGGCCGAACAATATAGTGATGACCTGGACCCCTGATGGCAAAAACATTATATATCGCTCCCGCCGCTATTCCTTCAATGATTTTATCGGACAATTGTTCAGCGTGCCTGCCGGAGGCGGCCTCTCCGCAGAACTGCCTTTTACCACAGGGGGATTCTGTACTTATTCCCCGGATGGCAGTAAGCTTGCATTCAACAGGGTGTTTCGTGAGTTCAGAACATGGAAGTATTACTCAGGTGGTATGGCTGACGATCTGTGGATCTATGACTTCAATACAAAGGAGGTAAAAAATGTCACGAATAACCAGGCACAGGATATTTTCCCAATGTGGCATGGCAATGACATATATTTTCTTTCAGACCGTGACCGCACCATGAATTTGTTTGTTTACAAGGGGGATACGAAAGAGATCAGCAAACTGACTGATTTTTCAGATTTTGATATCAAATTCCCCTCACTGGGCGATGATGCCATCGTATTTGAAAAAGGTGGATACGTCTACCTGTATGATCTAAATACCCTGACGGCTGAAAAAATCACAATCCGGGTTGCAAATGAGATATCAAGTGCACGGAGCTCAATGGCGGATGCAGGTAAAAGCATTAATTCATCACATATATCGCCCGACGGAGAGCGCCTGGTTTTTGGAGCTCGCGGCGACATATTCACTGTCCCTGCCAAAGAGGGCATCACAAGGAACATCACTCAAAGTCCCGGTGCGCATGACCGGAACGGTGTCTGGTCACCTGACGGGAAGTATATTGCATACATCTCAGACCAAAACGGTGAAGATGAAATATATATCCGGCATCAGGACGGATCAGGCACGCCGGTCCAACTGACAAAAAATGCAGATACCTATAAATTCAGTATTGCATGGTCGCCCGACAGTAAGAAAATTCTATGGAATGACAAGCTGTTCAGGCTTCAGTATGTGGATATTGAAACAAAAGAAGTAGTAGCGGTTGAGCAATCGAAAGAATGGGAAATTACGGAGTTTAGCTGGTCTCCTGACAGCAAGTGGATCGCCTATGCACGTCCGGAGCGGGAAACAATGACAAAAATAATTCTCTATAATACTGTAAGCAAAGGTAAAACAGAGATTACAGACGGATGGTATGACAGTGAAAAACCCTCCTTCAGTACTGACGGAAACTTCCTGCTGTTCACCTCAGCCAGGACTTTCAATCCAACCTTCAGCAATACTGAGTGGAACCATGCATATCAAAATATGAATAAGATATATATGGTTATCCTGGCCAAAACGACCAGGTCGCCATTTGCACCGGCAGATAATGAAGTGGCGATCGGGGGAACAGCCAAGCCAGCGACCGATAAGAAGGAGGAGACGGCAAAGCCTGTTGAGATTAAGGTAGACCTGGACGGGATACAGGACCGGATAGTAGAAATACCTTTGAGTGCTTCCAATTATGAAGGAATAATATGTATCGGGAAAAAGCTCTATTATCATGAAATGAAATCCGGATCGGCGAACCCATCCGTAAAAATGTATGATCTGGATAAAAAGGAAGAAAAAGAATTAGGCACCGGCATATCGTTTGTTGTTTCAGCTGACTGCAAAAAAATGCTGGTGCAGAAAGATGACACATATGCTGTTATTGACCTGCCCTCTGCTCCTGTTGACATAAAGGACAAGGTAAATCTTTCCAACATGAAGGTGCGGACAAACCTGCCTGCTGAATGGAAACAGATCTATTATGAAAGCTGGAGGCAGATGCGTGATTTCTTTTATGCTCCGAATATGCATGGCGTCGACTGGCCAGGGCTCAGGGACAAGTATGCGGCACTCTTGCCATATGTGAGACACCGTGACGATCTGACTTATGTTATCGGCGAATTGATCTCTGAATTAAACATCGGGCATACTTATGTGCTGAGCGGTGACAAACCAAGAGCTGAAAGAATCAGCACCGGTTTGCTTGGGGCGAAATTAAGCAGGCAGCCCTCAGGCTATTTACAGGGTAGACAAAATACTGGAAGGGGCAAACTGGAGCAAGGAGTTGCGGTCACCCCTGACGGAGATAGGGGTAAATATAAGGGAGGGAGATTATATTATTGCAGTTAATGGCAATATCACCAATGAGATGACCGACATTTACGAGTCACTGGTAGGGTATGCGGGTAAACAGGTAGAACTCACCGTGAACACAAAACCTGACCTTGCGGGAAGCAGAAAAACCATAGTGGTGCCCCTTGCAAGCGAAGCGAAGCTGTACTATTACAACTGGGTTCAGAATAACATCCGTAAGGTGTCGGAAGCCACCGGGGGGCAGGTGGGATATATTCACATACCAGACATGAGCCCGGAGGGTTTAAATGAGTTCATCAGTCATTTTTATCCTCAGATCATGAAAAAAGGTTTGATCATTGATGACAGGGGGAATGGCGGAGGGAATGTATCGCCAATGATAATTGAGCGGTTAAGCAGGGAGATGATAATGACCCAGATGGCACGTAACCAGTCGCAGGGAACGCCTGATCCTGACGGTACTTTTGCAGGCCCTAAAGTCTTGCTTATAGATAATTATTCCGCTTCTGACGGAGACCTGTTCGCCTACCGCTTCAGGGAGATGAAGTTAGGCCAGATAATAGGTGTGAGAACCTGGGGCGGGGTTGTCGGTATCCGGGGCTCCCTGCCGCTTATTGACGGCGGACAACTCTACAAGCCTGAGTTTGCACGTTACAGTGCGGATGGCACTTCATGGCCAATTGAAGGTCATGGTGTCGAGCCTGATATAGTGGTTGACAACGATCCGGTAAAGGAATATGCCGGAGAAGATGCTCAGCTTAATAAAGCTATCGAAGTGATACTCGATGAAATGAAGAGTTATCCGGGTTATGTGAAACCCATCCCCCCCTACCCGGTCAAGAACAAATAAGGCAGTGACAATAAATGCTACAGGATCATGCAGTAGTTCTTGAATTATTTAATTCTTTTCTTACATTTATCCTGATAATAACCTAAAAGCTGTGATATGAAACTTCTAACCGCCAGCAAGAACTGGATAACGATTATCGGCGCATTGATAGCTTCAGTAACGCTGCTGCTGATAATTGCCCTGTTTCTGATATCAACACTTTTTGGCCAGAACGACACCTATCTCGGCCTCTTTATCTACATAATCTTACCAGGCTTCCTGGTCATCGGGCTTATCATGATACCTCTTGGAATTGTTGTTTCCAGAAGGAGGCTGAGGAGGGAACTGAATGAGGAAAAGATACGACTGCCCCAGGTTGATCTGAATAACCCCAAACACAGAAACGCATTCATCATTTTTACGGTGTCAACCTTAGTCATTATGTGCCTTACAATCTATGGAAGCTTCGAGGCATATCATCTCACTGAATCAGTCGAATTCTGTGGGACACTGTGCCACAAGGTGATGGAGCCTGAGCACACAGCCTATCAGGGCTCAAGCCATGCCAACGTCGCATGCGTTGACTGTCACGTCGGCACCGGTGCCTCATGGTATGTCAAGTCAAAGCTTTCAGGCCTACGGCAGGTTTACGCGGTTCTTACAAATTCATATGAGGCCCCGATTGAGACCCCTTTGCATGATCTGCGCCCGGCAAGAGAAACATGTGAAAGATGCCACTGGCCTCAGAAGTTCTATGCAAGGAACCTTCAGACCAACAGGTACTATATGGCTGACTCACTCAACACTGAATGGGATATCATGCTGCAGATGAAAGTAGGGCCTGAATACAGCGATCTTGGTTTCAGAGAGGGTATCCACTGGCACATAAATCCGAATATAGACGTTGAATATATCTCTGAAAATGACATGCGTGAGATCATATCTTACGTCAGGTACACAAACAAATCAACGGGAGAGGTGACTATTTACAGGGATCCAAACGTGGAATTATCAGACAGCCTTATTGCCGCAACCACTACAAGAACAATGGATTGTATTGATTGTCATAACAGACCCTCTCATAATTACAACTCGCCAACCGTCTATTTTGATAAAGCAATGCTCAACAGCGAGATATCAAAGGATATCCCCTTATATCAAAAGAACAGCAATGGGTATCCTGAGAAACACTTTCACTGACAAGGACACGGCTCTGATGGAGATCAGAGAGGGAATTACCAGCTACTACAAGACTGATTTCAGCGATTATTTTCAAAATAATCAGGAAAAAATTGACGGTGCGGTGACCGCCCTGCAGACTGCCTTCAGCAAAAACACTTTTCCGGGAATGAAGGTTACCTATGATGCGTACCCTGACCATATCGGGCATCTTGAAACAGAAGGATGCTTCAGGTGTCATAATGATTCCTTCACTTCGGAAAACGGACGAAAGATCACCAGGGACTGCAATCTTTGCCATACCATAATTGGTCAGGGCAAACCCGATGAGATGGAATATACACAGATAAGGGAGACACTCGAGTTCCGTCATCCTATTGATATCGGCACTCTCTGGAGCGAGGTCAACTGCTCGGAGTGCCATAAATTTCTGTATTGAATAACCTGAAATTCCGGGTAACATTTTTTAAGAGATCTTATTGCTGCACTTCTGCCTCATTATCATGATCCGCGTGGGTCAGGGTAAGATGTTTGTACTTTAGTGCTTGCAGACCGAAGGTCCGATAGAAAATATTGACTTAATTTGTGCCCGCTATGCTAAAGGTATCAGTCATTCTCTGCACTTACAACTCCGCCCAGTTCATAAGGAGAACGGTCGAGTCGGTCATTGCACAGAAGGGAGCAGGAAGGGAATTCGAATTCGAATTCCTGGCCACCGATGACTGCTCAACAGACAATACATGTGACATCCTGAGATCTTACGGCATCGATCCTCACATCAATTCAGCCCCCAGCGGCGGCCCAAACAGGGGGCGCAACAGAGGACTCAAGGACGCGACAGGCGATTATATCGCTTTCATCGATCATGATGACACATGGCACCCGGAAAAGATTGCTGCTCAGCTCTCTGTCTCACACCTGGCACCAATAATAACCTCCGGATATCATCTTACAGATACTTCGAGAAAAACAGAGTCGGTCATCGGAGCCGGTGAAGAACCTTTCCTGTTCCATGACGTCAATGTCACCTTCCGTGACCGGCTGGCACGCAGGAACAGTGGCCAGCCTGTTTATATGAGTACCGTTATGATAAGCAAAAAGCTGTCGTCAATACTGTTCGAGGAAGAATACGGATGCGTTGATTACGACTGGCTGGTAAGGCTCTTCGAGAACAATCCGTCAGTTCACTGCAACCGCCCGCTTGCCACACGGTATGTATACGGCAGGAACCTCTCACTGCAAAGAAGCTACCGGGAGAAAGAGTATGCCCTCTCTCTCCGCACAGCCGGGGAATATATGAAAAAGTACCCGGCCGAGGCACAGGAGGCTCTTTACAGAATCAACGGCACCAGGGCAAGGTATCATTATGTTATGGGTGAGATGAAGCTGGCACGCCTCTATTTCAGAATGTCATCGCCTGGGATAAAGAGGTCACTCTACATTCTTACCTCCTACGCAGGCAGCAGCCTGGTAAAACGCATTTTCAGGGTATTCGGGTAAAACTCGGGGGAGAGTGAAGAAAAATCGTCAGTATTATAGGTTCTGTAATTATAAGGCAAAAGAGAAATACATACTGGTATAAAATAACTGATAAAAAGAATAGAAATGAAATCAACCGCAACACTGTTACTAATAGCCGCCCTGGGGCTGGCTGCATTTAAATCTGACAAACCGGCTTACGCCCTGTATGATAATGAAGGCAAAAAGGTGAAGTATGATAAGATGATTGAGAACATCAGTAAAACTGACGTTGTCTTCTTCGGAGAGCTTCATGATAACCCTATCTCCCACTGGCTTGAATATGAGGTAACGGCAGACCTGCATGAGGTGGTCGGTGAAAGGCTTGTGCTGGGAGCGGAGATGTTTGAGGCTGACAATCAACTCCTCCTCGATGAATATCTCTCTAAGGCTTACGAGGCTGACAAGTTCGAAGCGGAAGTAAAGCTCTGGAAAAATTATAAGACAGACTACAAACCGCTTGTTGAGTTTGCACGAAAGAATAACCTTCCCTTTATTGCCACCAATGTCCCGAGAAGGTATGCGTCCATTGTATCCAAGAAAGGACTTGAATCGCTTGATTCCCTGCCTGATGAGTCAAAGAGGTTATATTGCCCCTCTGCCAATTCATTATGATCCGGAGGTTAGGAGCTACAAGGATATGATGCAGATGACCGGGATGCCGGGTATGGGTGGCAAAGTCAACGAGAATTTCCCCAAGGCCCAGGCTATCAAGGATGCCACCATGGCACATTTCATCCTTAAGAATCTTGAGGAAGGAAAGATTTTTATTCACTACAACGGGTCATACCATTCTGACAATTACCTGGGCATCATCTACTATCTTAAGAGGGAAAAGCCTGACATAAGGGTATCCACAATTACAACAGTGCTCCAGGCTGACACTGACAGCCTTAAGGCTGAGTATCTGAATACGGCAGATTATATTGTTGTTGTGCCGGAGACGATGACGAGGACCTATTGAATTAAGAATTAAGAATTAAGAAGTTAAGAGGCAAGAGTATTATAAAAAACTGCCCTGGGCGAAGTGCCAGGGCAGTTTTTTTTAATGCAGGTCAAGAAACCTTACGGCTTCGAGAACCATAGTTTAGTATCCATCTTGTCAGCACCCTGGCGGCCAATTGCAGTATTCAGGTTTGCTCCGTTCTTGCTGTATGCACCGGAACCGTACTGCATCCTTTCAGGATAAATCCGTTGATGGAACCAAGACCGTAGATATCAGCGTCAGTGACACCTGCTGCAAGACTTGCCGGGTAGCCGGTCTTCCTGACGATTGCCCATCCTTCGAACCCTTCAGTATAGGAGTTGATCCATTTCTGTGTGGCAATCTTCTCCAGTTTCTCTGCAGGGGTGCCTGTGGCAATGCTGGCTATCGGCTGTGGCAAGGTAGGTGGTGATGTCACCTTCAGCGCATCCCCACATCCGCATTGAGTATCTGATACCATCCTGGAATGCTGCATTTGCATCTCCTGTTGCTCCGGAAATACCTTTTACGATAGCTTCAGCCTTAAGGAAGTATGCTTCAGCAGTGGTAAGTACTATCTCCTTGTAAATATTGGAGCCTGTTCCCTTCTTTGCAATGAAGAAATCAGTGGGTGTGCTGAAGAATGCCCTGCGTATCAGAGGCTTAATGAACCCGTTAAGTCTTACAGGCTGCCCGACATAGTTCTTATTCGGAGCCATCGAGAAGGTTACAGACTCATCAGTGACTTCATTTCCGGTTTTTGTGAAGTCAGCACCTGCAGCGGTCAGAACGTCGTAAAGATAATCGACTCTCTTTGGCCACAGATCCCTGTCAGTACCTGATGCCGGTTTTGTGAATGTATAGGTACCGCCAAAGGCAGGTCTCGCAAACTTGGGAAGCCTCGGGTCTCCGTTATTGCGAAGGTAATCAACCATTGGCTGGCTTACGGTGAATCCGCCGCCGCTCGACTCCAGTGAGCCAAAGTCAAGATATGCTCCGGCATATGAGTCGCTGTTCCACTTGCTGATCACATTATCCTTGGTTATCAGGACATTATCTGTTGCAGTGCTCAATAAAGGAGCTCCGAAACACTGAGCAACTGTAGCAGCGGCAAAGTCATCGCCTGTGGCACCGTAGGCCCGCAGGGCAATGCGAAGCTTAAGCGTATTCGCAAGCCTCTTCCATTTCTGAAGGTCACCGCCGCAATAAAGGTCATTTGCGCCGAGATCTTCCACGCCGTCACCGGTCTTGGTGTTACTGCCTATCGTGGTCATTGCGGCGTTCAGATCGGCAATTATGCCTTTATAGATTGATATCTGCGTATCGTACTTGGGAAGAACAATGTCAGGATCTCCAGCCTCTGAATATGGAATTTCGCCAAAAGTTTCCGTATACATCTGGTAATATAATCCCTTCATTATCAACCCGACCGCATACATCAGATCATTCTCGAAGTCACCCCCTGTACCTGTCAGCTTCAGGAAGTTGTCAAGATAGCCGAAGTATCCTTCATAGAAATCCCAGGTGGCATCCGTATATGAAGCGCTGTAGG
This sequence comes from uncultured Bacteroidales bacterium, assembly GCA_963772705.1. GTDB lineage: Bacteria > Bacteroidota > Bacteroidia > Bacteroidales > VadinHA17 > SR-FBR-E99. The sequence goes on along the minus strand of CAVYYH010000007.1, from coordinate 893,611 downwards.
CATAGCTCAGCTCGTCAGACCACCATGAATAGTTGTCACCGAAGGTATAATAACCGGCAAACCGGTCAGCATGTATCAGCATTGCCCTCCAGTAAGGATAGTTGTCCGGAGCATAAAGCTTGTACTGAGGCACAGTGATGAAGTACCTTGCACTTGCTTCGTCCGCTGTGATTGCATTGGGGTCTTTGTTTATTTCCTCAAAATCTTTGGTACAACCAGCGAGGCCCGCAGCAATCAGTATGATTATGAATAAATATTTGTATGATTTCATAATTCTCATATTTTGCTATTTAGAATTTGACGCTTACATTGAACCCAACGCTTCGGGTAGTTGGCATGGTATAGAAGAGGACACCCTGGGCAAAGTTACTTACGCTGAAGCTTCCTTCAGGATCGAAGTTATCTATTGCCCTGTAGATGAAGAAGAGATTCCTTCCGGTAACACCGACTGAGAGTCCTTTGATGAAAGTCTTCTCAAGCAAGGTCCTCGGGAGATTGTAAGTAAGAGCAAGCTCCCTCAGCCTGATGTTGGTCTGATCATAGATGTAGTTTGAGGCAATGCTTGAGTATGATCCCCAATAGGTGCCGGCATTGATCTGAGCAGCATTCGTTGTTCCGTCTGTTCTTACACCGTCAATAACCACACCTTCTTCGCGATACTTAAGAGTCCGTTCCGAGGTACCATTAGCATCCATGCCTGCATCTGTACCGGAGTATACTTCTCCGCCGAATCTTCCGTCGATGAGGAATCTGAGAGCCAGGTTACCATAGGTGAAGGTATTTGTCATACCACCGACCCAGTCAGGCTGGTAGTTACCCACCAGTATCTTCTCAGATGCGGCAAGATACCTTCCGGTATTGTCAACAACGATGTTTCCATCCTCATCTTTCTGATAAGTGTTGGCATAAATGTCGCCGTATCCGCCGCCAACTTCAGCAACGACCTCAACGGTACCTGAGTTTGTGGTTGTGAAGATATACTTGTCAACACCCTCGATAAGTTCTACCAGCTCGTTCTTGTTGGTAGACATGTTGAAAGAGATATCCCATGTAAGCTTGCCGGTCTGGACAGGTACGCCGCCGAACAGGATCTCAAAGCCTTTGTTTGTCATCTCACCCACGTTGGTCCTTTCATAGCTGTAGCCGGTCGAGGCAGGAATGGGGACATCCATAATCAGGTCTTTTGAGACAATGCTATAGAATGAAAGGTCGGTATAGATCCTGTTGTTCAGGAATCTGAATTCGCCACCGAACTCAAGAGAGCTCGTCTGCTCTGGCTTCAGTCCCGGGTTCTTTCTTGTACTTGGCCTGGTGAGTATTGTAAGGCCGAGATAACTGTCGCTGGCTGATGACAAGGTCGAATGAATTCTGCAGCTGGTATGGGCTTGTGTCATTACCCACCTTGGCCCAGTTAACCCTGATCTTGGCGAAGTCAACACCCGTTATGTCAAGGAGTTCATTCAGAAGAACCGATCCGCTTACTGACGGGTAGAAATATGACCAGTTGTCAGAAGGAAGGGTTGAAGACCAGTCATTACGTCCGGATGCTTCAAGATAGAGGAAATTATTGTAGCTCAGCTGGATGTTACCGTAGACCGAGTTGATCATTTTCTCCTGAAGCGGGGTGTAGCCCGGTGAGTTTGAAGAAGCACTCGCGAGGGTTGGCTTGGTCGGGATCTTGAAGTTCTCGGCAAATATGCTCATCCCTTCATAGGTCTGATACATATGGTTGGCACCAAGGTTTGCCATTATATTGATCTTGGAGGAAATATCCTTGTTGAACATAATCAGACCGTCTATGTTGGTCTCAGATGTTGCCTGTGTACTTACGTTAAGACGACCGCCGGGGTAGAACCAGTGTCCGTACTGTTTAATGTTTTCAATCCCCTGGGTTACCGCATCAGTACCTACCCTGAAGAAAACTGACAGCCAGTCAGTGAATTCATAGTTACCCTTGACATAACCCTGTATCCTGCTCCTGCTGTCATCGTTGACGTCATGAAGCTGATACCAGTATGGGTTACCAGTCGATCCTGACGTGTATGTCCTGACAGAATAAGTTGCAGGGTCCTGGTAGTCCTTCAGGTCATCAATGATTGTGTTCCTCGGTATGTTATAGAGGTAAGCCATGACACCCTCGGTTCCCATAATAGGACGGTTATGTGAATTCTGAATGAAGTATGTAACCTTTGCGTCAATGCTGAACTTGTCTGTAAGGTTTGTCATACCCCTCAGGTTAAAGTTATGCCTTGACAGGTCAGAACCGGGAACCAATGAGTTAGCAGTTGTATTTGTGTATGAGAACCTGAAGCTTGACTGTTCATTTCCGCCGTCAAATGCCAGGTTGTGAGTGTAGGTCTGGCCCGTCTCAAAATAGTCCCTGACGTTATCCGGCTGAGGAGAATAGGTCTCAGGCTCCGGATCCCAAAGGTCATTCCAGTAGGGTTTTACCGAACCGTCCATTTTAGCGCCCCATGATCCGCCAGATGCGCGGAGGTCAGTTACGCTTGCCGGAACGTTTCCGCCGGTACCCTGGCCGTATTCATTCTGATAGGTAGGAAGGAGCATCGGGGTCTCAAAGGTATAGTTGCCTGTGTATGTCACTCCCAGTCCTCTTCCGGCTGCCCCTTTCTTGGTTGTAATAAGGATTACACCGTTTGCAGCTCTTGCACCGTAAAGTGCGGCGGCGTTGGGCCCTTTAAGGATAGACATTGATTCAATGTCATCAGAGCTGATGTCGGAAATACCGGAACCATAGTCTGTCTTTGAATATTCACCGGCATTGGCCGAGCTGGCAGAACCGTAGCCTGTGTTGTCCATCGGGATACCGTCAACAACATAAAGGGGCTGGTTGTTCCCCGTGATGGAGTTGTTACCCCTGATGATGACCCTCGAGCTTGAGCCGGGGCCGAATGTACCCTGTGTCACCACAACACCGGATACGCGTCCGGAGAGTGTATTGACAACGTTCAGGTCACGCACCAGGGCAACATCTGACCCGGAGACCTCAGTCACGGCATAACCGAGTGACTTTTTCTCCCTGGAGATACCCAGTGCGGTCACGACAACCTCATCCATCATTGTGGTGAGTGGCGACATAACCACGTTGATCACCCTCTGGTCCTGTACCGTAAACTCCTGGGGCTCCATTCCCATAAATGAGAATGCAAGTACAGCGTTTTGAGGTACAGAAATGGAATACTTTCCATTTGTGTCAGTTACGACTCCGTTTGTGGTGCCTTTCTGCAGAACAATTGCTCCTGCAATAGGCAATCCGTCATCTGAGCCTGTAACCACACCTGTTACTGTCACATTCTGTGCTGACACCGTCGCCAGTGTTAGCATGAATCCAACACATACAGTAATAAACTTACGCAAAAGATTTAATCTTTCCATAGGCTGGTTTTTAGGGTTGGTTATTAATAATTTATCAAAGACATGCATCTGTCCCCCTATAAGGACAGATGCAATGATCTTTGAAACGCCAATTTAGAATAAATTTTGAAGATTGTCAATGATAAGTGGTAAAAACCAGAAAAAAAATTAGGAATAACAGCTTTACGGATGTCTTCCGTCAAGCCTTTCGAGTGCATACCATGCTGCTCCTGTGACCGCAGCGTCATCGCCCAGGGTTGCCTTTTCTATCTTAAGTCCTTTTGCAGCACCATGACAGTGAATTGAGTCTGGTCTGTCTTCTGATTTCATTAATATAATGGTCGCCGGCAAGTGCCATTCCCCCTCCTATAATGATAATCTCCGGTGCGAAGATGCTGACTATGTTTGCCAGTCCTATCCCTACATACCTGGCGTTCTCTTCAACCACCATTTTTGCCACGGGATCGCCGGCGGCACTTTTCTCGAAGATGGTTCTTGCCCTGAGTCTGTCAGAGCCGGAAAGATCCTCTCCGCGTGCCTGGAGGTATCTTTTCACCAATGCACCTGCTGAGGCAAACTCCTCCAGGGTGCCCCTCCCCTTCATCGGATCTTCGCCCGTGCCGGTGCTGATTATCATCATCCCGATCTCTCCGCCGGTATTGTTAACACCGCGGTAAAGCTTTCCTTCAATGATGATACCCCCGCCAATGCCCGTTCTGAGGGCAATGAAGATGACGTGCCTGTAACCCTTTGCCCTGCCAAACCTGTGTTCGGCAACAGTCATCAGGTTGGCATCATTGCCTGCATATACAGGAAATCCGGTACCTGATTGCAGCAACGGGGCGAGGGGGACATTCTTCCAGCCTTTAATTCCATGGTCAGGACCGAGAACGATACCCCGGTCATGGTCAATAAAACCCGGCACAGACAACCCTACAGCGAGAGGGTTTATGCCGTTCATGGCGGCCAGCTCCCGGGTTCTCCAGATGGATGACTGAAGAGATGATATTATATTGTGACGGGTCAGTTTAACAGAGAGGGGGAATGACTCTCTGAGCAATACCTTACCATCATACCTCACCACTGCTGTCCGTATTGCAAATCGTCCGAGATCTGCACCTATTGCTGCGGCGTGAGGATACATGACGAGTTATGAATTAAGAATTAAGAATTAAGAATTTTCCCTTAGTTGTGCCTGGTGAATGGTGAGGGGTGAAGGACATTTGTTCATCGTTCATCGTTAATCTATTGGATCAGGTCGGCTACCCCATCGAGGATATAGGTTGGCCTGTAGGGAAACTTGTCGACGGTTTTAAGGGTTGAGATGCCTGTCAGTACAAGGAGAGTATCAATCTCAGATTCGATACCTGCTATGATATCGGTATCCATCCTGTCACCGATAATGATGGTTTCCTCCGTAGAACATCCGATCTTTTTGAGTGCAATGCGCATCATGAGCGGATTGGGTTTTCCGACATAATAAGCCTGCCGGCCGGTGGCCAGCTCAATTGGCGAAACAAGGGCTTTTGTAGCAGGTATTATGCCGTTCTCAACCGGGCCTGTGACATCAGGGTTGGTGCCTATCAGCTTGGCCCCTTTAAGCACCAGGTTCACAGCCTGCTCCAGCTTCTCAAAACTGTAGCTCCTGGTGTCTCCGACAACTACATAGTCAGGGTTAAAGTTATTCATTGAATACCCGGCATTGTACATGGCGTTGATCAGCCCGGCCTCGCCTATGATATAGGCTGTCCCCCCGGGCTTCTGCATGGCAAGGAAATTTGCCGTAGCCAGTGCGCTTGTGTAAAAAACATTCTCGTCAAGATCGATACCAAGACGGAACATCTTTTCCTGCAGCTCCTTGGCGGTTCTTTCACTCGAATTGGTGAGGAACAGAAACTTTTTATCCTCACGCTTGAGCCATTCGACAAACTCAGGGACACCGGGCAGCAGTTTGTTACCGTGGTAAATGACTCCGTCCATGTCGCTGATGAAAGCCTTCTTGCTCTTTATCTTTTCGATTATCTCTTTGTTTTTCATTTTATATCAAATGTGAAGCAAAATTAATACTATGTGAAGAATAAATGAGCTTCAAAGAATATAATGTAACAAAGATTTAACACGAACCTTATAATTTCAATAGCCTTTGCCCAACTGGTGAAAGGCTGTTTCAATCTGTTTTTCAAAAATGTTTGCGGTGGCTATCCACTTGAGCATGCGGCTGCTGACATCAGGTGACCCTGAAGATCTTGCCGAGAGGATTTTGTAGAGTGATTCCCGCAGCTCTGACATAGCAGACAGAAGCTCTCTGAAATAAACGGCAAAGAACCTGTCTGTCAGGTAAAAGTGCCTTTTCCTGCCGTGGTTATAAGTCCTGTAATCGATAAGTTTTCGATCAAGCAGGTAATTTAAAGAGTTACTGATGACGCTCTTGCTTGCACCAAAGAAAGATACGATCTCCTCGAATGTAAGTTCCGAGTCATCAGCCACCGTAAACAGGGCAAGTATCCGGCCATTAGTGGGTGTAATTCCGAATTTCTCCAGTATTTTGCCTGTTTCATCAATCTGCTCCCGCAGCTTTGAAGAATCTCTTCTCTTGAGCGCTGACATCCTGATCAGAATATCAACAAATTTAGTAAATTATTAATAAAGTTCTTTTCTTTCAGAACTAAAAAAACAGTTAATCACTGTTTTGCAGTTTAAAATAAAAAAGTCTAGTTTTGAAGTTCAACTGCCCGCAATGTTTATAACTTGCAGTAAAAAGAAGATCTAACCTGTAAAAGAGAGATTATGACCCAGAGTGATGCAGCGGCACCGATGAGCCGCAGGAATTATATCGTTGCACTGACGGTGATAGCGATATTCTTTTTCATTTTCGGATTTGTGACATGGCTTAACGGAATCCTGATACCTTTTCTCAAGACGGCATGCGAGCTGAGCGATTTTGAAGCATATTTTGTTACCACTGCCTTTTACATCTCCTACTTTGTCATGGCATTGCCCTCGTCGGCAGTCCTGAAGAAGACCGGTTTCAAGTCGGGCATGGCCATCGGGTTATGGGTTATGGCTGCCGGGGCTCTTGTTTTCATTCCCGCCGCCCTTACCCGCAGTTACCCGGTATTCCTTCTCGGTCTCTTTGTTCAGGGGACAGGTCTTGCTCTTCTGCAGACAGCTTCTAATCCCTATGTGACTATTATCGGCCCCCGCGAGAGTGCTGCAAAAAGGATAAGCATGATGGGCATTGCAAACAAGTTTGCAGGCGCCATCGCACCAATAATACTTGCTTCACACATCCTCAAGGATTCGCACATCCTGGAAGAGAAGCTGGGGCTGGCGGCAGATGCAGCAGCACGAGGGTTGCTGCTTGATGAACTGGCACAAAGGGTTATCAATCCATATATCCTGATGGCAGTGATCCTTGTTGCTCTCGGATTCCTGCTTCGCTTTGCACACCTCCCTGAGGTAGACACCGATGCCGAAGAGCCTGAAACAGGGGATTCCCATGTTAACAAAACAAGCATATGGCACTTCCCGCACCTCATCCTGGGTGTCATGGCCCTCTTCTTTTATGTGGGGGTGGAGGTAATTGCCGGAGACACCATAATAAGGTACGGCCAGTCACTCGGAGTGCCGATGGAATCTGCAAAATACTTCACCTCTCTAACCATGCTTGGAATGATTATCGGCTACGTAATTGGCATTTCACTGATACCGAGAGTACTGACACAGGTAAATGCGCTGAGGATATCTGCCGTGCTGGGTGTTGTCTTTTCCCTGGGAGCCATTTTTACACCGGCAGCCACACAGATCACCATACCCTTCAGGGACCTCGTGACTTTGCAGGCGGTCACTCTGACAATTCCGATTACAGTACTTTATGTGGCTCTGCTGGGACTTGCCAATGCTCTTGTCTGGCCTGCAATGTGGCCACTGGCGCTCGCCGGCCTCGGAAAATATACGAAAACGGCGTCAGCAATGCTGATAATGGCAATCGTAGGCGGTGCGCTCCTGCCCCTTGTATACGGCAAAATGGCCGACGTATTCTCGACTCAGGCTGCTTACTGGGTTTGCGTACCCTCCTACCTCATTGTACTTTATTATTCTCTTCACGGGTATAAGCTCAAGGGGAGATAATTCAGCGACGAGATGTCCCCCGATATTAAAAAACTGTTCAGCTGCTTCAGGGCGGAAGGAACGTTCCTTTCCGGCGAGTCATTCGGACCGGGGCACATACACGATACTTACCGTATCATCACAGCAGAGAAAGGGTGTGATGACTATATCCTCCAGCGACTTAACAATAAGGTATTCAAAGACATCCCCAGACTGCAGGAGAACATGGAGAGGGTTACCTCCCACCTCCGCATGAAGATCACCGCCATCAAGGGGAGCGATATTAAGAGAGAGTGCCTCACCCTTATTCCTTCGCGCAGCAGCGGTTATTCATGGCATGCCGATGACGAGGGTAATTTCTGGAGGATGTTTATTTTCATTTCCGATCACCGTTCATATGAACAGGTTGATTCGCTCCATAAAGCCCGTGAAGGGGGAAGGGCAATAGGAAGGTTTCAGGCTATGCTCGCTGATCTCCCGGGTGAGCCGCTGCATGAGACGATTCCCGACTTTCACGATATAAGAAAGAGGCTTGACACTTTCCACAGAGTCATTGAAAAAGATCCGGCAGGAAGGGTCTCCGGAACAGGAGAGGAGATCAGCGAGATCTTAAGGCGCGAGGAGGAGATGAAAATAATCCTCAGGCTGGGCGACGAGGGCAAAATACCTCTGAGAATAACCCATAATGACACCAAGTTCAATAATATACTGTTTGACAGCAATGACAAAGCGCTTTGCCTGATAGATCTTGACACCGTTATGCCCGGCTATGTCCACTATGACTTCGGTGATGCGATACGTACGGCATCAAACAGGGTTGCTGAAGACTGTGCTGATCTGTCTCAGGTATCCATGAACATAGGCATATACGAGGCCTACGCTCAGGGATACCTCGCTGAAACTGCAGGTACTCTGAATGATACTGAGAAGAAATATCTCCCCTTTGCCCCGAAACTGCTCACATATATCATGGCAACGAGGTTCCTTACAGATTATCTCGACGGGGATACTTACTACAAGATCAGGTATCCAGGGCACAATCTGCTGCGGAACAGGAACCAGATAGCACTGCTCAAGAGCATGGAGGCCCAGTATGACAGGATGGTAGAAATCATTAATAATATTACAAAATGAAAAGAATTATTGCGGCATCCGCACTGATTGTAGGTTTCATTGCCTTTTCATACGGCCAGCAGCCCGGAACGGTCATTGACAGCTCTAAATACTCTGCATACTGGTGGCACAGCAAGGACCTCTTCGATCATCTTCCCGACACAAAGAATGAGATAGTCTTTCTTGGCAACAGCATCACTGACGGAGCGGAATGGTTTGAACTGCTTGACAACAAGCGATGCCGCAACAGGGGTATAAGCGGAGATGTAACCGCCGGCGTCCTTTTGCGCCTCGACGCGATAACGAAGCTCAAACCCTCGGGCATCTTCATTATGATAGGAATAAATGACCTTTCACGCAATGTCACCGTTGACTCTGTAATGGTGAATTACAGGTTGATACTTGATCAGATCAAGAGGGAGACTCCGGACACAAAGGTATTTATTGAGAGCGTACTGCCTGTAAATGCAGCTGTTGGGCGCTATCCTGCACTTCAGAACAAGACAGAGTCGATAATGGAGCTCAACCGCCAGCTTCGGGCCCTGGCCTCTGAATCAGGCCACACATATATCGACCTTTTCAGCGTGATGGCAGACTCGGAAAACCAGTTACCGCGCAAATACTCGGTTGACGGACTGCACCTTAATTATGAGGCATACAGGGTCTGGACCGAGACAATCAGGAAATATGTAAGGTAAATATGTTCCAGCCTTAATCTGGTATTTATTAGTTTGTTATAACCGTCCGGTCGTCTCCGGTCGAAATTTGGTTTGGATATTAGCTGTAAAATAGTGACTTTTGTCATGCCGTTTTCAACGGTTTAGATGTGATATAACTTAATCCTGAAAGAATGGATGTTAACGGGAAATATTTCAAATCATACCTTGAGCGTGAGGAGGCATTCAGGAAGCAGTACAATGCCGACCGCATCAGGAAACAGCATGCCAAGGGCAAGCTTACGGCACATGAGCGTATTGCACTCGTCTTTGATTCAGGTACTTTTGAGGAGATAGATGCCTATGTGACCCCCTCAGATCAGGGTGTAGAGTTCGGGAAGGTTGAGATGTCATACGGTGACGGCGTTGTTACCGGGCATGGCAAGATTGACGGCAGGCTGGTGTTCGCATATGCCCAGGACTTTACAATAATGGGCGGTTCGCTGGGCATCGTCCATGCCCGTAAGATAGCCAAGATACAGGAGATGGCGCTCAAGATGGGTGCTCCCATAATAGGTATAAATGACTCGGGAGGTGCACGGATACAGGAGGGTATTGCAAGTCTCAACGGTTATGGAATCATCTTTAACAACATAATACAGTCTTCAGGTATCATACCTCAGATCTCCGTTATCATGGGTCCGGCCGCAGGCGGTGCTGTCTATGGTCCTGCCCTCACTGACTGGGTCTTCATGACCAGCCATACAAGTTATATGTTTGTTACCGGTCCGAATGTTGTCAGGGAGGTGCTGAATGAGGATATCAGCAGCGAGGATCTGGGCGGTGCGGAAACACATGCGCGCAAGAGCGGAGTGGCCAACATGATCTACGAGGATGAGGAGAACACTATCATTGCACTGAGAAAATTCCTCTCGTACCTGCCCTCAAACAATCTGGAGAACCCCCCTGTATCTGCCTATGACAACAACACCGCAGACTTTAATGAAAAGCTCCGCGATATTGTTCCTGATGACCCGAACAAGGCATATGATGTGCGTGATATCATCTCACTCATTGTTGACCGCAACAGCTTCTTCGAAACATCGGAGCTCTTCGCTCCGAATATTGTTACCGGCTTCGGGCGGATGGAGGGCAAGACTATTGGTGTTGTTGCCAACCAGCCCAAGGTGCTTGCGGGAGTTCTCGACATCGACTCCTCAACCAAGGGTGCACGCTTCATCAGGTTCTGTGACGTTTTTAACATCCCGATACTCACCCTGGAAGATGTTCCGGGCTTCCTTCCCGGGAAAGACCAGGAGCATTCAGGTATCATAAGGCATGGAGCCAAGCTTCTCTTTGCCTATGCCGAAGCAACAGTGCCGCGGATAACCGTCATCCTTCGCAAGGCCTACGGCGGCGCTTATATTGTCATGAACAGCCGTAGCATGGGAGGTGACTTCAACTTTGCCTGGCCATCGGCCGAAATAGCCGTGATGGGGCCTGACGGCGCAGTGGCAATACTATACCGTCGTGAGCTGGCAGATGCGAAGGACCCTGTGGCAATGAAGAAGGACCTGGTTAAGCGGTACCGGGAGAAAGTTGCCAATCCGTTCATCGCCGATGAAAAGGGGTACATTGATGAGGTAATTGATCCGGCAATGACGCGGAGGAAGCTGTTGTCAGCCTTCGCAGCATTGAGTAACAAGTCAGTCAAGGTGCCGTCGAGAAAGCATGGGAATATGCCGTTATAGCAAGGGGCAAGGGGCAAGGAGCAAGGGGCATGGCAATAGGCAATAGGCAGTAAGCAATTCGGACCGCAAGACCGCAAGACCTTTAAGACTTTATAGACTTCAGACCTTCAGACTTCAGACCTTCAGACCTTCAGACTTCAGACCAACGAAAATGAAAAAGATAAAGAGAATACTGATAGCCAACCGGGGAGAAATTGCGATCCGGATCATGAGGACGGCTAAGGCCATGGGGATAAAGTGCGTTGCTGTGCGTACTGCCGTGGAGCCGAACGCGATGTATCTCTCAATGGCTGACATCATTCATGATGATGATGAGGATGCATCTGAGATACCGGTATTTCTCGACGTCGAGAAGCTTATCGCCGTTGCTCTTGCAACCAAATGTGACGCGGTGCATCCGGGGTACGGCTTTCTTGCCGAGAACGCCTATTTTGCTGACAGGTGCCAGGTGAACGGCATCATTTTCATAGGGCCTTCGCATGATGCAATATACAAGATGGGTAACAAAACCGTCGCACGTCAGATAGCACTGAAGCACAAGATACCCATGGCAATGGGCAGTCCGGGAAGCATCGCAGATGAAGACGAGGCACTGGTCCATGCAACAAGGATAGGCTATCCCGTTATCATCAAGGCTGCCTCCGGAGGAGGAGGCCGCGGCATGCGCATAGTACGCCATGCATCAGAAATGGAGAAGATGTTTACCCTTGCCAGCCGTGAGGCTGAGAAGGCATTCAATGACCCCAGTGTCTTTATTGAGAAATACATCGAAAATCCAAAACATATTGAGTTTCAGATCCTTGGTGACCAGCATGGAAACATCATCCATCTGGGTGAGAGGGAGTGTTCCATCCAGAGGAAACACCAGAAGCTGCTTGAGGAAGCCCCCTCTCCTGCCCTTGACGAGGAGCTCAGAAAAACCATGGGTGATACGGCAGTGCAGATAGCCAGGGCAGTGAGCTACTATTCGGCAGGAACAGTTGAGTTCCTTCTCGACTCAGACCGTAACTTCTATTTCATGGAGATGAATACCCGTATCCAGGTTGAGCATCCTGTTACTGAGATGATCACCGGAATAGACCTTATTGAACAGCAGATACGGATAGCCATGGGCGAGGAACTGAAGATACGTCAGGAAGATGTCAGACTTACCGGCTGGGCCATAGAATGCCGCATCAATGCCGAGGATGTTCAGGCAGGCTTCGCCCCTTCACCGGGCAGGATAGAAAAGATCAGCTTCCCGGAGGAGCCGGGGATAAGGGTTGACACCGGCGTCAGGGCAGGTTCATCAATCGTCGCAAGCTACGACTCGATGATCGCAAAACTGATTGTCACCGGGAAAGACCGCCATGAGGCTGTCGTGAACACGAAAAAGGCTCTCGACAAGGTGTGGATCAAAGGCACCAAGACTACCCTCCCCTTCTTCCGTATGCTGATGCGAAACCACCTCTTCCAGGAGGGGACCTTCACCACCGCTTTTATTGAGAAGGATCTTGATAAATATTATAAACACGGTGAATATGAGGAGATGATAGCAGCATGGCTTGCGACAAAACTCTTCGTAGAGGAGAACCTTGATGACAAGAAAAACAATATCAGCTTTGACCAGGGTAGGGAGATCACCCCGTGGCTGCTGAGAAAGAGACTGACACAATTCTAACCGATACACGATGAATGCCGAGAAGCCAGAACTGAAGAAACTGTTTGCCCTTTCGAGCGACGGGCGAAAGTACTCCTTCACACTCCCTCTTAAGAACGTCATCAGAATAGGAAAGAGGGACTATAATATAGAGCTCCGCGAAGATGAGAAGTACGGAATTCACGTGCTCTGGAAGAACAGGCGCTATCCTGTGGAGATTGTGCGCACAAAGCAGAACAGGTATGAGATACTGTTCAACGATATAAGTCATGTGTTCACCGTTGAGACACCTTTCGCCATGCAGCGTAAGAAGGTGCTGCACAGCGGAAAAGGGAAGAGTGACAAGCTCATTGTAAGGGCACCCATGCCGGGCAAGATCATTGACGTCATTGTCAGGGAGAACAGCCAGGTACTCCGGGGTGAGGCGCTGGTAATACTGGAGGCAATGAAAATGCAGAATGAGATCCAGTCTGTTGTCAATGGCACCATCACCAAAATCGGTGTCAAACCCGGACAGAATGTCATGAAAGATGATATCTTAGCGGAGATAACCGTTAAATAAAGCAACAATGACCATATACAGGATCAGGCTGTTATCGTCATCAGTGACGGTAATGGTTGTATTGCTTCTAAGTTCCTGCACCCGTTTTTCCGGAAACGGTTACTATTCAGCATGGGAGAAATATCCTGACAGCCGGTGGGCCGGACCCGATCTCTGGGCCAACAGGCTGGGCGACTGGGAAGTAAAGGGCGGAAGGCTCACATGTACCGGCATGCTCCCTCTCCGTACCGTCCATCTGACGACACGAAGGATTGGGGCAGGTGACGGGAACCTCATGTCACTCGTCCACATCCGCAGGGAGAATCTGGCCTCTGCATCCACCGGATCGGCTGCCGGCATACTCACGGGAGCGGGAGCAGGGCTCGATTACCGGTCTGCCAGCCTCATCTTTCACTCATGGGGCGAAGGTGCCGGTCTCTTCATCGGTCTTGACAACGGAGGAAAAGTATTCATACGCGACCTGAACCGTGAGAAGGAGTTCATTGCCTATAGTATTGAAGGACTTCCGGGGTGGAGGGAGGCTATCCTGAAGGTAACTGCTGAGGAGCAGGAAGAGGGGATGGTTCTCATAAATGTCATTGCTGTCGATCCGGTCTCCAGGAGAGTCATATCAGAGATCAAAGGTCAGCCGGTTCTTTCTTCACGCCTGACAGGCAATATAGCCCTTGTCTCACACCCCGGGACAGTGTCCGGGGAGGGAGAGAGGTTCTCATTTGCTCACTGGAGGGTAAGAGGGTCACGCACCGAGAGGTACCAGGAACGTAACACCGGCCCTATTGTAACGGCTCAGTACACACTCAGCAGGGGAACACTGAAGCTGACAGCGCAGCTCATGCCTGTAAACAAGGATGTATGTGACTCGGTTGAGTTGCAGCTGGTTGATGAAGACAGGTGGCAGACAGTCGCCGTTGCTGCCGTTGACACACCTTCCTTCACTGCATCATTCAGACTGACAGCCTGGGCAACAAGCACAGACAGGCCATACCGGTTGAAGGCACGGTACAGGTACGGACGTGAAGCTGTCAGCATACTCAGGGGAACCGTCAAACATGATCCCGTGGAAAAGGAGGAGCTGAAGATACTCTCACTGTCATGTATAGAACAGGTAATCAAGCCTGATCCGGGAAAATGGCATGGTATAGACGCGGGCTACTTCCCATTTGAATGGGGCGTGCTTTTTCCCTTTGCGAAGATGACAGACAATCTTATGAAACAGAATCCCGATCTGCTGTTCTTTGCAGGAGACCAGGTGTATGAAGGGGCCTCTCCCACCGCTGCGGTATTTGATGCCGGAGCTATTTATGATTACCTGTACAAATGGTATCTGTGGTGCTTCACTTACCGTGATCTGACAACAACTATTCCGTCAGTTACCATCCCTGACGACCATGATGTTTATCACGGTAACCTCTGGGGTGCCGGAGGAAAGGCTACTCCTGCCGGCCTTACAGGTGCTGAAGCACAGGATGCCGGAGGTTACAGGATGCCTTCCCGGTTCGTCAACATGGTGCAGAAGACACAGACGAGCCATCTTCCTGATCCGGTTGACCCGGCCCCGGTGGAACAGGGCATTGGTGTCTATTTCACCGAATGCAACATCGGGGGTCTGAGTCTGGCTGTCATCGAGGACCGCAAGTTCAAGTCGGCACCGGCAGGATTGCTACCTGAGGCTATGATTTACAACGGCTTCCCTCAGAATGAAAGATGGAATCCCAGACGGAGTGCTGATGTTGCGGGGGCGGTCCTGCTCGGTGAACGACAGCATGCTTTCCTGGAGCGATGGGCTGATGACTGGTCAGGTGGCACATGGATGAAGGCTGTCCTGTCACAGACCCTCTGGGCCAACCTGGCAACGCTGCCAGATTCTGCAGACGGTGACAACATTGTTCCTTCATTGACAGTGCCTGACTCAGGTCTCTATGTTGCAGGCGACAAAATTGTATCAGACTTTGATTCTGACGGCTGGCCGCAGGGCGGACGCAATCAAGCGCTTAAGATCATCCGTAAGGGATTTGCCCTGCATATCTGCGGCGATCAGCATCTCCCCTCCACGATTCAGTACGGCACTGACAACTGGGGCGATGCAGCTTATGTGATTGTCTCTCCGGCAACAGGCAATATCTTCCCCAGGAGGTGGTTTCCTCCACTCCCCGGCAGGAACCGTGCCGAGGGTGCCCCTGGCTATACCGGCGAGTATGAAGACGGATTCGGAAACAAGATCACCGTTCACGCAGTTGCCAATCCGCATAAGAGTTCTGTCAGACCTTCAAGGCATAACGAGCTTGTCACAGGCTACAGCTCAATTACCTTCAACAGAAAGACAAGGGAGATAGAGATGGCCAACTGGCCGGGATATGCTGACCCTGCCACCGGCAGCCCCTTTCCCGGATGGCCGTTGAAGATAAAACAGACGGACAATTATGGACGCCGCATTGTGGCATGGCTGCCCGAAGTGGTCACCGAAGGACTCAGTAATCCTGTTATAAGAGTCATCAGCGACGATACCGGAGAGGTTGTCTACACCCTGAGGATAAGCGGAAACGCATTTCAACCCGGCGTATTTTATTATGGCCCTTACACCATAGAGGCCGGTGATCCTGATGCCGGGCTATGGCAGAAGGCTGAAAACATTCAGGCCTGGGCAACAAGAGAGAGGCAGAAAATCACATTTTCATTCTGATCATGCGAACCTCTTAAAATGTAACGACCCGCAAATTGCGGGTCGCTACACTTTACCGATGTCTTATTTGCTCACCGGTGCGTTTTTAAGGGTCGCCACCAGGAAATTCCAGAACTTGCCGACTGACTCTATTTCAATCTTCTCATCAGGACTGTGCGGGAAACGGATTGTAGGGCCGAAGCTTATCGAATCAAGTTTCGGATAGGCTCCCATGATTATGCCGCACTCGAGCCCTGCATGTATCGCCTTTATCTCTGGCACCTTTCCGTAGAGCTTATTGTATGTAGCCTGCATGGCTGCAAGAATCGGACTCTCCATGTTGGGATTCCATCCGGGGTAGCTTCCCGTGAGATTAACATCAGCGTCAATAAGGTGGAACCCTGCTGCTATCTGCCATGCCGTTGCCTCCTTGGCAGTGTCAACAGAGCTGCGGGTAAGACAGTATGCCTCAAACTTACCCTCCTTCACCCTGACAATGGCAAGGTTGTTTGATGTCTCAACCAGCCCCGGCATGCTCTGGCTCATCCTCTGCACGCCATTGGGGCAGACGAAGACAGCCCTGATGATCCTGTACTGGTCACCCTCATTCATTACCTTAGCAGGTAAGGCTACTGACTCAGCGAAAAACCTGATATCCGGGTCGACCTCTTTGAACTCGGTCCTGTACATCTTCTCATAGCCCTTAACGAATTTTTCGAACTGAGCCTTTTTAATTGACGGTACGGCAACGATACCTGAAGATTCGCGAGGTATCGCGTTACGAAGGTCGCCACCGGCATACTCTGCTATCCGGAGGCCGAAATCATGCTCAGCCTGCTGAAAGAAGCGGAACATTATTTTGTTTGCGTTTGCCCGCTCGAGATTTATGTCCACACCTGAATGACCGCCACGCAAACCTTTTGCGATAATCTTATAAGCTGTCATTCCTGCCGGTGTCTTCTCCTGTTTGTAGGTGCGTACGGCGCTAACATCAATTCCTCCTGCACATCCGACGTAAAGCTCACCCTCATCCTCCGAGTCGAGGTTTATCATTATCTCTCCCTTGAGGACACCCTTCTTCAGATTCTTTGCGCCGGTCATTCCGGTCTCTTCATCTATTGTAAACAGCGCCTCAATGGGTCCGTGAACGATTTTGGGATCAGTCATGGCAGCCATTGCAGCCGCAACACCGATGCCGTTATCGGCTCCAAGGGTCGTGCCATTGGCCTTGACCCATCCCTGGTCGATACGTGTCTCAATCGGATCCTTCTCGAAATCAAACACCTTGTCGGAGTTTTTCTGAGGCACCATGTCAAGGTGACCCTGAAGGATGATCCCCTTGCGGTTTTCCATACCCTTTGTGGCTGGCTTACGAAGAATGACGTTTCCGGTCTTGTCAACAATGGTCTCAATACCGTTTTCCTTGCCAAACTTCTTCATGTACTCTATCATCGCCTTCTCTTTTTTGGAGGGGCGCGGTATCTGTGTTATTTCATAGAAATATTTCCACAGAAGCTTTGGTTCCAATTTTGTTATTTCGCTCATCTCAAAATGAATTATGTTTATTCTTTTACAATATTAGGCATCTCAAGGCCATATCCCTTTTTCTTATCCTCTGCTTTCAGGAGAAATGCAAATACCAGTGCAAGTATTCCAAGGCCCGCAAAAATCATCATCGGCAGAGTATAGTTGTAGAATGAAAAGACATTATTATGTTTTGAAATTTTATCTCCTTTATCAGTGACGAAATACTGAATTTCACCTTTATCTGAATAGGAATAATCCGTAATCTTCAATTCATTTTTCTTAACGGCCTTATTCAATGATTTTTTTGTTATAAACTCCGCGCCGATGGTATCACTGGCAGCCGTAATAACAGCCCGGACAGATCCGTCTTCATTTTTGATGAACTCTGATATTTTGACATCCATATTCTTGCGGCTCATGGTCCCGACCTCAGAGATGGTGTAACTGCTTTGATCCGCCACAACAACCTGAGAAATCCTGTCTCCCTGTGAAGTAATGAAGCCAGTGCCTGCGACAGCGAAATAGCCAATAAAACAATATTTATTAAGAATCCAGCCGATCAATGCAGGCACTCCCATCAATCCCCAGTTCTGAACCCAGAAGACAAGGGCGTAGGCTGTCCCAAGCTGTTTTTCAGGTATTATCTTCGGTACAGATGGCCACATTGCTGAAGGCACCAGTGAAAATCCGATACCGAGAACAAGGATAAGCAGTATGGCGATGAACCAATGATTCAGGAAAGGAATTGTGAACATAATGTGAACGAAGATCAGCAGTATGGCGCCAATTATCATGATTGTTGCGCCTTTGCCTTTCCTGTCATACAGGTTACCGAATAAAGGTGTAAGCAATATTGTCCCGAACGGCAACATTGCAGGAATTACGCCTGCCCAGTCTTCATTTATATGGAACTTCTGAACCATAAGATCGGTTGCATATTTAAGGAATGGGAATACAGCTGAGTAGAACAATACGCATAGGATTGCAATGTACCACCATCCTTTGTTTCCAACAATTTTCCATATGTCGGAAACCCTGAATGCTTCTTCATCATCGACTTTATTGGTTGCCTTGTTGTACGCTTCGGTTGAAGCATCCAGCTTCTTATCCATAAACGTATAGATAAAGAATGCTATCAGGCCAATACACAGCATGATCAGGCAGACAAGTATGGGTGCTGAGACTGTATTGAATCCTTTTGCGATCGGGACAGAAGTGGAAAGTGCCAGTGCGGTACCCATCCTGGCAGTAGCCATCTCCAGCCCCATTGCGAGGGCCAGTTCTTTTCCCTTGAACCACTTGACTATTATTTTTGAGACCGTGATTCCTGCGGTTTCAACGCCAACGCCAAATATTGCAAAACCTAAACCGGCCATCAGTACCTGTGCGTTAACGTCCCAGAAAAGCACATGCCAGGTTTGTCCATCGAGCATATGTGTCGAGACAGCCCAGTATTTTATTGCCGTTCCGGCAACCATTATTGAGGCTGCCATCATGCCGGTAAAGCGCACTCCCATCTTATCAAGGATCAGACCTCCAACGATCAGCATCAGGAGAAAAACATTGAACCAACCGTATGCGCTCGTAAAGAACCCGAAGTCAGAGCTGTTCCAGTGCAGCTGGCCTTCAAGCAATCCTTTCAGCGGGGCCATGACATCCGTAAGATAATAACCGCATAGCATGGTAAAAGCCACGACCGCCAGAGCAGTCCATCTTGCAGCTTTGGAATCGGCAAGTGTCTTTCTTATTTTTTCCATATTGTCTGTTTAATGATTTTGTAAGTGTGTAAATGTATAAAAAAATAGATCGAATAACCTATGCAAAAAACATAGCAGATGAACTTTATGGCACAATTTTGGTTGTAAAACTGAATAACTATATTTGCGTCGTTTATATTTAAATATCTGAATATTTGTAATTATCTTATTATCATGAAGAAACTGTTACTTGCGATGATACTTTTTGTACCTGTCCTGATGGCAAACGGACAGGAAACACAGGTAAAATGGTATTCGATAGAGGAAGCTGCAGCCCTGGCACTGACCAGTCCGCGACCTATTTTTGTTGATGCCTATACTGACTGGTGCGGGTGGTGCAAGAAACTTGACAAGGACACATTTTCGCACCCTGTGATAGCAGAGATACTGAACACGAAGTATTATGCAGTTAAGTTTGATGCAGAATCAAAAGAGCCTGTGACGTTCCAGGGAAGGACCTTCATCAATGATGGTAAGATGGGAAAAACGCATCAGCTTGCCTATGCTCTTCTTCAGGGCAATCTCGGTTATCCGACTGTAGTCTTTCTTACAGCCAACAGTGAACTTATCACTCCTGTTTCGGGCTACAAGACCCCCAAAGATATTGAGCCGATGCTTGTCTATTTCAGCGGCACATTATGGCAGTCACAGAGTTACGCAGACTTTGTGAAGACATTCCAGGGGAAGGCGCAGTAGGGTCTTAGGGTCTTAGGGTCTGAGGGTCTGAAAGTCAGGTCATTCCTCAGTCCATAATCTTCAGTCTCCGGTCTTCGGTCTTCGGTCTTCCATCTTCTGCCTATTTCCCTATAATAAAGTTCGCCGGCAGTGCAACGGTATTACCAAACTGGTATATCAGTTTGCGTGCAGTGCATATTGTCTCATTGCCTGATGATACCCTGATCTCAACCACATCAGGCACCCTGTAGAACAGCTTGTCGGCAACAGCAATCTCTTTTTCAGATACAACAGGCCTTACGATCAGGTTAAGGTCTCTTGTCTTTCCGGAAGGGATGAATTCAATTGATACAGTCTCTCCGCCGTTACTGCCTGCACTTGGTCATCCCACCTGTCTCCGAGAAGCTGAAGAGGGTGGTCTTTTTCCCGGCCATTGTCATCTGCGGAGTCAGCCATATACGGTAATGCTTTGTCTCTGTCCAGCTCTTCCCCGCAAAAAGTGCAGTATACTCGCGGTCGAGCCTGTTTATCTCGTCAATCGCAGAGCCGTCCTGCGGAAAGATGTTTGTCTCACCCGTAAGGATCATGTGTTTTCCCTCACGAAGCTCAAGCAGTCTCTTTGCGGCCTCTGCTGCCTCCTCTTCAAGTGTAGGGCTCTTCTTCTTCTGGACGAGGTACGGAACCCTTATGAATGCAGTGTCGGCCTTGACTACTTTATATGCTGTATCTGTCTTCAGCGAGACATACTCCTGCGCACCCATATCGGGAAACAGGAGTCCCTGGTAGTCAGACTCACCCTGGCTGTGTGCGAAAGCAGTTTCAGCATATATATCCGGATTGATATCGAGAACCAACCCGCTTTTTTTGAGAGAGAGCAGGTTGGTCTGCATAAGCGTGGTGCCCTGTATCACGTAATACTGTGAAGGGTCTAACTCTTCGACCGTGCGCAGGGTCACATCCCTCAGTGACCATATCTCATTCTCGTCTGCAATGACATCTTCGAGTCCGATCATCTCCCTGGCAAATTCAGAGTACGGGCCAGGTATCTCTATGGTTCTTTCAGCTATTATATCAAACTCAAGAACGGTGAGCGGGAGGGCATAGACGATGCTGCCGTCAGTTACCTTTACCTCTCCTCCCAACGGCAGAATAACGATATCTGATTTTGAACCGGTCTTTGCAGGGACACATCCGGATGTCAATAATAAAGCTGCAAATATAGACAGTGTAAATAGTCCTCTCATTGTCTTTGCTTTTTTACAAATATAGGCTAAAGTTATTGAAACGTGTTTCGCGGAAGGCTCTCCCGATATTCATCAGGATATCACCTGCTATGACAGCTTCTTCAGAGTGAATTCTGAGTGCCACATCGCCGGCGGCGCCGTGGAGGTAGACACCTGCTATTGCTGCCCTGACCGGGTCATAACCCTGTGCGAGCAGTGACGCGATCATTCCTGTAAGCACGTCTCCGCTGCCCCCTGTGGCCATGCCGGGGTTACCCGTGCTGTTGAAGAATATCCTGCCGTCAGGCAGGGCCACCGAGGTATGAGCCCCTTTGAGGACAAGAATGCAGTCATGTTCCGCCGCGAACCTGCTTTCCCTGTCAAGAAGCTGGTAATCAGTCATATCCTCACCCGTCAGTCGCCTGAACTCACCGGGGTGCGGGGTAAGTATTGAATGCGGGGGTATCAGCCTTAGCAACTCCCTGTTCTGAGCCATGATGTTGAGTGCGTCTGCATCGAGTACCAGAGGGATCATGGCTGTTTCAAGGATGGTTTTCAGTACGTTGTGCGAGTCAGGATCCGTTCCCATTCCCGGTCCGATTCCTGCAGAATCGTATCTGGAGAGGTCAGGCACAGTGGTAATGAACTCTGCTCCCGGGTCAGGGGAGACCATTACTTCCGGCAGGGCAGCCTGCACAGGCAGTACAGCTGCCACAGGCGTGTGAACAGTCACAAGCCCTGCGCCCGTGCGAAGGGCAGCACCTGCAGCCAGCGTGGCAGCACCGGCTTTACCGTAAGATCCGGCAACAATAAGTGCATGACCGTAAGTGCCCTTATGGTCAAACTTCCTCCGTTTTATCAGCATCGGAGTGACATCTTCCCTCATGATATAATGATATCTGGAGGGTTTCTTATTGATGGTTTCCTGGTGAAGGCCAATGTCAATAACCTCCCACTTCCCTGTAAAATCATCGTTTCCGGCAAACATGAACGATATTTTAGGAAACTGGAACGTCAGCGTCATGGAAGATCTTACAATTGTGTCCCGGCTGACATCGGTATTATCCTCGCAGAAGAGTCCGGAAGGAACATCTATCGAGATCACATTTGCACCAGTGAGGTTGATACGGCGGATAACCTCTGCGGCTATTCCTGACGGAGGCTTGCTCAGTCCGGTTCCGAATATGGCATCGATAATCACTTCATTGCGGCCGATCGCCGGGAAAAGTGAGATGTCAGCAAGGGTAAATGAAGCAACGCCTGAACGGGCAAGCCGGTCAGCATTGAGCTTAAACTCATTGCTGTGTGAAGCACCCGTTTCAACAATATAGACCCTGACGGGGTGCTGCTCTTCATGCAGCAGCCTGGCAATGACAAGACCGTCTCCCCCATTGTTTCCAGGACCGGCAAAGACTGTAACACTGTTGTCATGAGCAATGTATTCCTTTATTTTCCGGAAGGCCGCCGTGGCGGCACGCTCCATGAGTCCTCCGGGAGTAACAGGCTCAAGTGCTATTGTGGCAGCGTCTATCTCCCTTATTTCTGACGATGTAAATATCTTCATAGATTATTGTTGAATATCAAACACACAAATTTATATATATAGGTGATCCAAAAATATTGTGGTACAATTTTCTTCCTGACACCGGCAATTAAAAAAGATTAATATATTTGCCTGCGTCAGAAAAAAGTTTAAACCAATAAATAAACAAGAATTATGCTTAAGAACCATCCAAAGGGACTGCTGGTAGCATTTTTTGCCAATATGGGAGAGCGTTTCGGCTTTTACACCATGATGGCCATCCTGGTACTCTTCCTGCAGGCCAAATACGGCTTATCGGCTGAAAAAGCCGGGGGTATTTACAGCTGGTTTTATTTCAGCATTTATGCACTGGCTCTCGTCGGCGGTATACTGGCTGATTCAACCAGGAAATACAAGACTGTGATTCTTTTCGGCATCATCATCATGTTCGGCGGTTATCTGCTGATGGCCATTCCGGGCATGACACTCACATTCACGATCATCGGGTTGTTCACCATTGCCTTTGGCAACGGTTTATTCAAGGGCAATCTCCAGGCAGTTGTGGGTCAGATGTATGATAATCCCCAGTATTCAAAACTGAGGGACACTGCCTTTATGATATTCTATATGGGTATCAATGTAGGTGCTTTTTTTGCTCCGTTTGCTGCAACAGGCTATGAGAAACTGGTGGCTTAAGACCAACGGTTTTGCACATGACGGAAGCCTTCCTGCACTATGCCACCAGTATCTAAACGGAACACTTACCGACACCACAACATTCAGCAGCTTGCAGACAATGTAAGTCTTAACGGCCAGTCACCGATCTTGACGAGCTTTGCCAACAACTACCTTGAAGTATTTTCAAAGGGATACAATTATGCCTTTGGAATCGCTGCCGGTGCCATGGTGATCTCAATGCTTGTCTATATTTTCTTCAACAAACTGCTTCCGAATAAGGAAAAGAAAGTGACAGGAAGTTGCTGAAAAAGTTGATTTCAAGCCACTCCGCTCGTTTTTGCAATTATTGCAATGGGTGTTGTGGCATTCGGACTTCATTTCATCAAGCAGGTTGGCATGGACCGCAGGTTTTGCATTCGGTCTCTTCGCTGCCTTTGTTACCTGGATCATGCTCAGTTCAACAAAGGAAGAGAGGGCAAGAATCGTATCACTGATACTTGTTTTTATAGTTGTGGTCTTCTTCTGGATGTCTTTCCATCAGAACGGACTTACCCTTACTCTCTTTGCACGTGATTATACTGTCAAACAGGTAGACCCCTTTACAAATCTCTTCTTCACACTGCCTTCAATACTTGCAGTAATCGGTTCCGTTGCGGGTCTCGTGTTGCTGGTTCAGAAATAAACCAGAGCCATGAACAGAACTAATTGGAGGAGTACTGTTTGTCGCAGCTATTTGTATTTGTCATATTTCAGAGTCACCGGTGGCAGATATCACTGAACTCTATTTCTCCTGAGATCTTCCAGTCATTCAACCCCTTATTCATTGTTGCACTTACTTTCCTGTAATGGGTGCTTTTGCATGGATGAACAAGAAAGGTATTGAGCCTTCCACTCCGAAAAAGATCGGTATCGGGATGATAATTGCTGCTGTAGGCTTCATTGTTGTTCTTATCGCATCACTGAACCTTTCATCTCCGAAGCTCCTGGCCGGGTCGCCCGTACCTGATGCTGAAAGAGTCATGCCCTACTGGCTGATAAGCAGTTACCTCATACTTACCATTGCTGAGTTATTCCTGAGTCCTATGGGTCTCTCCTTTGTGTCAAAGGTTGCTCCATCGCGCTTCCAGGGACTAATGCAGGGTGGATGGCTTCTTGCCACAGCCGTCGGGAACAAGCTCCTTTTTGTCGGAACCCTTCTGTGGGATAAGGTTGAACTGTGGGAACTGTGGGCTGTCTTCATCGTATGCTGCATCCTTTCAGCCGCATTTATTTTCTCTGTCATGAAAAGACTTGAAAATGCAACAAAATAGCTTCTGCTGACACAAGCGTAGCGACCTGCAATTTGCAGGTCGCTTTTTTTTTATCTGAAACGGAGCCTTTTTAGCCATAAATAATAATTATAAATATATTTGTCTGTTTTTAAAATAACGTTTATGAGCGGCAGGAACCTATACGATAAGGTATTTGCAATATTCGGGGCTATGATGGTATTCTTTTATTTCGGCCTCGGCTATTATGTGATCTTCTCACCATACCTTGATCATATTGACAGGCCCTTAAGGGTAATCATCGGAGCCCCGCTGCTTGTTTATGCTGTTTACAGGCTGTTTGTCTCCTACACAAAAATAAAAGAGAACTTCTTCAACGGACAAGACGATGACCGGTAAAACAGGTTCAGACCATGGGGTCAAATGCCGGTATAGCGGTCTTATAATGATGTGGCACATACTTTGTAACAGGTAACAAAAAGTGTTACACCTGAAAATTGGTAACCTGAGAGAAAGCATCTTAAAGAGATAATTATTAATATTGTGGGCTGCAGAAGCGGGATAACAACGGGAAAGATGAAAAAGTACCTGAGAAAAAATGAGTTGATGTCACTGGTTGTGATGATGGCTATCACCGCAGTTTTCGTCGTCACCTGCAAGAACCAGGGTACTCCTACCGTTAAGGAGACTCCGACATCGGGTGACATAAAGATTGTGGCAGATGAGTCATTTCAGCCAATTGTAGATGCAGAGGCAGCAACATTCACCTCGTTGTATAAATATGCCAGGATCACTCCCGTCTACAAACCCGAAAAGGAGATGATTGCTGATTTTCTCAACGATTCGGTAAAAGTTATTGTTACTTCATGGACTCCGACGGAAGAGCATAAGCAGCTTCTTCTCGATGCACTTACTGTTATCCGTACGACAACAGTTGCCTATGATGCACTGGCACTTGTTATGCACAAGAGCAATAATGACTCACTTCTTACCTATGACGAGGTGGAGGGAATATTTACCGGGAAGATCACTGACTGGAAGCAGATCAATCCGTCTTCGAAACTTGGCAGGATTAATATAGTTTTCGATAACGACCGCTCAGGAAACATCAGGTATTTCAGGGAGAAGTTCTCCATTCCTGACACACTGCCTGACAACTTCTTTGCAGTCAACAACAACCCTGAGGTTATTGAATACGTTTCAGAAAGTCCTGATGCCCTTGGAATAGTAAGCGTGAACTGGATAAGCGACACTGATGATTCATTAAGCGTAAGTTTCATTAACAAGGTAAAAGTGGCAGGCGTCTCGATGCAATATCTTGACAAGTCAACCTTTTACCTGCCGGTCCAGGGTTCAATTTTTGAAAAGACCTATCCCTTTGTAAGGGAGATAAACATGGTCTCCAGGGAGACGTTTTCAGGTCTTGGTTCAGGATTTATCACATGGGTCTCCGGTGAACAGGGACAACGAATTATTTTAAAGTCAGGGCTGGTCCCTGCGACTATGCCCATAAGGCTGATACAGGTAAAAAAAGAGTAACTAAACCAGATAAAGATGATTAAGAGAATTTTTAAAGTGGCGTTGCTGCCTGCAGTTATGATCTGCATGGTTTGTGGTACAGGAGTGCAAGCTCAATCACTTCAGGAGGCCATTACCTTCACCAAGAACGAACAGTATGACAAAGCGGAAGCACTGTTCCAGCAACTTATCAAGAACGAGCCGGGTAACAGCAAAGCATTCTTCCATTACGGCGAGAATACACTGCTGAACTATTTTTCCGATACCATTTCAAACTCGCTCAATGCAGCAACCAAAGAAGCAGCCGATATATTCAACAAGGGGATTGCAGCCAATGTATCTGATCCGCTCAACTATGTAGGGCTGGCCAAAGTTTCATCCTACCAGGGTGAAGAGGCAAAGGCAGAAGAGATGAGGGTAAAAGCAAAAGGGCTTCTTCCCCCGTACAAAAAAATCACGAAGATAGAAGACCCGAAGGGTTATGCATACACCCTCGCCAAAATAGCAGAATCGTACATACGTTTCGAACAGGTCGATACCAGCAAGGCACTGCCGTTCATCAGGCAAGCACTGCAGATAGACCCGAGAAACAGCGAAGTGTATATAATCGCCGGCGATATCTATATCCTTGTCAACGACGGATCAAGGGCTATCAAATATTACAACCTTGCACAGGACTGGGACCTTACCTCGCCTACTGCCAACATGAAGATAGGCAGCATTTATGTAAAAGGGCGCAATCTTATGGCTGCCATTCCTTTCTATGAGCAGGCCATAGCACTTGATCAGAACTACGCCCCGGCATACCGCGAATTGGGTCAGCTGTACTCTATGGCAGGAAGATTCAGTGAGTCAAAGAAATACTTTGAAAAGTATCTTGAACTTACACAGGGAAATATTCCTGCCAAGATCAGGTATGTGAACGCCCTCTTCTATGCCAAGGAATACGGTGAGGTAATAAAGAATGTCGAGGAGATCTTTGCCATTGATGATTCCAGGACTTACATGAACAGGATTGCCGGTTACTCGGCTTATGAAGAAGGCAATTATCCGCTCGGACTGCAGTATATGGACAAGCTTTTTGCATCTCTTCCTGCAGACCGCATTATTAAGAAGGACTACATCTACTATGCCAGGATACTTGTCAAGAAGAACCAGAACTATCTCAAGTCGGTCATAGAGACTGACGGCCTGGTCTCTGACCTTACTGAAATGAAGGGCAAATATCCCGCCCTGAAAAGTCCTGCCAAGGAAAAGATGAAGGCAGACATGGATGCGCTGCAGCTGAAGATTAACGAATCAAAGACACAGATTGCCAAGGCTGATGCAGAGATATCAAGTGCCTTTGAGGCATACGAGAAAGCAATTAATTTCGGTGAAGAAGATCTTAACCTGATATACGAAAAGGGGACATTCCAGTATTCATTTCACAGGTATGCAGATGCAGGTGACACATGGTCACGGCTCCTCGCAAAAGGGAGGAACAGTGAGAATGACTTCCTGCAGATCGGCCGTGCTTATTACCAGGCCAAGAATTTTGAAAAAGCTGATCTGATTTTCAAGGTGATGATCGAAAAATACCCTGACAATCTTCAGGGTTATCTCTGGTCAGCCAACACAGCATCAGCTCAGGATCCTGATGCAGAACTGGGCCTGGCAAAACCTAAATTCCTTGCCCTTCTCAAGAAAGCTGAAACCGACTCGGTAAAGAACGTCCAGGAGATGTTTGATGCCATGAGGTTTCTGGGGTATCAGGCTCTGCAGGAGAAAAACTACGAAGAGGCAAGGGCATACTATACCAGGATCATGAATCTTGCACCCTCGAACAAGGACTACCAAATCAAGGCACACAGCTCGCTCAGCACAATGTGGCTGACCATGGGTGACTACAACAGGGCCACTGAGGAGAATAACAGGATTCTTGCCATTGATCCGGCGAATGAAAATGCGAAGGCGACGATCCAGTATATTGCTGCCCTCCAGAAGAATGCCGCTCCGCCCAAACACCCGAACGAAATAACCGGGATAATATTTGATCCGGCAGGGATGCCTATTCCGGGAGCCTCTGTAAGGGTCAAGGACACTGCCGCTGAAGCATGGACCAATGCAAGGGGCGAGTACAAGTTTGTAATGCCTGAAGCCTCAGAGATACTGGTCATCAGCGCCAAAGGGTACAGGACCGTGGAAGTACCGGTGACAAAGAAGAGGGTTTACAACGCCACCCTGGAAAAATAAACACCGATAGCATACGCATAAAGGTTTGATATTTATAAATGAGACTATTGTAAAAGATTAAGAGAATAATTATTTTTGCCAACTGTTTACTTAAACCAACTAAACAATACTAAAATGAGCAAAGAATCCAGTAAGTTCAAAGATGTGATGAATTCACTTTTTGCACCCGTTGCTATTATTGTAGCTTTTATTGTTGCCTATTATCTCTTTACCAACGTAATGGGTAACCCTGTTAACTTTGAGGGAGGGAACCCCAAGGGTCACCCGCTTCAGGGTAACTATCTCGGAATGATCTATAAGGGCGGTATCATTGTGCCGATACTTATGACATGCGTTCTCACCCTTATCATCTTCGTTTTTGAAAGAGGTATTACCTTAAGCAGAGTACAGGGTAAAGGCAGGCTTAACGTTTTTGTTGCCAACATTCAGTCATTACTCGCACAGGACAAAATTGAAGAAGCTGTAACCGCATGCGACAAGCAGAAAGGTTCACTGGCAAACGTACTTAAGGCAGGCCTTGTACGTTACCGTGACCTGGCAGGTGACTCATCACTCGAGAAAGACCAGAAGATCACCTCAATGAAGCAGGCCCTTGAAGAGGCAACTGCCCTTGAGCTTCCGACTCTTTCAAAGAACATGGTAATACTTTCAACATTAGCCTCAATCTCGGTGCTTATCGGTCTTATCGGTACTGTTCTCGGTATGATCCGCGCATTCGGTGCTCTTGCACAGGCTGGTGCTCCAGATGCACTTGCCCTTGCAACCGGTATCTCAGAAGCGCTTATCAACACAGCATTCGGTATCACTGGCTCAACATTCGCAATCATATTCTACAACTATTTCTCATCACAAATTGACGGTTATACTTTCAAAATTGATGAGGCAGGTTTCAGCCTGACTCAGACCTTTGCAGCATCAGTCAGCAAATAATCACCAGTATTTATTCTTTTGGTTACAAAAAGAAAGGATTTAGAAAATGCCAAAGATTAAAATACACTCCAAACAACCTCGCATCGACATGACGCCGATGGTGGACCTGTTTGCGCTGCTGCTGACCTTTTTCATGCTTACGGCAACATGGAGGCCATCAGACCCGGCTCCCGTTGATACACCTTTTTCAGTATCCGAGAAGCCCACTCCTGATGCAAATATTATGACCGTGTTGCTTTCTGCTGACAACAGGATATTTTTCAATGTTGACAACGGCCCTGACACAATTCTTAAGTTCAGGCCCAAAATCCTTGCGGAGATGGGGAAACGCTACAACATTGAATTCACTGAAGATGAACTGCGCACATTTGAGAAGCTTCCAGCATCATCATTTGGCGTATCCATTCAGGACATGAAAGCCTACCTGTCAGCCACAGATGCAAATGTAAGGGCATCACTTGAAAAAGGTATCCCGATCGATTCAACTGACAACCAGCTAGCGCTATGGGTACTGTTCTCACGCCAGATCAACCCAGCGGTAAACACGCTGATCAAAGGCGATGCTAATGCCGACTTCCCGATAGTACGGGAGGTTCTCGACATTCTCCAGGATAAAAACGTCAACAGGTTCAACCTTGTGACCAACCTGAGGGTAATTGAAGTTACAGAAGAAATAACTGAGTAAGATGGCAGAGATCATACAAGAGGAAAAAGGTAAAGGTGGGAAGAAGAAGCCCAAAAAGCACTCGACCCACATTGACATGACGCCGATGGTTGACCTTATGTGTCTGCTTATCACGTTCTTCATGCTCACAACAGCTTTCAGCAAACCGAAGATCATGGAAATTCTCCTTCCTGAGAAACTCAAGAAGGACGAAGTAGTTGAGCCTCCGAAAATTGCTGAGAGCCGTACTCTGAACATCATCCTCGGTCCCGACGATAAAGTTTTCTGGTACCCGGGAAAAGCCGATCCGGAAGTTACCGTTCTCCAGGAGACTGACTTCAGCGCTACCGGAATCCGTCAGATTCTGCTTGACAGAAACAGGGCACTATTTAAGAAAATAGAACAATTTGAAAACGATGTTATCGCAGGTAAGATCGAGATCAAACAGGATTCTATGCTCAATGCCATCAAGCAGCTCAAGAAGGATGACGATACAGGACCGATCGTTCTTATCAAAGCCTACAAGACATCCAAATACAGGAATTTCGTTGATATCATTGACGAAATGTCTATAGTGGGCATTGCGCGTTACACATTCACTGACATCAGCTGGATAGAAGAGAACCTTGTCGCTGCCGCCATAGGCGCAGCACCGGTAACCGCTTCCGGAACAGCTAACTAGAACGACAGGATATGGCAAAGGAAAAGAAAAATTATGTAAGCTTCGATGACCTGGTCTTCGCAAACAGGAACCAGTCGTACGGAGCATACGATCTGAGGAGAAAGTACAGCCGGACAATGGCTATCTCAACTCTTGTCGGTATCATTATCATCGCAGCAGCGGTAATACTTCCCTACATCAAGGCAAGTCGCATCGCTCACATAAAGGCGAGAGACGCCAACGAGGTAATTGCTGAAATGGCTAATGACATCCAGCAGGAAGAGGCAGCTCCGCCGCCACCACCGCCACCGCCACCACCAGCTGAACAACAGACGGTTGTGAAGTATGTGGCACCGGTTGTGGTAGACACTATCAAACCTGAGGACCAGTCAGATCTCATGACCGCCGATGAAATCTCAGAGACTATTGTCGATGAGGAGGTTGTTGAGGTAGTTGAGCAGGTACAGGAAGAGGTGGAGTATGAAGCTCCGGCAGAGGTGTTCGTCGTGGTTGAGGAGATGCCATCATTTCCTGGCGGCGACACTGAGCTCTTTAAATTCATCTATGACAACATCAAGTATCCTGAAATAGCAAAGGAAAACAACATTCAGGGGAAAGTGATACTCCGTTTCTGCGTTACCTACAAGGGGACCGTTGACCAGGTATCAGTTGTCAGGGGTGTTGACCCTACTCTTGATGAAGAGGCTATCAGGGTAATAAAGATGCTCCCTCTGTGGAAACCGGGCAAACAGGGTGGTAAACCCGTTAACGTCTGGTACAGTGTGCCTATCAGCTTCCAGCTTAAGTAAACTATTGCTCTGACCATAAAAAAGAGGGTGTCTTAAAAGGGCACCCTCTCTTTTTTTGGATTGCTGTTCATTTCTTTTGCTCCTCTAAAAGAAATGAACCAAAGAAAAGGAGGCCGGAAAAGACAACCACCCCCTGTTTGTCCGCCCGCTACACAAGGCCTTAAAGGCGCCACCAAACAGGGTATGGTTCGCACCTTTTCCGGTCTGCCCACCCGCACTGCCAGGTGCTGTAAACTCTGCAGGAGCATTGTCACGGAGTGATAAAATGTGAATAACCCCGGGTGACAACCCGGGGAAAGAGGCTAAGGGTAATGTGGGAGCCCCGAAGGGGTGAAATATGATTCAGACTCCTCCTCTGCTGATTTATCTCACCAATCATACATCGCCCCATTTTAATAATAAGACAGCTTTTTTTTGTACGGTGCCGTTGCTATTTAAGCATCAGGGTGATATACCTGTCTGCCAGTGCCGCCTTCTCCCTGTCAAGGCCGCTGATAATGATTAACCTGTCTCCCTGCAGAGCCATGAACAGCAGACCGTTGAATCCGTCGTCAAAAACATACTTAAACGATTCTTCACCTGCATTGAAGGCATCTCCGGCGAGTCTCTGTGCCATATCTGAAAGGTCCTGCTTGCTCTTGCTGTTGAACATGTAGATGTCAAACCTGTCATTATCAACCTCATAAGAAGCCCTGAATGAATCATGAAGGAAATCATGGCCAAGCACACCCTCCATTATATATGTCTCCTGGTTTGCAATCAGCCCTTCGGCAGGATAAAGCTTCAGCAATGGAGGAAACTCATTTCCCCCTTCAATCCGCTCTGCAATCATTGCAGCCAGCGTCATCATCGCTTCAGCAGCCTTTTTGGAACCGGAATGTGTCATTATCTTGACATAGAAGCGGCCTTTAAAGAAGTTTATAACTCCCTCCTCCGAGTAACCCTGCACTCCTAATTTGATAAAACTGTAAGATGGAGAACGCTCCAGGGAGTATATTCCAAATGCTGTCGCCTCGTCGCCGAATGAGTAGATCTCTGCCTTCAGAGACTGTTTTCCCTTGCGGTACTCGTTTATGTTGAGGTCCCTGAATCCAAGTGCCAGATACGCATCGGCTGCACCGTTGATATAATCCCACAGGTCCTCCGGAGTATAAACCGGATAATCGCTGATCTGTTTGTATCCTTTCAGCGGAGGAAACATTTCCTGCTGACCCCGGAGAGCAGTAAAAGCAAAGACCAGGAAGAAGAAGATGGTCACATGTTTCATTGACGTAACTCTTTATGTTGATTAAGCTATAAGGTCATAGGGAACGTTCTTCAGCCTCGCGATATCAGTTATCTTTCCCCTGAGGTCAAATCCCTTGATACACTCAGCCGAACATGTTTCGCATAATGTACATGGGTCAGAGGTGGCATCCGTTTCCCTGAGAAGGTCCGATGCCATTGCCAGGTTTCCGTACCCGTAGGCGTACATGTATGCCCTCATCATCTCAGGTATCGGCAGGTTGGCGGGGCATCCCTTAAGGCAATTCTGACAGGCGTTGCAGTAGAGGCCGCCTGATTCAGCAGCGGCAATGAGACCACTCTTTTCTTCAGCCGTAAGGGTAATGTCTGCAAGCACCTGCAGATCAGCATTCACATGATCAAATGTAGTCATACCTGGTATTGTGGTATGGACGTTCGGGTTGGCGAGAGCCCATTTCAGGGCTGCCTGAGGATTGACGGCCCGTGTCTTCTCCTTGTCAAGGAACCCTCCCGCCATTGTCTTCATGGCCACTACTCCGAGACCAGCCTTATTGGCTGATTCAAGGGCATTGTTAAGATCATCGAGGTGTGCAAGGTTGAAATTATAGGCTGTCAGCACAACGTCCCAAATTCCCTCTTCGACCATGGTCCTGATCACAAGGGGTTCATTCTTATGGGTCGAAACTCCTATAAACCTTGCCTTTCCCTTCTTCTTAAGATCAAGCATGGCGGCGGTGATCTCCTTGTGTCTCACTATCTCAGCGCTGTCGGCTGCATGCATGTAGAGAATGTCAACGTAATCCATTTTCAGCCTGGTAAGACTCAGTTCAAATTTAGCCAGGAAATCCTCTGCAGTCGTCTCTTTCGAAGGGAGTCCCGTGCGGGAATCCTACTCCGGCTGGCTTCACCTTTGTGGCAAGTATGAATGATTCGCGGGGAACAGATTCAAAGAAACTGCCCAGCATCTCTTCATTCCTTCCGTTCATATAGCCGTGAGCTGTGTCAAACATTCTCATTCCTCCTTCGAAAGCTGCTTTTACCAGGGCATTGTTATCCGATCTCATGACACCGAAACTCACTACAGGGACTTTCAGCCCGGTCTTGCCCAGTGTCCTGTAAATAATCTCCTGACCGGCCGGTCTGTTACCCGCCAGGGCAGTATGGTTTATAGCTGCCAGTCCTGCCGCACCTGCAAGACCTGACCTCAGAAATGTTCTTCTTTTCATACGGGCTGAATTTGAGTTTAAGTCTGATTAATTAACACTATGTCAGAGCCAATATACAAATATTTTATATTATTTTGGAGTAGCTGCCGGATAGCATAAAAATCAGATACCTTATGGGACGCTATATTCATAACCTTATCTTGCAGGGTGAAGGGATGAATCTTGATTTCAAGTACTGCATATCTGATCCTCACAAGATAGCCAGGTCACTCTCTGCGTTCTCAAACAGTGAGGGTGGAAAACTGCTGATAGGTGTCAGGGACAACGGATCAATTGCCGGGGTAAGGTCAGATGAGGAATATTATATGATTGATGCCGCAGCACGATTATATTGCCGGCCGGAAGTAAGTGTAGGAATCAGAAATCACACGATCAACGGTAAAAGTATCCTTGAGGTTGATGTCCCCAGGAGCAGCATCATACCTGTGAGGGCAAAGGATGAGGAAGGCAGGTGGAAGGCATACTTCAGGCAGCGTGACCAGAATTTTCTGGCTGACAGGGTGCTTCTGCAGGTATGGCGCAGGAGCAGCCGTTCACACGGTCTTCTGATAAGGTTTGATGATAAGGAAAACCTACTGCTGAATCACCTGAGGGACGGCGGGAAGATTACCGTTGCTGAGTTCCGCCGACTGGCTGAGATCAACAGCAGGAGCGCAGAGAGGATATTAAGTGACTTCATGCTGTGCGGAATAATAAGGTGTGAGGCAAGTGAAAAAGGTCTCTTCTACCGGCTCACCAGCGAATTTGAGACCTCCGGCTGATGTTCTAATCAGCTTTGAAGCCCATCACCAGAATATCATCTACCTGGTGTGACGAGCCCATCCAGCTTCTGAGCCGCTCATCGAGTATCTCCATCTGTTTATTCATCGGGTAATCCTGCACCTCCAGAATCAGTTCTTATAAAGTTCTTCTTCATAAACTTGCGGCCAGTGGTGCCATTGAACTGATTTATATAACCGTCAGTGAAGAGGTAATATGAGATGTCCCTCTCCATCACCCACTCGCTATGTGTAAAATCCTGGTTCATCCTGGACGAGATGCCGACTGTCATCTTGCTTCCATAGACCGTCTCAAGGAGAAATCTTCCATTGGCAACTGATCCGTCACCAGTTTCAAATTCCCCTTTTTCCCATATCTCGATCTCAGCTTCATTCATGGGTCTTACCTTGAAGCATGGGCTATATGCTCCTGAAGAATTCGACGATGCGTCTTGCATAGTCAAACACCAGCAGGGCCATATTTATCCCGTCCCTCCTTTCATCTGCCTCACGTGTCTGTTTAAGGGAGTCAATCACCTGTTTGCGAAGCTCATTAAGTATGTGACCTGCTTTTCGATATGGCTGTTTATTAATAATCTCATCGAGGAAGGATATCCCAAGGAGACTCATGAAGGCACCCGGCACGCCGTGTCCGGTGCAGTCAGCTGCAACAAGAAAGAACTTCTCCTCCCTGCGGGCCATCCAGTAAAAGTCACCTGAAACAACGTCGCGGGGTTTAAAAAGGATGAAGTAGTTCGGAGTCTGATCTGCCAGAATCTTCTCAGGGGGCAGCAAGGCCCTCTGAATGCGGCTGGCATAATGAATGCTGGCATCCAGTTCATTTTTCTGACTGACAGCCTCTGCTGTCTTCTGCCCTGCAATTTGTTCCAGTCGATTGTTTTCATTTCGTAGCCTGCGGGAGAAGAACCTGGCTGTTGCATAGATAAGCAGCATCATCAGAATTGTATACATAGCCAGGGCCCATGCTGTAGTGTAAAAGGGTTCCCGGACGGAGAAGCTGAAGAGGGCTTCTTCGCTCTCAATCCCGGTACTTGTCTTGGCCTTCAGCCTGAAGGTATAATGTCCCGAAGGCAGGTTGGTGTATTCCCTTGCGTTACGTTTTTCCCACTTTGACCACTCATTGTCAAATCCGTCAAGCCTGTGCCTGTACTCAGTTTTTCCCTCTTCCACGTAAGACGTGGCAGTCCATCTGAATGAGATGTCATTCTGAAAATATCTCAGTACAGGGAGCTTAGCCTCCGCTTGTGATACGGACGGAATTTTTATTCCCGTCTCTGAGGAGGTATAAAAAAGAGGGTTCATCAGCAATGTGCCTGACCCTGCTGTGATGCCTGTAAAGAAAGTGCTGAATGAGCCGTAGCCGTAACCCAGCTTTGCCTTATCCACTACATAAAGGTTGCGTCCCTTGACAATCCATACATTACCCTCAATGAATTCAATGTCTGCCGTGGGAATGTCAGGCAGGAAATCAAACTGCCGCCTGAAGACCACGTGCCCCTGGCGTGTAGGGGTTACAAGTGCATCGAAGTGACGCTTGTCAAATCCTGATACGAAAATATCACCCTCCTCAGTCTTAATGATCTTATGAATATTCGCATCGCCGAATGTGACACCAATCAGTTTATTATCCTTTTCAAACAGGTCATTATAAGGATTATACATAAACAGGCCATTTCCGGTGCATATGTACAGGTTATTATCTGCAGTAACAATCCGGTTAAGGGTTTTGCCGGTCAGCCCGCTTGTCTCGTCATATGGAACAAATGTCGTATCAGAGGGGGTGCACTGCATCCTGTAAAGGCGGTCAGGTGAGGCAGTGAGCACCCACCACTCCCCTTCCGCAGAGAGCTCAATATTGCTCACCGCACCTATAGTAGCATTACTGTAGCTGATGTTAGCCACCTTCCATCTGCCATTGAGATATTTTATTGTAAGTATTTTACCGTCATCAGTGCCTGCCAGCAGCAGGTCGGGCCTTGTTGTATCAGATTTTACAGCTGTAATATTCACCTGATCAAGCACCACCGAAACCTGTTCGTACTTATCAATCTGGAGCAGCCCTTCCGTTGTCCCGGCAATCAGTACTTCCCAGTCAGAATTCTTACATACCACCAATTCAAATACCTTACTCTTCACCCCATCCAGCTTCAGGAACTGCATCATGTTATTATGGTCCACAAAGCTCCTGTAAGAGACCAAGATCATGACCTGCATAAATGTATCCGCCAAACTCCCTTGCGTTCCTCAGTGATGTTTCAGTGAAGAATTCATTCACCGGGAGCGAGACATATGCCCTGTTAATATATCCCGGCGTACAGAACCAGAGCTGTGAGTTTGACAGATGGTCGCAGAACATCGCCGTTATTGCTGACTCAGGAATAGCTGTCGTTTCTGAGGAAATCTGCTGCTGCAGTCTTCCGTCATTGCTGAAGACAGAGATACCTTCTCCGTCATTGACGGCAACCGCAAAGCGATTACCGGGGAGCCTTACCGCACCGGAGATGGAACCCGCTTTAAGTCTGTCGTTGTTCTCCGTCGAGAGGAAGTCAGATTTCAGTTCACCGGTTTTCAGATTAAAGAGAAAGACGCCTGAGTCGGATGTTGCAATTAACAGGTTATCCCTGTCATAAAGGATGATCGACCTGAACTGCATCATCTTCATCCCGTCTCCCCCGGGTATGAGGCTTATCACACCCTCCTTCAGTTCAAAAAGACCCTCCCTGTTGTCGGCAATTATTAAGCTTCCTTCCCTGGCCAGTAAAAGTGTTGCATTTGACAGGCTATGATCCTTGCTCAGGTCAGTGACTGCGAGTTCGTTCCTGTCAATGTCATAGAGATAGAGCTTCTTACCGTCGGTGAAATAAACAAATGAGCTGTCGCAAGTAATAGAACAAATCGTCCCGACCTCTCTTCTTGCAAGAGAATCGGTCAGCCTGTCAGCGAGTGAGGCGTATGAGAGGTCACCCCTGTCGTCCGGCTGCAGGATGCCAAAATCGTCTGTTATGCCCGCATAGACAACTCCTCTGTGATCTGAACAGAGTGAGTTCACACTCTGTTCACCCGGCACCTGCACAACTCCCCATTCGGTGCCGTCATAAGTTAATATGCCCTTCCGCTGGCTGCCAAAGTACATCACTCCCCTCTTATCCATGGTAACACAGATGTTATCAGGGTCTCCCGGGGTTTCCATTGCATCGAAACAACGCACTACGGGAGCCCCTGACCTGTTAACCTGTGCCAGAAGGGCAAATTGATGAAAAGTCAGCAGAAAAATGAGAAACAGTCCGTTCTTTATTCCCATTAAGATCTCCCTGAATAAAGGGATAAATATACGAATTCATATCAAATTCAGGCCGTCAGACTTTGGCATTCTATTTGCGACAATTTTTGTTTATCTTGGCTTCACTTTAAGAAGGTATGAGGGTAATCAACAGAGCTATTGTTCTGCTGGCTTTTGCTGTTGCTGCAACCGGCCTGCTTAAGGCACAGGTTTCAGCTCGTGAAAGTATGGTTCCGGGGGCTGAACTGAGGCCGGATTCACCATACCATGATCAGGGTATCACCTATCGCAACGGCAATCCCAGGCTGAAGAAGTCATCCGATCCTTCCGGAAGATATTTCAGAATCTCTTTGCCGGGTCACCATTTCACCAGTGAAACAGGGAAGCCGGAGCTACCGGTATACAGTCGTCTGATAGAGGTGCCCCGCGGCACGGAAGTCCGGGTTCATATCTCTGATGTTGTGACACGGCGGGTACACTTCTCTGACCACGGACTGAGGGGCTCTCAGATCTATCCTTCACAGCCTGCCAGGACAAAAAATGAGCCTCCTGATGAAAAGGTTGTGATCAAGGACAAGAAGACGTACGAAACAAGAGGCATTCTATCGCATGACACGGTAGTGATAAAAAGGGAAGGGATATTCAGGGGCAGGGAGCTATATAACATAGCCCTGTATCCGGCATTCTACGACCCTTCCGGAGGGTATGTTGACCTGATCACATCAATGAATGTTGAAATAACTCAATCGCCTTCAGAGGCCAAGGGTGACGGCACCTTCCCTCCTGCCGGGGAGAAAGGAGGATTTGCATCTGAGGCGTACATCACCGGCTATACTGACGAACCGGTGACCATGATCATTGTGACAGACTCCGTCTTCATAAAGCACCTGCAGCCGCTTATAAGCTGGAAGACTCTGAAAGGAATTAATACCACCGTTCTGTATAAGGGGCCCGGTTCACCCGACACGGTCTACAATGACCTTAAAAGAAGGATAACATCATTTTATTCCAGTGCGGTAGAAGCAGGGAATCCTCCGCAGTATCTGCTCATTGTTGGCGATCTTTCGATGATACCCGCCTCACGGGGTACAGGAAATGTCTCTGACCTTTACTACGGTGAATTTGACGGTGAGGGTGACTACATCCCGGAGCTGTTCATTGGACGCCTTCCGGTCAGTGACACTACGCAGCTCAAGGGAATGGTCAGGAAAATCATTGACTATGAGAGCTATGCGTTTGAAGCCGGGAATAAATTCTGGTCTGGAGCGGTGGCAACGGCAGGAAATGACCAGACCTACGAGAAATATATGAACGGCCAGATAGGGTATGTTTTTGATGAATACCTGAGCCGGGATACGTCCCTGAAGGCTTTTCACTGGCTCTATCCTGAAGCGTCACAGAAGGATGATTCCCTTAAGTTGCTTTTCAACAAAGGGCTGAGCATTCTTAACTATACGGGACACGGTGAAGCTAACGGATTCAGTGACCCGACCTTCAAAACAACAGATGTCAGCGGGCTCACAAACATTAACATGTATCCGCTCATTATTTCCAATGCCTGCCGTACTGCCCAGATAAATGTAGCTTCATGTTTCGGGTCTGCAATGGTAAATGCAGTGGATAAGGGAGCGGTTGGCTTTATCGGATGTACCAACGATTCGTTCTGGGCCGATGATTTCTACTGGTCTGTAGGCCCCGGAACGCCTGATACTACCGCGACCTACAGCAACACGGGCACAGGAGCCTTTGACAGATTGTTTCACACCCATGGCGAGGCACCGGGAGAGTGGTATTACACGATGGGACAGATCAACTTCGCAGGCAATATGGCTGTCTCGGCAAGCACCAGCTCCAGAAAGAAGTACTACTGGGAAACATATATTCTACTTGGGGACCCATCCCTTTCACCAATGATAGGAAGGCCTGACCGTTTCGAGATAACTGTACCTGATGTTTTGCCCCAGACATTGACTTCCCTTAACTTTTTCTCCAGCCCCTTCTCGTATGCAGCAGTCTCCAATTTCGACACTCTGTGGGATGCGAGATTTGTAAGCCCATCAGGCAACGTATCTCTTGAAATACCGGAAGGGATCAAAGACTCATGCCTCCTGATAGTCACAGGGCAGAATATGATACCCTTCAGAAAGACATTACGCTTCGGTTCAGTTTCCGGTCCGTTTCTCACAACAGAGAGTATCGTGCTCGATGACTCACAGGGCAATAATAACGGGCTTCCCGACTACGGAGAAAAAATTAACCTCAGGGTCACCATCAGGAACCTGGGCAACGGAGTCTCCTCAAACCTGAATGCAGATATATCTGCAGTTGCAGGAATGATAACAGTTGAACAGGCCATGACATCCATTGGTGATCTCTCTCCAGGTGAATCATATACTATTGATAACGCATTCATATTCAGCATATCAGATGAAGCAGAGGATGGCGAAATAGCCTCCCTCCTTCTCACCCTTACCGACAACGGGAATGAGTATCTCTTCGGTTTGGACATGACAATACTGGCTCCCGATGTCAGAATTATTTCATCGGTTCATGATGATAATGATACCGGCAACTCAAATTACCTGCCCGATCCGGGAGAAACGGTAAAAATCATTGTCAGAGTCAAAAATGAAGGTTCATCAGCGACAAGCGGTACCCTCTCGGTCATTGCTCCTGCCCCATGGCTTACACTTAACACTGATGAACTGGCAACCGGCATTCTTGATCCGGGTGTTGAAAAGGTCCTCAGCCTCGAGGCGGTGATTTCACATCTTGCCTTACCGGGTACCGAAATCGGTTATGACGTCGAGCTTGTATGCGGAAAATATGAGGCGTCGGATTCCTACTCAATCAGAACAGGCAAGACCCGTGAGACATGGGAGTTTGACAGGTTTGATGTTTTTCCCTGGATACAGGAGAAGGATTTTCCCTGGACAATCTCTGCTTCAACAGCCTTTGAGAACGTACGGTCAGCCCGATCAGGCAGTATTCCGGACAAGGATGAGACTGTGCTGGCTATCTATGTAAATAACCCGGTAAGTGATACCGTCTCATTTTATTCAATGGTATCGTCTGAGTTTAATTATGACGAGCTTATATTCAGAATTGACAGTGTCACCGACCTGCAGATATCAGGTGAGACACCGTGGGATCTCAGGCAGGCAATTCTCAAACCCGGAGTACATTATCTCGAATGGATATACAGAAAGGATGTATCACTGTCAGGGGGGCTTGATGCGGCATGGATAGATGAGATAACCTTCCCCGACATATCCTTCCTTGAAGCTGACCTGCAAATTGACACGGTCTTTGCTCCGCCTGCCAGTGCAGATCTGAACAGTGTTGTCATCAAAGGCAGTGTCGTCAATCTTGGGAGAAATACCCTGACCAGTTTCCCTCTTGCATACAGGATCAATGACGGCGAGGCCGTAAACGAGACATTCGGCCTCAAGATCGATCCGGGCGATACTGTCAATGTAACTTTCAGCCAGACCTGCAAGCTGCTGCCTGAAACGAGCTATCGCATTTACATTATCAGCCGCCTGCCTGAAGACGGATACTCGGGCAACGATACCGCATACACTACCTTTATTAAAACAGACATTGATATTCCTCAGATGACCGAGGGGAGCGTCAGATTGATGCCCAATCCCTTCATTGACAGCTTCATTCTTGAAATTGATGCGGAGGGCGACGAGAGCGCAGAGATTCAATTTCTTGACATTCAGGGACGTGCCGTGCTCCGGTTGAGCGAAGGGCTGGTGCCGGGCACCAACAGGATTACTGTATCGTGCCGGCATCTGCAGGCAGGTACATATACCCTTCGTATTAGTGTCGGTGGAAAAGTGGGGATGATCAGGGCGGTAAAGGGAGGCAATTAGGAGTTAAGAATTAAGAATTAAGAGGTAAGAATTAAGGTCATTGTATTAGACCTCAGTGATTAAATAACGGGCAAAATAAGGATGTATGTCAAAGAGTAAGCCAACGCGTGAAGAGGGGCTGGAACTTTTCAGGAAGTACAACAAGTCAGAGAGCCTCTACAGGCATGCGCTCTCGGTAGAGGCCGTGATGCGTTATATGGCACGGAAAAACGGTGAAGACGAGGAGATGTGGGGTGTCATAGGACTCATACATGATCTTGACTACGAGATGTATCCGGAACAACACTGCAAGATGACAGAGGTGATAATGAGAGAAGAGGGATGGCCCGAGGAATATATCAGGGCTGTCATAAGCCACGGCTATGGCATCTGTTCGGATGCACAGCCACAGACTCTTCTTGAGAAGACTCTTTACGCCATCGATGAACTGACAGGCCTGGTCACCACCAGCGCTCTGGTAAGGCCGTCAAGAAGCGTTCTTGACATGGAGGCAAAGTCAGTGCTCAAGAAATGGAATGACCGAAAGTTTGCCGCCGGTGTTGACAGGAGCGTGATCGAAAAAGGTGCAGCCGATCTGGGTGTTGAGCTGAAAGACCTTGTAGCAGATGCAATCGCCGGCATGAGAGAGGTGGCGGAGGAGATTGGGTTGAAAGGAGTATGATTTGCGAATTGCGATGTGCGATTGATTCACTGTTGTCGGTTTTCTGTTGTCGGTTGTCGGTTGTCTGTTATCTGTTTTATTGTGTCGTAACTCTGAATGTCTCTTAAATCGTAAATCGCAAATCGTAAATCGCAAATAAAAAGGGCGTTCCCGTAAGATACCGGAGACGCCCTTTCTTAATTGCGCAAGCCAGATTTAAAGCTCTTTAATCTTAATATTCCTGTACCATACATCATCACCGTGATCCTGGAGACCTATGTAGCCCTCTGCGGCAACCTTTGCCCAGTCAGGATTGAGTCCCGGGAACTTGCTGCCGGCCACCAGTGCATTCCAGTCAGGAGTCCAGAGGTGATATTCAAGAACCGTCTCTCCATTCTGTATATGCCATACAGATCCCTTGTAGACCTTTATCTCAGCTGAGTTCCATTCGCCGGCAGGCTTTGCATTCTGCGGCACGGCGGGGATCAGGTCATAAAGCGCTCCCGCCTTGCGGTTGCCGTCCTTGCCGGCCTCGGCATCAGGATGACGCTCATTGTCAAGCACCTGCATCTCGGGTGCTGTCTTCCAGATAAAATCAAAGTCAGGGCTCTCCTGTGCCAGGTAAAATATCCCGCTGTTGCCCCCTTCTGATATCTTCCATTCAAGCTTAAGATGGAAATTGGTGAATTTCTTATCGTACAGGATGTCACCTCCGCCACCTCCTGCTTCGCCCATTCCGGATCCCTGACAGTGAAGGGTGCCTTCAACGATTTCCCATCCCTGTTCCGGGAAGGCAGGTTTGTTGTAGCCGCGCCATCCTTCCGTGGAGGTGCCGTCAAAGAGGGTTACCCATCCTTCATCTTCAACTTTTGCCTTTTTCCCTTTTCCGGTTCCGCATGAGATAAGAGAGGCCGCAATCACCATAACAAGTACTAAGTTTACTATTTTCATATGTTTTTCAGTTTAGTGTTAATATTCATTTTATCAGACTCATACCGGCATTTCAGGAAGGCTCCATCCATCACGGTATTTGTGCTTTATCATCTCCTGTGCAAACTGTTTAGCGTTCATCGGGTCAGTAAACTTCCTGTCAAAAGTCGGATGACCGTCAGTGATGCTGAAATGATCCTCAATACATATCTTCACCGTCTCTGTATCATTAATATTGGTGAATTCCATTTTATCACCGTTCCATTCGAGCGTTTTATTAAGGCCCTGGAGTCTTACAGCCATGACACCCATCACAACCATTTCATTGAACGGTCCGGCTTCAGAGAAGTCTGATTTGGTCATCACCCTTGATTCCGGAGATTCCTTGCATGCGCGTACCCAATCCATCTCATGTCCGCCGCTTGTGGCATTCTCTACACGTCTTTCGGTCTGAGGTGCATTCGGTACCCTGCCTGAGAGAAGCCATGGATTTATTCCATAGCAACCGCATATGAGCTTATCCTTTGTACCATGGAATATAACTCCCCCGCCCTCGTCATTCATATCCTTGCCGGCAGGCCATCCTTCAGGTTTCATAGGCTGGAGGCCACCGTCATACCATGTCACCTCTACCTCAGGAAGGTCAATCTTGTAGTGTGCCGGGGCAG
Organism: uncultured Bacteroidales bacterium; assembly: GCA_963772705.1. Classification (GTDB taxonomy): domain Bacteria; phylum Bacteroidota; class Bacteroidia; order Bacteroidales; family VadinHA17; genus SR-FBR-E99. The sequence continues at coordinate 849,630 of CAVYYH010000007.1, read as the reverse complement.
TTCTTCCAGGATAGACCAGTTTAACCATCTGGGCATTGGGTGCACAGTCTGTAAGGAGCAGCGTAGAACTTGCCTGTACTTTTGTAGGATAGGTAAGCTTAAGTGACTTAAAGACCGGATGAAGTATATGGCATGCCATATCGCCCAGCGCTCCCGTTCCAAAATCCCACCAGCCTCTCCAGTTCCATGGATGATATATTGAATTATAAGGCCTTACAGGAGCAGGACCAAGGAACAGATCCCAGTCGAGTGTTTTAGGCACCTTGTCAACATTTACAGGTCTGTTAAGCCCCTGAGGCCATATCGGACGGTCAGTGAAAGCCTCTACTTTAGTCACCTCTCCTATCTCCCTGTTCTGAATCCATTCCTGGACAAGATCCACTCCAATGGCAGATGAGCCCTGGTTACCCATCTGTGTTGCCACTTTGTGCTTGGCGGCCAGTTTGGTCAGTAGCCTTGACTCATACACGCTGTGTGTAAGCGGCTTCTGAAGGTATACGTGCTTGCCCATTGTCATGGCCTGTGCCGCTGAGATGGCGTGAGTATGGTCAGCCGTAGCAATGACAACGGCATCGATAGACTTGCCCATCTCATCGTACATCTTCCTGAAGTCCCAGTATTTCGCCGCTGCGGGATAGGCATCAAATACCCTCTTTGAATAGCCCCAGTCAACGTCGCAGAGTGCTACTATGTTTTCTGACCCTGCCACATTTCTGATGTTGGTGGCGCCGACGCCGCCGATACCGATACCTGCAATATTCAGTTTATCGCTCGGTGCCCTGTAGCCAAATCCGCTGACAACATTGCTCGGAATGATTGTCAGACCAGCCAGTGCTGCACCAGTGGTGCCCATAAATGAACGTCTGCTAACTTTTTTTGATTCCTCTTTCATATTTACGATGGTTAGTGTTCAATAGAAACCTTAAAAATAAATAATTCATCTGTAAAACAAGGCAGTGTCACCAGATTAAAACCTTCAAATTCATTAAAAAATTGGTAACTTGCATAAAAGGTTAAGGGATGAATGAAAGAAGGTTTAATATTGACCTGTATGAGACCTCCAGACCCGGAAGGATACTCAGGGTCACTCTCGGTGCACTGTTCATAGTTGCCACCGGGTGGTTTGCACTTAATATCAGCGGAACCGAGGCCTCCACATCCACAGCATGGATTGCCGTAATATTCCTGTTCCTTGTTTCGCTTTGGCTGATTGCATCAGGACTGGGCTACACTGACAGGTATATAATCATAGCAGAACAACAGATTACATTAAGAAAGAACAGAATAGCCTCGCCTGCAATCTTAACGACAGAGAATCTCAAGCGTGTCGAACTGATGCCGCTGTCTGTCATTTTCTTCACAGAAGCGGGGAAGCTGTCACTGAGACTGGGGACATACTATCCTGAACATTCTGCAGCTATAATGGAAGCTGTTGAGGAGTTCTGCTTAAGGAACAATATTGAAATTACACTTACGGAGGCAGGAATGTAAAGCGAATAATTATGAAAGTCAGAATGGGTATGATTGGCGGCGGTGAAGGCTCGTTCATAGGGCCGGTACACCGTATGGCAGCACGGCTTGACGGCATGATCGAACTCGTCAGCGGAGCCTTCAGCAGCGACCCTGCTGTTTCAGAGGCTACCGGATTGAAGGAAGGACTTGCAAAAGAAAGGATTTATGACACATGGCAGGAGATGATTAAAGGCGAGTGCCAGCTCCCCGAGAATGAACGACCTGATTTTATTGCCATTGTCACACCCAATCACCTTCATTATGGTCCGGCGAGAATGGCAATGGAAGCAGGCTTCGATGTCCTCTGCGACAAGCCGCTGTGTCTCAGTGTGGCTGAAGCCATCGACCTGTATGAGACGGTAGAGCATACCGGAAGGCTGTTCTGCCTGACGCACAACTATACAGGGTATCCGATGATCAAGAGAGCCAGGGAGATGGTTCTTGGAGGCGAGATAGGTGAGATACGCAAGGTTGCTGTTGAGTATTTTCAGGGATGGCTCTCCTCCCCTGTTGAGACCACAGGCAACAGGCAGGCTGAATGGCGTGCAGACCCGCGAAGGGCAGGCATAGCCGGCACAATGGCTGACATTGGAACGCATGGGTTCAACCTGGCAGAGTATGTTACAGGACTGGAGACCGTAGCCTTATCGGCTGACCTGCATTCAGTCCTGCCCGGCAGATTGCTTGACGACGACGGGAGTGTCTTCCTGCTGTTCGGCAATGGCATCTGCGGCACGCTGCTGGCCAGCCAGATAGCCCTCGGAGAAGAGAATAACCTGTCAATCAGGGTGTATGGTGACAAGGGAAGCATCAGCTGGAGGCAGATGGAACCGAACAGCCTGAAGGTAATGTGGCCTGATAAACCGCTGCAGATTTACAGGACTGCGGCACCGTTCACAGAAGCCGGGATTTCTGCCCCGCTTCATGCAAGGATTCCTGCAGGTCATCCAGAAGGGTTCATTGAGGCCTTTGCCAATCTGTACCGCAACTTTGCAATGAATATAGTGGCAGTACGGGAAGGAAGGCAACAGGATCTGTTGCACGACTATCCGGGCATCTATGAAGGGGTCAGGGGAATGAAATTCCTTGAGGCTGTGGTATCCTCAGCACAGAATAACTCGGTCAGAACAGCACTCTGACCCTACTTCAGAATGTAGTTGAGGTAATAGTTGCGGCTGATTTCAATGCTCTCCATCGGGGTGTGAGTCCGGCAGTTATCCTGCTCTATGAACCAGTATCTCATCCCTGCCATCTTCGCCTTCTCCATAATGGGCTTGAAATCGATGATACCTTCGCCCAGTGTGGCATCCTGTTTCTCAGGACTGAGATCCTTGAAGTGCCATACTTCAAACCGTCCGGGGTATTTCCTGAAATAGGCTACCGGATCTTTCCCTGCAGCAGTGATCCAGGCAAGGTCGAGCTCGAAGGTGACAAGCCTGGGATCAGTATTCCCGGCAAGGATGTCGAAAGGCACCTTGCCTTCCATCTCCGTAAACTCGACCTGATGATTGTGAAATGCAAAGGTCAGCCCTGCTTTCCGGCACTTCTCCCCGACTTTGTTGAAATAATCTGCAGTCTTCTGATAAGCAGCCAGGGAATTGCTCCATTCGCCCGGCAATGATGGCAGGACGAGGTATTTCATCCCTGCCTCTGCTGCATCCTCGATCATCTGATCCTCATTTTCAGGCCTCACAGCACTGTGCGTGCTCAAAGGGTCCATCCCGTTCTTTTTTACCAGCTTACCGTATTCTTTTGGTTTGAGCCCGTAAAACGCCCTGTTGCTGTGGCTGGCAGCCTCAACCCAGTTGAAGCCTTTCGCCGCTACCGCTGCCAGGGTTGCAGCAGGGTCTTTGGTCATATCATCACGTACAGTATAAAGTGCAAGACCTGTCTTTTTGGACGGACCGGACACCGCAAAAAGATCACTTTTTACCACAGGTACTGCAGCAATAACTAAGGCTGAACGCTTGATGAAGATTCTCCTGGAGGTCATGTCGGTTGCTATTTGGTTTACAAATGCTGATCAGAAACATGTTGATCAAACAAACAAAGCATAGCAAAATTAGAATTAAATTTATAAGATCAAAACTCATCATTGTGAAGCTGGCTGAAAAACAGAACGATGACGATCATGTCAGATGTCTCCTTTGTCCTCATTCATGCCTGATTTCCAGGGGGGAGAGAGGACTGTGCGGGGTAAGGGAGAACATTGGCGGAGAGATAAGACTCAATACATACGGCGTCATTTCCGGTTTTGGCCTCGACCCCGTTGAGAAAAAACCACTCTATCACTTTTACCCGGGGAAGAATATCATATCTGCCGGATCTTACGGATGCAACCTTAAATGTGACTTCTGCCAGAATTACCACATATCACAGAATACAGACGCCAGCGCCGGCCACAGGTTATCTCCCGGGGAGCTTGTCTCCAGGGCCCTTAAGGCTGAAGACAACATAGGTATTGCATATACATATAATGAACCTGTCATTTGGTATGAATATGTAACTGACTGCGCAAGGCTGGCAGCCGGGGAAGGACTTAAAAACGTCATGGTTACCAACGGGTATGTCAACCGGCAGCCACTCTTGCAACTGATTGAACTTATTGATGCTTTCAATATAGACCTTAAGTCTTTTGACAACCAGTTTTACAGGAAATTCACCGGTGCCACGCTCAAGCCGGTGCTTGACTCAATAATAGAGGTGGCTGCATCAGGGAGGCACCTTGAAATTACAACGTTGATAATACCGGGGCTGAATGACTCTGCCGACGAGATGAGGCGCGAGGCAGAGTGGATTGCCGTCAATGCCGGGGCCGGCGTCCCTTTGCACATCAGTCGCTATTACCCGATGTATAAAAGGGATGATCCCCCAACCCCCTCAGAGACTATATGGAAATTAAAAGAAGCAGCCTCAGAGTACCTTGATTTTGTCTACACCGGAAATATGGCTGAACCGTCTGCCGGATCTGACACAATATGTCCGCAATGCAAAACGACGGTTATCAGACGTTCAGGCTACCGCACAACAGTAACAAACCTGTCAGATGATGGCAGATGCCTGAAATGCAGTGAACTGATCGTTAAATACCGGTAAACTCAGGCAGGTTGGTAATTCACTTTGATTTTGAAATGGCACTGAGCTTCTCAAAAAACTCGTCGACCTTTTCAAGCAGATCTTTCCGAACCGATTTGTAATAAGCCCTCACAAGTGCCGGGTTATCCTTGCCATCCGGGTGATTAACCCTCTGAATGAATTCATTACGCATACTGACAGCCTCCTCAATAAGGTTCTGGACTTCAGTCCTCTTTTCACCTGTATGAAGGCTGGTAAACATGAAACAATCAGAAATGAATTCAAAAAAGAGAAAGTCTATGTCCTTCTTCAGGTTTTGTACACTTGCCATAATTACTGCTTTTGCTGCAAAGATACAGATTAATCTGCTTTGTTATGCCGTTCATATTCCCCTATGCTCTCATTCATCAACTTCACATATTTTATCCTGATCTCTTCCACGATCTTTTTTTCTGCGCTGAAGTCAACGTTGTCAATACGCCTTGCCGATAGCACCATGGGGGATGTACCGGTAATGAAAACCCCAGAAAAACGTGCTATATCGACTGCTCTGACAGCTTCATAAATAAGCGTTAAACCCTCTTCCCTGCAAATCTCAATAACATATTTCCGCGTAATTCCCTGAAGGACCATCGGGTCAGGTGCCGTAAAAACCCTGTCCTCCTTATCGAGGAAGAAGACATTCGATCTGCTCCCCTCGGTGATAAATCCCTGGTTGTTCACAAGCAGGGCTTCATAAGCCTTTTTCCTTTCCATGACTTCATTGACGGCAAGTCGCATCCTGTTATTCAGCAGCTTAACCCCTGGGTCAAACCTTTCGGCACGGTAAAGGACAAGATCCACTCCCCGACGGTACATCTCCACGGCCGGATAGGAGGATTTAATATAATATATGCTTACTGAATGTTCCTGTCCGGTAAAGGAAACTGTCACCTTAACATTAATCTCAGGAAACCGCTCCGCATTTACAAGTGTCCCTATCCCTTCTCTGACAGCAGCAGGAATATCTTCAGGCAGGTTGTATCTGGTGGCAATCCCGGCCGTAAGGCGTTTCATATGATCGTCAAAGAATACCGGGGTGCCGTTCCTTGTGCGGATGACCTCATAGAAAGAGAGTTCGCCCTCCGCTTCTCCGGTCTCACTTCCGGCAGTATGGATGACCCCGTCAAGGCAATAATAGGTACCGTAAATATCCATCAGATCAATTGCAGTTACAAAGTTATCAAATAACTGATAACGCTTCAAAAGTAGTTATCTTCGTATCATAGATTCAGCATTGTACGCAGTAGTTGACATAGAGACCACAGGAGGAAGCGCGAGGCTGGAAAGAATTACCGAGATAGCCGTTTACATTCATGACGGGACGAGGGTGGTTGAGGAATTCTCGACCCTGATAAATCCGGAGCGCAACATACCCTATTTTATCACCAGCCTCACCGGTATCACGAATGAGATGGTTGAAGACGCGCCCCGGTTCTTTGAGGTTGCGAAAAAGATTGTGGAGATTACCGAAGGAAGGGTTTTTGTTGCACACAATGCACGGTTTGATTATTCATTTATCAGGCAGGAGTTCAGCATGCTGGGATATAATTTCAAACGTCCGCTGCTCGACACGGTAGCTCTTAGCAGGAAGCTGCTGCCCGGCCACAGGTCATACAGTCTCGGTAACCTGTGCAAGGATCTGGGTATTGAGATTAACGGAAGGCACCGTGCATCAGGTGATGCTCTTGCCACGGTAAAGCTGATGGAGCTCCTTCTTGAGAAGGACAGGGAGCTTAAAAGCGGCAGTGTCATCAGAAACCGCAAAACATCGAGGCTTCATCCGGCACTTGAATCGTCAAAGATTGCCGAAATACCGGAGTTACCCGGTATCTATTATTTTTATAATGACACTGGTGACATAATCTATGTGGGGAAGAGCCGCAACCTCTTTCAGAGGGTCAACACCCATCTGTCAAACAACAGCTCATCCAGAGCCATGGAGATGCGTTCATTGATTGCTGACATCAGCTGGGAGCATACCGGCAGCGAACTCATTGCACTTCTGCTCGAATCAGCAGAGATAAAGGCAAAAAAACCTCTGTTCAACAGGGCTCAGCGTCGCACAGGTTTCAGGTGGGGTATATACAGCCACACAGATGAACAGGGATATATCAGGTTTGAGTACAGGAACGTCAGGGATGATGCAGTGCCATTGTCTCTCTTTACATCCAGGGAAAAAGTCAGGGCAAAGCTGGAGCAGATCATACATGAATATGAGCTTTGCCAGAAGCTCTGCGGCATGTATGATACTGACGGCCCCTGTTTTCACAGGCAGGTAAGCCTGTGCCGCGGCGCCTGTTCCGGAGAGGAGAACCCGTCATCATACAACGAGAGAGCCATGCAGGCTCTTGACGAGTTTATCTTCACGGGACGGAATTTCTTTATCATTGACAGCGGACGTGATCCGGAGGAGAGATGCGCCGTAAAGATCGTTAACGGAAAGTACTCTGGCTACGGCTATTTCAATATCAACGATGTCGGATTCGGACTGGCCGCCATTCATGACTGCATTAAAGGTGCAGCTGATAACCGCGACATCCAGATCATCATCAAAGGTTATCTCAGAAACCACAGGGTGGAGAGAATAATTGACTTCTGACAGCGCTGTTACAGACACTTTTTCTTAATATATTTGTTTAAACCAACACCACAGAAAGCAGATGTCGCTTTTTACCCGCACCACCAATGAGTTAGCTGCAAGAGTTGACGAATTCTTTGACACGATAGAGATCGGGGTATTAATATTCAAGGAAGGTGTAAAAGCATATGTCAACGGTGACCAGGATGCTTTCCAGAATCACCTCAGAAAGATTGACGAGCATGAGAGCAAGGCAGACAAACTTCAGAGGGGAATAGAGAATGACATGATCATTCACTCTATTCTGCCGCAGCAGCGAAGTGACATTGTGAAGTTACTGTGGCAGCTTGATGAGATAATTGATACAGCCAAGAGCTCTCTGAATGAGTTTTACATTGAGATGCCACGCATTCCTGCTTCGCTGGTTCATGATTTTGCATCACTGGCGGAGGTGTCAGGCAATGCTGCAGAGGAGCTGATTCCTGCAGCCAGGGCTTTCTTCCGGGAACCGCATCTCGTGAGGGAGAAGCTGCTGAAGGTCTATTTCTTTGAGAAGGAGACCGATAAGTCATCATTCAACCTGAAGAGGAAGGTCTTTCACGATATGAGCGAACTCACCCTGGCAGAAAAAGCTCATCTGCGCTATATAACACACCATATTGAGAGCATCTCAGACAGGGCGCAGGATGCGGCCGATATGCTGGCATCAATGGCAATCAGGCAAATGCTCTGACATATGATCATTCTCTTCATTTCAAGCGGGCTTTTTCTCGGCTGGACTCTTGGGGCGAACGATGCAGCCAATATCTTCGGCTCTGCTGTCGGAACACGTATGGTCTCCTTCACGAAAGCTGCCGTCATGGCATCCGTTTTTGTGGTTCTTGGTGCTGTGATGCAGGGTTCAGGCGCCTCCGACACTCTCGGTCGTCTTGGGTCAGTAAATGCCATCGGAGGCGCTTTCACGGTCGCGCTGGCAGCAGGTATAACTGTCTATATGATGACAAAGGCCGGACTGCCGGTATCAACAACACAGGCAATAGTAGGCGCCATAATAGGATGGAACATCTTCACAGACAATGCCGTAGACTCGAAATCGCTGACCCAGATCGTATCCACCTGGATCACCGGACCAATCATCGGTGCACTGTTTGCATACCTGCTCTACCATATGATCAAGGTCATCAGACGAAGAATCAAAGTACACCTGCTTTTCTACGAATCATATATCCGGACCGGACTTCTGATAACCGGAGCTTTCGGAGCCTTCAGCCTCGGGGCAAACAACATTGCCAATGTCATGGGGGTATTTGTCCCCAGCATCCCTCTCGGTGAGGCCGACTTCGGCATCTTCACCCTCACGGGCGCACAGCAACTGTTCTTCCTTGGCGGGATTGCAATAGCAGCAGGAATTGTGACATACTCAAAAAAGGTTATTCAGACCCTGGGCAATAACCTCCTTGAACTTACTCCCGAGGCAGCCCTGGTGGTAGTGCTGGCACAGGCACTGGTGCTCTTTATTTTTTCATCTTCGGCGCTGTCACGCATTGTTGCAGCCACAGGGCTCCCCCCTATCCCGCTGGTACCGGTGTCAAGCTCACAGGTGATTGTGGGAGCCATCCTTGGTGTCGGCATCTACAAGGGGGTCAGGAACATTAACATGAAGGTGTTGGGCAGCATAGCGTCAGGATGGGTTACAACACCTGTTGCAGCCGGACTGCTATCCTTCTTCCTCCTGTTCTTCGTAAAGAATCTTTTCGGAATAGAGGTAGGCCATTCAGTCAATCCGCCTGACTCAACCGGTGACGGGCTGAACCTTGCCATGGTTGTCAGATACAGCATTATCTTGTTACTTGTAATCACTGCTTCATACCTCGTTTACATGGTGCTTTCAGAGCGAAAGAAAACAAACCGGATCAAAAAGAACTACTATGAATAAAAGAATACACAATCCCTCCTCTTACATAACAATGAGACTGATTAAAAGCGAGGATCTGAATCACCATGGTACCCTGTTTGCAGGGAGAACTGCAGAATGGTTCGTTGAATCAGGCTTCATTGCTGCTGCCGGTCTTCTTGAACCAAAAAGCGTGGTCTGCCTGAAGATACACGGAATGTATTTTACCAGCCCTGCCAAACCCGGTGAGGTTCTTAAATTTGATTCGAGGATTGTTTATACCGGGAAAAGCAGCCTTGTATCATATATCAAGGTTTGCAAGTCAGATTGCTCCATACCCCTTGTTGACGGATTCGTGACCTTTATCCACGTTGATGAAGAGACGAAACCAACTCCACACAACATTGAAACAGTGCCAGTTACTGCCGAAGACAAGGAACTGATGGAGAAGGCAGTAAATCTTAAAACCAGATGAACCTCAATGTATCGGGTAATTACTCCTCCGGAAATCAATTGAGAAACGAGTATTTTCTTCCGTACTCCATCATCTGTTCCAGGTAATCATCGCAGTATTCGACTTTCACGTCAGTGATTTTCCCCTGACCGTCACGGACAGGGACGAGGCGCGGATTGACAAACCCGCTGTAGGGAGCCAGGTCGAGCTTCGCATATCTCTCAAGTATTTCACCATGGAGCGACTGGTCAACTTTGACACCATATTTCTCTATCATCTCCCTGCCGGCTTCAAAATCTCCCTCAGACTTTATCCTCTGTACCTCTTTCAGCATCTCACCGAAAAGGGATCTCAGCCTTTCATAGTCATTTATCCTGACATATGTCTTCCCGTCCCGCGTGACTGCCTCTGTCACATTATCCTGCCGGCCCTTCTCATATACCCAGTGGGCAATGGCGGAACGGCAGCGCATATGTGCCTGTTCAATATCTTTTCCGGGAGTGATCCTTGCCAGCTGAGTCATGAAACCGTTGCGTATGTAATTATCATATGCCGCCTTTGCAACATCATCTGACTCCATTAGTCCCATCTCTCTCATCTTAGGATCCATCATATAGTACAGTGCGAAGAGGTCAGCTCTCATCTCCTCAAGGGGCGAGGCATAGTTTTTCAGGGCGTTGGGGTCGGTTCCCGGGGCCAGTTTGCCGCTGGCATGCCCTATACATTCATGCATATCGGTATGGAGGGCGTCGGCAAGAGACCCGTAGCTGACCGCCCTTTCAATCTCAGCCTCATCCCAGGCAAACTCCTGAAGGAAACCGCTTCCTCTGGCAACTATATCCTTTGCATCAGTGATATTGGCCAGTGTGACTGACTTGGAACCAGCCTCGGTCCTTATCCAGTTAGAGTTCGGGAGATTGATGCCCAGAGGAGAGGCTGGATAACAATCACCGCCAAGCATGGCTACGTTGATGACGCTTGCCGCGACACCAGTGACCTTCTCCTTCCGGTATGCCGGGTCTACGGGGGAGTTATCCTCAAACCACTGAGCATTGGCAGTGATTACAGCAGTCCGTTTCGAAGCTTCCATATCCTTGTAATCAACAACCGACTCCCATGTGGCCTTCATGCCGAGCGGATCACCGTAGGTCTCAATGAAACCGTTGATATAGTCGACAGTAAGTCCTGTATTGCCTGCCCAAAGGATGTTATAGTCATCCCACGTCTTCAGGTCACCGGTCCGGTAATAATCTATCAGCAGTTCGAGTTCTCTCTTCTGTGCGTCACTCAGGGCAACCTCTTTCGCCTTTTCAAGCCAGAATATGATTGAGTCTATTGCTTCACCGTAAAGCGATCCGCTTCTGTAAGTGACCTCCTTCACCTTCCCGTCTCTCTTCACAACCTTGCTGTTAAGACCCCATGATACCGGCCTGGGGTCAGTGGGGTCAGCCAGGGAGGCATAATACTGTTCAACTTCTTTCTGGGTCACCCCCTCGTAAAAGTTGTTGGCTGATGAGGTTATCATATCAACTCCATCCGACTGATCCACTTTCCTTGCATAGAGACCCGGGTCAAAAAGCACCGGTGTCAGAAACGCCACGAGGTCATCAGGTGTCTGCCCCTCTTTCAGCGGGAGAAGTGATTGATCACTTCCCTTCACGATTGCGGCAAAATATTCCGGCGGGAACCCCGGAACAAACTTGTCATTTGAATAATGGTGGTGTATACCGTTTGCAAAAAATACCCTTTTGGCATATGTGATGAAGGCCCTGAATTCATCAGTCTCCCTGTCACCTCCGTATGACGCTATCACAGCCTCGATGGTTTTCCTTACAGGGATGTTGTACCTGAAGTTCTGATCCCAGAAGATGTCCCTTCCGCACAGGGCAGCCTCAGAAAGATAATATATGAACTCCTTCTCTGCTGGTGTCAGCTGCTCGAATCCCGGCAGGCGATACCTCAGAACGCTTATATCCTCAAACCGGTCAGCAATGTAGCTGAAGTCACTGTTCTCTGCCGCCTTACTTCCTTTATGACCGCATGATGTTAAAAGTACAATTCCCATAGCCGCAATTGTTCCTGTTAATAATATCCTTTTCATGATTGCCTGTTCTTAATAGGTCGAAACTAAGGTACCAAAAATGGCTCGCAGAAGATTCCGGTGTTGATAATTTTTGTAATTCAGCCTTCCGGCTCAAACAATTTGTTAATTTTGAGAATACTAAGCATATCCATTGAAAAAAAACCTGATAACCGCCCCGTTGCTGTTTTTTCTTGCAGGACTCTCGCTTGCAGGGCAGGATATTAACACCCTGATATCAAGAGAGGTAAATGCATCTCTAACTTTTGCAGAGTCGATGTACAGAGATCTGCACCAGAACCCGGAGCTCTCATTTCAGGAATTCAGGACAGCCTCGAAAATGGCAGAAGAACTAAGGAAGTTAGGGTTTGACGTAACAACAGGGATCGGGGGCAATGGTGTCGTCGGAGTCATGAAGAACGGGAGCGGACCGGTTATTATGCTGCGTACTGACATGGATGCGTTACCTGTTAAGGAGGCTACCGGTCTCCCTTTTGCCAGCAATGTCACTGTCACTGATGTGAACGGTACCGAAACACCTGTGATGCATGCATGCGGGCATGATCTTCATATGACGGTATGGTGGGGTACTCTCAATACGCTGGTCAGCCTCAGGAATAAATGGAAGGGAACAGTTATTGCTGTTGCCCAGCCCGCCGAGGAGAGAAGCGGAGGGTCAGAGCAGATGATAAAAGACGGGCTCTATACCCGTTTCCCCAAACCTGACTATGCACTCGCTTACCACGTCGCTTCAGACATGCCTGCAGGTACTATCGGCTACCGTGAGGGGCCGATTTTTGCGGGTGTATCATCACTTGATGTAAAAATCTTCGGGATCGGCGGGCATGGTGCCATGCCGCATAAAACTGTTGATCCGATAGTTCTTGCGGCCAGAATAATACTTGATTATCAGACCATTGTAAGCAGGGAGATAAACCCTGTCTCTCCTGCTGTGATCACCGTAGGCTCTATCCACGGAGGAGTAAGACATAATATAATACCATCAGAGGTTGACCTTCAGCTTACTGTCAGGTTTTTCTCGGACGAGGTACGTGAACAGATAATTTCAGCAATTCAGCGCATCTCACGCGGGGTGGCAATATCTGCAGGGCTGAATGAAGGTCTCATGCCCATGGTTACTGTTCAGGACGACTTCACTCCGCCGGTAGAGAATGACCCGGAACTGGTAACCAGCGCAGTCTCATCGATGGGCGCAATAGCAGGCAGGCAGAATTTAATAAAAGTAGATCCGGCTACCGTTGCTGAAGATTTCGGCAAGTATGGTCGCACCGCTGAGAATGTAAAGATCGGCCTGTTCTGGCTGGGTGGAGTGAACACCTCAAAATACGAGCAAAGCATTTCAAAGAGTCTTACCCTCCCGGCACTGCACAGCGAATTCTTTTATCCTGACTTCCGCCCGGCCTATATTACCGGCGCAAGCGCAATGAGCAGGGCAATAATAGACCTGCTGCAGGCAAAATGATCAGATAGCAAGAAGATCAAGCACACCGTTTATGAATGCAAGCGGATGTGCCGGATTTCCCGGTACATAGAGATCAACAGTGTGCTCACTGATGAATTTCCTGTTCAACGCCCGGCTGCCGGCAAAGAGTCCTCCGCTGATTGCATCCGTACCTACAAGAATGATAATCTTCGGATCCGGTATGGCATCATAAGTCATCGTGAGGGCTTCAGCCATGTTCTCTGATACCGGACCTGTAATGACAATGCCGTCAGCGTGACGCGGTGATGCCACGAACTCTATGCCGAAGCGTCCCATATCAAAGTTTACGTTCCCTGCCGCCGTTAGCTCCATCTCGCAGGAGTTGTCTCCCGCGGCAGATACCTCCCTGAGCTTAAGGGCCTTGCTGAAGAGATGCCTTATCTCTCTCCTGACAGCACTGTCGCGGAGTCTGATCTGACCCGTCTGACCCGGCCTGACTATCAGATCTTCCCTGATGTTGGCTGCGATGCGGTAATCGTTTGTAAATGAGATCCGGTGTGAGAGCATCAGTGCACACTCATTGCAGAAGAGGCACTTTCCCATGTCAATGGCGCCGCAACGTGCGTCAATTGCTCCTGCAGGGCACATGGCCGATACCTCTTTTATCTCGTCGGCAGTGATCTCACCTGAGATGACCGGTCTTCCCCTGAATTTTTCCGAAACGGGCCTGTTGCGAAGGTCACTTATATACTGCCTGCCATGGTCTGAGAGAACTTTTAATTCGTTAAGCATATCAGATCTGACTTTTAGTTGGTTTTGTTATTACAGGTCATGACCACAGTATGACAGGTTAAAGCTCTTGTTACATAGAGGGAAGTCCGATATCTCCGCCCCCCGTACCGCCAGGGCCAGCATAGTCCAGTTATGGACCGAAGGGTCTTTTATCCTTACGGCAAGTACTTCGCCCTTTTCATCAGTGAGGATGCAGTGCGAGATCTCACCCCTCCATCCTTCGGTAAGACTGACAGCCAGGGTATCAGGTTTGAATTTCATGCGATAATCAGGTTTTGGACATACTTCTGATCCCGGCTCCCCAAACCCGTCAAGCAGGTTCATTATCACACTGAATGAGAGGTCAACCTCAAGCTTTCTCATATAACCCCGCGCAAGGACATCTCCCGTATCGAGGCTTGAAGGGCTGTATTGCATCGCCGTGTATGCCTGAAACGGATGAGAGGTTCTGACATCGCGCTTCATCCCTGATGCTCTTGCAGCCATCCCGACAGCTCCGGCATTGCGGGCCTGCACAACTGATACTGCTCCGGTGTTTTCAAACCTCGACAGTATACCGGAGTTATTGTAAATAAGATCAGTTACATTTTTATATCTTCTTATCACATCATTGAGCTTCTCCCGGATATTACCGGCCATCTCAACAGATAAGGGGAAGTTTGTTCCGCCCGGTCTTACCAGCCCCTTTCCGAAGCGGTTGCCACACCAATCCTGCGTTGTATTTATAACTATTGTCCTCAGTGCCTCGCATGCCGCCTGACCCAGCTGGTATCCCACATCACCGCATAATGCAGCGGTGTCACCTATGTGAACGGCTATCCGCTCCATCTCAAGAGCAATGATCCTTTCGACCTGAAGTTTTGAGGGAGGGACAAAACTGCCGAGAGCCTCTGCTGCCTGTGAGAATGCGAGAGAATGACCTACTGCAGTATCACCTGCAATGGATTCTGAAAGGAGCGCCCGATGCAGCATACCCCTGCTTTCAGTCAGCAGCCCTGAAATGCCCCTGTGCTGATAACCAAGCTGTATCTCAAGATGAAGGACATTCTCACCGTGACAGATGAATCTGAAATGGCCTGGTTCGATGACACCTGCATGAACTGGACCAACACCAACCTCATGAAGCTCTTCACTCTCAATACTGTAAAAAGGATATGTGCTTATTGCGGCATTTTTATCAGCTCTTTCAGACGGGTATCTTAAAGGTTTCAGCCACGGATGTCCTGTAAACATTATACCCTTCTCTTCAAATATCTCCCTTTCAAATATGTGCATGGGATAATGGTGTGCAGTCAGGGAGGCCAGCGACTTCAGGTCCTTTTCCTGAACATGAGAATATATGTAAACAGTATGTGTGTCATCGCCGGCGATGAGAATAAAGAATCTTATCTTGCCGCCGGTGGGTACTGTGAAATAGTCTACAACATGATGCTCTTTCTTCCTGAGCAGGGCAATGGTCTGCTCAGTAAACGCGTCATACTCCAGAACAGGAATATCATTTACACTGACAGCACCCGGGTTATTTTTCAATCTGAAGAATTCCATTCCGCTCAGCTATTTCATGTTCAGTATTGATATTGACATCGGTCCTGTTCCGGAGACATCTGAAAAGAGTCCGTTGATGAAGTCAGGGATATACAGGCATGCTGCCACTGCCAGTCCGAACAGAATATACTGGCTTATATAGTCGGTCCTCATCACCTTGTGCTGACGGTTGTAAGAGGCCGCAGGCTCTCCTGAAATCACATGGAGGCTTTTGTTGAAGATGCCATAGAATATCAGGGTAAGAAGTGTGGCTACGGCAAGGAATAAGAGCCAGTGATCAGACCCCATCTCCCTGAAGAGCATAAACTCACTTACAAAGAGTCCTGACGGGGGTATTGCAGTGATCAGCAGGACTCCGATTATCAGTATCATGGCGCCTGCGGGATTAAGTGCCATATAGCCTGCAGCTTTCGAGAGTTTATATGATCTGAGTACCCTGTGCAGTATGCCGGCATGGATAAAGAGTCCCGATTTTACGAATGAATGAACAGTGACCTGTATCAGGGCTATATATATTCCAGGCTTGCCGAAACTCAGAGCTATGAGCACAAGACCCATATGCTCAACCGTTGAATATGCAAAGACCCGCTTAAGGTTACTGGCTTTCTGCATATAGATTGCGGCTGCCAGCAGTGAGATCATACCTGTCAGAACGAGTACGTTGTTTATCCATCCTGCAATGGCAGATGCCGCCATGGTCTCGTAGACGCGGAAAAAGACTATGAAACCCCCGTTTACGAGAGCCGTGGAGAGGAAAGCGCTTACCGGGGCCGGAGCAACGTAGTTGGCATCAACGCCGATCGTATACAGGGGAAAGACCTCCAGTTTGGAGCTGTAGCCGGTAAGGATAAGAATAAAGGCAATCTTAAGGTATATGGGATCGGTATTTTCGAAAGCAATCCTCAAGCCGTCATATGACATATCACCCGTCTTTCCGACACCGGAGGCAGCACCGGCAAAGAGGATCCCTATATATGCAAGGGCAATTCCGACCGAGCAGATAAACACATACTTCCATGTCGCCTCGAGGGAAGACATCGACCTGTTGTGATTAATAAGACCTGCGGCAGACAATGTGGTCAGCTCGATAAAAATCCATGAAACAATTATATTATTGGCAGTGTATACCCCTGTCAGCGAGAGATTTAGCATTATGAAAGAAAAGAAGAAGAGTTTTCGTTTCCAGTCATCATCCTCCCTCACATATGCAATGCTATGGTAAAATACTGCAGCAGAGAGTATTGCCATCACCATAAGGAAGATGACTGACAGTGAGTCAAAAGTAAAATAGTTTATTTCGGTATTACCCCGGGCAGAAAATGCGTATACTGCAAGGGAGGCCTGGACAATGACGAACGCGAGGTTTATGGCCAGGCATACTCTTCTGTCTCTGACGATGAAGATCAGCCCGGCGAGTAAAATACCTGTTATGAAATAAGCAGCCAGCATCAGTCAGTCAGTTTTGTCAGATTCTCAGCTTCAAATCCTCCTGTACGATGCCCTATTCTTGTCATGAATATGCTCATTATCAGGACTGCAATAAAAATATCAAGCAATATACCTGCATTCACAAGGAGCGGGAACTCCTTCCCTATGGCTATCGAAAAGAGGAAGACCGAGTTCTCTATTATCAGGAATCCCACAAGATGACCGAATATGAGTTTGCGTGCGCTTATCAGCACCAGCCCGGTGAAGAGTGTAAAAAATGCAATGACAAGGAAAGTACTGTCAGAAGTATGAATTGCCAGCATCCTGGCAAGGAGCAGGCTTATGCCGAGCGCGAGTATCATGATCATTACCGTATAGTTGCCGGCGAGGGATCTCTTGTGGACGTTGCGTATTCCCGTACCCTGAAGTATTCTCCTGAGGAGCCATGGGACGATGACCGATTTGAATATTATCGTCTCTGCAAGGATCAGGGCAAGGTTTACATACGAAAAGCTCTCGCGCTCGGCAAGCGCCATTCCGAACAGCAGAAAACCCTGAAGGGTATATACCCTGATGTAGTTGCTGAACTTTTCCGTCGCCGCAATATAGACCAGGGAAATGCCGAACAGTATATATAAAAGTATCACCATTTCAGAAGATGTTTTTGGTAAAAAGGATAATAACGAAGAATAACACTGATATAAGTGAGACAGTCAGTATATACTGCTGGTTACGGTTCATCTTGTATCTTGACCTGAACGATTCTGTCAACCCGATGGCTGATGCGAAAAGCAGCTGCACAGCAATAAAAAGGGATATCCTGGCGCCCGGTGCAAGATCCCACGGTATAACTGCTGAGGCTATCAGGCTTCCGAAGATGGCGAATTTAAGCATTGAAGTCAGTTGAACCATTGCCAGGTTAAAGCCGCTGAGATCGAGAACCATTACCTCATGTATCATTGTCAGTTCGAGGTGCGTCTTCGGATCATCGACAGGTATGCGGCTGTTCTCGACGAGAGTGATGTTGCCAATTATATATGCTACTATCAGTCCGAAGACATAGCTGTAGCCCTCTCCGTGCGTCAGGTCAAAGATCGTCGACAAGGGAGGTGCCTCCGGTGAAGACAGTGAGCCCGGCAATCAGAACGAACAGCGCCGGTTCAATCAGCATTCCGTAGAGAGCCTCGCGGCTGGCCCCCATTCCCTCAAAGCTGCTTCCGCTGTCAAATGCGGTGATTATCATCATAAAGCGGCTGAAAGCCATAAGATAGGCGAACATAATGAAGTCTCCCCTGAATGAAATAAGGGGCGGAAATCCTGCTGCCGGCACCATAAGTGAGGCAACGAGAAGGGCTGATAAAACCATTATCGGGGCAGTGCGGGTGATGATACCCGATACTTCACTGTAAACCGAACCCTTTCTCAATAATACCCATACATTCTTAAGAGGCTGAAATATGCCCGGTCCCTTCCGTCCGGAAGCGACGCTCTTAATCCGGACAATAAATCCGGCAATGAAGAGCGAGGTTAACAGTATCAGTCCGAGGGCAGTCATCGTCCGTTAATCATATTAGTTCAAGCACTGTCAGAAGGAAAACAAGTACAAGGAAGAGCAAAGCATACAGCACATAATGCTGAAGTCTGCCAGTCTGGATGACAGCGTATCTCCTGAGCAGGTTAACTATAAAGTTGGCGGGTCTCAGGATAATCTTCGATCGGATGACGTCAGCCGAACTGGTGTGAAAATCACGCTTGCCCGGGAAGATCTCATCCTCCCTGAAGCTGACATGTGAGGCACCGTTCTTTATCACGGGTCTGACGAGGGTAGCATATTCCTGCGAAAATGACGTTGCTGTATATTGCTGCCTTGCATTTGCCGCCGTGTATCCGCAACCCCATGTAGGGCCTGTCACAGGGATACGGCGTCTCTCATTTATCATTCTCAGAACCACGAATACTGTTCCGAATGAGACCATCAGAATAACACCTGCCGAGATATACCTCAGCGGGGCAGCCAGGGTGGCACTGTCAAATGGAAGAGCCGGGTTAAAAATTCCGGAGGCGAGAGAAGCGAGAGGCATAACCACAAGTGCCGGTACGACACCGATAATGACAATCGGTATTACCGGAAGCATCTTGGCAATAACCATAGGCCTTCCTGCCTCAGCAGGCGGCTCGGCCAATTCAGTGCGCGGCTGGCCAAGGAAAATGATACTGAAGACCTTTGCAAAACAGAATACTGCCAGCCCTCCAATCAGAACCAGCGAGACCATTACGAGTGAGAACATAAGCAACGGGTAGAAGTCAAGCTCGCCTATACCGCTGAAAAGTGAAAAATAAAGCAGATACTCAGAGATAAAACCATTGAAGGGAGGCAGGCCGGCTATTGCCACAGAACCGATAAGGAATGCTATCGCAGTAAAGGGCATATACTTCATTATTCCTCCCATCTGTTCAATATTTCTTGTATGCAGACGGCTGGTCACCGATCCGGCGCTGAAGAACAGCAGGGACTTGAATAGTGAGTGGTTCAGGGTGTGCAGAATGGCTCCGGTATAACCTGTCACCGATATAAGTGTATTGCCTGAGGCAGTTCCGAAGATCCCCAGTCCGATACCTATCCCTATTATTCCAATGTTCTCAATACTGTGATAAGCAAGAAGTCTTTTAATGTCATGCTGAAGAATCGCCATCATAACACCAAAAAGGCCCGTTACTGCAGACAGTACCATGAGTGACGTTCCGATGACGTACATATCATCCTGGAGACTGATGCTGACGCGAAGGATACCGTAAATGCCCAGCTTGATCATCACACCTGACATAATACCCGACACATGCGAGGGTGCTGCCGGGTGCGCCTCGGGAAGCCAGGTATGAAGAAGGATAAAGCCTGCCTTAAGTCCGAATCCGATGAAGAAGAGAAGAAATACCAGCCAGTTTGAGTTCCGGCTGAAATAGAACTGAAGGTTATCGAACGACACACCTTCCGATCCCTCCGATGAGATGATGAATGCGAACAGAAGAAACAGCATTCCGACATGCATCTGGACAAGATAGTTTATCCCTGCCTGTACAGTCCCCTTCTTGTCATACTCGTAAATTACCAGGATAAATGAAGAGACGGTCATGATCTCCCATGCCACCAGGAAGGCAAACCCGTTTCTGAAGAGAACAACTGCGATCATTGACAGGTAAAGCCAGAGCAGTGCTGCATAGTGCAGCTTTGTCCATAATTCCGGCTTGCTGCGGGTGTAGGGCTTCAGATACCCTAAAGAATATACAAAACCTGTAACTACGGTGAAACTGATGATGAGAATGAATACGGCACTCAGCCTGTCACAGACTATGCCGGCGCCGGTAAGAAATTCATTTATTTCAACGGGAAGGGACAGGTTGAAGAGCGCTGAAAAGGCAAGCCATGAGCTGGCTGTTACACCGGCTGATAGAAACAGGGCCGCAAGGATCAATGAATATTTTCTTTCGGCAGCCAGAAGGACAAATCCTGTAATAATCAGAATTACAATTAAATAGAACATTCCGTTCCTATAGAAATACAGGAAGCGAAATTAAACAATTTTAGCTCAAAAACTAAACTTCAAGCTGATTTGAACTACCCTCAATACCTTTCACTCCGGTGTTACCACCTGTAAGAAGGTTAGGGTCTACCGGCCTGTTTGTTTTCCATGCTCCGCATGTAAAATCCGGGACATCAATCGATGATGACCTGTTGGCCACGGACCATTCGCTCAGCGGTGTTATAACGCTCCACAGTGCTGCATCATAGACATCCTGGTCTGTTGGAAGGCCGTTTCGGAGACAGTCAATAAGCCTCCAGTCCATGATAAAGTCCATTCCCCCGTGTCCGCCTATCGCTTTTGCCATTTCTCCCACTCTCTTAACAATGCCGGGAGTGTACTGCGCCTCAAGAGCCTTGAACTCATCCGCTGATATCCATGAGTGGCCGAGAGCTATTCTCTCCGGTGAAGGCCATTTACTGGCTATTCCCTTTGTGCCGCTGATAAGGTGTATGCGTGAGTAAGGTCTCGGACTGGTGACATCGTGCTGTATCATTATTGTTCGTCCGAGTGACGTTTTCACCACGGTGGTGTTCATGTTGCCCCTGTAGTCCCTGCCGGTATACTGGCTGTAGAACGGATCTTCGGCCGCCAGTGCCTCCAGTTCTTTCCGCATCTGGAAGTCGCCTGAGGAGACGGATGTCAGGTAATCCATCCTGTCGCCGCGGTTTATATTCATCACCTGGCACACAGGGCCAAGGCCGTGCGTAGGGTAGAGATTGCCGTTGCGCTGATTCTCCTTAAGGCGCCACATATCGGCATAACCGTTCTTGTCAAAGTTCAGAAAACGGAGGTCATGAATATAAGCTCCTTCACCGTGGACAATATCTCCGAAGAGCCCCTGTCTGGCCATGTTAAGGGTGAGAAGCTCAAAGAAGTCGTAGCAGCAGTTCTCAAGCTGCATACAGTGCCTCTTTGTCTTTTCCGAGGTCTCAACCAGCTGCCAGCATTGCTCTACCGTAATGGCTGCAGGCACCTCTGTAGCAGCGTGCTTGCCGCACTCCATTGCATATACAGCCATTGGTGTATGCCATGCCCATGGAGTGCATATATAGACAAGATCAATATCAGGATCCTCGCACAAACCCTTCCATGCCTCCTCGCTGCCTGTGAATGTCTTTGCCTGCGGCAGTCCGAATTTGACAAGCATAGCCTGCACACCGTCCACTCGTTCAGGGTACTTGTCGCAAAGGGCGGCTATCTCAACTCCCTCAATATGTGCCATACGCTCAACTGCTCCCGGGCCTCGCATCCCCAGGCCGATAAACCCTATCCGGACTTTCTCCAGCGGAGGGGCACCGTAACCGGTCATATTAAATACCTGGGAATGACTGGCGAGGGCTGCTGCCTTTATCTCAGGCATCGCTCCTGTGGCCTCTGCTCCCGTTGAACATGAGGAGACAGCTCCTGCTGTCAGCGCTCCGGCACTGGCAGCTGCTGCAGTGCGGAGAAAATTTCTGCGGTTGGTTTTCATAATGATCAGGTTTATTCGGGCAAGAATGCAAGATACAAACTTCCCGGATAAAAAAACTTCCCGCAGTGCTTACTATTCTTATTCCGTCTTGTCCTCTGGCTTCTTCTTCCTGAGCCAGTCACCGGCCATGGAGCCGACAAGGTAGCCCAGCACCATTCCCCAGGGAATCATCATGTACCAGTTTGATTTTATTGCACAGGTACCCGACAGACATCCGACATACTTCCAGTACAGGAATCCGCCGGTAGCTCCAAGCAATGTGCCTGCAATCTCAGGCAGATATTTTTTAAAAATTACGGTATTCATCTTTATTCCTTTGTCTTAATAACACTTTGAAAGAGCTCTTGTTCTTTCTTTTTCTCAGTTTCCCAGGTCAGTTCCTTCCGTGCCACCGCAGCTCCTTTTTTCAGCGATTCAAGAAGGAGCCTGTTGTCCCTGAGGGTGGTGAGTGCCCCGCTTATGGCTTCCGGCGTCATCTCACCCAGGACTATTCCGCATTTATAATTGTTCACCACTGCTGATACCTCAGGCAGAGGAGATACCACTACCGGTATGCCGGCTGCAATATAGTCAAACAGTTTATTGGGCAGACTGAACCGCTGGTTCAGACATGTGTCAGTGTCGAGAGACAGACCGGCGTCACAGCACATGGTATAACTCATCATCTGGTCCCATGGCATCCTGGGGACTAGCTTCACCTTATCCTCCAGTCCCCTGCCAGAGACCCTCCTTCTGACATCTCCTATGATGTCGCCTGAGCCGATAATAAGAAGCCTGACACCGTCGGTCAGACTCATGGCGTCAATAAGTTCCTCGGCGCCCCTGCCGGGATTTATTCCTGCACCCTGAAAAATCACCAGCAGATCATCTTCCCGGTTAACCATGTCGCGGCGGTTTGCCGGTATGATATGATCAGCTGATGGTGCAACGTTCCTTATCACTACCGGGTTGACCCCATACTCCTCATTGTACAGGGAAGCTATCGATTCACTTACAGTCATCATATGCCCGACCTCAGGCAGCAGCCACTTCTCAAGCCTCTTCCATACCCGGTGCTTGAATTTCCTCTCCGGAAGGCCGTACTGACCCGTGAAGTATTCATGGGCGTCATAGACCAGGGGCTTCGAGAATAAGCGTGAGGCAGCGAAACAGGGCAGTAGGGTATCGAGATCATTGGAAACATAGATGTCAGCTTTCCTGAAAAACAGCTGAAACATCAGCATCAAATTGTATGTTAAATACATAAGGGGACCTCCGCGGAAAGGCACATGGAGCCTGACAATCTTACCGGGCATGATGTCCATGTCAACGGTGCCGCTACTTTTTCTTCCGATGAGTGTCACATCAAAGCCCATCCCTGCAAGGAGTGAAGCATGTTTTCTTACTCTCATGTCGGTTGTCAGGTCGCTTATGACTGCTATCAAGACCTTCATTAACAAATGATTGCGTAAACCATCACCTCTTTATGAACAGATAAAGGATCTGAAAGATACGAAAGAATTATTTTAACTATGTTTGTGCTTGTTTTTCACGCACTGATGACGGCAGCCACTGATAACAGAATTGTGCACCTGGTAAGCTTTAACGTTCCTTACCCGCCTGATTACGGAGGGGTGATGGATGTCTTTTACAAGATTGCATCGCTGAAACGGAAGGGGGTCGGGGTCATACTGCATTGCTTCTCTTACGGCCGCCCAAGGTCAAGAACACTTGAGAAGGAGTGTCTGAGGGTTTACTATTACAAGCGTGAGCTTAATCTCTTTTACCTTGTCAGACCCGATCCTTTTATAGTTCTTTCGCGCAGCAACAGGGAGCTGTTGGCAAACCTGAAGTCTGATAATCATCCCATCATCTTTGAGGGTCTGCATACTACGCGCTACCTCGGCCACCCGTCACTGGCTAACCGGATGACGATGGTCAGGACACATAATATCGAGCATCTTTACTATGACAACCTGGCGCGTAACGAGAAAAATATATTCAGGAAGCTCTTCTTCCTTTCCGAGGCACACAAGCTGGAGCGATATGAGAATCAGCTCTCGAAGGCTTCCCTCCTTCTGACAATATCACCCGGTGACACTGATTATTTCAGGTCAAAGTACGGTAAGGCACTGTTTGTCGGGCCGTTCCATCCTGCTGAGGAGTGCAGGTCACTTAGCGGCAAAGGCGATTATATTCTCCTGCACGGCGACTTTTCAACACCGGAAAACAATGCCGCAGCACTTTACCTTCTGCGGGAGGTAGCGCCCCGGTGGAAACACAAGACTATCATTGCAGGTAAAAGACCCTCTGAAGAGATAAGAAAGGCTGCTGCCGCGCTCAGGCACGTCAGGGTAATACCAAACCCGTCAATAGCACAGATGTCAGAACTGATAATGAATTCCCATATATGCCTGCTTAACGCCTCACAACCAAGCGGAATGAAGCTTAAGCTTATCAATGCACTCTGTTCAGGGCGTCATGTTATCACATCTGACCCGGTAGTGAACGGCACAAAGCTGGCAAGCCTGTGCAATATTGCCGGTACAGCAAGTGACTGGGTAAGGCTTGCAGACACCCTTATGAATGAAGAATTCACCGGCGAGATGAAGGTGAAGCGTAACCTTCTCCTCGGTGAAGTGGCAGATAATAATGCCAATGTGAGTAAGATACTGGAGTCAATAAAATTTCACGACGGACTTACCTGAATCACTCGTAAATCTTTCGTCTGTCAAGCTCACGCTGATAGGCGTTGGCGTACCTGTTATGCTCAGCCAGGGTACGTGAGAAGTGGTGATAGCCTGAAAAGTCAGCTCTTGCGGCAAAATAAAGATAATCATGCTTTTCAGCCTTGAGAACAGCCTCAATGCCAGCCTTTGGTCGGGCAACGGACTGGTCCCGGAGGCAAACCACGGTACTTGTATGTATTGTACGGTGAATCTGTCTCCAGGTGTTCATACAGGACCCTGCGGATCGTAAAATCATTTAGGGCGAATTTGATTGTGGGACAGGCCTGCAGCGGGATCCCAAGCCTGAGCCTGTTCAGATATACGCCTGCAATGCGTGGCTTCTCATCATCCTTCGCTACCTCATCATCAATTATAGAGGCAAGCGTTGAGACATCCACCGGACTAAGGCCAAGATCTTCAGCGGCAGCCTTGCGTTCATCATTCCAGTAAGATCTGAACTCTCTAAGCATCCTGGTGTAAAAACCCTCAGCATCTGTATTCCAGTAGAATTCGTAAGTATCAGGAATGAATACAGAAATAAGGGTCTCACGGGTAAAACCATCTTCCGTATAGTTGTTTTCGTCATTGAAAAACTGTGCCAGCGAGGCGGAGTCAGCCGCTATCTGACCTCCTATCCTTCCGGCAAGGTCACCGAGTGTCCTGATGTTGTTAAACGTGACCCTGACCGGCGTCTGCTGTCCTGACCGGAGGATGTTCACGAGCCTGTTATTGCTCATGTCCGGTTCGAGCAGGTAAGACCCGGGTTTCAATGAGCGGCTGAATGATTTCAGCCTTGAGGTTATGAGAAAGGTCTTTTCGCTCTTAAGCCCCCCGACACTTCTTACAGTGTCGATAAAGTCATCTACCGACGAACCCGGTGGTACATATATCCTGACTGTACCGTCAATATCCAGGTTTGGCTTCAGTGCTACGGTCCAGATAACAAATGCGGCAGCCATCAGTATGGTGACTGCTGCAAATAACAGATACATTATTTTCCTTTTCATCAGTTGCAAAAATAACAAGAAAGGGTTAATCAGCCACTGCTTCGAGGACCGGCCTCCCCTTTTTAAGCTTCACTATGCGGCATCTGATCACTGGCGTATCCGGGAGAGTGTCAAGCAACAGGCTGTGAATGAAGCCGTTTCCGTCAAAGACCTCCGTAATAAAACCCTCTCCCGTTTCCGAGGCGACAGATGAGCCTACCGTAACTTCAATAACCTCTCCGGGAACATACCACGGATTGTCAGGTTCAATGGTTTTGCCCCTGTCATGACCGAATCTGATCACCCTGCCGGTGAACTCACTTCCCGGGTTGAACCCGTAATGGGAATAGTATCTTGTGTTGAGCAGATGTTCCCGGCCGTTAATGTCGATGGCAACGTAGTATGTCTCGTAATCTGTTCCGTATATTATTCTGTCAACCCTGAAACGATACGTTCTTCCTTCTTCAAGGTCATCAAGATCATCCCTGGTTTTCGGAGGGGCAAAGAATATTTTTCCCTTTGAGATTCTCTCAACCCGAAGGCGTACTCTGCCGTCTGCCGAAAAATTGCCTTTCAGCAGTGATGCAGGCACTCTGAAGACTCCGCCTTTAAAGTCACTGACTTCAACATGATTATCCTCACCTGAACATTTGTCTGCGACCGGCCCTCCGGCAAGCATGAAAAAGTAGCTCTCTCCCTCCCTGTAATACGGATGTTCAGGCTCAAGAAACACCTTGCCGCTGCAGTTGATCTTGTCAACTTTGCATGTTATCTCAGGTTTGGTTCCGAGGTTATATTCGCCATACCGTTCCACGGGAAGGAGGTATTTTCTCCCGTCCGGCCCTTCCAGGATCATATTCACCTCACCACCCGGAAGAACTATGCTCTTCACATTGGTGAAGCTGTAAGACTTGCCTTCTTCGAGCCTCATGATTACTGAGTAAGATCAATAGAGTGGTCCGAATATCCGGGCCAGCGATTCCTTCTGCCGGTCTCTTCTGCGTCTTTTTTCCCAGTCACCGGCAGTTATCTCGGTACAACCTTTCATATCTTCGGAAAAGAGGGCTCCGAGTTGTTCAGCAAAACCATGATCATAAACCAGTGCCGTGACTTCAAAGTCAAGGTCAAAACTCCTTACATCAACATTGGGTGACCCTACTGAAGCAAAGATATT
Organism: uncultured Bacteroidales bacterium; assembly: GCA_963772705.1. Lineage (GTDB taxonomy): Bacteria > Bacteroidota > Bacteroidia > Bacteroidales > VadinHA17 > SR-FBR-E99. The sequence goes on along the minus strand of CAVYYH010000007.1, from coordinate 822,866 downwards.
GTCTACGAGCAGGTATTTTGAATGTATAAATCCCTTCTCGAACAGATAGATTCTGACCCCTGCCTCAAGGAGCTCAGAAATATATGATCTTGTGTTCCAGGTAGCTATGACAGAATCAGAATATCTTGGAAAGATCATCCTTACATCGACGCCGCTGAGTGCAGCCGTCTTGAGAGCGGTGAGCATGCTCTCATCGGGGCTGAAGTATGGTGAAGTGAGGTAAATTGATGACCGGGCAGTGGCTATAGCGGAAAAATAGACCTGCATAATTGTAGCCCAGTCAGTGTCAGGGCCGCTGGAAGCAACCTGAACCAGGCATCTGTTACCTGTCTTCCTGTAACTGAGCAGCGAGTTGTTGGGGACAAGCGATTCATTGCTCACAAAGTTCCAGTCAGAGATGAACACGCTGTCGAGCGCCGCCACAGCCTCACCTTCAAGCTTCAGGTGGGTATCTTTCCACGGGCCCAGATCAGGAAGGCCATGAAGGTATTTATCGGCCAGGTTTAGCCCTCCGACGAAGCCGGTCATGCCGTCTACAACCAGTATCTTCCTGTGATTCCGGTAGTTAATCTTGCTTGCAAAACTCGGGAAGCGCACAGGCATGAACGGATATATCTGTACGCCTGCGTTCCGCATCTCCCTCAGATATGATTTCCCTATATTCCAGCTTCCCACATCATCATAGATGACTCTCACCTTCACCCCCTGTGCAGCCTTGCCCTTGAGTATCTCCTTGAACTCTGTCCCCAGCATGTCAGGCTCAATGCGGTAAAACTCAAGGTGGATATATTCCCGGGCAGAGGAGATGGTCTCCCTCATTGCCGGGAAGGTCTCGGTGCCGCTGTCAAGCAGCCTGATACTGTTATCAAGAGTCAGAAGCGACCTGTTGTTTTTCAGCATCAGTCTTATCAGATGTGCCTTATCCCTGACATCCTCGCTCTCCTCCGCAAGAACCGTCGGCAGCGAGACCATCTGACGGGTCACATGTTCCGCAAGCCTGCCGCTGTCAGCCATGCTCTTACGACTGTAAATCTTTTGTTTGCGGTAACTTCTTCCGAAGACCACGTATAATACCACCCCTGCCACGGGAATGAAAATGATAACCAGAAGCCATGACAGGGTCTTGACCGGGTTCATGTTCTCAAATACTATCATCAGGCATATCGATAGGATAGTAATGATATAGAGAAATGCCAGAACCCCCTGTACTACCGTTATACCATTGCCATTCAGGAACATTGAAACCGAATTACATATCTGTGTAAAAATAAAAAAACTCTCCTGTTAAACAGCAGGAGAGTTCCATATAATTTGCTTTATGGTTCAGAACATGAACCCTACATGTATTATCAGTGAAGAGCTTCTGTCATCAAAGGTAAAGGTCTCACCTTCTATCACTACCTCTTCGCCGAATTTGCTCAGGTTACCCTCATAGCGTACATCAACAGTCAGCCTCTTGAGAAGATCAATGCCAACGCCGGCCTGGTAGCCGAAGGTTGCCTTTTTGTATGTGGCTTCAACGTCTGCAAGCTCTTTCGGGTCATTGAAGAGGATCGAAGCAGCGGGGCCGGCATGAATTCTTAAAAATGCCAGTTTAAAGCCAAGCATGACGGGTATGTTAAGCTTTGTAAACTTCTGATCAAGAACCTCTTTATAAGGATCTCCATTAATCGTACCCTCAAGGGTAAGGGTGTTTGTAGCGGTTGCTATAAGCAGTTCGGGCTGCAGATAGAATCCTCCGAAGGCAGCTCTCAGGAATGCTCCTCCCTGGAATCCCCACTGGGCATTCTCAAGGTCTGAAAGGACAAGATCAACGCCACCGTCGACAAGCTCCTGGCTTGAATAAGGGAAGTCTGTACTGACTCCTGCCTTTATGCCAAATGTAACCTGTGAGTAAAGCGGAGCAGCAAGAAGGGCTGCCAGCATAATGAATAGGATCTTTTTCATTTTCGTCTTATTAAGTTTAACAGAAGTAAATTCTATTAACTATAACGGGCGAAATTGCCGAAAGGTTGCATCTGATGGCTAAAATAGGCTATTTTTCGACCTTTTTTGCCAGTTCTGCGAAGATTACCGTCTTCATATGGTCAAACTCCTCCTGTTCGAAAAGTCTTGTCAGGAAGATGATTTTGCCGTCACGGTCAATGATTACGTTTCGTGTCACCCCTGCCTCCTTAAGGGCAAAAAGGGAGAATATTTCAGCACCGGGGTCCAAAGCCAGGGGGTAGGTTACCCCGATATCCTCCCTGAATTTCAGCACCGTCTGCTCCGGTTCGTCACGGTCGATACCTATGACTACGAGGCCTTCTTTTTTCCCGGGCAGCCATATCTCACTCTCGATAAACGGCATCTCCTTCCGGCATACGCTGCACCAGCTGGCGGTGAACTGAAGCATAACAACCTTGCCCCTAAGATCGGAGAGGTTGTATGTTGCTCCTCCGGCCTCCTTAATGACAAAATCAGGAGCTGTATCACCCACCCTGACAAGGTAATCATGCTCATATACTTTCTTTTCCTGTGCTGCTGCGGTGATAGCCACCACAGCTGCAAAAAACAGCACAAAATGTCTTTTCATATCATTGTTTGGTTAAAGAGACCCAAAAATAAGTCTATTAGTCGAAAGTCAAAAGTCGAAAGTCAAAAGTCTGTGAAAATCGAAAATTTCCTCCATTGCCTCGCTGCCTTTTTCTTGCTCCTCGCCCCTTGCTCCTTGTCCCTCCTTGCTCCTCGCTCCTTGCTCCTTGCTCCTCCCTTGCCCCTTGCTCCTTGCTCCTCCTCCTCGCCCCTTGCCCCTTGCTCCTCGCTCCTTGCCCCTGCCTCACCCCTCCTCCGCCATGAAAGCCTCCAGGTAACTGCTGTTCATCTTTAGATCAAGATAACCGTTCTCAGCCTCTCTGAATCCGTATTCGAAGCAGTATGACCACTTCAGCCCTTCTGTGGTCTCGACGAGGTGCGTAAAAAACGTGAAGTTGTATCCCTGAGCCATCAGTGCATCACGGTGTATGCGATGATGTCCGTCTTCAAATATATCTGCCAGTATCTTCCGGTTACGTCTCAGCTGGGCATGGACATTCCGGACATAATTGTTCTGGTCACGGTTAAGACGGTTGTTGTAATTGTTGCGGCACTGATCAGAGCAGAATTTTTTATCAGACCGGCCGAGAAGTTTAGCTCCGCAGTCAAGACATACTCTTTCCACAGCGTAATGTTTTGATAAAGATAGAAAAAAACGTTTGCAAACGGATATAAACGACTGCAAAATGAATAGAAATGGTTAATAACCGGATCTACTGCAAAGGCCGTTGCACCTTTGTATCGTAAACTTATTATTAACCTTAAATCAGAAGATCATGAATGCATTGAGAAACAGGGTACAGCTGATCGGAAGACTTGGTCAGGACCCGGAAGTAAAAACGCTTGAAAGCGGAAAGAAAGTAACAAACTTCACAATGGCTACCAATGAGACCTTCAAGGGTGTTGACGGCAACAAGACTGAGGAGACCACGTGGCATAACATTGTTGCCTGGAACGGTCTTGCCGAGATCTCTTCAAAATACCTGAAAAAGGGTAAGGAGGTATGTATCGAGGGGCGGATAAGCTATCGCACCTACACAGACAAGAACGGAGTGCCGAAGAGTGTCACGGAGATAGTGGCATCAGACCTGGTTCTTCTCAGTTCAGGAGGTGTTGCCAGGGCTGAATTACCCGCAGAAGGTAAGGTCAGGGAAGGCAAGGTGAAGGAAAAGAATGCCTGAGGGATAGGCATGTGTGTGGACTGATTGTCTCGTGAGGGGTTGTTACCAGAACGGTGGCAGCCCCCTTTGCAGCGTTCAGCGTGTCGCCGCCTCTCTTCCGGCCCTGAGTGCCTTCAGGTTGAGATCGACAACCTCCTCTCCCTTGCGCCTGAAAAGCTGCCTGACGGCATTCTCCAGGCTCTCGAATGGCAAGGCGATGAATGACGACGCAGCCCCGAGAATGACCATGTTGCCTGACCTTGACGATCCCAGTTGCTTTGCAATCGAATCGGCATCGATGACGAAAGAGTTAGGCACCTTCCCAATCTCTTTCATGATATCCTCCTTTTCGGGATAATCAGGGATATTGACAAACGGCACGGAGTTAGTCACCAGACCCCCTTCAGGCGAGAGCCATGGCAGGTAGCGCAGTGCCTCCATCGGCTCTACGCTTATTATTAAATCTGCCTTACCGTATGGGATAAGGTCTGAATGGATCTCCCTGTCCGAGAGCCTGAAGTGTGACTGCACGTCGCCGCCACGCTGGCTCATTCCGTGAACCTCCGACTGTTTGAGGAAGAGATTCTTCTCAACTGCTGCAAGACCAATGGTGGCCGCTATTGAGAGTATACCCTGTCCTCCCACACCTGCTAGAATTATATCACATTTCATCCTGTTACCTGTTATCAGTCTTCTTTGCGGATTCCGCCTTCTTATCTCTTGTTGCTGTCTGAATGCATTCCCTCCGTGCAAGTATCACAGACAATCCGTGATACATCAGTTCCTCTCTGATGACATTCACATTCTCTTCATGATTCTTTTTCAGAGGGACAATCACTCTCAGGTGCTCACGGCTTACCCCCAGGCCGAGACAGATACTCTCGATACGGTCAGCGGCCTGCGACTTCTGTCCTCCTGTCATCCCGGTGGTTGAGTTGTCAGATATGAGCACTGTCACCGGAGAGTCTTTAATGACAGCGTCAAGCAACCCTGTCATACCTGAGTGGGTGAAGGTTGAATCGCCTATCACGGCCACCGCCGGAAAGAGCCCGGCGTCTGCGGCACCGACAGCCATGGTCACCGATGCTCCCATATCCACGCATGAGTTTACCATGTTATATGGGGGCAATGCACCGAGTGTATAGCATCCTATATCTGAGAAAACCCTGCCGGGCCCTGTCTCCTTCATCACCTCCGCAAGCGCCGAGTAAAGGTCAGCATGCCCGCATCCCTTGCAGAATGAGGGAGGCCTCTGTTTTACCATTGATGGCACTTCTTTTCCCAGCGCAGTCTTCATCCCCAGGGCAGAGGCAACTATTGAGGGATTGAGTTCGCCGTCACGGGGTACGGTACCGTCTAACCGGCCGAGAACCCTGACATCCCTGTCCAGCAGTCCGCGAAGCTGTTCCTCAATAAGGGGATAACCCTCTTCAAGGACCAGCACCTTTTCGCAGCTGTTGACAAGTTCCGAGACCAGTCCCCTGTCAAGCGGATAAGCAGCAACTGAAAGAACTGTGTACTTATCCTGATCGTCCGCTATGTTTTCCATAAGATAGTTCTGAGCAATACCACAGGTCAGTATTCCTATTGATCTGTCCGTCCCTTTCCTGAGCCTGTTCCATCCTGATATCAGAGGTTCTGAAGGGAGGGTTTCAAACAGTACCGTAAGGGCTTTGTACTGTTTGCGTGCTATGGCCGGAAGGAGGACAAACTGCCTGGTATTAGACGGGAGTGAACTATCGTTCTGCCTCCTCGCTTCCCGGCGTGTGACAGAGGCGCGTGAGTGTGCCAGACGTGTGGTAATTCTGAAAAAGAACCGGAAGCATGAGTTTCTCTGACAGCTCAAACGCATCGAAGATCATATCATAAGCCTCCTGCTGGTTGCGGGGCTCAAACTGAGGAACCATTGCAAACTTACCGTAGAACCTCGAGTCCTGCTCGTTCTGTGAAGAGTGCATCGAGGGGTCATCGGCAGCCACCACAACAAGTCCTCCGTTCACACCTGTAACCGAGGAGTTAATGAAAGCATCAGCTGCAACATTAAGACCCACGTGCTTCATGGCAACCATGGCCCTCTTACCGGCATATGACATTCCAAGGGCAGCCTCCATTGCAGTCTTTTCGTTGGTCGACCATTCACGGTGGACATTCCCTGCTGCCGCCTGCGCTGCAGACTGAACATATTCCATTATCTCGGTCGAAGGGGTACCCGGGTAGGCATACATCCCGCTCATGCCCGCATCAAGCGCCGCCTGCGCAATCGCCTCATCACCAAGCAGTAATAAGCTCTGCATATAGTTTCGGTTTTATTTTAGTTTCTGAATAGATGCCGGTAAAGATGAAAAGAAATTGAGAATAAACAAATAAGTTAAGTCATCGTGAAGAGGTGCCAGGAAAAGGTCCCGGCACTGATATTTCTCAGAGTATGCTCTCCAGGTCCTCAGGTATCAGGCTCCTTATATTATGATGAACAAAGTCAAACGCAAAATCCTCTATCTCGTCCCTCAGGGCATTGAAAGAACTCAGGATTTCTTCCTCGCTGCCGTTGAAAGATGACGGATCAGCGAATGAGTGATGAATACGGACAGCCTCACCGGGAAACTGCGGGCATTGTTCCTTTGCCTCGTCACAGAGTGTTATTATATAGTCGAACTCCTTTACCGGAAGATCATCTGTCGTTTTGGATTTCTGTCGTGATATATCTATTACCGCCTCCATCATTGACTTCACGGCATATGGGTTCAGTCCGCGGGCTTCGATGCCGGCACTGTATACCTGTGCCTCATCGCCTGCATAGTATCTGATCCATCCTTCAGCAATCTGCCCGCGCGAAGAATTGCCGGAACAAAATACCAGGATCATCGGGGGTTTCAGGCTTTTCCCTTTTCCTTCCATTTTATTAAAGTTAAGTTAAATTTACGATTTAACGGCCATTATTGTTTACTTTACACCACAAAATTTACTGCCGTTGAAGAAGATTTTGGTTACAATCCTTTTGCTGGTAACGACGGTTGCAATTACAGGTGCCCAGGAAGAGCCAAAGAGGAAATATATTCAGATAGACGGAATGACTGCTGACGATGAGGGATACATTGTACCCAACGTAAGCATTTATTCAAGGCATCTTAAGCGAGGTGCCGCAAGCGATCATCGCGGCATTTTTTCAATTATAAGCACCCCCGGAGATACAGTTTTCTTCAGCGCGATAGGTTACAAATCAACCATCCTTACGGTCCCGGCAGACCTTGCCGGCATAAATTACATTACGGATATAATAATGGTAACAGACACCATCCTGATAGGCGAAGTGCTCGTTCTCCCGTGGAAGACCTATTCGGAATTCAAAAGGGCTGTACTCGAAAACAAGCCTGTTGATCCGCTCATGGAAAACATGGAGAATAATCTCGCTCTTATTGAGCAGCAGGTATGGTCAGACATGCGATCCACCCCCGGACAGGGATATCGTTACACGATGCAGCAGATGTCAGACAACCTGTATACAAGGGGACAGCAGCCGGCTAATAACCTGCTGAATCCGTTTGCCTGGTCACGATTCTTCAAAGAGTCAAAGGAAGGGCTGCTGAAGAATGAGCCATCCAAGACGACGAAACCGGCGAAGGTCAGGAAGAAGAAGAAAAAGAAGAGTGACTGATGTCTCTGTCGTCACTCATTCTGATCCTCAGGCTTACAGCACATTTATGACATATAATTGACGCCTTGCAAACAATTATTTATAATTTCGTCCCCTGATGAGCAGGTTTGAAATCATATTCACGGCAGTCATGGCCACTATCATTATGCATCTTCTTGTTGCTGTGATATTTATGTCGGTCAAAGTGTCGGCCATGAAACGTGAACTCGTTGCTGAAATAATCCTTTCCATGGAGGAGGATATACCTGATCCGGCCATGGAGAAGGCCATAGAGCTTTCAAAGAGCGACATGTTTGAGGGCGCTACGGCCGAAGAGATTGTAAACATCATTAAAAACCTTGCAGACAAACCCATCGATATTGATCCGGAGGAGTACCAGGACATGGTCAAGGAGGAACTTATCAAGAGCGGGATGCTGAATGAGAAGAACTTCATTGATGAGCAGAAGATGGCTGAGGAAGCAGGTAAGGAAGAGATACCGCTCCCGACGGAGGAGATCAAGCCCCAGGTAACCGAGAAGAAGGATAAGCCTGAAGAGAAGGGAACCTTCAGGGGGCCGACAAGAATTTACTATGAGCTTACTGGCAGGCATCACGTATATCTGCCTATACCCATTTACAAGTGTGAGGGTGCGGGACAGATTACCCTGGCCATAGAGGTAGATCAGCGCGGCAATGTGGTGAAGGCCGAGCCTGCTTCAAGCCTATCGACAACAAAGGATCCGTGTCTTACAGAGACAGCCGTGACCCATGCATTGCGTTCAAGATTCAACTCAGATCTGAGCGCACCAGTAAGGCAGGCAGGTTTCCTTACATTTGTGTTTGTCTCCCAGCGCTGAGTTCTCAGAAGAGCAGCCCCTGAACCGGATAGTTATAGGGCATTATCAGCTCCGGCCTGTTACGGTCAGCTCTTGCATTGGTGATGAGCGGACTGACGGTGTATGCTTCAAGCATCCCTGAGTCTACAGGCATCATTAGTGACGAGGCCATCTCCTTCGTCAACTCTCCCCTCAGCCAAAGCTTCTCAGCTGCTGAGGGCAGTATCACAGGCATTCTTTTCTTTGTGTTATGTATCTCTTCCATCAGACTGTTGGCCTTTGTCGTCACCACAGAGAATGTTTCAAGCGTCACCCCTCCCTTTATTGCCCATGAATCCCATACACCTGCAAGAGAGAAAATATCTTCATCGCGGAGCCTGATATACCAGGGTACTTTCCTCCCTCCGATGTGCTGCCATTCAAAGAAGCCCCTTACCGGGACAAGACAGCGTCGTGAAACAAAAGACTCCCTGAAGGCAGGCTTGACATCTATTGTCTCAGACCGTGCATTGAAGGTCTTAAGCATTATCTCCCGGGCTTCGTCCTCACCTGTCACCCATGACGGTATCAGGCCCCATCTGAACAGCTGAATGGAAGATGGTTTGTCTGAGCACACCACCGGCAGCGATGGCAGGCTGTAAGCGTGGTAATAGTAGCTTGGACGGTATTTATCCCGGTCTATCAGGGTGGCACCGTAGCGCTCCTCGAGTTCTTCCCTGATGATATTTACATTAACGGTAAAGCACACTTTGCCTGATTGAGAGTTTGATTTACCTGACTGTTTCAGGCATGAGAGGTACCGGTACCGAATAGCTGAAGAGATCAGTACGTGGCCACTCGGGGACCCTGGAAACAAATTTTGACATCATCTGGTCAATGTCAGAGGAGAGCTCCGGCCCGTTCCAGGCGCTTGTATTGCACAGCACCACCCAGGCAGTGCCGTCTGACATCCGCTTCATCATTGCCGTTGTTCCGGGAAAAGACCCTGTGCGCCACCAGGACCCGTTATAAAGAGTGGCCCTCCAGCCTACCGGGGCATAACCGTTGCGCATGTCGGTCATGAAAGCGATGCTTTCAGGAGACAATATGTCTTTCGGATTGTCGAATCCGTCAACTGCAAGCAGCAGTCTCATGAGATCCGGAGCAGTGGCAACCCATGCACCTGCAGCACCGAGAGATTCAATGTCGTTTCCTCCCCTGCTCGCAGGAAGAAGCTCGCCGGTACCGTATACAGACGGCTTTCTTGGGGCATTATCCACCTCAAAATAAGATACTTCGTAAGGCAACGCATCTTCAGGCATATTATGCCCGAGAGCCATGTCATATATTCCAAGAGGCTCCAGTATGGCAGTTCTGCAATAATCTCCATAGCTCATGCCTGATACCTCCTCAATCACAAGACCCAGGATGCTGTAGCCAAGATTGGAATAGGACTGGCCCGTACCAGGGGTGAAATGAAGGTTCTTGTCAAGAGCAAACCTGATTATGGTTTTTGTATCTACCGGCAGGGGCTTGCCCATCGTCCTTGCAACCACATCGGGCATGAACATCTGATCACCGTATCTCTGAGTCCATCCTCCCTGATGAGAGAGGAGGTGTGCGACAGTTATATTGGCAACACGCCTGTCTCTGGGATTGGCAAAGAGTGAATCCTGTAAAATGCCATCAGGTCCGAAGACCCGGCTGTTGACGGAGAGTTTTCCCTCCTCCTGAAGTTTCATGACGGCAATGGCAGTAAGAAGCTTCGATACGCTGGCCACCCGAAAGCGGTGATATGGTTCAACCGGGATGGAGTCCGGCAGGGAGGCATAGCCAAAGCCACGGGCATAGAGCAACTTGCCTTCACGTGCAACAGCGACAGATGCTCCCTTGACAGACCAGTTCCTGAGAAACCATTCTATCCCCTTTTCGGCCTGATCAAACAGTTCGGCGTCAGTAAGAGTATTGTCAATACGGAGATGGGCCGGGTCGAATTCCCTCTCAGCAATACTTGACTCTTCCGGCCCGACAGGAAGAATAATTGCAACAAGTACAAGAAACAATGCTATCAGAAAGCGTATCCCTCTGTTCCCTAAATCCATCAGGAGTTTTTTTACCCGGCTACAAAAATAGACTATTACCTGTTTGATGCAACCCCTGAAGGTCAATTTTATTCAATTCAGAAAAAAAATATCAACAAACCCTCACTTGCAAGAAAGTGCTGTTAAATTTGTATTTAGAGCATCTGTGAAAAGAATTACCTTCATATTAACATGTCTGCTGGCACTCTCATCAGCAATAAAGGGACAGCCTGATTCGACGGGTGTCGACTCTGTTGTTGCGCGGATAGAGTTCCTTCTTGAGGAATATAACAAGTCTATGCTCTTTGTCGACACTTCCGAATATGAAATATACGGAAATGATGCCGGCAGCATAAATCTTCTCATTGTATCGTCCAAGGGCGCCTGCAATGAGATTATAAGGCTGGTGTCAAAGGGTGCCGATGTTAATTATCAACAGGGCGGGAACGCAACCGCGCTGCATTATGCCATTGCTTCAGGGAGAAAGGAGGCGGTTGAAATACTTCTTCTACTGGGGGCCCTGCCGGATAAACTTGACCCGTATGGCAGGTCTCCGTTAATAACCGCGGTGCTTTCACAGAACCTCGATATGGCTGAGATACTTATCAGGTACGGCGCCCCGGTCTCTCAGGCGGACGTTAATAATTCAGTGGCTCTTCACCATGCGGCAGCACTTGGCAACTTCTACATCACCGACATGCTCCTTTATTATGACTCTCCCATGGATCTTTATGACAATGAAGGTAATACGCCCCTGATGGTTGCAGTTGGATTTGGCTACTATGATATTACAGATATACTGCTCAGTGAGGGGGCCGATCCGAATATCCCCGACAGGAAAATGTTCACTCCCCTTATGACAGCTGCACAGAATGGCGATACCCTGATGATGAGCATGCTGATCAATTCAGGGGCCAATCTATATGCCTTCAACAATGAAGGTTTTGATGCCCTCGGATGTGCAGTGAGGGTCGGGATGAAGGATGCTGTCAAATTCCTTCTGGATAAAGGCAAGATGTGGGATTATAGCACTCCGGGCACAAAGAATCCGGCAAAAATAGCCCAGGACTATGGACAGAAGGAGCTAATGCCAATTCTGGCAAGTCATGGATTTAATGCAGAGCAGGCATTCAGGCTGGAGGAGTTCTCATTCAACGCGGGAGCCATGTTTACAACACACTACCTCTTGTTGAACGGAACAATTGCCATTATAGAGCCAAGGAAAAACGTGGGTATAATCCTGGGGTGTTCCGTTAATCCCTTCAGATACAGACTCCTTGTCGAAGAGGAGGATGCCATATACCAGTACAGGGTCAACTCTTCAGTAATCAATGCAGGAATATTCAAGGAGTTTCCTCTAAGCGGCAATCTCGGAAAGGGCAAGTTAAGTTTCACAACCTCTCTTTCAGCGGGGTACCGTTTCTATTCCGATTACGAAGGAACACGGAGATCACCCGAAGCCAGTTTCTGCATAATTCCCGCAGTAAATTTCAACTGGAAATTAGAATATTTCGGTCTTAGCACTGGTGTCACATACCTTAAGACACCGTTCTACAAGGTGATGCCAGTATGGTTCGGTTTAAGCGGATCTGTGACGCTTTTCCGCGATTATGCCCGGTCAGCAGGAAAAAAGATCAGACTCTACAATTATGAATAGGACATTAACCATAGTCACGGTCATAATGCTGTTTCTTCACTCATGCGACGGACCTGCATGGGTTGCCTGCGACGAATGCAATGAACAGTATCCCGCCCAGGTTTACCTTGAGCTTGACCTTGCACACCCCTCACAATCTCCCCTGAGCATGCTGGTAACAGTTTATGAAGGCCCGCTTGATGACAATATTGTACTGTATGAGTTTACTACAGCTGCTCAGACATACCTGCTTGATGCACTGCTTTATAAGGACTACACCGTGACAGCCAGATCTGTTTATAACGGAAAGACGTATATAGCCGTTGATACTGCAACACCCTCCATTTATTTTGAGGAAGAGGCATGTGAGGTGCCTTGTTACTATATCTATAATAATGAGCTGGATCTGCGGTTACGGTATGATTAGGCCCGTAATATCAGATGCGCAGGGTAAGGAGTAACTGTCTCAGTTCGTTGGGGGTGATGTCTTCATGCACTTTTCCTGCATCGGCAACGGAAATCCTGCCTCTCTCTTCTGAAATGATAATCACCACTGCATCAGTATGCTCCGTAAGCCCTATTCCTGCCCTGTGACGCATTCCGAATTTTGCCGGAAGGCCTGACTGGTCGGTTGACGGAAGGGGACAGCGTGCAGCGAATATCTTTCCGTTCTGAATAAGCACTGCTCCGTCATGCAGAGGTGACCCTTTGTAGAAGATCGTCTTCAGTAACTCATCCGTTACAAGTGCATTGAGCAGTTCGCCTCCGTCTGAATAAATATCGAGAAGACTTGTTCTGCCTATTGCTATGAGAGCACCTGTGCGTGACTGGGCCATTGATTCAGAGGCGCGGACTATCTCTTCTACTATCTGATTGATTGTCTGGTCTACCGCCCCCGACGGAAAATACCTGTCGAATGAAAATCTGTTACGGCTGATATATCTGTTACCTATCGCCAACAGAAAGCGCCGTATCTCCTGCTGAAACACGATTATGAGGGCTATGACTCCCACACCTATCACCTGACCGATGATGGCGCTGATCAGCTCCATGTTCAGTGCTTTGACAACCAGCCAGAAGAGGTAGACGAAGAAAATACCGAGGAATATGCTGAAGGCTGCAGTACCCCTGATAAGACGGTAGAGCTGGTAGAGAATTACTGCTACCATGAAGATATCGATAATATCAAGAACCGTAATATTCAGCATATCAAGCGTGGGGTGACGGGCAAATTTAAGAATAATGATCGAAAAGGATACCCTCAGGATAAATCTTTTCATAAAGGGCAATCACCTCTCTTGCTTCCCTCACATCATGGGCCCTGAGGATTGATGCCCCCTTCATCAGGGCAGTCATATGAAGGGCAACGGTGCCCGTGAGGGCTTCGCCGGGAGTTACCTGAAGAGTGCGCCATATCATTGACTTACGCGACAGCCCGACCATCACCGGCAGGCGTGCCGCATGAAACTCCTCAAGCCTCCTGAGCATCTCGAAGTTATGTACCGCACTCTTTCCGAAACCGAATCCCGGATCAACTATAATATCCTTCACTCCTGCCTGCTGCAGAGGGGTAATCCTGTCACCGAACCACTTAAGAATATCAGCAACAACGTCATCATAAAGAGGGTTAACCTGCATATTCTGAGGTGTACCCTGCATGTGCATCATAATGTACGGCACATTCAGACCGGTGACGAGGGGGAACATGTCTGCATCCATCTCACCTCCTGAGATGTCGTTGATGATATCAGCGCCGGCATCCCTGACTGCTGCTCCGGCTACTGACGCCCTGTATGTGTCGACGGAGATGACCGCCTCAGGATACCTGTTTCTTATCAGCTCAACGGCGCGGCAAACCCGTTTCATCTCCTCCTCTTCAGTGACTGGAAGCGCCCCGGGCCGGGTTGAACATCCTCCGATGTCAAGGATGTCAGCTCCCTCCCCCAGCATCTCCTCGGCAACTGCAATGACCTGATTATCTGACATAAAACGGCTTCCCTCGTAAAATGAATCCGAGGTCACGTTTATTATACCCATCACCCGGGGGTGAGACAGATCAATAAGTCTGCCTTTGACATTGATAAACATACAAATTCAATTAATCTGCGATAAAGATAATCATTGACCGGGCAGTGCTGTCACATAACAGGTTATACAATGCCAAATTTGCTATATTTGACCTCGTTCAACAACAATTACCAAATACTTTATGAATCATTTCAACTGGGCTGAGGATCTGGGTGTGGCGGTAACCGTCTCTGACACCGAGGGAAAGATAATATACCTGAACAGGAAGTCGGCCGCTGTCTTCAGCAAGTACGGAGGCAGTGAACTCGAGGGAAGGAATCTGAAGGATTGCCATAAACCTGACTCATGGGAAAAGATTTCAGACATTATGGCAAAGGAAAAGTCAAACTGCTATACTATTGAAAAAGAAGGCGTTAAAAAGCTTATATACCAGGCACCATGGTATGATAACGGGAAACTGGCGGGTGTGGTCGAGTTATCAATGGAGATCCCCTTCGAGATGGATCACTTCATCCGCAAATAGATGATAGCCTGTTGTTTAAACCTTTGAAAGAGTGTTCATAAAATCAGGCTGCACCGCATGAGGCTGTCATGCTTAAATATCTATCTTTAGAACCCGACATTATCATAAGACTTTCTCATTGCACCGATTACTTTAGGACCGGATGAAACTGATAGTAGTAGAAGGACTTGATGGCGCAGGCAAATCGACGCAGATATCCCTGCTTAAAAGCTGGTTTACTGAAAGAAAACTTCAATACAGATATATTCATTTTCCCCGCACCGATGCCCCTTATTTCGGAGAGCTCATAGCCCGTTTCCTGAGGGGTGAGTACGGTGACATCAGCCACGTCGATCCTTACCTTGTCGCAATGCTCTATGCGGGTGACAGGAAAGATGCCGCTCCCATGATTGAAGCGTGGCTTGAGGAGAAGTACTTTGTAGTCCTTGACCGGTATACATATTCAAATATCGCATATCAGTGCGCCAAAGTGAATTCAGCTGAAGAATCCGATAAACTGAGGGAATGGATACTCAGACTCGAATTTGAGCATTTTGCGATTCCAAGACCTGACATCAACATTTTCCTTGACGTCCCGTTCAGGTTCACCGAAGAGAAACTGCAGAATCACCGCCAAGGTGATGACAGGGGTTACCTTCAGGGAAGCCGCGATATACATGAGAGCAGTCTCGATTTTCAGCGCAGGGTCAGAGAGGTATATCTCGATGTTGCCAGACACGATACCAGCCTTGACATAATAAGCTGCCATGGAGCCAATGCGACAATGATGTCACCTGAAGAAATTTTCAGCCTCATTATGGGCAAACTGAAAGAAAAGAATATTATCAGATGAAGATACTTACCCAGACAGCAAGGATACTGACAGGGCTTCTCTTCCTCTTCTCAGGCTTCGTTAAGGGGATCGATCCCCTCGGCACGGCATTCAAATTCAGTGATTATTTCAAGGCATTCAGCGTGCCATTTCTTGATGACCTCTCTCTTCCTCTTGCAATGATCCTCTGCCTGGTTGAGTTTGCGACGGGGATGATGCTGCTTACAGGATCATTTGTCAGGACAGCTTCCTGGGTTGCGGCCCTGATGATGGCCCTATTCACCCCCCTGACACTTGTGCTTGCCATCTTTAATCCTGTATCAGACTGCGGCTGCTTCGGCGATGCCATCCACCTGACCAACTGGCAGACATTTTTCAAGAATATCGTTCTTACTGTTATTGTCATCGTGGTATTCATCCGACGAGATGACCGGGAAGGCGTTCTGTCCTCCAGGGGAGCCCTTGCGGCCACAGTGACAGGTGTGATTGCCTTCCTCCTCTTCATGTGGTACAACCTGGCATATCTGCCTGTTATCGACTTCCGGCCTTACAGGGTGGGAACAAATCTTCCGGAGGCGATGTCTATACCTCCGGGCGCCCCGGCAGACAAATATGATATCAGATTTATCTATGAGAAGGATGGAGTACAGAAGGAATTTACCCTGAGCGATTACCCGGCAAATGATACCGCATGGAAATTCATAGATCAGAAATCTGTGCTTATCTCCGCGGGGTATGTGCCACCACTCCATGACTTCAGGCTTGTAACAGGAAATGGTGTCGACATGACAGACCAAATTACAGGCAGCGGTGAGCATCTGCTTCTCATGGTGGCCCGCCGGCTTGAGAAAGCAGACAGGGAAGAGCTTCTGCAAGGCTACGACCTCGGACTATCATTGCAGGATAAGGGAAAGGGCTTTTATATTGTCACAGCCACCCCGTTTGAAACAGCCGCAGAGATCGCACCGGGATTCAATCTGCTGTTTGCAGACGAGACAACCCTGAAGACAATGATCAGGTCTGATCCGGGATTCCTGCTTCTGCACAACGGTACGGTGATGGCAATGTGGTCGGCCAGAAACCTTCCGGATAAAACAGAATTTGACGGTGATCTTAATGCACTTGCAGTCAGGACACTTACACGGAAGAAGAACATTCTGACAATAATTTCATCTGTGCTTATAGTGTCACTCTTTGTGGCGCTGTCTGCCAGATTCAGATTAACAGAAAATAAATCAAATAAATAAATGTCTTTATCATGAGGAAGAAAATCGTTGCAGGCAACTGGAAAATGAACATGGATCTTAAGGAGGGTATTGCCCTCGCGAAAGATATTAACAGTCATTTTCTGGCTAATCCGCTGAAACACAATAATGAAGTAATACTCTGCGCCCCTTTTATCCATCTTGCATCTGTCAGCCCGGTGCTAACGGCACCAGGTCTGAGCGGAGGAGCACAAAACTGCAATGATCATAAGTCAGGGGCCTATACGGGTGAGGTCTCAGCTGCAATGATACGGAGCACGGGTGCGCTGAATGTCATACTGGGACATTCAGAACGGAGGACACTTTTCGGAGAAGATGACGCTCTCCTGGCTGCCAAGACAACCGAGGCTCTCAGAAACGGCCTCAGGGTTATCTTCTGCTGCGGTGAAGTGCTTGCCGAAAGAGAAAAGGGTATACATTTTGATGTGGTAAAAAGGCATATTGAAAAGGGTCTTTTCATGCTTGAACGGGATGAATTCAGCAAGTGCATCATTGCTTATGAGCCTGTGTGGGCGATAGGAACCGGCGTCACAGCCTCTCCTGCCCAGGCGCAGGAGATGCACCACTTCATCCGCGGCCTGGTTGAGCATCATTACGGCAAGGAGACTGCTGAGGAGACCACCATCCTTTACGGAGGCAGCTGCAAGGCATCGAACGCAGCCGAGTTGTTCGCCAATGCCGATGTTGACGGCGGACTCATAGGGGGCGCCTCGCTTGTGAAAGAAGAATTCTGTGCCATTGTAAGTGCTCTCTGAACAAACGTTAAACATGTAAAGCAGGCTGACAGAAAGAAAAATAATGAGACAGATCAGAAAGAGCATCATCGCACTCACGGCACTTCTGTCACTGACACTGGCGTCATCAGCACAGGTGACCAGACAGTTTTCGGGTGATGTCTCATTGTTCGCAGCCGAGCTGACCACTTTCATGGGAAGCTATGTCAGCCTTTCACAAAAAGCAGAAGTTGATCTTTTCTTAACTGTCTGGGACAGCACTTTCTATTCCGACCCTGTAAAGGAACGGATTGTGAATGTGGGAAGCCAGTTGAGGAGCAGAAACGTCAGACAGGCTCCCGGCTTCGTATTATATGTCCGTACCCTCACAGCCTTCGCCTTAAGAGGCAGAAGCCAGGATGAAATATCAGGATGGCTTGCAGGACTCAGTGAGGCTATCTTCAACCCGAGGTTCGCAAACGCCTCCATTGAGAAATATATAGAGGTTACCGGGCTGCTCATCACTGACAATATTATCTATTCTGCCGGAACGATGAAGTGGAAAGCCAAGGGTGGAACAGTTGAGTTTGTCCGTGACACAGTGTTCAAGGTTGATATCACAGGGGCAACCATGACCTGCTATCTAACCAAAGACAGCACTGAGATCTATGATTTTACCGGGACCTATTACCCTGACCTTTTTTCACTGTATTGCCAGAAAGGGCTGATAACATGGGAGAAGG
Organism: uncultured Bacteroidales bacterium; assembly: GCA_963772705.1. GTDB lineage: Bacteria > Bacteroidota > Bacteroidia > Bacteroidales > VadinHA17 > SR-FBR-E99. The sequence continues at coordinate 804,884 of CAVYYH010000007.1, read as the reverse complement.
CAGGATATGACCGCCAATCTGTAAACGCCTCAGTAACTGACTTCAGTATCGACGTGACAAAGGGAGAATTCACCTGTGACTCATCGCTCCTGACGCACTCAACCTATTTCCGTGAACCGGTAAAAGGGATACTTACTGACAGGGCATCGCAGATATCATCACCAGAGAAGGCTACGGTACCTCGTTTTGAGACCTACGAAAACCGTTTCATCATTAATGATATTTATGAAGGTGTTGACTATGAGGGAGGACTCACTCTTGAGGGGGCGCTTGTAAGAGGTACCGGCACAAGCTGGTTTCCGGCAGGTGTCAGGCTCTACAGGAATGACACACTGTACGTCAGCATTAAATCAAGGAATTTCCTCCTCTCTCAGAAGACGATCAACAGCAATGAGGCCTCTGCCACCCTCTATCTTGACAAAGACTCTGTGTTCCACAGTAACCTTGGCTTCTCATACAATACCTCCACACGTGAAGTAGGACTCTTCCGGACACCGAGCCCGGTTTCAAGAAGCCCCTATTATGATTCATATCATAACCTGGATCTCTATTTTGAACATCTGTCATGGGATATGGATGACTCTTTCATAACGATGTCGAGGACCAGGGGCGCTTCCATCGGTGCCGCGAAGTTTGAATCAGTATCGTTTTACAATGAAGCCAACTTCTACAGGCTTATGCGTCTCGATGACGTCCATCCTCTTTACCGCGTCAGAGACTACGCAAAGGTCTACGGCCTGGATGTCTTCCCGGTTGAAGGATTTGCCAAATGGATGAGGATGCCGGTTGAACAGGCTACGGCACTATGCATTGAACTGGCTAACAACGGCTTTCTCTTTTATGACAGAAATTATAACGAGGTCACCATCAAGAAGAAACTGGATGACTACCTGGCCTCCTTTGCAAAAAAGAAGGACTATGACGCCATAACCATCAACAGTGAGGCAAGCGGTGCAGAAGAGAATGCGATATTAAATCTCCGCAATTATGATCTGAACCTCATGGGCGTCAGGGGAGTTTCGTTGAGTGACTCACAGAGGGTGGCAATAATACCCTACAAAGGAAGAATGGTTGTCGGCAGGAACCGGGCTATCTCTTTCGACGGCATAGTCAGGGCGGGTCTTTTTACAATCTACGGCAAGCAGTTTTCATTCAACTATGACACCTTTAACATTAAGCTGGAAAAGATTGATTCGATAAGGATGGCTGTGGAAACGAGTGAGCTGGATGCTTTCGGAAGACCACTGATCAAAGAGATCGATAACCTGATACAGCTTGGCACTGCCGAACTGTTTATTGATGACCCTAAGAACAAGTCGGGACTGAAGAGTCTGCAGCAATATCCAATAATAAACGCAGTCACTAACTCATACATATTCTATGACCGCATACCCGGTCTGGAAGGTGTCTATCCCAAGGAGGATTTCTTTTTCAAAATCGATCCGTTCACCTATACCAATATTGACCATTACTCCAATGAGGAGGTGGCACTGGCCGGCGAATTTTTCGGCAGCGGCATCACTGAGCCTATGAGACAGACACTTACGGTGCAGCCCGACACTTCTCTTGGCTTTTCAATGACAATCGTTCCGGAGGGGATACCCATATATGCAGGAAAAGGTATCCTTTACGATCATCTGAGCATGAGCAATACAGGGCTTATTGGCAGCGGCAGGATTGATCATCTCACAGCCACAGCGGTGGCAGACACTTTCAGATTCTACCCTGATTCGATGATCACCCGGGCAATGAGTTTTACAATGGCTGAAGATACATTACTACGATTTCCGGTGCTGAGCTCGGCGGCAGTTGATATCAAATGGCTGACAAAGCCTGATGAATGGTACGCTGTCAACAGCCCTGACAAAGACTTCAGCATGTTTGCCAACGGCACCACCATGGACGGCATCCTTATACTAAGGCCCGAAGGGCTGGACGGCAAGGGTGAGGTGAATATGTCTGACTCACGTATCACCTCCGGAACATTCAGCTTCGGAACAAACACTATCAGCGCAGACACATCAGACTACTATCTCAAAGCAATCACGGGAAGCGGCTACGGTTTCGTGGCGACCAATGCAAACACTCATGTCAACTTTGAAGAACAACGCTCACTCTTCAGCCTGAACACAGACTCTTCCCTCGTCATGTTTCCGGAGATGGAATATATCTCGAAGATGACGAACTTTGAATACGACATAGAGAACAAGGTTCTTGACATGTGGCAGAGAGGAAGAGACTCCACTACGCTGATGTCAGCCGCCCAGTTGCTCAAAGTGCCTCCCGGCATGGAGGAGAAGCCTACTTTCCTCTCAACCAACAATATGAAGGACACGCTGAAATTTCAGTCAGGTACTGCCTCATACTTCCTCAGAAATGAATATATCAGGGTTCAGGGTGTCAACTACATACCTGTTGCCGACGCGCTCATACAACCGGGTGGAGGAGTTTTGTATATCGAAAAGAGAGCCAGGATCAGAGAGACCGACAGTGCCATTGTTGCTGTCAACAACCGGCATCTGATCCATTCAGCAAGGCTGAACATTGAGAGCAGTGCAAATTATTACGGGACAGGAAGCTACGACTACATTGACGAGACAGGGATGCCTCAGGTCATTAACTTCTCGGAGATACGGGTTGACACAATGGCCACCAAAGCACAGGGATACATTCCTGAATCACAGCTATTTATGTTAAGCCCTGCATTTACATTCACGGGTGATGTCTCACTCCGTTCGGCTGACAGTAACCTGAAGTTTACAGGGGCAGCCGGAATAGTAACCAATTGCAAAAATATCAATAACAGTCCTGTAAAATTCAGTGCTGCAATTGATCCCAAAAATATACTTATACCCATTGATGAAAAGCCCAGAGACATCAATGACAATCTTTTATTCTCAGGCTCATTCATCACCCTTGATTCTTCAGGCGTATACAGCACCTTCCTCTCAGAGAGAAAGTCATGGAGCGACAACCCGATGGTGACGGCCAGCGGATTCCTGTTCCACGATAAGGGAGCAGGCAAGTACCGGATAGCATCGCTTAAGAAGCTGTCAGACCTGAGCATGGAAGGCAACATGGTCACCTTCGACAAGAACTTCTGTGTCCTTGGCAGTGAGGGGAAAATAAGTTTCGGTGCTGACTATAACCTGCTGACGCTGAACAGCGCCGGCCATGTGGTCCATAACACCGAGTCTTCTGAGGTAACAATCCAGTCAATTCTGGGCTTTTCGTTCTTCTTCAGTCCCGACGCCTTGAGGCTGATGGCTGACGACATACGCATGGTCCCTACCCTGCGCCCGGTCAACCTGGCATCGGAATTTAATACGAAGGCCATGCGCGACCTTATCGGTGCCGAGGCCGCGAAAGCGGTTGGTGAAGAGCTGCAGCTTTTCGGCGTGGCTCGCACGCTGCCAAAGGAACTCAGTTTTCAGCTGATGCTGAACGATGTGAACCTGAAGTGGAATCAGAACTCAATGTCATTCATATCAGTAGGGAAGATCGGTATCGGCTTTATAGGCGACCAGCCGCTGAACATCTATGTTGACGGATATGTTGAGCTGCAGAGGAAGAGGTCAGGAGACCTGCTGGATATTTACCTGAAAGCCAATAATAATACATGGTACTGGTTCTCCTATTTCAGGGGGGTGCTGATGAGTTACTCATCCAACTCCACATATAATGACCTTCTGACAAATATAAAGGAGAAGGACAGGAAAGATCCAAAGGCTAACTCAAGGGTTCCGTATGAGTTTATGATAGGTCTTCCTGACAGGCTCAGCAGGTTCCTTCGCCGGATGGAGGGCGGAGGGGCTATTGATGAGTTCGGTCAGTAATCATAGCTGTCACCCCTCTTCCTGAATTCAATCACCTCCATATCGCTTATCTTCCCTGCCTCAACGGAGAACCGGAGAAGAGTCATCACCCTGTGCAGCCCCTGACGTCCTGCAGCACCCGGATTGATACAGAGCATTTCATGCTTCCTGTCGTATATTACCCTCACGATGTGTGAGTGGCCGCACACAAAGATCTCAGGTTTGTACTCCCTTATCAGTTCAAGCGACCGCGGTGAATAACGGCCGGGATAACCACCAATATGTATCATAAGAACTCTCTTCCCTCCTGCCGTGAAACTGATGAACTCCCTTGTCGCACTTCTTACCCTGAAATCATCACAGTTACCCCATACAGCCTTCACCGGCCTGAACGATTCAAGCTCAGTGATGACATCGATATTGCCGGCATCACCTGCATGCCATATCTCGTCAACATCTGCAAAATGCTTGTATACAGCAGGATCAACCCACCCGTGCGTATCAGAAATCACACCAATTCTCATATTGATAAAGCGTAATAATGTGAATGCTAAATTCAATAAATTTGAGCAAAGAAATTCGATCATGCAGTTATTTTATACAACTGACATTTCAGGAACCGCTGCAACCTTCAGCCGCGAGGAGTCAGGTCATTGCCTCAGGGTCCTGCGGATGCGCAAGGGTGACAGCCTGGTATTCACTGACGGGAAGGGAACTTTTTTTGAAGGAGTGATTGCAGGTGATGATCCCGCAGCAATGAAGGTGACCATTACCGGAGCGAGGGAGGATGAGGGAAAGCGTCAATACAACCTTCATATGGCCATCTCTCCCCTTAAAAATGAAGACAGACTTGAGTGGTTCATCGAGAAAGCCGTTGAGATCGGAATAGATGAAATCACACCACTGATATGCAGCCGCAGTGAAAAGAAAAGAATCAGGAAGGAGAGACTTGAGAGCATCATACTGTCGGCGATGAAACAATCAGTCAAGGCCTTTCTTCCGGTATTGAACGAACCTGTGATGTTCAGCGAAATGGTAAAAAGAGAATTCGGGTGCCGGAAACTTATCGCAACCTGTGACCGGGAGTTTGAACGCAAAGCCATAACCGATGCGTTTGCACCTGCTGAAGATCTTCTGATTCTTGCAGGCCCTGAGGGTGACTTCACCAGTGAGGAGATCGTCTCAGCCATAGAGGCCGGCTTCGTTCCCGTTCACATCGGCCCCGGCAGGCTGAGAACAGAGACAGCAGGCGTCGCCGCCTGCTGCTCAGTCTATCTTGCCAATATCTGACCCTCTCTATCCGACAACAAAGTCAAACACATTTGTCAGCCCCTTGGCAGGCACATTGTAAAATTCTGTGAACTTGCACTTTTCACAAACCAGGGCAGTGTACCTGGCTGCCTGTATGTCAAATAACTGGGTAAAGAGATTGTAGGCCACCCTGATCTCATTAACCTTGTACTTCCTGCTCCCGCACTTGGGACAGGTGTACTTAAGCATAGGATATTCATTTTTCATCTTTTCCTTCTTTTTTGTTTTCCTTCTTTGCCTGTAACCTTCCCGACCTGCGCAGTGCCTGGTCAAGTATCCACTCAATCTGACCGTTGGTGCTGCGAAACTCATCAGAGGCCCATTTCTCGATGGCACTCAGCTTGCCGGGATCAATCCTTATGACAAAGGACTTCTTCTGCATGGCTACTGATGAAGCGTTCCGGCATTGATGACAGGATTCGCATCCTTGTCACCGCACAGCACCACCATTAAGTTACTCACCATTGCAGCCTTTTTCTCCTCGTCAAGCTCAATGATACCTTTTTCCGAGAGTTGCTCGAGAGCCATCTCGACCATTGACACTGCTCCCTCGACAATCTTGAACCGTGCAGCCACTACGGCCGTGGCCTGCTGGCGGCGAAGCATCGCACCGGCGATCTCTTCTGCGTAGGCGATATAGTTTATCCTTGCCTCGATCACATAGATGCCGGCAATATTCAGCCTCTCACGAATCTCCCTCTCGAGTTCATCATTAACTTCTTCTCCCCCGCTGCGAAGGGTCAGCTTGTCATCATGACCTTCCCAGTTGTCATAAGGATAGAGCCCTGCCAGTTTGCGGAGCGCAGCGTCACTCTGAACAAGCACAAAATGTTCATAGTTGTCAACATCAAAAGCTGCCTTATAGGTGTTATCAACCTTCCAGACAAGTACCAACCCTATCTTGATAGGGTTCCCGTTCTTGTCGTTCACCTTGATAGGCTCACTGTCAAAGTTCCTCGCACGGAGAGAAATCTTCTTCCTTACATAGAAGGGTAACGCCCACCAGAATCCGTTAGTCTTCACGGTGCCCCTGTAAGCCCCGAAGAGAACCATCACCATTGATTCATTGGGATTGACCACCATTAATCCGGGCAGGATAAGGAAGGTGATAACAATCAGAATCGCACCCAGCCAGAATACCTCATTTATGAATGAGAATACCATGGCTGTTGCCACCAGAATACCTAACAGCAGGAAGAGATATCCCGATGCAGCATTGAATTTCTTTTCTTCTTTCATGATTTATGATATTATTATGATATCACAAAGATATTACTTTAAATCACAAAAGTCAAGGAAAATCGAAAAAAAATTTACATTTGGGTCATGCATGACAGGCACAAGGACAGGGAGAAGTATTTCAGGGAACAGGCCCTGACGACATCCAGGCACGTTATCCCATTCATAAACAGCATATTGCAGGTTAATGAACAGATTTCCGTACTTGAGATCGGATGTGGTGAGGGAGGGAATCTGAAGCCATTCCTTGATGCAGGATGCAAAAGGATTACCGGCATTGACATTTCTGAGACGAAGATCTCCAATGCCCGGAAATTTTATTCATCAGTCCCCGGGGGTGAGAAGATTGAATTCATTGCAGCCGACATCTATGATTCAGCGTCAGCCGGCAAATTTGACCTCGTGATGATGCGTGATGTACTGGAGCATATACATAACCAGAAAAGGTTCCTCGGTTTCGTTAAGCTATTTCTAGACCAGGGAGGGGTGCTGTTCATTGGTTTTCCGCCGTGGAACAACCCCTTCGGAGGTCATCAGCAGATGTGTGAAAGCAGGATACTTTCGAAGCTGCCCTGGTTCCATCTGCTCCCAAAAGCCATGTACCGCGGCATCCTGAAGATGTTCGGGGAGAGTGAGGCCAGGATTGAGGGTTTGCTTGAGATCAAAGAGACTGGCATTAACCTCGGGTGGTTTGAAAGAACCATAAAAAAAGAGGGATTCCTTATTCTCAAGAAATCCCTCTGGTTCATCAACCCTAATTTTGAAGTCAAATTCGGGCTCCGTCCCCGGCGCCTGCCTCAGTTCCCGGGATCAATACCCTTCCTGCGGAACTTTATGACGACCACGGGCTATTATATTATTTCAGTGCCTCCTCAAGGGCATTGATTACCGGCTGGGCTGATATCTTCACTCCCACTGCCCCGTTCATCCAGTGCTGGGGGGTAAGACGCCCCTGCTTATACATCCGGTCTACCTCTGCCGCAAAGTCCTTCCCCTTGAGATAATCCTCTATCTGGAACTGTATTATCTGTCCGTATGAATAGTTCGGCAGGTAAAGCGGCACGTCTATCATATGAGAGTAGATCGCCAGTATCGGAGAGTCGGCAATGCCCATGACCGGCGAGAAGTATTTATTCCATACTTCAATGGCGAAAGCCACCGTCTGTTCCTTAAGCTGTGCCGGTGTTGCCTCCGGGTTCTCATAGAGCCACTTCCATACTTTCATCTCTACCATCCCCACTCCCATTATCTCCATCAGTGACCATGCAGCATCAAGCATCTGCAGCTTCTCTTTCTCAGGGTTCTCTTCCTTTATGCCGAGAAGTTTCAGGTCGCGGTCCTGGAACAGGAATGCAGTTGCTTCCGTAAATCCGGTGTTAGGCACACCCGAAAGCATAAAATAATCAACATCATAGAGTGATATTGTCTGCTCGACGTTGTGTCCGAACTCATGAACTGCAATGTTATATCCTTTGTAGTCCATACCCTTGTCTGAGATACGTGTTCTGAGATGGGAGACAGAGCCTTTCATCGCGGCACCCCAGGCATGTCCTGATCCGCGGGCGGGGTCAACAACTATCTTGTCAGCAATGTATTTCGCCCTCTCGGGTGACCATCCAAGCTTGACCAGCATCGCCGGCATATCATTCCGGAATGCGGCAGGATCGGGATAGAGTGCTGATGTCTTCGCAGTAAGCATGCTCTCCGGGATTGAACTGCGCGACTTGAAGCCGTCATACCATATGTCATAGGGTCTCAGGTCACGACCCAGCCTCTGCTTAATTATTTCAGCCAGAGAAACTAGCTGAGGTGTACTGAGGTAGGCATCAAAGAGCGCCTCGATATCCTCCTGGGCTATCTCCATTTCGCCTGCAAACTTCCGGAGGATGGCGGTGTTCATCCCGGGGCTGAACGGATCGATGGCCCTGTGTGCCTTAAAGATATTCACCACCTGTGCGTACCTTGCATCAGGCTCCGGGGCAAGCTGCACTTCTGCTCCCTCCTTTGTCACCCTGTTCGAATAGGGAGCCCACTCATACTCCGGATTGTTTACAACCTTCCCGGGTATCTCCTGCCTGATGATACGCTCCATGACCCGGTAGATCATCTCCTGTTTCTCAGGACCATTTTTCGTATCAGCATAGTTGGCCTTGATTTCGTCACGCAGGTTCCAGTGCGAAAGGAGTACCATATCATCAGGAAAGATCTGACGACCGTCGTCTGTCCTCAGCTTGCCCATATATATATTATATTCAGCTACATACATGGCAGCATTACCTGACGCCACAGCCATTGCCTGATTAAGTTCGGCAGGAACGCGTGATACGAATTGGTCTCCCAGACGGGCCATGGCCCACTCTTCGCGGCTCCATTTCTCACCCAGTTCCTCCTTCTCTGCAAGGGTGTAATAGGGAAAGTTAAGGGCAATAACGAAGGCTATCTTGTTTGAATAGAAGTCTGACTGCAGATGTGATCCGACCGAATAATTCCCAAACATTTTGTCAATCTCATCAATCTCACCTCCAGTCTCATCCAGGACTTTTTTCAGATCAAGGGTGATCTCGTTAAGGTTACCGCCAAGTGATTCAAAATAGTTGCTGATCTTAATAAAGACCTCACTCCTCTTCTGCGGACTGGCTATGTAATTTGCTGCAACGAAGTCAGCGAACTGCTGTGCTGAGCCGTCCTCTTCCCTCCAGAGTGATGCTGCGTGCCTGACACCCTTCTCAAGGATGAATGCATCAGTTTCAGGCTGTGAAGAACGTATGCCATCTATTGAACTAACAATAGTGGCTTCATCAATGAAACCTGCGGCTGACTCTGCTGTCTTCTTTTCAGGCGGAGCGCAGGCTGTTAATGCTGCAATCATAAGTACGATGATCTTTTTCATTTGACTTCGTTTTTAACCGGTATCTGTTTACTGAACAAACTGCAATGCGTAATACTTTGCCGTAAGCTTTTCCCCTGTTGCCTTTTCAATCATATCATTCCATTGATACCTTGCTCCGGGCATAAACACATTATTCCTGAAATAATCGCCAACTGCTTTATCTCCAGCCAGCGAGGTGCCTGTCAGGACATTCGACTCAATATGGGCATATAACTGTGAAGCCAGCAGCTCTCCGAGCAGGTAATTATGGTAATAGCACGGATAGAGAGCCACATGTATCTTAGTTGCCCAGTCAGGCATGTCACGCCCTTCAGGCTTCTTCACCATCTGGTATTTTTCGACGGTATCCCACCAGACCTGGTTCAGGTTCTGGTCAGGATTCTCATACATTGCCTTTTCAAAGCGGTACATCACCTGTGCCCAGCGGCTGAAGACCAGCTGCTGCAGGCGCAGCGCCTTTTCGCTTTCACCGGATATCCTGTCACGTTCTTTTTCGTCGATGATATTCATGTCGCACATCCACTGCGGGTCAGTGGCCAGTCTGCCGAAGAAATTGGCGATGGCTTCCGTGGTGAAAGTATGCGCAGCATCACGCAGCGTGAAAGGCAGGGTAATATCATTGTAGTATGAATAAACTCCGTGACCCAGTTCATGAAGAATTGTGTTCATCCAGTACGAATCGGGCCTTATATTGTTAAGTGTTCTCACATCGCCTGCTCTGTCTATGTCAGTACAGAACGCATGCTGGTTCTTTCCCGGTTTCTCGTACAGGTCGCTTTTTGCCAGGATGGCATCAACCGGAAGGCCAATGCCGGCATAAAAGTCAGTCACCAGTTTCACCGGATCATTTTTTTCATAATAGCTGTCAAAGTCTACAGTGTATATCTCCGGAGCCTCCTGAAAGTACCTGTTCTGGTAGTGCCATGGCTGCAGTTCTGCGATCTCTATCCCATAACGCGCTGCAAAATAGGCATCAATATCTCCCTTAAGCTGAGCAAAGTTGTCGCGGGTAAGGCTGTCAAGCTCATCAAAGATCCTGGTAACATCTTCAGGCTTCTGACCCGAAAGCTCGAGACTCATCGTGTGATAGTTGGCAAATCCAAGTTTCTGTGCAATTTTATTTCGGTGCTTCACCAGGTTGATTACATCCTCAGAGACCAGCGGACCTATCATCTTATGCCCCTCCCATGCTGCCTGCAGCTCTCCGCTGTTCTTCGAGTTACGGAGTATCTCCTCCACCTCGTTGTCTGACAGCGGCTTGCCATCAACCGTTGCCCTGAAGTTCGAGTACTTCTTGTTGATTGCCGTCTCCATCCTGATCTGTTCAGAGATCAGGCTGGTATCTATCTGACCCTGAAGGTAGGAGTTGTACAACAGCTCAAGCTGCCTGGCAAGGAGCGGATCCTTTACCATTCCCGACTCTTTCATCTCCTTCAGCCCGGCGAAAGCCACTGGATCAACAAAAAAGCTTACATATTCTATTGTTGCCTTTTCACTGCGGGCCCAGGCCTCGTCAGTACCGTTTATGTTTGCTTCCCACGATGCAAGGGCATTTTCCCTGTACAGAGGAATTATTTTCGCTTCATATGCGGAGATAAACTCCCTCATCCGGTTTTCCATTTTCTCCTGTTTTGATGTACATGACCATAACATGGTCAACACTACAAATAAATAGATAGGTACTCTTCTCATCATTTTTGTTTTGGATTTTGCGAAGGTAAAAAAAATGGAACAGATAAAAGATGATGCTCCGCACCTTCAGTGCCCGAGGGATTTCCTTCGAGTGCCTCTGCGGTTAAATATCGAAATCAGCCGCAAAGAAGCAGGTGAGATGCAAAAAGACAAAAAGGCAGATCAGTGTACCCTGGTGCCGTGGTGTATCTTCTCAAGCAAACCAGCTATTACATGGTCTTCAGGCTGAAGATCAAGACCGGGCAAAATAGCCTTCAGCTCATGATCAATACCGAAAGCATCTGCCACCAGGTCATTGGTGCAGGTTTCAATTTCGCTGTAAGAAAGTAATCGGGTAGAGATATTATCCATAGGCGTTGTTGTTCTCATATGAGAAAAACGCCCTTATCTCTGCAAAAATTGTCTCAGCTGATTGAAAGAGTAATATTTTTTTCTTCCATTATCTTCCGCATGTTAATGAGGGCATAGCGCATGCGACCGAGGGCGGTGTTGATGCTCACTCCGGTCATATCAGCTATCTCCCTGAAGCTCATTCCGGCATAATGACGCATTATCACCACCTCGCGCTGGTCCTCAGGGAGCTCGCTGACGAGGCGACGGACATCGCGCAGCACCTGCCGGCGAACCATCACATCCTCAACATTCTCATCCGCAAGCCTGCGTGAATTGAACAGATCGCTCTCATAGTCATCATTCAGTACTATGCCCATCTGTTTTTCATGCCTGAAATGATCGATGATGAGATTGTGGGCAATGCGCATCACCCATGACAGAAACCTGCCATCATCCTGGTACCGGCCTGCACGGACAGACTGAACAACCTTCAGGAAAGTATCCTGAAAGATGTCATCCGCGAGATCACGACTTCGAATGTAAAGGCTGATATAGGAATAAACCTTGCTCTTATGCCGAAGGATCAGGAGCTCGATGCTCCTCTCATCACCGTTCATGAAACTGGTTATCAGTTCATAATCGGTCTTTGTACTCTTCATAACTCTTACTTTTTGGTCAAGAGTAGAATTATGCTATAGGCTATCCTCCTTCGTTTTGGTTATTCAAGACACAAAGAAAACAAAAATTCTTTATTTCAAAATGATTATTTTTGGCTTTTTCTTATAAAGAGCTTGAATGAAGGGTAATATTGAGATAAAAGGGGCGCGTGTACACAACCTTAAAGATATTACCCTAGATATTCCGAGAGACAGGCTTGTCGTAATCACCGGAGTGTCAGGATCAGGCAAATCGTCACTGGCATTTGACACAATCTATGCCGAGGGGCAGCGCCGTTATGTGGAGAGTCTCTCATCATACGCACGGCAATTCCTGGGGCGCATGAACAAGCCTGATGTCGACTTCATCAATGGCATCCCTCCTGCAATAGCCATAGAGCAAAAAGTAAACACGAGAAACCCGCGGTCTACTGTAGGCACCTCCACCGAGATACACGACTATCTCAGGCTTCTCTGGGCAAGGGTCGGACATACAATCTCACCTGTATCCGGTCGGGAGGTAAGAAAACACACTGTTGACGACGTTGTGAATTATATCGCCAACCTAACGGAAGGTACGCGCGTGGTCCTGACTGCTCCGCTGACCGTACCTGAGAATGTCGATCCCTCAGAGTTCATTGATTTCCTTATAAGGCAGGGGTATAACCGGATAAGCACGGAGAAGGGCATTGTAAGGCTCGATGAGCCTGGCGCCACGGACCTGGTGAAAAATGCACCGGTCGTTGAAATAATCATCGACAGGCTGTCAGCAGGCAGGATGAATGAGGAGCTGAGCCGTGCAGCCGACTCGGTGCAGACTGCCTTTCTGACCGGCAGAGGCCACATAAAGCTGGATGTGACTGATGAGGAGACATCTCAGACAGTGAGATTCTCTGATAAGTTTGAAGAAGACGGCATCACCTTTGAAGAACCCACCGAGCATCTCTTCAGCTTCAACTCCCCGCTGGGCGCCTGTCCTCTCTGTGAGGGGTACGGCAAGGTGATAGGGATAGATGAGAACCTGGTCATCCCTGATGAAAACCTGTCGGTATATGATGACGCCATTGCATGCTGGAGAGGCGAGACGATGAAGCAGTGGAAGGAGAAACTTATATTCAGCGCCGGCAAGTTTGACTTCCCGATACACAAGCCATGGCATAAGCTTACAGCCGAACAGAAGGCACTTGTATGGAGCGGCAACAGGTATTTCTTTGGCCTGAACCAGTTCTTCGAACATCTTGAAGAGAAGAAATACAAGATACAGTACAGGGTCATGCTCAGTCGCTACAGGGGAAAGCGCGTCTGCCCCGAGTGCGGAGGACAGAGGCTCAGGAAAGAGGCGAACTGGGTAAAGGTGGGTGGCAGATCTATTAGTGAGATAGCCTCCCTCCCGGTAAGCGAAGCGTACGAATTCTTCGGCAAGCTGATGCTCAACGGCGAGGAGCGGGAGATAGCCGGGCGTCTGCTGAAGGAGATACAGCAGAGACTTGGTTTCCTTGTCAATGTAGGCCTCTCCTACCTCACCCTCGACAGGCTGTCGAACACCCTTTCGGGAGGCGAGTCACAGCGTATCAACCTGGCTACCTCGCTGGGCAGCAGCCTGGTAGGTTCACTTTATATACTCGATGAGCCGAGCATAGGGCTTCATCCGCGTGACACCAACCTGCTTGTCAGCGTACTGAAGGAGCTGCGCGATCTCGGAAACACGGTAATCGTCGTTGAGCATGAGGAGGAGATCATCAGGGCAGCCGATGAGATCATAGACATGGGACCGGGAGCCGGCACCCACGGAGGTGAGATCGTTTACCAGGGCGGGGTCGACTTCAGTGAGAAGAACAAATCGCTGACCGCTGCCTACATGACCGGAGCGATGAAGATCGAAGAGCCCGCACGGCGGAGACGATGGAACAGCTTCGTCAGCGTCACCGGCGCCAGGGAGAACAACCTCAAGGAGATAAGTGTGAAATTCCCGCTGCATACAATCACGGCTGTGACAGGCGTAAGCGGCTCGGGCAAGAGTACCCTGGTGCACAATATTCTCTTCAGTGCCCTCTCAAACAGGCTGGCAGGGACCAGCATCAGGGCGGGCCGCTTCACGGAGATAGCAGGTGACGTCAGCAGCATCACAGCCATAGAGCTTATAGACCAGAATCCTATTGGCAAGTCAAGCCGCTCAAACCCGGTCACTTATCTGAAGGCCTTTGACGACATACGAAAGCTGTTTGCCGAACAGCAGGCATCGGTTCAATACGGGTTCAAGCCTTCCCATTTTTCTTTCAATGTGGAGGGTGGACGCTGCGAAGAATGCCAGGGAGAAGGGCTGATACGTGTCGAGATGCAGTTTATGGCTGACGTTGAGCTTACATGCGAGGCATGCAAGGGGATGCGGTTCAAGCGCGACATCCTCGACGTAAGGTTCAAAGGGAAGAACATTTACGATGTGCTTGAGATGACCATCGACGAGGCTATAGAGTTCTTCACCGCCTGCAAGGACAAGTTCTGCAGAAAGATCGCTGACAGGCTCAGACCACTGGCAGATGTAGGACTGGGATATGTAAGGCTGGGACAGTCGTCTTCCACCCTCTCAGGCGGCGAGAGCCAGAGGGTAAAGCTGGCATATTACCTTGCACAGGAGAAGAGCAGTGAAAAGATACTCTTCATTTTTGACGAGCCTACCACAGGTCTTCACTTCCACGATATTAACAAGCTGATGAAATCACTCAATGCGCTTGTCGAGCACGGTCACTCGGTGATACTCATCGAGCATAACGTTGAGGTCATCAAGTGTGCCGACTGGGTCATTGACCTCGGGCCTGAAGGGGGTGACAGGGGCGGGTATGTTGTCTTTGAGGGCACACCTGAGCAAGCTGGCAGAATGCCCTGAGTCATATACTGCGAGATACTTACGGTTAAAGGTTAAGGGGGAGGGCAGTAGGCGATAGGGCAAGGAGCAAGGAGCAGGGCAGAAGGGAGCAAGGGCAAGGGGCAAGGTTATTTTACCCTCCCTGGTTCTCTTCTGTTCCTGCCAGGAGCATTCTGCAGGTCATCACCCAGGTCATCGCGGGCCTCTTCAGCCATCTTTTCAAGCCTGGCGACCACATCGGGATAGAGATCAATGACATTATACCTTTCTCCCGGGTCACGCCGGAGGTCGTACAGTCCTCCTTCAATCCACCGGTTCTCATCAGCCCCGCCGGGCTGCCCGTCGTTGCCCGGAAGGAACCCTTCATAGGTTCGGCCGCGATGCGGAAATACAAGCTTCCATGTTCCGTCGGTGACCGCCTCCAGGTTGTTCTGACGATAATAGTAATAGAATGACTTCCTCGGATTGGCATTCTTATCTCCTCTCATCAGGGGGAGGATACTTACACCGTCGATGCCTCTTTCAGGCAGGGCTGCTCCGGTCACATCTGCCAGCGTGGGAAGTATGTCTATTCCGGACACGAGCCTGTTGCATACGGTCCCTTCAGGTATTGTACCCTTCCACCACATTATGCAGGGGACCCGCTGTCCACCCTCGAAGGTGGTACCCTTACCTTCACGGAACCCGCCCGGACTGCCGGCATGATTGCCGTAGTTAAGCCAGGGGCCGTTATCTGATGTGAATATGACAAGGGTGTTCCTGTCAAGATCAAGTTTCTCCAGAGTGCTGATGATCTCACCCACACTCCAGTCTATCTCCATCATGACGTCGCCGTACAGTCCCTGCTCTGACTTACCCCTGAAGTTATCAGAAGCCGCCAGCGGCACATGAGGCAACGGATGGGCCAGGTAGACGAAGAAGGGATTGCCCCTGTTTCTGCGGATAAAATCGAGCGTACGGGCTGTAAATTGTTGTGTAAACTGTGATATGTCAGGCTCAGTTGTTATGACGCTGTCATCTTCAATCAGCGGCAGCGGAGGGTAATAGTTCTTTGTGACGGGGTGATGAGGCCACATATCGTGAGAGTAGGGTATCCCGAAAAACTCGTCGAAGCCATGCTGTGAAGGCATAAACTCTGGCTGGCAGCCCAGGTGCCACTTGCCGAAGGCAGCCGTGGCATATCCCTCCTTCTTCAGCATTTCAGCAATGGTCTCCTCATCTGAGTTGATACCAGTCTTTGATGCATGGTCAAGGGCGCCGCTGAACCCGATGCGGTTGGGATAGCACCCTGTCATGAGTCCTGCCCTGCTGGCGCTGCTGACAGCCTGGGGAGCAAGATAATGTGTGAAAAAGGCTCCTTCAGAGGCCATCCTGTCAATATTGGGCGTATGATATCCTGTGGCGCCGGTCAGTGACAGGTCACCATAACCCATATCATCAAGACATATCAGCACGATATTGACATCCTTTACCTTATCGCTTCCTAAGACAATCTGGGCTATTTGTGATATCAGAAGAAAATAGTACCCCATGAGATCGCATATTATTTAGTTTTCAGAACCAGGGTTAAACTCCCAGATATCTTTCCTGTGCTGGCCGTCGTACCCAAAGCCGATGTATGCCTTTGATCCGACGCTGAAGGCGACTGCACTGTACCTTGCTGTACCGGGAAAGTCCTCCAGTCTCCTCCATGTGTCGGTGACAGGGTCATACTCCCACATGTCATTCAGATATACATAGTTTAGTGTTGTCCCGAGTCCGACATAAGCCTTTCCGTTTGGCAGTGAGAAGAAAACCGCGTTGCTTCTGAGGGTCCCCGGGAAATCTGCTTTTCTTGTCCATATGTCAGTTACGGGGTCATATTCAAAGAGCATCGGAGTATTAGTACTCTGCTGATGTATCCATCCTATACCCATGTATCCTTTGTTGCCGATCGAGAATGCAACTCCGCTGCCAAAATATTCCAGCTGGGAGGGGTATGTTTTCCTGACCCATGTATTGGTTGACGGTGTATACTCATACATCTCCTCAGCAGCCGGAACATAGGCTTTGCCATTAATGACAAACGCAGGAGATTTCATGCTTGAACCTTCGCCGGGCTTCGGCGCCATTGTCTCCCATGCATCAGTGACAGGATTATATTTTGTCAGCGCTTTGCTGTATGAGTCGTTTATCTTACCAAGCGTTACGTATCCCATACCGTTAATTGCAAACCCCTGTGCAAAATAGAGACTGTTAATAGGGAAGTCACTTGTTTTACGCCACTGATCAGTACCGGGTGCATACTCCCAGAAATCATTAAAAATTCCTGTGTTATGCCCGCATCCAACATATCCGTGGGTTTCGGTAGCAAATACAGCAGGACTTGACCGTGCGGTCCCCGGGAAATCGTTGAGCCTGGCCCAGGTCGAGGTCACACCTATTGAGCCCGGCCATGTTACGGGCTGCCCGTACAATGTCGTGAGTGTCAACCCATAGCTGCCTGAAGAGAGTTCGTACGGAACAATAAAAACTATCTCCGTCGCACTCGACCTCAACACAATGACATCCATGCCGCCCAGGCTTACCTGGTTCATCTCCATGGCAGGATTGAAGTTTGCTCCGGTAATGCGGATCGAATCTCCTCCCTTTGCCTTCACCGGTGACACATCTGTGATTTCTGCCTGTCTTAGAGTAAACTGCTCATTATAAGAAAAATAATTGAAGTATTTGATCTGAACGACAGCCGGTGAGATGTTATTCTCCAAAGGAACCCTGACCTTGTATTGAGTTCTTGTCATCTCTACGATCTCGGCCTGGGCAGTATTAAAATAGACCTTTGCATACAGGGTATCAAGAGAGAAATTTGTACCTGAGAGAGTAACAATATCGCCAAAGGTACCCGTCAGAGGCGAGAAACCTGTAAGCAAGGGTTGTTTCATGGTGAAATCAAGCTCATTGGAAGACTCATAGCCTGAAACGTTAACGCTTACCTTTACTTGCAGTTCCTCTGCGGGAGGCACAATCACTACAAGCTCATCCCCTGATGAAATGAGAACTCTCGCCTCACTCTCATTAAAATGTACGGCATTGTTTCCAGGCGTGAATGAGAAGTTCTCTCCCGATATTGTCACAGTATCTCCGCATACTGCCTCGGCTGGTGTGACAGAAGTCAGCTTTGGCTGCTTCCCTCCTCCTGAAACGAATGATTTTACACTCCCGAAAGAGTAGTAATCATCTGTAATTATAAAGGGACGGACGTAATAATGTGTATCCTTTTGCAGATCGGCTGTAACTATGCAGGTAAATGTCCCGATACCATCTCTCGGACCAAGAAGGACAACATCTGACCCTCCTGGTGAAGGATGTTCATCGGTGCCCCACAGGAATCCGTGTTCTTCAATCACAGATGCACCGGCCGACATAATCCTCCCCTCAAAGACTGCTCCTCCTCCCTCAATCAGTTTAATACTTATCATGTCAACTTCAGGTATCCCCTTGTCTGTATACTTCTCGTCCTGACACATCAAAACCAGGGAAGAAAGAAGAACTATAAAAGAAACCTTTATAAATCTGTAATTTTTCATGACTTCAGAATGTAATGCCTGCTTTGACGGCGAATGAATCAATTGAAGATATCTCATCATCTCCGGAAAAGCGCGTGTAACCTGCATTCATGAAGAGTGAAAAGGACGGGGCTTATTTGATAATCAATTCCAGTACCTAAAGTGAATCCGAAACGGATGTTTCCATCAGGATTGTAAGGCAAGCTCTCAGAAATTATTACGTCATCACCAGCCAGATCATAGTCAATTCTTGAGTCATCGCTGATAACATACTGTCCCGACAGGCCTGTGAAGAATGACGGACGTAATCGTCGTGTGCCGACAGTATATCCAAAAAGTAGCTCCCCTGAAAGAAACAGTTGATGCAAATGCAATTCCTCATACAGTGTCAACGACGGACCGGCTTCATCGGAAGCATTGAATCCATATGCGTATCTCTCTGCCAGAGAAAGGTTTAATGTGGCCCAAAGATTTCTTGTTATCCGGGGAAAAGATGTCGTTACGAACAATCCAATACCCGGGAAGTAAGCCGGATCAATTGAAATGCCTGAAAGATCTCCTTCTTCCCCGGCATGAAGCATATCAATGCTGTAGCTGATGAACAGTCCTGTCCCCCATTCCGTTCGCGGGGGTGGCAGCTCATAAGCTATATCCGATTCTGACTGGGTGATCAATACATGGTAATCATGCATAAGGTCAGTAAGTGTCTCACGATCAGGCGTAATCATGTTTATCCTCTCTGCAAGGGCAGGTGCATCAGCCATACATATCCTGAGCACTGCACGGACGCCTGAAAGATCTGTTTCTTCTTCCGGGATTGATGACTTACCTTTCTTGCTATAAGATTTGAGTGTAAACAGCCGCCCGTTTCTGTCTCTGATAAGATAGTGGTCTGCAGAAAGATCATTATAGTAAAAGAGATCTGATATACCGTCGAAAAGTATCTCAAGGAACATATCTGAAGTCTCAGGTGAGATGTAGCCTCCGGAAATAAACTGCCTGCCGCCGTCAAGGTGCCAGCCCTGGATATCGCCGGGAGCAAATGTCAAAGATTCGCCCGTACTACCGGCTCTGCAAAAACATGATGTAATTATTCCATCGGTGAATACAGGGCTGATCTCTCCATGAATCATGGTTTTATCGTTTACGATAATGGTCCCGCTTCTGAAACCGCTCTGGCCGCTCAGCGTCAGCAGTGAAGAAAATGATATTATCAGAGCAGTGAATAGTCTGCTTCGGCGGAAAGAGGCCGTTTTATTTGTAATCATAAGGCAGTAGTAACAGGCAGGTTGATACAATCCTATAAAACTACAATTAAATCTTATTCCGCAGAATTGAAAACCCCGGAAAATGCAAGCTGTCTTTCCAAAAAAAAGTTAAAATATGACCTATTTGAGCAGGAAGATAAGCGGAACCGAGAGACGGCTGTTCCATGAACGCTCCGAATGGTCGGCCCCTTCGAATTTAAGGGTAATCCAGTTCGTTTCATTATAACCGGCCGGTTTCATCAGCCTGTCGACCTTCTTCTGATACGGCTCATACCATTTGTCAAGGGTATTTGTTCCGTAGTCAAAATATATCTTATGGCTTTCGGGATCGGGGAGGTTTGCCGCAAGGTATTTTCTGAACGACCTTGCAAGAGGGTTGTCAAATTTCCTGAAGATATTTACATTTCCCATTGGCAGGTGGGTGGAGAGACACCCTGCCCCGCCAAATGTTTCCGGGTATTCGCAGATTGCGTACAGTGATATAAGCCCGCCCATGCTCGAGCCCATTATGACAGTATTCTCCCTGTCGGCCAGGGTTGAATATGTGCTGTCTATGAACGGTTTCACCTCCCTTGACCACAAATCTCAGATATTCGTCACCGAGCGGCTCCCCTTTCATCCCCTTCCTTATGAGTCTTTCCATCTTGCGCTTTGATAGAAAGCTAAGCCCTTTCTCAGGGTAATATTCAGTGTACCGGTAATCATCACGGTTCCAGATCCCGACAATGATGCAGGGCTTTATCTTATTCTCCCTTATCAGGAGAGCAGCAACATCATCGGCTCCCCACTCCTGCTTGTTCCATGTTGTTGTGCTGTCGAACAGCATCTGCCCGTCATGCATATAAATAACCGCATATCTGTTCGCCGCATCATAATCAGAAGGAAGCCACACGTCTATATTGCGTGGGGTCTTTATTTCATCTCCGGTAATAATGTGACGTTCTGTCGATGCCGTGAGAGACCGCCCCCTGTGCGTATGTCAATAATGTTAATAATGAAACCATTATCAGTAAAATTGCCTTTTTCATGGTACCTGTTTCTTGGTTACAGTATGTAAAGTAATACTTTCGGATTCACAAAATGATGGTATAAGGCTTCATTTTTTCACCACTCATTCACACTGCTTTTTCACTGACATTGGACTATTCGCAAATCGCACATCGCAAATCGCAAATTCTCCTCGCATGGTCGCCCCCCACCTTCGCCAAGGCCGTTTCGGCGGTCAAAGCCTTGCCCCTTGCTCCCTGCCCCTTGCTCCCCAGCCTTCGCCAAGGCTTCGGCGGGCAAGGCTTGCCCCATGCCCTACTGCCTACTGCCTATTGCCTGTTGCCTGTTAAAGTGCAAAATACCTCTTCTTAAAGAACAGAGCGACATTTACCAGTCGCGATCATTACCGGTACCTCGACAAGCGGTCCGATTACAGCAGCAAATGCTTCTCCCGAATTAATGCCGAATACAGCGATGGCCACAGCGATGGCAAGCTCGAAATTGTTGCTTGCCGCAGTGAATGACAGCGTCGCCGTCTGTTCATAGCTGGCCCCAACCCTCCTGCTCATAAAGAATGAGACAAGAAACATAACAACAAAATATATTACCAGGGGGATGGCAATACGGACTACATCGAGAGGAATCTTTATAATATATTCTCCTTTAAGTGAGAACATTACAAAAATAGTAAAGAGCAGAGCGATCAGGGTCAGGGGACTTATCTTCGGGATAAACTTAGCATGATACCACTCCTTGCTTTTGACCCTTATAAGGACAAACCGGGTCAGGAATCCGGCAATAAACGGTATACCAAGGTAAATGAAGACGCTTTCGGCTATCTGCCCTATCGTTATCTGTTCAACGGCATCATTGACCGGCAGACCGAACCAGCCCGGCAGCACAGCAATGAAAACATATGCATAGACCGAGAAGAAGAGCACCTGGAAGATAGAGTTGAAGGCAACCAGTCCTGCCGCATACTGCGTATCACCCTTTGCCAGGTCATTCCAGACGATAACCATGGCAATACACCTGGCCAGACCGATGAGTATCAGCCCGTACATGTAATCGATATTGAACCTCAGGAAGAGTATGGCAAGCAGGAACATCAGCACCGGTCCTATTACCCAGTTCTGGACAAGGGAGAGGCCGAGTACTTTGGTATTCCTGAAAACGTCAGGTAACTCCTCGTACTTAACCTTGGCCAGCGGCGGATACATCATCACTATCAGACCTATCGCAATAGGTATGTTTGTGGTTCCGCTGGAGAGGCTGTTCCAGAAATCTGCAATGCCGGGGCTGCCCCAGCCAATGATCACTCCGGCAATCATTGCCATGAAGATCCATAATGTAAGGTAACGGTCAAGGACTTTGAGTCGTTTTTGGGAGGGCATAGGCAAGGTTTTTGGATTTGCGATTTGCGATGTGCGATTTGCGATTTGCGATTCTGTAGATTGGCTGGCAATCAACTGGCAATGAATGGTTTGCTGGCCGAAAGGGTAATACTGTATATTCCGGACTCTTCTTTCCCGTCAGGGAAGGTGATAGCTAACTGAGGCATTGCAATCCTCTTTTCCTTGTGGATTCGGATATCAGCAAAGCCGTTCTGTTTGATGTATCCCAGGTAATCATCAATGGCTGAAGCGCCCGCAACGCAACCTGCATATAACTCTGCATCAGCACGCATTTCATCACTGAGTTCACCCCTGAGAACAATATCAGATACACAGAAATGTCCCCCGGGCTTCAATACCCTCATTATCTCACTGAATGCCTTCTTTTTGTCAGGCACAAGGTTAAGGACACAGTTAGAAAGCACAACATCGAAGCTGTTGTCAGGCAGTGGCATCGCTTCAATATCTCCCCGCACAAATTCAATGTTGGTGTACCCGAGTTTTTTCCTGTTCTCTTCAGCCTTTAGCAGCATATCTTCCGTGAAGTCAATCCCTGTCACATGACCTGTATCCCCAACTGTGGCCCTGGCAACAAAACAGTCGTTTCCGGCACCGCTGCCCAGGTCAAGGACATTATCACCGGCCTTAAGTCCAGCGTACTCCGTCGGTATTCCGCAACCCAGGCTCAGATCAGCGTCAGGATTGTAACCATCAAGCTGCGAATAACTTTCACTGAAGACAGTATAGCCAGCCGGAGAGCAGCATGAAGGGCCGCAGCAGCACGAGCCGGACTGTTGATCATCAGAGGCACGGGCTATCTCACCGTACTTCTCCCTTACCAGTTCTTTAAGATCCTTTTGAGTCATCCTCTGTTCTTTATATTTTCATTAAAAAATCTCAGGAATGCTTCTCTTATTTCGTTCCGCACCCTTATGTATTCACTCTGAATAAACTCAGGGGTTCCCTTGGCATGTGACGGATCATCAAACCCTATATGAAGGCGGTGTTTTACCTTACCAAGAAATGACGGACAGATTTCGTTGGCCCCATCGCATACGGTTATCACATAATCCCACTCCTCGCCCAGATATTTGATCAACCTTTTCGGAGTATGGTGGCTGATATCAATCCCTGCCTCCGCCATTACCTCCACGGCATGCGGGTTAATTTACTGAAGCCGGTTCAGTCCCTGCAGACGCATTCAATCAGTCTCTGTCAAACGACTGCAGAAATCCGTGAGCCATCTGGCTCCGGCAACTGTTTCCCGTACATAGTATTAGTATCTTCATCTTTTGTCTTGCGGTCTTGCGGTCTTGCGGTCTTGCTTATCTTGCAGTCTAAGTACCTGACATTCAATTCTTAATTCTTAATTCTTAATTCTTCACTCGTCACTACTGCCTATTGCCTACTGCCTAATCCCTATTTCTTATTCCTCGGCCTCAACTGGCAAACGCAGGAGCCGTCAAGCTGCTCAGATATATCAACCTTCAGAGGCAGTCCGTCATGCTCCCACTCAACAATACCTCCTGCAAGATTGGCAATATTTGAAAATCGCTTTTCGATAAGTATTTCCATTACCTCCTGGCTTCGGAGGCCTACCGAATCTGCAATTATTAAGGGAATATCTGCCGGGAGATCAGTATACTCTTCAAGGATTCTGCTTTTCGGGAGGTAAATCACTCTGGGCACGTTGAAACATTTGTAGCCAGTGAGTCTCTCTTCACGAACGTCTACAATAATTGCATCCCCTTCAGTCGCCTCAGAATAGGCTTCATGAGGCGTGAGATTCAGAAACGCCCGAGCTTATGAATCCTTTACTATGAAATATAGCGTTCATCACGGCTTATCGCCTAAGGCTAAATGACTGAATCAGTTCACAAATATAATCATTTCGTAAAATTACGAAACACTTATCAGGTTAGATTTTTATGATGTCTTCATATGTAAATTATATCTGATAACACATTCAGAAGAACCTGATTGTATAAAACAGTTTTAGTTTTATATTGCACAACCAAAAAACTTCCCTGATATGATTGACCTCATAAAATCAGCCGTAAGCAACAATCCATTACTTTCAGGATATGATTATTTCTTTCAAAACCTCGTTTTGAGCTGGATTATAATCATGGTGCTTGTAGTCCTTACCTGCTTCATTGTAAGTGAAATTACCAGGAACTACAGCCAGGTTGACAAGTTGTGGAGTCTGATGCCGATAGTTTACAGCTGGGTTACTGTGGCTGCATTTCCTTCAGCACGGTTATACATTATGGCATCCCTTGTAACAATATGGGGTCTCCGTCTCAGCTATAACTTCGGAAGAAAAGGAGGATATGATTTAATTCCCTGGAGAGGGGCTGAAGATTACAGGTGGCAGGTGATGAGGGAGCATCCTTTACTCAATAGCCGTCTGAAGTTCGGGTTATTCAATCTGCTATTCATATCGTTATACCAGAATGTCCTTATCCTGCTCTTTTCAACCCCATTGCTTCTTGCCGCCCTTTTTCAGGATAAGGCCTTGACGTTGATTGACTTAATTGCAGCATCTTTTATGCTGATCTTTATCATAATTGAAGGAGTGGCAGACACGCAGCTGTTCAGGTTCCACCAGCAAAAGAGAAAGGCAGTGGCTGACGACGGCCGTTTCACTGAGTCGCTGAAAAAAGGATTCATGACAGACGGATTATGGAGATTTGTAAGGCATCCTAATTTCGCTTCAGAGCAGTGCATCTGGATCAGTTTCTACTTTTTCGGTGTCGCAGCCTCCGGCAAATGGATAAACTTCACTGCTGCCGGGGCAGTGCTGCTGGTACTACTCTTTGTGGGAAGCACAATACTGACAGAAAAGATCAGCAGCAGCAAGTACCCTGACTACCAAAAGTATCAGGAAAATGTCCCTAAATTCATTCCCCGCCTGTTCAGGTGAGATCAATGACATAACCAGGCTTTATGCCTGTTTCACTTCAAGCAGGTATCCGACAGTCGGAATAGTGACTATCTGAACTGAAGGATCGTCTTTCAGATAGCTCCGGATCTTGGAAATAAACACATCAAGGCTTCTGCCAGTGTAGTAGTCTGACTCACCCCAGACACTTGACATGATATCATCACGTGTGACTATGGTATTCATGGCGGAGGCAAGCTTAAAGAGAATCCGGCTCTCCTTTAGTGTAATTCTCTGTGAGGACCTGTCGTTAGCCAAGGTCTGGTTGACAGGATCAAACCTGTAACGTCCTATCATCATCGGTTTTGGTTCAGGTGCAGGTTGACCCGGCAGACTCTTTTGCCTGTTAAGTACTGCGCGAATCCTGTAGAGTAACTCCTCCTCATCAAAAGGTTTGGTGATATAATCATCAACCCCCAGTCTGAAACCGTTAATCTTATCTTCTTTCATGGAACGGGCCGAAAGGATAATTACAGGAATATCTTTGTTCAGCTCCTTTATTTTACCAGTCAGGGTGAATCCATCCATACCGGGAAGCATGATGTCAATAATACAGAATTCAAACCGTGAAAGAGTGAATCCCTGCAAAGCTGATAAACCATCCCTGTAAAGTTTTACCTCATATCCATTTGCTTCAAGGAATTCCACAAGGAGAAATCCCAGGTTCACATCATCTTCAACGATGATAATCTTTATATTATGTTCATTGTCAACCATTGTTCTTGCCAGCGGCAGCTCAACGGATACTTTGAGACCACCCTTCTTACTATTTGTCAGCCTGATTTTTCCCTTCATTTTCATTATGATGTTTTTTACCTGGAACAACCCAAGTCCGAAGCCATCAATATTATGAATATTCCCGGTGGGTATCCTGAAGTACTTTTTGAAGACTTGCTCCCTGAATTCTTTGGAAATACCGGGTCCGTTGTCTTCAATATCTATCAGCAAATGATCATCCGATGTTCTCAGTGTTACTTCGATTTCAGGTACTCTGTTGCAGTATTTGATCGAGTTATCGATAAGGTTCCCTATTGCAATATGCAAAAGGTCAAGGTTACCGTTTATGATGAAGTTATCCCCGGCCCTCCTCAGTTCAACTGTTCCGCCCTTCTCCTCTATCTGCACCCTGAAGGTCTCTATGATGTCTTCTGCCACTGCCGCCACATTAATCTCCTCCTCAGGCAGGTCCTTGTCAATATCGGTAAAGTTGGCATTGAGGAGTTTCTCTACTTTTTCATTCAGCTTGATCTGCTCTGTCCGTATGATCCTGGAATAGAAAGATAGTTTTTCGTCTTTATCAATCTTCTCATTTCTCAACAGCATGCCGTTGGCAAGCGATATATTTGTCAGAGGTGTCTTTAATTCGTGCGTGACATTGTTAACGAAGTCGAGGATGCTCTCCGAAAGCTGCTTCTCTTTTTTATAGTAACCATAGATCAGGATGAATGAGAGAGTAACCAGAACGAGCAGAAATATTGAAAAAATAAACATGTCTCCGATCTGGGCGACAATAAAATCGCGTTTCTCCGGAAATCTTAGACTCAGTGTGTACCCCGATTTTTCGAGCATCTCTTCCAGAGTCTTGCTGAGATAAAGATTCTTGCCAGGCCGGCCAGTTCCATCATCATTGATTCTAATAATATCAAACTCGAAGTCGAGATCTATTCCATAATAATTAAGGTCGTTCTTTATTACCGACTTGATATCAGACCACTCTTCCCTGCTTTCCATAAGAAGATAGCACGAACCGCCATTGCCCTCCCTGAGGCAGTTATTTACCTCTTTGCATATGGCCTGGTTACGGGCAAGATTCTCCACAATCCTGTTCATGGCCATTGTGACGCTGTGATTGAACTGCGCCTCCTGCATCCTTGCAGCCTTTATTATCCAGGAAAACTGTATCCCGACAAGAGCAACAATTGCTACCAATGTAAGGATCAGGATTGTCAGATGGAATTTAGATCTGTGCATGCGGCCAAAATTAATCAGAATATTAATGGCTAAATCAGATTTAACATCAGCTTAACACGAATTAACCCGGGTATAACATGTTTTGAATTTCCGACCCCTAATTTTGACACATCTTATAAAGAATAAATCTATCGAGATATGAAAAAGGTAATTATTGGTTTATCAGCGTTAATGGTCTTGAGCTTCGTTGTCATTCTTGCAGTCAGTGCTCAGAGTAATGACCAGGAAGTCAAGAAGGCAAAGGCAGAAGTATCAAAGGATTGTGCAAAGTGCCCTTCGGCAGCCAGCTGTGCAGCGGCTTCAGGTGAAGCTGCAGTGACGGCATCAGCTGCTGATCAAGCTTCTATGAAATGTGATCCGGCGAAGTGCAAGGAAGGGAAATGCGACCCGGCACAGTGCAAAGCAGGCAAGTGTGATCCGGCAGTATGCAAGACAAATTGCGCTAATGCATCTTCCGGTGCGAAATGCGATCCGGCAATGTGCAGCCAGCATGCTGCTGTCAAGAAGTGAAATTAGTTTAATTGCATTGCCCGATTTAATGACCGGGAATGAAAAAATGGCTGGCAAATGACCAGCCTTTTTTTGTATAAAGAGTTTTATTAAAGTTCGTGCACCTGCACTTTTAAGGCATTGTCATTTCCGAAGTCGTTTAAAATACCTAAAAGATCGAACCGTAAAGTAATCCGGAAATTGTCGCCATCACAACAACCAGGCTCACATAAACAATAGTCTTTTGACTACCTAGTATACCCCTTATTACCAACATATTAGGTAATGAGAGCGATGGGCCTGCAAGGAGGAGCGCCAGAGCCGGACCTTTGCCCATACCGGAAGCCAGCAGACCCTGCACTATTGGCACCTCAGTCAGGGTGGCAAAGTACATGAATGCTCCTACCACGGAGGCAAAAAAGTTTGAGAACACTGAGTTGCCTCCGACGAGTGATGAGATCCATTCGTTGGGTATTACGCCTGCAATAGTCTTTCCGTCATGTGTTGAACCGAGGAGGAAGCCGGCAGTAACAACTCCTATTGCCAGCAGTGGCAGTATCTGCTTGGCAAACCCCCATGTCGAAAGGGTCCATTCGCGGTTCTCTTCATCATTCTTATCAACAAGGGTTATTACTGCCAAAGCGATAATGCCTGTGATCATCGGAACCAGAGGTCTGAGCTTAGCGCTTTCAATAAAGGAATTTGAGAGGATGACTGATATGACGGTAACAATGGCGGCAGCTAGAACCAGCTGCCAGTTGATTTTCAGGATCTTAATGAGTGACCAGCCAAGCACAAGGCTGAAAAAACCGGTGATGTACCATTTATATGACCAGATCAGATACCAGGTGCCTGAAGTATCACCCTGCGACGGGGCTCCCCAGTTGGCAAAGACCAGGATCAGCACCAGTGTAAAGAAATGGGTTGAGGTCTGCCAGATGGGACGCTTCTCAGGCTGCGGCACAATGTTCATCTGCTCCTCCTTCTTAATCTTTTCCTCCTTCCTGTAGATCAATGCCATAGCGGCACCGATGATAATACTGAATGATACAGCACCGATTGTCCGTGCAACTCCCATCTCAAAACCGAGGATGCGGGCAGTCAGGATTATTGCAAGGATATTTATAGCCGGACCGGAATAGAGAAAAGCAATTGCGGGGCCGAGTCCTGCGCCGCGCTTGTGAATGCTTGAAAAAAGCGGCAGAATGGTGCACGAACAGACAGCCAGAATGGTACCTGACATCGCTGCAACAGTGTAAGCCAGCCATTTTTTTGCATTGGCACCGAAGTACTTTATGACCGATCCCTGACTGACAAAGACCGAGATCACCCCGGCTATGAAAAATGCAGGGAGCAGACACAGGATGACATGCTCCCTGGCATACCATTTTACGAGGTCAAAGGTTGCATCTATGGCAGTCGTAAAGCGGGCGCTTTCAACCGGCATAAAAAATGCAAATACAAAAACCGCAATGATCCATAAAAGGATCTTTATTTCTTTCTTCAGTTCCATGTGTCGATCATATTATCATTTCGCAAAAACCCGAAATATTTTAATAATTTTTTTTCATAACCAGACTGTAATTATATACCATATGCCAACCCCGATAAAGAGCACGGCAACGACTCTTCTGAACCAGATCTCAAACACTTTTATGCGGCTGTACATCTTTCCCACATTGCCAACTGCAAATGCAAGCAGCCATGCGAAGATTATCACCGGGATTCCGGTTGCTATTGCAAAGACCACCGGGAGAATGAGACCGTCAGCGCTGGCAATGGTCATAGGGATGAGCATGACAAAGTAAAGCACGCCGCTGTAGGGGCAGAACGCCATAGCAAAGAGAATCCCGAGAAGAAGAGTATTCATGTAGCTGCTCCTCCCCTTCTCACCTATCTTTTCAGTGAATGATCCAATGCCCGGGAGGTTAACGGTAATAAAATCGAGCATGAACAGCCCTATTATTATGAGGATCGGCCCGAGGAGTTTCTCTCCCCAGCGCTGAAACCAGCCGGAAAGATCAATCTGCCCGGCACCGAAGTATATAATGACAGCAATGCCCGTGTAACTGATTGCACGTCCGAGGGTGTAAACCAGTCCGTTTAAAAAAACACGGCGACGGTCTTCAATGTCACGGCTGATAAATCCAATGGCAGAAATATTGGTTGCCAGGGGGCATGGACTGATGGCAGTCATCAGGCCAAGGATCATGGCAGTTACTACTGAATACTGGGTGTTCTCAAGGATCTTCTGAAGGAACTCCATCTGACCTATTGAAGCGATTTCAGAAGCGGATCGATTGCTTTCTTTATCTCTGCCCTGAGTTTATCAGGACTGGTTTTGGCGTACATGAATCCTTTGTCTGTAAGGTCAATGCGCGTGTCCCCGCTTATTATCAGGAGGCTTTGACCGGTAGCCTTGCATTTCTCAGCTGCAGCCTGTGACTTTTCATCCTCAAGATTCAGAAC
The DNA here is from genome assembly GCA_963772705.1 of uncultured Bacteroidales bacterium. Taxonomy (GTDB): domain Bacteria; phylum Bacteroidota; class Bacteroidia; order Bacteroidales; family VadinHA17; genus SR-FBR-E99. The sequence goes on along the minus strand of CAVYYH010000007.1, from coordinate 775,018 downwards.
AATATAGCTTACGATACCTTTATCCAGCTCATCGGGATAAAGTGCCTGAATGGCGTTCCTGGTCTCATTTTCGACCGCCTGGCATGTTACACACCGGCGGGTGAGATGAAAATAATATACCTCGACCTTATCACCGGCATTCACGGTCATCTCCTCAGTTGCAGAGGTCTTTGCAGTCCTGAAAGCAAACACTGCAATTACTGCAAACAACACAGCTGAAATAAGAATGATCTTCTTCATCGTTTTGTCATGTTATCTGGTTATAATCTTTCTGAGTTCGTCAGCTGAGGGTACACGGCCTTTCAGAACCACCTTCTCATCAATTACCAGGGCAGGAGTAGTCATCACTCCGTAATTCATTATGGCAACTATGTCTTCGACTTTGGTCACCGTAGCGTCAATCCCGTTCTGCTCTACCACCTGGCGGGTAAGTTGTTCAAGGGTCTTGCATTTAGGGCACCCCGGACCCAGGATCTTGATTTCCATCATCTATCTCTTAAAGAATTTATCCATAAGTATGTTTGCCTCTTCCCAGTTCTCACGGTTGATACAATATTTAATATACGGAGGATTAATCTCTCCCTGAATGAGTCCCGCCTTCTTGAGTTCCTTCAGATGCTCCGAGAGGGTAGACCGGGCAATGGGCAGCTCTTCAGCCATATCACCGCTGTAACAGCATTTGTCAAGATTGTTGACAAGAAAGTCAATCACAAATACACGGACCGGGTGAGATAAAGCCTTTGAATAACGGGCCAGTTTCTCCTGCTCTGAGGTGTAGTACTTCTTCTTCTCGCTCATTTTCATTTCGGGAAATGACGAAACAAAAATAGCGGTAATTATCACACAAACCATATGATCGGTAGAAAAACATTATATTATGATCTACGACCATCAAAATATATTTATAATTCGCTTTTCTACAATATTTTGACCTTCTACGAAGGTCTCGTTTTCAGGCAGCAGATGAGTTTTCTCCTCCTGCATAAGAATAGTCCGGGCTTTTTTCGATCATCGTAGATGATCATATTATTGTAGCAAAATGATCGTATCAAACCATTGATCTTCGTAGATGATCAAATGATTTTAATTGCGTATTCTTTACCTGAAAGATATTGAATATCTCACCTCAACTCGATAATTTCACATGAGTCCGAAGACCGGAGCAGGCCCTACAGGGCTTTCACCTCATTTACAAGGTTTTGCAGCGTTCCTTTGGCATCCCCAAAGAGCATGCGTGTCTTGTCATTGAAGAAGAGCATATTCTCTATCGCGGCATAGCCTTTTCCCATACCACGCTTCATTACTATGATATTCCTTGCATCACGGGCCTTTATTATTGGCATGCCGTAGATAGGGCTGGAAGGATCATCCTCTGCAGCAGGGTTTACCACGTCATTGGCTCCGATGACTACCAGAACATCCGTATTCGGAAGGTCCGGGTTAATCTCATCGCTCTCGACAAGCTGTTCATAGGGGACGTCTGCTTCGGCGAGCAGGACGTTCATATGCCCCGGCATACGGCCTGCAACAGGATGGATGGCATATTTCACCTCAACCCCTTTCTCCTCAAGCAGCTTATCGAGTTCATGGCAGATGTGCTGCGCCTGTGCCACCGCCAGTCCGTAGCCCGGAACAATCACAACCTTCTTTGAATAGCTGAGCAGCACCGCAGCGTCAGATACCGAAATCTCCTTAACTGTACCTGCCTCTGCTGTACTGGCCTGGCCGCCACCGCCGAATACGCCTACGATTACATTCAGCAGTGACCGGTTCATTGCCTTGCACATCAGCACGGTAAGTATGGTACCTGCCGAGCCCACAAGGATACCGCCGGTAAGCATCGCCTGGTTATTGTAAAGAAAGCCTCCCATGGCTGCAGCAACACCTGTGAAGGAGTTAAGGAGAGAGATGACCACAGGCATGTCCGCCCCGCCGATGGGCATGACGAAGAGTACACCGTATACAACGGCAATGGCAAAAATTATGTAAATGAATATTGTAAGCTCACCGGCAGCCTGAACATCCCTGGTCATCACATACGCAACAAGTGCTACTATGACTGCCAGGATTGTCAGGTTGACAAATTTCATTGCCTTTACCCGCAGGTCGCCGATCCATCCGTCAAGTTTCCCGAAGGCTATCATGCTGCCTGCCCATGAGATTGTCCCTATCACAAGACCTAGAAGGATTGCAAGGACATGACCGTTAGACATACCGCTCGCGGCAATCAGTTCAGGACTTACGTGGGGGAACTCCATCATTGAGATAAGAGCTGCTGCAGCTCCTCCCATACCGTTGAAGAATGAGACGAGCTGAGGCATTGCGGTCATCCTGACACGCTTTGCAATTACCCATCCGATTACAGTGCCAATGACAATTGCACCTATAATAAATCCAATGTTTCCGATAGGCTTTCCCTCTTTCTGGTGAAAGAGGATAGTAGCAACAATGGCCATGATCATACCTATTGCTGCATAAATATTACCACGGCGGGCCGTCAGAGGGTGGCTCAGCATTTTCAGCCCCAGGATGAAAAGTACAGAGGCAACAACATAAGTAATCTCAAGAATCGAGATTCCCACAGAAAAGAGAGACAAATCATTCATCGTGCTGATATAATTTTGCGTCAGTGTATCCTGTTATTTCTTTTTCTTGAACATTTCAAGCATCCTGTCTGTCACGACAAATCCTCCTACCACATTGAGTGTACCAAGTACCACTGCGAGGAAGCCCAGGATCATGGCTCCCGTCGTCTCGGCGTGCCCCATGACAATAATGGCACCGATTATCACAACACCGTGGATGGCATTTGCCCCTGACATAAGAGGGGTATGAAGTATTGCAGGGACATGGCTGATGACTTCGATGCCAAGAAATATCGAAAGGATCACCATAAAAATTGCCCCTTTGTTCTCAAGAAAAAACTGAAGAATATTTTCCATCATACTGTCTGTTTAACTTCCAATAACTGTTTAACTCTCTGGCTTACATATTCTTTATTATGAACTGCAGCTGTCCCTTTTACAATATCATCATTCATGTCAAGCTTCAGGTTACCTTCCTTGTCGACCATGATCTTCAGAAGGTTGATGATATTGTTTCCGAACATTTTCGATGCATCTGAAGGCATATATGAAGGGTAGTCCGACTTACCAACAATGGTGACGCCATTCACTGTGACGCTCTCTCCGTTCCTTGTCAGTTCACAGTTGCCTCCCGTTGATGCTGCCAGGTCGATTATCACTGAGCCTGGCTTCATTGATGCCACTGTCTCCTTCATGATAAGCAGAGGGGCTCTTTTTCCCGGTATCATGGCAGTTGCGATGATAACATCAGAAGCCAATGCTCTCTGATGTATCAGCTCCGCCTGTTTCTTTCTGAACTCATCTGTCTGTTCAACGGCATATCCTCCTGCTGCCGCGTCCTCCCTGGCACCCTCCACCTCTATAAATTTTCCTCCGAGGCTTTTCACCTCCTCCTTCACTGCTGAGCGCACGTCAAAGACTTCCACCGATGCTCCAAGCTTCCTTGAGACAGCGATAGCCTGCAGTCCCGCCACACCTGCTCCCAGGATAAGCACTTTTGCAGGTTTAATTGTCCCGGCGGCTGACATGAACATAGGAAAGAACCTTGGCAGCATTGAAGCGGCCTCAATGACAGCCTTGTAACCTGATACGGTTGCCATGGAGGATAGGATATCCATCGACTGAGCCCTGGTTGTCCTGGGTATTATGTCGAGGGCCATCACCGTCACACCTTGCTCTCTCATCCTGTCAAGCCAGAGGCGGTTCTCGACAGGATTCAGAACGGTGCACAGTATCTGTCCCTCCCGAAAAACACTGACCTCATCTTCAACAGGAGGATTGACAGTCAGGAGCATGGCTGACTTTGAGATTACCTCTCTCCTGTCAGCCACGGTTGCCCCCGCAGACTGATATTCCTTATCTGAAGCGTACGATCTTTCTCCGGCATGCGTTTCGACAAGTACCTCAATACCCATCTTTTTCAGAATGGCCACCTCGCCCGGCAGCATGGCTACCCGGTTCTCATTCACCGGTTCCCTGAGGATTCCTGCAATCATATATCTGGGGTTTGTTGCTGAAGTTCTTAAATGGATGCTAATTGTTCACAATATAATAAACAAGATTATATCCTCCTCCATGTCCATGAAAGAATTTCATAAATCTGCTGTAAAACATTGATGCTTCAGTTTCCGGAATCATAAATTCTTAAGGTTACCTGCCGCGGCTTTGTCAAGCAGCCAGACAAGGTGGCCCGAAGCAGGATTGACAAGCGAGGCAGGGTATTTTTCGAAGCCGCTTCTCTGTTCTATGATGCGCGATATGATCTCAGCTTTTCCCTTGCCGGTCACCATGAACCAGACTTTGGATGCATTGTTGATGATCCTTCCTGTTGCAGTGATCCGCTTCTGATTGTCTTCTGGCTTTACAGCAACATCAAAAAGGCGCGGCGAATTGAAGAGTGATATCGCGGAGGGAAAGATTGAAGCAGTATGTCCGTCATTACCCAGTCCAAGAAGCATCAGGTCAAACTGTGGAGTACCGTTATAAAACGGCACCACACTGCTTACCAGGTCAGAATACTGGCGCGCCTCGGTGGCAGGATCATCTTCCCCCCTGATGCGGAAAACATTTGCATCTGGTATCGGCACATTCTGAAGGAGGTTTTCATAAGCCATACGGTAGTTGCTTTCGCTGTCATCAGGAGGAACGCATCTCTCGTCTCCCCAGAAAACAAGCAGCTTCTCCCAGCTTATCCTGTCAGTATATTTCTCTGAGAGGTATCTGAAGAGGTGGAGGGGGGTTGATCCTCCGGAAAGAGCAATGGTATAAAAGTGATCAGGTTCAACCCTGTCAAGATCCTTAATCAGGATAGTAGCAAAGTTTTGCGCCATCTCATCCGGCGTCTGAAACACTCTGACTGAATGTGACATAATCTGGAAAATTCAGGATATAAATCTAATTATAATTCACAATAAATGCCATCATCGGCCAGGTTCTTACAGGGATATCTCCATGTCAGTTCCGGCTCCTCTATTAGCTCGTCTGCCTTGTCAGGGCCCCATGTGCCGGCAGGATAGCCGTAAACCGGTATCTCATGGTTATTCTGCCACTCCCTGAGGACGGGATCGAGGAATCTCCAGGCAGCAAGAACTGCGTCTGACCTTGTATAAAGGGTTGAGTCACCTTTCATGCTGTCATGCAGCAGCCGTTCATATGCTTCAGGTAACCTCTCCTCAGCCAGGTCTGAATAATGAAAGTCCATGTTGACATTCTTTACCTTGAAGCCGGCACCCGGGATCTTCACACCGAACTTGATCAGGATGCCCTCATCAGGCTGAATGCGTATGATGAGCTGATTGCATGCCTCGCTGATCCTGCTCTGCGAGAAGAGATAGTGAGGTGTCTGCTTGAAATGTATCACCGCCTCGGTGACACGGGTGGGGAGCCTCTTGCCTGTCCTGACATAGAAAGGCACACCTCCCCATCTCCAGTTGTCAATATAGAATTTCAGCGCTGCAAAGGTCTCAGTCATTGAATGAGGGTCGACATGCTCCTCCTCACGATACCCGTTTAACCACTCTCCCTTGACATGCGCTCCGGTGTACTGACCCCGGATGGCATTCCTGATTACCTCTTCCGGCTTTATGGGTCTGAATGACTGAAAAACCTTGACTGTCTCGTTCCTGATTGAGTTGGAATCTATCGATGAGGGGGGCTCCATGGCAATAAAACCGACAAGGTGCATAAGATGGTTCTGCACCATATCACGGAGAGCACCTGTCTTTTCGTAATACTCACCCCTCATCTCAATGCCAAGACTCTCAGACGATGTTATCTCAACATGATGAATGTAGTTACGGTTCCATAACGGTTCGAAAATTCCGTTCGAGAACCTTGTCACAAGAATATTCTGCACCGTCTCCTTGCCCAGATAGTGATCGATCCTGTATATCTGATTCTCATCCCAGCTTTCAAGCAGGGCAGCATTAAGCTTTGCCGAGCTGTCATAGTCCATTCCGAAAGGCTTCTCAATGATCAGCCTCTTCCATCCTTCCGACTGATCATTATAGTGATGAGAGGCAAGATGGCGGGGTATCACTTCGTACAACTCGGGCGGAACAGAAAGATAATAGAGAGTATTGCCTCCTGATCCGATCCTTTCCCTGAGGCTGGTAAGAGTTGACCGAAGGCAGAGATAGGAATCAACAACGGCAGGATCAACAGGCAGATAATTAAAGGCTTCAGCGAACCGGGAGATCCGGCTGCGGTCCATATCACCGGAATGAGACATTACGGCATCGCCTATCTCATCACGGTATGCAGTGTCAGAAATCATGCTTCTGCCGGTACCTATCACCGCAAATCTTTCCGGAAGAAGATTCTGTGTGTAAAGCGCATACAAGGCAGGCACGATCTTCCTCATGGCGAGGTCTCCCCTCCCTCCGAAGATCACAATTATTTGGTTTTCAGGCCTTATCATCCTTACATGAGTTGACTTTGAATTATTTGTTTGAGACAATACCCTCTTCTGTTTTCCCGACAGTCAGCGATAAACAAATATAGGAAAAGCGGGTAAACATAACAAGCAGTCTTTGTCAAATGTAGTCCTCCCTCCTGCTGATACTACAGCTCATATACAGCCAGTATTTTTAAACCTCGTAAATCAACAATTGTCCTTCAACCCAATGAAATTCGATGGATTAAATGTAGTCCATATATCTCTGTTTATCTGATTGTTATAAAATGATTATTTTACTATTGTATATTTATTAAACACCTGTATACTTTTTAAACACCCATCCTATATATCTGTATATATGAATGTTAACAAATTTACTCAAACCCGTGTGTTGATTTATTAAACACTTATCCCTTATTACAAGTTCATCTTTATTTCATTATAATACTGATTATCTGTTTATTACAGCGTTTGGCACATTAATTGGTAATCCCTTTTCACAAAACTGCATGAAATGAACATTAAATCAACTGATATGAAAAAAGCATCACTTTTAACAGCCTGCATGATGTTAATCCCATTTAGCATCATGATGTGTCAGGAACTGAGATCTGAAGCAGTTCAGAATGAAGCAAACCGCATCACAGTCACAGCCTCTCCTGAAATTGAGGCTCTCGTGGGGATGTGGGCAGCAGGATTTGAAAGCTCAAACCCGGGGATGAAAGTTACCCTTACTGCAGCGGAGTCTGCAACCACGGGCGCAGATATTCATTTTATCGCCGGCAACTCCCTTCAGGAATCAGGATACGCTTCAGCATTCAGGATCGTTGTTGGACGGGATGTTGTGGTTCCTGTAATGAGTGTTAAAAATCCTTTCCTTGAAGAGATATTCAACCGGGGCCTCTCGCAGCAGGAATTTGCCGCTCTGTTGTCATCAGAAGATATTTATACATGGGGGAAGATCCTCGGCAATAATTCAAGCGAGAGGGTCAATGCACTTATCCTCGGCAACAGCACCGTACAATCATCGGTTGCCAGGTTTGTCAGCCTTGATCAGTCTCTTGTCAGGGGATCATTCATATCCTCACCTTCCGCTCTCCTTGGGGCACTTGACAGAGATCCCTCAGCCGTCGGCTTCTTAAGACTGGCTGACATTACAGATCCTTCCAGCCAGGAGTTTATCTCCGGACTCAGGGTAATTCCTGTAGATGTCAACAGTAACGGTATTTCAGATTATTTCGAGCAGTTCTACTCTGACTTTCGCAGTTTCAACAGGGGTGTATATATCGGCAAGTATCCGAAGACACTCTGCAACAACATATTTGCCGTAGCTCCCGCACAGCAGTTGAATGAAGCAGGAACAGCCCTCCTGAGCTACATCCTTACCGACGGCCAGCCTAAGCTCGCACTGAGCGGTTTTACTGCACTCGCTGACGGCGAAGGCCGTAACAGGTCAGCCATACTTGGTTCGGATGAGAATATTGTTTCCATTTCACCGGGCGGCACCGATCCATACAGGGCAGCACTGTGGGTTGCGGCCTTCATCATAACAGTATCCTTACTGTCATATGCATTGTACAGGCTTGCAGGGAAACGGGCTTCAGCAGGTGTCAAACCTGAGCGTGTACATAATGAAAGTTTCAGTGAAAAAAATCTCGTCATACCAGCAGGCATTCTCTTCGACAAAAGCCATACATGGGCCTTTATGGAAAGGGACGGATCAGTGCGTGTTGGGATCGATGACTTCCTGCAGCACCTTACCGGCTCAATCACACGTCTCCGCATGAAATCGCCGGGCGAAAAGGTAAGGAAAGGTGATCATATTCTTTCACTCGTACAGAAGGGCAAACAGCTCGAAATATGTTCACCTGTAAGTGGAATCATCAGATCAAGCAATGAACAGCTTGTTACCAATCCAGCTGCCATCAATAACTCGCCGTTTAATGACGGATGGATTTATACTATTGAGCCCGACAACTGGATGAAGGAGTCGCGTATCATGATCATGGCAGGCAAGTATGCCGAATGGATAAAAGGGGAATTCACCCGCATGAAGGACTTTCTCGCTTCACTTCCGGATGTAAATCAGGTAAGGCTGGCACATGTGGTTCTGCAGGACGGTGGCGAGCTGAAGGAAGGGCTGCTTGAGGAGTTCGGCCCGGAGGTATGGGAGGAGTTTCAGATGAAATTCATGGACAGCGCCAGATGATGCAATGACCTTAACAGAATATCAAACTGACAAATTAATATTCACTTTATAAATACCGCAATGAGTATTGACAGAAGAGACTTTTTCAAAGTGCTGGGCGTCACAGGAGTCACGCTTGCCACAGGGAAGCGTCTGGGAGCTGAACCGGCACCAGATATGGACAGCAGACAGGAGTTTTTTGGAATGTTATATGACTCCACACGCTGTGCAGGCTGCCAGGGATGTGAGTTTGCATGTGCAGAAGCCAACGGATTGCCCACGCCAGATCTGCAGGATCTGCCCGTCGTGGGCACGGAACGTAAGGCCAGCGAGACACGCCGTACGGTGATCAACGTTTACAACACAAGTAAGGGCGAGATGTATGTCAAGAGACAGTGCATGCATTGCAACGACCCTGCATGTGCGGCAGCATGTCTGACCAAGGCTATGTACAAGACCACCGACGGGTCTGTCATATGGCGCGGTGACAAATGCATGGGATGCAGGTACTGCATGGTTTCATGCCCGTTTGATGTTCCTAAATTCGAGTACTTCAGCGCAAATCCAAAGATCGAGAAGTGCGATATGTGCTACGAGAGACTTAAGGAGGGTAAGATCCCGGCATGCGCAGAGAACTGTCCTACGGAATCTATTGTCTTCGGCTCCCGGAGAGAGCTTCTGGCGGAAGCACGCAAGAGGATACACGATAACCCCGGTGCGTACTATGACCACATCTACGGCGAACATGAAGCCGGAGGCACCGGATATCTCTATCTTTCCGCCGTCCCCTTTGAGGAACTGGACTTCAAAACGACACTGCAGAAATCATCCTATCCCGCACTGACAAAAGGATTCCTCTATGCGGTCCCGTCCATATTTGTTCTTTGGCCGGCACTCTTGCTGGGGCTGCAGCAGGCAACTAAAAACAATAACCATAACGAAGAAGAAGACCATGAGTAATACTGACTATACCCTGACCGGGAATGCACCTTCCCTCAGCACCTGGCAATTCCTTAAGGAAGAACTTAAACCGAAAGGAAAATGGCTTACCCCTTTTAACGTGATCTCCTTGCCGATAATGTTAACCGGCCTCATTCTTATTGTGATACGATTCTGGAAAGGGATAGGGTCAATAACAAACCTGACACAGGAAGTTCCATGGGGGCTGTGGATCGGATTTGATGTTGTTACCGGGGTGGCTTTTGCCGGCGGCGCCTATGTCATCACGTTCATGGTCTATATCCTCAACATGAAGCAGTATCACTCCATCGTGAGAGTAACTGTCCTCAACGGCTTCCTTGCCTATGTGTTCTATGCCGGCGCCCTGCTGCTTGATCTCGGAAGGCCATGGAATGTCATAAATCCTATCATCGGCAACAGTTTCGGCACCAGCTCTGTTCTGTTTCTTGTAGCCTGGCATTTTCTGCTGTATATGCTAGCTGAGCTCATTGAGTTTTCGCCTGCAGTGGCAGAATGGATCGGCGCCAGACGTGCCAGGAAGATCCTTTCCGGGATGACTCTCGGAGCAGTCATCTTCGGTATCACTCTCTCAACACTTCATCAGTCAGGTCTGGGTGCCCTCTTCCTCATGGCAAAGGACAAGATACACCCGTTGTGGTATTCAGAGTTTATCCCGATAATGTTCTTCGTGTCGAGTATCTTTGCGGGTCTGTCAATGGTGATCTTCGAGGGTTCGATAAGCCATAAGGTCTTCTCTGACCAGATAAGTGAAAAGAACCACAAGGCCCACAACAGGATACTGCATGGCCTTTCAAAGATCTGCGCAGTAGCACTCTTTGCATATTTCACACTCAACGTGCTGGTTTTCGTTCATGAGAAAAGGTGGGGACTTCTGAACAGTCCATTGGGATACTGGTATCTGACCGAGATGCTTGGATTTGTACTGCTGCCGATGGTGCTTTTCTTCATCAGCTACAGGAAACAGAACATCCTGCTGATAAGGATCGCATCACTTGTCACCATGATAGGTATTATTATCAACAGGCTTAATGTCACCGTCATAGGATTCAAATGGGATGCCGCACAGCATTATTATCCCTCATGGATGGAAATTACAGTGACACTTGCCGTGATATTTACCGAGATATGGATATTCCGGTGGATCATCACCCGTATGCCAGTTCTCAGGGATTCCCCTGCATGGGCAAAGGAGCAGTCATAGAACCAGATCAATAATGAATTAAATATAACTAAAAACACATATATCATGGATGGATTTACTTACTACAACCTGTTTGAAACAAAGGGTATAGAGTACATCATCATCATCGCCTTCCTGCTGCTGATCATCCCCTTCTGGACAATGATCAACAGGCCTCTCAAACTGTCGGGCAAGATCAGGAAAGCCTTCAGTACTCTTACTGCTTCTATCCTGCGCGTACCGCAGGGCGTCTTCTTCAGCGACAAGCACACCTGGACTCACCTGCAGAAATCGGGCAATGCCAGAGTCGGCATAGATGACCTCCTGCTTCATCTGACCGGAGATGTGAATGTAAGCCTTGCTTTGGAACCCGGCACTATGGTCTCCAAAGGTGAGGTGATCTCGGTGATTGACCACGAGGGAAAGAAACTGAATGTCGTTTCCCCCATCTCAGGAGAGGTCACCGGTATCAATCATGATCTGAACTATGAACTTCTTCAAGAGGATCCATACGGCAGAGGATGGTTACTAAGCATAAAACCAACTGACTGGAAATCTGAGACAAGCAGTTACCACATCGCATCAGATGCAACAGGATGGCTGGGGAGAGAGCTTGACAGATTCAGGGATTTCCTTGCAGTATCGGCAGGCAAATACATTCATGGGTCGCCTGCAGTCTATATGCAGGACGGAGGTGAACTTGTTGACCACCCTCTCTCTTCAATGCCTGAAGAGGTATGGAGTGACTTCGAAAAGGAATTCCTGAAATAAGCTTTCCATATAACAAATATCATTGCACAGATAGTATATTCTTAGTAATTTGTAGAAAAATTAAACAACAGTGATAACCGGGACCGTCAAGGGACCCCGGTTATTCCTGCTTCATTCAGGCTGAGGATTAAGTCAAAGACAACACCTAGATACAATATGAGCAGAATGACCTTAAGTTCATCAACACTGAGAAAGTATCTGCAGATCCGATCAACTATCTACGGCCGGGTGGTGACAATCATTACATTCGCGGCATTAATTCTGTTTCTGTTTCTCAGCATTATATTCAGAACTGTCTATGTTAATTATTTCAACACCGTATTGAAACAGAACGGGAACAACATCGGGGCGATTGTTGAAGGCTCTCTCTATCAGTCGATGCTGGAAAATGACAAACGGACCCTGCACAGTACGCTTGACATAATCAATACCATGCCCGGTATTGAAGATGTCAACATGTATGATGAAACGGATAATCTTGTCTACTCCTCGTTCAAAGGCGACTCAGAGAGCCACAGTAACCCTGACTGCATATCGTGTCATGATAACCTCAGCACGATGTTCTCAAGGAAAGAGAGAAGCTACATGATCATTGATGCCAAGAGTGACTGCAGCATGAATCCCGGCCGGCCAGGGCAGAGACATCTGCTGATAAGAAGGCCTATTCTCAACGAATATTCATGCTATACGGCTTCGTGCCATGCTCACAGTGAAGACGTGGAGTTGCTCGGATCGCTGATAATCAGGATGCCCCTGAACGACCTCGACTACGCACTTAAAAAGTCATCGGCACAGTTCCTGCTCATGTCATTGCTGACAACAATAATAATTGTCACCACACTCATATTCTTCACAAGAAGGAGAATCAAGGATCCGCTTAACAGCATAATAAAGGCCAGTGAGGCTGTTTCTGACGGTGAGATGAATACAAGGCTGGAGATAAAACCTAACCTGCTTGATGACATGAAGAAGGTATCACTGGCATTCAACAATATGCTTGACAATATTGACAATGCCACAAATGAACTTGAAAACTGGTCAAGGCAGCTCGAATATAAGGTCCAGAAAAAATCAGAGGAGCTCTCCGAAGCTCAGAATGAGCTTATCAACGTTGAGAGGATAGCTTCACTCGGCAAACTGTCAGCCTCGGTGGCTCACGAGATTAACAATCCCCTCTCCGGAATATTAGTCTATACAAAACTTGTCTATAAGCAACTCGACAACGGTGATCTCACTCCCGCAAAAAGAGAGAACATTCTCAAGCAACTGAAGCTTATTGAGGGTGAGACAAAAAGATGCGGAGACATTGTGAAAGGGCTGCTCGACTTCTCACGGAAGGACCAGGATGATTTTGAGGAGTACCACCTTGAACAAATACTTCGCGACACATATGATTTCATGACTCATCATATAAAAATAGCCAACATAAATTTCCTGACTGATTTCGGGGCACAAACAGATCTCATCCATTGCAGCCCCAACCAGATAAAGCAGGCCTGCGTGGCCTTGCTTGTCAACGCCTCGGAAGCTGTCTCCGATAACGGGGAAATAATAATACGAACCAGAAACATCGATGAAAACAACATCAGGGTTGATATCATTGACAACGGCTCGGGGATAGCGCCCGACGACATTCACCATATTTTTGAACCATTCTTCACCACAAAGCATGATGCCAGGGGAATTGGTCTCGGACTTGCAATTGTTCATGGCATAGTACAAAATCACAGCGGCAGAATTGAGGTAGATTCAGTTGTTGGTAAAGGAACCACAATCTCAATAATTTTACCTTTAAGAAAAGTATAAGAGAAGCGTTATGGCAGAAAAAATATCAATACTGATCGTTGATGACGAGGAGTCAGTAAGAGATTCTCTGTTCAATTGGTTTATGGAAGACGGTTATGATGTCGAATGTGCCGAGAATGCAAAAAAAGCACTTCTCCTCCTCGAGTCCCGGGCATTCGATATTGTACTGGCAGATATAAAGATGCCAGGCATGGACGGAATGGAAATGCACCGCAGAATACGGGCATTGAACAAAGAGACCATTGTCATAATAATGACAGCATTCGCATCTGTCGACACGGCGGTGCAGGCGCTGAAGGACGGGGCCTATGATTACGTAACCAAGCCGTTCGATCCTGATGACCTGTCTCATCTGATACGCAATGCGGCAACCCATATAGCGCTGAAAGCCGAGAATGAGGCATTGAAGAGAAAGGTCACAACCCTTGAAGACATTGATGACCTTATTGGTAACAGTGAGGCTATAAGGAAGGTACTGAAACAGGTTGAGAGTGTAGCCCAGTCAAATACATCAGTCATCATCACCGGTGAGAGCGGCACGGGCAAAGAGCTGGTTGCCAGGGCTATACACTCAAATTCACCAAGGAAGTATTTTCCGCTCATAAGTGTTCATTGCGGTGCCCTTACTGAGAGTCTGCTTGAGAGCGAGCTCTTCGGGCATGAGAAGGGAGCTTTCACAGGTGCTACCTTTAACCGAAAGGGAAGGTTTGAAATGGCTGACGGCGGCACAATCTTCCTTGACGAGATAGCGACCATATCACCGAAGATGCAGATTGAACTGCTGAGGGTCCTGGAGACAAAATCCTTTGTACGTGTGGGAGGCAACAAGGAGATAAGTTCCGACTTCCGTGTCATATGTGCCACAAACAGGGATCTGAAGAGCATGGTAAAGAACGGCACTTTCCGTGAGGATCTCTTCTACAGGCTGAATGTGGTGAACATCACCATCCCGCCGCTGCGGGAGAGGACCGAGGATATACCCCTGCTGGTCAATCACTTCATCAGAAAATACTGTACTTCGATGAGCCGCGACATGATCACCATTGAGCCCGCAGCAATGAAGCATCTGGAAAAATTTGAATTTCCCGGTAACGTTCGCGAGCTTGAGAACATGATTGAGCGAGCCATTGTTATTGGCAACGGCAAGGAGATCAAGCTGAAAGATCTGCCAATGGGCAAGGAGGCTATCAGCAGTTCAGTGGAGAGCCTTGACGAGCTTGAGAAGAGGCATATAGAGCAAATACTGATCAAATACCAGTGGAATGTTTCCCGTTCAGCAAAAGCCCTGAATGTAGACAGGGTTACCCTTTACAACAAAATCAGGAAGTATGATCTGAAACAGGAGGAATAATTCCATTAGGCTCACACTGATTGAAAGAAAACAAGATCATATTGGTTTCATGCGGGCCTTTTGAGAAGGACTTCCTTCGCAAGATTGGGCAAGCGGTGGATAATGAATTCAGGATCCCTGTTGTCATTGAAGAGGGTCATATGGAGCTCGAGCCGTTTTACAGCCCGGGCAGAAGGCAGTACGACGGCAACAAGCTGCTGCAGCAGGTATCATCATGCACAAAGAGTGACTATATAAAGATTGCAGGGCTCTTCAGGGTTGATCTTTTCATTCCCATCCTGACCTACATCTTCGGACAGGCGATGCTTGGAGGCGACGCAGCAGTGGCATCGGTCTACAGGCTCAGGAATGAACTATACGGCATGAAGAAGGATGACGCCCTGCTGCTTGACAGGACAATAAAGGAAGTTGTGCATGAACTCGGTCATACCTTCGGCCTGATACACTGTCATGTCTCAAGTTGCGTGATGAGATCAAGCACCTATGTCGAAGATATTGATCAGAAGACAATCCATCTCTGCCACAGGTGCAGAAAGACATTTGAGGAAGAAGGCAAATAAAAAAGAGCCACCCCTTTCCGGGTATGGCTCCTGATTTTGTCAGTGGAGGGTTATTTGGTCTTGAACCCGAACATTATTGCGACACAGCCGCTGGCAGGCAGATCATCCTTGCTTCCCAGGGTAGTTACCCTGACGACTATCTTGAGCTGCTGGCTCGATTCGAGTTTGAAATCCCATATCCCGCTCAATGCTGCATCAGTGTTCGTATACAGAACCTTTCCTGTGGCATCGAGTACCGAGAACTCAACTGGTGGCAGTCCGTCTGCGCCGCAAATGGCAACACGGTACTCCATTTCAGAATAAAATGTCTTGTAGAGTTCAGCCTCTTCCCCTTCGACCAGAACAGCCGCGTGGTAGTTACCGTCGTGCAGATAGGCCCCCAGTTCCTTTTTGCAAAGTGACTTGGCAAAACCCTTGCATTGTGCTGCCGCTTCCCCTGATGAAGCCAGGGAAAGGATAGCCGTTATCAGAACAATCTGTATCAGCTGTTTCATCGGTCTCTATTTTACGTATGAGTTTCTTATTTCACTTACCTTCGCCTTGATGGCAAGAAAGACATCCTGCTTGATCTCAGATCTGGCTGACCCGGTGATCTCAGTCACTCCGGTTTTATCATCATACTCGGTGGAGGATGGGGTCGTAGAGCGTTCTATCTTGTCGTAGATCAATTTCAGCTCTTTTATCGGCCCGATAAGCTCCTGGATGGCAGTGTTTTCTGTGTAGGACTCAAGCATGCGCACCAGGTCATCGACAGACATTTTCTGATCAGCTATTGTGGCGACGAGTTTGTTCCCTTTGAAGTTCTTCATATCAACCATATTGGTCGAGATGTACAGTCCTTCTATAAACCCGCCGGCAATAATTGTGGCAGCAACGGCATGCTGTTCATCATCCTCAAGGTATGACTGTGAGTTCAGAAAGGTCTCGGAGACAATCTCCATGATGACATCGCGGTTGTTGATGTTCTGTTCAAGTCTCTCAAGCGTGGCATCATCGATGGCGTCGAGTATACCCAGTCCGTTGGCCATACTCTCTGCCGCCTCCATATAGGTTATGATCATTGAGGTCTGGTCATACATGCTGGCAAAACTCAGATCACAGGTAAAGACACCCAGATTAAGGGCCATGCTCTTACTTGTGGTATAATTGCTTTTGTTCTCAACCGGATTAAGCAAAGTCTCATCAAACGTTGCCCCGGTTCCTTTTATGAGATGAGCTATTTCAAGCGGTGTGGGGAGAGCATTAAATACTTTCTCTGCATTCTTGATGTGCTTCACAGTCTCAGCATCAGCACTTACCTTTTCACCGGTATTTTCTACCGCCTCCCCTTTCGTCCTCCCCTTACATGATACTGAAACCACACAAAGCGAGAGAACCGTCACTCCCAGAATCAGTGGCAGTGTTTTAAGTTTAATGTTCATAGTGATTTTCGTTTTAGAGTTCACAGGCATTTATCCGACCAAATTACCACTTTTTTTTTATTATTCAAATTTGCCTGCAAGTAATTAATTAGACATAAATTTGTTCAAAATCAGGTAGTATGTTAAGGTCTGACAAAAAGTTAGCCGAGCTGAACAGGATTCTTAACGGCGGCAGACATTATGAGATTGAGGAAAAGATCGGTTTGCTGCGTGGCAGCGAGCCGTATGAGGGGGCAATAAGGTTGCTGGCTCTGTTCTATGACAATACTGAAGATGAAAGCATTAAGCTTATAATATCAGACTTCTTCAATGATATGAAAGAGTCGTCATGCCGCGCAGAAGTAGTAGATTCGATATCTGCCGTAACAAAGCCTGCATCAAAAGCCATGCTTGCCTGCTCATGCTGGCAGTCGGGTCTTGATTACGCCGATCATGCCCTTGCCCTGGCTGACATATTCATGAAGGGAGACTATCTGACCTCGCTGGAGTGTTTCACTGTCCTTGACACCTGTTCAGGGATGATAACCGAAACTGACCGCATATCTATTATCTCCGGGCTGGAGAATGCAGCAGGCACCTATGACAAAGCCAAGCAACAGCTTACAAGGGAACTGATAGCCGTACTGAAGGAATAATCAGATATAAGAACTGTAGTGCTTCATAAACTGGGACCTCTCAAACAGCGCCGGGTTTTCAACGTTGCGATAGTTCAGTTTCCCCCTGAAGTCACTTATCCGGGAGAACTCTTTGTCATTCATCCATTTCCGGAGCGCATTGTTTATCTCCGTGATCACGGTAAAGCCCCTCTTGTAAAGTGCGGAACATACCTGAACTGTCTTTGCCCCGGCAAGAAGGTATTTGATTGCATCTTCCCCGGTATGAACCCCCGTTGAGGCAGAGATATCCATATCTATGTTGAGGGCGCTGACCATTCCTACCCATCGCAGGACATACCTCTGTTCAGCAGGATTTGACAAAACCGGTGCCGGTACCACGGAGAGTTTATTTATATCAAAATCCGGTTCGTAAAACCTGTTAAACAGTACCAGTCCGGCAGCCCCGTGGTTATGAACCTGCCATGCAAAATTAAGGAGGTTTGAGAATCGCATTCCTATCTTGACACTTACAGGTATCGTTACTTTATTCTTCAGTTTTTCAATGATGCCGAAATAGAGTGATTCAGCCCTGGCTGCAGTCTGGTGCATATCCACGGGCATAAAGAAGATGTTCACCTCAATGGCATTTGCCCCCGCTTTTTCTATATCAGCCGCAAAATCAATCCAGCCTTTTGTGGAAAAACAGTTTATGCTGGCTATCACCGGTATCTTTACCCTTTTTCGGGCATCGGAAATCAGTGCCAGATAATCTTCAACGCTGTTAGACCGTGTATAATACTGCAGGTAATCCTCGGCTTCGGGATATGTCTCTGTGGCGGAGAGAGACGATGCGAGCGTGACAATCTGTTCTTCGAACAGTGATTTCAGCACAACAGCCCCTGCCCCTGCCGCCTCTGCCTCTATTATTGAATCAACTTTTGAAGTGAAGTTGGAACTTCCTGCGATAACGGGGCTGCTGAGTTGCATACCCATGTAACTGGTGCTTATCACGCTCATATTATTTTTTTATTCGTTCTCCAAATATCAGGGTGCCGATCCTTATCATCGTGCTTCCCTCCTCTACTGCCACTTTCCAGTCGCCTGACATACCCATTGACAGTTGGGTGAAGAGAGGACTGTCACTGAACCATCTTACACGGGTCTCTGAAAAGAGGCGGGCGAGGGATCTGAATTCAGACCTTACTTTGTCAGTGTCTTCCGTAAATGTGGCCATTCCCATAAGACCGCGAATCCTCACAGAGCCAAGGGCCGCTGACACAGAGGCCCAGTCTGTCTGTTCAATCTCCCCCACTGCGAACCCTGACTTTGTCTCCTCTGTGGCAATATGTACCTGGAGCAGGCAATCTATTACCCGATCCTGCCTTAGAGCCTCGCTATTCAGGGCTTCCAGAAGCCTTATACTGTCAACTGATTCAATCATTGATGCTGCAGCAACGGCATTCCTTACCTTGTTTGTCTGCAGGTGTCCGATCAGGTGCCACTGTATATCGTGAGGCAGCAGCGCTTTCTTTGCAGCAAGTTCCTGCACACGATTCTCACCAAATACCCTCAAGCCTGCATTATAGGCTTCAAGAGCCTCTTCACTGCTGCGGGTCTTTGTTACAGCTACCAGTGTCACGCGGGAAGGAATTGCCTTCAGAAGACTGTCAATATTCTGTTTAATGCCGCTCATCTCAGTAATGAAAGCCGCTCAGTCAAGTTTATGTATCACAAGTCCGCTACGTAGTTTTGGCTCAAACCATGTGGTCTTGGGAGGCATGATATTACCAGTGTCTGCAATGGTTATCAGCTGTTTCATTGAGACAGGATAAAGGGCAAATGCCACTTTCATCTCACCGCTGTCAACACGCCGTTTCAGTTCACCGAGGCCACGTATGCCTCCGACAAAATCAATCCGCTTCGATCTTCTCAGGTCCTGTATGTCAAGTACCGGTATCAGTACCTTCTCGGCCAGCACAGTGACATCAAGCACACCTATCGGGTCACTGTCATTGTACGTACCCTTCCTGGCTGTAAGACTATACCACTTTCCTTCCAGATACATTGAGAAGTTATGGAGCCTGGCCGGCTTGTAAATCTTCTCTCCCTTCTCCTTCACATCAAAATTCTCACTCAGTCTTGACAGGAAGTCGACAGAAGACATGCCATTAAGGTCCTTCACAACGCGGTTATAATCTATGATCCTGAGCTGGTTATCAGGAAAATGCACGGCAAGAAAAAAGTTATACTCCTCATCACCCCTGTGAGAATGGTTTTTATCCTTTTTCTCCTTTCCGACAAGTGCAGCTGCGGCAGTGCGATGATGGCCGTCAGCAACATATGTAAAAGGCACCTTCTCTGCAAACAGTTTTTCAATCCGTTCGTTGGTGGCTCTATCCCGTACCACCCAGAAATGGTGGCCGATACCGTCTTCTGCGACAAAATCGTACTCAGCCTTTTGCTTTCCGGTCACTTTGCTGACAATTTTATCAAGCTCTTTCACAGCAGGATAGGCGAAGAAGACAGGTTCTATGTTGGCGTTGCTGGCTCTAACGTGTACCATACGGTCCTCTTCCTTGTCAGGTCTTGTGAGCTCATGCTTCCTGATGACACCCTGAAGATAGTCTTCAACCGCTGCAGCACCTACAATGCCGTACTGCGTTCTCCTTTCCATGGTCTGGGCATAGATATAAAAATGGGGTTCATCATCCTGTACCAGCCAACCGTTTTTCTGCCAGGCGATAAAATTTTCCAGGGCTTTTTTGTACACCTCTTCTGAATGCACGTCGGTACCCTCCGGAAGGTCAATCTCTGAACGGGTAATATGCAGAAGAGACTTTTCCCTGCCTCTCGCCATTACGGCAGCTTCATCCGAATTCATGACATCATACGGGAGGCAGGCGATCTCCGATGCCAGTGCCGCCGGCGGTCTGAGACCCCTGAAAGGTTTAACTGTAGCCATATGAGATAATAAAACTGGTTTCTATTTAGGTTTGTTAACTCTGAACTTCTCATTCCCGGTCGCAAAAAAGTCGACTATCTGCCTCGCGGCAGCAACACCTGAATTGATGTTGGCCTCCTCTGTCTGCGCACCCATCTTCTTTGGAGTAAAGAAATATCGTCCGGCAAACCTTGATGCAAACAGTTCTGCATTATCAGTGGCTATATCAGAGAGGTATTTCATGTCGGTTCTCTTCTCCATCAGGGCAGCCAGTTCGGCCTCATTAATGACCTCCTTGCGGGCGGTATTGACCAGCACTGCGCCTACGGGCATGAGTGAAAGGAGCTTTTCACCTATCGAGTTCCTGGTCTTATCATTGGCCGGGATATGCAGCGAGACATACTGGCACGAGGAATAGAGTTCTTCGACTGTGTTCACTGCCGTCACGCCAGAATCTGAAATAATCTTCTTATCGACAAACGGGTCATAGGCGTAAACTTTCATCCCGAATCCCGCTGCGATGCGAGCCATGCACTTTCCTACCGCACCAAAGGCGTGCAACCCAAGGCTCTTTCCCATAAGCTCAGAACCGGTCTTACCATCGAACCCACCCCTTGCAGCATAGATCATCATCCCGAATGCAAGCTCTGCCACGGCGTTCGAGTTCTGGCCCGGCGTATTCATAGCAACTATGTTGCGTGCGGTACATGCCTGAAGGTCAAGGTTGTCATAGCCGGCGCCGGCCCTGACAACTATCTTCAGCTTCGGAGCAGCGGCTATCAGGGCTGCATCAACGATATCTGAGCGGACAATCATAGCATCAGCGTCAGATGCTGCGGCTTGCAACTCCTGCGGGGTCTTGTATTTTTCAAGCAGTGCCAGGGTATGGCCTCCCTTTTCCGTCACCTCGCGTATCTGAGTGACGGCAACCGGTGCAAACGGTTTGTCTGTGGCAACGAGTACTTTCATGATGGTCTGTTTTAGTATTTCTTTTCAAATTCCTTCATACAATCCACAAGTGCCCTGACACTCTCAAGAGGCAGTGCATTGTAGAGTGAGGCACGGAAGCCGCCTACGGAACGGTGTCCTTCAATGCCAATCATTCCCATCGACTTGGCGAATGTGGCAAACTCTTTCTCAAGCTCAGTGTAGGTTTCCGTCATCACGAAACAAACATTCATGAGAGACCTGTCTTCCGGGTCTGGAACTGTGGCTGTGAAGAGTTTGTTACGCTCAATCTCATCATAGAGAAGGGCAGCCTTTTCCTGGTTGATCTTCTGCATTGCTTCCACACCGCCTTTCTGTTTCAGCCACTCGAGAGTCTTGAGTGCTGCAAAGACGGGAAGGACAGGAGGAGTGTTGAACATTGACTCCTTCTCAATATGAGTCTTATAGTTAAGCATCGTTGGTATGGGTCTGGTGACCTTACCCAGTACATCATCCTTTATTATTACGAACGTGACCCCGGCAGGTGCAAGGTTTTTCTGTGCCCCGCCATAAATGATGGAATATTTGGAGATGTCAACAGGACGGCTGAAGATGTCGCTTGACATATCGGCCACAAGAGGAACACTGACATCCGGGTCCTTCTTCAGTTCAGTGCCGAAGATGGTGTTATTTGTGGTAATGTGAAAATAATCGGCATCAGCCGGAACCACATAATTCCTGGGTATGTAATTGAAGTTCCTGTCTTTTGATGAAGCTACTTCAACAACCTCTCCAAAGAATTTAGCCTCTTTCAGGGCCTTACCTGCCCATTCTCCGGTATTCAGGTATGCCGCCTTCTTCTCGAGCATATTCATCGGCACCATTGCGAACTGAAGGCTTGCGCCCCCTCCGACGAAAATAACGGAGTATCCCGATGGTATTTCAAGAAGTTCCTTTACCGTTGCCACGGCCTGATCCATGACCGCAACAAATTCCTTGCTCCGGTGAGAGACCTCCATGATCGAAAGTCCTGTGCCTGCAAAATCACGAATAGCTTCGATCACCTTCTCGTTCGTGTACTGAGGCATAATCGAAGGCCCTGCATAAAAATTGTGCTTTTTCATTTCAGTAAGTATTTATGATTTCGGATGTTTTCTGTTCATCTGTGTTTTTGTCTGTATTATCTCATTTGCAGATTGTGTGATTATCTCATGGGGACCAGCCTCCCGTTCCGAAGGACGGGGATAACAGCTGTCACATCAAAGGTATGGCAGTAGCCGATGCAGTCATCCAGACCCTTGTCTCTCAGTCTCGATCGCTGTGCTGCTTTTTCAATGTACCCGGTTATGTCATCCTTTGCCAGGCGCCACAGATCAGTGGCAGCGTGCACCGAGTCACACACCGTAGTGAATCTTCCGCTCTCCAGAAGCTTTTCTGCTATGGCTCCTGCACAAAGTGTATCCTCAAGGTTGAAACGTCTCTTCCATCCGGCGCAAATTATTATGACCTTACGCTGTTGATCTTCCAGCCAGCGGCAAAGGACTGAGAAATTGAGATAAGACCCGATAACCACAGCATGACAGTCAGATGCCATCTTCATGATGCCGGTACCGTTGGTTGTACTGTAAGCCACGCTTTTCCCCCGTACCTTTTCAGGGGTGAAGTTGAAGGGTGAATTGCCAAAGTCAGCAAAGTCAAGGATATACCCATCACGTTCTGCTGCAAGAAGATAGCCTTTCTCTTTCAGTTCCCTTGCCTCCTCCACGGTGGCAACGGGGATTATTTCACTTACCCCGTTCGCAAATGCAGTGCATATTGAACTTGTTGCCCTGAGTATATCGATTATCACCACCACAGCCTCGGTATCTGAATGCGCTTCATACATTGCCGGTGACAGGCATATCTCGAGGTTGTTTTTCACCACTATATCTCTTGTATTGAGTATGTTCACTTCCTGACGAATGGCAGGGCCGTGACCCTTGCCTTCATATCCTTGCCCCTGACACGGATAAAGATCTCGCTGTCGTTCTTCCAGAAATCCTTGTGGAGGTAAGCCATCCCGATGCCCTGTTTCAATACCGGAGACATTGTTCCCGATGTCACTTCTCCGATGATTTTCCCTGATGAATCGGCAACCTCATAATGCTGTCGAGGTATGGCTTTGTCGATCATAATAAATCCTTTCAGCCGTCTGGCTGTCCCCTCCTCTTTCTGTTTCAGGAGCAGTGCCCTGTCAATAAAATCCTTGCCGGGAACGAATTTGGTGATCCAGCCCAGCCCGGCCTCTATTGGTGATGTCTCATCGTTAATGTCATTCCCGTACAGGCAGAATCCCATTTCGAGGCGAAGAGTATCCCTTGCGCCAAGACCGATAGGTTTGATGCCATAGTCAGCTCCTGCCCTGAAGACCTCCTCCCACAGACGCGGAGCATCAGCGTTGCGGACATAGATCTCGCATCCGCCTGCACCCGTGTATCCTGTGGTAGAGAGTATTACATCAGGTATCCCTGCAAATTTCAGTACCTTGAAAGTATAATACTCCATGTCAGTTATTTTCTCTGATGTCAGATTCTGCATTGCCGCCAGTGCCAGCGGACCCTGCACGGCGAGCTGGGCAGTGCCGTCGGAGGCATTATTCATATCCTTACCCGGACCTGCAGTAATGCCGAACCTGGCGGCATTCTGAACACACCATGCCCAATCCTTCTCAATGTTCGAGGCATTAACAACCAGGAGATACTTCTCTTTGCTGAACCGGTACACGAGCAGATCGTCCACGATGCCCCCCTTACCGTTCGGGAAGCATGTATACTGAACCTTTCCGTCTGTCAGTGCTGATACGTCATTGCTGGTAACATACTGAAGAAATTCGAGTGCGCGCGGGCCGTTAACCCAGAATTCTCCCATGTGCGACACATCAAAAACACCCACTTTTTCGCGAACAGTCATATGTTCATCGGTGATACCGGAATATTCAACCGGCATATTGTAACCGGCAAATGGAATAATCCTTGCTCCGAGAGCCTCATGAAACTTAAGAAAAGGAGTGTTTTTCATAACATTATGTTTTCTGTACACAACAAAAGTATCATTTTTAACCTGATAAAAACCTGCGATAAATCATTTTTGGATACTCTAATTTTACATCCCGTATCAACCTGCGGATCATTATTTTTATATTTGCATCACATTCAAACCTGAACCGATGGAATACAAGTCATTCAACCCGGACTACCTGATGAACGTAAGCGGCGGAGATATGGAAATCATGGAAGAGATCGTTGCGATTTTCAGGAACCAGATACCGGAATTCGTCAACGAGATGAAGAGCCTGCTGAACAGCGGAAACAATACTGAGCTGGGGCTGCTTGCACACAAAGCCAAGGGGTCTGTCACGGTAATGGGAATGGAAGATACGGCAAGGATGCTGAAGGAGTTTGAGCTTCAGGCAAAGGCGGGTATCAACCAGAATGGTTATCATGACTTTATCTCCAGGTTCGAAAAGGATGCTGCGACAGTGCTGTCTGAGATAGACCATTACATGAGCAGTAAACACTGATCTGACATGGTATTGTCTGAAAAGATTGACGGGATCGAGGTCATAAGTTTCAATACCGACAGGATCAACGCATTAAATGTCGAAAGCATTAAACCTCACATTATGAGGCTGTTTGACATACCCTACACCAGGGCTGTCATAGACCTTGAGGGTGTGAATTACCTTGACAGCACAGGCTTTGCAATGTTTCTGCATCTCCTGCGTGTTTCCAGGTCAAACTACTGTACCTTCAGGCTCTGTTCACTGACACCCCATGCCAGGGAACTGTTTGAGCTTCTTCATCTTCATACAGCCCTTGAAATATACAATGACCGTCAGTCGTGTCTCGAGAGCTACCTGCGTATCGGGCCCTGATTACCCTGGTCAAATACAACGGCTCCTGCCCGTACATCTATTATGACACTCTCGTCCCTGCTGATGGTACCGGCTATTATAGCACGAGAGATCTCATTAACTATCTCTTTCTGAATCACCCTCCGTACGGGTCTGGCCCCGAAGAGAGGGTCAAAGCCCCTGGCAGCAAGCCAGGCCACGGCTCTTTCAGTGATTTCGCACCTGATCCCTTTCTCCTCAAGCATCTCCTTCACCTTTCTGAACTGCATCCTGACAACCTCTTTTATCTCATCGGGTGTCAGTGGTCTGAACATTACTATTTCATCAACGCGGTTTACGAACTCAGGTCTCAGTGTGGCTCTCATCAACTGTATCAGTTCTTCCCTGAGTTTTTCAGCCTCCTCCTCCGGGATCCCCTGTTCATTGCCCTCTATCGCTTCACGGATGAGCGACGACCCCAGGTTTGATGTCATGATGATTATTGAGTTCCTGAAGTTAACCGTGCGGCCCTTGTTGTCAGTAAGCCTGCCGTCATCAAGCACCTGGAGCAGGATGTTAAAGACATCGGGATGTGCTTTTTCGATCTCATCAAGCAGGACGACAGAGTAAGGCTTGTGTCTGATAGCCTCGGTGAGCTGTCCTCCCTCATCATAACCCACATATCCGGGGGGAGCACCTATCAGTCGCGAGACGCTGTGCCTCTCCTGGTATTCGGTCATGTCAATGCGGGTCATCAGGTTCTCATTGTTAAAGAGGTATTCTGCAAGGGCGCGCGCCAGTTCGGTCTTCCCCACGCCTGTTGTGCCGAGGAAGATGAATGATCCGACAGGTCGCTTTTCGTCCTGCAACCCTGCCCTTGACCGCCGCACAGCATCCGAGACGGCACTGATGGCTTCATCCTGACCAACAACGCGTTTATGAAGCTCTTCCTCGAGCCTGAGAAGTTTATCCTTTTCGCTTTCAAGCATACGGGAAACGGGGATACCGGTCCAGCGCGAGACAATCTCAGCCACATCATCGGAACGAACATCATCCCGCACCATGGAACCGGTAATACGTTTCTCTTCAATCAGTTTTAACAGCCCTGTTATCTCTTTTTCATTATCCCCCAGTTTACCATAGCGTATCTCCGCCACCCTGCCGTAATCGCCTGCCCTCTCAGCTTTGTCTGCCTCGAACCGCAGCTCCTCAGCCTCCTCTTTCTTCTTCTGCAGCCGCTCCACAAGCTCCTTCTCCGAGCGCCATTTCGCCCTCAGTTCGTCACGCTTTGACGAGAGGTCGGCAACTCTCTTTCGAGAGCTCCCTCTCCTTGACGGTGTCACCGTCGCGGCGAACGGCCTCGCGTTCTATCTCCAGCTGGCGGATGAGCCTGTCAGCAGTGTCTATCTCCTCAGGCACAGAGTTCATCTCAAGCCTGAGCCTGGCAGCTGCTTCATCTATCAGGTCTATTGCCTTGTCAGGAAGGAACCTGTCAGTAATATAACGGTATGAAAGGTCAACGGCAGAAATGATAGCTTCATCCCTGATTATAACCCTGTGATGGGCCTCATATTTTTCCCTCAGGCCGCGCAGGATAGAGATTGCGTCAGCCCTGTCAGGCTCGCTTATCATCACAACCTGGAAACGTCTTTCGAGTGCCTTATCCTTTTCAAAGTACTTCTGGTATTCATTCAGGGTCGTTGCTCCTATGGCACGCAGCTCTCCCCTGGCCAGCGCAGGCTTGAGAATATTGGCTGCATCCATCGCCCCTTCACTCTTTCCTGCCCCGACAAGAGTATGAATTTCGTCGATGAACAGGATAACATCACCGTTTGATGCAATCACCTCATTAACCACAGACTTGAGGCGTTCCTCAAATTCACCCTTGTACTTCGCCCCGGCGATCAGGGCGCCCATATCAAGTGAGAATATCCTTTTCTGCAGCAGATCTTCAGGCACGTCGCCGCGCACAATCCTGTGAGCCAGTCCCTCAGCAATGGCTGTCTTTCCTACCCCGGGTTCGCCTATAAGTATCGGGTTGTTCTTTGACCTTCGGGAAAGTATCTGGAGGAGGCGCCGTATCTCTTCATCGCGGCCGATGACAGGATCAAGCTTACCTGCCCGTGCCCGCTGGTTGAGGTCAATGGCATAGCGGTTCAGAGAATCGTATGTCTCCTCCGATGTCTGACTGTTCACTTTCGCCCCCTTCCTCAGGTCGTTTATTGCAGACCTGATACCCTCGGTGGTCAGACCATGGGTCTTCATGAGAGACTTAATCCTATCTGATGATTCTGACAGGCCAAGCAGTATATGTTCTACTGAGACAAACCTGTCCTGCATCCTGGCAGCATGATCTTCAGCCCTCTTCAGCACAGCGGAGCACGATGATGACAAATACGGTTCTCCTCCGCTTACCCTCGGCGAGCTGTCAATCATTTCATCCAGAGCCTTACCGAACTGAGAGGCACTAACCCCGTTTTTGGAAAGAATATATGAGACGATGCTTTCTGCCTCGGTCATTAATCCTTTGAGCAGGTGACTCTCCTCAATGGCCTGGTGGCCTTTCCCGGCGGCAATGTTCAGTGCCTGCTGAACAGCTTCCTGCGCCTTTATGGTGAAATTCTCAAAACTCATATCACAATTCTTTTGTCATATCCGATCAATTTTTTTGCCAGATGGCTTGCAGTGCCTGATTCATGTCATAATGACAGCCTTGAAATATTTTAGGAATTCTCGCACCTATATATTATTTTCAGCCTTTGTTAATCCACGGACTGATACTGCTGCCCGATGAATGAAAAGATACTCAATACCCTGATGCACCTTTTTGCCATCATTGCCCCTGCACAGGGCAGTGAGACTGACAGGCGCAGGGTTGTAGAGTCATTTCTCAGGCCGCAGCTTAACCAGGAGGGTGTTGATGCCTACCTGAAGATCTTCGACAACTATTATGCCGAGGCCCAGCAGAGGCTGAAGAAGGGGAACGAGGCAAGGCGCAATGCAGCAATCTCGGTAAGGATCATCAAGATATGCTTTGACATCGGGGCTCAGCTCACCCTGAACCAGAAGATTATCGTTCTCGTTCAGCTCCTTGAATATTGCAGGTCAGACGGGGCAGAGGTAAGTTCAACGGAACTTGAGTTCATTGTGACCGCTGCTGAAGGCTTTAACGTAAGCCCGGAAGATTTTAAGCTTATACAGGCATTTGTGCTTTCAAAAAGGTCAGCAGTACCTGACTCTTCACAGATACTGGTCATTGACAACAACCGGGAGCACAAATTTGCAAAGACAAGGCATATATTCAATGAATCGATAAGGGGCCAGGTCAGGGTGCTCAACCTGCCACAGGCAGATATGCTCTTCCTCAGGTCATTCGGAACGGGAGAACTGTTGCTCAGCGGCCAGCTCAGGCATGAGGACAAGGTGTACCTCTTTGAGCGGGGCGCATCACTCAAATATATGAGCAGCAAGCCAATATACTACTCTGAAGTGATCAGGCATTTCCTTGACGAAAAGGCCCTTGCTTCACGAGTGGTGTTCGAGGTTAAGGATATCGAATACAAGTTCAAGGGAGGATTTGTCGGGCTGAACACAATGAGCCTCACGGAAGAGTCGGGGAGGCTGGTGGGGATAATGGGCGCATCCGGGGCAGGCAAGTCAACGCTGCTGGGCGTTCTGAACGGAATTAACAGACCTGACAGCGGCGTGGTGCTGATTAACGGGGTGAACATCCATGACGATGCAGAAAAAGTCAAGGGGCTGATCGGCTTTGTATCTCAGGATGATCTCCTGATCGAAGAACTGACAGTCTTTGACAATCTCTTTTATAACGCCAAACTCTGTTTCGGCAATCTCAATGATGCCGAGATAACCCGCAAGGTGGAGGATGTGCTTCACAGCCTGGGGCTCTACGAGATCAAGGACATGAAAGTCGGCACCCCCCTCAACAAGAAGATTTCGGGAGGACAGCGGAAAAGACTGAACATTTCTCTCGAGCTGATCAGGGAACCCTCAATCCTGTTCCTTGACGAACCTACATCAGGACTCTCATCGCTCGATTCGGAAAACATACTTGACCTGCTCAATGACCTCAAACTGAAGGGGAAGCTCATCTTTGTCGTCATCCATCAGCCCTCCTCAGATATCTTCAAGATGTTTGACAAACTGATCTTCCTTGACACCGGAGGGCATATGATTTATTACGGTATCCCCGTCGGGTCAATAGAGTATTTTAAAGACCGTATGCAACTGCCGAAATACAACGACAGTGAGTGTCCTGCATGCGGAAATGTCAATCCGGAGCAGATCTTCAGCATCGTCGAGTCAAAGGTGCTCGATGAATTCGGGCGGCCGACAAAAACGAGGAAAATATCTCCTTCATGAGTGGAGTGCATACTTTAAATCAAACAGGGAGGAAGACCGGCCCTCAACCCGAGCCGGTAAGCGTTATCCCGGAGATAACCCTCAAGACACCCAACAAGCTGAAGCAGTTCATTGTCTTCATGAAGCGTGACATACTCTCCAAGCTCTCAGACTTACAATACCTGGTTATCACGCTGCTTGAGGCACCGGTCCTGGCATTCTTCCTCGCCTTTATCATCAGGTATTTCGATGAGAGCGTAAGCCAGCCGCCTTACACATTAATTCAGAACAGCAACCTTCCGGTGTATATCTTCATGTCAGTGATAGTTGCAATCTTCATGGGCCTCACCGTCAGCGCCGAGGAGATTATAAAGGACAGGAAGATACTGCGCAGGGAAGCATTTCTGAACCTGAGCTGGAACAGCTATCTCCTGTCAAAAATAGGTGTCCAGTTTCTTATCTCGGCAGTTCAGGCAGCAACCTTTGTCATTGATGGGCAATTCAATCATCGGGATCAAGGGAATGTGGTTCGAATACTGGCTGGTGCTCTTTTCATGCTGGGCTACCTCAAATATGATGGGACTCCTGATTTCCGACAGCTTCAAGGCAGTGGTTACAATATATATCCTTATACCGTTCCTTGTTATTCCGCAGATCATACTCAGCGGAATCATTGTAAAATATGAAAAGCTGAATCCTAATATCTCCTCCCCTGTTTCAATACCTGTCTACGGGGAGATCATTGTTGCCCGATGGGGATATGAAGCACTCGCTGTTGACCAGTTCATTGATAACAAGTTCGAAAAGCAGTTCTATCAGTATGATAAGGTGATCAGTATTGCCAAGTTCAAGAAAGACATCTGGTATAACGAGATGAAAAGCATTCTTTCGCGGCTTGAAGGAAACATTGAAAGGGAAAGGCTTGACGAATCAGCCGCAAGGGATATGACACTTATTTATAATGAAATTAATGAGGAGCTTCTCTTTACCCCCCGGGTCACGTTTGACCTGAGCCTTATCGATCCGGACAACATTACATACATGGCTATTGACACTGCCCGGAACTATATTGAGAGGATACGGAGGTATTACATAGATGTTTCGAAGAATGCAGTTGACGCACGCGACATCACCATCACGGCCATGGAGCGGGCTGACAAGGAGGGATTCATCAGGATGAAGAAACAGTATACGAATGAATCGCTGGAGGAGTTTGTGAGGAACGACAATGAAAAGGACAAGATAAAGAGATTCAATGACAGGCTCTACCAGAACTATGACCAGGTATTTTTTGATCCCCCCGGAAAGTTAATCAAGGCTCATTTCTATGCTCCGCGCAAACAGGTATTCGGCTACTATGCGAGCACGCTTGAGTCAATACCGGGGTAATATGGATTATGACCATTCTGTTGTATATACTGCTTTATTTCAGGGTCTTACACAGATTGCTGGAATCTTCCAACAAGGCATTAAGGGCCTTCAGAGGGGCTGAGCATCAATAGCGGTTCACCTCCGTAATATGAACAGAACGGGGTGCCGGCCCCCTGGCCGGCACCCCCCGTTGATATAGTTTTTACCGATCTGCTAAAAAATGCGAAAACCGCTATTCGACAATCTCTATCATTTTGAAAGGCACCTTGATGATAGAGTCATAATCTTCACCTGCCTCAAGCATGTCTTCATCATCCTCTTCGTAAAACCAGTTTATCTCAACATCATGTTTAGACCTGTGAATAGCCTCAAGACGCTTGAAAACATCCAGGATGCATTTCGATGAGCTTGTGTTGAAATATTCAAGTTTTATATTCACCACGGTCTTGTCAAGAGGCACCTGCATGTATGCATCAAGCCATTCATTCAGCGGCTTATAAAACTCAACCGAGTTTTCTGGAATGGATCTTCCCTTAATCTCGAATATTCCCTCCCTGGTATCAAATTTAATAGTCGGGGTTTTGGGGGTTCCTTCAATGATGATCGGTTCCATAGTTAATCTATTTTGTGTTTATTACTTTTAATCGACAGTAACCATTGCACTAAGTCTGAATGCAGCGTGCAAGTTATCATATTTAACAAATTTATACTCAAGTCTGTTACCTGTTTTTCTGGAAATATCTATAAGTCCCAGTCCGCCAAGCCCTTTCTCGGTGATCTCCTGGTGATTCAGGATCTCCTTGTACAACTCTTTTATTTCTTCGGATGTCGATGTGTTTATTTTTGTCAGTTTCGTCTCCAGTTCCAGTACCCTTGTTGTAGTGACAAAGTTACACGTTGTGATCCTGTAACCCCTCATGGTCTTTTCCATCATAATTAGACCGAAACGGTCCGGCCTGGCAGCCCTGTATCCGGAAGGGACGTGATCTGCATGGTGATAAAGATTCTGGAGGCTTTCAACAAGTACATTATATACCTTTTTCCTGAGTCTGGGATTTTCATGGCTTGAAAGCAGCCTTCCCTCCGCAGAATCGAGAACCTTGTTTATTACCTCCGAGTCAATGTTACCCTTAAAATAAAGGATAGCATCCCTGATATCAAGGTCACTCACTAGGTTTTCAAGATCAAAGCTCATCGGCCTCTTGTACACGTAAGAAAAAGCTTAACAAATAACAAAAATAGATGTTTGTTCTAAATAGGCAACACACTGTTATTACTATTTTAGATGATGACTATCTTTTTTTGACCAAGGTTGCAGGGGCATTGGCAAACGTAGGATTAATGGGTATGAGCGATTATTGTTTTCCTGCTGCCCTGATAGAGTTCATACCCGTGGAACTTGCATTCAATATCACCGTTAAGAAGGTCAAATTTCCGGAAAGGTTTCAATGCAATCGATTTAAGACTCTTTGGGTCTCCTGACAGAATCCATGCCCTGTATCCGTTGTAATGATGTTTAAGTGCCGATCCTATTTCGCCGTAAAATTTGTCCATTTCTTCTCCTCCGAGCCGTTTTCCGTAGGGAGGGTTTAGAATCAGCACTCCCTCTTCAGCAGGTGCAGGCTTTGTCATGAAGTCGCCCTCCGAGATATCCACCGTGTCACTCAGATTCGCCGCAGCGATATTCAGTCTTGCGATCCTTACTGCTTCAGCGGAGATATCTGATGCGTAGATCTTTACAGGCGATCTCTTCTCTCTCTTCTCCGCCTCAAACCTTACTGAGCGGAACAGGGCGGCGTCATAGTCCTTCCACGTCATGAACCCGAAGCTCTTGCGGAACCGTCCGGGGGCAACGTTGCATGCCATCAGTCCCGCCTCGGAAGGGATTGTTCCTGATCCGCACATGCCGTCAACCAGCGGCACCTCTCCCTTCCAGCCTGAGAGCATGATCATGCCGGCTGCAAGGACCTCACTGAGTGGAGCCTCCGACGACTCCCGGCGATAACCTCTTTTATAGAGCGGAATAACTGTTGAATCTATTGAGAGAGTAACCCTGTCATTGCTGATATGAAGGTTAACAAGCATATCAGGCGAACGCTGGTCTACCGATGGCCTTTTCTGTGTCAGCCTGCGGAAGTAATCAGCGACTGCATCCTTGATGACGAGCGCTGCATAGCCTGAATGTGCAAAGTGTTTTGAGTTGACCACGGCAGAGACGGCATAGGTTCCGGAGGGATCAATAAACCGGTCCCAGTCAACACCGACAGCTCCGTCGTACAGGTCTTTCTGCCCGGCGATGGCATACTCTGCCACTGGCAAAAGGACAGAAAGGGCAACACGGCTGTTATAGTTGACCTTATACAGCATGGATTTGGACCCTTCGAACTCAACCGCCCTGTTAAGTTTGTGTATCTTTACGGCACCCAGAACCGCCAGTTCTTCGGCAAGCACCTCCTCAAGACCATAGAGGGTCTTTGCCACCAGTCTCATCTTCCAGCCTTATTATTGCCCAGGAGCCTATTGTAAAAATCAGAATCATTGATTATTGACAGCGCCTTCAGAATTGCCTCATCATCCCTGTTAACAACCATGTAGTACTCATTCATATCCCACAGGTCGCGGGCTACAAGACCTTTCATTACTTTTACCATCTCCGGATATGATGTTTCATACTGACCCTCGTCAAACTTCACTCCGTTCTTTTCACCCGCCTGTTTCAGCTCGTCAAGCGTCTCACTACCGAAAGAGAAACTCCTTTCAAAGTGCTGAAAGTCTTTGTATTTCTTAAGCAACTCCTTACGGTTCCTGTCAGTATAGGCAACAACAAAGTTCGTCATCGTCGAGGTTCGTATCATGTCGCGATAGTAGTCAGAATAATAAGTGGTATCGATGGGTATGAACACATCAGGGGTAATGCCCCCGCCGCCGTAAACCACTCTCTTATTGGGTATTGTGTATGCCTTCAGCGAGTCAGGCAGTCCTAGACTGTCAGCATGAATAAGCTCCCCGTTAAAATACCTGCTGTAGAATTTCTCAAAATACTTATCGAATCCCTCAGAGTAAGGTGTCTGTATAGAGCGCCCTGAAGGTGTATAGTAGCGGGCAATCGTGAGTCTTATTTCTGATCCGTCAGGGAGCGAGAATCCATTCTGCACCAGCCCTTTGCCAAAGCTCCTCCTGCCCAGTAAAACACCCCTGTCCCAGTCCTGTACAGCACCGGCGAGTATCTCACTTGCCGAGGCTGACCCTTCATCGATCAGCACCGCTATCCTCGACCTTGTAAGGCTGCCTGAAGGGTTTGACCGATATTCCTGCCGTGATGTATGGCGCCCGTCGAGATAAACTATAAGCTCGTCAAGAGGGAGCATCTCGTCAGCGATCTGAATGGCAGGAGCCATATATCCTCCGGAGTTTCCGCGGAGATCGAGCACCAGGTGAGCCATCTTCTGCTGACGCAGCTTATTCACGGCCTCCCCAAACTCAACCGCAGTCTGTTCCGAAAACCTGCTGAGCTTGATATATCCCACCTCATTTGAAATCATATATGATGCATCGAGGCTGTTCATCGGTATCTTGTCACGGGTAATGGTATATTCAAGCAGCTCAGGCTCTCCCCTTCTGAAGATACTTACTGTTACCTTCGTTCCTTTCGGGCCTCTCAGCCTCTTCTGCACACCGGTGGTATTCATGCCGATGCCGGTAACCTTTTCTCCGTTTATGATTATGATCCTGTCACCTGCCATGATGCCAATCTTTTCTGACGGCCCGCCGGGCGTAGGCGAGATGATCAGAATAGTATCATTAAGGATATTGAACTGAACCCCCACACCCTCAAAGTTACCCTGAAGCGGCTCATGTTCCTCCAGCACATCCTTCGCGGGGATATAAACGGAGTGAGGGTCAAGATTACGGAGTGTGCTGATTATCATCTGCTCTGATATATGCGAGATGTCGACGCTGTCGACATAAATTGACTCAAGGAGGGCAAGCGTCTTACCCAGTTTGTAGGTCTCCTGCGTCAGTCCCTGTGCCCTGAGGCCTGATCCCTGCAGGGATATCAGAAAAACAAGTATATAAACAAGTCTCCCGGCCATACGGCCATCCGTTATTCTCATTCTCTTCATAATCTACTCCCATTCAATTGTTGAGGGGGGTTTGGAACTGATATCATAAACCACCCTGTTTATTCCTTTCACCCTGTTTATTATCTGGTTGGATATCTCAGCAAGAAACTCATGCGGGAGATGGCTCCAGTCAGCTGTCATGCCGTCGGTGGAGGTAACAGCCCGGAGGACAACTGCATTCTCATAG
Organism: uncultured Bacteroidales bacterium; assembly: GCA_963772705.1. Lineage (GTDB taxonomy): Bacteria > Bacteroidota > Bacteroidia > Bacteroidales > VadinHA17 > SR-FBR-E99. Next base: position 739,898 of record CAVYYH010000007.1, on the reverse strand, counting down.
GTCCGTTCATCTCCCATCACACCCACAGACTGCACCGGCAGAAGGATAACCGCGGCCTGCCACACCGAGTCATAGTGTCCGTGCTGCTTCAGTCCTGTAATGAAGATATCATCCGCCTCACGCAGTGTATCAAGTTTTTCTCTGGTGACATCCCCTATTATCCTTATTGCCAGGCCGGGTCCGGGGAAGGGGTGTCTGTTGAGTATCCCGGGAGGCATGTTCAATGCACGGCCTACCCTTCTCACCTCATCCTTGAAGAGAAGACGGAGAGGTTCAATAACCTTCAGGTGCATCTTCTCAGGAAGCCCCCCCACGTTGTGGTGTGACTTGATGGTTGCCGACGGGCCGTTAACCGAGACTGACTCAATGACATCAGGATATATGGTGCCCTGGGCAAGCCATTTCACATTCTGCACCTTATGTGCCTCACGATCAAATACTTCAATAAATACTCTGCCAATAATCTTGCGTTTCTTCTCAGGGTCACTTACACCACTGAGCTCATCAACAAAAGCTGATGCAGCATCAACACCCACAACGTTCAGCCCCATCTTCCTGTAAGCCTCGAGCACGGCCTCATATTCATTTTTCCGGAGGAGTCCGTTGTCAACGAATATGGATGTAAGATTGCTCCCAATAGCCCTGTCAAGCAATATGGCTGCAACAGAAGAGTCGACCCCGCCTGACAGCCCCAGCACAACCTTGTCATTACCCAGTCTTTCCCTGAGTGATCTGACTGTCATTTCAACAAACGATTCCGGCGTCCAGTCTCCCTTGCATCCGCAAATCCCTGTGACAAAATTCCCAAGCATCCTTAGACCCTCTGTCGTATGGTATACCTCAGGATGGAATTGAATTCCCCATGTATCTTCATTCTCAATCCGGAAGGCTGCCACCTTCACGTCCGCTGTTGAACCGGTTATCATGTAACCATCAGGTATTCTAGCTATCGTGTCACCATGCGACATCCACACCTGCGTTCCTGCGGTGACACCACTGAAGAGCCGGTCATTCTGATCAAGAGATACCAGCCTCGCCCTGCCGTATTCACGTGTGTTTGACGGAAGCACTTCTCCCCCGAAATTATGAGTGAGGTGCTGTGCTCCGTAGCATACACCCAGCAGGGGTATCCTGCCTTTTATCCCGGAGAGGTCAGGGACGGGAGCCATTGCATCACGGACAGAATAGGGACTGCCGGAGAGGATAACCCCTTTCACTGTGTTGTCAGGTTCTGGATAATGATTGAACGGATAAATCTCACAGTAGACATTAAGTTCTCTTATTCGCCTGGCAATCAGCTGTGTATATTGTGATCCGAAATCGAGGATCAGTATCTTTTCTGGCACGGGGGAAAACTGTTAAGAGTTAAAAGAATGGAACAAAGATAGTTAATCTTTGGTTTGTACCTGCGCATCAGATTTCATATGTCTCTCCTTCGCGCGCAGCCTCTGCTCCGGGGAATATCTGCCTGGCCTCCTCCTCAAGCTGGACAGGTGATTTATACCTGGCGGAAAAATGACCCAGCAGCAGCCTCCCGGCACCGGCCTCGCGTGCCACGGTGGCAGCATGGCGGGCGGTAGAGTGTCCTGTCTGACGGGCCAGTGACTCATGATCATCGCCGAAGGTGGCCTCATGATACAGCATGCTCACCCCTGCGACATATGTTGAAAGCCTGGGAAAGTAAGCCGTGTCACTGCAGAATGCATATGAAACACCCGGCACCGGCAGGGTGGTCATCTCTGCATTACTGATCACCTCACCGTCGTCGCGGACAATATCGGCACCCCTTTTCAACAGGGCCATTTCGGCTATGGTAATACCGCGGCCGGCTATCCTCTCCTTGATGATCTTCCTGTCCTTCTCTTTCTCGCGGAACAGGAACCCGTACGTCTTTACACGGTGTTTAAGGGGGAATGAAAATACCTGCACCCGCTTATCATCGAGGATGAGCTTCATTGATCGTCCTGAGAGTCCATGAGTTATTAACTCAAATCCCAGGTTGATGTCAAAATCGGCAAGATGGCGTGCAAGCATCTCCTCAAAGGGTTCCGGAGCATAAACGTTCAGCGGTGATTTACGCCCCATCAGGTTGAATGATGATAGCAGCGGATACAGACCGAAGAAGTGATCGCCGTGGAGGTGGCTGATGAAGATGTGATTTATCTTCCCGAAACGTATCCGGTACCGTCTCATCTGCATCTGTGTCCCTTCACCGCAGTCAATTAAAAACAACCGCTCATGCACATTAAGTACATGAGCGGTTGGATATCGGTCTGAGGTGGGCAGAGCAGAGCTTGTTCCAAGTATGGTAAGCCTGAATGACATGCTGCCGTCAACACTCAGGAAATGAGCTTCTCTGCCTCCTCGGTATCAGCGGTTATGGAGAGCACAGTGTCAAGCTGTGATATTGTTATCAGTCGCTCGACCGCTTCATTAAGACCGCACAGGACAAAAGTGCCACCGGCGTTCTTGCAGAGCCTGTTTGCCACCAGAATTGCGCTCAGACCTGAAGAATCACAATAATGACACTTTTTCAGGTCCAGAATGATATTCTTTTCACCCTTGCCCGATATTAGGACAAGCTCCGACTTGAGAGAAGGAGCAATATGGGTATCAAGCTTCTCAGTCTCTATCCTGATTACAGTGCATCGATTTCGATTGTCTATTTTGAAGTCCATGGCAGAATGTTTTGGCAACCTAAATGTAAGCTATTTTTTCTTTTTAGCTATACTTTTACTCTCTTTTTCTTCCATTTCTTCCTTGAGGGCAGCAAGCTCCGAGATGTCACCCAGAGTGGTCTTCTCAAGGCTCGACTTTAACTTTCTGGCTGCCTTCTTGGTAACGTCGGCGTCAGCACGTTTTGATGCTGCTTCGGATCCTTTTCTCTCATCCTCGAATACGCGGCTGTGAGATACAATGATCTTCTTGGCTCCTTTGTTGAACTCAATAACCTTGAAGTTCAGCTTGTCTTCAACCACTGCACTGGTACCGTCTTCCTTGACAAGATGCTTCGGCGTGGCAAATCCTTCAACACCGTAAGGCAGGGCTATAATAGCTCCCTTGTCAAAGACCTCGATGACAGTCCCTTCATGGATTGAATCAACCGTGAAGAGATCTTCGAATACATCCCACGGATTCTCCTCGAGCTGCTTGTGGCCCAGGCTGAGCCTCCTGTTGTCCTTGTCTATCTCAAGTACCACTACCTCTATCTCAGCATCTATCGAGGTGAACTCGGCCGGATGCTTGATCTTCTTGGTCCATGACAGATCGGATATGTGTATCAGTCCGTCAACTCCCTCTTCGATCTCAACGAATACACCAAAGTTTGTGAAATTGCGAACGCGGGCCTTGTGGCGTGAATTGAGACTGTATTTCTTGTCTATTGCCTCCCACGGATCTATCTTGAGCTGTTTGATGCCAAGCGACATCTTGCGCTCTTCACGGTCGAGAGTAAGAATTACTGCTTCAACCTCATCGCCCACTTTCATGAATTCCTGTGCGCTGCGCAGGTGCTGTGACCATGACATCTCAGACACATGTATAAGACCTTCCACTCCGGGAGCGATCTCAACAAATGCACCGTAGTCAGCCATAACCACCACCTTGCCCTTAACCTTGTCACCTACCTTCATCGTTCCGCTGAGTGAATCCCACGGATGAGGCGTAAGCTGCTTGAGACCGAGTGCTATCCTCTTCTTGTCATCATCAAAGTCAAGGATGACGACATTAAGTTTCTGGTCAAGCTGCACTATCTCTTCCGGATGGTTAACCCTGCCCCATGACAGATCAGTGATGTGAATAAGTCCGTCAACACCACCGAGGTCAATGAAGACACCATATGATGTAATATTCTTGACTGTTCCTTCAAGAACCTGTCCTTTTTCAAGTTTAGAGATGATCTCTTTCTTCTGCTGCTCCAGTTCAGCCTCGATAAGGGCTTTGTGTGACACAACCACGTTCTTGAACTCCTGGTTGATCTTCACAACACGGAATTCCATCGTTTTGCCTACATAGACATCATAGTCGCGTATCGGCTTGACATCAATCTGTGAACCGGGCAGGAATGACTCAATGCCGAAGACATCGACAATCATGCCACCCTTTGTGCGGCACTTGATGTAACCGGTAATGATTTCGTTGTTCTCGAGGGCAGAGTTGACCCTGTCCCATGAGTTGTAAGCCCTTGCCTTCTTGTGTGAAAGAACAAGCTGTCCCTTCTTGTCTTCCTGGCTCTCAACATACACCTCAACCATGTCACCCACCTTGAGGTCCGGATTGTAACGGAATTCGTTGAGACTGACTACCCCCTCCGACTTCTGTCCGATGTTGATAACCACTTCGCGGTTATTCATTGAAATAACCTTACCATCAACCACCTCATCAACGGCAACGGTTGACAGCGTCTCTTCATAAAGCTTCTCCTGGCTTGCACGGCTCTTCTCCGTGGAGAATCCGTCTTTTTCATAAGCATCCCAGTCGAACTCTTCAGGTGATGCCCCTGCGGTGAATGCAACTGCAGCGGCGGCAGCAGCTTCCTCAGCAACTCTCACCTTTTTTACTTTTTTCTCTTTGAGGATCGGCCTCTCTTCAGCCACCTCTTCACCAGCCGATTCGGTAACTACTTCAGTGCCCTTTGCAACTACTTCGTTTGCTTCTGTGTTTTCTGTGCTGATCTCAGCATTTGTCAGGTCTTCATTCAGGTTGTCAGCGACCTTTTCTTTTTTCTCACTCATGTTAAATTTACTTGATTGAAAATTAATAAGTTAGACATTATGTTGTTTAAAAATTGGTTGCAAAGATAGTAATTTTTTTATTTCATTGTCAACAATGATCAGATTTTCAGATGATAAGAAAATCCTCCCTCTTACCGGTAACCGGACTGATTAGATTGACACTTTTTTCTATTTTTGTCATCTGAATTAATCAGAAAACCATAAACCATGAGGATAGCTGTTGTAGGGACAGGTTATGTCGGGCTTGTTACCGGAACATGTTTTGCTGAGACAGGTGTAACAGTCACCTGCGTTGATATTGACAGGGATAAGATAAGCCGCCTGCGGATGGCAAAACCTCCGATCTATGAGCCTGGACTGGAGACAATGATAAGGCGCAATGCCGAGAAGGGGAGGCTCTTCTTTACTACTGACATTGCCGAAGCAATAGACAAGTGCGAGGTGGTATTCATAACTGTAGGTACCCCTCCAGAAGAGGACGGCAGTGCTGACCTGTCTCACGTGCTCAGTGTGGCCAGAGACATAGGGCGCCACATGCAGGACTATATCCTTGTTGTCACAAAAAGCACCGTGCCTGTCGGAGCAGCCGAGATGGTACGGAAGGCCGTGAGCGAAGAGCTTGCTGCCAGAAACAGTAAGATTCCGTTCGATGTAGCCTCGAATCCTGAATTCCTGAAGGAGGGAGATGCCATAGAGGACTTCCTGAGGCCTGAGAGGATCGTCATAGGGGTCGATTCTGAAAGGGCTGAAGAGAAGATGCGCAAGCTCTACAAGCCCTTTATCCTGAACCAGCATCCCATACTCTTTATGGACATTGCCTCGGCTGAACTGACAAAGTATGCCGCCAATGCCATGCTGGCGACAAGGATCAGTTTCATCAACGAGATTGCAAACCTGTGCGACATCCTGGGGGCAGACGTTAACCTGGTCAGGAAAGGGATCGGGAGCGACAGCCGCATAGGAAATAAATTTCTTTACCCCGGCGTGGGATACGGCGGGTCATGCTTCCCGAAGGATATCAAGGCTCTCATCAGGACCTCAGAGGAAAAGGGTTACTCAATGAATGTGATAAAAGCCGTCGACCTGGCCAACGAGCAGCAGAAACTGCGGCTGATGATGAAAGTAACCGAGCACTTCGGGCCAGATCTGAAAGGACTTATCTTCGCTGTGTGGGGACTCACCTTCAAGCCTCAAACTGATGACACGCGCGAGTCTCCCTCATTGGTTATAATCAACAGGCTTCTTGAATCAGGCGCACAGGTTAAAGTATACGACCCTGCCGGCATGCCGGAAGTAAAGGCAAAGCTGGGTGACAGGGTAACCTACGCCGGCGACCCCTACCAGGCAGCGGAGGGTGCTGACGCGCTGCTGCTCATAACAGAATGGGCTGAGTTCAGGCTGCCTGACTGGGACGAGGTATCTGACAAACTGAAACAGAAGATCGTTTTTGACGGCCGCAATGTCTTCGACCCTGCTGAACTGAAACGGATGGGCTTTGTATATTACGGCATCGGACGCAGATAATATCAAAAACAAACATAAACCGAAGATGAAAGGCATAATTCTCGCCGGAGGCGCCGGCACAAGGCTCCATCCCATTACCGAGGCTGTCTCCAAACAGCTGCTCCCGGTATATGACAAACCGATGATCTATTACCCTCTCTCAGCCCTCATGCTTGCCGGGATACGTGAGGTCCTGGTCATCTCAACACCGCGTGACCTCCCCAGCTTCCGTGCCCTGCTGGGTGACGGATCAAGGCTGGGAATGCAGTTCACCTATCGTGAACAGCCCTCACCCGACGGCCTTGCACAGGCTTTTATCATAGGTGAGGAGTTCATAGGGAGCGACAACGTCTGTATGATACTGGGAGACAACATCTTCTACGGTCAGGGTCTCAGAGGGATACTGAAAGAGGCAGCCACACTGCAGAAGGGTGCCGTAGTATTCGGCTATTCGGTCAACGACCCGGAACGATATGGCGTCGTAGAGTTCGACGAAAAGCACCGTGCTGTAAGCATTGAGGAGAAGCCGTTGAAACCCAAATCGAACTATGCCGTCACCGGACTGTACTTCTATGACAACACGGTTGCCTCACGTGCACGCAACCTGAAACCCTCACCGCGCGGCGAACTTGAGATCACAGACCTGAACAGGCTCTATCTTAACGAGGGGCTGCTTGAAGTGAAACTGCTGGGCCGGGGAATGGCATGGCTTGACACCGGCACCTTCGACAGCCTGCTGCAGGCATCAAATTTTATTGCCACCCTTGAACAGAGACAGGGGCTGAGTGCTTCATGTATCGAGGAGATTGCCTTTTACAACGGTTTCATCACTAGAGAAAAACTGATTGAGCTGGCAAAGCCACTGGCAAAAAGCCAGTACGGTCAGTACCTGCTGAAAGTGGCAAATGAAATGGACCGGAAATGAAAGTCATAAAAACTGAATTTCCGGGACTGCTCATTATAGAGCCTGACCTCTTCCAGGATGAAAGAGGCTACTTCTTCGAAAGCTATAACAGTCTGAAGTTCGGGAAGGAAGGCATTGATTATTCGCCTGTCCAGGATAATGAATCAAGTTCTGCCAGAGGAGTTATTCGTGGCCTGCATTACCAGGAGGAGCCGTATGCACAGGCAAAGCTTATCAGGGTGATCGAGGGACAGATATATGATGTTGCCCTCGATATCCGGACAGGATCGCCTACATACGGAAAATGGTGCGGACTCGTCATTGACTCCGATGCAAAGAGACAATTCATGATTCCCAAAGGATTTGCGCACGGATTCTCGGTGCTGAGTGAGAGGGCAATAGTCCTTTACAAGTGTGATAATCACTATTCCCGTGTTCATGAGCGGGGGATAAATGCAATGGACCCTTCGCTCAACATTGACTGGATGGTTGAGAAGGGTAAAGAGATCATAAGTTCAAAAGATTCAGAGCAACCCCTGTTCAAAGATATCTCAACAAGTTTTATCTTTAAGGGATGACAACTATTCTTGTTACCGGGTCTGCAGGACAGCTTGGCAGTGAAATAAGGGAGCGGTCTGTCCGTTACAGCGGGTACAACTTTATCTTCACTGACACCGGAGAGCTTGATATAACAGATGAAGAGGCAACGGCAAACTTCATTTCCGCTGCCGCTCCTGCCTGGATCATCAACTGTGCAGCCTATACGGCTGTGGACAGGGCTGAGGAGGAAGAGCAACTTGCAACACTGATCAATGGCAGGGGGGTTGAGAATATTGTAAGTGCCATAAGGGGAACAGGATGCCGGCTGATACATATTTCAACTGACTACGTTTTTGACGGCAGTTCACCGTTGCCCTACACAGAGGATGCTGCGGTTGCACCAGCGTCTGCCTACGGCCGGAGTAAGCTTGCGGGAGAGAAGGCTGCGCTTGCATGGCCTCATACAATGGTAATACGCACCTCGTGGCTCTACTCCTCGTACGGGAACAATTTCGTCAGGACCATACTCGGGAAAGCAGGCTCCGCTGAAAGTATAAATGTTGTGTTTGATCAGGCCGGTTCGCCCACCTATGCGGCAGACCTGGCTGCAGCCATAATCGAGATCATCAGCGGAGTGATACAGAACAGGCATCCCTACATACCCGGCATCTTCAACTACTCTGACGAAGGAGTATGCAGCTGGTATGACATTGCAAAAGAGATAATCAGTGCAGCTGGCTCTCCTTGCACAGTCAATCCTGTGAGGAGCTCTGCATATCCGTCAAGGGTTAAAAGACCTTCGTACAGCGTATTGGACAAGAGCAAGATCAAGGAAACATATAATCTTATCATTCCTCACTGGCGTGTAAGCCTGAACAATTGTTTAACAAAAATCAACACCATATGATCAATATCGACGAAATCAGGAAAAAGGCCACCCTATGGCTGGGAAATGAGTTTGACGAAGAAACCCGCAATGAGGTAAAGAACATGATGGAGAACGACGAGAAGGGACTCATCGATGCTTTCTACCAGGATCTTGAATTTGGCACCGGCGGGCTGAGAGGAATCATGGGTGCAGGGACGAACAGGATGAACCGCTATACTCTCGGCATGGCTACACAGGGGCTTTCGAACTACCTTAAGAAGCATGCCGCCAATCCGTCGTCCATAAAGGTGGCAATAGCCTATGACAGCCGTAACAACAGCACCTATTTTGCCAGGGTGGCGGCTGACATTTTTGTGGCAAACGGCTTCACCGCATATCTCTTTGAGTCTCTGAGACCAACACCTGTTCTCTCATTTGCGGTACGGTATCACGGCTGTGACGCCGGAGTGATCATCACAGCATCACATAACCCCAAGGAATATAACGGCTATAAGGTCTCATGGAACGACGGCGGACAGGTTGTCTCTCCTCATGACAGGGGGATCATTGACGAAGTCAGGAAGATAAGGTCAGTCAGGGAGATAGCATCCGGAGGCGATCAGTCAAAAATCATCTTTATTGGTGAAGAGACTGACAAAAAGTATATGGAAGAGGTTAGAAAACTAAGCCTCAACAGTAAGATCATCAAAAGGCATGCTGACATGGGCATCGTTTATACGCCGCTCCACGGAACGGGATACAAAATGGTCCCTGAGGCGCTGGCCATGTATGGTTTTACAAATATATACCCGGTCAGGGAGCAGAGCATTACAGACGGCAACTTCCCGACCCTCCATTCACCTAACCCCGAGGAACCCGGAGCTCTTGCCATGGCGCTTGACCTGGCACGCGAGAAGGGTGCCGACCTGGTGATGGCCACAGACCCTGATGCCGACAGACTGGGCATTGCCGTCAGAAAGCCGTCAGGCGAATTCGTCCTTCTGAACGGAAACCAGACAGGGGCACTGCTGACATGGTATATCATCTCGGAGAAGAAGGGGAAGGGTGAACTCAAGGGTAACGAATACATAATTAAAACTATTGTTACCTCTGATCTGCTCGACAGTATAGCTGAGAAGAACGGTGTAGAATGTTACAATGTCCTTACCGGCTTCAAGTTCTTTGCAGAGATTATGAGAGACCTGGAAGGGAAGAAGAAATATATCGGAGGAGGCGAAGAGAGCTTCGGCTACCTGCCCGGTGACTATGTAAGAGACAAAGATGCAGTGTCATCATGCGCCCTTATTGCGGAGACAGCGGCATGGGCCCGTGATCACGGTAAATCATTGTGGGAACTGCTGCTCGACATCTATGCGGAGTACGGACTGTACAGGGAAAAACTGGTCAACGTCGTCCGCAAGGGTGCCGAGGGTGCTGCAGAGATCAGGAAGATGATGGAGGACTTCAGGAGCAATCCCCCTGCAGCTATTGACGGCAGCAAGGTTGTGAAGATTAATGATTACCTGCTTCTGACATCCGCTGACCTTCTTACAGGGAAAAAGATCACACTGCCTCTTGAGAAGTCCAATGTGCTGCAGTTCTTCCTTGAAGACGGAACAAAGATATCTGTCAGGCCTTCAGGCACGGAACCGAAGATAAAGTTCTACTTCAGTGCCAGGACAGCTCTCGGAAATATATCGGAATTTGAAGCAGCATGGAAGTCTCTCGAGGAGAGGATTGATGGCATCATATCAGATCTGAAACTATGACCTCAGCGACGCACAGGTTGCGCGTCGCCCCTTACCCCCCTATTCCCCTATTATCTTGATGAGCACGCGTTTGCGGCGCATGCCGTCATACTCTCCGTAGAAGATCTGCTCCCAGGGGCCGAAGTCAAGCCTGCCGCCTGTAATGGCTGCCACCACTTCGCGACCCATCAGCTGCCGCTTCATGTGTGCGTCAGCATTGTCTTCGAAACCGTTATGGCGGTATTGTGAGTGAGGCTTCTCGGGTGCAAGCTTCTCGAGCCACACCTCGAAATCATGGTGCAACCCCCCTTCATCATCATTGATGAACACCGAAGAGGTGATATGCATGGCGTTAACGAGCACAATACCCTCCTTTATCCCGCTGTCGCGGAGACACTCTTCAACCTGCCGGGTTATATTGACATAATCGCGCCGGTGAGGAGTCTCAATCCAGATCTCTTTTCTGTACGATTTCATCATTATTATATATTTAAAACTCTGACCTTCAGACCTTCAGACCTTCAGACCCTCAGACCTTCAGACCTATGCCCTGAACCACCTGTCAGGGAAGTTAACGAGGTAAACCTTCTCCGTAGCCCTCGTAAGTGCAGTATAGAACCACCTGAGATAATCTATCGTCGGGTCCTGGCGGCTGAACATACCCTGATCAATAAAGACCCTCTCCCACTGCCCTCCCTGAGCCTTATGGCAGGTGACGGCATAGGCAAACTTAATCTGAAGTGCATTGTAATAAGGATCATTTCGCACCGCCTCAAACTGTTTCCTTTTTGATTTTATCCCCGGATGATCAGCAAGAACGGCGAAATAGAGCTCACGAGACTTCTCTGCGGAGAGCGACGGTGTATCCATCATCAGTGTGTCAAGCATAACCCTGGCCTCCAGCTCCCTGTCCGAATCGCGAAACCAGAGTGTCATCTCAGCAAACCTCATCCCGTATAACTCCTCATATTTTCTTATCCTGCGGACCTCTGCAATGTCGCCGTTGGCGATGAAAGAGGCTCCCTCCTCATCCTTCAGCCAGAAGTAGTTGTTCTTTACCACCATAACGATATCGCCCGAGCTAATCTCCTCGTCGCGGTAGAACACCCTGTTGCGTATACCCTGGTTGTAACGGTTGGCCAGACTGTTCGAATTCACAACCACGATAGCCCCGTCTGTGCCGCACCTGTCATACGCTTCCGTGAGACGCTCGATGAGGTCGTTACCTCCAAGCCGTTCAACATCGGTGTAACCATCGAGTGTCATCTCCGGCACTGACAGGTCCCCGTCGCTTACCTGCCGTCGCACAGCCGTGGCGTTCATTAGTATGCCTGAGCCCTCGCTCTGCCTTATTACCTGACGCAGCTCGAAGGTATGTATGGCGAATCCTGTGCTCCTCAGCACCTCCTCATCGAGGGCCGGACTTACAATTGATCCTACCGGAGGCAACTGGGCCACATCACCCACCAGAACAAGCTTGCAGTCAGTGCCGGTGTATACATACTCTATAAGATCCTCCAGCAGCCTGCCACTTCCGAACACCGATCCCTCAGAAGACTCGGCAGGTATCATTGACGACTCATCTACGATGAAAAATGTCTCCTTATGGAGGTTGCGGTCAAGGACAAACTTACCCACCCCGTCGGTAGCCGACTTCTGCCTGTAGATCTTGCGGTGAATGGTGCAGGCCTCCTTACCGGAGTATGATTGCAGCACCTTGGCAGCCCTGCCTGTCGGAGCCATCAGGACAAACCTCTGTCTGAGGGTGGAGAGTGTATTAACCAGTGATGCAATAACACTGGTCTTGCCAGTCCCGGCATAACCAGTGAGAAGAAAGATGACATCATTCGAATTTTCCGACACATATGAGGCAAGCATCCGCATGCAGTCAGACTGATCCGGTGTGGGTATGTAGCCGAGATTTTTCTCAAGCAATGAATAGATGTTCTCCTTTCTCATTTTCTTTGAACAATCCGGATATCAGTCTGCTTTTTTTTTAAATTTGCACAAAGTTACTCAAACATTCCATCAGAAAAGATATGAAAACGGCTCTCAACATTGTATTTGCAGTAATCATTGTGGTACTTGCCTATTTCCTGATCGAAAGCATCATGGAACCGATAAGGTTCAACAGGGAAAAAGATGCCAGGGAAGCTGCCATAAAGGAGAGACTAATTGACATAAGGACAGCACAGGAGACCTTCAAGGCAGTGAAAGGGTACTATACGGGCAGTTTTGATACGCTGATCACCTTCCTCACCACCGACTCCCTGCCGCTCATTTTCCGCCTCGGCTCCCTGACTGATGAGATGATAGCTGACGGCATCACCAGTGAAAAGGAGGCCGTAAGAAAGGGACTCATAAAGAGAGACACTTCATATATACCGGTAAGAGACTCAATCTTCCACCAGGGATATCCTCTTGAATCACTGAGGTTTGTCCCGGGGATGGAAAATACTGAGTTCCAGATGTCAGCCACAAAGGTGATGACAACATCACTGGTACTGGTAAATGTATTTGAGGCATATGTTCTTAATGACGTCTTCCTGAAAGACCTTAACCGCCAGCTTGTCGTCAACTATAACGAACAGAGAGTCAAAACCACCGGCTTCCCTGGCATGAAGGTGGGTGACGTGAAGATCCCCAACAACAATGCAGGGAACTGGGAGGACTGATGACTCAGTCGCAGAAATATCCAATGGAGCTCTTCGACGAGACCCTTGACATAAACGCGACCGAAAATTACGATCTCAGTCTGGAACTGTCGGAAGATGGACTTTCTTTGGCTGTTCTTGATCTGCTAAGGGGAAAATATGTCCTTCTCAGACACTACCCGATCGATATTCACGGAAACAACGCGCAACGATCACATGCAGAAATCATCGGATCGGATGATTTCCTGAGAAAACATTTCCGGAAGGTCTTTATCATAACTCCTTCTCCTCACTTTACACTTGTTCCGTCTGCTGTCTTCGATCCGTCGCTCAGGGATGACTATTTCCGTTTCAGTCACAGCACACGGCCTGACACCAGGATAACGGTCAATAATCTCCCTTTTCCGGGTGCTGCCGTGCTTTTCGCACCTGAAAGGGAAGTAAGTGAGGCAGCATCGTCACGATGGCCCGGCGTGACCCCCTGGCACCATACAAAACCTTTGCTGCAACATATTTCCGCAGCATGCCGCTCTTCAGAAGACCGACATATTCATCTTCATTACGAAAAGAGCTTCATCACGGTTATTATTGCTGAAAAAAGAAGCCTGTCCTTCTGCAACAGTTTTATATGTCCCGATGCATCAGATGCTGGTTATTATCTGTTCAGTGTGCTTGAGAGCCGCGGCATAAAATCAGATGAGTCAATTCACCTCAGCGGCACTGTTGAGCCATACAGTGAAGCCCATCTCGCAATATTAAACTATGCTGAGAATGTTAAGTTTGCCTCTCCGGTGATAAGACATGGATTCAGCTATGTCATGCATGATACAGCTCACCACCGGTGGCTCAATCTTTTTACTGCCGCATCGTGCGAATAATAGGGGGAGAGTTTAAAGGAAGGCATATCGATCCGCCGGCAGGCTTCAGGGCCCGCCCCACTACTGACTTTGCACGTGAGAGCCTGCTGAACATACTGAATAACAGGTATGATTTCACTGCCGTGTCCCTGCTCGATCTTTTTGCCGGATCGGGTGCAATCAGCTATGAATTTGCCTCACGGGGATGCAGGGAGCTTGAACTTGTAGAAACTGACAGGCGCTATTGTGAATTCATCAGCACTTCATTCCGCACTCTCGGGATCAGGTCAGCAAGAGTACACAGGATAGACGTCCGTGACTGGCTGAAGATATGCCACAAACAATATGATATTATTTTTGCCGATCCACCATACTCGCTTTCATGGTTGAAAGAGCTCCCCGATATGGTTCTTGCCTCAGGAGCCGTGCACAAGGAAAGCCTGTTTATTCTTGAGCACCCAAAATCGTTTGATTTCAGCAGGCATGTTGCAATAAAGGACCACAGAAAATACGGGAACGTAAATTTCAGCTTTTTCCAGCCGGCTCTCTAGAAAATTTGTTAATGATTGGTTAATTATCCGCATTTTATGGGTTAATCATGACTTATTTCATTACTGGGATGCCGCAAAAAGGATATTTTCCGGTCTTTATATGTGAATTGAATTCTTTATTAACTCAAACCTTTTGACACATGAGAAAACTACTACTAACCAGTTTGATCTTCTGTTCAATGGTTCTTTCGTTGCTGGCTCAGCAAAAAACCATTACAGGAGCGATCACAGACAAGACCGATGGCTTGCCTATCATAGGGGCAACCATACAGGTCGAGGGTACATCATCAGGGAGTGTTACCGACCTTGACGGCAAGTACTCGATCAGCGCAGCCCCAGGGGCTATTCTCGTTTACAGGTTCATCGGCATGAAGCCACAGCAGGTAACTGTCGGTGCTGATAATGTGATAAACATTATAATGGAACCTGATGATATAGGACTTGACGAGATCGTCGTGGTAGGATACGGCTCAGCCATCAAGAGGGAGCTTACCGGCTCCATCACCAAGGTAGAGACCAGGGGCATAGCCGAGATGCCGACTGTCAGCTTCGAGTCAGCAATACAGGGCAAGACCTCTGGCGTTTTCATCGAGCAGGCCAGCGGCAAACTTGGAGAAACCGTAAAGATGAGGATCAGGGGATCATCATCAGTGTCAGCAAATAACCAGCCCCTGTATGTGGTTGACGGTGTACCCATCACCACCCAGAGTCTCTCAAACGAAGACAACCAGCCTACGAGCCCGCTTGCAGACCTCGCCATGACAGATGTGGAGTCGATACAGATCCTCAAGGATGCCTCAGCAGCTGCCATCTACGGTTCAAGGGCATCAAACGGCGTGGTCATCATTCAGACAAAGAGGGGAAAGAGCGGAGCAACGAAGTTTGACGTTCAGTACACCACCGGCATCAGCGAACCCAGCAGGCTCATGGAATGGCTGAACGCTGATCAGTATCTCGAACTGTTCAATGAGTCAATGGACAACGTTTCCGACGAAGATGGTTTAGTCTGGGGCTGGTTACCCAAAGATGAATTCTGGGAGTACTTTGTCGGGTCACAATGGGATGACGGTAATGATACCGACTGGCAGGCAGAAGCCTTTCAGAAAGGCTCTCTCAACAGGATCAATCTTTCAGCCAGCGGCGGAACAGGTAACACTACATTCTATAGCGGCGTAAGCTATGACGATACAAAAGGTATACTTCGTGGCAACACCATGAACAAGCTCAGCGCACGCTTAAACCTTGATCAGAAAGCAACTGAGAAATTTAGCTTCGGGATGCAGATGAACATCATCAGAACAGAGATGGAAAGGGTAGAGAATGACAACGCCTATGCCACTCCCCTGCAGCTTGTTGCACAGTCGCCACTGACAACGGTTTATGATCCGGAGACGGGTGAACTCAATACAAACACCATTTATTACAACGGTCTTATATCGCTCAGGGACGGATCCAACAACCAGACTTCCTTCAGGTCTCTTGTAAACCTCAACGCACAATACAATATCTTCAAGAATCTCGCTTTCAGAAGCGAGTTCGGGACAGACATCTACGACCTAAGGGAGAAGAACTTCTTCGGACGCGAAACAATTGGTGCCGGTCCTGCCGGTGAGGCCCAGAACCGCTCAGTAAGAGTCATTAACTACAACTGGGAGAACTACCTCACTTATAACAAGGCATTCGGCATTCATAACATCAACGCCGTTGGCGGCATGTCATACCAGCAGGCCAACTCCACAGGTTCAAATATTTATGGAAAGGGATTCCCCACAGATGATTTCACCAACATTGAAAATGCAGCAGAAGCAACTGAGTTTTCAAGCTGGGAAGATGCTTCCTCGTTCCTGTCGTACTTCGCCCGTGCCAATTACAAGGCAAATGAGAAGTATTTCTTTACAATCAGCGGACGTGTAGACGGATCATCAAGGTTCGGTGTAGACAACCGGTATGGGTTCTTCCCTGCTGGATCGGCAGGATGGATCATCACCCAGGAGGATTTCATGGCAGGTATTAAAGATGTCCTCAGCTACCTTAAACTGAGAGCAAGTTATGGTCTGACAGGTAATTCAGGTATTCCTGATTATGCCCACCTCGCACTTTACACAGGCGTCAACTACGCAGGCAGAAACGGCCTTGAAGCCACTCAGCTTCAGAGCCGCGAGCTGGGATGGGAGACTACAGCGCAAATGGATATAGGCATCGACTTTGGCTTGTTCAACAACAGGCTGACCGCTGAGGTCGACTATTACCGGAAGAATACTACAGACCTTCTCCTTTACCGGACACTGCCCTCTACCTCCGGCTTCACAGGCGTCTGGAGCAACGTCGGAGAGCTTAAGAACAACGGAGTGGAATTTTCACTGCATGCAAATATCCTCACCGGTGCGCTAATATGGACGATGGATTATAACATGGCATTCAATGAAAATACCATCATAAGCATCGACGGCCCGGAAATTACACCAAACGGCTTTAACTACGTCATTGAAGGCCAGCCCATAGGTGTTTTCAAACTAGTGAAGTATGCAGGGGTGGATCCGGACAATGGAGATGCATTGTACTACCTGGGACCTGACAGTAACGAGACTACCAACAATTATAATCTTGCCGAACCGCAGATAGTTGGTTCGCCCAATCCGGATTTCACCGGAGGCTTCAGCAACTACTTTAAGTACGAAGGTTTTGATCTGAACATACTTACAAGTTTCGTATACGGCAATATGGTATACAACGGCGCCGGCGTCTACCAGTCTGCAAATGCTGACTGGTTTGACAACCAGACCGTTGATCAGATGAAGAGGTGGCAGAACCCGGGCGATATCACAGATGTGCCTCAGGCACGCCTGGGTGATGGCAATGGCACCAAGGCATCAAGCAGATACCTCTCAGATGCCTCTTACTTCAGGCTGAGGAGCATTAACCTGGGATACAATCTGCCGGCATCGCTTGTAAGCAAAATGAAGATGTCGTCACTCAGAGTGTACTTCGGCGTTCAGAATCTTTACACCTTCACCAATTACAAGGGCTGGGACCCCGAAGTAAACTACACTGGTACAGGACGTTCAACTCAGAACACCAACATTATCCAGGGCTACGACTTCTACACGGCACCACAGGCCAGGACTTATACCCTTGGTATTAACCTCTCATTCTAACCTTAAAGAAATATGGTCATGAAAAATATGATAACAAGAAATAAAACATGGTTACTGCTTGTGCCCGTACTTGCGCTTCTCTTCTCATGCAGCGAGAAGCTTGACATCAAGCCCAAGCAGTCGATTGATGCAGAGGCGGCTCTTACAACCCCTGAGAATATCCAGGCAACACTTGTCGGAGCCTATCTTACAGCCCGCAGCGCAAACCTCTTTGGGTCACAGTTCAACGAATACAGTGAGCTCTATGCTACTACCGGTGATATGATATTCATCGGTACATATCAGCAGCCCAGGGAATTCGAAGACAAAGAAGCTACAGTAACTAACAGCTACGTTTCAGGAACCTGGATTGATGGTTACAAGCTGATAAATATCTGCAACACTCTCCTTGATGAAGAGACCCTTGCCATCCTCGATGATGAGGACAAAATAAGAGTCGAAGGGGAAGCACGCTTTCTGAGAGGATGGGTGATGTTTGAGATGATAAGATACTTCGGATTGCCTTATGAGCCCGGACAGGCAAACAGCCAGCCTGGTATACCTATTCTTCTCACTCCTACCAAGGATGTGTCTGATGCAGTGAAAGTTGCAAGAAACACGGTAGCGGAGTGCTATACACAGATAATTGCAGACCTTGTTGCTGCACGCGACCTTCTGCCCCTTGCAAATGATGTGTATGCCACCAAATGGTCTGCAAGAGCTGTTCTGGCAAGGGTTTACCTCCAGACAGGCCAGTATTCTGCAGCCGCCACTGAAGCTAACTTTATAATTCAGAACGGACCCTTTGCTCTCGTAGGGCACCCTCTTCAGGCCTTCAACAATACATCAACTTGTCCTGAGGATATTTTTGCCCTCCAGAATAATGTGGCATCAAACACCTCATGGCTTTCAGTAATGTATGCCTCACTGAACGGTATGGGCAGGGGCGACTATGAGATCCAGCAGGTATTCCTTGACAAGTTCGACCCTGCTGACCTGCGCGGTATGTTTCAGGAGGATACCGAAGAATCCTATACCATCGACAATATTACTATGATGTATTACAAGGGTGTAGGTACAATAATAAACAACGGCGGTATCAATACCGCAAAGTGGGGCGACTACTACGCCAATATCCCGCTTATAAGGCTGGCTGAGATGTACCTGATAAGGGCAGAGGCCAACTTCGAGGATCCGGGCGCTGACATTGGTCCCAGGACACCAACGCAGGACATCAACACGGTACGGGCAAGGTCAAATGCTCCGCTCTACACCGGCCCTGTAACAAGGCAGCAGATCAGGGATGAGCGCTATTTTGAACTATGCTGGGAGGGTCACAGGCTGCATGACCTGAAGAGATGGAAAGTAAATATCGCAAGTTACCCGTATAACGCAGGCAACCTGATACTTCCAATACCTTTCAGGGAGATGGAGGTCAATGACCTGCTTGTGCAGAACGAATGGTATACAAAATGACGAAAAAATATCCGTGAAACGACGCCCGGATCGGGCGTCGCCACACGGATCAATTTGATTCATTTATATAGAGACGTTGCATGCAACGTCTCTACTGTTTTATAACAGTTTAATCGCATTAACAACCCGTTCCGGTGTGAAGGGTACACGGAACAACCTGGCACCCGTGGCATCGAATATCGCATTGCCCACTGCGGCACCGACAGCTATGATAGCAGGTTCACCTCCCCCCTGCGGAGCCTGGTCCTTCCTGTCAAGGATGACACACTCTATCTTCGGTAACCACGAGAATCGGGGTATCTGGTAAGTGTCAAAATTCCTGTCGGCTATATTGCCTCCTTCATACCTCAGTTCCTCGGTCAGCGTATAGCCCAGGGCCATGGTGATGCACCCCTCCATCTGTATCAGTGAACCTTGCGGGTTGACGCAGAGACCCATATCCTGTGAGGCAACAACACGTTTGACCTTCACCTTGCCTGTGGATGAATCTACCTCCACCTCAGCAATCTCAGCCACCCATGTACCTGCATCGGTGCCGCAGGCTATCCCTATGCCTCTTCGCGACGGTGTTTTTGCAGGTGTGTACCCGAATTTCTCGGCTGCCGACTTAAGGCAGGCGACCATCTTTTCATCCTTCAGATTCATCAGCCGGAACTCCAGGGGATCAATCCCTGCTGCCGCAGCCATGATATCTATCTGTGTCTCCCTTGCAAAGGTATTTGTGTTGTTGTTCGGCGCCCTCCAGGGACCGGTGGCAAAGGGATGAATCCTGTAGGCAGTCCGGTTCTCTCCGTAACTTGTCGTTCTTGCGTTGGGAACATTATAGATGGTCTCCGCTCCCCTGGTACCTGCAAGATAGACATGGTAATCCCAGAACTGAATCGATCCGGTTTTATCAATCCCAGATCTTACTTTGACAACAGAAACCGCATGAAAGGTATCGTAGAAAAACTCCTCATCGCGTGTCCATGCAAGCATCACCGGCTTACCGGTCATCTTTGCAAGCTTCGCTGCTTCAACCCCCTGCTGGTATGCTGCCTTGCCACCGAACCCTCCGCCAACGAACGGAGTGATGATCCTGACGTTCTCGCGTGTCATCCCCAGTTCTCTGACTATACCGTCCTGAAGGCCGAAAGGTGACTGTGTTGATGCCCATACGGTAACCTTCTCCCCCTCAAAGCGGGCAAGGGCCGTGTGCGTCTCTATCGGAGCATGGGCCAGGTACGGATCGTGGTATTCACTCTCAAACACCTTGTCGCACTGCAGCCTGGCCGCCTCAATGTCACCAGTAGTCCTGACAACATTGGTTCTGAATTCACCCCTGTTGATAAAGTCATAGACCGTCTTGTCACTGACTTGCAACTCATTATATGAAAAGTCAGCCCTGATCTGCACAATTGCCAGGTCAGCCTTATCGCGGTTCTCGCTGATCACTGCTATGAAATCGCCCTCCCGTACTACAGTGACACCGTCAATCTTTTCCGCCCCTGAGACATCCACTGATTCAAGCTTTGCGCCATGTGACGGCGGCCTGAGGATCCTGGCATGAACCATCCCGGGAAGTGTAAGGTCCCCCGCATATTTTGCCCTTCCTGTAACTTTCTCATAGGAGTCGCTGTGCATCAGCGGCTTGCCGACCTGGGTATAGGCTGTATAATCCTCAGGCAGAGGCTTGGGATCAAGATATTTCTCAAGCTTCTGCCCCTTTGCCAGTTCAGCGTATGTTACACTTTTCGCATTGTTCACCGGTATCAACAACTACTCCGTCTCTTACCTCAAGCTGCGAAACAGGTACGCCAAGACGCGCCGATGCCATCTCCACGAGCACCGCCCGCGCCTCGGCTGCGGCAGCCCTCATGTTCGGACCAAAGGCCCTTGTGGTGAGTGAGCCCCATGTACCTGCATCATAAGGACACAGATCGGTATCTCCCATTATCATCTTTACCTTCGAAATGGGTACGTTGAGTTCCTCAGCCATCATCTGCGGCAGGGAGGTGATGATACCCTGGCCCATCTCTATCTTGCCCGTAAAACAGGTTACGGTACCGTCTTCGGCTATCTGAAGGAAGGCATTGTAGTCTTTCGTGAGTGATCTTGCCTGGTCTGCAGGCAAAGCAAGAAGGTCCAGCGCGTTCCATGGCTGGAAGAAGACGAAGATGCCTCCGCCGAACAGCTTGATGAAGCTCCTCCTCTTTATTCCTGATGATACTGTTGTCTTTTTCATTACTGCTTCCCTCCTTTCATTGCTTTTGAAGCATCCTCAACGGCATCAATGATACGCATATGTGCTCCGCACCTGCATAGGTTCTCTTCCATACCCTCAACAATCTCCTGCCGCGTTGGCGAAGGGTTTTTCTTAAGCATGCCGACAGCCGTGACGATCATACCCGGGGTGCAGTAACCGCACTGAAGGGCGTCATGATCAATAAAAGCCTGCTGAACCGGGTGAAGCTTGCCTTTCTTCTCCAGCCCCTCAATTGTCACAACGCTCTTGCCTGCCACGTCGCTGACAGGTATCATGCATGACCTGACCGGCTCATCATCGATCAGGACAGTGCATGCACCGCAGAAACCGATGCCGCAACCGTATTTGGTGCCTGTAAGGCCGAAGTGGTTCCTGAGGACCCAGAGAAGCATCTGGGTGGGGTCAGTGACCAGCTCGGTCTTTTTGTTGTTCAGTTTAAAGATGATCTTTTCCTCCATGTCTACATCTCCTGGTTTATTTCATTCAAATATTCCTCATGCGTATCGATATCTTTCAGCACTGATGAATGTAAGGATTCAACCTCCAGTACATCCTTCGGGTGTTTCTTCAACAGTCCTCTCAGTCCATCCGGCCCAGCCAGTCCGTATATCTCTTCCCTGTACCTGCTGTCAACGAGCAGGGGATGGCCCCTTTTCCCATTGTGGACGGGAACAACAATGCCACGGTCCGATTTATTGTATGATTCAATAACAAGGTCAATTACTTCTGTCTCAATCATCGGCTGGTCACCCAGCAGGACCAGCGCTGCCCTGAAGTCGGGAGGCAGATGCTCAAATCCGCATTTTACTGATGAGAGCATGCCCTCTTTATAATTTGCATTGAAGCAGTTCACAACCGGGTACTTCTCCGTCAAAGATAAGACTTCATCGTGGTTTGCACCTAGCACGACAATACTCTTTTCAACTTCTGAGGCCATGACTTTCGCAATAACCGTCTCGATAATTGTCTTCTGCCTGAACGGCAGGCTCATCTTGGGAGAGCCCATCCTCTTCGACTCCCCTGCGGCAAGCACTATTCCCCAGATGCCTTTCATCGGTTATCGGTTATCTGTTGTCAGTTGTCAGTTGTCAGTTGTCAGTTATCGGTTATCTTTCGACTTTTGACTTTCGACTTTCGACTTTTGACTTTATTAGAACGAGCTGTGCCGCAATGCTCACGGCAATCTCCTCTACCGTTTTGGATCCTATTTCGAGTCCTACCGGTGTGTAAATCTGCTGCCACTGTTCCTCCGTGGCCCATTCTCTGTCGATAAATTCCCGGCGCATCTTTGCCACCTTGGGTTTGCTGCCGATCATACCGACGTATGCCGCTTCTGTGCCGATACATGGTTTCAGCGCCTCAGCGTCGTTATCGTGTCCCCTGGTGACGATAACAATATAGGTATTACTGTCTTTCCGGACTTCATTCATCGCATCTCCGACAGGTCTGACAATAATGTGGTCAGCGTCAGGCAGGTTTCCGGCATTTGCATACTCGCCGCGGTCATCTATCACAGTGATCTCAAAATCAAGAAGTCTTCCCAGGTGTGACAGTGCTTTTCCGATATGTCCGGCCCCTGCTATTATCAGTCGTGGAAGAGGATAAACAGGCTCCAGAAATGCAACAGTGGTTACCTCCTGTCCGGCAGGTGCAAGGTCAATCTGTCTGAACGATGCATATCCCTGATTATTAATAATCTCTTCGACCTCTTTTTCCAAATCATGATTGTCAGGCAGAGACAGATCGATTGCTGACACGTCAGTCACCCATCTTCGGTCTATTGAAATCTCCGGTTGATTCAGCCGGCTGATTACCGTTACCAGCACACCGTGTCTTCCACTGGCAAGGCTCTGTCTCCATCTCCCTGAAGACGGAGAGGTGTTTCAAAGGACTGGCATCAAGGAGGATAGAGATGGAGCCCCCGCAGATTGCCTCCTCCTTTCTTGAGATGTCATTATCGAGAGAGAAGTGCATCCATAAAGATTCTTTGCCGGAGAGGCATTTCACTGCCTGTTCCCATACCCTGTTTTCCACGAAGCCACCTCCTACGGTACCTGCCAGGAGCCTACCGTTTCCGAAGAGGGCTGTGCTGCCGGGTTTCTGTGGCGTGGAGCCGTGTGTAGCGGTAACTGTGGCCATCACCAGTCCGGCAGATGGCTGGTCATATTGCACAAGGTGGCGGTAAATGTTCTTCATCTCTGACTCTTTTACCGGTATGCTACCAGTCTGAAATTAAGTAAATTGAACTGTATAGCGGGCGGTTAAAGACAAATATATAATATTTTGCGGGCGGGGTGTCAGAATGATATAATTGGAAAAATATTTTGAGGAATAAAAAAATAGAGTAATTTTGCATCGCTTTTGGTGCGGTAGTTCAGTTTGGTTAGAATATCGGCCTGTCACGCCGAGGGTCGCGGGTTCGAGTCCCGTCCGCACCGCAAGAAAAACAAAAAGCCGTCCGCTGAAGCGGGCGGCTTTAGTATTTTAATATGAAGGCGATGACAGCTTGCTGGCATGAGCCGGCATATTAAAATACGTCAAATGATGCGACAGCATCATTTTTGTTTTTCTTGCCATGGTAACCAGTGGAGGAAAGGGTCCGTCGCGACCGAAGCGTCGGGACAATCCTGTCCCCACTATTGGGTTATTACTACTTTGAATCTGCTGAGGCTTGGCTCAACGAATCCCGCCGTCGGCCGAATAGCTAATTGCGTATCAGACCTGCCGGGTGTTGTGCTTTATTCAATTAATCTCTCAATCTCAGTCTCTAATTTGGGCAGGTGAACAGTTATTATCCCCCAGATATTTTCATCTGATACAGAATCGTACCCGTGAATTATTTGATTTCTCAAGCCAATGATTTTTCTTGCATTATCAATTGGAAAGTCAGGATCAACTTTTAGAATACGGTTTATTGCTTCTCCAATTATTTCAAGATTTCTCTCAATAGCTCTCTTAAAAAGAAAGTTCTTCTTATAATCCTCTATGTCTTTGGGACCTGTTTCAAAAAAAAGATTTATTTCATCAATGGCCATTTTAATGTCATATAGACACTTAAGCACCTTTTCGTTCATAGACTAACTTTTTGTCTCTATCAAGAACTCTTCTGAAAATTGGATTTCTGACCGCCTGGTTTTCAACAAGGTCGATTGGTCTTTTCAATAAAGCTTCCAGTTTTTCCTTGAAATCCATATAATTGTCAAAGTATTCCAGAATATCTACGAGACTGAATTCAACAAGAAAATCAATATCACTTTCATCATTAAATCTATCTGTCAGGACGGAACCAAATAAATAGAGTTCCCTGACCTTGTGCTGTTTACAAAGTTTGATTATTTGATCTATGTTTCTCTCGATGACATTCATGTAACAAAGATAAGAAACTTCATTAATAAGGGATTAGGCTTTGTATTACCCCCAACCTGTTTTTGTGCTTACTTAAAGCAGGCATGTTCGACCGTTTACCGTGATATTACGCAACGTTTGTAAATCGTTTATTGCAAGAGGCTTTCAAATACTACTCTTCTATCCGATCCGATGGCTGGAGGAGAAGATCAACGAATCCCGCCGCGGCGGGGAGGTTAATTGCATAAACCTACCTGTTACGCACAGGCATTCTTCAGGTTGTTAATGAGATGCAATCCTTTATCCAGGAGCAAATCTAGTTCCTCCATTCTGGTAAACCCAGTAATTCGTTTCAATCCCAACAACACTTTTATCTTTTAGTGATTCAACTATTTTGATATAGTCCTTTTCAAATAATATTTTCAAAGGAGAGATTTTATCTTGAAGCGAAAGAAACTCCTTTATATCATTATGTTTGAATAGGATTGCCGGGTTGTTGTTTGATTTTGAGGTGATTGTGAGATTGCTGTCTATATAACCAATACCTGTTTTCTTTTTGTTTGTTCTGAAAAATAGATCGACCCAATCTTTCTTATAAACTTTACAATCATTAAATCTGCCTCCGTCAAAGGCAGAATAGATTCCAGAGTAAGTGCTTGAAGTATATTGTTTTGCACCAAAAGAATCACATGCTATAAAATATGAATCCTCTATTGGAGCAATGATATATTTTAAGTTATAGAATCTGTCAGATCCAGGCAGGATAAAAGATTTCTCAATTCGATGAGGGAAGGATTTAATCCCTCTCTTTTGGAGATTTTCTATTAATATATCAAAGGCAGTTATCTCTTTCATTGGTACTTATGCTTGTGCGTAACTCGATTATATGTGTTCTCAAGGTAGCCATAATTGATGACAACGATAATTGGTTCAGAATTGAACAGTATTATATCTGCCTCCCTTTCACCATCCGAATTGAATCAGGAGGTGAGCCTGCCCTGAATTTGTTATTACGAGAGTACGTACTGAGAGTAACATATGTAATGCCGGGAGACATTCACGGAGATGTTGTTGCTGCCTCGGCAAGAACTCTCAATTTCTTCCGAAGCTGGAATGTTGTTATTCCTTTTTTTTCTGAAACCGGTCCCGGTTTCAATACTTCCTTTGCTGTTCTTTTCAACTTCATTATTGCATCTGCCTTTTTCTTCATAATGCCGGGTATTGAAAATTAACAAAAGTTCGGGAGGTCAAGTTCCACCTTTTATTATTGAACCACATTGCTCAGCGTCCCAAAAATATTTCCAGGAATACCAAAAGACGTTTATTTTTGTCTTGAGTATCTAACGGCCGTTTAATTGAAATGCACGGAAGTAAACTCTTGACCACCATGGCATTTATCGATACTCATTCCTTCCGCACTGCAGAAAAGAAAAAGCCCTTTGCCATCCGGCAAGGGCTTTTGTAATTTAATATGAATAGGATGCAAGTCTCTTTGTACTTAAACAAGACGGCATTCCGGTTACTTACCCCCGAAGAGATATGCAAGTGAAATGCCAAAAACACCCAGTTTCATTTCAACTTCGTCATAGGCCGACAGATTCGTCAGTCCAAACTGATACTGCAATGAGATCAGGAACCCGTTAAGATCAAAACCTGCTCCAAGTCCCACACCAAAGTCAAATGGTTTCATAAAAGAGTCGTCATCTGTACCCCATTCAATGTCTTCCTCTTCCTCACCGTCACTAATCTTTCCTGAAATGCCGTAACCGAAATATGGCCCTGCCTTAAGAAACAGCTTGCCCGGGCCTACGTCGAACTTATAGGCAGCGTAAATGGGCAGCTCAATGAAGCCGGGGGCGACTTTCAACTCATAAACCCCTTCACCATAGTCTATTTCATAGGATGAGCCTTTCCCTGAAAAGAGCAAAGCCGGTTGAATCACAAAACTCTCGGAGACAGAGAACTCAGCCATTACGCCAACATGAAATCCAGTCAGCATTTGGGGATCATAATGGTCCTCTGAATCTGTTGATTTGAATGTCATCGTTGAGAGATTCAGGCCGGCCACAGGACCGACTTTAACTTGCGCCTGGATGGTTGAGGCGAGAAAGATGAAGCAACATCCCATCATGATCATAAGGAATCTTTTCATAGAATTAGGTATTAATGAGTCTACTCATGAAGCTTTTCGACATCCGCTTAGGTTATCTTTTTGGTTACCCGTTTTTTCTTACCTTGAATCAAATCTATCTTCAATTATCAAATTTAAACTAACTCTGAATCAAAGTCAACTTTATTATTGTCTGGACATACCCCAAAAATTATCACTGCATATGCTTCATCTTATATATTTTTTCGCACAGCGATATAGGCAAAAATACCCATCTATTTACCACTTATTTACTGCCCGATCATAATGGTCGCAGACCTACTTTTGTGAGGAATTGAAATGCTGCCATATGCTGGATGTTTTAATCAACAAACCTGAAAACAAAAGTGCCGACCAAAGAGCCATTGAGGTCAGTGACCGCGCTGACAAACCCATCAAAAGCTTTCTGAAAGCATTATCATGGCGGGTCGTCGGTACCATTGATACCATGGTGATCAGCTATT
Source organism: uncultured Bacteroidales bacterium (assembly GCA_963772705.1). Lineage (GTDB taxonomy): Bacteria > Bacteroidota > Bacteroidia > Bacteroidales > VadinHA17 > SR-FBR-E99. The sequence goes on along the minus strand of CAVYYH010000007.1, from coordinate 712,727 downwards.
TTATCACAGGACACCTCACAATGGCCATCTCTATCGGAAGTGCTGAGGTGATCACCAAAACAGTTCTCTACTATTTTCATGAGAGACTGTGGGCCCATATTCACAGGCTTAAAATAAACCTTCCTGTAAATAAGAAAAGCAAGCAGTATGGAATTGAGCAAGTTGAGCAATGATCTCAGGTCCGGATCCCTGGAAGACTCCTTAAGATACATTGCATCGCTATTTCCCGCAAAAGCAATATTTACTACCAGCTTCGGCGTTGAGGATCAGGTAATTACACACGCCATCTTCGAAAATGACATTCCCATTGATGTTGTCACCCTCGATACCGGAAGGCTTTTTCCCGAAACGTACAAGGTATTTTCAGAAACGATAAAAAAATATAACAAAAACATCGGCGTCTATTTTCCTGAACGTGATGATGTGGAGAAGATGGTCACGGAAAAAGGACCTTACAGTTTCTACCATTCCAAGGAAAACAGGCTGGAATGCTGCCGGATCAGGAAAGTTGTTCCTCTGGCAAGAGCCCTTGAAGGCCGGTCATGCTGGATATCAGGCATCAGGGCCGATCAGTCGCCAGACAGGAGCAATCTCGACTGGCTTGAATACGACGAAAATAAGAAGCTTTATAAATTCCTTCCGCTGTTTAACTGGACATTGGCAGAGGTCAATGAATACCTGAAAAAGAACAATATTCCGGTAAATGTGTTAGTTGACAAAGGCTATGTAAGTATTGGATGTGAACCTTGCACAAGGGCGGTGAGCCCCGGAGAGGACTTTCGCGCAGGAAGGTGGTGGTGGGAATCAGGAAACCAGAAAGAGTGCGGATTACATCTTAAATGATAACATAAAAAGTAATAATGAAAAGTGCACTGCAGATAAATAATGAGCATCTGAAGGAACTGGAGGATGAAGCGATCTATGTAATGCGTGAGGTGGCTGCCCAGTTTGAAAAGAAGGTTATTCTCTTTTCAGGCGGAAAGGATTCGATTGTCCTTGTTCATCTGGCAAAAAAAGCCTTCTGGCCGGCCCGCATGCCCTTCAGCCTTCTGCATATTGACACAGGTCATAACTTCGAGGAGACCCTCACCTTCAGGGATGATCTTGCCAGGGAACTGAATGTTGAGTTACTGGTGAGATATGTACAGGATTCGATCGATAACGGCCGCGTTTCCGAAGAAAAAGGGATAAATGCAAGCCGTAACAAGGCTCAGTCGGTAACGCTTCTCGATGCAATCGAAGAGCTCAATATCGATGTGGCTATCGGCGGAGGACGCCGCGATGAGGAAAAAGCAAGGGCCAAGGAGCGCTTCTTCTCTCACAGAAATGAGTTTGGCCACTGGGACCCTAAGAACCAGAGACCAGAACTGTGGAACATCTTTAACGGAAGAAAAAACGTCGGAGAACATTTCAGGGTTTTCCCGATCAGCAACTGGACGGAGCTTGACGTATGGCAATATATACTTAATGAGAAGATAAAACTGCCTTCACTATACTATTCTCACAGAAGGCCTGTCTTCAAGAGAAATGACGTCTACCTGGCATGGGCCCCATTCATGCAGCTGAAGCCAAATGAAGAGGTGTTTGAGGCAGATGTCCGCTGCCGTACCATAGGTGACATAACCTGTACCGGAGTCTCATTGTCGGTGGCAAACACCCTCGAGGAGGTCATTTCTGAGATTGCCGCCACAAGGGTTACCGAGAGAGGTGGCAGATATGATGACAGGAGATCGGAAGCTGCCATGGAGGACCGGAAAAAGGTTGGGTATTTTTAGCAGCAGCCCGTGAAAGGTGGCACGCTGATCGTTTTTGAAAGCAATAATGATGAATAATAACGGAAGCAACAATAAAAGCCTTCTCCGTTTTACCACGGCAGGAAGCGTTGATGACGGCAAGAGTACTCTTATAGGTAGACTGCTCTATGACAGCAAGTCGATCTTTGAGGACCAGATGGATCATATCAGGGAGTCAAGCAAACGGCTGGGGAGGGAAGAGGTTGACCTGTCACTGCTGACAGACGGACTGAGGGCTGAGAGAGAGCAGGGCATTACCATCGATGTGGCTTACCGCTACTTTGCCACCCCCGCCAGAAAATTCATCATTGCCGATACTCCCGGTCATATCCAGTATACCCGGAACATGGTCACAGGAGCAAGCACAGCTAACCTCGCCGTTATCCTTATTGACGCCAGGAAGGGTGTTGTGGAACAGACAGTAAGGCATACCTATATCTCCTCACTGCTTAGAATTAACCATATAGCATTTTGTATCAACAAGATGGATATGGTCGGGTTTGATGAGAACCGCTTTCTCGCTATAAGAGCCGAGCTTGAACAACTGGTTAATAAACTTGGCATAGAAGACTCTCATTATATTCCCATAAGTGCCAAGTTTGGTGACAATGTAGTTGACCGTTCCGCAAACATGACATGGTACAGCGGAATGACTTTCCTTCAACTGATTGAAACCATTGATATCAGGCAGGACTATCTCAACACAGCAGCCCGTTTCCCCGTTCAGACGGTGGTTCTCCCGCAGTCTGCTGAATATCACGACTACAGGGGTTATGCAGGGAGGGTTGCCGGAGGGTCGTTTAAACCAGGTGATGAGATCACTGTCATGCCGTCATTATTGAAATCAAAAATAAAAAGTATAACGGTCTTCGAGAAAAGCATCGACGAAGCTACTATCGGAGAGTCAGTCACGCTGACACTTGAGGATCAGATTGACATAAGCAGGGGCGATCTGATCACTGGAGCAGGCGAAATGCCATTATCAGGTCAGGATATCAGGATGATGCTATGCTGGTTCAATGAGAAGCCGCTTCGCCCGGGTGCCAGATATCTGATCAGGAACAACACGCATGAGACTTCCTGTATTATCAGGGCAATAAATTACAGGATGAATATTGAGACACTCGGGAAGGAGACATCTGTCGAAAGTCTGAATATGAATGACATAGCCAATGTCAGCATAAAGACCTCCAGGCCAATATTTTATGATCCCTATAAGAAGAACCGGATCACCGGCAGCCTGATAATCATTGACGAAGCGACCAACGAGACAATGGCTGCCGGAATGATTGATTAATACGGTAATCTCATATTTATAGTCTGGTTCTCTTACCCTTGATGGAACACCGGTAAAAAGCGCCCTCCTTATAGAGCAGGACTTCCCCGGGTTCATCATTTACTATCCCGGTGTCGATCCCGAAGATCTTATTATTGAAGAGAGCCTGCATCTCCTTTTGTGTCGTATGCCCTACCACAATGTGATTCACGCCGTAAAGAAGAAGGATGGAATCCAGCTGGCTTTCACTGAATGCCGTATCTGTGAAATACCCCCTGTACCACAGCGGTCCGTCATTACTGGTTAAGAAATCAACTGCTTCATCGTTGTATATGGTATCGCTCGTTTGCCCGATGATTTTGACCGGAAAAAATTTCGTTGACCTCCTTGACCATAAATTGCCTGCGGGCCATCTCCATCGAAACTCCTGCATGAACAAACAATATATCATTTATAGTCACCATTACAGGCCTTGTCCGTAACCACTTTCCGAGGACAGAATTTTCAGAAAATAAGTTATAGAATGGGACGTTGGTCAATTCTTCAACTTTCCTGTACTTTTCATTAATGTATCTCAGGTCACCGCTCAAAACCATGCTTTCGTGATTACCTATCATCACATGAACCTTCCCCCCTGCTTTTTTAGCCTGTCTTTCCAGGTCAAAGAGATGCCATAGAATTTCGGTGACCATACTTCCACGGTCGAAGCCGTCACCAAGAAAAACCAGATGTCCCTTGCCAAATTTCCAGTTGAGCTTCTCATCTATTACACCGTTGGCAGTTAATTGATCTATATAAGTCTCGTACTGTCCATGAACATCGCTGATGGCAACAATGCTGTCAACCTTCTTAAAACTCTGACGGTAATCTGTCTTTTCATAGAAAACCCTGAGGAGGTCTCTGTATCCGCCTGAAAGCCCAAGTACCGGTTTCAGGGATGAAAAGTTTTCCGGAGTAAGCTGATAATCTTTTATTACACTGTTATCAACCATTATCGCATAGAGAGTATCATTCACATAAAAAATATAGGGCCCGTCGTTAATTGTATCAGTACTTGTATCGTACCGCCCTGTCGCAAGGGAATTAATACCATACAGACTGATTATAAGGAGGAGGGCCAGCTTTTTCATGTTACACAGGTATACTTCAGTAATCTGATTTCATAAATAATGACAATTTACTTTGCAAATTGTTTAAAAGGGATAAAATCGAGATCTGAAGCGACAATGTTCTCTTGAACCTGCTCAGCTGTTTTTCCTCCGGGAATAACGACATGACATGCCGGGTGTGAAATACAGAACCGCAGTGAGAGCTGAGCGACAGAATAATTGCTGTATTTTTCAAAGACCGGCTTATAGCCATCCAGTGCATCGAGGTACGAAGCCAGTTTCTCGGGTGAAAGATTGCTGCGCCGGTGGTCATTCTCACCAAAGCTGGTATTCCTGTTAAATTTGCCCGAGAGTAATCCGAAGAGCAGCGGAATGCGCACTATCACACCGGTTCCATACCTGAGAGCCATAGGGAGGAGTACCTCTTCAGCCTGTCGTTCGAGCAGATTATATCTTACCTGTATTACATCAAGCAGGTCATGGTGCCTCTCCAGGATGTGTGCCTGCGCTGTCTCGCCAAAGGAGAGAACACTCCATCCGGCGTGTCTTATCTTACCGTCTCTCTTCAGCTTTTCAAGGGCCAGCCACGGCTCATCGCGCTCCAGTATCTCGAGGCCGGGACTGTGCAACTGCAGAATATCGAGAGTCTCCAGGTTGAGTCTTTTAAGACTCTGCTCGGCAGCAAACTCGAGGTGTCTTACCGAATAATCATTATTGGCAGGGGTGATGACATGATCCTGCCCTACATAAGGGTAGAAATTGTTCCCTGCCTTGGTGGCTATGACTATCTTGTCCCTGTCAGAGCGTTCCGACAGTACCTCACGTATCAGCTCCTCAGAGTGGCCGAACCCGTAGACGTCAGCAGTATCAATGAACGTCACCCCTGCGTCAATAGCCGCATGAATAGCCCTGCGTGAGCTGTCGTCATCAGTCTTGCCCCAGTCGCGTCCGCTGATGCCCCATGCACCAAAGCCGACTGTCGATATGACCGGCCCTTTTTCACCCAGTTTCGTGTACTTCATAACCGCTCATCTATTTTGGACAGCATGAAGTAAGCGAAAAATTCAGAAAGGTTGGTAATATTCCTCTCAATTTATCGGGCAGGCAAAAGCCAACATGGCAGGACTGTCATTACAGCCCTGCCTGTATTCGGTGGGATGCCCCCATTTATGTCAGAATCAGGCTCTTATTTGCCAAACAGGTAAGCGAGAGAGAATCCAAAGACGTTGATCTTCATCTCCGCATCATCCACAGGGGCAAGATTCATAAGTCCTAACTCATACTGCAATGAGATTATGAACCCGTTCAGATCAACACCAGCTCCAAATCCCAACCCAAAATCCAGCGGCTTCATGTCACAATCTTCTCCGTCGCCATAGCAGATGTCATATGATTCTTCATCGTCACTTACCTGCCCGGAAATGCCATATGCAAAATATGGCCCTGCCTTCACAAAAACCTTAGCTGATCCAAGATCGAATTTATAGGCTGCATATATGGGCACCTCGATGAAGCCGGGAGCAATCTTCATCTCATAGACCTCTTCACCAAAATCGAATTCATAGGAAGAGCCCTTTCCGGAATAAAGTATAGCAGGCTGAAGCACTAAGCTGCCTGACAGAGGGAACTCAGCCATTGCGCCAAAATGAAAACCAACCAGCGTTTTCGGATCAAAACCAACGCCTGAAGATTTTAGTGTCATTTTTGACAGATTCAGTCCGGCTACCGGGCCAAACTTCATCTGTGCCTGCAAAGATGCGGCAACAAATAAGAAGCAGCATACCAAAAGGAGAGTCAGTGACTTTTTCATAGAACTGGGGATTTCAGTGAGTCTACTCGTAAAGCTTTTCGACATCCGCTATTATAATTTTAAAAATCTAAAACTATCTGATCAAGATAATAAAGTAATACTCCCTCGAATCTGGCTCCTGAATCATTATCAACCATTAAAGTTACACAGTGAATCTGGCAATGTCAAATTTATTTACAGGGAACGCTGAATGAAATTGAAAGATTTACTAAACCGGCATCTCCCCCGTTAAATCGCTTTAAATGCAATTAACAGGATTCTTTATTGGTATCAAACATTTTATAAGCATATGATTTTTTTGCTTTTAGCCAAGGTATAGCCTAATTTTGAATGTAAAATAAGCAAACCACCCATGGCAAGCATTATTGAAGGTTACAATTATGACATATTCATCAGTTACCGTCAGAAGGACAATAAACATGATGGATGGGTATCTGAGTTTGTAGAAAACCTGAAGAGTGAACTTGAATCGACATTCAAGGATGAGATAAGCGTCTACTTCGACACAAACCCTCATGACGGGCTTCTGGAGACGCATGATGTAGAGGCCTCACTTAATGAGAAACTCAAATGTCTTATCTTTATTCCGATATTGTCCCGGACATATTGTGATCCCAGATCATTTGCCTGGGAGCATGAATTCAAGGATTTTGTCAATCTGGCCTCCAATGACCGGCTGGGACTGAAGGTCAGGCTTCCAAACGGCAATATTTCAAACAGGGTCTTACCTGTTCGTATTCATGATCTTGATAATACGGACATTGATCTTTGTGAATCAATACTGGGTGGCGTACTGAGAGGCATAGAATTTATTTACAAATCAGCCGGCGTCAACAGACCCCTGAGATCAAAGGAGGATAATCCGCATGATAATCTGAAACATACAATTTATCGTGACCAGATAAACAAAGTAGCCCTTGCGGTTCAGGAAATCATTTCCGGGCTGATAGCCGGTACGGCTGAAATGAAGGACGAAAGCGTGCAGCCCGCTAAAACGCTTAGGGATATCATCGGAGAAAATAGCATCTCTCACTATCTGAAATCTTCAAAATCAGGCAAGAAATATCTCATTTACGGGACATCAGGCTTCCTTGCAATTGTAATTGCAGCAATACTGTTGTTTACCAACTTATTTTCAGATGACAGGCTGAAAGGCATTATATCTGCCGGAGACAGGCTCTCAGTTGCAGTGATGCCGTTTCAGAATATGACCAATGATACTCTCTGGAATATCTGGCAGGATGGAATTCAGGATAATTTAATTACTGCCCTTTCCAACTCGGGAGATCTGATTGTCAGACATAAAGAGACAATAAACAGGCTGCTGAAGGCTGAAAGCCCTTCCAACTACGCCTCAGTTCTGCCATCGCTGGCAGGGATAATATCGCAGAAGCTTGATGCGGATATCTTTATTTCCGGAAGTATCAGTAAAGCAGGAGACAGAGCACGCCTGAATGCGCAACTTATTAAATCAAATACTGACGAGGTAATTAAATCTTTCCAGATTGAAGGTCCCTCTGAGGAGATGTTGTATGTCGTTGATTCAATATCTGGCCTGGTGATGGACTTCCTTGTGATATCAAAGCTGATAGGTGAACTGCCGCCTTATTTGCAGCACCAGCCAACAACATCTTCTCCGGAGGCTTACAGGTGTTATGTGCAGGGAGAGAATGCCAGAAGTAAAAGAGACTTTTTAACTGCCATAAAAATGTTCGAACAGGCCCTGGCCCTCGATTCAAATTATACACACATGGCATTGATGCTTTCAGTTGCATGTACTAACCAGGGATTATTTGAGGAAGCAAGAAAGTGGAATGACCTGGCATACAAGAAGATAGAGACAATGCCAATACGCATCAAGATCCTTACTAACCGGAACAATTCTTTCTTTTATGAAACACCTCTTGAAGAAATCAAATACCTGAGACAATTCCTCGAAATTGATGATCAGTTTCCAGGAACATATTATGATATTGGATTGAAGTATAGTAGCCTGTTTCAGTATGACAAGGCAATACCTGAATTTGAGAAGGCACTCAAAATATATGACAAGCTTAACATTAAACCCTGGTGGATATACAACTACACCGAGCTTGGATACGCTTATCACAATACAGGGCAAAATAAGAAGGAAGAGAAACTCTATATTAAAGCAGAAAAAGACTTCCCTGACGAGCCCACCCTCACATGGAGGCAGGCAATACTCTATCTTACTGTTGGTGACTCTGTTAAGGCCAATGCCTATCTTGATAAGTACAAGGGTATATACAAGGATAACTTATGGCCTGAAGCCGCTCTGGCAAGAAACCTTGGATGGGCTTACACCCAGGCAAACATGTACGATAAGGCCGAAGAGTCATTTCGCAGGGCAGTCAGCCTCGAACCCGGGAATGGTTTCTGGTATTATTACCTTGCATATCACCTCATAGATAAAAACAGGAATGTTGAGGAAGGTCTTGCGATGATAGATAAAGCCCTGGCATTGATGCCGAAATATGAAAGCGCGTTTCTGGATTGCAAAGGATGGGGCCTGTACAAGCAGGGGAAATTACAGGAGGCGCTTGCTCTTCTTGAAAGAAGCAGGGCTATGCAGGTTAATTACAGTCATGAAAAATACCTGCACCTGGAGGAAGTAAAAAAAGCCATTGCTGCAGCCGGAAAGAACTAATCCCGATACCCTCGCCGGCCGGTCAGAATCTCTGCCTGAGCTGTATGTAAACAGTATTATATGAGTTAACTGACTCAAATGTTCCCTCGTAGTTGGCCGATAGGGAAAGCTTTTCGAGTATATACCATGAGAAATTTAACTCACCCATGTGCTGCACAAAACTGATGTCGCCCTCAGTAAGGCTGTTGCTTACATAACTGTAACCGATACCAGACTGGAACCTGCCACCTGCAAAATTCTTCGTCAGATCTAGTCCGCCCACAATCAGATTGGTATGACTGGTCTCCATATAAGCACCTGATATGGTGGCTGTTATGTTTCTGTCCGAAGATGTCACTATATGTAAAATACCCATTCAAGCTCCTTGAGGGACTCGGATCGCTCTTAAGAAACCTGTAACCGGCCTGGAGGCCGAAATTCATTTTTCCGGTCAGACGCCAATTGCCATACAGCCTGTAGCCCTGCCTCATCCCCTCCTCAAGTATTCTGTCAGTGAATGACTTATAGGTCTCATAGTAAACAACATTTTTCCTGGCATCATATGCCCCGCTGACTGAAAATTTTCCTGGCAGCCTGTATGAGAGCGAAAGGTATAATCCGGTTAGACTAAGTGTAGTCACCGGGGCTTCATTTTCTATCTTGAAGAGATCAACCTCAGCCGAAGTGAAAAGGCTGACATTCCTTATAATGGCATTTGAGTGCTGGAAATAGATAAATCTCCTGTCAGTTGAAAAATCATTTGTCTGCTCAAAATAGGCCAATGAACTCCGGCTTGATCTGCCCTGGCCCTTCGTACTGTATCCAACCCAGGCACCATACTGGAACAGAGATGGGTTGAATCCGTAATCCTCGTAGTCTGGCCTCGAGCCTGCAACAACTCCGAATGAAAAATTCCCTATCGCCTTTTCAAACTGAAGTCCATCCATCGCTCCAGCACTTGAGATCATCGGATTTATCTTTCTTCCCAGAAGAATGCTGGTGGTCTGATTGAAGTCGTACCTGGCAGAAAGATTATATATCTTCAGCGCATTGAAAATATTATCTTTAACATTCTCCCACTCTCCGTATTTATGCCTGAAGGAAATATAGGTCTCAAATGAAAATCTCGAACTCCCTATATTCGGGGCGAAAAGTGATAATGTATACCTGAAGCGTTGTGAAACCGGATTGTCGGTATCTGAAAAATCGGTATACGAATTTACCGAAATTGTCCCCCGCACATTTTGTTTCCGTTCAGTCTGCTTCGGAGATATTACGGTATCTGCCTCCATGACTGGTTTAGCAGCACTTTTTTCCGCAAGCGCCGCAACACCTGCGCTCCCCGCAATCTTTTCAGCTTTTATGCGGGCAACAACCAGGTGGTCGGCCGCAATTATGCGGTCTGCAATTACTGTACAAAGGCAGGAAACGGACGACAGCCCGGTCACCACGAGTGCTGGCGAAAGAGTATCGGCATCCGGCACATATAGCGTATCGCCAATGTTTATTCCTTCTGTCGATTTGAATTTAACATATATATTCCGGGAGCTCACAAACGAGACCTTTCCGACCAACTCAGTCGTGCCTGTCTGGGCATTTGCCGCTGTGACCAGAAGTGTGGCTGTCAATATTGAGAGAAACAATCTCATCTGATTATATGTCTGAAGGTCTGAGTGTCTGAAGGTCTGAAGGTCTCTGAAGTCTATTGTCTGTTTTAGTCTGCATCTCCCCTTGGATGGCAGTCAAGGCATGCTGCACTGTTGTATGAGTATCCGTTTTCCTCCCTGTGCTCATTGTCCATATCGGTTTTATTATGCTCATGGCAGCTCAGGCAGGTAAACTCCGAGTAGTTTGCAGGGTTAGGATGGCATTCAGTACATGATGACCATTGGCCTTTGTGCTTCCCTGAATATATAGGAAACGACTGGCTGTCATGTTCCGTGAATTTTGCCGGGCTCCACCCCGGGGTGAGATCGTGGCATGTATTGCAGGTTGTCGGGAACCCCATTGTCGAATGAACAGGATTGGATGTGGCAATATAGTCAGCCTGATGGCAGGAATAGCAGTCAGGACTGAGGCCGGCATAACTGCCTGTGGTATGACAATCGTTGCAGTCGGGAACCGAGTGCCCCTCCGTGAGGGGAAAAAAGCTGTGGATGAATCCGGCACCATCCCAGCTCAGGGCATTGACCGGATGACATGAAGTGCAGTCTTCAGAAAATCCGGCTTCAGCATGTGCAGGATCAGTTGTACCCTGGTAATCCTCGCGATGACAATCTATGCAGTTAACGCCCAGGACATCAAAGCGAACAAGGCTTTCTGACAGATGGCAGTCAATGCAGTCGGCAGTGCGGTGTGCCCCGAGGAGGGGGAACCGGCTCATCTGGTGAATTTCAGTAATGTTGGTCACAAGCCACGAGAAAGTAGTATGACAACGTGAACACTCCTGCCCTACGGTTGCCTGATGTATATCTGTATGGCAGTCATTGCATTCTGTATCTGCATCGGTAAAAACCAGGGTTGGGTGACACAACCTGCAATCAAGTTGTGTGTGTTGACCTGTAAGCGGAAGCTTGGTCTTGTTATGGTCAAAGGCATAAATACTCCTGTCAAGATACCACCCCTCAGGACTGTGACATATATTGCAGCTTAATTTGAAGTCCTCCCCATGAGGATGGCCTTCTCTCTGCCTGAAAAATAGGAAGAGGCTGCAGATCAAAACTAATGACAGGATTCGCATCTGTAGTCCGCAATTTTATATTTTATATATTCAGTTGATCCCTCCTTCTGAGGCTTATGACATGAGGCACAGGGCACTGCTGCATGCTTTCCGTCGAGTTTGAAAGCCGTGCGGTTATGATCAAACCCTGATGCCTTCCAGTTCTCAGTCCCGTGACAGTCACTGCAGTTTGTTCTGCCGTTCTTTTCAAACTGCCTCTGATGGTTATCAGTATGGCATTCTGTGCAGTCAGCCGTCAGGCCTGAAAACTTTTGGGTTATCACTCCGTCTGTGGCTGTCCTGAAATGGCACGATCTGCAGCCCAGTCGTGAGTGGGCCCCGGTAAGATTGTATCCCGTCTTTGTATGGTCAAATGTTACCTCTGACCATCTGTTCTCATTGTGGCACGTGCTGCACCCTGCATCAGCATAGTATCCTGCCTGTATTATATCACGGTGAATGTCCACATGACAGTCCGTACACTTTATTCCTATCCCCCTGAAACTCCACTTATCCTGCTTCCTGTGGCAGTCAACGCAAGGGGTTGCCGCATGCGACCCCCTTAGCGGGAAAGGTCCGGCATCATGCTGTGTAACGGTAAAAGTGAACTGGGTGAAGCCTTTAACCGTATGGCACTCCGCACAATCGGGCTGCTTCCCGTTCTTTACAAACTGTCCCTTATGATAATCAGAATGACAGTCTGTACAACTGTTATGCTTGAGAGGATCAGTGGTTTTGCCCTTATGGCACTCTTTGCACCCTACGGCCTGATGCATCCCTTCAAGTCTGAAGTCTGTTTTGTTGTGGTCAAAATTGCCTGCCCCCCCTTTGACTGACAGGAACGAGACTTCCGTGTGGCACTGACGGCAGTTTTGTCCGAACTGATTCTTGTGCGGGTCTTCATGACAATCGGTGCAATTGCTGAAGAGGACACCCCTGAACTCCTGGAAAACCTTTCCGCCAATAGTAGACTTTTTGTGACATTTAATACAGGCCACACTCTTGTGGCTGCCCAGGAGCTTGAACTTTGCAGCCGAATGATCAAACTTTGAGGCAGGAACAAATTTGTCAAAACCGTGGCAATCGAGGCAGGCAGAGGAGAGGGTTTCCTGATGGTAATCGGCATGACAGGAAAGACATAGTGTATTCAGGCCTAGATAGGTACTCTTTTTTGACCTGAGCTTCTGATCCCTGATGTTGGCTCCGTTGTGACAACTGGTACACTGTTGTGCTGCGTGGGCCCCTGACAATGTGTACCCGGTGACAGAATGGTCAAACTTTGTGATATCCAGCCGCACCAGGTGAAAGCTCTTTCCGTTGTGCTCACTGTGACATGCAGAACAAGACTTCCCTTTTACTTCTGCGGAAGAGTGATATCCTTTCCCGGATGTGATCCTTGACTGTATCTCTGTGTGGCATGCAAGACACTTTGCATCTGTAACCTTGTTGCCGAGAACGTGGCATTGTGTACAGTTTGCTATACCCTCAAGATGCGAATGAGGCTCCGACAGGTCCCCTGGCGATAGCTGGGCTTCAAGCCTGAGTCCTGTGAAATGAAGAAAAATTATAAGGACAAGAATTTTAACCGGGATTTTGTTCATACAAGATAATTATATGGTTAAACTTCCCTGGTAACGATTCTACTGACAGAGGCTCATCATACGTCCAAAGTTAATGTTTCATGACCGTTTCCCCAAATTTTCTGGTGATTATGATTCCAGCCTTTTCAAGAAACTGCGTTGGCAATTCGCCTCCTGCAAAAATGTAAACAAGGTCATTTTTGATTTTCACCGGTTCTGACTCGCCATCAAGTGAAAGAAAAATACTTTCATCTTCGATGGCAACAAGGTTACTCTTTAACCTGACATCGATAATGCCATTTGCGATTGCCGTTTTCAGGGCTTCATTGTTTCGGGGCTTGATACGGTTGAAAGTTTCTCCCCGGTAAGAAAGAAGAACACGGTTCTGATCTGCCAGCAGAAGTGCTGACTCGATGGCAGAGTCACCTCCCCCGACAACAACTACATCCATTCCTGATATATCTTCTGGCTCCAGCAGCCGGTAGGCCACCTTTTCCTTATCCTCACCGGGAATATCCAGCTTACGCGGTGAGCCCCTCCGGCCGATAGCCAGAAGCACACTGGCTGCGCTGAACGATTCACCGCTTATGGCAGTAACCTTGAATATGTTACCCTCAGGAACAATTGATTCGACTTTTGTCCTCTCCCTTATTTTGACTGCATTCGCATCAAGTACTTTATGCCACAGATCGAGCAGCTCCGATTTGCTGGTCTCAAAGAGCCTTATCTTTCCGTAGAGAGGGAGATCCATGGGATGGGTCATGACAATTTTTTTCCGGGGAAAGGTAAATACCGTTCCCCCAAGGGTATCCTGCTCAAGGAGGAGAAATCTCAAACCGTGTTTCTTTGCCGTAAGTGCACCTGATATTCCCGCGGGTCCGGCTCCGACAATTATAAGGTCATATGATGCGTTATGATCTTTTGTCAATGCCCTGGCAAGGTTGTCAACGGCCTGCCTGCCCTGTTCCACAGCGTTTTTTATCAGTCCCATCCCACCCAGTTCCCCGGCGATATAAATGCCGGGTACATTAGTTTCAAAGTTCTGGTTTACATGTGGCAACTCGACCCCTCTCTTTTCGGTTCCGATCCTGAGGGTTATAGCCTCTGTGGGGCATGCATGAAAACAGGCTCCGTGGCCTATGCACCGCGATGCATTGATAATAGTTGCCTTACCGTTTCTTATACCCAGGATATCCTTTTCAGGGCAGGCTGCAACACAGGCCCCGGTCTGAATACAGGTGTTGATGTCAACATATGGATGCAGCGACACAGGCTCATTCATCCCCTCCTCCTTCGCTCTTATTATCTTCCTGTCAACTATCCTTGATTCTCTTCTCTTTTTGAGAATATAAATTGATACCACAAGAATGCAGAGCAAGGCTGCAAGAGAATAGATCAATATGCTCTCAAGTTGCAGGCTCATGGCTAGAAGATCCATCTGTAACCGAACAGGAGAGTAACCGCGATGTGGATGACCATAATTATCAGCATCACCAGTGCAAAGGGAAGGTGGGCGACATGCCAGTATCCGAATAAATTCTTCATCCGGTCCAGTCTTTCAATTTTCCTGCTAAGGGTGATATCCTTTCTGACGAGCGCAATGATTCCCCTGGTCGCGGATGCCGGTATATTCTTCTTCCTGAGCAATTCCTTTACTGACATGACAGATCTTCTGTCTTCAAGATAGTGAGTCAATAATCCGCCTGAGGAGCCCCTGGAGGCGGACCCTTTACTTTGTTTTATTGTCTCAGCGATCAAGGAATAGCTCTCGTCATCAAAATTGTACGATGCCCTTATCTCTTCGGCAAGGTCACCTTTGGTAGCCCTCACCTCGTTGAGGCTGAGCTCCCTGCCCTCTATGGAGCGTGGTATCTGGAGGTAAATGAACCTTCCTGCTATACCGCTCAGGAAGACCGCCACCATGCTCCAGAAACTCACGGCAACGAGTCCTCCGAACTTGAAGGCAGTGTGAAAGAGAACCAGAACAGGGCCAAGAGTACAGAGAAAAATGTGGAATTCGAGCCAGTGTTTAAGAAGCCCCATTCTTGACATGAACCGGTAACGCTTTCTTGCCATATAGGAGATCACACCCACAACCATAAACAGAGAACCGAAGATGCCAATGCCGTGACCAACAATCCCGCTGGGTTTTAAAGCGGCGTGGCCATCATGATATACTCTCTCATCAATGCCTGTCCTGTAGTACTCCGATCCATTGAGTGTGAGCACAACGAGCGCGAAAGCAACCGTCACCACCATCAGGCCAAGATATATCCTGTGAACTGTTGTTGTCATATGGTATCCCTCAGGAAGAAAAACCGTAAGTTATTGATTTTATTGCCGACGTTCGCATAAAATGCGGAACAGCACCTTCAGATGCTATTTCTTTCTTGTGAAGAACACATCATAATTGACTCCCTCCACCGCCTGGAAATAATTACCTGCAAGAGCGTCATCTTCAGGAACGTATTGCAGGGTATAGGCTGAGCCGGGATAGTTTACATCACGCAGTATTATCTGCATGAAGAGTTTTTCCTGATCGATGATCCATTCACCTTTTTCAACATTTATGGGATTGGGATTATAATACGCGGCTTTAAGTGTACCATCCTCCCCGGCCTCAAAAACCTCAATGATATAATCGCCGTCTGACCTCATCCATCGTCCTTTCAGCTTCAACTGCTCCGTTCCTGCTGTTTTTATGGTTGCAGAATCAGAATCGGCAGATCTCATGACGGTCTCCGTGCCAGGGGCCGATATGCCAGGGTTCTTATTTGCTCCTTCCTTCGATTCTTTAGGCGACTGGTTGCATGAGGCCACGGCAATCATAATAAGTGAAGCTGTAACGGCTGTTTTTCCGAATCTGATGAATGTTTCTGACAGTGATTTTTTCATTGTGTAAAAGTTAAAATTACTAACCTAAAAGTAACCACTTTATTGATATAATAGAATCAGAACTTCCCGCTCAGCCTGAGACTGAGGTTGCGGTGAGGCTGAATGTCGCCGGGACGGCCCATGTACTCAGTGTTGGTGATGTTCCTCACTGCAATCGAAAGTGTCAGCTTGTTGCTCAGCCTGTAACCTGCATTGATGTCCATTGCGAAATATCCGGTGTTGTGCGTCTGCCAGTAATCGTAGAATCCCGGCAGTATCTGCTCCCTGGTCGCAGGATTCAGAAAGACATCATCTATTCTCAGGATCCTTGACCTGGCATACATATCAAATCCTGCCTCAAACTTCTTCCGCGTCAGCATAAGCCCCAGCTTCGCCGTATGTTTCCTCCTGTATTTAAGATAAATGTCAGTATTCTGTCCCGTGTAGGAATTGAACTCCACAGGGTAAACGTAGGTGTAACCACCCGAGACTGCAGCATCAAGTGATCCGAATGTTTTTCTCAGAATAATCTCAGCTTCGGTACCGTAGACCCTCGACTGTTCAACATTGGCAGCCTGAAACCCTAATCCCGACAGACCGGTAACCGGATCAGGAAAAATTCCGAAAAGATACTCGATCATGTCGCTGTTCTGAGAAAAGAAAAACGAGAGATCGACCTGCCCTTTCACCTCACCCAGCATGACACCCTGCTTGACCCCTATCTCGGAGCTCCATCCTGACTCAGGCTCAATGTAAGGATTTGGAAATACCTTGACCGACCCGAGAGTAGTAGAGGCATATTTTTCTGCAATTGAAGGATAACGGTAACCCTGTCCGAACGAAGCCCTGATGAAGGTAAATCCTGCAACCTGCCAGTTCGCTCCTGCCCTGAAGACCGGTACAACCCTGTCATTCTCACCGTCAAGTATATTCTGTTCAACACGCAATCCGCCGACAACCTTCAGCCTCTCGAAGGGCCTTACCTCAAGCTGTGCAAACCCTGCAAGGTTAAGTCCGTCATGGTCTCCGTAAAAGTTGGATATGATCTTGCTCCATGTCTCCGAGACACCTGCGGTGAGATCCATAAAACCGAACACCCTGTACCAGGCCTGGTATTCCCCGTACACAGAGACAGATCCGGCATCATTGTTTGTTCTGACGGGGAATTTGTTTGCCGATGCCTGAAAGCGCACCCTCACGTCATGCCTGAACCGGTTTGATTTACTGTATGAGAGGAAGGGATCAGCAGTGAGCAGATAACCTCTCAGCTCAGCGACCGTTGACGTATCCTGTTTCAGGGCTCCCGTCTCTGCATCCTCCCACAAAATGAAATCTGCCTTCCGGGTTGTCCCGGCTCCGATATTAAGGCCGTATCTCAGTCCTTCAACCTTGCTGTTGAAGTGCTTAAGCCTCAGGTTAATCCTTCCAAGGTTTTCAAAATTGTATTTCCTGTAGCCGTTGTCGGCACTCAGGTTGAGGCCGACTCCAACGTCGGTATTACCTGCTTTCTGAAGGTGAGAAAATGAGATATTGGTAAACAACCTTGGCTCATCCCACCAGACCCACTCTTCGTTCCGCGATTTGCCGAATATACCTCCCTCGGCATAGAATGTCGTCAGAGGAATATTTGTTGCATCCGCTGTTCTGAAGTTTATCACACCGTTGAGAGCTGAACTGCCATACATCACAGATGAGGCTCCCTTGATGATCTCTACCTGCGAAAGGTTCTCAAATGGCAGGAAGTTCCATTTAATGCTTCCTGCATCAGCCGACATGAGGGGAAGGCCATCGAGAAGGGCCAGGACACGGCTTCCGACGCCATAGCTGAATCCGCTTCCTCCCCTTATGGATGCCTGACCGTCAAGAACCTCAATACCGGGTGTCTTGGTGATAAGCTCCCTGGCATCACTGATATGGCTTCTTTCAATATAATCGTTCCTGATGACATCCATTGAAACAGTCAGTTCAGAGACCTTCTGTTCCATCCTGTCAGCGCTGACGACTATCTGATCTATGGTCTGGGCATCGGTCTCAAGACCTGCATTCAGCTCGAAGGGCTCATGCCCGGTCAGATGAACCACCTCAGTGACAGTCTTGTATCCGACAAACTTGAAGGTTATGCTGACCTGCCCGCTGTCACATGTCATCGAGTAAAATCCCCGGTCGTCAGTGATTGTTCCGCTCCCCTTACCGTGGAGCACATATACTCCCGGCAGAGCCTCACCACTGCTCATGTCATATACCTTTCCCCTGACAATGTTCTGCGCACTGAGCATGAGACGGGAAAAGGAATATGAATAATATGAGGACAGGAAAGACTTTCCTCATTATTTGGGAATGAAAGTCATTAATATGTCAAGGGGATCTGACGGATTGACCAGGTTCGGATAGGTGAATGTTACCTTTAGTGACGTTTCGGTCAGTTCAACGATAGTACTTGTAACAGCGGCAACCAGTTCGGGTGACTGTATCACCAGGTTCGTGTCATTATTGGTAAGTCTCCAGGTTCCGGTATACTGCCCGAAGTAACCGGTACCATCTTTCTTGAACTGTATATCGCCCTTGAACTTTTCAAGTATCTGACCGGGACCGCTGGCATCGACGCCATCAGCCAGAAGACTTTCGCTCTTCCATGTATGTGCTGTTATCAGATCAAAGCGATCTGATGATTCCTCCTTGCTGCATGCTGATAATGATACCAGTGATGCAACGATGATCAGTAAAAGTAAATTCTTCATACGAGTTGACTTTCAGGACTTTTTATATCCAACATATTTATAAAACAAACTTCCGTTTAATCAGTTCAATGACTCTGATTATCATCAAAGATAATAAACATTTAATGATAAGAATTGCCGGAACTTTTTGTAGATTTATGGTTCTGGAAAATCTAACTTATTAATAATAAATCAGTATGAGCGAAAAGTATTCAGTCAGTCCGGCAGGTGAAAAATTTGCCCTGCCAAAACCTGAGGATTATAAAACTGAGTTTGAGAACATTAAAAAGCGTGTAGATGAGGAGAGGGCGAAGAATCGTGAGATCGTGGTTGTCATGGGGGTGGGGTTCGTCGGTGCAGTCATGGCAGCCATCGTGGCTGATACCGTTGATGAGAGCGGCAGGCCTTCAAAGTTTGTCATCGGCATGCAGCGCCCGAGTGCACGGAGCTTCTGGAAGATACCCCTGCTGAACCGCGGTGTGTCACCGGTAAAGGCGGAAGATCCGGAGGTTGATCCGATGATAGCCCGCTGTGTCAACGAAAAGAAAACACTGATGGCGACTTATACATATGATGTACTGAAGCTTGCTGATGTTGTGGTTGTGGATGTGCAGTGTGATTATCTCAAGGCTGAACTGGGCAATGTGCGGGCCGGACAGACTGATATGGCAGCCCTCGAGGCCTCGCTGGCTGTCATCGCCGAGCATATACAGCCCGATGCTCTGGTGCTCATCGAGACCACAGTAGCCCCGGGGACCACCGAGCAGGTTGCCTACCCCATCATGAAGAAAGCCTTCAGAAAACGCGGTATCGACTCTGACCCGCTGCTGGCACACAGCTATGAGAGGGTGATGCCAGGCCGTAATTATGTTGCCAGCATACGCGACTTCTGGAGGGTCTGCAGCGGCATCAACGAGGAGGCAAAAAAGCGTGTGGTGAAGTTCCTCAACGAGGTGCTTAATACCAAGAAGTTCCCGCTGACTGTCATGGACAGGCCTATAGAGTCGGAGACGGCAAAGATCGTCGAGAACAGCTACAGGGCAACAATACTGGCGTTTCTGGATGAGTGGAGCCTCTTCGCAGAGCGTAACGGCGTTGACCTTGTCAAGGTCATTAAAGCGATAAAGGTAAGACCAACGCACAGCAACATGATCTTCCCAGGCCCGGGAATAGGAGGCTATTGCCTCCCAAAAGACGGCGGACTGGGAGTATGGGCTTACAAGCATATTCTTGGCTTCGAGGATGACATCTTCAGGATCACACCTATGGCCATCGACATAAATGACACCCGGGGGCTTCATGTGGGTCAGCTGACACGTGATGCCCTGCGTAACATGGGTAAGCCCATTGCGGCCTCTGACGTTCTTGTCCTGGGAGCTGCATACCGTGAGGATGTAGGTGACACCAGGTACAGCGGGTCAGAAATAGTGATCCGCAAACTGACCGAGATGGGAGCTGAGATCAGGGTCCATGATCCTTATGTCGAACACTGGTGGGAGTTTGAACAGCAGGACACCTATCCGGGTGAGGGACAAAGCAAGGCACAGTTCTTCCGCAATCAGGAGAAACTTAAAGAGATACGCATTGAACAGAACCTTGACAGTGCACTGAAAGGGGCTGAAGCGGTCATACTTGCAGTGCCTCACGAAGCGTACAAAGACCTTGATCCCGATACTGTTGTAAAAACCATCGGGCAGCCGGCAGCAATAATAGACTGCTTCGGGATACTCTCGGACGACAAGATCCGCCGCTATTTTCAGCTCGGATGCGAGGTGAAAGGGCTGGGGCGCGGACATATCCAGAGAATCAAGGAGGAGACAAGAAAAGGCTGAAGTTGTTAGAAGCTAATTACTCAATAATAAAAAGTAGTCATGAGTGAGAAAATGAATGAACTGTATGATGATTTTCGTGCCGGAAGAGTTGACAGGCGCGAATTCATGAAGAAACTGGCAATCATCACCGGAGGAACGGCTGCAGCTGTTGTTCTTTTCCCGGGGCAGAACAGCGCTGATGCTTCGCCGGTTGAGAATGATGTCACTGAACTCGTCAATGAGTTTATTACCTACCCCGGAGAGACCGGTGAGATGCGCGCCTATCTCTCTGTACCGAAAGGAAAGAAGAAGCTGCCTGCAGTTATCGTAATACATGAGAATCGCGGTCTGGTGCCCCATATACAGGATGTGAACAGACGCATGGCGGAAGAGGGTTTTCTCGCTCTTGCTCCTGATGCCCTCTCCCCTCTCGGCGGCACCCCTGAGGATATGGAAAAGGGTCGTACAATGATCGGGCAGCTTGACCGCGAGAAGACGATCAAGGACTTTGTAGCGGCAGTCAAATACCTTAAGACACACCCAAGATCATCAGGCATGGTGGGCTGCACAGGCTTCTGCTGGGGAGGAGCCATGACCAACCAGGTAGCTGTCAATGCCCCGGATCTCAACGCTGCAGTTCCCTATTACGGGTCAACCCCCGCACCTGAGGATGTTCCTAAGATTAAGGCTGCCGTAATGGCACACTATGCAGGCAGCGATGAAAGAATCAATGCCGGTATACCTGCGTTCGAGGAGGCTCTGAAGCAGGCAGGCATTGAATACCAGATATTCATTTATGAAGGTACCGAACACGCCTTCAACAATGATACAGGGACGAGGTATAATAAGGAAGCCGCCGGCCTTGCATGGGGCAGGACTGTCGGATTCTTCAGGGAGAAGCTGAAAGGTTAAATAACTGCCTCAGAAAGCACCAGCCTGCTGCTGCCTCCATACCCTGGCAACCTCTTCAACGAAAGGCTTGCAGTGGTTGAAGAAATGCCTGTATCCCTTACAGAGGTAATTCAACCCCTGCTCTCCTGAGGGGGTGGTCATAAACCTGTTCCTGGGGCATTCGCCATTGCACATGCCGAGCACTTCGCATTCGAGACAGTAACGGGGAAGGGTATCCCGTTTCAGCTGCCCGAAGGCCGCCTGACGGGGATGGTCAAGGAGATCAGAAAGGGAGGTGTCACCAATGTTTCCAATAAGATGACCCTCATTCACATAGTGATCACAGGAGTAAAAGTCGCCGTTCATCTCCACTACAGGCACACCGCCGCATCTCTTCCTGAAGATGCAGAGGGTGTGATCCTGGCCGAAGGCAGTGCGGAG
This sequence comes from uncultured Bacteroidales bacterium, assembly GCA_963772705.1. Lineage (GTDB taxonomy): Bacteria > Bacteroidota > Bacteroidia > Bacteroidales > VadinHA17 > SR-FBR-E99. The sequence goes on along the minus strand of CAVYYH010000007.1, from coordinate 691,059 downwards.
CGCCTCCTCAAATATCTGTACCTTGATATGACCAATGTCATTTTCAATCCACTCATCAAAAACAGCTGCCAGAAAGTTGCCAAACTCAACCGGACCGACACTTCGTGCCGAGACCTTGCTTTCTTCTGAAGGGACAAATTCAACCAGTGGCAGGAAGGTCATGAACTCAGTTCCCAGGGTCCTGAAGAAACGATATATCTCAAGCGGGTGAGAAACATTCGCACTGCTGACAACGCACAGTATCTCGAATGGCACACCCTGATGCCTCAATAGATCAATGCCCTTTAAGACACCGTGAAATGTTCCGGTATCATCGCGCCTCCTCCTGAATGAATCATGAAAAAGCTCAGGACCGTCAAGGCTTATTCCTGCAATAAAATTTTCCTGCTTAAGGAAGAGGGCCCACTCTTCAGTTATCAGCGTGCCATTTGTCTGTATCCCATTAATAATAACCTTATTGTCAGGCCTGTACCGCCTCTGAAGCTCAACTGCCCTTCTGTAGAATGGCAGTCCTGCAGCCATTGGCTCGCCCCCATGCCATGAGAAAAATATTTCATTGCCGTCTGTCGCCTCAATGTGCTGACTGATATAAAATTCGAGCAATTCATCACTCATCACGGCAGTACCCGTTTGTGCCGAAGATGAACCCTTATCAAGGTAATAGCAGTAATGACACCGGAGATTGCACCTGGCTCCAACCGGCTTCACAAATATCTGGAACTCACGAGGACCTGCGACCATATTCATCTGACTGCATCACGGACCTAAATATAATAAGACTTAACATTTATTTCTGTTTTTTTCAATTAACGTCTGTCACAGTGGCCTTCATCCTTCTTATTTGGACAGTTTACCGCCCTGATTGAATAAGTCATAAATGCTCAGGATATATAATAAAATGCTAATTTTGAATCCCCCATCAGATCAAAGGATGAGATTATTTTTATTTCCGGCCATACTCTTTTTTCTGTCAGCACTGCCTGTCTTCGCGCAGACACTGACCAGCAGCAACCTGCCCATCGTCATCATTAATACCGACGGAGGAGTCACGATACCCGATGACCCAAAGGTCAAGGCGACGATGAAGATAATCTACCGCGGGCCGGGTCAGAGAAATTATGTTACCGATCAGAACAATCCTGCTTATCTTGATTACAACGGCCGCATAGGAATCGAGATAAGGGGATCCTCGTCACAGGTCTCACCAAAAAAGAACTATGGCTTCACAACCCGCCTGGCCGACGATGTCACCAACAATAACGTCAGCCTCCTGGGGATGCCGGAGGAAAACGACTGGATCTTTGGCGGAATGGTGTTTGACACTGCCATGATGCGTGACTACCTGTGCCATAACCTTTCAAGGCAGCTTGGCAACTATGCCTCCAGAACATCTTATTGCGAGATCATTATCAACAACGATTACAAAGGTCTCTACATGCTGCAGGAGAAGATCAAGTCTGATGACAACAGGGTTGACGTTATCAAGATCACCAGCAATGATAACTCAGGTGCAACCCTCACAGGCGGTTACATCTCAAAGGCAGACAAGCAGACCGGCGGTGACCCCATTGCATGGACCATGTACTCATGGACAAACAATCCGGTTTACTACATACATGACCTGCCAGACCCGGAGGATGTCACAACCCAGCAGACAAACTATATCAAAGGAGAGTTCTTCAAGCTTGAAACAGCAGCAAAGAACGGAGATGCCTCAGTGGTGAACGGCTATCCGTCGCTCATAGATGTCCCCTCTTTCATCGACTTTATAATAATCAATGAGTTTGCCTCCAATGCCGACGCATACACCTATAGCACCTTTTTTCACAAAGACAGAAACGGAAAGCTGAGGGCAGGGCCGATATGGGATCTTGACCTCACCTATGGCAATGACCTCTTCATGTGGAATCTTGACAGGAGCAAGACAAATGTATGGCAGTTCCAGTACGGAGGCAACGACGGCTCACGGTTCTGGCGTGATCTTTTTTACAATCCCCAGTTCAGGTGCTATCTCTCCAGGCGCTGGAATGAGCTCATTGCCCCGGGACAACCTCTTAGCCAGGCGAGCCTCGAGGCCTTCATTGACCTCAATGCTGACAGCATCAGCGAGGCAATCACACGTGAATATCAGCGGTGGAACAAGGTCGGAACCCATTCCCAGCGTATTGCCGCGATGAAATCATTTATCGCTGCCCGCATATCCTGGATGACTGCCAATATCGGATCTTACGCAGCATGCACAGACGTGCAAGTGCCTGAACTGGTAATAACGAAGATAATGTACCATCCTCTTCCGACGGCACAGTATCCTGATGATGACGACCTTGAGTTCATGGAAATAAGAAACAACAGTAACACAACTGTGAACCTGAGCGGAGTTTATTTTCTCGGGACCGGACTTGTCTATCAGTTCCCTGCAAACTCCACTCTGGGACCCAACCAGGCAGTAATACTGGCCAGCAACTCTGCTGCATTCCAGAGCAGGTATGGCTTCGCTCCTTTCGGGCAGTTTACCCGTCACCTCTCCAACAGCAGCGAGAGTCTGATCCTTTCTGATGCATTCGGAAACGTGATAGATTATGTACTTTATTCGGATGTCAGTCCCTGGCCAAATGCCGATGGCAACGGTTACTTCCTGAAGCTGAAGGATATTATCCTTGATAACAGCATAGCCTCAAGCTGGATAGCATCAAATGATGTTATCACATCTGTGGAAGAAACGGCAGATGACAGAACTGTTAACATATACCCCAACCCCGCAAGCGACAAGATTTTTATCAGCTCAGGTTCAGAAATCATCAGCCTTTCGGTATATGATATTCAGGGCAAATCAGTAATGACAGTTGCCGGTGAGAGCATCGATAATGAACTGGATATCAGGCACCTCACCAGTGGTCCGTATGTCATCAGGGTGACCACAGCCTCCGGCATCAGCACTCAAAAGTTCGTAAAAGACTGATTTATTGCCAGATGTAAGTACCCACGGCTCCGGCATCGAGGCTTGCCTGTGCCCACTTGCCCCTGAACTTGATATTGAAGTTTTTCTTTGCCGGCGAGGTATTGACGACAATAAGCACCTTTTTGCCGTCAGGTGTCACGAAGGCAACATTCGGAAGGCTCCCCGGAGTATTAGTCTCAACACGCTGCGATCCGGGTCTGACAAACTTTGCTGAATGGGCCAGTATATAGTATGCCGGGTTGCGCTTGACACTGTTTCCGTTAATAGTCACAGTTCCGAGGCATCTGTCACATCCACCCTCTGTATGAGGATCATAATTCTGATCAGAGGCAAGATTCCATTCAAGCACGTTCCGGCACCAGTTACGAGTTGCTCCGATAATCAGGTTCTCCACATGCCACTTCAGATCCTCGGCAAGGTTACCCGGGGCACCTACCCACTGCTCGGTAAAATAAAGGTTCTTGTCAGGGAATGCGTTATGCACACCAGACAAAGCCCCTATCGTTCCTCCGTAAAGATGAAACGCCGAACCGTCAACGTATTTCCTTGCATCAGGATCATTCAGTATATCAAGCGGGTAGTCAGTCCTGTCAGCATTATGGTCGTAGATGATGATTTTGGTGCTGATGCCGGCCGCCGCGAATGCCGGACCCAGGCTCTGCCTGATGAAGAGTGCCTGATCAGATGCAGTCATATACATACTGGGATTGTTTCCCGGATGCAGCGGCTCATTCTGAATGGTGATCGCATCAATAGTTATCCCTTCAGCCTTCATACCCTGAACATACTTTACGAAATACTTCGCATAGGCATCGAACCACTCATGCTTAAGGCTCCCTCCGACTGATGAGTTGTTGGTTTTCATCCACAGGGGAGCCGACCAGGGCGAGCCCAGCAGTTTTATGGAAGGATTTATGGCAAGTATCTCTTTCAGAACCGGGATGAGGTCTTCACGGTCAGGATCGAGACTGAAGCGTGTCATCTGCGGATCTGTCTCGCCTGCAGGAAGATCATTGTATGAAAAGACCCTGTCACTCAGATCAGAGGCACCGATGCTCAACCGCAGGTAACTGATGCCGATATTGCTCCCTTCCGTACCGAACAGCTCCCTTAAAATGGCTGTCCTGTCACCCGGTGACATCCTGTTAAGAACTATGGCACTGCCTCCTGTGAGACAGTTGCCAAAACCGTCTATCGTCTGAAAAGTGACCGTTGTATCAACAACAATCGCAGGGTCAACATTTGACGTACCCGTGAATGCGATATCAATGTCTGATTCTTCGAATAATATCCCCTTCAGAGGTGATGTGATCCACACTTCAACCTTTGCACCCGTACCATTGTCGTTATCAGGCCTGTTATCATCTCCACCCTGGCAGGCTGAGAGAAGGATCATGAAAATGGTGACGGCAATCTTAATCATAACGACTACTTGTTTTGGTAAACCCTGACGTAGTCAACCACCATTGTCCGGGGGAAGACAGAATCATCAATACCCTGCACTCCGCCCCAGTTACCTCCTACGGCGATATTCATAAGTAGATGAAACCTCTTGTCAAAAGGCCATACCTTATATCCGGTGCCTTCGTTCTTGAATGTAAAATAATGTATATCATCCACATACACCCTAATCTCCTTTGCATCCCATTCCATTGCATAAACATGGAAGTCAGAATAACATGTTGGTATTGTGGTCTTTCCGCTTTTATGTGTCCCGATTGTGTGGTTATATCTTTCCGTGTGAGTGGAACCGACAATCACATAGGGATCGTAACCAACGTTCTCCATTATGTCAATCTCGCCGCTTTGCGGCCATCCGCCATAAGCCCAGTCAGTGGGAAGCATCCATATCGCAGGCCACATCCCGCGGCCGTCAGGAAGCTTGGCTCTTACCTCTATCCTGCCATACAACCAGTCTCCCTTTTGTTTGGTAATAAGCCTTGCAGAAGTATATTTAAAACCCTTGTAATCCTCTTTGTGAGCTGTTATGGAAAGAAAACCGTCTTTTACCTGCACGTTTTTGGATCTTGCCTGTGTATAGAACTGTGATTCGTTATTCCCCCAGCCTGACTCATTCCCGGCTGTATCATAGCTCCACTTAGCCTCTGACGGAAGCCCGCTGTAGTCAAACTCATCACTCCAGACAAGGGTTTTGGTTCCTGAATTCGGATTATCAGGAGCAGGGACTGGATCCTTGACCTTGACGCAACCCGGCATCAATAGGACTGCGAAAAAAATAAATGCCAACAGCGTACTCATATACTTCATAATTCTTGTAAAGTTATTCAATAATAAAATCACTGTGAAGTCCTTCATCAGAGTTCGGCCCAATCCAAACATCAAACTCTCCAGGCTCAGTAAGAGTCTGTTCACCATTGAAGAATGCGAGGTCAGCTGAGTTTATAACAAACTCGACATCAGCCGTTTCTCCCTTTTTAATGTGCAAGCGTGTGAATCCTTTCAACTCCTTGACGGGGCGTGTGATACTTCCGACCCTGTCACGGATATATAGCTGGACAATCTCATCGGCATCCATGTTTCCGCTGTTTGTCACCCTGGCCGTTACAGTGATTGAGCCTGACGCATCCATGACCTGGGAAGAGAGCTTCAGATCACTGTAATCAAAGGTTGTGTAGCTGAGGCCGTAACCGAACGGCAGGAGCGGAGTATAACCGTAATCAAGATGAAATGACCTGTAGCCCAGCGAGTTCTGGGTAGGATTAACCGGGATCTTCTCAATTGGTGTCCAGGTCTTCTCACTTGCAGGCCTGCCTGTATTCTTCCTGTAGTGATAGAATGGTATCTGCCCGGCCCCTTTGACAAATGTCACCGGCAGCTTGCCTGAAGGTGATTCTTTTCCGAAGATAAGATCTGTCAGGGCCGGACCGGCCATGGTTCCACCATGCCAGGCATAGAGCAGTGCATCTGCATCCTGCAGTTCATCTCCTATGGCCAGCGGACGCCCTGCCATTATCACCACCACAAGAGGCTTGCCGGTAGCAGCCAGTGCCTCGATGAGTGCGCTCTGTGCACCCGGGAGGTCAATCTCACCCCGGCTCTGGCCCTCTCCTGACAATATCCATTCTTCACCTCCGAAGAAGAGAATGGCATCTGATCTGCGCGCTGCTGCAACAGCTGCATTGAACTGTTCAGGGCTCTTATCACGGCTGTAGTTAAGTCCGGAAACATGATTCACTCTCCTCTCGCCCAGAAGTTCTCTGACAGCCCTGAGCGGAGTCACAGAGTTCTCTCCCTGTCCGTCAAAGCACCAGGTACCAAGCTGGTCACGTGGGGCATCAGCCAGAGGGCCTATTACTGCTACGGAACCTATACTTTCTGACAGTGGAAGGGTGTTCCCTTCATTTTTCAACATGACGGTGCTCTGCCGTGCTACCTTTCGTGCATGATCTAGGAATGCCGGGTCAAGAATCTTTTTCTGGGCTTCCGGATTAACATAAGGGTTATCAAACAGCCCAAGCCGGTATTTCACTGTCAGGATATTTCTTACTGCATCATCAATCTGTGCCTCTGTGATCTTTTTTTCTTCAAGCAGGTGCTTTATGTTATCGAAATATGATGTCGATGACATCTCCATATCCACGCCGGCATTGATTGCTTTTACAGCGGCATCCTTGTCATCAGTTGCATATCCGTGTAATACCATTTCTGTAACAGATGCCCAGTCGCTGACCACCATGCCCTTAAATCCCCATTCATCCCGCAGTATCTGTTTCAGTGTGAACTCGTTGCCTGTTGAAGGCACTCCGTTCAGATCGTTAAAAGCAGACATTATTGAAAGAGCGCCCGCATCAGTTGCTGCCTTAAACGGCTTAAGAACGACATCTCTGAGTATTGGTTCGGAGATGTATGTTGTATTGTAATCTCTTCCTGCTTCAGCAAACCCGTAGCCGACATAATGTTTTGCACAGGCTGCCAGTGCAGTCGGATCAGTCAGATCATCCCCCTGTATTCCTTCGACCATTGCGCGTGCCATGGCTGAGGCAAGCACCGGGTCTTCGCCGCATCCTTCGGCTATCCTGCCCCACCTGGGATCCCAGGTGATGTCAAGCATAGGTGCAAAAGTCCATTTTATTCCCTGTGATGATGCCTCCACCGAAGAGATGCGGAAGGCTTCCTTTACTATCTCCGGGTTCCACGATGCTGCCATGCCGAGGGGTATCGGAAAAATGGTGCGATAGCCATGAATGACATCCCTTCCTATGATAAGCGGAATCCCAAGCCTGCTTTCAGTGACGGCGATCCTCTGAATCTCGTTGACCTTCTCAACACCCCAGTAATTAAGAAGTGAGCCGCATCGGCCGTCCCTTACAGCCTGCTTCAGCTGCTCCTCTCCATCAAAAAAGCCCGGGTCAAGCTGAGACATCTGCCCTATCTTCTCCTCAAGTGTCATCCTGGCAAGCATCTGGTTTGCCCGGGTGACTGCCTCGTCCTTATCATGATGCCCTGTATGCCATGATGCCAGTACGAGAGATACCATACGACAATAGCAAGATGGGATGTTCTTTCTTATACACATAGCATCTAACTAATAGGGTAAAACATTAAAAGAGGGGTTGCCTGATGAAATCAGACAACCCCTGAAAATCAATTATTTCTGAATGCCTTCAATATGAGGGCCTGAAAGATCATCAAAATAGAATGAATGCGTACCGGACTCCGTTCCCGGGATTGCACATTATTCTGACGACATTATAGAAGTCATGATTGAACCTGTCATCTGCGACTATATTACTTGTATATATGTCACCTGTCCAGTCCCACCCTGCACCGACACCGTTGAAGTTGTATTCAGCAACTTCCCAGGTATTGTCCTTTCGCAATAGTATATATCAGATCATAGGTTCCGGTCTGCCATGCATTACCGCCCTTGTCAGTATTCTCGAGCTTGAGCAGTATCTGGTCGCCTGCCTTGCCATAGACATAAACCTTGAAAATCTGCTGCAATCTCAGGTCAAACCTGTACCCTGCATTAAGTTGCATATATGCATTGGCCCACTGGTTATTGGTCTTTGTATAATATGCTACCTTGGTTGATTTGTTCGGATAGATCTTTGAGGGATTGTCAACAATTGTCACCGAACAATCCTGCCCAAGAACCGGGAAAACCTGCACTTCACTGAAGTCATTGTAGGTTATCATCATGTCAAGCAGGAAAGGAACGTATGCTGAGTTGTTATTTGCCAGGTTGATTGATTTAGTACCTGTCAGCGTACCCAGACTGGTATTCAGTTTAGCTGTCACAGTATAGGGACCCTTACGCATAAAGACATGATGTACAACCTCATCCTTACCGCCTGTTACCTCCGGGCTGCCGTCTCCAAAGTTCCATGTCACATTGGTAACGCTCTGTCCGGCCGGAATAGAGTAATTCGTAACAGAGCATGCGACATCGTTGTCTGTACCTTCAGTTGCATTGACCGTAAAGGTGATGGTTGGTTTCACATAACCCTTGGGTATCATATAGTAATGCCACATCGTCCAGCTTTCATAGGAGCTGTAGCATGTAAGCTCCAGGAGGTTCTCGGTAACCTGCACAATCCTGTACTCATTATCCTTTGCGCCAACGTCAAGACCCGGGTGAATAGGCCTGCTGCTGCTTATTGTGAGGTAGTTTCCGCCACTCTTCTTAACTATATTCCAGCTGCCTGTTGTTGGAGTAACATAATCCACATCCCAGTCATCCTTATTCAGTCTGGGATTTGTGTAGATTGTAGCTAACGCAGGATCATCCTTCCTGTAACCTTTGACGTAACTTACACCTTTGTTGTCATACTTCACAACAAAATCAGTCATAATAAATGTAAGTTCATCATCATAGGCACCTGTACCGCTTTTGACAAACGGATCAGCAGACCACCACTCGAGGCCGTTCCCCAGGCCATTGGCATCACCAACGCCAAGGTGTCCTTTGGTAGCGGCATCAATGAACCCATGTCTTACCGTCAGCATCACCGGAACCACCGGTAAGATTGACATATACCGGATCGGTGAAGATGGAAAAGTCAGTTACAGGCTGGGTGTAGGTTTTCTTGAGTGTTCCCGTCCCCCCTTTGGTAACATATGTCATTGTGATGTCATAGTTACCTTCTAGTGAATACTTTACCTCATTTGAAGATCCGGTTCCCTTGGTCCCGTTCCCGAAATCCCATGAAGGTATACCGGTAACAGTTGAAGTGTTGGTGACTATCACGTGGAATTCATCACTCCCCGGTGTAATTGTGAAGCTAAGCTGGTCAGCCGTCGGAGGCAGTCCTATGTCAGGCTTGTCCTTCAGCTGAGGCTCGCAGGCTGTCATGAGGAAGATTACCGCAATGAAGCCTGTCAGACTTGTTTTATAAAATAATTTTTTCATCATGTTTCTGTTTTATTCATTTATATAAATGAACCTCTCTGTGTTCTACAGATAAGCCGGAACCATCTGTTTAAGCACGCCCGAGTTCATGTTCCTTATCTCACTTGCCGGGATCGGGAACATTCCCCATGAATCCGCCTTGAATGTTCTGTTGGCGAAGTCTCCTGCGTTTGGAGTACCTGAAGGAACGACGAAGCTTGCATTGATCTTCTCTTCTGCATATGTCAGTCCCCTTCTGAGCAGATCCCATTTCCTGAGACCTTCACCGCCAAACTCAACACGTCTCTCATGATAGATATCGTCGAGAGTAATGGTAGCCTTGGCAGCTCCTGCGCCGAGGGCACGGGTTCTGACCTGGTTGAAATAACCTGCCGCCTTTGATGCATTATCGGGAAGCCACACCTCTGCGGCCATCAGCAGCACATCAGCATACCTTATGTCCATGTGGTTACGGGGGAAGTTATGGGCTGGTTCACCGCCGGAACCTATGTATTCGGCACGGGCCATGAATTTCTTGTTAAAATAACCGGTGTTCATAAACGCCCTGTTATAACTTGTAAGGTCTGCCTCGGCATCATAGAGGGTGACATACTTTCTCGGGTCACCTGATTCGAACTCGTTGGCAAGACTCCATGTCGGGACAGAAAATGACCATCCGGGATAAACTGATGCATCCCCGACCGGGTTACGGACGCTAAGCCACACTGATGAGAAGTTGCCGTTGATGTTCCAGCCACCCCAGTCTCCTGACTTGGCCTTGTCTGAATACTGGATCTCCAGCACAGCTTCGCTGTTATTCTGGTTCTCCCAGTCAAAGAGGTCAGCATAGTCAGCCACGAGGGTATATCTTCCGTCAGTGATAATCTGATCAAGGGCCGTCTGAACGTATGCCTTATTGATCACTGTTGTTCCGTCACCCCACTGCTGTGCAGTAAGGCCGAGCCCTGAAATCGCGCTCATTCCGGTATGATACAGGTATATGCGAGCCATGAGAGCCTGTGCTGCATACAGTGATATGCGACCCTTCTCAGATGAAGAGATATCCTTTGGCAACCCGGCAACTGCATCGAGGAGGTCAGAAGCGATAAGTGTGAACACCTCGCCCGGAGTGCTCTGCGGAACTGACTTGTAATCTTCAACGTCAGGCAGGACCTCGGTGATGATTGGCACCCAGCCGTAATGGCGCACCAGATCCCAGTAGAAATATGCACGAAGGAACTTAACCTCCGCCTCAAATCTCTCCTTGAGACCCTCAGTTTCCCATTCGATGCCCTCCTGCTTCTGCAGGTAGAGATTGGCTCTGTAGATGCCTGAATAACAACGGCTCCACAGGTCTGATGAAGAGTTGTTCTCAGGCTCCATCTTGAATGACTCCATATCCTGCCACTGGCTCATATCGGAGGCGTCAGAGCCACCGCAGAAAGAATCATCGGAATATATATCCGACATTGTAGGAACAAACTGCCAGTTCTGCACGGCGTATGCATCATACACCGCAGTGACAGCAAGTAATCCCTGCTCCTCAGTTTTGTAGTAGTTTGCTTCCGTCTGCCCGGTGATTGGTTCCAGCTGAAGGAACTCCTCAGAACAGGAGGTCCCTGCAACCATCACAGCCAGCAGAAGGAGACTGTATAATATTGACTTTTTCATTGCTTGATTTATTTTGCGATGTTAGAATGTAACATTTATGCCTGTCATGAAGGTACGCGGCTGAGGATAGATACCATGATCAACCCCGTTGCTGAATACTCCCCCTCCAATCTCCGGATCAAAGCCCTGGTAACTGGTAAATGTCAGCAGGTTCTCTGATGAGACGTAGAGACGAAGCTTCGTTATTCTAAGGACATTCGTCACGCTGCGTGGCAAAGTATATCCCAGTGTGATGTTCCTCAGCCTGACAAAACTGCCGTCATGAATAAAGAAGTCGCTTACAGTTTTCATGTTCAGGTTGTTGTCAACAAATGTGACCCTCGGGTAGTAATCAGAAGTACCCTCGCCGGTCCAGCGGTTAAGCCAGTCAGCATTGTAGTTGGTGCCGTTCATGTCATACCTTCTGGTAGCGTCATAAATCTCCTGTCCTACAGCTGCGTAAAGGAACAGGTTGAGGTCAAAGCCGTACATTTCGGCACTGAGGTTGAGACCACCAGTGAAATCGGGGAACGGAGCACCTATCTGTACCCTGTCTGCATCACTGATGGAACCGTCCCCGTTGAAATCAACGAACTTGATGTCACCTGGCTGTGCGTTTGGCTGTATTTTGGCTCCGGTGGAACTCTTGTAACTGTCTATCTCAGCCTGAGTCTGGAAGATGCCCGCGGTTCTCACACCGTAAAACACCCCCATGGATGTGCCTGGCTCAGCATAAAGCACTCCGCTCTGACCGAATCCACCGCTACCACCCTGAAGACGCTGCTCAGCATTATCGATCTCAAGCACTTCGTTATTATTGAATGCGCCGTTGACAGAGGTGGTGAGGAACAGTTTCCCTAACTCTTTCCTGTATCCTACCTCGAACTCAAAGCCTGAGTTTCTTACAGACCCGCCGTTGATCGTTGGGGCCGAGTTACCGACCACCATAGGTACAGGTGCGGTTACCAGCCAGTCCTTCGTAGTCTTGATATAGTAGTCAAGGGTAAAGGTGAGGCTGCCGTTAAGAGTGGCAATATCAAACCCGATGTCCGTCTGCTCTGAGGTCTCCCATTTAAGAGAGGGGTTGGCGATCTTTGTCGGCTGAGTACCGTTATATTGTGTCTTGCCGTCACCATAGTAATAAATGCTCTGGTTACCGATGACTGATGTATAACCGAAGTCACCGATATTCTCACTTCCGTTCTGTCCCCAGCTGACTCTTAATTTCAACATATCAATATAATTAGCCAGGCCAGCCATAAAGTTCTCCCTCGAGAGCACCCATCCTGCAGATACTGAAGGAAAGACTCCGTACTTGTTCTCATCACCGAAACGTGAAGAGCCGTCTCTCCTTATAATGGCCGTTAACATGTAGCGGTCCATCAGGTCATAGTTGACACGTGCAAAGAGTGATGATACTGTATGCTCTGAATAACCTCCTCCGGCATTGGCGCTTTCCGGATCGGTGGCATTATCAAGGTAGGAGTGCTCGAAATCGTCAAATATCAGATCATTCTTACCTCCCCAGAGGTTTTCATACATATCCTTGAAAGCACCTGTACCGGCAAGGAAGGTGAAGTTATGAATGTCAAATGATTTGGTATATGTAAGTGTGTTTTCGAAGTTCCACCTTGACCAGAGGTCAATGCCCTTGTATGCCTTGTCAACGACGCTGAAGTGCATCGCATCAAGATAATACTCAGGTGTGTAGGTATCAGTCATTACCTGGGCCCACTCGCCGCCGAACGATGATCTGAAGACAAGGCCCTTAAGGGCATCAGTAATTTTGCCGAAGTCAAACTCACCGTATATATTACCAACCAGCTTGCTGGTCCTTGTCTTTGAGTTCGTATAATAAAGAAGTGCAACAGGGTTGGTTATCTCCTGGAGTCCTATACCATAAGCTTCGGGTGTTCCCCATGTGCCGTCCGAGAATTTCACCGGAACGATGGGAGGCATATTGAGGGCCTGAGCGAGACTTGTGCCGAAGTGGTCATTGGTAGCTATTCCCTTGCTTGTGATGCTTACAAGATTAACATTACCGCCAAGCTTAAAGAAACCGAAGGTGCCGGCAGCATTGAGCCTGTAACCAATCTTCTCAAAGTTTGATTTTCCTTCACCGACAATACCATCCTGGTTGAAATAATTCAGTGAGGAGGAATATTCCAGTTTGTCTGTCCCACCCATGAAAGAGAGGGAGTGATTCTGCTTGGGTGCATTATAATAGAACATTTCGTCCTGCCAGTCTGTGTCTGCCGTGAAGCTTTCAATCTGAGCAGTGCTGAATTTAGGACCCAATCCTCCGTTGATGGAGGCTTCATTGGTGATCATAATATACTCTTCCGAGTTCAGCAACGGTATCTTTTTCCAGGGATTCTGAACGCCATAGTAACCGTCATAGGTAACGGTAAACCTGGTATCCTTCTGTCCGGATTTTGTTGTGATAAGCACAACGCCGTTTGCTCCGCGGGCACCGTAGATGGCAGCCGAGGCAGCGTCTTTCAGTACTTCGATTGACTCGATGTCACCGGCGTTGAGGAAGTCTGTGCCCGCACCACTCATCGGTAACCCGTCTATAATATAAAGAGGTTCAGCATCACCGTTAGTTCCTGCTCCCCTGATGCGCACCGAGATATTATCACCCGGCTGCCCTGAATTGGCGGTAATGACAACACCGGCAGTCTTACCCTGCAGTGACTGTGTCACGCGCATGTCAGCCGATTTTCTTAGCTCGTCACCGTCAACCTTTGCAATTGCACCGGTGATCAGGCTCTTCTTCTGAGTGCCGTAACCAACGACGACAATCTCGTCAATAAGCTCCATATCAGATACCATTACCACATCAACTGTAGAGCTGGTTCGTACTGCTATCTCCTGGGAATTCATCCCGACAAAGGAGAATACCAGAGTTGAGTTTTCGGGTACGTTATTAAGAACGTAATACCCGTTCAGATCAGTCAAAATCCCTGTAGATGTTCCCTTGACGGAAACTGCCACCCCGGGAAGAGGCTGTCCATCGTCCGATGACGTTACAACCCCTTTGATCTGCAGCCCCTGCGCGTTCATAGCGAAGGAACAGACGACCAATAATAGGGTCAGGATAGTCTGTTTCATAGATTTCACTTAGAGTTTAAGGTTTAGATTAGTCAGTTTGGCCCGCCAATCGCCGGCAAGCCGAAGAACGAATGCAAAACTAAACTGTTGGCACAATGGTTGAGCATCAAAAATTACATAAAAAATACATCAGAATATATTATGAATTACAACAATAATACATCAATCAATTTATTAATAAATTGAATTACAATTCATTAATAAATTAATTATCGTTTATCCTACTACTACAGTACAGAAATTGGATACAACAAGAAATAAAAATGAAATCAGATATTGACCAGCATCCCTGCGAGGTTGGTATCTCTCGATATACCCATCTTTTTTCTCACCCTGTAACGGCAGATCTCAACACCGCGAACAGAGATATTCATTAGCGGCGCAATCTCCTTAGTAGATATGTTCATCTTCAGAAATGCACACATTCTCAATTCGGTAGGGGTAAGTGCCGGGTATTTTGACTTCAGCCTGCCCAGAAAGTCCTCGTGGACTTCATCAAAAGCAAGCTCAAATACTTCCCGCTGCTTGTTGCTGTCAACCTCACGGGTAAGCCTGTTGATGATCTGCAGGATTCTGCTACCGACCGTTTCATCCTGGCATTGTATTTTCAGGTTCTGAAGTTCTTCCTTTATCTTAAGGAGAAATTCATTTTTACGTAACAGGTTCATCGCCTGATTGGCAAGCTCCTTGTCGCGCATTATCATTTCAGCATTAAGGTTCTCGTTCTTTATTCTGATGAGTTCCTTCTCCGACTGCAGGGCCTGCCTGATATACTCCTGCTCCTTCGCCTCATAAATACGCTGATTGTCAATCCGCTCCCTCTTTCTTGTTATCTCCATGCGCCTGTTGAACAACCAGGCAATAAGAAGTATCAGGCCAATAGTCATGACCGTATAGGCAATAAAAGCCGTTATCGACTTGTACCATGGGTGCATTACCCTGAACTCAAGCGAATCCGGAAGGCTTTCAATACCCAGCTGATTTCTTGCCTTTACTTCAAAGGAATAGTTTCCGTCAGGCAGGTTCGAATATTCCTTGAAATATAATCCATTCCACTCCGACCACTCCTCATCCATACCTGACAGCCTGGTACTGTACTCGGTGTTGCCGGCATTATCATAAACCGGCGATGAAAAAGTAAACCTGAAACTGTTGTCTGCATACGGGAAAGTGTACCTTTTACTCGCCCTGGAAGAGATGTTAAGTCCCTTGCCGTAATAAAATACAGAGTCTTTGTGAAGTGCTTCAGCCCTTGTAATGTATGCAGAAAACTCCTGGTAGCCTTTATATAACTCATGTGGCGTATAGTGTGCGAACCCATCCTCGAGGCCAAAGAAGAGATGCTCCGGAGAGTAAGTGTAGACCTTTTCAAAACCATGAATAAACTTACCTGAGAGAAGGATGAACGGTGTAGTAACATGCTGGTAGGTATAATCTTCCTGCAACCGGAACACTCCAGCCCTGTTGTCTGAAACATACCATATATTACCAGTTTCATCTTCCGAAAGGAATGAAACCGAAACCAGGGGGCTAAGCAATTGGTTGAAATATCCGGAATAGACAAACCTCTCATCAGCAGGGCGATACTCATATATACCTCTCTCCGAGGCAATGATTATTTTGCCCTTGATCTTTGCAACGCTGAGGTAATAATTTGATGGCAGCCCGTCATCTGACGTATAGTAACTCGAATCCGATACTGACTGCAGGTCACCGCTCAGTCTTACCCTGTAGATGCCTTTGAAACCATGACTCATCCATATGTCACCCAGATCATCCTCCTCGAACACCCTGAATGATTCACTGAAGCCTTTTATCTGCCTGACGTATCTCCATGATCCCCGCTCCCACCGGAACAGGATTATACCGCTGTATGTACCGCCGATCATATATCCGGGAAACCGCTTAAGGTCAAGGTATTTCCAACCGCCAGGTATGTCATTTATAAGGTTTGCAGTCTCACCTGTTACACTAAATGTTCCCTTGTTATGACCGCAAATGACAACACCGTTATGCAATCCCAGGTACCACACCTGACCATCTGTGCCAGGCACCATCGTAAAGCTGCTTCCCGGTTTATCATCTTTCCATTCACTGGAATAAAGTCCCTGGTTGGTTCCCAGATATATCCGGCCACTGTGAATGACAGTTGCATAGCCTGCACCGAAACCCTCAGGATCCTGAAGAAAGGTCACCGGAGAATTCAGAGCGAGATGATCGATGCCGTTGTCGAGGGCCAGCCACATGTTTCCGGCACGGTCCGGGAAGAGATCCAGTACGGTGTTGTTTTGCAGTCCCTTCTTTTTATTGATATGCTGGACCACATTACCTTTCCTGTCAATGATGATTACACCATCAAGAATGGTTCCAAAAGCAAAGTAATTATCATGGAGAACAGTGGCGCTGAAGAGCTGGTTCTTCATCAGCAGTCTATCCACAGGAATATTCCACTTGCGCAGGCTTTTACCGTCATGAATGAACAGACCTTTTCCTACCGTACATATCAAAATCTCGCTCCCGGATCCGAACGGAAGTATAGCGCAGACAGACTGACCTGCCAGTTCCGCACAACCTTCAAGGCTGGTAAGCATGCTCCCATGATATTCGATCAGCCCTTCTTCATCATCGTTGAAGATCAGCCTCCCTCCTACACTGTATGAGCTTTGAAACCTCGAGGGGGCTTCCACAACGCCCATCGGACTCCCCTCTTCATATAAATATGCTGCATAATATGACTGAAAAACTATGCCGTTCCTGAATGTAACCACATTCCAGATATCATCAAAATTACTGTACCCTTCCGGAATAAGACTTCTCAGAGAACTGAATGTCATCTCCCCGTTTTCGGAGTAAACCATTTTCCCGAAATCGCTGTAAGCCCCTACAAAAATTTCACCGGTATGATTAATATAAACCGATCTTACCATAGACAGGTTAGGCATCTTGTATATCTGCCACTGCGTCCCGTCAAAGACAAGGAGCCCATCATTGTTGGCGAAATAGATGAAGCCCTTCAGATCCTGCGCTATCGCCCAGTTCTGCGTTCCCGCCCTGTAGTCCCTTTTAGTGAAATTACGAATATAAGGAGTTCCGATATCCTTGATCTCTGCCATAGTGAGACCAGTGCACGAAAGCATAAGTAGCAGGGATATGACTGTTTTCCGGAACATACTTTAACACCAATTACTGCACAATTTATATATTTTTTTATTCCTGAAACCCAAATCACATTAATGCAGGTAAAATGCGTTAAACTTAGACCGTTGCGTTTTTCAATTAATTATTCACCGCCCCACCCTGACACAGCAAATCTGGTGTAACCTGACGAGACTTATACTCTTGCTCCCGGCTGGCTACTTCATGTGGCTGTCATAAACTCATTCTTTCATGCCGCAAGATTCATTTCTAATAAAAAAATTAGCTACTTTAACACTCTGGAAACTGAATAATGGTAAGAGCACTGCTGATATTATTGCTTTCAATACCTCTCTTCACATTCGGACAGATAAAGTACATAGGCACACCCTATATAAGGAACTATTCAAAATCTGAGTATAAAGCCGGAACCCAGACCTGGGCCATCAGCCAGGATAAGAACGGGTTCATCTATTTTGCAAATAATGACGGACTGTTGTGCTTTAACGGAGTAGAATGGAATCTGTCCAGGGTCTCCTCCAGTTCTCCTCTAAGAAGTATATTGATAGACAGTAAGAATACTATCTATGCCGGATTGATAAATGACTTTGGAATTATTGACAGGGAGGCTGACAAGGCCTCGCAATTCCGTAGTCTTAAGAACCTTCTGCCAGAGGAGTATAGGGAATTTGATGATGTATGGCGTATTTATGAAGTTGACGGAGGCATATTTTTCCAGTGCTATAAATACATCTTTCATTTATAAAGACGACAGAGTTGAAGTTGTGGAGCCTCAAAATCTCTTTCACTTTTCCTTTAAAATTGGTAACAGACTCATCATTCAGGAACCGGGAATCGGTTTGTTCGAATTTGTAAATGGCAACATGAGAGCACTGCCCTGGTGGCAACAGCACGCTGATAAAGAAATCAACGCAATACTGGAGACAGATGACAATAACCTGCTAATAGGAACATCTCACAATGGAATTTATATTTTCGAAAACGGAGAACTACGAGAGTGGGATACTCCTGTCAACCAATATGTTATAAGAAACAGGCTATACTGTGCCACCATTCTTGCGGATAACTATTACGC
Organism: uncultured Bacteroidales bacterium; assembly: GCA_963772705.1. GTDB lineage: Bacteria > Bacteroidota > Bacteroidia > Bacteroidales > VadinHA17 > SR-FBR-E99. The sequence continues at coordinate 672,753 of CAVYYH010000007.1, read as the reverse complement.
TTTTGGGACAATACTTGACGGGCTGATAATTTCTGACAGAAATGGTAATATTATACACATTCTCAATACTGATGCAGGGATACAAAAAAACACTGTTCTGAGTCTGTTTGCAGACATGGCCAGTAATCTGTGGCTGGGACTGGATAATGGAATTGATTATGTTGAAACAAACTCGCCCATAAGCTATATAGGATCAAAAGCGATAGGAACAGGTTACTGCTGCAAAGTCTTTAAAGGAAACCTTTATCTTGGCACAAACCAGGGTCTTTATGTGACACCGTTTGACAATTCCAATTCTGCCGGGGATTTGGAACTTGTAAAAAATACTGCAGGCCAGGTCTGGACACTGGAAGAATTCGGCGGACAGTTGCTGTGCGGACATGACAAGGGCACTTTCATTATAAATGGACTTACCGCTGAAAATATTAGCACTGAAGAAGGGGCCTGGAAATATATTCCATTCCGGGACGACCCGGAATTGCTGGTCGCAGGACATTACCGGGGGCTGGTTCTACTCCGGAAGATTAATAATCAGTGGAAGTTTTATAAGAAACTTGAGGGATTCGAGGAATCCAGCCGCTATCTGATCCAGGATGAGGATGGCTTCATTTGGGTTGGCCACAGTGGAAGGGGCATCTTCAGAATGAGACTGGATATAAATGCCGGCAGTGTGGTAGACCTTGTCAGTTTTACTGAAGATCAGGGACTTCCATCCAGTATTGGCAATATCCCGTTCAAGTACGGAAAGGATATCTTCATTGCTACAAAAAATGGTTTCTTTGAATACGAAAAAGGTAGTGCAACATTCGTCCCTTCAAAGAAAATTGCCGGAATATTTGGTGATTCCGGCAGACTGAAATCTCTCTCTGCTGACAATACAGGCAACATATGGTTTATTGCCGATTCAGCGTCAGGATTTGTGCGCGGGAACGAAGACATGACCTATACCAGAATAACTCTGCCTTTCAGAAAGCTTGACGGTAAGTATGTTAATGAATTCGAGTTTATATATCCTTATGACAGTAAAAACATATTTATAGGTCTTGAAGATGGATTTGCACATTATACACCTCTTTTCTCAAAGTCATTCAACGAAAGATACAAGGCATTCATTACTACGGTTGAATTGCCCTACATTGACTCCGTTTTGCATCTCTCCGCTGCTGACGTAAATGCGGGTCATGAGTTCCCCTACAGGGAGAATTCTTTCAGGTTTCGCTTCGCCGCACCCTTTTTTGAAAACGAGCGACCAATGGAGTTTAGTTACATGTTGCAGGGATTCTCAGATGAATGGTCTGACTGGTCAATTGAGACATACAAGGATTTTACCTCACTGCATGAAGGCAGTTATGCAATAAAAGTGAAAGCAAGGAATGTATACGGATTGGAAAGTGAATCTGCCTCCTTCGCATTTGAGGTCATGCCGCCATGGCAAAGGTCGGCGGCAGCCTGGTTGATTTTCCTGTTGCTTTTAGTAGGGTTAGTATTCCTGATAATCAGGTACATCCTGTACCGGGTAAGACAGTCAGTTCTGCGGCAGCAGGAAAAGGACAGGCATGAGATGAAGGAGAGGGAAAGCAGGTATGAGCGTGAAGCCCTGATCGCAGAAAAGGAGATCGTTAAACTGCAAAACGAGAAGCTGCAAAATGAAGTAGTATTCAGGGATAAGGAACTGTCAAACCAGACAATGGGCATCATCAATAAGAATAAGTTCCTGAAAAAGATATATGAAGACCTAAACAGTATTCAGGAATATGTAGTCAATGAGGCTGCCAGGGCAAAGATATTTGGAGTTACTAAACGAATAAAGAAAGAGATTGACCTGAAACATCAGAATAGAATATTTGAATCTTATTTTGATGAGGCAAATGAGGAATTCTTTAAGCGACTGAAAGAGAAATATCCTGACCTGACTCCAAATGACTTAAGGCTATGTGCCTTCATCAGGATGAATATCTCAACCAAAGAAATTGCCGCAATACTTAATATTTCATACAGGGGAGCTGAAGTCAGCCGTTACCGCCTGAGAAAGAAAATGGATCTTCCCAGGGAAATTAACCTGGCATCTCACCTGGCTGGTTTTTGATTTTCACATTTAATCACGACCCGTTTATATTTCTTTTAACACTACGGATAATTATTGAACCTGGCATTTGGTTGCATTGATTGCCGGTAAAACAAGGTCCCGTTTAACTTAAGTGTAGTGTTTTTGAAGTGTCCATAATTATGCACTGCTGTATTTTAGTAGTGCTTATTTTAAAGGGGTCAGTAGATTAATTACAGAAATTTCAATGTTGAAATCACTGAAAATGATAAGAATTCAATAATAACATCAAACCTGAAAATCTATGAAATTACTAACCTGGTTTTTAATTCTTGCTTTGATTTCTGCAGAAGCAATTGCTGAGGATATTTCAAGGCAGGGCCAATTAACTCTTCCCGGTGGCATTCAAAGTGCCCAGGAAGTTAAAGTCGTCAATTATGAGAACGGAGTGAAATTAGTCGTCAATGGGAAAGATTTCATGATAAATGGAATGAACTGGGATTACTTTCCTATAGGGACAAATTACTCCTACAGTCTGTGGAACCAGTCAGATGCATTTATCAAAGCTGCACTTGACCAGGAGATGTCGTTTCTGCGCAATATGGGTGTTAACGTGATACGACAATACACCGGAATACAGGCTAAGTGGATAGAGTACATATACCAAAACTATGGTATATACACTGTGCTTAACCACTCTTTTGGCCGTTATGGCCTTACACTGGGCAGCGAGTGGGTGGCAAACACCGAGTATTCTGATCCGAGAGTGCGTGCATTGCTCCTGAAAGAAGTCACTTCCTTGGTAGAGCAGTACAAGGGAACACCCGGCCTGTTAATGTATCTTCTTGGAAATGAAAACAACTACGGTCTTTTCTGGGAAGGCGCTGAAACTGAGGATATTCCTATTGAGGACAGAAAATCGACAACCCGCGCCCTTGCCTTGTACAAGCTTTTTAATGAAGCTGCAGTAGCCATGAAAGGAATAGATTCTTCTGTACCTGTTGCCATGTGTAACGGAGATTTGCTTTTCCTCGATATCATTGCGAAGGAGTGTACGGATGTTGACATTTTTGGGGTTAACATGTACCGGGGTGTCTCCTTCGGCGACGCTTTTGAGAGGGTGAAAAAGGAATATGGCAAACCGATAATGTTTACCGAGTTTGGTGCTGATGCCTTCAATGCCCGTGATAATGAAGAAGACCAGTATGCACAGGCTTATTATTTAACGGGCAACTGGAAGGAGATTTATGAAAATGCCGCCGGACTTGGCAAAGCAGGAAACAGTATCGGGGGCTTTACTTTCCAGTTCAGTGATGGCTGGTGGAAGTTCGGACAGACCAAAAACCTGGACATTCAGGACAATAATGCGTCATGGGTCAATGGAGGTTATCTGAACGACTATGTTGAAGGGGTGAATAATATGAATGAGGAATGGTTTGGGATCTGCGCAAAAGGACCAACAAATATTAATGGATTGTATCAGCTCTATCCCCGTGCCGCATATTATGCATTGACGGAAGCACATAAAGTCAATCCTTTTGCGGATGGTATTACCCCTGAAAGTGTTGCAGCTCATTTTGCAACAATTGACTTAACCGATGCAATATTAAAAGCAAGGGGTGATAAGGCCGCACTAGTTGGAGAGAAGACTCAAAAGGTTCGTATCAGTGGCTTGAGGGGTGAGTTAACCACTTATAGCACAGGCGGTAATAGAATATCTACTCCTGATGATCCTGTGTCGGGTGAACAGAAATATCCGGATCAGCTTGGATTTGACCATATGGAGTCTTTTTACCTTGATGTTCAGGCTCAGCCCTCCGAGAGTGTCCGTGCAAATGTCTCCTTCAATATTCTGGGGAATGTTGCCACAAACCCCATTGATGAAATTTTCTATGAAAACAGGGGACGGACAGAGGAGGTTAACACTGACAACGGCAACCTGACGCTGGAATCACTAAACCGGATAGCGGTTTACAATGCCGATTTTTCATGGAACCACAAACTATTCAACCTGACCAGCTTCTATCGTACAGGACACTACCACTGGGGATATGAGGGAGACTTTTTTGGTCTGTACCCTGAGGCAAATTACGGTCCTAATATAGATATATACAATGGTCAGGCCCCGTTTGGTGTTGAGTTTGAAGGTAAAAAGTTTATGGAGGGCTTGAAAGTAGCTTTTGGTCCTGAACTGTGGTGGGGAGCCAATCCGGCTGTGCTCGTCAAGTACAGTCGCAAAATTGGTGGTTTCGATATTACAGGTATTTTCCATGAGGACCTTGACGAACAGGCACCGGCAGTCAGCTCTTTTGCCATCCCGTTACCCCCTACCCGCAGAACAACACTGCAGTTGAAAAGAACCTTTGGAAAACTTGGAATTGAAATGGGTGGTATCTGGGCAGGTCAGCCCAGGGTTGGAGAGACTTTCCAGCTTGTTGAAGGCGAAGAAGGCAATTATACTGTTTACGAAGACCAGATAAAATCCACCGATATGTGGGGCGGGAAACTGAAAATCACACTCTCTGCAGGCCCTGTAAAGTGGTATGCCCAGGGAGCTTATATGGGACTCGTTGCAGGCGGCGGAGCAGATTATACGAAAACATTTACAGGATGGAGACTTAAAGACAGCGGAAGCGGAAACCAGTATAACTTCCTGACTGGATTTGCCTATACAATTGGCAATCTGCAGTTAGCTCCTAACTTCCTCTGGCAAAAACCGATTATCGGTCCTATGCCGGCAGATGTGCCTCCTCCCGGCAGATCAAGAAACGTTCTTGATGATCCTTTTGCAGTAAGGCAGAACAGGGAAACCGTCGCAGGAGAGTTTTTGCTTACTTATGACCCGACACCCGGAACATGGATGTATGAATGGGATAATGATGAAACTGAAGATGCACCGTTTGCTATAAGTGCAGGTGTGGTTTATCGGCATCACCTTACCACACAGGATGCCGCAATTGGTATCACTTCTGACGGACGTACAACATTTCCGTTTCCGGGGGCTCCTCCGGCAAGAGATCTGTGGGAAGCAAATGCCCGTATAGTTTCCAGGATCACCCCTGATTTTGGCCTCATTGCTAACCTCCTTGCAGGCACCGGTGAAGCAAACGGGAGCGATGAACGACTGATTCGTCGCTATGGTGGTGATATAAGGATGATATACAAGAATACCAAACTGATGGGAATGGTTAAGGTAAATGACTGGGGTCCCTATGACTATCACCGCGATTTCAACCTCACATACCCGCTGCAGGTCAAAATTGACCTTTCAACCACAGTTTCAAAACCAAAGTGGTTTGACATACCTGAAACACGGATAGGCATACGCTTCACAAACAGGACATTAGATCAATATTCCCCGCGATATTGCCCCACCAAAAACATTGATGTCAACGGCAATCCTGTCTGTGACCCGACTGCACCGGGTTATCCTAATGGAAATGAATGGGAGATCAGAACTTATTTACATTTCAATATCGGCATGTAACCCTTCAATAAGATAAAAGATCAAATCCGAAAGATATGCAACCACAAAGACCTGTAAAAAGTTCATTAACAAGGTGGTTCCATCTTACCATTAAAATCAAAATTATAGTGTGATGAAAAATAAAAAATATAACTATTCTGCAATTGCTCTTTTGACGGCAATTATACTTGTATGGTCATTAAGCTGTACAAGAGATTTTGATGAACTGGAACTGGCAAAATTCCCCAACACACCTGAAGTATTCATCGATGGTTTCAGCCAGGGACTGAATTACTCTGCCTTTGGTGGCAGCAAAGTCACAGCCTTTGATGTAGACAAGGATGTAAAATATTCAGGATCTGCTTCCATGAAGATTGAGATACCCGATGCGGGAGATCCTCAGGGAGCCTACGCAGGAGGTGTATATTACACCAGCACTGGACGAGACCTGACTGAATATACCGCCCTTACCTTCTGGGTAAAAGCATCACAACCTGCAACTGTCGCCCTCTTTGGTTTCGGCAATGATCTTGGAGAATCGAAATATCTGGTTTCATTGACTGATGTTGCTGTAAACACAAACTGGAAACAAGTAATAATTCCTATACCAGATGCTTCATTTCTCACACAGGAGAGAGGCATGTTCTATTTTGTCGAAGGGCCTGAAGATGATAAGGGATATACTATCTGGATTGACGAAGTTAAGTTTGAAAACCTGGGTACTATAGCCCATAAAAAACCTATGATACTTAACGGAGAGGATAGGTCGAGTCAGCTGTAAACGGCTTGAAGTTTCCTGTACGCGGATTGAGTGTCTCATTCAATATGCCAGACGGAATTGACCAGTCTGTAATTGCAGCACCTGCCTACTATGCATTTTCTTCTTCAAATAGCAGTGTGGCAACAGTTGATAATACAGGCTGGGTTACAGTTGTCAGTGCCGGTACTGCTGTTATTTCCGCCAATCTTGGAGGTACTGTCGCCGAAGGTTCATTAACTGTTCAGTCTTCCGGTGACTTTACTCACGCACCTGTACCAACTGCAGAGCCGGAAAAGGTGATTTCAATTTTCAGCGACGCCTACACTAACGTGCCGGTAGATTTTTACAATGGCTACTGGCAACCGTACCAGACAACAACATCGGCAGATTTTACGGTTGATGATGATGACGTCCTGGTTTATGCTAATTTCAACTTCGTTGGTATTCAGTTTACATCTCCTACTATAGATGCATCGAATATGACACACCTGCACATGGATGTGTGGATACCAAATACAGTAAGTTCTTCAGACAAATTATCAGTTAAAATAGTTGATATGGGACCTGACGGAACGTTAGACGGTAACGATCCGTCAATAACCTATCTTGTTCCGGGCCCCCTCGTTTCTCAAAGCTGGATCAGCGTGAACATCAGCCTGTCTGGCTTATCAAGCAAGAACAGACTGGCTCAGATCATTCTCGAGAACCTGGGAACACAACTGTCAGGGTTCTATCTTGACAATGTGTATCTAAATGGCAATGGCGGAGGCACAACCGGTCAGCCAGCCGTAGCTGCACCAATACCACCGGCCAGAGATGCTGCCAATGTGATTTCAATATACAGCAATACCTATACGAATCTTCCAGGCACCGACTACCCTAATTGGGGACAGGCTACAGTGGTTTCTGATGTGGTAATAGAAGGGAATAATACCCTGAAGTTCGCAGGTTTAAATTACCAGGGCATTCAGCTGGCTTCGAGCCAGAATGTCTCAGGAATGCAGTATTTGCATTTAGACTTCTGGACAGCAAACTCAACAAACCTTAACGTTTATTTAATAAGTCCCGGGCCGGTTGAAAAAGCCTCTGTTCTCACCGTGCCAACGACGGGCTGGTCAAGCATTGACATACCCTTGTCAAACTTTTCACCGGTGAACCTGGCAAATGTCATACAGTTCAAATTCGACGGAAATGGTGATATATTTTTGGACAATATATATTTCTACACTTCCGGGGGAGGGACAACGGGTCAGCCTGACGTTGCTGCACCCACTCCACCTGCACGTGACGCCGCGGATGTAATTTCATTATTCAGTAATGCATATACCAATAAGACTGTTGACTCCTGGTCAGCAGTATGGGATGATTCTGACGTCGCAGATCTTCAGATTGCAGGTAATGATGTGAAGAAATACACATTTACGAATTTTGCCGGTATTGATTTCAGCAACCATAAATTCGATGCCACCGGCATGACACATTTCCATTTGGATATCTGGACGCCGGATGAGGTATTGAATAAATCGCTGACAGTGAAGTTAGTTGATTTCGGTGGCGGTACAGCCGAAGCTACAAGTAGTATTCTGACAGTGACACATACTGCCAACGGAGCTATACCTCCCCTGGCAAAAGGATCATGGGTCTCAATTGACGTACCTTTTACGGCTTTTACAGGAAACATTACAAGATCAGATCTGGCACAGATCGTACTTTCATGTAACCTGAGCACTGTTTATATTGACAATCTCTATTTCTATAAAACCTCAGGAGGGTCAGCAACGGAACCGGCCGCAGCAGCCCCTACACCGCCTGCAAGAGATGCCGCCAGTGTAATTTCACTCTTCAGCGGTGCTTATACCAATGTGACTGTTGATACGTGGAAGACCGACTGGTCCGCTGCAACCTACCAGGAGGTAACCGTTGCCGGCAACCCGACGAAGAAATACTCGGCTCTTGATTTTGTCGGGATAGAGACCGGGTCTGCTCCCGTAAATGCAACAAGCATGACCCATATCCATCTTGATGTCTGGTCAGCCGACATCACCAATTTCGGTGTCAAGCTGGTTGATTTTGGGGCTAACGGAGTATACGGAGGTGGTGATGATGTGGAGCATCAGGTCAACTATACCTCACCGGCCAAGGGTGAATGGGTGAGCTATAACATACCGTTGAGTGATTTCACAAACCTGACAACCAGGGCCCACCTGGCACAGTATATCCTCGTCGGTCAACCGTCGGGAGCTACTACCATTTGGGTTGACAATATCTATTTTTACTCTGACGGTGGAAGTGCACCTACTGAACCGGCCGCAGCAGCCCCGACACCACCCGCAAGAGATGCCGCCAGTGTGATTTCAATGTTCAGCGGTGCCTACACCAATGTGACTGTTGATACTTGGAAGACCGACTGGTCAGCCGCAACCTACCAGGAGGTAACCGTTGCCGGCAACCCGACGAAGAAATACTCGGCACTTGACTTTGTCGGGATAGAGACCGGGTCTGCTCCAATTAATGCAACAAACATGACCCATCTGCATCTTGATGTCTGGTCAGCCGACATCACAAATTTCGGTGTCAAGCTGGTTGACTTCGGTGCTAACGGTATATACGGCGGAGGAGATGATGTGGAGCACCAGGTCAACTTTGCCTCACCGGCCAAGGGTACGTGGGTCAGCTACAACATTCCGCTGAGTAATTTCACAAACCTTACAACCAAAGCCCACCTGGCACAGTATATCCTGGTCGGTCAGCCGGCAGGAGCAACAACCATATGGGTTGACAATATGTACTTCTACAATGACGGGGGAGGCACCCCTTCAGGACCGACTGCAGCCGCTCCTACACCACCTGCCAGGAATGCCGCCAATGTGGTTTCTATCTACAGCGACGCCTATGCTCCCATTACCATTAATAATTTTGACGCCGGCTGGTGCGGAGGTGCTGCAGTAACACCGGTTACAATAGCTGGAAATAATACGCTCAGGAAGAATGCAGGAATAGACTGCCAGGGAATAGACTTTTCCTCTAACAGGCAGGACCTTTCTTCATTCACACATATCCATTTCGACTTTTACACTGATGATACAAACCTGACTGGGGATGTTTTCAATGTGAAACTGGTGGATTTTGCAGGTGGCGCCGGCGAAGCATCTGCGCTGGAGGTTAATATCAACACAGGAACAACACCGAAAATAGTTGCAGGTACATGGGTTTCCGTGGATATTAATATTACTGCCCTGGGAGGGGTTGTCACGGGTAACCTGACAAGAAGCAATGTTGCTCAGATTGGAATTACAACCGCTAACCTGACCAATGTGTGGTACGATAATATTTACCTCTGGAAATAAAATCAATCAGCTGAGGCTTCAGTTTCACCGTCAGGAAAACTGAAGCTTCAGCCTATTTAAGAAACAAAAAAGTCATAATAAGAAAAAATCCTAAATATGAGATCAAAAGATGTATTATTTATCAGTCGCATCCTCCTCATGTCAACCCTATTTATATTGGCAGGATGTGAGGATAAATCAGGACTTGAAGATAGAACCTATGAGCTGGTCTGGCAGGATGAGTTCGAAACCGATGGAGCCCCGGACGAATCAAAGTGGGCCTATGACCTCGGAGGCGGTGGTTGGGGTAACAATGAACTTCAAACCTATACCGATAATCCTGAGAATGTTATCATTGAGGATGGATCGCTTAAAATAACTGCGATCAATAACGGGGGTTCCTTTACTTCCGCAAGGATCAAGACCCAGGGGAAATTTGACCAGGCATACGGTCGTTTTGAGGCTCGGATAAAATTGCCGTGGGGGCCCGGAATATGGCCTGCATTCTGGATGCTGGGAGCCAATATTGAGACTGAGCCATGGCCTCAGTGCGGCGAAATTGATATAATGGAATACCGCGGACAGCAGCCAAACCGTATTTATGGCAGCGTGCATGGCCCCGGATACTCCGGAGGTGCAGCCATAACAAAAGGCTATGGTCTTGAAAATGACAGGTTTGATGTTGACTATCATATATTTGCCATTGAATGGGGGGAGGATTACATTCAGTATTTTGTTGACGATGTAGTCTATCAGGAGATCAATCCGGCTGACGTCACAGGCGAATGGGTATACGATCATCCTTTCTTTATGATACTGAATGTAGCTGTGGGAGGAAACTTTGTGGGTTTTCCGACACCGGATACCCCTTTCCCCCAGACAATGTATGTTGACTGGGTGCGGGTTTACGAAGAAGTCGACTAAAACCTTGAAATGATTGTCTGCCATCCTGAACAGGAACAATCTGTCATAAAAATCAATACCATTATTCTCCGGTTAACTACATATCGTTGTCCGCTAACATTCTATAACTGAAATCATATGAGTCACTATCAAACAGCCGCAAGAGACAAGGTGCCATTTGCTCAAAAGGCAGCATTTGGTGCAGGTCACCTGGTGAACAACCTGTTACCGGGTTCACTTGGAATATTTATGTTTTTTTTGCTTACAGCCTTTGGAATGGATCCGTTCCTGGCAGGTTTGCTGGGCGGCCTGCCAAGAATATATGATGCCATTACCGACCCCATTATGGGATTCATCTCAGATAATACAAAATCAAGATTCGGACGCAGAAGGCCCTACATCTTCATAGGGGCCATAATGAGCGGAGTATTGTTCGCCGTCTTATGGCAGCTATATCCACATAATTCACAGATGTATAACTTCTGGTACTTCCTTATATTTTCCATAATATATTTAACGGGCAATACCATCTTTTCAACCCCCCTTATCGGACTGGGATATGAAATGAGTTCGGACTACAATGAGCGGACCCGGCTGATGGCATTTTCGCAAACTTTCGGACAGGTTGCATGGATGATAGTACCATGGTTCTGGGTGCTGATTGCCAATCCCAACCTTTTTGAGACACAGGCAGTAGGTGTCAGGCGTCTTTCTCTGGTTGTAGGCGCAATCTGTATCGTTCTGGGTGTCTTGCCGGCAATATTCTGTAAAGGTATTGACGCCTCTCAAATGGAGAACAGAAAGGAGATAACATTCAAAACCCTTGTTTCAAACCTGAAAGACCTGATCAGGGGAATTGGCCTGGTTTTCAAAAACAAACCCTTTGTGAAACTCTGTGCTGCGACTTTCCTGGTATTCAACGGCTTTCAGCTGGTGGCTTCATTCAGTTATTTCATTATCGTATTCTATCTTTTCAAGGGCGATTATGGCCTGACCGGAAACTGGCCTGCATGGTTCTCCACAGCATCTGCAGTGGCAACGGCATTCCTGGTCATTCCTGTTATTAGTGCGATAGCAAATAAAGTCGGTAAGCGCAACGCCTTTATCATCTCAACCGCCATTTCCATTGTAGGCTACGCACTGAAGTGGTGGGGATTTAACCCTGAGAATCCATGGCTGATATTTATGCCTATTCCCCTGATGGCTTTCGGTATCGGCGGATTGTTCACATTAATGATGAGCATGACCGCGGATGTTTGTGACCTGGATGAACTGAGTAACGGCATGCCACGCAAAGAGGGAACATTCGGAGCCATATACTGGTGGATGGTAAAACTGGGACAGGCAATTGCCCTGGTTCTGGGCGGACTGGTACTGAAACTGGTTGGCTTTGATCAGAATGCCGCTGTTCAGACTGCAGAAACAATAATCAGGCTTCGAATTGCTGATATAACCATTCCTGCACTTACTGCATTCATTGCAATAATTGTTATGTGGAAATACGACCTCACTGAAGAAAAAGCCCGCGAAATAAAGGCTGAACTGGAGGCAAGAAGAGGAGTCCTGTAAATAAATCTGATTGATCGTGAAGTGCATGAAACTCTAATAATAATCCCGCATCTGTAACAGCTATGACAAATCGGATTTTGTATTTACCAGTGATGATTTTGTGTGCAGCTTTTGTGCAATCCTGTAATCCAAGGGAATCCATGCTTACAACGAATAAAATCTACATCACATCTGAAAGCGGCGACAAAATTGCTGAACGTGAAAATGTTCAGTTTTCAAAGGGCAGGGCAAAAGGGACTGTGCTTACTGTAAATCCCGATTCCGTAAAACAGACAATGGACGGCATCGGGTCATCTTTCACCGAATCATCAGCCTTCGTTCTATCCCATCTTGAACCCTCTAAGCGGTTGGAGGTCATGGATGCAATATTTGGCGAAAAAGGAGCAAATTTTTCCTTGGCCAGAACCCATATCGGTGCATGTGATTTCTCCGTCAAGGGGAAATATTCGTATGCAGATAAGACCGGAGATAAGAAGCTGGGGTCTTTCACCCTGAAACCTGACATGGAGGGATTCAGCAAAACTGAATACCCGGGAGTGATAGATGAGAAGTATGACCTGCTTCCGATGATAAGGGAGGCACTTGCCATAAAGAACAATCAAACCGATAAAGACCTGAGAATAGTCGCCTCAGCCTGGACAGCCCCCGCGTGGATGAAGGATATAAACGACTGGTACATTACAGGTACCCCTGAAAATAATTACCAGGGTACAGGCGGTTCGCTTAAGAGGGAGTATGAAGAAACTTATGCTGATTACCTGATTAAGTACCTCGACGCATACAGAGCCGAAGGCGTTGATATCTGGGGAATAACTCCTGTAAATGAGCCCCATGGAAATAACGGGCAGTGGGAAAGCATGAATTTTACCCCCGAAACACAAAACGAATTTATCAGGAAATACCTGGGCCCCAAACTAAAAAGCGGCGAAAATTCAGAGGTCAGACTTCTTATCTATGATCAGAACAGGGATGGCCTCGAACACTGGACGGACGTAATACTGAGTGATCTAGAAACGTCAGGTTATGTTTACGGTACCGCCGTACACTGGTATGAAAGCACATTCAGGGTGTACGAGGATGTATTTGACAGGGTTACCGAAAAATTTCCTGATCATGCCATTATCCACACAGAGGGTTGTATTGATGATCTTGGCAAACCCGCCCCGGCCGGAATAACAGACCCCGTCAAATTCCAGGAAAAGGACTGGTTTGACAACGATTCTTTCTGGTGGAACAGAAATGCAACTGACTGGGCATATACCGCAACATGGGAAGGGGTGAAAAGCGAGGATCATCCCATATATGCTCCTGTGCATCGCTATGCAAGGAATATTATAGTCAGCATAGACCACTGGCTCAGAGGCTGGATAGACTGGAACGTGGTACTGGATCATAACGGCGGGCCCAATCACGTGGGTAACTATTGCGGGGCACCCATAATGATAAATACCGAAACAGGGCAGATATACTATACCCCGATCTACTATATACTTGCCCAATTCAGCAAAACAATAAGACCCGGAGACAGGGCCGTTCAGACTTCCATGATTCTTGACGGACCGGAAGATGGTGCTCTGTATGCGTGTGCAACAATAAGCAAGGACAATTTACTGAGCGTGCAGGTGCTTAACACAAGCAGTGAAAAGATCATATATAATATAGAAATAAAGGGCCAGATAGCAGAAATTAATATTGACGCCAATGCTTTGCAAACGGTACAGGTTCAGCTATGAACCCGGAGACAATTAATCAATGTCAGCGTGGCATCTGTATAAAGAATGGAAGGTTATTTGAAGATGGATAAGAAAGATATTTTTATCGGTAATACACATTTAAAGCTGCATCCGTCAGAAGTAAAGGGGCAAATCGTTGAAATTGAGGGCGAAAAGTACTACAGGATAAGTAACTATAACCTGATGCCCGATTTTTTTATTACCATCGTCAGCGACTCCGATCACTGGATGTATATCTCCAGCAACGGCTCACTGTCTGCAGGGCGAAAAAACCGCGATAATGCACTTTTCCCCTATTACACCGATGATAAGATCCACGACTACCGCGACAAAACAGGAAGCAAGACGTTATGCCTCGTTTCAAAAAACAACCGTACTTACCTGTGGGAACCATTTACCAGTGATTTTGAAAAGTTTTACCGTATTGAACGTAACCTCTACAAGAGTATCCACTGCAACAGGATCATTTTTGAGGAACGAAACATTGACCTTGAAGTCAGCTTCAGGTATGGTTGGTACAGCAGCGAAAAGTTCGGATGGATAAAAAAGTCAAGCCTGAGCACCGGCAGTAATGAGGGGGTGAATGTCATCATACTTGACGGGATCAGGAACATCCTTCCGTATGGGATCGATTTTGCTTTTCAGAATGAATACAGTAATCTTCTGGAGGCATACAGGAGAACGGAATTGCTTCCAGACAGCAACTTAGGCCTCTTCCTCTTAAGTTCAATCCCGGTCGATACTGCTGAACCCAGTGAAGCACTTAAAGCGACCACCGTCTGGTCAGTGGTGCCAGGCAAAGATGCCAGATACCTGATATCTGACAGGCAACTTGATGTTTTTAAGACCGGAGGAGAAATAAAAACCGAATCATTGGTTCTGGCATCACGGGGAGCATATTATATCATGAATGAGTACCGGATCTCAAAAAATCAGGAGAGATCCTGGTACATAATAGCTGAGGTAGCCAGAGACTCAACCGATGTTGTCAACCTGGATGCTTATATTAAAACCAATAAAAATCATCCAACTGAACTTGAGGAAGACATCGCTGCCGGGAACTTAAAACTGATAGGTATTGCCGCCGCAGCTGACGGATTGCAGATGGGTAATGATGAGTTGATTAATGCACGCCATTTCTCAAATACACTTTATAATGTAATGAGAGGCGGAATATTTTCAGATAATTACCGCATTGATACAGATGACTTCAGGTTGTTTCTGCAGCAGTGTAATCCTGATGTCGGTGAGCAATTCACTGAACTATGTCCCAACCTGCCTGAAAAAATAACTCTCGATAAACTTCTGGTCCTGGTTAAAAGCACGGGAAACCCCGATATGGAGAGAATCTGCTATGAATATCTCCCTTTAACCTTCAGTCGCAGACACGGTGATCCAAGCCGTCCCTGGAACCAGTTCTCAATAGAAACAAAAAAGGCTGATGGCAGCAAAAAGCTGGATTACCAGGGGAACTGGCGGGATATTTTTCAGAACTGGGAAGCATTGACATTATCATACCCGGAATATATTGAATCTGTAATCTGCAAGTTCGTGAACGGATCTACAGCAGATGGCTACAACCCTTACCGGATTTCCAGGTCAGGATTAGACTGGGAGCGCCCTGACCCTGCCCATCCATGGTCAAATATCGGATACTGGGGCGATCATCAGGTTATCTATCTGCAGAAATTCCTTGAGCAGTCTGACAGCTACCACCCGGGAAGACTTGAAGAGCTGCTGACAAGAAGAATTTTTGTCTACGCAAACGTTCCATACAGGATAAAAACTTTCAGCCACATCCTTAAAGATCCCAAAAATACCATTGTCTTTGACTCTGAACTGAACAGGGAAATTGAGGCTTTAACTGAAAAAAGGGGATCTGACGGTAAATTACTTACACTGAAAAACGGTGATATATACAGGGTGACCCTCATGGAAAAAATACTCTGTTCACTCCTTTCCAAATTGAGTAATTATATTCCCGAAGCAGGCATCTGGCTTAATACGCAGCGTCCTGAGTGGAATGATGCCAACAATGCACTTGTCGGAAACGGAGCCTCAATGGTGACCCTCTGCTATTTAAGAAGATCACTGGCGTTCTGGGGGAAAATACTGGAGCGAACAACAATTACCGGTTTCGACCTATCGGAAGAGATCGTATCATTCTTTCAGAAGATTCACCTGGTTTTCGCAGGCAACAGAAATCTCATCAAAACAGGATTCTCCGATCATGACAGGTATATTTTTGCCACAGAGCTTGGAAAAGCCGGCAGCGATTACAGGGAATCTGTTTACAGCCACTCATTCTCCGGAAAGGTATCTGTTGTGACCGTTGGCCAGCTGAAGGACTTCACAAAAAATGTCCTTGACTTCATTGATCGGTCAATAGATAAGAACCGGCGTCAGGATGGAATGTATCATTCCTATAACCTCGTTTCGTTCGGTGATCGCAAGGTTTCAGTAAGGTCATTGTACGAGATGCTCGAAGGGCAGGTTGCAGTTCTGAGCTCGGGCTATTTAGGCACCGGCGAAAGTCTCGCGGTGCTGGATGCATTGAGATCAAGCAAACTTTACAGAAGTGACCAGGACAGTTATCTGCTGTATCCGTTTCGTGAACTGCCGAAATTTATTGAAAAGAATAATATTCCTTTTGAAAAAGTTCTTGTATCAGAGTTACTTACAAAATTGCTGAATGATAAAAACAGGTCCATTATTACCAGGGATGATTTAGGGAATTGCCATTTTAACGGAGCTTTCAGAAATAAAGATGTACTGTCAGCGGCACTTGATAAGCTCGACAAAAAACAGTTATGGCACTCTGGTACGGAAAGAGAGAGAACTAATCCTCAATATTTATGAATCAGTATTTGATCATCAATCGTTTACCGGACGGTCAGGTACTTTTTACGGCTATGAAGGTCTGGGCAGTATTTACTGGCATATGGTTTCCAAGCTTCTCCTTGCAACCAGGGAAATATACCATGCCGGTGAAGAGTTAAAAACTGATGACCTGACTCTCGGAAGAATTAAGGATCATTATTATAAAATCAGGAACGGACTGGGGACACATAAATCGCCTGCCCTCCACGGGGCAATACCTGTTGACGCTTACTCTCATACCCCTGCAGGCGCAGGAGCCAAGCAACCAGGACTCACCGGTCAGGTAAAGGAAGATTTAGTATCAAGATTTGGTGAATTGGGTGTAGTTATCAAAGATGGAACTATTACTTTTGCACCCTCCATGCTTAATAAAATGGAAATGATGGATCGGGAGAAAGTCTTCGATTTCATAGACCTGGAAGGAAAAATAGGAAAAATTGAATTGCAGTTGAATCAGCTGGCCTTTACAATATGCCAGGTACCGGTGGTTTATACTGCAGGTATCAACCAGGAAATCACAATTGAATATACGGACGGAAAACAAAAAGCAATAAAGGGCTGCGTTATAGATTCAGATACAAGCCAGGAGATATTCTGTCGGACTGGAAAAGTGAGCAAAATTACATTAGCGGCCCCTATCAGGTAGAAACAAATAAAACCAAAGAATATGTCATTCAGAAGCGATAAACTATTATCTCTCGTAGGAGAAGACTTCAATAACAAATCAACTGAAGATCTCAAAAACCTTTTCAGGAAATATCTTGACAATGGGATACATGGTCTCTGCTACAGCTCATACCTGGAGGGCCAGGGTCCGGGAAGTATTATTACCGCGCAACAGATCAGGGATAGAATACAGATTATTAAGCCCTACACAACCTGGATCAGGACTTTCTCGTGTACGGACGGAGGTGAACTTATTCCTGCAATTGCCAGGGAAAATGGGCTGAAAGTAATGGCAGGTGCATGGTTAAGTGACGATAAGGAAAAAAACGATATCGAGATAGAAAACCTGGTCAGGCTGGTGAAAGCAGGCAATGCTGACCTTGTTGCTGTAGGGAATGAAGTATTATATCGTGAGGAGCTTACTGAAGAGGAATTGCTGGAATATATTCACAGGGTTAAGGAACAGGTCCCGGAAGCAAGTGTCGGATACGTTGATGCCTATTACGAATTTGTTAACCGGCCTGCAATACGTGAAGCCTGTGATGTATTTTTCATTAATTGCTATCCCTTCTGGGAGGGCTGCCATATTGATTATTCACTGGTATACATGAAAAACATGTACTACAGCGTAATGCAGGTTGCCGGAGGAAAAAGAATTGTCATCAGCGAAACCGGCTGGCCAAATATCGGATCATCTTTTGAAGCATCCGAGCCTTCCACAGACAATGCCCTCAGGTATTTCATCAACGCCCAGAGATGGAGTAATGAAGATAAAATTGAAATGATGTATTTCTCAAGCTTCGATGAAAGCTGGAAGACCGGACCGGAAGGCGATGTCGGCGCCTACTGGGGATTATGGGATAAAAACGGAAAGCTGAAATACTAATCTTTTATCTGAGCCTGGTGGGCAATTACTTCCAATCAGTTATCCCTTACGGGAGAGCAATATGCTATTCGGGTTACCGGAATGGCCAGAGTCCTGAAACAGATATCCACCCCTCCCCTGAGCAGGTCAGGGAAGACTTGCTGATGTTGCATGGCCGGTGGGATTATATCCGCCTGTACGATTGCAGCCCGCATGCTGAAACTGTCCTTGACGTTATCCGAAAGGAAAAGCTGAACTTCAAGGTTATGCTCGGAGCCTTTATCACAGCGGAAATGAATAATTACGGTTGTCCATGGGGTTCAGTAATACCTGAAGAAGAACTGCGCAAAAACAGGGAGCTGAATCTGAAAAAGATTGAGAAACTGATCGCAATGGCTAACAGGTACCCTGACATTATTTTTTCCACCTCAGCAGGTAATGAAGCAACCATTGACTGGACTGACCATTATGTCCCGGTCGAAAATGTCCGTGAGTACGCAGGAATGCTTAAGAAAGGGACCCGCCAGCCTGTAACTTTCTGCGAAAACTATCTGCCATGGCATGATAAACTGCAGCCATTGGTTGAGGAGGTGGATTTTATTTCCATTCACACTTATCCTGTCTGGGAACATAAGCAGATACATGAAGCCCTGGAATACACGAAGCAAAATTTCCTGGGGGTCGCCCAAAAATATCCCGGCAAACCTGTAATGATCACGGAGGCCGGCTGGGCAACAAGTTCAAACGGGAGAGGAATCAACCCTGACAATGTAAGCGAAGAGTACCAGGAGATATATTATAATGACCTCATGAAATGGAGCGCAGATAATGGTGTCATTACTTTTTTCTTTGAGGCTTTTGATGAACCCTGGAAGGGTAACCCCAATGAGATGGAACCTGAAAAACACTGGGGCCTGTTCTATGAAAACAGGAAACCAAAGAAAGTGATGAAAGCATATTTCCCATGATGCCAGAGAAATACCGGTACATTTTAAGCCTGAGTGCCGCTTGCATTATTTACTTTTAGGTATATTTGTCTCTGCCGGATCAAGCCGGACTTAACTATAATTATTGAAATGCGAAATGGTTAAAGTTACCCAGAACAGAATCCCTCATGAATTCTTCGTCACAAAAGGATCAGGATGCAGCGAATATGCCATACATCCCGGATCATATCACATGGCGCTGCATGATGCAGGAATAGCTGAGTATAACATCATGAATTACTCATCCGTACTGCCGTCAACCGCTAAACTGGTGACACTTGATGAGGTTGACATGCCCCCTTACGGTTCTGAACTATGTACAATCATGGCTGTCGCCAACGGCTACTACGGCGAGCATATCTCAGCCGGAATAATCTTCGCCTGGATGTACAAGGATGACACCTGTGAGGAGAAGGTGGGCGGACTGGTGTGCGAACTTGCAGGTTACTTTGACATGGAAGCACTTGAGGAAAGGCTATATACTGTGCTCAAGGACCTTCATGAACGCACATTTGCTCAGTACTACCTGGGTGAACCGAATGTGATCAATGAGTCGCTTACAGTTGACAAGAGGTATGGCACCGCACTGGTGTCACTCTGCTTTGTGAATTTCACGTAGAGACGCGGCTCTTGCTGCATGCAGACCGGAGGGAGATGTCATTAACTTTATAATGAATAGTTTCTTCTATGAGCAGAACCGGTCGTTTTTTCCGAATTTTTCACCCCCCTCAGCGGTGGCGTCTTCCCGTAATAATCATTCTCGGAGCTGTTACCGGCATATTCCTCTTTCTCCTGAGGATATCAAATGCCACATCATATCTCTCGGATGACCCGAGGGTATGTATCAATTGCCATATCATGACTCCCCAGTTCGCAACATGGTCACACAGCGCACACCGAAGCATCACTGACTGCAACGCCTGTCATGTTCCCCATGACAGCTTTGTAAGAAAGTATATGTTCAAGGCCAGCGACGGCATGCGGCATGCAACAATCTTCACCCTTCGCCATGAACCGCACTCCATTTACATCAGGGAGGCCGGGAGGAAAGTGGTCCAGGAAAACTGCATCCGGTGCCATACCTCTCTCTTCAGTGACGGACCGGGTATGCCATGGGAGGCACTTGCCGGACGCAGAGAGCGTCAGTGCCTTGACTGTCACCGCAATACGCCGCATGACAGGGTTAACAGCATCACCTCAACGCCGGGCGCTATCACCCCTGGAAAAAATGACAAACTATAACTTACGCTCAAAATTATAACCTATGAAAACCATCAAGGAAGTGATCTCGGAAAAGCCATGGTTCGGCTGGCTCCTTTTCCTGGCAACAACGGTAGTTGTATTTTTTCTCGGCATACTTGCTTCATCGATAGTGGAGAGACGCAGCGAAGCTAAATATGCATACCGCCCTCCCACTGACCTGCAGCCTTTTGAGTCAGACAACAGCGTATGGGGTAAGTTTTATCCGCGTGAGTACAGAACCTTTCTTCAGACCGCCGATACTTCCTTCAGGAGTAAACATGCCGGAAACAAACCCATCGACGTTCTGGAAACAGATCCTGAGCTGGCTGTTCTGTGGGCAGGATATGCTTTCTCAAAAGATTATTCCCAGGCAAGAGGACACTTCTGGGCGGTGGAGGATATAAAAAATACCCTCCGCACCGGCGCACCCATGACTCCTGAGGCCGGACCGCAGCCCGGCACATGCTGGGCATGCAAGAGTCCCGATGTTCCCAGGATGATGGAAAAGATTGGTATCGAAAGCTTTTACAAATCGACGTGGGCAGCCCTCGGACCGGAGATGAATAACCCGATCGGATGTGCAGACTGTCATGATCATGAAACTATGGTCCTTACCATTACCAGACCCGCCCTGAAGGAGGCTTATGAAAGACAGGGAAAGAACATCTCTGATGCCGGCCATCAGGAAATGCGCAGCCTGGTCTGCGCCCAGTGCCATGTGGAGTATTATTTCAGGGGAGACGGTAAGTATCTTACATTCCCGTGGGACAATGGAATGACTGTCAGCGATATGGAAAGTTATTACGACAGTTACGGTTTCTCCGACTGGACGCATGCTGTCAGCAAGGCCCCTATGTTAAAAGCGCAACACCCCGATTATGAGCTGTTCAGACTTGGCATTCACAGCCAGAGAGGTGTTGCCTGTGCTGACTGTCACATGCCCTATGTGAGCGAAGGAGGGGTTAAATTCACAAGCCACCATGTACAGAGCCCTCTGAACATGATTGCCAGCACATGCGCAGTGTGCCACCGCCAGAGCGAGGAGGAACTCAGAAACAATGTATATGAACGTCAGGATAAGATCGCAGCTCTGAGACACTACCTTGAAGAGATACTTGTATCAGCTCATTACGAAGCCAAAGCTGCATGGGATGCGGGAGCAAAAGAGGAGGCCATGCAGCCTCTCCTTGCAATGATAAGGCAGGCACAGTGGAGATGGGATTTTATTGCCGCCAGTCACGGTGGTTCATTTCATGCACCGCTCGAATCTGCCTCTGTACTCAGTAACGGTATCATGAGGGCACTGGAGGCAAGGATCGGGCTGACGGCCATGCTGCAGAGCATGGGAGTCAAAGAGGTATTGGTCCCTGACCTCTCCACGAAGGAGAAAGCTCAGAAAGCGATAGGGCTCGATATGGAAACCCTTATCAGGGAAAAGGAAGAATTCAAAAAGCAGATCCTTCCTGCCTGGGAGAAGAACCCGCCTGCTTTGAAGAATTAACATCTGACATCCTGATAAAACTGATATGAAGCACCGATCTGCCATGCCCATCCTGATACTGTTTGTGTCATTGCTTACCTGTTCAATATCCTTCAGTCAGAACAGCGCCGGCCTGCATACATTCTCCCTCGGCGGTGATGAGTTCCTGCTTGACGGCAGTCCGTTCCGGATCATCAGCGGAGAGTTGCACCCCGGCCGCATTCCGTCCGAATACTGGCGTCACCGCATACAGATGACAAAAGCAATGGGGTGCAACACGGTCTCGGCATATCTCTTCTGGAACCATCATGAGGCACAGGAGGGCATCTATGACTTTCGTACCGGCAACCGTGACATATCAGAGTTCATAAGCATTGCAAAGGAGGAGGGGATGTGGGTCATTATCAGACCCGGTCCTTATGTATGTGCCGAATGGGAGTTCGGAGGTATCCCACCCTATCTTCTCCGCACACCTGAGATAAAGGTAAGATGTCTTGACCCCGTCTACATGAAGGCTGCAGAAAGATATCTCTCCCGCCTGGCTGACGAACTGCGTCCTCACCTTATCACCAATGGCGGTCCGGTGCTGATGATACAGATAGAGAATGAGTACGGAAGCTATGGTAATGACCGCGGTTACATGGCAGCCCTTAAGAAAATATGGGAGCGTTGCGATATTGATGTACCCTTCTTCACAGGCGACGGTCCGACGACATACATGCTCGAGGCAGGGACCCTGCCCGGCTGTGCCGTTGGACTCGACTCCGGGTCCGACGAAGCTGACTTCGAGCTGGCAAGGAAGATGAACCCGGGGGTACCTGTCTTCTCAAGCGAGACCTATCCGGGGTGGCTGACCCACTGGGGTGAAGACTGGGCCAGGCCTGACACAGCCTCCCTGCTTCGCGAAGTAAAGTTTCTTATGGACACCGGTAAATCATTCAACCTGTATGTGATTCACGGTGGCACCAACTTCGGCTTTACTGCCGGAGCCAATTCGGGAGGCAAAGGTTATGAACCCGACATTACCAGCTATGACTATGACGCCCCGATAGATGAGCAGGGAAGAGCTACGGCAAAGTACTATGCCCTGCGCAGGCTCATAGGATCATACCTGCCTAAGAAGGCTAAGATGCCTCCTGTACCTGATCCGATACCTGTCATGACCCTCCCGGAAATCACCCTTACCCCTTTCACCTCGGTATGGGACAATCTTCCGGATCCCCTACGTTCGGTACAGCCTGAGCCCTTCGAGGCGTTCGGCCAGGACTACGGTTTCATGCTCTATTCGACAAGGCTCATTGGTCATAAGAGCGGCAAACTAATGGTAATTGATATTCATGACTATGCAACGGTCTTCCTGAACGGAGAGTTTGTCGGCACGCTCGACAGGAGACTGGGCATCAATTCAATAGAACTGCCCCGTACAGAAGCAAAGGATCCGCTCCTGGAGATATTCGTCGAGGGGATGGGCCGCATAAACTTCGCCAGTGCCATGATTGACCGTAAAGGGATAACCGACAGGGTTGTACTTAACGGTATGACCCTTATGAACTGGAACGTATATGGCTTCCCGATGGATGAGCCGTTTGTGACAGGTCTGAAAGAAACAGTGGCTCATACTGACAAACCGGGTATCTTCTTCAGGGGCACTTTTAATGTCGAAGATCCGGCCGACACATTCATTGACATGACAAATTTCATCAAGGGCTTTGTCTGGATCAACGGGAACAACCTGGGGAGATACTGGGAAATAGGCCCTCAGCAGAGGCTCTATTGTCCGGCGTCATGGCTGAGAAAGGGCGAGAATGAAGTGATAGTCTTTGATCTGCGCAAGACCTCGGGAAGCACAATCAGAGGCTTCGAAACAATGAATTGAGTATTCCTATTTTATTCCTGTCACCAGTACCAGTACGTGGTATATCCCTGCCGCCAGGAGCATGGAAACGGGTATTGTCAGCAACCAGGCGTAGAGAAGATTGATAGTCACACCCCATCTTACGGCCGTTATGCGCTTCGTCAGTCCGACACCCATGATGGCACCCGTAATGGTATGGGTTGTGCTCACAGGGATTCCGAATGCCTCAGTGCCAAAGAGAAGCACCGCTCCGGCGCTTTCGGCTGCCACCCCCTCAAAAGGAGTCAGCTTTGTTATCTTCGTCCCCATGGTCTTGACAATTCGCCAGCCCCCCATCAGTGTTCCGAGACTGATGGCGGTGTAACACCCGAGCACTATCCAGTGCGGTATATCGTGTATCTTACCGTTCACCATTTCGATCTGCGCCCAGTGCGGTATCGCCGATGCTTCCACTCCATGGAAATATACCATCAATGCTGCTGCGATGATACCCATTACCTTCTGGGCATCATTTCCTCCGTGGCCCAGGCTGAACAGTGCTGAGGAGAGAAGCTGAAAACCCTTGAAACGCTTATCGAGCCTGAAAGGGTTGCCTCTCCTGCTGATCCACAACAGAGCGATGGAGAAGAGGTATGATATTATCATTCCCAGAAGAGGTGCGAGGAAGATAAATGCCGCAATTTTGACAATCCTCCCGGTGTGCACCACATCCCATCCCGTAAAGGCAATGGCCGCCCCCGCGAAGCCCCCTACAAGCGTATGTGAAGAACTTGAGGGAATGCCCATGTACCAGGTCAGCAGATTCCAGATTATGGCAGCAATAATACCTGCCAGTATAACCATCAGTGTTATGGCCGAGGTATCAACGATCTTGGCAATTGTGTCAGCAATATGGAGCTCAAAGACAAGATATGCCAGAAAATTAAAGAAGGCCGCCCAGAGAACTGCCTGAAAAGGGGTGAGCACCTTTGTTGACACTACGGTAGCTATCGAGTTTGCTGCATCATGGAAGCCGTTGATAAGGTCAAATGCAAATGCAAGAACTACGATGATTATCAGCAGTGTGAATTCCATCAGGCGACTTTTAAGCTATTTTGATAATTACTGATGAGATGATGTCGGCAACATCGTCACAACGGTCCGCAGCCTTCTCAAGCGCCTGCAGGATATCCTTCTTCTTTATCAGTTCAATCGCATCCTTCTCTTCAAGGAACAGCTTGGCCAGGTATCTGTGGTTGACATCATCGGCCAGCTCTTCAAGCTCACTAATCCTGCGGCAGTTTTCATTGTACTTTGAGAGGTGCAGTACGTCCTTGAGTCCGTTGAATGTAGTGTTTATTTCAATAGATGCCCGGTGGATGAGATCTGCCATCTCTACGAACTCCGAGGGTATCTCGCCAACATGATATAGCGATATCTTCTTCGATGCTCCGAAAATAAGGTCGACAACCGAGTCTGTGGCATGCACCAGGTCAAAGATATCCTCCCTGTCGAACGGCGTTATGAAATTGCTGTTCAGCGTCATAAACAGGTTCCTGGCTATCTGGTCCCCGACACTTTCTGACTCCTTGATCTTGTCAACAAGGAGATCACGTTTCTCCGGGAGAGGTTCCCTCATAAGCTCCCTGAGGAGCTCCGCAGCCACAATAAGATTGGCTGATGAGTCTTTGAAAAGTGGATAGAACTTGCCCTCCTTGGGGGCAAGGAACGAGAATATCTTATCAAGTTTCATTAAAATGCGAATGTATGGTTTGACAACCTCCCAAAAATAGACTAAAGAGTTCACTCATAAAAGGAGATTTGTCTTAATGTTCATTAAATGTTAATTACTAATCATCCCATGGTACCCTTAACTTTAAGTATCTTAGCGACCAGTATAATGCATTCCCGTCATGAAAATCACATTCTACGGTGCTGCCCGTGAGGTAACAGGCAGCAAGGTCCTCATTGAAACAGAACATGGTAAGAAGATCCTTATCGACTGCGGGCAGTTTCAGGGCAAAGGGCTTGAAACCGACAGCATGAACCGGTCGCTTGCCTTCTCTCCCGCAACGATAGACCATATCATACTTTCACATGCCCATATAGATCACTCGGGACTGATTCCTTTTATGTACCGTCACGGGTTTGACGGCTCTGTGGTGTGCACAAATGCGACACGTGATCTCTGCTCCATAATGCTGGCCGACTCGGGTAAGATACAGGAGCTCGACACCCAGACATTCAACAGGAAGAGGGCAAAGAAAGGTCTGCCGCCTGTTGAGCCTCTCTATACGCAGGCCGACGGCATAGCCTCAATGAAGCTCTTCATCGGTGTGGCATACGACCGCAAATTCCGCATTGATGAGTACACTACGGTCAGATTCACCAACACAGGCCACATGCTTGGCAGTGCCGTTGTAACCATTGAGCTTAAGGAAAGGGATGGCGTTAAACGGCTTGCCTATACTGGTGATATCGGAAGGCCGGTAAACAGGATACTCAGGAGCCCTGAGCCGTTTGCACAGGCTGACTTTCTTATCACCGAATCTACTTATGGCGATCGCCTCCATTCCTCTTTCGAAGAGTCGGACGAGGAGTTGTTCTCTGTAGTTCACCACACATGCGTTGAGAAGAAAGGAAAACTGATCATCCCCGCTTTCAGTGTGGGAAGAACGCAGGAGATAGTCTATTCCCTGAACAAGCTCTATAATGAAAAGCGCCTGCCACCGGTGGAAATGTATGTTGACAGTCCCCTATCCGTCAATGCAACCAATATCTTCCGTCTTCACAGCGAATGCTTCAACGAGGATGTAATGAAAGTGATGCTGACAGACCCTGATCCTTTCGGGTTCAACTCACTCTTTTACATTAGCTCGAAGGAAGACTCGATGAGACTTAACGATATAAAAAAACCGGTTATCATTATCTCTTCTTCAGGAATGATGGAGGCCGGGAGGGTCAAGCATCACCTTGCCAACAGCATCGCCAACCCGGCCAACACTGTCCTTGCAGTAGGATACTGCGCTCCTTCAACCCTTGGTGCCAGGCTGCTGCGCGGTGAGAAGGAGGTCTCGATACACGGCAACAGATATCCGGTCAATGCAGAAATAAGAAAGATTGACTCATACTCCGGGCACGGAGACTATCGCGAAATGGGAGATTATATCTCATGCCAGGACCCGGCACAGCTGCAGAAAGTATTTCTTGTTCACGGTGAATATGAAACCCAGATGAAATACCAGAGCTATCTCGAGTCGAGAGGATTCAGGAATATCTCCATTCCGGAGCAGGGTACGACCGTTACACTCTGATTTAATTCACGAAATGATAATTATCATCACATAAATCTTAACATTTCAGTTAATTAGCCCGTAATTTCAATAACAATACATCATTTAAAATTCGTATATATGTTTCTCCTTCAGAATTTTGAGTTTGTACTCTTTGCCCTGACCCTGGTGGGAGTGGCACTGCTCCACAAGCAGACCATGTGGGTCGCGCTTACAGGTATGACCCTGGTATTAATCTATAAGCTTGTCTTCAATGATCCGGCTGACCCGTTTCATCTCTTTGAGCATCTGACACATGAAGCCAGAACGCTCATCAACCTTATGGGGTTGCTTCTCGGTTTTGCCATACTCTCGAAACAATTTGAGGATTCGCATGTGCCCGACATGTTGCCCAAATATCTTAAGGGAGGCTGGTTTGGTGCCTTTATGCTGCTTTTTATGATCTGTATCCTTTCATCGTTCCTCGACAATATTGCCGCGGCACTTATCGGGGGGACCATTGCGCTTGTAGTGTTCAAGGGTAAGGTACATATCGGTTACCTGGCAGCGATAGTAGCATCAAGCAATGCTGGTGGCGCAGGAAGTGTGATAGGTGACACAACAACCACCCTTATGTGGATTGACGGTGTTCCCGCATCTAACGTTCTTCACGCATATGTGGCTGTACTGCCGGCAATGATTGTGCTGGGCATACCGGCATCGATAATGCAGACCAGATATCAGCCAATACTTAACACCGTCTCCTCGGATATCAGGGTCGATTACAAAAAGCTTCTGGTTGTAGGGATGATCCTCGTTGGAGCTATCCTCACCAATATTCTGCTCGACTTTCCTGCTGCAGGAGTATGGATAGGCATTATTACTGGGAGCACTTATGACATCAACACCCTGGGTTGAACTCAAACACTCGATGAAGGGAACTATATTTCTCATGGCACTTGTGTTCACTGCATCTATGATGCCGGTAGAAAAACTCCCGGCTGCATCATGGCAGAGCAGCTTCATTCTTGGATTTGTGTCGGCTGTATTTGACAATATACCGCTGACAAAGCTCGCACTGGTGCAGGGTGGTTATGACTGGGGCATGCTTGCTTATACCGTAGGATTCGGAGGCTCGATGATCTGGTTCGGATCATCTGCAGGTGTGGCAATTACAAACAAATTCCCTGAAGCCCGCTCAGTAGGAAGGTGGCTCAGATATGGCTGGTTCGTACCCCTCGCATATGTGATCGGGTTCTTTGTGCTACTGGCAGTGATGGGCTGGGAACCGGTGATTGGTTACAAATAGCAATTGACAATATATAATCAGAAAAAGTCCTGCAGAAATGCAGGGCTTTTTTTTCAGAATGTATAACCGGCGGAGATATTGAATGATTTTATCAGCAGCGTCTGGGATCCCCTGGCGGTATTAAGAAATTGAAATGAGGGGTAAATATTTATCCTTTTCCAGGTGCCGTACAGTCCCAGCTCGAACTTGCCTCCCGGACCGGATACCGACTCACCAATGTTATCACTTATAGGCACCATACCCAGTTTTGAAGTGTACTGAAGCTCGGCACGATAATCATAAGTATAGAAGCCAAGGGCAAAGGTGCTGTAGATCCCGACATGATCCCAGCCGGCCTTGAGCGATACACCGCTGTATATTCCAAATCCTGTCAGGTAAAGCCATGCCTCGGAGATCTGGAAGTCATCTTCGTAACCGTCATACCTGTCTGAGTAACTGTAAAACGCACCTATCCTGTATGTCATGAACGGGAACTTTGAGGGCAACTCAGCATCAAATGTCACTCCGTAGCCATCTCCCCTGTAGAAGGTAAAATCGTTATTGGCATAGGCTGATGTCACATCCTCGGAATAAACACCGTAGGGGGCATATATGTATGAATATCCTGCCCTCATTGAGAATGAATTATCCTGTGCAGGGGCAACCTCTGCAAGAAGAACGAATATGGGTATGAATAGATATTTCATCTGTCAGCTTTTTCCAAAAATACAATAATAGGATAATAAACAGGAATAAAAAAAGGCCGTCGTCTGACAGCCCCTTTGTTTTAGTATCTCGGTTCACGATCTCTGTCGCGGAAGTCGCGGCGAGGCCTGAAGGGCTTCTTCTCGGCCTTCGGCTCAGATCTCTTGACAATAATCTGGCTGCCATCGAGCTCTGAGTTGTTAAGCTTTTCAATAGCCTCAAAACCGGCACGGTCATCAGCCATCTCAACGAAACCATAACGCTTTGAAAAGCCGGTCTCACGGTCCATAATGATTTTTGCGGAGATCACCTCTCCGAATTTGCTGAAAAGTTCCTGAAGGTCTTCTGCTTTTGTAACAGAACTCAGCTTGGCTACAAAAATGTTCATCTGAAAATCAATTAAAATGTTAATAAAAGGGTTATTATAAGCAGGTTCACCCTTTGCTAAAAATCAGCTAAAGAAATAAACCCACCCGTTAAGCACAAAGATATTTAATTTTTTTTAACATTTACAAATTAATTTAATTATTTGAAAATGACCTGTTGAGGCCGGGCCGGGCTTTATCTTTCTTTCTTTACCACGGGGCTCTCAAGCCACTCTTCAAGTTTAGAAAAAACTATTTCCTGCTGTTCGGGGGCAAGGTTTCTTATCCTTGTGCCATGGGCCCCATCTTCCCTGATGATAACCGTACACCCCTTATTGTCTCCCGGATCGGCTGCCGCAGCTGACCATGGATCATATTCACCGTAAAGAAAGATGAAGTTCTCCGCCTCGTTTTTCAGGTAACTGTCAACTCCTTTTCCGGTTTCATAGTTATAGCTATAATCTATCCCCTCCGGTGCAGAAAAGAGAAATTCAGGACTGCCAGTGTCGCTGGCATACCTGAGCAACCCTGCAAACCTGTCAAAGTCATACCCGTAATACCCCAGCTCAGTCATTGCCTGGTAAAAGAAGGGCTCGAAGTACTCAATACCCTGATCGGCAAAATATTTGAAATCAGCCACCCTGGCAAGATGATTGAATATCTCGTCATCGGTCCCCTCAAGAGGTATCGACTCGCATGTCAATGTACCCCACTGCCAGAAGGCAAACTCATATTCAAGAACGGTCATCTCGTATGCGATCTCAGGGCCGCCAATCCTTGTAAAGGTAAATCCCTTCTCTTCAGCGAGAGCCAGCAGTTTCGGGAACATTATTTCAAATTTCTCCAGTGCAAGTTTCTGAAACTCAAACACCCTGTTCCTGCACTCTTCTGTCCCCACATTTTCAAGAAATGGCTTCATCCTCGAATCTTCCGGTCCGAAAGCAAGAGGACCTACATACGGTACCCTCACATCAACATCATCAGGATAATAATAACTGTGAAACATCACTGTCTGACCACCCTTGCTGATCCCCGTTGTGAGCCACTTGCCGGTAAACACAGGCTTGAATAACTCTATTATACGGTGATGATCAGTGGCAGCCTGCCATGTAGTAAGATACTGCCAGTCAATTGAATCAGGGCAGGAATCCTCAAAATAGCGGTGCTCGATGATTATCTGGTTGCATTGCAGCATGTCTGCCAGTTCACTCTTGCCGTTACGGGCTGAATAGCCTTCAGTAACCACCACCACCGGTTTGTCTGGCCCGACATAGCTGAGGAATACCTGCTGGGTAAATACAGGTCCGTCAGGATTATTGTGATCAACTGGTTGTATCAGGTCAATCTCATATGCCTTGAGAAACATCGAGTCAGCCTCAATCTCTTTTATGGATTCAGCCGGAAGGGTTGCAAGCCTCTCCTCCAGTGTCATGGTTTTCTGTCCGCACCCTGCAGACAAAACAAGCATTGCAGATGCAAAAAGGATTAATGTACGAGTCATGTTAATTCTTGTTATCAGTTCAGTGAAATATATTTTCATTTCAGAGGTGCCGTTTTCATCCTCAACCACTTTCTCACATCCTGGTCAAGATGTCCGCTCAGCAGTTTATATACGGTCTCGTGGTAGTCGTTGAGCCACTGAAGCTGTCTCTCTTCGAGAAGTGAGACATCAATCAGGCTGGTGTCGATATAGCATAATGTGACTGTTTCAAATTTCAGGAATCTGCCATGGCCGGTCTCACGGTCGTCAACACAAAGCATAAGATTCTCTGTCCTGAAACCGTACTCACCCTCTCTGTAAACAGCAGGCTCATCTGATATGAGCATGCCGGGTTCGATGATTGTCTTAAGGTCTCCTGATGCGGCCGTGCCGATTGTCTGCGGCCCTTCATGAACATTAAGGAAGCTCCCTACGCCATGGCCTGTGCCATGACCGTAGTTCAGCCCGTTATCCCACAATGCCCTTCGTGCCAGCACCTCGATCTGGTAGCCCCTGGTGCCGTACGGAAAACGAACCATTGCAAGGTCTATCGTTCCTTTCAGCGCCAGGGTGAAGTCACTCTTCATAGTGCCGGACGGTTCCGACAATGCGACGGTTCGTGTTGTATCAGTGGTGCCACCGTAATACTGTCCTCCTGAGTCAACCAGGAAGATACCTTTCTTTTTCAGCGGAGTATAACTGCCAGCTTCGGCCACATAATGAGGCAGGGCCGCATGTTCATTCATTGCGGCTATGGTTGCGAATGACAACCCCACGCATCCCTCCTGTTCAAGCCGAAGGGCCTCAAGCTTCTCAGCCGCAGTGATCTCGGTCAGTTCCATGCCGCTGTCAAGGCTCTTCTCCAGCCAGTGGAAGAAGCGGGTAAGGGCTACACCGTCCCTGACCATCACCTCGCGGAGGTTTTTTATCTCCGTCTGATTCCTGATTGCCTTCAGGCGTGTCGCGATGGTCACTTCCTCTGTGATATTCACCTTTCGGCCGACTGCCCTGTAAAGAGCCGCAGATGTTGTTGAGGGAGAGAGAAGCAGTGTTGAGCCTGCCGGCAGAGAGCCTAAGAGTGATGTCACAGTATCATAAGGCAGTAATACCACTCCGTCACGGTCAAGCTCAGCCTTGAGTGCCCCGGGAACCTTCTCCTCGTCGGCAAAAAAGAGCACCTGATCCATACCTACAAGGGCAAAGGAGAGGAGCAACGGACTGTAAGTAATATCCTTGCCTCTTATGTTAAGCAACCACATCACATCGTCTGTAGCAGTCAGAAGCTGCCAGTCAGCCTTCATAGCGGCCATCTTCTCACGCACACGTGATATCTTGTCCTTCCTGCTCTCACCGGCATACCTGATCTGATGTATAAAAGCCTTCTCCGCGGGCAGCGGCGGCCGCTCCTCCCACAAAGGTGTAACAAGATCACACCTGAGATCCAGCTTTATCCCTTTCGGTTTCAGCGAATCGCTGAGTTGCCGTGCCAGGCCGGCGGAAATGAGCCTGCCATCGGCCCCTACCCTGCCACCCTTCCTGATTTTGTCATGCAGCCATTCAATATATTCCGGCGTATGGGGTACCCTGAGCCTGACAAGCTCAAAACCTGAGTCCCTTAGCTGGTCTGCTGCCTGGATGAAATACCGGCTGTCAGTCCACAGACCTGCAAACCTGGCAGTTATCACCACATTTCCGGTCGAGCCGGTGAACCCTGTGAGCCACCTTACTGCCCTCCAGTGATCAGGGACATATTCTCCCAGATGAGGGTCGGATGACGGTACTATAAGGGCATCAAGCCCCTTCTTCCTCATGAGTGCTCTTATGCCGGCGAGGCGTGTTCTGTAAATGCTTGCTGCCACCTGATTATTGTTTATTGATTTTATTTGCCAAAGAAATGTCTGAGCCAGAAGCTGTTACCCTCATTGGTCATAAATACCCTCTTGGGGCCTCCCCATCCGTGCCTCTCGCCCGGGTAAATCATAAACTCGAAGGGTTTGGTAAGATCCTGGAGAGTGGTTATAAGCCATACTGAGTTCTGCATGTGCACATTGTCATCCATGTCTCCGTGGCGGATAAGCAGCTTGCCTTTCAGATTTGCAGCATGGGTAAGGGCAGAGCCGTACTTATAGCCCTCCGGATTATCTTCCGGTGTATCCATGAACCTTTCAGTATAGACATTGTCATACAGCCGCCAGTCTGTTACCGAATAGTCTGCAATGCCGTGGGTCCAGTAGTCGGCACCCAGTGTCATAGCCATGCAGGTCGTATAACCACCGTATGAGCCTCCAGTTATCCCCATCCTCGAGGCGTCGACCCAGGGTTTCTCCCGGAGCCATTTCACCGCATCAGAGTAGTCAGATATCTCCCATTTGCCAAGAGAACGGTGCATGTAGTCAAGCCCCTTCTTTCCGAAATGCCCTGATCCCCGATGGTCAACATTTATTGTTATGATACCGTTCTCAGCATACCACCTGGGAGTGTAACCGGTCCACCTGTTGCGGATGCTCCCGGCATCGGGTCCGCCGTAGATGGTGAAGATAACGGGATATTTCACTTCAGGATCAAAATTGACAGGATAGGTAATCATTGCCGGCATGTCAAAAAGTCCGTCGGAGGTCTTTATCTTGACAATCTCAGTCCTCTGGTGGCTGGCAGGATCAAAGGCCGGTGTCTCCTGGGTGTAAATATTCCTCACGACTTTTGCCTTTTTGTCGATAAGGTTAATTCCGCCCGGGTCACTGATACTGCTCCATGTATCCAGGAACCATGATCCTCCCGGTGATACTGAAACGGTGTGGTATCCTGAACCCGCTGTCATCTGCTGAAGCTTGGTGCCGTCGATCCTTACCCTGTAAAGATGGTTATCGAGAGCGTCTGGGCCGGTACCGTTGAAGTACACTTCCTTACGCGCCTCGTCAACCCTGACAAGCTCGGTAACCTTCCATTCAAAGCCGGTGATCTGTGAGATGAGCCTGCCATCCCATCCGTAGTAATAGAGGTTATGCCAGTCATTGCGGTAACTCCTGACGATGAATCCGCTGCCGTCGGACATTACATGTATGTCTTCAAAAAAATCAATCCATGTAGGCCTGGTCTCGCGATATACCTCCCTGAAATCGCCTGTGGCGACATCGGCAAGGATAAACCTCATGTCATTCTGATCGCGGTTAAGAACCTGTATCATAAGGCTGCGGCTGTCAGGTGTCCATGACGGCCAGGCAATATACTGGTCTATGTTGTCATCGGTCTTCACCCATGTGGTTTTTACCGTTGCCAGCTCAACCACTCCCATCTTCACCTTCGGGTTCGGATCTCCCGGCTTCGGATAGGGTGTGGTTTCCATACGTCCGTGAATACCGTCGGTATCCTCAAGCCCAATCAGGTTAAAGAGAGGCACCGGGTTGTCATCTGTGTGAAGGTAGGCTATGCGGGTGGCATCAGGAGACCACCAGAAGGCCGCATACCTTGATGCCCGCCCCAGTATCTCCTCGAAATAGACCCATGATGCCCATCCGTTGTATATCTTATCGGTAGCATCGAAAGTCAGCCGTATTTCCTTTTGCTGGTCCAGATCAAATACATACAGATCCTTGTTCTTCGTATAGGCAATCTTCCTGTCTCCGGGGGCGAATCGCATGTTCACCTCCTGGTCCGGATCGCTGGTGAGGCGCTTGCCGGTGCGGTCTTCAACGGTGACATACCATAGGTCATTGTCGCGACTAATCACAACCGCCAGCCGGTCAGAGGCAACGGCCTGGTTAAGGCCCGGCTGAACACCTTCGGGCAACATTTCGCGAAGCTTTTCCGCATCGCTTTTATAATCCGTTACTACAACCGATTTGCCTGTTTTGCAGTCGTACTCGCTTATAACAATCTTCTTCTGCTCATCAAAGGTCTGGAGAAGCATCCGGTTATCATCAAGCCATTTAATTATTCCCGGCTGGTTATTCTGCATGCCGGGTCTCTGTGCTGAGATGAGAACAGTGAGCAGCAAGAGAGCTGAGGTCTGTAAGATCCTGATCCTGTTTTTCATGATATTAGTCTGGATGTTTGAATTAATTTCTTTGAACAGCAAATATAATTAAGAAAGCGCAGCACATTCCTGAAGTTGTCAAAGAACATGTGGCGTGAATAACACAGGGCAGCATAATTAAAATATATTTACATTCTAATTCTGACTTATGAAGATCTCCATAAAGTTTATTATCCTGGCAGCATTTGTTTCTCTGAGCCTCCACTCACAGGTAGTACAGACCCCCGAACAGTTTCTCGGTTACACTCCGGGTGACCGTTTCACGCTGCATCATTCAATAGACGGTTACTTCAGGCATGTGGCAGAGGCAAGTCCCAATGCTGACTATATGCAATACGGCGTCACATGGGAAGGAAGGCCACTGGGAGTATGTATCATCAGCTCGCCCGAAAACATCGCCAACCTTGAAAACATCAGGATGTCTAACCTTCAGCGGACCGGGCTGGCGCCGGGAGAGCCTGCGGCAGAGGCTGTACCTATCGTCTGGCTTGCATATAACGTACACGGGGCCGAACCGGTCGGAAGTGAGGCTGCAATGAAAGTACTTTACACCCTTGTGGCAGGAAGTTATCCGGGCGCCGATGAGTGGCTCAAAAATCTTATTATTATCATTGATCCGTGCCAGAACCCTGACGGACGCGATCTTTTCACCACCAGGTACCTCAGGTCACAGGGTTATCCCCCCAGCAGCGACCCCAATGCGTGGGAACATAACCAGGCGTGGCCCTCAGCGAGACTGAACCACTACCTTTTCGACCTGAACCGCGACTGGAGCTGGCATGTTCAGCAGGAGACCAGGCTCAGGATGAAGCTCTATAACAGCTTCATGCCACATATTCATGCCGATTTTCACGAGATGGGTGCAGGGAGTTCGTTCTTCTTCCCGCCCGGGGCGGAGCCCTGGCATGAGACGATCACACCATGGCAGAGAGAGTACCACACGATCACCGGAAAGACAACGGCGAAGCTCTTCGACGCCGCAAACCGCCTCTATTTCACCAAAGACAATTTTGATCTCTTCTGCCCAAGCTTCGGAGATACGTGGCCTCTGTTCAACGGCGCCATGGGGTTCACCCTTGAGCAGGGCGGCGGCGCACAGGCCGGACTGACATTCAGCCTCGAAGAGGGGGACACACTCACCCTCAGGAAGCGGATTGAAGGGCACTGGCTCTCATCGATAGCCATGATAGCTGCAGCAAATGACAATCGTGAGAGATTGCTGAAGGAATTCTACGAATTCTTCCGCTCAGCATCAACCAGTCCCACCTTCAAATACAAGACCATTGTTATAAAAGGATCAAATGATGCAGCCTCACTCGTATCACTCAGGAATCTCCTGGAGAGCAACCAGATCAGATATTCCTCACCTCGCGTGACAGGGAAGAAACTGACGGCATTTGATTACCGGTCAGACAGGGAGGGCACACTGACGGTTGAGAAAAATGACCTGATAATCAGCGCCTTTCAACCTCAGAGCCGGTTGATGCAGGTGCTCTTCGAGCCCGACTCAAGATCATCTGACTCTATCAGTTATGACCTTACAGCCTGGGCATTACCGTATGTATATAATATCGAGGCGTATGCAGTCGAAGAGAGACTGTCAGCTGCTGAAACGCCCTATTCCGTGACAGCTGCTGACAGGCCCCTTGACAGCATTAAACCCTACGCTTACGCTGCACCGATGACAGGCTTCAATGAACTAAGGTTCATGGCTCAGCTATACAAAAATGGGCTAAACGTGAGGTACAGCCTCAAGCCATTTGTAACGGAGGGGATAACCTTCGGAAGAGGATCTGTAATGGTTGCCAGGGGTGATAACATGAATGTGATTGATTTTGACAGGAAAGTGTATGACGCTGCCTTGAAGAGCAGCATCACCGCAGTGAGACTCAGCAGCGGCATGGTCACTGAAGGGAAGGATATCGGCTCCGACTACGCTCCTGTGAATAAAGCCCCGGCTGTGGCACTGGCCGGAGGTGAAGGGACTTCGCAGGCGTTCGGTGAGATATGGTACTACATGGAGAGGGAGCTTGAGTTCCCCGTGACAGTGATCGATGGCGCCGACCTGCCCGACTGTGACCTTTCTGATTATGACATCCTCATACTTCCGGGAGGAGACTACACGAAAGCAAAAGACCGCATAATGACATTTGTCAAAGAGGGAGGCAGAGTGATAGCCATTGACAATGCAATGGCCCTCTTCAGGGCTGAAAAGACCACTGAACTGGGTAAGGCAACAGAGGCCAAAGAGGCAGAAGATAAAAAGAGTGTCAAAAGCACTGTCGGAGACACAACTCTCCTTACCCGCTATGATGACCAGCGCCGTATATCGGCCACAGAGAGGTCTTCAGGCGCCATCTTCAGGGTAAGACTCGATGATACACATCCATATGCTTTCGGGATGGGAAAAGAGTGGTTCCTGATGAAGAGAAGCACCGGGTTTCCCTTCCTTGAGAAAGGGAGGAATATCGGTTACATAACAGACAACAAGCCCGTTGCAGGCTTTGCAGGATACAAATTCTGCCAGAAGGTAAAGAACACCAATGTGATCGCCTCAGAGAGAATTGGAGAGGGCGAGGTGATCTATATATCTGACGACCCTTACTTCAGGGCATACTGGAAAAGCGGCAGGGTGCTGCTGGGGAACCTTATACTAAGGTAAAATAAGGGGGATAACAGTATTTCTTTTGTTTGTTTTCTCAGGCTGTTACATTACATTTAACCTCTGAAGCAACAATCACCTGATGAAAAATCTCCTCAACAGGTTTCTTGCCTATGCACGGCATGACACCAGGCCCGATGAGTCCTCGACCGTCTCCCCTTCATCGATCAGCCAGATGCTCTTTGCAGAGAAACTGGTCTCAGAACTTGATGAGATCGGACTATCTGACATCTCTCTCGACGGCAACGGCTATGTGATGGCCACACTGCCTGCAAACACCGGTTCAGTCCGCCCTGTAATCGGTTTCATTGCACACATGGATACCAGTCCGGAAGCACCGTCGGAAAACATCAATCCGCAGGTACATTATGACTACAGAGGTGGGGACATTACTCTCAATGAAGAAAAAGGGGTAGTACTCTCACCCCGTGACTTCCCTGAGCTAAGGCGTTACAAGGGACAGACCCTAATCACCTCTGACGGCACCACACTGCTCGGCGCCGATGACAAGGCAGGTCTTTCAGAGATTGTGACAGCGATGGAGCATCTCATCGCGCACCCTGAGCTTAAGCACGGCAAGATAAGGATCGCCTTCACCCCCGATGAGGAGATAGGCCGGGGAGCAGATCATTTCAACGTAAAGGCTTTCGGCGCCGACTATGCATATACCCTTGACGGGGGCGGACTGGGAGAGCTAGAATATGAAAACTTCAATGCTGCTGCTGCAACCGTGACCATCAGGGGCAGAAGCGTACACCCCGGCTCGGCAAAAGGAACCATGATCAATTCACTGATGCTGGCACGCAAGTTCGATGCCTTGCTCCCCTCAAAAGAGAGGCCGGAGTTCACTACCGGTTATCAGGGTTTCTTCCACCTGTACGACATGAGAGGATCAGTCGAGGAGACGACGATGAAGTATATCATCAGGGATCACGATCCTCTAAAGTTCGGAGAAAGAAAGAAAGTAATGGAAGAGGCGGCATCAGCCCTGGGGAAGCGGTACAGGGACGCCCGGATATCGGTTACCCTGAAGGATCAGTACTTCAATATGAAGGAGATAATAGAGGCCAGCTTCTTCATCTTCGAGAATGCAATAAAGGCTTACCGCAAAGCCGGTATCGAGCCGGTGATAAAACCGGTGCGTGGCGGCACTGACGGCGCAAGGCTCTCTTTCATGGGCCTCCCCTGCCCAAACCTCTTTACCGGGGGACATAACTACCACTCACGGTATGAATACATCCCGCTGCAGTCGATGGAGAAGGCAGTTGAAGTAATAATAAATCTTGCAGTGGATACTAAACCCAAAAAGAAATGAGAAATCTCCTGTTGCCATTACTGGCCATTATACTGCTGGCATATTCATATTCATGTTCAGGACCGGAAGGGTATGAGAAGGGTGCAGCAACCATAACCGCAGAGGAACTGCGCGAATATACAATGACACTGGGCTCTGACAGCTTCATGGGACGCAAGCCGTTCACGGAGGGAGAGACAATAACTGTCAACTACCTTGCGGAAGAGCTTGGGAAAATTGGCTTCGAACCTCTGTTCGGTGACAGCTGGTTCCAGAGTGTTCCGATGGTTGAGATATCGACTGTGGTGACAGGACCGGTGACTATTGAGACAGGTAACGGATCCCTCACACTTATTGCTCCCGATGATATTGCAATAGAGTCACCGTCAATGAACCAGTTAGTTGACCTGAAGGATCTCCCCATGGTATTCTGCGGCTTCGGCATCGTCGCCCCGGAGTATGGATGGGACGACTACCGCAACGTCGATGTGAAGGACAAATGTGCCGTGGTGCTCGTCAATGACCCCGGATTATACACCGGCGACACCTCTCTCTTCAGGGGAAGGTCAATGACCTGGTACGGCCGGTGGACTTACAAATATGAAGAGGCTGCCCGCCAGGGAGCAAAGGCGATACTGATAGTACACGAGACCCTTGGTGCCGGGTATGACTATTCAATACCGCGCAAGAGCTCTATCACATCGAGTCTTTACATGGAACGGAAGGAGGGTGATATTCCACCCTGCGAGATGACAGGATGGCTTCACGCTTCTTCAGCCGAAAGGCTGTTCGGAATGCTGGGTTATGATGTAGCTAAGCTCCGCACGGAGGCCTGCTCAAGGGAGTTCAAAGGGTTTGAAATGAAGGCCGGTATAACCGCCCGGCTTGCGAATACACAGACACGCAACACCTCTGTCAACGTGGCAGGTATCCTTCGGGGAAGCAGCAGACCGGAGGAATGTGTTGTTGTAACCGCTCACTGGGATCACTTCGGTATCGGAGAAAAGGAGAACGGTGACTCAATATACAACGGAGCGGTGGATAACGGAACAACCATGGCATGGGCGTTTGAGATTGGCGAAGCCTTTGCATCCCTCGGCAGGAGGCCGGCAAGGTCAGTGATTATACTCTTCCCCACTGCCGAAGAACAGGGTCTGCTGGGATCATCCTATTTTACGGCCAATCCGCCTGTACCGCCCGAAAACATGATAGCATGCTTCAACAATGACATGATGCTTGCGATCGGCAGGATGAAAGATATCATGGTGACCGGTTACGGACAGTCTGACCTCGATGATATGCTGGCCTCGGCTGTTGAGAAACAGGACCGTTATATCCTTCCTGACCCTGCGCCGGAGACAGGCATGTATTTCAGATCAGATCACTTTCCCTTCGCACGCATCGGTGTCCCCTCACTCTTTGCCAGGGGCAACTGCGACAGCAGGGAAAACGGAAGAGAATGGGCTGCTGCACGGGAAAAAGAATACCTGACAACAATGTATCACAAGCCAGCTGACAATTACTACCCTGATATGAACTTTGAGGGGATCGCCGAAGATGCTGCTGCTACCTTCGAGGTTGCGTGGCGCATCGCAACAAGTGACATCAGGCCTGCCTGGAAGAATATGTCTGAATTCGCAAAAGCAAGATAAACAGTTAATTAATATAAATAATCATCCATCCTGCCAAATTTAAGGATGTATATCTTGTTATTTTATTAACACTGTTATTGTTTTAACAATATTTAATATATTTGTACCGGAATTCTGCCGTTTTGCCCTGCGATTCTTACAGAATATAAGTCAGCAACCGGCATGATAAAAATTAGGATTTTAAGAATTTACGAAGAATAATTTTGCGGACGAATTATTATAAGGAACCAACTAATAATCAGTTATAATACGATCATGGGAAAACTTAAATCACTTGCCGATTTAACTAAGATCCGGGAAGAGTCAAAGCACAGGATCGGGCTTCGTGCAAGAAGCGACAGTCCTGAAGGGCTCGTGCAGGTCAGGGTGGCAATGGCTACCTGCGGCATGGCTGCCGGTGCCAGGACGATAATGGACTTTTTTGCCGATGAGCTTGACAAGAGGGGCATTGCGGCAATAGTGACACCGACAGGCTGCATGAGCTACTGCTACGCCGAGCCTACAGTGGAGGTACAGCTGCCCGGCTCCGAACCGGTGGTCTATGGCTTTGTCGACCTGAAAAGGGCTGATGAGATCATTGAGAAGCACATCAAGAATGGTGAGCTGGTTGAGGGGATGATCCCCGTCAATTATGAAACGATTGATTAACTGTCAGGGAGGAAAAAAGTAATGGCAAAGTTCAGAATGCACCTTCTTGTTTGCGGCGGATCAACCTGCCGCACATCAGAAAGCGATCTCATCGCTGAGAGCCTCAGGAGAGAGATTGAAGAGAAAGGGCTGCAGGCAGAGGTACAGGTCATCATGACCGGCTGTTTCGGCCTGTGCGGCAAAGGCCCTGTTGTCAGGGTCATGCCTGACAACACGTTTTATGTCCGGGTGAAACCTGAAGACGCCCCTGTAATTGTTGCGGAGCATGTGATAAAAGGGAGGCGGGTACAGAGACTCCTTTATGCCGGGACATCCGGTAAGGAAGCTGTCAGCGACCCGAAACATAACGGTTTTCACCGTAAGCAGGTACGCATTGCACTGCGAAACTGCGGCTTCATCAACCCTGAGGATATAGATGAGTACATTGCACGTGACGGATATGCCGCACTGGGCAAGTGTCTGACTGAGATGAGCCCGGCACAGGTGGTTGAGCAGATCAAGCTGTCAGGCCTACGCGGCCGCGGCGGCGGCGGATTCCCGACCGGACTTAAGTGGGAGATCGCCTCAAGAAACAAGGCAGACCAGAAATATGTAGTATGCAATGCTGACGAGGGTGACCCGGGAGCATTCATGGACAGATCAGTACTTGAGGGTGACCCCCACTCCGTCCTTGAAGCAATGGCTATCTGCGGCTATGCTATCGGCGCAACGAAAGGACTGATATATATACGTGCCGAATATCCGCTTGCCATTCAGCGCCTCAAGACGGCGATAAAACAGGCACGCGATTACGGTCTGCTTGGAGAACAGATACTCGGCACCGGCTTCATGTTCGATATTGAGATGAGATACGGCGCCGGCGCATTCGTCTGCGGTGAGGAGACGGCCCTGATCCATTCCATGGAGGGAGAAGAGGCGAACCGACAAACAAACCGCCCTTCCCGGCAGAGAGCGGCTTCCTGGGTAAGCCTACAAACGTGAATAACGTGGAGACCCTGGCAAGCGTGCCGGTAATCATCAACAAGGGTGCCGGATGGTTCTCATCCATCGGTACGGAGAAATCCAAAGGGACGAAGGTGTTCGCACTGGCAGGCAAGATCAATAATGTGGGGCTTATCGAGGTGCCTATGGGTACGACGCTGCGCGAAGTGATCTTCGAGATCGGCGGTGGAATAAAGAACGGAAGAAAATTCAAGGCTGTGCAGACCGGCGGACCATCCGGAGGATGTCTGACTGAAAAACATCTTGACATTGCCATAGACTTCGACAACCTGATTGCTGCCGGTTCAATGATGGGCTCAGGCGGTATGATAGTAATGGATGAGGATGACTGCATGGTCTCCGTTGCAAAGTTTTTCCTCGAGTTCACGGTTGAAGAGTCATGCGGCAAATGTTCGCCCTGCCGTATTGGAAACAAGAGGCTGCACGAGCTTCTTACACACATCACCAAGGGCAACGGAACGATGGCAGACCTTGACAGGCTCAGGAACATGAGCCTTGTCATCAAGGACACCTCACTGTGCGGACTGGGGCAAAGCTCTCCCAATCCCGTCCTTTCTACGCTTGCCAACTTCATGGATGAGTACGTGGCTCACGTGTCAGGGAAGAAGTGCCCCTCAGGGCAGTGCCG
Organism: uncultured Bacteroidales bacterium; assembly: GCA_963772705.1. GTDB lineage: Bacteria > Bacteroidota > Bacteroidia > Bacteroidales > VadinHA17 > SR-FBR-E99. The sequence goes on along the minus strand of CAVYYH010000007.1, from coordinate 629,970 downwards.
TGACCTGATGCGTTACACAATCATAGAAGACAAATGTGTGGGCTGCACTGCCTGCGCAAGAGCCTGTCCGGTTAACGCCATCAGCGGTGAACGCAAAGAGGTTCATTTCATTGACCAGGATAAATGTATCAAGTGCGGCGCCTGCTTCGAGAAGTGCAAATTCGCCGCCGTGCTTATCAACTAAATGACAGGGAGACTGAAGATGGAAACAGTAAAACTTACAATAGACAATAAGCAGATAGAAGTGAACAAGGGAACGACCCTCCTCAAGGCGGCACACCGTCTGGGGGTGGAGATACCCACTCTCTGCCATATGGAGCTTCACGATCTCAACATCGAGAACAAACCCGGAGGATGCCGGATATGTGTGGTCGAGGTACAGGGACGACGCAACCTCGCTCCTGCCTGTATAACGAAGTGCGAAGAGGGAATGACCATTAAAACGCATAACGCGAGGGTGCTGAACGCACGCAGGACGGTAATGGAGTTCATCCTCTCGGATCATCCCAAGGACTGCCTGATCTGCCCCAAGTCAGGTCACTGTGACCTGCAGGATATGGCCAATAGGCTGGGCATAAGGGAGATACCCGGACAGGATATTGCAGCGATGTCGACCTACCGTAAAGACACCTCTCCCTCAATAATCAGGGAGCTTGACAAGTGCATCATGTGCCGCAGGTGCGAGATGATGTGCAACGAAGTACAGACCGTGGGAGCACTGTCTGCCGTTAACAGGGGCTTCATGGCCGTTGTGGCCCCGGCATTCGAGCAGAACCTCGAGTACTCGCCGTGTACCTATTGCGGGCAGTGCGTGGCAGTCTGCCCGACAGGCGCACTGACAGAGGTTGACCATACGCGCGATGTACTGAGAGCGCTCGTCGACCCGTCAAAGACTGTGGTGGTGCAGACAGCACCGGCAGTACGCGCTGCCCTCGGTGAAGAGTTCGGAATGAAGCCCGGCACCCTCGTCACAGGAAAACTTGTCGCTGCCCTGAAGGCTCTCGGCTTTGACTATGTCTTTGACACCGACTTCGCAGCTGACCTCACAATCATGGAAGAGGGAACAGAGCTGCTGACCAGGCTGGGTAAGCATCTCAAGGGTGACACGGATGCCAACATCCCTATCCTTACCTCATGCTGCCCCGGATGGGTCAACTTCTTTGAGCACAACTACCCTGAACTGAAAGACGTCCCCTCCACAGCCAAATCGCCACAGCAGATGTTCGGCGCAATAGCAAAGACATACTTTGCAGATAAGATCAGTGTAAAGCGTCAGGATATGGTCGTGGTGTCAATCATGCCCTGCCTGGCCAAGAAATATGAGAGTCAGAGACCCGAGTTTGCCGTTGACGGCAATCCTGACGTTGATTTTTCCATTTCGACGCGTGAGCTGGCAGCATTCATCAAACAGGCTAATATTGACTTTAACGACCTGCCTGACATGGACTTTGACAGGCCTCTCGGAGAATCATCAGGTGCGGCAGTCATCTTCGGCAACACGGGTGGTGTAATTGAAGCAGCTGTGCGTACTGCATTTGAAATTTATACCGGAAAGAAACTGAGCCGGCTCGACTTTACTGAACTGAGAGGTATGGAGGGTGTCAGACAGGCAACCATCGATTTCAACGGCTTCCCGCTCAGCATCGGCATTGCACACGGACTTGGCAATGCGCGCAAGCTGCTTGACGAGGTTAAAGCCGGAAGATCAAAATTCCACGCCATTGAGGTCATGGCCTGCCCGGGCGGATGCATCGGCGGAGGCGGACAGCCTCTGCACCATGGCGACTCTTCAATACTGAAGGCCAGGGCAAAGGCAATCTATGAAGAAGATAAGAACAAACCCATAAGGGTATCGCATGAGAACCCCTATATCCTTCAGCTCTACAAGGAGTTCCTGGGTGAGCCTAACAGCGGGAAGGCGCATCACCTCCTCCATACACATTACTTTGACAGGAAGGCGAAGATCATCATCAAAAAGTGAGAAAAGGTAATTTAACTATCTAAAATTCAAAGAGATGTCAAGTATAAAGATAGAACTAAGAAAAGAGGATGTTGATAAGATCACTGAGATATGTGATTCATTCAGTAATGAGCCCCTTGAGCTGATAAACGTGCTTCATAAATGCCAGGAGCATTTCGGGTATCTTCCTGCCGAGGTACAGGAGGTCGTCTCGTCTAAACTGAATGTCTCTGCCGCAAAGGTGTACGGTGTTGTCACTTTCTACTCATTCTTCACGATGACGCCGAGGGGCAGGCACCCGATAAGCATCTGCATGGGTACGGCCTGTTACGTCAGGGGTGCCGAGAAGGTGCTTGATGAATTCAAGAAGGAGCTTGCCGTATCGGTTGGCCAGACAACCCCTGACGGCAAATTCTCTCTCTCGAGCCTTCGCTGTGTTGGGGCATGCGGCCTGGCACCGGTGGTCCTCGTCGGTGACAAGACCTACGGCAGGGTAGCTCCTGATGATGTCAAGGCTATACTGAAGGAATACGAATAGATCTTATCTCCTTCTGAAGAAATAATCTTTCTGTTTCCGTTTCTCCGCTATATCACGGGCGACATAGACTTTTTTCCCTGTATACGGATCAAAACCAAGATAATACATTGCAGTGGCAAGGGTCATGGGTGTGGGGGTGAAATCCTGCACCTGCTCCGGATGCATCCCCAGCTCCTTAAGCTCACGTGCCAGTCCCGCCATCTTCTGATCTGTCGTACCCGGATGGGCGGAGATAAAATAGGGTATGAGCTCATATTTGAGCCCGGCAGCCCGTACAATAGACTGGAACTTTTCCCGCAGCTTCCTGAAGTGTCTGAACGGGCTCTTGCGCATCAGCCAGAGGACCTCGTCGTCAGTATGTTCAGGGGCTACCTTAAGCCTGCCACTGGTATGGTTCACTACCAGTTCGTGGAGATAGCGCTCCTCTGCCTTCCCGGCTGACGGATTGTACTCCCTGAACAGCAGGTCATACCTCACTCCGCTGCTGACAAATGCCTTTTTAATGTAAGGCAGCGAATTTACTTTCTGATACAGTGCTGTCAGATCGCGATGCGAAGTGTCCAGGTTATCGCACACCGAGGGCCATATGCATGACGGCCTCGCGCATTTATCGCATCGCTCCCTGTCCCTGCCTGCCATACGGTACATGTTTGCCGACGGCCCTCCCAGGTCGCTGAGATAGCCTTTGAAACCTTCCATCCTCCCTATCCGCTCCACCTCCCTCAGTACGGAGGCCTCGGAGCGGCTGCTGACGAACTTGCCCTGGTGCGCCGCAATGGCACAGAAACTGCAACCCCCGAAACATCCCCGGTGTATGTTCACCGAGAACCTGATCATCTCCCAGGCAGGGATTGGACCCTTCTTTGAATAACGGGGGTGCGGTGCATAGTTGAACGGAAGGTCATATATAGCATCTGCCTCAGCCTCAGAGGCAACCGGATAAGGCGGGTTAACTATCACAAGAGTGTCGCCGCAGGGCTCGATGAGCCTCACAGGCCTCCGGCTGTTGCTTGTCTTTTCAAAGAGGACAAAATTTTCTGCATAGGCCTTGCGTGATGACTTCGCCTCACTGCAGGAGTGCAGTAGTTTGTCCCTGAAACCGGGTAACGGCGCCGGAGGCGCTGATGAAGGCCTGAGTATCACTGTCTGTGGCAGGTCACCTATTGAATCCAGCCTCTCCCCTCTCCTCATTCTTGCAGCAAGCTCCCTCACCGCCTTCTCGGCCATGCCGTAGACGAGCATGTCTGCTCCGGAGCTGACAAGTATCGACGGTTCGAGCGAGTCGCTCCAGTAATCGTAGTGCATCAGTCTCCTCATCGATGCCTCTATCCCTCCGATGACCACCGGCACGTCAGGGAAGAGCTTTTTCAATGCCTGTGTGTATACTTTTGTCGGGTAGTCCGGGCGGAATCCTGCCGCGCCGCCGGGTGAGTATGCATCATCGGAGCGCAGCCGGCGCGTGGCGGTGTAGTGATTGACCATCGAGTCCATATTGCCGGCGGTGACCCCGAAGAAGAGCCGCGGAGCACCCAGCTTGCGGAAGTCGCGCAGATCATCACGCCAGTTGGGCTGAGGCACCACCGCCACGCGCAGACCCTCTGACTCGAGCACCCTCGCAATAACGGCAGCACCAAAGGAGGGATGATCAATGTATGCATCGCCGGTGAAGAGTATCACGTCAGGAGAATCCCACCCCAGAGCCTCAACCTCCTTCTGTGAAGTCGGAAGCCAGTTTTGCGAAATATTTTCCCTGATTTTCACTCCGCCAATTTACATATTATACCTAACTTGCTTTAATAAGTGCCATAAATCAGGTATCTAAATCATAATACCTATATGAAAAAGGCGCCTCCTGAATATTATTTTACTAACACCGGAACGGCAGTTTTTACAGCATGTTTGCTGATGATGGTATTTCTCCTTCCCTCCCCTGCTGAAGCACAGGAAGAGACTGCCAGACCATCTGTTGGACTGGCCCTCAGCGGAGGAGGAGCCCACGGGATAGCCCATATAGGCGTTCTGAAGGTGATGGAAGAAGCCGGACTAAGACCTGACTATATCACCGGCGTCAGCATGGGAAGCATTGTCGGAGGGATGTATTCCCTGGGATACTCAGCCGACAGCATTATTAAGATTCTCCATAACCTGGACATGAATCTCATCATGAATAACAGGATCCCCGAGAACAAGATAATCTTCGAGGAGAAGAAACGTTTCTACAACAGTATCATGTCTCTCCCGATTAAATCAACAAAAGTCTTACTGCCATCGGGAATAATGAACGGACAGCAGATTGAAAACATGTTAAACTATTATGCATGGCCTGCGGCTGACATAAACGATTTTTCCAGGCTCCCTATACCATTTTCATGTATGGCAGTGGATATTGTTACCGTCACAAAACGGGAGCTTAAGAGCGGATACCTTGCAGATGCCATGAGGGCAAGCATGGCTATTCCGACTGTCTTCACTCCGGTAGAGATTGACTCAGCCCTGCTGGTTGACGGCGGGCTTCTCAGGAATATCGCCGTAACCGAGTTAAAAGATATGGGCGCTGATATTATAATAGGATCATATACCGGCTTTCACCTCAAAAACGAGGAAGAGCTCCAGACAGCCACAGGCATCATAAAGCAGATAGGATTCATGCAAGCATACTGGGATTTCAACAATGAGAAAGAAAAGATTGACTTCCTGATTGAACCAGAGGTGAAGGATCTGCCGTCGCTGGAGTTCAATAACCCTGACACGACAATACAGCGTGGCTACAAGGCTGCCCTGGTTTACAGGGATGATTTCAGAAGACTGGCTGACTCGCTGAACAGGATTGCACCGCAGAAGCCCATTGAGAATATACTTGACAGGCAATACCATACTTTTGACAGGATTGAGGTTACAGGTAACAAGATCATTGATGCCGCCCAGATAACAGGTGTTCTGGATATTGAGCCGCGACAGAAGGTTGATAAGGAGCAGCTCAGGGATGGGATCGAACTGCTCTACGGGAAAGCCTGGTTCGAAAAGATAAGATACCGTGTCGTTCCACGGAATGACTCCCTTATTCTTGTGATAGACTGTGTTGAGAGACCCCAGACAATGCTTTACGGATCAGTACATTATGACAATGCACTTAAAGCCGGGCTCATTATAGGATTCACATCAAGGAATCTCATTACCAGAAGATCGGTGATCAGTGCTGATGCATATATTGCAGATTACTTCCGGTATAACTTCAATGTCACACAGTTCGTTGGCAGGAACCAGAAGTTCGGATTGTCAGTCAATCTTACGGGAGACAACTCCCTGTACCCGTCACTTGAGATCAGAGGCTTCAGCGGAGCCGTGACCAGTACCAACTTTTACAACATGCTCATTATCAATAAAAGGATCGGACTGAATAATATGATGAACATATCGGCTGGAATTGAAAACATGTATCTCGCACCCGAATTTCCGACTGAGTGCGGTATGACAAGGCTTAGATACAATTATTTATCAGGTTCATTCGATTACCAGGCGAATACCCTGAATACCAAGTACTTTCCTGACAAAGGGATCGTTTATCAGCTGGCGGCAGCCACATCAAAACTCTATTCAGGCTATATCAGCTCTGACAGCCTGAACGCAGAGTGCACCAGCGAGAATCCTCATGAGTTTTCATTTGACAGGTTTTACACATTAAGGGGATCTTTAAGTCACTACTTCTCCCCTCACAGAAAGGTATCCTTCAATTTAAGGGGAGACGCCCTGTTCATCACCGGAACCGATTCTGTCACTGCAAACAATAACTTCTTTCTTCTGGGGGGGATACAGTCATCAGGAAGAAGATCGGTTCCGGCAGCAGGGTTTCATCCCTACCAGATAGCTGTCAGGCAGCTGGCAGGAATCGGTTTTGAGACAGATATCGAAATCTTCAGGGATGTCCATCTGACATTTTCTGCAAATGCCTTCGCCATCCGAGAGGCTGGCAGGACTTCAGGATACTCTCTTCTGGCAGGCTACTCGGCAGGTGCCGGATACATGTCAATCATCGGCCCGATAAAAGCAGGCATCATGCAGGGATTCTACGGCGAAGAGTCAGGCTTCAACAAATTCAAGGGTTATATCAGTATCGGCTTCAATTTCTGATAACCGAAACCGGTGGCCTGATTGTTGACATACATTACATGTTAGTAGTGATTTAACTGAAATGAATATACCGACAGTCATACTTCAGCATAAGCAGGTTTGCAATCTTGTTGTCAGGAGAAAGGTGAAGCAAAGCTTTGACATCCTTGCTGATATGCTTGAAAATGTATCATTTGGCGGCTTCAGGGATGAGTTCTCTGAGCTGCAGATGACATATAAGAATATCCTTAAATATACTGTTGAAGGGATTGATGACCCGGGGCGGCAGAAGGTTTACCTGAAACTGCTTCAAAGAATCCTGCGACTGGCTGACAGGGTTAAACAGGACATTTTGACACATCATTCCGGGTGGTATACTTATTCTGTCAGAGCTGTGGAAGAGAGAGAGGAAAGGCTGAGAGGAGGCAATATTGTTCAGAGTGTTGACGACCTTTTCTTCAAGACCCGTCTTGATGACCTTCTATCGTCGGCTGAGATACGCAAGCAGGAAACAACCAGGGAGCAGAGTGAAGAGCTGGAGAAACTCTCAGGTATCATTTTCAAACACCTTTGGCTGTCAGACTTCTATGGTGAGGCTGAAGAGAGCCTCATTGACATCCTGCTCCGGTCAGGTCGCATTGAATGGCATGAGATGGCAACATTCGTGAGTGCAATTACCCTCAGCTGCCTTAGGATATGGGATCCGGCCAAGCTGAAACTTCTTGCAAAACTGTACAGGAACAAAACCCAACATGTCTCGGAAAGAGCGATTACTGGCATTGTACTCATATTGTATTATTATGATGACAGGCTCAGCCTCTACCCCGAAGTGATGCAGGTGATGAAAGAGCTTTCTTCCTCCAGAGCCGGTTTCAGGGAGCAGGTACGCACCGTGGTGCTGCAAACGATAAAATCGCGCGACACCGAGAAGCTGACCAGGAGGATGCATGATGAGATATTGCCCAAGGTGGTGAAGCTCAGACCACGCATCGAGGAGAAACTTGATCTGGACGCCATCCTGGGGGAGAGCACAGAAGATGGAAGAAACCCGGACTGGTCAGATATGTTCAGGGATTCGGAAGAGATGTTCAAGACCATGGAGGAGCTTACCAACCTTCAGATGGAGGGTTCTGACGTATATATGTCAGCCTTCTCGGGACTTAAGAAATTCGACTTCTTCAGGGAACTGCGCAACTGGTTCATCCCATTTTATCCTGACCATGTGACCGTTGACGAGATATTTCATGATGAGATCCTTGGCCCTGGTATCAACGAGCTTGCAGAGGCACTGTTCAAGACCCCCTTCATCTGCAACTCCGACAAGTATTCTCTCATACTTAACATGAAGCACCTCCCTGCAGAACAGAAAAGCATGATGCTCAAGGTATTCAGGATGGAGCTTGAGGGGCTCGAACAGATGAAATATGACAGTGAGCTCACCGACCCGGCAGCACTGTTCAGAACCACAGTCACACAGTATATCCATGATCTTTACAGGTTCTACAAGCTCTCTGACTTCAAAAATGAGTTCGACGACCTCTTCATGAGCAGGCTTGATATATATAACTCTCTTTTCTACAGGGAGATATGCGGGTCTGAGGCAGACAGCAGGTCTCTTGCCGATTATTTCTTCAGCAAGGAATATTACGGCGATGCCCTTTCGATCTATCTGACGGTGCTGACATCTGTGACAGATGACGCAGAACTCTACGAAAAGTCAGGATACTGCTACCAGATGGCCGGGGAATATGAGAAGGCGCTCGAGAAATATTCAATGGCCTCGATCATCGATCCGAAGCCTTGGACCCTGAAGAAGATGGGATTGTGCCTCAGGAAGCTGGGCAGAGAGCAGGAAGCATTGAAATTATACCTGAGGATCCTCAAGAGTGACCCTGATGATCTTAACACTGTCCTTGTTACTGCCCACTGTTATCTTGACACGGGCAACTATGACAAAGCCCTGAAGCATTATTTCCGTATCGAGTATGAGAACCCCGGTAATGTCAGGGTGCTGAGGCCTATCGCCTGGTGTTTCCTTGTCACCGGCCGGTTCACGGAGGCAGCGAGCTATTTTGAACGGATTACAGAGAGCTCTCTGACCCCGCATGACAGGATCAACATGGGCCATCTGGCCCTCTGCCAGGGTAACCCGCAAAAGGCCATTGAACTTTATCTCAGTGCTGTTACTGCAGGAGGAATTACGGCTGAGGCTTTCGTATCAGTCTTTTCAGAAGACTCTGCTGTACTGATAAAAAACGGGGTTTCTCCTGATGATCTGCCGATAGTGCTTGACTATGTCCTGATGAGCCTTGAAGACAGGGGTCAGGGATGACGATCACCCGGTGGCGGATCCTTTTTGCCATAAGGTTTGCCTCTGTCACCCTTGTAAGGGTGCCAATCGCGCCTGTTCCTGTTCATCTTCTCCATCATCTCACGGTTTCTTGCCTCCATCTCACGCACTCTGGCAAGCTGATCAGGTGTAAGAAGGGTATCGATATCCCTCTTGAAGGCCGTTGAAACCGAGTCGAAATCCCTTCTGAACTCTGACTGCATCTCGTGCGTCATATTTTCATAGCTCTTCATAACTTTCTCAAGCTCAATGCGCTGCTGATCATCAGGATTGATCACTTGCATCATCATCTCTGCAAAGTCCCTGCCGCTGACTGACATACGCATCTTCCTGAGCTTTGAATGCCGTATCTGCGCAGAGGTGAGCATCCCCAGCAGAAACCCTATCAGAAGTGTGGCGATTACTATTATTATTGCTTTTGTTTTCATGGTTTTCAATAATTACCGGTAAGAAGTGATATCATGCCTTCCTCTGTTGTGTCACCCAGCCCCAGCAGGGTCTCGAATGAAAAGTTGCCTCCCGAAAGAAAGACTGAGACGGCAAGCAGAACAATTGCGGCGGCGCCGGTAACGGCTATCCGCAGAAAGAGTGAATTCATGGAGAGTATTACTCCCTCATACAGCCTCCCGGGCTGCATACCTTCGAGCCGCTGCATCACCCTTCCGGTGAAGCCGGCCTCGAAATCATAAGAGCCCCGGATCTCTTCCACAAGAGTTTTGTCTTCCGCACCCGGCACGGAATCATCGCCGAGCAATTCTACCAGCCGCATTAACTGTTCCTTATTCATCTGTACCCTTTTATAATAGTCCTCAACTGCTCCTGTGCCCTTGACAGCCTTGAAAGCACCGTACCAACAGGTATTCCAAGCACCTCAGCTGTCTCCTTCGTGGAATAACCTTCAAGCATTCTCATCACTACCACCGCCCTGAATCCCGGTTCCAGCATTGCCAGTGCCCTCCCAATAACCTCCTTGGTGTCTCGCCTGTCATGATCGTTTTCATCAGTCATGTCATAAAGTGTCTCCCGCCCCTGATCTTCATTTACAAATACTCCCGATGACCTTTTCCTTCTCTTTATCTCATTGAGGGTCAGGTTTACAGCAATCCTATTTATATAAGTAGGAAGCTTCGCTTCGCCCCTGAACTCAGAGAGAGAGTGATAGAGCCTGACAAAAACATCCTGTCCGATGTCTTCCGCATAAACATTATCGCCGAGCATCCCCTTCACAGTTCTGGCCACCATCTTCCTGTATCTCTCAACGATCTCACTGAACGACTGCCTGTCTCCGTTAAGTGCAAGGCTGACAAGCTGCTCATCTGTAAGACCATTGTAAGTCATATCCGAAGTTCAGGTAATAGACAACTTTGCAGGTTGAAATATTCCGCAGGAGAACCTTTTATTTGTCCTGCCGCAATGTCAATATGCAGGATGTGCCGGTTTCAGGACCTCAATGGTCATGTCTTTCCTGTAATGCATTATGAACATCCCTTTGTTCTCATAACCGTCACTGAGGCTACTCCTTCTGAAGTCAGGCTCAAGACACACCAGTTCAGGATTAAAGATCCCGGGGTCACTGATAAAGGCATTGCCGTGGCTCGCAATACCGCCGATAAAATAAAATGCTATATCAAAGCCTCTCCAGGCGAAGCTCTCTGCCATCGGCTCGGTACCAAAATTCTTCCTGAATGATCTCATGAACCATGATGCCGTACTGCTGTTGAAATCAATATAGCTCTCTGCCGGGATAAAGAGTTCAAGATCATAATAGTACCTGAGGTCAATCGTCTCAAGTGAGATGATCTCAGGGTAGCCCATTACTTTGATGCTGTATTTACGTGAGAGGGTATGCAGGGTGGAGAATGCAGAGCTAACCTTTGGAGTCTCAGAGAAAGCCAGTATAATAATATTCTCCCTGTCAGGCCTGATGAGGCTCTCAAGTGAACTTACTCCCCTGTATGTATCATTTCTGGGTATCAGTCCGGTAAAATACTGCGCGGTGACAATGGTGCTGTCATCAGGTCCGGAAGGCTGCATGGCCGACGATATCTTATTCCAGTATTCAGATGTAAGCGGATCACTCATCAGAGTGTCTGCATAGAGAAAAAGTATATTGCTGCCCCTGTGTGATCTGAGCTCAGTCACAGAGATATCCTGTGCCACACTCACCGACGGGTGCACCCTGAAGAGTGTTGGTCTGTTGATAAGTATGTTCTGGTCGCGCAGCGGCACCGGCGAGACAACAGGGATAGAGTGCCCGGCAGCCCACTGTGACAGGATACTCAGATTACTTGAATATACCGGCCCGATGATCAGGTCAGCATCATTGAGCCTCCCTGAAGAGATAAGGCTGTTTATCTGTTCCGTGTCTCCACCCGTATCATAGACATCAAGTTCAACTGTGAGTCCCAGCGCACGCAGACTGTCAACAGCAATGAGTATCCCCTCATACACTTCCAGAAAGGGGACGCTTCCTTCATATATCCACTCACCGGGCATAACAACTTCTTTATATATCTTTTTGCCCTTTGAGTCCTTTTTCGTTGAATCAATATATGATCTGACACTGTTTTCATTAATGAAGAACGGCAGCATAACCGCGACCTTCACTGAGCCGCTCAATTCTGTTATCAGTGTCTTTTCAGACGGAACAGTAAATACAAGCGAGGTGTCAGATACATTTTTGGCGTCAGTAACATCCCCGGCTATAATAACCTTCTCAGTAACCTGTGTCTGTTGTTTTTCCGCATTACCGGAAGAGACTTTGTCGCGCGGTATCAGCAGGTAGTCTCCCTCGCGGGGGAAGAGCAAGCCCTTGTTCGCTTTCTTAAGCTCCCTGACAGAGATGCCGTACTCGCGTGAAACTGATGAGAGTGTCTCTCCTCTAGCCACCCTGTGGTATATGAACCTCGGATCCTGTGTGCCGGGGCTTTTTGAGGTTGAGGAGGAAGAAGATGTTGTTGCTGTTGCAGCAGTGGCAGCTGCAGGAGCAGGTACAGTAGTCTTCGCAGGCGTCTGCGTGTTTGTCTGAGTCTTCGGTTCCCCGCTGACTGTGGCTGAGGCCTTCGCATCTGTTGCAGGAGACGCTGATGATGCTGGTATCTTTAGCATCTGACCCTCCTGTATTCCGTTATCAGGTATCACGTTCTCACGGGTGATATCATCCACCTTTACATTGTATGCTTTGGATATTGAATAGAGAGTCTGTCCCTTCTGCACTGCATGCATATAGTATATCTTCCCCTCTGCGACGATCTTCTGTTTTGATACCTCAACAGGCACCTGGGCAGTCATTGATGAAGACACCATCAGTGCCGCTATAATCAGCAGGGTTTTCAGAGCATGTTTTGGATACATGGCAGTTCCGTTGTTCATTGCAAGGTAAATTTTCATACTCAAAAAACAGCTTTTCAATGCCTTTATTTCAGATCAGCAAGAAATGCTGCAACATTTTTTTCAATTCTTCTGATCGGGTCTTCACCCTCTGCCTTCAGAAACCTTTGTCCGGTGATCTTCTCATATAGCTCAATATACCGTTCAGATATCTCTGTAACAAATCCGGGGGTCATTTCAGGTACCTTTTCACCGCTCCTCCCCTGGAAGCCGTTGGCCATAAGCCACTCACGCACAAATTCCTTCGACAGCTGCTTCTGCTGCTCACCCCTGGCAAAACGCTCTTCATATCCGTCGGCATAGAAGTAACGTGAACTGTCAGGCGTGTGTATCTCGTCAATAAGATAAATCTTTCCGTCACGTTTCCCGAACTCATATTTTGTATCAACAAGTATCAGGCCATGTTCTGCGGCTATTTCTGAACCCTTCATGAAGAGCTTCATGGAATAGTCCTCGAGCATGCGGTACTCATCCTCCGGGACCAGTCCTGACCTGATTATCTCTTCGACTGAAATATCCTGGTCATGCATACCGTGTTCGGCCTTGGTTGTAGGAGTTATCAGCGGCTTTTCAAATCGCTGATGCTCTCTCATTCCTTCAGGGAGGGGTATTCCGCACAGCTCACGTGCCCCTGACTTGTATGTTCTCCATGAACTTCCGGTAAGATAACCTCTTACAATCATTTCAACAGGGTAAGTTTTGCACCAGTGCCCCACCGTCACATTGGGATCGGGAGTGGCGATATTCCAGGTCGGGACAATATCTTTCACCCTCTCGAGGAACATGGCAGCTATCTGGTTAAGCACCTGGCCCTTGTAAGGTATCCCCTCAGGCAGCACAACATCGAATGCTGAGATACGGTCAGTGACCACCATCAGAAGATATTTGTCATCAATATTGTATACATCTCTTACCTTCCCCTTATAAATGCTCTTCTGCCCCGGAAAACTGAAGTTAGTTGCTGTAATTGCTTTTGCCATGATATTATCGAATTAGATGTTCTTATCCTCTTTTTGGTTTTTCTCTTCTGTGTCATAGGCCCTCACAATATGTTTCACGAGCCGGTGCCTGACTATATCTCTTTCATCGAAGCGGATGACAGAAATTCCTTCTATGCCCGTAAGAAGGCGTATTGCCTGCAGCAGTCCTGAATCACTTCTTCTGGGCAGGTCAATCTGTGTTGTGTCGCCTGTAAGGATGAACTTTGAGTTCATCCCCATTCGGGTAAGGAACATTTTAAGCTGGTTAATGGTTGCATTCTGTGCCTCATCGAGTATGACGAAGCTGTTCTCAAGAGTCCGCCCGCGCATGAATGCCAGCGGGGCTATCTGTACCGTTCCGTCTTCAATCCACTGTTCGAGCTTGCGTCCCGGAATCATATCATGAAGTGCGTCATACAGAGGCTGCAGATATGGATCCAGCTTATCCTTCATGTCACCGGGCAGAAAACCAAGCCTCTCTCCAGCCTCCACAGCGGGGCGTGTAAGAACGATCTTCTTCACCTCGTGGCTCTTCAGAGCCCTCACTGCCAGGGCAATGGCCGTGTAGGTCTTACCCGTTCCTGCCGGTCCTTCAGCAATGATAAGATCGTTGGCGCTGTAATCTTTTACCAGAAGCAACTGGTTAACTGTACGGGCCCTGACAGGTTTTCCATTCGTTCCGAAGACGAGAGCATCTTCAAAGTCTCCGCTTGTTGCAGTGCGCATGTGATCCTCATCCAAAAGCAGACGCTCAAGGTCATTCTCATCGATCCTGTTAAAATGCCGGTAATAATCAAGCAACTCCTCCATCTTTCCGGCAAAGAGTGAGACCTCCTCGGCCTCACCAACACATTTCAACTCATTTCCCCTTGCAATGATCTTTATCTTCGGAAAATACCCCTGTATCTGGTCGAGCAGCCTGTTACCAGGGCCAAATAGTGAAACAGGGTCTATCCCTTCAAGCAAAATCACTCTCTCTGTCATCCTCTCGTTAACTCCTTTTCTCTCTTTACTCTGTTTTTCAAATACTTACAGCCTGTCTAAAATTTTATTTCAGGCTTCTCACAAAGTAAGTTTATTTTTTTCAGAAGATTATCTTTGCTGTAACTATTTTGAGGATGGCAATTATCACACTGACGACGGAGTGGCGGGAGGACGATTTCTTTCACGGGATACTGAGGGGCAAGCTGAGCAGCCTCTGTCCCGGGGCAGTAGTGATAAACAACGCATCTGCCATCCCTCCGCTGAACATCATGCACGGGGCTTTCGTCATCAGGAACACTTTCAGCCACTATCCGGAAGGGACGATACACCTTATTTTTGTCAGCAGCGAAGGATCAGGCGAACAGCCTCATCTGCTTGTAAAAGCAAGAGGACACTGGTTCATAGGGGCTGATAACGGCATATTTAACCTGATACTCAACTCGGAACCTGACCTGACAGTATCGCTTGACAATCAGGACCATAGTGACGAAATATCTCTTTTTGCAAGGACTGCCGCAGCAATCAGCGAAGGAAAGAGCCCTGAGTCTCTCGGAAGAAAAGTGAAGGGAGTCTCTGAGAGGGTTCCGCTGAGGGCTACCATAGACCGCGATGTGATCATCGGCAGTGTCATCTTCATTGACTCATACGGCAACGCAATCACGAATATCACAAGGGAGATTTTCTCGAGGGTATTTGACGGAAGGGCATTCCGGATACTCATCAAGAGCAACAAGTATCATACTGAAAAAATAAGCCTCTTCTACAGCGACGAGCCTGTCGGAGAACTGGTGTCACGGTTTAACAGCATCGATCTGCTTGAAATATCTGTCAATGGTGCAAACCTCTGCCAGTTGTTTGGGATAGATACAGGTGATGCGGTGCGGGTTGAGGTCAGAAGCAGCACGCAGGCAGGGAACGGACTTTTTTAAATACCAAACATCGAATGAGAGACAAAGCGATCAAAGAATTTAGCAGGCTCCTGGATATTATGGATGAGCTGAGAGAGAAGTGTCCGTGGGATCAGAAGCAGACCAAGGAGACCCTGAGAAAGTTGACCATTGAAGAGACTTATGAGCTTGCCGAAGCTATTATAATGAATGACTATGACAGCCTTAAGAAAGAGCTGGGAGACCTCATGCTGCACATAGTGTTCTATTCAAAGATTGGCTCGGAGGAGGGGCTCTTTGACATGGGCGATGTTCTTGAAAGCATAAACACAAAGCTCGTATACAGGCACCCTCACGTGTTCGGTGATGTAAGTGTTACCCGTGGTGCCAGCGAGGTGGAGGAGAACTGGGAAAAACTCAAGATGAATGAACACCCTGAATATAAACCGGTATTATCGGGAGTACCGGCTTCACTTCCGGCGACCGTGAAAGCCAACAGGATACAGGAAAAGGTCAGGGGTGTGGGCTTCGACTGGGAAAACAGGGAACAGATATGGGACAAGGTGACCGAGGAACTTGATGAGCTGAAGCACGAGGTTGCTGAAGGGAAAAAGGAGGATATCGAGGCCGAACTGGGCGACCTGTTCTTTTCAATAATAAATGCTGCCAGGCTTTATGAGATTGACCCGGAGACGGCCCTTGAAAAGACAAACAGAAAATTCATAAGCAGGTTTAACTACCTCGAACAACAGACCCTGGTACAGGGAAGATCACTGCATGACATGACCCTTGACGAGATGAATGTCATCTGGGAGGAGGCAAAGAGTTTCGATAAGGATTATTGAGAACCTCAGTCCGAATATTTGTAGCTGAGCATCTGGTAGATGATCTTTGCTGCCATGAAGTCGGGTGCCTTGTTCGTCTCTGAGGGGCACAACTCCACAACGTCAAAACCAACGACATTAAATCTTCTGAAGACCTCCCTGAGGAACGCCATCACCTCCCTGTAATCAGGCCCCCCCGGCTCAGGTGTGCCGGTGGAAGGCATCACCGAAGGGTCAAAGACATCCAGGTCAACAGTTATATATACATTCTCTGTAAGGAGGTCTGCAGCCCTGGCATAGAGTGACCTGTCAGCCCACAGCTCATGGGCATAAAATATCCTGCCGCTGTCGGCATACGGCAGCTCCTCATAAGCCATGCTCCTGATGCCCACCTGTACGACAGGGGCACACTCCTTCGCCCTTGACATTACACAGGCATGATTCAGAGGTGAACCCTCATATACCGGCCTGAGGTCGGAATGGGCATCGAGCTGCAGTATGGTAAGGTTCTGAAAAACAGCTGCAACAGCCCGGAAAGCTCCGACGCTCACAGTGTGGTTGCCGCCAATGACTACCGGAAAGCGCTTTTCAGCCAGGAGTCGTGAGACAGTTTTGAAAACCGCCTCTGTCACCTCCTCAGGATCGGGTCCGGTCACTAACGGAGGGAGGGTGAAGATACCCTTCCTGTGAGCCTCGGTGCGCGTCTCTATATCATAAAACTCAAGAGCCGGAGAGGCCTCAAGTATCGCCGCGGGGCCCCTGTCAGCACCTTTTATATAAGTACTCGTGGCGTCATAAGGGACAGGAATGATGATGATCTCTGATTCATCGTATCTGCAGACCACCTCTTCGCCGCCAAAATTGGTAACGGACATATTACTCTTTCCCGGTTGCCTTTTTCTTTGTACTTTTTTTTGCAGTGCCCTCTTTTGCACCCTCCTTTTTCACAGCCGCGGCCTTAGCTTTGGGCTTGACCTCTGCCTCTGCCTCCGCCTTCACCTCCGCTTCAGTCTCAGCCTTTGGCTCTTCCTCCTTCACCAGGAGGTTAAGCTTATGAAGGATGTTATACCAGTGCAGCACTTTCTTTATGTCCGAAGTATAGACCCTTGTCCGGTCATACTCGGGAAGCATATCAGTGAAGTACTTCTTCAGTTCTGCATCGGGAAGTTTGTGAGAGACGGCCTCACCGCCGTTCTCCTTCTCCCATATCCTGTCCATCACTTTGCCCAGCGGCAGGTCTTCACCCGTTGTAAAAATAGCTATCTCCTCAAGAGCACTTACCTTGGCGGTAGCTCCTGCACTGAGGCGCCGGCCGGTCTCAAGGTTCTCCACAATGACTGCATTCTTGCCCTGCGCAATGAACTTGAAGAGTGTCCCTTCACCGGAAATCGCCAGAATATCTTTCAGATTCATCTCTATTAATTAATTGTTAATGATTGTATTTCAGATACTTATTATACGATGTTTCGCTCTTTTTTTATTTTCTCCCATGCTTCGTTCACAGACTTGAACTTCTCCTCGGCTGTTTTTCTGAACTCTTCACCCAGGTGACCCACCTTGTCGGGATGGTATTTCAATGCCATCTTACGGTAAGCTTTCTTGAGCTCTTCTTCAGTAGCCGACCGTTCAACCTCCAGAATACGATAAGCAGCATCAGTGGAGGGGACAAACATATTTTGTATCGACTCATAATCTGTTGCTGAGATCCCCAGCATATCGGATATGGCCTTTATTACCCTTACCTCTGCAGGCTCAAAGCGACTGTCAGCTGCTGAAATGTTGAACAGTATATGTATCAGCTGGAGCCTTGAGGGATAATCCATATTCTTCCTTATCTGCGAGCATACGTCGCGGAGAGGGATTTCCTGTTTCAGGAGGTCTCTGAGAAGCATCAGGGCTTCCTGTGCAGTATCGGGTCCGAACTGACTGACAAAGAATCTCTTGACATAATCGAGCTCAGACTTCACCACGCGGCCGTCAGCTTTCATCACCGCAGCGATGAGCACCAGAAGACTCATGCCGAAATCGCCCGGCGTTGTCCCCTGTCTTACCTGCTGTCCCGACTGCTGCCAGGTAACCGTCCTGGAGCTGTCAACCACCGAGCCTATGAAGAAGCCCAGCAACCCGCCTATCGGTCCGCCGACAACAAACCCCAATCCACCCCCTATCCACTTGGCGAAATTTCCCATTACCTCTCCTTTGCTGCGAGACGGAGCATATCATCATGGATCTTCAGAATCTCCGGAATGATCATTTCGTTGTCAGCATTATTGATGACATAATATGACTGCTCTTCCCGTTCATTATCCTCCATCTGGTTATTTATCCTTTCAAGCACCTCTTCGCGGCTGATCTCGCTGCGGCCCATGACACGCGAGATACGTTCCTCCACGGGCGCTGATATTGATATGACCCTGTCAACCAGCCGGTCAGCCCTTGCCTCAAAGAGTATCGCTGCTTCCATAATCACATACGGTGCATCAATGACTGAGGACCACGCCTCAAATTCGCGGAGGACTGCAGGATGGACAGAAGCATTGACCTTCTGCAACATATCAGGCTCATTGAAGATCAGCCGTGCAAGCTCTCTGCGGTCAAGCTCACCCCCCTCATACAGGTCCTTACCAGCAATTTTATTTATCTCTGAACGTATTGACGGATCATTGTTCATCAGCTGCCTGGCTGCGACGTCAGCTACGAATACAGGTACTCCGAGGACCCTGAAAATCCTGCATACTGTTGTCTTGCCACTCCCTATGCCGCCTGTTATGCCCAGTCGTCTTGCCATGCAGCCCGGAGTTAATTATTACGATGATTTTTCAGACTGAAAAGAGAGACATCCCTGTCAAGAAATGTGACCTCGACAGATACCCTTTTCTGCGCAGTCTCCAGATATTCAGGGAATTCAAGAGGCACCTTAACCCTGAAGTTGCCTTCCATCCTGCTGTATGACCGGTGTTGCGTTGGAATACCCCTCAGGGTGTCAAGTACATGCTCCGGACCTGTGACAGTAACACTGTCCGGATCAGGTACCAGAACAATCCTTGTCCCCGGCGGTGCATCAAGCTTAAGATCGGGAAGCACTGCCATCCTTCTTGTCACCAGCTTGTCATAGCCGAAAAAGAGCGTATCAGGATGAACAGATATAATCTCAAAATCAGCATGCAGCTGTTTGGCAAAGCTCTGTATGAGTCCTGATGTTACAAGGTAATAATGAGGAGTAGGTCCGGGGATTCTCTTAGGGGCAACCCTGGTGAAATCTATCACTACGGGAGCCCTGCTGCCTGAGAGCTTCATCTTGAGGATCGAATAACCCGGGCCGCGAAGATCCATCTCCAGCTTGCCGGGCAGATCACCTGTAATAATTCTGTCTTTAGGTGGATTAATGTACCGGACAGGATAGTTTATTGTCCCGTCCAGCTCCTTCCCAAGCTCATTCAGATACCAGAAGACAAATGACAGCAGAAGAAAAAAAGCAAAGACAGGCAGTTCCCTGTTAAGGATGCTTCTTCTTTTCTTTTTCTCGTCTGCCGTCATTGCCACTAACTCTTAGTCAGAGATCACTTCTTCTCGATGTCGGAAGGGTCTCTCAGGACTGCGTTCTTATCAACCCTTACCTTGACATCGTTTGCGATCTCGATAGTAACGACGCTATCAGCTACTTCAATGACTTTACCGTATATGCCTCCTGTGGTGACAATCTTATCACCTTTTGAGATTGAACTGCGGAAGTTTGTCAACTCCTTCTGCCTCTTCATCTGCGGTCTGATCATAAAGAAGTAAAACACCACGAATACGAGCAGGAGGGGAAGAAGGCTTGTCAGCATGTTGGGACTTCCCTGTCCGGCAGGTGTGGCCTGTAAATAAATGAGTGCAAGTGTTGTCATGATTGTAATTGTTATTTGTTGTTTGTTGTTTTCATTTGTCTGAAGGTCTGAAGGTCTGCAGGTCTGCAGTCTTCAGTCTTCCGTCATTCATCGTCCGGGACTAATTCCTACTTCCTATTGCCTATTTCTTAACCACCTCGGCAATAATACGCAAAATAACTAAACTATTCTCTGCATTTGACTGTACTACAACTGTTTTTGTCTGCAATCCCTCTCTTCCGGAGGTATCAAAGATCACTTCAATGGTACCACCTTCGCCCGGAGCTACCGGTTTCTTGCTGAATTTCGGGACTGTGCATCCGCAGCTGGCTGATGCTGCAGTAACGACGAGGTCTGCGTCTCCGGCGTTGGTGAATTTGAAGATGCAACCGACTTTCTCTCCAGGTCTGACTGACCCGAAATTATGATCGAGCGTATCGAATTTAATGACAGCAGTGCCTGAGGTATCAGCAGGGGTCTCCCTGCCCTCCCCGGAAGAAGTCCTTCCGCATGATGCTGCCACCAGTCCCCCCAGAACCACTATCAGTGAAATGTATGTTACTATTTTCTTCATTCGTTTTTATTTAACCACAACTTGTCCCGACAAGTCGGGAGAGTTACACTGATTTTTTCACGGAGTAACACTGCCTCTCCTCGCTCCTTGCCCCTTGCCTCCTGCCCTTTGCTCCTTGCCCCATGCTCCTTGCTCCCTGCCTCAGCTCAACTCTCCCCTATCAGCCCCCTCCCTGACTTTACCAGGCTGTTGTCAGCCCTCATTTCTCTGACGATCTTGTCAAGGATCCCGTTCACAAAAGTACTGCTTTTGGCGGTGCAGTAGTCCTTTGCAATCTCAATATATTCATTGAGGGTGACCTTGACCGGCACCTCAGGGAACTCTGAGAGCTCCGTAATTGCCAGCTGCATCACAAGCTTGTCCATCAGGGCTATTCGCTCCACTTCCCAGTTTGTAGTGTGGGCATCAATGAGAGCAGAATTCTTTTCACTGTTCAGGATAGCCTTCCGGAGAAGCACCTTGACAAAGATCTCGTCATCACTGCTGGTGAACATCGGCAGCAAGGGAGTATCTCTGCCTTCCTCATGCTCCCTGAACTTGCCAAGAGTGTTCTTGATCATCGCCGCCACGAAGGGCAGGTCGTCATTCCAGTAGACCGACTGTTCTTCGAGGCTTGAAGAGAGATCCTCAGATGCCGGCAGCAGCTTTGTAACAAGCTCCTTGATGAATTTAAGATCAGCCCTGTAGCTTCCGTCAGGTGATGACATATACTGGCTGTAGGCATCCCATCCGGTCATGTCGCTGAAGACTTTCCTGACCACGTCCTGGTGATTCTCCCATGAGAGTCCCAGTGTACCAACGTAACGGCTGAGCGACTTGAATCCGGAGATCTTCTCCTTCCTCGACCATAGCGCAGGTGTCGCCTCTGCATAACGGCGAAGCTGTTCATTAAGCCTCAGCTGACCTATGACCCTGTTTTCGGCAAACCGTGTGTTTGGATTGATATCCTCAGGTGAGGGGATCCTCTTTGACCGCGAGAGCATCACCTTTTCACGTGCTGCATCTGAGAGTGCAATAATAAGCAGAAGGAGATAATGATAGAGATCATAGCTCTTCCGTATGCTCAACATCAGCTCCTGTTCGGCTGTCTCAAGGTCATCAATCTCTTTCCTGTTGCAGGCGTAAAGTACTGTCAGTGCCTTAATCCTTAATTGTCGTCTGCTTATCATTAAAAGAACACAAATTTCAGGCAGCAAAGATAAAAAAATCGCCTTGCATTTATCCCCTCTCCCCAAAAAACTCTCACAATTTGGCACTTCCACTTTGAGTTGATAAAATATTTGTTACATTTGAGCATACTAACCACAGAAATCCTAAAACAGCCGCAGGTGATGGAAGACGAGAAAGGCAGAATTGAAGGTCAGAATGATAGAAGTGATAAGGAGGAGGTATTCACAAAAGTTGTCCGGGCGGGAAAAAGGACCTACTTCTTCGATGTTAAATCAACAAGGCACGAAGATCTTTATCTGACAATAACTGAAAGCAAAAAGCGACAGGGGAAAGAAGGAAAGATGTTTTATGAAAAACATAAGATTTTTCTTTACAAGGAGGACTTTGAAAAGTTCACCGAAGGGCTTCGTGAAGCTGTAACTTTTGCGGGAAACGGTGAGATGAGCCATCTGGCTGCGACTGGAATCGAACAGGCTGAGGCGGTTGAAGAGGCTGTAGCCGAAGTGGCAGCTGACGGGTTCTCCGATGTTGACTTTGAGGATCTTGGCTCAAAGTAGAAGACCCCTCTCAACCATCTGTTCAACCGACACCTGAGATTATATGGATTACCTGTTATTATCTCTCGCAATTATTCTTATGCTGCTGGGTATAGCAGGATGCCTGGTGCCTGTGCTCCCCGGACCACCGCTGAGTTACCTGGGACTCGTCCTTGTTCATTTCACCCGTTTTGCTGACGTCAGCCACAGGCTTTTCATAATACTGGGGGTCATCGCCATTGTGGTTACCCTCCTTGACTATATTGTGCCTGTCTGGGGAACCCGTCACTTCGGAGGCTCAAAGTACGGTACCCGAGGTGCTACAGTGGGGCTCGTGATAGGCCTCTTTCTCGGTCCTGCCGGGATTATCCTCGGGCCATTTATCGGGGCAGTGGTAGGGGAACTGATATTTAAGGATGATGTAAAATACGCTCTCAAGGCCGGGTTTGGAAGCCTGCTCGGATTCATGACGGGCGTGGGTCTCAAGCTCGCCGCGTCATTCATCATCACCTTCTACTTTATCAAGGTACTGGTCTCCTGACCTCAGAAAAAAAAGTTAAACTCCTTTTAAGACTCCTTCAGACTGCTCATGATCCGAGGGTAGCGACCATCACCGCCTTGATGGTGTGCATCCTGTTCTCTGACTGTTGAAAAACGATCGACCGTGGTGACTCGAACACCTCTTCGGTCACCTCCATCCCGTCAAGACCAAACTTTTTGAATATCTCCTCTCCCATCTTCGTCTCCCTGTTGTGGAAGGCAGGGAGGCAATGGAGGAACTTCACCTTCGGGTTACCGGTCAGCCTCACTGCCTCGCCGTTGACCTGGTAAGGCTTCAGCAGCCTGATCCTCTCCTCCCATACAGAGTCAGGCTCACCCATGGAGACCCATACGTCAGTATAGAGGAAGTCTACCCCTTTAACAGCCTCAGCAACATCTTCGGTAAGGGTTATACGTGCGCCTGTCTCCGCTGCTACAGCCCGGCACTGCTTCACCAGGTCATCAGCCGGCTGACATGCCTTCGGAGCAGCAGCCCTGAAGTCCATCCCCATCTTGGCAGCACCTACCATCAGGGAGTTGCCCATGTTGTTGCGGGCATCACCAAGATAGCAGAAGCTGATCTGATTCAGCGGCTTGTCTGAATGCTCCATCATGGTCATGAAGTCTGCCAGTATCTGCGTCGGATGGAACTCATTCGTCAGTCCGTTCCATACCGGTACGCCGGCATAGGCTGCCAGCTCTTCGACAATATCCTGTCCGTAACCCCGGTACTCGATGCCGTCATACATGCGGCCCAGCACCCTGGCAGTATCTTTCATCGACTCCTTGTGACCTATCTGTGATCCGGAGGGACCGAGATATGTAACATGTGCTCCCTGGTCAAAGGCTGCTACCTCGAATGCACACCGCGTGCGTGTCGAGGTCTTCTCAAAGATCAGTGCGATATTCTTTCCCTTAAGCCGCTGCTGTTCAGTGCCGGCATACTTGGCCTTCTTCAGGTCGAATGAAAGGTCAAGCAGGAATTTTATCTCTTCGGGGGTGAAGTCAAGAAGCTTCAGGAAATGACGGTTTCTCAAGTTGTAAGCCATGGTATTTGCGATTTGCGATTTGCGATTTGCGATTTGCGATTTTTGAATTAGTATTTATGCAAAATTATATTTTATCATGTAATTATTGTATGAAGGCCCTTCGACCCCGCCGGGGTCGTACAATCATATAAACCCCATTTTTCTACAAACCTGCGATCTCTCCGCGATCGGCCTCTCAGCTCCCTCCTTTACACTCTGCTCCATCCATTCGCAAATCGCAAATCGCAAATCCTCGCAAATCCCTTCGCCCCTGCCCCCTAATCATACTCCATCGTTATCTTCGTCCCGTACCTCCTGTCCTCCAGCTTGAAGGCCTCGGTGATGACGCTCTTGCTGCCCCCTGCCCTGATGAAGTTAAGACAGGCCTCAATCTTCGGTGCCATGCTCCCCTTTGAGAACTGCCCCTCATTGAGATATTTTACAGTATCCTCATAGTTAAGGAACTCCTTGACCTCCTGGTCAGGTTTCTTATAATTTATATAGACATACGGGACATCAGTCAGAATGTAAAACTCATCTGCCCCGATGGTAGAAGCCAGGAGTGCTGATGCCAGATCTTTGTCTATCACTGCCTCAGAAGGCCTTACATCGTTCTTTTCATCTATGTATACCGGTACGCCACCCCCTCCTGCAGCAATGACGATGTTCCCCCTCCGTGCAAGCTCGCGAATGAGCTCATGATTCATTATCCCGACAGGCTTGGGCGATGGCACCACCCTGCGGAAGCCTCCTTCAGCCTTCACCTCTTCCCTGAATACCCATCCCTTTGCACTGGCAAGTTCATCAGCCTGCTCCCTGGAGTATATCTTACCTACCCTCTTCTGCGGGTCGGAGAAGGCCGGATCATCCTTGTCGACAAGAACCGTGGTAACGAGACACACAACATTCTTCTTTATCCCATGCCTGTTAAGAACGTTCTTGAACATTCGCTCAATCATGTACCCTATTCCACCCTGCGAGTCTGCCACACATATGTCTATTGGCATCTGGGCAATGCCGTACATCTGTTCACCGGCATCATTTCTCATAAGGATATTCCCAACCTGTGGACCGTTTCCGTGGGTAATGACAAGGTCATAGCCTTCTTTGATAAGAAAAACAAGGTTTTCAAGCGTATCGGTTGTGTTCTGCTCCTGCTCCTCTATCGTGCCAAGCTGATCTCCCCTGAGCAGGGCATTTCCCCCAAGAGCAATGACAGCAAGCCTTTTATCCATATTTGTCTTTTTTCAGTAAGGTGACAAAGCTAAAATTTTATGTCAGATAAAACCATGCCTAAACTAATGATATTGAAGAAAAGATCATATTTTTTTATCTGCTCCGCCGCTGAGGTTTATGTACTTCGAAAGCACATTATTATTACATTTACGAAGAAATTTTTCTAAGTGAAGAACCGCTCCCTCTTTATTACATCATTGCTGGTATCAATTATTCTCCTTCCCTCCTGCAGGGAGAGGGCTAACAGGAACATGCGTGAAGGTGAGATATTCTACAGCATAAAGTATATCAGGAATCCTTCTTCATTGCCAAAGGATCTGCTGCCCAGGGAACTTACCATCTCATTCAGAAACGATCTTTTTCACACTGAGCTGCACGCACCTTTTGGCAACACCGGGATAACAACCATTATCAATCCAAAGGAGGGCATTTATGACACTTACCTGAACATGCTCTCTTTCAAGTATTATTTCAGGGGATGCCCCGATGACATACAGCCTGGCTTCTCTGCAATGAAGGGGATAACCTTCAGGGAAACGGGTAAGAAATCGGAGATATGCGGGTTGAGTTGCTACCAGCTCGAGGTTCTGCTGCCCGAATCAAAATCTGTGCGGTATGTATGGTATACCAACGAGATAAATGTTGAAAATCCGAACAGGCTGACACCATACAGGGAGATTGAGGGTGTTCTGATGGACTTCTTTTATGTCATCGGCGACGCAGAACTTCAGTTTATCGCTGACGAGGTCTTTGTAAGAGAGATACCCGACAAGAACTTCGAGAAGAAAAAGAACTACAGGGAAGTGTCAGGCGGTTACCTTGATTCGCTCATTCTTAAAATGATAGCCTTTTGATTTTTTTCAATCTTCAGCTCAACCATTTTTCTTACATTTGCTCGTCATTTAGATAGTTTCTGCCCGGGAGGGCATAATAATTCGTATTTAAGATGGTCAGGGAGAAAAAGAACGGCAGTGCGTCATCAAAGCAGAAGAATGCAGCAGGGACTTCGTCAGGAGAGAACATCAGGTTCATCTCAGGTCTGTTGCTGCTGGTCTTCGCCCTCTACATGCTTGTCGTATTCATCTCCTACCTTATCTCCGGCAAGGCAGACCAGGATTCAATAAACATACAATCTGCCGAAACGGAATATATCTACCAGAACTGGGGAGGAAAGTTCGGATTCAAGGTAGGACACTATTTTATCTTCAACGGCTTCGGTCTCGGGTCATTCTTCATACCTCTCATTATAGGAGCATTCAGCCTGGCCCTTCTCAGGGTGAAATACTTCAGGCTCTGGAAGAATGTTCTCCGGTTCCTCCTGGCAACGGTACTTGTTTCCGTGATACTGGGTTTTCTTGCAGGCCAGTCATCGTTCCTCGGTGCCGGACCGGGAGGTGAATACGGGTATCTCATCGCAGGCTGGCTGAACGGTTTGATGGGGAAGGTCGGAACGGGTGCAGTGATGCTTGTTCTTACAGTGGCCTACCTGATCTTCGCCCTGCATGTCAGCCCCCAGGCAATAAGAAGACCGATTGCAGCGGTGGCCAGGGCAGGTGCAGCTTTTGCCGCCAACGGGCGCAAGGAGGAAATTATTGAAGAAGATACGGAGGTAGCACCCGGGGAGAACTTCCCGTCGCATGAAGAAGAACCGCTCAGGGCTGATGAGGAGGAAGAGGAGGAGACGGATGACTTTTACAGGCCCCCTGTGACTGAAGAGAGACCTATAGTCAACGTCATCGGAAAGGGACAGAAGCCTTCAGACTCACATATCGATGAGGATGAGCCAATTGCCGGCCTGCCCCCTTTTGACCCCAGGCTCTCGCTGCCGCGCTACCGTTTCCCGACAGTGGCTCTGCTGCGCGATTATAAAAATGCCTCGGCAACAACAAACGAGGAGGTCAACAGCAACAAGGAGATAATACTCAAGACACTCTCTGACCACAAGATCACCATAAAGCAGATATCTGCCACCGTGGGCCCTACCGTCACACTTTACGAGGTGGTGCCTGACCGCGGGGTGAAGATACACCGCATCAAGACTCTTGATAACGACATAGCCCTGAGCCTCTCGGCGCTGGGGATAAGGATCATCGCCCCCATCCCGGGAAGGGGAACGGTGGGCATCGAGGTGCCTAACAAAAAGCCCGAGACCGTCTCTATGAAGAGCCTCCTGGCGTCACAGGCATTCATCGACTCCAAACATGAACTCCCCCTGGCACTGGGACGCACTATCACCAATGATCCGTTTATCATCGACCTTACAAAGATGCCTCACCTGCTCGTTGCCGGGGCTACAGGACAGGGCAAGTCAGTAGGTCTTAACGCAATCATCACCTCGCTTCTTTACAAGAAGCACCCGTCAGAGCTTAAGCTCGTGCTTATCGACCCTAAAAGGGTTGAGCTGCCTCTCTACATGAAGATTGAGAGACATTTTCTTGCGAAGCTGCCCGGCGAGGATGACGCCATAGTCACAGACACGAGAAAGGTGATAAACACCCTTAACTCGCTATGTATACTGATGGACCACAGGCTCGGCCTCCTCAAGCTGTCGCAGACACGCAACATCAAGGAGTACAATGACAAGTTCATCGCCCGCAGGCTCAATCCTGAAAAGGGACACGATTATATGCCATATATCGTGCTTGTCATTGATGAGTTTGCCGATCTCATAATGACAGCCGGGCGGGAGATAGAGTCTCCGATCGGCAGGCTGGCGCAGCTGTCACGGGCGGTGGGTATTCACCTGATCATCTCTACACAGAGACCGTCAGTAAGCATCATCACAGGCTTCATAAAGGCAAACTTCCCATCACGTATTGCTTTCAGGGTGTTCTCAGGGGTCGACTCCCGCACCATACTCGACACTACAGGAGCTGACAGGCTCGTGGGTCGTGGCGACATGCTCATCTCGCAGGGGGGTGAACCGGTAAGGGTGCAGTGCGCCTTCATCGATACCCCGGAGATCGAAGACGTCACAGAATATATCGGGTCACAGCAGGGTTACCCTGAAGCCATGCAGTTGCCTGAGTATTATGGCGATGAGGAAGCCGATAACGGCGCCAGGGAGGTGGACCTGAAGAAACGCGACCCGCTGTTCGACGAGGCCGCCAGGCTGGTGGTACAGCATCAGCAGGGCTCTACGTCACTGATACAGAGACGTATGCAGCTGGGATATAACCGCGCCGGCCGTATAATAGACCAGCTGGAGGCTGCAGGCATCGTCGGACCATTCGAAGGAAGCAAGGCACGTGACGTTGTAGTGCAGGACATGACAACTCTGGAACAGATTTTGAAGAGGCTCAATGATGAGACCATCTGAGATGAAAAAACATGCATCAATATTAATACTTTCCTTCCTTGCACTGTCACTGGCAGCCCAGAAGGATCCCGAGGCGATCAGGATACTTTCCGAGTTCAGCAAGAAAGCTGCCTCGGCTCCTTCGGTATCAATTGACTTCACCTTCGTAACCAATGACAGCAGGGATGGCACCGTGAACTCGATGGACGGGTCTGTTGTCATAGCAGGCGATAAATATAAGCTTTCAATGCCCGACAACAGCGTATGGGCTGACGGGAAGAATGTCTGGAGCTACCTCCCTGATGTCAACGAGGTAACCATTACGGCGACCGACCCGGATGACGAGTCATTCATGTCAAGGCCATCGATGCTCTTCAACCTTTACCAGGAGGGGTACAAGGTCAGGCTCCTTGAACAGACTGCGAAAGAGTGGGTCATTGACCTGTATCCCGAAGACCTGACGCTGAACCTGGTCCGTATAAGGCTTAAGATCGCAAAGACGAACTATAATCTCAGGAGCGCCGAATATGTTACAAAGGATGGCATAACTGTCACACTCAATGCGGGCAGGTATGACCTCACCTTCAAGCCGGCTGCTGACTATTTCACATTCAATCCCGCTGACTATAAGGGAGTTGATGTGATTGATATGAGGTAGGGGCAGGGCTCGGGGCACAGGGCACGGAGCACAGAGTGCTGAGATTTGAGATGTGAGATATGAGATATGAGGTGAAATTGCTGATCTTACTTTTATCTTTTTACTTTTGTCTCTTATCTTGACCTTCAGACCTTCAGACCTCAGACCTCAGACCTCAGACCTCAGACCTTATGACCCCATTCATCTGCACAAACGCATACATCCCCCTCAGGGCTGCCCCATCCCACCGGGCTGAGATGGTGAACCAGATTCTGTTCGGGGAGAGGTTCTCAATCACTGAATCATCAGGCAACTGGCTGAGGGTAGAGACGCTCTTCGACTCATATTCAGGCTGGATCGATTCGCTTCACCGCGGCTATGAAAGGCATGACGGGGAGTCAGAGGGAATCATAATCGGTCATGAGCTGATATGTAAAAAAGATGATATCACCCTGATGAGCCTCTATCCGGGCAGCGAGATATTCGGTCTACGGGATGACTTTTCAGGGTTCACCATGTGTGGCAGAGACTATTTGATACTGGACCCTCACGCCTCACGCCTCATGCCTCATGACACAGTAACAGATACTGCAGTGCAATACCTGAACGCTCCTTACCTTTGGGGAGGCCGCACACCGGCAGGTATTGACTGTTCCGGGCTGGTACAGATCCTGTTCAAGATACATGGTATGGCGCTGCCGCGCGACGCTGCGCAGCAGGCTGAGCAAGGTACTACAGTCAATTTCTTTGGCGAAGCACAACCGGGCGATGTGATATTTTTTTCCGGTGAGACTGATAAAATTTCACATACAGGCATTGTTGAAGGGACGGGATCGATCATACATGCATCGGGCTGCGTCAGGAGAGACAGGGTTGACCACCAGGGCATCTGGCGCGATGATGCCGCCCGGTATACACATCGCCTGCGGATCATTAAAAGAATGCTGTAATGAGTGATAACACCCTTTTCAGGCTGATTGTAATTACACTGGTACTGTTTCTCATTTACCTGGTGGTGAAGAGCAGGCACGAGAAACAGAAAAAGAAGCGGGATCACACACGAAGATTCAGGGGAAAATAAAATGAGGGTGTCCGTTTGCGACACCCTCATTTATCAAATCAGACTAAATTAGCTTAGTTTCCGTTCCCGGTCATAAGTTTGTTCGATGACAACTCACTGTCCGGTATAGGCCAAATATATGAGGTCGATGTTGAAGGTATCGGGTTTGGAGCACCTGTTTTCCCTGGTATGGTATTCATAGTTCTCAGCAGATCCATATTGCGGATACCCTCACCAAGGAATTCGATATTCCTCTCCAGAAGAACTTTATCTATAAAATCCGATGCAGTTGCAAAGCTGGCAAGAGTATAGACACCTGCCGGGAATGAACGTCCGCGCACCGCATTGAGCATATCCACAGCCTGTTGTGTAACAGTACCGCCCCTTGCAATTGCCTCAGCATAGTTGAGAAGAACCTCTGAATACCTCATTACAGGCGCATAATCAGACGGTACAGTCAGGTTGGGCCATTTGCCGACGAAGTACACTGTGCCGACTCCGGAGACAGTACCTGACTGGAACTGGGTTCTCCTTGCATCAGTGGCGTCAAGAGACGTATATGCCTGGCCAGCAGTATTCAGGTAATATGACTCACTTGAATTCGGATGATGATAGTGTGCCAGAAAGTTCTGTGTGCCAGCAAGGTTCGTTGAGGTAAAGGGCATTGAAAAGATTGACTCAGCTGTCGTGTAAGGGGTGTTCCATATTGCAGCAAAGGTTGCACTGAGTGCAAGCGGTGCGCCTGTAGGAGCAACAAACGGTGCAGCTGCGGGAACTATTTTTGCAGCCTCGGTCCTTACCGATGCCCAGTTGCCCATATGAAGATAGACACGGGTTTTGAATGCGATGATAGAGTTTTTGTGGATCCTGGTTGTCCTCAGCAATGCAGATGAATAATCTGCTATGGCCAGAGGCTCAGCCGCATTCAGGTCAGCAAGAATCTGCGTATAGGTCTCAGCAACAGTGCTTCTTGCCATGTCGTTTCCTTCAGCTGTCTTATAGGCAATAAGACGGAGTGGAAGACCCGGGCTTGCACCGTTGTTCTTTGCGTATGGCTGCGCATAGAGCTGCAGCATGTCAAAATAACACATGGCACGCAGCGTGAGAGCCTCACTCTTGTACTGGTTATATTCAGCCTCAGTTATAATTGCGTCAAGTTTCCCGGCGGTTTTATTTGCTTCAAGACCTTCGAGAAAGAGGTTGATTGCGTTATTGGCTGCATAAACTGCTGCCCAGAGGTTCTGTACTTCATTGGTCGATCCAAGCACAGTGTGGCCCCATGTTGCATAACCTGTAACAAGGTTCGTGCTCTTGGGAAGGAAATTCTCTGCCCTGATGTCATTATAGACAAAGAATCTGCCACCGAGGTACTGGCCGCTCTTCATGAAAGCGTAGAGACCATTAACCTGGCCTACGATACGGTCCTTTGTATCAAAGGCGGCCGTTTCTGCCAACGCTGTCTCCGGTTCCAGAGTCAGCATGTCTTCCGAACAACCGGCAACCGACATTATAATCAGCAGTGTCAGTGATATCTTTAATATATTTTTCATAGTTCTCATTGTTTGTTGTTTAGAATGAAAGGTTTAACCCGAAGGTGTATGTCCTTGCCTGCGGTGCACTGTTCCTGTCGATACCGGGGGTAAGGTTTGTATCACCGTTAGTCGATACTTCAGGGTCAGAACCTGTATACTTCGTGAATACGAATGCGTTGAACATCTGGGCATAAATCCTTATGCTCTGAATGCCGGCTTTGGCAGGAAGATCCTTGAAAGTATAGCCTGCAGAGAAATTCCTTACCTTCAGGTAATCTCCTTTCTCAACGTTTTCAGTGATTGGCATCGCAGAACCGTTGGAGACGTTGTCGTTAAATACCGGCCTGGGTATATTTGTAACATCCCCTGCTTCTCTCCATGCTGTTTCGTATACCTCAACAGAGTTGTTCCACCACCTCTGGTCACGAAGACCTGCTTTTGATCCGTTGTAAACTGAGAATCCAAGAGCGTAGGTAAGGTTAAGGGCGAAGTCAAAGTTCTTATAGGTAAAGGTGTTGTCAAGACCGCCATAGATTGTTGGCAGCGGAGACCCGGCATTTATGCCGTCACCTGCAAGTGTTATGGCAGGCGCAACGGTTCCGTCGGACAAGTAGGTCCACTTGCTGGCATTCTCATGACTGTAAAGCACTTCCCTGCCTGCTTTGTTGACGAAAATCCTTCTTCCTGTTGTAGGGTCAACACCATTTGTTTTTACAGCCCAGATAAGGCCTATCGGTTCGCCCACAATAGTCTTGTTGGTGGTTTCAAGTCCTCCTGTAACACCCTGTATCTCAGTTACACCGGGAGCCAGTGCAGTAACTTCGTTCTTCAGCGTGCTGAAATTGAAGTTTGTTGTCCAGGTGAAATTGGGTTTTGAGATGTTGTATGAAGTAAGCGTTACTTCAATGCCGGTATTAAACATTGAACCGATGTTGTCGGGAACAGTGTTTCCGGGTATCCCTTTTGAAGGAGGCTGCGGAACATTGAGGATCAGGTCATTGACATCATTGTAATACCAGTTGATGTCAGCCTGCAGCCTGTCATTGAGCAGACCGAAGCTGAACCCTACATCATACTTGTCACTTGCTTCCCACTTAAGGGCGGGGTTACCGGCCTGTGAGAATGTCCATGTCGGAGCAGCTCCGTAAACGCCTGAGGAATAGAGGAAGAGTGATGCATAGCTGCCGATACCTGACATGTTGCCGACGCGGCCGTAGCTGGCCTTGATACGCATGTCGGAAACATATTCGTTAACACCTGCCATGAAACCCTCCTTCGAGATGTTCCACATGGCTGATGCGCCGCCGAAGTTACCCCACTTGTTCTCTTCAGAGAGACCTGAGAAACCGTCACGGCGGGCACTGACCTCAAAGTAATACTTCTTGCTCACGTCGAAGCTGACGCGACCGAAATAAGAAAGGAAATAGTTCTCATAACGGCCTCCGCCACCCATACCAGCGGTTACCCATGAACCCTGGTAAACTTCAAAGAATGGGTCTGTATAATTGGTTTTGGAACCGTTCCAGCTGACACCCTTTGTATATTGCTGCTCAACACCGGCAAGCAGTCCTAAATTAAATTTTTCCGCAAAAGTGGTGTTGTAATTCAAGGTATTGGTCCATGTCCACCTGCTTGGACGGTTGAACTGGTTCCACGCCTGGCCGTTTGAGGCATAGCTGTCACCCGTGATTCCGGTCTGGAATAAATTGTCTTCAACCGCAAGGTTATCAATACCGTATGCTGTCTTGAACGTAAGACCGGTTAACGGCGTAACGGAAGCATATAAAGTAGCAAGCAACCTGTCTGATTCAGTCGTGAACGTATTGAGATCGAAGATCGCAACCGGGTTATAGTAACCGTAGTTTGCAACCGGCTGCCCCATGTTACCTATTGCAGAGCCTGCAATGTTGTAGCTGCCGTCCTCCTTGTAAGGTCCGAGGTTCGGAGGAAGAACGAATGCAAGACGTGCAGCCCCTGCAGTGGCAAATGATGCGCCTGTGTTTGGTGCTGCACTGAATCCGTTCGTGATGTTGATGTTTGCACCGAGTGAGATGTACTTGTTGAGCTTGTGATCAAGATTCAACCTTGCGTTCATTCTCTCAAAGGTATTCTTCTGAACCATCCCCTCCTGGTTGGTGTAACCTATCGAGAGGAAATATGAGGTGGCTGCCGTGGCACCTGAGATTGTAATCGCATGGTTATGCTGGAAGCCGGTCTGGTAGACCTCATCAGCCCAGTTTGTATTCACGGGTTCACCGTTGATTGTCGGGATGGTGAAAGGTCCGGGAAGAGCTGTGGGGTTATTTGCCAGAGCCCTGTTCTTGTGCTCGATGTACTGCTCGGAGTTCATCACTTCAAAGATGTTATAAGGCTGTGTAAAGCCGAAATAACCGTCATATGTGACCTTTGTTTTACCCACCGATCCACGCTTGGTAGTGATAAGGATAACGCCGTTGGCAGCTCTTGACCCGTAGATAGCCGTTGCTGAGGCATCCTTGAGGATCTCCATTGACTGGATATCGGCAGGGTTAACGTCGCCAAGAGCGTTAATGAATGAGTTGGTACCTGATACGTTACCGGTGAATATGGGCACACCGTCAACAACGATCAGCGGGCTGGAACTGCCTGTTATGGAGTTGAAACCGCGGATCCTGATGACAGGCGGGTTGTTAAGCACACCGTTAGGCATGGTGATTGTCATACCGGCGGCCTTGCCCTGCAGTGCCTGGTCAAAGCTCTGAACAGGCATCATCGCAATATCGGAACCCTTGACGGTTGATATTGCACCGGCGACGTCGCGTTTCTGCTGTGTGCCGTAGGCTACAACAACGACCTCATCGACATTGAACATATCCTGTTTCAGGACTACGTCTATTGTGGTCCTTCCCTCAATAGCCTGTTCGTGGGTCACATAACCCATGAAACTGAACACAAGAGATCTGGAACCTGCAGGAACCTGCAGTGAGTACTTACCGTCTGCGCCTGTTATTGCACCCAGTGTCGTACCTTTAACGGTAACGAACACGCCAGGCAGCTCCAGGCCATCATCAGAACTGGTAACAGTCCCGGTCACTAACACTGTCTGACCAATGGCCATGGCAGCCGTCAGTATCAGCAGTGAAAAAAGCATTAGGATCTTTTTCATACATTAATAGTTTAGGTTAATAAGGGTTAATGTAAAAATCTTGCATACGCAAAATAAACAATATTTTCAATATGCAACACTTTTTAACACTTAATCAGTACAAACGAAACTAAATAATAAAGAAAAAGGCTGCCCCTCAGGAGCAGCCTTCATCAGTTTTTTCAGAGTTAGTAGTTACAACGGATTCTGAACCATCTGTTTGTTGGCATCAACTTCAGCCTTGGGTATCAGCCACTCCCAGCGGACATCACCGGCCGGAATATCCATAACAACCGCAAGTGCAGTGTTGTGGTTTGCGCCGTTTCTGTTCAGTGGAAGGTTGAGGCGTTTCAGGTCGGTGAAACGGAAGCCTTCACCCCAGAGCTCGAGCCTTCTGTTGAGCATTATCTCATCAATAAGTGCCTGTCCGGTATTGGTTGAAGCCACATAGTTTGCCGGGACGGTCTCACGTGCCTGCCTGAGTGTATTAAGGGCAGTCTGGGCATCGGTATCGCGTCCGCCCATACGGGCATAAGCCTCAGCCTCGATAAGCAGCATCTCTGCAGCACGCATATAGACAACGTCACCGCGGCTGTCAGCACCGCCGGCAGCAATGAACTTCTGACTTGTATATGGAAACTTGCTGAATGTTGAAGGAAGAGCCAGAGCTGTATGTGCCCCTGTCGGATCAAAGTTCAGCTTGCGTACGTCAGTCGCTGTAAATGCCAGGTCATTCCATAGTACTCTGTTGATTGCCTTGGGATTACCCCTGATATTCGTGGAGCTGAAATTCCTTGACATATATGCAAAGAATGAATAGAAGTATGTTGTCTGGTCAGCTATGACAGTGCTTCCCCACATCCACTCCCTGTTGGTATAGTTGTTGAAGCCGCCGGTATAATCAGCTGTAGTCATGAGCAAATAACCGGTGCGGGCCTGTACTGCAAATGCTGCTGCAGCCGTCCAGTCCTGCTTGGTAAGGGCAACACGTGCCTGCACTCCCCTTACAACGCTCAGGTTCATGTGTGACTTGTTGGGCCTCGAGTAAGTGGCAAGAAGAGTTGCTGCTTCTTCAAGATCCGCTTCCACCTGGTCATAAACCTCCTCCACGGTGTTGCGCGGCTGGCCGTCAAAGTTGTTGGTGAGCATGATGGGAACCCCGAGCTGAGTGTTCTGCGTTCCTGCAACATAACGCTTGCCATAGAGCTGTACGAGGTTGAAATGACCCCATGCCCTGTAGACGAGAGCCTGGCCCTTGATGATATCCTTGTCAGCCTGGGAACCGGTTGCACCATCAATGTTATTGATGATCATATTTGCATTTGCAATTATCCGGTAGTAGACCCACCATGGATATGAATCAGTGTTGGATGTTTCATTCCGGTGATCGACCCACTTGTAAGTATTATTGTACCATCCGTTACCTGCCGAGGTCATGACAAGGTCTTCACCGAGCATGTCACGGTTGATGTTCATTGATCCTTCACCTGCCTCGCCCTGGTTACGCCACTGGTTGTACATTATGCGGTGTATCCCGTTAAGGGCCTGCATGGCATTGGTCGTAGTTGTAAAAGCATCGGCGGCTGACACCTGGTCAGTAGGAAAGGTGTCGAGATAGTCCTCACTGCATGACACTGTGAAAAGTGACAGTGCAGCGGTTATCATTGTATAGTATATAATACGTTTCATCGTATATATAGTTATTTAGAGTGATACATTTATTCCAAACGTAACTATCCTTGACGGAGTATATACGTTATCGGTCGTACCTGCAAATGATGCCTGCGGGTCAAGACCCGTGCGCGCATTCAGCAGAAGAAGATTCTCACCGCTTATCCAAACCCTGGCACCCTTCATGCCAGCTTTCTGAGTAACAGAGGCCGGGAGGTTATAGCTGAAGGTAACATTCTTCACACTGAAGAATGAGGCATCAACCAGCCAGCGGTCTGATGTTGCAGTGAATGGTGTCTGCTGGGCGAAGTCAAGCCTTGGCACGTTTGTGATGTCACCGGGCTTCTGCCAGCGGTCAAGGATATCAACATGGC
This sequence comes from uncultured Bacteroidales bacterium, assembly GCA_963772705.1. Lineage (GTDB taxonomy): Bacteria > Bacteroidota > Bacteroidia > Bacteroidales > VadinHA17 > SR-FBR-E99. The sequence goes on along the minus strand of CAVYYH010000007.1, from coordinate 593,304 downwards.
TGGCATTTCCGTAGTTGCCGGAATGCATCAGTGATTGCATAAGTTCCGTCAAGTATCTCACCGCCAATCTGGAAGGTGGCAAGAATTGACAACTCGAACGCCTTATAAGTAAAAGTGTTCGTTATACCACCCAGAAGATCCGGAATAGAACTTCCGTGATAAGCATACTTGGCGTTGTTCTGGCTTATGCTAACGGTATCAGTCTCATTAATGATCCTCAGGTTTGAAGCCTGTGTGGTAAAGTCCTTAATATTCGCATCATAGAGAGCCGCACCGTCAGCCGGGTCAACACCGTACCAGTCTCTCAGCCAGAAATCATAGATAGAATGGCCTACCATGAGTTTCTTGCTACCCTGAATGATCTCGGTCTGACCGGGAGGAAGCTTGGTGATCTCGTTCTTAACTGTTGAGGCGTTGACATCGACGTTCCATCTGAAGCTGGGCTTCTTGACAACATCAACTGCAACACGTGCTTCTATACCCTGGTTATACATTGTACCAACGTTCTGCTGCTGGCTGGCGATGCCGCTTGACAACGGAAGAGGTACAGAGAAGAGCAGGTTGGATGATATCCTGTGATAGAACTCAATTGAACCCGTCACTCTTTTTAGCAATCCAAATTCAAGTGCAACGTCAAAAGTGTTGTTTGACTCCCATGTAAGCGCCTCATTGGCGAGGTTGGCCTGTATAAAACCAGGTTCAAGTGCGTTGTTGACCCCGATGTTATAGCGAGCCTGCCATGCGTAAAAGTCAATTCCGTTATCACTTCCAACAGCTCCGTAAGATGACCTGAGCTTCAACATGTCTATCCACTGCTGTGATTTGATGAAGTTCTCTGCATCCATCCTCCATGCTGCACTCACAGACCAGAAGCCACCCCAACGGGTATCCTGGTAAAACTTTGACGAGCCGTCATAGCGATATGAACCGGAAATGAAGTACTTCTCGGCGAGGTTGTAATTCAAACGTGCAAAATAACCTTCAGTCCTGTACTTGTCAGTATATGATGTAAGACTGTTAGTGGTTGTGAAGTTTACAAGTTCCGTATTACCGTCAACTATCTGGCCCTGGCGGAAGCCACGCAAATAGCTGTAGGTATAGTCATAGTTCTCATGTCCCAGAAGGACTTCAACCGAATGGATATCAAAGGTTTTGTTATAATTGAGCAGCTGGTTTATCGTGTAACTTGTAGTGAGTGAGTTCTCACGATCAGCCCTGCCTGCAGGGGCACCGTCACCAACGGTCTTGTTCTCGAAGCTTGCTCCGTTATAGGCAGATACGTCTGAGGCAACATTGAAGGTGAACTTGAAATTCTTGAGGAACATAATGTCAATATAAGCTCTTGCACCCAGCACATTCCTCTTGAACAGATCATCGTTCCATTCTGTCTCAGCAACAACATGACGACCGGGGCTAGCCCCTGCTGGTCTCGTCGGCAGACCGGGAAGGTTCCCTAAGTCATATACATATCCACCAGTTGCCGGATCAATAAGGTAATCACCGGTAACCGGGTCATGGGCATAAACAGGATATATCGGCCCCATATTCCTCGTGAAGAAGAAGGGGTTTACATAGCTGGTGCCACCTGATGATGCAACATTTGATTCGGTCATCGTGCCAGAAAGATTTAGACCGGTGCGCATCCATTTCTTTGGAGTGGTATTTACGTTGATACGGCCGGTGAAACGCTCATAGTCTGACTTGATCACATAGCCTTTTTCATTGAGATATCCAAGAGATACGTAATAGTCACTCTTTTCATCTCCGCCGTTGAAAGTAAGGCCGTATTCGCCGCGATAACCCTGTCTCATGATCGGCTCCTGCCAGTCAAGATCACCTGCATAATCGCCAAGGATCTCAGCATCGGGATTCAGAAGACCGTCAGTCCCCACAATCTGGTTATTGGGAAGGGTGGTTATGTTGTAACCGACTCTTGAAATAAGGTTATTCGTAGAGTTCTGGGCAGCAGTAGCCGGATCAACCGGTGTTGCGGCATATACCTGCCTGTGATAGTCAGCCTCCCACATAAGCGGGTAATAAGCAAGGGCTCCTACTCTCTCATATTCAGGTATTGACCTGGTGCTCAGACCCTGTGTGGTGGTGAACTGAACAGAAGAACGGCTTTTGCTACCGCGCTTTGTTGTGATCATTACGACCCCGTTGGCGGCCTTGTTGCCGTAGAGAGCCGATGATGCTGCATCCTTGAGAACGGAGATGCTCTCAATGTCCTGGCTGTTAAGGTTGCTGATTGATCCTGAATAAGGAACACCGTCGACAACGTACAGCGGAGAGTTAGAAGCGGATACCGATCCGAAACCGCGGATACGGATGTCCTGTCCTGATCCCGGCTGGCCGCTTGCTGAGGTCGCCTGGATACCCGGGTTCGTACCTTCGATAGCCTGGGTGACGTTGGCAATAGGCCTGGTCTCTATCTTCTTGCTTTCTATCTGGGCAGCAGCACCTGTGAATGAACCTTTCTTGGCTGTACCATAGGCAATGACAACCACCTCATCCATTGCAACAAGATCCGGATTTAGGGTAACATTGACCCTGGTCTGTCCGTTAATAGAGACAACCTGGTTCTGCATCCCGATAAACGAGAATTCAAGAGAAGCTGCCTCTCTTGGTACCTGCAGTGTATAAACTCCGTCAGGGCCAGTTACGGTCCCGATTGTAGTTCCCTGCACTTTTACGGTTACACCCGGTAGCGGAAGCCCGTCTTCAGAGCTGGTTACCACACCGGTGATCTGTACTGTCTGGCCAAATGCAAAAAGGCCTGTAACCATCAACAGTACAAACATCATCAATTGTTTTTTCATCTGATGTTAGTTTAGGGTTAGTGAAACAGTGGCAATATATAAAAAGTTTTTCTTAAACTATGTTTGATGTTGTTTATCATGAAATTTTCTTTTCCGCCTCGGCTAATATATTTTGCTCAAAATTTGCGGCTGATTTTTCTATCTCAGCTCCTTCATTTATAAGCTGAACGGCAAAGGCTTTGTCTTTTAGGGTGCTAACATTAATCCTTACATTCAGATAAGCCCCCCTGACACATGCCCTGGCAGCGAGCACCCCCACGGCAGCATCTGTGACTGAGCCCGGGTTTCCCTTCTGTACCATCTCACCCAGAAGGTCAAAGACCTTTACTGTCTCCCTCATCACTGTAAGCGGTACCAGCGAAGCCCCTTTCGTAGCCTCCTCAACGGCAGCAGCCCTGGCAGCCTTCTCCTCTTCACTGTTCCTCGGCATCTCAAAGGCCTTCATTATGGCGTTGAAGGCATCGGTGTCCTCATCAACAAGCTCGAGCAGCCGCTTTTGCATCGTGGCTCCCCTCTCTGCCCACGTGGCAAACTCATCCCACCTGGCATCCCAGCCTCTCTTATGGCTTGAGAGATTGGCCACCATGGTGCCGAGGGCAGCTCCCATCGCACCCATGGCAGCTGACACTGACCCGCCGCCCGGAGCAACCGATTCGGAAGAGGTCTCCCAGACGAACGATGAGAGCGGCATGTCAACCAGTTTTTTACGGGAGGAATCTTTCAGGATATATTCTATGATTTTTTCCTCGAGGCTTAAAGGGCTTAAGCTCTGAGAGTCCCATTGACCTCACAGCTGCCGCAATAAGTTCCGCGTCAGACAGGCCTGCCGAACGTTGCTGTTTATGAAGGAAGTACTTTCCTGCATCAAGCATTGCATTCAGAGGTATCAGTCCGACAAGCTCAGCACCTGTAACACGGACACCTCTCTCTTCTGCCTTCTTGCACACCTCGTCAAAGGCAACATGCACCGGGGTGACACCTATATTTGTCAGGTTCATTGATATCTGTGCGAATCCGTACTCCGGGATATACCAGCCGATGGCCTTTACGGCTTTTAGCGTTCCGGGTATCATCACCGGTTCGCCATTTGCATCTTTTACCACTTTGCCTGTTACCGGATCTCCCTCTCTCTTCTCCCGGCCGCGCTCCCTCACGTCAAAGGCGATGGCATTTGCACGGCGCACCGAGGTTGTGTTGAGATTCACGTTGAAAGCCACAAGAAAATCGCGGGCTCCCACGATGACAGCGCCGGCGCCGGCATTGAATCTCGCAGGACCGAAATCAGGTTTCCAGGCAGGGTCTTCGATCTTCATCTTCAGCCCTTCATATTCACCTTCCCTGACACTTGCAAGGTTTTTTCTCTTTGGCTCAAAAGCAGCCTCCTCATAACAATAGACCGGAAGCTCAAGCTCATTCCCTATCCTCTCTGCCAGCTTGCGGGCAAAGGCAGCCGTCTCCTCCATGGTGATGCCTGAGACAGGCACCAGCGGACAGACATCGGTGGCACCCATGCGCGGATGTGCTCCGGTGTGCTTTGTCATGTCTATCAGCTCAGCGGCCTTGCGCACCGCCCTGAAGGCTGCTTCACAGACAGGCTCAGGCTCACCGACAAAAGTCACCACCGTGCGGTTGGTGTCTTTACCTGGATCGACGTCAAGCAGCCTGACACCTTCAACTGACTCAATCTCATCGGTTATCTGCTTTATTATCTTCATGTCACGTCCCTCACTGAAGTTGGGAACGCATTCGATTAGTCTTGTACTGTTCATATTAAAATGTGTTGTATGTAAAGTCGAAAGTCTGTAAAGTCCGTAAAGTCGAAAGTCTGAAGGTCTGAAGTCTGAAGGTCAAACAGTCCTGCAGTCCTGCGGTCTTGCGGTCTTGCGGTCTAAGTACCTGACATTCAATCCTTAATTCTTCATTCTTAATTCTTCACTATTGCCTACTGCCTATTGCCTGCCTCATGAACAATTTCACCATTGAGAATTACCGTCTCAACGAGGTTGCTGCCGTATGCATAAGGCATGAACTCATATGACGGTATCTTCTTTGTAATGAATAAATTAGCTGTCTTGCCGACGGTGATGGAGCCATGTGTCTCCGAGATACCCATCGCATAGGCAGCATTGATGGTCACTGCATTTATCGCCTCCTCAGGGAGCAGCCTGAGCTTAATGCATCCGAGTGACATGATGAACTTCATGTTACCTGCGGGCGATGAGCCGGGGTTGTAATCACTGGCCATCGCCAGGGGCAGCCCCGCTTCAATCATTTTGCGTGCCGGAGGGTCAACCATCCCAAGGAAGAAGGCAGCGCCCGGCAGAAGAGTCGGCATAGTGCCGCTGCCGAGAAGAGCAGCTATCTCAGCGTCACCTGTAAACTCAAGATGGTCAACGGAGAGGGCACCATACTTCACACCTGTCTGTATGCCGCCTGAGTAGTCAAGTTCGTTGGCATGCATCTTCGGGCGGAGGCCATACCGCGCTCCTGCCTCAAGTATCCTCGATGTCTCCTCCACAGTGAAGAAGCCCTTGTCGCAAAAGACATCGATATAGTCAGCCAGCCGTTCTGCGGCAACAGCCGGTATCATCTCATCGACGACCAGATCAATGTATCCATTCCTGTTATCCCTGTATTTCAGGGGTATGGCATGAGCCCCGAGAAAGGTTGCCCTGACCGTAAGAGGTGACTCGTGTTTTATCCTTCTTATGACCCTCAGCATCTTAAGCTCATCTTCAGTGGTAAGGCCGTAACCGCTCTTTATCTCCACAGCACCCGTACCAAAGCCTGTGATCTCACGTACGCGGTCCATCGACTGTCTGAAGAGTTCCTCTTCGGTTGTCTCATGAAGCAGCCTGGCTGAGTTAAGTATACCTCCTCCCCTCCTGGCTATCTCCTCATATGACAGTCCCCTTATCTTGTCAGTATATTCCTTCTCCCTGCTGCCGGCATAAACAATATGAGTGTGCGGGTCACAGAACGAGGGGAAGACAAAGCCACCGCCGGCATCGAGCCTGTCAATGGCATCGCTGAAGAGGGGCATCTCCTTAGAGGGTCCGTACCCTCCTATGATGCCGTCTTCAACAAGAAGCCACGCATCCTCAATGAAGGGCAACCGTGCCATTTCACGTCCGGCAACAAAAGCGACCGGCTCTTCACGTGTCTGCACAAGCACACCTATATTATATATTAACAGGCTCATGGTTTCCGGCTTGAGCCGGCTAAGTTAACAATAAAAAATATTAGGATATGAGGTTCATTTTTCTTTATCTTTACTCTTGTTACTAAAACAGACCTTATGAAGAAACTCGCATTTATTCTATTAGTGGCCCTTCTGGGCAGCTCTGCCATTGCCCAGGAAGCCAAAACCGGGTGGAATTTCGGGGCATTGCCCACCATAACTTACAGCACTGACATGGGCTTCCAGTACGGAGCCCTGGTTAATCTGTTTGATTACGGCGACGGCTCTATCTATCCCAATTATTATCACATGCTTTATGTAGAGGCCTCCACTTATACCAAGGGGAGCTCAACATTAAGGATGATGTATGACTCAGATTACCTGATCAAGGGAGTTCGCTTTACAACCGACCTTGCATACCTTCCTGATCAGGCCTATGCATTTTACGGTTTCAACGGATACAATGCAATTTTCAACGAACCGTGGACTGATGACGAATCAGATGAATATGTAAGCCGTATGTTTTACCGCAACAAGCGCCAGCTCTTCAGGTTCAAGAATGACTTCATCGGCAATATCGGAGAGGGTAACTGGAAGTGGAATGCCGGGCTTACAATACAGAACTACCAGATGAGCGATGTTAACCTTGACAAGTTCAACAAAAACAGAGAGCCCGGAGACCCTGATTATCTTGAAGATGTACCGCTTCTTTTCGATTACTATAAGGAGTCAGGTCTGATATCGGCTGAAGAGGCTGACGGCGGATGGGTAAATACCGTTAAGGGCGGGTTCTCATTTGACAGCCGTGACAGCAGGGCATGCCCTATGAAAGGCATCTGGGCTGAGGCAGGAGTTGAGGTTGCACCTCAGTTTCTCGGTTCGGAATCATCGTTCGGGAAATTCTATATTACATGGAGACAGTACTTCACAATAAAGGAGCGTGACCTGGGCTTTGCATACAGGCTTGGCTACCAGAACACAATCTTCGGAGAGGTCCCGTTCTATTACCAGACCCAGGTGATCGTGTCAGCCCTCAGAGGGACAGAATCGGAAGGACTGGGCGGCAGCAAGACACTCAGGGGTGTTCAGCGCAACAGGGTCGTGGGCGACGGCTTCCTCTACGCCAATGCTGAACTGCGTTGGAAAATAGTCTATTTCAAATTTATCAACCAGAACTTCTACCTGGGAGCTAACTTCTTCTATGACGTGGGTATGGCTACCTCACTCATTGATGTCAATGTTCAGGACCTTGAGGATTACCTCCTTGACCAGGAAGGATTTCCAGGGGGGGGCATAGACGACTACTATATTGACGAAAGGGATAAGCCTCACAGCAGCGCAGGAGCCGGAATCAAGATTGCCATGAATGAGAACTTCATTATCTCAGCCGACTTCGGCAAGACTTTCAATGCCCAGGATGGCGGAACGGGGTTCTATATAGGACTGAACTATATATTCTAGGCAATAGGCAAAAGGCAATAGGCAGTGGTAGAATCACTGCAAACCACGTGATCATGCATGTAGCATTGTCAAGACTATTGCCTACTGCCTAATACCTACTGCCTGCTAAAGCTTTATCAGCCACATGCCATAGGCTATTCCAATGTAATTACCTATAATCCAGCCTATTATGCCGGTTGCCAGCCCTGTAAGAATAACATCCTTATTCTTCAGGGCTGCTGCTACCATAGGGACAAATGGGGGTGAATAGACAAAACCTGTTGTGGTTATCAGATAATCATCCGCATTTACCCTGAATATCCATGAAAGGAAGAGGTGAAGAGCCAGTGTGCCGAAATAAGCGTAAGTCACATAAAGCACCAGGCTGAGGTACCTGGCCTGAAAGATCACGCTCAGATCACACCTGGAGGAAATAACCAGTGAAAAGGCAACAATGAAGTACATTCCAAACTGGAAAGTCTTTTTAATGTTTCTCACCTTTGGGATGAATGATGCAGCCACACCCAGTGTCGTAATAGTAAGTATCGCTGACACTGTAAGCGGAACTTTCGGCAACAGAAGGCTTACTCCGAATCCCGCCGCAAAGATAAGCACTGAAAGTCCTAAGGCACCCAGCAACGGTATAATCGTATTCCTTGTCAGGATACCTGAAAAGTCATCAAACTCATCAGCCATCTCCTGCTTGACTTTGTCAAAATCAAGATCTTCAGAACTCTTATATTCAATAGGTTTGAAAGGGGGAAGTACAGCTCTGAAAACAGCAGGACCGGCCGTGATGAAGAACATGATCGTAAGCCCTCCTACTATCATATCATAAGTGTTGGTCATTACAAATACATTCGGTTCAACATCAAGAGCCACGGCAAGGGCTGCCATGTTGACTGTTCCACCGGTATAACACCCGATAAGCATCCCTCCTACCTTATGACAGTCAGGTATCTGATTGCGGAAAATCAGGTAACCTGTTGCCACGATGAACATGACAGATACAAGGGCCAGTACCATCGAAAGGAACCCCTTGCCTGAAAACCTTAACCATCTTCTCACATTCAGAGAGAAAAGGATAAGCGGAAGCGCAAGCGGTATGACCGACGACTGAACCCAGTCCTGTATTGCCGTAACATTGTTTGCCTTAATGTCACGTTCTGTAAGGGTACCGTCTGCCACAAGCTCCACGATCTCTGTCTTAGGAATATAAGCCCTGTCCTTCCCTATTGTCTGATCTCTGTATCCCTGGCTTCCTTTTGGCAGAATACCAATGTTTGCAATAATTATTCCGATAGCGTAGGCGAGGACTATCGCACCTATTTTCTTAAAGACTGAATACTTCTTTGTCAGCCAGATAAGAAAGATCGGAAATACTACATAAAATACGATCAGGATGATCAGGTTAATCATGGCGGTAGGTTTTGGTTTAACCAAATGTAAATAAAGAACCCTGCCTGATTGGCAGGGTTTACGAAAAAGAGGTATTTATACTTATCCTATACGTCTTTTTGCTTATCTGGACACTCCTCGAAGCTCTTCCGGTACTGTTCGATGGCCCTCTGGCTCATACCCATGCTCGAAAAGCCTCCGTCATTGAAGATATTCTGCATGGTGACCTTGCGGGTGAGGTCAGAGAAGAGTGTTATGCACACATCAGCACAGTCTGATGCATCGGCATTGCCAAGAGGTGACATCCTGTCTGAGAAGTCTACCAGTGCGTCGAACCCGGAGATGCCTGAACCTGCTGTGGTCAAAGTGGGAGACTGGGAGACTGTGTTCACCCTTACATGTTTCTCCTTTCCATAGATGTATCCGAAGCTTCTGGCGATAGACTCAAGCAGGGCCTTGGCGTCTCCCATGTCATTGTAGCCTGCCAGTGTACGCTGTGCCGCGACATAGGAAAGGGCGACGATCGATCCCCACTCGTTTATGGCATCCATGCGGTATGCTGTCTGCAGTATCCTGTGAAAGCTCAGGGCTGAGATATCGAAAGTCTTGAGCATGTTCTCATAGCTGGTCTCGGCATAGGGTATACCCTTGCGGACGTTGGGTGACATGCCTATTGAATGAAGTACAAAGTCGATCTTGCCGTCAAAGACGCTCAGGGCCTTGTTAAACAGTCCTTCGAGGTCCTTCATGCTTGTTGCGTCTGCGGAGAATACTTCGCTGCCTGTCTTTTCGGCCAGTTCGCCTATCGTTCCCATGCGCATCGCCACTGGAGCGTTCGTAAGAAGGAGCCTGGCACCCTGAGCATGGGCTTTTTCGGCCACATGCCAGGCAATGGACTTATCATTCAGCGCGCCGAAGATTATCCCTTTCTTTCCCTCGAGCAGATTGTTGGTCATAGTGTTTTTCTTTTAAGTTACCTTTTTTGTGGTCAGTTGCCCTTAAGCAGTTCACGGGCATTTCGCATGGCGGCTTCCGTGATGGTGCTGCCGCTTAGCAGGCGAGCCACCTCCGTCACCCTTTCATTGTCGTTTAACAACCGCACCCGGGTTATTGTTGAGTGATCGTTCTCTTCCTTGTATACATGATAATGCAGGCTTCCCATGGAAGCCACCTGCGGCAGGTGGGTAATATTTATGACCTGCATGCTCTTCCCCATGTCTGCCAGTATACTTCCCACCATTGAAGCCACCTCGCCTGATACGCCAGAGTCTATCTCGTCAAAGATTATGGCAGGCAGTCCGGAGCTGCTTGCAAGTATTGATTTAAGGCACAGCATCAGGCGCGACAGTTCACCGCCGGAGGCTATACGTGACAGCTCTTCGGGCTCTACCTGCCTGTTGGCGCTGAAGAGGAAGTCAGCCCTGTCAAGGCCTGAAGCACCTGGTGCGGCAAGGCTGACGAACCTTATGCTGAAACGTGCGTGAGGCATCCCGAGCTTGACAAGCATCGCTGTTATCTCGGATGCGAGAGATCCGGCGGAGGCATTTCGTCCTGCCGACAACTCTCCGGCCAGCCGGAGGGTCTCACCGTATGACATGTCGGAACGCTTCTTAAGATCGTCAATCCTTTCGTCAATATCTGAAGTTGCGGCAACCTGATCCTCTATCTCCTTCTGCCTGGCCAGCAACTCGTCAAGGCCGTTGCACCGGTGTTTCTGCATGAGGGTGTAGAGAGTGTCAAGACGGCGGGTCACGTGACCGAGCCGTTCAGGATCAGCAACCGTGCGGTCGTTCATCCTGTCAGCCTCGTACGAGATGTCATTCAGCTCAACAAGTGACGACTCGAGGCGCTTCTCAAGCTCAGCGGCGTCAGCCACCCATCCTGATATCTTCGCCAGGTTGGCACGGGCCATACGGAGCAGTGAGAGAGCAGAGACCTCCTCTCCGGCGAGTGCAGCTGCGGCAGCTGCTAGAGACTCTTTGATCTCGCCGGCATTCGTAAGCACCTCCTGCTCGCGCTCCAGCTCCTCCACCTCTCCCGGTCTGAGCCTCGCCGCAGCAAGCTCCTCCATCTGGTGATTATAATAGTCATGGTCAGCCCTTCCTCGGGCGGCAGACTCAGCAGCAGCCTCATACTCGCGGGCGGCTTTCAGATAACTCTTATAGGCAAGAGTGTAATCCCTGAAGAGCGCCGATGTTCCTGCATAGGCATCGATGACACGCATCTGGAACATATTATTGCCAAGGAGAAGGGTCTGATGCTGCGAGTGCACGTCAACAAGCCTGTCGCCCAGATCCTTAAGAACACCGAGCGTTACGGGAGTATCATTGATGAAAGCTCTTGACTTGCCGGCAGTATTTATCTCCCTGCGTAATATCGCTTCGTCATCATAGTCAACCCCTCCCTTCTCAAACAGCTCCTCGAGATCATATCCCCTTATGTTGAATTCGGCTTCGACAATGCATTTCTCATCCTTGCTGAGCAGGACGGAGGTATCCGCCCGATCGCCCAGCACCAGTCCCAGCGCTCCCAGAAGTATTGATTTGCCGGCCCCCGTCTCACCGGTTATTATGGTAAAGCCCTCACCGAAGCCCATGTCAAGCTCCCTGATAATTGCATAGTTCTTTACTGACAGTCTTCGGAGCATGGGTCAGAAGATTATCCGGTTGTTGTTAGTATCTGCTGATATTTTGCCTCGTTTGCCGGATCGATCTCAACGAGTATCTGCACCACCCTGTTCTTCTCCTCCGGGAAGGCCGGAGTGAATATAAGCACCATCTCATTGGTCTTTGCCTCAATAACCAGGGTCAGATAATACATGAAGGGGTCAGGCCGGCGCCGGTAGACCTCCTGAAGCCGTCTGAGCGACTCATATATCTCAGCCCTGGCCAGGGTTCTGTCAGACTCCAGTTTGTCGAGCCCCCTGATGTGATAATGATAAACGAACTGTCTCACACCGGCATACTCATCGTTAAGGATGTTCTTGACAAGCCAGTAGCGGTTCCTGTTCCTCGATCCGTCATAGGGTTTCCATCCCGGTTCAGGGGCATTCTGGGCATTCTGGACTATCTTTTCCGCTACCTGGAAATATGGTGTGCCTCCCAAAGGGGCGAAAGAATCGAAATCCATACCAATAACCAGATAAGCATAATATGCCAGCACCGAGGCGAGATTATTGGTAAAAGCATTGGGATTCCAATCGATGGTCTGGAACTCTATATACCTGAACTGTAAGTTATTATCAACGAAATTAAGAACAGTAGACTCATATGTTGTATTATAAACAGGACGGCTGAGCTGCACCTGCAGCGTGCCGCGAAACTCATCGGCAGACAGCTGCTCGTCGAGGTTTATCAGCAGGTTACACTCTATCTTCTCAGAGAAACTGAACACATTGTCTGTCCAGACCATGCTGTTCATGAACTCATAGATATCGCGCTGCATGCTCTGAAAGATCTCCCTGTTCGAGCCCTGTATCTTCTGGGCAGAGACCTGCACGTTGCAGTACAGCTCCTGCGCACTCACAGCCGTCACAGCCATAAAGAGCGACAACACTGACAGGAGCAGCCTGCATTTATTGAATGAGATCATGATGAGTCCTAATCACTGTACCAGGGAGACGATCTTTTGCAGAATATCTGAGGCAACCTCACCCTTTGTTTTCAACTCAAATTTATCAATATTATTGTTACGGTCAATAATGGTTACCCGGTTGGTATCATGACCGAAACCGGCCCCCTCGTCCTTCAGGGAGTTGAGTATAATGATGTCGAGATTCTTGCGCTTCAGTTTGCTGATGGCATTGGGAAGCTCGTCATCTGTCTCAAGGGCAAAGCCTGCAAGGAACTGACCGGCACGTTTCATGCTGCCCAGCAGCGCGGCTATATCTTCAGTGGGCTTAAGCCTTATGGCCATCTCCCCGCCCGTTCTCTTCATCTTTCTTGCCTCAGTCGTTTCGGGAGTGAAGTCAGCCACGGCAGCAGCAAGGATGGCTATATCACAGTCACGGAAGGCATTTACGGTGGCCTCCTTCATCTCTTCTGCGGTTGAGACATTTACTGTCTTCACCCCGGGGTGTGATGGCCTGATGGACACCGGGCCAAGGACAAGAGTCACTTCGGCGCCCATCTCAGCCGCCCTGTCTGCAAGCGCAATACCCATGCGGCCGGAAGAATGGTTGCTGATGAAGCGTACCGGGTCGATAGGTTCGACAGTCGGGCCGGCGTTAACGATAACCCTTTTACCCCTCAGGGGAAGATCACTTATTTTTTTTTTTGAGAGGAATGCTTTTATCTCCTCCACGATTGTCTCCGGCTCAGCCATCCGCCCTTTGCCTGACAGACCGCTGGCAAGCTCTCCTGTCCCGGGCTCTATGATATGATTGCCGAATGACCTGAGCACCTCCATATTTCTGACCGTGGCCGGGTGGGCCAGCATGTCAAGATCCATCGCCGGAGCGATGAAGACAGGGCATCTGGCTGACAGATACGAGGTCAGAAGGAGATTGTCAGCTATCCCAGCCGCCATCTTTCCCATGGTGTTGGCAGTGGCAGGGGCAATGAGATAAATGTCAGCCCACAGAGCGAGGTCTACGTGGCTGTTCCATCGTCCGTCCTCCGGGTCAAAAAAGTCGACCAGGATAGGATTCTTCGACAAGGTTGCAAGGGTAAGAGGGGTGATGAATTCTTTTGCAAGGGGTGTCATAACCACTTTTACCTCTGCCCCTTCCCTGACAAATAACCGGATGATAGTTGCGGCTTTGTAAGCGGCAATACCTCCGGTGACGCCAAGCAGTATCTTCCTGCCCTTCAGCATATTATTTCGTGTTTACTTCTTCTGCTTCTGCTCTTTCTCGGGGTTACGGTAATAAATCTTACCTTCCTCGAACTCGGCAAGCGAAATAAGTGTGGGCTTCGGCAGCCTCTCATAGAACTTTGATATCTCTATCTGTTCCCTGTTCTCAAAAACCTCTTCGAGGTTATCGTTGAAAGAAGCAAATTCCTCAAGCTTGGAGTTGAGCTCCTGCTTCATCTCCACACTGATCTGGTTTGCTCTCCTGGTGCAAATGATCACACTCTCGTAAATGTTGCCCGTTGCACTGTCAAACTTGTCCACATCCCTGGTGATGGTGGAATAGGACGCTGATGTTTTTTTATAATCCATGTTATATATAATGTTCAGTTACTTGCTACTGTTTTTTCTGCGGTATCTATCTTCAGGTATTTTGCCGTCGACTGAAAGATCCTCTCCGCATCTCTAGAAAACTTCCCTTCTGGAAACTCCTCAATGAATGAGTAGTATTCGTCAAGGGCAGACTGATACCTCTCCACCTGTCTTGCAGGGATACTGTTCTGCGCATACAGGAAGAGGGCGTCGAGCTTCAGGAACATCAGTTCTTCGCGGTATTTTGTATCGGGGTATTCCTTGAGGCTGTTTGACAGAGAAACGGTTGCAGCGCGGTATTGTTCAAGATCATAATAGAGCCTTGCACTCAGGTATGATTTCTCAACAAGCCTCTCCTGCAGTTCCTTTACCCTGCTTTTGCTCACCTCTGCCCACATGCTTGCGGGGTACCTTGCCAGGAAGATGCTGAAGTTCTCTATTGCCTTGCGTGTATATGCCTGGTCAAGTTCGGCCCTGGGGCTCATATAATAGTCGCATGTTGCAACCAGGTATAATGCCTCCTCAGCGTTATTGCTCCTTGGATATGTATCTGCAAAGGTCTGATAATAAGCACCTGCCATGATGTAGTCATTCGTCTTGTAGTGAGCCTGGGCGTTTATCCAGTTAAGCTGCTCTGCTTCATCAGTTGCCCTGTACCGGGGTAGTATCTGCTGCAGCAGCTCAATGGACTTGACATACTTGCCATCATCATAATAGTCATATGCCTTCTGCTTCTTGAGCTCATAGTCACTGCTCTTGAGAAGCTTTTCATACTCACCGCATGATGTGACGATGAGCGTCAGCAGAATAATTATCAGAAGTCTGAACCTCATAATTAAAATGTTGCGCAAAATTACTATTTTTTTTTATACGGCCGCCGGATTGAATGCAAAAGTGCTCTAATAATCGTGCGGTTGTGGTTAAAGAAGTGTTAAATTATAGGGCAAATAGGTATAAATAGGTACTTCCCCTCCTGGATATTTCATAATTTTGCGGGCATTAATCAAAACAGAGACAGACGTGGATATTTTTGAAAAAATCAGAAAGAATCGTGGAGAACTCGGACAGTACCAGGAGATGGCTGACGGATACTTCATGTTTCCCAAACTTGAGGGCGAAATAGGCCCGAGAATGAAATTCATGGGCAAAGAGGTTCTTAACTGGAGCCTCAATAATTATCTTGGACTGGCCAACCATCCGGAGATAAGGAAGGTTGATGCCGAAGCCACGGCCCAGTACGGGCTTGCCTCGCCTATGGGAGCGCGGATGATGTCAGGCCAGACAAAGATGCATGAGAAGTTTGAGCAGATGGCTGCCGAGTTTGTTGGCAAGGAAGCTGCTTACCTTTTGAATTACGGCTACCAGGGTATGGTGTCAATCATCGATTCGCTGGTGGGAAGACATGATGTCATCGTCTATGATTCCGAATCACACGCCTGCATCATGGACGGACTGAGGATGGTGCTGGCGAAGAGGTTTGTCTTTCCTCACAATAACATGGAAGCCTTTGAGAAGCAACTTGAGCATGCCCGTAAGATCGTCTCTGAGACCGGGGGAGGTATACTCGTTATCACCGAAGGTGTCTTCGGCATGGCAGGGGACCTCGGAGCACTTGATAAGATAGCTTCCTTCAAAAAGAAATACAACTTCCGCCTTCTCGTTGACGATGCCCATGGCATTGGCACAATGGGCAAGACGGGTGCCGGCACGGGAGAACACTTCGGTGTGCAGGACCAGATCGACGTCTACTTCGGCACCTTTGCAAAGAGTTTTGCAGGTATCGGAGGATTCGTGGCAGGCGATAAAGATGTAATCAGCTACCTCAGGTTTAACCTCCGTTCACAGATCTACGCCAAGTCTCTCCCAATGGCCATGACAATAGGAGCCATTAAAAGACTCGAAATGATCAAGGAGCATCCGGAGCTGCGCGAGAAACTGTGGGCAATTGCAACGGCCCTCCAGAAAGGCTTCAGGGAGGCAGGGTTCGACCTCGGCAAGACTGAATCTCCTGTCACCCCCATCTTCCTCAAGGGAGGGATACCGCAGGCGACACATATGATCAAGGACCTGAGGCAGAACTACGGCATCTTCTGCTCCGTGGTTATCTACCCGGTGGTGCCGAAGGGTGTCATCATGCTCCGCATCATCCCGACAGCGGCACATACAATGGAAGATGTGGAATATACAATCAAGTGCTTCAAGGAGATCAAGAAAAAGCTTGAGACAGGGGCATACCCCGATACGGTAGCCGACTTCAAGAACTGAAAAGTTTAACGATACTCTTTCTCTATAAGATCCTTCTCCACCCTGGAGAGGGATCTTTTATTTTCCCAATTCCTGTAATGTTTTTCGTACTTATTCGTCATAGTAGAAAATTAATTCTTCAAACCTTAAAAACGGACAGTCATGAAAAGAATGGTTTTATTATGTACGGTGGCCCTGATTGCCATGGCACTCAATGCACAGAAGGATGACCTGGATGATTTCTTTGCCTCCTACTCGGGGAAGGACGGCTATACCTCTGTGATCATCAACGGCAACCTGTTCGGGCTGCTTAAGAACTTCGACGATGATCCCGACCTGGCATACCTGGATGAGAAGATCACCTCAGTGAGGATAGTAAGCAGGGAGAACGGCTATGCCGGCAGCGGAAACAGCTTCATGTCAGAACTGAAGGGCGACATCAGGCGCGGAGGCTATGAGGAGCTTATGTCTGTGAAAGACTCTGATGACGACGTGCTCGTCATGATAAGGAGCTCCGGAAGGTCAGTCAGGGAACTGCTGATCATAGCCTCAGGCGACAGCGAGGCGGTGATACAGATAAAGGGCAACCTGACACGTGACGATGTCGAACGCCTCTCCGAAAATCACGGCGAGGGTCTTGCCCGCCTTGAGCTTCTCGAATCATCAGGGAAATGATAACTTTGAGGTGCACTGTAAGAGAAGATGACACCCGAAGAGTTCAGGAAAGTGATTCTGCCGGAAGGGCGAAGGCTTTATGCTCTCGCCTTCCGCTTCCTGAACAGCAGGGAAGAGGCTGAGGACACGGTACAGGAGGTGATGATGAAACTGTGGGAGGATAGAACGAGGCTCGGCAACTATGCAAACCCTGCCGCATGGGCAACGACAGTCACGAGAAACATGTGCATCGACATGCTCAGGAAGCGCAGGAAGATGTCACATGAGGAGATTGAATCGGTGATAATTACCGGCAGGGCAGACGATGTGACCGTGACCGACCATGACAGCCGTGAGGCCGCCGCGCTGGTCACCGGCATCGTGGAGAGGATGAAGGAACCCTACAGGAGCGCCGTCATACTGAGAGACATGGAAGGATACAGCTATGAGGAGGCAGCAGTGGTAATGCAGACAAGCGTGGAGACACTGCGTACAACCCTCTCCAGGGCAAGGAAGAGTATAAGGGAAGAATTGGAAAAGATATACAGCTATGGAACAGGAACAGATAAAGGCACTGCTTGACAGGTTCTTCAGGGGTGAGACCTCGGAAGAGGAGGAGGCTCAGCTGAGGGAACATCTCTCTGACCCTGCCTTATCGAATCTTTTTCAGACCGAAAAGGATTACCTCTCTGTTAAAGCATCAACCGTTCCTGAACCTTCAGAGGACTTTTTCACAAACCTCGAGGCTGTCACCCGCACTGAGAAGAAAATATACCGGATTAGTCCGGCACTCAGATATGGAATATCAATAGCTGCCGGAGCAGCGCTGCTGATTGGGTCCTATCTTATTTTTGACAATATGCGGCCCCGCGACTGGGCTGACACATATGACGATCCGGAACTGGCAATGGCCGAGGTAAGAAGCATCCTCACGATGGTCTCCGGCAACATGAAAGCCGGGACTGAGCCTCTTGGCTCAATGCGCAGCCTGAGCATCGCGCCGTCTGCAATGAAAGACCTCGGCAGGTTGAATGACGCCGTTGACAACAACCTCGGAAGACTACGCTATCTGAATAACCTGGAGAACACTCCAAAGACAACAGGGAATGATAATAAATAAATCAGAGTCATGAAAAAACTAGTACTCATATGCCATCATAGCAGCACTCTCGCTTCCATCTTTCAGCCAGAAGAGTCCTGTCGACGACCTGTTTGAAAAATATAACGGAAGGGAAGGATTCACGTCGGTCTATATATCGTCAAGGATGTTCAGCCTGCTGGCCCGTATTGACACTGAGGATCAGGAGTTTCAGAATCTCGTCAGCAGGATAAGGGGGATCAGGATACTCGCGGTTGACAGTGCCGCCAATGTTTCAGGGGTTAACTTCATCGGAGAGCTGCAGAAAAAGCTTAATGCCTCCGGCTATGAGGAGCTGATGACGGTGAAGGAACAGAATGACGAGATAAGGTTCATGATACGTGAGGTCAACGGAAAGATAGCTGAACTGGTGATGATAACAGGAGGTGATGGCAGCTCTGTGGTTTCCATCACGGGTGATCTCGATCTGAAGACGATAGCCAGCCTGTCAGACAACATAGGCATTGAGGGACTGGAGGATCTCGATAAGGTGAAACAATGAGATTATCAATCCTCCCACTTAAGAATTCAAAGATTCAATAATTCAGTAATTCAACAACTCAATAATCCAATAACTCCATAATTCACTTCCGCTCCCTCTCGTCCTCCCATATGATCCGGGTTGACTCAATGTTACCCAGGATCTCTGATGGGCAGCGGCCGTCACCGCCACCTGTAAAACCGCCGTCAGGCGCACAGATGAGATTGCACTCCGAATCATACAGTGCGCTGTACATGTCACAACAGTAGGGCGGGACATAATAATACTTCTCCCCCGACGCAACGGTCCACTCAACGATCATTGCCGGAGGGTTCCTCACCTCTTCCCTGCTCAGTGATTTAGCCATCCGTCTGACACATTCAGGCACATCTCCGCTTATTTCCAGCTTTTCACAGCTGAATCCTGTCAGCAGCATTAAAACTGCTGTAATCCAAACAGTTCTGGACATATGGCTCTGTCTTTGGTAGTTCTTATAAGCCGCAAATACTGTACCAAGTGAATGCTGGTCTGAACATTTTTTGCAGACAGATGTTTTTTCTACATCTCACACTTAATTACTGATGATCAGCAATCTTAACGGCATATCCACACCTGACGAACTTTTGCAGGCTTACACAGCACTCTTTATTTTCCTTGGCGGATCGGTTTCCCTCTCTCCTGCAGAGAGCTCACTGCCGCATGTATGTGACAGCGGGTTACTGCGGAATCTGCCGGTCGACACCAGCAACAGGGAGTATGAAAAAGCAAGCCGGCTGCTCAAATCACCGTGTCAGTACAAGTCAACCTGCACCGTTACTGTCAGCGCAAACTACGATGCCCTCCTCTCCGAAGGTAAGAGCTCGACATCCTTTCCAGAGGCATCAAGATGGTTCAGGAGCGGCACAGATCCTTTAGAATACCGGGAAAAGCTTGAACTGCTTTACAAAAGATACGGATACAGCCGTGAGAAGGAATGTACTCTGGAGGCCGACCATCTTGGGATACAGCTTCTTTTCATAAATCTCATGATAGAAAAATATCTGACGGAGGACGACTATGAGATCAAGGCGATGATAAGAAATGACCTCCTGTGCTTTCATTACCGATGAGATGCTAGTATGGCTGCCGCGATGGGCCGAAACGGTTTCTGAGAAATCGGTTACGAAGTGCTATACCGGTATATCAGGACTGATAATCGGCAGTCTCGAAGATGTGAAAGAGATACTCCGGAATCAGAAGTTGGGGTTGTAGAAGCGTCTTATTGCTCCCATATAGTATTCATTCCACCCCTCGGCAATATTTTCATAATCGCCTGCCGGGATGTTTGTGTGTTCCACAATCACATTCGAATTACCATCCTTGCCTGATATCGAGATGGTCACTATCGACTTTACGTCATTATCCCCGAAGTACCACTCCTGAACCACTTTACGGTCGGGAACAAACTCAATTATCTTCCCGCAGATGTCACCGTTCCACATCTGGAACTCCTCACCCGGTTCTGCCGGCATCGTAGCCGGATAACCTGACCAGAGCTCGATTGTATAGGGATTTGTCAGCGCCGCATATATGTCTGAAGGCTCGGCGTTGATATGGAAGGTTTTTTTGAAGTTGCGCATTGGTAACGTAAGGTTATGATTGTTCTGCAAGATATCTTTCGGCGTCGATGGCAGCCTTGCAGCCACTGCCCGCGGCAGTGACAGCCTGGCGGTAGACATGATCCATCACGTCACCGGCGGCAAAGACCCCCGGCACCCTCGTGCGCGTTGAGTCCGGCTCGGTAACTATATATCCGGTCTCGTCAGTCTCCACCCACGGTTTGAATACCTCTGAATTAGGCGTATGCCCTATTGCCAGGAAAAAACCGTCAATTTTAATGTTAAACTTCTCCTCCTCAGGGGTGCCTTTATGGCGTATTATCGTCGCCCCTTCAACACCGTTGGTGCCGAAGAGGTCTTCCGCCTGGCACTTCCACAGGATCTCAATATTCGGGGCGTTCATCACCCTGTGCTGCATCGCCTTGCTGGCTCTTAAGACATCCCTCCTGACGATCATGTAAACCTTATTGCAGAGCCCGGCGAGATAGGAAGCCTCTTCACATGCCGTATCGCCCCCTCCTACCACCGCCACATCCTTGCCGCGATAGAAGAAACCGTCACATGTGGCGCAGGCAGATACCCCCATCCCTGCATATTTCGTCTCGGCAGGGATACCCAGGTATTTGGCTGTCGCCCCGGTGGAGATGATGACCACGTCAGCCATTATCTCCGTTGTGTTGTCAAAGATCACTTTCAGGGGCTTGCCTGAGAAGTCCGAAGCAGTGGCTATGCCGAAACGGATATCAGTACCAAACCTTTCAGCCTGCTTGCGCAGGTCTTCCATCATCTCGGGACCGGTGACCCCGTCAGGATAGCCCGGGAAATTTTCAACCTCGGTGGTTGTGGTCAGCTGCCCCCCCTGCTGCAGTCCGGTGTACAATACCGGGTGCAGGTTAGCCCTTGCGGCATAGATGGCCGCAGTATAACCTGCCGGCCCTGAACCGACAATAAGACACTTTACTCTCTCGGAAGCGGTGGCGACAGGCTTCTCTTCCTTACTGCCTGTCTCGAGTGGTTTGAAAAACTGCATGTGGTTCTTATCTCAATTGTAAGGTCAAAAATAATAATTATATGAAACGATCATTCAATTGTCAGCATGATATGTTGCGGAGAAATGAATGAAACATTTGATTTACTGCCTGTTACCAGGCTGTCAGCCGGCATTCCCTTTCCATTTGATTGCACGAATCCGGCAGCCAGCGTATCTGACACAAACCGCATCGACGCAATGGTTTTGCTTTCCTCCCTTACTATGAGTGCGCTGTACCCTGTTCCCTCACCCAGAATATCGGAGAGAGTGGGTATGCCGTTAAAAACCCCCAGCGGACCCCTGACAAGCACCGCGCTCTTCATCGCCTCCTCGTTCACCCCTGCGGCAAAGAATTTATCAGGACTGAATGGTGGGTCAGTGATTCGCTCCAGAAGGTACATGGTGATCTCATTGCTGAGCCTGATGTCAGCCTCGTTGCCGGTGTCATTAATGATGCTTACATAGAACGGACCCTTGCAAAACTGCAGCTGGTATGCTGACCGGCACATGTGGTCAGTCAGCTTTGGCCCGCCGTTGCACCTGAAACGTGATACCGAAAAGATCCCGAAGGCCGCTTCATCATCCTTCATGCGGTAAATCTCCACACTTATGTCGCTTCCAGCAGCCGTTCAGTTCTGATACAACGAGTGTGTCAAAGCCGTACTCGAGATAGAGCTCCGCACCCCCGTTTATATATCCGTATAAAGAACTCTCGCTGAAGGTCCGTGTGACTTTAATCTCACAGTCTGTCAAACCTGAAAGTGAAGGTATGGATGATTCTCCCTGGCTGAAACCATGGAGGGTCATCGAAAAAATGACAATAGATAGTTTGACGGTTTTAAGTAACATATTCAGTCAGGAATTAATTTCGCCTATCCAAATGCAACCTCCACCAGCTCTATCTTCTCCCTGTCAGCCACTCCGAGGGCGAGTTTCTCGGCCATTGCCATGAAGTTAAGAGCAGAGGCAGCCCCCTCTTTCTGCAGCCCCTCGGCGATACGTTTGGCAAGGACAATGTCATAACCTATCCTGTCAACCGCTACCGGGTCGGTACCGGTAATGATGGTATGATAGTCGCAGAAGAACTGGGGATTGGCTCCCGGGCCGCCGTTGAAACATCCCTTTATGCCGTCGACGATATTCAGAACCACCTTGTCTCTCAGGGGGGCGAAGGCGCATACCTCAGCACATGTCTCTGCCCAAAGTTTTGCGTGCAGCCTGCCGGTATTTGAGACGGAGCCGTATGCCAGGTTCTTCAGGGCAAGGGTCACTGTCGCACCGGCGTTTTTGAGGATCGGGATGTTGATGATCTTGTCGAGATCCTGGGTGATGATCTTTGTGAAATATGAATATTTGCCTCCGTTGACCATGTAGGGCATAGTGTATTCATCGTACTCACCCTCGACGTCGGCCCAGTAAAACCATTCACGGTCTATCATGTGCTCGCCGTAGAGCTTGCCGTCGCTCCCATAGTAAAGGCCGTTTTTATCCATTTGTTCGGTTCCGACAATGCGTATGCCGGGATAATTTTCTGTCGTGAATCCCACATCTGTCAGTTCAAACTCACGGCGGTCCCATATTGTCAGCTGTGATCTCTCTATGCCGCTCTCTTCGAGCTGGGCTATGACTGCCTTCACCACCTCATGGCTGGTGCTCAGGCTCTTGCCGGCGACGGGATTGACTTTCAGTCCGATCCGTTCACCGGGTGACACAAATCTTCTCCATGCTTTCTTCAGTTTCTTCTCACCTGTCAGGCTGAGCATTGACTGTTCGATCATGTCATAGACCTCCTGTGCAACAATGTTGTTATCCTTCACCGAGCGGGTGTTTTTCACCAGTGCAACGCGTCCGGGGAAGAGGCCAGGCATCGATCTCTCGTTGCGTGGTACTTTTAGTGCATCCTGAATGTTGGTTGCAGGTTTTTCCTGCTGCATGGTGACGGCGTGGTCTGATGCTGTTCCAAGGGCCTGTGCCACCGGGGCTGCTGCTGCAGCTGCTGCGCCGGCACCAGCAAGGCGGAGAAAATTACGACGGTTAACCTGTTTCATATTACCTGAAGATTAGTGATGATCGGAGAGTAAGCACAGGCAAAGATAAAAAATTACACAAGCAGCCGATGTGTGCAGTGATATGCCTTTCAGCAGCTCCGTGCTTTTTTTTGTTTAATCGGAATAGTTGATTAATTTTGCACCGCTTCAAAAGCTACGGGATGTAGCTCAGCCCGGTTAGAGTACTTGTCTGGGGGGCAAGGGGCCCCGGGTTCAAATCCCGGCATCCCGACTGAACAGAAAACCCTTTCTGCCAATGGCAGAGAGGGTATTTGTTTTTAATGCGACGGCAGCTTGCTGCAAGGAGCAGTGAAAACAAATACCCTCGTCATCCGTCAACTGACGGATGACAAGGGTTTTCTGTTTTTGTCACCTCCAGACCCGGGATCACGAAGGCGAAGCCTGAGTAATCCCGGCACCTCTCGCAGCATGAGGCGGCTTTTTTGTTCAGGATCATCACCAAGAAGGGAACGTGCGACCCGCCAGTCAGCACAACACAGCTACTATGCAGCCTGATCTCACTGATTTTAACCTTAATCACAATATTCACGTTGTTAATCAAATAACCGGCTGAAACAAGATATTTTCTAATCCAAATAGTGAATAAAAACGTAACTTTATGTTGTCTTAAGTGAACCATTCAACCAGTACCTTTTTGAAGTATTATAAGAACCATACAAAAAACAATAAAATGAAAGCAACTCCAAAAGCTATTCAATTATCCGGGAGCACCTTGCAGAAGGTTTCAGCAGCAATAATCGGATGCCTGATGATTCTGTCCCTCCCCTCCTGCCAGGAGAATACACCCCTGCCGGAGGATGAATTAATGCCTTCCTATTCGGGACAGACCAGCCTTAAGGGTGAGACATTCATAAAAGAACTGAGAGTCTTCTACGGACCAGAGACGTTTACCAGGGGCAAAGGGCAGCCTGTCACTGAAATGCGTTCACTGACAGACCCCGACGTCATGTGTTATGAAGATCTTGTGCTTAAAATCAAGAATGGCAACGATAAGAAAACAAGAGTCTCCAGTGCTGAGGTGTTTATTGACGGCGTTATGGTCGCCGGTCCGTCGGACTTCTCGAAAAACGAAGTCTCGATAACCAAACCATTAACCGGTTTAACTCTTGAATCAAAGCTTGAGGTAAAGCTGAACAGCACCCCCGGGAGCTTCCTGGAAGTATGGATCGAGGGTTGGATAACGCTGACCATTCCGTCGTTTGCCCAGATCGGTCCTGTCTCGCAGGATTCTGAAGCCCCTGCCCTGCCGTCCGTATCAGACAACGGAATAAAAGGGACATGGGTTCCGGATAAGATAAACACCTCCGTCGCGGGAGAATTTACATTCGCATTTACACCTGATCCGGGCCAGTGTGCCACCGGTACTACGATGACCATCGAAGTGGTTAACAAATCGACCGTTGCCGATGCGGAAGGCAATGTATATAATACCGTGAAGCTCGGAACACAGTGGTGGATGGCACAGAACCTGAAAAGCACCAAATACCGTAACGGGGAGCTGATAGGTACAACTGACACGGTGACAAAAAACATCTCGGGTGAGAGCACTCCAAAATATCAGTGGATCTATAAGGATGCGCAGACGAAAGTGGATCTTTTCGGAAGGTTATACACATGGTATGCAGTCACTGACAGCCGGGGTGTATGCCCTGCCGGATGGCACCTTCCCACTCCTGCCGAATGGACGACACTGGCAACTTTCCTGACTGACAACGGTTACGGCTATGAAGGCAGCGGACCCGACATAGGCAAATCGCTGGCAGCCACTGCAGAATGGACTGCTGATCCGACTCCCGGTAATGTAGGTAACGACCTGGCCAGCAACAACAGCAGCGACTTTGCAGCATACCCGGGAGGGTCACGCTCTGCTGCCGGAAGCTTTACGAAAGCCGGCACCGCAGCCTTCTGGTGGACCTCAGCCACCGGCTCGTTCAGGGCTTTGAACAACAATTCCGCCGAACTGGCAAGCGACACCACCTCCAACAAGAACGCTTTATCTGTCAGGTGCATCAAAGATTGACAGAAGACGGTTCTTAACGGTATCCAATAAAAAACCCTGTGCAGGTGATTGCACAGGGTTTTTCCATATCAGGTTTCTGATTACTCAACCATCGAATCATCAGTATGCACCATAAGCGAGGCTGCTGCTGCTGCAAGCACTGACTTCATGGTCTCATCGAGATCCTCGCGCAGCCAGACATATTTCTTCTGAAATGTGTCGATGCTCGACTGAACCGCAGCGATAGACCTGCCATCCAGGAAAAACTCATACCCGCATATCACCTTCATCACGGGCGTCTTGCCATCGCTCCACTGCCGAACCTCCCTGATCTGAATCCTTGTTACACCGTCTGACAATACACCTGAGGCTTTGAAATTTCCTTCCACTTCCTCTCCGCTGCCTGTGACCAGTACCAGCTGCCATGCTGTGGTGTCACTTGCCGATGCAATAGCTGCCATGTAATTGTCAACGCTCTGATTCAGCCATGAGAAATTCTGAATCTCCGTCTCACTGAACTTTGTGTTGGTCGACGTATTGACCAGCAATGTGTCAGTCCCGTTGGCTACAAAGACAAATGATGACTTTTTCTTTGATTCAGATGTAGTCTTGAAACTGAAAAACTTTTTGTCAGACTTCGTGGTAGTCCAGCCTGCCTTGCCTGATACTATTTTATACGGGCCAAATTCATACTTGCCAATGCCGCTCATCCCTTTTCGCTTTGCTTCCATCTGTTTACTGGCCGCCTTAAGCTCATTGTCGAGCATCATGACTTTCTGCCCGAAGGTCGTAGCGGAAAATACCATTGTCATGACTAAACCTAAGATCAAAACTGAATTTTTTTTCATGTTTTTAGGATTTTGATTATAAAGTATCTCAAACTGGCACTCAGCTTTTCATATCAAATTTAGTCCAGACCTGAACCAAAGTCAATTTTATTTCATGATCGGGAAGAAGATGCCGGGCTAAGCACCGCAAATATCCGGCCAGCATTACGGCCTGCGCGCAATTGGCTTGACAAATTTCTTAATTTAGCATCTTCGGTTGATCACTTAAACCTTCATATGGGAAATCAGAGAAGCCTGGTCAGGACGCTCGGGTTGGGTTATGTCATAATATTTGTCATTGCAAATATCATTGGCTCAGGGGTATATAAAAAGATTGCCCCCATGGCATCAGAACTGCAGTCTTCCGTCTGGATACTGATGGTGTGGATCGTCGGGGGGATAATCACCCTCTTCGGTGCCCTGAGCAACGCCGAAGTAGCCGGACTGCTGGCAGATACCGGAGGTGATTTTGTCTACCTGAAAAAAATCTATAACCGTTTCTTTTCATTCCTGTACGGATGGTCGCTCTTTGCCGTCATCCAGACGGCAACCATCTCATCACTTGCCTATGTCTTTACCCAGTCACTGAACAGCATCATACCTATACCTGACGTTTTCAGCTCCCTGCAGCATGTTACAATAGGAGGCATCTTCTACCCCTTTCAGGATTTCGGGATAAAACTGACAGCCATTCTACTGATCATGGGGCTCACAGCGGTCAACATAGCAGGACTGAAAAGCGGGGCAGGGGTCAGCAGGGTCATCATGTTTCTTGTTTTCGCAGGACTGCTGGTAATTATAGTATTCGGATTGAGCAGCGGTGGCCCGAGACCTGAAAATTTCATGGATGTCAGGGAGCTGACAAACAAAACCGTAACACTCTCCTCCTTTTACACGGCCATACTGGCGGCATTCTGGGCATACCAGGGATGGGTCTCTGTCGGGTTTATCGGCGGAGAGGTGAAGGATCCCACAAGAAACATCCCGAAGGGAATTGCTGCAGGCGTCCTTGTGGTTATCGCCATATATGTCCTGGTCAATGTGACATACCTCTCCCTCCTGTCCATCCCTCAGCTTGTAAATGTTCATAACGCCGGCAACCAGATAGCTGCGGTTGAGGCGGTAAGGAGCTTCTGGGGAACCAGCGGGGTGCTTTTTATTTCGCTGCTGATACTTGTCACCACGATGGGGTGCACCAATGCAAGTATACTTACAGGCGCACGCCCCTATTATGCCATGGCTCGCGACAGGCTTTTCTTTCCGGCCATCGGAAGGCTTAACAGGCACAATGTCCCGTCCAATTCGCTCCTGTGGCAGGGAATATGGGCGTCTGTACTGGTACTGTCAGGCACGTTTGATCAGCTGACCGATATGGTTATTTTTGCTGTTTATATATTCTACGGAGCCACTACACTGGGGGTGTTTATTCTTCGCCGCAAGATGCCGGATGCCCACCGGCCATATAAAGTGTGGGGATATCCTTTTGTGCCTGCCATATTCATAATCTTTTGTATTGGCTTGTTTTTCAATACCATTATAACACGACCGCGCGAGGCAGCTATCGGTCTGACGCTGATCCTGTCAGGCATACCGGTCTATTATTATATGAAAAGAAAATATTCAGAGACAGAGAATGATTCATAAAATCAGCCGATTCATCAGCATCACCGTTGCACCAAGCCCCATAATTTGTATTTTTAAACTCTTGTACAGTAAGACTCAGCCCCGGGCGACCACAATCAGAAGACTAACTATTATCACTTTGAATTTTGAAATCACTTCTCAGAAAAAAACCAGTATCTGCAACTGACTCAGAAGCCCATGGTTCTGATCTCAAACGGGTTCTTTCAGTAAGAGACCTCACGTTCTTCGGCATCGCGGCAATCATCGGCGGAGGAACATTCAGCGCCATCGGCAACGCCTGCTATTCAGGCGGGCCGGGAGTAATATTCCTATATATCATGTGCGGGATCGCCTGTGGTTTTACGGCCCTCTGTTATGCTGAGTTTGCATCAAGGGTACCCGTCTCCGGCAGCGCATATACTTATGCCTATGTCAGCTTCGGCGAGATATTCGCA
The DNA here is from genome assembly GCA_963772705.1 of uncultured Bacteroidales bacterium. Lineage (GTDB taxonomy): Bacteria > Bacteroidota > Bacteroidia > Bacteroidales > VadinHA17 > SR-FBR-E99. Next base: position 565,185 of record CAVYYH010000007.1, on the reverse strand, counting down.
TGGATAATCGGATGGGCCCTGCTGATGGAATATTCAATAGGGAACATCTACGTCGCATTCTCATGGAGCGGCTACTTCACCAACCTCGTGCCCGGAATACCTGAATGGCTGACTATAAACTACAAGGCTGCACATGATGCCTTTGCATCAAATATAGCCGGTGAAGGATTTAATGCATGGACCACAGCACCCATGATCGGAAACCTGAGGGTGATACTTGATCTTCCGGCCATCCTTATCAATATTCTCATAACGATACTTGTCTTCGTCGGGACCACCGAATCACGAAATCTCAGCAACACAATGGTTTATATAAAGCTGGCGATTATCGGCCTGGTGATAGGTGTGGGTGTATTTCATGTCGACATTGAAAACTGGACCCCTTTCATGCCAAACGGATTCAACGGCGTGATGGCAGGGGTGTCTGCAGTTTTCTTTGCATATATAGGATTTGATGCTGTCTCGACACTGGCGGAAGAGAGCAAAAATCCACAGCGCGATCTGCCCAGGGCAATGATCTATTCACTGGTGATCTGTACCGTGATCTACATTGCACTTGCACTTGTTATCACAGGGATGGCATCCTATAAGCTGCTTGGCGTCAGCGACCCGCTTGCTGAGATATTCAAGCTCAAAGGGAATAAAATGGATGCTTTTCATTGTTTCCATCGCCGCGGTTGTTGCAATGACCAGCGTGCTGCTTGTCTTCCAGATGGGCCAGCCACGCATCTGGATGAGCATGAGCAGGGATGGTTTATTGCCCAAAAAGTTCTCCTCAATACATCCGAAACACAAAACTCCGGGTTTCGCTACCATCGTTACAGGACTTGTCGTAGGAGTGCCGATACTATTCACGGATGAGACTCTGGTGTTGGATTTCACAAGCATCGGGACACTGTTTGCTTTTGTCCTGGTATGCGGCGGGATACTCCTGCTGCCCGCAGATAAAGAGCTGAAGGAAAAAGGTAAATTCCGGATCCCTTATATCAACTCACAGTGGATCGTACCGATAGGTACCATTATTGCTTTTATTCTGATTGCCAGGTTCTATCCCAACTCGATTTACCTTGATGATGCCAACCAGAGGCTGAATTACCCTATGATCATTTTCTACCTCTTCTGGGCGTTCATGACCGTTCTGGCATTCATCAGGAAATTATCCTTCATTCCCCTCGCAGGGTTGTTATCGTGCTGCTATCTCCTGACGGGTATGGGATGGACAAACTGGCTGATGTTTGGTTCCTGGCTGATAGTCGGTCTGATACTTTACTTTCTTTACGGGTACCGGAAAAGTCATCTTACCTGATTCCGGGGAAATCCTGTGAATAGTCTTCCATTGACCGCCTGATGACCTCCAGAGCTTCCTCGCGGTTATACACCTCAGGGATTGTAACCTTTCTCTTCTCTCCGGGAAGGTCCTTGTAGGTCAGGAAATAGTGCTTGAGCCTCTCTATGGCTATCTGCGGACAGTCGGCTATGTCATCATACTCGCCGTAGACGGCGTCACTCTCAAGCACCGCAATGATCTTGTCGTCAGCCTCATTACCGTCTATCATGCGGAAGCCGCCGATAGGCCGTGCCCGTACAAGTATGTCACCGTGTGATATGTCTTTCTCGGTCAGGATGCATATATCCATTGCATCACCGTCACCCCTGATGCCGCTCATTCCCGTCCGTTCCATTGACAGTGCCGCCACCCTGACACCTGTCAGTGTCCGTGGTATGAACCCGTATAGCGCCGGCACCACGTTCGAGTAACGCTGCGGCCTGTCGAGCCTCAGGTAGCCTGACGCCTTGTCCATCTCATACTTGACAGTATCCGTCGGGACCATCTCCACAAATGTCATTACCACGTCCGGAGCCCTGTCTCCTATTTCTATTCCATGCCACGGATGTGCCCTGAAACGGCAGCAATCCTTTTTATTATCTGAATTCATGTAGTTATTAATTGCAGTTTTCTGTTGTCGGTTATCTGTTATCTGTTGATTGTCGGTTATCAGGTTCTTATTGTCCCAGGTAATCTCCGATGAGGTCTGAAGGGGTGTCGTCAAGCATGGGAATGCTGGGTATCCTTAACATATTTGCGCTCCCGATCTCAATCGCTCCCCATTCTGAAGTACGGATGAACCTGTACCCGTTCAGCTCCGCACCGGCAGTGATTTCAGGGTCACCGGCCCCTTCGCCGAAGGGAAGGGACAAAACGTTGACAACACCAGGAGTATGAGCCTCTATCAGTCGTTTTGAACCGCCAAATTCTTCATCCAGGTAAAGTGCAAAAGCGGCCGGATCATTATAAGCTGCCTCTTTGGCCGTGAGATGCTGATGGTAGAGTGTATGTGAGCCAAAGACAAACGGCCGTCTCCCATCTTCATCCATATAATGGCTCATCAGCCTGACCTCCTCCCATGAGAGAAACGAGTCTCTGTCATCTTCAATCATCAGGGCCCACAGTAAAAATGTGGCGCCCATCCTGTAGCTTTTTAGAAGAGGCATGGCCAGAGTGTACCACGAATGGTCGCCGTCATCAAATGTTATTATGGCACAGTCAGTTGAGGGCGGCTCGCCTGACAATACCATCTCTTCCAGCTCTTCAAACCCGATAACACGTATTTTATTCTTTCTCAGATACTGCAGGTCTGCCTCAAAATCAGCTGCACTTCTCTCATACAGGTTTGTTGCCGGTCCGTCAGTTATACGGTGATACATCAGCACGATAACCTTGCCCTCTTTCGTCGGATCAGGGTTTTCACCGCAACCTGCAAAAGCCAGGGTTACAAAAAGCAGTATTGTTAATGACCTCGTCATGTTCAAATATAATATTGTTTTCTGTAATCAGGTGTCTGATGATCGTGCGATCATGCAATCGTGCGATCATGTTGAAGACCGAAGACGATCCGACAGACCGAAGACTCGAAGACTGAAGCACCATGTACCTTACTGATTACTGATCACCGAATACCCCTCACCTCACCGCTCCCCGCCGCCCGCCAGCCTCCTCATTCCCTCAATCTCATCCCTGAGCCGTGCTGCCTCGATGAAGTCAAGCGCCGCGGCAGCCTTCTCCATCTGCCTGCGTGTCTTATCCATCGCTTTCTCCAGCTGTTCCTTCGACATGTACCTTACAACAGGGTCAGCCGCGACATCAGCCCTCTCGGGTCCGGCATAGGCTTTCACAGTCACACCCTTGCGTCTCAGTCCAGCTATCATCGCCCCCCCCTTCTTCACTATCTGCCGCGGGGTGATACCCATCTCCTCATTATATTTAAGCTGCTTCGCCCTTCGCCTGTTGGTCTCGTCTATCGTTGCCTGCATGGAGCCGGTGATCCTGTCGGCATACATCACCACCAGCCCGTTAAGGTTCCTTGCCGCACGGCCGGCGGTCTGCGTCAGCGCCCTGCCTGACCTGAGGAACCCCTCCTTGTCAGCATCGAGGATGGCCACGAGCGACACCTCAGGCAGATCAAGCCCTTCACGCAGCAGGTTAACACCCACCAGCACGTCAAACTCTCCTGAACGGAGTCCTTCAAGTATCTCCACCCGTTCCAGGGTATCTACGTCAGAGTGTATGTAGCGAGCATCTGATGTCAAACCGGCCAAGGTACGTGTTAAGCTCCTCCGCCATCCGTTTGGTCATGGTGGTGACAAGCACCCTCTCCCCTGCTGCAGAGCGGCGGCGTATCTCCTCCATCAGGTCGTCAACCTGGTTGCGGCTGGGCCTCACATCTATAGGAGGATCGAGCAGTCCCGTAGGACGAATCACCTGGTCCACAAAGACCCCCTCGCTCTTCTCCATCTCATAGTCCGCCGGTGTGGCACTCATATATATCGTCTGTCCCGTCAGGGACTCAAACTCCTCAAGCCTCAGCGGCCTGTTGTCAAGGGCCGAGGGGAGGCGGAAGCCATACTCCACCAGCGTCTGCTTGCGCGAGTGGTCTCCCCCGTACATGGCACGTATCTGAGGAACCGTTGCATGGCTCTCGTCAATGATGGTGATGAAATCCTTCTGGAAGCAGTCGATCAGGCAGAAAGGCCTTGTGCCCGGCTCTCTCCCGTCGAAGTACCGTGAGTAGTTCTCTATGCCGCTGCAGTAGCCCAGCTCCTTTATCATCTCAAGGTCATACTGTACCCTCTGCTGTATACGCTTTGCCTCCTCAGGACGCCCGGTGTCAGTGAAGTGTCTGGCCTGCAGCATCATGTCATCCTGTATGTGACTGACAGCCTGGTTTATGCGCTCACGGGTAGTCACGAAGAGGTTGGCCGGATAGATTACGTATTCGGTGAGCTCATCCCTGCGTACACCGGTCAGGGGATCGAATGTGGATATCTCCTCTATCTCATCACCGAAGAAGACAATACGAAGGGCTATGTCGGCATATGCCGGAAAGACATCGACGGAATCGCCCCTTACCCTGAAGGTGCCGTGGGTAAACTCTATCTCATTGCGGGCATAGAGGCTGTCAACAAGCTTCCGCAGAAAGAGGTTGCGACCCGTCTTCTTTCCTTTGATTACATGAACGGTGTTCGAACGGAAGTCGTCAGGATTACCGATACCGTAGATGCAGGAGACAGAGGATACCACGATGACATCCCTCCGGCCGGAAAGGAGTGATGAGGTGGCGCTGAGACGCAGCTTTTCAATCTCATCATTGATGGCCAGGTCCTTTTCAATATATGTGTCTGTCACCGGCATATACGCCTCCGGCTGGTAATAGTCATAGTAGGAGACGAAATACTCCACGGCATTTTCCGGGAAGAACTGCCGGAATTCGCCATAGAGCTGTGCTGCCAGGGTCTTGTTGTGGCTCAGCACGAGCACCGGCCTCTGAAGCTGCTCTATCACGTTGGCGATGGTAAATGTTTTTCCCGAACCGGTAACACCAAGCAGCGTCTGGAAGGGGACGCCCTGCCTGAGTCCGTCGGTAAGCTGCCGTATTGCCTCCGGCTGATCACCGGTAGGAACAAAATCCGATACCAGTCTGAAATCCATTGGCTGCAAAATTAGCTAAAAAACAGGTAGAGACGTTGCTCGCAACGTCTCTACCATATCCATTTTAAATTGATTCTCCAGTTTTATCCCAGGTATCCTTTCAGCAGTCTGCTGCGTGAGGTGTGACGGAGGCGGCGTATAGCCTTCTCTTTTATCTGTCTCACCCTCTCACGTGTAAGGCCGAATTTTTCGCCTATCTCCTCGAGGGTCATCTCCTGGCATGCAATGCCGAAGAAATAGCGGATGATATCCCTCTCACGCTCGGTCAGTGTTGCCAGTGCACGGTCGATCTCTTTTGAGAGCGACTCGTCTATAAGCATCTTGTCAGCTATGGGCGAATCGAGGTTTGTAAGGACGTCGAGCAGGCTGTTATCCTCACCCTCGACAAACGGTGCATCGACAGATACATGGCGTCCGGAGACCTTCAGAGTGTCAGCTACCTTCTCCTTCGGCAGGTCGAGCACCTCAGCAAGCTCCTCGGGTGACGGTGTACGCTCGTTCTCCTGCTCGAAGCGCGCAAAAGCCTTGTTTATCTTGTTAAGCGATCCAACCTGGTTCAGCGGCAGACGCACTATCCTCGACTGCTCTGCCAGAGCCTGGAGAATAGACTGTCTGATCCACCATACCGCGTATGATATGAATTTAAACCCGCGGGTCTCGTCAAATTTTTCTGCTGCCTTGATAAGGCCGAGGTTGCCCTCATTAATGAGGTCGGGGAGGCTGAGCCCCTGATTCTGATATTGCTTGGCTACTGAGACAACAAAACGGAGGTTTGCTTTGGTAAGCTTCTCCAAAGCTGCCCTGTCACCCTTCTTTATCCTCTGTGCTAACTCTACCTCTTCCTCAACCGATATCAACTCCTCCTTACCAATTTCCTGCAGATATTTGTCCAACGACGCACTCTCACGGTTGGTTATGGATTTGGTAATCTTAAGTTGTCTCATGCTGATTATCCCTTCGAAAAAATTTTCGCAAAGTTACTTCTTTTTTTATTAATATGCAAATATAAACTGCCTCATCAGGCTGCATCAGCTACTGCTGACAAATTCCTGATTTACAGATTTTTATCATTTCAACCCACCGTTACCTTCTCGTCTGGTATTTGAAATAGGTACCGTCGGATGTATAACCTTCAATTGATGTCAGTGTTTTTTCATCATTTGTCGCTTTCCTGACATCGGCTGCAGTGTTCACTTTCTGGTCGTTAACCGTTATTATGATCGTACCGCGTGCGAGGCCAAGGTCACGGAAGCGGCCTTCTGATATCGACGTTATCTTTACTCCGCCGTCAATCCTGAACTGTTGCCTCTCGCCCGGGGTGACCGGTGCCAAAGTAGCTCCGTATACCGACGAAGCTGCCGAGCCCGGGGCAACCACGCCTGTCCCCCCTTCAATGTTACGCAGTACAACTGTCTTTTCATCCTTTTTCCCGTTGCGTATGTATGTCACTGCCAGCTTATCGCCCGGCCGGTAACGGCTTACTTTCTCCTGCAGATCAGCCGTTGTCTCTACCGGTTCACCGTTGACGGCAATGATTACATCCTTCTCCGCCAGTCCTGCCTCCTTCGCTCCTCCGTCAGGCGTCACGCCTGTCAGGATGCACACCCTTGATCTCCTTCAGGTTCTCCTCCTTTGCTATCTCTGACGTTACGTCGGTGATATTCACCCCCATAAGCCCGCGCTGCACCTCTCCGTACTGCTTCAGATCCTCATATACTTTTTTCACGATTGAAACAGGCACGGCAAATGAGTTGCCGGCATAGGTTCCCGTAGGCGAATAAATGGCAGTGGTAATTCCAATCAGTTCCCCCTTTGTGTTTACCAGCGCACCGCCGCTGTTACCCATGTTCACGGCAGCGTCAGTCTGTATGAATGACTCAATGCGGTACTGATTGTCAAGCAGATTAAGGCTTCTGCCCTTGGCACTGACTATCCCTGCAGTCACCGTTGAAGTAAGGTTAAAAGGGTTGCCTACTGCAAGGACCCATTCACCCAGCCTGATGGCATCAGAGTCGCCAAATCCTATGAATGTCAACCCGGTGGCCTTGATCTTGAGCAAAGCGATATCAGTGCTTGGATCACGACCGACAACCTCGGCAGTGAGCGTGCGCTTGTCGTTAAGAGTCACCTCCACCTCATCAGCCTCCTCTATAACATGATTGTTTGTTATAATGTAACCGTCGGCAGTAACAATCACCCCTGAACCGAATCCCCGAACTTCCCTCGGCTGGCTTGCACCAGGTCCGTAGAAGAACTCATAGAGCGGGTTGGAATAGCGTGGAACTTACTGTGGTCTTCGTTTTTACATGAACCACGGCATGAACGGTGTAGCTCAGCGGCATAGGTGAAATCAATCACGCCCGACTGAGGCACCATTGATGTGTACCTCGCATTGTCTTCAATCTCTTTCTTTTCCTTATCAGTGCCAATGACCAGATCATTCCTGTCAAGAAACCTCGTGTATATAAACAATCCTGCAAGGGCACCGAAAAGTGCAATAAACAATGTAGCAATCAGTGATTTCGCTTTCATGGCTCTTATTCTCTTTTAAAGTTTTTCATCTCTTTGTACCGACTACTTCATCAAATTACGTGCCTCCGTAAAAAGATTGGTATCTTTACAACCCTGAATCATGCAAAATGTTTCACAAATTTTCATTTTTTTAACAGACCCTCTGTTTTATGTTGCCTGAATTAACATCAATTTAACGGAATGAAAATTCTATTTAACAAATATGAGGGAACGGGTAATGATTTCATTATTGTAAAAAACTCGCCGCCGGTTTTGGATCATTCCGACAGCCAGCTCGTGAGAAGGCTCTGCGATCGCAGGTTCGGCATCGGAGCTGACGGGCTCATACTCATCGAAGAGTGTGCCGGTTACGATTTCAGGATGGTCTATTTTAACTGTGACGGACTTCCATCAACAATGTGCGGCAACGGAGGCCGGTGCGCGGCTCACTATGTAATGAAGAATATTACCGGATTCCGCGACCTTACATTCATGACATCTGACGGGGCCCATTCCGCGCGTCACAAGGGTGGAGACAATATCGAGATCTCTATTCGCGACGTAACTGCCATTTCTGAAACATCCGACGGAATCGTCCTGAACACAGGCGTACCCCACCTGGTGGTTTTCGCAGATAACATTGACGAGGCTGACCTTACAGCTACCGCCCGGCCGCTGCGCCACTCCCCGGTGTATGCTCCCGAAGGAGTCAACGTCAACCTGGTTGAGATAAAGGGTGAGCAGCTGAAGGTAAGGACCTATGAGAGAGGTGTCGAGGATGAGACACTCGCGTGTGGCACAGGTGTCACTGCGTCTGCCATTGCGGCAGCCATAAAAGGAAAAATTGTCACGAATGACATCAGGGTGAAAGTAAGGGGAGGAATCCTTTCCGTACGCTTCAGCCTTGCTGCCGGCGGGGCAACGGATATCCGGCTTAGCGGTCCGGCGACTTTTGTATACACCGGAGAAATTGAACTTTAACATCTGACTGATATGAAAAGCAAATCTTACAGGATCCTGTTTGTTATTATTACCCTTGCTGCCTTCAGATTTACGCTGGATGCACAACCGGGCAACACGGAGCTGATGAATGCCATCAATGGTGTGAACCGGCAGTTCGATGCACTCGATCACCGGCTGGATGTTCTCGAGAAGAACATCGATGATATTCTATGGTTTGAACGCACCGGTGATATTGCATACATTGACAAGATATATATCACCGGCCCTCCCCCTGCCAAAGAGAGCAATCCCACCGGTCAGGGTGCCGGTAATCCTCTTAAATTCTGGAGTTATGTTTTCATACCGCGTGATGCGGACCCGTCAAAGAAATACCCTCTGCTTGTCTTCCCCCACGGAGGGGTGCATGCCAGTTTCACAACCTATTACACACATATCATACGTGAGATGGTCAGCCAGGGCTATATTGTCGTAGCAGCTGACTACAGAGGCTCCACCGGTTACGGCAGCGGCCTTTACCGCAGCATAGACTATGGCGGTCTTGAGGTGGCGGATGTTGAGGCCAGTCGCCAGTATATGGTTGACAACTATGACATTGTAGACAAGGACCGGGTAGGCATAGTAGGATGGAGTCACGGCGGGCTGATCGGACTCTTCTGCATCTTTGATTATCCTGATGCCTATAAGGCATGCTTTGCCGGGGTTCCCGTAAGCGATGTGATAGCACGCATGGGGTATAAGGATGACGACTACCGTGATCTTTTCTCAGCCGATTACCATATCGGTAAAAGTGCCGATGAGAACGTTGAGGAATACCGTAAGCGGTCGCCCGCCTGGCAGGTTGACCGTTACAGGAACACACCGCTGCTTATCCACACCAACACCAATGACGAGGATGTAAATGTGCTTGAGGTAGAGCACCTCATCAAGTCGCTCAAGGCAGCCGGGAAACAAAATTTCCAGTACAAGATCTTTGAAGACATGCCCGGCGGGCACTCTTTTGACAGAATGGACTACAAGGAGGCCAGGCGCATAAGGCTGGATATATACAACTTCCTTAACGGTCAGCTCACTCCTCCCCGCCCGTTCAAGACCATTCGTGATCTGGAAAAAGCAGCCTACAGGTTCTGATGGAGAGGGAGAAACTGTATGGCAAGACCCTGGCAGAGCTTGGTGAGGTGACTGCTGCGGCCGGTCTTCCGTCATATGCCGCCAGGCAGATAGCTACATGGCTTTATAAAAAGGGAGCCTCATCTACCGACGAGATGACGGACCTCTCACTGAAGGCCCGCAGCCTGCTTGCAGAGCGTTATGAGACAGGTGTGACACCTCCCTCGTCAGAGGTGGCAGGTGGTGACGGCACGAAGAAGTATCTTTTCAGGGTCCTCGGCAACAGGTTTATTGAGGCAGCTTATATACCTGACCGCGAGCGGGCTACCATATGCCTGTCGGTACAGTCAGGCTGCCGCATGGGCTGCCGTTTCTGCATGACGGCAAGACAGGGTTTCCAGGGCAATCTCACTTCAGGAGAGATACTTAACCAGTTCAGGAGCATCCCTGAACACCCGTCGCTGACAAATATTGTCTACATGGGGATGGGTGAGCCTCTTGATAACCTGGCCGAAGTACTGAAGAGCCTCACTATACTTACTGAACCATGGGGTTACGGATGGAGTCCTACCCGCATCACGGTAAGCACAGTGGGTGTCACAGACCGGATTAAGGAGTATCTTGAGTCGACGAGGTGCCACCTGGCTGTCAGCCTTCACAGCCCCTTTGACACTGAGCGGCAGGCAATGATGCCTGTCCAGAAGGCACACCCGGTGAAGGAGGTCCTTGACATAATAAGGGCCTACGAAATGGGAAGGCAGAGAAGGGTCTCCTTTGAGTATATTGTCTTCAAGGATCTCAATGACACTCCCTCGCACGTCAGGGAGCTGGCCAGGATACTTAACGGCATCCGCTGCCGTATAAACCTGATACGGTTCCATGCCATCCCCGGATCAGAATATGTAAGCCCTGCTCTGAAGGAGATGGAGCGCTTCCGTGACAGCCTCAACGCAAAAGGGATCGTGGCTACCATCCGTGCCAGCCGCGGCGAAGACATCAGTGCGGCATGCGGTCTTCTGTCAACACTTGAACAAAACAAAAACCAATGAATATAAAGTCTCTGACCCTCACTGTTCTCCTGGGCCTGTCAGCCTCCATTGCATACAGTCAGAAGGCAGCACTCGAGGCTGCACTGGCTGACACTGCCCTGACAGGTACATCATGGTCAATATGCATCGCCGATGCAATGACGGGGGAGACGGTTTTTGAATATGATGCGGAGCGAAACCTTGCGCCGGCATCAGTAACAAAGCTGTATCCTACGGCAACGGCCCTTTCACTTATGGGCAGTGACTTCTGCTTTAAGACTGATCTGCTGATGTCAGGCGAACTGAACAGGCGCAAGGGTACACTGGAGGGAGACATTATCATCAGAGGAGGAGGTGACCCCTCCCTGGCCTCACCCTATTTCTCAGATCATTATGGAAACGTCATAGAGACCTGGATTGCTGCTGTCAAAGAAGCAGGCGTGCTGCATGTCAAAGGAAGGGTGGCAGCATCGGAATCAATCTATGATTTTGATCCTGTGCCGGGAGGCTGGTCATGGGATGACCTCGGTAATTATTACGGCGCCGGAGTATATGACATTAACTTCAACGATAACACATATCAAATCTATGTGACGGGATACGGTGAAGGTACCCCTGCTTCAATCGATTCAGTCAGCGAACTTGGAAGGGAGATGCATATCATTAATTACCTGACGTCGTCCGGCACATCCGACAGGGGTTATGTCTACAACGCACCATACTCATATGATGCATGGATTGCCGGCAGCGTGCCTGCAGACCGCAGCATCATCCTTAAGGCCTCCATGCCCGATCCTCCGGGTATCCTTGTGAGACATCTGACTGAGAAACTCCGGGAAGCCGGAATTAAGGTCGACGGCACGCCCTCAGATGAAAGGATTGATACCAGGGGAATGGATCTCACTCCTGTGGCCGTCACTGTCTCCCCTCCCCTCAGTGAGATAATTAAAGTCACAAACCACGAAAGCGTAAACCTGTATGCTGATCAGTTGAGGAAGCACCTTGGCTACTACATTTTAGGTTCAGGTTCGTTCAGCGCCGGGAGTGAAGTCATAAAGCTCTTTCTCAGTTCTGCAGGATGTGAACCTGACCGTGCACTGATGCTTGACGGTTCCGGACTGTCGCCGAACAATGGCATCAGCGCCAGGCTTACAGCAGATCTGCTGGTTTACATGTACAACAGCAAGGACTCGTCAGTTTTTCTCTCGTCGCTGCCTGCTGCCGGCGAATCAGGCACAATGAAGAACTATTTCCGGAGTGATGTGTTTAAGGGAAGAGTTGTGGCAAAGACCGGATCAATATCCGGAGTAAGGGCATTTGGCGGGTATGTCACAACCCGGAGCGGAAAGACCATGGCTTTCACAATGATTGCCAACGGGTTCACGGTCCCCTGGAGACAGGTTACCGACAGGATGGAGAAGATCATCGAAGAGCTGATAATAACCCGCTGATTCCCGGCTCCGGTTTATCAGATGAGGGAACGGCCTGTCTCCTTGGTCATCCCTTTTAATATTCTTTAACATAAAGGGGGGAATAAACAGCTAATTTTGCAGGTCAGTATTTTCAGGTAAAAAGCAGATCATAACAGAGAATGAAAAAAGGTTCTAAAATAGCATTGTGGATAAGCATCCCCCTCGTCCTTGCAGTCGGTTTCGCAGGTCCGAGACTTGGTCTATTCGGGAATGGCAAGGTAAGTGAAGAAAAAGGTGCTGCCACAGCAGGGGCACCTGCCACAGCGCAGGCATCACAGGCGGCAGCCCCGGGACAGGGACAGAGAGGGCCTCAGGGAGGGGCTGTGCTTCCTGTCTCCGGACAGATAGCAAAACCGTCATATCTTTCAAACGGGATAAGGTCAGCCGGCTCACTGCTGGCCAATGAGGAGGTTGACATTGTAAGCAAGGTGTCCGGCAAGGTAACAGGGGTTTTCTTCAGGGAGGGCTCTGCGGTAAGGAAGGGAGACATGATGGTCAAGATTTATGACGAGGACCTGCAGGCTCAACTCCGCCGTTCACAGATACAGGAGAAGATGCTCTCGGAAAAACTTGAGCGCCAGAGGGTACTGCTCTCAAAGGATGCCGTGAGCCGCGAGTCTTTCGACCAGTTGCAGACTGACTATAACGTCATTCTTGCCGACATCAACCTACTTAAGGTTCGTATTGCGGAGACTGAGGTAAGAGCTCCGTTTGACGGAATTATCGGCTTCCGCTATGTGAGCGAGGGGACATACGTTCAGCCGTCAGTGAAGATCGCTCACCTGACTGACAACTCACAGCTGAAGCTTGAGTTCGGCATCGCGGAAAAATACATCTCCCAGCCACTGACGAACAAAAAGGTATCTTTTACGGTTCCGGGCTATAAGGATGAGTTCTTTGCCCAGGTATATGCCATCGACTACAGGGTTGATGAAGCTACCCGCACCATCGGTGTCAGGGCCCGTACCGACAACAGGGACGGACGGCTCGTTCCCGGCATGTTCGCTGAAATAACCCTGATAACAGACGAGAGGGAGAACGCAATCCTGGTACCGACAGAAGCTGTTGTACCTGACATGAATGAGAAAAGGGTCTGGGTACTGAGGGGAGGCAAAGCTGTACTGACCCCTGTCACATCAGGCAACCGCACACAGAACATGATCGAAATACTATCCGGCATTTCTGTGGGTGACACTGTAATAACAAGCGGGCTGATGCAACTGAGGCCCAATATGGCAGTAAGGGTAAATATCGCAGATTGATAGTCCCTTACCTGAACCCATTACTACAATAACATACTGAAAATGAGTTTATCATCATTAAGCATACAGAGACCGGTTCTGGCCACCGTAATGAGTCTCGTTGTTCTCTTGCTGGGAGGTATCGGCTTCACATACCTTGGTGTGCGTGACTATCCCAGTGTTGACCCTCCAATAGTAACGGTTTCCACCTCTTTACCGGGTGGTAACTCAGATGTTGTGGAGACACAGATAACCGAGCCTCTCGAATCAGCCATCAACGCTGTACAGGGCATCAGGTCAATCTCCTCCTCCAGCAGCGACGGGTCGAGCCGGATAACGATAGAGTTCAAGCTCGAGGTTGACATGGAGACCGCCGTCAATGACGTGCGCGACAAGGTGTCAGGAGCTCTCAGACGTCTGCCACAGGATGTCGACCCTCCGGTGGTGCAAAAGGCAGACGCCGACGCACAGCCTATCTTCGCCGTTACACTAAGGAGCGATACACGCTCACTCATTGACGTCAGCACTTTCGCCGAGATCAATTTCAAGGAGAGGTTGCAGACCATATCAGGTGTAAGCGCCGTGAGTGTCTGGGGGTCGAAGAAACTTGCCATCAGGATGAAGATGGATCCCGCCAGGCTGGCAGCATACGGCCTCACTCCACTGGATGTCAGGAATGCCGTGACACGGGAAAATGTTGAGCTTCCGTCAGGCAGAATAGAAGGTGACAACACAGAGCTCACTATCAGAACAATGGGGCGCCTGAGGACGATTGAAGAATTCAACAACCTCATAATCGCAAAGAAAGATGACCGTGTGGTCAAGTTCAGCGATATCGGAATCGCAGAGGTCGATGCCGAGAACATACGTTCGCACCTGACCAGCAACGGATTGCCCAGTGTCAACGTGGTTCTTGTGCCACAACCGGGGGCAAATTACATTGATATAGTTGATAACGCCAAGATAGTGCTTGAGCAACTGAAGAAAGACCTCCCGGAAGATATTATCACAGAGGTACTTTTTGACAATACAATATATATCAGGGAATCAATAAAGGAGGTCAGGCATACAATAACAATCGCCTTCCTGCTTGTTGTGCTGGTGATATTCCTCTTCCTCCGGAACTGGAGAACAACCCTTATTCCTGTCATCGCCATACCTGTTGCACTTATCGGCGCATTCTTCATAATGTACATTGCAGGTTTCACTATAAATATACTTACTCTCTTTGCGGTGGTGCTTGCTATCGGACTTGTGGTTGACGACGCAATCGTGGTTGTCGAAAACATATATACCAAGGTAGAGCATGGCATGGGTCCTATGGAGGCTGGTCTTAAAGGGTCAAAGGAGATTTACTTCGCTATCATTGCCACCACCATATCACTTGTCGCCGTCTTCTTTCCGATAGTATTTCTTCAGGGTGTGACGGGTCGTCTCTTCAGAGAGTTCAGCCTTGTGATAGTCGGAGCGGTGACAATTTCCGCCTTCGTAGCCCTTTCGCTTACCCCGATGCTTTCAACCAGGATACTTAAGCATAATGCCATGGAGGGCAGATTCTACCGTGCCACAGAACCATTCTTCGCCGGGATGATAAACCTCTACCGCAGATTAATAACCTCCTTCCTGAAACACAGAAGATATGCACTTGGAATCATAGCAGCATCCGCAGGACTTATTGTTTGGTTTTGGACGATGCTTCCGTCAGAGATGGCTCCGCTGGAAGACAGAGGTTATGTGAATGTCAGTGCCAGGGCTACCGAGGGGACAACATATGAATATATGACCGAGTATATGAAAAAAATATACCCGGTGGTGAAGGAGAGCGTTCCTGAGAGTGACAATATAATGGAGATGGTAGGCATGGGAGGCGGAGGGTCCGGTAATATGAGGGTTCGCCTGGTTGACCTTGACAAGCGCAAACGGTCGCAGCAGGAGATAGCTGCCGATCTGTCACCCAAGCTCCGTCAGTACACCGGCGCCCAGACTATCGTGTCACAGCAGCAGACCTTCGGGTCACGCCGCGGCGGACTGCCGGTGCAGTATGTCATCCAGGCCAAGAACCTGAATGATCTCAAGAGGGTCATACCCGACTTCATGGCAGAGGTCGCAGAGAGTCCTTATTTCTCCGCCAGCGATGTGAACCTCAAGTTTACCAAGCCTGAACTCACTGTTTACATAAACAGGGAGAAGGCATCAATGATGGGGGTGAATGTCCAGAACATCGCCCAGACGATGCAGCTGACCATGAGTGAACAGCGTATCGGTTATTATATTCTTGACGGCAAACAGTACCAGATACTGAGCCAGTTTGACAGGTCAAAGAGAAATGACCCCCGTGACCTCACGAGTGTCTATGTCAGGAATGACAAGGGTAACCTTATACAGCTTGATAACCTGGTTGAGGTACGTGAGAACAGCCTTCCTCCCCAGCTCTACAGGTATAACAGGTTTGTCTCTGCTACTGTCTCTGCCGGCCTGGAAGGAAAATACACCATCGGGGAGGGTATCGAGGAGATGGACAGGATAGCAGACAAAGTGCTGGGTGACGAGTTCAGCACCACTCTCTCGGGTGATTCAAAAGACTTCGTGGAAAGTACCTCAAGCCTGCTCTTTGCCTTCGTGCTTGCACTGGTACTGATATACCTGGTTCTTGCAGCGCAGTTCGAGAGTTTCCGCGACCCCATTATTATCCTTGTCACGGTCCCGCTGGCACTGATAGGTGCACTCTTTACAATGGTTGTCACGGGCCAGACACTTAATATTTTCAGCCAGATAGGACTGATCATGCTGATAGGTATGGTAGCCAAGAACGGCATTCTGATTGTCGAGTTTGCCAACCAGAGACAGCAGGCAGGCCTGAGCATAATGGATGCCGTACGTGAGGCCTCCGTCTCACGGTTCCGCCCCATCCTCATGACCAGCCTTACAACAATACTGGGTATCCTGCCCCTTGCAGTCGCGACAGGCGCTGGCGCCGAAAGCCGCATTTCGATGGGCGTGACCGTCGTCGGAGGACTATTCTTTGCAACATTCCTTACACTGTTCGTCGTTCCGGCTGTTTACAGCTACCTCGCAGCAAGGAAACAAAAAATAACCACTACAGATGAGAAAGATAAGGCATAGTCTTACCATACTTTTAATATTGTTTGCCGCTTCCGGTGCAATGGAAGCACAGAAGACGCTGACACTTGACGAGGCCATTATGGAAGCCCTTGAGAACAACTACTCTCTCAAGATTACCCGAAATGACCTGAAGATTTCTGAAAACAATGTCACCCTGGCGCCGTTTCTGCCTACAGTGACCGGCACCGGGAGGCAACAGCAAACTGATAACACCACGTCCTCTTCGTCATCCGACCCGTCAGATAACCGTACCAATCTTTACAGTGCCGGTGCATCACTCAACTGGAGGATATTTGACGGTCTGGGAATGTTCACCACCTACAGCAGGCAGCAGCAGTTGCTTGACATGAGCAACCAGAGGGTTAAAATCGAAGTGGAGAATCTCATCACCAGGGTCTGCACTGAATACTACAATATAATTGTGCAGCAGAATTACCTCGAGTCGTCTGTTACCTCGCTCGCCCTCTCCAGGTCACGTTATGAGAATGCGGAAGAAAAGTATCTCCTTGGTGTAATTTCAGGACTTGAGCTGCAGCAGGCAAAAATTGACCTGAACGCTGACAGCTCGGAGATATTGTCGCAGTATGAAACGGTGAACAATGCCTACATACGCTTCACCAAGTTGCTTAATGCAGGATTGCAGATGACCTTCAACATTCAGGACACCATCATTCTTGCACCGGAGATGAATATTGATTCTCTCAGGGGCTGGACTGTCAGGTATAATAACCAGCTCATCCTGGCCCGCCAGGGAGAGATGGTGTCACAACAGGACCTTGACCTTGTAAGGGCTCTCCGCTATCCGACTGTCAATTTCAGTACCGGATATAATTACAACCGGCTGCAGTACCCATGGGAAGCAGATTCATACAGCCAGACAAATGGGTTCAACTGGGGTTTCAACATGACATGGAACATCTTCACCGGTTTTGAGACAAAAAGAAAGATCTCAAATGCCAGGCTGGAACTTGAAAACAGCAAGCTGGCATACCAGGATATTGAAAATGAGATACTCGGCGATCTGGAGTTACTGTACAATGCCTATATAAACGGGATCACCGTCACCAATTTCGAGACAGAGAGTGCAGAAGTCGCTCGCACATCTCTTGAGATAGCTATGGAGAGGTACCGGCTGGGATCTCTTTCAGGGCTCGAGTTCAGGGAGTACCAGAACAACTATCTCAATGCCATAAACAGGAAGCTTACAGCATTGTACAGGGCAAAGGTATCGGAGATAGGTCTGAGGCTTCTTGCAGGTGAGCTTACCGAGTAGTTTCCCTCCTGTTTCTTCTGTACGCTTTTATCCCCTGAAGTGTCAGCCATGCCACAAATAGTGCCCCTGCGGCATACATAGCCAAATCGAGGTAGGGCAGTATATGATCACGCATGTCATATGCAAAATAGCCTACAACCGCCAGTATCACGTTCCAGAGTCCGGCTCCGAGAAATGTAAATAGCAGGAAAGGCTCTATCCTCATCCTCGCCAAACCGGCCGGCAATGAGATAAGCTGCCTTACGGCAGGTACCAGGCGGCCAATGAATGTCGATACCTTTCCATGTTTGACGAAATACTTTTCGGCCTTCTCAAGGTTCTCAGGATGAATGAGCATCATATGTGCCCAGCGCGTCCCGGCAAGACGGTAAAGGACGGGCCTGCCAAGCCATAGAGCAAAGTAATAATTGAATATAGCTCCCACCATAGCCCCGGATGTTGATGCCAGCAATACCCCGGCAAATGAGAGTGTCCCCTCAGCAGCCTTCCAGGCTGCAAATGGTACCACTATCTCGGAGGGAAAAGGTATGAATGAACTTTCTATGGCCATGAGCAGAAAGATGGTATAATAGTTAAGGTTAGCCATATACCATTCAAAAACAGTCTGAAATATCTCCATTTTATTTTTTCTTATTAAGGCGGGTCCAGATATAGTACACAGGTATTCCCAGTACCACAATCACCAGCCCCGGCCATGTGAATTTAGGTTTGTATATGAGAAGTATTAACATTATTGTTGAAGCAAGAAGTATATAGACCGCAGGTATGACCGGGTAACCGAATGCCCTGTAAGGCCTCTCCTCGTCAGGTCTTTTGAAACGGAGAACAAATATTGCCAGAATGGTAAGGACATAGAAGATAAGCACTGCAAACACCACATAGTCAAGTAGCTGAGAATATGAGCCCGATAGGCACAGCATTGATGCCCAGATGAACTGTACCCACAGTCCGTTTCCCGGTACATCATTATTGTTTAGTCTCCCTACCCCTTTGAAGAATAGTCTGTCGGCAGCCATTGCATAATAAACCCTTGCGCCGGAGAGGATAAGTCCGTTATTGCAGCCGAAGGTGGAAATCACAATGAGGATTGCCATTATCAAAGCAGCATAATCGCCAAATATTGTGGAAATGGCAGCCGTTCCCAGCCGGTCATTCGTGGCAAAGGCCATCCCCCGTTCTATGACGTCAGCACCCCCGGGGATGCCTCTCAGTGGCATCACCTTTACGTACACGATATTAGATAGGAAGAAGAGGAGAAATGCTATCAGCGTTCCCCAGAACAGGCTGAGCGGCAGGGTCCTTTTCGGGTTAACCACCTCAGCAGAGGCAAAGGTAATGTTGGTCCATGAGTCGCATGTAAACAGGGAGCCAACCATGGCCATGCCAAGGGCTACGACTATCATCATGCCGCTGATGGGGGTCACGAGGCCTGTTGCCTTATCAAGCGAGGCTGCCTGCCAGAAATAGCCGGAGCTGGCCTTGAACCCTTCCGTCCCGGCAAAAAAGAAACCGGCGAGGAGAAGCAGGATCAGTATGATCACCTTTGTGAATGTGAATGCATTCTGAATATGTTTTCCGGTCCTGATTCCACGTGAGTTTATCCATGTCAGGAGAGCCAGTGAACTTACAGCGATGAGGTGAACCGATGAAAACTTAACGGGTCCGGCCTTGAACAGAATATTGCTCTCGCTGATCCATGGTATTATCACACCGGAGAATTTTCCGAACGCCATTGCCACCGCAGCTATAGTGCCTGTCTGGATGACAAGGAAAAGCGTCCATCCGTAAAGAAAACCCACCAGCGGATTGTATGCCTCGCGCAGGTATACATAAGTGCCTCCGGCCCTTGGCATCATGGTGGCCAGCTCGCCGAAGCTCAGTGCTCCCATCACGGTCATGAAGCCGGTGATGAGCCATGCGACCAGAAGCCATCCGGGGGAGCCGAGAGTGCGTGCCATGTCGGCACTGACAATAAAAATTCCTGAACCTATCATCGAGCCGATGACAATGGCAGATGAGTCGATAAGGTTCAGACTCTTCCTGAATGTGTGAGGGTTCTGTTCTGACATCTGACAAGGAATTTGAATACCGAAAATAGATATTAAAACTCAATATCCGTATATGTCAAGAAGATAAATCAGTGCTGCCATTGCGGCGCTGCCGCCCTGCAACTCCCTGATATTTACCTGTTCAAAGGTGTCATTGGCCGAATGATGGTACCAGAAGTATCTCTGTATCTCAGGGATATACCCAATTAGGAGGGTTCCCAGCTGTTTAAGAGGGGCGATATCGGATCCTCCTCCTCCCTGGTCAAAATCCCTGATATTATAGGGCCCGAACCATTCGGCGAGGCTCTTCAGTTTCTCGAGTCGTTCGCCGGAAGCCTCAAAGGTAAAACCTCTGGGGGCCATCACTCCCCTGTCAGACTCTATGGCAGCATAGTGTACCTCGCCTCGTTCCATCGCCTGCGCGGCATAGGCTCTGCCACCGGTGCCTGAAATCTCCTCATTCATGAACATCACCGCCCTGACACTCCTCTGTGGCCTGACGCCCAGCTTCTTAAAGAGTCTTATCACCTCTATGCTCTGCACGCATCCGCCGGCATCATCGTGTGCACCCTCACTGTTGTCCCAGGCATCGAGGTGCCCTCCAACGGTTATATACTCTCCGGGCCTTGAAGAGCCGCGTATTTCCCCTACCACATTATATGATACCGTATCAGGCAGGTTTTTACAGGTTAACAGGAGGTGTATCCTGAGATCAGGGTCTTTTTTCAGGGCTTCGGAAAGGAGGCCGGCATCGATAGTCGAGACAGCAGCAGCAGGTATAGGATCAATGTCGGCAGCGTACCTCGTCACTCCTGTATGAGGGAAGTCGTTGAGGGCATGTGTGGCCGATCTGACGATAACCGCTGCCGCACCGTACCGCGAAGCCTCTGAAGGGCCCTGTACGCGCTGATTCACAGCACCCCCGTAACCGGCAAAGGTATTGATCAGCTTATCATCTACCGGCCTGTTGAAGAAGACTATCTTTCCTGCGATCATCTCCCTTCCCATCTTTGCCAGCTCATCAAAAGAGTGAACTTCAACAACGCCGGCTGTAAGGCCCTCCTCTGCCGTTCCCACCGAAAGGCCCAGGGCAGCTATTGTCAGCTCACTCCTTCCTGACGCATCAGAGATGATCACTGCCTTTTCCTCACCTCTCTTCCAGTGTGGCACACTGACCTCCTGCAGCCAGACAGTATCGGCTCCGGCATCAATCAGGGCCTGACGGGTGTACTCCACGGCAAGCAAAGCCTCCTCTGATCCGGGCAGCCTCCCTTTGGTATTCTTAGTGATCCAGCGCAGATGATGATAGGCTGTGGTGTCAGTCAGAGCTTCGCTGAAAATTGATCTGATAACCGAGTCAGGCTGTTGTGCTTCAGCCTGTGACACGAGCAGCAGAGAAAGAAAAAACAGGTAAAGCCTAGGCATCAATATTTGCATACTTTGCATGCTTCTCAATGAACTCTCTGCGTGGCGGCACCTCGTCACCCATAAGCATGGAGAAGATGTGGTCTGCCTCAGCGGCGCTCTCAATCGTCACCTGCCGCAGTGTGCGCGTCTCAGGATTCATCGTCGTTGACCAGAGCTGCTCGGCATTCATCTCGCCGAGACCCTTGTAACGCTGTATCGTCACACTGGAGTCCTTGCCCTGCCCCATCCCCTTCACAGCCTCTTCACGCTCCTCTTCATTCCAGCAGTACTTTTCTGATTTACCTTTCTTGACCAGGTAAAGCGGAGGAGTGGCTATGTAAATATTACCGTTTTCTATCAGCTCGTGCATGTAGCGGAAGAAAAAGGTCATTATCAGGGTTGTGATATGTGAACCGTCGACGTCGGCATCAGTCATGATTATTACCTTGGCATATCTCAGCCCTGCGACGTTAAGAGCCTTGCTGTCGTCCTCGGTACCGATGTGCACGCCCAGTGCCGTGAAAATATTTTTAATCTCCTCATTATCATAGATCTTGTGCTGCATCGCCTTCTCCACGTTAAGAATCTTTCCTCTCAGCGGAAGGATAGCCTGGAAGCGGCGGTCACGGCCCTGCTTGGCCGTACCTCCTGCAGAGTCTCCCTCGACCAGGAATATCTCCGAGACGGCGGGGTCACGGTCGGCACAGTCAGCCAGCTTACCCGGCAGTCCCGATCCCGACAACACATTCTTTCGCTGCACCAGCTCGCGCGCCTTGCGTGCAGCATGCCGCGCCGTAGCTGCAAGAATCACCTTCTGTACTATTGACCTTGCATCCTTCGGGTTCTCCTCAAGATAGTTGCTCAGGGCAGTGCTGACCGCAACGTCAACAGCTCCCATCACCTCGGAGTTTCCAAGCTTTGTCTTGGTCTGACCTTCGAACTGCGGCTCTGCCACCTTGACAGAGATAACAGAGGTAAGACCCTCACGGAAGTCGTCGCCGTTGATATCAAATTTCAGTTTGGAAACCATGCCTGAATCTTCGGCGTACTTCTTCAGCGTGCGCGTCAGTCCCCTGCGGAACCCCGCGAGATGGGTGCCACCTTCAATGGTGTTTATGTTGTTGACATATGAGTGTACGTTCTCTGAGAACGATGTGTTGTACTGAAGGGCCAGCTCTACAGGCATCTCCCCCTTGTCATAGTTGATGTAAATGATCTTGTCAATGAGCCTCTCGCGGTTGACGTCGAGATATTCAACAAATTCCGGAAGGCCTCTCTCAGAATAGAACCTTTCAGTCACCGGGTGCAACCCGTTGCCGTTCTCAACCATCTCGCGCCTGTCTGTAAGAGTCAGCAGTATGTTCTTATTGAGGAAGGCGAGCTCCCTGAGACGTGCAGCGAGTATCTCGAACTTGAACTCCATGACCTGGAAAATGGTGCTGTCAGGAATGAAGGTGGTGGTTGTTCCTGTTGAATCTGATTCGCCTATCAGGTCAACCGGGGTGACCGGTTTTCCCCTCTCATAGGTCTGCGACCATCTTTTTCCCTGCCTGTTCACTTCAACGGTAAGGCGTGACGACAGTGCGTTGACGCATGAAACGCCGACACCATGAAGACCGCCTGATACCTTGTAAGAGTCCTTGTCAAATTTACCGCCGGCATGCAGTACGGTCATCACCACCTCGAGAGCTGAACGCTTCTCCTTCTCATGCATCTCTACCGGTATACCGCGGCCATTATCTACGACCGTTATTGAGTTATCCTCATTTATTGTGACATCGATCTGGTTGCAGTAGCCGACAAGAGCCTCGTCGATGGAGTTGTCTACCACCTCATAAACCAGATGATGGAGCCCCTTAAGCCCTATATCACCAATGTACATCGCCGGCCTTTTCCTTACGGCTTCAAGTCCTTCAAGCACCTGAATACTGTCGGCTGAATAATCATCAACATCATTAGTCCTCTTCCTCAGTTCCTCATTACTCATTTCAGAAATATTTTACTTTGAAAATCAAGCTGTTAACCAGCTGATAATATGTTATTTATTAAATCATGCAAAGGTAACAAAACATACGGATTTTACCTTCTTTAAGGTAACAATTTGATCACAGAGATATGAACAATCTGCACGGCCGTGCGGCAGGTCACAGGCTGTAGGTAAACCCTGCCAGTATCATGAAGTTATGGGCAGGATAATAATTCCATTCGTAATACTTCTTATACGAGAGATTATTGGCTCTGACCCAGAATGACATTACTTTGGTGTATCTGTACTCAGCCCCCAGGTTCAGGTTTGGGTGCATCTCCAGCTTCACCACTTTTTCAGGAGCCTTTACCAGCGCATGGCGCTGGCCGACAAGCGTAATCGCGGCGGAGGCAACTATCTTGTTCCGCAGATTGTAGTCAGCCCTGAACGTGCCATCCCAGTCGGGCCGGTGCCATGCATATTCCTGCCCGGTGAGCGAATACCTGTAATAGTTGCCGTCGAGGGCAAATGACAGCTTGCTGTTGAACGGATAGCTCATCTCACCGTGTACCCTGAGCATATCTCCGTCATCATATACCGGCAAGAAATAATTACCGACGCCCAGGGTGTCATTCATGAACAGAAGGATATCATCTGAGAGAGTATAGCTTACATTAAGTGCGTAAGTTGCTGATACATTAATATTTCCTCCGATTCCTGCCGCAACCCTAAGCTTATTGTCAGTGTTTCGCAGGGTAAAGAGGGTGCTTCCGGGCATGATATAGGGATTGACATATACCGTTGTCTTTGCCTGGTTGTTGTCGAGTGAACCGTCAATTGATGCATTGAACCTGAGGAACTCAGGTATGATCCTGAATGTAAACATGACATCAGGATAAAAATACATGTAAGGTTTGATGTCACCTCCTGACAGCGGATCATAGTCCTCCTTAATGTCTGCCACGATCCTGATACCGAATCGGAATCGCCATTCCTCAGTCCCTTTGGTAATATAGGGTGCAAGCGAGAGCAGATTCCTGGCTTTGGTGTCGAGTGACTCCGAGAAGATCCACAGGTCATAGTCAACAGCAGCGCCGCCGTAGAATCCGAACATATTCTTTCCTCCGCTGACGCTGAGGCCTGGGTTATGCTGTGTCCCGTCACCGGCCCTTGAGAACAGGTTATATTTCAGTGTCGCATCCCAGTTGAGGTCACTTGAGTCAGGCTCGATGGTGAAATACCTGACCCTGCCCGTCAGATCGTAATAGACTGACCTGATCTCATCGCGCTCCGGCTCCCATCCGGTTATATCCGTATCGTAACCATAGGCGTACCGAGACATCTGCCTGAAGTCGATATCAGAGTCAAGCCGGCTCCTCTTGTAATACTTCTTCCCGTAGAGCAATGCCTGATTATCCATGAAGCCTGTATAGACTATGTCATCATTCTCCAGCGTCATCCTCCCGCCCGAGAGGAAACTCCTGGTATAAAGTCCGATTGTATGATCCTTTGATCTGTCGTTTGTCAGGCTCAGCTCAAGAAAGGGTGTGAGGTAGGTTCCGAAACCAAGGTTGACATACCCTTTCTGAAGCTCGGGGAGAGGATCAGGAGAGAGAGCTGCGGCCTTGATGGGGCTGATCTTGTACTCGGGGACAAAGGTCCCGGGGACAAAGTCATAGGTAAAGTCGATCCTGACTTTGGAAGTGTCGTCGGCAGCAGGCAGTACAGCTCTCTTGGTTGCATCCTGCAAAGTCGGTTTGTAAGGGTTGTACAGCGTTACTGACCTTTTGATCGTCGCCTCCTGTGTCTGGCCTGATGCCGCCAATGTCAACAGAAGTGCTGCAAGTATTATATACGGTTTCCTATTCATCGCTTGATCTTTATTGTCTCTGTTCAGTTTTGTGTTGCCGTGCCCTGTGCAGCAGCGCCCTCCGGTTGAGTTTCAGGGGTGAGAGCCGAAAGTTTTTTGCGGGCCTCGTCAATGATACCGTCATTCTTCACAGTGTAATAGTCAATCAGGCTCTGAAGGGTAGCCTTGGCCTGGAAGGTATCACCCTTCTTCACTGCGATATCTGACATAAGGATAAAGACCTTTCCTTTCCAGTAGGGATGAGGCGAATTCATATCGATAAAGTCGTTGACCTCCTTCTCGGCACCGTTGACATCACCTGCCAGCCAGAGCAGTTCAGCAACATGGTACTTCGCTTCAGCACCGTACAAAGTTCCCACTTCATAACCAACCCTGTCGGTAGTCATCAAGGGCATCCTCATTTCTGCCCAGCTGCTGGTTTGCTTTTGCAGTATAGAAGGTCGCCTCACGCGCCAGCTCCTCGGTAAGCTTTTCAGATCCCAGAACCATCTCTGCTGCCGTGATGACCTTCCCGGGCTCGTCAGTCTTTATTGCTGCACGCATCATTCCCAGGTAAGAGTACATCCTGTTTTCAGGATTTGATGATTCACGGCTCAGGGTCTCATATAGCGAGTAAGCACGGGGGTAATCCTCTTTACCGTAAGTTATTGAGGCTGCACCAAGCAACGACTGTTCCATGAACTGGTTGTTACCGACGCTTACCACTGCCAGGTAAAGCTCAAGCGCCTCATCAACATTGCCGGATCTGTTCAGGCAGTCAGCCAGGTAGAACCTGGCATTGGTGGCAAAGCTGCCGGCGGGAAATTCCGCAAGGTAGTTCCGGAAGATCTGTGATGACCTTTCACAATTGCCCCTGACATACTGATTCTCGCCTGAGATGTAGGTCAACGAGTCGCGCGATGAAGCCTCTATATCACCAAATCCCTTGACAGTCTTCATGTAGGCAAAATAAGCGTCTACTTCATCCATGTCGCTGTACGCGTTTCTCAGTCCGTTAACGGCATTGCGTGCTTCCGGCGTGTCGCCGAAGTTCTCTATTACCTTCTTGAACTGTGCTACAGCCTTCGCATTGTCTCCTGCATTATAATAGATCAGCCCGAGCTGAACCATGGCAGGAGGGACAAACTGGCTGTTGCTGTGCCTTGCAATTATCCCTGTAAAATCAGCCTCCCCCTTTGCAGGCTCCTCAAGGGCCACCCATGCCCTGCCGCGTTCAAAGAGCGCATTGGGGACATATGCCGATTTCGGATACTTTTCGATAAGGGTGGTCAGGGTTTCAACCTTGGCCTGATTGTTATTGCTGAGCCCCTGGGCAAAACCCTTCTGGAACATGGCATAATCGGCATCCTGCCTGGCATAATCGATCACCTTGTCATAATAAGTTATTGCTGACGGATAGTCGGCGCTGATGTAATAACAATCGGCTATACGGTTACGGGCATCCGCTGCAATATCTGACCGGGTATCCTGATCAACACTGCCGTTGAATGCAACGAAAAGGGGAAGGGCGCGGGCATAATCCCCCTCATTGAAGTAAACATATCCAAGGTTGTAGTCAATCAGCTCATACTCAGGAAGTGACATAGAGCCTGGCAACTGCCTGAAGAGCTCCCAGTTGTTCCGTGCCTCCTCATTATTGCCCAGACGGTAGCTGGCCTCACCTCTCCAGTAGAGTGCCTGAGCCCTCACAGAGGCATTCATCTCCTTGTACTTAAGTGACTTGTCAAACATAGTCACGGCATCACCGTACCTCTTGTTCCTGAATTGCTCTATCCCCCTGAAATAGGCTACTCTCTGGTAGGCATCCTTCAGCTGATCATTTTTGTTGTTTATCTTGTCAAGTGAGTTTAGGGCCGCCTCATAGTTTTTAAGCCTCATATAGGCAGAGACGAGATAGTTGTATGCTTCAGTCACATTGTCCGATCCGGGATAGGTCTCGATGTAGTTGTGCAACGCCTCTATACCTTCCCCGAACGGTGAGTATGAATTCTCATATGCCAGCTTGGCAAAATTGAACAGAGCCTCCTCCTGTATCGTCTTGTCGTAACTCATACCCGAAGCACCGGAGAAAGCAAGCTGAGCCTTCTTCTTGTCATTTTTCTTCAGATAGCATGAACCAAGCATGTAATAGGAGTTTTGTGTGAGTATGTCACTCCTCCCTGCCACCTCCGTAAACAGTTTGGTGGCTTTGTCATAGTCGCCGGTCTGATAATAGCAGTAAGCAAGTTCATACTTGTCGTTCCTGTCACTGAGGCGTGTGTCGGCTGTGAATTTCTCGAGATAGGGTATTGCCTCACTGTAGTTTCCCTTCTGAAAATATGCATCTCCGATGAAGCGGTATAGCTCTATCTCCCTGTTTTTGCCAGCCTGCTCTATAAGTGACGGTGCCATCGCCAGGATACCGTCATAATTCTTGTTGATGTAATATATCTGAACTATATAGAAGGGTACCACCCCGCCAAAGGTCTCATCACCCTGCAGACGTTCGAATCCTTCTATTGCTGTTTTGTAGAAACCGTTTTCATATGCGATGCATGAGTGATAGTACAGTGCAGGAGTTGTATAATCAGTATCGACGTCAGTTATCTCGGCGAAAAGCATCATGGCCCTTTTCTTGTCGCCCTTCATGTAATGTGAGTAACCCAGCTTGAACAGGTACTCCGGGAGGCTCTTGCCTGTGAGGCTCAGCCGGTCTGTCTGTTCAAACCATTCAATGGCGCAACTGTAATTGCGCTGCTGGTAACAGTACAGTCCGGATTCAAACCTGGCCTGGTTAAGCATGGGACTTTCACTGTTTGAAACAATAAAGCTCTGCATCCTGTATTCGGCATCAGGACTCATCAGTCGCATGGAGGCAAGGGCCGCATGATATTCAGCATCAGCCCTCTGCTGCGACTTTCCTGAATTGTCTGCCGCCAGCCATTTGTCGAACAGCTCTATAGCTGTGGCGTACTTGGCTTTGCCATACATCTCATAGCCATTGTTCAGCAGAGAGGTCAGCTCCTCACCCGTGAACGAGGACTGCCCCCTGAGAGCAGTACCTGTCATGATGACCGCTGCAACAATGATTACCAATATCTTCCTGTTCATAACTTTATCATTTCTTTAGCCTCAGTCAACAGAAAAATCACCTGCAAAAGGCTTCTGCAGATAATTATCTAATTAACAATATCTTGCACTGTTTTTTTTGTGCAATTTCATATCGGTTAAAAATACAACTATAAAACAGCGCGAAATGCTCTTTATTGCTCATTTTATCAACATCACTGCCTGTGATTGTTAATTCTTTTTTATTTTGCGACAAAAGTAAGAGCCATGCATGAGACAGAACCCCTTGACACAATCATTGAGCTGAAGAGTTGCTCGATCATGCAGCAGGATCATCTTGTTCTTTCAGACGTGAACCTGAAGGTTGAAAAGGGCGAGTTCCTCTATCTTGTGGGCAGGGTGGGAAGCGGCAAGACGTCACTCTTCCGCACTCTCAACGGACAACTGCCACTGTCAGAAGGTGAAGGATGGGTCGCCGGTTTTAACCTCCGCAGACTCAGGAAACGGGACATACCCCTTCTTCGGCGCAAACTGGGGATAGTGTTCCAGGACTTTCAGCTTCTGACTGACCGGTCGGTGCATGATAACCTGGAATTCGTACTCAAGGCCACGGGCTGGACAAACAAAGAGGCCACCGAGGCACGCATAAGGGAGGTGCTCGAAAAAGTAGGGCTGCAAACCAAGGGTTTCAAGATGCCACATCAGCTCTCGGGGGGCGAACAACAGAGAATTGTCATTGCCAGGGCGCTGCTTAATGACCCGGACATAATACTTGCTGATGAGCCAACGGGAAATCTTGACCCCGAAACATCCGAAGATATACATCTGCTTCTGCGCAGCATCAGCGATAACGGAAGAGCGGTTATAATGTCGACACACAAACACTCGCTGATAAAGAAATATCCTGCCAGGACACTGCATTGCGAGAATGGGAAGATTGAAGACAGAGGTATGTCGGATGAGGAGATTGAACTCCTGCAGTGATCATCTAATAACTTACTGTTGCTGAAGCGCGACTTACTGAATAAGCGGCAAAGAAACCTATTGCACCGTTGCTTATATTCCCCTTTACATTGGCAGGCGGTCCGCTGAAGAGGGGATTGGATCCCCGCAGTTCTGCCTGAGCCTCCTGAAGAAAACCATAGTATTCCTTTCCCAGGCTATTAAGCTCGACCGTGACCGTGTCACCCGGCACAAGCATTTCATATTCAGAGCCCTGATCAAGATAATATACAGCCGTTCCATTGGCATACGATCCGTTTATGAATTTGTCATCAGTCACAAACCAGTCGTTGATCGAATTGCTGATAAGCTGGCTGTTCCTGGAGACAAGGAAACGATAGTAATCAGGTGAGGGTGTATCCTGAAAAAAACCTCTTATTTCCCAGAAACCCTCCTCAGAGAATTCAGGATAGAACCACAACTGGATCGAATCAAGTTCAACCATATTGTTAATCGTTGCGCTGGCTGAATAATTCGTGAATCCTCCCACCGGAGCGGCAAGCCTGATGTTCAGGGTATAGGTAGTCCCCACAATGCCGTAAAAATCGGCTTTTGTCTGGTAAAATCCGGGAGAGGTCTCATTTAGTTGAATAACTCCCTTTTCTGAGCTGAGTGTGACAAATGCGCCGGCGACACGCGGAGGCTCTTCACTGAAATAATAACTTGTTGTCTTTGAAAGCCTTACAGTATGAACAGCAGTATCGGTGGTGACTGCACCGTCGACAACCAGCTTTACGGTGCTGTCATCAAGCTCAAGGTCGATCCGCTCCGTACAGCACACGAGAAATCCGGTGAGAAGAACAAAAGATATAAGTTGAGCGGAATATTTCATCTATTCAGAATTTTATATTGTAGGTAAGTGCCGGAATTACAGAAAAGAGATATGTCTTCTCAGCATAAGTGGCATATGGATTATCCTCTTCCTGCACAAAATTAATTGCCCATGTATTGTGCCTGTTATAAACATTGTAAACCGACAGGTTAAGCTCCCCGTGCCACCTTTTTTCCTTCTTTGCCTTACCTCTCATTGTGACTGACAGGTCAAGACGGTGATAATCCTCCATCCTGTATGAATTCCTGTCAGAATAGATAGGTATAAGTGCATTGCCGATGACAGCCCTGCCCGTTGGCAGGGTGAGAGGCAGCCCGGTGGCATATGTCCATGTTGCTGCGGCTGATATTCTCCCTGAAATGATGTAATTAGCCACGATGCTGACCGCATGTGGTTTATCATATAGAGAGGGATAGCGATTCCCGTTATTGATTTCGGGCACCTGCCTGAATGACCTTGAGTAGGTATAGCTTACCCAACCGGTCAGGTCTCCCTTGTTTTTGCGAACAAGCGCTTCAATTCCCCATGAATAACCGGTTCCCCTGCGAAGCTCCCCTTCGAGATACTGATTGAGAAACAACTGGGCATGATCTCTGAAATCAATCAGGTTGTGGTAATTCTTGTAGTAAGCCTCCAGGGAGACCTCATACGTGTCACTCCGGAAATTCCGGAAATATCCGGCTGCAAACTGGTCACAAAGCTGTGGATCAACGTTGGGTGAAGCGGGGAACCAGATATCGAGAGGGGTGCCGGAGGCCGAGTTTTGTGCCAGGGCGATGTACTGAGCCATATGGCCGTAACTTCCCTTGACCGAAGAGTTGCCGTCGAGGAGAAAGGTGAATGCCAGCCTCGGCTCAAGACTTGACGATGTATTGAAAATATCTCCCCGGCTGTATTTTATACTGTCCACAGGATCATAATCATCGTCATACACATATGAAGTACCCGGCCCAATATTCTGGAAAACGGCAAAACGTAATCCGTACTTAAGGCTGAATCTCTCAGTGACCCTGTACTCATCGGAAGCATAAATGCCACTTTCAAGTGCGTAAGAAGGCTCAAGCCTGAACCAGGTATCTCCGGTGGTGCTCCCAATACCCTTTACCTCTCCGGGAAAGAATTCGTGAAAAATAGCTGAGACGCCGTACCGCAGCTTATGTTTTTCAGACAGGAGGTGGGTGAAGTCAATCTTCGAAGCGTAATCGGTCAGTCTTGAATCCCAGTTGAAATCGAAGGCGCCGGTCCCCCCTTCCGGTGTTCCGAGATTATAGTTGTATCTTGAATAAATCAGGCTGACGTTATAAAAGACTCTGTCTGAGATAAAATGGTTCCATCGGAGGGTGGCTGTTCTGTTGCCGAAACTTACTGCCGAGAACTGGTTGCTGAAGACATCCTTACCTTCATATCCCGACAGGTACAGCCTGTTCTTCTTATTTAAAACATGAGACAGTTTAATGTTCAGGTCGTAGAAATAGAGCTTGTTGTCCTGTATATCCTCATTTTTTGCCAGTGGGAGGAAGATATCCGCATATGTCCGGCGGCCTGCGACAAGGAAAGTGGTCTTCTCTTTTATCAAAGGCCCGCCGACTGTAAGTTTGCTTGATATGGTACCGATACTGGCCGCTCCTCTGATGCGGTGCAGGTCTCCCTCCTTCATCTCAACATCGAGGAGCGAAGAGAGCCTTCCGCCATATATTGCCGGGATATCCCCCTTATAGAGGGTGACATCCTTTATGACATCGTTGTTGAAAACCGAAAAGAATCCAAGCAGGTGTGAGGCATTATATACCGTAGCCTCATCGAGGAGGATCAGATTCTGGTCAGAGCCACCTCCCCTGACGCTGAAGCCGCTCGATCCCTCACTTGTTGGCTGGACGCCCGGCAGCAGCTGTAAAACCTTGATAAGATCAACCTCTCCGAGCAGGGAAGGTACCGCAGCTATCGTTTTGACATCGAGCTTCACCACTCCCGTGGCAGGTGACCTGACGTTATCATCGCCCCTCTTTCCTTCGATTATGATCCCGTCCAGCATGGTCTCACTGCTCTCCATGTCAAAGTCATGGTTCATGTTTCGGACAGCATTCATTCTGTGAGTCAGCGTTATATAGCCTATATATGATAACTGCAGTTCCAGGGTGCCTGCCGGAAGGGTCAGTGAATAAAATCCTTGCTCATCAGTGGCTGCACCAATCTTGAGGGTGGTCTCTATAACAGTCACACCTACAAGCACTTCTCCTGTTTCAGCATCACGCACAAAGCCACTGACGGTGACCTTATCCTGCAACATGACGGTGTCAGGGCTCTCCCCGGTCAGGATGAACGGAGACAACAGGAGACTTATCAGTATGGATATGACCATATACCAGAGGTGATATTTTCAGATCAGCGGCTTTTCAGCAGTCTGACCGGGAATGGCAGCGTGTTCCTGTAAAGCCTGCAGTATGATGTTTCAACACTGTTGAATGACTTAATGAAGAGAGCTATTGATGGCACAGATGAGCCTGCAAAATCAAGGATCTTACCGCTTCCGGCATTTTCCTTTATCAGGCTGTCAATAACGTGATATGCTGTACGCAGTTCACGGCTCTTCCTGCTTCCCGCCGTAAAGAGAAGGGTTATCCTTCCTGCAAAATCGATGATGAACATGCCCCACAGAAGCTTTCCTTTGGGTGATCTCACACCGAGGATCTTTCCCTTGCCGGTTGTGATGCAGTGATCCATGAGAGCGTGGAGACGCCGGTAGCTTACATCCCTTATCACCCCTGCCCTCCTGCCGATTGTCGACCTGAACAGTGCAATGACCTCACGTGGTTTTGCATCGTCAACTATTTCCTGCGGGAAACGGTGGGCAATATTGACATTCCGTCTGCAGTCTGTCATGTAGTTCAGCCACAGCGTCTCATAGGTGTTTTCGAGGTCAAGGGTGAAGTTTGTGCGGCGGGTGACACTGAATCCGGGTGCCGCCACCGTCTGACCGATGCTCAGGTCTACAAGCCTGAAGGACTCGGGGATGAATCCGACGAACTCTTCGGCGATCCTAGCCCTGTCACCGTCAGCGCTGTACAGCCCCAGGTGCTGAAGAAAGACAGGAGTGGCAATATAGCTGAATCCAAACTTGCGAAAGGTTGGAAGAGGGAAAAGGGAGTCGTAGTCATCGTCAACGAGAGCCTCCCATCCGGGAGCCATGATATCCAGGTACCAGGACCAGGGATAGGGCTTAACGCTTTTTATCTCTGAGAGGCATTCATCCCATCTGGCACGGTCAATCTCCCCGTTCCTCAGGTAAGCAATCATCTCTTCTGCATTTCGAGGGTTTTCTCAAAGACCTCTCTCCACCCCTCCCATCCGTTGGTCTCGCTCAGAGATGTATTGTGCCATATCGAAACAAACAGTCCGCCTGCCTTTCTTGTGGCGGCGATCAGGTCACTGACGGTCGCTATTGCCGCTTCGGCAGTGAGATGCCTGTACTGTCTGAGGGTGCCGTCCATCACCTGGAAAGGGACAACGGTCAGTCCGGAAGTTTTTTCCCTCCTGAGATCATAAAACCTGAATGGACGTGCTATCCCTGCCCTGAAGCCAGGCTCATCAGCATAACCCATGGTGTAGTCATACCCTGATGCCCGCACTTTCAAACGCCTGGTAGGTGTCAGGCATCTTCAGCAGCAGCCAGTGCTGACGTGCAGACTCAGGCTCATGACCAGTGATATGAGTGTATCGGTCTACCTCTGTCACAAGCACCTTGGGTCTTCCTGACGAACGGTATGAAGGGTGTATCCCTGTCCTTGCCTTAGTATCGTATTTTCTTATTATGGAAACATATTCATGATCCTTGTGATGAGGGTTGCGGTCATACTCGCCGTGGTCACCCACAGGGAAGAAGTATAACGTCTCGCACCCGTGTTTCCCCGTCTGTTCTTCAATGTACCCAAAGCTGTCATACGGATCATCCTTCTGCCCCCTGATGGTCCTTATCCTCTCAGCCGGGGAAGCTCCTGTCCCCGTGAGACCCTTCACCAGCCCGCCGAAACTCCTCAGGAATCCCCTGTGTCTGTAAGCAAATGGCTGATCGACGTCGACAGTGAGAAGCGCCCTGTATTCGTTATGTCTGATAGTGAATGCCGGAAAGTGCTTCACCAGCGAGTTTGCAAGGTATCTCGCCCAAATGTCGACAACGGGAAGACTGAGAAACCCTTCGCGGTATGCCAACGACCTGGCACCCGGGAATCTTCCGTGAGCATCAGGGTAGAACGGCAGATACTCCTCATACCTTGAAAGCATGTAAAATGCAGCCGAGAAGATATCAAAAGGAAAGTCTCCGCTGTCGGAGGAAAACAGCACAGGCATGTCGCCGATGCGTGCAACCGGAGGCTCAAGGGGCGTCACACCCTGCATGGATAATAATCCTGATGGTCTGATGACAAACTGATCTTTTACCTTCTCGTCAGAATAAATAATTGCCGGGTTATTGCCGATCTTCCGCCTGTCATCCGTAATCTCGTAATCAACACCAAGTACAGATGAGAACAACTCTCCCGCAATATACTCAAGCCGGGGAGTTATTACCGGCGAATAGATTCTCAGTTTCTTCGTACTCATAGTGACAAATTTACATAATTGACTGTCAAACAACTCCCTCCGGAGTCTTATATTTATTAACACGAATTCATCAGTTGGCGCAATATTTTTTTCTACTTTTGTTTCCTGTGCTCTTTTAAGTTCAAAATTAAACTAATTCATATCATGGGTAAAGGTGACAAGAAATCAAAGAGAGGTAAGATAATACTGGGTACATACGGCGTCCGCCGCTCACAGAAAGCAAAAAAGGCCGTGGTAGTACCGGCGGTCAAAGCCAAGGCACCGGTAGTCGAAGAGAAGGTTAAGCCCGTTAAGGCGGCAGTAAAAACAACCAAACCCAAAGCTGCACCGAAGAGCGCAGCCAAACCAGCGGCAAAAACAACCGAAAAAGCACCCAAACCGGCAGCAAAAGCTACCAAAACAGCTGCAAAAAAGAAGGAGTAAATTTGTTTCAGGGCCTCACAATCAGGCTGCTGTAGACAGAGGCGTCGATAGCTGCCTCAATTATCATGCTTCTGTCAGACTGTAATGCTTTTGCCACAGCGGAATGCATGCCGTCGCTGTCTGTCACGCGTATCACCTCTGCCCCGAGAAAGGTATCGCTTCCAAAGAGTGCTCCGGCGTAGAGGTCAGTTCCGTAGGGGGACAAGTTCTTCCATGACTCCTTAACCCTGATCAGGTTCAGCTCACCGTCAGCCAGCACTACGACAATTATCTTCATCCCCAGTCTGCGCGCTGTCATCATCTCGCCGGCATACATAAGCATACCGCCGTCACCGGTGACGCATACTACCGTGGCTTTCGGATCAGCGATTGCTGCAGCTATGGCAGCGGGCAGACCGAATCCCATCGACGACCACCCGTTGGTCATGATCAGTCTCCCTCGATCCGTGACATCCCACATCTGTCCCAACAGATGAAGGTGTGAACCAACGTCAGCCGTTAAAACAGTGTCACGGGGAAGGAGGTCATGCAGAATCTCAAGAGCCTGCACCGGACTGAATCCGCCGGATAGTTCCATCAGGCCCGATCTGACAGCGCTCCTTGCTTCACGCGCAAGAGTGACCATTTCAGGAGACCCGTGGAGAGCTCCCAGTGCCTCAAACCATTTAGGGGCGGAAGAGACAACCTGTATTGACCCGGGTATTTGAAGGTCAGTCATGATGGTGTTAAAATGAAGGAGAGGCACCCTGTTCATCCATGACTCATAGTTGTACTCAACCGGATCATAACCCAGACCGATGATCAGGTCAGCCTCACGGGTCAGTATTCTCAGCCTGTCGCTTAAAGCGTGGAAGAGGACACCGGCATAACATGGGTGACTCTCAGGTATTATCCCTTTCGCCATCGGTGTCACAACAACGGGCACAGGACATGCGTCAAGTAACCTGAGCAGTGCAGGGCCAGCCCCTGCCCGCATTGCTGTCAGACCTGCGGCAATAAGAGGCCTTCTGGCAGACGCAATCAGCACCCTGGCTCTCTCATCGAGGTGAAATTTGTCACTCCTGACCTCACCCTTGCCTGTTGCCTTAACCTCAGCACACTCCCTGTCTGCCATGTCAGAAGGGAGGCCGATATGTACCGGACCCGGATACTCTTCGTTTGCAATCGCGAGGCTTTCCTCTGTTATGTCACCTGCCGTCGCTTCAGTAAGCCTGAAAGTGGCTTTTGTAATAGGGGCATAAAGTGACTGATGATCAATGTTCATCTGCGTGGTCCGCCCGGCCCAGTGGCCGGGGAGCTCAGAGGTCAGCGCCAGAACAGGCGAACGGTCGAGCAACGCCCCTCCTACACCGGTAGAGAGATTCGTGGCACCGGGACCAAAGGTGCCATGGCATACACCAGTGATACCTGTCATTCTCGCGGTGACATCTGCCATTACTGCCGCTGAGGCCTCATGCGACGTAAGGATGAACCCTATCCCTTCCTTCCGGAAGGCCTCCATATAGGGAATAGACGGACCTCCCGGTATTCCGAAAAACCGTCTCACCCCATGCTCTCTGAGTCTCCTCGCAAGATTCTCCGCTACTGTCACCCCTGATTTTTTATGTTTAACAAAAGTAATGAAACAGCCAAACAAAAAAACTGCGATATTTGGAAACTCTATTCCCTTTTAATGAAAGACCGCCACATCAATACCATTTTCTGGGCTATCGTTACCTGTCTGATGTGGTCAACTGCCTACCCTTTCATAAAAGTCGGACTTCAATACTCAACTCCACTGCATTTTGCAGGGTCACGCTTTATCATCTCCGGACTGATGATACTTCCGTTTACGGTCAACATCCGTGATTATGTGAAGATGATAATTGCGAACAGGAGCCTGGCAATATGGGTTACGGTGCTGCAGACCCTCATTAACTATATCCTGTTTTATAAAGGGATGGAATATGTACCGGGAGCACTGGGAGCGGTGATCGTCGGATCACAGCCTTTCGTTACGGCCATCGTATCAAGGATAATGATCCACGATGAGAGGTTCACACTGGCAAAAGTGGCAACTATTGTATTCGGACTGGCAGGGATTGTGCTCGTCAGTGCCGGCAGGCAGGGTCTTCACCTTGGCGGACCGAAAGAGCTTGCAGGCGTGGTTATGATCTTTATCGCCAACCTGTCCACGGCAATCAGCAATGTGCTGGTATCAAAGAATGGCAAGGCCATGAATCCCCTGGTGCTGAGTTCGTTCTCACTCCTCACAGGGGGCATAATTATTTTTTTCCTCTCTTTCCTTGTTGAGGATGTGCCGTCAAAGCCAAACTTTCCTCTGAATTACTGGCTGGTGCTGGGATGGCTTGCATTCATGTCTGCCTTTACATTCTCAAAGTGGTACGTTCTGTTAAACAGACCAGAGGTAAGAGTCTCAGAACTTAACCTGTGGAAGTTCATCATCCCTGTCTTTGGTGCCATACTCAGCTGGATGATCGTTCCGGATGAAAATGCTGACTGGGTTACAATCATCGGCATGGTGATGATATCACTCTCACTGATATACTTCTTCGGTGTAACAGGAAGAAGGGAGAGGAAGGTCGAAGAGGTGCCTGCCGGACCTATTGCAAAATAACAGTGAGATCAGCACAATTACACAGACTGCTGAAATTCCGGATGAATATTTTTAATTAACTTTCCTGGAATTCCGGAAAGCAGCAATTCTTAACCTGTGCCCCGATTAAGGTTCAACCAATAATTTCACAAAATTATGAAGAGCAGCTTATTACTCAATATCGGCACGATGTTCATCCTGCCAATGCTAGTTGTCCTTGTGCCCATAATTGCAGGTCAGTATTATGGCCTTCACCGGAAAAAAAAGGGGGTAAACATGGAACCTGGGTCAGTCGGAACGGTGGTAGGTACAACACTTGCACTCTTAGCCTTCATGCTTGCCTTCACTTTTCAGATCGTTTCAAATCGCTATGATACAAGAAAGCAATTGCTGCTTGACGAGGTTACGGAAATCAGGACAATATACCTGCGGGCAGGACTGTTGCCTGAACCAGTCAAATCAGGCACAAAAGAACTTCTTGTCGAATATGTTGATCTCCGGATTCATGCGATGGAAGATACTGCAAAACTTAAGGCAAGCATCGTAAGATCTCATCAGATACTTGACCAGCTATGGAATTATGCAGAGGAACTTGCGATGCAGGACCGAAGTTCTGAAGTATATGCTCTGTATACCCAGTCGCTGAATGATCTGATTGCAAACTTCAACCAGCGCCTCACAATGGTTTATGAGTATCGTATACCAAAAATCATAATGTGGGTATTAATCACAATCACAATCTGTTCAATGCTTTCCCTCGGATATCAGTTCGGGATCTCAGGAAAAGGGAGTTTCAGGATTAACATTTTGCTGTCAATAATCTTTGCCGTGGTCATGTTCCTGATTCTCGCCCTGGATCGACCGGAGAAAGGACTGTCAACAGTCTCGCAAAAGCCTGTTCACACACTGCAGAAACAGTTGCAGGTCTGGGAGGACAACAAGTAAAAGCCTATTGACATAAAAAAATGAGGCTGCCTTAAAGTAAAAGGGTCAGCCTCATATTTTTGAGTAGAGATTGTTCATTTCTTTTGCTCCTCCAAAAGAACCGAGGAAGGCTTTAGCCTGACGAGCTCAGCGAAGCTAAATGAACCAAAGAAAAGGAGGCCGGAAAAGACAAACCTGATGTTTGCCCCAAGACCGGCTACCCGGGAAAGGTTTAATGCTACCACTCCGGCGGCCACTCGGAGAGATTCTTGAAGAAAAGCATATCCTTGTAGTAAGGTTTGGTTTTGCCTTCAATTGCAAGCATCTCGTCAGCGGTGAGCGGTTTGAAGTTCCTGGCTATCTCAATGTTCTCCTCCAGCTCGGCAATCGTGTCTATACCTATAATTATGGTGCTTACAGGGAGTGTCAGGACGTATTCCATCGCCTCCTTCATTGTAATGATTCCTCCGTTTGAGAAGATGCGGTCACGCGCAGGTATTTTCATTGCGACTATCCCCATTCCCTTGTTCACTGCATTGGGAAGGAATTTTTCGATGAACGGATCATGATGCTTGTCAGCTGCATTGATTGCAACAAGCACATTATCAAACGGGAACCTCTCATTCAATGCGTTCAGCACATCCGGTCCCTCATGACCTGTAAAACCGATGAAGCGGATCATCTTTTCATCCCTGGCTTTGATCATAGCCTTGAGCACTCCGCCCTCACCCGTGATCTTGTCAAGGGTCTCTATCTCGGCAGATTTGACATTGTGTATCTGCCACATGTCAAGATGATCGGTCTGAAGCTGCCTGAGTGATTTCTCCAGCAGGCGCATCGAGCCGTCATAGGTCCGGTCATGGGTCTTCGAAGAAAGGAAGACCTCATTCCGCCTGTATTTCATGACCTGCCCCACATTCCGTTCGCTGGTACCCATGGCCTCAGTCCTCGGAACGGTCGGCGTAGCCCTGCCATAAGCGGCAGCCGTATCTATGTAATTGATCCCAAGGTCTATCGCCCTGTTGATGATCTCCACTGATAGCTCCTCCTTGCCGGGTATCTCCGTGGTGGCCTGAGCACCAAAACTGTAAATGCCTGCCATGTGGCCTGTCTTGCCCAGGGGACGCAGAGGAAGCTTGCCATTAACTGGGGCAAAAAGAGGCCTCCCGAATGCATCAAGATAAGGTGCAAAACCTGCAATAGCTGACAGGGCTATCATCTTCTGCAGGAACTCGCGACGACTGTTTACGGTTTTTTCTGACATGATATTTTTGTTTAAAGTTAAACCGAATTGGCGATATAAAGTTCAGACAATATTACATAATTGAAAAAATCAGTCCGTGCCTTCCGGTCTCCTTGCCAATGACTGTATGGTCTCCTCCGCAACAAGGGTGTTAATCTTTTCCCTTATCGGGGCATATCGCGAATGTAGCGGACATGGATTTATCTCATCGCA
This sequence comes from uncultured Bacteroidales bacterium, assembly GCA_963772705.1. GTDB lineage: Bacteria > Bacteroidota > Bacteroidia > Bacteroidales > VadinHA17 > SR-FBR-E99. The sequence continues at coordinate 525,312 of CAVYYH010000007.1, read as the reverse complement.
ATATTTCAGGCCAAAGGCACATCCGGTCATTATGTTGTCCCCTTCAACAGCCTTTATCACATCTCCTATTTTCAGAGGAGCTTGCTTGCTGTCAAAGAAGAAACCTCCGCCCCTCCCTTTTCGTGACTGAACAAATCCCTGCCTGACCATCCTTTGCAGTATCTTGGCAGTGAAGAACTGAGGAGCATCAATCTCGGCTGCAATTTCAGAAATACCCGGCCTCCTTCCTTTATAGTTCTCAACCTGTATATAGACCAGACTCCTCAGTGCGTATTCTGTCTCCTTGTTAAACATTTTTCCTGCCTTTTAAAAACAAAAGTACAAAATAAATGTTTAAGGATTAAAAAGACCTTTTTGTCTTTTTATAAAATAAACAATATATTTGTATCCGAATTCTAATTACAGGAATGAAATGAAAAAAGAGAATCTGATCAACACATCGCTTGGCGAGATTGTAACCGATGATTTCAGGGCGGCATCCGTTTTCAAGGAAGCAGGGCTTGATTTCTGCTGCGGAGGGAAGAAGAGCCTTGCAGATGCATGCAGCGAAAAGAAAATTAATCCGGAACCGGTAATGAGCAAGCTCATGGAGCTGGAAAACTCATCTGAGAGCAGGGGCCACAACTTCAGCGAATGGTCTCCCTCCTTTCTTGCAGATTACATTGTCAACACTCACCATAAATATGTGCTCAAAAGTCTTCCGGAACTCTTATTCTATACTGATAAGATAGCAAAGGTCCATGGAGACAGGCATGAAGAACTTATTGAAGTGGCTGAGCTCTTCACACAGATAAACAGCGAGCTGCTTCAGCATTTAAAGAATGAGGAGGAGGTGCTCTTCCCGGCCGTTAAGAGGGTTATGGATAACAGTAACGAAGCAGACAGGGCATTGATAAGGTCAGAGATAGAACGGATGTCAGGAGAGCATGAATTCGCCGGCGGTGCCATGGACAGAATTAACGAGATGACCAGGGGTTACCAGGTACCTCATGATGCCTGCAACACTTACATGGTTACCCTGAAGCTGCTCGAAGAGTTTGAAGATGACCTGCACATCCACGTGCACCTGGAGAACAATATCCTCTACCCTGCTGCATTGAGGCTGGCAGGCAAATAAATTAAGAATTAAGAGTTAAGAGTTAAGAATTAAGGAGTATGAAATCAGCCACTAAGGATCTGGAAAATGACCACGTATATATACTGCGTCTAATTGACATAATGGAACGGGTAACAAAAACCGATGCTCCGGATATCTCCGACCTGGAGTCTATTGTCAGCCTTATAAAAAATTATGCTGATGGGTTCCATCATGCAAAGGAAGAAAACATTCTTTTCCCGCGGCTCGAAGAGAAGGGATTCAGTCCTCACGCGGGACCCGTGGCGGTAATGCTTGCCGAACACATCCAGGGGAGGGAATATGTAAAAGGAATGGCGGAGAATATTAAGCTCTGCAGGGAGGGAAATAAATCAGCCCTGAAATATGTATACGCTAATATGTCAGGTTATGTAACCCTGCTGCGTAATCATATTTCGAAGGAGAACAACATCCTTTTCCGTATGGCCGACAATGTTCTGTCTCCTGAAGATCACGCAAGTCTTCTGGATGATTATGCCAGAGTTGAACCCGTTACACCGCATGGTGGCGGAGTGACAGAATATATTTCCGAAATAGAAAGACTTGATAACAGATATCAATAAAATAATCCTAAAACTTAAATGCCTATGACTACAAGAAATCTATGGATTGGCTTCCTGGCCGTCATGACTATCTCATTTGCGGTGCTTCTCTATTTCGGAAGGGAGATTTACCGCCAGGCACCGCCGGTGCCCGACAAAGTTATTACTACCGAAGGTGTCACCCTGTTTACCGGACAGGATATCAGGGACGGACAGAATGTCTGGCAGTCGATCGGTGGCCAGGAGGTAGGTACCGTATGGGGTCATGGCGCCTATCAGGCCCCGGACTGGAGCGCAGACTGGCTGCACAGGGAGGCTGTCTATATGCTGAACCAGCTGGCTCTTCAGAACCATAGTGTGCCATGGGACGCCCTTAAGACTGACGCACAGGCATCACTGAAGGTGCTTCTGCAGGATGAACTGAGAAAAAACAGCTTCGACCCGTCCAACGGAACACTTACAGTATCCCCCCTCCGTGCTGATGCTATTGCTTCAAACAGCGAATACTACAGCAGCCTGTTTACAGATGACCCTCAGTTCGCCGGGCTGCGTGATGCATATGCCATTGCGGAAAACTCACTGAAGGACCCTGAGAGGGTGAGGCTGCTTAACGCCTTTTTCTTCTGGACATCATGGTCATGTGTCACACAGCGTCCCGGTCAGGATATCACCTATACCAATAACTGGCCGGCTGAAGAGCTCGTCGGCAACAGGCCGACAGGTTCGCTTCTTTTGTGGACGGGATTCAGTGTCATAATACTGATAGCCGGGATAGGCCTGATGGGATGGTTTTACGCCAGGCAACGTGACAGTGCGCCTGAACTGGTGCCTGCCTCATTCCCCCTTACGCATAACGCACAGACACCTTCACAGATAGCCACTGTGAAGTATTTCTGGATAGTCTCTCTCCTCCTTCTTGTTCAGGTGGCAATGGGGATCATCACCGCACATTATTCTGTAGAGGGACAGGCTTTATACGGCCTTCCGCTGGCCAAGATTCTCCCCTACTCCATCTCACGTACCTGGCACATCCAGATTGCCATCTTCTGGATAGCCACCTCATGGCTGGCAACAGGTTTGTATTATGCTCCAGCCATCTCCGGTCATGAGCCTAAATACCAGCGCCTGGGTGTGAATTTCCTTTTCATCGCACTCCTGATAATAGTCCTCGGCTCGCTTGCCGGACAGTGGATGGGTGTGATGCAGAAGCTCGGTCTTGTGCAAAATTTCTGGTTCGGTCACCAGGGATATGAATATGTTGACCTTGGGCGATTCTGGCAGCTCTTCCTCTTCATAGGACTCTTCATCTGGCTTCTGCTGATGGGCAGGGCAATATGGCCAGCAATAAAAAAGAAGTCTGACAGCCGTAACCTGCTTATTCTGTTCCTTGTATCATCAATTGCCATCGCAGCTTTTTACGGGGCCGGACTGATGTGGGGAAGACAGACCAACCTCGCGATGGCAGAGTACTGGCGATGGTGGGTGGTCCATCTCTGGGTTGAGGGATTCTTTGAGGTATTTGCAGCCGTCGTAATGGCCTTCCTCTTCGTCAGACTGCAGCTGCTTAAGGCTGCCACGGCGACCGTGGCTGTCCTCTTTTCAACAATCGTATTCCTTTCCGGTGGTATACTGGGTACGTTCCACCATCTCTATTTCACCGGAACACCCACCGCAGTGCTGGCACTCGGAGCTACATTCAGTGCCCTGGAGGTCGTTCCGCTGGTGATGATGGGATTCGAGGCGTATGATAACCTTAAGCTGAGCCGGGGCGCCGAATGGATAAAAGCATATAAATGGCCTATCTACAGCTTCATAGCTGTGGCATTCTGGAATCTTGTCGGAGCAGGGATATTCGGCTTCCTCATTAACCCGCCAATAGCACTGTACTACATGCAGGGTCTGAATACCACACCGGTTCACGGACATACGGCACTTTTCGGTGTTTACGGGATACTGGGCATCGGCCTGATGCTTTTCGTTCTTCGCGACATGGATCAGAAGAGTGTATGGAAAGAGCCTGTGATAAAGTTTGCCTTCTGGGCTATTAACATAGGACTCGCCCTGATGGTGCTTCTGAGTGTTCTTCCGGTAGGACTGGCACAGACCGTTGCCAGCGTCCAGGAGGGTCTGTGGTATGCCCGTTCTGCAGAGTTCATGCAGCAGCCTCACATTGAGACATTCAGATGGCTGCGAACCATCGGTGATACTATCTTTGCTGCCGGTACCGTCGCCCTTTCATGGTTCATATTCGGACTCAGGTTCGGATGGAGCATTAAGAAATAATCACCCAGTACCATAACCTGAACTGCGTCCTGATGTTTAACTTTACATCAGGACGCAATCATTTTAGAATACCAGAAGTTAAAGTAACAGCGGTCAGGAAACAGGTACCCTTTTGAATACCCAGTGTCTCTGCAGCATATAATTGAACACGACCGAGACAATCATATCGGTAATGATCCGGCTGATCTTGTAGTCAATGTGCAGGAATGATGTTATGTAATAAGTGCCGGACGCCTTGAGCAGGATACTGTTTATAACCACAACGGCAAACCTCAGTATTTGTATCTTTCCGTTGACCTTATATGTAAGCTCACTGGAGTGAAATGTCCAGTACCTGTTCAGTGAGAAATTTATAAAAGCCCCAATAATTCCGCCGAATATGATGGATGTGGTGTAATGCAACCCGAAGAACTCGGTGAGAAGTATCATTACGGAGTAGTCAACCATCCCGCCGATGAATGCTGAAACCTGTGCCTTCCCGAACATGAACAGTCTATCTGACATCGGAGTCTTTTAGATTGTTTTGCATTTCAGCTATATCCTTTTCATCTGCCATGCGGATCAGTTTTATGGTGTCCTTGATGTCGATGATAAACAGCAGGAGGCAGGCCACCGCACCTGCATACAGTATAGCATCTTTTACAAAAACCTCGGCTATCAGTATTGCCGAGATAATTATTCGCAGTTCTGTCGGGCCAAGGATGCCCGAGTCAATGGTGTAGTTTCCGGTAACCCTGTATCTCACGAGGGCAACTATCATCGCCCATCCGTAAAGAACGACAAAACCCGACCCCACCATTTCCCACTGGTCCGGAGCATAGAAGACATAACCCCATCCGAGTATGATGGTGCTGATCCAGTCTATCGAAAGGTCGAGGGAAAACCCGTACCACTTCCTCGGTTTGTTGCGGTAATAGGCCAGCCTCCCGTCAAGAGAGTCGCCGAACCAGTTTATGGCGAAGCCTGCCACGCCCAGGAGCAGGAAACCCCTGTGAAAAAATGTCGCCAGCACGAAACCGGAGAATGTTATCATGGTTCCGATAAAACCGAGAAAAGTAAGCATATCGGAAGTTGTCCATGACGGAACACGCTGAAGGAAGAATGCGATAGCCCTCTGCTCATAATTCTTCAGCAGGTTGGTCCTCCTCCTGTCAGTCGAAATACGCTTGACTATTTCCCTTATTTCGTCAGATATTGGTTTTCTCATTTTTAAAAGACAGCTTCCGGCAGACTCCTAAGCGCAATATACTACACTTTGCTATTGATAAAGACTGCGAAATTCACAATTTATTACCAAAGTACCCAAAAAATTCAAACAAAGTCATCAGTTATTTCTGCTATGAATTTCTTCATGTTATTGTAATGCGATCCGTCCCAATAAATTCTGTCGCATTCGGGGCATCGGCTGAAATTCGAATAATACATGGTTGTGTCAGCCTGGATCCTGTCAAGGATATCTTTCTTCAACACCTCCTCAAGAGGTGTGTTGCATCTGATACAGCGTGAGAAGAGATTAAGCTGTTTTGCCAGATTAAACTCTATAAATACCTCCTTCATCTGCTCCTTATGGTTCTGCGACCGGATACTGGTAACCTCGTCTGATCCTCCTGTCTTTCAGCAGCAATCTGTCACGAGTAAGTATTATCCTGTCGTCCCTGATACTTATATCTATTATCTCAGGGTCACTGAAATGGCTGCTGTAGAGAGTGTCAAATCCGCATAACCTAAGGTATTTCGCCAGCCTTCCCAGGTGTACATCAAGTATGAATCGAAGTTCCATGCCTCTTGCTCCTAGCTCCCTGCCCCTTGCCCCTTTCTTCCTTTCTCCTTTCTCCTTCTCCTTTTTTTTTCTTTCTTCTCTCCCCCTTCTCCCTGCCCCCTGCCCTTACACCCTCCTGAAAATGATCTCTGCAAGATCATCTGAAGTGAGCCTGACGGGATTGTTTTTTATGTCGGCCGCACTGCAGATCACAGGAATATCGCCGGCTTTAAGGCCGTATTGTCCGAGCCCCGGCAATTGCAGCTGAACCGTCATCTCTTTCAGTTTATCCAGAAAGGCATCAATGTACCACTCATCTGACTTGCCTTCCTCATCGCAGAATACCATACCGAGAGATGCATATTTTACCAGTGCTGAAGGATTGGAAGAACTGTTACGCAACACTTTTACATTTAACTCATTGGCTGCCGCCATAAGCGTTCCGCAAATTACTCCGTGAGGGATATTGAACATCCCTCCTATTGTGCCTGCGATGCCATGCACTGCCCCGAGACCTGCATTTGCCAGGCATATGCCTGAGGTGAGGGCAGCAAAGGACATGTCTGACCTTGCATTCAGGTCATCACCGTGGGTAAAAGACCTGATTACGGACCTTTTAACGGCTTTGATCCCTTCCATGGCAAGGGCGTCAGTATATTCGTTCGACCTGACTGACAGATATGCTTCCGTCAGCTGTGTAAAACAATCCATCCCTGCTGCTGCTGTTATATCTGGCGGGCAGTTCAGTGTAAGCTCCGGGTCTACAAGGGCAATATCCGGAACAAGGTTGTCATGTCGCAGTGACCTTTTAAACCCCCCGGTGCCAACCTCTGAAATGACTGCGTTTTTTGTTGCCTCGCTGCCTGTTCCCGAGGTGGTCGGTACGGCAATAAAAGGCACTTTTGATCCGGGGTGATCCCTGGTCCCGACCACCTCAAGAAACATACGGACTGAATCCTCTTTATGAAGCATCGCCGAGAGAGCCTTGCCGGCGTCAATGACACTGCCCCCACCTATTGCAACAGTGGCAGCCACCGGATAATCTCTCAGCATGCTGACGGTCTCATCGATAAGCTTCGGCGATGGTTCTCCTGAAACAGTGACATGATGAAGACTGACCGACTTTGCTTTCAGCTCCCTGATCAGTTTTCCGGAATAAGGTGATTCCATGAATGACCTTCTGCCTGTAACAAGAACTATCTCATCCCCGTATCTTTTTATCAGATCAGGCAGCAGTTCCATCTTTCCTGATCCAAAGTAAATGAGAGGCAGCCGTGCCAGATTAAAGGGTCCTACCATTGTGACCTTTCAGATGGTTCAACAATACGGTACCTGACACCCTGCCTGGGCTCTGCCATCAGCTCCTTCACCGCATCACGCCACCTGATATAGTGAGGAGTCGTTTTGTGAAGATCGGAGGCCTCCTGTGACTCATAGGCCTCATAGATCATGAAACGGCACGGGTCACCCTCCTTCTGCAACAGGTCAAACCGCAGGTTACCCGGCTCAAGTACCGAAGCCTTGTGATTCTCTGTCGTCAGCCTGATGAACTCCTCAACACCGGAAGGGATTACATTGACATGAACGCAAGTTACTATCATGACTTTTACTTCCTGAACCTGACTTTTGCTGCAGCCTCATACAGCCTGCGGCTTGTCTCCCTTAACCCTTCAACCGGCAGTTTCACAACCTTCCTGTCATAAGTCATGAGTCCGTTCGTTTCAATCTCCACATCCGTTGTCTGGGTATAGATTGCTGCTGAGAGGCCTCTGTCAATGAATCGGGTTATCTGGTCAAGATAACCTGAATAGGTCATGAAGAGAGTATCAGCACTCCTGAAACTCCTGTAGCCCCAGTTATTCTTTTCGAGCCAGGTATGACCCTCGAGCGGAAGACCGAGACCTCCGAATTCGCCCAGGACAAGCACCTGCTTCTTTCCGAAAATCTCAGGCTTTGGCATCACCGGGCCGGGATAGTTATGGACGTCGAGAATGTCACCCACATCATGGAAGTTGCCCCCGCTGGCACTGTTGACCAGCCTTGACGAATCCTTCTCCTTCGTCCATTGTGTTATCTCCGCCGTTTTGAACTGACCCCATGCCTCATTGAACGGTACCCACACAACAATACTGGGGAAATTATAGAGGCAGTCGATGATTGCATTCCATTCCGTTTTATAAATCTTCTCCGAGACTTCAGTCCTGCTCTTGTCTGAGCCCCCCTCCATCCCCGGCTTATCATTCCACCGATGACCTCCCAGGTCGCCGCTGGGCATATCCTGCCACACCAGCATCCCTGTACGGTCACAATGGTAATACCACCTCGCCGGTTCCACCTTCACATGCTTGCGGATCATGTTGAATCCCATCTCCTTCGTCTTAACAATATCGAACAGCAGAGCCTCATCGGTGGGTGCCGTGTACAAGCCGTCGGGCCACCATCCCTGGTCAAGGGTGCCGTACTGGAATATGAAATGGTTATTGAGCATCATCCTCAGCACTCCGTTAACATCAGGCTCCACAGATATCTTGCGCATGGCAAAATAACTCTTTACCTCATCGGTGACTTTCCCTTTCCTGACAAGCGAAATGTTAAGATCATAAAGAAAAGGATCATCAGGAGACCATAGCCTTGGATTGTCAACAGGTAGTTTTATCTCTGTCCCTACCGGCGCCTCCTTCGCAGCAAGGGTATTTACACCGTCAATTATCTTAACGCGGACCATGTCTCCCGGCTCCGGATTCTCAACCCTGACGGCGATCGACACGTTTTTGTTGTCAATATCAGGAACATGCCGTGTCGATGAAATATAAGACGGAGGCACCGCCTCAAGCCATACCGTCTGCCAGATACCCGTCACCGAAGTATACCATATGCCCTCCGGCTTACTGACCTGCTTCCCCCTTGGCTGCGGACCCCTGTCAACAGGGTCAGCGACCCTGACATCAAGCTGATGACTTCCTCCGCTCCTTACATAAGGAGTAATATCAACATAAAACGGATCATACCCTCCGCTGTGTGAGTGTATTTTTTTGCCGTCAATAAATATGTCGCTCTCCCAGTCAACGGCCCCGAAATGGAGCAGGATCGTCTTACCCTTCATCGTCCTCGGCACAGTGAAACGGGTACGGTACCATAATACACTGTCAATACCCACTTTCCTGGCTACCCCTGACAATGAAGACTCGACCGCGAACGGAACAAGTATCCTGCCTTCAAACTGTGCTGGCATGGCAGAGTTGCCCGGGACGATAGCGTAATCCCACAATCCGTTAAGGCTCATCCAGAGATCCCTTTCCATCTGCGGCCTGGGATATTCCGGCAGCGGCCTGGCGGGGTCGATCGAATCGGCCCAGACGGTTTTTATCTTATCACCGGCAGGCTTCCAGTTTGCACCCTGTCCTGCTGCTGCCAGGGAGAAGAGAAGAAATATCAATGAAGGGAAAACCCATGCTCTTATACTTAAGGCACATTCCCGCGCCAGAATCATTTTCATAATTGATATCAGGTTGTTGTCTTGTTGGATAAATGTAGTGGATTTTCTGAATCAATCATTCCGTTTTTATCGAATTTGCCGGGTTCATTACGGCAGCCTGGTAGGCTTTGTAGCTTATCGTTGCGAAGGTGATGAGAAGTGTCAGAGCTGCAGCCGTTATGAATACCATGGCGCCAGGGGTTGTCCTGTATACATAATTTGAGAGCCAGTTGCTCATGAAGTAATAGGCGACCGGGAAGGCAATAACGATCGAAATTGCCACCAGGATAAGAAAATCTCTTGTGATAAGCCTGAGTATCGTCCCCTCGTCAGCACCGAAGACCTTTCTGATGCCAACTTCCTTTGTCCGCTGTTCAACCATATATGATGCCAGTCCGAACAGCCCCAGGCATGCGATCAGTATTGCCAGTATGGTGAAGAGAGTGAAGATCAGTCCGCGCTTCTCATCAGCCTCGAACTGCCTGTTAAACCGCTCCGACAGGAAGGTATAGGTAAAGGGCTGATCAGGGAACACCTCCTTCCATGTTGTCTCTATGAAGCTCAGCGTCTCATCAATGTTCTCCCCGCTGAGCTTAATATATACCACGTTATTCAGTGGACGGGTGACCAGTAGCAATGATTCTATCTCATTGTACATCCCGGTCTGGTGATAATCCTTCATTACGCCAATGACCCTGGCCCTGATGGTGTTCTCATCGCCGAGCTCAACTTTCTTGCCGATGGCCTCGGTCCATCCCATCCGTTTGACGAAAGTCTCGTTGACGACTACCCCTGTAAGTGTATCAGAAGGCATATCCTCCTGGAACTCTCTTCCTTCCGCCATTTTAATTCCCAGCGTCTCGATAAAGTCATAGTCGACAACCGCGAAGTTGATGCCGCGGGACGACATCCCCTGGTCAGTTTCAACATTGAAAAGGACCTTGCCGGAGCCCTCCCCGACGGGTGTATTGGTTCCTCCCACATATTTAATGTCAGGATTTTCCCTGAGGGCCTGTTTAAGAACCGGATATTTATTGGCCATCGGACCGTTAAGCTGAAGTCCCACCACATTTTCCTGGTCAAATCCCTGGTCCATGGTCTTGAGATAATTCAGCTGCCTGAATACCACCAGGGTACATATGATCATTATTACAGAAACTGTGAACTGAATGACTACCAGCACCTTCCTGAACAGGCTTCCGGCTGAGCCCTGTGTTATCTCACCCTTGAGCACGGTGACCGGACTGAACCTTGAAAGGAAGAAGGCAGGGTAGCTTCCTCCCAGAATCCCTACAACGAGAATAACGGCCAGCAGGGAAATCAGCACTACCGGGCTGTGGATAACCTGAAGGTCAAAGTTCTTTCCTGCCAGAAGGTTGAATTTAGGCAATAATGCCACCAATATCAATATGCTAATTATCAGTGATATAACTGTAAATATCGTTGATTCTGAAATGAACTGAAGCACCAGAAGCCTTCTGCGTGAGCCAACCACTTTCCTGAGGCCCACCTCGCGTGCCCGTCTCGATGATCTGGCTGTAGCCAGGTTCATGTAATTCATTGCGGCAATAAGGACCAGGAAAATGGCAACGATGGCAAAAATATAGACATATGTAATACTTCCTGTCGGCTCAGGCTCGTTGGCATTGGTCGAATAAAGGTGGATCCTGGTTATCGGTTCAAGAATGTACTCTATTTTTATGTTCAGGGAGCCAAAGATGGATTCCATGTGGGCAGCATACATGCCCTGCATCTTCTCCTCAAATGCCTTTACATCAAAATCTTCAGGAAAGAGGAGATATGTGAAGACACCGAAGTTCCCCCACGATCCCAGCTGTGCCGGCAGGTTTTTTCGTGAGGCAAGGGCATCAAAGCGGAAATGTGAATTAAATGGGACATCCTCAATCACCCCTGTCACTTCAAAGACTGTAGTGCCGGTGGTGAGTGTCTTTCCGATCGGGTCACCGGTCCCGAAATACCTCCTGGCAACCTTCTCGGTAAGTATTATTTTGCCGGGTTCACGGAGGGCAGAGACAACCTCTCCCTGTAGGACCTTATAAGTGAATATGTCAAAGAGGGTAGAGTCTGCATAGAAGAAGCCCTCTTCATTGAATTCGGTCTCTTCATACCTGTACACCGCACGCGGCATGTTTATGAACCGTACAAACGCCTGCACCTCAGGATAATCCTGCACAACCTGCGGTCCGAAGGGTATCTGTGCAACAATCCATGTGAACTGATCATCAGGCTCGGTTATCTTCGAAGAAACCCTGTATATCCGGTCAGCATTCTCATGATAGCGGTCATAGCTTACCTCGTCAGAGACGTAAATTATCAGGAACATTGCGCTGGCAATACCCAGAGAGAGACCCAGTATGTTCAATATGCTGTAACCGGGATGCTTCAGAATGTGTCTGAATGCTGCAGTAATGAGATTCTTGATCATTTGGAGTAATTTAGGCTGTTTCTGGGAAAAGACGGAATAATATTCCTGATGTTACACAATTTATAGTGCCGTTAACAGGAATTTAACAAAAAAAAAGAAAGCAGCTGTAAAAATAATTTACATTATATGTCTATTTATTTTACACTCTCACCACACTGCATTAATGTATCTATCTGATTCAATATACATTATGTCTATGGCACAATCATTGGCATATGAAATAAAAACCGGAAATCGTCTATGAAAAGAGTGATCTTCATATTTATGATCGCAGGAGCTGTGCTGACTGATGACCTTGTGGCGCAGGAAAAGAAATGGACGCTGGGTGATTGCGTCACATATGCTGTTGAAAACAACATAGATCTTAAACGGCAGAGACTGCAAACCGAAACCAGCGAGGTCAACCTGCTCAAATCGAAGCTGGATGTGCTCCCCTCACTGAATTTCGGGTCAGACGCCCAGCTCGGCTTTGGAAGGTCAATAGACCCGGTAACCAACCTGATCACATTCGAGCAGAACTTCAGCAACTCATACTACCTGAGCTCCTCCCTTGAGATCTTCAGCGGTTTTGCAACACTTAACTCAATTGCTGCCAACAAGCTGATGATGAAGGCCGGACTGGAAAACGAAAAGATTGCCAAAAACCAGCTTATACTTGACATAACCACCCAATACTTCCAGTCTCTCTATGCAAAAGGGGTGGAGAGGGCATCAAAAGTGCAGCTTGATCTGTCGGAAAAACAGCTCTTCAGGATAACCAGGATGGTTGAGACGGGGAAGGAAGCTGTATCAAAACAGTATGAGATGCAGAGCAGGGCCTCTTCTGACAGGCTTAATTACACAATCGCGCAGAACAATACCAGCCAGGCACTTACAACACTGAAGCAGATGCTTCAGCTTGAGGCGGGTACTGCATTCGACATCATTCAGCCTGACCTGGATACCATAATGATCACAGCCCCTGATTATGACCCCGACAGTATCTTCAGCATCGCATCCGGTATTCTGCCGAGACTGAAGGCGATAACATTTGAACTGGAAGCCGCAAAGAAACAGGTCTCAGCAGCAAAAGGATTTCGCTCACCAAGCCTCGAGGTCGGAGGAAGGATATATACGGGCTATTATCAGAGACTGAATGAAGGTACCCCAACCCAGGACTCATTCTCGGATCAGCTGAAGAACAACAACAGCCAGGCCATATATCTTACCCTTGCGGTCCCGATCTTCAATAATTATGTCACCGGGAAGAACGTCCGGCTGGCAAAAATAAGGATGAATGATACGGAGTTGAAACTTGAGCTTGAGAAAAACAATCTTTACTCCGAAGTAGAAAATGCATGCCTTGACTTTAACAGGGGTATCGATGAACACGCCGCTGCCATTGCCAACCTGACTTTCAATAAGAAATCATTCACGGCAGTGGAGAAGAAATTTGAATCAGGACTGGTTGATGTAACCGACTTCTCGGCAGCACAGGTAACCCTCTTCAGGGCAGAGACAGAGGCGCTGAGAACCAAACTGCAGGTGATGTTCAGAAAACTCACGATACAATTCATTACTACAGGTGATTACGAATATATTCTAAGCAACTAAACCCAAATATAAGTTACGATGGACACCCCGATTGAAAAAATGGATAAACCTATTGTCAGAAAAAAAGGACTCAGAAAGAAGCACATAGGATATATTGCCGCAGGGATTATCATGATCGTGCTGTTTTATATGGCCTTCTTCTCTGACCGGACATCAACATTCAGGGTTGACAGTGACAAGCTCATCATTGAGACTGTCATTGAAGACCAGTTCAATGATTATATAACTGTGCCGGGAACAGTCGAACCCATAAGCACGGTCTTTCTTGATGCACAGGAAGGGGGACGTGTCGAGGAGATACTTATTGAGGAGGGTTCAATGGTAAAAAAAGGTGATATAATCCTGAGACTCTCAAACCCCGATCTCTACCTTAATATCCTTGACAGTGAGGCACAGCTGGCAGAGAAGGAGAACTTCCTCAGGAACACCCAGATAGCCATGGAACAGGAGAGGATACAGATTAAAAGGGAACTGGTAAACCTGAAGTATGATATTGAAAGGAAAGAGCGTAATTACAAACAGAATCTAATTCTCATCAGTGACAGCCTTGTCTCCGTGGAAGAGTTCATCCGGTCAAAGGAAGACCTCGATATGGCACTGCAGTCAAGAGACCTGTTCATGGAGCGTCAGAAGCAGGATTCAATATTTCGCTCAGTACAGGTTGACAATATGATCAATAACCTGGAGAACATGCGCAGGAACCTGGGTCTCGTAAGACAGAGGGTCGAAAACCTTAATGTGAGGGCTACCGTCGACGGCCAGCTGGGCCTTCTGGTACCCGAAATAGGGCAGTCAATAAGCCGTGGATTCAATATGGGGCAGATAAACGTCCTTACATCCTACAAAGTGACAGCCCAGATAGATGAACATTATATTGACAGGGTCAGGACACAACTCACGGCAACTCTTGACAGACAGGGCAATGCATTTAACCTTGTTGTAAGAAGGGTCTACCCGGAAGTGAGAAACGGTACATTCAAGATCGATATGACATTTACCGACACGATTCCTGATAATATCAGAACCGGCCAGACATACTACACCAGCCTTCAGCTGGGGCAACCGAAAATATCTGTTCTTGTCCCGATCGGCGGGTTCTTCCAGGAAACAGGCGGACAGTGGATATATGTACTCGACGCGACAGAATCGTTCGCCGTTAAGCGAAATATCTCGATCGGGAGAAAAAACCCAAAATACTACGAGGTGCTTGATGGCCTTCAGCCCGGAGAAAAGGTCATTATTTCAGGCTATGAGACTTTCGGAAAGAATGAGAAACTGATACTGAAAAAGAATAAATAACCATTAATACTCAAGATCATGATCAAGACAAATGATTTAACAAAGATCTTCAGAACAGAAGAGGTTGAGACAACAGCACTCAACAAAGTGACACTCGAAGTCAAGGAAGGAGAATATGTGGCAGTCATGGGCCCGTCAGGATGCGGGAAATCAACCCTCCTGAATATTCTGGGATTGCTTGACAATCCTACTTCAGGCAGCTACATCTTCAACGGCACCGAGGTTGCAAACCTGAAAGAACGTGACAGGACCATCTTCAGGAAGGGAAACATAGGCTTTGTCTTCCAGAGCTTTAACCTGATTGACGAACTCAATGTCTATGAAAATGTAGAACTGCCTCTCATATATCTGAAGATGAAGGCAGGCGACAGGAAGAAAAGGGTTGAAGACGTGCTTGCCCGCATGAAGATAGGTCACCGTGCCAAACACTTTCCCCAGCAGCTCTCAGGTGGGCAGCAGCAGAGGGTGGCAATAGCCCGGGCCGTTGTGGCCAACCCCAAACTCATCCTGGCTGATGAACCCACCGGTAACCTCGACTCGAAAAACGGTATTGAAGTGATCAACCTTCTCACCGAACTCAACAAAGAGGGTACAACCATCATCATGGTGACACACTCAGACAGGGATGCCAGCTATGCCCACAGGATCGTTAATCTGTTCGACGGACAGGTGGTAACGGAAAAACACGTATAATCCTTATTACCTGCCTGATAATGAGAAAGAGGGATCATTTCAATGGTCCCTCTTTTTTATTTAATGCAGCAGATTAATATTCCCGATGTCTTTGAGTAAAGGCTTAACCGCAAAAGAACAGCAATGGTTAAGAGTATACTCAGGCTCTCTATCCGGAGCATCATCAGCCAGGGGCACCAGTCAATACTAAGTGCAATAGGATTGTCAGTAGCAATGAGCTGCGGAATACTAATCCTGTTATATACCCAGTGGGAACTGAGCTATGACAGGTACCATGAGCATGCAGATAAAATATACCGGGTTGAGACACAACAGTCGCGTGATTTCACAGTATATGGGCAACGATAAATTCGCTGTCACCCCGGCACCCCTGAAGAGCGCACTTATAAATGACATACCTGAAATTAAAAGTGCAACAAAATGCAAGTTCACCACTCACACCCTGGAATACAACGCATCGCTTTTCTCCGGCGATATCTTCTTATATGCGGATACTGATTTTTTAAGGATATTTACTTTCCCGGTCTCTCAGGGGCAATCCCGAAGTGTCTCTAAAGGAGCCATTCTCACTTTTCATAACAGAAAAAATGGCTTTGAAGTATTTTGGCGAAGAGGACCCTGTAGGCAAGATTCTGAAGGCTGACAACAAGTATCTCTTTACAGTCAGGGGTATCATGAAGGATGTTCCGGAAAACAGTCACTTTGATTTTGATTTCCTGACCGGATTTGAAACATTATACTCTATACGGGGAGGTAAGGATAAGGTAGAGAGATGGGGCAACTTTAGCTATATAACTTACTTTCAGATTCTTGAACATGCATCATTGGCAAATATTACAAACAAACTCAACACATTCACGGAAAAATACTTTTCTGATGAGCCGATTTTCAAGGATATATTATGGGTTCCAAAACCGTTGACAGCAATACACCTTGGTGGCAGTTCCAACTTCGAACCGGTAAAAAGCAGTGACATCAGGTATCTTTATCTTACCTCGGCAATAGGCTTTTTCATCCTGCTGATCGCCTGTTTCAACTATTCAAATATGGCCACCGCAAGATCATATAACAGGGGCCGTGAAACAGGCATTTCAAAAGTATTCGGCAGCAGTAAAAGTGATCTGATAATGCAATTTATTACTGAAGCACTCCTGCTCTCCCTCGCAGGTTTGATAATGGCACTTTTAATTGTATTGGCACTTCTGCCAGGAGTCAGCGATCTCACTGACCGTCCACTAAACTTCAGTATGATATTTGAATTCTCAACACTAATTAAACTTGTGGCATTAATGCTCCTTACAGGATTGCTGGCAGGCATCTATCCCTCATTTCATCTTTCGTCAATCAGTCCGCTCCGCCTCTTAAAGGAGGACTTTAAAAGATTAGGCGGAAGCAGGAGAGGTCTGCAGATAAAAAATATGCTCGTCATTATTCAGTATATCATCTCATTCGTTGCTCTTGTATGTACCCTCACCACACTGCGTCAGTTTAATTTTATCCGGAACAGCGATACCGGGTTTACTAAGAACGATATTTTATCAATATCCCTGAAAGATCCGGAAATTCGCAAATGCCCGGAAGTACTTATAAATGAGCTCAGCGGAAATTCAAAAATTACAGATATAACATCGTGCTCTAATCTGCCGAACTCTATAACCTCAGCAGGTTTGGGATACTGGGATGGAAAGCAGCCTGAAACAGTATTGACAGTCTTCAGGGCAGGAATAGCAGAAAACTTCCTGGATTTTTTTAATTTGAAAATAATCTCCGGACGGGAATTTTCATCTGACTATCCATCAGATACCGCTAAAAGCATAATAATCAGCCAGAAAACAGCAAAAATGTTATTCCGGGAAGATGCGGTCGGGAAAACATTTGGTTTTAACCCGGAAAAACCGGGAACAATAGTAGGGGTAGTCAATGACTTCCACTTCCAGTCATTGCATCAGACAATTGAGCCAATGGCACTGTTACCTATTGGCAACGATGATTTTAAGGAACCTGAATATGTTTTTGTCAAGGTCATCCCCGGAGCTCTATCCGAAACAAAAACATCTATTGAAGATAAGCTCAGGGAGATTTCTCCGCACTACCTCAACCCGGTGTCAGTCCTCTCCGACCAGATCGATGCTGCATACAGCACTGACAGGAAACTGGTCGCAATATTTGTTTTTTCAACAATACTTGCGGTAGTGCTTACCTGCCTGGGACAATACAGTCTCACATCCTATACGACAAAAAGCCGGACAAAGGAAATGGCGATCAGGAAGGTATTGGGTTCGCAACCATCCGGGATAATGTCCTTGCTGGCAACCGAAATGGCCCGGTGGATATTTGTTTCATTTGTTATTGCCGGGCCTGTAGCTCATATTCTTATGACCAGATGGCTGCAAAATTTCGCCTATCATATAAATATCGGAACCGGGGTTTTCATGCTTTCTTTTCTGATAATATTATTGATTTCCCTCACAGCCATCATTTACCATGTAATAAAACTGGCAAGAGTTAACCCCGCCGAAATGATCAGGCATGAATAAATGGAAAATGTCACTATTTTTATTTTCCTGAAATATTGAAGAAATGAAAACTATCGGAATGGCAGGTGGCACAGGGTGGATATCAAGTGCGGAATATTACAGGATAATAAATGAGGAGATCAACAGGAGATCAGGTGGACTGGAATTTGCCAGGTGTATCCTCTACTCATTAAATTATGCCGAGATAGATGCCTTCAATAAACAGAACGACAAAGAAGGAGTCTATCAACTTATCCTTGATGCGACAATGAAACTGGCCGGCTCAGGATCTGATTTCATTATTCTGTGCGCCAATACCCTCCATCAGTTTGTTGACAGACTGGAACAGGAAACTGATCTGCCAATCATTCATATTGCAGAAGCCACAGCCGATGAAATCAAGAGGAAAAAATATGAGTAAGGTCGGCCTGCTGGGCACCAAACAGACTATGGAAATGGATTTCTATAAATCGAGGCTTAAAGAGAAGGAAATTGATACAGTGATCCCGGAACTGCATGACAGGGATTTCATTCAAAAGACAATATCTGAAGAGCTGCTCAGGGGTGTTTTTTCCGCGGATTCCAGAAATCGTTTTATTGAAATATGCAAAGAGCTCAATAAAAGAGGTGCCGAGGGTATCGTTCTGGGATGCACCGAGATCCCGCTGCTCCTCAGACAGGAAGATATCGATATCCCGATCATTAATACCCTTACAGTTCACGCTATGGCAGCCGTTGATTTTGCACTGAAGCGATGAGCTGGCGGTAAACCGTAGCCGGTAACCTGAGGATAATGAATGGGGTTTGAGTCTTAAGAGTCCTCAGATGTTGCGATCAGAGCTCAAGACTATAAGATGAGCCCGTTATTTTCAAATTAGAGTATTTCAGATCAATTGAAATATTGTTACCCTTTATTACAAATTTCTTCTCATTTTCGATTATCCCGGGAGATTCCTTAAGCCCGGTTAAAACCAGCTTTTCTATTCGCAGAGAGTTATCGAACCATGAAATGCAGGGTTGATTCATTATGCGCAGGGCACCGGCTTCATTGCCGGCTGAGAAGATAAGTCTGTGGTAAACACTGCGATCATCAAGGATCTCTATTTCAAGAGGTTCAAATATTCTTATGATAAGAGGGTTTGCCGATGCATTTATCTCTACCCTGTAACCTGGCATATCGTTGAACTGTTCTGTTTCCTGATTTTTCTTCTCCTGCCATTTTAAAAAGTCGCTGTCCGCGTTTGCCCTGATAATTTCAATTTCATCGCTGCTGAAGCTTACTGTGTTACCCGGCAAGTAATCTGCCGATTTTTCCAGAATATCTTCAAGATAAAGGGTATCGTTTTCCTCCAGGACCATTTTCCAGCCGGGGTTGAGCTTATCGAGAATCATTGCGATCCATCTGCCTTCAACATAACCAAGATCGCGGACACCTGCGGGAGCAATCCCGTTAGTAATTTCCGAGGCATTGAGGGGATCCAGTCCCCTGGCTACCTTTTCGATATAGTCTGAAAGGCCTTCTGTTCGCTGCAGTTCCTTTTCGTACTGCCCGAAAACCGTGTTGATCATGTGCAATCGCCGGTCCCTGTAACTTAATGCCTCTTTTACCCACCCGCTGATCTCTTCGGTGTTGCCGGAAAGAACTGCCCGCTTAAAGGCTTCCTTCTCAACCCTTCTCAGGAAAAGTGCTTCCACAGTTTCAGCGGGGTACAGAAGCAACAATCCATCGTTTTGCTGCCATCGCGGGTGATTGAACCGCTGGAAGATATGAAACTGCTCGTGGATTATAATGCCTGCAAGGTCTCTTGCAGTATATTTATCGCCCGTCCGGCGGGCATAACTGCTGAAAACACTGGTTGCAATCCATTTATCTCCCAGCCTGGTAACTGAATTGCCCCTTACAATAGGGTACTGGCCATTGAACTTGTAGACCCCGGGATGTTCATTCTCTTCTGTAAACCCGTCCGGTGCCGCTTCAGAGTGGAAGAGCCAGGTATTGATGCTGTCAAATACCATTACGGGAATTTCAGAAACCTTGAAGCCAGGCCACAGCGAGCTATCATTATTCGCCGTGACCAGTGCCATTACGCTGAATACATCTTCAACAGGCTGTTTTTCTGCGGTCTGACATAATATGACCTGCTGATTTAACAGTATGACCAGGGTCACTGCCAACAGTGAAATGCCTTTCCGGTAATAAATCCTGTCATTTACCATATGCAGAGTTTCTATAAATATTTCAGGCCATAACTTTTCATCTTGTTGTATAAGGTCTGTCTCGTTATTCCAAGCTTGCCAGCGACAACACTAATGTTATTACCATATCTCCTGAGGCTGTCAGCAATCATTTTCTTCTCCATCTCCTCAAGGGTCATCTCCGTGTGATAAGCTCTGGACACATGAGAACTGAAGACAAAATCAGATGGTTTCAGCATGTCGGAATCACTCATTATTACTGCTTTCTCAATGGCATGCTGCAGCTCCCTGACATTACCCGGCCAGTCGTGGTTTGCCAGCTTCTCAAGAGCAGTT
This sequence comes from uncultured Bacteroidales bacterium, assembly GCA_963772705.1. Taxonomy (GTDB): domain Bacteria; phylum Bacteroidota; class Bacteroidia; order Bacteroidales; family VadinHA17; genus SR-FBR-E99. The sequence continues at coordinate 505,039 of CAVYYH010000007.1, read as the reverse complement.
GTGCTGATCTTCATCTTTCCTTTGCCGTATCTCTCACCGTTGACTCTCAGGAAATGATTCGCCAGAATCGGTATATCATCAACCCTGTCACGCAGTGGCGGGACCTCTATCATTATGGTATTGATCCTGTAAAGCAGGTCCTCGCGGAATCTCCCCTCGCTGACCATCTGATTTAGATCACAGTTTGTGGCACTGATAAGCCTTATATCTATCGGGATCTGCCTGTTGGAGCCCACCCTGACAATATATCTGTTTTGCAGAACACTGAGCAGCTTCGCCTGAGACTGAAGCGATAAATTACCTATCTCATCCAGGAAGAGTGTCCCCTTTTCGGCCAGCTCGAACTTCCCCTTCCTGTCTTCCTTTGCATCAGTAAATGCCCCCTTGACATGACCGAAGAGCTCAGATTCAAAAAGAGTCTCGGTGACAGAGCCCATATCCACACTAACCATCAACTCTCCCGACCGTTTTGACAGCCGGTGTATCTCTCTTGCCACCAACTCTTTCCCCGTACCGTTCTCCCCGGTAATAAGAACATTCGCCCCGGTTGCTGCGACCTTGCCTACAATGTTCATCACATTTATCATTGTGGGCGACGCACCAAGGACAATCTTTTCACCTCCCTTGTTTATCTCACTTTTGAGAAGCTGGTTATCATGCTTAAGGTTTGATGCTTCAAGCCTTGAGGCCCTGAGCTTCCAGGCAGCGTTAAGCGTTGTAATGAGCCTGGTGTTGTCCCATGGCTTGAGGATATAATCCGCGGCCCCTTCCTTAATAGCCTTTACAGCCAGTTCAACATCGCCCGAGGCTGTCAGGATAACAACGCTTATTGTGCTGTCACAGGCAAATATCTCCCTCATCCAGTACAGCCCCTCATTACCGTTATGGACAGCTGCCCTGAAGTTCATGTCGAGTATAACAACATCAATGTCATTCTTGCCAAGCAGCCCTGGTATCCGGTTCGGGTCACTGATCGTGATTACACGCTCAAATTCATCACGCATGATCCTTTCAAGCGCTCTCAGCACCCCTTTGTCCTCATCCACTATCAGAATCGTTCCTCTGTTCATTGCGGTGTTTTATCAAAAGACGGCATAAAAACCGGAATGTGTCAAAATAATAGACATTTTCTTTGAATTATTCACTTCTCAGGTTATCAGCCGGGTTCACCGATGCTGTTTTTGCAACTATTAGCACCTATGGTGATGAGTGTCAGGGCCAGCGTAACAAAGAATGGAAGGATGAAAGACCATACCGGCAGGTCCATCTTCGATTCAAAGGTATTCAGCCATCGGGTCAGCCAGTAATAGCATACAGGAACAGCTATAATGTAAGAGATGATCGTGATCCGGATGAAGTCAGCTGAAAACAGAATCACAATACCCGGGACACCTGATCCCAGTACTTTTCTCATGCTTATCTCTTTGGTTTTCTGAAGCATGAGGAAGGATGTAAGGCCAAAGATGCCAAGGCAGGTTATGATTACGGAGAGTATGGCAAAGGCGCCAAAGACGCTGCCAAGCAGTCGCTCATTGCTGTACTGCTGTTCATAATAGTCCTCGAGGAAGAAGTAATCAAACGGGTTATCAGGGAAGAACTCGCTGAACTTGTCTTCAACCACACCCAGCACCCGCTCTTCCGATTCCGGGATAATCTTCATCATAAAAAATCCCCTGACATCCCGTCCGTGGGGCATGAACCTGAAGATATGAGGTTCAAAAGCCTCCCTGGGCGACTGCTGACGGTAATCCTTAACAACGCCGGCAATGGTATAGATCTTGTCCCAGTAATTTACCTTCTGGCCTACAGCCTCCTGAGGTGATTGAAAACCCATCCACTTAACAGCCTTTTCATTCAGTATGAGGGATGAAGAATCGGAGAATGAGCGGTCAAAGTTTCTGCCGGCAATGATCTTTGCATCAAGCAGATCAAGATAATCGTAATCAATCCCGACAATCTGGTAGTTCTTGCTCTGATCAGATCCGACCCTGAATATCCCTCCTGCATCCCATAATATCTGACGGCCCGGCACTTCAGTCCCGACACTGAACCTGGTAATAATCTGGTTTTTCAGCAGTTCTTCCTTAAATGTCAGCAGTCTGCTCCCGAAAGAGGCATCTCTCACACGCGGAGCCCGGACGGCAAGTATATCAGTAATATCAATCCCCTTGTCAATCTCTTTCATGTATCTTACCTGCCTGAACACCAGGAGAGTGCATGTGATAAGAGCGATAGCCATAGCAAGCTGGAACACAACAAGAGCTTTTCTTATCATTATCCCGCTTTTTGAATGGATGTATTTCCCGCGAAGCACCTCTGATGTTGAGAAAGAGGTTAGCACAATCACAGGATAGGTGCCTGAAAGAATGACACTTGAAATAAAAAGAATGGATACTGTAATCCAGAACCAGATCTTATTCCAGATGACATAATCAGGGGGTATGCCTGTGAGATTGCAGAAAAGCGGCAGCAGCAAAGCCATCATTGACAGCGACAGGACAAAGGCTGCCGCGTTGATCATGAGGGTCTCGATAAAAAACTGCCCGGCAAGCTGCTTTCTTGCAGCTCCTGCCGCCTTGCTTAGTCCTACCTCGGTGGCTCTGGTGAGTGACCGTGCCGTTGTAATGTTTATATAATTTACCCATGCAATGATAAGGATGAAGACCGCAATTACACTCAGGAAAACAACCGTGTCATTATTGCCGTTCACCTTGATCTCCTGCATATATGCAGAATTAAGGTGAATGTCAGTAAGTGGCTGAACCTTCAAGTCGAGCGTTAGCTTGTAAAACCTGAGCACCTCTCCGAAATCGCTTTCAACAAGTGATTTGAGTTTCTCCTCGAACTCAGCAGGAGTCACAGACTCTTTCAGAATAAAATATGTAAAAAAGCCTGTATCGCCCCATGATAATTCAATATCAGGACCATAGTGGGTCAGCAGGTTTGGCCATGACAGCATAATGTCAATTCCCAAATGTGAATTGTGAGGCATATCGCGGAAGATGCCGGTTATCACGAAACTCATCTCCTTGTCAACCGTTATGGTCTTTCCCAACGGATCGACATTACCAAAGTACTTTCTGGCATATGATTCAGAGATGAAGGCACAGTTGGCATCCCTGATTCCAGTAACAGGATCGCCCGTAATCATTTCAATATCAAAAATCTGAAATATCTGGGGCTCCGCAAAGTACATCCGCTCCTCATAAAACTTTACATCACCGAAGATCACCGTAGCCCTGTACCTGAACAACCTGGCAATGGTCTCAACCTCAGGATATAACTCCCTGATCCTTATTGCCGCCGGGGGGCAACAGGAGGCAAATTTCACAGACTCGCCCTCCGCACTTGACCGTTCGTACCTGAGCCTGTATATCCTGTCACTGTTTTTATGAAAAGTATCATAACTTCTCTCATACCTTACAAATATGAATATCAACAGAAAGGCAGTTATCCCTGCAGCGAGGCCTATAATATTTATGGATGAAAAAAGTTTGTTTCCCAGTATGTTCCTGACAGCAATTTTAAGATAGTACCTCTTCATATTTCATGATATTAAAAATCATTAATGATTGTCTTATTGATTTCGTTATGCAACATTCAGTTAAAACGGAAGTCTTTAAAGTGTAAAGAATTCATACTATCGCGATTTTTTGATGAAACCTTTAAACGCAGAGTCATGACAGTAAAACTTAACCCGAATGAGGTGGTCATAAAAGCGGGTGACACAAACCAGGTAGTTGGCAACGATACCATCGAAGGCAAACTCATCGTTACCAACCAGCGTATATACTTCAAGACGCTGAAAGAGGAGGCCGAGAGATTCAATCTTGAGATCTTGTTTGATAACATTCTGGAAATCATATACTTCAACAGAGGACTATTCTCTGTCAAGGGATTAAACGTCATCACCAGGGATGGCCGGTGCCTCAGTTTTCCCCTCAAGAAACGTGACGAATTCGGGCAGCTCATCAACAGTATGTATTAGTAAGTCTGAAAGTCGAAAGTCTGTAAAGTCTGTAAAGTCGAAAGTCCATAAAGTCGAAAGTCTGAAGGTCTTTAAGTGTCTGCGATCATGCGATCGTGCGATCATGCAATCATGCAATCGTGCAATCTGCAATCGTGCAATCGTGGGGTCTTCTCTATTGCCTATAGCCTCATGCCTGCTGCCTACCCCATGCCCCTTGCCTCCCTGCCCCTTGCCCCCTGCCCCTTGCTCCACTACTGCCTGTTGCCTACTGCCTAACCCCTACTCATACCTGAGCGACTCAACCGGGTTGCGCATCGCGGCCATGCCTACCTTAAACACTATCGTCAGCACGGTTGCCATCCACATTATCACTGACGCCAGTATCATGACACCTGCCTTAATCTCAATGAAATAATCCCAGATACTGTCCAGAAGCATTCCTGAGACATAATACCCGCCGATGCTCCCGAGCAGAGATGCAATAACAAGAACTACAAGGAACCTTTTACTGAGAAGGTACATAATTATTGGCACAGACGCCCCCTGTATCTTTCTTATTCCAACCTCCTTTGTCCGCCTGATGACATCAAGTGAAACAAGGTTATACATCCCTATAAGTGACAGAAGAGTGGCTGTGACAGCGAGGAACAGGTTTACCTTGGTGATGCTTCCATTAATATCCCTTTCTTCCTGCATTGTATCCTCCTGCACTATCCCCCTGAAGATATAATTTGTACCCATGCTCTTCCATGCACTGTCAAGGTATTCAAGGACTCCTGCCCGGTCTGCCGGTTCAGCCCTGACGGCAAGGTTCCAATACTCATCGTTCCGGGCCAGCCTCAGCATTGCAGGGTCAATTACCTCCCACAGTCCGCTGGTGTAGAAATCTTCCACCACCCCTATGACGGTCAGCTTTGTGGTATCATACAATGTAATTGTCTGTCCAACAGGGTCCTTCCAGCCGAAGTCATTTACAAACTTCTGATTGACAACAATTGATCCGTTTGACCTGTCAGCAGCGCTCCTTGATTCGTCAAACAGGCGGCCTTCGATAATTCGCAATCCCATTGTGGTCGCGTATTCTGGTCCTATATCCAGCACATCCACCTCAAGCTGTGTCTGCAGGTACTTCACCGGTCTCCTGTAGCTCCCCCACCCTATGTGATTCTGAGTCCCTTCGGCAGAAATTATTTTCGGATTATTAAGTATCTCATTCCTGAATGAAGTAAATAGCTCCGGCACAATAGGGATAACTATAAGTTTATCCTTGTCATATCCGAGATCGAGGGTCTCCTGGTACCTTGCATTTTTCACAAAGATGATGCCCATCACAAGGGCCATGACAGATATGGAAAACTGTAATGTAAGGAGGACACTGGAGAGCGTACCTGTTCTGCCGAAGGTGCCGGACCCCTTCAGAACGGTTGACGGGCTGAAAGCACTTACATGCAGGGCAGGATAAACACCCGCGACGAAACCGGTCAGCAGAACAAGCAAAACAAGGAAGGCCCAAAAGACAGGGTATTCAGTCAGGGTCATTTCAATGGACATGTAGGCCCAGAGGCTGCTGTAGGCGGGGACCAGAAACCTGGCAAAGGCGACACCGGCCAGCAATGCCAGAAAGCAAATGATAAGGGTCTCTACCATGAACTGTACAACCAGCTGCCTTCGCTGACCCCCGAATGTCTTCCTCAGGCCAATTTCCTTCATCCTTTTGCTGAAGGTGGCAATGGAAGTATTTGCAAAATTGAAGCAGGCGATGAGCAGTAAGAACAATGCCATAATCGGGGGAGCCATCAGCGCTGCAGGATGAAGAGACGGAAACAGGGCTGAAGACCATATCTCCCTTGTGTTTTCTCCTACATTCCTGAGCGGAACAAGATTGAACCTGTTAATCCTGAAATCCTCCCTGGCCTTGTTCTGCACCGGAACATAGTTCTTTAAAGAAGCAGCAACGGAGGTTATGACCGACTTGTCAGGCACCTGGAGAAAAAAAGCATGAACAAGGAACTTCCAGTCAGCGTCACTTTGTTCCCACATGTGCATAAAATTATCAAAGTGCGACATTATGTCTATCCTGAAGCTTGAATTCTCCGGCAAGTCCTCGAAAACAGCAGCTACCGTATATGTAAACTCCTCGTTCTCCTCATTCATCAGGGAGAGTGTCTTACCGACGGGGTGCTCCTCGCCGTAAAGGGTCTTTGCCATGCTCCGGCTGATCAAAACGCTTCCGTGATCATCAATTGCCCTGGTGTTTCCGATCACTTCAGGGAAAGTAAAAATCTCCAGAAACTCAGGGTCAACGAACGAAATATCTGCAGAATAAATATCAATCCCCACCTTGACATTTGATCCGGCTCTCATCAACCTTGCAGACTTTTCCACTCCGGGGATGTCCTTCCCGGCCACAAGGCCCAGGGTGGCAGGAATGACACCGTACTCCTGCTCCCTCCCTTCCATGTCCCTGAAGCATGTGACCCTGTAGATCTCATCGAAGTTCTCATGAGTCCTGTCAAACTCATAATTGAACATGTGATTGAAAAATGCAACTATACAGACTGACAGTGCGATACCAAGGCCTGCAATGTTAATCAGGGTGAACAGGCGGTTCTTGAGCAGGTTTCTGAACGTGACGGTCAGATAGTTCTTAAACATATCTCCGGGCAGATCTATTCATATTTAAGAGACTGGGCAGGATTGACCCTCGCGGCCCTCATGATCCTGAAGCTGATCGTCAGAAGGGCTATTCCGAGAGCAATGATAAGGCCGGCAACAAATGTCAGCATTCCGGGATCTATCCTGTAATAGAAATTCTCCAGCCATCTATCCGCAATATAATAAATTAATGGCCATGCAATTAGTGCCGAAATGGTTACCAGGACCATAACCTCCCTCGAAATGACAAGATAAATACCTGAAACTGATGATCCCATAGCCTTCCTTACGCCAATCTCCTTGGTTCGTTGCTCAACGGTGAATGAAGTCAGGCCGAACAGACCCAGGACCGCAATAAAGATAGCCAGGATTGAAAAGATAACCGCCATCTGGGCATTCTGTCTTTCCTGGATATACATCTGCTCAAAATCCTCGTCAACAAAATAGTACTGTAGCGGGTTGTTCGAGGTGAACTCTTTCCAGACCTCTTCAATGGAGGTTATTGTCTGCGCATAATTCTGTGCTGCAAGTTTAACGGTCAGGTACCCCCATAAAATATCATCCGTCTTGAAACAGAAGATATATGGCTGTATCGGGTTCCTCAGTGACTCAAAATTGAAATTCTTCACCACCCCTATCACCTGCAGATATTCTATTTTTCCCTCCGGAGACGGACGCATGAACCTGGTATTCTCAAGGTCAGTAAGGCTAAAGTTTTGCACGGCGCTCTCATTGAGCATGCAGGCCTGCGCATCTGAGGTATACTCTTCGCTGAAAGACCTGCCTGAGACAAGCGACATACCATAAGTCGCCAGGTAGTCATAATCAACCCAGTTGGTCTGCAACAGGAAGGTCTCATCTTTCCTCCCTTCGACCATATAACCGTTATTATTATTATTTCTGCCGGGTACTGCGGTTGAGCTCGAGATATTTATCACCCCCGGTATCTCCCTGACAGCATCCTTGAATGATTTCACCCTTGTTCCCAGGGCTCCTGCCCTGTTGATGACGATCAGCTGCTCCTTGTTGAATCCGACATCCTTATTGAGCATATAGTGTATCTGCCTGTACATTATCATGGTGCCGATGATGAGCAGAATGGACACGGCAAACTGGAAGACAACCAGCACGCGCCTCATACGACCGTTCTGCATGCTGTTCTTTACGCTCCCCTTCAATACTTCATACGGATTGAAGGAGGAAAGGAACAACGCAGGATAGCTGCCGGAAAGAATGCCTACCAGCAGGGTAAACAGGATGAGTACGGGGATTGTATACCAGGTGATAAAGAGGTTTAACTGAAGACTTGTATCTAGCAGGTTATTAAAATACGGGAGAACCAGTCTGATTATGCCCAGAGCAAGCAGCAGCGAAATGAAAGAGAGGATAAAAGACTCTGAAAGGAACTGGGTTACGAGCATCCCCCTGGTTGACCCTGCAACCTTTTTGATCCCAACTTCCTTCGCTCTTCTCGAGGCTTGTGCTGTCGAGAGATTCATGAAATTTATTGCTGCTATTAAAACAATAAGTATGGCAATACTCCCAAATATTACCAGGTATTTCGGATCACTGGCACTCTTAAAATCCTGCTGAATTGACGGGTCAAGGTGTATGTCAGTAAGCTTCTGAAGAAAAAACCTGTACCTGTTCCCCTGGTTAAGGAATTCATCAATTGATACTCCCGTGTACTGCTGAAGCTCGGGCCCGACATATTTAACCAGCAGGTCAGGCATTTTTTCCTCGACTGTGACATAGGTCGTATTGGGCCTTAACAGGAGATATGTAGCAAAACTGTTGCTTAACCATGTGGGGTCATTTGACCTGGGATTGGTCATGAATGACAGGATGACGTTGGCATTGAAATGAGAATTAACCGGCATATCAGCCATCACACCGGAAACGGTATATTTGATGGTATCTGATCCTATTTTAAGTAGTTTGTCAATCGGATTCTCATCACCGAAGATCTTTCTTGCAGTTGACTCGGAGAGTACCACTTTTCTGGGTGCATTCAGCATGTTCGCCTGGTCACCCTTAAGTACCGGCACTGTAAAGAAATTGAAGAAGGAGGAATCCGCTTCAATAAGGCTCTCCTCCGTGAAAGTCTGGCTGTTGTATTCTATTATTGTCGGACCCCACCCGTTCAACCTTAGAAAATCCTCTATTTCAGGGAATTCTCTTGACACGGTAGGACCAATGACAGAGGCAGTATATGCTGCGATTACTTCCTGTCCCCCGATTTTGCCGTCGAGGATGAGTCTGTATATACGATCTTTCTTTTCATTGAATTTATCGTAGCTCGCTTCATTGATTACGTACAGCGCAATCAGTAGGCTGCAGGCAATACCGATTGAGAGTCCGAGGATGTTGATGATTACATACGCACGCTGTCGTTTAAACGATCTTAAGCTGTGTCTGATCAGGTTGTTATACATATTCTTTGACAATTTAATAAGAACCAACCGGAACCGTTATTACGGAGAACAATTCTGAATAAAGACTGTCAAATTCTTTTACTGCTGCATTGTAAATAAATTTTACACCTCAAAAGTGCAGACAGTGGCAGGTGACACAATGGTAAGGGTCACCGGCTATAGAGAGGAAGGATATTCCTGCTTTTCAGGCGGGGAGTTTCAATCGCACTTGAGATCCTTCAGATCGCACCCTGTACAACCGTCACATTTGGATGACTTCCTGGTTCTCCGGGATTGCCGCAGTGTGTATAGAATATATACAACTGCTGACAGGATGATGGTATAAACGATAATGTTCTGGATCATGTCAAATATCTTAAATAAAAAGCCTGCCTCCCTGATAGACAATAAAAGCCACCACCCAGGCTATCGCAGTTGTATAGAACATCGCAAAGAAGGCCCAGCCCCATCCTGCCTCCTTCCTTATAGCCGCAATCACGGCAACACACGGAAAATAGATGAGTATAAACAGCATGAAGCCATAAGCGACGACCGGTGTAAATACCCGCTCTCCTTCAAGCTTACCTCTTGTATGTACCTGCAACTGAAGCTTCTCTGTCAGTCCGGCAATACCTTTACCTGATCCGGCATCAGCATGGTAGAGAATACCCATAGTGCCCACAACAATCTCTTTGGCAGCCATTCCGGTAAGTATGCTCACCCCTATCTTCCAGTCAAATCCGAGCGGCAGAATAGCCGGCTCGATAAACCGGCCAAGCCTGCCTATCACCGACTTTTCCTGGTGTTCCGATGTTTTCCTGATGGTGAGTGAGTCGACCAGGTCATTTCTCCTCTCTTCGGTCAGAGAGTTATCTGAACTGACAGATGCAATCAAACTGTCATAATCAGCTGAATAATTCACTTTTCTCGGGAAGTAGCCGAGTGCCCATATTATTACCGATGCGACGAGGATCACCGTCCCCATCTTCCTGAGATACTGTGAGCCCTTAAACCACATATGCCTGAGTGTGTTCCTGATTGTAGGTATGCGATAGGGAGGCAGTTCCATCACAAATGGCACATCCTGCTTTGAGAAGACCGTGCTTCTTAGCAGTTTGGCCATAATTACCGCCATGGCGATACCCAGGAGATAAACCGAAAATAGCACCAGCCCCTGATAGCTGGGGAAGAATGCAGAGATAATAAGGATATATACCGGCAGCCTGGCACTGCATGACATGAACGGGATAATCAGCATCGTTATGATCCTGTCCTTCCTGTTATCCAGGGTACGGGTTGCCATCACTGCAGGGACGTTGCATCCGAATCCCATCAGTAGAGGTATGAATGACTTTCCGTGAAGCCCTACCTTATGCATCAGTTTGTCCATGATGAATGAGACACGGGCCATATAACCGGTATCCTCCATCAGTGATATGAAGAAAAACAGGATCAGTATGTTGGGAAGAAAGACGATCACACCGCCCACACCGCCTATGATACCATCTGTAAGCAGGTCACGGAGGGAACCCTCAGGCATCGTACTGCCAATAAGTCCGCCGATCCACCCGACGCCGGCTTCGATCCAATCCATGGGATATCCTCCCAGGGTGAATGTAGTCTGGAACATTAGCCACATGAATGCCAGAAAAACCGGGAATCCCCATATCCTGTGTGTCAGAACGGAGTCAATGTTCCTGCCTTTTCCCGGCTTATCCACTGAACAACCCTTGCAGGTCTCATTAAGGGCTCCTGCTATGAAGCCATATTTTGCATCAGCTATAACAGTTCCTGACTTAACCCCGTACTCTTTCTCAAGGCTTTGTATCTCTGCCTGCTGAACTCTCGTCACCGCCTCAAAATTGTCCCCCTCTCTGAGAAGGTCAAGCGTGCTCCTGTCATCCTCCAGCAGTTTGACAGAGAGATACCTGGTTGAGTAACGGGCAGCCGCGTCACTGTTCTTCTTTATTTCAGCCTGAAGACGGGCAATCGATTCTTCAATGGTATTACCATAATTAATATGAATATGCCTGGCATCAGGATCAGCCTCCTCATAGACAACAATTATCCGCTTCATCAATTCGGTAATCCCAAAACCTCTTACGGCTACTGTCGGTATAACAGGAATGCCGAGTAACCGACCGAGTTCGGTATGGTTTAGTTCGATATTCTTCTCCTTGAGCTCATCATACATGTTCAGGGCAATTATAACCTTGATATTCATGTCAATGAGCTGGGTAGTGAGGAACATGTTCCGCTCCAGGTTGGATGCATCGATGACATTCACCACAACGTCAGGAGACTCATTAAGAAGATGATTACGGACAAATAGCTCTTCAGGGGTGTATTCAGTTATCGAATAGGTACCAGGGAGATCAACCAGTTTAATGGTATAGCCATCCTGTCTTACTGAAGCTTCCTTCGATTCCACGGTCACACCACCGTAATTACCCACTCGTTGATGTGACCCGGAGGCATGATTGAAGAGGGTTGTCTTGCCGCTGTTTGGGTTACCCACCAACGCGACATTTATAGTCTTCGTCCTTTCCCTCACCGCAGAGTAAAGACGATCTTCAGAAAGGGTACCGCTATAGGGAGACTGCACATGCACATAGCCACTTTCAGAAGGTATGACTTCAATCAGGGATGCTTCACTGCGACGCAGCGAGATGTTGTATCCCATTAACCTGTATTCCACAGGATCCTTCAACGGGGCATTCTTGATAACCTTCACGTTCTTACCGCTGACAAATCCCATCTCAGTGATCCGCTTGCGGAATGACCCGTGACCCTTTACTTTAACAATGACCCCTTCTTCTCCTGTCTGCAGGTCTGCCAGCGTAAGGTTGTCTTCCCTCTTTTCTGTCATCCGAATTTGTCTAAAGCCTTATCCTTACCGTATTATGCCTGCCGTTTCATTCACCGGAGATGGCAATACCTGAGGGATTAGTTATGTTATGAACATCCGACAACATATAAATGTTCCCGGCAACCTCAGTTTTATCTGTCAATTTAGACCCTCAGCCGTGCTGGCACATGACAGAAGCGACCTGAGCGCTGCAGGCAGGATAACTGAATCTCTATTATTTCCGGATTACCTTATTCCGCCTTAAGAGCATTAACGGGATTGATTCTCGCTGCCTTAAATGCCTGGAAACTAACGGTAACCAATGCGATTATAATGGCTCCGGCTCCAATAATCGCAAATACGATTATTCCCGGCTCGATCCTGTAGGCAAATTGTTTCAGCAAGCTTTCGACAACTAACCAGCCTACGGGTAAGGCAATAAATATAGAAATTAATACAAGTACCAGAAACTCCCTGGCCATTGTAATCATTACCGAAGAAGAATCAGCTCCCATAACTTTCCTGATGCCGATTTCATTGCTCCTCCTTTCAGTTGAATAGGCTGATAACCCATAAAGTCCAAGGGAAGCAATTATCAATGCAAGAACTGTAAAATATTTTAACAATCAGCTATCAGGCGCATCTCCGACCTGAACAGGTTCTCATAATCCTGTTCAATAAAAGTATAGTGGAGAGGGAATTCCGGAATCATCTCATCCCAAATCTTTTCAACGGCTTTGATAGATTCCTCGGTTTTCCCGGGTGTCAGTCTTATCAGGATATAATCAAGAAATCTTGTTCCGCCAAGTGCAAAGGCCATTGGTTCGATAGGCTGATCAGCCCCTTTGAAATGAAAATTCTTCAGCACTCCTACAATGGTCCCGTTAATGCCAATGAATCTGAAACTTGTCCCAACCGGGTCTCCGATATTCATGATCTTAACCACCTCTTCGTTGATCAGGAAATTACCAGTCGTATCCCGTGCCATATCTCCGGGAAAGTCTCTGGAGAAATCTCTTCCTGAGACAAGTTCCATCTTCATTGTTTCGAGGTAATCATAATCAATGCCGTTTATCCCGATAAATACACTTTTTTCAGGATCCTTTCCAGGCCAGCTCGGCGCCACCGGAATTACTGCCTATCATTACCGGATTGACCCGGGAAGCCGTCACTCCACTGATCAGTGTCTCCTTTACAAGTTCGTCCTTAAAGGAGTAATATTTCCCCTTCATATCCTGCGGCATCGGGATACAGATAAGGTCTTCCTTTTTAAATCCCAGCTCTTTGTCCTGCAGGAACCTGAGCTGCTGATTCATGAAAATTGCAGCAGTGGCAATCAATATAGAAAGAGAAAACTGGATCACAACAAGAATCTGCCGTAATCTCCCGTTGCCCTTACCTGAAACCGTCGCCCCCTTCATACTGAAACAGGCTTAAACGAGGAGAGATAAAGAGCAGGATAAATGCCAGAAATAAAGCCTGAAAGCAAACCTGCCGCGATAAAACTTATGATGAATTTGAGTTGAAACAGGTCGGAAAGGGTGAAACTCTTCCCGGAAATAGTATTAAATGCATTCAAAAACAATCCTACAAGAAGCAGAGCAATGATCATTGAGGCTGTAACGAGGATGAAAGATTCTGACATAAACTGAAATATCATACTCCATCTGTCGGCTCCGGCAACCTTCCTTATGCCTATCTCCTTTGACCTCGATGCGGCTTTCGCGGTTGCAAGATTAATAAAGTTCATGCAGGCGATAAGAAGGACAAAGACCGCAATAAGGGTGAAAATCAGAACGGTGATCACGGGTCCTCTGTTCTCTCCGTAGCCGAACTGTGAATGCAAATGGATGTCCTGAAACGGAAAGAGAACGTATTTGGTAGTTGTCTGGGGCAAATATTCAAGGACAACATCAGTCAGTTTTTTATTAACCTCTTTTGTATCTGATCCCTTTTCAAGCTGGACAAATGTAAGGATTGAATTACTACCCCATATGTCATTGCTTGCACCTATCTCCCTCAGAAAGGAATATGGTATCACACCCTTGAATGTAAATATCGAGTTACCGGGTATATCTTTCATGACTCCGGTAACCGTGAACTGAAACCTGTTTTCAAGTGTTATTGTCTGGCCAAGCCGGATTTTCATCACCGAAATATTTCCCGGCAAGCTCCTCTGAAAGAACAATTGAATGCGGAGCACTAAGTGCTGTCTCCGGATCTCCACTCTCAAACGGTAAGGTAAACATTTTAAAGAGACCCGAGTCAGCTGCCACAATTGATGACTCAAAAAATACATTATCTCCCACTGCGGAATAAAATCCTCTGGAGCCTGTTAATGCGGGTCTGATCAATGATCTCAGGTATCTTCTCCTTCCAGACTGGCCCGCTGGGATGAGGTGTGACAGTTACATGATATCTCTCTCCTGAATAAAACTGGTCCTCCTCTACCCTGTAAATGATTTCCGGCATTCCTGTGAAATCTTTCGAAACTCAACTCGTCCTGAACCCAGAGCATGATCAGCAATGATGCTGCTAATCCTATAGCCAGACCGGTGATGTTGATAAATGTAAAACCTTTGTTGCGGGAAATATTCCTGATCGTTGCAAGAAAGAAGTTTCTTATCATGGCAGGGGGTATATTCTGTAATAAAGACTGTCAAATTCTTTGACTGCTGCATATTAAATCACGCTCCTGAAGCTGCATCGTGCAGCAAAAAAGTACGACCTTGTGTCTTTATCCTGAAATGCAAAGTTGAACCAAATCTTTCCGGCAATGCTGAAGAACTTTTTTGTCAATGCACTGCGCAATATGAAAAAACAGCGCGGTTATGTCATCATGAATGTCTCCGGGCTTGCTTTCGGGCTCACCAGTTTCCTGTTCATAACTCTGTACGTGATCCATGAACTGAGCTATGACAGGTTCCATGAAAATTATGAAAACATTTACAGGCTGAAGGTTGTAGGCAGGATGGCTGGCGGTGAGATCGACCAGGCCGTCACAGCAGCACCGATGGCCAGGGCTATGATGAATGATTACCCGGAAGTACTGATGGCTACCAGGGTAACACAGATGGGCGACTGGCTGGTAAAATTCGGAGAAAAGAGGTTCAATGAGAGTGGGATTCTTTTTGCTGACTCAACCTTCTTCAAAATATTTGATTTCAAGTTATTAAGAGGTGATCCGAATACAGCTCTTGCAAGGCCAAGGTCAGTAATAATGACGGAGGAGTATGCCAGGAAGTATTTTGGCGAGGTTGATCCGCTGGGACTGCAGTTGAGCTTTGAAACCGACACTGTGCTCTATACAGTGACAGGAGTGGTGCAGGATATACCTGATAATTCACATATCAAATTTGACATGCTGGCTTCACTGATCTCATATCCGGGTCAGGCTAACAATCAGTTCTGGATTAGTCACAATTTCTATACATATATACTTGTCAAAGAGGGAACACTGAAAGATGATCTTGAGGAGAAGTTCCAGGGGATGGTCATCAAATACGTCGGACCCCAGATCACCCAGGCACTCGGCATTTCGATCCAGGACTTCCTTGACGCAGGCAACGCATTCAGGTATGTGCTGGAACCTCTGAAGGACCTGCACCTGCGAGGCGCAAAACAGTATAACCTTGAACCGATGGGGTCACAAAGTACCGTTTATATCTTTGCTGTGATTGCGCTCCTGATACTTGTGATAGCAATTATAAACTATGTTAACCTGGCAACAGCCAGGTCAGCATCAAGAGCCAAAGAGGTTGGAGTAAGGAAGGTTGCCGGAGCCAACAAACATGGTCTGGTATCACAGTTCCTGGGAGAATCGGTTTTAATAGTAACCCTTGCAGCCGTTATTGCAGTGACACTTGTCTATGCACTGACACCTTCATTTAATCAGCTCATCGGGAAAGAGCTCTCGGCAGCCATTCTTGACAATCCGGCAGGAGTACTCTCCCTGATCGCCCTCGTCATGGTTGTTGGCATTTCATCGGGCGCCTACCCTGCTTTTGTGCTGGCTTCTTACAATCCGACAGAAGTACTCAAAGGCACCATGAACCCGGGATCCATGTCAAAAACCATGAGGGGGATACTGGTCGTGGTACAGTTCACTATCTCAATAGTGATTATCATTGGGTCTATAATAGTCTACAGCCAGCTTAATTATGTAACCAGGAAGGATATAGGCTTTGAGAAGGAAAACCTTATAGTTGTCAAAAGAGCCGACTCGTTTTTCAGGCAGAGGGAAGCATTCAGGGATCAGGTTTTGCAGATCCCCGGCGTTGAAAACGCTGGTTTCTCAAGGGCAGTACCTGGCACCAACTTCAATAACAACGCCTTCCTTCTGGAAGACGACCCTGATAAAAACACCTATCTCATAAATCAAACACAGGCAAGTTTTGACTTTGCGCAGGCGCTGGGAGTGGAACTGGCGGAAGGCAGGTTCTTCTCCCGTGAATACGGTGAAGACTCCACATCCATCCTTATAAACGAAGCAGCAGTCAAATCAATGGGCCTGACTGATCCTGTCGGGAAATATATTCTGCAGCCGCAGGGACCCCAGCAATTCCAGCGCCTGAAGATCATAGGGGTTATGAAAGACTTCAACATCACTTCAATGCACAAGCCAATTGAACCGGTCTGCTTTACCGTGCTTGGCAACTTCGGAGGCGACCAGTATGTAACAATAAGACTGACAGGTGAAGATGTCCCTGCAACAATAAAGGCCATTGAGGAAGAATGGCAGTCATTTACGTCAAATCAGCCATTTCAATATGAATTCTTTACAGATTCATGGAACAATCTTTACTCCTCCGAGATGAAAACAGGAAAGATATTTCTTCTCTTTTCTCTACTTGCCATCTTTATAGCATGTCTGGGCCTGCTGGGTCTTGTTACATACATAACCAACAAAAGAACGAGGGAGATAGGCATCAGGAAAACATACGGCGCCTCTGTTCAAATTATTCTCAGGTTATTGTCGAAAGAGGTTGTTTATCTTATCCTTATCTCCTCGCTGCTGGCATATCCGATAGCATATTTCGGTTCGAAATTCTGGCTTGAGGCATTTGCAAGCAAGGTAACAATTAGCCCTCTGATTTATGTGGCAGCCACAGCCGTTGCCCTGGCAATAGGCTGGCTGTCGATACTTTATCAGACATATAAAGCTGCCAGCTATAGCCCGGCAGATGCACTGAGACTTGAAAAATAACAGCAGCAGGGGCAGCGAGAACCTTACTTTTTGTTAGGTTTGGCTTATCAAAAACCTTTTGATGAGCCCTTTCCTTCTGTTGCTTATTATCCTGTGCTATTTCTCCATCCTCATGGCGATCTCTTTCATTGCCTCACGCCATATCCAAAATACAACCTACTTTGACGGCGACAGGTCGTCACCCTGGTTCCTAGTTGCCTTCGGGATGATAGGCTCCGGAATATCTGCCGTATCACTGGTGTCAATCCCCGGCAATGTAGGGAACAACAACCTCTATTATTTCCAGTTTATCCTCGGAACCATCGTGGGATACCTGTTCATCGCATTCGTTCTCACTCCACTCTACCACAGGCTGAAGCTGGTATCAATATACACATACCTGAATGTCAGGTTCGACAATGTCACCTACAAGACAGGGTCAATGTTTTTCCTCGTCTCCCAGTCCTTCGGAGCAGCCCTGAGACTCCTTCTCTCGATCAAGATCCTTCAATACGCATTCTTTGATGCCCTGCATATACCTTACTTCATTACCATAATCGTGGTCCTTATACTTATATGGCTGTATACCAATAAGTCAGGGATAAAGACCATTGTGTGGACCGACGCATTGCAGTCGCTTTTTCTCCTTACGGTTATAATAATCTCAATCCTTTCCGTGCGGAATTCATTAAACCTGTCACTGCCTGACCTTGCAGCAGCAGTGGCAGATCACCGGTATGCAAAAGTGTTCGACTGGGATTTTCATTCAGGATCAAACTTCTTCAAGCAGTTTATCTCCGGGTTGCTGATCACGGTCGCCCTTGTAGGCCTTGACCAGAGCATGATGCAAAAGACACTGACGGTCAGGAATCTTAAAGATGCCAGGAAGAATGTACTGACTTTCAGTTTCTTTATCGCCTTTGCACAGACGATGTTCCTTGTGCTCGGCGTCCTTATATATATGTTTGCCGAACAGAAGGGTATCAGCCTCGTCAGACACAATGGCGTTATAGCCAATACAGATGAGCTTTATCCCCTGCTGACACTGAACTATTTCGGGAAGATAGGAACTGTGGCATTCCTTATTGGTGTTATAGCATCAACCTTTGCAAGCATTGACTCATGCATCGCTGCACTGACAACAGCATTCAGCTATGACTTCATGAATATAGCAGACAAACCTCCTGAAGATATCAGGAAGATCAAATCAAGGGTGCTGATAGGTGTAAACATCGTGATGTTTTTTATCGTCATGGCCTTCTGGAACAGCAAGGGAGCAATAATAAACACTATCTTCAAGACCGCAGGGTATACATACGGACCGATCCTTGGATTGTATATGACCGGTCTCTTTACAAAAATAAAGTTCAGGGAAAAATGGGTACCCGTGGCATGCGTTTCATCTGCCCTGGTTACATGGCTGCTAAACGGATATTTTATCCGTGAATTTAATTTTGATTTCGGGTTTATGAATATTTTTGTAAATGCTTTGCTTACCGTGACTTTCCTTATAATGATAAGAAAGAGAGGCAGCAGTGAAGAAAGATAAGATTAGATTCAAAAAAACGGACGACCGCGACGATTTCAAAGTCTGCGCCCGCATGATGTCCGAAACAGACCCATGGATTACGCTCGGGATGGGTTACGAACAGTGCCTGGGTGCATTTGAGGGTCCGTTCAGGGAGGTTCATATTGTGACAGACGACGGCACAATAGCCGGGTTCGCTGTGCTTCAGCTATACGGCTCATTTTCAGGATATATTCAGACAATATGTGTCAGCGAAGAGTACCGCGGACATGGCCTCGGAACCGCCCTTCTCAGATACTGTGAAGAGATGATCCTGAAGATATCTCCAAATATCTTTATCTGTGTCTCTTCGTTCAACACCAGGGCGAAAAAACTCTACTGCGATTTTGGTTTCAAACCGGTCGGCGAGCTCGATAATTTCATAAAAGAAGGATTCTCGGAATTGTTGCTGCGGAAGACCGTCGGACCGAGGGTTGGATACCATGGTAAGTAATCAGCGATTCTATGTGTAAAATAACTCGCTCTGCAGGTGTTTTAGTCATCTGCCTCATCATTAATTCAGGTTTCTGCAGTGCGGAGTCCGGTAATGACAGGGCAAAACTGAAAGCTGAGGTTGACAGCATCCTTCAGAGCCAGGTTGATCTGGGCAAGATCCCCGGTGCCGTCTTGATGATCAAAAAAGATAACAGGGTGATCTGCCGGAAAGCATACGGTTATGCCCAAAAATTTGATTTCAACCATAAGGTGCTTGCCAGGCCTGAGAGAATGACCCTGAACCATATGTTTGATCTTGCCTCGCTAACTAAGGCAGTCGGGACTACAACCTCAATCATGCTCCTGACTGACAGAGGACTGCTAAAGCCTGAAGACCCGGTATGCAAGTACATTGAGGCATTCAATACACCTGAGAAAAAAGAGATTACCATCCGCCACCTGCTCACCCATACTGCGGGACTGTACGAATGGTATCCGCTTTATTACAGGGCCTCATCCAGGGAGGAATGCTACCGTCTCATCGGAGAACTGCCCCTGGCATTTCCTGTCGGGAAGCAACGCAGATACAGTGACCTTGGCTTCGTGCTCCTGGGTGAGATAATTGAGGTTGTATCCGGACTTCCGCTGGAGCAGTTCATGAACGAAAATATCTTCCAGCCTCTTGGCATGAAGCATACCGCCTATAATCCCCTGGAGAACAAGAAATTCAGAAAGATAGCAGCCACCTCGGCAGGAAATCCATATGAGAAAAGAATGGTACATGATTCAACACTAGGATTCACCTTTAAGGAGATAGACCCTGACCAATGGAACGGATGGCGTACATACCTGCTCCGAGGAGAGGTTAATGACGGCAACACATGGTATGCCAACGGGGGAATATCAGGTGCGGCCGGACTTTTTTCAACTGCTGACGACCTTCAGAAACTGGTTGACGTGCTGATCAACCGTGGTATGGCAGGTTTAAAAGAATTCATATCGGCGACAACGATTGAATCATTCCTGACAATGGATGAATTCCGAAATGGCCTTGGATGGATGATGGATCCGGCCAATTCATTTATGAAGAATGCTCCGGAGGGCTCATTTGGCCACACCGGGTTTACCGGAACCAGCATCGCTGTTGTTCCGCATGATAAACTGTCGGTTATATTGCTGATAAACAGGCAGAATACCGGACTTTCAGACGAAGGTGAATATTATAATGTTAACCCGGTACGACTGCAGATCTTTAATGCAGTATCAAAATACCATTGAATACTGTGATCAGAGAGTATATTCCGGCACCTGCATGGGGTTGCTTACTTCCTGCTTTGGTTCCAGCATGAAGACATAAGCCTTCCATCCGTGCTCGTCGAGGTACATGCCCCTTTGCTGCAGATCGGTGCCCTCCCTCTCATAGGTGTTGCCTCCCAGCATGTCTTTCAGGGTCCACGACTTGCCCTCCAGGTCACTGAAAGGATGCTTTATGTAACACTGGCTTCGTGAGGGTGAATAGTTTACAGCGACAAGGATTTTTTGTCCGTTTTCACCCTGCCATGCAAAAGAGATAAAGTTATTGTGCGTCCAGTTGCTCTCCCATGCCTGGTGGCACTCCAATAGCTGCCATCGGCCTGACCTGACCACTGCCATCCTCAGCATACCGAGCAGTTTATCATAAAACTCCACAAGACTTTTATTGACAGGCTCTTCCGGACCTCTTATCAGATGAGGTGAGATACGCTTCTTTCTCCCCTCGAACTGACCCTGGTGAAAGAAACGGAGGCCCGGTGACAAAAAAGTGATGACGGCTGCCGCTTCATGCATCCCTGCCCCGAAGTCAGCTGCAACCCTTGGCTCATCATGGTTCTCGAGAAACCTGGCCATCCGGCTCTGATAATCAAGACCTGCAAAAAAGTGTTCCCTGACCGGTCTTGCGTGACCCTCTTTAAGACGGTCATACAGACGTTTATCATAAGCATAGTCAAATCCCTGCTGCAGCATCGTCCATTCAAGGTCCCAGTATACCTCTGCCATGAAGCAGAATTCCGGATTCACCTCACGTACCTGCCGTGTGGCCCTGGGCCAGAAGGGCTGGCATCTGACTCCCCATGTCCGCTGAAATACATCGGGAAGTACCAGCATGGCCATGTCGCATCTCACGCCATCGCACTGTCCTGCTATCCTGATCAGTTCTCCTGTCATAGCCTCCTGAAGACCCTGGTTGCCATAATTAAGCTGGAGCGTGTCAGGCCACCCGGAAAAGAACGGATCCCTTCCGAGGGCCAGAACGACATCTCCCTGATCAGAGGTGATCCGCCTGTAGTTCTGCGGCTCCCGTTCCAGGTCCTTCTCACTCGCCCTGATGTAATAATCGATGTGTTCATGAACCCAGTGATGGTCCGGTGCCGTATGGTTGGGAACGAAGTCAAGCATCAGCTTCATACCCCTGTTTCTAAGACGGATGCGCAACCGTGACAGCGCCTCGTCACCTCCAAGATCTTTCGAGACCGTATATGCCGTGATGGCAAATCCTGAGCCGGCAATGTCTTCTTCCTTAAGGTCGGGCAGCGTGTCTTCAAACTCCCGTCTCCATCCCTCATTCTGCCTCGATATGCGCTGCCCCTCAGCGCCTGTCTGCCATACACTCAGAAACCATATCCAGTCGAACCCCTTGGCAGACAGCCTGTCAAGTTCCGTATCGGGTATGTCATCAAGAGTGGCCTGGCGGCCAAGACTGCGTGATAACTCTGTCATCCATACACGGGTGTTGACCTGGTACAACGATTGAAACAATGATTTGCTCATGTGTGTCTTAATTCTTAATTCTTAATTCGCTTGATCAGGAATTTGTGGCTTTTCCTAATTAAAGATAGCAATAAACCGGGATATACTATGTTTCGTAAAAAACTAATTCAGGCATTTCCGAATTACCTTGCCCATACCCTGACAATCTCGGCAATATACAGTTTATGAATGCCTCCCTTGGTGCTGTAGTGCGTTACCAGCGGCTCGCTGTCAAGGAAAGCGTCCCGCGAGAGCCTCTCTCCGTATAGCTTTCGGCACTCAAGGACCAGTCGCGCTTCTGCGAAGGCAGGATAACCAAGCTCTGTAAAATGCGGCGTCAGTCCTGTCACGGCCACCTTGTCAATGTCTCTTCCGCTCTTTGTTCCGCAAAGATTGAGGGCATCACGGTACTTTTCGTCAAAGAACGTAAGGGTGAACCCGTCGGTGCTCTCAATGAATTCATATGTATATCGTTCCGGACGGACAAAAACATAGACAACCGGCTTGTTCCAGAGATAACCGACGCCACCCCAGTTGGCAGTCATGGTGTTGAACTTCTCCCTGGTGCCGGCAGTGACAAGCATCCAGTCAGATGCAATCAGCTTTAATGAGATTGCCCTCTATTGCCATAGGGCTTATCTGTTTGTATTTCAGATCTTTCATAATTGATTAACGCTTAATGAAGAAACAGGGTTGATGGGGGTCAGTTTCACAATAAATATAGCGATAATGTATTGATTACCGAGGTAAGAAACTACAATTCTGGAAAATCTTCACTATGCTTCAGCACGTGGACCGGGAGGCTCCGCATCACCTGTTTTTGAGCTAATCAAAGATTCAATATACTTTCGGCTCTTCATCTTTTTTATTTCACGTTCCCGTCTGATTGCGCCCCCTTTGTTGCTGTGTTCTTCAATGTAAACCAAGATCCATGGCCTTCCTGGCCTGGTTGAGGCAGTTGCTCCAAGATTATGCTCCTTAAGTCTTTCCTGAGGATGATGAGAATACCCGATGTAATACCTGTCTCTTGACTGACTGTAAAGGATATAGATGTAGTATTTCATACATCTAATTTATAAAAAAAAGAGTCCGGAAGAATTACTGGACTCTTTGTAGCGAGACGGAGAATTGAACTCCGGACCTCATGATTATGAATCATGCGCTCTAACCAACTGAGCTATCTCGCCAATATAATATTTTAATGAACTCCTGACCTTCCCGATCTATATCGGGACGCTCTAACCAACTGAGCTATCTTGCGCCAATATTATACTTTTAATGAACTCCCGACCTTCCCGATCTATGATCGGGACGCTCTAACCAACTGCCCCGATCTATCGGCGCCATAATATAATACTTTTAATGAACTACTGACCTTCCCGATCTATGATCGGGACGCTCTAACCAACTGCCCCGATCTATCTGGGCGCCAATATAATATTTTAATGAACTCCCGACCTTCCCGATCTTTGATCGGGACGCTCTAACCAACTGCCCCATCTATCTCGCCAATATAATATTTTAATGAACTCCCGACCTTCCCGATCTTTGATCGGGACGCTCTAACCAACTGCCCCGATCTATCGGGGCGCCGTTAAAACGCGGGTGCAAATATAAATATTTTTTCATTTTGCCCCGCATCCTTTTTGTTTTCATCTATTATTTTTATATTGCATGACACAGATTCTTCCATAAATGAGATGCCGGTTCGAAATCGAATATACCCTGAATACCACCACCCGCGTGCTGTTCGACAGGCTGAGCACCCCGGAAGGACTCTCGGAATGGTTCGCTGACAACGTCAACGTCGACGGTGACACCTTTTCATTCTTCTGGAACAAGACCGAAGCCCGCGCACGCCTCGCTTACCTCAGGGAGAATAAATCAGTCAGATTTGAGTGGCTCGACTTTGCCGATACAGACTCAAACTTCTTCGAGTTCCGCATCCAGACTCACGAACTTACCGGTGATACCGCACTCATCATCACCGACCACGCCGAAGAGGACGAGGTCGAGGATGCAAAAGACCTTTGGGATACACAGATATCCTTCCTGCGGAAAGTCCTAGGCCTGCCTGAATAAGCAGCCGTTGCATCTTTACCAAAAATAGCGTACGTTTGCGACACATTGCAGGCAATGAAGAAAATCGACATTTTCATGGTCAAGTCATTCATAGGACCGTTGTTCCTGACCTTCTTCATTGTGCTGATCATATTCATACTGCAGTTCCTCTGGATGTATGTCGACGAACTCGCCGGCAAAGGCCTTGAGATAAAAGTACTCGCCGAACTGCTCTTCCAGTTCTCCCTCACCTTCGTCCCCCTCTCCCTCCCCCTGGCAATACTCCTCGCCTCACTCATGACCTTCGGTAACCTCGGTGAGTTTCTCGAACTCACAGCACTGAAATCGTCAGGAGTGCCGCTGCAACGTGTCATGCTGCCTCTGTTCGTACTCGTATCATTTCTTGCTGTCGCATCTTTCCTCTTCTCCGACTATATCCTTCCCCTCTCAAACCGAAAGGCAAGAACACTGCTCTATGACATCAGACGCAAACGACCTGAACTGAACATCCAGGCAGGTACCTTCTACAACGGGATAGACGGCTTCAGCATCAAGATAACCGATAAGGATGCAGAGACAAACAGACTCGACAGGATATATATCTATGACCACCGGAAAGGGCTGGGCAACAATGCAGTGATATACGCCGACTCGGGATATATGGCTGTCACACAGGATGAGAGCGGAATGATACTTACCCTTTACAACGGGTACGCATACAACGAGATGGAGGAGAGGAACGTTGACCAGGACAAGAGGAAATACCCTTTCAGGCGGGATAAATTCAGCCAGCAGACAATGGTCATCGAACTGACCGGATTCAACCTCGACAGATCAGGAATGGACCTCTTCAGATCAAACTACGCCATGCTGAACTCAAGAGAACTGGGTTATTTTGTCGATTCCCTGTCTGCCAGGTATGCGGTCCGCTCCGATGCCTATTACAATGACTTCAACAGCACGAAGCTCATGTCACGCGACAGGTATTATTCGAGCGGATACGATAACTACGGTGACACCTCTTCTGCCAAAAACCTTGAAAACTTTAACTGCCGCGCTGCCTTTGACACTCTTGCGATGCCGGAAAAGACTGCCACCATCAGCAGGGCACTTAACTTCGCCCGTGACGGCATTGCATTCATGACCGAAAAGAGCGAGTCACTTCATCAGGAGGCCAAAAACCTCACAAGGTACCGGGTTGAGCTTTATAAGAAATATACCCTCCCTATAGCCTGCCTTGTCTTCTTCTTCATTGGCGCACCTCTGGGAGCAATAATAAGAAAGGGGGGACTGGGTACACCGGCAGTAATATCGGTGCTCTTTTTCGTGGTCTACTATGTCATCTCCCTGACCGGCGAGAAATTTGCCAAAGAACTCATCTGGAGCGTCCCGCTGGGTACCCTCGCATCTACAATTGTTCTTTTTCCGATAGGCATCTTCCTTACATACAAGGCAACAACAGACGCCGCCATCATGAACGCGGAGACATATCTTCTCTTCATCAGGAAAATCGGAACATTCTTTACCGGTATCAAACCTGAAACCAGTAATGAAGATACTCGTCCTGGCACCTAAGCCCCCCTGGCCGCCACTCGACGGAGGAGCCGTGGCAACCATGAGATGCATTGAAGGAATGGCTGCCGGAGGTGCCGAACTGTCAGTGCTGGCAATGCAGACGGAAAAACATCTGTCCGGCGTGGCAGCGGCCATCCCTCCTGCATCCATGCTCAGACACTATGAAACAGTTACCGTTGACACAAGGATAATGCCGGTCAGGCTGCTTGCCAACCTGTTCTTCTCTTCCGAGCCGTACGACCTGATCCGTTTCCGGTCCCGGACATTCTCGTCAGCCCTCCGCTCACTCCTGCTGAAGGAACAGTTTGACATAATACAGTGTGAAGGGATCCCTTTCATATACTATGTCGGAGAGATACGGAAACTGTCGAAGGCGCCTGTAGTACTCAGGGCTCATAATGTTGAGCACCGCATCAGGGAGATGATGGCAGGCCGGACATCAGACCCGTTCAGGATGGCATACCTTAAAAATCTCTCCGGCAGAATAAGGAAGAAGGAAATTGCAGCTGCCAGAATATTTGACGCTATAGTGCCAATAAGCGAACCTGACTACCAATGGTTCAGGTCAGTAGCCTCCGGCAATCCGGTCATGCTGTCCGAAACAGGTGCAGTGCTGACAGACAGCGTATCAGAAAACCGGCAGGAAGAAATGAAGGTGGGGTTCATCGGTGCACTTAACTGGGAGCCCAACCTCGACGGACTAAAGTGGTTCCTGAAAGAAGTATGGCCCCATGTAATCAAAAGCCACCCTGACGCTCAGCTGTTCATTGCAGGCCGTGGCGCCTCTGAGAGATAGCGGGGCAGATGAGAGGCATCAATGTGATCTTTATGGGGGAGGTGGATGACGCCCGCACATTCATGGAATCGATGACAGTGCTGATAGCACCGCTCTTTGCAGGCAGCGGGCTGCGCATCAAGATCATAGAGGCGATGAGCCTCGGCAAAACAGTGGTCGTAACCCCTGTCGCTGCACTGGGACTGCCTGTCACCGGCGGAAAGGAGCTTTTTATCGCGAAAGATGCAGCCTCATTCTGCAGTGCCCTCACTGGAGCACTCGAGAGCCCCGCCGTCAGGAGAACGACAGGAGAGGCCGCCAGAGAGCTTGTCAGAAGGCGATATGACAACCTTGTTCAGACAGGACGGATGCTGGAGTTTTACGGAACACTCTGCCATGGCCGCTGAAGTGGTATTCATTGCCGCTGTCATGATGCTGGGATGGAGCTATGTCCTTTACCCTGTAATTGTATTCACCATTGCATCAACACGAAAAACGGGCAGCAGCAACATGCAGGCGGATACCGCCCTGAACACGAAACGAAACCACGATTCTGCTCCTGCCCTCAGTCTGTCTCTGTGCTGATACCGGTTTACAATGAAGAGAAGGTAATAAGGGAAAAGCTTACCAGCATTCTTTTATCAGATTATCCGGCTGAATTACTTGAGATACTTGTCGGATCAGACGCTTCCGATGACTCAACCGAAGAAATCGTAGAGTCCATTGCGGCCGGGGTTAAGCGGATAAGACTCCACAGAAGCAATACCAGAAGAGGCAAATCAGCCATGCTAAATGAACTTGCTGCTTTAGCCGGGGGCGATATCCTCATCATAACTGACGCAAATGTTCTTTTTTCATCTGGGACTGTAAGGCACCTGGTAGAGGGGATCACCTCTCCGGGAACAGGGTTGTGCGATGCTGCTGTAATACCGGATGCTGCTGCCTCACACGGCGTTGCACACCAGGAAAACTCCTACAGCAGGTTTGAATCGGCACTGAAGAGTGCCGAAGCACTGGCCTGGGGCTCAATGACCGGCCCCTACGGAGGATGCTACGCCATCAGGCGTGACCTCTTTCCGGTCATACCTGATAATACGCTGGTCGATGATCTCTATGTCGGACTGACAGCTTTGCAAAAGGGATATGCCATAAAAAACATCCCCTCCGCTACAGTCACTGAAGACACGGAAGCAGACCTTGCCGGACAGTACAGACGGAGGGTCAGGATTGCGGCAGGATCATACCAGAACCTTTTCCGGTTCGGACCATTTCCATCACGCAACATAAAAATCTCATTTTCATTCTTTTCGCACAAGGTACTGAGATGGCTCACACCATTTTTTCTCATGCTGGTTTTTATGACAACGGTCATTCTTTCGGCCGGCTCCGTTTTCTATTTTTGTCTGTTAGCCCTTCAGTTAATTTTTCTACTTTTGTCGGCGCTTGACCTGGCACTGAACGAATACGGACGGAAAATGTTATATCTGCGGTATGTGACGCAGTTTATAATGATGAACGCAGCACTGACAGGAGGGTTTTTGAAGGCATTAAAGGGGATTAAAAATGGTATATGGGAACCCACCAAACGCGTTTGAGATGACAGAGAACGCCAGAATGAACACCATCAATGAGGCAATCGAAGAGATAAGGGAGGGCAGGATAGTCATTGTCGTTGATGATGAAGACAGGGAGAACGAGGGCGACTTCATCTGTGCCGCTGAACTGATAACCCCCGAGATCGTGAATTTCATGGCCACCCACGGCAGGGGTCTGATATGCGTCCCTCTTCCGGAGGAGAGATGCGACCAGCTTGACCTGCACATGATGGTGGGACATAACACATCTCTTCATGAGACGGCCTTCACCGTTTCAGTAGACCTCCTGAGCCCCGAGACGACAACCGGCATCTCTGCCCGCGACAGGGCACTGACCATAAAGGCTCTTGTCGACCCGGCAACAAAACCCACACAGCTTGGAAGACCCGGACATATATTCCCCCTCAGGGCACGATCGAAGGGTGTTCTGCGCAGGGCAGGCCACACGGAGGCAGCAGTGGACCTCACCAGGCTGGCGGGGCTCCATCCCGGAGGTGCACTGGTGGAGATAATGAACGAGGACGGCTCCATGGCCCGGCTGCCTGACCTGCTGGAGATATCAAAGAGGTTCGGCATAAAGATAGTTACCATCAGAGACCTGATCAGATACCGGCTGGGCATTGAATCAATAGTTGAGATGGGCGAACAGGTGAAGCTGCCGACAGAACACGGCGACTTTGACTTCATCCCCTTCAGGCAGGTGAGCAACGGACTGGAGCATGCTGCTCTCGTAAAAGGAACCTGGACCAAGGATGAACCTGTACTGGTAAGGGTACACTCTTCTTGCTTCACCGGAGACATCTTCGGTTCACAGCGATGTGACTGCGGCCCGCAGCTGCATAAGGCGATGGAGATGGTCAATGATGCCGGCAAGGGGGCAATAATATACCTCAGCCAGGAAGGACGGGGCATAGGTCTGATAAACAAAATCAAAACCTACAAGCTCCAGGAACAGGGACGTGATACCGTGGAGGCAAACATCGAACTCGGCTTCCGCGAAGATGAGCGTGACTACGGCATAGGTGCAAACATAATGCGCGGGATAGGACTCGGTAAGGTCAGGCTGATCTCAAATAACCCGGTGAAGAGAGCCGGGCTCGAAGGATACGGCATCTCAATCGTGGAGGTAATACCTCTTGTCATCGCTCCCAACCCTTTCAACTCCTTCTACCTTGAGACAAAAGCCGCAAAGATGGGCCACAGCTTTGTCTGTTACAAGACGCCAAGCAAGGGGGAAGATGAATGACAGGAAGCCATCGATAGTTTTCATGGGCACGCCTGCCTTCGCCGTGGCAAGCCTCCGCGCACTGCATGAAGAAGGGTACACCATAGCCGCCGTTGTCACTGCACCGGATAAGCCGGCAGGCCGGGGTCAGAAGATATCCTGCACCCCTGTGAAAGAGTATGCCATCGGGAACGGACTTCCACTCTTTCAGCCTGAGAAACTCCGTGATGCCTCGTTCATAAACAGTATCAGGGAATTAAATGCCGACATGTTCGTCGTGGTTGCATTCCGCATGCTGCCTGAACTGCTGTGGAGCATGCCGCCCATGGGAACCTTCAACCTGCACGCCTCCCTCCTGCCGCAATACCGTGGCGCCGCCCCGATCAACCATGCCATTATCAACGGCGAGACACAGACAGGGGTCACAACATTCCTGATTGATGAACAGATCGACACAGGCAAAATACTGCTCAGGAAAGCTACGGACATACTCCCCGAAGATAATGCCGGCACTCTCCATGAC
Source organism: uncultured Bacteroidales bacterium (assembly GCA_963772705.1). Lineage (GTDB taxonomy): Bacteria > Bacteroidota > Bacteroidia > Bacteroidales > VadinHA17 > SR-FBR-E99. The sequence continues at coordinate 475,424 of CAVYYH010000007.1, read as the reverse complement.
CGGCTCATGACCCTCGGTGCTGATCTCGTGAAAGAGACTGTCTCAGGTCTGGCAAATAAGTCACTCAAGCCGCTTCCGCAGATAGCTGATCCCGGAACCATACTGCATGAGGCACCCAGGATTTTTCCACCAGACACTTTTATTGACTGGAATGACACCGCACTCAGGGTTCACAACAAAATAAGGGGACTCTCACCGTATCCGGGAGCAGTAACATCACTTGTTTCAGACAAAAGAACAATACGGTTGAAGTTGTATGAAAGCCGGATTACTGATAGTGCTTCACACCCGGTTCCCGGAAAAATAATAGCCGGGGAAAAGTCAAAGCTTGTCATCTCCTGCGGATCAGGTGCAGTGGAGATAGTCACTCTGCAGCCTGAAGGGAGGAAGAAGATGACCTCACAGGAGTTTCTGAGAGGGTATGACTTAAAAGGGTGTCACCTCTCCTGAGGAGTTGCCGCTATCTGATCCTTACCTTCTGACCAGCCACACATTCTTTCCCCTCATCCATCAGATTCATCTTATATAACGCATTAAGCTTTATGGCGTATTTCTGGGAGATGAGGTGCATCGTCTCTCCGGGCTGGACGAAATGCATTGTGTTACCCTCAGCCGCCTTTGTGCGCTTCGGCTCGAGATAGATGATCTGCCCTGGCTTCAGGGAGCTGTCTGACGGGAGATCGTTGAAGCGGCTCAGCTCCCAGGCCAGCAGCTGAAACTCACCTGCCAGTGAGCTGAAGGTGTCACCCTCACGTACCACCGCATACTTCACTCCGTTGTTTACTCCTGTTCTGCCGGTGTTAAGTTTAACGACCTCTGCCGGCGCTCTGGACACGGGATTTGCAGCCATGGTATCAGATGTGCTTGCAGCTGCCGTGACTACGGCTGCCGAAGCAGGAGTGGCATTGACTGGAGACGGCGCATTAACGGTCTGCTGCCTGGTCTCTGCAGGCTCCGTCATGCTTTTCTTTGCCGTCATATTACTTCCTGTGTCGAAGGCGTGAAGGCCGTACTCATCAATCTTGCGTATGAGAAGTGAAGCATAGTCAGGGTCAGTGGCATATCCTGCCTTTTTCAGTCCGTGCGCCCAGCCCTTGTAATCGGTGCTGCTCAGCCTGAACAGATCCTTATAGCGCGATCCTGTAACAAGAAAATCCGAATGGTCCCTGTATGAATCCTTCACATTGCTGTAGCTCCTGAAACACTCGTTCTTCCTGTCATCATCCTTATAGGCCTTTTCACCCTGCCATGTGCTGTGACACTTGATGCCGAAATGATTATTGGCCTTTCTGGCCAGGTAACTCCGCCCGTAGTCCGACTCGAGCATGCCCTGTGCCAGCGTTATGCTGGCCGGTATTCCGGTACGCTGCATCTCGATGACAGCCATCGCACTGTATTTGTTTACATAGTCAAGAGCATAGGATGGAAGCGAAGAGGAAGGCACCGGTTCTGTGGCCGATCTGCGTGACGAGCCGCAGGAATACAGCAACAGAAGTGCAACAGGTATTATGTATTTCGGAGAATATCTCATCAAAAAGGTTTTGGCAAAAGTATAAAAATGTCTCAAGTGACTGCAACTTCTCTTCCCCGGGGAAAAATTTTATTACTTTTATTCCGCCAAACCTCACGTCACCTCACAATGAAAGAGAGAGAAATAAGGATGACATACAGGGAGTATCCGAATACTCAGGATCTGCCTGAAGATGAGCAGATGCTTGTCAGTGAGGCTGTTGCCGCAGCATCAGGTGCCTACGCCCCCTATTCGCGCTTCATGGTCGGGGCAGCAATGCTTTTTGACGATGGCACGGTCATCAGGGGAGCCAACGTAGAGAATGCTGCCTATCCATCAGGGAGCTGTGCTGAAAAGACGGTGCTCTCATATGCGATATCCAACTACCCCGGCAAAAAGCCCCTGGCGATAGCTGTTGCAGCTCTGGCTGGCGGAAGGCTTACACGTGAGCCTGTGCCACCGTGCGGCAACTGCCGTCAGATGCTTCTTGAGGAAGAGAAACGCCAGGGAAGTGATATAAAAGTGATTCTCACGGGTAAGGAAAAAACAATTGTGCTGAAAAACTGTGAGTCATTGATGCCTCTCCACTTCACAAAATCAAATCTCCAGCCCTGAGTTCTGCGCCCTGAGCTCTTTGCCCTGCGCCCTGGTGCCCTGTGCCCTGCGCCCTGCGCTATTCCCCTACAACCAGCTGAAACCCGCTCCCGTGTATATTCTTCAGAGCGATCTGCTGGTCATCACCTAGATACTTTCTGAGCTTGGTGACATAAACATCCATGCTTCTTGCCGTGAAGTAATCATCAGCACCCCATATCTTCTTCAGGGCAGCCTCACGGCTGACAAGTGAGTTGGGGGCCATGGCAAGCATCTCAAGCAGCTGCCCCTCCTTTGGAGAGAGCTTCCTCTCAGTATTACCGATGGTTAGTGTCCTCAGCCTGGCATTGAAGATGAATTTACCTATCTCGTAAATATCCCGTGAGCCATCCTGAATATCACGGCGCGAGATGATTGCCTTTATCTTGCAAAGCAGTATGTCAGTGTCAAAAGGTTTGGTGATGTAATCATCGGCTCCCACACCATAACCCTTTAACAGGTCCTCCTTGAGCTTCTTGGCTGTCAGGAAGATGATGGGGATAACCGAGTTAATGCTTCTTACTTCGGCAGCAATTGTAAATCCGTCGACGTGAGGAAGCATCACGTCAAGGATACACAGGTCATAGACTCCCCTGCGGAACACATCTATTGCCATCTTGCCGTCATCGACGAGATCAACGCTGAAGTCATTTATCTCAAGGTATGACTTCAGTACCGACCCGAAACTCAGGTCATCCTCAACCAGGAAAATCCTTGCAACCTTCTTGCTCATGCTCGTGCATCTCCGTTATATGGTAAAAAAACTGAAAACCGGCTGCCCTTTCCCGGCTCGCTTTCGACAGATATGTTACCACCGTGGGCATCTGTTATGGCCTTGGCATAATGCAGTCCCAGCCCGAAACCTTTAACATTGTGTATGTTGCCCGTCGCCTCACGGTAGAACCGCTCGAAGACACGGCTCTGAACTGCCCGTGACATCCCCTTCCCCTTGTCTTCCACAACAATAATTACACCCCTGTCATCTGAAAAGGTACTGACGGTGATCTCCGGAGCACTCTCGGAATATTTGTTGGCATTGTCAAGGAGATTATGTATGACATTGCGAAGGTGCTCCGCATCACCTGCAATAACGCTCCTTTCAGCATCGAGATGCCGCGTGATCACCCCTCCCCTTTCGGTCACCTGTATCTCAACCGTTTCAATAGCCTTCGTTATCACTTCGTGGATGTCTGTCTCGCTGAAATCGAACTCCACCTCATGCCTGTCAAGGGTGGCGATCTGAAGGATCGACTCTACCTGCCGGTTCATCCGGGCATTTTCCTTCTTGATCATGCCGGCGAAATGCCTGACCTTCTCCTCATCAGATATTACCTTGTTGTTTGTGATGGTGTCAGCGGCAAGAGAGATGGTGGCGATAGGGGTCTTGAACTCATGAGTCATGTTGTTGATGAAGTCTGACTTCATCTCTGAAATCTTCTTCTGAGAAATTATGAACCACAGGCTGAGGGCAAATGTTGAAAGTATGATCAGTGAAAAGAGCCCCGACCCTCCCAGGATAAGTGCAATTGAACCAAGCACATAGTTGGTCTTGTAGGGAAAGACGACAGAGACAGTCTCTCCCTTCCTGATTAACCCTTCCGAAAACAGGGTGACCTGGTACGGACTGCTCTTAAACTCTTTCTCTTTAACCTTCGACCAGATGCCGTCAGACAGAGTATCACCCCTGATGATTGCAAACTCGAAAGGTGTATTAATCCCTGAAGCCGTCAGCTCCCCCTTCAGTGTCCGGGTAAGTTCTTCCTTGTCAATTTCAAGTTCCCTCTCCCATACAAACATCTCGGTGATAAGCTGATTGCTCATAGACTGAAACTCACCCGCCCTCCGTTGCATCCATTGCATGTACTCATCTGAGTCAATTATCACCTCCTGCTGTGCCGCAGTGCCGGCAGCATCACGTGCGACCTTCATCCTGACAGGCGGATCGTTGTTGGTGGTGACTACTATCTCAACTGAATCCTTATCCGAGACAGAAGAACTTTCAATGGTCAGGCTTCCCGAGAAGCGGCTTTGCATGTTGCCCTGCTGCTGAAGCTGCGGTGATGACGGATAACCGCTGATAAGCATCTGATTGAGGAAGTTCATGCGGCGCGATGACTCCATCGACCTGGCAGTGTTACGCAGACTGTTTATCACAAAAAAGTCGAACTGATCATTCCTGACCTTTATGGCATTGCCAATCCAGGTCACCTGAACCCAGATGATCCCACCGAGGGATAAGGCCATTAAAAGTATCAGCCCTATGAATTTCCTTCTGTTCATGTCACAAAATTATATATATAAATAAGTCTTAAAGACGTTTTAACTTTTTGTTAACCCGTTTTAACCTGACTTTAACCACATGCCTGTTTTTATGAATTATTTTTGTAGCATGAATCTTTAATACATGATCAGAATGAGAAATTTATTCCTTACGGCAGCTTTTGTTACCTCAGCTCTTTTCCTTGCTTCAGCGACAGTCTCAGCTCAGGAAAAACAGAAAGTGGAAAAGAAAATCACCATTGTCACAGTCGATGACAAGGGGGTTAAGAAGGATACTACAATAGTTACCACTGGTGAAATCAGCGCCGGGGATGAGGAATTCGTCTTTCATACGGAGGACGGGAAAGTCATTCATGGTACAGGAGGAGAAAACCGGATGATATTTATCGGCAACGAACCCGTAGGGCCGGGTATGAGACACATGAAGGTCATGAATCTTGATGCCGAACCCAGGGAAGGTGTCAGCTATAACATTTCCATCGATGGTGTTACAGTAAGCATCAGGGCTCCGAAGGAGAAGACAAAAGAGGCTGACCTCATCCTTGCTGAGGTTAAGAAGATACTGGGAATAAAATAGTTTTGCTTCTGCTGCAGATGCCCACGACCCGGGCGCAGCATTCATTGGTTGGGTTTTAGGTTAGTTTTAGGTTAGGTTGGGAAGAGACGCGGCAGAGGCGTCTCTTCTTTTTTTTTGGCCATCATATCCCGGAAAAGAGCCGCCATACCTTATCCTCCGGAAGAGGAGCTTCAACATTTATTTCCTCCTTCTTTACCGGATGGGTGAACGAGATGCGCCGTGCATGAAGAGATATGCCTCCTCCTTCATTTGATCTTTTTGATCCGTACTTCAGGTCACCCCTGACAGGACATCCCGCGGCAGCCAGCTGTGCCCTGATCTGATGGTGCCTGCCGGTCTGCAGATCAATCTCAACCAGGTAAAAGCTTGAAGAGCGACCTATGATGCGGTATGACAGGGTTGCCTCCTTTGATCCCTTCACCTCCTTATCATATACATATGATTTGTTCTGCTGCTCGTTCTTCTTGAGGAAGTTGCGCAACACCCCCTCTTCAGCGGGCGGACACTCGGTGACGATCGCCCAGTAACTCTTCTTCACATCCCTGGTCCTGAAGAGCTCGCTCAGACGTGTAAGGGCCTTCGATGTGCGTGCATAGATGACACATCCGCTCACCGGCCTGTCGAGACGATGCACGACACCGAGAAAAACATCCCCGGGCTTATTGTACTTCTCCCTTATATATTGCTTTACAGCAGCGTCAAGCGGCTCATCGCCGGTGCTGTCACCCTGAACCAGGTCAGAGGCACGCTTATTAACAATAATCAAATGATTGTCTTCGTATAATACTGACGGTCCGTTCTTTCCCATTTAATACTGCTCCTTTTCGTTCGGGAAATCGCGTGATCTCACGTCTGCTATGTAATTCTGCACCGCACCCTTGATCTCGTCATGCAGGTTATGATACCTTCTCAGGAAGCGGGGTGAGAACTCCAGGTTCAGACCCAGCATGTCATGCAGGACGAGAACCTGACCGTCAACCTGAGGCCCGGCACCTATTCCTATCACAGGAACCTTTACCATCTCAGACACCTCCCCTGCCAGCGCGGCAGGGATCTTTTCAACCACAATGGCAAAACAACCTGCCTTCTCGATGATCAGAGCATCCTCCTTCAGCTTCCTCGCCTCCTCCTCTTCCTTCGCCCGAACGACATAGGTCCCGAACTTGTGTATCGACTGCGGCGTCAGCCCCAGATGACCCATGACAGGGATCCCGGCTGAGAGTATCCTTTCAATCGATTCGGCAATCTCACGCCCTCCCTCCATCTTGACAGCACTGGCACCGGTCTCCTTCATGATCCTGATGGCTGATGCAAGCGCTTCACGTGAGTTGCCCTGATATGTTCCAAAGGGGAGGTCCACAACCACAAGTGCCCTCCTGACACCCCTTACTACAGAGGCAGCATGATAGATCATGTTGTCGAGAGTGATAGGCAGCGTGGTTTCATACCCCGCCATCACATTGGATGCCGAGTCACCGACGAGGATGATGTCAATACCCGACTCATCAAGTATCCTCGCCATCGAGAAGTCATACCCGGTCAGCATGGCTATCTTCTCACCCTTGAGCTTCATCTCAAAAAGCACATGGGTGGTAATCTTCTTAACAACTTTGTGTACTGACATGACCATTTATGTTATTGCCGGAGACAAAGCTACGAAATAAGAGGAAGAGTTGCATGGAATCACTTTTTTTTGGCATTATACTGCCTTTTTGTCATACAGATAAAAACCGTTTTGGGATTACTTATCACTATATCATGACAGAATTTCATTACTGAGGCCTTCATTAAGAGGGTGGCATAAACATTGTCATAAGGAGAAATATCAGTAACGGAAGTATAAAAAACTAAATATATCAAAATGGGAAAAATTATCGGTATTGACCTTGGAACTACAAACTCATGCGTCTCGGTCATGGAGGGCAATGAGCCTGTGGTTATACCAAACAGTGAAGGCAAAAGGACCACCCCGTCGGTGGTGGCGTTCCTCGAGAACGGCGAGCGCAAGGTAGGAGACCCTGCCAAGAGACAGGCTATCACCAACCCGCGCAAGACCGTCTCTTCAATAAAGAGATTCATGGGCAGGAGCTATGACGAGGTTACCAATGAGATGAAGAAACTCACCTATGAGGTTATACGCGGTGACAATAACACCCCCAGGGTTAAGATAGATGACCGCAACTATTCTCCTCAGGAGATCTCCGCCATCGTTCTTCAGAAGATGAAGAAGACTGCTGAGGATTACCTTGGTCAGGAAGTTACTGAAGCCGTCATAACTGTCCCCGCTTACTTTAACGATTCTCAGCGTCAGGCCACAAAAGAGGCAGGCGAGATAGCAGGACTGAAGGTAAAGAGGATCATCAACGAGCCGACGGCAGCATCACTTGCATATGGCCTTGACAAGAAGTCACAGGATCTTAAGATAGCCGTATTCGATCTGGGAGGCGGCACATTTGACATTTCAATACTGGAGCTTGGTGACGGCGTCTTCGAGGTTAAGTCAACCAACGGAGACACACATCTCGGCGGCGATGACTTTGACAACCTTATCATAGACTGGCTGGCAGACGAGTTTCAGAAGGAAGAAGGGATCGACCTGCGCAGGGACCCGATGGCCCTGCAGAGGCTCAAAGAGGCTGCGGAGAAGGCAAAGATAGAGCTCTCAAGCACATCGAATACGGAGATCAATCTCCCCTATATCATGCCTGTAAACGGAATACCCAAGCACCTTGTCAAGAACCTTTCAAGGGCTCAGTTCGAGAAACTCACTGACAAGCTCATCAACTCAGTGATCGAACCGTGCCGCAAGGCTCTCGATGACGCAGGTATGAAGACATCGGATATTGACGAGGTTCTGCTTGTGGGAGGATCAACACGTATCCCTGCCATTCAGCAGGTGGTTGAGAAGTTTTTCGGCAAGGTACCGTCAAAGGGGGTGAACCCTGACGAGGTAGTTGCCGTAGGCGCTGCAATACAGGGAGGCGTTCTCACCGGCGAGGTGAAGGATGTGCTGCTGCTCGACGTCACCCCGCTATCACTTGGCATTGAGACCATGGGAGGCGTTATGACGAGACTGATAGAGTCAAACACAACCATCCCGACAAGAAAGACAGAGACCTTCACCACCGCCAGCGACAGCCAGCCGTCAGTGGAGATACATGTACTGCAGGGCGAGAGACCTATGGCCTCTGGCAATAAGACCATCGGCCGGTTCCACCTTGACGGCATACCGCCAGCCCCCAGAGGTATACCTCAGATAGAGGTAACCTTCGACATCGATGCTAACGGCATCCTCCATGTCTCGGCAAAAGACAGGGGAACAGGCAAGGAACAAAGGATACGCATCGAAGCCTCATCAGGACTGAGCGACGATGAGATACGCCGGATGCGCGAAGAGGCTAAAGCCAATGAGAACGCCGACAAGACAGCGAGGGAGATGGCTGACAAGATCAATGCTGCCGACAGCATGATCTTCCAGACAGAAAAACAGCTTAAGGAGTTTGGCGACAAGATACCGGCTGACAAGAGAGGCCGTATCGAGACAGCCCTCAGCTCACTTCGCGAAGCTCACAAGAGCAGGGATGTGGCCGCAATAGACAGCACACTGGCAGAGATAAATGCCGCATGGCAGGCCGCCTCTGAAGATATGTACAAAGCCTCACAGGGTGCCGGACAACAGGCAGGCCAACAGGCAGGCCCAACAGGAGGTGACACCTCCGGTGGCAAACAGGGCGGCGAAGAACAGGTGACCGACGTCGACTTCGAAGAGGTTAAGTAAACATAACAGCAGCAATGCCAGGGCCGCCACGGGAATTCCCGTGGCGGCCTTTCATTTCAGACAATACGTCTGCAGCTGATCTTCGTAGAAGATCAAATTATTGTAGAAATGCGCATCATAAATATTGAGGATGGTCGTAGACCATCAAATAATCAACGCTTGTTATTATCTTAGCGAATAATTAATCCCGATGAAAACAGGTATCCTCATCTCAGCTTTAATCATTTGGCTGCCATTTCTTTGCCATTCACAGAATCTGACCGATTCAACCGGCAGAAAACAGGGGCCGTGGATAAAAAAATATCCTAACGGCAAAACCATGTATGAAGCCACATTCAGGGATGACAAACCTGTCGGACTTTTCAAAAGATATGATGCCGACGGTAACCCCCAGTCTGAACTGACCTACAACGAAAAAAACGATGAGGTAAAGGCTGTCTTCTTCTACCCTGACGGACGAAAAGCAGGCGAAGGAACTTACATAAACAGAAAGAAAGAGGGCCCCTGGAGATTCTATCCTTCAACCGAACCTCAATACATGATAGGCGAGGAATATTATCACAATGATGTCAAACACGGTCTCGCCCGCAAGTTTCACCCTGACGGTACCCTGGCGGAGAGTATCACCTGGGACAACGGCAAGAGGACAGGAGGATGGATGCAATATTACCCTGATGGCAAAGTATCACTCAGGGCTGAATTTATCGACGGCAAACTGAACGGCCCTTTTTCATTCTACCATCCCAACGGGAAACTGCAGTTTGAAGGCAGGTATAAAGATGACTTTCGCGACGGAGACTGGATGGTATTCAATGAAGACGGCTCACTTAAACAGGTGATGGTTTACAGGCAGGGGCGACTGTCTGATCCGCAATATTCCGAGAAAGAGACAGAGTTTCTCGATGATCTTGAGAAAAACAGGGGCAAAATAAAGATCCCGGATATCAGCGGCAACATAATCAAGTGATGACAAGGTTTCTGACAGTTACAGTACTCTTGCTGAGCCTGACCTTTGAGGTCACAGATGCTCAGACCGGAAAGAGTCCGGACTATAACCTGTTATATTTCTACCGTGTCTGTTTTACTGATAAGGGGAGCGTCACCGTTTCCGATTTCGCACCTGAAGATCTTCTCTCTCCGGCTGCAATAGAGAGAAGGGATAAATGCGGAATTGAACCCCTGACAGAAAGTGATCTGCCGGTCAATGAGGCATATATAAACACCGTGACACAGACGGGACTGAAATTCCACATATCGTCAAAATGGATGAACTCAGCCCTGTTCAGCTCACACTCTGAAATCAATCCTGCTGACATCGAAGAAATACCGTTTGTAAGGGAGGTGGTGCTTGTCAAGCGGCCGGCAGAGCCCTCAAAGAGAGTGATTGAAAAATACGGCACTCTGTCACCTGGAAGTGACCTGAGCACCTTTAACCCCCTCGTCCCTCTTAACGGGGTCCCGCTCCATCAGTCAGGCTTTACCGGAAAGAGTCTCACCATAGCAGTGTTTGACGCCGGATTCCTCAACGCTGACAGGGTTGAGTCACTGACGCCGCTCATGCAGCGCGAAGGAGTCATCGCCACATGGGATTTTGTAACGGGGCAGAAAAACGTATATGATTATCACGGCCACGGCACAGCAGTACTTACTATCCTGGCCGGCGATCTCCCTGACATAATATCAGGCTCTGCGCCGGGGGCAGACTATATGCTCTTCCGTACGGAAGACGATGAGTCTGAGTACCCTGTTGAGCAGGACTACTGGGCAGCAGCAGCTGAGTATGCCGACAGCGCCGGAGCCGACATAATATCCTCTTCCCTGGGTTACTATATGTTCGATGATCCGTCAATGGACTATGCCTTCAGTGACATGGACGGCGACAGGGCCTTCGTCACTAAGGCAGCCGATGCAGCCGCCTCAAAGGGGATACTGGTAGTGGCCAGTGCAGGCAATGAACGGAACAAGGTGTGGGTGCGGATCCTCGCTCCGTCAGACGGTGACAGCGTTATGTGCATCGGAGCCCTGAAACAGGACCTTACGATATCAGACTTTTCATCAGCCGGCTACTCCGCCGACGGACAGGTAAAACCAGACGTGGTCGCTCCCGGAGTGAGCCTGCCTCTGCAGTATGAGCCCGGCAAATGGCAGACAGGCAGCGGAACATCGTTCTCATGCCCTGTCATAAGCGGACTGTGCGCATCACTCATGCAGGCTGTGCCTGGAGCGACAGCAGCCGAAGTGGCAAGAGCAGTACGCGAGAGCAGCGACCGGTACAACAACCCCGACTCGCTGTACGGATACGGAATCCCTGACTTCATCACAGCTCTTAAAAGCCTTGAGGAGATATACACCTACAAACCTGATGTCAGCATCACAGCAGGTCCCAACCCCTTCTTTGATGAGATAAACCTGTGGTTCCGGGAAACACCTGAAAAACTGTCTGTTACAGTGACAGACGGATCAGGAAGGATCGTCGTGAGAAGTGAGTATCCTGTTTACTCAGGGAGATCACACAAGCTCACCGGCTTCGAAGGTATGGCGGAGGGATTTTTCATGGTTGATGTCAAAACAAGCCATGGCGGGAAAGTCTTCAAAATGGTCAGACTGAAGAGATGAACAATGTCGAGAAACTGACTCTCACCGAGTTGCAGGAGGTGATACGGGACAAACTGTATGAGTCCCTCCCCGGCTTCTTCTGGGTTGTGGCAGAGATAGCGGAGATGAAGGTCAACTCCTCCGGACACTGTTACCTCGAACTTACAGGAAGCGAAAAACCCGGAGGAAGAGTTACCTCCAGAGCCAGGGCAACTATCTGGGCAGCCAGGTTCCGCTCCCTCAATACCTTTTTTACCGCCACGACAGGGATACCTCTGCGGCAGGGAATAACAATACTTTTCAAAGCGACGGTTGAATATCATGAGCTGTACGGCCTCAGCCTGAATATTTCAGACCTTGACCCGTCATACACTGCCGGAGACATGGCCCTCAGACGTGAAGCCATCATCAGAAGACTTACCGGCGAAGGGGTTATGACAATGAACCGGGACCTCGACCTGACTCCCTACCCCAGGTACATAGCTGTCATCTCCTCATCAAAGGCTGCCGGGTATCAGGATTTCATCAACCACCTCACCCATAATCCCTACGGGTACGTTTTTGTGCCACATCTGTTCGAGACGGTCATGCAGGGTGAGACAACGGAACATTCAGTAAAGGAGTCACTTGACATTATCTCCGGTGAGGCTGCACGCTTTGATGCAGTCGTTATTATCAGGGGCGGAGGCTCAACAACAGACCTTAGCTGGTTCGACAGCTATGACATAGCATATCACGTCACACAGTTCCCCCTGCCCGTCATTACCGGTATCGGGCATGAAAAAGATCTTTCCGTCACTGACATGGTAGCATGGAGATCACTGAAGACGCCTACAGCAGTAGCCGACTTCCTTGTCGGACAGGTACTTGAGTGCGAGAACCATATCGTGGAAATGGCAGAGACGCTCTCTTCTGCAGCCGGAGATATCATCACCTCGGCAGGGGAACAACTGGCATCACTCCTGAACCGGACAACATCAACAGCACGGCTGCACCTCAGGGTAAAAAGCGAACAGCTCATCCATCATACGGAAAATCTCAGGAAGTCGGGATATAATTCAATACGCTCAGCAAATGATACTGCAGAGAGGCTGGAACAGTCTCTGAAACACCTCGATCCGGCCGGAGTGATGAAAAGGGGATTTACCATTACCACAAAAGAAGGACAAATCATTCGCTCCTCTGCCGATCTGCATCCCGGCGATACGGTTCTTACACACTTTGACGACGGAAAGGCTTCCAGCACTGTACGAGAAACAAGTTCAAAAATATAAATGATGGCAAAGAAAGAGATCGGATTCAACGAGGCAGTAAAAGGCATTGAGGAGATCCTTAAGAATATCGAGGAGGGAGAACCCGATATCGACAGACTCTCTGCTGACGTTGAAAAAGCTGCAGCACTCATAAAGATCTGCCGGGCAAGACTGCGTGAGACAGAGGCAAAAATCGACGGGATTATGAAGGATCTGAGGTCATAAATCAAGGAGGGCCGCCTCTTGCGAAACGGCCCTCAACTCGAAACCCTAACCTAAATTCCAGAAAACTAACTCTTCTGCTGGAAAACTACCTTCATTAATTAAACGTATAAGTATAGTGAATTGTTTCAATAAGAAACAGAATTTCTCTGTTTTTTTTTCAACTGTCAGTTTTTCTCGATGCCAAAGATATCTTTAAAGGCCTGCTCAAAGCTCTCTTTCGGCAAAGCTCCCATGGCCATCTGCGGCTGACCCTCCAAGGGGACGAACAAAAGAGAAGGGATGCTTCTTATGCCAAAAACCGAAGCAAGCTCCTGCTCAGCCTCTGTATCAACCTTATAGACATACAGTTTACCGTCATATTCCTTTGAGAGCTCCTCGAGTACAGGTGCCACCATCTTGCAGGGCCCGCACCAGTCAGCATAAAAATCTATAATACAGGGCTTGTCACCCGTATACTTCCACTCTTTGTTCTGTTCATAATTGAAAACTTTCTCTAAGAAAGCTCTCTTTTGTCAAATGTTCTGCCATAGCTACTTTTTCTTGTTTAACAGCTTGTTATATTTATTGTTCATTACTAATCAATTGCCGTGCCGGAGCGTTCCTGGCATTAATTATAGCTCAATTTAGGCTATTAATTGTAATTTTGTCACTGAAAACGGTTAAATTGTCATATATACATATGTACATATTTCCAGATGACAGTATATTTGAGATAATTGCCCGTGTTGCGGAGCGGGAAGAGGCTGAGGCTTATGTCATCGGCGGATATGTACGTGATCATATCCTGGGAAGAGAGCATCCGGAAAAAGACATAGACATAGTGGTTCTTGGAGACGGAGCCAGAATGGCACGGGCAGTGGCGAAGGAGATCAATACGAAGATTAAAGTCACGGTATTCAAAACATTCGGTACCGCGATGTTCAGATCCGGTAATTATGACATTGAATTTGTCGGCGCCAGGAAGGAGTCTTACAGCAGCAACTCGCGCAAACCGGCTGTATTGCCCGGGACCATCGAAGACGATCAGAACAGGCGTGATTTCACGATCAATGCACTGGCAATCAGCCTCAACAGGAAGAACTTCGGCGAGGTGATAGATCCTTTCGGCGGGCTTGATGATTTAAAAAACAAGATATTGCGCACCCCTCTTGACCCTGACGCCACCTTCAGTGATGACCCTCTGCGGATGATGCGGGCCATCAGGTTTGCCTCCCAGCTCGGGTTTACGGTCTCGGATGACACACTCGCATCCGTCAGACGCAATGCCGAAAGAATCAGGATCGTCTCAGCGGAGCGCATCACGGTTGAGCTTAACAAGATCATCGCCACAGAAACACCTTCAACAGGCTTCCTTCTCCTCCAGGAGACAGGCCTCCTCCCTGTTATCCTCCCGGAGCTCTCAAGACTCAGCGGTGTCGAGGATAAAGAGGGAAAGGGTCATAAGGATAACTTCCATCATACTCTCAAGGTACTCGATAACGTGGCAGCCCGGAGCAATGATATCTGGCTGCGGTGGACAGCCCTGCTTCATGACATTGCCAAGCCGGTTACCAAGAAGTTCGTTCCGGGCATCGGCTGGACCTTTCACGGGCATGAGTTCATCGGGGCAAAGATGGTATCTGAGATATTCTCGCGCCTGAAGCTGCCTCTCAATGACAGGATGAGGTATGTCAGGAAGCTTGTGGGATTGCATCTGAGGCCCATCGCTCTTGTTCAGGACGAGGTGACCGATTCGGCCGTCAGGAGGCTTCTCTTCGAGGCCGGCAATGACATCGACGACCTGATGCTCCTCTGCGAGGCTGACATCACTTCAGGTAACAGGATGAAGGTAAGAAAGCACCGCGAGAACTTTGCCCTGGTGCGGCGCAAACTGAAGGAGATAGAGGAGAAGGATGCCGTCAGAACCTTCCAGCCACCCGTTCATGGGGACGAGATAATCGCCGCCTTCGGCATCAAACCAGGGCCGACGGTAGGGATAATCAAAACAGCAATCAAGGATGCCATCCTTGACGGTTTAATCCCCAACGACCATGAGGCAGCACGGCGGTTTATGCTGATAAAAGGCAGAGAGATCGGCCTCACTCCGGTATGACAGGTGTGCGATGCGTTACTGTGATCATTACGGGGAGATGGTCTGAGTAACCACCTTCATAGGTGAATCCTCCGTAAGTGGGGCGAGGCTTCTTACCCGGGTAATCGGGATCATCCTTCAACAGGAAAGGCAAATCGACAACACTGAATTTTTCAGGCCCTGTAATAAAAGTCCCTGCAGAATCACACATCACCGGCGAAACAAAAACCTGGTCAATCATCTCCCAGTTACCCTGATAACGGTATGACCCCTCCCCTGCCGAAGAGAGAGCGTCGGTAAGATTTACCAGGCTACCGCCGTCAGTCATGATCTCAGTCACCGGTTCACCGGATACGGCATTGAAGTCACCCATGACTATTACCGGGGCGCGGTTGCCTGATGCTCTTTGAAGCGAATCAACCTTCGTCCTTACCAGCATCGCCATCTTCATTCTGACAGGCTCAGCAGCCATTGTGCCTCCCCTGCGCGAGGGCCAGTGACACATGATCAGATGCAGTGTGTCATTTCCAAGAAGACTCTTTACATAAAGGAGATTCCGCGAATCAAAAGTCTCACCGGGACCGGCCTCCGGGATCCATGAGTCTGACATGATGATTTTAACATCAGCACGGCGATACAATAAAGCAATATCAATCCCCCGCCTGTCCGGCGACTCCCTGTGAACAAAACCATAGCCCGCACCCTCAAGCACTGAGCGGTATGCCAGGTCAGCAACGACATCTGCATTTTCCACCTCGCACACCCCTGCCATCACCGGCAGATTCCATCCTCCCGATGCAGCAATGACGCGCGCCAGCGCATCTATCTTCTGCCAGTACCTGTAGTTTGTCCACCGCCTCTCACCTTCAGGGAGAAACTCATCATCGTCAGTCAGTGTATCATCAACAGTATCAAACAGGTTCTCAACATTATAGAACATAATGTTGTACTCCTGCCCTTTCACGTTCCAGGATGCGGCAGTAATAATTAAAACTAAAATTACTGCCGGCCTCATTAATATTTATTGATCCACCTGTATCTCCTCGGGTTGTCGCCGAAGCGCGCCAGGAAAGTCAGTTCATGTGACCCGTAGGTCTGGGTACGTATATCTGACAGTGTGAAATCATATGCATAACCGATCAGGAACCTGTCAACAGTGAGCCCCGCCATCATTATCACGGCATCATTTGTCCTGTATGATACCCCCAGCCAGTAGTCCTCCTTGTAATAAACCCTGGCAGTAACATCCAGCTGCAGGGCAGAGAATAACATGTCAGACGATTTGATCATCATCGAAGGCTCTATCATCCAGTCATTATCACTGAGCCAGAACTTGGCTCCGCCGGTGAGGAAATAATGTCCGAGCTCGGAATTGTCATTCTTGCCGTTGTTTCCTATCATTATCGAACCCCTGAACAGGTTGGTCATTGCATAACTCACATAATACTTCCGCGTAGTATAGCTTACGCCAAAGTTCGCATCGGGAATATAAACCACCTGGTCATAGTTGTTGAGGAACTCATCATTCACATCGTCGGGCATCAACGCTCCGTTGATATCCACAAAATACTGGTAGGCATTGACAGAGAGCCCGAATGACAGCTGTTTTTCGTCAGCAACAGGAATATGATATGCATAAGCCATCTGGAACCCTGTCCTGTTCATTATACCGTTCTGATCAGCATAGATGTACCCGCCGATGCCTACCCTGCCCCCCTTGGTAGGCCTGTCAATCTTCTTCCTGACAGTTGTTGATTTACTGATATAACTGTCTTTCAGTATCCTCGTCTGGAACGCAGCCGCATAGGTGCTTGGGGCATTGGGTATACCCAGCCACTGCTCGCGTACCGTAAGTCCGAAAGTAGTATAACCGTCACTGCCGGCATATGACGGATTTATAAGAAATCCGTTCATGATATACTGGCTGTACATCGGGAACTGCTGACCCCTGACAGATGGCATTATCGCCAGGAGTACGAGCACTGTTGCTATTTTGAGAAGTTTCATATCTCCTTCAGGTATTCAGTTTATTTGCTGATGATTGAGATAACACCCGTACGCGGTTCAGAACCGTCATGCAGGTTAATGATATAATGATAAGAGTCGTTGGGCAACAGCTTGCCGTTGTACCTGCCATCCCACTCGTCGGTTGCGTCTCTTGTGTGGAAGACAAGCTTGCCCCACCTGTCGTAGACGAAGACCTCAGCATCAGGATAGAGTTCTGCATTTCTCATCTTCCAGGTATCGTTACGGCCGTCATCGTTTGGCGTGATGATCTCGTAGACCCTCAGGCAGTCTTCACCAATGAGAGGTACGTTTACAGTGAACTCCACAAAGCAACCGTTGGCGTCTGTGACAGTCACAGTATAGTCTCCCGGAAGGATTACGGTACGGTCAGGTGTTGACGGTCCGTCATCCCATCCATATGTCAGAGTCCCAACGCCGCCTGTTGCCGTAAGGTCAATACTTCCGTCAGGGGTATCGGGACAGGAAGCAGGTACCGCAGTGGCACTGACCTGGATGGCCGGTGGTGCTGTGATGGTATAGCTCCGTGGCAGCTGGCATCCTGCACCGTCGGTAATGGTAAGTGCATAGGTGCCTGCTATGAGGTTTGTGATTGCGCTCAGCGTCGAGGAAAAGCCGCCCGGTCCGCTCCAGAGATATGACAATGGCGGCGTCCCTCCTGTGGCAGTAACGCTTATCGTGCCATCTGCCGACGTGGCACAGGAGACACCAAACCCTGCATAGTCTGACACCACTGACGAGGTCACCGCAATGGCAGAAGGCTCTGTGAGTGTCTCAGTGAAGGTGAATGTGGCACATGAGTTAAGATCGGAAATGGTAAGGCTGTAAGTGCCGGCACGCAGAGCTGTTATATCCTCCGTCGAGGCAGTGAAGCCTGAGGGTCCGGTCCAGCTGATGCTGTAAGGCTGCGTGCCACCTGATGCTGTAATGTAAACCGCACCGTCATTACCTCCGTTACATGTTACATTACTTGTGCCATCAAGTGTCACGGTAAACGGCAGAGGCTCTGTAATAGTGAGCGAAGTATTTGAAATACATCCATGTGCATCAATAACCTCAAAGTAGTAAGTTCCTGCTGCCAGTCCCGTAAAATCGCCGGAGGGCTGGAACGGAGAACCGTCGATACTGTAGAAGAAAGGAGCCTGCCCGACCGTTGCACTCAGATGTATCTCGCCGTCTGTCAATCCCGTGCAGCTGATATTTCTGAGAAGGGTCACCTGAATCGCCGGTAGTGGATAGATTGTTATGACGACATCTGATACTGCCGTGCTGCATGATCCTCCTCCCGTAACAGTCATTGTAAGTGTTACCGTGCCAGCTGAATAGTCAGATGTTCCAAAGGTATAGTATGGGTTATCAATTGCAGCATCACTGAAGGTGCCATTGCCGCCTGAGCTCCAGCTGACAACTCCGCCCGTGTGTGACGCTCCCATGATCTGGTATCCTGCCTCGCTCCTGCATAGCCAGGCATCCGGTCCTGCGTCAGCTGAAGGTGCCGGAGTGAAGGTGATAACGACATCATCGGCCGTAATGCCGCACAGTGCACTGCTGACTATCATGGTCAGCATCACCGGTCCGGTGTCCGTTGGCCCGAAACTGTATACCGGATTGACAACCGACGGGTTACTGAATGTGCCGTCACCGGACGAGATCCAGCTTATTGTGCCGTTTGCTGCCGTAGCATCTGTCAGTGCAACGCTGGGAGTACCTGCACAGAGATCTCTGTCAGATCCGGCATAAGCTGCCGGTAATCCGGCAAATGACAGTACCATCGCGTCAGTGAGGATGACCGGACAACCGTTGGTCTTTGTTCCTGTCAGAGTCAGGGTGACATTGGTATTGTCTGTTGCACCGCGAGTATAGACGGGATTAACAAGTGTCGGATCATTGAATGACCCGGAGCCGGAGGTTGTCCAGAGAAGGGTCATATTCGAAGCTGCTGCCCCGGTGATACTGTATGACGGATCAGTTATGCAGATCAGTCCGTCAGGGCCGGCTGACAGCGAGGCGGGGAAGGGGTCAGTTACCGTAACGACTGAGTTGCATGTTGATATATTGCCGCTTCCATCGGCAACAGTGACAGTCACTGTCACATTTCCAAGATCGGCGCAGGTGAAGAGCGACCTGCTCAGTGTCACTGACGCAACAGAACAGTTGTCGGTCGGCAGGGCTGCAAGAAGGTCTGCAGCAACGACAGAACCGTTGCCTGCAGCATCGAGGGTCACAGTTGCATTTTTGCATGCAACAACCGGAGCCTCAGTGTCATTCACGGTGACGGTAAACGAACATGTCGACGTCTGCCCGTCAGAATCGGTTGATGTATAAATAACCGTTGTCGTGCCAACAGGGAAGGTGGCGCCCGGATTATGGGTTGAGACCATTGGCGCAGTCGAGACGGGGGGCACCCAGGTCACAACAGCAGAGCACAGGCCAGGAGCATTTCCGACAGAAATATTTGAGGGACATCCGGTTATCACAGGCGGATCATTGTCCTCAATCGTCACAGTGACATTCTGTGATGCCATGGAATCAAAATTATTGTCTGTGAGCGACTGGTTGACAGTAACTGCTATAATATCCGTCCTGTCGATGTCAAGAGCATCTTCCAGGGCAGTGACATTAACAACTACCGGGATATTCCAGTTTGCAGGTGTGAAGGTTATCTGGGCAGGGTGGGCGGTGTGCACCGGAGCAACATTGATCAGGTCAAAGACAACATTCGACGACGGCTGCGAAGTGAGAACAACAGTGAACTGTCCGGCTGGCCCTCCCTCCTGGATTGTTATTGCCAGCGGATTGACAATAAATCCTGCCACGTCATCATTGGTTACATTTACGCTGACAGTTGCCGTCAAACCGTCAAAAGCGTCATTTGACAGGGCATTATTAACTGACAGGCTGATTGTTGTGGATGCGTCAGGAATAGTGAAGTTGTTAACCCCGGTAACAGTGACTGTCTGGGGAACATTCCAGCTGGAGTTATTGAATGTGAGCTGTGCCAGGTTAATTGTGGCAACAGCCGTGTTATTGCTGACCATGTCAATCACAACGTTCCCGGCAACCGGAGCAGCAGACAGAGCGACAGTGAATGTCGCAGTGCCATTCTCGGCAACGGTAAGAGAGCCGGGTGTAACAATTATTGAGGCTACATCATTATTGATTATGGTCACCGGAATCACGATGTCTGGCAGAGGATCAAAGGGATCATCGGAAAGGGCATCATTGACAGAAATGGTAACATTCCCGGTCTGATTTCCCATGGAAGTGTTTTCAACCGACTGGAGAGTGATGATCTGATGTGTCGCATAGTTTGCCGCGGTGAATGTCAGCGTCACAGGACTGATTATCAGCTGGCCTGCAAGTGTTGTGGAGAGGTTGAGAACCACTGTGCCGGCAGGCGGATTTGACAGCCACACCTCGATAGTGGCCGTTCCCCCCTCGTTCATAGAGACAGAAGCAGGAGTATACAGTATGGATGGCAGGTCATCATCATCAATGGTTATGACGGCCGGGGTTGGATTGACCGTTACAACCGGAGACCCTGAAACACCGGTGATGCTTACCGTCACGGTCTCATCCCCCTCGACAATTAAGTCTGCAATTGATGTCAGGTTGAGAGTGTAGGTAATTGTATTCGCAGGCATGACAAACGTACCGGGAAGAGCTGTAAAATCAGTGCCGGAAACGGCAGTGACCGGAAACGGAATAGGAGACTGTCCTTGATACTGCCAGAGGATTAGTCAGGGTAAAGGTAAACGAGCCTGTGCCCGGCGCTCCCGGGCCACCCTCGGCAATGACGGGAGTGGCAGTGGAGACGCTGATAGTGGCGTTGTCATCATTCAATATCGTATATACACTGCCTGTTATGCCCCCCGGGAGCAGGTTCACGAATGTATTAAGGGTAAGATTGACAGTCTCGTCAGGCTCTACTACCAGATCTCCAAGTATCGTCAGCGCAGAGGCAGGTATTGGTATCGCGACAGGTGTTGTGTAATCACCTGCCGGTATGGGAACAAGGGCATTTGACTGGGTCCAGTCACCTGCTGATGCCGTGCCGTTGGAGACACTCACCACGACGCTGCCGGCGGTTGTCGTTATACCTCCGCTGATAATAATCTGCAGTGACGAGACAGGTGCCGCAGCATTCCCCTCAGGACCTGATGCAGTGGCAGATGAGAATGAAGCATATATGTAATCATCGTTGATGATAGTGTACTGATGGCTGTTCTCAAGCCCGATCGATACGCCGGGTGAGGGATTTGAAAGACCAGCGATAACTGTCTCATTAGGCTCAACCAGGGCATCGTTGATAACTGTAAGGATGAACGTGCCTGTAAGTGAGCCGGATGGAATGGTAACTGTACCGGGTGCCAGTATATAGTCAACGCCGCTGGTGGCTGTACCGCCTGTGACGGCATAACTGAATGTCACATCGGAGGGGTGACTGTAATTAAGATAGGCCTGAACGGTCACGCTGGTTACACTCTCCGGTCCTGAAGCAGCGGCAACTGTGAAGTTTACCTCGGGGCGGTAGGCGATAATGGTAATGTACGTGCCCGATGTCAGATCCAGGTCAACAGTATAACTTCCTGAAGCAAGCGTAGTCCTGTGCATCGTTGCTCCTGAAGCGAAGTTGCCGTCATTGTCGGTAAGAACTCCCACCAGTGTGTAACCGGGCATGAAGGCAGGAAGCGAGGTGGCCGGTATGCTGACGGTCACCGTTCCGACATCACCAGTCTCATCAACCCTCCACTCTCTTGCAAGACGGTAGGTGCCTGGAGCAGGTACCTCAACAGTGGTCCATGCCCTGCCATTTGCCTTGTCATGACCTAAAAAGAGGTACTCCCCTTCCGTGAGGTCATCAGGAGAGCTGACTGACAGCACACCGGTGGACCATGCGTTTGTAAATGTTGTTCCGTTGAAAGCTGCGATCCCTGAGACATCATGTGAATGTGTCACCTCCCACGCGTAATGATCATTGGCTATCGGCAGCAGATATTTCGCGCCAAGGTTATTGTCAAGGACCACCCTCTCTGCATCTGTCAGCTGGCTTGAGAAGACTGCAATCTCCATGATATCACCGCTGAAATATCCTGCAGGGTTATACGAGCCGCCCATCTGGGTTGCTCCTACGAGTGCGAGGTTCGATATCAGTGAGGGGACCACCGTTGATGCTGATCCTCCGGTAAGCAGGGTGCCGTTAAGAAAACCCTGATAGTCTGCGACACGTGCGCCTGATGGGTTTGTGTAGAGAATCATCTTCCAGTCGTTCACCGTATGTCCGTCGTTGAAAACCTGGTTCTCGCCGTTGAACCTGACGGCATCATCGTATTCGAGACCGTAGCTTCTTACGGCACGCACACCTCCCACATTTCTTTGTCCGAGATATAATCCACCGTTCTGTTCATCAGCAGGGGTGGTATTTCTTGCGACTATGACAACGGTTGCAGCATCAGATCCTGTCAATCCAATTGAGGCCGGGTACCCCAGAAAATCACCGTTGACCCCTCCCTGGTCATTAAACCTTACCGTCGGGTAACCATTGAGTACGTTCTGGCTCCATGATGGTACGCTCTGTCCCGTAACGATGGCGCTGAAGTCGCGGGCATGACCTGAGAGGTCATACCACATTGTCACGTAATTAAGAGGCAGTATGGCGATCAGGCTGTCAGATCTGAGCCATAATTGTGTATTGGTAATGCTGCCCACACCTCCCGGTCCGACCTGTGCATGAGTGCAGAGGGGTGCAAGGGTAAGGGCAGAAAGGAGCAGCAGAGGCAGGAGGCGGGTTCGTTTCATATCAATCAGGTTCTGACAAAAGAAACTTATCTTCTTATATATCAAATAGTTGCATTAGCATATTGAAAGTATTGATTTTCAACATGCCAACAATCGATGCTCAAACGGCATAAAAAGCTAATATAAATAAATTTCGTTAACGTCACCGTACAGCGGGTCAGAGAGTAATTAACCAAGTTAATAACAAGACAATTAAGCGGATCAAAGGGTTGCCTTAGTGAATTAATATCCATACGTGGATTGCGATCGCAAACGGATAGACGCTTTCTCTAGAGAGGACGAGAAAGTTAAGTGGTAAACAGGCTTTTAAAACAACCTCGGCTGTGGGCGATGTCTGGATCAAGCATCACCGAGTATCAGTACCTGGCTGCGCGGGGTAAATCGTAAAAGGTGCGAACCGCACCCTATTTGGTGGCGCCTTTAAGGCCTTGTGCAGCGAGCGGACAAACAGAGGGAGGTTCTTTTGCGACTTCCTAAGAGTCCCTTTTGGGACCTCTTCGGTGGGCGATGTAGGGATCGAACCTACGACCCCCTGCTTGTAAGGCAGGTGCTCTGAACCAACTGAGCTAATCGCCCGAAAAGCGAGTGCAAATATAACTCACATTTTCTTTTCTGCAAACTAATAGTTGAAATTTCAAAGGTGCAGGCAAGCGAAAGGATGATAAATTGAAGAAATTAGCAATACCGATAATAATGCGTATCTTGCGCCGGTTAATTTAAAATAATATAATGAACAACGGAACAGTAAAATTCTACAATGAATCCAAAGGATTTGGATTTATCAAAGACGCAAATTCACCCAAAGAGTATTTTGTACATTCATCGGGACTGAAAGATTCAATCAATGAAAATGATGAAGTAACGTTTGATTTGCAGGAAGGAAAAAAGGGATTAAATGCAGTAAATGTAAAACTAGCATAGTTTATACACTATAACATTTAAGCAAAACAAGGCCGTCTCATAATTCATATGAGACGGTTTTTTTTATTATGATGCATGAAACGCCACGTTTGGATTTCAAGACAACGGTAACACACAGGCCGGAAAAAAGAACCCTGCCAATGTGCCGGAACTCCCTTTTTTGTTCTCCGGTCATCCGGGCTGAGGGCCAAATCATCAGACCGGGGAATCCATTATCAAAGAATTAAAGAGTTTGATCATCTGATTTTAACTCTTTATCAATTTTATTTTGCTTATTCTGGAATTGGGCTTTTCTTTGATATCAGGCGACAGTTTTTCTGAATGCTGAATAATCGAATAAATGAATCCTGTAATCCATCATACCGGAATATTATATACTTTTATTTTGCTGAACAGGTTCGGAACTGACTTAATGAATCCTTTCCATGGAGTATAACTATAAAACCCTCTTTGCATCAAGGAGAGAAGAATTTATTGCAATCTTAGGTCAGGATTTTTTTGCAACGGTGCTTGCTGATGACGACTTCAATGCATCAGCACTGGTATTGTCAGATAAACGATTATACCAGGTAGGAAATGTTTATGAACCACGGTTCAGATTACTGAACGGCGGCTTAAGGGCAGGCAGGGGAAGGAAAATTGTTAACCTGGAAGATATCACAGGAACGGCAAGCAAGGAATACCCCAGGTCAATAGCAGGATATATTCTGATGTCATTCGGAGCCCTGGCAATAGCATTGGGGCTTATGTCAGATGTCAGGCAGTCAACAGTGATAATGCTCGTTTGCGGTACCCCAATCGTATTACTGGGATTGTATCTAAGCCTGCAACCCAGGAGAAAATACCTGGTCATTGAGTATCCGGACGGAAAAATTATCCAGCCGATAAAATTTGCCAGCGGATCAGAAGTGAGTTTGTTTCAGGGGCTCATAACCATCGGGAAGGATAAGATCCTGGAAGGTTACAGTGAATCAAAGGTATGCCCCAACTGTGCAGAGAAAATTCACTATAATGCCAAAATCTGCAAGTACTGCGGACATGATCAGGAGGACAACCCGGCAGCCTGACCGGCCTCTGTGACTCCTCATTTACTTCCCGGACTCTGAGTAATTCTCCTTTACCCTGAATTCAACAATCCTTCCGATAAGATCATAAGGGATGGGTTTGTTAATCGGAAACTGAACAGAACCTTTACCCCTTTTGTATTTTGAAAGCTCTCCCTCAAATGCAGAATGACCTGTCGGTGTTGCATAGAATCCGATGTGATTCGCAAACCCTGCAAAATAGACAAGAGGCCTCCCGTTAAGTCTGAACGCAGGCATACCATAGCCAATGCCCTCATCCGCACCAGGCGCTTTGTCCTTTATAGTCCGGTAGACCTTCCGGAGAATCTTCTCAGTTTCTGCCGGAAAGCTCCCGATATATTCATCAATGGTCTGATAAGGATTTTTCATCTTACATCACTGTTTTGTTTCTGACAGGCACCTTCCCGGCTACCCGGAAAAAGTCGCCTGCCTTCTTATATATATTAACAAATGAAACCGGATTAAGGCTTTCAGGTATGGACAAAATCGTTAATTATTTCATAAATTATTGAAATTAAATGCAATATCCCGATAATAAAGTGTATCTTGAGCAAAAGTGACATTTTTCAGGAATATCATCAATATAATTATGCTCGAGAAAAAAACCGTAGTTTTCAAATCACCGGATCTGTCAAAGCTTAAAGAGGTCATTATTGACCACCGAACAAAAATCTATATTGCTCCCGGCGCAGATGTCGAGGAGGCAAAAAGCCGTTACCTGTCCCTCGTTGCAACAAGGAAGCTAAGATAGCCCCTCCTTCAGGGATCACAATTCTGCAATAACTGTTATTTTTTCTGACAACCAATGCCTGGCAGATCATCGGGTATTGTATAGAACGGAGCAGCATAGCCCGGTCCGCCTGTGAATGGCTCCATGGCCGGGTCGATGTGGGGATCCAGGTCTATAAAGTCAAAACAACCCAGTCCTGCAGCAAAGTGCACGGAGCATCCAAGGGCCAGCTTCGTCTCAAGCATGCATCCTATCATCAGCTTTATGTTTGCGCTCCGCGCTATGGCCGCAATATCAAGTGCTTCTATTATCCCTGACTTCATCAGCTTGATGTTGATCACATCCGCACAGCCTGTTCTGACTATGTTGATGGCGTCGGCACATGTAAAGACCGACTCGTCGGCACCGACGAGAACAGAAGTATGATCCTTAACAAATTTCAATCCCTGAAGGTCACTCTTGATCACCGGCTGCTCGAACATTACAGGACGGATGTTATTCTTCTCAAGCTCACCCAGGAAGTATACTGCCTCACATGGTGAATAACCCTGGTTGGCATCGAGTGTTATCCCGCAACCCGGTGCTCCTTCCCTGATGGCCAGCAGCCTGTCAATGTCATCAACAAGGTTTTTGCCCACCTTTGTCTTGATCACCCTGTAACCGTTTTTTGCAAGCTTTGTAGCATTGGCCCTGCAGACATCCGGGGGGACAATATCAATTGTATAATCGGTCTCTATCTTGTTCGTTAACCCTCCCAGGAACTGGTAAAGGGGGATGCCAAGCATCTTTGTATATGCATCCAGGAGTGCCATCTCCACTGCACACCGTGCTGTCACCTGTGCCCAGAAGACGCTCTTGAGGATCTTTGCGATTGACCTGTATTCGGTTATGTTCTTGCCGACGATGAAGTCGCTGCAGCTGTTCAGTGTCGCAAGCACGGTGGCCTGGTTCTCGCCATTGATGGGTTCAAGAGGCGCTGCCTCACCATATCCCTCGATACCATTGTCAAGTACCACAGTAATGAGGGCATTTTCGATGCTGTACTTGGTTCCGATGGCAATCCTGAAGGGCTCTTCCAAAGGAACATTCAGGGATTCAATGAATACCTTACTGATTTTGGCTGTTTTCATGTTTCACTTTCCAATTGTTTAACATCGTCACTAAAACTTCTGACTGCCCGGCTGTGTGAGCTGCCGAGACGGTGATTCGTACCAGATGCAACTCCTGTCTGACCGGGTAGTTCACAAAGGGGGCAATGATCCCATTATCCTCGAGGTACAGGGAGAGATTTTTTGCATTCCCGGGATCATTGAACAGAAGGGGGATTATCGGGGTGCTGTCAGAAGTTGTCCTGAAGCCAAGCGAAATGACCTGCTCCCTGATCCATGCCGCCTTCTTTAATACGTCAGTCCGAAGCTCCGGATTCTCATTCAGTATTTTCAGGGAAGCGATGCCGGCAGCAACCACGGGAGGTGGCAGTGCGGTAGAGGCCTGGTATGTTGATGATTTACCTCTTATAAGGTCTGTCAGCCCTTTGTCTCCGGAGATAAATCCTCCGTAGCCGCCCAGGGCCTTGCTCATGGTCTCTGTCTGACAGATTTTTTCCTCCGTATGCAGGGAAAAATGTTCAGGCGTGCCCTTCCCGGTATCACCCAGAATACCTGTTGCATGAGCGTCGTCAACGACGAGAATGCCATTGTGCCTTTTCACCAACGGAAATATCCTGTCAAGAGGAGCTATCTCACCTGTAAGTGCAAAGATGCCATCGGTAATGATCAGGGGAACAGGGCCGCCATGTTTGTCGAGCAGTGCCCCGAGATGTCCCGGATCACAATGGCCGTAACTGTATACACTCGCGTGCTCTCCCCTTATGGCAGAGATAATGCTTGCATGGGCAGATTCATCGATGAAGATTGAGGAATAGCCTCCCCTGAGAACCTCGATCAGGATGCTGTTCCCCAGGTACCCTGAAGCAAAGACGACAGAATCATCCTTTCCCTTAAACCGCGACAGCTCACTTTCAAGCTCAAGATGAATATCTGACGTTCCGGTTGTGTGGCGCGAGGCAGAAAAATTGACGCCGTACTTCTCTATAGCCCTTGAAGCAGCTTCTTTTACCAGAGGATGACCGGCAAGACCGAGATAATTGTTACCTCCGAAATAAGAATATTTTCTGCCGTTGCAATGGATGTAATTACCGGCGCCGCTGTTTAAGATGATCATAGAGATCTCCTGCTTCGGAGTCTGTTATTGTTTTATCAAAAATACAGTAATAATGGTTAAATATCAGCAGCAGCGAATAAAATCAATAAGAAGCCGGAAGCAGGAGATTCATTAACTGATTCAAAAAAATCATTTGGTCTTTTGAACCTTCATTATTTTTGATCCGTCGAGCTTAAACTCAACAGGTACACTGAACCCGACATCAACAGGCTGGCCATGCTGGCGTCCCGGCTTCCAGTAGGGCATGCCGCCGATAACCCTCAGTGCTTCTGCATCAAGCAGTGGGTGCACTGACTTGCTGATCTGCGCGTTACTGACCTTGCCGGTGGCGCCGACGGTAAAACTTACATATACAAGACCCGATATATTCTGTGCAATTGCTTCAGAAGGATATCTTACATTATTGCCGATCCATGACATCATAGCCTCTTCCCCACCTGGAAACGACGGCATCTCTTCAATGACCATATACTTCTCATCTTCTCCCTGCGTACCCTGGGCTTGTGCCGGGGTGCCGGCGCTGGTCAATTCAGGTGAGGTTTTCTTCATGGTGATGAGAATGACACCATTCTTTCCCTTGTCTCCGTACTTCGCGGTCGCTGACTCACCCTTCAGAATATTTATTGATTCAACATCCTCCGGAGCCAGCTCCAGGTGCCCTCTGTCAGTGATTTCTCCGTCAATTACATACAACGGTTCCTCCGAACCTGACGGCACGGGAGGAGGAGGCGGTGGCGGAGGCGCAATCTCCACAGTGTCAGTTACGAAATTGGCCCTGGGCATCTTAACAATCATGTCGTAACCGAAAACCGGGTTCACAACCTTTGTCTCAAATCCTACAAAAGAGATGACGAGTATTCCGTCAGAGGTTACCTTGTCAAGGCTGAATCTCCCCTGCTGATCTGAAAGTGTTCCGATGGTTGTCCCTTTGAGAACTATGGCGGCTCCCTGAAGAGGTTTGCCGTCCTCGCTCATGACAATTCCTTTTGCTGTCCGGGTCTGCTCGTCGGTACCAATGTCCGCTGCAGGGATGACTTCGTTTGAATTCCTGATCTTGTACTCAGGTTCTGCAAATGCATAAAGTATCATGACTGATACCGGAAGTATCAACAGCAGCCTGAGTTTCCTGGCTGGTGAAGTGACAATATTTTTCATCATGTGAAATCTTTTTTTGCTGAGTGAATAACTGAAGCTGTTACAAAGATCAATTACCGGTGCACCGGCAATCTGGTTCAGAAGTGCTGCCCTGTAAAGTGCCGGGTCGGATGTTGTCCGGAGTGCCTCCTCATCTGCAAGATATTCGTGATTTTGCCTGATGAACCTGGAATAGATCCAGACAACCGGGTTGAACCACTGCAGGGTACAGAGCAATCCTGTAAGTAAAAGGTCGAGCCAGTGTCTCTGCCTCACATGTACTATCTCATGATTCATAATCTCCCTGGTCTCGGTGTCTGTGAGAGACGGATTGACAACGACCCAGGAGAAGAATGAAAACGGAGTGACATTTGCGGAGTGGCAAACGATTTTCACGGGCCATCCCTGCAATCTTTCAGAATCCCTGATACTCCTTACTACAGAGAATGACTGCAGCAGATACCTGGAAATCATTATCAAAACTCCGACCGCATATAGCACCAACAGTACTCTTTCTACGGAAACACCGCCTGAGACTGCGGTCATTTCAAAACCTCCGGCATTGACACCCCCCGGTTGCGCACTCCGGAGGGCTGGCATCTCTACGATGTAATGAACTGTAATCAAAGGGAACAGAACTGAAGCCAGGATACCTGTGACCAGATACATCCTGTTCAGAATAAAGTACCTCTCATTCTGAAGGAAGATCATGTAGACAACCGCAAATCCGGTGATCCAGACCGCAGACTTCATGAGATATAACAGCAATCCTTCCATCACCCTCTCTTTTTACGTTGCGACAGTTCCATCCGTGCTTCGCTCAGCAGCTCATCAAGTTCACTTACTGACATGTCCTTTTCACGTGCGAAGAACGATGCCATAGCCGGAAACGAGTTGTTGAAATAGCCTTCAAGCAGACCGAACAGCTGGCTCTTTGAGTATTCAGTCTTCGACACGAGAGGAAAATAGAGATGTACATTCCCATAAGACTTGTGATCAACAAATCCCTTTTTCTCCAGTATCCTTACCACGGTTGAAACAGTGTTTCTGGCAGGCTTCGGGTCACTGAACCGGTCGCGGATATCCTTGACGATCCCCTCTTCCAGTTCCCATAATATTTGCATCACCTGCTCCTCTGCCTTTGTCAGTTGCATCATTTTCATCGTTTTTGTTGTCAATACCTCAATACAAATATATGACTATTTTCTTAGTCATGCAACTATTTTTGCGAAAAAATGACTATTATTTTAGTTATTTTTAATACCTGACTGATATAGTGTCTGTTATACGGATTAACATCTCAATGCAGTTGAATGAGAATAAAGACACATTCATGTGACAGACAGCATACCGGCTCTTTTTTCTCCGTCTTTTCCATATGTTACTTTTTCAGGTGTTCCGCAAGGAACTTATCCATTGCATTATAAAAGTCAAACTGGTTCTTCTCATTATAGAAGCCATGCCCCTCATCATCTTTCACCATATATTCAACAGTTACTCCCCGGTTCCTCATTGCTTCAACCATCTGGTTGCTCTCATTGATATTCACCCTGGGGTCATTGGCTCCCTGCGCCACAAACAGAGGTGTTGTTATCTTGTCAGCGTGAAGCACAGGAGATGCTTCAGCCATTAAAAGGCTGTCCTTCACAGGGTCTCCTACCATTTCATAAAACATCTGGAGCTGTGGTTCCCAGTATGGAGGTATAGACTTCATGAAGGTGAACATATTTGCTACGCCAACATAATCGACGGCTGCAGCATAAAGATCCGGTGTAAAGGCAACACCGGCAAGGGTTGCATAGCCACCATAGCTTCCTCCATAAATGGCTATCCTCTCTTTATCGGCTATTCCCTGCTCAACAAGCCAGTTTACTCCGTCCGTGATATCATCCTGCATGGTTTTGCCCCATTGCTTGAACGATGCTTCCCAGAATTTCCTTCCGTAACCGGTAGAACCGCGGAAGTTCATCTGGAAAACAGCATATCCCCTGTTGGCCAGGAACTGAACCTCAGGATTGAAGCCCCACTGGTCACGAGCCCAAGGGCCTCCATGAGGATTGACAACTACCGGCAGTTTTTTTGCTGTCTCCATTGTATAGCCTTTGGGCAAAGTCAGATAGCCATGAATAGTCAGTCCGTCACGGCTGACATATTCAATTGGATACATTGTGGCCATCTCCTCAGGGTCAAGCCATGGAGCTACGTCAGCTATCTTATTGAGGCTTCCTGAAGCTTTGTCAAAGAGATAATATGTTCCAAAAATTTTGTCGCTTTGGCCGACCACTATATATTTATCCTCCGCCTTGTTATTAGATACAAGCCCAAATTCAATATCTCCAAGCTTGCTTTTGAGGTCACTCATCATATTCTCAAATTCCTTATCGAAGAAGTATCTTTCCCTCTTCCAGGAAGTGTACCTTGCTGCTGTCAGCACCTTGCGTGCCCTGGAATACACAAGCTGATCAACATCGTAATCCGGATTTTCGTACAGCACCTGCTCCTCCTTCCCGGTAACGGGGTCAAAAATGATTGCAGCAGTTTTATCACGTCCGAGGTTCGATACAGCATAAAACTTTTTGTTATCGAACGTAAAAAACTGCGGAGACATGGTTTCCTTAAAGGTAGTTGTCAGGATATCCCTGAAAGGCTCCTGTTCCGTATCCCGGTACAGAAGTGATGTATTGACCCCTTCGACTACTGCCACGGCGCCCCTCAGCTTTCCCTCATGATCTGTCATCCAGCCTATTATATTACCCGGGTTTTCCGCCAGCATGGTGAGTTCGCCGGTGTTTATGTTAAGGCGATAGGGATCAAATATCTGGGGAACACGTTTGTTCAGACCTATGATCACATAGTCGTCAATGTCAGGAAGGTCATCAATCATTTCTGTACGCACTTTCTCGAAGTCTGCCAGTGCCTTGAGGTTAGAACCGTCCTTGTTCACTCCATACAGTTTCAGGTTCTCATCACCGCCTTTATCCTTTATATACAAAATACGCTCATTGCTTGCCCAGAAGTAATCGTAAATACTTCTTAGCGTGTCGTAAGTGAGCTGGGTTACAGTCTCTTTGCCAATTTCCTGTACAAAAATATTCATCATACCCCTGTAAGGTGCCATATAGGCATAGTAATTCCCATCGGGAGAAAGCGAAAATCCAGCTTTATCAGGATTTCTGAAGAAATCTTCAACAGCATACTGTTTTGCAGGAGGTACTACTCCGGGTTTGCAGCTATAGGCAAGCATAATGACAGCAGCCAATGCCACTGGCCAGAAAAAGAGACTCTTGGTTTTCATAGGTTCTGATTGTTGCTTATTAAACTGTATTTGAAATGGTTCTGTCAGATAAAAAGAAAATCAAATTTACAGCTTAATACTGCTGAAGTCAATTATTTTTTTTAGCGGACGAAGGATTAACAAACGGATTCAATCAAAGTAGCGCTGCCTGCCGCCTGGTACAATTCTTTCTGTGCACTGTGCCCTGCGCCAGGAACGCAATACTATGTCAGCCTCTCCTGATATTTCAGGAACTCCGTTACATGTTCAGGAGTACGGAGGTACCTCTCCCCTTCCATTTTTTCATTGCCGCATGAGAGGAAATACTCAAAGCCGGGCCTCAGCTTGTCGGTATATCCCAGATACCGTTTCCCGCCGCCGCACGTTATCCGCTCACCATTATAAACCTGCGATATGCCATTTCTGACTTTTCCGAGGTCGCAGATGATACAGCTCCATCCCTTTGGCTTTTCAACCCATTCTGCACCGGAGTCTCCGTCAGAATAATAAAATGTTATGGGCAATTAAGCTTTCCCAAAGTATTTTTCCCAAAGGTCAATGAATTAATCACGCAGCTCAGTATCCATGGTACTTACCTATTTGGGGTTAAATATAGCTACGTTTTGTGACAGGCTGCTGCCGGTAACGGAATGTCTGATCCGGAAACCTGAAAATCAGTATCTTGGAGTAAGCTTTTCCATTGAAATGCTGACTCCCATCCTTAGCTGGTGAAATGGGAAATCATTTAATCCGACCTGGTACTGGGTAAAGTAAGACGATGTCCATTTAAAGAGATTAAGTCTGGCTGCAAAGACAACCGGTGCATCGCCGTAATCAAGGCCATAGACAGGGCTCGAATGCATCCATCCATGGTAGCCTGAGAGTGAGCACTCAAGATTCCATGTGTTATTGCCAGCAATGGTTTTCAGACCGTACAGCCATGCATCATCCTGCATACTGGGATAAGTCTGCCAGCATAAGAAGCCGATGTTCGATACAAACCTCACTTCGTTTATGAATTTCATACCTGTGCTGAGCGATTTTGCAATTTCCAGACTGAAATAATAACCAGGTGTATCAAAGTACCTCCTCTCCGGGAAATTTGTCCCTGATGCAGTTTTTATTGTGCTGTTAAGAATAATGTCCGGCACGATTGCCTTATTTTTTAAAATCGTAATCCGCGTCTGCACATAGAAGTCTCCTGCTGCATTCCCCTCAAAGACACCCTCAGGCATTCCCCGGTCTGCATTAACCTCTGGTGTGACGCTGTATCTTTCAAGGCAGGTTAACCATATCACAAATGATATTTTTTCGGGAAGGAGAGGGATTTCAAGCCTGGCATTCAAATTTGTCGTTTTATCACCGAAGCCGAAATAATAGTCAGATGATAAGGTAATTGTTGAGTACTGAGGTATGCATGCATCGGTAAACTCAGGGACAGGGTTGGCGTTCGGGCCGAACCAGGCTGTGGAATATCTTACAGTCTGAGCAGTCACTGCTTCGAAAACCATCACTAAAAAAGCGATCGTCAGAACAGCTTTCACATATTGTGTCTCTACGTGTAAACAAATTTACAATATGGAAAACCATAAGTCAAATTTATTTAGCCGTTGAGGAGAGTGGACGCTGCATGTCTCTGACACCTGAAAATTCATTTATTGGAGTCAGGTACAAAATAAAATTGACTTTGCGGGAGGTATAGGTTAAATTTGGGTTAGCTATATTTTCCATATTCACCTAACCTGCCGACCATGAAAACAATAATCGATTTGCTTGAAAACAGCGCAGCCAGGTTTGCCGGCAATCCATACCTGCTTGAAAAAAAGACTGACAGGTATGAGGCCATCACATACCGTGAGACACAAGAAGAGGTCTACAAGGTTGCGGCAGGATTCATTTCATCAGGGCTCAGAAAGGGGGACCGCGTAGCGCTGATCTCCGAGTCGCGCACCGACTGGGTAATAAGTGAGCTGGGCATCCTGCATGCAGGGGCAATTAACGTCCCTCTCTCAATTATGCTCAAGGAAGGCGCTGACCTCAAATTCAGGCTGGAGCATTCTGAGACAAGGTGGGTGATCGTCTCGGGAAACCAGGCTGAAAAGATTACCAATATCAGAAAAGAGCTTCCGAAAGTTGAAAGGATAATTCTTCTTGACAGGAAGGATACCTATGGCAGCGATGAGGTATGGCTGGGCGACATTAAACTGCTTGGAGAGGAGTACCTCAAAGCAAACCGTGAGAGGTTCATGGAGATCATCCATTCAATCGGACCCGATGACTACGCTAACATTTCATACACCTCCGGCACAACGGCTGATCCGAAGGGAATAATACTGACCCACCGTAACTACACAGCCAATATAGAACAGACACTCACCCTCATGGATGTGCCTTCGTGGTGGACCACTCTTCTGATCCTGCCGTGGGATCACTCCTTTGCCCACACCGTTGGCATCTATATAATGATGGCCACCGGAGCAAGCATTGCAGCCGTACAGTCGGGCAAATCATACCTTGACAGCCTTAAGAATATCCCAACCAACATCAGGGAGATCAGACCTGTATTCCTGCTCAGTGCACCTGCCCTGGCTAAAAACCTCAGGAAGGGGATCGAGAAGGGGATCAGGGACAAGGGAGGTTTCATTGAGAAATTATTTAACCATGCCATGAAGACTGCCTACAGCTATAACGGCATCGGATGGGACAGGGGAAAGGGGATGAGGATCTTCCTCAAACCCTTATACAAGTTATATGACATCATTTTATTCAAAAAAATAAGGGCAAGCCTCGGAGGGAGACTCAAGTTCTTCTTCGGCGGGGCAGCACTGCTCGACATCGAACTGCAAAGGTTCTTCTATGCGATAGGAATTCCGATGCTGCAGGGGTACGGCCTGTCAGAGGCCTCTCCCGTAATCTCGGGAAACACCGAGCTGAGGCATAAACTCGGATCTTCAGGCACAGTGGTTAAGAAGCTTGAGCTGAAAATATGCGACGACCAGGGGATCGAGCTGCCGACCGGTGCAAAGGGAGAGATAGTTATCCGGGGAGAAAATGTGATGAAAGGCTACTGGAAGAATGAAAAGGCCACGAGGGAAGTGTTGCGAGACGGGTGGCTCCATACAGGTGATATGGGATACGTCGATGAAGACGGATTCCTCTACGTCCTTGGCAGGTTCAAAAGCCTGCTCATTGCTGACGACGGAGAAAAATACAGTCCTGAGGGTATAGAGGAGACCATCACAGACCGCTCAGCATATATCGATCAGTTCGTGCTGTACAATAACCAGAACAAATACACCACCGCACTCCTGGTACCCAATAAGGAAGCCATTATGAGATGGGCTAAAAGTCACAATATCAATCTGTCAGAGGTCAAGGGTCAGGAAGCGGTGCTTACGGAGATTGACTCAGTAATAAACCAGTATAAACCGGGCGGCACCTATGATGATCTTTTCCCCTCAAGGTGGCTGCCGGCAGCTGTTGCCATAATTTCTGAACCTTTTTCAATAGATAACGGACTGATAAACAGCACCGGTAAAATGGTGCGGGCCAAAGTTGTTGAACATCATAGGGGCAAAATTGATTACCTGTATACTCCGGAGGCTAAAAACATCATAAACCCGCAGAATCTTGAGGCAATAAGGATTCTATTCGGCCTCATCCAACATTAGTTACAGATTCTTAACCTTATTGTCTTGTCTGCCTGGTTTTAGTATGGTGGCTTATGATGAACAGCAAGCCGACGACAATGAACGGAAGGATAATAAACAATACTGACGTTATCGCCTGCCCTGCTGACTGGGTCCTGTCAAAATTATGATTGTAAAGGAACGGACTGAATCCCAGCCCCAGCAGTATGAACAGGATCCCTCCCAGGAACTCGTACTTCCAGGCGAATATCAGAAACGCAATCAGCATAAAGGATGGAATCAGGTGCATCATCAGCGCCCCAAGATTCTGAAAGAAGGTTCTCTCAGACGAGAATGAATCAGCGGCGAACATGCTTATGAAAAGGATTGCCAGGATACACAATACCCTCGGTGCCCAGTGAACTATCTTTACGCTTGTTTTCATGATATTTTCACGTTTTGTATAATCAAAGTTAGTCAACTATACAGATTAAGTCAATTTTTTTTTAACTCCCGGGAACAACCTCATGATAATCTTACGATCAATGGGATGAAGCCTGGTGAATCCTTGAGTGATTTAAGTTTTTATACTTACGTGTTTTAATAAATTAGGTGGCACCTTTGCAGAGTTAATTCATGGGATGGGGTATCAAAGCCCATTTAAACAAAGAATAAATAATAACAATGGTAAAGCTCCCATTCTGGGTCTTCAGGGGTTTGTACTGGTACCTTGACAAACTTGACAAGGACCATCAGCTGGCATTCATGAATTTCGGTTATGCCGATACGGGGAAGATGATTGACCTCGACAGAAAGGATGAAATTAACCGGTATCCAATACAGCTGTACCACCATGTTGCAGAAATGATTGACCTTGCTGGGAAGGATGTTGTGGAGGTTGGTTCGGGACGGGGCGGCGGACTTTCATATGTAACCAGAAGATTCAGCCCGGCGTCATCCACCGGAGTAGATATCGAAAAGAGTGCTATCGCCTTCTCGAACAGGATGTTCGGCAATGAGAGGCTTAAATATATTGCAGGCAATGCGCACAGCCTTCCCCTGCCTGACGGGTTCTGCGACGTAGTAATGAATGTAGAGTCTTCTCACAGGTATCTTTCGATGCATTCATTTGTCAGGGAAGTTTACAGGATACTTAAGCCTGAAGGACATTTCCTTTTTACCGACTTCAGGCCTGAACACCAGTGGAGCGATACGATAGGTCTTATAAAGGAAAACCGATTCAATATCATTGATGAGAAGGACATTACCGACAACGTTGTGAAGGCCCTTGAAAAAGACTCTGAACGGAGAGAGAAACTGGTAATGCAATATGCACCGAAGGTTCTGCGCAACAGCATCCTGAACTTCTCAGGGGCAAAAGGGACTTCCACCTACGAACACTTTCTTAACAGGAAGTTTGTTTACAGGTCATTCGTTTTGCAGAAGGGCGGAATCCGCTGATCACTTTTTCTCAAACAACGAATTCAGAGTAATTCTCTGAAACAAGATCTCCTTGGTGCCTTCATACAATATCCCGAGCGTATTTTGATCAATCATTGTAAGACATGAATAACCGAAACACTCCGGGCCGTATATCTCCAGCTGCTTATCACGAGGCCATGTTAGGCCTTCATCAAAGCTTGCCTTCACGGTAATATGTGTGCGGGAATGTTTGTCATCCGGGTTTGAAAAGAGGAGTACCTTTTTCATGGCTCCGTTCACATTCAGCTCCGCTGCTATCAGGCTGGCCATGCAGTTCGGTTCAGGGAGGGCTGAGTTGGATGAGGGATGCGTACTCCAGGTCAGTCCAAGATCACTTGTGACTGCCACAGCCCTTCCGTTAGTCGGACCCTTGTCTGTCCTGTTCCGGTCATCACGCATATTGAGCATAAGGCTGCCGTCTTTCAGTTGTACCACCTGCGCCTCGGTAGTATTTGATTTTGCTCCAGTGCCGATATGCCATGTATTGCCGCCATCTTTGCTGAAGACAATTGTGGAATGGCACGTATACTGACCGCCATCAAGTGCTTTTACCCCTACGTCAGCCTTAAACTGGGCAGGAAAAACCAGTGTTCCGTCTCTAAGTGTGATCCCCCTTCCAGGGCCTTGCAACAGCAATTGCCAGGCAGGATTTTTTATCTGTTCTGTAATGTTTATTGGCTGAGACCAGGTAATACCGTCATCAGTACTTTTTACCAGCAAAAACTGTCCGGTCTCCCCGGGTGTCATCCCTGGCCGGGAAGCCCACCACAGCATCTTGTCAGGTGCTGACCCGCTCATCCATAGTGCCGCAACCCAGATAGTATTTGTGTTATGGTCATAGAGAACGCTGGGGTCGCCAGTACCATTAAGCTGCTGTGAGCGGCCATCATACTCACCCATATCCATTATCACCTTCATCGGTTCCCAGGTCTGGCCGCCGTCAGTGCTTCGGCTCATACCTATATCAATATCTTCCTGAAGGTCCTTGCTGTTGTTATACCTGTTATCATAAACCGCTATCAGGGTTCCTGCATTTGTGGTGACAAGGCCAGGTATGCGGTAGGTATCGCAGCTATCCTGCCCTGCAGCCCTGAGAACTCTTCCGAGTCTTATTTCAGGGTCAGACTCTGATCTCCTTAACTTAATCCTGCTGCCATCGCTGAAGGAGAGTGCAACAGAGCGTATTGCGGCAGATTGGGAGATATCCGCATCAGGGAAGGCTGTAAAGCCGATGATGTAACGGTTTACGCCTCTGTCGACCAGCGCATTACCCTTCAGTCTGGTCTTATTACTGACCACATGAGATAAAGCAAAGGTGTCACACCTGCTCTCTACCGCCTCACTGCCGCAGGCAAAAACATATACGGATGAGAGGACCGCCAGGGAGCTTTTTCTGCCGAACCTGATCTCAATCTCATCAACAGATATGTTCCTATCTGATCCATCAGCCATGAAATGCAGCGTTATGAGGTCATTACGGTCTCTCTCCGGGAAGAGCGGAGCAACAGTGAATGTCATCCGGGCATCATAAACATTCGATTTCCTTTCATGCTGATCTGCCATGCCGGGTCCGGATAAAACCAGCATAATTGAAGCAAAAATGAAACTGATTCTCATAGTACAAAGCTTTTAAAAAGTTGTGTAATATCAAAAGGGTAATGTTAAAGGTTAAGTTCATGTTGCAGTTATTCCTTAAATTTACATTTCATGAGAACAGGGTATAACCTCCTCTCTCGTCACGACCTTATTGAAAATCTTTTATCATGGATAACCAGGACCTGAAGATTGATCTTATTCCGGCTGAGTACAGCACACTGGCTGACAGGGTTGAGATGAAGCTTATTGAAGTCTTTCAGAGCAGGAAGCTCAGACCTGGCGACCCCATCCCGAAGGAGAAGGATCTGGCAGTGATGATGGGTGTAAGCAGAACGGTCATCAGGGAAGCCCTTGTAAGGTTAAAAACGATGGGGCTGCTGGCTGCGAAGAAACACAAGGGCACTGTGATAAGCAGCCCTGACATTTCCGCAATACTCAGAAAATCAATTATCCCGGAGGTACTTGACCGTCATACACTGATGGATCTGTTTGAGATGAGGCTTGCCCTTGAGGTGGGAATGGCAGACTTCATTTTCTCCAGAAAAACAGAAGGAGACATTGAACAGCTTGAGGATATAGTTGATATCGAGCCGGTACACTCTGCCAGTATGGTCTTTAATGTTGACCAGGAGATACGTTTCCACGGCAAACTCTACGAGATGAGCGGCAACCCGACTCTGATGAGCTTTCAGAATCTTGTGCTTCCGGTCTTCCAGTTAGTTTATAATACAAGATTCTTCAGGAAGGGCAAGAGGATAAAGTACAAGACCCATAAAGAACTCGTGTACCTGCTTAGGAATGGCACAAAGGATGAATTCCGTGAGGGAATGAAGAAGCACCTCGAGGATCATTTTGAGAGGATAATCACAAAGGACTATATTCAATAGAAGTGAAGAGATGAGAAGAAAAAAGAGGTCAGTGAGTGCAAGGAAAAGGAGCTGATCTGCCAAGAGAGGGAAGACTCTTCTTTTGATCGCTCACCGCCTGCGAGTCAATCTTTTTTCAGTTTCATCTCAGTGGCAGGAAGAAGCTCATCTCTCACCCAGCTGAAGGAAGGCTCCCGCTTGAGAGCTTTCCGGTACACCTCCCTGGCCTCCCCGTATTCGTCAAGCTTTTCATAAGTCTGACCCAGAAGCACAATCGTATTAAGATATCTCCAGTTGAAGGCTGAGAGATCAGGATCAGACTCAAAGAGACGAAGTGCCTCTTTGAATGACTCCACCGCTTTGGTCTTTGACCCGCCGGCAAAGGCAGGCATATTTGCCTCGGAATTGGCTTTTTCAATCCACACAGCCTCACTGTTGCTGCCCACCTCCATGGCTATATCAAGCTGTTTCAGCGCTTTCGGACCGAGTGATATCGCCCGGGCCGGATTAAGGCCCATCCGAAAACCTAGAAGAGCTACTCTGAAAGCCTCAGTCTCAGCCCTATACTGAGGGAAAGCTGCAAGAGCCTCGAGATCGATTTCAAAGGTATCAACAAGAGGTTTGGCTTCATCTTTTTTGTCAATACCTATCAGATAGGCAATGTAACCATACCTGGCCTCAATAAACGTGAAGATATGACATGGATCTGATGTTATCATGTAAGTATCTTTAACTTCAGTCATAGCGTTTTTCCAGATATTCATGTCGCCCGAAATGTAGCCCATGTATACCGTTGGGTTGCTGCAATCCCGGGGGGACTGCGACAAGACTGGGGTGACTATGATTATAAGCAGGAGAAGTACTGAGATTCTCATTATTCCTTCATGAAGATATATGCCTGGCCTCAATCACTTTTCGCTGCTGACTGCCACAAGGGATCTGTCAGGATTACTGTAGTACTCCGGTATTACGGGCAGACCTCCCTCTGTGGCAGGGGAAAACTGCTGAAAAAATTTTATCAGTGCAAGCCACTCCTTCCCCTCCTGTATACCGTCCATATTTGGGTTGAAATCAGCAAGAGCGCTGCCCGGATCAGTAATGAGATTACCCGCGGCGTCCTTAGGCTCAACCTTGATCAGTCCGAATGTTTTCTTTTTTACCAACGACAGGTTATCAGCCAGATATGAGTTGGCAATTACCGAATATAGCTTCTGATCATCTTTTGATGTGTTCACTTCCGATACATTTCCCTGGTGATCTGTCAGCTCAATCTTCCGAACCTTATTGAATATCCTTCCCTCAGGGTCAAATTCGATACGGAGGTGAGAAAAGTATGGGAAATTGGATGGCGCCGACGCTGACGTAAACAGAAGTATCTCCGTAATATTCTTCAGTTCCTTACCCGTCACCCACAGTTTTGAAAGCGGGTATCCGGGCACCTGGTCGTTGCCTGATCCCAGTGACATTACCCTGAAGATATCAGCCACGCTCTGCACGCCAGGCTGGATCGGATCGCGGAGGACGCCTGCGGCCACGATGGCAATGTCAGTGCCGGGACCTTCACTGTTTACATAGTTGTATATTGCATCGGCCACAAGTGTTCCCAGGTTGCTTCCTCCTGCATCTCCGAACTCATCATAGAAAATCCTGTAGGGAGCATTGGCAACAGGCATATCACAGGTCATTCCCAGAGAATTCAATATGACTTCGTTTATTTTTCCCTGCTGCTCATCTATTGCCGCCTGTATCCCAGGATGAAATGAAAGGTTGTCATCCACGGGAATGGATTCGTACCTGTCAAGTTTCACCATGCCATTGCCTGCAAGAAGCTCAATTCTGCCAACAAATCTTCCGTTATCACCTGCCACCACAATCGGTACCCCTTTTACAATTACAGGTTCTTCAAGGTGGACATGTATATGTGCGGAGATGATCAGGTCAATCCCTTTGACTTTCTTTGCAAGTTTCACATCCTCTCCGGTCCAGCCTCCTTTTTTATCCTTGGTTATGCCACTGTGAGAGAGGCAAATGATCACATCACATCCTTCCTTCTTAAGCTCTTTAACCATTTTCTTTGCTGCAGGGATGATTTTGGTGAATGTCACAGGAGGGGCATAGGGAGCAGATTCGTCGGCATCTTTTCCCATCAGGGAAAATATTCCAATCCTTAGACCTTCTTTCTCAATTATCGTATACGGCTTAAGAAGTCCGTCGCTTATCAGTGCCTCGATTTTGTCATCAGCAGGATCTTCGCTGTCGGTGACAGCATTGCCAAGCAGCATGAGCGGAATCTCTCCACGCTGCAATGACAGCCTGACTATATCAGCATATTTCTCCGGTCCGAAATCAAAATCATGGTTCCCCACAGCCACTACGTCATATCCGGCTACCTTCATGAGAGGAAGCTGAAATCCGGTAGTTGGCTCGAGGGAATGGAAGAGGGTGCCCATGAGGCAGTCTCCGGCGTCAAGAACCATGGTTCCTTCCGGATTCTCTGCCTTCACCGCAGCAATGAGGGCAGCAATGCGTGAGAATCCGCCCAGCGTAGGATCATTGTCAGGTACGCCGGGGGTATAGTTTGATTCAGGGGCGAAGCCCTGAAGGTGGGAGTGAAAATCATTGGTGTGGAGTATTGTCAGCTTTTTGCTCTCCTGTGCATTCAGCATCACAGCGAATGAAAGAAGAATAACTGCAGAAATAAAACGTGTTTTCATATCGATGGGATTAGGGCATTAAGGTATGAAAAAAGTATCAACCTGTGTCTTCAGTCATCTGTATTCCGTCTCCGGTTCCCGCTTCGCGGGATTTCGTCACTTCGTTCCTCAACTTCCGTCTTCCGTCTTCCGTCTCCGGTCTTCCGTCTTCCGGTCTTCCGCTCTTCCTCCTTCCGTCTTCGCTCCTTGCCTGCCT
The DNA here is from genome assembly GCA_963772705.1 of uncultured Bacteroidales bacterium. Lineage (GTDB taxonomy): Bacteria > Bacteroidota > Bacteroidia > Bacteroidales > VadinHA17 > SR-FBR-E99. The sequence continues at coordinate 432,828 of CAVYYH010000007.1, read as the reverse complement.
TGCTCTTCGCTCCTTGCCCCTCGCTCCTTGCTCCTTGCCCCTTGCTCCTTGCTACAGCGCTTCTGCCACAACAAACGTAGATCCGCCGATGAATATCATATCATCAGGATCTGCCGCTTGTCTGGCAGAATCAAGCGCCTGGGCCACCGATGCGTGGCTGGTGCCGTGAAGACCATATTTCTCAGCCTCAGCCTTCAATACATGCTCATCCATCGCACGGGGAATGGAGGCCTTTGTAAAATAATAATAAGCCTCTTTGGGAAAAAGCGGCAGGATGGATGACAGATCCTTGTCATTGACAAAGCCTATCACCATGTGAAGCCCTGCCCTGGAGACAGCCTTAATCTGCCTGATGACATATTCAAGTCCCTCACGGTTATGGCCGGTGTCACATACCGTCAGCGGCGAGTGACCCAGTATCTGCCAACGTCCCATCAGTCCGGTGTTTCTGACCACATCTGCCACACCCCTCGCAAAATGAGCCTCATCAAGTCCAAACCCCGGGGCAAGTTTCGCGACAGCCGAAGCAGCTGTCTGAATGTTTTTCTGCTGCGCCAGTCCGCCCAGCGGGGTGACTCCCCTTCTCCCTGCATGACTGTGAAGGTCATAAAGCATATACTGCCTTAGGCCTGTCACATAATCAATGTCCCCCAGGTTGCACCTGTATTCTCTGTCAGCGAACGAAATCGGCGCATTCATCTTCTCAGCCCTGGATATGAAGACATCTCTTGTTTCGCTATGTGTCTCTCCAACCACGACAGGCACCCCTTCCTTTATTATCCCAGCCTTCTCTGCCGCCACTTCTGCCAGCGTGTCACCAAGAAATTCCATATGGTCATGGCCGATGTTGGTAATTACTGACAGCACGGGAGTAATTATGTTTGTGGAGTCGAGCCTTCCTCCCATGCCCACCTCGATAACAGCCACCTCAACTGCCATCCGGGCGAAGTAGTCAAACGCCATGGCAACAGTCAGCTCAAAGAATGAGGGCTTCACAGAGGCGATGACTGACTCATGGCGGCTTATAAAGTCAATCACCTCCTCTTCGGGTATCATCATGCCGTTGACCTTCATCCTCTCCCTGAAATCCTTCAGGTGAGGTGATGTATAGAGTCCGGTTTTATATCCTGCATCCTGAAAGACAGAGGCAATCATATGGGAAACAGACCCTTTTCCGTTTGTTCCTGCCACATGCACCGACCGGAACGAGCGATGGGGATTTCCAAAATAAGCATCAAGGGCGAGGGTGTTGTCAAGGTTCGCCTTGTAGGCAGCCTTACCTACCCTGTGCCACGCCGGCAGCCTGCTGTAAAGCCAGTTCACGGCCTCCTGATATGTCATGTTGATAACCTCTCTGGTGTTGTTCGCAAATTTACAATAAATGCCTGTTCAGAGGGAGGGGCGAGGTTATCTTTGTCACCTGACGGAAGATGCGCCGGATCTGCAGTCATTAAAAAGAATTCAATTATGGCGAAAAAGAGCAAGCAAAAGAAGATTTTCATTCTGGACACCAACGTGTTGCTTCATGACTACACGTGCATTTACAATTTTGAGGAAAACGATGTTATAATTCCGATTGTGGTGCTTGAAGAGCTTGACAAGTTCAAGCGTGGCAATGACCTGATTAACTTTCATGCCCGCGAGTTCACCCGAGAACTTGACAAGATCTCAGGTGATCTGCTTCTCACTGGCAGCATACCGTTGGGAGAAAAACTTGGCAACCTGCACATAGAGACAGGCAAACAGTTTTCCGAGCGCGTTTCAGAATCATTTCCGGAAAAGACACCTGACCACCGCATCCTGGCGATAGCAGATTACGTTACAAACGAGCATAAAGACAAAGCCGTTGTATTGATCACCAAGGACATCAATCTGAGGATGAAGGCCAAGTCTCTTGGTGTAAGGGCAGAAGACTATGAGAATGACAAGGTGGCCAATCTTGATGATCTGTACAAGGGGATCAAGACCATTGAGAATGTCGACCACGACCTTATTAACAGGCTGTATGAGCAGACTGACGGTGTGCCGGCATCCGAGATGAAGCTGAAGGATCTGGAGCCGGGGCACCATTTCTTCATTCTGCGCAACAGCGGGTCAAGCGCTCTGGCACACTATAACCCTGTCTCAAAGATGCTTGTCAGGGTTCTCAAGCAGACAACGTACGGCATCGACCCGCGCAATGCCGAGCAGACCTTTGCCCTTGACGCTCTCACCAATCCTGACGTTCAGCTTGTCTCACTCACCGGTAAGGCAGGAACAGGCAAGACCCTTCTGGCCCTGGCCGCAGCTCTTCATCAGCATAAACGTTACAAGCAGATATTCCTCGCGCGACCCATCGTGCCGCTGGCAAACCGTGATCTCGGTTACCTTCCTGGCGACGTCAAGGAGAAGATGGACCCCTATATGCAGCCCCTCTTTGACAACCTGACGGTCATCAAACACCGCTTCTCGGCACAGAGTCCGGAGTTTATACGCATCAACGACATGGTGAAGGATGAAAAGCTGGTCATCACACCGCTGGCTTACATAAGAGGCCGCAGCCTTTCCAACATCTATTTCATCGTTGACGAGGCACAGAACCTTACCCCTCATGAAGTAAAGACCATCATCACAAGAGCCGGAGAGGGGACAAAGATGATCTTCACAGGTGACATTGAACAGATAGACTCACCTTACCTCGACTCGGGATCAAACGGACTGAGTTATCTCTCTGACAAGATGAAGGGTCAGGACATCTTCGCCCATGTGCACCTTGTCAAGGGTGAGAGAAGCTTCCTTGCCGAGCTTGCCAGCAGACTGCTTTAGACCGGCTTTTTTACTATTTTTGCAGCCGGAACCGTAACCGATTCAATTTGAAGAAGAGAGTAGCGTTTCATACACTGGGATGCAAGCTTAACTTTGCCGAAACCTCGACGATAGCCAGGTCGTTCCCCGAAGAACTCTTTGAGAGGGTCTCTCCTGACAGTCATGCAGATATTTTTGTCATAAATACATGCAGTGTCACTGACGCTGCAGACCGTAAGTGCAGACAGACAGTAAGAAAGATCATCCACCATAACCCCGGTGCCTTTGTCGCTGTTGTGGGATGCTATGCACAGCTTCGACCTGAGGAGGCAGCCTCGATAGAGGGTGTTGACCTCGTGCTGGGGACCAGTGAGAAGTTTGATATCGCTTCCTATGCCGAGAACCTGAACAAACGAGTGACACCTGAGATACACTCGTGCGAAACCATTGATAACGAAGGCTTTATGTCTTCATGGTCAGCCGGTGACCGCACGCGGTCGTTCCTTAAGGTACAGGACGGATGCGACTATCACTGCTCCTACTGCACGATCCCCAGGGCAAGAGGCAGAAGCCGCAATCCTAAAATAAGTGAAATAACCGAAGAAGCAAGGGGGATAGTTGCTTCGGGTGTCAAGGAGATAGTACTTACAGGTGTCAACGTCGGCGACTTCGGGAAGAGCACCGGAGATAACCTTGAGGATCTGCTGAAGGCACTTGTTAAAACAGAAGGGCTTGCAAGGCTAAGGCTGTCATCAATTGAGCCAAACCTGCTTACAGACGGCATCATTGAACTTATATCCGCGGAGCCGGTGCTGATGCCTCACCTACACATGCCTCTGCAGAGCGGAAATGACAGGATACTGGGTCTCATGCGGCGACGATACAGCCGCAGCCTGTTCAGCGAACGGGTCTCAAGGATCAGGGAGCTTATGCCGCATGCAGGGATAGGTGCCGATGTGATAGTTGGATTCCCGGGCGAGACTGATGAAGACTATGAGGATACATACCGTTTCCTTGAGAGCCTTCCCCTCTCCTATCTTCATGTCTTCTCCTTCTCTCCACGGCCAGGGACCCCGGCAGCAGCGATGCCCGGACAGGTCAATGCATCTGACAGGGAGCGCCGGAGCAGGAGGCTGATAAAATTATCCGAGAGCCGGCGCACACTCTTCATGCGATCTGCCTCAGGCACTCTTCATGATGTGCTCTTCGAGAAGAGTGGCGACAACGGATTGCTGTCGGGCTTTACAGACAGTTACATCAGGACCGTGGTGCCTTACGGAAAAGAGTTACCGGGGACTGTCAGAAAGGTCAGGCTTACAACGCTGCGGGACGATTCGGCAATGAACGGAGAGCTGATTGAAACACCATGAATATGAAAAAAGCGGGATTTTACATTTTCTACACGATAAACTACCTGATAACTCTCCTTCCCCTGAGAGTCCTTTATATCTTCTCCGATTTCTTCTATCTGCTCATTTATTACGTATTCAAGTACCGGCGCAAGGTGGTGGCAAAAAACCTCAGAAACTCATTTCCTGAAATGAGTGAGGCTGAACTGAAAAGAACCGAACGGATATTCTACAGGCACCTCACCGATCTCTTTGTTGAGGCACTGAAACTTACACATATTAGTCCTCAAGAGATATCACGCAGGTACAGGTTGAAGGATTTCATCCTCCTTGACCGTCTCTATGACGAGGGGAGGGATGTCATTGCGGTTTGCAGCCACCATACCAACTGGGAATGGCTCTCATCTGTTCAGCTTTCAACCAGGTATCAGATACTGGCCATATATAAACCATTGAAGAACAAGTATTTTGACAGGTTTGTATATGACCTGAGGACACAATTTGGCTCCAAAATATCGCCCATGCAGAGCATCCTCCGCGACATTGTCACGTACAGGAAAAAGAATATCCGTACTATTACAGCGTTTGCTGCAGATCAGACCCCACCTCCCAACGAGCATGCCTACTGGACCACTTTCCTGAACCAGGAAACGGGCATTTACAAGGGGACGGAGAAGGTTGCAGTAATGATGGACTCGGCTGTGGTATTCATTCATACCCGCAAGGTGAAGAGAGGATATTATGAGCTGGAGGCAAAGCTTATATCAGAACATCCGAAGAATGAAGCACCGGGATTCATAACACAGAAGCACGTCGAGATGCTTGAGGAAACAATAAGGGCACAACCTGCATACTGGTTATGGTCACACAGGCGGTGGAAATATAAAAGGAACAGGAATAATGGTTAAAACGGCAGTTGTTATTCTTAACTGGAACGGAAGGGAATTCCTGGGAAGGTTTTTACCGGAGGTTCTTCAGAATACCGTATCGGCTGACACCGAGGTGATTGTGGCAGACAACGGCTCGGAAGATGGCTCGGTTGCATGGATGGCCGAAAACCATCCTGATGTCAGGGTCATTGCCCTGGGCAGGAACTACGGATACGCCGGCGGATACAACAGGGCGCTGAAACAGGTTGAAGCCGAATATTATATCCTTCTGAACTCTGATGTAAGGGTTGAAAGAGGATGGGCAGAGGCACTGATAACTTATCTCGAAATGCACCCGCGCGTCGGTGCCTGTCAGCCAAAGATCAGGTCATTGGAACAGCCTGCTTTCTTTGAGTATGCCGGTGCCGCAGGGGGCTATATGGACAGATACGGCTATCCCTTCTGCCGGGGCCGCATCTTTAACATCATCGAGGAGGACAAGGGTCAGTATGATGACGCCTGCGAGATATTCTGGGCTTCAGGGTCATGCATGGCTGTAAGGGCAGATGCCTTTGAACAGTGCGACGGCTTCGATGACTCCTTTTTTGTTCATATGGAGGAGATCGACCTGTGCTGGCGAATGCAGAATGCAGGGTTCATAATATGCTATGTTCCCGGTGCCATGGTCTGGCATGTCGGAGGCGGAACACTCGGTTATGACTCACCCGTGAAGATATACTACAATTTCCGCAACAGCCTGATAATGATGGCCAAGAATCTCCCGTCACGTCATATAAGAAGAACCATTCTTCTCAGGCAGATGCTTGACGGGCTGGCAGCATGCGTGCTTCTGTTCCGGTCAGGCAGAGCTGCCTTCAGTGCCGTAATAAGAGCCCACAACGACTTCCGCAAGGCCCGGACGGCGATAAAGACATTCAGAACCATGTCACCTCACCCCGATATGTATCATGTTCCGCATACAATGATGAACAAATCTCTCATTTTCGGGTATTATATACTTGGAAAGAGATATTTTCCCGATTTGAAGTGGCAATAAACATTAAAAGCAGAATGGCAGTTTTTCTGATAATAGTCTTTACGATCTATTTCCTGGTAAATTTTTACCTGTTTTTCAAGGGTTATCGCGCCATCTCAGGCGCAGGTTTCAGTACCAGGACCTACACAATTGTTTTCCTCTTGCTTGCATCAACGTTTATAGCAGGCAAATTCCTTGAGCACAGCTACACCAATGTCTTTACCGATGTTCTGAATGTCATCGGCGGATTCTGGATGGCCTTTATGCTGTACGGATTTCTCATCTGGCTTACCGCTGATATCCTCTTCCTTTTACAGAGCCCCTTCAGGCTCATTCCGGAAGCGTCTGTGCCGCGGATAAGGCTATGGCTCTTCGGTGGGATAACCGTAACGACCATCATACTGATCATTGCCGGATTCATCAATGCAGTAAGCCCTGTAATAAAGCGGTACGACCTCACTGTTGACAAGCGTTTCAGCAACGGGACAGATTCAATGCAGATTGTAGCCGTTTCGGATATTCACCTTGGGAGCATAATAAGGAAACGGAGCATGAGACATCTCACAGAGATGATCAGCAACGAAAAGCCTGACCTGGTTCTCTTTCTCGGCGATATAATTGACGGGAGCATAGGACCGGTGCTGCGCGGCGACCTTCTCTCACATCTTAAGCTGCCATATCTGCCCGAAGGTAACTACGCAATTACCGGCAATCATGAGTATATAGGAGACCTTAGTAAAACGCTGCCCTATATTGAAAGCAAGGGGATAAGGGTTCTGCAGGATGAGGTCGTCTCACTCGGTAACGGAGTCCAGCTGGTAGGGAGGCTTGACAGGAGCGCAATACAGGGCTTTGGGAAAGGACGCGCGTCACTCGACTCACTGCTTGATATGACCGATAAAACCAGACCTGTCATTCTTCTTGATCACCAGCCATACGGACTATCGGATCTTGCCGGCACCCCGGTCGACCTTCAGCTGTCGGGTCATACACACAACGGCCAGATGTGGCCGATCACCTATATTACATCGAAAATGTTCGAGTTGAGTCACGGTTACGGTAAATTCGGCAACACACACGTGATCGTCTCTTCCGGGTTTGGACTATGGGGGCCGCGCATGCGCCTGGGGACAAGACCAGAGATCGTAGTGATAACTCTGCGGAGCAGCTTATAGAAGAGGATACAGCTTCTCGAGCATCATACCCCTTGATCCCTTGACCAGTATATAATAACACTGAGGCTTCTGAGATTCAAGCCATTTGTACAGGTCTTCGGTGGAAGCGAATGACCGGATACCTCCAGATCTCTCCGACGCAGCACTGAACAGAGGGCCCACCACTGATATATCAACCCCTTCGAGAGCCTTAAGATCACTTATGACTTTGTCATGGGCAGCCTCACTCTCAGAACCAAGCTCAAGCATGTCTCCCAGGATGACCATTTTCTTTTCTGCCCTGACTCCGGCAAATGAGTTTATGGCCTTCTCCATGCTTGAAGGATTGGCATTATACGAGTCGCATATAAGGATGTTCTTTCCTGTGTTGACAACCTGCGACCGGTTATTGGCAGGCTTAAATGACGAAACAGCATCGATAATGTCGCTGAACGGCACCTCCATGAAAACGCCGACAGCCATTGCGGCCCTGACATTGTCCGTATTGTACGAACCGAAAAGGTTTGTAGTGAAGTTGTAATGACGTCCTTCATAATCAGCCTTAACCCTGAGGTACAGGCCGTCAGCCTCAGCCGCTTCAACCATGAGGTCTGTACCGTATGGGTCAGAGTAGGGAACGGCTTTGTGCACTATATTGAATATTAACTCCTTAAGCGTATTGCTCTTCTCGTTATATATAGCCACACCTGCACTCTTCCTGAGCCAGTGATAGAGCTCTGATTTGGCTTCCCTGATATCCTCCAGTGAGCCGAAGCCTTCGATATGTGCTTTGCCTATGTTTGTAATGATGCCGATGGTTGGCATAGCTATCTCACACAGAGCCGCTATCTCGCCCTTATGGTTTGCTCCCATCTCCACCACCATATATGCTGTGTCATCAGGAGCTGCCAGCAAGGTAAGTGGTACGCCGATATGATTATTGAAGTTACCTGTTGTGCGGTGAACCTTCCCCTTCTTAGAAAGCACTGCCGCAATGAGTTCTTTGGTCGTCGTTTTGCCGTTTGATCCTGTAATGGCGATGACGGGAATACTTATCATCCGGCGGTGGTGTTTTGCCAGTTCTGTCAGAGTGGCAAGCACATTGTCAACTAAAATAATGTTTTTACCGGCAAGGGAAGGATCGTCAACCACGGCAGCCACTGCCCCCGCCGCCAGTGCTGCTGAGGCGAACCTGTTACCGTCATGGGCAGGCCCCCTGAGGGCAAAGAATATCTCCCCCTTTCTGATGTTGCGCGAATCGGTGGTTATGCCGGCAGAGTTGCGGACGATGGTGTACAATTCCTTTATTTCCATGGTTATCTAAAAAGAAGCCTCACTATTCTTCATAATGAGGCTTTATGATATTATCTGATAATGATTATTACAATCCGGCAGGACTTCCTACCCTTATCATAGCGCATCTGAATCCGAGGTCATCACGTGAAGCCTCCTGGTCAAGATAGCGGCGTGTGGAAGGATTGAGCCAGTAAGCCCTGTCTTTCCATGAACCTCCCTTGATGACTCTTGCCCTGTCATTGATGAGGGTCACAAAGTCGGAGTCGGTCTCATTCTGCGCATACATCTTTTCTGTCTGAGGCAGGTCGGCGTTACCTGACCACTCAAGGCTTGATGAGATGCTCGATATAACGTCACCGTCGAGGTAATTCCTGTAATCAGCCTTCTGGTAGTTAAACCTGTTGGCGACGTCATCAGGCTTGACTGTGTCAATCTGGAGTCTTCCAAGCCTGTCTTTCTCAACCACCTGACCGTTGGCATCACGGCGGAGGTCTGTAAAGACGTTGCCTCTGAAGGGGTTGAACATGTCAATATCCTCCGATGACAGGGGACGGTATACATCCTGGGTCCACTCATTCACGTTTCCGGCCATGCAATAGAGACCGTAATCATTGGGCCAGTATGATCTCACATCAACTGTGATGCTTCCGGCATCGTTGAGGTTTCCTGCAACACCCATCATGTCACCGCGACCGCGGACGAAGTTAGCCATGAACTCACCCCTGTACTTGGGTGCCGAGTTGCGGACGTTATGTCCGTCCCACGGGTAGATGGCTCTCTCATAAATCCTCTCCTCGAACGTATTACCCCTGAGGCCGTAGGCAGCAAACTCCCACTCTGCCTCCGTCGGGAGACGGTAGCGCGGCAGCAGTATGCCATCTTCCTGGCGGACACGGGGATGAAGTTCATCAACCCTCTCTCCCGGTACACCTTCATACTGACCTGCAAGATATGACTCGGTGTTGAAGTTATTGGCCCCTGCCTGCTCAACGTTCGGATCCTGCCACTTCCCTTCGAGAAGTATCTGCTCATTGACCCTGTCGGTACGCCATACACAATAGTCATTGGCCTGGAGCCAGCTTACACCAACCACCGGGTAGGTATTATATGAAGGATGCCTGAAGTAATACTGTACATAAGGCTCATTGAACGCCAGCGGGCTGCGCCATACAAGTGTGTCGGGAAGGGCGCGGCGGTGAACCTCGGGATAGTCACTGTAGACTCTTCTCAGCCAGTAGAGATACTCACGGTAATCAAGGTTCGATATCTCTGTCTCATCCATGTAGAAGGATGACACCGTAACCCTGCGCGGAGCATTGTTCCAGTCGTACATTACATCCTGCTCAACCCTGCCCATCGTGAAAGTACCTCCTTCAATGAGCACAAGATTAGGACCGGTGAGCTGTTCTGATGCCTCTCCAATGGGATAGCCGAGATCATTCACATCACTCGATTTTGGATCCCTGTAACTCCATCCTGTAGTAGGAGATACATTATCCGGTTGTCCTCCCTTACACGAAAAAAAGAAGAGTGCAACAACTACAAAAACCGGTAAAGCTCTGAGTTTATACATGGCTTGATTAGTGTTAACTAAATTAATTTTCAAATATATAAAAAATAACTATTAAACAACTCTGCTCCAAAATAACTACAATTCAGGTAACTTTATTACATGAACCACCCTACTTTTTTCAACATTATTAAAACAAATTGACAATCCCGCTTTGACAATAGCTGTGCCTTTGATGACTGAATTTCCTCCACTGAGTATGTAACTGTATGATAATATGATCTTTGCAGTTCCAGTGTCCCATCCCAGGGCTGGTTCGGCAGCGGTGAAGCCGTTTCCTTCATGCCACAGGGCCAGTCCGCACATTATCTCCCTGAAAAGCAGCTCGGCACCTAAATATGTTACAGTATTCCCGTCCTGGACCTGCAGGGAAACCGAAGGGGTCACTGTGAGGCTGCTGCTGCCGGGTTCAAATGAGGTTCCGGCATTGAGTGAATAAAGCCTCTTCAGCCTGTTGTGATCCTGGTGCCGGTCACTGAGCCATGGCTGTGTGAGGTGCATGACAGCAAAGCCACCGTACCATGCTCCTCTGGAGACGGTTATCCCTGCGCCCAGGTCGAAGAGAGTGATATTTCCTGAAGTGATTGCCTCGGAAGATATACCGGTATACCCCAGAAACGGGTCAATATCTTCCGGCAGTATCACCGAGCCTGCCCTGATGCCGCGGTGTACCAATGAAGCTGTAAGACCGGCACTGAAATAAAGATCTCTCCCGGCCCGCAGGTGATAGGCATAGGTAGACCCTGCCCTGAAATCATTCATCACATCGCCAAGCATGTCATCAGAAAGCCAAATGCCCACCCCACCGTGCAGTGATGATGAGTAGTCATTATATGATCCGTAAACTGACCTGAGGCCGTATCCGTTGCCGGGGAGGAATGAATAGCATGAGAGCCTCATCTCCGGTTTTCCGGCGACCCCGGTAAATGCCGGATTATACATGAATTGCAGCCCCGACATGGCGCCGTACCATGTATCCTGACCCTGAACGGTAAGTCCGGATAAAATGATTATCACAACAGCCGTGCACTTTATGACTTTCATGGCTACTTATCAGCAATATCAACGATTATGTGACGTTAATATTTTGCCTGAGGATTCATCTTTCAGGGGGTAAAGATAATCGACTTAACTATCTTTGCGCAGATGAGACTGAAATGTCTGCTGTTCACATTGTCTATGATTCTGCCGGTGCTGCAGGCATCGGGCCAGGGATATTCTTCCGCATCGGTGCTCGGCAAAGGCAGATGGGTTAAGATCGCCGTTACCGAACCGGGTGTATACAGGCTTGACTGGTCACAGATAAAGGATATGGGGTTTAGCGACCCTGCCTCTCTGGTGCTGTATGGCAACAACACGGGGCAACTCTCATTCTACAATGACGGATCAGCCCCTGACGATCTGAGGAAGATAGCCTTTAAGGCTGAAAAAGGGAGTGACGGCATTTTTAACGAGGGCGACTACCTTCTCTTTTACGGCGAGGGGACCCACCGATGGATATATAACAGAGCTTCACGATCATATGAATTTCGGAGGCACCACTACTCGGACACTGCATTTTACTTTGCAACCTCACAGGCGGGTGGTGCTGCCTCGATAACGGCAGAAGCGCCGCCTGCTCAGCCGTATAACCGCAGCTCATCATCACACGATGTCACCTTCAGGCATGAGAATGAGGTCGTTAACCTGATCCGGTCAGGCAGGGAATGGTATCAGCAGGCAGCTCACGGTGTCGAAAACAACATCACACCCCGTTTCAGCAACCTTGTGCTTAACGAAAAGATCATCTACAGGGTAAGGGTCCTTGCCAGGTCAGAAAACAGCAGCTCATTCACAATGAAACAGGGATCTGCGGTTATTAAAACAATGACTGTCGCTCCGGTAAATATTTCCGATATCAACGGCGTTTATGCCAACATAGCAACTGCAGCTGACTCAGTACTGCCCTCCTCCGCATCACCCTCCTTCGGCCTGGTTTTCAATAACAACGGTAACCTCTCTGCCGCCGGGTATGCAGACTATGTAGATTACACCGCCCGGGCTAACCTGGTCTGTTCCGACAGGCAACTGATAATAAGTGACTCGCGCTCCGCTGCGCCATCAGCCGTAACCCGCTTCAGCGTAACATGCTCCATTCCGCTGCAGGTCTGGGATGTCACCGAACCCTTTGCTCCCAGGGCAATGGAGACATATTTTTCAGGTGGCATCACTACCTTCACTGCAGCCACCGACAGCCTGCGCAGATTCGTTGCATTTTCAACACAGACCCTGCTGCGCCCGGGGATCATGAAGACTCCGGTGCCAAACCAGGATCTGCATTCACTTGCTCCGCCTGATATGATCATTGTATCGCATCCGCTGTTCCTGGATCATGCTGCACGGATTTCAGAACTGCACTTTAACGACGACGGAACATCTTCACTTATCGTAACCCCGGAACAGATATACAATGAGTTTTCGGGAGGGATACCCGATGCGGCAGCCATAAGAAACTTCATAAGGATGATGTACAGGAGAGGTCTCGAGACCGGCTCCCCTCCGGGCTATCTCCTGCTCCTAGGTGACGGATCATATGAGAATAAGACGCCTCCTCCCGGGAACCCTTCGTTCATTCCCACCTGGCAGTCAGTTAACTCACATGTCGGAGTACTTTCATTCACATCAGACGATTTCTACGGACTGCTCGACGACGGAGAGGGTGAGGCAGACGGTTATCTTGACATATCCATAGGCAGGCTGCCTGCAGCAGATACAGCATCAGCGGGCATCATGGTGAGAAAGATAGCTTCGTATATGAACTCCTCAACAATGGGGCCATGGCGAAACATGCTCTGCCTGGTGGCTGATGATGAAGATGCCAACCTGCACATGTCAGACGCGGAAATACTCGCAGCTACGGCAGCAGATGAGGCCCCACCCCTAACCGTCGACAAGATCTACCTCGATGCCTTTCGCCAGGTGACATCGGTTTCAGGCAATTCATATCCTGACGTTGTAAAGGCAATCAATAACCGTATCGCCTCAGGATGTCTGATATTCAACTATGTGGGTCATGGCAATGAATCAGGTCTTGCACACGAGAGAGTGGTCAGGACTGACGATATAAACTCATGGAAGAACAGCGCGATGCTCCCCTTGTTTATCACCGCCACATGCGAGTTCTCACGGTTCGATGATGTTGAAATAAATCCGGCTAACGGTTCTGTAGCCGCGAGGACGTCAGCCGGTGAAATGGTGCTTCTCAATCCTGAGGGAGGGGGAATTGCACTGATGAGCACTACAAGAGTCGTCTATTCAGCCCCGAATTTCACTCTCAACTACAACATTTATAAAAATGCCTTTACAACTGCGCCGGACGGGCGGGCCATGAGGATGGGAGACATCATCAGGCAGGCCAAGATCAGCTCAGGCCCCGGGATGAATAAACGCAACTTCCTTCTCCTGGGCGACCCTGCCCTGAGACTTGCATGGCCAGTGAAGGAGCAGGTAGTAACGGATTCAATAAACAGGGTATCGGTTGAAAACGCAACCGACACGCTGAAGGCCCTCTCGCTGGTTACCGTAAGCGGTCATCTTGAGGAGAACAGCGGAAGCCTGATGAATGACTTCAGCGGTGAGGTGGAAGCCGTCATTCTTGACAAAGTCCGGAACATAAGCACCCTTGCCAACGACGGTGGATCACCAATGAGCTATAAGGTAACCGGCAACACTATCTTCAGGGGCAAGACAAGTGTGATAAACGGACTATTCAACTTCTCATTCATCGTCCCTCTTGATATCAACTACACCTTCGGCCCGGGGATGATGACATACTATGCCCGAAACGAAACGGAAGATATGAACGGAAGCTTCTCAGATGTCATTGTCGGAGGCTTCTCGGATACTGATATTGATGACACCGAAGGCCCGGAAATCAGACTCTTCATGAATGATACCCTTTTTATCGGGGGAGGCATCACCGATGACAGTCCCACGTTGCTTGCCCTCTTCGAGGATGAGTCAGGCATCAATGCCTCCGGATCAGGAATCGGTCATGATATCATAGCCTGGCTTGATGACGACATGTCAGATGCAGTGGTGATTAACAGCCTTTACAGTGCAGACATAGGCGGCCACACTTCCGGAAGCCTGAAATACCCCGTCTTCATAACGGAGAAAGGTGAACATACCGTCTCACTGCGGGCATGGGATAACCTTAATAATCCGTCGGTGGCAACCCTGAGTTTCGTCATGGAGAGCAGCGGAAGGTTCAGACTGACAGATCTCCTTTGCTATCCCAATCCGGCAACCGATGAAGCCTGGTTTACAGCCGGACATAACAGGCCGGACAGTGAGATAGATATCACCATTACCATCTACAGTACAGCCGGAAACGCGCTGAAACGAATCAGGGAGAGGGTTCCGAGCACCGGCTATCAGCTTCCTGACATCTACTGGGATGGCTGTGACGACAACGGAGGAAGGGTTACCCGTGGTCTTTATATCTGGCGTGCCGAAGCGGTCACGGATGAGGGGGAGAGAGCCTCTTCGTCAGGGAAGATCATCATTTTGTAAAACAATACAATAACTCTCCCTTTTTTTTGTTTTATATTTGCACAAATTTCTGAAAAACGATATAATGAAAACTAAGGCGCTGATATTTAGCTCATTAATTTTAATAATGGCATCTTTTAACCCCGTTGCAGCTCAGCCGGATGATTACCTTAATGTCATACAGACAGTGGTTCCGTTCCTGACCATCGCGCCTGATTCACGTTCAGGAGGCATGGGTGATGCGGGTGTGGCAACATCGCCTGACCTGTACAGCATGCACTGGAACCCGGCCAAATATGCTTTCATTGACGGAAACGGAGGGCTCGGAATTGCATACTCACCCTGGCTGAGATCACTTGTACCCGATATCAGCCTTGCCAACCTTGCCGGATATTACAGGATTGACAGCCGCCAGGTTCTTGCCGGCAGCCTCATGTACTCATCGCTGGGGTATATAGAATTCACTGATGAATACGGCAACTATATACGCTCATATAAACCAAACGAGTTTTCAGTTGACGCAGCCTACTCACGACTGTTCTCAAAGAACTGGTCAGGAGGCGTGGCAATGAGGTTCATATATTCTAACTTGACGGGTAACCAGGTTGTAAACGAAACAGCAACTAAAGCAGGCACAGCCTTTGCAGCAGATGCATCTGCATATTATACAACTCCCATAAAACTCGGTGAAAAAGCTGGAACCATCTCAGCCGGGGTAAATCTTTCGAATATCGGTTCAAAGATGAACTACACTGAGGACGATGACCCTTTTTTCATACCCATGAATATGAGGCTGGGCACAACGATGACTGTAAATCTTGACAGGTATAATTCACTCGGGTTTTTGGTTGATTTCAACAAACTGCTAGTTCCCACCCCTCCTATATATGATACTGACGGAACAACCATCCTGAAGGGAAAAGATCCGAATGTTTCAGTACCGGTGGCCATCTTCCAGTCGTTCTATGATGCGCCGTACGGTTTCTGGGAGGAGATCCGTGAAGTAATGTTCTCCATTGGAGTGGAATACTGGTACAATCAGCAGTTCTCACTCCGCACCGGTTATTTCAACGAGGCAGAGATAAAGGGTAACAGGAAGTATTTCACCGCAGGGGTAGGCTTCAGGCTGAATGTATTCACAATCGACTTCTCCTATCTTATTCCTCTCACACAAAATAATCCGATGGCTAATACGATGAGGTTCTCACTCGGCTTTGAGTTTGACTCATTGCGCAACGTCTCGAAGAATTAATTTATGAACCTCCGTCACAGGATTGGACAGGGGATTGACTTTCATCGCCTTGAAGAGGGGCGCGAGCTCTGGCTCGGAGGGGTGCATGTTGTATCAGACAGGGGATGCGTTGCTCACTCTGACGGTGACGTTCTCATACATGCCATCTGTGATGCTCTGCTGGGAGCGGCAGGGATGAATGACATAGGCACATACTTTCCCGATACATCAGATGAGTACAGGGGGATAGACAGCAAGATACTCCTGAAGCGTACCGTCGATATGATAAAGGAAAAGGGGTACAGGATTGTAAATATAGACAGCACCCTCTGTCTCGAGACCCCCAGGATAGCCCCCTATATCAGCGCCATGCGTACAACGATGGCTGCCATAGCTGAGATCTCACCCGATGCAGTGGCGGTAAAGGCAACAACAACTGAAAAGATGGGGTTCACCGGACGTGGCGAGGGGGTCGTTGCGATGGCCGTCTGCCTTATCTCGGACCTTATCCCCGACAATTTTTAGCTTATCACGGAATCGATAAGGCTGTCGTCAGCCAGGGAAGGCATTGTCACCACCAGTCCGGGTGTACGCTCCATCTCTCTCGTCACCGCAGCCACCGCTCCGCTGTTTCTTGCCCAGCTTCTCCTGGCAATGCCGTTGTTCACATCCCAGAATATCATTGACTTCAGACGGCGCCCGGCAGCTGCACTGCCGTCAAGGACCATACCGAAGCCGCCGTTTATCACCTCACCCCAGCCGACACCTCCGCCGTTGTGCAATGAGACCCATGTGGCGCCGCGAAAGGCGTCGCCGATCACGTTCTGAACAGCCATATCGGCTGTGAACCTTGAACCGTCATAGATATTCGATGTCTCGCGGAAAGGTGAGTCGGTGCCTGAGACATCATGATGGTCACGGCCGATGACCACGGGACCACTTACAATGCCTGAGGCAATGGCATCGTTGAAAGCTTCTGCTATCAGTGCCCTGCCAGGGGCATCGGCATAAAGTATTCGCGCCTGCGATCCCACCACCAGCCTGTTTTTTGCCGCCTCTCTTATCCAGTGAATATTGTCAGACATCTGGAGCTGTATGTCAATCGGGCGATTCCTTCATCAGCTTTTCAAGCACGGTGGCAGCAATGTTATCGGTCGCCTCAAGATCAGACTGCTGTCCTGAGCAGCAGACCCATCTGAACGGCCCGAAGCCGTAGTCGAAACACATCGGGCCCATGATATCCTGAACGTATGAAGGGTATCTGAATCCGCCCGCTCCGTCAGATATATCTGCCCCGGCGCGAGAGGCCTCGAGCAGAAAGGCATTGCCATAGTCAAAGAAATAGGTGCCGCTGGCAGTGTGCCTGTTTATCGCTTTGACCTGCCGGCGGAGGGATGCCTGTACCAGTTCCCTGAACCTGCCGGGATCGTCAGACATCATCTCATTTGCCTGATCGAAGGTGATGCCGGCAGGATAGTACCCTCCTGCCCACGGGTTGTGGAGCGATGTCTGATCAGATCCGAGATCGGCCCATAACTCCTCATCGGCAAATTTCTCCCATACATCAACTATGTTCCCATGGTAGGCAAGAGACACGGCCTCGCGCGATCTGACGGCCTCCCTGGCCCGTCCTGCCAGTGTCGCTATGTCTGTATAAACCTCGTCCACCCACCCCTGTGTATGACGTGTTCTGATCGCCTTGGGGTTGACCTCTGCGATTACAGATACCATGCCGGCAATAGTTCCTGCCTTGGGCTGGGCGCCGGACATGCCCCCCAGTCCGGAGGAGATGAATAACATGCTTCGGTTGCCGGTTTGTGATGCGGCACTGATCCGGCGTGCCGCATTGAGAAGCGTAATGGTGGTTCCGTGCACTATCCCCTGAGGCCCGATATACATGTATGACCCTGCTGTCATCTGACCGTACTGTGAGACACCCAGGGCATTGAACCTCTCCCAGTGCTCCTGTGATGAATAGTTGGGTATCACCATCCCATTGGTGACGACAGCACGCGGCGCCTCAGGATGGGACGGGAACAACCCCAGCGGATGACCTGAATATATCACCAGCGTCTGCTCGTCAGTCATCTCCGCAAGGTATTTCATCGTCAGCCTGTACTGGGCCCAGTTCTGGAAGACAGCGCCGTTGCCGCCGTAAGTGATAAGTTCATGCGGATGCTGGGCCACAGCCGGATCCAGATTGTTGGTTATCATAAGCATTATCGCTGCCGCCTGTACTGACCTGTGGGGATATTCCCCTACAGGCCTGGCCTTCATCTCATAATGAGGACGATAACGGTACATATAAATACGGCCGTGATCACGCAGCTCAGCAGCAAACTCGGGAGCGAGTACTTTATGAAGGCTGGAGGGGAAATACCGGAGCGCATTGCGCAGCGCCAGTTTCTTTTCATCGGTTGTCAGCAGGTCACGGCGGCGTGGTGCATGATTGACATCAGGATCATAAGGCCTTGCTTCGGGCAGATAACCGGGTATGCCCTCCAGGATCTGGGATTTGAAATCGTTCATGATGATGGATGTTATTCAACCGCAAAACAAATATATTAAAACATGCAGAGACGCAGCATGCTACGTCTCTACATGTTAAAACAAATCAATTTGTTATTGTTTATTTTTCGTTTACGATCTCGTCGTCGACCAGGATGCGGCCGCAATATTCACAGACGATGATCTTTTTTCTCGACCTGATGTCAAGCTGCCTCTGTGGCGGTATCTGGTTGAAACAGCCTCCGCATGCATCACGCTGAACAGAAACGACGGCAAGGCCGTTACGGGCGTTTGAACGTATCCTTTTATAGGCTGTCAGCAAACGCTCCTCGATCCTGGTCTGAAGTTCCACTGACCTGTCATCAAGCTGCTCCTCTTCCTTTTTGGTATCACGGGTGATATCATCCAGCTCGGCTTTTTTGCCATCGAGGTCACGCCTTCTCTCTTCGAGTGCTGCCACGGCCTCTGCCATCACCTCTTTCTTCTCGGCCGTCTGTGCGGTGAACTCGCGTATCTTCTTGTTGCACAGCTCTATCTCCAGTGTCTGGAACTCTATCTCTTTCGAGAGCGAGTCATATTCACGGTTATTGCGTACGTTATTCTGCTGCTCTTCGTACTTCTTGATGAGAGCCTGAGAATTGGTGATCTCAGTATTCTTTGACGCCACCGACTTTTCAAGCTCGGTGACCTCACTCTTAAGGTTGTTGATCCTCGTCTCCAAACCCTCGACTTCATCCTCAAGGTCCTGCACCTCAAGAGGCAGCTCTCCGCGGAGAGTCCTTATCTTGTCAATCTCTGAGTCAACAAGTTGAAGAGAATAGAGTGCCCTGAGTTTTTCTTCTATGGTAAGTTCTGGTTCAGCAGTCTTGGTCTGTTTCATAATCAGAAATAATTAATCGGGTTTGTTTTTATCCCGGAAAACCGGAGTGCAAATTTAGGAAATTTTTTATTAATCAGGTCGTAGAGTATCTCCAAAGAATATTTTTCGCTTTCGTAGTGTCCGATATCAGCAACGAGCATCTCCCGGGGGGCTTCTGTGAATGCGTGGTATTTGACGTCGCCGGTGATGAAGGCGTCGGCGCCGGCGCGGAAGGCGTCACTGATGAGCGAGGCACCTGCTCCCCCGCACACCGCCACTGTCTTTACGGTGCGCTCCGGGTCGCCGCTGTACCGGATCACCGGTGTGCCGGCAAGCTGCCTGAGCCTCTCCAGAAGCTGGGTGCCGGTGAGAGGTGCGGCGAGAGTACCTATTGTGCCCGCGCCGGCGCCGTAATACGTGTTCTCAAGGGCAATGAGGTCATAAGCCACCTCCTCATAGGGATGAGAGGCCATGAGAGCCCTTATGCATGAGCCCGCAAGATGGTCAGGCATGACAGCCTCTATCCTCACCTCCGGCTCGGTATGATATTCACCTGCAGCGCCTGCCCATGGAACAGCCCCCTCACCGGCCCGGTAGGTACCCTCCCCGTGAACATTGAAGCTGCACCTGTCATATTTGCCAATATGACCGGCCCCTGCTTCAAACAGCGAATCCCTGACAATGTCAGCATGCGAAACGGGTACGAAGGTTATGATTTTCAAAAGTCTGCCCTTCACCGGCGCCAGAACCCTGGTGTTTTCCAGACCCACCTTTGCGGCCAGCGCATGACTCACTCCCCATGACAGGTTATCGAAGCTGGTGTGAGCGGAATAAACGGCGATACCCTTCGTGAGGGCAGCAGCAACACATTTCTCAGCCTCACTGCCGAAGGCTAACCGCTTCAGAGGTGCGAATATCAAAGGGTGGTGAGAGATGATCATCCGGCATCCGTGCTTCCCGGCTTCATCGATGACATCCGTAGTGACATCCACTGTCAGCAGCACTGAATCAATGACCGCGGAAGGGTCTCCAACCTGAAGCCCGCTGTTGTCATAATGTTCCTGAAAGGCCGGCGGAATGATCTCCTCAAGCCATGCAACAAACTCACGCAGCGTCACTGCCATATTCTCAGTTTATTTCACCCCTGATCTCAAGGAGGATCTCCCTGATATTGCGAAGAGTGTCAGCTATCTCCAGCCGGTAATCAACCTCCTCACGACTGCTTTTCAGATATTTCCTGGCCCCGTCAAGGGTCATGCCCCTCTCCCGGAGGAGATGATGTATGAGTCTGAGGTTCTTTATGTCTTCAGGCATGAAGAGCCTGTTTCCCTTATTGTTCTTTTTGGGCTTAAGGATGTCAAACTCCTTCTCCCAGAACCGTATGGTAGACACCGGTTCAGAGAACATTTCAGCCACTTCTCCGATCTGGTAAAACAGTTTTTCGGTTTTCTTTTCCCTGTAAGGCATTGTCTGTTCCCTTAATCAGTCAAACGTTTGTCCGCTCTTGTTTGCAATTTCTATCATCCGGTCATACTCCTCGGGGGAGAGGTCATTGAAATAGAACAGTGCCGGGTCGACGTTCCTTCCGTTAGCCAGAACTTCATAATGAAGATGCGGTGCCGTTGAGAGACCGGTGTTACCGACAAAGCCTATCACATCACCCCGCTTGACCTTCTGTCCCACCCTGACATTGAAGCTGTGAAGATGTGCATATACTGACTGATAACCGAATCCGTGATCTATAATGATATGGTTTCCAAGCTCGCGGCGTGCAGACTTGACAGTGCTCACCACTCCGTCTCCCGTGGCATACACATCGGTACCCGTTGGGGCGGTGAAGTCCATTCCGCTGTGAAACTTTGATATCTTGTATATGGGATGTATCCTGAATCCGAAACCCGATGCAGTACGCTTGAGGTCCATGTTTGAAACCGGTTGTATCGCCGGAATGCTTCTCAGCATCTCCTCCTTCTCCCGTGCAAAGGCAATGAGCTCATCAAACGACTGTGACTGCACATATATTTTCTTTCTTATCCGGTCCAGCCTGGTGGCAGTCTCCACTATCAGGTCCGAGTTTGAGAATCCCTCGAGCTCCTCATAGCGGTTTACACCTCCTATCCCTCCATCGCGGTATGATGATGGGACCGGCTCTGTCTCAAATATAGTGCGGTAGAGGTTGTCATCCGTCTCCTGAAGGTGACCGAGCACCTTTTCAACATTCTCCATCTCCCTGTTCATCAGCTCATACTGAAGAGAGAGTTGTTCTATCTCACGCTTCAGCGCCTTCTCCTTCGGTGAGTCGAAGATAAAGGCAAAGATGAAACCGTAGATCCCTGCAAGGAAGAGTGAGCCGATGAAATAGGCGAAAAGGCGGAGGAGCAGTTGCTTGATACCCAGCCTTATCTTATCAAAGCTGAGCGTTTCATGATTGAACTTGTATTTTGTCTTTGGCATCCGCTCCGAAGGCAAGTTTATTGAAATGCAAATTTATGAAATTATCAACAGATAACAAAACGCAGAGACTCCGGCAGGGGGTGGTTTAAAATAAGGCTATTACGGAGCCGAGAGGTATTCAAGCATCTGGAAATATTCCTCCTCTGTCAGATTGTCTGTGAAATACCACAGGGGATTGACATGTTCCCCGAACAGGTCTATCTGGTAGTGCAGATGTGGTCCGGTAGAGGTTCCCGTATTGCCTGACACTGCCAGGAGGTCACCGCGGGTCACCTTATCTCCAACCTTTACCCTGGTTTCACTCAGATGACCATATATGCTGCGGTAGCCATAGCCATGATCAATGATAACCTTTAAGCCGAATCCGTCCTTTTCGCTCCCCGCAAAATAGACAGTCCCTGCCCCCGTAGCGTACACCTCAGTACCTATCGGACACCTGAAATCCTGACCGAAATGCCACCTCGGCGAACCAAGTACAGGATGATGTTCCCTGAATTTTACCCCGTCACCAAGAGGCATTGTTACATTTACCGGCCTGATGTACGGAAGATGAGCCCACATCTCCTTCCATTCCGCGGCTTTGTCACTGAGCTCGTTCAGGGAGTTGTACTGAATGTTTGTCTGTGTCCTCAGGTCTTCGAGCTTTGATCTTACAGCTACCATCATCTCAGTGTTGACATAACCTGTCAGATCACCGTATCTGAATATCCCCCCTGATCCTCCCTCTGACATTGACTCCGGTATCAGCGGAAGGTCAAGAATGGCACGGTATGAATGATTATCAGATGATCTCATGTCTGCCAGCATGGCAGAGGAAAAGTCAATTCTCCGTTCAAGAATTGTATAATTCAGTTTGATCTCTTCGAGCCGCTGCTGCAGAAGATCTTGTTTTGGCGAGCCGAAAAAGCGCTGGAATATGAACCCATAACATACTGCTATTAAGACCGATAGGCCAAACCCCACCGAAAACCTGGTGAGCTTTTCACTCCATCGGCGACGATGTTGAAGAAACTGCAGATTAGCTGTATCAAATACGTAACTCTTCCTTTTCAGCATCAGTAGTTCAGTGGTTTACCACTATTTTGCAAGATCGCTGACAAACATAAAATAAATAAATTAATTTTACAAGCCCCAAAAACAGAGAAAATTAACACAGGCTTGGGATTTATGATGAAGGCAGGTGAATTAAGAGATGCATACCTGAATTTTTTCAGGTCAAAACAACATACAATAGTGCCCTCGGCACCCATGGTGATCAAGAATGACCCGACGCTCATGTTCACCAATGCCGGGATGAACCAGTTCAAGGATATATTCCTCGGGAATCAGCCTCCGTCACACAACAGGGTGGCCAACTCACAGAAATGCCTGAGGGTGTCAGGCAAGCATAATGACCTTGAGGAGGTGGGGCTTGACACTTATCACCACACCATGTTCGAGATGCTCGGTAACTGGTCATTCGGCGATTATTTCAAGAAGGAGGCCATAGAGTGGGCATGGGAGTTCCTGACACGACAGCTGGATATCCCTGAGGAGCGTCTCTACGCCACGGTCTTCGAAGGGAGTGCAGAAGAGGATGTTCCCAGAGACGATGAAGCGGCAGAGTACTGGAAGAAGTGTTTCAGGAACCCTGAGAACCATATCATTGAGGGGTCAAGGAAAGATAACTTCTGGGAGATGGGTGAGACCGGCCCTTGCGGACCCTGTTCCGAGATACATGTTGATATCAGGCCCGACAGCGAACGTCGTGATAAGCCGGGACATCTGCTGGTGAACAAGGGTCATCCGCACGTCATAGAGATATGGAACCTGGTCTTTATACAGTATAACCGCAAGGCCGGCGGCGAACTTGAACAGCTGCCGGCACGCCATGTTGACACAGGTATGGGGTTCGAGCGTCTCTGCATGGTCATCCAGGGGAAGAAGTCAAATTATGACACCGATATCTTTCAGCCGATCATCAGCGGCACTGCATCGGTGACAGGCAAACCATACGGAAAAGAGGAGAGGTGGGACATAGCACACCGTGTCATTGCCGATCATCTCAGGACAGTGTCCTTTTCCATAGCTGACGGCCAGATGCCTTCGAACAACAGGGCAGGCTATGTGATAAGAAGGATCCTCCGGAGAGCGGTGAGATACGGTTATACCTCGCTTGAGATGAGCGAACCTTTTATATATAAGCTCGTCCCTGAACTGATCTCGGTCATGGGCAGACACTATCCCGAGCTGACGGCACAGCAGGAGATAATTTCAAGGGTCATTTTCGAGGAGGAACAGGCTTTCCTCAAGACGCTGGGCAAGGGGCTGAAGATGATAGAGCGGCAGGTGGCAGCACTGAAAAATGACGGGAAGGATCTCTTCCCGGGAAGCGATGCCTTTGAGTTGTTTGACACGTACGGGTTTCCGGTCGACCTTACTCAGCTCATCCTCCGGGAAAACAGCATGAGACTGGACATTGATGAGTACAATCGTGAGCTGAGCGCACAGAAGGTACGTTCACGGGATGATGCCACCATTACAGCCGGCGACTGGACAGTGGTACATGACGCCGACACGACTGTTTTCACCGGTTATGACCGCACTGAGGAGACGGTACACATAGCGCGGTACAGAAAAGTGAACGTCAGGGGTAAGGAGGTGGTCCACCTCGTTTTTGACAGAACCCCCTTCTATGCCGAGTCAGGAGGACAGGTAGGAGATAAGGGACACATCTCTTCCGGGGTTGACAGGATAGCGATTACCGACACCATCAAGGAGAATAATCTCACCATACATATCGCAGAGAAGGTTCCGTCAGAGCCATCAAGGGTATTTACCGCAGTGGTTGACCATGAAGCAAGGCACCAGACCGCCAATAATCATACAGCCACTCACCTGATGCATCATGCCCTCAGACATATTCTCGGAAAGCATGTGGAACAGAAAGGGTCCCTGGTGACGCCGGAGAAACTGAGGTTTGACTTCAGCCACTTCAGCCAGGTGACACAGGGAGAGATAGCTGCTGTTGAGCAGATGGTCAACGATATGATAATGAAAAATATCCCGTCAGAAGTGGTTGACGAGACACCCATGGAAGAGGCTCTGGCAATGGGAGCCATGGCTCTCTTCGGTGAGAAATACGGTGAAAAGGTCAGGGTGGTCTCATTCGGCGAATCGGTAGAGCTGTGCGGTGGAACACATGTTGAAAATACGTCTGCAATAGGGCTCTTCAAGATCATCTCTGAAGGTGCCGTTGCAGCCGGTGTAAGGCGCATCGAGGCAGTGACAGGGCGCGGAGCACTGGCATACATCAATGACAGGCTGAAGACACTCGAGGAGATCACCGTTATGCTCAGGAGTACCGGCAATCCTGCCGCCAACGTATCAAAACTCATCGCTGAAAACGGAGCACTGAGGCATACCATCGAAAAGATGGAAGGAGCAGCAGCTGCCTCGTCACGACGTGAACTGGAAAAGAATGCAGTTGCCCTCGATGCCTGCAATCTTTACTCGGGGGTGGTGCCCGACGTATCGGCAGAGACACTTAAGAATATTGCACACCAGCTAAGACAGTCAGACAGCAGGTGTGCAGTAATCATCGGCTCTGAGAATGACGGGAAAGCATCGTTACTGGTATGCTTCGGGGATGAGGTCGTCAAAACAACTTCCCTTAATGCGGTCGATATTATCAAATCGACAGCCCCGGAGATAAACGGAGGGGGAGGCGGTCAGCCTTTCCTTGCGACTGCCGGCGGGAAAAAGCCCGAAGGTCTCAGGAATGCCATTGGTAAAGCCGTCGCCCTGGTCACAGACCGGGCAGGCAAAGTCAAAAAATGACCGGTCGAAATTAAAGTCTCCGTTAGAAATTTATTTTAAGCTTAAGATCAGGCGTTTATGTCATCACTGAAATGATTGACTTAATGCTTGTTTTATTTGTTCGAATTTCTTACTCTTGTATCTCAAACCCTAAAAAGAGATACATGGAAGTTACGAGAACCTTTGATCTGATAGACTGGAGTTGTAAAGTTTACCCCCGCGAAGTGATGTTTGGAGGAAAACATGACAATGAGTGGGTCACCTATTCAACGGAAGCAGTAAGGGAGCTGACTGACCTGTTCAGTTATGGCCTCCTGTCTCTCGGCTATAAAAAGGGAGACCACATAGCCACCATTACTCCCAACAAGGCTGAATGGAATATTGCTGACCACGGCATCTCTCAGGCCGGGATGATACATGTGCCGGTATATCCGACCATAGGGCAGGATGAGTACGAATTCATCCTTGACCATTCGGAAGCTAAGGCCGTAATTGTCGGGAACAAACAGGTGCATGCCAAGATTGCGCCCATCCTGCCAAAGATCAAGGCTGTAAGAGAGGTCTTCTCCTTCGACCCTGTTGACGGGATGAGAACCATTGATGATATAATCGAGGAGGGGAGGAAGAATAAGCAGAGGCTTATGACAGAGCTCAATGCAATAAGGGATTCCATTAAGCCTTCCGATATGTGTACCATCATTTACACATCAGGCACAACAGGCAATTCAAAGGGAGTAATGCTCTCACATCATAACCTCGTCAGCAATGCCATCGCAACCAGTACTGCACATGATTTCGGCATTGGTTACAGGGCTCTCAGCTTCCTCCCTCTGTGCCATGTATATGAGCGTATGATGAATTATCATCTGCAGTATAAGGGCACAAGTATATATTATCTAGAGAACATGGCGGTCATTGCTGACACCATGAAGGATATCAAGCCTCATATTGCCACCACGGTGCCGCGGCTGCTTGAAAAGATCTATGACAATATCATCAACAAGGGTAAGAACCTGCCCTGGGTCAAGAAACAGATCTTCTTCTGGGCTGTAAACCTGGGGCTCAAATACAGGCTTACCGGCAACAGCGCGTTTTACAGGTTCAGGCTTGGCATTGCCCGCAAGCTAATCTTCAGGAAGTGGCAGGAAGCCCTTGGTGGCGAGCTGCGCGTACTCGTTTCCGGCGGGGCAGCGCTGCAGTCACGCCTCGAACGCATCTTCTGGGCTGCCGACATCCCTGTGCTTCAGGGATATGGCCTGACTGAAACATCACCTGTCATAGCTGTCAATCCGCTCAGAATACCTGATATTAAATTTGAAACTGTCGGTCCGATTATCGAAAACGTAAAGGTAAAGATTGCAGATGACGGCGAGATACTCAGCAAAGGGCCGAACCTCATGCTGGGCTATTTCAAGGCTCCTGAGCTCACGGCAGAGGTGATTGACAGCGAGGGGTGGTTCCATACCGGTGACATCGGTCGCATTGAAGATGGAAGATTCCTTCGTATAACCGACCGCAAAAAGGAGATGTTCAAGCTCTCCGCAGGCAAATATATCGCTCCGCAGGTCATTGAGAACAGGCTCAAGGAATCGTTGTTCATCGAACAGGCAATGGTCATCGGCGAGAACGAAAAATTTGCCAGTGCCCTTATCTCTCCAAACTTCACATTCCTTCATGACTGGTGTTCGATCCACAAGATTCAGTTCCGTGACAATGCTGAGCTGATAGAGATACCTGAAGTGATCGAAAGGTTTGGCCGTGAGGTTCGTGAACTGAACAAAAGCATGGGCGAGTTCGAGCAGATTAAGCGGTTCAGGCTCGTTACCGAAGAGTGGACACCCCAGTCAGGAGAGCTCTCTCCCACCCTCAAGCTCAGGAGAAATATATTGACTGAGCGCTATAAGCCCATTATCAATGAGATATACTCTGTAAAGGAGAAAGATAATCCCGTTGGCAAAGTCATCAGCCGCATCAGAAACGGCGTGCTGAGGAACATGCCCAAATTCTGACGGTGCCGGGTTTCTGAAAGGGAGGTTATGCCTGCGATGCGTAACCTCCTTATTATTTTTTACCTTTGCCTTTCGTTATGCGATCGCTGAAACATATAACCGTTGCACCTCTGGCGCTGATAATCATGCTGTCAGTCTGCTCCTGTTCTGACCAGGCCTGTTATGAGGAGATGGATCCCATGATGTATACCTCGCTTCTTGAGAGTGGCACCGGCGAATCGAAGAAGGCTGACTCTGTGAGAGTCATTGCTGTCTCACCGGCCGGCCCGGTAACTCTTTATAAACAGAATGCCGTAACATTCTTTACCCTGCCTCTTGATCCGGCAAATGATCTCTCTGAATTTTATTTTATCGTTAACGGTGTCACTGACACTGCCGTGCTGACTTACACGAGACATCCTCATCTCGTCTCGGCTGAATGCGGCTATACATTCCTGAGTGAATTGACCGGGCTTAAGACAACGCATAATATAATTGACACCCTTATCATTGAAAACAAAAGCGTCAACCTCGATGGCGAAAAGAATCTGCGTCTTTTTTATTAGCCTGATGCTGTTATCCGGCACCAGGATTCTGGCGCAGGACACTCTCACCATCCCGCTGAATGTGCGGGCGGGATTTGACATATCAGGCCCGGTCATGCATCTGATCGGCAGTGATCTTGTCAGTTACGGCGCCATAGCTTCAGTTGATTTGAACGAACAGTATTCTGCCAGCCTGCGGCTGAGATACAGTTCGTACTCAGTATCTGAATATAACTATGACTTTAAAAGCAGCGGCGTAAGTGCGGTCATCAGCGGTGATTACAACTTTCTCAAGCCAAAGGTGTCAGGCGGCAAGTACTTCACCGGACTGGGTTTCGGTTACGGGATCAGCTTTTACAATGAGGAAGCCTCCCGCATTGAGTATACTAATCCCTGGGGAACAGGGTCAGACTCATTTTCTCCCTCCAGCCATACAGGCCATTTCCTCGAGGCCACACCGGGAGTGCGCACGGAGCTCTTCCCGGGGGTGACAATCGGATGGAATCTTGTCGTCAGGCTGCTCATCAGCTCGGGAGCAGGCCGTGACCTGAAGCCGGTCTGGATGCCAGGCTTTGGCGACGCAACCTCAAGGATGACAACAGGTGCAGAATATTACGTTTCCGTATCTATCCCATATAAAAAGATCAGGGTGGTAATCAAGCCCAGGAAGGAACTGACTGAAGATGAAGGAGAAGAGAATCCCGAAATGAATCCTTCTGGTTCATCCTTCCCGCCCGGCGGCAGGCTTTAGCCCGCTGCTTCTGCTGAATAACCACAATCCGGCGAATGTCAGAAGTCCGTTTACCAGCAGCAACTCAAAACCGAATTTATATCCGTTGAAGAGTTCCTCTGAATAGAGACTCAGAAAATAACATGTTACAGGTGAAATGACAGCGATGAATGGCGTCGCCCTGTCATTCACTTTTCTCCTTGTGAACAGGCCAAAAGAGTAGAGACCGAGGAGGGGCCCGTAGGTATAACCGGCGATGGTGAACAGTTTGTCAATGATGGCCTCGTTATTCAGCTGTCTGAAAATCAAAATGCATATGAAGAATATAAGGGCAATTGAAATATGGACCGCATATCTTATCAGGGTCTTCCTCTCCTCGTTAATGCCGGTTCTCTTTTCGAGCCCGAGGAAGTCGATGCTGAACGAAGTGGTGAGCGATGTAAGGGCACCGTCAGCGCTGGGGAACGCAGCAGAAATCAGCCCTATCAGGAAGACCATGCCTGCCACGGGGCCCAGATAACTGAAAGCGATGGTTGGAAAGAGGTCATCGGTGGATGAAACCCTGACACCCTCTGCCTGTGCGTAGAAGAGAAGAAATGCGCCCAGTACGAGGAAGAGAAAATTGACTATGACGAGTATGCCGCTGAAGGTGAACATGTTTTTCCGGGCCTCCTTCAGATTGCGGCAACTGAGATTTTTCTGCAT
Organism: uncultured Bacteroidales bacterium; assembly: GCA_963772705.1. Classification (GTDB taxonomy): domain Bacteria; phylum Bacteroidota; class Bacteroidia; order Bacteroidales; family VadinHA17; genus SR-FBR-E99. The sequence goes on along the minus strand of CAVYYH010000007.1, from coordinate 403,419 downwards.
CATCTCCTGGTCAAGCCCTGTCATGGCAATGGTTATGAACATCCCGCTGAAAAACTGTTTCAGGAAGAAACGCTCATGATGCCAGTCTGTTATGAACATCCTTGAGACAGAGTCATCTGTCACCTCCCTTACCATTACAAAGAATGAGGCTCCCAGTTCTCTGCTGATGTAAATAACTGACAGAATTACGGCCAGAAGCATGAAGGTTGTCTGGAGCATGTCCGTCCATACTATCGTCCTTATACCTCCCTTAAGCGTATAGGCAATTATCAGCATAATGAATATCAGAACATTGACCCAGAATGGGACATTCCATGCGTCAAAGACAAAAATCTGCAGAACATTGATAACCAGGAACATTCTCAGTGAGGCTCCCAGCACCCTCGACACAATGAAAAAGGCCGCACCTGTCTTATATGACCAGAAACCGAAGCGCTGCTCAAGGTAGGTATATATCGATGTCAGCTTAAGACGGTAGTAAAGTGGCAGCAGCACAAGTGCTATTACAAAGTAACCGAAGAGGTAACCGAAGACTACCACCATGTAACTGAACTGTGTCTCGCTCACCCATCCCGGAACAGACATGAATGTTACACCGGAGAGGGAAGCCCCTATCATGCCGTAGGCAACCACAAACCAGGGAGAGACCCTGTTGCCGACATAGAACGACTGGTTATTGGCTTTGCGGGCAGTAATCCATGTCACTGCAAAGAGCAGGACAGTATATGCAACGAACAGGCTGAGTATAAGTGCAGGAGTCATAACGGAGGCTGTAATGACTGCAAGAATAACAAAAAGATCGGAGATAAAAACAAGTATAAGACGGGGTTTCCGGACAATAATGAATAATTTTGCGTAAAGCTTTTTTATGGCAACACGTTTCCCTTCCAAGCTGCTTGAAGATGCAGTGAACGAGTTCTCCTCTCTGCCTGGCATAGGTCGCAAGACCGCATTCAGGCTGGTAATGCACCTGCTCAGGCGGGACAGTTCAGAGGTCAAACGGTTCGGTGAGACTATCACACGTCTCAGGGAGGATGTCTGTTACTGCAGTGTATGTCACGGCATCAGCGACACACCTGTCTGTGAGATATGCAGTGATGAGGCCAGGGACAGAAGCCTGATATGTGTTGTTGAGAATGTTCAGGATGTGATGGCGGTGGAAAACACCAGGCAGTTCAAAGGTATCTACCACGTCCTGGGAGGTATCATCTCTCCTGTTGACGGTGTCGGTCCTTCAGATCTGACTATAAACCGTCTCGAGGAAAAGGTCCGCAGCGGTGAAATTAAGGAGGTGATACTGGCCCTCAGCACAACCATGGAGGGGGATACAACCAACTTTTATATTTACAGGCGCCTCTCACCGTTTGATGTGCGCATTACAACCCTTGCCCGCGGGGTAGCCATAGGGGATGTGCTGGAGTATACTGACGAGATAACCCTTGGTCAGTCAATAGTGAACCGCCGGCTCTTCTCCCTCCCGTCACAGGGGTAAAGCTTACCGCCGCAATAGCCGGTTATTGTCATTTTTTTATTCTGAAAATCTTGCTTTATTTGATAAAATTAACGCCAGGTCATGACAGATATCTTTAGCAGGTTCTTTTCCCAATCCTCGCAGCAGATGAAAAAATCGGCGATACGCGAGATACTGAAGCTTACACAGAGGCCTGATATGATTTCCTTTGCCGGAGGACTCCCGTCGCCTGACTCCTTCCCGCTGGATGACATCAAGAAGATCACGGCCGAGGTCCTTGATGAGGATGGTCATGCAGCACTTCAGTACGGTACTACTGAAGGGGATATAAAACTCCGTTCACTTCTTGTTGAGCGTCACAACAGGGACGGGTTGCACCTCACTGTCGAAAACCTCGTCATCACAACCGGATCACAGCAGGCCCTTGATCTGATCGGAAAGATATTCATCAATCAGGGTGACGTTGTCTTCTGCGGCCTTCCATCCTACCTTGGGGGCATCAATGCCTTCATGATCTACGGAGCCCGCATGAAAGGGATACCGCTTGATGACCATGGCATGAGGCCTGACCTTCTTGAGAAGAGTATCATCAAGATGAAGAATGAGGGCTACATACTCAAGTTCATATATATTATACCTGACTTTCAGAATCCCGCAGGGGTAACCCTTCCAATGTCACGCCGACAGGAGATAATACGCATTGCCGAGAGACATGACCTGCTTATCATTGAAGACAGTCCGTACCGTGACGTCCGTTTCGAAGGGACGCCGCAGCCACTGATGGCTGCCCTTGACCACAGCGGGAGAGTGCTTACTCTCAGCACTTTCTCGAAGATCCTCGCCCCCGGCTTCAGGCTTGCCTGGGTCATCGGACACCGCGAGCTCATCGACAAGATCGTGACCGCCAAACAGTCTGCCGATCTCTGTTCTCCGGCGTTTGTACAGAAGATAACGGCAAGATACATTGAGAAAGGATTGCTTGATGTCAACCTGCGAAAAACCATAGCCCTGTACCGGGAGAGACGCGACCACATGATAAAATGCTTCCGTGAATATATGCCTGAAGGTGTTAAATGGACAGAGCCTGAGGGAGGATTATTCCTGTTCGTCACTCTCCCGCCCTTCGATGGACGCTGCAAAACTGCTTGAGCGGGCTATCAGAAAAAATGTTGCATTTGTCTGCGGATCAGTGTTTTACTGCAACAATGAAGGCCAGAACACAATGCGTATCAACTTCTCATACAGCGGACCGTCAGACACCTGTGAGGGAGTACGCAGGCTGGCAGAAGCGGTCAGGGAGGAGATGGCGTCCGTCTGAGAACGATGGAGCTCTCTATTGTAATAGTATCATTCAATGTGTGTAACTACCTCAGGCAGACGCTGCTCTCACTGCAGAGGGCAGCAATGCCGGATGCACATGAAATAACAGTGGTTGACAATGCCTCGTCTGACGGATCTGCTCAGATGGTCTCCGCGGAATTCCCTGATGTAAGGCTGATCATCTCTGATGCCAACGAGGGTTTTGCTGCAGCATGCAACAGGGGTATCATGGCCTCTTCAGGCGATTTCATTCTTATACTTAATCCTGATACGATTGTCGGAACTGATGCTCTCACCCTGGCGCTGGCCTTCATGCGGAGTCATCCGGATGCCGGAGCGGCAGGAGCACGGATGGTTGACGGTGCCGGCCGTTTCCTGCCTGAGTCAAAGCGTGGCTTCCCCTCCCCCATGACATCATTCTTCAGGTTTTCACGACTGTACAGGCTCTTTCCGCGATCTCCCCTCTTCAATGCCTATTATCTCGGCCATCTGCCTGACGATGCCACCTGCAGGGCTGACATACTTACCGGTGCCTTTATGATGATAAGGAAGGAAGCACTTGAGAAGGCGGGGCTCTTTGACACATCGTTCTTCATGTACGGCGAGGACATCGACCTGAGCTGGCGTATCATCAGGGCCGGATACTATAACTATTACCTGCCGGAAGTACAGATAACTCACTTCAAGGGACGGAGTGCGGTATCTGATGAAGAAAGATCACTTCGATATTTCTACGGTTCCATGACAATTTTTGCCAGGAAACACCTCAACCGCTCATGGCACCTGCCTGTAGCAGCCTGTGTCACCGTGATCTGTTTTGCTGCCAGAAGCTCACTTCGGGTGCGGCGGTTAATTAAAATTTGACTACTGTTGTTAAAAAGGAGAATAACGGATATCGACATTATGCAATATTTCTCTTATATTAGTCTCTTTAAGCAAATAATCACCTGAATGAGAAGGGCTAAATATATACTGTATGTACTGTACATGCTGCATGCAGTAACGCTTTCCGGCCAGTCCAGAAGTGAAATGCGCGATATGTTCATCTCTGCGGAAGGGGATCTTCTGTTCGAGGATTATGCCGAAGCCCTGCCCAAATACCTGAATCTTCTCCAGATCTACCCTGAAAACTATAATTTCTATTTCAGGGTAGGACAGTGTTATCTGAACACCCCCGGCGAGAAGGAAAAGTCCATCCCGTTCCTTGAGACAGCAGCAAAAAATATTAATCCCGAACACCGCCCGGACAGGTTCAGGGAGACGGGCGCACCATATGATGTATTATATCACCTGGCCAATGCCTACCGGATAAATAATCAGCTCGACAAGGCTCTCGAAACATATGATCTCTTCCTCAGGGATGTCGACACCGAGGTCTATGACACTGCCCTCGTCAGCTTTCAGATAGCCACCTGCCATACAGCGCGTGAAATGATGCGTGACCCTGTCTATGTCATCGAGAAGAACCTCGGGCAGTCACTCAATGACCGTTTCTCTGAGTTCAATCCTGTTGTCTCAGACGATGCAAAGACGATCCTCTTCACCCGCGAGATGCAGTTCTACGATGCTGTGTTTTACTCTTCCGCTGAGAACGGACAATGGACTGAACCTGTAAACCTGACACCCCAGCTTGGGATTGACCAGGATTACTATACATCGTCACTCACTCACGACGGTAAGACTCTGTTGCTGTACCGCACTGACGAGTATGACGGTAATATCTACCTGAGCAGGTTTAACGGAGGACAATGGAGCAACGTTGAGAAACTTAACGATAACATAAACACAAAATACTGGGAGTCACACGCTACCCTTTCGCGTGACGGGAACAAACTCTATTTCACAAGTAACAGGAGAGAGAGCATTGGCGGTCTTGATATATTTGTCTCTGACAGGGACAGTACGGGAAAATGGGGCCCGGCTATCAATCTCGGGCCGGTAATAAATACTATTTACAACGAGGAATCACCATTCCTCGCCAACAATGACAGTACTCTCTTCTTCAGCAGCCGTGGCCACAAAAACATGGGCGGATATGATATCTTCAGGTCTGACCTTGACAGGAACGGCGTTTGGAGTATGCCGGTGAACCTCGGTTACCCGGTCAACACCACAGATGATGACCTCTTCTTTTTTCCGTCCGGCAAAGGTGACAGTGGATATTTCTCAAAATTTGCCGATGACGGCTACGGCAGAATGGATATATTCCTTTATGAGATCTACTCTGCCCGCAACCCGCGTTACTTCACCGTTAGCGGAACGGCACTCATAAAGGGTCTTCTCACTGAATTTCCTCAGCCTGTCACTGTCACGGCTGTCAATAATGCTGACAGTGAGTCAGTAGTCTCCGTCATCGCCAGGCCGGAGACCGGGGGCTATGTGTTCAGCCTGCCCCAGGGATCATACACCCTTTCCTTCACCAGCGAAAAGGTGACACCTTTCACGCTCATAGTGGAGATGCCGCTAAGCTACAAGGGAGACAGTGTTACTATTGACCCCGTAACCCTCACACCTGATGACACTGAAGCCTTCCTTGAGGTCTTTGCCGACACCAGCGCAAGAGCAAATGCTTCTGATCCCCTCCCGTTCACTGTCTTGCTTGAAGAGAAATCACTGCTCAAAATAGACGTTCTCTCTGCAGATACACTAAGACATACTGAAAGACACCGGATAACCGGCACCACATATGCATTCCTTATGGTGCCGCCCATGGGTGAAAGCCTTTTCATCTTCAGCCTCACAGACAGGTTTGGCAATGAATCCCGCGATACAGTGGCAGTCAGCAATCATGAACCTATTGCATCGGCATCGCCTGCACCATCTGGATATCGGCCTATTGAACCTGTTGAAGCGGTAGTCACGGCTGCTGAGCCGGCCGTGACAACAGAGGCTGCGCAGCAACCTGCCGGCAGCGAGACTCCTGCTGGAGATGAACCGCCCAGCACCGGGGATTCTGATGGCCGCTGCAGCCCATTCTGGTGGCTCCTGTTGCTCCTTGCAGTCTTTATTCTTTATCTGATCTTAAGATCAAAAAAGAGGAAAAAAAACGATAATGCATAGTACCGATATGAAAATCAAGAGATTAGCACTCCTGTTGATCATTGCCTCACTTGGCTTCAAAGTCACTCCGCAGGACAATATAAAGCTCGAGGAAGCCTTTTACGAAGCTGAATACTTTCTTATGAGAGGCGACTATAGCGATGCTCTGCCATACTATCAGGGCATTTATGCTGCTATGCCGGAGAAGGCAGGTATTGCCTTCCGCATTGGGATATGCTACCTGGGCATGGAAGGGAGCAAACACTTATCGATAGAGTATCTTGAGGAAGCCTCCCTCAGGCTGACGGCAAAATACTACGAGGGCTTTACAAGACAGAACGAGGCGCCGTACGAGACTCTGTTTTTCCTCGGTGAAGCATACAGAATCAACTACATGTTTGAGAAAGCCAAGGCTGCCTACAGCAGGTATCGCGAGACGCTGCTGCCGACCGACACTGAAAACCTGCTCTTTATCGATCAGCAGATAGCCTCATGCAACAATGCACCGGCAATAATGGCTGAGCCGGTTAAGTTCACAATCGAGTCAGCCGGCAATATGATCAATGACAGCAAGGATAACTATTTCCCTGTTGTCTCTGCAGACGGACAGTCCATGGTTTTTATGACCTCCCTGAAGTTTTATGACGCCATTATGTTCTCACGGCTTGAAAGAGGCCGCTGGACCATTCCCGTGAATATCACCCCCGAAATAAAGTCTGACGGAGGTCATTATGTATCATGCCTCGCCAGCTCCGGAAACCTCCTGATCCTCTCAAAGGATGATGATATTGACAGTGACCTTTGGATCAGCACCTATGATGGGTCGCTGTGGCAGCCAGCCCTCAGGATGAATAAGGAGATAAACACAAAATACTGGGAGGCTCACGGATATATCAGTGAAGACGAATCCACCCTTATCTTCTCAAGTGACAGGCCGGGAGGGTTCGGAGGCCTTGACCTCTATGTCTCCAGGCTTGATGAAGGCGGCACATGGGGCACTCCGGTCAATCTCGGGCCTGAGATCAATACTCCGTTCAATGATGACAGACCATTCCTGATCAACAACGGCAAAACCATCTTCTTTGCATCTCAGGGCCATTATACCATGGGCGGATATGATATCTTCAGGAGTGACCTGCAGCCCAACGGACTGTGGAGCAAGCCTCAGAACATCGGTTACCCTCTGAACACTCCGGATGATAACATCTTCTTCTGCCCTACCGATAACGGCAAGGCAGGCTATATGTCACTCATCCGCCCCGACCAGGGCGCAGGCATGGAGGATATTTACCTTATTAAGTTCAGATAGCACCGACAACAGCACAGTTAAATCATTGAGATACAATTTAGTAACGTAGAAGCAAAATGGGCATAAGGGGATTACTACTATTCATCGCGCTGCTTTCTGCAGTTCCTCTCTCAGCACAGAAGAAGAGTGAACTTAAGAAAATCTGGCTGGAGGCTCAGTCGCATTACCTCTACGAAGAGTATGAGCTGGCCAACCCCCTCTACCTGATCCTGAACGACCTCATCCCCGGTAATGCGAACATTAAGTACAAGATAGGCAACTGCTACCTGAATATACTCGATGAAAAGCAGAAGGCCATCCCCTTTCTTGAGGCTGCGGTGAAGAACACAAGCTACGACTCCAAAACTGACAAGCTTAAGGAGACCCGGGCACCACTTGACGCATACTTCTCACTGGGTAATGCTTACAGGATTGCCAACAGGCTTGACAGTGCCACCCTTACTTACCAGATGTTCCGCAGACTGGTCTCTGAGGCAGGTGAAATGGAGAACCAGGACTTCATCAATCAGCAGATGCAGGCCTGCAATATAGCTCTGGAACAGATGAAGACTCCTGTGCTTGTGTCAATTAAGCCTTATAAGGAATATCTTAACCAGGGATCTGTCAATGACCGGCCGGTAATGAGCTTCGACGGGAACACCATGGCCTACACCGAGAGAAGGGGGCTGGAGAGCGTGGTTTACGTAACACGCAGGGAGGGAGAGACCTGGGGCACCCCCACTGATATAACCGTTCAGTCAATGATGGGCACTGACTGCCACACATCATCTCTTAATAACGACGGCACTGAGCTTTACCTGTATAAGAATGACAATTATGACGGTAACATTTACGTCACAAGATACGCCGGCGGCAAATGGTCTCCCATTTCAAAACTCAATGACTTCATCAACACCAAGTTCTACGAATCGCACGCCTCAATATCTGCTGACGGTAAAAAGCTCTACTTCACCTCTAACCGCGAGGGAGGGATAGGCGAACTCGATATCTGGATGTCGGAACGTAACGCCACAGGCGACTGGGGAGCGCCCGTAAACCTCGGCAGCACCACAAACACACCCTTTAATGAAGAGACTCCCTTCATCTCGAAAGACGGCCTTACTCTTACATTCAGTTCAGAGGGTCACAGCTCGATGGGAGGGTATGACTTTTTCAAGTCAGTGAACGTTGCAGGCACCTGGGGCAAACCTGTCAATCTGGGTTATCCGTTAAGCACCACGGATGACGACCTGGGCTTCCAGCCGTTTGATGACTTTGCTTTCGGTCACTATTCGCTCATGACAGGCTATAAGAAGAAGGAGATAGCACTGGTCACGTTTAATCCGCCAGACGGTGACGAGACCGCTGACACAACAGCCCTTTCCGAGACTGTGAAAATGAACTTTGACCCTGACAGCCTCCCTTATATATCACTGTCAGACACCACCGCCGTCATCACCAACCTCTCATTCAGGGATGTGAAAGACAGCGATGCGGATGAAGACCCTGACGTGCTCTATTATACTGTTCAGGTGATGGCCCTTTATAATCCTGTCGATCCCTCTTACTTCGATTATGCAGTAATAACTGTCTACTATACGGCTGAGGACAGGTTCTTCCGCTATACAACAGGTAAGTTCGACACCAAACTTGAAGCGTACATCGAACTGTCAAGGCTGCTCAGACTGGGGTATCCTGAAGATATCTTCGTCAAGAAAGTATATAAAAATGATACTCGAAGGTGACGGAATAAGACTGAGGGCTGTCGAGCCGGAAGACCTGGAACTGCTTTACAGATGGGAGAACGAGGAGGATAACTGGAAACAGAGCAATACTCTCGTCCCCTATTCCAAATATATTCTCAAAAGATATATTGCCAACTCTCATAAAAGCCTTTTTGAGACCTCACAGCTTAGGCTGATGATAGATGTTACCGGGGAGTGGCGGACCATTGGCACAATCGATCTCTTCGATTTTGATCATTATCATCTCCGTGCCGGAGTCGGTATCCTTATTGCAGACCCGCATGACAGAAAGAAAGGTCATGGCTCGGCAGCACTGGAGTGCCTCATCAGGTATTCATTCGGAACGCTGGGGTTGCATCAGCTCTGGTGTAATATTCTGGAAGGCAACGAAGAGAGCATGAAGCTCTTTCTCAGTCACGGTTTTGAGCTGTGTGCGACAAGGAAGGAGTGGGTACGTCTGAATGACGGCTTCGTCACAGAATACATGCTGCAACTATTAAGACCCCCGGTTATTTAATTCATCGCCCCCTGCGGCAAGCATTCCGCATGCTGCTGCAATATCGGTGCCTCTTGATTTTCTTACTGTGGCTTCAATGCCGGAAGTTACCAGGAGGTGTTTAAACCTCATCATCGTAGAATGATCGGAACTGATGTGAACATCATCAGGAAGGGGGTGATATGGTAACAGATTGACTCTCAGTTTGCTCCCCCCAAGCAACTTCTTCAGTCCTTCAAGGTGTTCCTCCGTATCATTAAGACCGCCTATCATCACATAAGCAACGGTGAAGCGCCTGTTACGCTCCCCGGGATGAGACTCCAGAAGTGCGAGTGACTCCCTGAACGGCCATTTTCTCTCAGCGGGAATCACCTTACTGCGCTCTCCGGAGAAGGGTGAATGAAGGCTGAGTGTGATGTTGCAGCGCGTTTCATCAAGCAGTCTGCGGAGAGCCGGCATCACCCCTACCGTTGAGACCGTCACCCTGCTGTGACCTGCTGCCAGCCCCCATTCAGCAGTAATAATGTCACAGGCTTTAATCACCGCGTCAATATTGTCGCCGGGCTCTCCCATGCCCATCATCACTACATTCGTTACCCGGTGCGGAATACTTATCACCTGGTTTACTATCTCACCTGCAGACAGGTTCCCCTTCCAGCCGTTTAGTCCGGTGGCACAGAAACGGCATCCCATCCTGCATCCCGCCTGTACGGAGACGCATACCGTATGTCTCTTCCCCTCAGGCAGATAAACAGCCTCATGAAGAAGCCCGCCGCGGGTACTGAAAAGGTACTTCACCGAACCGTCCGATGAGCATGCCGATGATAACGGCAGGCTCAGTCCTGACTCGAATGAGGCGGTAAGCTGTTCCAGAACCTTCCTGGGTATGTCATCAATCTCACTGAATGTTCTGATGCCTTTGCGGTATACCCAGTAAAGAAGGCGCCGGGCATACTTCTCTTCGATGCCGGCGCCTTTCAGGTTGACTGCAGCGGTCTCAGGATCGAGTCCTGCGAGCCCGATGCGGTGAGAGACACTTTGCACGTGTTATCACTTCAGTCCCTTGTTGACAAGCAGAGGTTCAATCTCAGGCTCCCGTCCGCGGAAGCTGAGATACATCTGTTCGGCATCCATGGTTCCCATCCTGTTGAGAATATTGGTGCGGAACGACTGTGCCGTGGCCTGGTCGAAGATGCCCTTTTCTTTGAATGCTTCATAAGCGTCATTGTCAAGCACTGCGGCCCAGGTATAGACATAATATCCTGCATCGTAGCCACCCACCATGTGAAGGAAGTATGTGCTGCGGTAGCGGGGCTCTATCTCTTTTATGAGCCCGATCTTATTCATGGTCTCCTTCTCAAACTTCTGTACATCAACAGTGACTGGCGCCTCAAGGGAATAGTAAGCCATGTCGAGCAGCGAGGCTGCCATCACCTCGACATTGTCAAACCCTGTATTGAAATAACTGCTGTTCTTAATCTTCTCAATCAGTGCCGCTGGAATGACCTCACCTGTCTGGTAGTGCCTGGCATACATGTTCAGCACCTCCGGTTCGGTTACCCAGTGTTCCATGATCTGTGACGGCAGCTCAACGATATCCCATGCCACCGTTGTGCTTCCGTAATGGTTGTCTGAGAAGAGTGCCTGCAGTCCGTGACCGAATTCATGGAACAGAGTAAGCACTTCATCCATGCTTAGCAGCGCAGGTGTTTCTCCTGTCGGGGGGGTGAAGTTGCATACTATCGTAACAACAGGGGTTATCTCTTTGCCGTCAAGGACCTTGTGGTCACGGTATGTGCCGCACCATGCGCCCTGACGCTTGCTCTCACGCGGGTAGAAATCCATATACAGAACACCCACATGGCTTCCGTCTGCCTCTTTAACCTCAAAGGCCTGTGCATCAGGATGTGGAAGAGGTATCTCTGTCAGGGGGGTGAATGTTATTCCATAGAGCTTATTTGCAACGGCAAAGGCTCCTTCGCGCGTATTGTCGAGGCTGAAGTAAGGTCTCAGCTCACTGTCATCGAGGTCATACTTGGCCTTGCGCAGCTTCTCGGCATAGTACCACCAGTCGTACGGCTCCAGCTTGAAGCTGCCTCCCTCGGCGTCAATGATCTTCTGCATCTCATCACGCTCCCTGGCTGCGATCGGAAGAGATCTCTCAAGCAGCTCATTCAGGAGATTAAGAACATTCTCAGGCTTCTTTGCCATTCTCGTTTCAAGAACGAGGTCGGCGTGTGTATTATATCCAAGAAGCCGGGCTCTCTCGGCCCTGAGCCTGACGATGTCAGCGAGGACCTGGTTATTGTCATACTCATTACCGTTGTTTCCGCGGTAGAGATATGCATCATAGAGCTGTTTGCGCAGGTCACGGTTCTCAGCATACTGCAGGAAGGGAAGCATGCTGGGTTTCTGTGTTGTGAACACCCATTTTCCCTCCATGCCTGCATCCTTTGCCGCATCGGCAGCGCCGGCGATGACCCCCTCAGGCAGTCCTTTCAGGTCAGCCTCATTTTCAACAACCAGTTTAAAGCTGTTCGTCTCTGACAATACATTCTGACTGAACTTAACGGTCAGAACCGAAATCTCCTGGTTAAGTTTCTTCAGTGTCTCCTGGTCTGCCGGCTGCAGCAGTGCTCCGTTCCTTACGAAGTTCTTGTACAGGTTCTCCAGCAGAAAGAGTTCTTCATCGTTCAGCTGCTCATTGGCCCTGTTGTCATATACTGCCTTGATCCTCCCAAAGAGTGTTGCATTAAGCAGCATCTCGTCCTGGAATGCCGACACCTTCGGTGCCAGTTCCATCTGCAGCGCTTCCAGCGTGTCATTGGTGCATGCGCTGGTCTGGGAATAGAATACTGCTGACACCTTGTTCAGCATCTGTCCTCCGCGGTCATAGGCCGCAACGGTATTGGCAAATGTGGGTGCTTCTGTGCTCGAGGTTATCGCAGCTATCTCACCCCTGGCAATCACAATGCCCGAGTCAACTGCAGGCATGTAATGCTCATTCTCAATGAGTTCAAAAGGGGGAACGCCAAAGGGGGTATCCCATTCGGCAAAGAATGGATTTCCCTGTTCCTTCTTCTGCGTAGTACATGAGACAACTGCCATCAGGGCTGCCGTCATCAGAATAATAGTCTTTTTCACGTGATTCTTATGTTAATGGTTAGTTTGTCTAATAAGGCAGCTAAGTTAGGGTTTTAGGCAGAATTATGAAACCCTGAATGCCATCAGTACGTTATAATAACCTGTTCAATGTTTATAATTTAATGATTTATTGACAAAACTTAATTGACAATTAAATCATATTTGCCGAACTTGCTAGGCCAAAACAATTATGATTAATAAAACCCAAAAATATAGGCTATGAAAAGATCTCTACACTTTGTCAGGCTGATTATTGTACCATGTATTCCTGATGCTGGCCTTTACATCGACTTATGGTCAGACAACGTACGTCTGGAATAATGCCACCAGTGATTTCGCTTTGTCATCAAACTGGACACCGGCCAGAACAACACCTGCTGCCAATGACATCCTTGTTTTCAATAATGGCAGGCACCTACACCTTAACCGGAGTTACCACGCAGACAATAAGACAGTTGCTGTTTCAAACAACACCAAAGTAACCCTTCAGGCTTCAGCCGCTTCAACACTCACCATCGCAGGAGGAACTGACACTGATCTTTCAGTAGGAGCAGGTTGTGAGCTTAATCTCACGGGTGCGAGCGCTATAACAATGACTATAGCCACAGGGGCAACAGCTGTTGTATCAGGTAATGTTACACTTGCCGGAGGAGCCCACAGACTTATTGGAACTGACGCATCCTCCGTTACTTTCAACAGTGGGGCAACATTTACTGCCGGCACTGCTTTCTCAGGCAATCGCCTTCGGGACCACATCCCTGAACTCTGTGATTTTTGCTTCGGGGTCCTCATTCATTTTTATCGCAGGCAGCAACCCGTTCGGAGCCAGTGCGCCAAATTCGGTAGTGGTTTTTCAGCCTGGCAGCCTTTACAAACATCAATCCGCAAATACTCCCTCATTTTCAGGCAGAACATATGCCAATTTTGAGCTTGACAGAGCCGCGACCACAATCAATGGTGCAGGAGGGTCTGCCCTTACTGTAGATAATATTACGGTTACACAGGGTATTTTGAATCTGAATATGACAGTGGTCGGCACAATAGTAAAGGGTAACATCAACGTCAGTTCAGGCGCCACCCTGACATTTACACCTTCAAGCGCAGGCAATGTAACCTTTTCAGGTGCCGCCTCCCAGAGCATCAACAGTGCCGGAACATTGACCTTTGGACCCAATGCTTCAATGGTCCTTAACCAGGATATTGAGCTAAACTGTCCTTTAGCAATTTCTGCCACACTTGATCTCAAAGACCGGATGATTTCCGGTACCGGCTCCCTTACGGTAAACAACGGTGCAACCATACGGACTTCCAATACTGCAGGCATAACCGGAACAGTGCTTAGCGTCAACTCATTGAACCTGGGTCCGCAGATAAATTACATTTTCAATGCTGCCACAGTTCAAATGGCGGGAGATCTTCTGCCTGCATCGGCCAGTTCACTTACAATCAACAATCCGGAGGGAGTAACACTCATGAATGAACTGACTGTTACCTCAGGGATCACTCTTACAGCTGGTGATCTGACTTTGGCAGATAACAATCTTATAATAGGAACTGCCGGTAATATAACGGCAACCTTTGACAAGTATTTGATTATCAATGGCACAGGCCGACTTTCAATGGTTTTGGCTGACGGTTCAACAAAACTATTCGGATTTGGCACTCCAACCTCCTACGCGGGTGTTATTGCCAATGTTACAACATCAGGAAACACATTCACAGGTACTGTCTCGTCAACAATCACCCATCCAACCCTTCATAATGACAGAATGGTCCAGCTGCAATGGAAATTCGAACAGACAGGTACTGCAACAAATTCCGGCACTGCTGTCTTTATGTGGGACAATGCTGCCGCGAAGGGAACTGAATTTGACATCACAAAGCCTGTTGTATTTGCCTCATGGGAAGCAACGGAATCAAAATATAACCTTACTCCTGTAACGGCATATCTAATAGACGGAAATATATACGGCGTAAATGTCGCTCTTCCGCCTACGCTGGAGCCCCAGGAGCTGATAATTGGCAACCTGTCTGCATTCCTTGCCGACGGCCCCCGCCTCACCGCAGACGACACCCAAAACGATGTGGAGCATGATTTAACCATAACCTTCACAGATGATCCAGTCTGGCGTGCCGCTGTAACTTCGGTGACAGTGGACGGCACACCCCTCACCGCTGCCGACTACACACTTACCTCCGGAACACTCACGCTGAAGCCATCGGCAGGCAACGCCATTCTCACAACTGCAGGGACAAAAACTGTAGCAATAGTATCGACAGGTTACAATGATGCAGCAGTGACCCAGGTAATCCTGGCGGGATCTGTCAGCGCAACAAAATCCACCTTCACCTTCACCCCTGAACCGGCACCGGGAACAGCGACGCTGGCTACAGTGACTGCCCGGGATGCCTATTCAAACCCGGTATCGGGTTACGTGTTCAAGGCTGATGCAACAGTGACCGACAATGATCCTGTCACTAACGAGTTTTACACTGTCAATACGTATGATATACCATCATCCATGACAGGCATCGACATTACTGCAACTGACGCAGCAGGAAGTGCAACATTCTACATTATCCTTCCATCCTTCATTGACGGCGGTGACGGTATCAGCGTCCAGCTCAGACTGAATGACGGTATTACAGCAGTTGGGTCACCCGCATCATATACTGCTGCCGGGGTACCTAACATAAGGATCAGCGCCCCTGTCGCTCTCAGTGAAACTAATCTTAATCTCTCAAAGATCAATGTCACAGTCTCTAACGAGACATTTGCAGACAACATCATACCCAATACAAGTGTTACTCTGAACAATGCCCCCGCCGGTCTCTCTGTAGGAACATTCCTGTGGCTTACCTCTTCAACAGCCGAAATAACGCTAGGATATACCGGTGGAGATTTTGACAGTGACATTAATAATTTCAGCATTACAATCGCCGGTGCTGAATTTACGCTCGGCAATCCACTGACCAGTAATAACCTTACAATTACTGCTGTGAATGAGGCAGCTCCGGTTGTCACAACAAATGCCTCCATCACTACACTGGGTATGACAACCGCTACCTGGGGAGGGAACGTGACATCAGACGGCGGCGTACAGGTGACACAAAAAGGAGTATGCTGGTCAACTACATCTCCTCCCACCGTCAGTGACGGCGTGACGCAGGAGGGTGGTTCTGTCGGCCCAATAACAGGCGACATGACCATGCTTATACCCGGCACTGTCTATTATGTAAGAGCTTATGCAACAAACAGCGTTGGTACGGGCTACGGCGAGGAGCGTACATTTACGACACTTGCTCCCCTGGAAGACTTCATTAACTTCCCTGAGACAACCACTTCTTACAAAGACGGTACATTTATTGGCCGTGACGGCTCAACATGGAATTACTACCAGTGTTCAGGCAACGATGCAGTTGACATAACTGCTCCGTCACCGGTGCTTGGTAAAGGGAGAACACCCACTGCTGAAGTAAGGTCAGGACAGATCAACCACGGTGTCGGGAAACTCTCATTCAAGCTTGCCCAGTCTTTCTCATCAGCGGTTAACCTCGACGTATATGTTAACGAATATCTTGTCACCAACGTAACCACACTTGCCTCTGAAACAATGGTCGTCAAGACGGTTTCAGACATTGATGTTTATGTGTCAGGCGTTGTTACAATTAAGTTCATACAGCATGATGTCAATGCAGGACAGGTAACGATCGATGATATTTCATGGACAACTTATATTCCGGACCTGAATACTGTAGAGGTACCAAGGTTCTCGCCCAAAAGCGGGTCATTTGTCGGTCCGCAGGATATAACAATTACCTCAGCCACATCGGATGCAAAGATTTACTATACGACCGACGGAACTCAGCCGACAACCTCGTCAACACTCTATGCCGGCCCGGTACGACTTTCAACCACTGCTACCATCAAGGCCATTGCAACGAAGACAGGCATGGCGAGCAGCCCTGTCGTTTCTTCAACCTACAACATTGAAGAGATAACCGAAGTAGCCAGTATCACTGCCCTGAGAGCCGGTGAGACAGGAACAAAAATATATAAGCTCACCGGAGAGGCTGTTATAACATTCCAGCAGTCTTCACGTAATCAGAAATACATTCAGGATGCCAATGCCGGGATACTTATTGACGATGCAGCAGGTGTTATTACAACTACCTATAATCAATATGACGGTATTAAGAACATTACAGGCCGCCTGAGTCTGTACAACGGCGTCATGCAGTTCACGCCACTCTACAATACCGGAGCAGCATCCTCCACCGGCAACACCGTAACACCTGTGACGGTGACTGTCAGTGAACTTAATACAAACTACAACAATTATGAATCAAGACTGATAAAGGTCAATGGCGTCACATTCTCCTCAACGGGTAACTTCGCCGCCTCGACAAACTATAACATCAGTGACGGGACTAACACAACCGTCTTCCGGAGCGCCTTCAGCAGTGCCGATTATATCGGGCAGGCTATCCCAACGGGTAAGGTAAATGTCACCGGTATAGCGATGGAGTTTAACGGTACAGCTCAGTTGGCTGCACGTAACCTGGCTGATATATACCTGATCAGTAATGCCAAGGCTATCACATCATTTGCATTCAACGCTCTGTCACCTGCAGTTACAGCAACGATCAACGAAGCTGCGAAAACAATTGCGGCGACTGTACCGGCCGGCACAAACCGCACTGCCCTGGTACCCACCATTGCCGTATCATCTAAGGCAACCGTCAGCCCGGCATCAGGAGAAGCCAGAGACTTTACCAATCCTGTCGTTTATACAGTAACTGCTGAAGACGGTTCAACTGTAACATATACTGTTACTGTTTCCCTGGCGACCGGTATAGATGATCCTCTCTCAGGCAGGGTGAAGCTCTATCCTATACCCGCCCGTACCGAGATATACGCCGAGGGCATTGAGGATGTGACACTCATAGAGATCTTTGATGTGACCGGCAACAAACATATCACCGAAATATGTGACGGCGAGAATGTCAGGGAGATCCCCGTAGGCAAACTATCACGCGGTGTTTACTTCATGAGACTCACTACCCCGGGGGGAAGCGTGATGAAGAAGTTTGTAAAAGAATAGTTTTAACCTCTCACCTTACGTAAAAGAGGGTGCCTCAGAAGGGCACCCTCTTTCTTTAGAATTGTCTGGCAACGTTGATCATGGCTCTGAGGTTCTCCTCAGGTGTACCGGGAGGCAATGCACAGCCGGCATTGAGTATGAACCTGCTGGTGCCGCAGTAAACCCTGAGCAGCTCCTCTGTTTTTTTTCTCACTTCTTCCGGAGTACCCAGTGCCAGGACACCGCTCGGATCGATGTTTCCAATGAGTGTGGCTTTGTCGTGATACAATTCGTAAACTTTTGCTGCATCGGTCTTATAATCAAGCTCAAAGGCATCAGCCCCGGTGAGAAGCATCCTGTCGAGAATGATCTCAGTGTCGCCGCAAATGTGTAATGCGTAAGGCAAGCCGAGTGAATGTGCCAGTTCGACGATCCGCTTCTCATAAGGCACGGCAAATTTCTCATACATCTCAGGCGATATCATCGAGGGACCGGCGGAACTGTCTCCGTTGGAGACCATGTGACACCCTGTCTGGGCCATGAGACTTATAAACTGACAGGTGGCGTCTTTGCAGTAGTCGAGCAGCCGGAAGATATTCTCTTCATCAGCCACCATCAGGTCAAGCATCCAGTTCTGAGCTCCGCGCATCATTCCGGCAAGTGTAAATGGTGCCTGGTCACAGTTACCCCTGATAAAAACATCATCGCCGAAATACTCACTGAGCAGTCTGACTGCCTCGAGCCACACCTGTATGTGCCTGTAATCCTCAACCTTAGCCTTTGCAAGCCTGTCGACATCCTCAATGACATCAAGATTCCCATGATGAGTCCTGGCCGGCTCATTGACCGGAAAGTCTACCGGGACACCAACGGCACCGGCAAGTGTCACAGTATCAATATCTACCAGTATCCCGTCATATTGATATTTCTCAACACTCCGGATAAATGACTCAGCGATGACCTTCGGATTGTTCCGGAATTCCTGCATCGTGACCCCTGCCTCCCTTGCGGCCATCATGAAGTTGTGAAGCATTACAGGTATCCTGTCCGGTGCCCTTCCTTCAAGGGCTGCCTTTATCCTTTCATAACCGTTCATGGCATGCAACTCTTAATTAATGACATCCTTCTCTAACGCCTCAAGTGACTTGCCTCTTGTCTCCACGATGTACTTCCTGAAGAAAAAGTAGCTGCCAAATGTAACTATGGCAAAGAAGGCAAATACAAATCCAATCCCCCTGTTGTCAGGGAACGAGGACTGGATAACCGGAAAGACAAGCAGGAGGAGCGTGTAAAATACCCAGTGTGAGAATGACCCTGCCGATGCGCCTCGTGACCTTATGTTGTTGGGAAACATTTCTGAGAGCAGAACCCATATCACTGCACCCTGTGAGAAGGCGAAGCACGCCACGAAGCTTAACATGAACACCAGGGGCATGAAACCCTGTATGTCGAAATAGAAGATACAGGCGAAGGCTGCGAGGAAGATGCCCATGCCTACCGAACCGAACAGGAGCATCTTCTTGCGTCCAATCCTGTCAATGAAGAACATTGCAGCTATTGTAAAGACAAGGTTCGTCAGGCCAACGATCACAGTCTGAATTATTGCTGACTCTGTTGAAAAGCCCGCCGCCCTGAATATGTCGCTGGAGTATATCATAACTATGGCTATCCCGGTAAACTGGTTGAACATTCCTACCGCCAGGCCGATGAGCATCAGCCTCAGATAGGGCTTCCTGAAGAGGTATTTGATGTGATCCACCACCTCGCTGTTTATAGATTGCTGTATCTCTTCCATCATGCGGTCGATATCAGTATTGCTGTTCAGTGATTCCAGCACCTCACGGGCTTCCTGGAGGTTTCCTCTCTTCACCAGCCAGCGCGGGCTCCTGCCGACGAAGAACAGGAGCAGCAGGAACGCCAGTGCAGGCACTCGCTCCGGCGATGAACATCCATCGCCAGTTGTCAGGGCCGGTGTCAAGCAGCAACAGGTCTGAAGCGAAGGCAATGAGGATACCGACAACGATCGAGAGCTGGAAGGTAAGTGCGAGCCGTCCCCTGTATGCCGGCGGGGAGATCTCGGAAATGTACATAGGTGACAACACTGAAGCCCCTCCAATGGCAAGACCTCCTATTACCCTGAATGTTATAAAACTGAAAATATTCTGAGACAAACCAGTCCCGACAGCGGAGACAAGAAACAGAACAGCCATCACCCTGAGCATGTCACGGCGGCCGTATTTGTCACCCGGTACGCCGATGAACAATGCACCTGCAACACATCCGAATATCGCCGAGCTGACAGCCCAGCCCTTCATTGTCTCTGAAAGGTCAAAAAACTCAGTAAAAAATGGTATTGCGCCATTTATCACTGCCGTGTCGAAGCCAAACAGGAATCCCCCAAGTGCCGAAACTACAGTGTAAAGAATTAGTTTCTTTCTCATCTTACCTTATTAACAGGGTTTCAATTGAGTACTTCCCGATGCCAAGCCTTATTCCATCCTCTTTTACAGGTAAAGGTTCAAGGGTCTCCTCGATAAGGTTGGTTCTGACAGCGGTACCGAAACGGCGGAATGACTTTAACGTCACATCAGACCCGCGCCCCGCCGTGTCATAAATCCTGATTATGACTGCCGGTTCATCTTCTGCCTTCTTGACAGTTGAAATGATGAGGTTATCAGCTTCATCATCAATGCTGAAGAAGCTCATCTCCTCAGGAAGAGCAGCATCAGAATACTGTACTGCCCCTGTTACCGCAATCAGCTTCTCGTTAGCCTCAACGCCGAATCTGCGACCATTCTCACCTCCTTTGGGATAAGAGGTAAACGAGAACCCGAAGTGATGATCGCCTGTCTGGAGGTATTCGTTCCCCTCGCCGTGACAGCTTCTGCGCGAGGCAATCAGCAATGGCTGCAGGATATGGTTCTCTGACGTATTATCTGTCGGATCAATATAATCAGCCACAGCCACACTCGAACTAAGTATCACACCGTAGCTGTCATTGTCAGCCCCAATCCAATTCTGTATTCCCCTCGGGTGGATCTCCTCGCACGGGGTATCATACCGCTCTCCTGCGGCGCCTTCAATCTCATCCTTTCCTACGGTGACTTTGCCAAAAGGCACCTCATAGGATATCTCTCCGCCGGTCATCTTCAGGGGCAAAGCCATCCTGTACTCACGGTAAAGAACTCCGTCGTAATTCAGAAGGTCGATAATAAAGTCTATCCGTTTCAGCTCATTATAAAAAATGATCTTCTGATCAATAACAGCGTTCCTTATCGGCTGACGGTTGACAAACATAGTGTAGACGTCACCCGTCTCAGCCATTTTCCAGTTGTGCGGATAGTTTGCCGCCCTGTCAAAGCCTTCCATATCAGGTTGCTGGATGTCGCTGAACTCTCCTGCACCGGTTCCCACGGAGCGCATTGTGAATATCTCCCCTGCCTTGAAACTGGTTGTATCAACAATTTCCAGTCCCATATCCATGTCATATATCGAAGATAATCCACCGTCAGCAAACCTGACTTTGTAAAATTTGTTGGAGAACCGGGTGGGGGCATCTCCTTTTCCCTGAACGGAAGCATCTCCTGCAGATTCGCTGATCTCATCTGCTGACGGCCTCACATAGTAGGTCCTGTAACCGATTGATGGCACCCCTTCAGCAATAAAGTCTGCCTGTGCAGATTTCAAAGAGCCATCCTCATGTCTGACAATTTTGCTCAGCTGCACTGGTACTGCAGAACCTTTATGGTCAAACAGCTGAACTGAACTCCCCCATCCCTTTTCAAAAATCATTTCAAAACTCGCTCTGTCGCTCCGTTCCCAGCTCAGGCTGTTGAATACCATTACCGGAATTCCTTTTCCCGGTGACACCTTTATTTTTGATGAGATGTCACTGAGAGTTGCAGTGATAATTGCCTCTGCCTCGCTTCTTGCAAAGTAATATTTCTCCTTGAAGAGTGCATCGGTAATGTCTCCGTGCTTCCCTCCCCAGCCATGGTCAGGATAAATCTTGGCCTCCCAGGCCTGGTTAAGCCTCCACTTCCGGATAATTTACGAATGAATTATCAATCAATGCATTAGCAGTGGCGAACTTTTCAGCCACTGTCAGCAGTATATCTCCCTGCCGGCTCGCATTGATGGCTTTCTGGTGTGTCGGACCATGAATATATAGCCAGACAGCTGGTCTCTCGCCATATAAAGATGTTACGGAGGAGTTATTTTGTTCAGCGGCGGTCATGAAGGTTGTGGTTAGGGCAGGAATAATTTCCGGCAACTGCATCTTAACATCTCTTCCGTCAGGGCTCATCACCTCCCAACTGGTATTCCAGCGATCAATGAGATCTGAATAGCTGACTGGAGGACTCATATCCCAGGATGACAGTACGGGGATGGCCGGAACCGGAGACAGGCTGTCGTAGTACTCGATCCACCTGAGTGAAGTGCCTGCCAGGTACTCAGCTGCATCATAGAAGTCTCCGGCAAGAGGTCTGAAAGCTTCTGAGTAATGGCCGGGAGAGTATGTCAGAACAGATGATCCGTCAGGACTGTACCATTTGTATAATCCGGCCTCCATGCGGCTTACTGACATGAAGTTTGTTCCTGATTTCTTCAGTATCTGAGGCATCTGCATTGTCCTTCCCGGCACGTCAGGATTGAAATAGGTGTCAGCGGTGTATCCGAACTCTTTCTTCAGCCATCGTGAGCCGAAATAAAACTGACGGATCAGGGCTTCACCCGAATACATCTCCTCATAAGGCTGGATATAGCTTGATCCGCATGACAGCTGCCCTCCGGCAAGAAGGCTGCCTATCATTTCCCTGCTGTCAGGATGGCGATGCACATATTCTTTAAGCAGCAGTGCGTTTTCGATATCAAACCTGTATGACTTGTCTGTTGCCGCCCGTCTGAATAAGGGCGTCAGAAGCATAGTGTCACGCTCGATGACGCACTTCTCGGGTGAATCCATCCATGCGATATCCTGGTGGCTTGAGACCATCAGAAAGATTTTGCCCCGGGCGAGTGCTGACCCGGCAAGCTGTGAGAGTGCAGCCGCGGTCCCTGGCCTGTATGACCTGACACTTGTTACTTTTACGCTGCCGTCACCCTCCTTTCGTCCCACTGACTGGACCGAATAATTGTTACCCAGCTTTGAGAAAGTCTGTGGCAGTGATTTAGGGTCGGTGCTCAGAAGAAGACCGTATTCATCAGAAACCGAAACCTCGTTCACTGATATGAGCGGGGCGCTTATGGATATCCGTCCTCTTGACCTGTCTCCCTCAGCGGCCATTACAAACTTAGTCTCCTTTTTCCCCGCAGAAAAAACCAGCTCTTTGCCTGCAAGGTCAGGTGAGGATTCAAACACTAATGTCCTCCTGCCGCGTTCCGGTGTTTCCGTCATGCTGACCCGTTTGTTGTATTTCACCGAAGTCTGAAGATAAGATTGTGTGTCGGTAGCCTTGAAAACAATGATCCAGCTGTTGCTGCCCTCGGCATGGCCGACAAGCTTTAGTCTGAGGGAGTTGCCGGGAGTAAGCCATGAGGCAGGTGCCCACAGTGTCATATAACCCATGCCATCCCCGTGCATGTCATTCTGCACGCAGAAAAAGCTTAGTTTTCCACCATCGTCGCTTTTATGTTCCCACGACCTATTGGTGCCGGAGCTGAACTGAAACCTCCTGATACCGTCAACATACAGGTCATAATTGTGATCACCCGATGTCAGGTTTACCGATGCCATCCATACAAACCCTGCTCCCGAAGCTGTATGGTCACCGGACACAGGTGAGGTAAGCCATTCAGCATACATCGTTCCGTCAGTGCACCTTACAAGCATTGACTCAGTGATATCATTCCTCAGGCTGTGATAAACAAAATCATTGTCGCAGGTACTCTGCACAAATCCCTCATTAAATGAGGTTATCCCTGAAGAAAACCTGGCAACCTCCGCGAGCACGGAGCCATCCTGGGCGTTTGCTGCGGATGAAATAGCAATCGCCGACAATGCAACCAATGTCTTTAATACCCTGTCAAACATACCTTTTACTTTTTATCAGTTATTTCACAAGTCTGTTGATCCGGTCAATCAGCTCCATCATCGATCTGCCGTTATGATATGGACATTTCCATGGATCTATCTTCCAGTCATTGCGATAATAGGGAGATGGATCGTCTGCCGGCTCAACCAGATAGGGAACACCAAGTCTGCTGACTTTTGTGAACCATTCGCCCCTTTCATGATCGATGACGTGTTTGTCAATGAAACCCCATGATTGCTTCACATTGTCCCAGTACTTTTCATTCCCCGTCATCATGAATGCATTCATAAAGCCTACCATCGTCTCGGCCTGTAACCACCAGTGTTTATTGGTCCGCACATGACTGCCATAACGGCTTGACTCAAGAAAGAGACCTCCATCCCTGTCAAGACCCGTCCTCTCAACCGCATCAGCCATGAGCAGCGAAAGTGACCTCATCTTTTCTGTCACCTGACTGTCGCCAAGAATCCCGGCTGCTTCCCATAAAAGCCACGATGCCTCTATATCATGTCCGAATGAGCATATTGCCTTCGAAGGCTCCGTCTCACTGAATGATTCATCAAAGAAGATCCCCAGGTGTCCGTCAGGCCTTATGATCTTATCAGTGAAGAGTAAAATAAGTTCACGCAAGCGCTCCCTGACCAGTTCATCCTGCCACACCCTGAACAAAGCTGCATAGGCTTCGAGAAGATGAAGATGGGTATTCATTGATCTGGGCTCGTTATTGTCTGCCATGCGGTTTTCACTGCAGGGCTTCCAGTCACGTGTGCATGCCTCGATGTACCCGGGGTTTGTACTAACCTTAGTCCTGGCCTCAAGAAGCATAAAGAATTGTTTGATTACTTCAAATACTTCAGGTGAGCGATTGTATTCATAATACTTGCACATGGCGTAAATGACGAACGCCTGCGCATAGGTGTGCTTTATGTCAGAAGCAACACTGTGGTCAGGTCTGAGCTCCATAAAGTAACCGCCAGCTTCTCTGTCTGCGAAGTTCTCCTGCATGACCTGCCAGGCTCTGTCAGCCATAAACCTGTATTCCCTTTCATCATATCTCATCGCGGCGGCAGAGAATGTCCACAGTATCCTTGCATTAAGCACGCATGACTTGTTAGCCGTAAGAACAGGTTTGCCTTCAAGATCAGCTGCACCGTAAAATCCTCCGTTGTGGTGGTCAGGACTGTACCTTACCCACCATGCAAGGATATTGTTCTTCAACTCATTTTCAAAGATTGTACGGTAAGCAAAAAGTTCAGACTTTAAAATATTCATATACAGATTATTAGTATACACAAATCTGAAAAGTGATATTCTTTCTAATATAGTCTGATTTGGTGAAAGAGATTATAAGGTTTGTGATAATTCTGACAGGGAAGCATAGGTAAGCAATGAAGAGACGGAAGACCGAAGACGGAAGACGAAAAATTAAAAGTATTGCCTGCTGCCTTTCCCCCTGCCCCTTGCTCCTTGCTCCCTGCTCCTTGCTCCCTGCTCCCTGCTCCTCGCCTGCTGCCTATTGCCAGTTGCAAGGAAAAATGCGACCTTTGCCCCTGTCGTAATGCAAGCTAATGAACAGGGGTCTCGCTTTTGGTACAGCCATTTTACTGATAATCAACGTCAGCTCATGCCGCAAGGCACCTGACCCGCCGTCACCCGATGACACCACCCTCTTCGCAGCATGCGTTGTGCCCGGAACATCAACATCTCTTGATATAGTGACATTCAATGTCGAAGGCTTCCCCAAGGCAGGATATTCGAGCGTAACGGCACTGGCAGCATTGCTCAAGACAATTGATGCCGATGCTGTGGCACTGCAGGAAGTGGCCTCCGAGGCTGACTTCATCCGTATGGCAAACCTGATGCCCGGATGGTCCGGTTACTTCTATCCTATCGATAACGATGACTGGAACCTTGCATACCTCTTCAAGGACAGTGAGATAGAGGTTTCACTTGAATCGGCAAGGCTCCTCTTCAAAGACGACTTTTATGCTTTTCCCAGACCACCGTTCGAGATAATGATAAGCCACAAACCTTCAGGAACTGACCTTTACCTGATAAACCTCCATCTCAAATGCTGTGGCGGCACGGACAACGAAAACAGCCGGCGTACTGCCTCTCAGAAGCTCAAGGAGTATCTTGACTCCCAGAGAGGTGACGCCGCGGTTGTTATGCTGGGCGACTACAACGACGAGATCGCCTCAGACAACGAAAGTGAGAACCCGTTCCTGAACTTCGTCAATGACCCTGATGATTACCTGTTTTCTGACCTGGCGATAGCGAAAGGAACACCACTGTGGTGGTCATACCCCTCATGGCCCAGCCACCTCGACCATATCCTCGTCACCGATGAGCTGGCTCAATATGTTGATACTACAATGGTAGTAAAGGCAAGTCCGTGCTATCCTGACTATGCTGATGTACTCTCAGACCACCGGCCTGTCATGGTCAGAATCCTTCAATAGTGATTCCACCCCTTGCCATCCCCCCTACTGCCTAACTCCTGCTCTCTGCTCCTTGCTCCTTGCTCCTTGCTCCTTGCTCCTTGCTCCTTGCCCCTGCTCCTTGCCCCTTGCTCCCTGCCTCTACCTGTCCCTGCCAATGACAACGTAAACCGGAAAGTGGTCACTGTAACCACCCTGCCACACTGTTCCAACAAATGATCTGAGAGGATATCCCTTATACTGACCGTCCTTCTGGAGGAGGAAAGGTGCGTTGAATACCCTTGCCTGAAGGAACCTGTATGATGAGCGGTCACTCCCCAGAAGTGCCTGTGTTATTATTATCTGGTCGAAGAGATTTATCCCGTCACGGTAGTAGAGAGATCCTATACCTTTTCTGAAGAGAGGATACATGGTGTTGAAGAGCTCCCCCTCTTCCAGCCTCTCCGGATCACCTCCGGCACGAAGATACTTGCGCACGCTCTCGTCTGTGGGATCATCATTGAGGTCACCCATGACAAAAATCTTCGCCTCCGGACTTATTGCAAGCAGGCTGTCGACCAGTCTCCGGGAGAGCTGGGCTGCAGCAATGCGCCGCGGACGTGTTGTCATCTCGCCGCCGCTGCGCGACGGCCAGTGTCCTACTATGAAGTGCATCGGCTCACCGTCAAACCTGCCTGAGACCACAAGCTGGTCACGGGTATAAACCCTCTCACCATTTTCGTCGGTGAGGTCGAGCATGGGGCTGGCTGATGCCGTCACCCTGAAATACCTGGGACGATACATCAACGCCACGTCGACGCCCCTCCTGTCAGGTGAGTCATAATGAACGATCTGGTAGTTTGACTCTTTCAGCAACGGGTGTGCCGCAAGGTCTTCGAGCACAGAGCGGTTCTCAATCTCACTTACACCCAGCACGGCTGGGCCACCCTGCCATCCATCCTCCTCACCTATGCGCGAAATAACCAGGGCCATGTTGTCAAGCTTCTCAAGATATCTACTGCCAGTCCATTTGTTGGGTCCATCAGGCGTAAATTCCTCATCCAGAACATCAGGAGTATCTATGGTGTCAAAGAGATTTTCGAGGTTATAAAAACCTATCACCCCCGCCCTCACCTTCTGCTGGGCAAAGAGACAGGCCGATGTGACTGAGAGAAACAATACAAATATTATCCTGAGCATTACCGGGTTATTTATCCGCGATAAAGGTAGCACTTTTAACTTTTGCCTTTCGCCTTTCGTCCTTTTGCCTTTCTCCTTTCTCCTTTCTCCTTTTAATTATATCTTTATAGCTGACCTTTATTGCCAATCATGAAATATAACAGACTGATCTACTTTATGTTACTATGGATGGTCACATGCGGCACCTTAACTGCGCAGCAGGGAAAGGTGAGCGGGATCATCACAGACAGGAGCAACGGATCACCCCTTGCCGGTGCCGTAATCACCGATGCCTCGGGACGGGAGCTCGGATCATCGGCTGACGACGGCTCCTTCCTTGTGAACACCGATCAGGGAAAACAGATGCTCTTCATAGACCTGGCCGACTACGAACAGGTGATTATCAGTGTCACCGTAACAGCCGGTGCTACTGCCGATGCCGGATCGATTGCCATGCCGCGGCTCACAAACTATATCAACGACTTTGTCTCTGTAAATGTGAGCGAGGGAGTTTCTGAAGACAGCTTCGAGAGCCAGGCGATACAGGGTGCCCTGAGCGCCTCTGCAGACATCTTCCTCAGCACATCAGCATATACCTTCGGCCCGGTGATGTACAGGGTCAGGGGCTATGACGCCAACTACCAGAATGTGAGCCTGAACGGCTTTGTGGTCAATGACATCGAATCGGGGTCTCCTTATTATTCGAACTGGGGAGGTCTCAATGACGTCATGCGAAGCGCCATGGTAAGCTCAGGTCCGGAGCCCATCGGCTTCCTCTTCGAGCCGGTGGGAGGCGCCACACGAATCAATACCCGCGCCTCAGAGTACCGCAGCGGTGTCAAGGCTGTCTATTCTCTCTCAAACCGCACCTACCGAAACAGGGCAATGCTCACATACTCCACCGGGCTTATGAACAATAACTGGGCGTTCACCGGAAGCTACTCAAGACGGTGGAGCGAGAGAGGCTATGAGCAGGGGACCTTCTATGACGCCAACTCCTTCTTCCTCTCTGCTGAGAAGAAGATCAACAGCCGTCACAGCCTTAACCTCACGGCCCTTGATGCGATATACGAGAGGGGCGTTGGCGGAGGCTCAACACAGGAGGCTTATGACCTTACCGGTGATGTCTATTATAATCCCTACTGGGGTCTTCAGAATGGTGAGGTGCGCAGTGCACGAGTCAGGAGCAACAACAAGCCTCTGATAACCCTTGCGCACTTCTGGAAACCGTCCGATAAGCTTGACATACAGACTACTGCCGGGTACTGGTTCGGCAAGAGCGGGTACTCAGCCCTCAACTGGTACGATGTCCTTGACCCCAGACCCGATTACTACCGCAAGCTGCCCAGCTACTACAGTGACGAATCGGATATCGACCGCATCACAGAGGCCTGGCAGACCGACCCGTCGGTGAGCCAGGTAGACTGGGACCACTTCTATTACGCCAACCGCAAGAACATCTTTTCTGTTCCTGATGAGGGAGGCGTTCCGGGCAACACAGTCACCGGAAACAGGTCAAAGTATATCGTCGAAGACAGGCGCAATGATATCTCACAGTTCCAGCTCAATACAAGGACTGCATGGGAGGTGTCAGAAAAATTCAATCTCACGGGAGGGCTGCTGGTAGATCTCTTCCGCGGACATAACTTCAACGTCATCAAGGACCTCCTGGGTGGCGACTACTGGCTTGATGTAGACCAGTTTGCCGAAAGGGATTACCCAAATGATCCGGACGCCTATCAGAGCGACCTCAACGAGCCCAACAACACAGTTACCGTCGGCGAAACATTCGGCAACAGCTATTATGCCATCCAGCGCGGCGCAACACTGTGGGGCACGGGACGCTACAGCAACAAACGCTATTCGGCATACCTCAGCGCCCACGCCAGGTATACTGAGATGTGGCGTGAAGGGCTGATGAAAAAAGGGCTGTTCCCTGACAACTCTTACGGCGAATCTGAACACCTCGCCTATCCCACCTGGGGTATCAAGGCAGGAGGCGACTTCCGCATCACAGGACGCCACATGATTGTGCTTAATACACTCTTTACAAAGAATCCCCCGTTATTCCGAAATGCCTTCCTCTCGCCGCGCACACGCAACAGCTCCACGCCGGGACTGGGTCAGGAGACGATCATCTCGGGTGACATAAGTTACATCCTCCGCTCACCGGTTGTCAAGGGAAGGCTTACCGCCTACTACACCCGATTCAACGATCAGACAGAGGTGACAAGCTTCTATCATGACGAATGGAGGACCCTTGTCAACTATGCAATGACAGGCATTGACAAGGAGAACTACGGCATTGAGGCAGGAGCCGAGATCAGCCTCACTGCTGAGCTGTCAGTGAACGCAGTAGCCTCACTCGGACAGTACCTCTGGGTAACCAATCCGGCTATCACCATAACGAAAGACAACAACAGCGAAGTGCTGAGTACCGAAGAAGTCTGGATAAAGTACTTCCGTCAGAGCGGAACACCACAGACAGCGCTGGCTGCCGGTATTGAATACAACTCATCCCGCTTCTGGTGGGCAGGGGTGACAGGCAGCTACTACGACCAGATCTTCCTCGACTTCAATCCCGTCACCCGCACAAAGGACGAGACAGGTTACTATCCCTACTGGGAACAGCAGAAGCAGGCAGATCCGGGCTTCCTCGTTGACATCTTTGTCGGTAAATCATGGCTGGTAAATGACATTTACATAAATGTCAGCGCCAACCTCAGCAACGTGCTCAACAACCGCTCATTTGTCACTGGGGGGTTCGAGCAGTACAGGTTTGATCCTGAGAAGCCGGAACTGTTCCAGCCAAAGATCTATTATGCCAATGGCTTCAACTACTTCATTAATTTCAGTATCAGGTATTAAGATGAGGGAGGACAAGAGAATGAAGATGAATACGAAAATACTGAAGGGCATAGCAGCAATGGCAGCCATGCTGGTTATCACCTCATGCATCGACAACAACGAGACCCCTCCTCCGGAGAAAGAGTTTGTTGCCGGTGAAATAGTCACCGTTGACCAGGTCAAGGCACTGTACGCCGCCGAGCTTGCAAAGCCGTGGCAGGAGCGTTACCCGGTACAGATAACACAAAACTGGTCGCTCAAAGGTATCATCACCGCCAGCGACAAGAAGGACGGCAACCTCTACAAGGAGGCATTTATCGAGGATGGCACCACGGGGCTGCGGATGCTCTTTGATGCAACCAGCGGACTTTACATAGGTGATTCAGTGATAGTAAACGTTAAAGACCTCTACCTGGGCGACTACGGCAACTTCATCCAGATGGGAGGCGTGCCTTACTATGATGACGAAGGGAGCATAAGGGTATCAGGGTTCAACATGGACAGCCAGATACTTAAGCTATCGATTGGAAACCCGACATACCCTGCAACGGCGACCATTACTCAGGTCAAATCATCTCAGTGGCTTGGCAGGCTGGTGAGGTTCGAGAATGTGGAGTTCAATGACAACGAGATCGGCCGGACATGGGCCGAACCTGATGCTGACCCGCCCGCATCTGCAAACAGAAGCATGGTCGACTGCTCAGACAAGAGCATAATCGTCAGGACCAGCGGCTATGCCTCCTTCGCCGGTGAGACCCTCCCTCCGGGAAAGGGATCGATAGTGGGTATCGTCACTGTCTTCAACAGCGACTACCAGCTTGTTGTGAGAGACTACTCCGAGGTGCAGATGACAGGCGAGAGGTGCGGATACGTGCCCCAGCCCCTTGGCACTCCGGTGGAGACACTAAGCGAGAACTTCAGCAGTTTCAGTGACAATGCCACCGTTTATATCAGCGGCTGGCAGAACCTGGCAACGGCAGGAGGACGTCTGTGGCTGGCAAAAGTATTTAGCGGCAACACATACGCACAGGCAACCGGTTATAACTCAGACCTGGCAAGCATGGTGACATGGCTTATCACCAGACCGGTGATACTCTCCACCCAGAAGGTACTGACCTTTCAGACTGCCAAGGCCTACTGGGCACATACCGGTACGAACCTCCCGATGCAGGTGCTCTTCTCAACAGACTATAACGGCACCAACATTAACACAGCCACATGGACACCGCTGACTGCAACACTGGCGCAGAAGAGCGATCCTGACCACACGTTCATCAACTCAGGCAATGTCAACCTGCCGGTCATGTCTGGAAAGTCAGGAGTGATCGCCTTCAAATATACGGGGAGCGATACTGAAAGTACGACATACCGTGTTGATAATATTATTGTTACAACTGCAAAATAAATACTGACCAGATGAAGACCATCATAAGATATCCTCTGATAGTTACGGTAATCCTGGCGGCAGTCATCTCATGCAACAGGGATCCGGTCCCTCCGCCTGAACCGGTAATTGACTATGTGACTGTCAAACAGCTGAGAAAAATGTATGATGAAGGTGTGACAACAATAGATACCAATATCTACATACAGGGTATCATCACCCTCACCCCCGAACTTGGCAACCTGCCATCCTTCGTGGCATATCTTCAGGACTCAACAGCAGGAATATGTCTGACAGTGGCAGGCACCAACACCTTCTCGCGTGACTCTGAAGTTAAGATCCTGTGCCGTGGCGTCTCATTCACGATGTATAACGGTTTACTCCAGTTCGGGGATATCAGCATCGCCGACCAGACAGAGCTTGTCAGTCTCACTCCTCAGCCAATAACCCCGGCTAAGGTTTTTATCAGTGAGCTTCTTGCAGGTGAGCATCAGGCTGAGTATGTGATGATAGAGAGTGTGCAGTTCGATGCCCCTGGGACATACTCGGGCACAGACATTCTGACCGACTGTTCAGATGAGATGGATGTCTACACCCGTTCTGACGCCACCTTTGCATCAAACACACTGCCTGCCGGTAACGGCTACATCAAAGGTGTGGCCTCTGTCTTCAATGACGCCCAGCTGTTGCTGCGTGACGATACCGAGAACCAGATGACAGGCGGAAGATGCAATGCCTCAGGAACAATATATCTTTCGCAGGACTTCACCACCCTGGTCAGGTATGCAGATGTAAGCACTCTTGCAGGCTGGAAGACCTATTCTCAGGAAGGTACAAAGACCTGGTACGGAAATGAGGTCGGATCACGCAAATGGGTCCAGGCAACTGCATATAACTCAGGTCTTGCTTCAGTGATAACGTGGATGATAGCTCCTGCGGTTGACCTTACAACAGCCACACAGCCTTACCTCATCTTCGAGAGCGCTGACGGCTATGATAACGGAGCCACACTGAAGGTTTACATATCAACAAACTACACAGGATCGGCTACTCCGTGGACCAGCACATGGACCGAGAAGAGCTTCACCCTGCCCCCTTCGACACAGGGCACCTACAGCCAGTTCGTTTCTTCAGGACAGATTGATCTTACTCCCTATAAGGGGGGACAGGTTTATATTGCCTGGGTTTATACGGGAGCGGACCCGACTGGTACTGCCTCCGACAAAACCACCACCTGGGAGGTTGACAACGTCCTTGTAGCTGAAAAATAGGCTTTGTCATGAAGCGTGCAGCCTTCACGTTCCTGACAGCATGGTCACTCCTGACCATCACAGTCGCCCAGCCACCGGCAGGGTACTATAATTCTGCATCAGGACTGACAGGCAAGGCTCTTCAGCAGGCACTGCATGACATCATTGACAATCATACCGTCATCCCCTATGACAATCTTTACGGTTGCTTCCTGACGACAGATGTCAAACCCGGGAATATAGTCTGGGACATGTATTCTGACAAGCCGGGAAGTACTCCGGCGTATGTCTATACTTACGGTACCGGGCAGGAGTGCGGCAACTACAACAGCGAGGCTGACTGCTTCAACCGCGAACACTCATTCCCGAAGAGCTGGTTTAATGATGCCTCACCGATGTACAGCGATCTCTTTCACCTCTATCCTACTGACGGCTATGTCAACAACCGCAGGAGCAACTACCCGTTCGGAGAGACCGCCAGCCCGACATGGACCTCATCTAACGGAAGCATGGTAGGTCCCTCATCATGGTCCGGATATACCGGCATCGTCTTTGAACCGATAGATGAATACAAGGGCGATTTTGCACGCACATACTTTTACATGGCGACGAGATATTACGGCGAAGATGCCGGCTGGCCCGGCAGTGACATGACAACAGGTGCGCAGCCGAAACCGTGGGCACTGACCATGCTCCTTGCCTGGCACCGCACCGACGCCGTGAGCACAAAAGAGACAAACAGGAACAACGAGGTATACAAATACCAGAATAACCGCAACCCTTTCATTGATGATCCTCAGTTTGTGGAAAAGATATGGGGAACCCTTAATCCGGTCGAGGTAATTGTTGCACAGCAAGCAATCCTGAAGCTATGGCCTAATCCGGCAGGTGACTACCTTAACATAGAGGTACCGGGCTATGATTGTGCCGGAGCCTCTCTCATTGTCTTCGACATCAGAGGCTGCCTTTTAATGAGGGAGACGCTGGATGAGGGGATGACACAAATGGATATACACGAGCTTAAAGCCGGCATTTATTTCATCCGTCTGACCTGCGGGCAGGGGACGTACAGCGGTTCGTTCGCGGTTGACCGCAGGTGAAAGACACAGCAAACCCCTGCCAGAGCGCAGGGCATGGTTTATTTTTGTCTCAGACCACTGCTGATCATCAATAGTCGAGAGTGATGATTCTTCCTTTGGTGAAATCGAAGAATCTGTCCTTCTGCGCTACCTGGACACCATCCATCAGGTCACCGGGTTCGTAACCGGCAATCTTGAGGCAGGTGGGGCAGGCATAGACGCCAACATTCATCTCAAGGAGCTTTTTTATCAGCGTATGAGCCGATTCAAAGTCAGCGTATTCAATGTCCTTGGCATCCTTCACCAGCAGATGAACAGAATGAATGTCCATATATACAAGCACATCCTTGTCGGCAGCCATCATGGTTGCCATTTTCAGGGGCATAAGGACCCTGTGGGGATCGTCATAGCACTCCGTGATATGGATAAAGACACCATCCCTGACTGTTACACCGGTATCAGTCACGGCAGCCGGCTGGGTTGTGGTTTGATTGCATGAACTGATGATCAGTCCAAGGAGCAGGAACATTAAAGCTTTTTTCATAGGGATTGTATTTAAAATGATGCGTTGATGCCTGATATTTTATGAACTAATAAAGTTAGCAATTAAACCTGAAAACTAATCTGTTGCATCGTTCAAAATATTTGTTAATCTTTTATCGCCGAATGCTGTATTTTCATGGGGATGAACGGTACCAACTGAACAAATTCTTGTTAAATTCGTTGAACAATAGGGGCTCTTAAGACCCGTTATAGTTCATACAAGAGAACACAAATATTTACAAGGAGGAGAGATCATGAAAATTCAGGTACACACCGACAAAAACATCAAAGGATCAGAGAGGCTTGAAAATTTCGTTACAGAGGTACTCACGAAGTCAATGAAGAGGTACACCGATCAGATCACACGTCTTGAAGTACATCTCTCAGACCAGAACGCTGACAAGTCATCGAAAGATGACATTCAGTGCAAGATAGAGGCGAGGGTGAAGGGATTGAGTCCTGTTGCGGTAAACAGCCGTGGCAATGAGATTGATCAGGCTGTCAGTGCTGCGAGTGTAAAGCTGAAGTCGTCGCTTGACTCGCTGACAGGTAAACTGAAGTCAAAAAAATAGACCTCCTGTTTCTTTTCCGGGTCTGTAAAAATGGCTGAGCCATTACCGTTTTTCCTTAGTTAGTTTTTTATCATATCCCATGTACATCGGCAGTGCAGCTGACCCGTACCAGGGATATATCTCTGTGTCAAATATACCTGCCCTGACGGTTGGGTCTGTCTGCAGCAGCAGCTCTGCCTCTTCCGTTGTTTTAACATTAAGTATGAAGATGCCGCGGTATTGGCGGTCATTGGTCCCCAGAGGGTCCTGCAACCACAAGCTTGTTCTCCTTTGCCATCCTGTTCATATTGGAGAAGTGTCCGGCAAAGAGGCTGTCACGTAATGCCTTGTCCTGCACATCATTCGGGCCGGTCTTTAGAATTACGAGAACATACATTTTCATCCCCCTTTCGTCTGCCCCCAGCTGTGCGGCGAGGGTGGAGTCGTATTCAGGATTGGCGTTCTGCCCTTTTGCCATCAGGGTTGTAAGGAGAATAAATGCAGAGATGCATATTGTTTTCATAGTACTGTAAGGAATATAGAGCAATAACAAATTGTCTGTATAAATAGTTCTAACATAAATACACAACAGCTATGAAAATGAAAGCAGGAATGAGTCATCTATTATCACTTATGATAATCATGGCATTAACGGTGTTGCCATTAAGCCTTGACGGTCAGGGCACCAGGACCAATTTCTCCGGCACCTGGGTTTATAATGCAGAGAAGAGCAACACAGGGCAGGCGTCAGGGCAGGGACAGGGCAGAGGCGGGTTTTCCGGCGGTGACTTCACTGTAAAACAGGAAGCCAATCTTCTCACCGTTGAAAGGACCACGCACCAACCCTGAGGGACAGAGCAGTACAACAATCATGAAGTACACGCTTGATGGCAAGGAGAGCAACAACTCTACAGGAAGGGGTACATCAAAGTCTATTGCCAGCTGGTCGGCCGACGGTAAAATACTTACCATCAAGTCAACACGTAGCCTTGAAAGGAATGGCGAGACTGTTACTATGAATTCGACCGATGTCTGGAGCATGCCTGACAAGAACACGGTCACAATCGTTTCTACCTCATCGTCGCCCAATGGTGACAGGACGATAACGACTGTCTATAACAAGAAATAGTCATTGCGCTGTGAATGCCGGGTCTGAGTACCCGGAAAGTTACAGGTTGTTTAACCGCACAACTATTAGGAATCAGGTGATCAAAGCATCAATGGAGCTAATGATTTCGCTCTTATCCATCGGTTTCCTGAAGTATCGTTTCACAAGTCCGTCATCTATTGATTTCTGGATCTCGGGAGTGACATCATAACCCGTCATAATGAAGCAATCAAGGCCGGGGATCATTTCCCTGGCCTTTTCAATGAATTCAATACCATTCATGCCCGGCATTTTCATATCTGCAATGACAACATTGATACTTTTATTTTTGACAATCATATCAAGAGCTGTGAATCCGGATTCAGCTGTCATGACATTGTAGATATTCTTGAAAACACTGCTGAAGAGGAACAAATTCAGCGGTTCATCATCGACATATAAAACATTTACAGCGCTCCCCATTTTTTCAGGCATTTAACGGCAAGTTAATAATAAACTCACTTCCTTCTGACTTCTTCGACCGACAAGTTACAGACCCATTGTGTTTCATAATTATGTTATATGTTATTGACAATCCCAGACCTGTACCTAGTCCGGGCTCCTTTGTTGTAAAGAAGGGATCGAAGATCCTCCCGAGGTGTTGCTCATCTATACCGCAACCGGAATCTGATACAGAAATCTCAATGGTACCCTGTGCCACTCTTGTGGATATTGTGATCATCCCTTCCTTCCCGATAGCCTGTATAGCATTGACGAGGATATTCAACATTGCCTGGTGTAACTCTCCCTCATTACCGTATACTTCTGTTACATCTTCGGAATAACTTTTTTTGATTTCAATTCTGGCCTTTGTCTCGCTCTGCAGCATTATCAGGCAGTTGTCAATGATTTCATGGATGTTGCACCTGGTCAGTGGCAATAAGTCCTGACGGCTGTAACGGCTCAGGCTTGTTACGATCTGCGCACTTCTTTTAACTCCTTCCTTCACCCCGTTCATCAATGGAGTTACCTCGGGTATATGTGATTCCAGGTTATCGTGAAAATATGTCTCGAGTCCAAGGATACCAGCCTGGATAAAATTCAGCGGGTTGTTAATCTCATGAGCGACACCTGCGGCCAGAATACCCAGTGATGCCATCTTCTCACTGTGGATCAGTTGCTGCTGTGCCTGTTTGAGCTCAGTCAGCGTCTTTTCAAGTTTTTCATGCTGTTCCATCAGTTTGCGATTGCTTGCAATCAGTGCTTTATTAGTCTCTCTGAGCTCTTCAGTCCTTTCCCTGACCATAGCCTCAAGATGAGTGCGGTGTCTGTCCAGTTCTTCTTCAATCGATTTTCTTTCGGTAATATCAC
The DNA here is from genome assembly GCA_963772705.1 of uncultured Bacteroidales bacterium. Taxonomy (GTDB): domain Bacteria; phylum Bacteroidota; class Bacteroidia; order Bacteroidales; family VadinHA17; genus SR-FBR-E99. Next base: position 366,086 of record CAVYYH010000007.1, on the reverse strand, counting down.
GGGAGATAGTCTGCAGCGCCACCTGCCCGTCATAGATGATTTTGGAGATCGTACCGCTGAACCAATGCATCCTTCCACCGGTGTCAATGAACCTGTTCTCTATTACTCCCGTGCATTCTTTTTCCCAGTTGAGAAGATCTTTGATCTCCCCGGTGACAAACTGAATATCATCGGGATGAATATGTGCTTTCCTTTCAGTTTTGAAATAATCCTCCTCTGCGAGTCCGGTGAGTCTCTTCAGGTGTTCATTGGCAAATAGTATATTGCCCTTCAGGTCGGAAATCATTATGATGTCGGGAAAGGCGTTAATGATAGTCCTGTACCGTTCCTCGCTCTCCCGCAGCTCCTTCTGTGTCTGTTTTATCTCAGTGATGTCTGTGATTGTACCGACATACCCGTTAAACTCTCCTTCCACAATCTCAGGGACTGCATTACCAAGGACCCATACTATTGATCCGTCGGGTCTCAGGAACCGATAATCAACATTTGATGATTCCCGTCTTGCTGAATGACCGGTCCACACTGCTCCCAGGGTATTCCTGTCATCCGGATGGACAGCTTTCAGCCACCCCTCTCCGGCAGCTTCTTCGGCTGAGAGACCTGCCAGTTCAGTCCATTTTGGGTTTACATAGGTAGTAAAGCCATCAGGCCTTGTCCTGAAAATTCCGACCGGGGAGTTCTGCGCGAGGGTCTGAAAGAGCTGCTGGCTTGCAATGAGAGCCTTCTCTGATTCAATTTTCTGGGTTATGTCAACAATTATCCCTCTGAATCCGGTTATCTCCTGATTTGGTTTTATATATCCCGAATAAATCTGCACCGGGAAGGTTGATCCGTCTTTTCTGAGGGCGGTATAGTTCAGCCCTGTTTTTCCTTCATTGCGCAGCAGTCTCCTAATGTTTTCGGCAGCCTTTTTCCTCTCATTCTCAACAATCATTTCAGGCATATACAATCCTCTGGAGAAATCTTCTCTGCTGTAGCCGAAAGTTTCATAACCCCTTCTGTTTACATACAACAGCCTGCCGGTGATGTCAGCCTCGAATACTGTCTGAGGGAGCAAATCAAGGGTTTCGCTGTATTTCTTCTCACTTTCCTTCAGTGCTAACTCGGCTTCATGTCTCTCCCGGATATCTGTTACGGTCCTCTCTAGCGATCTGGAGTTTATGGCAAAGATGTTATATCCGACTATTCCGGTAAAGATCAGAGCTATAGATGTATCAGAAAAATAATCAGCGAGATATGACCACGGCATGTCTATCTGGTTGTGATAGATCAGAAGAAACGAAATAAGCAGAAAGATATTTATAGATGTATAAATGGTAAATGACAATGCAGCCCGCCTTACGATTAATGGTAACATAGTCATAATGGCAGGTATCAATACAATCGTGTCAAGTCTTGGCAACGGACCGGTGCGGTCAAGAAAAATGACAGACCAGACAGCTGCAAATGACAACAGAAGAAGCAGATGCGTGGCAACAATAAATTGTCCCCTTCTGAGCAGATAAATACTTAGCAGGACTATAAGGCACATTGCCGCAGGAGTCAGAAGGACAGGGAGGAATAGTCTCCCGTAATCAGGAGTGTTAATCTGGATAATGCCTGTGTAAGTCATGATTAGCAAGAGCAGCACCAGCATTACCTGGCACAGACGGTTGAAAAAGCGTACTTTCTGCTGTGTGGAGAAATCGGCCTTTTCATAGGCAATGAGGTATCTCGGTAGTGTCCTGCTTTTATCAGCTTGTTTCATCCCTGGGATATTTATTGGAGTAAGTATGACTGACAAATATCTGAAATTTAAGTTCGGCTGGCAATAGCTCTTTCTTGGCATCAAGAAGTATCCGGTTCAGGACTGAATAGACTGAAAAGTAATTATATTTGCACCCGTTATGTCCCCGGGGGCATAGCATAACGGAGAGATGCCAGAGTGGTCGATTGGGGCGGTCTCGAAAACCGTTGTCCGGGTAACTGGACCGGGGGTTCGAATCCCTCTCTCTCCGCAGACCATATCACCCCCTTCCGCCGTTGGCGGAAGGGTTTTTTATTTTACGGCAGCGCGAGCCCGGCTTGCCGGAGCGAGCAATGACGGAAAATAAAAATAACACATGAGCACAGCTCATGTTGGGGTGATATGGTCTTTCGGGTTTCCCCATAGGGATCACGAGCCCCGCACAGCGGGGCGAGTAATCCCTCCCTCCGTCATCGGCCTTGTTCACTCATTCACACTGGTCAGCATCCGGGAGGCCAGAGCAATCATCAGATTTTATCTGTAAATTTGATCCCGTTAAAATTTCAAAATGAAGAATACCTATAAGAAGGCCGTCATCGAGGCACTGAAACGGACAAGTACCGTTAAAAATGAAACGCTGACCGAAGCGGATATTAAACACCTTCCTCCCATCGTCCGGAAATATATCAGGTACACGGGCTCATTAGGGAAAGAAAAAGTACTGAATTTCAGAGCAGTATTTGCCGGGGGAATCAGATCAGATTCATCCGGAGACTTTATGCCTCTCCGGTCAGAACAATATAACTTCTTTGACAAACACACCCGCCTCTTTTACATCGTTGCAAAGAAAAAAGGTATTCCCGCGAAGGGGATTCACCTTTACAGAGATCAGACAGCAATCATGCTGGTAAAGATTTTCGGACTTTTTACTGTGGTTGATGCCAGGGGAAAAGAGATGGACCAGGGAGAGACAGTGACGGTATTTAACGATATGTGCTTTATGGCCCCTGCCACACTTATAGACCCGAATATCGAGTGGACAGAGGTTGACAACATTACCGCAGATGCACGGTTCACAAATGGTAACATTACCGTCAGTGCAACACTGTATTTCAATGAAGAGGGAGAGCTCGTAAACTTCCTTAGCAATGACAGATTCGAGACTGCAGACGGGAAAACATACAAGAACAATCCCTGGCTCACTCCTGTGACAGGCTATAAGAACATAAACGGATACCGGCTTCCTGCAGGTGCAAAACTTATATATAAACACCCTGATGAAGACTTTTGCTACGGCGAGTTCAACCTTGTAAGCATCGAATACAACTGCAAGGATTATCAGAATTAAACATTGAGAGACTGCAGGGTAAATGTAACCTTATTAAAAAATGAGTGCTATCCAAGTCCGCCTTGCCGGTGATGCCGATAACGAAAATATCATCAGCCTCGCCGCAAGATGCCCCCAGGAGGGTATGATAACCTTCTTTATCAACCGTACACCCCGCTTCAATAGCCTCCACCGTCTGCTCGACAAGGAAGCATGGCATTTTGTTGCCTCCAAGGCAGACCGTATTATCGGACTGGTAGGCGTTACCCATTTCCCGGCTTCGGTACTAAACAGCACATACAAGGTCGGGTATATGCTCGACCTCAGGGTAGATGAGGCTTACAGGAGCGGCATCACCGCATTCAAGCTTGTAAAGACCGCTATAGATCATATCAGAGAGTCAGATGCCGACATGGTGATCGCCAACTTCCTGTCAGAGAACAAGCGCCCCCTGGTCTTCACAAGCGGCAGGGGCGGCCTGCCAGAGGCGTGTCACCTTGGAACAAACAGAATCTTTAACATCATCCCTATACGGCGCATGCGCCTTGATAAACGATTCGAAATCGGAATACCGGGTGAGAATGATATACCCGAAATACTCGATATGTACCGTAAATATGCCTCAGGCTTCAAAATAGCTCCTGTGATCTCAGAAAGTCGATTCAGAAATTACCTGGATGCCATCGACGGACTGTCACTCAACAATTTCCTTGTGGCACGTGAGAAGGGTAAGATAATGGCAGTGACCGCAGTGTGGGATGAACATACATACAAGAGTTACCAGGTGCTCAGGCTTAACAGAAGCATCAGGATCGTGACAGCCCTTCTTAACGCCCTTTCACTCTTCATGAAGGTACCCCACCCCATAAGGCTCAATGAGCCTCTCAGGCAGCTCTCCCTCTTGCTCTACGCCCATGACAGCTGCCCTGAAGCCCTTGACACAATCTTCAGACATGTGAACAACGCAAACCTGGGCTCGGAGTATACACTTATCATGTTATATGCACAGGAGACTGACCCGCTCTTCAGGTTCATGAAAAAATATATCGGTATTTCTGTCAGAAGCGAGATGTACCTCTTTGCCAAAGACACATCGGTTTATGAGGGACTGAAGAATGATGCCTCCGGCGTCATGTTCGACTTCAGCATGACGATCTGATGCTTCACACTTGCCACGGTGACTCAGAGACGCTCGAGAAACCACGCCATAAAGATCCCGAGGTAATTTCCGGCGGCTAACCCGATGATTGCAGCAGACAGGCCGGAAAAGACTATTTCACGGTTTCTCAGCGATCCGGCAACAACAAGTACAACAGCGGGGTTGGTGATCAAAGCAGATGAGGTTATGATGTAGGTGTCAGCGTCAATCTTGAATATCCACGACATAAAAGCCTGAATAGCCATCGAGCCGAATACGACCAGGGCGATATAGGCAGCAATCATCACTGAAGCAAAGTCTATATGCCTGAGATCAGCCATCGACGAGATCACCAGGCAGAACACCACAATGAGGTACATGCCAAGTTCAAACGACTTCTCTATTCTTTTTATCGCAGGAACCAGTGAGGCAACTATTCCAAGTGTTGTAATGATCAGGATGACTGCTGCCATCTGTGATGACTCAGGAACAATCAGGGTAGCAGCACCACCAATGCCAAAGATCACAACTGAGACAAGGAAAGCCTTAATAAGGGGAAGCCTCATGTTCTTTGCCATCAGACCCCAGTAGGGATCAACATCGGCCTCCACCCTTGTATTGCCAGTAGCCCGGTCAATATAAGCATAAGCCGGAAGGAATAAAAGAAACAACCGCTGGGCTATCGTCATCACAAAAAGAAGATGAAAGGCCCCGATGAAGAGGTCATATGTCACAACGATCATGTAGTTTGTCTCATCAGCCCCCAGTGCCGCCTGTATCGATGCCAGGTTTGGGGTGCTGCCAGTATAGATGCCTACCATCATTCCCGACACATCCCACAGCTCTTTAATCCCCTGGTCGCGAAAGATGAAGAAACCGCCAAAAACTGCAATAAGGACCGCTGCAAATGCAAATAAGAGTGAAAGCATTGTCTTGCCCGCAATCTTTTTCCAGTTTCTGATATCCATGGAGAAAAGCAGTAATGGAATGGCAAGCGGAATGGTAATTGTCGTCAGCATCTCCAGTACGGCTGGATGGCCTTCAATCATCGGCAGTACACCAATGTTGCCAATCACAAAACCGATCACGTATGCCACCACCACAGCGCCAATCTTGTTTAGAAAGCTGTACCTGTGGCATAAACGCAAAATCAAAAGCGGAGTGAAAACATAGAAGAGGATAAGCAATACCTTGATCATGCTATTGCTTTGTAATCAGTATCTTGTCAATCCTGTTGTCGTCAATGTCGACAATCTCGATCATATAATTGTCATAGTTGAACTTGTCTCCTATCTGAGGTATCTTATGAATGTTATCCAGTACGAAGCCGGCTACAGTGGTGTATTCAATACTCTCGAAATCTGTCATGTAATTGTCAAAGATGCCGTCAAGGATCTCCACCGGCGCATCACCGCTGACCAGCCATGACTTGTCATCACGCAAAAAGACATCAGGCTCAAAGCTCTCACCCTCTTCCGGGATGTCACCGATAAGATTCTCAAGGATATCATGCAGGGTGATGATCCCTTCAATGCCCCCGTATTCATTCACCACGACACAGAAATAAATCTGCTTCTGCTTGAACAGGTCAAGTACCTTATAGGCATCAGCAGTCTCCGGAACAATGACGGGCTGTATCAGAAGCCCGGTTATCGAATACTCTTTGGATACCACATCGGCCGCAAAAAAGTCTCTCACATTCAGGATGCCCTGAAAGCTGTCAAGCGTGCCCCTGGAGCATACCAGCCTGCTGTGCTTCGACTTCAGGATGTTCTTCCTGACAACATCGGTTGGCTGGCTTATGTCAATCCACTCTATCTCGAGCCTGTGGGTCATAATATGCCTGGCTCTCTTATCCGCAAAATAAAATACCTTCTGATGCATGAAATCCTGATTCTTCTCTATGACCCCGTCACGCGATGCGCTCCTGAGCATCTGCCTGAGCTCGGCCTCCGTCATGCTGTCAGGATGTTTTCTTATCCCCAGCAAGCGGTTTATCAGTGAGGTGGAGAATGAGAGGAATCTGACAACCGGAAAAAAGATCATGCTGAACCAGGCTATCGGGGCAGCGATCCTCACAGCTATCCTCTCAGGATTGGTGAGGGCTATTGTCTTGGGCACAAGCTCCCCGATGACAATAGAGAAGTAAGTGATTGTCAGCACAGTGACAGTGAGAGCTATCTCTTCGGCATAGCCTGCCAGCAGGGCATACTTCTGAAAGAAGGGAGTCAGATCATCGGCAATGTTAATACCACCGTATACTCCGTTCACTATTCCGATGAGTGTTATGCCAACCTGAATAGCCGACAGAAAACCCTCGGAATTGTCAAGCAGCTTAAGAGCTGATGAGGAGCCCTTCCGTCCTTCATTCCTTAACTGCTCCAGTCTCGATCTCTTGCTTGAGACAAGCGCAATTTCAGAAAGGGCGAAGAATCCGTTCAACAGGATCAGCAAAGTAATAATAAGCACATCCATGCGGTGAACTGAATTTTACCGGAGCCGGGAGGCATATCCCGGGCAGTACGGCAGTTGTGCAGCAAAGATATAACATTTCTCATGAGCGCTTTGCATCTGTACAGAGACCTTAAGATCAACAATAACAGTACAAGGGTGTTATTCTTATAATAACTTTGATGTATGACTGACAAGACACTTACAGTCGAGGGAATGAACTGCGCCTCGTGTGCGGCACATGTTGAGAAAGCCGCCGGCAAGGTAGCCGGCATATCTTTTGTCTCAGTCAACCTTGCCACGGGAAGGATGACTGTCAGTTATGACGAGAGACACACTTCCGTAGCTGACATCATGGCCGCTGTTGACAGGGCAGGATACAAGGCTGTTGATGATGAGAAAGAGAGGAAGGCTGTGCGTCCGGAGACGGAGCTTCTCAGGAAGAGACTCGTCTGGTCGCTCATATTCACCATCCCGCTGCTTATCATCACAATGTCTTACATGGCTGGCGCCAGGCTGCCTGATCTGATCTCACCCGACAGCAATCCTCTGATCTTTGCACTTATCCAGTTACTGCTGACAACGCCGGTCATCGCAGCAGGGCGTCATTTTTACATCGCCGGGACGAAGACCCTCTCAAGAGGAAACCCTGGAATGGATACCCTTGTGGCCATGGGCACCGCAGCAGCTTTTACGTACAGTCTCTATGCCACGGTACGTATCGCCGGAGGCGAGACACATCATGTACATCATCTCTATTATGAGTCTGCCGCAGCCATCCTGACACTCATAACTATGGGCAGGTTCCTGGAGTCAAGGTCAAAAGGGAGGGCTGGCAGCGCGATAAAAAGACTGCTGTCACTGGCTCCGCAGCTTGCCACTGTCATACGTGACGGAAAGGTGAAGACTGTTCCCGCATCAAAGGTCATACTGGGTGATCTGGTGATGGTCAAACCCGGAGAGCGCTTCCCGGTTGACGGCATCGTCACTGAAGGGTCTACCTCAGCTGATGAGTCCATGCTTACCGGTGAAAGCATCCCGGTCGAGAAGAGTCAGGGATCGGAGGTCACCGGAGCAAGCATCAACCTTCACGGATCGGTGATTTATCAAGCCACCCGTGTTGGCAGCGACACCACCCTGGCGCAGATCATAAGGCTCGTCGAGGCTGCACAGGGCTCCAAGGCTCCCATAGCCAGGCTGGCAGACAGGATCTCAGGCATATTTGTCCCCATTGTGATGTCCCTGGCCCTCCTCTCCTTCGCAGCATGGTATATTGCAACAGGTGACTTTCAGTTCTCCTTTACAGTACTTATCTCTGTCCTTATTATCGCATGTCCGTGTGCCCTCGGTCTGGCTACACCGGTGGCTGTCATGGTAGGTACCGGCAAAGGTGCAGAGAACGGCATCCTGATTAAGAGCGGCGAGGCGCTCGAGACTGCCCGCAAAGCCACAACAGTTGTACTCGATAAGACCGGCACCATAACAACCGGCAGGCCTGCCGTAACAGGCATTATCTCGACAGGCTCGTATGATATTAAGGAACTCCTGGCCCTCGCCGCCTCAGCCGAGAGCAGGTCTGAACACCCTGCGGCAAAGGCCGTCATGGCATATGCAGAACAGGAAGGAGTCACAGCAGGACAGCCTGAGAGGTTCACCGCCCTTCCGGGGTTTGGCGTTGAAGCATTCACCGGAGGCCTTCATCTGCTTGCCGGAAGCAGAAGGCTGATGACAGAGAGAAAGATTGACCTGAGCAGTGCCGACGAACAGGCCGGACATCTTGCCAGTGAAGGGATGACCTTGCTCTATATTGCCGTCACCGGAAGATGCGAAGGGGTGATAGCTATCGCCGATACCATACGTCCCGGTTCACGGGAAGCAATAAGCGAACTGATGGCTATGGGGCACAGGGTGGTAATGATAACCGGCGACAGTGAACCTACTGCAAGGCATGTCGCCGCAGAGGCGGGAATAGACAGAGTGCTGTCAGGACTGCTGCCGGGAGACAAGGCTGAAGAGATCAGAAGACTGAAGAATGAAGGAGAAACGGTGGTAATGGTTGGTGACGGCATCAATGATGCCCCTGCCCTCGCATCATCTGACGTTGGAATAGCCATTGGCTCTGGCACCGATGTGGCCATGGAAGCAGCCGATATTGTACTTATAAGAAGCGACCTGCGCGATGTGGTCAGGACACTTAAACTGAGCCGTGCAACGATAAGAAATATACGCCAGAACCTGTTCTGGGCATTCTTCTATAACATACTGGGCATCCCGGTCGCCATGGGAGTGCTGCACCTCTTCGGCGGGCCGCTCCTTAACCCGATGATTGCCGCAGCCGCCATGAGTTTCAGCTCCGTTTCCGTCGTATGGAATGCATTGAGAATCAGAAATATGAAGATCTGAACATTTTTTTACTGTTTTTCTTTGCCCCCTGATTAAACCTTCCCATAATGTTTTCATCAGAGTATTTGTAAAGAGATTATCAAAATATTTTATAAAAACAAATATTCATCAATTATGAAAACAAAGCTTATTTTTACAATTGCAGCCGTTATGGCAATAATGGCAACGGCATCGGCACAAAGCTCATCTCAGAATGCCACCCAGGCAGGCAACAGTGCAGACAGGAGGATTGCCTGGGTTGATGCTGACAACAATGGTGTCTGCGATAACTTTGAGAAAGGAGATCGTATGGGACAGGGACAAGGTAAAGGACAAGGTCAGGGACAGGGTCAGGGTCAGGGCCAGGGTCAGGGCCAGGGCAGAGGCAAAGGCAAAGGTCATGGCAAGGGTCATGGATACGGAAAAGGTCATGGCCATGGTAAAGGAGCCGGCTTCACTGACAAAAACAATGACGGCATCTGTGACAATCTCACAGCCCAGGCCGGCAAGTAGGTGGCAGGAGGCAAACATTGAGAATAACAGAGGCTGTCTCAGGGAGGCAACCTCTGTTTTTTTTGATGGTTATTTCCTGTCTGCTGCCTGTTGTCTTTTTCCCTATCTGTACTAACTTTGACTTCACGACCGCAGGACCGCAAGACCGCAAGACCTCAGACCCTCAGACCTCAGACCTTGAACCTCTCCATCATCATCCCCCTCTACAATGAAGCCGGCGTCATCACCCGGACTCTTGACAGGCTGCAGGAGCTGACATTCCCTCCTTTTGTAGAGCACACTGAAGTGGTCATCGTTGACGACTGCTCCTCGGATGAATCAGCCAGGCTGGCAGGTGAATATACCACAGGTGCATTCAGGATAACCCTTATAAGGCTGTCATCAAACAGAGGAAAGGGCGCCGCAGTGACGGCCGGGATAAAGGCTGCGCAGGGTGACACGATACTGGTGCAGGATGCAGACCTTGAACTTGATCCTGCCGACATCCCCCCCATGCTTGAGAGGATGCACTCAGAGAACCTCGACCTGGTCAGCGGCACCCGCTTCAGTCCGCGACGACGATACCCGTCTCATGCCCTTCCCGCAACCATCGCAAACAGGTTCTTTTCTTCTGCTGCATCACTGATCACAGGAATGAAGATCACAGATATAACCTGCGGCTACAAGCTGTTCACCAGGGCGCTCGCCACAGGGCTCGGCCTGAAGGAAGAGCGGTTCGGCTTCGAGACCGAACTGATGATGAAAGGGTTGAAGACGCCGGGGATAAGATTCTCGGAGCACCCTGTATCGTACTATCCAAGAAAGATTGAGGAGGGGAAAAAGATCAGGGTAAGCGACGGATTACTCATAGCAGGTAACCTGTTCAGCTACGGACTTAAAGGGAGAAGATGGATCTCAGCCATGACGATTGCATTAATCATTTTCTTCATGGCCGGAAACATGCTTGAAGTAAAGCACTGGAAGGAGGAGCGGCGTGTTATTGAATGGGACGCCATCTCGTACTATGCCTACCTTCCGGCACTGTTCATTTACCGTGACCTCTCACTGGGCTATGCCGATAGTTACGATGGCCCCCACAGGTTCATTGTCTGGCCCGAGAAGACCCCGGAAGGAAACAACCTCATAAAGACAACCATGGGAGTATCGCTTCTGTGGATGCCATTTTTTCTGGCAGGTCACCTTGCTGCTGTCGTAACCGGGGCTGACGCAGGAGGCTACAGCGAACCGTACAAGTTCTTCCTTCTTGTATCGGCTCTCACTTATTTGCTTATCGGACTGGTGTATCTCCGCAGGATACTTCTCGAACATGTCTCCGACAGGATTGCATCAATGACACTTGCAGGATTTACGCTTGCCACGAACCTCTACTGGTACACCCTCTTCCAGGGTACGATGTCACACGTCTACAGCTTCGCGCTTATTAGTGCATTTATTTGGTATTCAATTAAATGGTACGAAGCTCAGGGCTCAGGGCTCAGGGCCCGCAGGCGCAAAGTATTGGATGTTGTGCGATTAGGGCTGCTATTGGGATTGATATCCCTTATCAGGCCAACCAATATCATTATTATTCTTTTCTTTCTCCTTTATGCTGTAAATAACGGAAGTGATCTGAAAGGGAGAATAAAGAAACTTGCCTCAGATTACAGGTATCTGCTGATCATGATTATTATTGCTGTGATTGTCTGGATACCGCAGCTGATCTACTGGAAGGAGATGACCGGCCATTGGCTCTATTTCTCATATGGAAGCGATGAGAAATTCTTCTTCAATGACCCGGCAATCATCAAAGGACTGTTCAGCTTCAGAAAAGGGCTCTTCATATATACACCCATGCTTCTCCTCTCTGTCGCCGGGATAGCAGTGCTCTGGATGCGGAGATCGCCTCATGCCCTGCCTGTTACCATCTTCTTCCCCCTGAATGCCTACATAATATTCTCATGGTGGTGCTGGTGGTACGGCGGAGGATTCGGACAGAGGGCCTTCATAGACAGCTATGCACTCATGGCAGTGTCCGCTGCCGCATTGCTGTCATACGCGATGATCTCAGGAGGAAAATTCCTCCGGGCATCAATCCTGTCCGTTTTCCTGGTCTCTGTTAACCCTCGGCATTTTTAATAACATCCAGTATTATCACGGCGCAATTCACTGGGATTCGATGACACGGGAAGCTTACATGGACTCTTTCGGCAGGATCAGGCCGTCAGAAAGATTCAATAACCTTCTCGAGGCACCAGACTATGAAAAAGCCAGAGAGGGTGCCGGCAGATGAAACTCATCCGGACACCCTCCCTGCCAATTAACCTCACAACTTACTGCTGAGCCTTTTTGATACTGGCCAGCAGAACCTCTTTCGTCTTCATTCCGACGAGTCTCTCAACCTCCTTGCCATCCCTGAAAACAATGATGGTCGGTATGTTCCTGATGCCGTAACTGGCAGCTACCTGCCTCTGTTCATCAACATTAAGTTTATATATGACGGCCTCCCCCTCAGCAGCTTCAGCCACTTCGTTGAGTATGGGTGCCATCATTTTACAGGGCATACACCAGTCGGCCCAGAAATCGACCATGACAACCCCTTTTTTAATCTTGTTATTGAAATTCTGTTCTGTCAGCTGCTCGATAAGATGGCTGTCTTCAACCACCGGCGTATTCTTCATCTTGTGCCATGCACGGATGAAGAGGAATGCCACTGCGGCCACTACTACGATTGCAATTATTAATCCTTTCATAACTTCTGCTTATTGTTTAATTTTCAATGTATTGAGGTATTCTGCTGCAGCCAGTGAGGCAACAGTGCCGTCACCCACAGCTGTGGTGACCTGGCGGTAACGCTTTACAACAGCGTCGCCGGCTGCATATACTCCCCTGATATTTGTTGACATGTCGGTGCCGACGAGGATCTCTCCTCTTTCGTTCAGGCTGACCATCCCCTTAAGTGTCTCGGTGTTGGGCACATAACCAATGAATATGAAAACGCCGTCGGTTGCGAACCTGGAGACCTCGCCGCTGATGAGGTTCTTTATCTCAACCCCCTCAATACTGTCACTTCCATAAAAAGAAGCAATGGTTGAGGTCATCAGGAAGCTGATCTTCGGGTTTGCACGGGCCTCCTCGATGGCATATTCGAATGCCTGAAAATGGTCAAACTGGTGAACAACGGTCACTTTCGTTGCATATTTTGTAAGTGATACAGCCTCTTCAAGGGCTGAGTTACCGCCTCCTACAACAACGATCTCCTTGCCGGTAAAAAAGTCACCGTCACACGTGGCACAGTAAGATATGCCTCTTCCGCGGAAGGTATCCTCGCCCGGCACGCCCAGTGTCCGGGAACGCCCGCCGGTGGCAAGAATGACTGCATCAGCGGTGTAGGTCTCCCCTTCTGATGTTGTAAAACTCTTTACCGGAGCATCAAGCACCATTGACGATATCACGGTATTTGATTTCACCACAGTGCCAAAGGCGGTGGCCTGCTTCTTCATAACCGATCCGAGCATATAACCGTTAATCTTCTCTATCCCCGGATAGTTGGCTATCTCATGGGTCAAGGTCATCTGACCTCCCGGTGTCCCGTCGGTGAGCACCAGCGTCCTTATACGGGCACGCGACAGGTATATCGCTGCCGTAAGGCCGGCAGGACCTCCGCCAAGGACAATAACATCATAATGACCTGCACTCTCCATCATTTACGCCTTGGGCTGACCGAACTGACTGTCAAGGATGCTCTTCACCTGAGCCATGTTCTGAATGCTGGTAGTGGCTTTTACAATCTTGCCGTTCCTGTAGTAAACCGTATATGGCAGCCCCATGAAACCTTTTGTCTCAGGAGCATTGCGGATGATTTGAGCCTCCGGATTATCAAACTCCATGTCAAAGAATTTAACATGTGAATAAACAGGCTCGAGCTCTTCCATAATTCCGTATACAGGAATACACATCGGTCCCATTCGTCCGCAGCATACCATTACATTCTCATTTTCGCTGATAACCTTTTCAAGCTGAGCAGCTGTCTCGATGTGATTAAGATTTGTGTATAACATATTGTTTATCGTTTATTGTTTATCGTTCAGAACCTCGAATCAGAAATCGAATTTTCTTAATCCAGTATCTTTATCTCATGGGTGAACTGCACCCCTGCTTTCCTGTAAACATCAGCAACACCGCAGTAGCGTTCGGCAAGGGTAACTGATTTATCCAGTTTCTCCATGTCGAGATCCTTTCCGCGGAATTCATAAATGAGGTGCATCTTTAATAAAGGGATTTGGTTGTTCATCATCAGTGTCCCCCTCGACAACCAGATTAAAATAATCAACCTCATGCCGCATCTTCTTCAGCATTGAGACCACGTCCATCCCGGTGCATCCTGCCAGGGCTGCCAGCATCAGGGGTTTTGGCCTGGGGCCGCTGTTCTCTCCTCCCCCGTTCACGGCGGCGTCAATCATAAAATGGTGACCGTTGACTTCCGTGTCAAATTTCATATTGCCTTTCCAGGTCGATTCAATCCTGTGTCTCACGATTTATTTTTTTTGCAAAGGTACAATGAAGAGTCTGTCCATTTCATGCATCGTTGCACTTGTTCAACAACAGCCTGATTGAAACAGGACAAATAAAAAGTTGACGTCTGTTAACTATCTGAGATAATAATGACAGCAGCGAATTAATCACATCTGGATAATTGCGTGGTTAATGATTAAATTTGCTGCTCATACAGTAATATGAAAACAATCAGCAACAGCGACAAGGAATTTTTATGTGACATAACGCTTCCCTGCTTCTCGGCACTGACACCTGAGGAGATTGGTCTTATACGTGACAGCCGCGTACAGATTCTTTTCCGGCGCGGGGAGAACATTACAAAACAGGGGGCCTTTGCATCATACGTCATTTTCATTGTCAGCGGTTTCTCGAGACAGTATATTGAATGCAGCAACGGACGCGACTATAACCTTCGAATTGTAAGACCGGGGGAGATGGTCGGGTTATCAGCAGTATTCAATCCAAACACCTTCAGCTATTCCGTAGTGGCACTGACCGAGACTTCAGGGTTCCTCATCGAGAAAGATGCAATTGCCGGACTGGTTAAGAATAACGGCGCCTTTGCCTTTGCGATCATCAGGCGTTACTGCGAGCAGAATACGCGCCTCTATTCATCACTTGACAACCTTCTGCACCAGCAGACCAACGGGAGGATGGCTTCCGTACTGCTGACACTGGCACCTGAGAACTTCGGCGGGGATGATCTGTTCAGGCACCTCTCAAGGAGAGAGCTTGCCGATTTTGCCGGAATATCGACTGAAGGTGCAGTTAAAGTGTTGAAGAGCTTCGAGAAAGACAAAATAATATCATTATCTGACAAAAGCATCACGCTGCTTGATCACCAGCGCCTTGAAGAGATAAGCCGGATCGGGTGACGGAAGGGCTCAGAGCACAGGGCGCAGGGCGTAGGGCGCAGAGGGCAGGCCCTTCTACAGCCTCGTCATACCCGGCATCAGGTTGACACCCTCGTAATAGAGAGAGAGCGGTGTGTTCCTGTCCTCCTGCGTCAGTAAGTTTATATCAACTGTGATGCTCTTCTTCTCTCCGGGCATGATAACAATATAGTTGTCATCGAAGAAAACCGGTGATAACATCTCCTGTGTAAGAGTCTTGATGACCTTCATCCTCACGAAGAATGCAGCGACGTCTCCGCTGTTGGCAATGTCAACGGTGATCTTGCCGCTGTTGTTCTTTGTCATCTGTGACACCACTTTGGCATCCCTGAGTTGCATGAAGGCTTCCTGCCTGTTTTCATAGGGGAACCAGTAAGTGTTCTCATCTATGGTCACCCCTGTAGAGAGGTAGGTTATCTTCAGTTTCAGGAAATGTATCAGTGCAGGCTTATCCTTCAGATCGATATCCCATACCTTGATCACACTGTTGGCGAGGACAGATGCCTCCTGTGACCTTTTCCAGAGCTCCTTCCCGTTTTCATCTGCAAGGACGGCTTCAAACCTCAGCCCCTTGCGGTCTTTGGGTGTGGTGTTGACCACGTAGACAGCTGAATCGGTTGGATTAAACTGCAGATGCAGCGGAGCTGCAGCATGCTTGAACCCATAATATGTGGCGTTCTGATCAAGGAACCAGTCGTAGAACTGTCCTTTCAGTGCGGGCCAGGGATTCTGGCTCTTCCATACCAGGAATCCGGTGTACCAGTCCCACATCCTGGAAGTAAACCCTTCTGCCATTGATCGGTACTGGTCATATCCAACGATCTGTGCCCTGGTGACAAAATCCTTAAGGTCTTTTACCTCCCCCATTTTTTCTATCATGTCACCGTAGCCGAGATACTTGTGATAACGCCATACATCGTTCACCTCTTTCCCGGCAGGCGGCACGAGGTCCTTCTCTTCCATCATTCTTACCAGTGACTCCATATTGGGGAGACCTACTGATCCGATCTCGGGGTTGAAGGGGTACCACTTCTGTGTAAAGTACCAAAGAGGTTCCTTGACGCCGTAAGGTCCGTCACCGTTGCCTCCTATCGTGTTCTTCAGAAGGTTCGGCGAGGTCGATTCGTCAAGATAGTATCTTGTCCCGTCAAGGGCTGCCAGGGTCCTGCTTATCCTGCCGTTGAGCTCAGGGGGCGGGGGAAACTCATTACCGCCGCACCACAGGTAGAGTGACGGGTGGTTGCGAAGCATCTTGACCTGGTCGGTAAGTGACTCAATGAAGAGAGAATGGTTGTCGGGATATTCGCGGCGACGCTCCTGCGTCTCAGCCTTTTTCTCATCAGGCCACCTTCCGTTGCAGTCGCCCGTTATCCACAGATCCTGCCAGACAAGTATGCCATACCTGTCGCAGGCATCATAGAACTCAGGCCTTTCCATTATCGATCCGCCCCATACCCTGATCATATTCATGTTCATCTCTGCATGCATCTTCACCTCGGCTTCATACCGCTGGGGGTCGAGACGGAGCATTGCATCGGAGGCAATCCAGTTCCCACCCCTGATGAATATCTTCTGCCCATTGATGGTAAAGACACGCGATCCGGTCTTTTCGTCAAAATGACTCCCTGTCTCCCTGAAGCCGAACATAATATCTTCGCGGTCATGCGTTGTGCCGTCCTTTCCCTGAAACGTCACTGAAGCGGGGTAAAGCGCCGGCTGCCCCATGCCATTGGGCCACCATATCCTGGGCTCTGCCTGTTTTATCTCAGCAAATGTCACATTGACAGATGAAAAAGGTTCAATCCTTACCTTTTTCTTCTCAGAGATAACCGTATAAGCCAGTAGTGCCTCACCCTCCACGACTTTATCGGTAGGATTGACTATTTCAGCTGAAAATGTTACAAAGGCAGGCTCCTGCAATTCGCCGGGCAGTCTGACCCCGGGTACGCGGGTTCTGGCGTACATATCGCGTATGTCTGTTTCTCCTGTAACCTCTATGGTTACCTTATCCCATATACCTGTGTTGCGGTCTCTTACAGGCTGAATCCAGTCCCACCCCGCAGTGAACTGCATCGTCACATCCCTTCCTATCATACCGTCACCGCCCTGTCCGCCGTTCGGATTACCGGGGTTGGCAGGAGGCTCAACATAAACGGCAAGGAGATTGGCTCCCCCCTTGCTGAGATATTGGGTGATATTGTATTTCTGCCGGAGAAACATACCTTCATGAAGATCATCGCTGATACGCCTGCCATTGAGATATACCTCGGCAAAATAGTTTATCCCTCTGAATTTCAGCCACACTTGTTTTGAGGCGTCGATTCCCTCAGTGGAGAATCTCGTGAAGAACCAGTAAGTATAAAAATCGCGCCCTGCCTCATGAATATCGGGAATCTCCTCATTGTTCTTCCCAAAGTAAGGATCAGGCATTAGTCCGTTGTTGACGAGTGTAGTAAGTACAGTGCCGGGCACTGTAGCGTTGATCCATCCTGACAGGTCAGGTTCCGTCATCGTGAGATGACACCCGTCGACGGTGACTTCAGAAGCCTTTTTTGCCTTCCAGCCATGGGAGAGCGGGGTCTCCTGGGCAGCTAGAAAAACAGACCCGGAGAGTAACACGCTGAATATAAGTATCCTTTTCATTTCAATTCCTTCTTGGAAACAATTACGGCAAGATATTAAAATATTTGTCACTTATGCTTGAATATACGGCCGGATTTTCCATAATTGCAGGTTGATTTGATGTCAACCGTGTATACCGGTCGGGAAAGATTAAAAGAGAAGCTGTTTGCACTTATACTGACCCAGCACCGCCGCTGGGGGCCACTGCTTGTTCCCTATATCCTCGAGAAGCAGCATGGCCTCACCTATTACAGCATGACTGAGCCTCTCTTTCCTTTTCCTGACAGCACAACCCTGTCCGGTCTGGATAATGATGAGAGGGAGGTTGTGGAACTGCTTAACGATTACTCTGACCGGAACCTCTTCAAACTTTTTTCGAAGCACCGTAACGTAAAAGAGTTCACGGAAACGGTCGGAGAAAAAGAGTTCGAGACTCTGATAAAGCCATATATCGAGTCAAGAATTTCCCAGAGCCTGCATATTGCGCTGAAAGAGGAGATTCCTGTTTACCTTCAGAAAACAAGGATCGCAAGCCTTCACCCGGAAGACAGGCTGCTTATAGTACCCGAGGTTGCTTCACCTGTCTTCAGGTTTGACCGTGATACCTCAGGCAGCAACTACAGCCTCATCATCGAGTCAGAAGGCAAGCCGCTTAACCTTCGCAGTCAGCCTGTTGATATTCTCTCAAATAAACCCTGTGTGATAAGGGCCGGCAGCAGCCTCCATTTTGTATCTGAAATAGAGGGAGCCAAGCTGAAACCCTTTCTCACACGCAGTCACATTACCATACCGCAGGCCACCGAAGAAAAGTACTTCAGTACCTTCGTTCTCTCTGTCGTCAACACACACAGGGTGACAGGCACAGGGTTCCGCGTAGAGACTTCAGAACCTGTCATGACGTCAACTCTTACGGTGGAGATTGGGATGAGAGGTCTTCCGGTTGCCATTCTGAAGTTTCGTTATGATGAGCGGGAGATATTCTATACTGATGATATCACTCATTTTACCACCTTCTGTAACGAAGGAGGCATATTCACTTTCAAAAGGAAGGAACGGGATACCCTCAGGGAGAAGAAGTGCATTGAGGTACTTGAAGATTCAGGCCTCTTTGCAGAAGACGGGATCCATTTCATGACTGCAGGTGCAGCAGCGGAGGATGACAAAGCAATTTATGACCTCATTGAGACAATAGCCGAAAACAGAAAAAAAATTACAGAGGCAGGAATGACAATACGTACCGGAAGTCTTGAGGTACCCTACTGCCTTGATCCGGTGGAGATCACCCTGAGCCACCAGATAATCAACGACTGGTTTGACCTGAAGGCGGTAGTGCAGATAGGAACATTCAGGATTCCCTTTACCAGGCTGAGGAGGTATATTCTTGAGGGTATCAGGGAGTATCCGTTGCCCGACGGGACTGTTGCAGTTTTGCCGGAGGAGTGGTTCACCCGGTATCGCGGACTGTTCGAGATGGGCAAAGACAGGGAGGATAGCCTCCTGGTGCATAAACAGCACTTCAGCCTCATAAGTGAAGTGATAACGGGCGAAAACTGTGACATTTGCATCAAGCTGGGCAAGCTGGCAGTGCCGGAGCAGTTGCCGGTCATCAATGCCCCGGCAGGGCTCAGGGCAGAGATGCGTCCTTACCAGCTGGAAGGGCTGAGCTGGCTTCATTTCCTTCAGACGCATAACCTGGGTGGATGTCTTGCCGATGACATGGGGCTTGGCAAGACACTCCAGACACTGGCCCTGCTGATGTGGAACAAGGAGAACAATACTGTCACGGATGAGAAAGAGACAGAGGGGCAGATGTCTCTTTTCGGGCATGAGAAAGCCGGCCTCACCTCGCTGATCGTGGTACCGGCATCACTCAGCCATAACTGGTACAATGAGATCAGAAAGTTCTGCCCGTCACTGAAGACAAAAATACACCACGGAACAGGAAGACAGAGGTCAGTATCACAGTTCTCGGGTTATGATATCGTCATTTCAAGCTATCATACTGTGAGGCAGGACATAGAGTTCTTTACGGCAATGAATTTCTTTTATGTAGTACTCGATGAGAGTCAGTATATCAAAAACCCCTCTTCCAATATTTACAGGGCGGTCTCACGGCTCAAGTCAGAACACAGGCTGGCGCTTACGGGAACACCCGTGGAGAACTCGCTTACCGACCTGTGGACACAGCTCAGCTTTGTCAATCCCGGCCTTCTTGGCTCACTCATCTTCTTCAAGAGAGAATTCGCCAAGCCTATTGAAAAGAATTATGAGGAGGAGAAGGAAAAGAGACTTAGGAAGATAATTCAGCCTTTCATCATGAGGCGCACGAAAGAGATGGTGGTTAAGGAGTTGCCAGAGGTGACGGAGCAGATAGTCTACTGCGATATGTCAGAGGAACAGGCTGCCATCTATGAGAGGGAAAAGTCAGCGGTACGCAACAGCATTCTTGAGAATATTGAGGCTGTGGGTATTGAGAAATCGGCCATCATGGTTCTTCAGGGTCTGATGAAGCTCCGTCAGATAGCCAACCATCCTGTGCTTACAGATGAATCGTATGGAGGCGTTTCTGGCAAGTTCGAGACAATAACACGCAACATCGAAAACGTTATCTCGGAAGGGCATAAGATCCTGATATTTTCATCCTTTGTCAAGCACCTCGACCTCTTTCCCTGGTGGCTGAAGAGCAACGGCATAGGGTATGCAATGCTCACAGGTTCAACAACTGACAGGGAGAGAGTTATAAACAGCTTCCGGAGTGATGACCGTATCAAGGTATTTCTCATCTCTCTCAAGGCCGGGGGAGTAGGGTTGAACCTCACCGAGGCAGACTACGTCTTCATCCTCGACCCGTGGTGGAACCCCGCTTCGGAGATTCAGGCACTGAGCAGGGCACACAGGATCGGACAGGAGAAGAGGGTCTTTGTATACCGTTACATCGCCGGTGAGACCATTGAAGAGAAGATACAGCGCCTTCAGGAAAAGAAGTCAAGGCTTGCGGAGACCTTTGTTGATACCAACAATCCAATGAGTGAATTAGACATCAAGGGAATACTTGAGATTCTGAACTGATTTTTTTATATTTTTACCACCCATTCAAAATCACATATGATGCAGAATTATCAGAATCATCCCCTCGCCGGAGCCTCAGATCTCGACAGTGCCATGACCAAACTGTGGGACTTCTACAAGCACTATTTCGTCAGGCATGTATATTATCTCGTTCATGCTCGCACTCATTTCGGCTGTCTTCAGCGCCAGCATGGATCTCGCAGCGATCCAGACAACAACTGATCCTGAGGAGATGCTGAAGATGATGAAGGACATGATAGTTCCTTACTCATTGATCGTGGTTGTCTCCCTGATCTTCGGGGTGCTAATGCATGCATGGATACTTGAAAGACCGCTGGGTCAGGTGAATGTCGTTGCCACCACCCTCAGGAAGAGTCTCCAGGCATTCATTCCCTACCTCATTGTTGTGATCGTCATGGGCATTGCCGGCTCCATAGTGACAGCCGTAGGGCTTGTTATGCTTGTGCTGCCCGGCCTCTTTGCAGTTTTCTATGTTCTTACAATCGCGATCTTTGCCCTGCCGGTTACCCTGGTTGAGAGCCGCAACGCTGCAACGGTCATCTCCAGGTCATTCAGCCTTGCGCACAGGAACTTATGGCCTAATATGGGCTGGGTTATCGTTGTGCTTCTCATAATCATAATCTTATCACTCGTACTGAGCAGCCTGATCATGCTCCCCTTTACCGGGTCACTACTGAGGTCACTGACCGATCCTGCAGAGGCAGGCGCACTGCTGGAGATGGTTAAGAATCCTGTTTACATCGTTATCAGTTCACTCACAACAGCGCTGATCACACCGGTCCTGCCCATCCTTGCCTTCATACTCTATTTCAGGAACAACGCCGGGCAGCCTGTTGCTGTGACGACAGAGGAGGATGACAACAGGGTGAGAGTTGAGGATCTCTATCCTAAAATGCCGGATAAGGAATAACAATTCAAAACAGCTTATTTAAGAATTACCCGGCTAACAAAGTCCTGACTCTGTTTTCTTTGTGCAACCCTTTGCGGTGCGTAAGTCTCTCAATCCTTATCCCGGAAGCGCTTCGCCATTTTGCCTGATATCTTCTCATCAGGGTATTGCTTTGAGAAGGTAAGCCAGTAATCCTTTACCGACTGTTTCATCTCTTTGCGCAGCAAAAGCAAACCGATGAGGTTCGGCACTGCCATAAGCACAATGGCTATGTATGACAGTGACCAGATGATCGTTGTGTCGGTGAAGCTTGCGATAAAGAATCCTGCTACAAAAACAATCCTGTAGGCCAGAACATACTTCGTACCTATAAGGTAGGTTATTGCCCGGTCTCCGTAGTAAGACCACGATATGACGGTGGAGAAGGCGAAGAGAAGCAGCGAAAAGGTAACAACGTATTTTCCAAAGCCTCCCATTATGCTTCTGCTGAAGGCGAAATTGGTGAGCGGTGCACTGTGAATAAGCGATTCGCCAGCCACTGAGGTTACGTCAGTCCCGGTAAGTTTGCCGTCGGCAACTGTGATATAACCGTTATACAGATCCTTCCCGTCATAGAATTTCGCATTTTCAGCAAGTGACCTTGAATGTATCAGGGAGACATTTTCTGTCACCATCACGCCATCCTTTATTTCAAGCTTGCCGTTGTAAAGATCAATGAACTCCTTACCGCTGACATGTTTTCCAAGTCTGGTGACATCCTCTTCGCGCGAGTCATCGTAGACACCGGTGATGAACTGCATGTCAGTGGTCTGGAAAGTATTCTGCGTCTTGGTATTCCAGGCTCCCGACGAGAGCACTACCAGACCTGTAAGGGTACAGATGACGATTGTATCAATGAAAGGTTCAAGAAGTGCCACCATTCCCTCGGAGATTGGCTCCGGGGCACGTGCAGCAGAGTGTGCGATCGGGGCCGATCCCTGCCCCGACTCGTTTGAGAAGAGTCCTCTGTTTACACCCCTGTTCATTGCAAAAGCAAAAGTTGCACCCAGGAATCCGCCTGCCGCAGCTGATCCGGTGAAGGCATCACCGAATACTGCCAGCAGTGATGGAATAATATTTTCGTAATTTGAGAATATTACTGTCAGAGACCCGACAAGATAAAGGATTGCCATAAAGGGTACGAGAACAGACGTCACCTTTGCAATCCGCTGAATGCCACCTATGATCACCAGTGCGAGTATGACTGCCAGTACAGCTCCTGTAATGATATGATTGATCCCGAACGTAGCATATACTGAGTTTGTGATACTGTTTATCTGGGGCATATTACCTGTTCCGAATGATGAAAGAACGGTAGCAGCGGCGAAGAATGCCCCGAGGATGGCTCCGGTCTTTATCACCTTTCCGCTTTTTGTAGTTATGTTCAGCCGTTTTTTCATGTAATACATCGGGCCGCCCGATACTGAGCCGTCAGGAAGAATGTCCCTGTATTTATGAGATATGGAGACCTCCACCATCTTTGTGCACATCCCTATTGCCGCTGTGACAAGCATCCAGAAAAGGGCGGCAGGGCCTCCGAGATGAATGGCAAGCGCCACCCCGGCAATATTACCGGTGCCGACAGTGCCTGAAAGTGCTGTTGAGAGTGACTGGAAATGAGATGTGTCGCCCACATCATGTGAATGATCATATTTCCCTGCTGTTATCCTTATTGCATGCCTGAAATATCTTAACTGTGGAAACCCGAGATAAACGGTAAAAAAGATTCCGGTACCGATCAGGAGAACCATGAACCAGGTGTGGCCACCAAGATAGCCGTCAAGCATTACTAGAAAATCATTTATTTGACTCATTTTCTGTCTTCTAAAGGTTAGAACTTGATAATTCCGATGCCGTTAAGGAACACGAGTGCTATTGCAATCGGGGCAATAAATATGATAGCAAACCTGTATAAATGGTAATACCTTGCCTTCAGCAGTCCTCTGTTTGAAAGTTCATCCCTAACATCCCTGGAAGGAAAGAACCACCCGAGAAAAGCGACAATGAGCAATCCGCCCAGTGGAAGAAGAATATTAGCAGTTGTGTTATTTAACAGGTCGAAGATGTTAAGGCCAAAGATTTTAACATTCTGCATTACGCCTAATGAAAGTGATGCTGAAATCCCCAGTATAAACATTGACAGGGTTGCCACCATGATGGAAACCTTGCGACTCCAGCCGAGTTGTTCAGAGAAATAGGCCACGATAACTTCAAGTACTGATATAGTTGATGTGAGTGCAGCGAGAGCAAGCAGCAGAAAGAACATAAATGAAAAAATCATCCCGCCGGCCATTTGCTGAAACACTCCCGGGAGAACAATAAACGTAAGGGACTCACCTGAAGAGGGAGAAATACCAAAGGCAAATACTGCCGGGAAGATGGCAACCCCTGCCAGCACTGCGACCATTGTATCTATCAGCGAGACCTGTACCGCTGTGTTTGCCAGGTTGTTATCCTTCTGTATATACGATCCGTAGGTTATAATTGTGCCCATCCCTATACTCAGGGAGAAAAAGACCTGTCCGAGCGCCATAAGAATAGCTTTGCCGGTAATTTTGCTGAAGTCAGGCTTGAACAGAAAGTCGAGTCCCTCTGACGCGCCGGGAAGAGTCAGCGATCTGACGCACATAATAATAAGAATAACAAACAGGAGAGGCATCATGATCTTGGTGGATGTTTCTATTCCCTCTCCTGACACCACCTAATACTATTGCTGATGTGGCTAACATAAAAATCACAAACCATAATGCCGGCCTGAGTGATTCGGCTCTGAAATTATGGAACATGCCGGCAAGTTCATCAGACGATTTGTCAACCAACCCGCCGGTCACTGTCTGGTACATATATTCAAGGGTCCACCCTGACACTGCTGTATAGAAAGCCAGTATCATGAATGCTGATACGACCCCCATAAGCCCAACCAGATACCACGGTTTACGGGGAGCAAGTAATTTGAATGCACCAACCGGATTGCGGTTTGTTCTCCTTCCGATAACCAGTTCTGACATCATTACCGGAATTCCTATTGCAAATACAATCAGAAGATAAACAAGGAGGAAGGCTCCTCCGCCATTCTCTCCGAGGATGTAAGGGAATCTCCAGATATTGCCCAGTCCTACCGCTGACCCTGCTGCCGCCGCTATGACAACCAGCCTGCTGCCAAAAGAATCTCTCCTGTTGAAATCAAATCCGCTCATCTTAAGAATATTTTACTGCACTGTTAATGCATTAAGGCGTTAAAGGTGGTAAAAAACTTAAAAGGAGCAATATTTTAGTGTTAAAAAACAGGAAAAAACAGTATGACAGATGCTTGTGAAGGCTACTGAACCGGCACCTTTTTCCTCTCCGGAAAAATTACCGAGGCCAGTATGCTTATAACCAACGTCGCAGCAATGATATAAAGAGAATAAACGGTCTGGTAGCCGATACTGTCAAGCCAGTGGTGGAACAGAAGCTTGAACCCTACAAAGACCAGCAGGAAAGATATCCCCACCTTGAGGTAATGGAACAGGTTGACAACCTTGACAAGAAGGAAGAACAGCGACCTGAGACCTATGATTGCGAATATATTTGAAAAGAATACTATATAGGGATCTGTTGTAATGGAGAAGATGGCCGGGATTGAATCAAGGGCGAAGATCACATCAGTGAACTCAATCATTATCAGTACAATAAAGAGCGGCGTGAAGTAGAATTTGCCGTCAACCCTCTTCCAGAAATGATGCTGGATGTAGTCAGGATAGATATTGAAGTGCCGCGAAAGGAACTTCACAAGCCAGTGATCACGCGTTTCAATCTTCTGATTCCTGTTCCTTCCGATGTACATGTGAATACCCGAATAGACCAGGAAGGCTCCGAAGACCAGCAGCAGCCAGCTGAATTTATGTATCAGGGCTGAGCCCACAAATATGAAAATGAATCGCAGTACGATAGCCCCGAGGATGCCCCAGAAGAGCACCTGCTTGTAATTCCTCTGGTCAACCGAAAATGCGGTCAGAATCATAAGTATTACGAAGACATTGTCTATTGAAAGTGTGTATTCCAGAAGGTATCCTGTGATATAATTTGTCGCTGTTGCCTTGCGGTACACCTCAAGTGCCGACTCAAAACTATCCTCAGGAAGCCTCAGCGACGGATTGTACAGCGCCACATAGTCCTTAAGGGTCTGCCAGTCAGAGATATCATGCACCATGTGGCCGTAGTACCTGATGAAAAAGTAAAAGCCAATGGCAAGGCTGATCCAGATGGCTGTCCATGTCAGTGATTCCCTCAGGGAAATGGTGTGGTGATCCTTCCCTACATAAAGGAGGTCAATCAGAAGCACCGTCAGTATCACAACCCCGAAGATTATGAAGAAGATATTGTGCATGAGGAAATCTAACATTACCGGAAATTTTGTGCAAAATTAACAAGAAATCGGGACCAAAGTTTAGATTGTCACGAAAGGGTATAAAAAAAGGGGACACCTGTTACCGGATGTCCCCTTAATTACTTCTTAACCTGCTAATAGGACTCCCGCTTTACATAATGTGTGTGAAGCAACTTGTGAGATTTATGTCCGTTGGGTTCTTCAAGAAACTCTTTGTAGATAGCAATTACTTCCGGGTTCTCATGAGACTTTCTGATTGCCATATGAGTATCTTCCGAATAGATCGCCTCCATCCTTTTCTTTCTGATCTCCAGGTTTGTCGGGATGGGCTGGCCGCCTCCTCCGAGGCATCCGCCGGGACAGGCCATTATCTCGATGAAGTGGTATGAAGCCTTTCCTGTGCTGACAGCCTTGACCAGTTTATTTGCATTCACGAGTCCGTGTGCTATCGCCACTTTAAGCTCTGCTCCTTCAAGAAACTTCCAGTCCTCCTTCGTTCCTTCTATCTTGATTGTTGCCTCCTTGACCCCCTCCATACCGCGGACGGGTACTATTTCAAGGTTAGTGAATGGGACGGTTCTGCCCGTAACAATCTCATAGGCGGTACGCAGGGCTGCTTCCATAACCCCTCCTGTAGCGCCAAAGATCACTGCTGCTCCTGTTGAGGCGCCCATGACTGAGTCATATTTCTCATCCTCGAGTGCAAGGAAGTCGATGCCTGCCTGCCTTATCATAACGGCAAGCTCACGGGTGGTAAGGACGTAATCGATGTCCTTGTATCCGCTTGATCGCATCTCCGGCCTGTCAGCCTCAAACTTCTTGGCTGTGCATGGCATGATTGATACGGAGACAACTTTTGAGGGATCAAGACCCCGCTTCTCTGCATAGAAAGTCTTTGCAAGGGCTCCGAACATCTGCTGCGGTGACTTGCAGGTAGATAGGTTCGAAAGCATATCCGGAAACTTATGTTCAATAAACTTAATCCAGCCCGGCGAGCATGAGGTAAACATCGGAAGTGCAACTTTCTGGTCGCCCTCCACCAGTACCCTCTTCAGCCTGGTAAGGAGCTCTGTCCCCTCCTCAACAATTGTAAGGTCAGCGGTGAAGTCAGTGTCAAGCACTGAGTCAAAGCCAAGCTGCCTCAATGCTGCTACCATCTTACCTGTTACCCTCTCACCCGGATCAAATCCCAGGTCCTCACCAAGGGCAACCCTTACAGCCGGCGCAGTTTGTACCACAACATGCTTGTCGGTATCATATATCGCATCCCATACCTGGTCGATATAGGTCTTTTCTACCAGAGCCCCGGTCGGACAACGGTTGACACACTGTCCGCAGTTTGTGCATACTACATGGCTCATAGGCCTGTCATGGAATGATGATATCTTCTGATGGGCGCCCTTTTTGGCCACCGCTATGGCAGAGACATGCTGCAACTCTGAGCAGGTGCGGACACAACGCTGGCACCTGATGCATTTGCTGTCATCCTTGATGAATGATGGCGATGACCTGTCAATCTCATAAGGGCGACCGGCCACAAGATCAAGAAATATATGCTCCCCGAATGAGAATTCGTTGGCAAGTGTCTGAAGCTCGCAATTCTGATTCTTGTAACACTTGGTACAGTCGGCCCTGTGTTCTGAAAGCAGCAACTCAACTATATGCTTGCGGGCATTCCTTACCTTGAGAGAGTTGGTATATATCTCCATCCCTTCCGAGGCTGGCATTGCGCATGAAGCAATAAGAGTACGCGCACCCTTCATCTCAACGACGCAAACCCTGCAGTTCCCTGCAACGCATAGATCCTGGTGGTTGCAAAGCGTGGGTATGTTGAATCCCAGACTCCTGGCTGCGTCAAGCACCGTTGTGCCTTCGGCTACCTTGACCTGATGATCGTTTATCTTTAATGTTACCATGATATTCTTTCGTGATTTTAGTAAATAACCTCTTCCCTGAAATTCTCGACTATCGACTTGAAGGCATTGCCCACTGACTGACCCAGGCCGCATTTTGATGCGATCTTCATTGTGTCAGCAAGCTTCACCAGTTCGTTAAGATATGCTGATTTGGCATCACCTTTCTTCACCATTTCCACACCCTTGAGCAGCTGCTGGCAGCCAACACGGCACGGGGTACACTGGCCACATGACTCCTCAGCAAAGAAATCCAGATAGTTATGAAGCACATTGTACATTGAGCGTGAACTATTAAAGAGCTTCATCGAGCCTCCTGTCGGCACACCTTCAAATCCTATGATCGTCTCGGCAAATTTCTTGCGCGGCACGCAGAATCCTGATGCACCTCCCACCTGAACAGCCTTTGTGTCGCCATCGCCAAAGGCGTTGACAAACTCCTGTACGGTCATGCCAAGCTCAAGCTCGAAGATACCCGGGATAGGTGTGTCGCCTGAGATGGAGAATACCTTTGAGCCTCGCGAATCCTTGGTGCCAAGCTTGACATAATGATCAGCCCCCTTTTCGATGATCATCATCGCAGTGACAAGGGTCTCGACGTTATTTATTGAAGTCGGCTTGGCAAATAAACCGCTGGTAGTAGGGTATGGAGGCTTGTTGCGCGGTTCACCGCGGAAGCCCTCTATCGACTCAAAGAGGGCGCTCTCCTCGCCGCATATATAGGCGCCGCTTCCCATGCGGTACTCAATGTTGAAGTCATAGCCTATGTCAGATATCAGCTTGTGAAACTTATAAAGCTCCATATAAAGCTGCGGAAGGAGAAAGCTGTACTCACCTCGGAGGTATATGTATCCTTTCCTTGCTCCCATAGCCTTTCCGGCAATAGCCATTCCGCCATAAACCTTGTAGGCAGCCTTGTCAAGTATCTCGCGGTCCTTGAACGTGCCGGGTTCGCCCTCGTCAGCATTGCATACTATATACTTATCGGGATCCTTCTCAGCGGCAGTGTATTTCCACTTAAGCCCTGTCGGAAATCCGGCCCCGCCCCTGCCCTTAAGGCCTGACTCCAGCACCTGCTGGATTATCTGATCACTTGTCATCGCGAATGCCTTTTCAAGCGTGCTCTTCGCGTCTATCTTTTCGAAAATAAGGTCAACCTTATTCAGTCCTTTGTTTTCCATTTTGTAACCGGTTTCTTTATCTGCGCATATAATCCTTAATGATATCAACCACTGACTCAGGCGTCAGGTCAGTATAGGGCATGTCATTAATAAGAATGGCCGGAGCTTTGTGACACCATCCTATACAGTTTGTTTCAAGCAGTGTAAACATCCTGTCGGGGGTTGTCTCACCGACCTTTATCCTGAGAGTATCTTCGATTGCATTTATTATGTCAATCTTCCCTTTCATTGAACAGGTTATGGTCTTGCATACCCTGATGACATTCTTACCCCTGGGAACCGTGTCCAGGAAGGTATAGAATGAAGCTGTCCCGTAAACTTCTGCTGCCGAGATGTCGAGCTCAGTTGCCACTTCTACCATAGCTTCATCAGTAAGGTAGTTGTACTTTCTAACAATATCCTGCAGGATCGGCATCAGGCTCTCTCTCTTCCGGCCATGTTTCTCAGCCAGATCCTTCACAAGATTACCAGTGTGATACATATGAATTGATTTTTAATTAATTAATTGGTTAAACTAAATATAAAGACAAAATTTTCGGTTGTGAAATTAATAACAACGAATATTTAAAAACCTTACATAAGTCATGTTTATGAAGAAGATCAATAAATAAAGAGAAAATAAGAAACTGTCCGAGGACCTGTCATTGGGTTAGCATCTTACTTACCGGAAGCAATTCGCTTAGAAGGGAAAAGAGATAACCAGTAATACAGCTCTTCAAGGCCGTCACCCCTGGTACATGATATTTCGAATAAGGGTACTCCCGGATTAAGCTTACCGAGGTCAGACATGAACCTGCTTCGGTCAAAATTGGTATATGGCAAAAGGTCTGTTTTATTAAGTATTACAGCTTTTGCCTCCCTGAACAGCATCGGGTATTTTGCGGGTTTATCATCACCTTCAGCAGTGCTCGCCACCGCCAGCTTAAATGTCTCACCAAGATCAAACTGAGAAGGGCATATCAGATTGCCTACATTCTCCACGAAGAGCATATCTGTATTATCCAGATCGAATGAATCAAGCACCCTGGAGATACTGTGAGAATCAAGGTGACAGCCTCCTTCGGTATTTATTACCACTATCGGTATATCGAACTTCTTAAGTCTCTGGGCATCAAGATCCGTTGTAATATCTCCCTCGATGACACCTATTCTGAACTCCACTCCGAACCTGCCGCATATTCTCTCCAGGAGAGTTGTCTTTCCGGCCCCGGGGGAACTGATAATATTAATCATAATGACTTTCTTCTCTGCCATTATCCTCCTGACTTCATCAGCCTTGTTCTGATTTCTGTCAAGGATATTCTTCATGATCTTTATTTCCATGATTATTCTCCTTCTATACTTTTTATAAACAGTTCTTTACCTGATATTATATCAACCTCATCAGACCCGCATTGCTGGCAGACGAATGAGATCTTTTCAAAGCTGAATACAGCACCGCATCCCCGGCATGATGTTTTCAATGGTATGACCTCAATATCCAGTTCGGCATCGTCTGCCACCGTACCCCGGACCAGCTCGCTAAAGGCAACCGAGAATATTTCAGGTACAACACTTGCCATCTGTCCGAAAGCCACGTTGACCCTGGTCACTTTCTTCATCTTCTCCCTCCCTGCCGTTTCCAGAACAATATTGGTCAGGCTCTCGGCTATTTTCAGTTCATGCATATATGACGGTTAACAAATTCTTGGAAGGATGATCCCTGACGGCATTTCCACCACTCTCCTGCCTCCTGAGGCAGTATTCAGAATTACCATCTTCCTTCCGCAATTGGTCATCTCTCCTATCACAGCTGCGTTATTCCCCAGGGGATCCGTGTGCAGGATTTCGAGGACCCTTGTATACTCCTCCCTCGCTGAGACAATAAGTACTCTGCCTTCATTCGCAAGGCTGAGAGGATCAAACCCAAGGATCTCGCACAAGCCCCGCACAGGCTCTTCAACAGGTATCTCTGTTTCATTCAGAGTTATGCACAATCCCGTCATTTCGGTCAGCTCATTCGCCACAGCAGCCAGCCCGCCCCTGGTAAGATCTCTCATAAAATGCACACCGGAGCATCCTTCCAGGATTGCTTTTATCATATGGTTCATGGAGGCGCAGTCTGATTTCACCGGAGTGCTGAAGCTAAGGTTTTTCCTTGAGGCCATTATTGCAACAGCGTGGTTTCCAAGTGGTCCGTTGATGATAAGCTTGTCACCGGGGATAACGTTTTCAGCCTGGCTTATATGCTCGCGCCCCTGCGGTATTAATCCCGTTCCAGATGTAGTTATGAAAAGCCTGTCGCATTTTCCTCTCTCCACCACCTTGGTGTCGCCGGTAACTATTCTTACTCCGGCAAGCTCAGCCTCCTCTGCCATCGAGGAGGCTATTTTTTCAAGATCCTTAATAGGGAAGCCCTCTTCAATGATGAAGGAGGCAGAAATAAATGCAGGAACAGCTCCGGCTACAGCCAGATCATTAACAGTGCCGCATATGGCCAGCTTCCCTATGTTACCTCCCGGAAAGAAGAGCGGGTCAACAACATATGCGTCGGTTGTGAATGCAAGCTTGCCTCCGCTGACTTCAAGCAGTGCTGAATCTGTCAGGGGTCTTCTCATCCTGAACTTATCTGCGAAGATTCTGTTTACAAGGTTCCGGGCCTGCCTCCCGCCGCTGCCGTGGCTCAGTGTTACCAGATCACTCATTTATACTGTAGTTATAGTAACTGTGACATGCCCCTTCTCCTGACACCATGCATGCCCCTACCGGATTATCGGGCAGACAGCGTTTAGCAAACAGCATACAATCTGACGGCCTCTTTATTCCGCGCAGTATCTCACCACATATGCACCTGCTGTCACCCTCATGCATTATGACATCGACGGGAAACATATATCCGGCATCAAATCCCTGATATTTTTTTCTGAGCCTAAGTCCACTCGATCTTATCACACCGAAACCCCTCCATTTTGTGTCGGTAATCTCAAAAACTTCCTCCATGAACATGCGGGCGGAAGCATTGCCTGAAAGGGTGACGGCTCTGCTGTATTGTATTTCAACTGCCGGAGCATCCAGGTTGACCTGACAGACAAGCATAAGTACTGCCTGGAGAATATCTGCAGGCTCAAATCCTGTTATCACGCAGGCCAGCCTGTACTTTTCAGGTATGAACCTGAAGGCCGATGCTCCCGTGATCACCGACACATGCCCCGGACAAATGAATCCATTGATCTTTGTGCCTTCCTTTATTATGGTCTCCATAGCAGGCGGCATAATCTTATGAGCGCTTAAGACAAAGAAGTTTTCTGATTGGCATTCTGCGGCCTTCTTAACTGTTACTGCCGTTCCCGGAGCTGTCGTTTCGAAACCTATTCCAATAAAAATGACTTTTCTGTCAGGGTTTCCCCGTGCAATTTCAAGCGCTTCAAGCCCTGACAGTACTATCCTGACGTCAGCCCCGGCAGTCTTTTCCTTCAGGAGAGTAGAGGCAGAACCCGGGACCCTCATCAGGTCTCCAAAAGTTGCTATAATCACATCCGGCAATGCTGACATGGCTATAGCCCGGTCAATAAAATCACTTTCTGTGACGCAAACCGGGCATCCGGGTCCGGAAATCAGACTAATATTCTCCGGGAGAAGTGAAGAAAGGCCAAACCGCTGTATAGCTGCCGTGTGCCCTCCGCAAACCTCCATAAACGTATATTCCCCCGTGGCCGACCTGGCTATCAGGTTAATGAGCTTATTTATCAGTGCCTTGTCTCTATATTCGTCTATGTATCTCACAGTGTTGCCGTTAAGATATTATGTCGTCAAGTTCTCTTAGCAACCTGATTGTTTCCAGGGCTTCCTTCTCACTGATTTTCTCAATAGCAAAACCGGCATGCAGCAGAATGTAATCACCCACCCTGGCATCCTCAACCATCTGGATGCCTGCCCTGAAAACAGTTCCTCCGGCAGACACATCAGCCATATCTCCTTCAATGGATATAATTTTTGCAGGAATACTCAGACACATAATCCGGCTTTTTTGGAAGCAATTACAAGCTGACCGAGTGAAATGCCTCCGTCATTGGAGGGCACGATTCTGTTCGAGTAAACATCAAACATTTCATTCTCAAGGAGAGAGATAGCTTTCTTGAGAAGATACCTGTTCTGAAATACCCCTCCGGATAGGACCACTTTGTTAAGTTCTTGTTCATTTCTCATCCTTCGGCACACCTGCAGAATAATGGCGGCAACGGTATTATGGAACCTGGCTGGGATAAGTGCTGAGTTGTGATCTGAAATGTCCTTCAATATTCCCCGGAAAGTGCCGGCAAGTGATATGGTTCTGCCAGTTGTAAAGGGATAGCAGAGGTCTGTATCACTGATGATTGCTGCCTCGAGACGCATGGGTGCTTCAGAATCATAATCTGCCACCGTGCATATACCGGTAAGAGCAGATACTGCGTCAAAGATTCGTCCTGCACCCGATGTAAGAGGCGAATTTATGTTGCCCTCAATCATCTCCCTGACTATTACAAACCTCTCCCGGTCAATTGCCTTAAAGGAAGGAATACTGAGGTAATCAATGTCATTCCCGAAGTATTCATATAGGCATGAAAGAGCCATTCTCCACGGCTCTGCCACTGCTGCATCACCTCCCGGCATCCTGAAATAATCGAAGTGTGTGTATCTGTTGAAATCTGACAGGTCAGCAGTCATAAATTCACTGCCCCATATATTTCCGTCGGTGCCAAATCCTGTTCCATCGAGACATACTCCTATTACCTTCTCATCCAGCCCGTTCTCAGCCATACAAGAGGCGATATGCGCGTGATGGTGCTGGATGCTGATCAGGGGAATATGCAATCTCTCACTTATCATATATGCATGCTTTGTTGAGAGGTAATCAGGGTGAAGGTCACAGGCAACATAATCAGGTCTGAATCTGAACATTTCATTAAAGCGCGCAATGGTCTCCGAGTAAAAATCATAAGTGGAGAGGTTCTTCAGATCGCCGATATGCTGGCTGATTATCGCCTGGTAATCCTTGCCGATACAGAAGGTACATTTCTGCTCTGCCCCCGTTGCCAATATCCCTTCAACCCGGCAATGAAGATCAACGGGACGCGGCACAAAACCCCTTGAACGTCTGATGAGCCTTAATTTATCAGCTATCACGATTGCCACAGAATCATCTGTCCTGTTATAAATCTCCCTGTTGTAGCTAAGGATTGCTCCTGCGACAGGCGTGAGGTATTCCTCTGCCATAAGGTCGTCTGTTATAACGGGGTCGTCAGAAATGTTCCCGCTTGTCATGACAATAACAGGAGTTTCAAGTTTGTTGAAAAGCATATAATGCAACGGCATGTACGGTAACATGGTGCCGATTGTTGTGAGACCTCCGTTTACTGACTCCGCAAGTGGTTTTTTCTGCCTTAGGATCACTATTGGTCTTCTCCAGGAAACTAACTCTCTCTCTTCCAATTCATTGAGATCGCAATACTCTTTCACAACTGATATGTCCCTGAACATAACTGCAAATGGCTTTGCATCACGCTTCTTTCTCCTCCTCAATTCAGCAACCGCCTCATTATTAAGAGCATCACATATCAAATGATAACCACCGAGACCTTTAACAGCTATGCTTTTGCCGGCTGTAAGCCTTGCAGAAAGCTCCTTACCGATTTCCCCGATATCTGAAAGGTGCTTTTCATTTTCAGTATAAGAATAAGTGGGACCACATGAGTTGCAAGCTATCGGCTGCGCATGGTACCTTCTGTCGAGTATATCATGAAACTCGGCTGCACAACCCATGCACATCTGAAACTCACTCATGGTAGTATTGAACCGGTCATATGGCAGTCCGGTGATGATTGTAAACCTCGGACCACAATTTGTGCAGTTGACGAAAGGATAATCAATCCTGGAGGGATCAGCCCGCATATCACTGACACATTCGTCACATACGGCTATATCAGGGCTGATCTCGGTTATCATCCGGTTCAGATTCTTACTGGCGGTAATGTTGAAACTGTCATATCCCTTCACCTGTCTCGGCTCGGTAACTACAGATTTTATGTCCGAGGCCGGTGGGGCAAACTCTCTCATTTCGCGGATAAATTTTTGCACCGAAACAGCTTCCCCCTCTGCAATAACTGAAACGCCGTCAGAACGATTTACTACCTCCCCCGTGATACCGTTTCTGACAGCCAGTCTGCAGATGTAAGGACGAAACCCGACTCCCTGGACTAATCCCTTGATTAATATTTCACAAGCTTCTGTAATAGTACTGAAATTAAGTCTTGTCTGAATTCATCATTTTACGAACACAGAAAATGACGCTCTCGAGCTCGTCACTCAGGTTCACGTTATTTACCACAACATCCGGAGGTACTTTCAGGAGGACCGGAGCAAAGTTTACCAGCCCCTTTATTCCGCTTCTTACCAGCTCGTTGGCAACCTCCTGCGCCGAGATTTCAGGCACTGCAAGAACAGCAACCCTGACCCCGAACCTCTTAATGATCTCGTTAAGCCTTTCCATCGGATAGACAGGCGACTCCGTCCTTATCTTCTGCCGGAAAGGATCAATATCAAAGGTTGCAACAATATTCATATTGCGCTGAACGAATCGCCTGTACTTTGAAAGTGCAAGCCCCAGATTTCCCATTCCTATCAGCACGATATTGTTCATCTCGCTTCGATAAAAAATATCCTCCATTCTTGCCAGGAGATCACTTATGTCATACCCTCCTTTCTTATTACCCCTTATATCAAATTCCGAAAAGTCTTTTCTGACCTGCTCAGGAGTGACACCGGTTTCACCGGCGAGAGTGTACGAATAGACCCGTTCTGCGCCCCTGAGCCTTAATCTTTCAAGACATGCATGATAGAGGAACACCCTTCTGAGGCTGTTCTTGATGCTATATTTTGTGATTCTCTTCACATGAAAATTTGCCGCAGATTATCTTAAAGCAATATAATAAATATTTCTTATACAGATATATAGATTTTATTTATTTGATATTCTGATCTTTATATTTAACAAACTCATTTATGTCTCCAACTGCGTCATAACTCATTGGTTTTTTAATGTTCAAAGTTTAAATTTATATGTTCCTCTTCTCACAAAAATGCACTATCTGTGTGTCACAAAGGAAGATTGGGATAAATGGCTTGAGGATTTATTGGTATCCTATGCTGTTTTCGCTCCGTTAAATAACGGTTTTGGACTTGATTATGAATTAATCACCCCGTTACAAATCCCTCTTATTACTTACAATACACCAAAGCCGGTAACTCCGCTGAAGCTCTTCTTTCTTCCCTTTAAGGAAAACGTTACATCAAAAAGGGAAAAAGAGAAGCCGAAGATAATAATGGGAATTCCTAACTGTGATATTCAAGCGCTTGACCTTCTCGATGAGATTTATCTCGATGAGGCATTTAAAGACATCTTCTACAGCAGGCGAAGAGAAGATTACATCCTTATCTCCTCAGACTGTTTCAGTATACAGGAGCACTGTCACTGCCAGAGCTATGGCATCAAACCATATTCTGAAAGTAAAGCAGACCTGGCTGTGATAGTCAAAGGTGATGAAATAATCATAAGAGTTATAACAGCCAGGGGTGAAAAACTGGCCGGTACTATTCCTTCAGTCCGCACAATGACTGATAATGAGAATTTCTTATTCATTGAAAACAACCATAAGGCTGTTGAAGAGGAGCTTAAGGCAGCAAATGACGGCTTACCTGATTATGAAGCCACAGGTAAGGCTGTGAATATTGCTGCATCGGGGATATGGGATAAATATTCATCAAGGTGTGTCTCCTGCGGGGCATGTACGACCATATGCCCGACCTGCACATGTTTTTTGCTAATTGACAAGCCAGGCTTTGACAAAGTCAAACAGATGGATGCCTGCCAGTATCCTGGCTTTGAGAGGGTTGCGGGGGGCGAAGACACATTGTTTGAGCTTCAAAGGCGTTTCAGGAACAGGTATTTATGCAAATATTTTTGGAAGCCTCAGAAATTCAAATCTCTCGCATGCACAGGGTGCGGCAGGTGCATTGAAACCTGCATCGGGAAAATAAACAAGAATGAATTGTTTCTGGAACTTACAAATATTGACTGACAGGTGAATTCAAGAAACATATATAAACCTATAAAGGCGAAGCTTGCAGAAGTAATAGATGAGTCGCCTCTTATAAAAACCTTTGTGCTTGTACCTGAAGAAGAATTCACTTTCAGAACTGGCCAATTCATTGAATTATCAGTTGATGGCATCGGTGAGGCACCTTTCACCCCTTCCTCATCCCCTCTTATTACTGACAAGATTGAAGTGACTGTAATGAAAACCGGGTATGTGACTGAGTATATGCATAATCTTAGGGCAGGTGCTTACATGGGTATCAGAGGTCCTTATGGGAGAGGTTATCCGATCAACGAATTCTTTGGAAAAGAAGTCCTTATTCTTGGTGGAGGCTGTGGTCTTGCTCCTATCAGGTCATTGCTGTTCACCCTCGAAAGCATAAAGGATAACCTTAAAAAGGTGATACTTTGTTACGGAGCAAAGACCCCATCTGACTGCATCTACAAGCCTCTGTTCAGCCGACTTAACGCAATTGAGAAATTTGAAGCATACAGAACTGTTGACAAGGCTGAAGAAGGATGGGATGGATCTATAGGTGTTGCAACATCACTGCTGAATAAGATCTCAGTCAGTGTTGAAAGTTCAGTGGCTGTTGTTTGCGGCCCTCCTGTTATGATGAAGTTTGGCACAATAAGACTTCTCGAGATGGGCTACGGTGATGAGCAGATATACCTTTCGATGGAAAAAAACATGTCATGTGGACTGGGTAAATGCGGTCATTGTATGATGGGAGAGTTTTTTGTTTGCAAGGACGGACCTGTTTTTACATATAAGGAGTTAAAGAGTACTCCTGAAATATGGCAATAGAAACTTAACCGTGAATATATGAAAGTAGAAGTTGAAGATCTGAAGAATATCCGGTTTTTTAATGGCTACAGTGAAGAGCAGCTGAAAACCATCGCTCATATGAGTGCGTTCAGGAGCTATAAGGTAAAGGAGGTCCTTTTTGAACAATATGATCAGTTGACCGAGGTTCTGGTGTTGCTCGAAGGAACCCTTTCGCTTGGCATCAGCATAGGTAAGGAGAAGAGGATACATCTTGGCACAATTGAGGAGGGTCAGCTCTTTTCCTGGTCTGCCGTCTTCAGCCCCTTTATCTCAACTGCATGGGTGATAGCTGTAACTCCTGCCAGGGTGCTATCTCTGGATGCAAAAAAGCTGAATCACGAGATTGAAACTGACTGCGACTTTGGATATAAGACAATGTCAAAAATAGCGCAGACAATTTCTCACAGGCTGAGCGATACAAGGTTCCAGCTGATGAACCAGCTTAATCTGTGAAACACTGCAAAAAGATATGAAGATCCTGATAGATATGATCAAGCTTAGGGACGCGATGGTTGACGATCCTGATTTTTGTCTTCCCGAAGCCTTTTTCAACCCTTCTCCGAACAGTAACGGGCTAAAAACTATCAGGGAACTTGCCACTTTCCGTTTCACCTGCAGAAAATGCGAGGAAGCACCATGCATAGCCGTTTGTCCGGCTGAAGCACTGGAGAAAGACGAAGAGGGTCTTATTACCCGGCACACCAATCTGTGCATCTCGTGTAAATCATGCGTTACCATCTGCCCGTTCGGCACCATGATGACTGATTTTTTCACTCATCACAGAAATAAGGAACTACTGCACGATCTGACAGATGAGCATGAGTTGAGAAAATTCATTGATGCATGCCCTGAGGGAACCGCTTTTCTCACGGATGAAGAGGAATCACCGGACAGAAACATTTTCAGGCTTAACGAGAATGTACTTGTAAAGGAATATGTATATACCAACGAAAAAGAATAAGTTACAATGGCAGTTAACCTGTTTTATTTCCTTGTTTTCCCCGGCCTCCTGTTTCTTGGAATAACAGGAGCTATCCTTTCGTGGTTTGACAGGAAGATTACTGCCAGGGTTCAGTTCAGGAAGGGCCCCCCGTTTCTGCAGCCTTTCTATGATTTCTTCAAGCTCCTGGTTGTTAAGGAGACCATTTTACCCAGGTATGGTTCAAGCTTTCTTTTTCTTCTTGCACCTGTTTTTGCACTGTTCGGTGCTGTTATGGCCGGAGTTCTGATTATGCTTCCATTATTTGGAATCAGCAGCGGATTCCGTGGTGACATTATTGTAATCTTTTACCTGCTGACAATACCTTCCTTCTCATATATTATCGGAGCCCTGGCGTCAGGCAACCCACTTGCTGCCGTGGGCGGATCAAGAGAGATGAAACTTATTCTCAGCTATGAGCTTACGTTTCTTCTCTTTATTGCAGGAATCATTATGAAGTCAGGGCAGAATTTTGACCTGAGTGCAGTTCTTGCTGCTCAGCAAACCGGATCACCTAATATCGGAAGCGTTTCCGGCGTGCTTTTATTTGTGGTTGGCATTTTCTGCATCCAGGCAAAACTGGCACTGGTGCCTTTTGACATGCCTGAAGCCGAAGCCGAAATAACAGAAGGAATCTTTATTGAATATTCTGGCCCGGCATATGCATTGATCAAGCTTACCAAATATATAATGCTGTTTATTCTGCCGGCATTTCTTATCGCATTGCTTATGAACGGGTTCCGGGTTGGCGGCATCAGCATTCTCTGGACAGTGGTTAAGGTCTTTGCGGTGGTACTTGCTCTCACTCTGATACGGAACACAAACCCGAGAATCAGGATCAAAGAGGCAATCAGATTCTTCCTGTTATGGATGAATTTGCTCGCAGTAATTGCACTTGTGCTTATAGCTATTGGATACTAAACTATATCTGCTGTGGGTTTTAAAAACTATTGTTTCAAAAAGTCGCTCTGGGTGTTTCACTTCGGCGGAGCATCTTGCAATAACTGCGACATTGAAATACTCGACTGTCTTACACCCCGGCATGATCTTGAACGTTTCGGTATCCTGCTGGTCGGGTCAGTCAGACATGCTGATGTGCTGCTCGTCAACGGCTCTATCAACATGAGAGACCGTGAGAGACTGGTTGAGATTTACAGGCAGGCACCCAAACCGATACTGGTCGTTGCAGTGGGAGCCTGCGGATGCACGGGAGGCATATTTGCTGACGGCATCACCTTCGCCGGCCCGGTAGATAAAATAATCCCGGTAGACGCTTATATCCCGGGCTGCCCTCCCAAACCGGAAGCGATCATTGCCGGAATTGTTAAACTGACAAAGACCCTGAAATAAGGAGCTTGAATGAATACGGGTGAAACCATAGAAAAAATCAGTACGGAGTTCGGTTCCGTGATCCTTGGAACAGTCACAGGAAATGAAAGACGGGTCACTGTCACCATTAAACCCGAGGCTATACTTGATATTGCCGGATACCTTTATAATAAAGCCGGTTTCAGGTTCATTATTGCCTCAGCCCTCCATACAAAAAAAGGATTTGAGATATACTATCACTTCAGCCATGATGCACTCGGGCTGATACTCAACATCCATGTTGTGCTTGATGCCAGAGATCCATTGATTGAGTCTCTTTCAAACATGTTCAGCGCATCAAACTGGATTGAAAGGGAGATGCACGAATTGTTCGGTATTAACTTTATCAACCATCCAAACCAGGAGAAGCTAATTTCTGAGGGAAACTGGGCTGAAGGAGTATACCCTTACAGGAAAGAATTCAAATAACAAACCCGCTGATGAGCAGGAAGACACTCATACCAATAGGACCTTATCACCCGCTTCAGGAAGAGCCTGAACTCTTCAAGCTCTATTGCGACGGAGAGATTGTGAAGGATATTAAATGGGAGACAGGTTATAACCACCGTGGCATTGAAAAGCTCAGTGAGTCAAAGACGTACGAACAGGTATTCTTCCTCGTAGAAAGGATCTGCGGCATATGCTCAACCTCACATCCCTTTGCCTTTGCCAATGCAGTCGAAGAGATTGCGGGCATTGAGATCACTGACAGGGCAAAGTATATCAGGTCTGTAATTGGTGAGCTGGAACGAATACACAGTCATCTTCTGTGGGTCGGGCTTGCAGGACATTTCCTTGGATATAATACGGTATTCATGTGGGCATGGAAATATCGCGAGCCCGTTCTTGACCTTTTTGAAATGATCACGGGGAACAGGAACAGCTATGCAATGTTTAAGGTAGGAGGAGTCAGAAGAGACATTCCAAACGGCATTATCCCAACAATCAGAAAGACTCTCAGTGACATTAAGAAAAAGACAGATCTTCTGACGGGAGCGGTGATGGATGATCCTGTTTTGCATTCCAGGACAAAAGGTGTTGGAATACTCACCAGGCAGGATGTTTTGGATTACGCTGCAGTAGGTCCTACGGCAAGAGCCTCAGGTGTTGCCATTGATGTAAGAAAGGACGATCCTTACGCCGCCTATCCGCTTGTGAACTGGAAAGTGATTACTGCTGAAGCCGGCGACGTATTTGCCAAAGCACAGGTCAGGCTGCTCGAGATGTATGAGTCTGTTTCCATCATAGAACAGTGCCTTGATGCAATTGAAAAGCTTGCTGAAGGAGAGATTTCGGTTAAGGTAAAGGAGATCCCTGAAGGAATGGGTACCGGACGGGCTGAAGCCCCCAGAGGTGAAGTATTTCACTTCGTGGTATCCGACGGATCCAATACCCCGGCCCGGCATAAGATCAGAGCCCCGAGCTATGTCAACATAGCTACTTTTAAAAAGTCATGCATCGGCCAGACTATTGCCGATGCCACAATTTCACTGGCTGCTGTCGACCCGTGCTATTGCTGTACAGAACGTATGGCAGTTGCCTATGATTTTAACTCGGGAAGGAAGATAATGAACGCAAATGAGCTTATAGCCCATTCTCTGAGGCGAACTTCTGAAATAAAAAGAAACCTTAGCCGCATGCCATGAACGCAATAATCCGGATAATATTACTGCCCCTCCTGGCTGGCTTGCTCCTGCTGCTCATACCGGATAAATACAGGACCATTAAAGGTATTGCCGCACTGATTGTAGGGATATTTATCTGTTGGCTTTGCTATTCTATCTATGGCCCTGACTATCAGATATCAAAAATAAATGATATTCCCGGGTTAGCAAGCTTGTCCTGGATGAGCAGTATTGCAAAGGATGCCTCCAGGTACCTATTCTTTACCTCTGATGAGTTGAGTAAACTAATAGTATTATTCATCAGTGCTATAGCATTGTTTGTTCTCCTCTTTTCACTTGTCTTCCCCGGAGCCCGGTCAGTCAGGAATTACTATTCGTGGTTCCTTGTTACTCTGGGATGCTCATTTGGAGCTGTGCTTTCTGACAATCTGCTGCTATTCCTGACCTTTTGGGGCATACTTGGGATAACATTATATAAGCTAATACCCGGACAAGATGAGGAGAGTTCTGC
This sequence comes from uncultured Bacteroidales bacterium, assembly GCA_963772705.1. Taxonomy (GTDB): domain Bacteria; phylum Bacteroidota; class Bacteroidia; order Bacteroidales; family VadinHA17; genus SR-FBR-E99. The sequence continues at coordinate 323,598 of CAVYYH010000007.1, read as the reverse complement.
CACTGCCAAGAAGACACTTATTCTTATAGGGGCATCAGACTCAATAATGATACTAGGGATTGCGCTGATATGGAAAATGACCGGATCATTAAGCATGAGCAATATTTCACTGCACACTAATGATACTTTGTCAATCATTGCCTTTCTTGCCCTGCTGACGGGCAGCTTCACAAAGGCAGGTGCATTTCCATTCCATACATGGGTTCCGGATTATGCAAAAAACGCCCCGGCAACATCTTCTGCATTTCTTCCCGCTTCGCTTGATAAACTCCTTGGCATATACTTCCTGGCAAGAATAACAAATTGGCTCTTTATCCTCAGTGATGGAATGAGGCTGTTCCTGCTCATAATGGGTACCATAACCATAATTTCAGCTGTTATGATGGCGCTGATGCAGCATGATTACAAGCGCCTGCTCGGATTCCATGCTGTATCCCAGGTAGGTTATATGATACTCGGTTTCGGACTGGGTTCTCTGATAGGATTGGCTGCTGGGCTTTTCCACATGATCAATAATGCCCTTTACAAAAGCGGACTCTTCCTCTCGGCAGGGAGCGTTGAATACCGCACAGGGAAGAGGAATATTGATGACCTTGGAGGTCTTGCCGGAATGATGCCGTTAACTTTCATTGCATCACTGGTTTTTGCCATGTCAATCTCAGGCATACCGCCTTTCAACGGTTTTGCATCAAAGTGGATGATTTACCAGGGGATCATTGAATTCGGGAACGGTCATGGGATTGCCAGCAGCCTTTGGGTAGTGTGGCTGGGATTTGCAGTCCTGGGCTCAGCACTTACGCTGGCCAGCTTCATTAAGTTTATCGGAGGTGTCTTTCTTAGTCGCCGCAGAATTGAATTTGAAAGCTTACGCGAAGTTCCGCCATTGATGTATTTGCCGATGCTTTGTCTCGCCCTGATATGTGCCGTTTTTGGCGTTTTTGCCACAGGATTTGTCGTGCCAAAGTTAATTATGCCTGTTACAGGAGAATTCGCTTTTACTGGTTTATGGAGTTCCTCGTTCATTTCTCTCATGGTGCTTGTCTCCTTTATACTGGGAGCTCTTGTCTACCTGGCTACCGGTATAAACAAGTTCAGGACCGAAGACAGCTTTATTGGCGGTGAGAATATGCAGGATGAAACAGGATATCCGACACCTGAATTCTACAAGACAATCACTGAATTCAGGCTCATCGGGTGGTTTTACAGGAAAGCTGAGGCTGGACTCTTCGATATTTATGATCTCTCAAAGCAGTTTGTACTTTGGTGCAGTCATAAACTCAGTGATGCTCATTCAGGCATTCTTCCAGGCTATGTAATCTGGGTCTGCGCAGGTTTGATAATTATGCTGATAATTATGCTATAACAATTGAATATCCTATGGAACTGGCGATATCAGTAATAGTTGGATTTATGATTCTGGGAGCACTTTATGCAATTCATGCAAGGGACATACTCTCTGCAGTAATTGCGGGAGGCATCGTAGGATACAGCCTGGTTATATGTTTCCTTCTGCTTGGTGCACCTGACCTGGCAATAGTGCAGATAGTAATCGAAACAATTACACTTATTATAATGGTTGCCGTTGTGATGGACAGCTCTCGCGAAGAGGTATTCGTAAAGCTTGACAGACAGGGATATATTACAGCATTAACAGCCGTTGTTCTGCTGGTTATAATGTTCTATTTTCTTAAATCTGCTGCCTCATCTCTTCCCCCTCTCGGAGAAGGGACTTTGCGTATGGCGGAAGCGTATATTGAAGGTGCCGCAGTCAAAACAGGAAGCGCAAACCTGGTTACCGGAGTGGTCTTCGACTTCAGAGGATATGATACGCTCGGCGAGGCAACAGTGCTGGTGACAGCAGTTCTGGGCGTACTAACAATACTGAGAATCAAGGGAAAGAAATGAAAGGAATGACGATCATAGTGAAGCAAACAACTCAGCTGATAGCGGGGCTGATCTTCATGTACGGCATCTACATCATAGTTCATGGTCACCTGACACCCGGGGGCGGATTTGCAGGCGGTGCAGTCATTGCCGGATCATTTATTTTACTGATACTGTCATTTGGCAGCGACTTCCTTAACCTGGTCCGGGAGGAGAGTGGTACAACAATGTATGAAAACCTTGCGATGATCGTTGTCCTCTTTCTCTCTATATCAGGCATGCTTCTCGGAACACGTATCTTCTTCGTCAACTGGCTCCCTAAAGGAACAGTCGGTGAACTGCTGAGCGCAGGAATGCTTCCGCTCTATAACATCTTTGTCGGCATTGAGGTTGCGGCATCGATACTTACTATATTCCTCGCACTCGTAATATTCAAAGAAGAAACACTGAAATGACCGTATACTGGATGTGCTTTATACTGTTCCTCGTCGGGCTCTACGGGGTGATAACCCGGAGAAACCTGATAAAGATCGCAATTTCATTATCGATAATGGAATTCAGCAGTTTCCTGTTTCTTGCGCTTATCGGATACAGGGAGGGCGGCGTAGCCCCTATCGTCGATCCCGCTGATCCGGTTAAGATATATGTTGATCCACTGCCGCAGGCTCTTGTGCTTACAGCTATAGTAATAGGACTGGCCACTACCGCGATGCTGATGTCTGTAATAATAAGGATATACAGGAAGTACGGGACTTTTGATATTCGGGAGATAAAGAACCTAAGAGGATAATTATGAATCCGATGATACCTCTTTTTGTTGCAGTGCCGCTTGCAGGAGCCTTCCTTATAATGATCCTCGGCAGGTTAATCATTCACTTTAATAAATATGTCGCATCTCTCGTCCTTCTCTTCCTTGTTGTTATAAGCTTCATCGCACTTCTAACAGGTGACGTTGACTCATCAGTCTATAAGGTCGGAGGCTGGGATGCAGTAAACGGTATCCCAATTGGGATTTATATGATACTCGACCGCTTCACTGCAATTATCCTTTGCGTAATAAGTCTCATCGGATTCCTGGCGGTATTCTACTCAATATCCTATATTGCAAGATATACATCCGAAAATCTCTACTACGCTCTCTTCTGCCTTATGACAGCCGGGATGAACGGCGTCGTTCTCAGCGGTGATATATTCAACATCTTTGTTTTCCTGGAAATTTCAGCGATTTCATCCTATGCACTCGTGGCTTTCGGAGTTGAGAAGAACGAACTGGAAGCGACCTTAAAGTACCAGGTTCTCGGAGGGATAGCCTCTTTTCTGATTCTATTCGGAATAGGCTTCATATACTGGAAAACAAAGACTCTGAATATCGCAGATATAAAAACTGCATTCGGTGCCGGCTATGAAAGGTCATATTATCTTCTTGTCCAGTTATTATTGCTGAGTGGTTTTGGCCTCAAAGCCGCTGTTATTCCATTCCATGCCTGGCTGCCGGATGCTCACTCCTCAGCCCCTTCGCCTATCTCAGCGATGCTGTCAGGAGTACTGATAAAGGCGGTAGGTATCTATGTTATTTTCCGCCTGTTCTTTAATATGTTTGAAGTAACAGAAGGAATGGCAGTTCTTCTTACCACCCTTGGTACTGTTTCGATGGTTGCAGGAGTATTTCTTGCGATCGGTCAATGGGATATCAAGCGATTACTTGCCTATCACAGTATCAGCCAGATGGGTTATGTGGTAATGTCTGTCGGAATAGGAATGATACTCCTGTCAAGGGGAGTTATGATAGAGACGGCCGCCCTGGCAATTACGGGAGGGCTGTTCCATCTCATCAATCATGCAGCTTTTAAAGGCTTGCTCTTTCTGAATGCAGGAGCCATTGAATATTCAACCGGAACGCGTGACCTGAAAGAGATGGGAGGGCTGGCAAAAGCAATGCCTTTCACCTCAGCCACATCATTTGTCGCCTCGCTCTCTATCTCAGGCATTCCGCCTTTCAACGGATTCTTCAGCAAACTGATAATAATCATTGCAGCTGTAATGGCCAAGTTCTACTTCCTCGCCATCCTTGCAGTCATTGTAAGCATCATAACACTCGCTTCCTTCCTGAAGTTTCAGCGTTATGCATTCTATAATGAGAATCCTGACAAGAAAGTGTCAAAAACCAGGGAAGTGCCCTTTCCCATGTTGTTCAGCATGATCGCTCTTGCCGTTATATGCCTGCTGCTCAGCATTATGGCCTTCCCAGCCATACGTGATATTGTGCTCTCTCCAGCAACAGATATCCTGATGGATCATTCAGCATTTTCTTCACCTTCAACCGGAATTTGAGATGAGATACCTGGCAATGTTCATACTGGCCCTTGTGTTCTGGTTACTGATAACCTTCAGATTCACCCTTCCGAACCTATTGGTCGGATCTGTGGCTGCACTGGCTTGCGCAGCAATTTTCTCAAAGTATTATTTTCATAATGTCTATAAGTTCCTTCAGCCGCAAAGATATTTCTGGTTCATAGTTTATCTCTTCATATTTGTATGGGCTTGCATCAAGGCCAATTTTGACGTTGCTTACAGGGTCTTACACCCATCAATGCCAATAAGACCTGGAATTGTAAGGGTAAGAACAACACTGAAATCTGAATTTGCCAAAACACTTCTCGCCAACTCAATCACAATGACACCAGGGACCATTACAGTAGACATCATCGATGATTCGCTGTACATACACTGGATCTTCATAAGATCTGAGGATCCTGAGATATATACCAGAATGATAATCGGAGTTTTCGAAAAATACATTAAAAGAATTATCGAATGAGTGAGATTCTGAACATGTTGCTGTACATCCAGATAGGATTATGTGCTTTCTGCCTCTACAGAATCATAAGAGGCCCCTCCATCCCTGACAGAATGGTAGGCGTGGATATTTTCGGGATACTGGTCGTTGGCATTTGTGCCATAATCTCTATCCTCACGGGAAAATCATTTATCATCGATATAGGTATTGCGTGGGTTATTCTGAGTTTTATAGGGACACTTTCTCTGGCAAAATATCTAACCGGGAAAAAACTTAACGAATAGTATGGTAAGTATTATATTCATAACAATAGGAATTCTTTTCAACCTGCTTGGCTGTATTGGAATAGTAAGGTTACCTGACACTTACAACAGGCTTCAGGCGGCAACAAAGTGTGTTACACTCGGATGTTGCAGTATACTTCTTGGGGTGTGCTTTCACTTCGGGTTTAATGATGCCGGAGTAAAAGCCCTGATAGCAATACCGATACTCTTCTTCAGCTCTACAGTAGCTGCTCATGCCCTCATAAGAGGCACCTACCATTTTGGAGTAAAACTGGGAGAAAAAACTGTCAGAGACGATTATAAGGAAGCTGTAAAATGAGATATCCCAAGATCAGAGAACTAAGAGAGGCTGTGATTTCGCTGGTGACCCCAGCCTATACCTCGAAATTCCCTGTGGAACCGCATATTCCTTACGACAATTTCAGAGGTAAACCTGTTGTTGATGATGAGAATTGTGTTGGATGTGAAACCTGCGCGAATGTCTGTCCGCCTCATGCCATTACTTTCTCTGACGACAGGATCAAAGGGGCAAGGACAATCATGCGGGATTATGGGAGGTGTATCTTTTGCGGTCTCTGCCAGGAACACTGTATTACAGGCAAAGGCGTCAGGTTATCGGATAAGATCTTTGATATTGCAGTTACCGACAGGCAAAAGAATATTGAATACCAGGAGAAAGAGCTGCTGCTGTGCCAGAACTGCGGTGCAATAATTACCACTAAAGAACACCTTCTTTTCATGCACCGTAAACTAGGGCCAAAGGCTTTTTCCTCGATTCTTAATCTCAATATGCTCAATGAAAAGCTTAAGACGGCTGAGGGACAGGATATAGGCGTAGCAATCACGGATGGATTGAAGAGAAAGGACATGTTCAATATTATCTGCCCGAACTGCCTCCGCCAGGTGACAATTAAATATATTTTCAAAGGTGTCTGAAGATCTTATCCGGCTTTTATCGGAGAAGAATGGGAAAATCCTGTTCGTTGGTATTGGCAATGTACTTAAACAGGATGATGGCATCGGAGTATGGATTAGCAAAAGAATAAAACACTCCGAATCAGTGATAGCCTTAACAGTTGAAGTGAGTATCGAGAACTATATTGGCAAGATAAACAGTCTCCGGCCTGATATACTTGTTCTGATTGATTGCGTTGAAATGCATCTTGAACCAGGCAGCATTAAACTCTTAGATATCAGCCAGGTCAGTGACAGTACATTTAATACACACAATATTTCACTGAAAAAGATAAGCAGCTTCTTCAGAATGCCGGTTTACATGCTCGGTATTCAGCCTGAAAAAATTGATTTTGGTGAGAAAATTTCGTACCTTGTGATGGACGCAGGTAACAAAATTATTGAACTTATAAACAAACAGGAGGTCAACCATGTCAGTTGAGTATTTATGCAAGGCATGCAGGGGGATATTGAACCCAAAACTCTCAATAGTTCTCTCTGCAATGAAGATCAACAGCACAAAAAGGGGTCTTGTTTTATTGAATCCCGAGTTGGGTAACTATACAAAAATCACACACCCTTCATTTGATGTTGAAGAAGGTGTAGAATACATCTATACATGCCCGATCTGTCATTCACAGCTGAACAGCATGAAATATCCTCACCTGGTCAGAATAATAATGCGGGATGAGCAGAGTAAGGAATTTGATATTTATTTTTCCGGTATCGCCGGAGAAAAATGTACGTTTAAACTGGGTGATGCCGGCATAGAGAAGAAGGGGCCTGACACCAAGCTTTACGACAAGTACTTCGATATTCCGGAGGAGGACAGGAAGTATCTTTAGAAGACCGAAGGACGGAAGACCGAAGACGGAAGACGGAAGACCGACGACTGAAGACTGCCTAGTTGCCTGATTAGTTATTCCACCCCGATGTGGCTGATCATATTGATATTGCCGGGATCTGAATAATCATACTGGTAAAGTCCGTCATCACCTATCATCACAAGCACAGAGCCAAGTGGTATGGCGTCATATGCCTTAAGGGCGGGATATGAGTAGAGGAGATGCTGCGTGATGTGCATGTAATCCGATGCATCATATATCTTCAGTCCGTCTGTGCCGTCACATACAAAGAGCAGATCACCGTCCTTCGCCAGGCCGTAAGGATTGGTCATAGGATACGTCTGCAGCAGCGACGGAGTGGTAATGGGTTCAATATCAATTACGTCAAGCCTGCTCGCTGTACCTCCGCAGGTTGTTCCCGTGCGCAGGGTGGCGTATGCAATATCACCGTCAACTATCACAGGGTCACAGCTGCGGAAGTGGTTGTAAAACGAGATATAGGTAGGATTCAGAGGAACGGCAAGATTGAAGACCGCCACCCCCGTTGTCGTCCCCAGGAACATATATTTGTCCGTCAGGAACATAGTTTCAATACCCCACCAGGCAGAGGTGCCGGAAAACTTCTTCGGCTTCACCCTGTCAGAAATGTCGAAGACATTGATGGCACTGTTGTCAACTGCATAAAGAACATTACCCTTTATCCCGAACCGTGCCATTGACCCTCCTGTGCCGATGCCCGAACCGCTGACACCTGAAGAGCCTCCGTTTGTATTGAATCTCTCAGCAACACCGTCATAAACGATAGGATATCTCGGATAGGTGTAGCTCTCAACTCTTTCCCTTATCCGTTTGACCTCGTAAGCTACTACCACACCCTTATCCTGATCTACCTTACCGACAGGGAGGTCGTTTCCGGTCTCCGGGACCAGGTAAGGGAAGACATCCTTCACCCTTGAGACCTCGTGAATATTATTGATATCCTCTGCATCGAGGACCACCAGATCAACATAACTGTCTACATATATTATATAGCCTGCAATAGAGATGTCAACAGCCCCCGGCACCTTTATGAAAGTCTTGTGCACAGGTGCTGCAGGATTGGTATTGTCGTAAACATGAAATCCCTCCAGGTTTTCAATGATGAAAATATAGTCATCCTTAAAATATATCTTCCCCGGGTGCTCAAGGGCTCTTCCTGCCTCCGCAGCGACTGAACTTCTGAGCTCTGCATACGATAGATAGACAGGGGCATTACCTTCATACTCACGATAAATTTTCTCCTCGCACGATGTAAGGACTGCCAGTAAGACTAAAATTGGAACGATTTTTGTTTTCATAGATAAGGCTTTTGCACTTTTACTCCGTGCAAAAACCATGCAAAAGTGTGAAACCTTAACCATGATGAAAATGAAAACCCCGGTAATTATTGCTGCAATACTCCTGATTTTCAGCACTCAGTCCTTTTCTCAGAAAAATAAAGATGCCCTGTACCTGAAGAACGGGAGCCAGATCTTTGGAAAGATGGAGCAGGTTTCGGGAAACAAGGTTTCAGTCCGTACCTCTGACGGCAGCCTCTTTGTCTTTGACAGCACCGAGGTAGACCATTATGTAATATATGATAAAGCAACTGTTACCAGGAAAGTACAGGGGTTTGGAGCGGGTACGGAAATAGGGTTTCTTGCCGGGCCGCAAAACAGTCAGTATCCTGCACCGTTCTCATTCGGACTCAGCGGAAGTTACACGTTCGGGACACGGTATATGGTGGAAGCAGGATCAGGGCTCGAGTTCATAGGTCATTCCTACGCCCCTCTGTATGCAGGCTTCAGGTTTTATCTCAGGGAGAGCCGCACCTCGCCTTTCCTCTTCGGACGCGCAGGATACATGGCCATGATATCGGAGAACGAGGATGAAATGATCTATTACCCGATGTGGTCAAGCATCTATCCCGTTGATTACTGGTACACTGAAGAACGTGAATACAAGGGCGGTCCGACAGCCACGATAGGCCTTGGCGCATCATTCTCGGCAGGTGACATGGAGACCTACATGAGCTTCGCATACAGGTACTTCAGAACCAAAGAGACAGTCACCACCTCAACCTCTTCAACCGAAGATTTCTTCTATTACTACAACAGGCTCGAGATAAAGCTGGGATTCAGGTTCTAGCTGCTGACGCTTCGCCACCCATAACAGGTCCCTGAGCTTGTCGAAGGGTGTCGATAGGCTGCGGAGGGTGGCTGCGCTTTTTCATTGTCCTGCGGTCTTGCGGTCTTGTCGAAGCGCAGCGGAGATCCCGACCTGAAGCGTCGGGACGGTCATGCGGTCCATTGAATATCAAATCCTTGCTCTTTGCTCATCGCCCCTTGCCCCCTGCCCCTTGCTCCTTGCCCCCTGCCCCTCGCCCCTGCCCCTCGCCCCATCGCTCCATCACTCCATCGCTCCCTCGTTTCACCCTCCGTATCCGCCATTTGGCGGAGAAGGATGGCCCGTGCCAATTAGTACACAACTTTAATCTGATTCTCCAACTTTTTTATTTTTTTTAAACGACTTTTGTATTATCAGAACCTGATATTATGAAAACAACCGTCAAGATCATATATGCTGCTCACCCTTGTGAAGTGAAGCAGTGGGAATCACAACGTCTGAAGAGCGGATACAACACCACATCTGATGGCGAGGAGATTTATTTCATCTCAAATCCTGCAACCGGTCTCTGGAGAGCGAAAGAGTGAACATATGAAGATAGTTATTGACGGGAATATCCCTTTTATCAGGGGGGTTTTCGAGCCCTGGGCTGAGGTTGTCTATGCACCCGGGAGTGCCATAGACAGGAGGATGGTTGCAGATGCAGACGCCCTCATCGTAAGGACGCGGACGAAGTGCAACAGCCAGCTGCTCACAGGCAGCCGGGTAAAGATCGTCGCGTCAGCTACCATAGGGTATGATCATTTCGATACCGACTGGCTTACTTCGGAAGGGATAAAATGGACCAATGCACCAGGCTGCAACTCCGGATCAGTGATGCAGTATGTCACCGCCTCTCTCTTTCATCTTGCACTGCACCATTCGCTTGACCTCCGCTCACTTACAATAGGTGTGGTTGGCGTTGGCAATGTGGGATCAAAGGTCGTTCATGCCGCCATGGCATTGGGAATGAAGGTCTTACAGAATGACCCTCCCCGTAAACGACGCGAAGGCTTAAAGGAATTCATCCCGCTTGATAATCTTCTTGCGGCATCAGACATAGTTACCCTCCATGTGCCGCTGACAACGGAAGGGCATGACAAAACCCATTATCTTATTAACCGGGAAAACCTGCAGGCACTCAAGAGAGACTGCATCCTGATAAATACGTCGAGGGGAGAGGTGGTTGACAACATCGCACTGCGCAAGGCCCTAGCTGCAGGCACGCTGGGAGGGGCCGTACTTGATGTGTGGGAGGGTGAGCCGAGGGCAGACAGGAAGCTGTTAGCACTGGCTGATATTGCCACTCCGCATATTGCAGGTTACTCCGTCGACGGAAAGGCCAACGGGACGATAACGGTTGTCAGGGAGACAGCCTCGTGCCTGGGGATCCCTCTTGCCGACTGGGAGCCTGACTCCCTCCCCATGCCTGACCAGCCGGTCATTGGGCTCGATCTTCATTCACCAATGAACACACCTCTCAACCTTGCAGCCATGGCTGTGCGACATACCTATCCGATAGACGAGGATGACCGTCTCTTCCGGTCTGACCCCGACAGATTCGAGCATCTGCGTGATAACTACCGGCAAAGGAGAGAGTTCAGCTCATTTCTGGTCAATGTCGAAGATGCCGAGACGCGGACGATCGTTCAGGGTCTGGGTTTCAAAATAAATAATGATTAGTTTTGGTCTTTCTTATAAAGACTGTACAGAAATGGCTAAGAATATCAACTTATCAGCGGCTGACAATATCAGGATTCTTTCAATGGCGATGGTCGAGAAGGCAAACTCCGGCCACCCCGGCGGAGCCATGGGCGGAGCCGACTTCATCCATATTCTCTACTCCGAGTTTCTACGGTTTGACCCTTCAGACGGTGAATGGATAAACCGCGACCGGTTCTTCCTTGACCCCGGTCACATGTCACCGATGCTCTATTCCGTACTGACCCTGACAGGTCACTTTACTGTCGATGACATTATGAGCTTCAGGCAGTGGGGAAGTCCCACTCCCGGCCATCCCGAACTTGACAGGGCCAGGGGCATAGAGAACACCTCCGGTCCCCTCGGGCAGGGTCACACCATGGCCGTCGGTGCAGCTATCGCCGAACGGTTTCTTACCTCACGCTTCGGAAGACTGTTTGAGCACAAGATATACACATACATTTCCGACGGCGGCATACAGGAAGAGATCTCACAGGGTGCCGGCAGGCTTGCTGGTCACCTGGGACTGAGCAACCTGATAATGTTCTATGATTCGAATGACATACAGCTCTCAACCGAGACATCCGCGGTGACATCCGAAGACACCGCTGCAAAGTACAAGGCATGGGGCTGGCGTGTCATGACCATTGACGGCCACAGCCATGACCAGATCAGGGGTGCCCTCAGAATGGCAAACGATGAGAACAAGAAGCCCGTACTGATAATAGGCAGGACGGTGATGGGCAAGGGGCTTGTTGATGAGGCAGGCAACAGCTTCGAAGGACGTTCGTCGACACACGGACAACCGGTGACACATGCAGGCGCCTCTTTTAAAAAGTCAGTGGCAAACCTGGGGGGCGATCCGGAGAAACCCTTCGGGATATTCAGCGATGTAAGGAGACTATATGATGACCTGCTTAAGACCAGGGCCGAAGAGGCGGCAGAGTGGAAGAAGAAGAAAAAGGGATGGGCTGAGAAAAACCCTGAGGAGGACCGGAAGCTTCACCAATTCTATTCGGGTCACATACCCCCGATAGACTTTTTGTCGGTCGCCCAGAAGGATAACGATGCCACCCGCAATGCCTCGGCGGTACTGCTTTCACTGTTTGCCGAAAAGATCCCCAACATGATTGTGGCATCAGCCGATCTTGCCAACTCCGACAAGACCGATGGCTTCCTGAAGAAGACCAAGCCGCTGATGAAGGGTGATTTCTCGGGAGCTTTCCTTCATGCAGGCGTCTCCGAGCTGACCATGGCTGCCGTGATGAACGGGATAGCCCTTCACGGAGGGGTCATAGCAGCATGCGGCACCTTCTTCGTCTTCTCTGATTACATGAAGCCTGCCGTAAGGCTTGCAGCCCTGATGCAACTGCCTGTCAAATATATCTGGACCCATGACGCCTTCCGTGTGGGTGAGGATGGCCCGACACACCAGCCTGTTGAGCAGGAGGCACAGATAAGGCTGATGGAGCATCTGAAGAATCATCACGGTGAGAACAGCATGCTGGTTCTGCGTCCGGCTGACGCCCCGGAGACAAACCATGCCTGGAAGATAGCCCTCGAGAACACGAAGTCACCTTCAGCGCTTATCCTCTCAAGGCAAAATATCAAAACGCTGCCCGCCGAAGGTAAGTCAAGGATCGAGGCGGCAGCCATGGCGGGAAGGGGAGCATATACCGTCGCTGACACACCGGTGAAGCCTGATATAATTATGGTGGCAAGCGGTTCGGAAGTGGCAACGCTGGTGGAAGCAGCGGCACTGCTGCAGGCTGAAGGCATCAAGGCAAGGATAGTCTCCGCCCCTTCGGAGGGGCTCTTCCGCCGGCAGGAGAAAAAGTACCGTGACAGTGTCATGACACCGGGGATCCCTGTCTTTTGTCTTACTGCAGGGCTGCCCGTTACTATGCTCGGCTTTGCCGGTTCTGACGGGAAGATATGGGGTCTTGACCATTTTGGTTATTCGGCAGCCTATAACGTTCTTGATCAGAAGTTCGGCTTCACGGGCGAGAATGTGGCGAATGAGGTGAAGGAATTCCTGAAGGTCTGATTTTGCACTTATTTTGCCACCCCATTTTTGAGCCTTTTTAGTAACTTTGAATTATTATCAAACCATAAATCAAAGATTATGAAAGTATTGAAATGGGTCCTGATAGTGATCCTTGTTCTCGTTGTTCTAACCGCAGGCATCGGATTCATGATGCCGAAGGAGGTTAAGGTAACCGTCACGGAGGAGATAGCACTTCCGCCCTACAAGGTTTTCCATTTTGTAGCGGGCTTCGTTGACCGCACATCGTGGGATCCATGGATCAAGACTGACACGGCAACAGAGTGCACGTTTGATATCAAGCCCGGATACACCGGATCAACGTATAAGTGGCAGGGACCTAAGATAGGCACCGGAATGATGGAAGTTGATTCTGTTGTCATCGGGTCATATCTCCACAACAAAGTGTCATTCTCCAGAGGTGCTCCTGTCCCTGAGGAATGGATATTTACCCCGTCAGAGGAGGGGACCGGCTTCACCTGGACGATTACCATGAGCTCACCTTCACCATTCGGAAGAATAATGAATTCGGCGTTCAGTGGAATGATACAAAAGACCATGGAATCAGGAAAGGGTGACCTCAAGAACTATCTTGAAACAAACGGAGTAACCATGAGCACAGTGGCGGATTTCGGCATTGAGGATTACCCGGCCATTGAGGCGCTTACCCTGACAGGAAGCGGAACCTTTGAGCAGACTGCAAATATGCTTGGTGAGTTCTATGGCAGGATATTCGCAGAAGTAGAAGCACAGAAGCTCCAACCGCAGGGGATGCCTTTCGCCTGCTTCACCAACATGGATCTGGCCACCAAAACATCCGACATGACAGCAGGCGTCGCCGTATCAGCCGGGGGAAAGGACTCAGGTGACATAAAAGCGGTTAAGTTCAGCTCTTTCAGGGCTGCCAGGGCTATTCACACCGGCCCATATGAGGAGATGGAAAGCTCCTATGAGACTCTTGGAAAATATGCAGCAGACAACGGACTTATTATCACCGGCGACTCCTGGGAGTTTTACCTCAATGACCCAATGGGAGTATCCGATCAGACACTGCTGCAGACGTTGATTCTTCTGCCGTTGGTTGGAAAATAACCTGATCCCGGAGGGATCACAGCCTTTTAGCACGCACGGTAAATATTTTATTCTTCGACCCCGCAGGGGTCGTACACTCTAAGAAGAAGACGGAAGACCGGAGACGGAAGACGGAAGACGGAAGACTGATCAACCGATCACCGATCACCGATCACCGAATACCCCTCAACTCACTGTCAATCACCCCGTCGCCTCCTCGCCTGCCCCTTGCCCCTTGCTCCTTGCTCCTTGCTCCATGCCCCATGCCCCATGCTATTGCCTACTGCCTATTGCCTATTGCCTCTTAAAACACTACATTTGCGCCCATAATTCCTGCCCATGACCTTCGACATCACCCCCGGCGTCAAAGCCCTGATATTCGATCTTGACGGCACACTGGCCGACACCATGCCGTATCACTTTCAGGCATGGCAGAAAGCCTGCCTAAGGTTTGGCATCACGATGGATACAGCTTTCCTACAGGAGCTTACCGGCGCTCCGGGATGGACAATCGCCGAGGCAGTGATAGAGAGGAACGGGATGAAAGGGAGGATCTCGCCTGATGCCATCATGCGCGTCAAGCTTGACGAGTTCTTCGCTATTCAACACAACGTCACTCCCATCGAGCCGGTCACCGCACTGGTACAGAAATATTACCGCAAGCTTCCCATGGCGGTCGGCACAGGAGGACACCGTGAGGCTGTGGAAAAGACACTTGAGATCATAGAGCTTCGCAAGTATTTTGATATCATCGTTACGGCCAACGACGTGACAATGCACAAGCCCCATCCCGAGACCTTCCTCCGCTGCGCGGAACTGATGAATGTTGCCCCTGCCGAATGCGAGGTCTTTGAAGACGGCGACCTGGGAATAGAGGCAGCCAGGAGGGCCGGCATGATAGCCACCGACGTCCGCAGCTGGTATAATTCAGAATGGCAGTAAAGTCGAAAGTCTAAAGTCTGAAGGTCTAATGTCTAAAGGTCTTATGGACAGCTATTTACAAATCGTAAATTGCACATCGCAAATCGCAAATCGCAAATTGAAATTGGATCCTGAAATCAAAGTCACTGCCGACGGCTCACACACTCTGTATGTGCCGGCACTGGATGAACACTACCACTCTCACTTCGGTGCGGTGACAGAGTCAAAACATATATTCATCGGTGCAGGATTGGCAACCATTGACAGTGACAAATAAGCATACTTGAGGTCGGTTTCGGCACAGGACTCAATGCCCTGCTCACAGCCCTTTATGCTGACGACAAACATATCAATGTGTCTTATGTGACGCTCGAGAAATACCCCCTCAGCAATGCAATCATTAAGGCATTGAATTACAGGTCACTTGTCGGCCCTGCCGGAGAGAGGATCTTTGACGCTATTCACACTGCTCCATGGGAAACGGAAGTGCAAGTAACCCCATGGTTCACAATGCATAAGAAAGAGTTGGACCTTACCACCATGACTCCTGAAGGGGTGTATGACCTGGTCTATTTTGACGCCTTCGGACCTGACAAGCAACCAGACATGTGGACCATGGGAGTAATGAGGAAGATAGCCGCCGTCACCCACCCCGGAACAGTGCTGGTGACCTACTCAGCCAAGGGGGATCTGAAACGGATGCTCCGTGAGCTTGGCTTTGAGGTGAAGCTTCTCCCCGGTCCTCCCGGAAAAAGGGTGATGACCCGGGCGGTGAAGAAATGAATTATGGTATATTTGCACAACTAAAAAAAAACATACGCAGCAGAGACGTTGCACGCAACGCCTATACTGAATTTAATAAATAACGACATGAAAATTTTCAAAATGATGATCATCCTGGCTGCCTCAGCCATGACAGTGACGCCGGCAACCGCACAAAAGGTAAAATTCGCCACCCCGGAAGACTCTCTGTCCTATGCCCTGGGAGTGGCAAACTACAGTTACTATGTAGCTGACAGCATTGCTATTAACCCCAAAATGTTTACCCGCGGTATGACTGACGCCTCGAAGAATAAGGCAGTCATAGGTGACACAACTGCAAGTGCCTACATTGCAAGTTACATGCAAAGACGTGAGAGTGAGAGGCTTTTCGCTGAGTACCGCACACAGATCGAAGCCGCTGAAGCCTTCCTTGCTGCTAACGGCAAGGCTGAGGGGGTGATTACGCGTCCAAGCGGACTGCAGTACAGGGTGATCACAGCCGGTACCGGTGCAACCCCCGGTCCGGAGGATATCGTTAAAGTACATTACACCGGAACAACCATTGACGGGACTAAGTTTGACTCATCATATGACCGTGGCGAGCCTGCCAGCTTCAGGGTGAGCAATGTCATCCGGGGATGGGTTGAAGGAATTCAGCTTATGCAGGAAGGTTCAAAGTATATGCTGTACATACCATATGATCTTGCCTACGGTGAGAGAGGTGCAGGAAACGTCATCAAGCCTTTCGAGACGCTCATCTTTGAAGTAGAGCTGATTGAGGTAATAAAAGAATAAGGTGTGACACGTTCGTGATCGTCAAAATGTTATCTTTGCCAAAATTCAAATAAAAATTATAAAATGAAAATTAAAGGTTTAGTTATCCTCGCTGTAGCCACAGCTGTTATCGCATCATCATGCACACAATCAGGTATTACCGGAACAAAAGTAAAAACCGCTGAAGACTCACTTGCATATGCTCTTGGCATCGCAAGTTATTTCTATTATATGACTGACAGCGTTGACATAGACCCGGTACTTTTCGCCAAGGGAATGTTAGACTCGAAGAATGAAAAGAACACCCTCGATGAAACAACTGCACAGGGTTACGTAATGACGTACATGCAGAAGAGACAGGCTGAAAAGATGCAGGCCATGTACACCAAGAACATTGAGGAAGGTGAAAATTTCCTTTCTGAGAACAAGAAGCGTGAAGGTGTCCAGGAGACGACGAGCGGACTGCAGTATGAGGTTATAACGATGGGAACAGGCGCCAAGCCCGTTGCGACAGACATAGTCAAAGTTCACTATACAGGTATGCTCATCGACAGCACAAAATTTGACTCATCGGTTGACCGCGGAGCTCCTGCAGAGTTTGGCGTCAACCAGGTCATCCAGGGCTGGCAGGAAGGCATTCAGCTTATGCCTGTAGGTTCGAAGTTCAAATTCTACATTCCTTACGAACTTGGTTATGGTGAGAACGGCACTGGCCCTATTCCTCCCTACTCAGTACTCGTATTTGAGGTAGAACTTCTCGAGATCGTCAAGCAATGAGGTTTGCAGAGATAAAGACCCCGAAGGGGATGATGAAGGCAGAGCTCTATGACGATGATGCTCCGGCTACCGTCGAGAACTTTGTCACCCTGGCGAAGAGAGGCTATTATGACGGCCTCGCCTTCCACAGGGTCATACCCAACTTCGTGATCCAGGGTGGTTGCCCCTTCTCGAAAGACATCAGCGATCCGCGCGTTGGTACAGGCGGACCGGGATATAAGATCAAATGTGAACTGACAGGTACGAAGCAGTATCATGACCGCGGTGTCCTCTCAATGGCTCATGCCGGAAGAGATACAGGCGGTTCACAGTTCTTTATCTGCCATGGCAGGAGCAATACCAAACACCTTGACCGTCAGCATACATGCTTCGGCAAGGTTATCGAGGGCGAAGAGGTGATTGACCTGATCAGGGCTGGTGACAGGATTGAGAGTATCACCATTTCTGTGACTGAATAATGGAATTTGAGATTACGGGAAAGGTTGCCGAGGTTTACCAGGTAATAAGGGTGAACGAGAGGTTCCGCAAGCGCGAGTTCGTCATCGAACACAAGGAGAGCGGCAGCGGACAGCCTTATGTTGACTTCATCAAGTTTCAGCTCACACAGGATAAGTGTGATATAATTGATGAGTCATGGCTTCGTCATGATGTGACAGTTACCTTTAATATAAAAGGTAACCGCTGGGAGAAGAACGGGTTGGTGAATTACATCACCAACCTTAACGCCCTGACCGTGACGAGAGGCATAGTTGCAAAGGAGGATGGCATTAAGCAGGTACGGAACGTGACGCTTGAAGACTCCCCCTCCCCCAGTCCCGATCTCGACGACCTGCCGTTCTGAAAATCCCCTACCCATTTGCATAAATGCCATGTCCCGTCAGGGGTGTGGCATTTTACTTTGAAGGCAATAGGCAGCAGGCAATAGACAGTAGGCTGTAGTGCCAAACCCAATTCGCAAATCGCAAATCGCAAATTCCTCTATATTTGCCTTCAGATCACGCACGCTCTATGACCAAAAAACCCTCACCGCCCAACCCCCTCCTTCAGGAGTGGAATACTCCTTTCAATATTGCACCTTTCAGCCTGATTACGTCCGGACATTACCGGCCGGCTATTGAGCATGCCATTGAGGCAGCGCGCAGAGAGATAGATGAAATAACACATTCAGCCGACGAACCTGGCTTCGCCAATACAATAGAAGCATTGGAGAAGGCAGGCGAACTGCTTAACCGTATCACCCCTGTTCTTTTCAACCTCAACAGCGCCGACACCACCCCTGAACTGCAGGCAGTGATCCAGGAAATTTCTCCGCTGCTCACAAACTTCTCGAATGATATAACGCTGAACACTAAACTCTTCGGGAAGGTCAGGACCATTTATGAAAACAAAGACCCGCTGGGACTGAATCCTGAGCAGCTGATTCTTTTAGACCGCAAGTATAAAGGATTTGTCCGCGGCGGGGCAGCACTGGCTGATGCAGAGAAGGAAAAATTCAGGGCAATAACAGTAGAGATGTCAACCCTCTCACTGAAATTTGAGGAGAATGTTCTGGCAGAGACTAATGACTTTGAGATGCTTCTTACCTCGGAAGATGAGCTCTCAGGGCTCCCTGAAGGGGTGCGTGAAGCTGCCTCTTCCGCCGCCATGGAAAAAGGGAAGGAAGGGTGGCTCTTCACCCTCCATTCGCCGAGCTATATTCCCTTCATGCAGTATTCAGACCGCCGTGACATCAGGGAGAAGATGTTTCTTGCGTATGGGCGGCGGGCCTGCCGCGGCAATGAACATGACAACCGTGACCTTGTGGTGCGTCTTGCTGACCTGCGGTTGCAGCTGGCACTGCTGCTGGGATATCCTGACTATGCTACCTATGCCCTGGAGGAGAGAATGGCTTCAACACCTGAGAAGGTGACATCATTCCTGAATGAGCTGCTGGTTGCATCGCGGCCGGCAGGGATGAGAGACCTCTCAGACATCGAATCATTCGCAAAGGAGAACGGGCACGCCGGAAGGGTGGAACGGTGGGACTGGGCATATTTTTCCGAGAAGCTGCGGATGCAGCGTTACAATATCGACGACGAGGCACTGAGACCCTACATGCCACTGGAAAAGGTTAAGGAGGCGGTGCTGGGCCTTTCAACCACACTTTACGGTATTACCTTCCGTGAGAACAGTGAGATACCTGTTTATAATGAAGAAGTTACAGCATACGAGGTTCATGACGGGCAGAGAGGCATAATAGCCATACTGCTGCTTGACTTCCATCCGCGCAAGGGTAAGAGCGGCGGGGCATGGATGACAGGCTTCCGTGAGCAGAGCAATGAGAACGGCATCCGTGTCCTTCCCGTCGTCTCACTGGTGATGAACTTCACCCGTTCCACCCCCTCCAGACCTTCTTTGTTGTCACACAGCGAGATGAACACCTTCCTCCACGAGTTCGGGCATGCCCTGCATGGCATGCTGTCTGACTGCACCTATGAGAGCCTGGCAGGGACCAATGTGAAGCGCGACTTCGTTGAGCTGCCGTCACAAATAATGGAGAACTGGGCATGGGAGAGAGAGTGGCTCGACACCTGGGCAGCTCATTACATTACTGGAGATAAGATACCGGAAGAGATTCTGTTAAAGCTGAAAGAATCGCTTACATATAATGAGGGCTATTCGTGCATGAGGCAGCTTGGCTTTGCGCTGCTCGATATGGCATGGCACACGCTGCATGAACCATTCACCGGCGATATCACCGGGTTTGAACGTGGAGCTATGGCCCCTGCGGAGATACTCCCACCGGTTGACGGCACATGCATGAGTGTCTCGTTCGGGCACCTCTTTGCGGGAGGTTATGCTGCAGGATATTACGGTTACAAATGGGCTGAGGTGCTTGACGCCGATGCCTTCAGCCTGTTCAGGGAGAGAGGCATTCTTGACAGGGAAACGGCATCATCATTCCGTCGCAACATTCTCGAGAGGGGCGGCAGCCGTGAGCCTGACGAGCTTTTCAGGTCTTTCCGCGGGCGCGAACCATCCATTGATGCCCTGATAGAACGAAGCGGATTCATGCATCCAAAGAAATCTTGATGGTGTAAAAAAAGTAGAGACGTTGCCTGCAACGTCTCTACAATTACCAATCCAAATTAGACCCCGGAAGGGGTAAATTCAGTTAAAGTGCCGTGAATATCCTTACACCTGCGGTAGCCGTTGTTGCGGCTCTCAGGCCGGCAAATGTATGGTGATACCTTCGGCCGATGACGAGTGTTTGTGTCCCGGTCCAGCTTACATATGCTCCGCTGGTGTTCATGTACTGAAGATCACCGATGATAGCACCACTTTGATCTACAACCTTGCAGCGAAGACCCATCGAACGCGAGCCACCGGAAACGGGGTTGTCCTTGACAACCGTTACCGGTGCCCAGCCTTCCGTTGATTCACCGAATGCTACCGGTCCGCCAATGTTGACCGGCAGGTTGGTGCGGTAATCGATATACTGGTACTGCAGTCTCAGCGTTGTAGGAGTGCTTGCATTGTTCTCATACAGCATGTTATAAAACTTGATCCAGCATATGGAATCAGTTATCTCGGTTAAATTTCCTGTGTAGGGATAATCATTATCAAACACATACGGAACAGCAGAGAAACTGTGAACCATCACATTCTGCTTGCCTGCCGCCATGTTTACGTTCTGGTCGTAGACAAGCGTCGCCATGTCAGTACCCTGGTACATCTTGATGTTTACATTACCGGGATTGACTGCATAGAATCGCCCTGTGGTACCGCTCGGAATAACGTTGTAGGTATTGAGAGGAGCCTTGTTATTGGCATACAACTTGCCGTTGATCTCAACCTTTGTGATGTTGTTGGCTGAAGTGACAGTAACAGGCACATAATAGTGAAGCTGGAACTCAGCCATTCCGGAAGTGGGCTCTGCATCGTAGACAATTTCATGTTTCTCGCACGAAACTGTAAGTGCCACAGCCACAATCAGACTTAGATATTTTATTATTTTCATTTTTCGTCTATTTTTATTGTTCATGCAATTACTCTAAGGGCATAGCACCCGGATAAGCAAACCAGGGAATGGAGCACTGATAGTTTGGCGCCATACCTGAGATCGGCTTGAGCGACTCCAGTGACGGTTTATTCCACATATATTCAGAGTTGTAGCGCGGACGGATACGGTAGCATGGCGAACCTTCATTGAATGTGTTGAAGGCTGTCCGGCGACCCTGAACCTCAGCCGGCAACAGGTAGAATCCCTTGAAGATCTTTGAGGAATTCGAATCCCACTTCTGATCAACAGTAGAGAGGTCCCATCCGTTTCCGCTGGAAGGATAATCTCCGGTATAGGTAATATCATAATGATATTTCCTCATGTCAACCCATGCTTCGCATGCACCCCACGGATAGAGGGCAACCCACTTCTGCATCATGATATGAGAGAGGGAGAAGTCTGCACTGGGAAGGCCGTCAACATAAGGCCCTGTAGCGTATTCAGTTGCCAGTGTCGTGAATGTGGCCTTTGTGATCTTGTCTCCGCCTTCAGGCTTGCCGGCCGAGCCGGGAGTTATATAGTTGGCTGTGAAATCAAGATCGGCCCTCACCCCTGCCTTGAATGCGGTGAAAGCTTCGGTCTTCATACCCATCTTGAAGTATGCCTCTGCCAGACAGAACTTTATCTGGGCGCATGTCATAAGGATGTAAGGGGCATTGTCCCTGTAGATCCAGCGACCGCTGCCGTCATGAGCCGGGGCTGTAGGTGTACCGGCATATGCTGAGCTTGAGTTCCTCCCGTAATATGAAGGAGCCTGTCCGATAGGCCCGGTGAAGCTTGTTGTTGCCCCGCCGTAATATTTGCGCCTCTTGATATGGCTGATGTTGCTCATGTTGTCATAGTTCGGATCGTCAACAGTTGCAAGCTTGACAGCAACGCGCGGATCAAAGTGACCAGTCTGTGAGACCAGGGTATCGCAGATAATCTGGTTGGCTGCAAGTTCATAAGGGTAATAAGTGTTTGCAGGGACAGCCGCTATCTTGTTCCCTGTCGACTCATCATACCTTGGGACAGATCCGGTAAATACCTGTACGGCATACTCATGCTGCCAGTATACCCTTGAGAGGTTACCCCTGAAGGTCCCCCAGAAGTTGTTGTAAGCAGACTGGGCAGCAGCGGCGCCGCCGCCTCCGATCGTAAGTGTGGCGTCATCAGCAAATGTCTGGAATGATTTGTTGGCTGCATTAATGAGCTCCTGCGCATATTTGGTATTAAAGTCTGACTTGTTTGAAAGTGAAGCCAGGTTATTGGCAATGACTGCATAGGCAAACTTGATCCACTTCGACTTGTCGCCCTTGTATATGTAGTCATTGGCGCTGATCTTTGTGCCGTAGTTTATCGGGTCAGGTTTCTCGAGGTACTCGATGGCCTTGTATGCCCAGTCACGGACGGCAGTGTAGATGGTATCCTGGTAGTCATACCTGTGAGAGAGCAGACCGGGTACAAATGCATCCTTGAGGATCAGTTCACCATGGTATTTGGTCATCTGGTCCCATGAGAAGGCCTTCATTGCCATCCCAATTCCTGCCAGAGTCCACTCTTCGTTGGCAACCGACTGGTTGATCATGTTCTCAAGGTTCATACCCTGAAGCCAGTATACAAAACGCCACATTTCGCCTCCGGCATCACTACCTGCCGAATAATAATGTGTAGCGAATGTAGTATATGAGCTTGTACCCATCATCTGGGTGAGAGGTCCTGTGGCACGTATATCCCAGTACATGCCGTTATATGCCTGCTGTATACCGGCGAGGTAAAGGTAACCTTCAACCGCAGCCGGGGCGTCAATATTCTCATTGACATCAAGCCAATCCTCACAACTTGTCGTGACGAAAAGCAGCGACGCAAGCAAAATTACCGGAAGTGATATTTTCTTTATCATAGTTTTCATTATTATCGATTATTTGAATGTCACACTCAGTCCTACTGAATAGCCCCTCGGGCTTGGCAGTGACCATACGTCCATGCCTTCACCACCCGTACCGCCTGCAGCTGCAGAAACTGTGTTACCGACGGCATCTATGCCTGAGTAGTTGGTCCATACTGCAAGGTCATTACCGGCTGCAAATACTGTTGCAGTGGCAAAGGGTGTCCTCGCCAGCATCTTGCTCGGGAATACATAGGCAAGACGAAGTTCCTGCAATCTGACATAGTTGACATCTTTTTCAAGCCAGTCCTCATCACCGCCGGCATATGTCGTAGCAAATGTCCCGTAATCAACAACAATGTTGTTAGGTGTGGGGTTGCAGTGTTCTCATTACCGTCCTGAAGGACTCCGTTAAATATAACAGCACCGCTTTCACGAAGTTTAACCGATTCCCAACTGGTTCCGTACTGCATCATCCTTCTCTTTGTACCATTGACAACAGTTGCGCCGTAGCGTCCTGCAAACATTGCAGATAACCGCCATCCTTTGTAGCTGACGTTTGTTGTCATGCCAAACCGCAGTTTGGGTTCACGGTCTCCGATAACGCTCCATGCGCTGCTTGTCACAGGAAGCCCTGTTGTCGGGCTTATAAGAACTTCACCTGCCTCATTGCGCAGGAATGCAAGACCCGTCCATGATGTAACAGGATAACCAACCATGATCCCGTTACGAATGTTGCCGGAGTTCCATGTGTAAGCGTTGTAATATTCAGTCAGGTTTGCAGGAAGGTAAGTAACTTCTGAATCAGTGTGCGATGCGTTGACGCCGATGTTCCAGCGAATACCGCCGGCTGTTTTGACAACATCACCGTCTATATGCCCTTCCCATCCCCAGGTCTTGAACTCGCCAACGTTCATGTTGTTGAGGACGAAGCCGGTACCGTAGCTCATACGGAATCCTTTAACGATCTGATCTTCGCAATTGGTCCAGAAATATGTAAAGTCTGCATTGATCCTGTCTTTGACAAAGCGTCCTTCAAAACCAATCTCCTTTGAAGTGTTCATTTCAGGAACCAGTTTCTTGTTAGGTCCGGTAAATCCGTAACGGTAGCCGCCGCCCCAGAGAACCGTAGGTTCAAGCTGCGGGTCTATCTCGAGCGGGCCGGCATCCTTACCAACCTGTGCGATGGAGCCGCGAAGCTTCAGGTAGTTGATGGGAGTAACAGCCTGCATGAAATCAAGCTCTGTAATAATGAATGAAGCTTCAACTGCCGGATAGAAGTACTGGTTGTTCTCAACCGGAAGGGTTGAAGACCAGTCGTTCCTTGCCCTGAAGGTCAGGTATCCCATCTCCCTGTATCCCAGTGCCACCTGGGCTGAGATAGCCTGTATCCTTCTCTTCGTGTTTCTCTGTGTCGAACTTATTGAGAGAGGATCACAGTTGTTTATAGACTGAAAGTCGGCAACGGCAAACTTAGATCCCGTAGTTGCTACGTTACTTACACCGTTCTCAAGCTGGTGATATCCTACCTGAACCGACAGGGAGAGATTCTGATCCAGGAACGTATTGTCATAACCGGCAAGAATATTAAGGGTCGGGTCGGAGAAGTTTGCCTTTGTTAAGTTGTAGTACCCGCTGCCGTTGTTATAGGCCGCATAATATGGATGCCTGGAGGTCGTATATGTCTGCTGACCCACGTCCCAGCCCATGATTACTTTCACGTACGTTTTCTCTATGGGTGTGAAGTTGGCGGTGATATTTGAGATGAAGCGTTTTGACTCATCATAGAATTTGTTCTTGTACAATCCGAACAAAGGATTCAGCAGGTCACCGTCAAGATAATAATCAGGTGTAGCCATGTGGACTCCGTCAGGAGCAAGATATTCGGACATGTCGTCAACTGTTGGCCAGAGCATCGTCCTGTACAGTGGTCCTTCCTCCCCAATGGGCACCTTGTCGTTGGTGGTAGAAGCATAGCTCATTGATGATTCAACTGAGAACCAGTCATTGATTTTTGCTGTGCCTGCCAGAGCTATATTAAACCTGCTATAACCTGATGTCTTGACCACACCGGTCTGGTCGAGTATTGATGCTGAAGCGCGTATAGTAAATCTTTCATTACCGCCTTCAGCAGAGAGGTTATGCCTCTGTGTGAATCCTGTCTGCAGGACGCTGGCGTAGTTGTCATATAGTTCCATTCCTGTAGGATAGGTACCACCAAACTTGGTTATATAATAATAGTTTGTTGTCCCGTAATAACCGTTCGCATATTTGGTCTGGAAATCAGGGTAGCCATAGGCATCGTCCCAGCGGAACGAGTTATTATATGAAAGTTTTCCTTTGCCCTCAGTTCCCTTCTTCGTGGTAATAATGATAGCACCGTTTGATGCATCGGAACCGTAAAGTGCAGCTGCGGCTGCGCCTTTCAGCACGGTCATCGATTCTATATCCTCGGGGTTGAGGTCGTTGCCTCTCGACGCATAGTCAAGGTTCCTGACCGAATAATACTCGAGCGATGACGATCCAACCTGGTTTATCGGGTTGAAGGTAGAGTTGTTCATCGGGACGCCGTCAATGATATAGAGCGGCTGGTTGTTTCCGGATATTGAGGTAAGGCTCCTGAGGACAACCGTTGTCGAAGCGCCGGGCGCACCGCTGGTTGTTCCTACAGTCATCCCTGCAACACGTCCCTGGAGTGCTGTGATGAAGTTGTCGCGGCCAGACTCGGTGATATCGGTAGCTTTCACGTTCTGCACCGATGAACCGACAGCCTTCGAAATACGCTTCATACCGAACTCAGAGGTCACGACAACATCTTCGATCATCGTAACGTCAGGTCTGAGGCTTGCATTTATCCTGTTGGATGAGCCCACCGTGATCTCCTGTGTGGCGTATCCGAGGGAGCTGAATACAAGTACCTGCCCCGGTGAAGCCACGATTGAATAGTTACCATTCACATCAGTGCTAGTACCGGTAGTGGTGTTCTTGATAATCACATTGGCCCCTGGCAACGTTTCATTGGTGCTGGCGTCTGTGACAGAGCCTGTTACGGTCTTGGGCTGTGCATGGATGCTTTGTGCGAGCATCAATCCCAAAACCGTAAACAACGTTAATAGTTTTGTTCTCATGTGATTTGTTTTAGGGTTAAATGAATAGATTAGGTTATATTATTTTGTCAAGAATTTTCTTTCAGGCAAGTCTATGCAATATATATATTTTTTTGGTAGGATGTATTACCACTGCTTTTTTTCTTATCCTTTTTCAGCTACAACATCCTTATTCTTTTTGCTAAACAGAAGTAATCCCATGAAGGTAAGAAACCCGTTAAGCAGAAGCAGTTCGAATCCAAACTTATAGCCATTGAAGAGTTCAACAGAGAACCTGCTGAGGACGTAACATATAACCGGAGAAAGTATGGCTATGACGGGAGTAACCCTGTCAGACACTCTTCGGCTGGTGAATAATCCGAAAGAATATAATCCGAGCAGCGGGCCATAGGTGTATCCTGCAATTGTAAAGAGTTTATCGATAACGGCTTTGTTTTCAAGTACACTGAAGATCATAACGCTTATAAAGAACACCAGCGCAATGGAGAGGTGTACCGCGTATCTGATCCTGGTTCTTTGCAGCTCAGAAATTCCTTTCCTCTGATCAAGTCCGAGGAAATCGATGCTCACTGACGTAGTAAGTGAAGTCATTGCACCGTCGGCGCTTGGAAATGCTGCTGATATCAGTCCTACCAGGAAGACTATTCCTGCCAGCGGCCCGAGGAACTTGATGGCTATTGTCGGGAAGAGGTCATCACTCGAAGCAACAACCACCCCTTTTGCCTGGGCATAAATAAGCAGAAGGGCTCCGAGGAAGAGGAAGATCAGGTTTACAAACACAAGTACCGCACTGAAGGTGAACATATTCTTCTGGGCTTCCCTGAGATTACGGCAGCTCAGGTTCTTCTGCATCATCTCCTGGTCAAGTCCCGTCATGCTGATTGTAATGAACATGCCGCTGAAGAACTGTTTCAGAAAAAACCTCGGATGGCTCCAGTCAAGTATAAACATGTTTGAAGCGGGGCTGTCTTTCACCGCGGTGAATAGCTTAGGCAGTGAGATATTCAGGTCCCTGCTTATGAATACCACTGTCAGAACCACGGCAAGGAGCATAAAGGTTGTCTGAAATGTATCTGTCCATATTATGGTCTTTATGCCTCCTTTAAGGGTGTAGAGAATGATCAGGACGATGAATATAAGGACATTTATCCAGAACGGAACATTCCATGCATCGAAGACAAATATCTGCATAACATTAATAACCAGGAACATGCGCAATGATGCGCCAAGAGTCCTGGAAAGAATGAAGAATCCGGCACCTGTCTTGTATGACCAGTAACCGAAACGCTGGTTGAGATACGAATAGATGGAAGTAAGCCTCAGTCTGTAATAGAGAGGCAGGAGGACCAGGGCAATAACCGCGTACCCGAACAGGTTTCCCAGCACGACCACCATATAACTGAACTGGGTATCTTTTACCCAGCCTGGAACGGACATGAATGTGACGCCTGACAAAGAAGCACCTATCATCCCGTATGCAACCACAAACCAGATTGAAGATTTGTTACCGATAAAGAATGACTGGCTGTCAGCCTTTCTTGCTGTGATCCAGGTGACAGCAAAGAGGATCACAGTATAGATCAGGAATATGGCAAGGATCAGCAGAGGGGTCATGGCTGGACGGTGTTTATCTGTTTAAGCTTAAGATTATACCACAGCTTTTATTTTCCGGATAGTATACTGCACGGGAGAGGGTTTCTCCCTGTCGGTGGCATTATATGTTTTCAGCTCCTCCAGAGATTCATGAAGCGAATAGCAGGCCTCATTGTAGCTGATGCCACAAATGTCTGATATCAGGCGTATTGCCCTGTCCTTAAGCTTCTTGTTTGTAACATCAACCCAGCTCATCCAGTTGCCCAGTACCCTGCCCATCATTACCATGGTGCCTGTAGATACTGTATTCAATACCACTTTTACGGCCAGTCTGTCCATCAGATTAAGGACTGTATTGACCGGAGTAAAGGAAATATTGTATTCTGCAACCTCATCACAATTGCCTATAACGAAGGCAACTCTTCTCTGAAACTTTGCGGTGGCTGTTTCCAGCGAGCGCTTATAATCTTTATAACCCGGACTCAACACTTCCCTCCTGCCGACAACATTAACTGCAACATTCGGAGTCCTTGAAAGACGTGAGTTATCCTGCTCGTTTCCGATGTGAAATTTAATGATCTGTGTACTGTCAAGCAGCGGCGGCTGCGAAACAAGTGCTTCCGGAGCGCCCATCCTTTTGTAGAGATCACTGTTCCACCCGAGGCATCTTGGCGGACGGCCAAGAACCATGTCCCAGGCCTCAACCGTTGGCATGAGGGGGTTTTTCACGAAAGCCCATGACGGAGGGGCAATTGCATCGTCATATTTCCTGAACGGCGGAAGCATAAATGTCGGAGACCTCTCAGTGGTGTCGGTAAAGATATCGAGCATGAATGCATTTCCAAAGTAAGTCACCAGGCCATGATCGCGGTAGGTATTTTTCTCAAGTTCTGTATATTGCCCGATGACCTTTGTGTTTTTATCCGAAAGCAGCTCATTCAGCATGTAAATGTATGCTTCTGCATAATCTATCTCATTAATATTCAAAGCCTTCATCTCGTCTGAAGTGAGCACAGTCCTGAAATACCCGCCCAGTATCGTTTCCAGTGCCGCACCGGCAATAAGCTGCTCCGAGGTAGTTGCCTGCATCCTTGTAGAGCCGGCGATAGCCATTGGTCCGCAGAAGAGGTCAAGGACCGTGACTCTCGGGTCTTCAATGGCCTTTCTTGACCGTTCGATATATTTGCACAGAATATCAGCCGGATTATTGAACATCAGGAATACTTTGGCTCCGCGATCAGCTGCCTCAGCCACGGTACCCAGTACAGACGAAGTCTCGCCGCCCTCTGTTATTGCGACCAGGATGTCACCGGCGGCTATGTTCAGCTCCCTGGCCTGCTGCCTCCCGAATTCCTGGTAGTCCTCAAAGTACTCTACAGCACGGATAAGTGCATAGTCACCTCCGGTCATAATGCTGAAGACGGAGTTCTCGACAGCTTTCACTTTCTGGTAAATTCCGGGATGGGTCTCATGCAATTCTCTGAAAAAGCATCTCCAGAATGATTCGAGCAAGATGCTCAGACGTCCGGTGGCACCGCATCCGGAAAAGACAATCTTCTTTCCTTCAGTAACGGCCTTCGTACCGTCCTTTACCAGCTTCTCATACTCCCTGCTCCTGAAGATTTTCTTAGCCATAGGATAGATATCCAGGTCGACCGAGAGGAGCTTTTTGACCCCCTCAGATGTACTGGCTGCGAACACCTTGTCAAGATCACGGGTTTTGGGGTTTGCCTGTTCTGTCGGCAGCATCCCCAGATGAAACTGTGTTTCATTTTTCAGGAAGTGTTCAGCTTCCTGATGTGCTTTCGATTGCATAAACACTTCCTCCTGTTAAATCAATTAGTATTATGGAATCTATTGTATGTTATGAACTTCTTCCGGTTATCCCGATACCGGGCCTGTCAGGCAGGGTTACCTTACCATCAACGATCGTGGCCCCTTCGTAAAGATCATTGCTTATAAGCAGGTTGCCGTCGAGGTCTGCCCAGTCGGCAAGGGGTGAAAGCTGTGCTGCGGCAGAGATGGCACATGAGGTCTCGGTCATGCAGCCGATAAGGATCTTCATCCCCATCTGCCTTGCCATAGTCATCATCTTGTAAGCCGCATTCATTCCGCCGCACTTCATGAGCTTGACATTTATGCCTGTATAAATGCCTCTCATTCCGAGAAGCTCAGGGAGTGTCTGGAGGGCCTCGTCGGCAAGGATAGGCACAGGGCTTCTCTCTGTCAGCCATGCAATATCATCCTTCTGCTCTTTTGGCATGGGCTGCTCAACAAAGATCACGTTCCTCTCACTGAGCCACTGTATCATCTCAAGGGCTTTCTCCTTATCCTTCCATCCCTGGTTGACATCAACGTAAACAGGTTTGCCGGTGACTGATCTGACAGTCTCGATCATCTCCCTGTCATTGTCTCTTCCAAGCTTGACCTTCAGAATACTGTAAACATCGGCTTCCTTAGTCTTTTCGGTCACAACATCGGGTGTATCAATGCCAATAGTAAAACTCGTAAATGGCGTCTTCACAGGATTCAGCCCCCAGAGCCTGAACCACGGCTGACCGACAAGTTTCCCGGTGAGATCATGGAGGGCAATGTCAACCGCGGCCTTGGCAGCATAGTTGCCCGGCATGATGTTCTCAACATAACCCAGTATATCTTCTATAAGGAAAGGATCAGAGAACTGTTCAAGGTTAACTTTTGAAAGGAATTCGGTCACCGACTTATGACTTTCACCGAGATAAGGGGGCATGGAGGCCTCTCCATAACCGATGACACCGTCATACTCGATCTCTGTCAGCACGACCGGGGTGGTTGTCCTTGAGTTGGACGCTACCGTAAAAACGTGCTTAAGCTGCAGCTCATACGGTCTGAAACTGAGTTTCAGTACAGAACTGCCCCGCTTTTTTGCCGATCTCTTCATTACTTGTTCTCCGGCCGGGGATGCGGTGCATCCTGCAATAATGGCACCGGCTGCAATGCCTCCGAATTTAATGAACTCTCTCTTCTTCATATGATTTCAGAAATACCAGCTATGTTTTGAAACACGTTCCAGACCCTTTCCCTCTGTAAAACCTGTCACACGCCTGGCACCCTGCAATGACTTCAGCAGGTTGGCGCTGTAATTTGTTCTGGTTGAGTCGAAGCTGTTGATTATCACCATCCCCGGCCCTGCTGTCGCATGTATGAATTCAGTGTCTCCGATATACATCCCGGTGTGTGTGATATTCTTCTTTCCGTCTCTTACGCTGCCAAAATAGAGAAGGTCAGCAGGGGCAAGAGACTCCAGCGGCTTTTCAATGCTGACCTCTTCCCCATACTTGAACTGGGCTGATGCATCCCTGGTCATGATAACGCCACCGTAATAATATATCAACTTGGCATAGCCGCTGCAGTCTACCCCCTTTGTCGATGTCCCGCCCCACAGGTATGGCGTACCCATAAATGACCTGGCAAAACGGATCAGCCTCTGCGGTTCGATGTCGACACTCTCAGCCCATATCCTCAGCTCAGACGCTTCACTCTTATTAACCTCGCCGGTTCTTCCATCCGGCAGGACGACGGTCCATTTGTCACCTCGTGAACCGGTTCTGACAAGGATAGCCCCGAATGTAACGTCTGAAACGGTCTCGCCTTTGCTGTCGGTTATCACCCCGGTGTGACCGAGATAAATTACCCTGTCACTGCCCTTCCATGCAACCATTTCGTCATCAGTTAATTCAACCAATGTATTTCTGACCCATCCGATATATGAATCAGGCATCTGGACAAGGTGCCAGCCTCCTCGCTTATTCAGAATCATGACAGGAGTGCCCATAAGTGCCTGCGTTGACTGTTCCGCTTCATGTGCCGGTCTGCTCCTGATATTGCAGACACTCACGTTGATCAGCCCCCACGGTTTCACAACCACCGCCGGGTCAGGCAACAGGGTGATGCTGTCAATGAAACTGTATCCTGACCTGCCAAGCAGTGAAAGGATCTCTTCCTTTGCCTGAGGCAAGTTCGTCTCACCTTTTAGAATGAGGATTCCGCCTTCTCCCATGACCATATTTACGTCACACAGGGCTTCGGCATGCTGGGGTACCATGACAGCTGCGATAGAGTCAAGCTGTTCCTGCAGTTCGGCAGGGACCTCTTTTTTCTGACATCCGGCTAGCTGAACCACAAATAATAAGAGGATAAGGTAGTTTAGGAGTTTCATGAAATGTTGTATTACATCTTACATCTTCAAATTTAAAAATTTATTTTAATTCAAGTCAAGAGTAATATGAAAAAATTTCATGGAGTAAGCAACTGCCGTGATAAACCCGCAGGGAGATTGCGGGTGGCTGAACTAAACTACCCGGGAGCCTGCGTGGTACAATATAATATGCTGAACCACTAAGGGATAGAAAGGTTTTCACAAAGGGCACAAAGCGGGTATCTAAATTCCTGCCACTGGTTTATACCATTATATAATATTGTCCTGAAATTCAGTTATGCCGGTTTCTGAAGCAAGCTAAACCTGAATTATTTCTTATTTTTATATCCTCAAACCAGATAGATATAATACATAATACAAATAGATCATGCAGATGAATTCAGTTCAGAAATCGGTCATCCGCACAGCCTGGATGATTATTGCAGTTTTTGCCACATCGCTCATTTCATCAGGGCAGGTTGTCTCGACAGGCATCGAGCAGCTTGCGGAAAGCAATTTTGGCATTCTGAAAGGCAAGAGAGTTGGACTTGTGACCAACCCGACAGGTGTCGACCGTAATCTAAGGTCAACGGTCGATATCCTCTTCAATGCCCCGGGGGTGAAACTGGTGGCATTATACGGTCCTGAGCACGGGGTACGTGGCGAGTTTACCGCCGGGGAGTACGTGGAGTCGGAGAAAGACCCGTCGACCGGACTCCCGGTTTACAGCCTCTACGGCAAGACGCGAAAACCCTCACCTGAGATGCTGAAGGGTATTGATATGCTGGTATATGATATCCAGGACATCGGTTCCAGGTCATATACCTTCATCAGCACCCTCGGCCTGCTGATGGAAGCCGCAGCAGAAAACGGCATCCCGCTGGTTGTACTTGACCGTCCCAACCCGTTAGGCGGCATACGTATGGAGGGTGCTGTCACCCGCCCCGGCTTCTTCTCGTTCGTCAGCCAGTTCGCCATACCATATATTCATGGGATGACCGTGGGCGAGCTCGCCATGTTCCTCAACGGCGAAAGAATGCTTACCAATGGTGTGGTCTGCGGACTGCAGGTGGTGAAGATGAGCGGCTGGACAAGGACAATGCACTTCGGGGAGACGGGACTGCCATGGGTTCCCTCCTCACCACAGGTGCCTCACAGAGATACCCCGCTATACTACCCCGCTACAGGAATTGCCGGTGAGCTATATGCCGTCAGCATTGGGGTGGGTTACACCATCCCCTTTCAGACCTTCGCAGCCCCCTGGATCAATGCTGACTCCCTAGCCTCATGCCTCAACAGGCTGAAACTGCCGGGAGTAATATTCAGGCCGATCCATTACAAACCATATTTCAGCACCCTTGAGGGCAAAATGGTACACGGGGTACAGATCCATATCACTGATCCTTCCACAGCACCACTGACACTGCTGCAGTTCTATATAATGCAGGAGGCGCACAAACTTTGGCCTGACAAAAACATCTTTGAGATGTGTGACAAGTCAAGGTTCTCTATGTTCGACAAGGTATGCGGCACTGACAGCATCAGGTTAATGTTCAGCAAGTCATTTTCAGTCAAGGATATAGAAGATATCTGGACCAGGGATATTGCCTCTTTCAGGAAGGTTGCAGGCAAATACTTCCTTTATAAATAGACAGCAGATACAGGCAACCTAAAAGGCTTCGCCCTCGACGCTCTTCTCAAGCTCGCGTGCATGCCTGAGAAACTCGTCCGGTTTCATCTCGCGATAATATATCATCCCGTGGGTGGCTCTCACCTTTGGCCTCTCATTCTCGTAGAAGAAATCTTTCCCGAGAATAAGCTGCACCTGCTTAAACTGTTCAACCCACACTTTCTGTGAGAGGTCGCTGAACGGCCCGTCATGTTCGTAGCTGGGGAACGAGGCATTTACCTGGCTGACATAGCAGTTCCTGAATGATCGGTCAAGCACAGCCATTGAGTTCAGTGATACCGGTGTAAACACGTTTGCCTCATGTGGCTGGAATCTGAACCAGACGTTCCTGTAACCGATGATCCGGAGTGACGATATATCTCTCTCCCTCCCCCACTGGCGCAGTGCCTCGGCGATAGCCTGCAACACCTTGTAATGGGTATCGGGGCCTGATCCTTCAGGATCGTATGCAAGGCTTATCACCGTAGGTTCAATCCTGCGCAGACTCTCAAGTATCGGCATTACGTCACGGTTACGGTCAGGCTGCTGTGTGAAGATGTCACCAGTATAGAAGCCCAGGCGCAGGTGTTCTATATTCCTGACAAGGACACCGTAATGGGCCCATACAAGCTCCTCTTCATACTCCCTGAGCATACCTTTGAGCCTCTGGATGTCAGGAGGGTTCTTTTCACCGCTGTAACTGTTGTCAATGAGGTCGATGTTTCTCCGGAGCTTCTCCTCAAGCTCAGCAACTGATTTCAGTCCATAGATCTCCACCATGGCCCTTACTATCCTGTGGCATATGCCGCGCAGCTTGCCCTCCTCGTCATTGTCGGCTATCTTGTCGAGGTAATGACTTACATCCTTGTCCCATTTGAATTTATACCCGCTCTCAAAGAAATCAGGATACCTGAGCATCTGTATCTTATCGATGGACATGAAGTTCACCGTCGCCTTCAGAAGATGAGACAGCATCTGATTTGTCACAGCAGTGAAGCCGGATGTCAGCACCGAGAAATGGAATTTGTTGGTTATCTCCCTGAGTTGCGGTATGATGCATGGAAATATTCCAAGCATGATATCGTCGTGGTGCGGACCGGTATGGAAGAATGTCTGATTTTTCTCACGCTGCATCCCCAGCTCCATCTTGCTCTTTGTTGACTCTATCACCTCTCTTACCCTGTCTAGGCTGAGGTCAGGGATGAGAGAGCAGTATGGGTCATTTTTCAGATCCTCTTCAACCAGCTTGTGAGCGTACTTGTCTATCCGCTGGCACAGTCCGAATATTGCCCTCTCAGTCTTCTCAAAAGTCCACTCCCCCTCTTTGTAGTACTTTTCTATGCTGTCATGGAGGTGTACGGCAGACCCCTCGGTAAGATAGAAACGGGCATTCTTCTGTGCCTGCAGCACCGTAGCCGGATATAGGTTGTCGGGGGCGTTTTCGAGAGCGTCTCTTACGACGGGGGCTTTCGCCTCACCCGCTGCAAATATTATCGAAACACCTTCCGGATTGAAGGTGATGGTTCCCAGCCCGATTGTAATGACAAGGTGATTGCGGGATATCTCAATTCCTCCCAGATCGCCGGCAGAGGCCGCCTGTGTCTCGAAGTTCGTTGGGGTGAGCCGGGTAGTGGAATTATGATCGCTGCCGCGCGTGTTGAAAGCTATGTGTCCGTCAGGGCCGATGCCCCCGAGGAAGAAGCCGATGCCGCCAAGCTCCCGGACACGTTTCTCATATTCAGTGCACCAGTTATCTATTCGGAATATAGAGGCCTGCTGGAGCTTTTCATGAGGGGTCAGCGCCTCCCTGTTCCTGAGAGTGAGGTCAATGCGTTTCCCGGGGAACACCTCTGAATAGTGCCTCCCTTCGGCAAGCTTTATCTCATCGGAGTTGATCAGCAGAGCTCTTGAGGGGTCAAGGCCGAAGCCGCTTATATAATATTTGCTCACATAGTCAAAGAAGCTGTTGTGCTGTAGCGGGTTTATCGGGTAGAACTCATCGATCTGAACAAACCGAAGGCCGCTCAGGGTAGGTTTCTTAACGAGGATAAGGCCGTTCTCCTCGCGTATCCTTCGTGCAGCCGCATCATCCCAGTTCCTGAGAAGATAGTGGGTCCACTTGATGAAGTACTCAGGTGTCTTGCCTGTCGGAAGGCTGATCACCCCTTCAGGATTCTCAGCGACCCATTCGAGGAACCTGAGCGAGGTTAACAGTCCCAGGTTTGGAAAGTTACGGACCACAACATACGGCATCCTCGTGGTGGTGGCGCTTCTTCCCGAACGCCCGGCAAATGATTGTTCGACCCTTGATAATCCGCTGGTTGCCATTTCTCGATTTATTAGTCTGTTTGAGTCATTTAAGCGCATCATACAGCACCTCGACAGGGTGAAGTGCCTTCCGCCCGGTGCCGTCGGCAATATGATGCCTGCATGAGGTGCCGGGTGCCGTTATCAGTGTGTCTGCTGCTGCCTTTCGTACCGCAGGGAATAGTATCATTTCACCTATCTTCATGCTGAGGTCGTAGTGCTCTTTCTCATAGCCGAAAGCGCCTGCCATGCCGCAGCAGCCGTCATCTATCTCCTTAACATGATAATTTGAAGGCAGCGACAGCATACGCCTTGTCGGTGCAGTGGAAGCAATTGCCTTCTGCTGACAGTGCCCGTGAAGCAGGATGTCAGCATGCCGGTCGGTGAACTGAGCCTGTGTGATGTTACCGCAGTCAATCTCCCTGCAGATAAATTCCTCAAACAGGAAGGTATTTCGGGCTATTGACACCGCAGCCTCCGAATGGTTCGGCCCGGCAATTTCAGGGTACTCGTCCCTGAATGAGAGGATGGCTGACGGCTCGATGCCTACCAGCGGTCTTTTGTCGCTTACATAATCCTTCAGCATCATTATATTTTCTATGGCTACCTTTTTTGCCGCTCTCAGCAGACCCTTCGACAGGAATGTACGTCCGCTCTCCCTGTGACGGGGTATGATAACTTCATACCCCAGACGTTCCAGGAGCATAACGGCCTTGATGCCTATGTCACTTTCATTGTAGTTAGTGAACTCGTCTGCAAAAAGGCACACGCTCCCTTTGCCCTCCGCAGCCGGTCTCTGTGCCCTTTGCCCTGTGCTCTGTGCCCTGTGCCCTGTGCTCCGTGCCCTGTCCCACCCTCTCAGCGTCACCGGCGAGAGTGCAGGTATTGAGCGCTTCTCTTCAAAACCGATCAGCTTTTTGAACAGTATGGTCCCGGTAAAAAAGTTGGTCAGCGGGCGCATCATCATGCCGGGGCCGTAGAGGCGTGGCAGCCACGCGATGAGAAGAGTACGCAACGGGATGCGGTGGCTTTCATAATAGTGCTGAAGGAACTCAGCCTTGAACTTGGCCACGTCAACGTTTGATGGGCACTCAGACTTGCATGCCTTGCATGAGAGACAGAGGTCCATCACACGGTATATCTCCTCATGGTCAAACCGGTTCTTCCTGTCTGACCGTGTCAGAAACTCCCTGAGGATATTGGCTCTTGCCCTTGTTGATTTGTCCTCATCACCTGTCGCCATGAAGGTAGGGCACATGGTGCCGCCCATGATTGCACCTTTGCGGCAGTCGCCTGACCCGCTGCACTTCTCAACAGCATAAAGAAGTCCCTCCCGCTCTGGGAAGGGGAAGGTAGTTCCCTTAATATTAATGATTTCCCCTGCCGGGTAGCGAAGGTTTTCAGTGATGGGGGGTGTATCGGTTATCTTGCCGGGATTAAAAACATTATACGGGTCCCATGTCTTCTTCAGGTCCTTGAGAAGTTTATAGTTATGCTCACCCAGCATCAGCGGGATGAACTCTCCTCTCAGTCTCCCGTCGCCGTGTTCGCCGCTGAGCGAGCCACGGTATTTCTTCACCAGGCCGGCAATATCGCGTGCAAGGTTATGAAAAATGCTGATGTCATCAGGGTCCTTCAGGTCGAGCAGCGGACTGAGGTGAAGCTCACCTGTTGCTATGTGGGCATAGTAGGCGCAGCTCAGTCCGTATTTCTTAAGCACGTTACCGGCTTCTTCAATATAATCTGGAAAGAGGTCAGGGAGGACGGCCGTATCTTCAATCACCTGCACGCTTTTTTTCGTCCCCGGGATATTAAGCAGTACCCCAAGCCCCGCCTTGCGCAGCTCCCACACCCTGGCCATCTCGCCGCTGTCGGTTACAAGGGGAAAGTGGTAACCGTATCCGGCACCTGACATATCCCTCTCCATGGCGGAGGCTGTTTCCTGTATCTCCGCAACCGTAGGCCTGGTGATCTCGATAATGAGAATGACTTTCGGATCACCCTTTACGAAGAAGCGGTTACGGCTCTGATCTATATTGTCCTTAGTGCAGTTGAGGATGTAGTCATCGATAAGCTCGACAGCGGCGGGCATATGCTTCAGGACGATTATGTTTGCCCTGACTGCATCCTGCAGGCTGTCGAAGTGAGCGCATAGCAGCCCTGTCTTCTGTTCCGTCAACGGCACCAGATTCAGATTCATGGCCGTGGTGAATGCCAGCGTCCCTTCCGACCCTGCAAGGAGCCTGCAAACGTTTATCATCTCACCGTTGCCGGTGAACGGATCGGTATCAAGCAGGACATCGAGGGCATAACCGTTGTTGCGCCGTTTCAGATCCGGGTGCGGATACTGCTTTCGTATCTCCTCAGCGTTCGCTTTGTCAGAGAGTATATCACGAAGATTGCGGTATATCCTGGTTTCAAGAAGTCCCGGGTCACCTTCGCACTTAGTATTGAACTCTTCTGTTGTAAGTGGTCTGAAGTGAGCCTCCGAACCGTCTGAGAGGATGGCATCCACACCGAGTATATGGTCCCTGACGCTGCCGTGTATAATCGAATGGGCACCGCACGAGTTATTGCCCAGCATGCCACCCATGCAGCAGCGGTTGGCGGTTGAGGTCTCAGGACCGAACTGCAGCCTGTGGGGGGCAAGGAATTTATTCAGCTCAGACAGGATAACGCCCGGTTCCACCTTTACCCACCGTTCCGCAGGATTAAACTCCAGTATACGGTTAAGGTGTTTTGAAATATCCATCACTATCCCCGGGCCCACCACCTGTCCTGCGAGCGAGGTACCGGCACCCCGCGGTATGACCGAGGTGCCCTCTCTCCGTGCAAAGGCAATGATCCTCTTAATATCATCAATTGCTGCAGGCCTGGTCACTGCAAGCGGTATCTCACGGTATGCCGAGGCATCCGTGGCATAAAGTATCCGCTGGATTGTGTCAGTGTAGAGATCTCCTTCCAGATCCTTCCGGAGAGTTTCAAGCCTTAAAGCCTTTTCATTGACTGTGGTCATTCAGGTGCTATTTTGTGCTCTTTTTTCCGAACTCAGGGTTGATCTTCAGCAATGACACGGCAATCAGCGGCACTACACTGCAAATCATTACCCAGATAAAAAAGTGGTTGTAACCAAGCTGCTCCTGCAACCAGCCTGCAAACATCCCCGGGAGCATCATTCCCAGTGCCATAAACCCGGTACATATTGCATAATGGGCTGTTTTGTATTTCCCATCCGAGAAATAAATCAGGTATAGCATATATGCGGTAAACCCGAACCCGTATCCAAACTGTTCGACAAAGACACATATGTTGATAATCAGCAGGCTGTCTGTCTGTGTGAAACTCAGGTACAGGAACGTTACTGCCGTGAGAAGCATGCTCAGGGTCATGGGCCACAGCCATTTTTTGAGGCCGCCGGCGGCTGCCACCACACCTCCTATGATACCCCCCAGCGTCAGACCAATTATACCCACGGTTCCATAGACCAATCCCACCTCACCGGTTGTAAGCCCCAGACCGCCTTTGTCAATCGGGTCAAGCAGGAATGGATTTATCAGCTTCAGCAACTGCGCTTCGGCGAACCGGAAGGTCAGCATGAAAAAGAGGGCTGCACCGACCTGCGGTTTCCTGAAGAAAGTAGCGAATGTCTGCCCAAACTCCCTCAGAACATCGGAGGGTTTAAGATCTTCACGAGGTGCGTCGGATTCGGGCCTGGGCAAAACAAACCTGTGCCAGAAGCTCAGAACGAAGAACAACCCTGCGAGGACGAAGAATGTGACTGCCCACGACATCGGGATATTACCCGACAATCCCTCATAATTGACTGACGTATTGGTGGTCAGTTTGGAGTCAGCCTGGAATACCATGTATGCCGGCCTGTTCCAGTTTGATTCGTTGAAAACGAGATGGCCTCCCTGTACGAGGGCAATGCTCTTGTCTCCCTTTTTCAGGACAGTATTCAGGACGACCTTCTCCCCGGGTTCGGGCGAGCCGGACAGCCTGACAGGAACAACCGCCACGCTTCCGGTCACTGAAGCGACACTTCCTCTCTCCTCCCCGAAGTTTTCCCTTATCCAATCACCCAGTGGTACTGAGACCTTTGTCGCCCACCAGCCCTTGCTCTTTACCCTCATCTCCTCAGCCTGCACGAAGCCGTAACCCAGGTTTGAGGCCCTGACAGAATCAAGGAGAATGTTCAGGCTGTCCCTGTCAACGGTTTGGGTGCTTATCTTCAGAGAGTCATGCTCAATAAAAAAATACAAATCATCCCTGCTCTCCGGCGCTGCTGCCCCGTGAGGCATTTCGAGAACAGTTTTGGAGTTAGCGGGGGATGCCTCTATGAAGAGCTCGACGGGCTCCCTGCCTGAAGAACTTTCAAGAAATCCCGCGAGAATCACAAGAAGCCCCTGTCCGGTGATTGTCGCAATCCTGTAAAAGGTACTGCGGATACCCACATATTTGGCCTGCTGGTTGGTATTCAGCCCGAGCATGTAAAAGCCGTCAGCTGCTATGTCATGGGTAGCTGAACCAAAGGCCAGCAGCCAGAAGAAAGCCAGGGTGATCTTGAAAAAGAGCGACGCCGGAATTGTAAGGGCGATACTCGCAAAACCAAGGGCAAGAACAAGCTGCGTTATTACTATCCACCATCTTTTGGTCTTCAGCAGGTCAACCAGCGGGCTCCATATCGGTTTTATCACCCACGGCAGATATAACAAACTTGTGTACAATGCGATGTCAGCATTGGAAATGCCCATCCTTTTGTACATTATCACTGAAATTATGTTTACCGCAACATAGGGTAAGCCTTCAGCCAGGTAGAGCGAAGGTATCCATGCCCATGGCGAGCGATTGTTTTGTTGAGCTGACATAGGATATTATAATTTTTTGAATGAATAACCTTTGGCTGAAAAATGATCGATTATCTCGCCGAGTCTCATATAAAATTTGTCTGACCGTGCTGGGTCTGTCCCTGGATGAATGAGCAGCATCGCACCGTTCAGCTTCGCAGGCGAAGTCTCCTCAAAGCTGACAAGCCGCTCCATGAGCTGGTCAGAAGACCTGTAACCGGCCATATCAGGAGTAGTATAATCAGCGCTTGTACCCGTTCCCGGGGTGAAGTTAATCAAACGGTAACCCATCGATTCGCTCCATCTTCTCACTGCACTGTTATACCATTCATAAGGAGCAAGGAAGTATGTTGGACCACGATCCTTAACTCCCGCTTTGAGAAGCTCCGTGTGGTTCTTCTTCAGGTCGTTACTGAATTGCTCCCTGGTCACCAGCAACGAGTCACGGTTATCCCACGGCGAGTAGAGGAGGTGAGCGTCAGAATGGGGACCCACGTAATGCCCCCCTGTGACTAACCTTTTTACCACAGTTGCATAATTCTTGTTCCTCAGGAAATTGCCGGTCAGAAAAAATGAGCCTTTTACCCCTCTGGCATCCAGCTCGCTGAGGATATGATCAAATCCCTCCCCGAACTCATCGGCCGAAAACAAAAGATAGATATTCTTCTGGTCAGACTCTTTCCTTATGAGTGCGCCATAAGTATCATACTCGTCTCCTGTGGCGTATGCTTCATTTTCCCTGCCGTACTTTTCAAGTGTCGAGAGGTAGTAGCTCAGGCTGGCAGTGCCGTCGAGGGTAGGTTCGTTGGTGCTGTAATCGCCCATGTCATCATGATAGACCACTTTACCGCCCTGAAATGATTCGTAAGGATCAGCATTCAGCAATGCCAGTCCCTTAAGGTTCTCATAAATCCTCTTATACACCGGGCCGTCGATAAGGCCTCCAAATGTAGTCTCGCCAAGATAGCGCGTCACGGCAGAATGCGGATAGAGCGGATAATCGCCTCCTTCCGGCAGTCCGCATATCATTGAAGTGCCCCACGGGTTACATCCGAAGAGCCAGTCCCTGAGGGCTGCCTCCATATAAAGGAACCTCGTGTCACCTGTCGCCTCGTGATACAGCCTGCACTGGGTAAGGGCTGCTGCCACATAGTTATTTGAACACCACACAAAGGGAATCTTGACCTGGAAGACATCATCCGCATCGCGGCTGTCAATA
Organism: uncultured Bacteroidales bacterium; assembly: GCA_963772705.1. Lineage (GTDB taxonomy): Bacteria > Bacteroidota > Bacteroidia > Bacteroidales > VadinHA17 > SR-FBR-E99. Next base: position 281,772 of record CAVYYH010000007.1, on the reverse strand, counting down.
ATGGCAAGGCCCTTGCGCATGAAGTCAAGGTATTTCTGTGAATAGTCAGTCACTGACATGCCTATGTTAGCATGTCCCAGGTTCACAAACGGATAGTACTGGTAATGCCTGGCAGTGTCAGTAACTATCCAGGGGGTGAAAGGCTCAAGGGTACCCCAGTAGTCTGCCTCGATCAGGAACTTCCTGTCACCTGTGAGTGAATAAAGTTCCCATGCTGCAAGCTGCATATCATCCACATAGTTATCCTCTTCGTAAAAGTATGGAGAGACATTGCAGGCCGTCTGTGTGGCACCGAGATCGGTAAGGGCGAACTCGTAAGCGTCAGCAGCCTTCTCCTTCATCCTTTGCGCCAGATCAGGGTCGCTTTGCTCAAATACCTTCGCCCCCATTGCAAAGACGGAAGCAAACTTTCCCGCAGAGGAAGAAACACCTTCGGTACGGTTCTTGAATTCTGCCAGCCCCTGCGGTTTGCCCGTGATGAAATAGACAGGCCTGTAGGGTCCGAGGCCATACGATGCCTTGTCAAGGTTTGGAAGGCGGAACCCCTGATGATCGCGGTCATCAGCCACCTGGTTATACATCACACCGCTGTCAGGGTTCATCTTAAGAAGCCATTCAAGGCCCCATTTCACTTCATCAAGGATATCAGGGATCCCATTGCCTCCCCTGGCTCCAGAAGCGTCATGATCATCTCGGTAAATCTCCGGTGACCTGTTATAAGCGAACATCATCTGGTAAATGCTGTTTGCCGTGGTGGCGGTGTACCGCAGGTGATCGCTTGCATCGTGGTAGCCGCCGACCACGTCAATGGGGGTGCCTGAGAGGGAAGGATGGTCAACTATCATACCGTCATGCGTATGGCATGAGTCGGCAAGGAAAGGATTGTATCCGCAGCGCTGGGCACGGATATATTTAAGGATATAATCGGCCGTGCCGTCATAGACGCCGGCGTCAACGCTGAATGTTTCAGAACGGGTGTTGCCGTATAATATATAATAACCACCCGGATTGTTCAGTCCTGAAAAATCAAGTCTTGCAGCTGCCGCCATGCCCCATACCGACCCATCATAGATGACAGCCTTGCCTTTGAATACAGCCCTGTCTGTAAGGGCATCACACACCGTGAAGCCGGCAGGTGCGCCGGGTTCCTGGGAGATATAAACGGCAACCTTTAATGACCCCGGCTGGTAGCCGAGCTGGTTTATCCTTATCCATGAACCTCCTGAGGCAAAGGCAATTGTAAGAAAAAGAAAGAAAAATGATATCACAGACTTTTTCATTTCAGTAGATCTTTTTCAGGTTAGCATTTTTAAAATAATGGATGAGTATCTGCTCATATGAATAACCCTTAGCACCCATCACCGCGGCACCTATCTGGCAAAGCCCTGCACCGTGACCCCAGCCGGCGCCGTGAAGAATGAACTTGACTCCCGCTGTATCAACAGACTTCTCAACACAGAATGCAGAACTGTAAAGATGTGACTTCGAGAGAGACTTTCTTATCTCCAGCTCTTTGCCGATTATGAGCTCTTTTTTGTCACCCTTTATCTTCAGCCTGATTATGCGGCCCGAGACACCCCTTGTGAGAGGCTCAAGATCAGTAATGGTTCCAAAATCGATTCCTGTCCTTGAATTTACCAGGTCACTCAGTTCCTGCTGTGTGTAAATGACCTTCCACCTGTAGAAATCAGTTGTCTCCTGATCATAGTTGTTCAGTACCTGTGACAGCACCTCCCTGTCGTTCGTGTTGCAGAACGCCGGGGGATTTCCTTTTATCCATCGCACTGCATTTTCTTCCCTGGTGAGATCCGTTTCAAACCCGGCTGGCGCAAGGTCGTTATCAATGACCATCTGCAGGTATGGATGACTGACAGGCTCCCACACATTTTCAAAAAGCTCTGTAATGCCACCGCAGCATTTGTAGAAGCGGGCATCGCATACAGCATCTCCGTACATAAGCACCAGCCCGTATGTCTCATTGATGGCCTGTTCAACCTCAGGTGTTGAAGCCCTGGTGATACCCTGGTAGCGCTGGCAATGGTCATCGGCACATACGTCAAAGTTACTGTGGTCTTCCCTGTCGTACCATTTTGTAAGCTCCTCTTCGGTCATGAAGGAGGTGGTATATTTTTCAGCACCGGCATTCAGTCTTGCAGTCTTATCCATCTGTGCAAGTAGCCAGCTCCTCGATATCACTGCATGTGCCTTAAGGAGCTCAGCAGATGAGGTGGCGCTCATCTCTGAGGAGATGACACTCAGCAGGTAATCCTCCACAGAAAGGATGTTCACGGCGGTCAGCTTACCGTTCTCGACAATGAACTTCAGCTTCCCCGTAAAAGACTGATCCTCATCTCTCTGCCAGTGGAAGTCAACGCCGATAGTCACAGCATGAAGGGTAAATCCGGCGCTGTTACCCTCATCCGGGGTGAATGTCACCTCCTCCCCCGCCTCTGTGACCTGGTCTCCGTTGATGACTGTTATCCTTCCGTTGCTGACCCTCGCTGTCCGCCTGCCTGTCTGTATACCTCCGGAAGCAGTGTCATGGAAGTTTCCGTTGAGAGTGAATGTCAGGTCACTGCCTGAAACAATACCTACGCTTATTTCGGGTGCTTTCATAGCGGTTAAATAATATCTGAAGTCAATGACTCAATCTCATCTTCCGTAAGGCACACCTGGTCTAAGATATCATTGATATCCCGTGAAGTTATCTTCAGGTAATCTTCTTCCCTGGGTGTTATCAGCACGCCGCCCATATCAACAGATGCAGGGCTGAGTACTATCTTATCTTTTCCCTCTGCAAAGAAGCATGATGGCCGGTGAAGTTTTCTCGGGATAACATGTATGATCCAGTTGCCTTCTGAGTAGGAGGTGATTATGTTCAGCATCGGCTCCGGCCTGTCGGGTTGCATGAGCTCAAATCTCAGATAGAATTTCTCGAAAGCTCTCATCAGAGCGTATCTGTCGGTCCCCCTCAGAGTCATGATTCCCCTCCGGTACTCTTCCCATGACCATAACTCGATTCCTTCATTCACAGCCTGTATCCTGCAGAGGGGTTTTTTCCCGAAGTCCCGCTCGACAGGCATAAAACCCCTGTTCCCGGCCTGAAAGTGAAGGTGATCAGGAGCAGAGGCGCCACACTGCGGACCGTTATAGAATACGGAATACTCAGGCAGGCACCTGGCAAGGTCAAGCATGGTCACGAAGTTGGGCGCAATACGCTGGTCAGTATGACTTTCTGAGACAATGGTAAGGTGTCTCCTGAAGATCGGAAAGGGATTAACCAGGATTACAAAATCATCTTCATACATCACTCCTCTCTGTTGAGGAGGTCTGTTCTTCTCACACAAAAAACATGGCCTTTCCTCTATCGATCTTGCATCAACCTTTGCAGCGGACGAAGTTATGCGGCCGGGGTTGAACTGTACAAAGAGATCGAAATATGGATAGCTGAACTTCCTGGTCATTACGTTATCCAGCTGACGGTAATTGTCACGCGCCAGATCCCACCCCTTAAGCTGGTCATCGAATAGCTCGCCAACCCTGGCAGAATAATCGCTCATATGGTCTGCTGTTAGCCTTTTGTATTGATTAACATCCGCTTTCTGGCAATCAGTTCAATGGTCCTTATCTTATCCTTGTACAGATTGTGCAGGTTCATTTTGTTCACCTCAAGGGCAGCGTCGGAGTTCTCATCCCAGCGGCGGCAGAGATAGAGCGGTTCATAAATGCGGCCTATCTGGTAATGTCGGCTTATCGCCAGCCCGACGGCATAGTCCTCCCCGTAGCTTACATTTGGTACCAGTATTGACCTGAGCACGGGTGTATAAAAGGCCCTTGGAGCTCCAAGTCCATTGATTCTCAGAGCATTGTTGCGTCCGTTATCCGGAGTCCATTCCCTGTGGTCTATCAACCCCGGAGGTATGTCCTGAAGATCGAAATTAACCATCCTGTATGACCCCACAACCATGGCACACTGTTGCTCATGAAAAGCATCGACCACCCTGGTTATCACCTTGTCATCGATATAAAGGTCATCACTGTCAAGCTGAATGGCGAACTTGCCGCACCTGTCACTCATGATGGCCTCGTTCCAGCAGCCTCCGATGCCCAGATCCTTCCTCTCGGGGATGATATGCACAATCCTGTTGTCGCCGTCGGCAAACTTTCTTATTACCTCTGTGGTACCGTCATTCGAATAGTTGTCTACGATGATCAGGTTGAAGCTGTATCTGCTCTTCTGGCTGAGAACTGAGGTGATGGCATCACCGATGGTCTTAGCCCTGTTCTTAACGGGGATTACCACCGAGGCATCGACAGGAAAATCATTTTCATCGAACCTGATCTGACGGAATACCGGTTCAAGCCATGCATTGATGCATTTCAGATGGCTGGTGCAGGCTTTTTCCATCTCAACCTGTACTGCCCTGTTACGCGGATCGACATAGTCAAACTGTTTCTCACCCGATTTGCGCGTATCAGTCTCAACCTCGCTGTAGAGAAGTTCAGGTATATGGACCAGTGAGTGGGACTGAGATATTTTAAGTCTCAGGTCATACAGTCCCGCGAAGCTGTAATCATCATCCATTCTTTTACAGGCTTCCCTGAACGCGGAGGTCTTATAAAGTATCAGAGAGCCGAAATTGAAATCGTCACGCAGGCTCCCTTCCTGGTAGTCAATAACAGGATGAGCAGAGAGAACATCATTCTTTTTTTCGAAGTAACCCGAATATACCATACCTGCGCCGGTATCTTCACACACCTTCATCATTCGTCTCAGTGCGAACTGACCCGGTTCAAGCGGGAAATTCTTGCTGTAGGAAATGGTGAATTCATCCTCAGCCAGATCCGCCATTTTTTTAATTGCAGCCGTGGATGAAAAGCCCGGTGCAGAAATGTATTCAGCATCAATGTCGCCAATATCAGCGGTATGCCCTTCGGGAACCACAACGTAAACTTTGCCGGCGACCCCCGATGCTTTCAGTGATGATACGGTTGATATAAGGGATCTCCGGTCAGTGCCCGGGATGAAGCAGGTTATTCTATTTTTCATATCTGGTTAATTATTCTGATTGCAAAAAATCAAGTATCTGTCTCATCAGGTCATTCCGTTCATTGTCACGGAGCATTGTTTCAAACGGAAACCCCAGCACAACCGTATTAACCTTCCCCCGGTGCATCACTGCAGCAGATGTGTTGTTTTCGGAGTACCGGAATGCAGTATATGACCCCCTGCCTGAGGGCTCAATGGCATCAGGTGCTTCAGCACCGTAGATCACGCCGCTTTCTCCCGTATTGAATGCATATGACCCGTTGAAAGCGGGGAGGGCGATATCCGTTGAGTAAAGTGTGCCACTCTTTACCGCGTGACCTGAACGTGGCTTGAAATGGAGCAGGGCTCCGGCATGTGAAACAAGTGCAGTGTCTCCTGCCATGGTTAGGTCAGTGCCCGTATATGAACCCGACATAAAGACCGGAATTGATGCTGCCGCAAGCCTCTCCAGGCTGCCAATAAACGCAGGGGTATATATCTGAAAATCGGTTCGGGTTGAGTCATACGGACTGAAGGTGGTCTTCTCCTCTCCGAAAATAAGGTCTGCGACGCAGTATGGCTGGATGTCAAAATCCTCACTGTTGAACACCTCGTCGCTGACAGAAATGAATGATCTGCCGGCGGCCATTACTGACCTTCCGTGTATCACAGGATAATCAAAGGTGTTGCCGGGAACTATCATACCGGCGGTGTTGGTATATGAGGCACCCCATCCGGCATTGTCATCGTCGGTCCATGGTGAGGTACGGTAGAAGTCATACTGGTCTCCGGTTGTCTCGAGGCTGAAGTTATAAGCCACTCCCCTGTCGTTCCACCACTCCACTCCGGCCATCCCGCCCCTGTCAAACCATGCAGGACCTGAAACCCGGTCAAAACCGTTTACTACCAGCACAGTCCCCTTTGATTCAGGAAGCAGGCCGGCGGCGAGTATCTCCGAGGGGAAGCTCTCTCCCCCGTCGTTTACAGCGGTGACCCTGAAACTGTATATTGTACTGTATTCCGGAAGCTCGATCTCAGTATATGATGCAGTGACCTCCCTGCCGTTGTCAAAGCCTCCGTCACCGGCCCTGGTATAAACCCTGTATGATGTTGGCACGGCCGTTGGTTCAACGGGGTCTGCGACAGGACTCCAGCTGAGCCTTATTGTTTTATCCCCGGTGCGGGTGATGGCCATATGCGATACCGGCAGCGGCTGAACGATATATTCCCGCCCTGAGTTGAATGCAAGGTACCTGAGGATCCCTTTGTAGACCGCGCGGCTGACATGAAACCTGAACCTCGGATCCAGTCCGTAACGCTGGTCAGCAAGGTTCTGATGAGACAGAAGCTCAAGAAGCATCGCGGGTACATTTGGCTTGCGTGCCTCGTAGTACGATCTGTCCCACAGCCCCCGGCGAGTCCAGTCGGGGTTGAACAACACCGATATATCATCAACTATCTGCGTCTGTACAATATCAGTCAGATCACGACTGGCAAGGCGGCTGACACCGTCCGGGAACTTTCCTTCACCGGCAGCAGTGGAGTAGATACCGAGTGTTCCTATTATAGAGTCATCAGGGGTTATTCCCGCATCAGTGTGGAAGGCAAGAGAGAGGTCAACGGGCAGTCCCAGTCCCTCATTCCCGCTTTTACCTGCGGTGCCGGTGAGGTAGTTAACCCATTCGGCACGTGACATATAGTCATCATTGTAGTCATTCTTCCCACGGTTGAGGCTGTAAACCAGCGTGTCAGGCATCCCTGCATACTGAAGCCAGTAACGGGCTCCCTCAAGAAACCTGGGTTTACCGCTTACTTTCCATCTGTAGCTGATGCTGTCTGAAGATGCTGCCTGTGCGGCACCAGCCTCGCCGGCATTGAGAGACCACTGGTTGGGGATGACAGAAGATGAGGGCCGGCGGGCTATATTACCCATCCCTCCACCAAACCGGACCGCATCAAGAGAGGTAAATCCCTTGCCGTCACCTGAGACAGTAACTGATCCTGCAGAAACACTTTTCCCGCTGTTGAAAAGGAAAGTGCCGAGATAGAGCCATGTGCCGCCCCCCAGTGACTGATTAACAATGAAGTCAGTACTTCCACCGGCATGGTTGACCCTGTATCTTACACCCGCAGAATTATCATTGCGGCGTGGATAGGAAATATAAACTGCATAATATCCATTGGCAGGGATGTCAGGTATATAATCGGCATAGCCTGCGGTGATTCTCAGTGAGGTGCCCATCAGGAAGGGATTTTCTCCGGTAAAGAGGGTGTCTCTTGCAAGAAAACCTGCTCCTGCCGGTTCGGCTGCATTGTCAACATGTATGACAAATTCAGATTCACCCGTGGAAACATCATTGTCAACAATAATTTCATTCAGCTGAACATCTCTTTCACGGGGAAGGAAGACAGTAGCTCCCGCATTCTCAAGCATGGGTGTCAGGTAAGGTATCACATAGGCCATGACAGAAATATCCTCCACGGTGCCGAACAGCTTGGCACGCTGATACTCCCAGCGGTCGAGGGTCATATCAAAATAATACCCGTGACTGTGCCAAAGCGCTATATAGTTATCATTCAGCCCTTTATCAGGATGAACGCCATCAACCTTCTTAATAAGTGCCGGCCTCACCGTTTTTTCTGAAACAATTCGTGCTGAATCATAAGGGATAACACTTCGAAAATAATTGGGGATCAACTGATCAGGAGTAAACCCGTTTGTGTACATGGTTATCCTGTAATCCCTGAATTTCCTTCCAAGAGATTCCCTGACTGAACTTTCAAGCAGGCTTGCGTTTCCTTCCCTTATCGGATTATGCGACAGGGCGACTGGAAAATAAATGTTTATCTGCCGGGTCTGCTCGTTAACTTTCAGGGAATCAATCCTGAGGTCCGTAGGGTAATACCAATCTGTTACCGGGCTTGTCCACTTTGCGAGTCTCGAGCGGGCAGCCTTTTCAGCTTTGCTGCCCGCCTGCCCGTATGCTGTCACATTGCTGAACAGAAACACTAAAGAGAGAACAAGAGCAGTCAGGGTAGAGCATGCACGCATTTCGGGAAAGTTTTTGTTGAATATAGATAATATGATCCAAAAATAAAAAGTTTTTTAAAATATGTCATACATCTGACAAAAATCCATCAATTTACAATGTTATTTATGTACATTTGTTATGAGGCGTAGGAAAAACTGAATCCCTGTAAAGCAAATACAGTCATATTAGCTTGAATTACAATAATATAATTATTTCCTGATGTCAATAATACTTATTGCTGACAGTGGTTCCACAAAGACCGAATGGAGGGCGGTAAAGGACGGTGTCCCATGGAAGTCATATGTCTCATCGGGGCTGAATCCTTTCTTTGTGACGGTCGAGGAGATTGTCAGAACTTTGCGCAAGGAGATGCCGGAGATGGAAGGTTTGTCTGTGGACCGGATATGGTTTTATTGCACGGGGGTCAGCAATGCTGCAAAAGCGGAGATGGTCAGGAAGGCACTGTCAGATTTCTTCGGCAGCGGAGAGCTGGTCATTGGCAGTGACCTGCTGGGAGCTGCCAGGTCTCTTTGCATGAACGAGCCAGGGATAGCATGCATTATCGGAACAGGATCAAACTCATGCTACTATGACGGCAAAAACATCGCATCAAATGTCTCTCCGCTCGGATATATCCTGGGTGACGAAGGGGGGGGCGCCGTTCTTGGCAGAAAGCTTCTTACCGGCGTTTTGAAGAGGCAACTGCCAGAGGTTGTTATACAAAACTTTTTCACTGCATACCCTTTCACCCCATCAGAGATACTTGACAACGTCTACAACATGCCCTTCCCTAACAGGTTCCTGGGCCAGTTCACCCGGTTTATCAGTGAAAACATTCATGAGCCTGAACTGCAGGAAATGGTAACATCAAGCCTTGACGAGTTCTTTATCAGAAACGTGCTGCAATATCCTGAGGCGAAGCACTTGCCGGTCCATTTTACCGGCGGCGTCGCCTATCATTTCAAGCCCTTCATTGAAGGGTTGCTTGTCAGGCACAACCTGCAGCCTGGTCTTTTTACACTGGCACCAATTGAAAACCTCGTTCAGTATCACATTAAGAACCTTAATGCATGAAATCATGGGCAAACAGACTGAGATAAAGCATAAGCTCAGCATCACCGAGTCACCGTCGAACTTTGAGAACCTCGACAAGATGTCGGTTTCAGAGTTGCTGACCAGCATAAACGAGGAAGATTCGAAGGTGCACCTTGCCGTCGCGAAGGCACTGCCGCAGATAGAAACACTGATAAACCACGTACTTGTCAGAATGAAGAAGGGGGGAAGGCTCTTTTATCTTGGAGCAGGCACGAGCGGCAGGCTCGGAGTGCTTGATGCGTCTGAGATACCCCCAAGCTTCGGTGTGCCCGACACATATGTAATAGGACTGATAGCAGGCGGAGAGACGGCGCTCCGCAAAGCTGTCGAAGCGGCTGAAGATGACCCTAACAAGGCATGGAAAGAACTGGAGATATTCAACATCAACACCAAAGATTCAGTTATCGGCATTGCTGCCTCAGGGACAACCCCATATGTCATCGGGGGTATTCAGAAGGCACGCGAAAACGGCATACTTACCGGTTGTATCACATGCAACCCTGACAGTAATGTGGCAGAAGTGGCACAATATCCCATCATCGTGGTTGTGGGGCCTGAATTCGTAACGGGGAGTACGAGGATGAAGGCAGGGACAGCACAGAAAATGGTTCTCAATATGATAACCACAACCCTGATGATAAAACTCGGGAGGGTTAAGGGAAACAAAATGATCAATATGCGACCCACAAACAAAAAGCTGATTGAACGCGGTACGAGAATGATTGTTGAGGAGCTCGACATCCAGAGAGAAGTTGCAAGGATACTTCTCATGCAGCACGGTTCGGTCAAAAAGGCACTTGAGTTTTACAGGGAGCACTACCAGTAATTTTCCTCCAAAATATAAACAGATGGTTCTGACCTATTCTAACCTGTAATAAAATGAATGATATTTTCAGTAAGATCGGCTCCGGACTTACGCTCAGTCAGAAGATTGAGAGAAGGATTGAGGAAGCTATCAGGCAGAAAAAGCTTCTCCCCGGATCAAAACTGCCAACTGAAAAAGAGCTGTGCGCCCAGTTCGCCGTAAGCCGTACTGCTCTTCGTGAGGCGCTGCGACGGCTCAGCGCACGAGGTCTTATCGACATACGAAAAGGGAGCGGGATGTATGTCACTGAGCTGAAGATAGAAGACGCGATTAACTCCCTTCATCTCTTCTACGACCTGAGGTTCAATTCAGACCTTATACTGCAGATAATAGAAGTAAGGCGTCTGTTTGAACCTGAGGTGGCAAGGCTTGCAGCACGAAACAGGAGTGATGAAGACATACGAACCCTGCAGAAGAACCAGCATGAACTCGAAAAATGCAATCCTGACAATACCCAGCTTGAGGTCGACCTGATAAACAGGTTTCACATGAATCTCTCCAAGGCGACAGGCAATCCCATCGTTATCATAAGCCTTGAGCCGGTGTATTCACTTCTTCCCCGTATGAGAAACCTCATATACGGCAATATAGAGGGTGAAAAGGAATACACCATGAAATATCAGAAGGAACTGATTGATGCACTGAAAGAAAAAGACAGCAAAAAAGCCTATGAGATTTCGGTTACACTGCTTGAACGCAACATGGAGATTTACAACAAGTATTTCAAAACCAGCTGACAAGAGATCATTTAGTCAGGCAGATACTCTAACCGGATCATGTTGCTCGAAACAACCAGCCAAAGCTAGATATCAGGTAATTCAAAGCGGATGAGAGCAAGATTGATCAGTGAAAATCCTCCCGATCAGTGGCTTCTTTATTGTTTAAGCCCCGGGAAATTAGACATACAGAGTTTTTGAATATCCCATAAATGACAGCAAAATACTGTCTCATAGCGTTTATAATACTCGTTGCACTGCAGCCATCAACATTCAAAGCTGCAGGACAAACTTCCAATGTTGACTACAGTACCATCCTGGGCAATCACTGGCAGGCAGCTGAGACATGGGTTTCAAATAACGAATTCTGGATAAGGCCGGAGATTGAAAAATACAATATATCATTCAACGAGGCGGTGGCGGTTATTTTTCCGGAGGTGGTCCGCTTCTCAATCATGAGAGACAGCAGGGACAAGGCAATACTCAAAGCCCTGTATGTGAATAACGGTAAACCATATGCTGACTTCTCAATAGGCATTCTGAGGATGAAACCCTCTTTTGCGGAGGCCGTTCGCCAGGAACTGTCGCTTGTAAATGACAGCCGGTTGCAGAAGATACTCAGTCGCAGGCCATCATATATGGATGATAGGAGATACAGGGCAATGATTACAGACGAGCTTGAAGACATAAGGGTCCAGATATCGTATGTTACAGCTTTCATGCTTCTTTATGCGAACAAGCCGGCGATGCCTGAAGGTGAAGAGAGGATAAGATTACTGGCTGCCGGATATAATGAAACTCCCGTCATGGATGCAGAAGGGCTGAGACTGAAGGCTGACGAAAAGCTTTTTGGGACTGACACTGTTACTGAAGAGAAATACTTCTACTGTGATGTTGCCTTGTTCTGGTACAGGCAGCATCAGGATGACTGATGTCAAATGCAGGTCACCCCAGCTGGTTCTGATATGAGTCAGAAATTTGCTAAATTGGCGCTGAATCAGCCATGAACATTAATGAGAGAGCCACTGTTTCTGTTAATGGCAATAAGACTTCGGAACCTTTATAGGTAATAGCCTGATGAATAATTCTGAACCCGTAGCACTGTTCTGGTTTCGCCGGGATCTTCGGCTGGAAGACAATGCCGGACTCTGGCATGCCCTCAGGTCAGGATACAGGGTATTACCCCTCTTTATTTTTGACAGTGACATTCTTGACAGGCTTGAGGAGAAGCATGACAGGCGCATCTCACTAATTCTGGGAGCATTGGGTGACATCAATAAGAAACTGCTGCAGGCCGGCTCATCACTAACCATCATACATGACACTCCGCTGAATGCCGTACAAAAGATACTCTCAGAATTCAATGTAAAAGCTCTCTTTGCCAACCATGATTATGAGCCTTATGCTCAGAAGCGCGACAGTCAGGTAAATGAGATTCTGAAGAGTAACGGAATCCCTTTTCATACTTTCAAAGACCAGGTGATCTTTGAAAAAGGGGAAATTGTCAAACAGGATGGCACGCCTTATACAGTTTTTACTCCCTATTCTGCGGCATGGAAAAAGAGGGCGACTGAAAGTGACACGAAGCCGTTTCCTTCGGAAAACCTCACCGGAAATTTTCTGACCTGTGACCCGGTACCCCTTCCTTCAGAAGCTGATCTCGGCTTTTTCACCACTGATTATAAATGGTCAGCGCCAGTTGTTGATACCGCCATAGTCAGAAATTACCATAAAACGCGCGATTTCCCCTCGGTTGAGGGTACCACCAGGCTGGGACATCACCTTCGCTTTGGCACCCTAAGCATAAGAAGCTGCGTAAAGACCGCCATTTCGCTTAATGAGACCTGGCTGAATGAGCTGATCTGGAGGGAGTTTTTCATGGCCATACTCTGGCATTTTCCCCATGTCACCGATAACTCGTTCAAACGAAGATATGACAACATCGTCTGGAGGAACGATGAGGCAGAGTTCGGGAGGTGGTGCAAGGGGACAACCGGCTTCCCCATTGTCGATGCTGGGATGCGCGAGCTCAGTGCAACAGGATTTATGCATAACAGGGTCAGGATGATCACTGCAAGCTTTCTTACGAAGCATCTGCTTACAGACTGGCGCTGGGGTGAGGCATGGTTTGCAGAGAAACTGCTTGATTACGAGCTCTCGTCAAACAATGGCAACTGGCAGTGGGCTGCAGGGTGCGGATGTGATGCCGCTCCCTATTTCAGGGTCTTCAGCCCTGCCGCGCAGACCGGTAAGTTTGACCCTGACATGCTTTATATAAGAAGATGGGTTCCGGAGCTGGACTCACCCGCATACCCCTCCCCTGTCGTCGACCACACGCTGGCCAGGGAAAGGGCACTGCAGACATACAGAAAGGCCCTTGCTGAAACTGACATGTGAAAATGAACGCTATCAACAGAATAAAGTCATTGTTCTACCCGGAACAGTACCAGGGATGGGGGAGAAAAAGAAAATACTTTGAAGGATGGTACTTCAAGGTGCTGAACCGTGAAAGAAGCAGGGCCTTTGCATTCATTCCCGGCATCGCCATGGACCTGAAAGGCAGAAAGCATGCTTTTATCCAGGTACTTGACGGGATTCATAAGAAATCGCAGTACCATACCTATGATGCATCACTCTTCGTTCCCTCTCCCGGCAGATTTGAACTCACAATCGGTCCGAACCGCTTCTCTTCAACGGGCCTGGACCTGGACCTGCCGGGAATAAAAGGATCACTCCGTTTCAGTGACATGGTTCCGTGGCCCGGCAAATGGTATTCACCCGGGATAATGGGGCCTTATACTTTCGCCCCGTTCATGGAGTGCAATCACGGTATCGTCAGCATGGACCATGCTGTTGAAGGCTCACTTGAGATAGATGCCGAAATGGCTGACTTCTCAGGAGGCAGAGGGTATACTGAAAAAGACTGGGGACATTCCTTCCCTTCGGCATATGTATGGATACAGTCAAACCACTTTGAGAGCGAGAATATCTCATTCAAGGCATCGGTGGCCCGGATACCATGGCTGACAGGCTCTTTTACAGGCTTCATAACAGGATTGTGGTACGACAGGAGGCTTTATTCATTTACCACCTACAACAGGTCATCTCTCAAAAGGCTTATTATGAATCCTTCATATGCCGAGATCGAATTTGATAACCCTTCATGGAATCTGGTAGTAAAGGCTTGTACCGACAGGCCGACGCCTCTGGCATCGCCTGTCAGGGGATTCATGGAAGGGCGGATTGATGAGAGCATGACCTCCGAGGTCGACCTGCAGCTGAGAGACAAGAAAAGTGGCAGGCTCATCTTCAGCGGCAAGGGGAAAAATGCCTGCATCGAAATCTCAGGACCAACTGAGACGCTGATACCGCGCTGAGATTAGGTCCCTGTCACCTTTCATCCTATAACATCTTTTAACTACCATCTTTTGGAATATCATCGTCCGGGAGGTTAATTTGCATTCATGAACCCTCTGACCTCAACCAGAATGATCCGGCTTACCCTCCTGCTTATTGCCGGATGCTTTTCCCTGGCAGTATCTGCTCAGGACCAGCTAGAGAAGAATGACAGCCTTAGGAAAGATGCCCCAAACATCTTTATTGATTGCAGGGGTTGTGACATGAATTTTACACGGCAGGAGATACCATGGATAAATTATGTAAGGGATGTCAGGGAGGCCGATGTTTATGTCCTGGTGACCAGCCAGAGTACCGGAAGCGGAGGAAACATGTACACTTACAAGTTTCAGGGGCTTGGCCGTTTCAGGGGAATGAATGATACCCTGTCCTACTCGAGCAACCCTGACGAAACAAGCTCTGTGATCAGGACACACCGGACGAACCTGCTGAAGGCCGGACTGATAAGGTATGCTGCAAGGACACCAATACTGGATGAGCTTGACATATCACACAACGGTAACTTTAGTGAGGAGGAGGTCGAAGATAAATGGAGGAATTGGGTATTCGCACTTGAAACAAACCCGCGGTTTAATGCAGAAGAATCTTATAAGAGGCTTCAGTTTAACAACTCGGTTAACATTTCGAAAGTCACTCCCGACATTAAAATCGAAGTTGAGGTCGACTACAGCTACAACAGACAGAGGTTCATTGATGAGGACGAAGATACTACTTACATACGGAGTTCAAGAAGCATAGACAATCTGATAGTGAAGAGTCTGGGTGAGCACTGGTCGTATGGATTGAGATGGGAACTTGGATCATCGTCGTCACAGAACTACGACTTCAATAATATGTTCCTTCCCTCCCTTGAATACAACCTGTTTCCATATTCCGAATCAACACACCGTCAGCTGAGGTTCCTGTACAGTATCGGATACCAGTACAGCAATTACATTGATACAACAATTTATAATAAGACCTATGAGCACCTGTTTTTGCAGCAAATGCGGGTCGCATACCAGGTCCAGGAAAAATGGGGATCGGTAAATCTCTCAATGCTTTACTCAGGCTATCTGCATGACCTTTCAAAGACTTCTGTTGAGCTCTATGCATCTGTCAGGATAAGGATCGTCAAGGGCCTTTCACTTTCAATCAACGGTGGCGGAGGTTACATAAATGATCAGCTGGCACTGAGGAAGGGAGAACTTTCCGAAGCGGAAAGACTTCTGAGACTGAAGGAACAGGCTACAAGCTACAGTCTGCAGGGAGGGGTCAGCCTTACATATACCTTTGGATCAATATACAATAACGTTGTCAACCCCAGGTTCGGCAACGGCGGCGGCGGCGGCTTTGACTGATGCCATATCCGGTGCCCTGTTTATCCCCTGGTTGATATTTCATCGCATCAGCCATAATTACTATATTTGGCATATCAGAGACACAATAACGCCGATAGCGCTATTTAGTTCTTTATCACCTAATTACATTCGCCAGCATGATTCTCTTCTTTAAGACCACAGCCGGAAAAATAATAGCCCTCAGCACTGACAAGGAGCTCACACCGGATGAGCTGAGCAGACTCTCATGGCTTTTCGGCAATGCAACGCGGGTTGATGACAGCACTGTGCCGGGAACCTTTATCGGGCCAAGACGCGAGATGGTAACACCGTGGAGTACCAACGCCGTTGAGATCACCCAGAATATGGCACTGAATGGAATCCTCCGCATTGAGGAATTCTTTCCATCGGGAGATGAGAACCCCAATCATGACCCCATGCTTCAGCGTGTTTATCATGGTCTTGACCAGGATATCTTCACCATCAGGCATGAGCCTGAGCAGGTCACACTGATAGCGGATATTGCATCATACAATGAGAAGGAGGGGCTGGCGCTCAGCAATGAAGAGGTGGCTTACCTTGAGAACCTTAGCCGGCACATAGGAAGGGTGCTGACTGACAGCGAAGTATTCGGGTTCTCACAGGTCAACTCGGAACACTGCAGGCATAAGATTTTCAACGGCACATTTGTAATAGACGGAGTTGAACATCAGTCTTCGCTTTTCAGCCTGATAAAGCGAACCACAGAACTTAATCCAAACCATGTTGTCTCGGCATACAAAGACAACTGTGCTTTCGTAGAGGGTCCGGTGGTGGAGCAGTTTGCTCCCCTGTCACAGGATAAACCTGACTTTTTCGCTGTAACGAAGTTCGAATCGGTCCTGTCGCTTAAGGCAGAGACTCATAATTTCCCCACAACCGTTGAGCCTTTCAACGGGGCATCGACAGGGACGGGCGGAGAGATTCGCGACCGCATTGCCGGTGGCAAAGGCTCGTTGCCCATTGCCGGCACTGCCGTCTACATGACTTCGTACCCCCGGCCAGACGGACCGAGGGAGTGGGAGAAAGGCACAGACCCGCGCCAGTGGCTCTACCAGACACCTGAAGAGATCCTTATCAAAGCCTCCAACGGGGCAAGCGACTTCGGCAACAAATTCGGGCAGCCCCTTATCTGCGGATCACTGTTCACCTTTGAGCATTTTGAGGAGATGAGACGGTATGGATTCGACAAGGTGATAATGCTTGCCGGCGGCATCGGTCTGGGGAAGAAGAAGGACAGTGCAAAGGATGTCCCTGAGAAGGGTGATGTTATCGTTCTTCTCGGAGGAGACAATTACAGGATAGGGATGGGTGGAGGAGCCGTCTCTTCCGTTGACACCGGAGCATATGAAAGCGCCATAGAGCTTAATGCCGTACAGCGAGCCAACCCTGAGATGCAGAAGAGGGTTTACAACGCACTCAGGGCAATGACTGAGAGTGATCATAACCCTGTCATTTCGTTACATGATCACGGCGCAGGAGGTCACCTGAACTGTCTCTCCGAGCTTGTCGAGGCAACGGGAGGCATGATAGATATCAGCAAGCTGCCTGTCGGTGACCCCACCCTCTCAGCAAGAGAGATCATCGGAAACGAGTCCCAGGAAAGGATGGGGCTGGTGATCAGGAAGGATGATGTCGGTAATCTGAAGGCGGTGGCGGAACGCGAACGAGCTCCCATCTATGTCATTGGCGAGGTAACAGGAGACCATCAGTTTACGTTTTACAACCCGGCCTCCGGCGAAAAACCCATCGACCTTCAGTTAAGCGATTTCTTCGGCAAGCCTCCACGGACTGTCATGCGCGACAGCTCCCTCAGGCAAAGCTACCGTGAGCCAGAGTACGATCCTGCTGATCCTGAGCGTTACCTGGGCGCCGTACTGCAGCTGGAGGAGGTGGCGTGCAAGGACTGGCTGACGAACAAGGTGGACCGATCGGTTACGGGAAGGATAGCCAAGCAACAGTGTGCTGGAGAGCTTCAGCTTCCGCTCAATAACCTGGGGGTTATTGCACTTGACTACAGGGGTGTTGCAGGGATGGCTACGGCCCTCGGTCATGCTCCGGCGGCAGGGCTTGTAAATGCCGCTGCCGGATCGGTGCTGTCAATAGCCGAAGCACTTACAAATATTGTCTGGGCGCCTCTGGCCGACGGACTCAGAAGCGTATCACTCTCGGCCAACTGGATGTGGCCGTGCCGAAACCAGGGTGAAGATGCCAGGCTTTATGAGGCAGTGCAGGCTGCCAGCGACTTCGCCGTTGCCCTGGGGATAAACATCCCTACAGGAAAGGACAGCCTCTCAATGACACAGAAGTACCGTGACGGAATGGTAATGAGTCCGGGGACAGTTATAATAACGTCAGCCGCCGAGGTATCTGACATTCGCAATGTTGTTGAACCTGTGATAAGGAATGATGCCTCAACGACACTCTTCTTCATCGACATGAGCGGCATGAGACCTGCGCTGGGCGGCAGCGCGCTGGGCCAGACACTTAATTGCCTCGGGAAGGAAGCACCAACGGTGGCAGACCCCGGTTATTTTGCGGAAGCATTCGGTGCCCTGCAGCAGCTCATCAAAGAGAGGAAGATCATTGCAGGCCACGATATATCCGCTGGTGGTATGATAACTGCCTTGCTTGAGATGTGCTTTGCCAACAGGGAGGGAGGACTGACCGTTAACATCACTGAAATGGATGAGAGCGACACGGTCAGGGTGCTCTTCAGCCAGAACCCCGGAGTGCTGATACAGGTAAGCGACGAGGCAGCGACAGAGGAGTTTCTCCTGGAACGCGGCATACGCTTCTTCGCCATCGGCCATCCGGTAAGGGAGAGGAAAATATTTCTAAGGAACGGTCAGTCAGATTTCACCTTTGACATTGATCATTACCGTTCACTGTGGTATCGCAGCTCATACCTTCTTGACCGCAGACAGAGCGGCACCAGACTTGCAAAGGAGAGGCTCGATAACCACGGCAACAGGGCGGTCAGGTTCAGTGTTAACCATTTCAGGGGAACATTCAGCTCATTCGGCATCACCCCCGACCGCAATGAGATATCAGGCATCAGGGCCGCCATCATACGCGAGAAGGGAGTCAACGGAGACAGGGAGATGGCATACGCTTTATGGCTCGCAGGATTTGATGTGAAGGATGTCCATATGACTGACCTCATCTCAGGGCGTGAGACCCTTGAGGATGTCAGCATGATCGTCTTCGTAGGCGGATTCTCCAATTCCGATGTGCTTGGGTCAGCCAGGGGATGGGCTGGGGCATTCAGATACAACGAGAAAGCAGGAAGAGCACTCGAAAACTTCTACAAAAGGGATGACACCCTGTCACTGGGAGTATGCAACGGCTGCCAGCTGATGGCAGAACTGGGTCTTATAGTGCCTGAGCATAAGGAGATGCCACGGCTTGAACATAATACCTCGAATAAATTTGAGTCTGACTTCCTGGGTGTGAGAATATTGCAGACCAACTCCGTCATGCTTTCAGACATTGCGGGGATGGAGCTGGGAATCTGGGTGGCACACGGCGAGGGACGCTTTATGTTCCCCTACCGGGAAGAGGAATACAATATTACGATGAAATACGCCGGAAGTAATTATCCGGCCAACCCGAACGGGTCGATGTATGATACTGCAGGCATTTGTTCTGCCGACGGACGTCACCTGGCAATGATGCCTCACCTTGAGAGGGCATTTTTCCCATGGCAATGCGCTTATTATCCTGAGGAGAGGAAGAATGACGATGCCACACCGTGGATAAAAGCATTTATCAGCGCCAGAAAGTGGGTGGAAAACAAGGCAGTAGGCAATAGGCAGTAGGCAGCAGTGTAGAATTAAGAATTAAGAATTAAGAATTGATAATCAAGTTGTTATGGTCTGGGACTGCAAGACTGCAAGACCTGCAAGACCTGCAGACTTCAGACCTTAAGACTTTCGACTTTACAGACTTTACAGACTTTCGACTTCAATTCACCATCGGCTTTAATATCAGAGAGTTGATAAGCGTATGTTTATCAACGGTCAGTGCTGCCGGATCAGACGGCAGACGCATAACCCTGTCACTTATTACCTGAACCTGGTATTCACCGGGCTTGCTGAAAAAGACCGAACCCATATGGGAGTCTGCCCTGTACCAGGGCGAATGCACACTCTTGTCATCGATGACTATTTCATCTCCTACAGGCTTCTTTTCAATTCTTGCATCGCCGGCAGTGATAGTGACATTCTCAGCAAAAAGAAGATGAGAGGTATCACATGTCAGGCTCGATAGCCATACATCATATCTGCCAGGTTTGTTAACCTTGAATTGCCACTCGGCTGTATTATGCTGGGGATTTGAATCTACCTGTATGAGGGCAGCATCTTTAACTAAAAGTGTCACACCGCCCTCGTAACCGAAAGGTCTGTCATTTTTGCCCGTATTCCTGTCCGAGGCTACTCCATTTTCCTTGCAGGAGGTGCCGGCCAGAAGTACTGTAACAGCAACCAATCCTATTCTTCTCACAATATCTTTCATCACTGGAATTTATTAAACAGCTTAATAACGTCAAAAATCGTTCCAGAGTATAAAAAAAACGATGGCCGCAAAGTAAACTCAAATAAATGAGTAATAAAGGACCGAAGTATCAATTATTTAACTCCGTGAAAAAGTTTTCAACCGTTAGCATGAGCTCTTACGAGAGTCTTTTTTGTTCTGACCCTTGCTTTTGCCTTCGGTTTGGGCAGTGCTGCAGCGACAAGTTCAGCAATGTCTGCCACTTTTGTCTCCGTTGCCTGGCCCAGTGTCTTTTTACATAGGGGGCATGCCGTTATGAGCTCATCGGGGGCTGAAGAGGTGAGTATTTTAGCAGCGTCTGCAGCTATCGCGGTACGCTTGCCTGAGGAGAGTGTGAGATTCCCGAGGCTGCCTCCGCAGCAGAGAGACATTGATCCCTCCTGTGAGGCGGGCTGCAGATCGGCCACGTAGCTTATCACCTCTCTTGGCTCATCGTAAATACCTGATCCGCGACCGAGCTCGCAGGGGTCATGATAGACAACCTTCCTGTGAAGATAGCCCAGGCGCAATGACCCCTCCTCAATAAGGTGGTTGATAAACTCCGAGTGATGCATGACGCGGGTATCGAGGTAGTAGCTCTCATTGAATATCTTGTAACAGATAGGGCACGAAGTAACAAGGATGCCGGCTCCTGACCGCCAGATGATATCAGAGTTATAGTTTATCAGTTCCCTTGCCTCCCTGTCCCTGCCAGCGAGCATCAGCGGCCTGCCGCAACAGACGCCGCCGTGCTCATCCATGAAATGGTATCTGACGCCGGCGCTGTCCATGATCTTCTTCATGGCAATGATCACCGACGGAGTAAGGTGGGTCATGCATCCTGCAAAGAAGATGACATCCGCTTTTTCGGGTTCGTTTCTTACAAGATAGTCATAAGACTGGGTCGGTTCTTTCTCAACCGGAGCCTTCTTCCCGTTAAGACCATAGCCGTCAATGAATCTCATCGGTTTGAATTCTCTCTCACCCTGTCTCCTCTCAATCATCCGCATTGGCCCCAGCTCAATACCCACCGGACATACCTCCTCACAGCGACCGCACATGAGGCAGTTGGCAGTAATGGCCGAAATATCCTTCCCGTTTCTGAGACCCTTGACAAAGTAGGCAGACTGGATGTCATTTATCCCGGCAGCATAGCTCATCTGGCATATGCTGATGCACACACCGCATGATGAGCAGGCATGTGTCTGCACTTCGGTCAGTGATGAGGGTTTGTCACCAGTCCTTATCCCCGAATTGCGCATGAAGATAAGCAGGAGCTCAACGGGGATATGAAAGTAGCGTGAGACCGGCAGAAGGATGAAAAAGGTTCCGAGGGACAGTGAGTAGAGCCACCAGAACCAGGGAGCCAGCTCTGCTACGGGGAGGAATGATGCCAGTTCTGCACCCAGGTTGCCGGTGAGGAAACTTCCGCTGCCGTGTGCTCCCGAAGTGAGGCTCTCGGCAAGCAGCCGTGCCGGGAAAATCATCCACAGGCTAAGCAGTGCTATCCTGTCAGTCCATGTATGTTTTGTCGTTTTCTTCATCCCCATGAGCCCTGGGATAAATCTCTTAATCATTGCCAGGAGAAGTCCCGAGAGGATGAAAGCAAGAAGGAGATCCATCCAGAAGCCGAATACCTTCGGCAGTCCTGCTGCCCCGTGGTCAGGATTGAAATAGCGGAAGAAGATGGCGTGTGAGGGGGGGTTCAGGTGCTTCTCACCGAAGAAGTCAGCCTCTATTGTGCCGAAGACTATCAGCAGAAACCATCCGAACGCCAGGCTCATGTGCATATATCCCAGCACAGGGTTTCTCATGAATATCTTCCTGTGGAGGAGGCTCTCCATGAATATCTCCTTGAGGCTCTGCATGAACGGCATCCCGAAGAAACCCCTCTGCAGGCGCAGCTTGTCGGAGCGTGACAGCTGGCGGAACCATATGGTGCTGCGCACCACACTGTATATCAGGATGAAGTATAATCCGATGTTAAACGGTATGACGAAAAGATCAGAACTCATTCCTGTCAAGTTTTTTTATTGCTTCGGCAGCAAGCGAGACTACATTACGGGTGTTCACTCCGCGCGGGCATACGAGCAGGCATTTGCCGCACAGCATGCACCGGGTCACCTCTTCGCGCAGCGGTTCAATCTCTCCCCGACGGATAAAGGTGTTCATCCTCCTCAGATTAAATGGGGCATGCTGGCCGGCAGTACAGGTGGCAGTGCAGCCTCCGCAGGCAAAGCACAGCCTGAAGCTGGGCTCGCGAAGGGTGACATAATCCCTCACCAGCCGGTCAGAGGCATCATAATCGATCAGCCTGCTGCGGTTGACGGTGAACCCGAATTTATTACCTGCACTTCCGTTCATCGTGTGGTCAGATACCTTACCGTTTCAGTAACGGCAGCCCGTGCATGTGAGATTGTGTCGGTTATGTTCATCGGGGCAGTGCATGTCCCTGCATAGAAGAGTCCTCTGACATGTCCCAGGTTGTTACCGTAATGGTGGTCACCCGTTTCCAGGAACCTGTTGATGCCCATGCCCAGTGCTGACGCTTCAGCAAGGCGGGTACCGGCTTGTGACATCTCCATCCCGACCATCAGTACCAGCATGTCAAGCTCCATCCTGAGCGGCCGCCCGGCCAGGGTATCCTCTACCTTGATAACCAGCCTGTTATTAATGTTTACCGATGCTTCCGATACCTTTCCCCTGATATAGTTCACATTATGCACCTCCTGTGACTCTCGGTACAACTCCTCGTAATACGGACCATACATCCTCATATCCATGTAAAAGCAGAATACCTCGCAGGAAGGAAGTTTCTGCCTTATCTCAACGGCCTGCTTGACAGCGGTGACACAACAGACCTTTGAACAGTGGTTGTTGTTAACCTTCTCGTCGCGTGAGCCTACACAGTGGACAAGCCCTATGCGCGATGGCGTTTTTCCGTCTGCGGTTGTTATTCTGCCGGCATTGAACATATCTTCAAGCCCGGCCGAGGTAATGACATTGTCATAGATGCCATAACCGTACTCCTCTTTCCGGCGTGCATCAAAGAGATCAAACCCCGTAGCGATAATGGCTGCATCGGCTGTCAGTGCAGATCCGTCAGACAGTTCGATATGGAGGTCATGGCCTTGTTTTCTTACTTTCTCAACACTGATGCCTGTGAAGAGCTTTATATTCCTGTTATCTATTCTGCGGCTGAGGTATTTCCTCACCTCATCAGCCGGACGCCTGTCGGGGAAGAGGGCATGCCACTGCTTCAGGTGTCCGCCTGGTTTCTGTTCCTTCTCAATAAGAGTTACCTGGTGACCCAGCTCTGCGAGGGCACCTGCAGCTTCCATCCCCGCAACACCTCCGCCGGCTACCACTACATGTTTTGTGACGGTACTCATGAATTCAGCAGGTTTGCCGGCTCAGGCAGCCTCGAGCCGTCCTTTGTGAGAAACCTCTTTGCCGGGTCTGCCTTTATCCCCATCTTTTTTAAAAGGCCAAGAGACTGGACATTATGATACTGCATTCCCATCTCCCACGGATCATACCCCAGAATGAGTCCGGCCATCTCCTCGTATGTCAGGGTTGGGATTCCGGTTTCGTTGCTGCCGTAAGTTATTCCGTCCAGCTCTTTCAGCGTATACTGCCAGCGATCCATGAACATGGCGCATCCCGGACAGTTCGCGACAATAAAGTCAGGCCTGTAGGGCTCCATTGATTCAAATTTCTTCCGGGAGGCAGATAACGAATAACCCCTGTTCGCCTGTACAAGATATTGCCTGAAGCCAAAGCCGCAGCAATGACGCCTTTCCGGGTAATCAATAACGTCGCCGCCCCATGACTCTATCATTCCGACAAGCACGTGAGGGAATTCTGCCCCTCCGATACCATGTTTCGGGAACATTTTTGCATAGTGGCAACCAATGTGCTCAACAACTTTAAGAGGCTTGCCGGAGCGCACATCTACAAGGTTATACTTAGCCTTGCGGGCTATCTCATCCCTGAATTTGTATATAATATCACTGGCATGTGAAATTGACACCGGAAGGTCAAATACTCTGCCCGTTGCCCTGAATAGGTCCTCGCGGGTTTTCTCAAGTGTTTCCGGGAAATGTTTCCATGTCTCCAGAATCTCTGTATAAATGCCAAAAGATGTCACGCAGGATATGGCAATGTTCTTATATCCCGCCTCGGTTGCCAGTGCAAAATGACGTGCAACAACGGTCTGAATCGTTTCAAACGGAACGACGTCACCGTGATAGCCAATGCCGGTACATGTTGTATGCCTCGGGTCCTCGTAAATATCCTTCCCCAGATCGTCACGCATAATCTTCAGGAAGGTCTGCTCAGAGCCGGCAAAGAATGTCTGCCTGATGCATGACCTCACATAAAAGAAATGATCGTCCGGTATCTCCTTCTGGTATTCAGCCCAGACCCGTTTCTTACCTTCGAGCTTCATATACCTCCCTCCTTACATCTTCCTCTTCCGTCTGGTGATTGCCATTGTCAGCTGTGACAACATGTCTGAAGTATTCAAAGTCAGTTCCTTCCTTCCTGAATTCCATACCCATCTCCTCAGCTTTCTTTTCTGAGGCCACCTCTATTGCTTCATACAGGTCCTGCCCTCCGGTGACTTTGAAAATGCTTTTCAGTTCTTCAAGAACATCACTGCTTATTCTGCGTGTCGGGCCTTCCGTGCCGTTCAGTTCTCCACCGAGACGGGCCAGGGAGTCCTCCATATAGGTATAATAGTGCTCCCATGCCGGGCCTTGTTCAGGATGTGCCTTTGGATCAACATGATATGAGGCTATGCAATATCCGTCGCGAAGTATGTTCTCTCCGATAACGCGTTTGATGGCAAACTGCTGGCGTCCTTTTTCCGATTCTGTAAAATAGCCCAGTTCCTGTGAAAGCTTTCTGAGTGCCATGATGACCAGACCTGGTGTATTGCCGCGCGGGCAGCGTGTCTTGCAGCTCATGCACTGTCCGCAGTACCATATGGTTTCACTGCGAAGGAGTTCCTTTATGATATCATTATTACGGGTCTGGACAAGGTCAACCACGTTCCTCGGATCATAATGGTAATACTCTGCAGCAGGGCATATGCCGGTGCATATCCCGCAGTTCATACAGGCGTTGAGTCCCTCCTCGAAACGTACATCCTGCATCAGCCTGGCATAAAGATCTTCCATTGTTAAAGTTTTCACATTTAAGGGAAGCTCAAAAGTAGTCAGGAAAGGGGTGACGGGGAACGGGATTAAAGCCTATTTTGGGAGGGGTATTTATACTTAGCAAAGGGCAGGAGAATTTGCGATTTGCGATGTGCGATTTGCGATTTGCGAATTGAGAAGGTCTTCGGTCTTCCGTCTTCTCCCGTCTTCCGTCTTCCGTCTTCCTACAGGTACTTGCTCAGTTCCAGCTCGCTCCTGACAGCAATAACATTCGGGAGGCTCAGTTTTGCTGCCGGCGCAGCCAGGGCCCCGGATACAAGTATCTTAACATCGTGCAACCTGACGCTGATCCTTTTAAGATACTCATCAGGCTTGGTATAGGGTAACCCTGTCATTCCTCCGGTTATGACTACCTGCGGATGCCACCTGTCATAAATATCTGCCACCGCATCGAAGGGGGTCAGCTGCCCCAGGTAGAGTACCTCATGCCCCATCTTGCGAATCACGAAATAAAAAAAGAGGAGTCCCATCTCGTGAAGCTCTCCTTCAGGCAGGTACATGAGCACTCTCTTTTTCTCAGGATTGGCCGGAGGGGGAAGGGAATCGATAGCACATATCAGCCTGCGGCGGAAGAGGTTGGTTACAAAATGTTCTGCACCGATATCTATTGACCCTGTCATCCACATCTCACCTACCCGCCTGAGGAAGGGAAAAACCAACCCAGAAAAGGTTTCAGTGAACCCCTTGTTGATGATCGACCTCATGAGCTGGTCATTAATCGCAGCCTCATCAAGGTTAACCATTCCCAGGATAAGTGAATCTATCTGAATATCAGGTGTGGTGTTGCCTCTCAGTAAGATCGAGACCTTCTCTTCGATCTCAGCCCCTGACATCGCGGCTATTACCGATATTTTGACATCATGCCTGTAGAGAATGGTGATGTTGAGTATCCGTCTCAGGTCCTCATCATCATACCATCTGCGGTTTGTCTCAGTGCGGTGCGGTTTTATGAGACGGTAGCGACGCTCCCATATTCTTATGGTTGCAGTCTTGATGCCTGTCAGCTTTTCAAGGTCATTGAGAGTATAGCGTTCCATCCGTTTGTAGAGTATTCAAATATAATCTATTATTCTTTTCGGGAATAAGCGTGAAAAAAAACAAAAAAGAGACGCAGATTTACCGCGTCTCCTTGATTGCAATTGACCAGGCTCAGGGAACCAGAACCTTATCTATCACGTGCACTACACCATTTGTTCCCTGAACATCAGTTGCAATGATTGATGCAGTACTGTTGATCTTTGGCGAGGGAGAGAGTGACACTGAAATGTTTCCGTTCAATGTCTCGACTGTACCATTTGAGAGCTGTGTTGATCTCACATTACCGCTTACAACATGGTAAAGAAGTATCGGGGTAAGCTGCTCAGCTGTCAGCTGGCTGATGCCTGTCACACCAAGCTGGGCAAACAGTGCCTCGAACGCTGCATTTGTCGGGGCAAATATGGTGAAGGGACCTGCGCCGCTGAGCGTCTCCGCCAAACCGGCCTTCAAAACTGCCTGTACAAGGATGCTGAATGATTCATTTGCCAGCGCGATATCGACGACTGTCGGAGGAAGGAGAACCTTGTCAATAGCATGTATGACTCCGTTCTTAACATCCACGTCAGCAATGGTCACATTTACTTCACCGTTGATCTTAACACCCATCTCTGCTTTGACTCTTAAGTTGAGTGAACTGCCCTGAGAAGAGCTGAGGGTGCTGTAGTAACCTGATGCAAGCATCGAAGCTTTTTTCTCCTCACCCAACACATGATAGAGAAGAATAGGTGTAAGCGCTTCTGCCGAGAGGTCAGCAATACCGGTTATACCGAGCTCTGCAAAGAGTGAGGTAAAGGCTGCGTTTGTAGGCGCAAAGACAGTGAAGTTACCTTCGCCGTTGAGTGCGTCAACAAGTCCGGCTTTCGAGAGAGCTTCAACAAGAATTGAAAAATTCTTGTCTGATACTGCATATTCTGCAATTGTCATGTCAGAGACCATTTTTGTCTCCTCATTTTCCGTTTCACAACCTGTCATTGTGAAGATGCCCATGATGGCAACTAGTCCGAATACAAGTGTCTGCTTTTTCATGATATTTAATTTTTGGTTCAATGGTTTACTGTTTTCTGAATGTAGAACATCAGGATTATATTTTTGTTCATTTTTTTTATCTATTTTTTTGTTCATTATTTGACTTATTTATCAGGAATATTATTCACATTAATATTTATATATCTGTTTATCATATATTTAGAATATTTATAAATTATTTATTTGTTCATATTTATTTCCTTTTTATTAGTCATTATTATTAAATATAATGAATTCTGTTTTTTTGTATATTGTGATTGATATTCATTCTTGCCAGGTCAGATGAAAGCACTCCGTCTCGTTCAGAGTATAATCATTCTCATGTTGATAACATTAACAATAACGTCATGCCGTGACATGAAGGTCATCACATTCAGGTCGCTCCTTTCAGAAATGAGTGACCCTGAATCCATCACAAGATTCCCCGATCCTGGCTACAGGCTGATACAGCAGAGCTCGTACGACAGGAGGAGCATACATCGCGACAGCGCCGGGTGGTTTGCCAACAATGACTACACCCATTTCATCAGGGAGGAGCTAAACACAGGGAGGCGCGAATTTGTGATGTTCGATTCAGAGGGTCCCGGCGCAATAGTGCGGTGGTGGATGACATTCGGGAACACCGCGGCACTCAATTCATACATAAGGGTATATATCGACGGCATGGATGTGCCTGTTCTGGAAGGCAATGCACCGTCACTTGTCGGAGGAGGGATTCTGGCTCCGGCTCCGCTGAGCACGGCTGTATCGCCCCTGACTGAGCCGCAACGGCAGGGATACAATCTGTATCTCCCTATCCCTTATTCCGGAAGATGCAAAATAACACTCGAGAACAGCGAAATTGTAATAACACCTGAGAGAAGGTCCCCCTCCATCTACTTCAGCGTCAGTGCCCGGTCTTACGAGAAAGGGACCAGGGTGGTCTCACTCCGGAAAGAGATGCTGAAGGCTGACAGCCTCGCCATCGCTGAATGCATCTCCTCTCTGACGGCTAAAGAGGACGTCAGCAGCAACAAGGCAATCCTGAAGTCATCGTCAGGAAGCTATCCGCCGGGATCAGCCAATATTATATCTTTCAATGAAAAGAACCGGGCTATTGGTTCGCTCTCACTGCTTCTTACGTCAGCCGGTGACACAGCCCTTCTTCGTGACACATGGATAAAACTGTCGTTCGACGGTGAGGAGGCGGTCAACATGCCTGCCGGTATTTTTTTCGGCACAGGCTATGCAGTTCACCCCTACAGGACACGTTTCAGCAGTGCCGATTCATCAGGAGTGATGACATGCAACCTTATTATGCCATTCAGATCGGGATGTGAGGTGGCATTGCTGAATAAGGGGATTGATACTGCGACCTTCGGATTGCAGGTGGCTTTTGCTCCGTACAACTGGGACTCCTCCTCAATGTATTTCAGGGCATCGTGGATTGAACATAAGGGGATAGAGACGGCAGGATCAGAAAATACGGGGGGTACGGGCAGGCACATAGATCTTACATACCTTGATATAAGCGGCAGGGGTGTCTATGCCGGTGATGCCGTGACAGTATTCAATACTGTAGATGCATGGTGGGGTGAAGGAGACGAAAAGATTTATGTTGACGGTGAGGCCTTTCCTTCTTCATTCGGAACGGGTACGGAGGATTATTACGGTTATGCCTGGTGCAGGCCGGAGCCCTTCTCCCACCCCTTTATTGCTCAGCCTGCGGGGTCTGGAAATTTCCATCCGGGGATGAGCGTCAACATGCGGTACAGGGGACTTGATGCCATACCGTTCAGTGAATCAATCAGAAGTGATATTGAACTATGGCACTGGCTGCGTACCAAAATCGACTACACTCTTACATCCTATTATTATATAGCCCCGGTTGATTAAGCCGGGAGAAGCGCAAGTTCTGAAACGACAGCATAGCGCCATGATTTCAATAGCAATCTTATCAGGAACATTAACTGTGTAGCCAGGAAGAAGAGAAAGATCATCCCTCCCCTTTCAGGCACTGACCAGGCTGCAATCCATAATGCAGCGCCAAAGAACAGTACATTGACAATCATTACAGTCAGCATGGCGCCGTATGATCTCATGAATCTCCGCTTAAGCGAGCCGAAGCCTGTCCCCATGGCCCGGAATACCCTGCCAGATCCTGTCGCGGCCATCCAGCGTCGTGAGTGATCGGCGACCAGCAACCATACAGGCATTCCGAGTGCCCATATAAGGAAAGGTATCCTCATCAGCTTCGATCCGGTCATTGCCCCGTCTGTCACTGCTGCCATTATCCCGACGGGAACACCCATGATCAGGGCGGTCCATGCAAAAATGATCAGTGTCATAAGCAGTGCCAGCATCAGGAACGGGAAGAAATTCCTTGCAGAGGCCTTCATGAACGAAGCCACATTAAGGTCTCCGTAAGCTGCAGCAAACCTGGTGAAGAGGCCGCCGGCAAAGAAGGTGAACAGAAGAAAACCTGTCAGCATCAGCAACAATCCTCCTATTGTTGCCGCGCCAAAAAGGTATCCGAAGCTCTGACCCATATCTCCGACCAGTCCGGCATCAAATCCGTCCAGCATCCGTTCTGTGGCGAGACTCCTGTCAAATACCCCCTTGAGAATGCTCTTCAGAGGTATTGCCACCAGCAATACCATCATAAGGGCTGTCAGCCACATGGTTATTATAAGCCTGTATGATGTTGCCGCAGCGGCGGCTCCTCTTTTCAATATCCTGATATAATCCATCACCCTCAGATTAAATTGTAAATAATGAGATCACCATCTGCATAAGAAAAATAAATTTTGTCATCATGCGACCCGATGCCGTGAACTGAGGATCATCAGTCCACGAGTTATTGATCCTGTCGATATCAAGGTCGATCTTGTTATCGGGATCTATTATGACCCTGGTAACCTTCCTGGTACCAGTGTACTCAAAGTCCATGAATCGCTCCTTGCCATCCCACTCTTCAATGACCTCCTCACCATTATCAAAACGGACGAGCACCTCAACCGGCAGCATCATTCCACCGATCCTTTCTATTCCTACTCTTGAAAGATAGAGGGTGTCACTCTTACGGTCACTGCGGGTAAATGTTACTGAATCTCCGTCAGCTATGCCTGAATAACCTGTAATTTTCCTGCTGGTAACACCTGAAACCCTGTAATCGCATATCTCTGTCCCGTAAAGGACCTGGTCAAAGAACCAGTTCATGTCATTGCCAAACTTTTCACCGTGCTCTTTTTGTACAACATCATTTACTGTCTCAATGAAATCCTTTCCCGACGGATGTTTGAAGGCCCATTTCCTGTAGTACTCGCGGAAGACGTTATCCATTGTCTCAGTGCTTATTATCCCTTCGAGAGTGTGCAGCCATGTTGCTGCCTTCTGATATGACATCATCCCGTATGTTCCGTGGGGATAGAGCCATGAGGGCAGATCATTTGTGGCGGCCTGTTTTGAGGGAGAGCCGATATAACTGGTTCTGGCCATGTCTGCGTCTGACATCTTTATGAAAGGCAACCTGATAATGCCGTAACCGCCACCATAGTAGTAATCAACTATCCGCTCTTCCCAGTAAGAGTTCACCCCCTCGTCGAGCCATGGCTCTTCGAACTCATTACTGGCAAGTATCCCCATGAAGTAGGCATGGCCGAACTCATGTATCGATACCATCTCTGCCATCTTCAGGAACGGGGGTATCATGCCGCTGCCGGCAGATGTGAATATCGTTGTGTATTCCATCCCGCCAGCACCTGCCCCCTCCATGGGAGGATCAACAAAGGTAAGATGAGGCCACGGATATGGTCCCACCCTGGCATCAAGGTACTCGAGTCCGTTTTTTACGGCATTGATTTGGTTATCAGCTATCTTAAGACCTTTCTCAGATGTGAGGAACGTTATGTCCACTCCTCTCCATTTATCCCTCACAACCTTGTATCCCGGCCATGCGGTCCAGGCAAAATCGACAATATCTTCGGCTCTCCACCTTATTTTCCTGGTGCCGTCGCCGTTATCTATCTCTTCGACGAGTTGTCCTCCCGAACCTGCTATATAATCAGAAGGTATTGTGACTGAAACATTATAGACGGAATGGTTAGAATAAAATTCGGAGTTGGGGTGAAACTGGTGGCAGTTCCATCCGTCACTCTCCCGCTGTCTCATTCCGGCTGTCTCATAAACACCAAATTTCGGGAACCACTGGGCAACCCAGAAATAGTCCTTATTGAAGCCTGTCCGCACAATGGGAGAAGGAAGCTTCGATTCAAAGAGAATATTCAGTTTCAGTGTATCGCCGGGCTGCACCGGCTGGGGAAGGTCAATACGAAGTACTGTCCGGTCATTGATGTTCCCGTCGTCAGGGGCAACATAATGCATTGTCATTGTCAGGTCGTTGCCGTACTCATCACTCATCCGGTTTATTCTTACATAACCCCAGCCCTCATCTCCGGCAGGAGACCAGCGGCCTGATGAAGCAAACGAGCTTTTATTGCTGCTGAAGGCATTCAGATAGAGATGTAGCAATGCATGGTCAACCGGCATGGCCGACCTGTTCACCCACCATGCCGTCATATCACCAGTTACCGTTTTGCTTTCCGCATCAAGCGCGGCAGCAATGTCATAGCCTGTTGTCCTTTCGCTCAGCGGAACATCAAAGATCGCCTGACCTCTCATGACTGCCGGGATGAATACCAGTAAAATAAATAGTGACCGTCTCATCTGTTGAAAATTGGTGAATAGCGATTTAAAGATAAACTAAAAATCACCTTCAAAGATCAGTCAGCAACAGATTTGGGTATCTCAGGGAATAATCCTGTACTTTTTCAGGATGTCACCTGCATTCATCATGAAATCAAGATATTGCGCCCTCTGGTATGTCCGTTTGAGTCTTGTGTCCTTCAGTGAGAGCTTTCCGCGGAAGCTGTCGGTATCGGCATAGCCTTTGGCATCCATCCATTTTTCAATCTCCTCTGTCATTGACCTGAGAGCGTCAATACCGTGACGGTACATGACGCTGACGACCTGTACGGCATCGGCACCGGCAAGTATCATCTTGATCACATCACCGCCTGAATAGATGCCGGTTGTTGAGCATACAGATGCATTGATATTGCCATAGAGGATACCCGTAAAACGAAGAGGCAGCCTGAGGTCTTCGCTGCTGCTCAGGTTATACGGGAAGGTATGTCTTTCATTATAAATATCCACATCGGGTTGCAGGAGCCTGTTGAAGATGACTATCGCGTCTGCCCCTGCCTTGTCAAGGGCGGAAATGAACTGCAGCGGATTTGTATAAAAGGGACTTAATTTGACAGCGACGGGGATATTGACTGCACCCTTCACCTTCCGTAATGTCTCTGTCTGTTTGCTCTCGATCGTATCTCTCATCACCCCTGAATCGACCGGCAGTGTATAGAAATTAAGTTCGATGCCGTTTATCCCTGTCTCAGCAACCCTGATGGCATATTCAATCCAGGTGTCGTCATTCAGCGCATTAAGACTCGCGAACAGGGGTATGGTAACCGCCTCGCGCGCCCTGCGGAGTTTCAGAAGATACTCCGTCGGCGATGAAGGGACCGAACGTGAGTTTGGGAACAGTGTCACCATCTCGGCATTACGATCTTCATATTCTGTCTTAAGCTCAAAGAGTTCGAGATTCTCAAGCTGCACCTGCTCTTCAAACAGTGATTTGTAGACTATCGCTGAGGCGCCGGCAGCTTCCATCTTCTTAAGGTTTTCCGTATCGGTGGTAAGGCTGCTTGCCCCGGCAATGATGGGGTTCTTCAGTTCCAGCCCCATGTAATGCGTTCTCAGATCTGCCATGACTTTATTATCCTGATTAATTGCTTTTTGTCTGTATGAAAAGGATCATAATGATGGAATCATGCCACACATGCTGACAGGTGTTATCCTGAAAACTAAACAAATTTCAATGGTAAAAGTTCCCGCGTAGTTATTAAAAGAGGTTCGGTCGCCGGGCCGAAAAAAAAGACGGCCGGTATAATCCGGCCGTCCCTGCTATTGAAGTAACAGATATATTATTTTACCTGAGTGAAGATATCATTGGTAACCCAGTTCACCACCTCGTCTGAGAGAGGCTTGACGCCAGGCTTTAAGTAGCCCACCAGTTTTCCATTCTCGTCTATAAGATATTTCTGGAAGTTCCATGACACCTCTGAATCGAGGACGCCGTTGGCAGATGCTTTTGTCAGCCACTGGTAGAGCGGGTGCATGTCATCGCCCTTTACTGATATCTTAGCCATCATCGGAAATGTGACGCCATATTTACTGTCGCAGAATTCTTTTATCTCTTCATTGGTACCCGGTTCCTGCTCCCTGAAGTTGTTTGCGGGGAATCCGATGATAACAAGATTCTTGTTGTATGCTTTATGAAGGAGTTCAAGGTCTTTATACTGTGGCGTATAGCCGCATTTTGAAGCGGTGTTCACTACCATCACCTTCTTGCCCTTCAGGTCAGCCATGCTGAAGTCTTCACCGTCGATAGTCTGTACTGTGAAGTCATAGAACGATTTCTGTGACATTGCCGGTGCGATAATGAATGCCATAAGGGCCAAAAATGTGATCATTCTCTTTTTCATAGTATTTTTTTTATGTTTTACCTATAACAATTCAGGTGCCAAAAGGTTGCTGAGGCAGTAATAAAACCCCTCAAGGGCTGAAATTACGAAAATCTTTCTATTTTTGCACAGCTTTTATCTTTGAGGGTAGGGTCCTTAAGCGGGGTATAGCGCAGTCCGGTTAGCGCATCTGGTTTGGGACCAGAGGGCCGCAGGTTCGAATCCTGCTACCCCGACAGAAGAAAAATGACCGCCCCCGGTTTCCCGGGGGCGGTTTTTTATTGATCTGAGCGTTAAATGCTTGCATTTATAAGTGAAAGATCAATAAAAAAGACAGCAGCAGCGCTGCTGGTCATTTTTCTTCTGATCATACCCCACTCAGGATCATGAGCCCCGCTCAGCGGGGCGAATAACCCTGCTACCCCTTCTTAAGATAAATTACCGCCCGATATTACCTTATCAGTCAGAAACTTCTCACAGCACGCACGCGTGTATTGAAGTCTTTATAGGTGGGAAGCGAGCTTCCGTTACCGAAATAAATAGATGTCGCACCTTCCGGACTGAACTCTGTTGAACTCCACCACTCTTCATCGGGCATGCCAATCGCAGACTTATTAAGGTACAACTGGTATAGTTCACCAGAGCTTGGTAAATACCAATCGCTATAGCCACCCGATACCAGGTCATAACATAATCTTGCTGCATAGTTTCCAGTTCCCTGACTGGAAACAATTTTGTTTGTGTTTGCATTCCCTGTGCCTATATCTGCACCTGTAGCACCTGTCGTGATAAAACTGCCGTTGGACCATGTGATCAGGGTTCCCAAATCGGTCGCAGAGACGATTAACCCATGCTGAACCTTTGCATCATACCCCTGATCGTTAGATTGCAGAATGTAAGCAATTTTACCTCCCTGGTAACTTTGACCTACGACGAGATTTGTCTGGTTATTATTGTCATCATTCTCATCATCGTCATTGCCACATCCGTTAAGGATGAACATCGGTCCGATGACTAATAACAGGCAAAACCCTCCCCAGTTTTTCATTGACACAGATATTTATATCAAAGTTATTCAAGCACTGCAACGAAATCAAGTTTATTTTTTTCTATGTGATTGTAAGCCAATCTGCTTTTAAAATTTTTTTACCAGATGTATTAGCCGGATTACTTGATGACTTTCGGAATATCATTCTGAATCATCAGATCTATCTGTGATCCGAAACTCTTTACCTGCCGGGAATAATTGTCAAGTGCCTTTATCTGGAGGTCAGCCGGCTTGCCGGGATAACCGTTCACGGCTCCGTATATCTCCGCGATGTTCTCTCTGAGCCTCACCTGACCTGTTATTCCGCCCTCTCCCGCCTGGGTGGCCGATATCTTCTCATGCATTTCGTTGCAAGTAGTAATGAGTGTGTTTATCATCTTCAAACTCTTCCCTTTTGCGGTTAATGCCTTCGATTGCAATGTATCCCTGGTATCCAGTATCTTCTGGTCAACTGCAGCAAGCTCCTCAAGAAGTGCATACGCTCTCATGAGAGTCTCTCTCTGAAGCTTCCTGTCAGCCTCCGGGTGTTTCCAGTCCGGACTGTCATGCAGAATCAGGTCAGTGGTATAAGTTTCAGATCCCTTTATCAGCCTGACCGAATATTTCCCGGCAGGGTAAGCGGGACCGAATGCGGCTTCTCCGAGAATGTTGGGAGATTTCGGCACTTTTGGGGGATCCATCACCGTCGCAACGCTTACTATGTTGATCCCCTTCCGGTTACCGGCAGGAAGTTTTTTAAGAAGCACTCCATCTGAGTTATATATCTCAAGATACATCTCACCAAACACATGTCTTTTCTTAAGATAGTAGCAGATGGTCGCCGCTGATGACGGATTTGATCCTGTAAATTCTGAATCGCCGGGAAAATCCTGAACACCGGCCCCTGACGGAAAATAGTATGGCCTGACCGGCAGAAATGCAAACTCCTGATCCATGACAGCCTGTGTGAGATTCCTGAGTGGTGTCAGATCGTCAATAATGATTATCCCTCTCCCATGGGTTGCCAACACAAGATCATTCTGCTCAGACTGGAAAGCCATGTCATAAATACCTGTCTGCGGTACCTTGTTTTTTAACCTGACCCAACCCTTACCATGATCAGTACTTATAAACAGACCCATTTCGGTTCCCAGGAAGATCAGATCCGGATTGACGGGGTCCTGCCTGATCACGTGACAGAATCCCTTTACGTCATCTGTAGCAAGTGAGCTCCATGTCTTTCCAAGGTCACCGGTATGGTAAATATATGGCTTCATGTCTCCGTTCCGGTGGGCATCAACCGTCACCCAGGCAGCATTCTTATTGTAATTGTCAGCATCGATTGATGAGATAAAAGCCAATGGAGGCAGTCCGGGAACAGCATCATTGAGTTTTGTCCAGGTCTTGCCGCCGTCTGTTGTAAGTTGTATGTTACCGTCGTCAGTACCCGCCCAGATGATATTCTCATCGAGAGGAGACTCACATACGGCAAAAATGGTCGTATTGTTTTCTGCAGTGCTGTTGTCAATGGTCAGCCCTCCCGATTTCTCCTGCTGCTGACGAAGCGGGTCATCTGTTGTAAGGTCAGGAGAGATCCTCTCAAATGAGTCACCCCTGTCCTTTGACCTGTAGAGGTACTGAGCGCCAACATAAAGCCATCCTGATTTCTTGCCGAAGACCGTAGGGGTATTCCAGTTGAACCTTAAATCCTCGGTGCCTTCTTCCGGAAATGGTTTGATATATTTACTCTCACCCGTCTTCTGATTTGTCCGGTTTATTCTTCCGCCCTGGTACTGCGAATATATTATGTCCGGATCCGTTTTATCCCTGTAGGTATAGAAACCATCACCATAACCGACATTCTTCCAGTCAGAATTGGTAATTCCACCGGGTTTCTTTGAGGGTCCGGTCCACGATCCGTTGTCCTGCAAGCCACCATAGACGTTGTACGGAGAGCTGTCGTCAACACTTACATGGTAGAACTGGGAGACAGGGAGGCTCTCGACGAACCTCCATGCATTTCCCATGTCTTCTGAGATGTACACTCCTCCGTCAGTCCCCATATAGATGAACCTGTTGTCGCCTGGGTTTATCCACAGGGCATGTGTGTCACTGTGGTAGTTTCCGCCCGTCACTGAAGGGCTCTGGAACAGTTTGCCGCCGTTGGTGCTGACCCACAGCATGGTACCCGGTTTGTATATGCGGTCTGGATCTGCCGGGTCAGGCACAAGCAGGCTATAATAA
This sequence comes from uncultured Bacteroidales bacterium, assembly GCA_963772705.1. GTDB lineage: Bacteria > Bacteroidota > Bacteroidia > Bacteroidales > VadinHA17 > SR-FBR-E99. Next base: position 244,604 of record CAVYYH010000007.1, on the reverse strand, counting down.
AAAGGCCTGTCACCCATCATGTACTGGTCACTCATCTTCTCCCATGATGCTCCCTGGTCACTGGAACGGTAGAGGGCAGACTTTTCAGATTCGACCAGCGCATAGAGGTGATGAGGTTTGACCGGAGATACTGCCACCGCAATTCTTCCGAGGGTACCTGAAGGCAACCCGTTGTGTATCATGCTCCATGTTGTTCCGCCGTCAGTTGATTTGTAAAGCCCGCTGCCGGGTCCTCCTGACCTGAATGTATGAGCCTGCCGCCTGAAGTCCCACATAGAGGCATAAACCACTGAGGGATTGTCAGGATCCATGGCCATATCTGCACATCCGGTTGAAGGGTTGACATACAACAGCCTTGTCCATGTTTTACCCCCGTCGGAGGTTTTGTAAACGCCCCGCGCCTCGCTGTCATCCCACAGCGCTCCCATCACAGCGGCATAAACAATGTCAGGATTGACGGGATCAATGAGGATGCGGCCAATGCGTTCACTCTCGGGTAAACCCATATACTCCCACTTGGTCCCCCCGTCTTTTGTCCTGTATATCCCTGTCCCTACGGAGACGCTGTTGCGTGTCCAGACTTCCCCGGTACCCACCCAGACAGTATCGGGGTGGTTCTGATCAATGGCAATAGTGCCGACGGACTGGGGATAGTCATCGAAGACTGACTTGAAAGTTGTTCCCTTATTTATTGATTTCCAGACGCCTCCACCTGCAGCACCAACCCAGACTATTTCCGGATTCTTATTTTCTGCGTCTATGCATGATATTCGCCCGCTCATCCGGGCCGGGCCGATGTGCCTGCCGGCAATATCTCCGAATGTGGCATCGGTAACCTGTCCATGCAGTGCCGATATGCCAGCCAGGCATAAAATGCCTGTCACAAGATGCCTGAGGTTCATGATGTCAGTTATTTTGTCCTGTTACCTTAATGTTATTGTTATAATGCCGGCTTTTCAAAAAGCGCATCATCAAGTTCAATATTCATCTCTGCTTTTTCGATGACCAGAGTCCCCATTAGCTGACCTTTCATCTTTGTATCGATCTTACCGGGGACGGCAATACCTTCAATCATAGAGTAATTACTGAAGTATGTATCAGATTCCGTTTCATTGCCCATGATTTTTATCTTTGTGTTTGTACGCAGCATGATATATGAATCTGAATCGATATAGTAGGTGAACGTATCTCCCTCTTTTGTATCAAGCTTTAGCTTAAAGCAGGATGTCCCTTCCATATCCTCCTTCCCTTCAAAGGTGACGGTATAACCTTTTTCTTTCCAGTTCCAGAGCATACCGTCCATATCGGCCTGATAACGCATGCCCTTAAGATCATCGTCAGTCATCTGCTGAGGATCTGTAACACCTGCAAACGGGTTGATGCTCCATCCTTCCTTCCCGTTGAAGGTCTGAATAAAGGTTAAATCCTGGAAAGTACCTTCGACCCTGACTTTTGCAGGACGTTTACCCATCTGAATGAAGGGTATCTCGAGGCCACTCTGGATCATCTTACCGGATAATCTCTGTGTATTCAGCTTAAGCATATTATCCTGGCCGATCGCCGAAAAGTGCTCCTTCAGTATCTCTTCGACAGACTGGGCGGGCAATGTGGTTCCAAGAACCAGAAACAAAACCGTAAAGAAAGCTGTAGACTTTTTCATTATAATTAGGGATTAGTTGATTTTATAATAGCAAGTTATTCATTTTTCAGAAATCATGTCATTTAAATTGAACCTCTCCGGGACTTTCCCCTGGTCTATGTTCATCTTAGTCTATGTGTCCCTGTGACTCTGTGTCTCTAAGTCCCTGTGTCTGCGAGTCTCCGAGTCTCCGAGTCTCCGAGCCTCTGAGCCTCTAAGCCTCTAAGTTAATCCTTATTTGAGCCCCTGATCATCTTCCTCCTTCTGAGCCATATCATAAAACCCGTTACCGTGAAAAGTAAGAGTGACAGACCCGCGATACTGGTGTAGATAAGTTTGACGGTCTCACCCCTGATTCCCAGTAACCGGTCAATAAATGACATGTCATGCAGATCCTCAATGATGTCAGACCTTCTTCTCTCGAGATAAAGCACCCGGCCGGTAGCACCGTCGAGCTGAATGCCGTGGTAATGATAGGCAAACACAAACTTCACCATACCCTTGTCCGGACGTATGTCTATCCTGTCCAGGTCTGTGCGCAGGTCCGGATTGATTGAGTCATGCAGCGTCCGGAATGCGATTATCTGAAGAGAGTCAAGCGGCAGCCAGTTGCCAAGGTCACTGGTTGTGCCGGCATATGAGTCAGGATGTATATATCCGCCGCTGTTCTTTTTCCATCCCAGGAGTATGCCTGTTGTCGCTACAAATACAAAAATCAGGGAGATAACCCCGGCAGCGAACCTGTGCAGGCTCCTGAGACCTTTGTCCGACAATATTCTGTTGCTTTTTCTAATGTTCCCGTTCATGGCGCTGATCAGCTCTCCTTTTTCAGATTGTTACGGTATTGTTTAAGCGGCATCTTCTCTGCAACAGCAAATGCCCTGTAGAGTGAGTTGACTGATCCGAATCCTGACATGTCGGCTATCTCTTCAATGGCATAATGTTTTGGTGATGACAGCAGTTTTTTTGCATGGCCCACGCGGTACCTGTTTACAAACCCGCAGAAGTTAAGTCCAAACTCGTTATTGATAATCCGTGACACATAAGTGCGGTTGGTTGCCAGACGCCCGGTGATGTCCCATATCTTCAGATCCTTGTTAAGATATAGATGCTCTCTCTCGAACAGGGAAACCAGTTCTTCGACCAGACGGTCAGGTATCCTGTCGTCTGTCGCCGGTGTTGCGGAAGGTTCTGTCTCCGCCATATGTACAGACTGTTGCATATGACCCAAAAGGCCTATAGTGAAGAGGACCAGGGAAAATACAAGAGAGGGTAAAAGCAGGTACAGGGGATTACCTTCAAACCTGTGCCTTCCGATGGCAGCTACTGTTATGCTGGCGGCAGATGCCATCAGCAGGACGACATTAAACACCTGTACCCAGGTAAGGTTTCTCAGCTCGGGAGCAGAGAAGTAATTACCAATGGAGCGGTTATGATCTCTGATTTTTCTGTATGAGAGGTTAACAAAGTAGATTATCTGTATTACGAGAGTTATACGAGCCAGAAGTGCAATGGTCTTTGTGAAACCGATCCCCGTTCCCTCTGCTTCTAACCCGTACATCACCCTGGATACATACAGCCTCTCGGCGGTATTATCCATCATCAGGTAACCTATGGATATTAGGATGAAGACTGTCAACGGAACTATGAAATACTTTCCGTGTTTGCGGACTGAGAAGGTTTCGTCGCGGGTAAGAAGCAACACATATATATAATACAACGGATAGACAGACTGGGATGAAAGGTTGTAAAAGCTGTCAAGCCAGATATAGATGCCATGTTTCTGAGTAAAATAGAACAGGTGCGAAATAAAAAGCACAGAGGCTGTAACCATAAGCGTTCCGAGGAACCTCTTTGGTTCATTACCTTTTCCGGACTGCAGTTTCAAAACAATTGCCCAGAAGAGTGTGACATAAACCGGATTGAGAAGCAGGACTTCTGTAAGCATTTCAGACAGATCTTCAAAACCAGAATTGAAATGCAAGATAACAAATGATTTCAAAATCAATAATAGTCAGCCTGCCAGGCTTCCGCTTTTATCGATATTTAACCATTAATGTATTTTATCTTTTGAAAAAATCATTTTATGATTTGACAATTCCGGTGAGTCAACTTATCCCAAATTTGCAATATACAGTTTCGCCGGGTCAGTAAAGCCCGGATGTCTGAAAAGAAACAAAAAGGTATAGATTTTCCCCTTTCTTTCCCCAGGGCAGAAGCAAGACCCCCCGTCAAAATCTTCTGCCCTTTTTTTATATGGGGCTGTTGAAAGTATCACCCTGTTCCAGGTCGCCTGTGACCCATCCTTTGCGGAGCCACGCTGAGCGTTGCTCAGCTGAGCCATGGGTAAATGCGTCTGGCACCACCCGTCCCTGGTATTTTTTCTGCAGCACATCATCACCGATAGCTGAGGCGGCACGGAGGGCTTCCTCAATGTCGCCGCTTTCAATTGTGTTAAGTATCCTGTCGGCGTGGTGGGCCCAAACACCTGCAAGAAAATCAGCCTGCAGCTCCAGTCTTACAGTAAGCTGATTGGCTCTGGTCTCGCTGAGCCCTGACCTCTGCTGGTGTACCTCCTCCAGAATGCCAAGCAGGTTCTGCACATGATGACCCACTTCATGTGCTATTACATATGCAACCGCAAAGTCACCGTAGGCACCGTACTTCTGTTGCAGATCGTCACAGAAGCTCAGGTCGATATATACCTTCTCATCAGACGGACAATAGAAGGGACCGCTTGCTGCTGTAGCATATCCGCAGGCGCTCTGAACCTCATCACGGAACAGCACTAGTTTGGGCTGCCTGTATGTCATTCCCGATTGCTGAAAAATATTTCCCCATATCTCCTCTGTATCTGCCAGAACGACGGAGACGAACTGTGCCATCTCATTTTCTTCGGCAGTGGGGGTATACTCCTCTGTCGTTCCCCCTCCCGCCTGGTCAAGGACACTGAGCGGATTGCCACCCAGCAGCCAGACGATAAGAGCTATAACTATCAAACCTATGCCACCGCCGGCAAACCTTTTGCCCGAGCTCATCCCTCTCCGGTCCTCAACATTGCTGCTTCCGCGTCTTCCCTGCCATTTCATTGCCTTACAAGATTGATTAATAAACTGCCATTACGAAAGTTACAAATCATTTTGGAAGAAAAGAATCTGAGGTGAACAAAATAACCGGGAGTATGTTACTGATTAAAAAGCAAAACAATGAAAACAAAAGCATTATTGTTAATCACATTCTTTATTGCACTAACATCATTAAACCACAAAATCATGGCACAGGAATATACTTTCCCTCAGCTCCCGTACGCATACAATGCACTGGAGCCTTACATTGACGCCCAGACAATGGAGATTCACTACTCGAAGCATCACAGGGCATATTTTGACAATTTTGTAAAGGCGGCTGCTGAAAACAAAATCGATAATCTGTCACTGGAGGATATCTTTTCGAAGGTGAGCGCATTCCCGGCAGTCATCAGAAACAACGGAGGCGGGCTTTATAACCATACCCTTTTCTGGAACATCATGGGTCAGAACGGAGGAGGTCAGCCTTCAGGTGCACTGCTTGAGGCCATCAACAAGACCTTCGGTTCATTTGATAAATTCAAGGCCGACTTCGAGACTGCTGCGAAAACACAGTTTGGCAGCGGATGGGCATGGCTGGCAGTTGACAGTGACGGAAAGCTGTTCGTATCGCAGACCCCGAACCAGGATAATCCGCTTATGGATGTAGCAGCAAAGCGCGGTACTCCTATTCTGGGACTGGATGTATGGGAGCATGCATATTACCTGAAGTACCAGAACCGCAGAGCTGAATATGTCTCAAACTTCTGGAACGTGGTGAACTGGAGCAAGGTTGCTGAACTTTATACAAAGGCAGTTAAGTAGGCCGCAGGCCTTTTGCTTATCTTGCATCATGTTTCCGAAGAAACATGGATAAAGAACTGCTTATAAGTGCAAAAGGCCTTCACAAGAACTTCAAAAAGGTAAAGGCTGTTGACGGGGTGGATTTTACTCTGGCAGCCGGCGAATATGTCGCCCTTCTGGGTCCCAACGGAGCAGGAAAGACGACACTCGTTGAAATGATAGAAGGAATAAGGACCCCTGACAGAGGTGAGATACTGGTCAGGGGTCTTTCCATTAAGGATGACAGATCAGAGTTGTATGCCAGGCTTGGCATCTCGTTTCAGGAGACCAGGTTTCTCGAAAAGATAACAACCCTTGAGACCGTCAGGCTATTTGCCAGCTTCTACAGGCAGCCTGAGGAAAGGATTGAGGAGGTGATACACCTTGTAGGGCTTGAGGAGAAAAGGGACGCCTATACGAAAAACCTGTCAGGAGGACAGCGGCAGCGCCTTGCCCTCGGCATTGCGCTTCTCAATGATCCTGAGATACTTATCCTTGATGAACCCACCACGGGCCTCGACCCTGCCGCAAGAAGGGAGATATGGGATATTCTCATGAAACTAAGGAAGGAACGGGGCACCTCTCTTATTCTCACTACTCATTACATGGAGGAGGCGACACACCTGTGCGACAGGATCATCATCATGGACAAAGGCCGTTTTCTGGCTGAGGGTTCTCTGGGCAGCCTCCTGTCTGCAATGAAAATGGCTGATGTCGCTCACTTCGTTGTTGCCGGACCGCTGCCTGATGATCTTCCGCAAAGGTCAGCCGGGCCTGCCATTGAGTGGGACAGAGCTACCGGAAGGGGAAGATGTGAGATGCATAACGTTTCAGTCGAGCTGCCGGCACTGTTTGCCTTCCTGGAGAAGCATGGACTCAGACTGACAGACTTTGAGCATATCAGGCCGACCCTTGATGATCTGTTTCTGGCAATGACGGGACGAAGACTGACTGAAGAGACAGAATGATGATAAAGAGGAGTGAACTCTGGCAGCTTATCATAATTCATTTCAAGGAATTGCTCCGTGAACCGGGTGTCCTGTTCTGGGGTATCGGGTTCCCCATTCTGATGGCATGGGGTCTTGGGATTGCCTTTGCAGGGGAGAAGGAAACGAAGAAAGATATTGCCATCGTAAACTTCGGGGAAGAAAACAACCTGTCGCGCTTTCTCATGGAACATACCGAAATGGATGATGAAGGGAGATACCTGCTTACAATAAATGACCCGGTCTTTGGCAAAAACATTTTCAGGTTTGCGCCGCTTGATTCACTTGATGCAACACTGGGGGTCAAGCGTGGAATTTATCAGCTGATGATTGATAACCAGGGTGACAGCACGGTTTTTCATCTTGATCCGGCCAACCCCGAGGCAAGGCTGCTGCAACTGCAGCTGGCAACGCTCATGGGCGAAAGACACGAGGATGATACCTTTTCAGGTGCAAACACCATTACCCTTGAGGTGAAAGGAACACGGTACATCGATTTTCTTGTACCAGGGCTTGTTGCAATGAATATTATGATGGCGTGCATGTGGGGCATGAGCTGGACCATCATAGAGCGAAGGAAAGGCAACATGCTGAGGCGGATGATAGTGACACCCGTCCGCCGGCAGAATATCCTCCTGGGACTGATGACCGCCCGTGTCACGATGAACTTTGTCGAAGCCGCCCTGCTGATGCTGTTTGCCTGGATCTATTTTGACATCGACATCCAGGGGAGTGTGCCGGCTCTGATAATGGTTTTTATGGCGGGTAATATCGCTTTCACAGGGATAGCTATAATAACATCCTCCCGGACATCAAATACAGAGGTAGGAAACGGTATCATCAACTTCGTCAATATGCCGATGATGATCCTGTCAGGCATCTTTTTCAGCTATCAAAACTTCCCGGAGTGGAGCATTCCGTTTATTCAGAATCTGCCGCTCACACTGCTTGCAGACAGCATGAGAAGCATCATCAATGAAGGAGCGGGCGTGGCCGCTGTTCTTGATAAGACATTAATAATGAGTCTTATAGGCTTTGCGACCTTTGGTATCGGCCTGAGAATGTTCAAGTGGTACTGATGCCGGTGCGCCGCGAGTACCCCGATAATATAAATCAGGAGGCTTCAAATCTGAACAGCGGAATACCCTTCTGTGCCTTCTCTTTTATAGCCTGAATTTCGGACTTCTTCAGCGGCTTAAGGTTGCCTGAGACACTCAGTGCCTGTCTGAACAGCTTCTCCTCCCCTGGCGGTATCGCTGCCGTCACAGGGTGAGAGAGGGTAAACCGCAATCCCATGGTAATATCTTCCGGTGACATGAGCGGCTCATACCAGCACTTGGGATATCCGGTTCGGTCGGCTCCTTCCTGCCAGGGTCCTTTTGCCATCGCCTTCAGAGCCAGGATACCCATGTTTTTCTCCTTTGCTTTTGACATCACCTGCGGACCAAAATTACCTGCATTCCAGGTAGCATAGTTGAACGGGAACAGTATGGTGTCAAAATCAAATCTTTCCATCAGAGCCATCGCTGCCTCAACTGAATGGGCAGAGAATCCAATGAACCGTATCTTTCCTTCATCCCTGGCTTCAACAAATGTTTCCATCGATCCGCCCGGGCCGAGCAAAGTGTCAACCTCCTCAAGTGTTATGACTGCATGATGCTGGTACAGGTCGAAATGGTCAGTGCGGAGGTTCTTCAACGACTGCTCCAGCTCTTTGCGTGCTTCGGCTTTTGTTCTCTTTCCGGTCTTGCAGGCAAGGAAGACATCCTTTCTGTAAGGCTCCAGCGCCGGGCCGAGTTTTATTTCAGCATCGCCGTATGAAGGGGCAACATCGAAATAGTTCACCCCGCTGTCGATCGCATGTCTGACAGCTGCCGAGGCCTCTTCGGGTGTTGAGTTCATGACAACGATACCGCCGAAGCCGATCATGGAAAGCATCTCTCCCGTTTTTCCAAGGGATCTCTTTTCAAGTTTGCCCGGAATCTTCTTTCTGTCAATACCTGAAAGGTCAGGCGGAAAAAGAGTCATTGCCGGCACAGCACAGGCTGTTGAGAGAATAAAGCTTCGTCTTTTCATGTCACTATTTTTTTAAAGGAGACCCAGCCCTGTCATAAAATTCATTTTGCAGCCGCTCAATTTCGTTGTTGCTCTTAAGATACCTGATGAGCTCAATCAGCTGGTCAGCATCTTTTGACACGAGAAGCTCGCCCATCCTTCTGTCAGGCTGTGCCGGGTCACCGGCATAATGGTTAGGGTACCTGGCGTACCACCAGATACCTGTATAACCGTTCTTCATCTGACCCAGCCGGGCCTGGTTTGCTCCTGACTCTGAACCTATTGCCTGACGGTTGACAAGATCAGGGCGAATATAGAACATCATCGATGTTTCCTCTTCGCCTGCATGCCCGTCAACTGCGGCTTTCTTGAGAGACTCTATCTCCCTGTCAAACTCCGGGTCAGCAGTCCCCTGGAACAGCACAACAATATAATCTCTCTCTTCCGAGAGCTGTGACTGGCAGAAGTACTGCAGGAAGCTTGTGTTGCCGCCGTGACCGTTGAAAAGGATGATCTTCTTAAGCCCGTTCCTGGCGAGCTCCCGGCAGGTCTCATCAAGCATCTGCCATAAAAGGTCATTGCTGTATGCAATAGTGCCAGGCTGATGACGGGCTTCAAATATCTGCCCGGCGAAATAGGGAGGGAAAACGACGGCATACTCCTTCTCTGCGGCCTGTGTCACGCTCTCCCTGGCCTCGAACATGTCGGTGCCGAGAGGCAGATGGGTCCCATGCTTCTCAATCACGCCCATAGGTATCACGCACACGCCGCCTGACTTCTCGACGGCATCAGCAAACTGCGGAGAGGAGAGCTCTTCCAGCCTGACGGGCAGAGTTTTTCCCGGATCCGCCTGAGAGAATGACAGCAGAGTTATCAGCATCACTGCAGAGAAAAGGATAATTCTTTTCATAGCTATTTTTTATTTAAACATACTATATTTTATTTTAATTAAGTCATCGCCTGGTTTAATTGCAGGGGCATCATATGACTTGATTAAGCCTTGAGGTGAATGGCAGAAAATGGCAGAACTGAAAAGAGGAATGGTCACTATTTTGTAACGACGATCAGTCCTTCACGCGGGATGGCGCGGTAGACGATCTTGGCCTCGGCCTTGGGTATCCAGATTTTGATATAGGGGGTGTAATGGGGAGTAGTGAACCTTACGACAGAGTGGATGGTTGACCTGGCATTCCTGTACCGCTCTTCCAGATCAAAAAAGAACCTGGCACGCTTGTCGGCAGCAATTGTATCTTCCTGTTGCTCGAAGAAAAACCTGATATTTCGGTCAGTTTCGAGTGTAAAGAAGACAGCCTCATAATCAGTAGTGTCAGGCTTGACATCTATGACGGCCTCGGAGGTGTCTTTCGGGGCTATCTTGACACTGACCGGATCTTTCATGAAGGTAGCCTGCATACTGGTGATCACGAGCGGTGCGGAGAGCATGCTGTAAACTGCCTCCTGGTTTGCCCGCTGAAAAAATGGTGAGAGGTCATACTCAGAAATCCTTACAGTCCTGACGGATACTCCCTTGATCATCAACTGTATAAGGCTGTCGCGTACATTAACGACAAGCCCGATGGAGTCGGAGTCTGCCATTTTTACCTGTGCGCCGAGGTATGATTTCTTACGCAGCAGATCGATATACCCGGGGATGGAGCACTGGTTGATTGTATCGCTCTCCTTCTGCTCAAGAGAGGCGAAGTATGCATCGTCAAATGACCTTACAGCATGACTGACAGCAGAAACACTCCTTACCAGATAAAAGATGATGACAATCAGCAAGACTGTGCCTGTTATCAGAAACCATTTATATCTGGCAATATTCATCTCCATCCCTTTATGTCAGTAAATATATACTTTTGATCCTATGCTGAGTGAGCTATACACAGCCTCAAGGTCATCATCATTCAGTCTGATGCATCCGTGAGTCACCGGCATGCCAAGAAACCTCTTATAGATTGTACCGTGGATGAGATATCCGTCACCGAGGCTAAGGGCGTAGTCACCGAGGACCCCGTACTCATAGCGCGACTGATGTGACGGTCCGGGTACCGGGAGCCCTTCCTCGACAAAGGCCCAGTCAGGCTTGCGCCATACCGGGTCAGCCACCTTGCCCTGTATTGTAAACCTGCCGCGCGGGGTCTTGAATATCCACTCCTTCTCTCCGTCAACGGTTCTAAGGAGGGTATAACTGCCTGACGAGCAGTAACCCTCACGGACCAGCTTGCGGCTCTTGTACAGGAAGAACCTGTTATCAGTGGTATTAATTACAAGGTAAGTCTGGGTAGGTATGAATGAGGCGAGTTTTCGCTCGAGCCGTGTGATATCTGCCTCAGTGCGGGCTATCTGTCTCTTGATGTTTTTATCTGCAAGAAGGGTTGAATCAACCCTGCATTCTGCCCTGCTGGTGCCCCATGAATTCTGAAAGGCAGGGGCCAGATAAAGTGGAACAGAAAGCAGCATGATGAAAAGTAACAGCACAGCGGCTGATATAAGGATAACCCTTACGTATCGATGTGACGCAACATATTTCTTTATTGCTGAGCTTAAGCCCTTATCCGTTTGGGCAGCTTCACTGACAGGATTCTCTTTCTGCTCTTCCATACGTCTTATTTTCCACCGGAGAGATACTCCTCCAGCGTTATGGTTGATCCGACAATAGTGACAGGGGTACCTGGCTTTGAATGCCTGAATACAACATCCATGTCATTATTCCTGAGTGCCACGCATCCTTCTGTCCAGTTTCCACCCTTCCCTCCGTCACCATGCACCTCTATCATTCCACCTATCCGTGCGTCAGACGGCAGATGGCCGTTCTGCACCCTGTATTTGAACTCCTCAATATCCTGCTTGTTGGGGTAGTTTATCAGAAGGGCCTTGTGGTATTTGGTTGACGGGCCCGACAGTTTCTTTGTCACCTCATAGCTCCCCTCAGGAGTAGCCATGTCTCCCCCGTTGATCTTGTCGCCAATCCAGTTACTGCCGAATTCAGCTTCAAAGGTATATCTCTTTTTGCCTGCATGGTAAAGATGACACAGTCCCGGAATCTTCTCGATCACAATGGCATATGATCCCGATCTGCGGCTTTCATCCACCGTTGCCCATGACAAGCTCCTGCCACCGTTTGTACCCAGTATAGTAGTCCTCAAGGATTTTGCGGGCATAAGTATAAGAGGAAGTGATGTACTCATTGGCTTCGGTGACTTTCACATTGCCGCTGACGTACTGCCCTTTGTTAAGGTCTATCTCCGCCTCCCGCAGCAGCAGTTTGCCCCTGGCATGCTTCTTTACGGTCTCCTGCGGAAGAGGAAGTGAGAGAAACACCTTTTCAAAGGCTGCTATTTCTGCATTCAGTCTGGCTGTCTCCGTCTCAAGGCTCAGTCGCATGCCGTTTGCCCTGACGATTGTATTCTTTCTGGCCTCAGCAGCTTTTTTCTGGGAGAGGGCAGCAAACATCCTTACCCGCTCATAGTCGCGGAACAGGATGAAGCGGTTGTTTTCCGTCTGCCAGGAAGTCATGGCGGAGTCATAATAACTCTGTGCCTCCCTGAAGAGCCTGGCTGAATAGATGACTGAATTATTGTCTCTTGCCTGAGATACCGCCCTGCTTGCCTGTTCAAGTTCCATTACAGGAGGTTCAGGAATGAGTGCGATGAAAAGCCATCCCAGCAATCCCAGGAAGACTGAAATAAAAATGATGAATATAAGTTTTTTTACCAGTGGGCCTCTCATCCGAGCTGTAAAATTAAAAAAATCCCCGGGAGATTACCCGGGGATTGTTTTCATCCAATCAGTTGAAATTATCTCCTGACTTTAGCGATAGCATCCTTCAGCTCGGTGTTGATAGCGGTAAGAGCCTCGTTGGCTGCTTTTACCTTATCAAGGACCTGCATGTAGTTGGTGCCGGCATCGAATATTGCCTGAGCTTCGGTAAGTGAAGTTTCGATTACTGTCACTTCGCCTTTGATCTCGTCAAGAACTGCTTTGCCTTCTTTGCCTTTAGGTGCTTTTGCGATCAGGGTCTTGTTCTCTTCAAGGAGAGCTTTAGCCTGTGTCATGAGAGTCTCAGCTTCGGCTTTAACCTCATCCTTCTTAACAACTGCCTTACCAGCCAGTTCACCTGCAACAACTGTAAGAGCATCAGCTTTTACTTTCACATCTTTGAAATTCTTGAAAAGCTTTGATTTCTGAGCCTCAACTGCCTGATTGATTACGGTAAGTGAGTCATTGAGAGCAGCAAAATCACCGGGAAGATAGATGTCTGCCTGCATTGTCTTGGCTGAATCGATAGCTGCAACGGCAGCGTCAATGTTAGCCTGAGGAACTTTACCGCAGCTTGTCATGAGAGCAACTGCAGCAACTGTAGCAACTACTAAAAAGAATCTGTTTTTCATTTTTGTTTTAATTTGGTTCTGTTATCAATTATCCGTTAAACTATTATGCATCAGGTTTTAAAATCCGCGCAAAGTTACGAATTTTTGTAATTATGACGTGCACAATTTAAAAAGTAACACACATTTCAAAAATTTTTTTGTGATTTTCCTCTGAACCTGTCCGGATAAATCAGATAATTTTAATTTTGCCTCGGTGTGAAGATCGCATCAGATGAGCCGCAACTGTGACCAATTGAGTGACGAGGAGATTGTAAAAAAAATCCGCCATGGAAACGAGACCGAGCTCTTCTCACTACTTTTCAACAGGTATTATACAAAGGTGCTGGACAAATGTTACAGTCTGACGCACAATCGTGATCTTGCCGAGGAGCTCACAGGAGACATACTTTCAAAGTCATATGAGAAACTTGGCAGCTACAGGGGCAAGTCATCGTTCTCCTCATGGCTGTACTCAGTTACCTATAATCACTGTATTGATTACCTGAGGGAGAAGAAGAAGCTTCACTATCCCGAGTGGAACAGCTCGAATGAGCTTCCCGAGATAATTGACGATACATATGAGGATGAGTCGGAGGAGATAAGCTATGACATTCTTATGGATCTGCTTAACAGGCTTCACACGGAGGAGAAGGCACTGATAATGATGAGGTATTTTGATGAGATGCCTCTGCAGCAGATAGCCGAGGCTCTCAGGGTCACAGAGAGCGCTGCCAAGATGAGGCTCAAGCGTGCCAAGGCGCGGTTGTTGTTTCTTCATAAATCAAGTCGCTGATGTTACTTTTCGGTTTTTGTCCGTCTTTATATTATCATGAGCATTAAACTTAACATCCTCGACAAAATACTGAAAGGCAGGCCTGTCCGCATACCGGGAGTTGTCATGGAGAGTTTTCGCAACAATTTCAGCGGAGCCAGGAACATAGAATGGAGCCGCTACAAAGGACTGTTCGAGGTAATTTTCTATCATGGTGAAAAGGAGAAGATTGCCAGGTTTGATCAGGATGGGATACTGCTCGAATACCGCATCAACCTGCAGCTTGAGACCATTTCGCCGGGAATAAAGAGCAGGGCGGCTGCAGAGGGAGAGATAATGAACTGCATTGAGTTTCATTCAGTTGACACCATCAGGTATGAGTTTATTGTGCGTGATGAGAAGCTTGTGAGATACCTCCTTCTGACCGATATGGCCGGCAACAAGATCAGGAAAGAGGCACTCTGAGCCGCCTCCCTCTTGCATAATCAGGAATTATTGTACCTTCTGCTCATAAAATAAACGTGAACATTATGAAGAGAGTACTTTTTGTTTTGATCGCCGCGACCCTGTTGATCAATGTACATGGTCAGGATGATCAGGCCATGATCAGGCAGGTGATTATGAGCGCTTATGTAGATGGCATTCACAATCATGGTGATGCAGCGGAAATTGACAAGGGGTTTCATCCCTGTTTTGTCCTTTTAGGCATAGGTGCTGACAGCACTACTGTCACACTTCTTCCGATCTATAACTGGAAGGAGAGCACGAGAGCCGCCAAGGCAAAGGCGATGGGTGTCAAGCCCCCGGTGACGGAGTGCAAGTTCATTTCAATAGATGTTACCGGCAATGCCGCCATGGCAAAGATTGAGCTGTGGCGTGGCAACAAGCTTATCTTCACAGATTACCTGGGTCTTTACAAATTCAGGGAAGGCTGGAGGATTGTAAACAAGATCTATCACAGGCACTGAGGCTAAGGGGGATTACCTGCGGTGATCCCCGGGGGAGAAATCCTGCCCACGACCATGTGCACGACTCATGCAAACTTCAGTCTCATGAGTGTTTTTTGTTTTCCGTCACTTTTCGCTCCTGGCATGCAGGACTCATCATGCCGGAAAAAAAAAAACCCGCCAGCCATTCAGCGACGGGTGTGACATGGTCGGGGCGGAGAGAGGGGGATTCGAACCCCCGGTACGGTTACCCGTACGGCAGTTTAGCAAACTGCTGGTTTAAGCCTCTCACCCATCGCTCCAAAAATCACTGAAATCGTTTTTTCAGCGGGGCAAAATTAAAAAATCATTGCATACTTTACAAGATTATCCCCTCTTTTTCTCCATCAGCACCACATTCTCAACATGAAAGGTCTGGGGGAACATGTCAACAGGCTGTACCCTCGTCAGATCATACCCCTCGGAGAGTATGCCCAGATCACGTGCCTGCGTGGCCGGATTGCAGCTCACGTAGACAATCCTGTCAGCACCTGACCGGAGCATGACCCTCGTGACATCCTCATGCATGCCTGCCCTCGGAGGATCGGTGATGATAACGTCAGGTCTCCCCCGCTCACTGAAGAGGGTGTCATTCAGTATGTCTTTAATGTCACCCGGGATGAACAACGCATTGCCTATGTCATTAGCCGAAGCATTGATGCGGGCATCAGCGACCGCCTCATCAATGTATTCTATCCCTGTCACCCTGGCAGCCCCCGCAGCCAGGTAACATGCAATGGTACCGGCTCCGGTGTACAGATCATATACATTTTCCGTTCCTGTAAGCTGTGCAAACTCCTTCACGATCCCGTATAGCCTCGCTGCCTGCCTGCTGTTGGTCTGGTAGAACGACTTCGGTCCCACCCTGAACCTGAGACCCTCCATCTCCTCTGTGATATAGAGACTGCCTGAGTGGTGCACCGGTGTCTGGTCAGAGAGGCTGGTGTTCTTCTTGGTGTTGGTCACATACCACAACGAGGTTATCGCGGGGAATTGAGCAACCATATGACCGAGCAGGCGCTCTCTCTCCTCATCCTCACCGTACGCCGTTACCAGCACCACCATCACCTCCCCGGTGGTGGTAATCCTGACTATCAGGTTTCGCAGGAAGCCTGTATGATCTCTCTGGTCATAGAATTGCAGTCCTTTCTCAACGGCATATCTCCTTACCTCATTCTTTATGGCGTTCGACGGTTCTTCCATCAGAAGGCACTCGTTGATATCCAGCACCTTGTCATAGACGCCCGGGACATGAAAGCCGAGCGCCGGCCTTTTCTCCAGCTTCTGATCCGAGCCTGCCTCCTCACGTGTTATCCACCGCCTCTCTGCAAAGGTGAACTCCAGCTTGTTACGGTACCGGTAGCTCTTCTCCGACCCGATTATAGGGTTGACAACAGGTACCTGAAGATGGCCTATTCGTGTCAGGTTGTCCCTCACCTGCTTCTCCTTGTAAAAGAGCTGCTTATCGTATGGCAGGTGCTGCCAGCGGCAGCCGCCGCATACACCAAAATGTTCGCACGGCGGGGTGGTTCTTTCAGGGGAGGGTGTTGTCACTGCCAGTGCCACACCTTCCATGTAACGACTTCTCTTCCTTGTCACCCTGACATCGACCACATCACCGGGTATCATTCCGGGCACAAAGAGAACCATGTCATTGACCCTGGCAATGGCATTTCCTTCTGATCCTATGTCTGTGATCGTCACCCCTCTCAGCAGAGGCAGAGCCTTCTTCCTTCCCACCTGTTACTACCTGAATAATTTGAAGAAAGAGAGTCCGGCAATGCCGGCTGGCAGTACACCTTCCGAGTGATCAAGACCCTCAAGCTCTACATAGTTGCAAATAAGTGGATTAGTTCCGGCGTCAAGCATCGCATTATGCATCATCTCGGAGAGTTCAGGAATGACATAATCGTCTGCGGTGCCGTGAACAAACAGCAATGGCACATCGGAGTCCCATCCCGCAACGCTGTTTGCCGTCATGGCATTACGCACACTCGCATATGCTGCGGAGGTAGCGTGACCCGTGATATAATCAGCCCTGAAAAGCTGCGGGATCAGCTGTGTCAGCTGCCCGTTTATCTGGTCTGAAGAGTGCATCCCGTCATATAATAACGGTATGCGGTCGAAATAAGGACTCTGAAACAAATCTGAAAGCTGATTGGTAAAGAGGTCATATTCACTGTACGCGTTGGCTATATAACCCAGGAAAACAGGCATGGGGTATTCCGCAAGCCCAAGAACATAAGAATTAAAATAGGCGATATCATAGGCGCCTGCACCGCACGAGGCTGCTGTAACATTGAAGTCAGCACTGTAGTCATTCTCAAGCGCATCGAGAAACGCGAGGGTAGCCCAGCCGCCCTGCGAGTAGCCAAGCAGGAAATGTTCATTGCTTATGGTTATATCGGCGGCTATATCATCATCAAACTCCCTGAGCGAATAGAGCATGTCAACGAGGCATCTGACAGTCGATTCCTTGTGAAAATAAGGATGGGGCATATCATCCGAGGCCCCGAAGCCGAGATAATCGGCCATCATAACCACATAACCCGTGGAGGCTATACATTCAAGGACCTGGTAGTATGTATTGAACGGATTGACTGACGGGGCTTCCGAATGCAGTGTGTTGGTACCGTTCTGATATGCAAGGACGGGATAAGTGCCGGGTTTTGAAGGTATTGCAACCAGGCCTGAGGCAAGCACATCTTCCCCGTTGAACGTTGTGTTGTATGTGATGCTGTAAACGATCACTCCGCCGTCGACATCAGCGATGATCTCCGAAACGCCGGGATATACTGCTTTAATTACGTTCAGAAGGGTGTTTATATTTGTCTCTGTCATCGTCACCTCCCTCGTGGCTGAGACCAGGTAGGTATTGTCATCAAAAGGATCGGACTTCTCCTTACACGACTGCGCGATAACTGTGAGCAGCATGATAAGGGTTAATTTCAGAATTATATGTATGTTTTTCATTGGCTTACTATTTCTGTACAAAGATAGGGTAAATTTCTGAGCACAGAGCGGGGAGCGGGGGGCAGGCTTTGCCCGCCGAAGCCGGTCCCTGAGCCAGTCGAAGGGTGGCGAAGGCGGGGAGCACAGAGCGTTAAGCACAGAGACAGAAGACTGCACGACTGCAGGACTGCAGGACATTTTTTTCTATCTTTGCACCTTCAAATTCTGACTGATGGTCTCCGTCAATAACGTATCACTCCTTTTTGGCAGTTTTGTCCTTCTCGATGAGGTCTCATTCCTTATCACCAGACAGGAACGCATAGGGCTTACAGGGAGGAACGGAGCCGGGAAGTCAACCCTGATGAAGATCATCGCCGGTCTTCAGGAGCCCACTTCAGGATCTGTAGAGAAGCCCAGGGAGCTGTCAGTGGGATACCTCGAGCAGCAGATGAAGGTCTCTGACACCACTACCGTCCTTGAGGAAGCCCTCACCGCCTTCACCGAGCTGAAGGCTCTGGAGCGGGAGATAGCATCATGCACGCTGGCAGTCACTGAGAGGACCGATTATGAAAGCCAGGGATACCATGAACTTTGCGACAGGCTGCACCAGGCTGACGAGCGCTATCGCATGCTGGGAGGCAATGACTATGTGTCGGTAACAGGACAGACACTCACCGGCCTCGGCTTCAGCCATACCGACTTCAGCAGGCCTACGCGCGAGCTGAGCGGCGGATGGCGCATGAGGGTAGAGCTGGCAAAGATACTTCTTCGCAAACCAGACCTCATCCTGCTTGACGAACCAACCAACCACCTGGATATTGAGTCTATCATGTGGCTCGAGAATTTTCTTATCTCCTATCCCGGAGCAGTGATCCTGGTGTCACACGACCGTACTTTCCTCGATAATGTGACACTGAGGACGCTTGAGATAAGCCTCGGGAGGATATATGATTACAGGGTGCCCTACACAAGGTACACGGAGCTGCGGCGTGAGCGCCGCGAACAGCAGGAGGCCGCCTTCCGCAACCAGAAGAAGATGATCGACGATACGGAGAGATTCATCGAGCGGTTCAGATACAAGCCCACCAAGGCCGTTCAGGTACAGAGCAAAATCAAGCAGCTGAAGAAGCTGGAACGGATCGAGATCGAGGATGAGGACCTGTCAGCAATAAATATACGGTTCTCACCTGCGCCCCGCTCGGGCACCGTGGTCGTGGAGGCAGACGAAGCTTCAAAGCGCTATGGATCGCACCTCGTGCTTGACAGGATATCATTGAAGATAGAGCGAGGTGAGAAGGTGGCTTTCGTAGGACGAAACGGCGAGGGGAAGACCACACTCTCAAGGATGATACTCCGCCAGATTGATCATGAAGGCACTGTGAAGCAAGGGCATAATGTCAGCATAGGCTATTTCGCCCAGAACCAGGATGAGCTGCTTAATGATGACCTCACCGTCTTTGAGACTGTAGACCGTATAGCGAGGGGCGATATACGAACCCGTATGCGTGATATCCTCGGTGCATTTCTGTTCCAGGGAGACGATATCGAAAAGAAAGTGAAGGTACTGTCAGGCGGGGAGCGGTCAAGGCTCGCAATAGTACAGCTGCTGCTTGAGCCATATAACCTGCTCCTTCTTGACGAGCCGACCAACCACCTTGACATCCGTTCAAAGGAGATACTCAAAAAGGCCCTCATCAGGTTTGATGGCACATTAATTGTGGTCTCGCATGACAGGGACTTTCTCGACGGACTGGTGAACAAGGTGTACGAATTCCGTGACAGGAAGATAAGAACCCACCTCGGAGGGATATCAGAGTTCCTCAGGGC
Source organism: uncultured Bacteroidales bacterium (assembly GCA_963772705.1). Lineage (GTDB taxonomy): Bacteria > Bacteroidota > Bacteroidia > Bacteroidales > VadinHA17 > SR-FBR-E99. The sequence goes on along the minus strand of CAVYYH010000007.1, from coordinate 225,106 downwards.
GAGGAAGATTGAGTCGCTGAAAGAACTTGAGAAAAAAGATGTGACAGCTGCTGCCCCCCCTGCTACGGGCAAGAGAGCACCTGTTCAGGACAGTAAGACACGGTACCTTGAAAAGAAAGAGACAGAGAGGGTCTACAGGAGGCTGAAGAGACAGACAGAAGAGAGTGAGGCGGAAATAACTCTCCTTGAGAAGGAGATAGCGGATATGGATGCCCGGCTGGCATCAGGTGACCATGAGGTGGTAAGTGACACATCGTTCTACAACACCTACGAGGAGAAGAAACAGAGACTTGACATTCTCATGCACAAATGGGAAAAGATGCACAGTGAGCTTGAAGATTTCATGACAGAATACATGAACAGCGATGATCATTTATGAACGGAAATACCCGGTAAACGTCTTTGACACTGATGTCAGGGGCAGACTCAGCCCCGGCTCACTCCTTAACTATTTCCAGGATCTCGCCGGAAGGCATGCATCTGTACTGGGCTTCGGCCGCGAACATCTCATTACAAATGGCTATTTCTGGGTGCTGGCAAGGATGCTGGTAAAGATCGAAAGGATGCCGCTAACGTGGGAAGAGGTTACTGTCCGCACCTGGCCCCGCGGCACCGATGCCATCTTCGCACTGCGTGACCTGGAGATGTACGACGCCGCAGGCAACAGGATTGTCGGAGCCTCATCCTCCTGGGTCATTGTTGACCTTGAGACCAGAAAAGTGCAGCGCCCCGACAGGGCTCTCTCTTTCCTTAATGCCAGGTTTCCCGGGCAGAGAGCTCTCGAGACAAACGCGGGAAAAGTACCGGCACTGAATGACAACAACCATAAGCTTACCAGGCTGACAGCACAGCTTGATGACCTGGACGTTAATAATCATGTCAACAATGCAAGGTACATTCACTGGGTTATCAATTCCTATGAAAAGGAGTTCATTGATGTGCATATACCTGACACTGTGGAGGTGAACTATCTCTCCGAAGGGCACCATGGAGATGGGATAAACATACTGACCTCCGGCGGTGATGAGGGTGGTGACTCATTTGTTCATTCTGTTATCCGTGAGGCAGACAGTACTGAACTTTGCAGGCTCAGGATAAAATGGAAAGAAGATACACTTTGAAATCTTTATTACCTTTAGGCCATGCTTGGATTTTTCAGAGATAGAGTTGCGGCAATGGTTACTGCGGTGATTATTATGTCACTCGCCTCCTCATGCTACACAAGCCGTCAGAGTGCCCCTGACACAAAAGATCTGTCATATGTTTATAACCCGGCAAGGAACATCTTCACCCCTTCAGTCTCATTATACAACGAGGATTCTGAAACGACAGTGCTTTCGGTAAGTCTCCGGAGGGATGAACTCTTTTTCAGTGAAGCAAATCCGGAAGGTGTTCCTAAAGCCTCCATACTGCTGTCGGTTAAGCTTTTTGACCAGACCATGGGAGGAAACCTGGCAGATACGGCAAACTACAAGTATGACCTTCTCAGGGAAGAAGCAGGAGGCGGTTACGCATTCAGGTTACCGCTTAAAGCCTATGACGGCAAATCGTACACGGTAGCACTCAAGATCATCGACCTGATAAGGCAGAGGACGGTACAGGTATTCATTGATTTCGACAGGACAGGGCCTTACAGCAGTCTGAATTATAAGGTACGCGATCACTTCAGCAAGAATGAGATTTTTTCCAATATACTGAAGCCCAATCAGTTCATCAATGTCCTCAGCCCCTCTTTGCAACCTGACACGTTATGGTTGTTCTATTACGAGTCAGTGAAGGAACTCCCTGCCCCTCCTTCGACAGTGCTTCCTGAGGTCACCCTCGCCCCCGAACCTGAACTGATAATCCCAGTCCCGTATGCCGATACCCTGCCTATCATGTTTCCGCGTGAAGGGATCTATATGCTTTCGCCTGACAGCCTGATAAGAGAGGGGCTGGTGCTGTTGAACTTCGGTAATGACCATCCCTCCTTTACAAGTCCTGAGACAATGATACCTCCGCTGGGTTATATCGCAACGCGTGAGGAGATGGAGGCACTGTTTTCAGCAGAGAAGCCGAAGCTTGCTCTTGATGAGTTCTGGCTTAACCGCACCGGCACCATAGAGAGGTCGAAAGAGCTGATAAGGATCTATTACAACCGCACCCTCTTTGCAAACTACTATTTCAGCTCATACAAGCAGGGCTGGCTCACTGACAGGGGCATGATGTACATTATCTACGGCCCGCCTGACAAAGTATACAAGAACGTTGAAGGTGAGAGCTGGGGCTATAAGATGCCTCCAGTGAAGAGCGCATGGGGATCGCAATACAGTTCAACAGAAGAGATTCTTTGGTTCAACTTCAGCAAGAAAAAGAACCTGTTCTCTCAGAATGATTTTGTCCTCAACAGGGCTGCCACACCTATCAGCTACTGGGATATTGCTGTTGCAAGATGGCGTGAGGGAAAAGTATTCAGACTTGAAACAGCCACAGAAATACAATGATATACAGCGAAAAAGAATTCATCTTCGGGATGCACCCTGTCATCGAAGCCGTCATAGCCGGCAGGCAGATAGACCGCGTGCTTGTAAAGCAGGGACTCCGGGGAGCCTCCTACCATGACCTCATGAAAGTGATAAACGAGCATGGGGTACCCTGGCAGGTGGTACCGCTTGAGAAGCTCGACTACATCACACGAAAGAATCACCAGGGTGTCATTGCATGGCTGTCGGCGATAGAGTTTCAGAATATTGAGAATCTCCTGCCGCGCATCTTTGAAGAGGGCAATGAACCCCTCCTGATGATGCTCGACGGGGTAAGCGATGTACGCAACTTCGGGGCTATAGTACGGTCAGCAGCATGCTTCGGGGCACATGCCATCATCATACCTGAAAAGAACTCGGCACGCATCTCAGCTGACGCAATCAAAGCATCGGCCGGTGCATTGAACTCATTCCCTGTTTGCAGGGTGAAGAGCATCACACGCTGCCTGACCTATCTCAAGGAATCAGGAGTGAAGGCTGTTGCCGCAACGGAAAAGAGCAGTGATAATATCAGCACTGCAGACCTGAGTGGTCCGGCAGTGATAATCCTCGGATCGGAGGAGAAGGGCATCAGCCGCGAACTGCTGACAATGTGCGATGTTCAGGTATCTATACCTGTTTCAGGTGCGATAAGCTCATTGAACGTCTCGGTCTCGGCAGGGATAGCACTGTATGAGGTGAAGAGGCAGAGAGAGGCTGCAGCAGGAAAGTAGGCGACACCGGCATACAGCCCTGCAATTGCCTTTCAAACGCACATTGCGTTTATGATCAGATGGTTACATTTTATTTTTTCAGCAGTTCAAGGTCGCTGCCAGAGATATTCTGGAAGGCTCTCAGTCCGAACTGACCAATAACAGCGTAGACATAATCAAAGATCCCTGACTGCACAGCCTCATAAGGCACCCACTGGTTCTCTATGCTGAAGCAGTACAGCTCTACCGGCATGCCGGTCTCCGCGGGAGGCATGTCGCGCACCATCACTGGTAACTTTCCGTCAATATTTTGATGATTTCGGAGATACTCAAGCATGTAAGCCCTGAAAGCCCCGAGGTTTGTCAGCGATGTCGGCTCTCCCTTCTTCACGGCCTCAATCTCTTCTGCATTCTCTCTGAGCCATTGCTCCAGCAGCGGCCTCCTGCTGATTCTCTCAAGCAGCTCTGCATCAAGGAAAGCAATCGACCTTACGTCAATACGTATCTCGCGCTTGATACGCCTGACACCCGCCTCTTCCATCCCCTTCCAGTTCTGGAATGACTCGGATACAAGCGCATAGGTTGGGACAGTAAGTATTGTATTATCGAAGTTCTTAACCTTGACCGTGTGAAGTGACATGTCAACCACGGTTCCGTCGATGTTACGTCCAGGTATCGTAATCCAGTCACCAAGGCTCAGCATCTTGTTGTTAGAGAGCTGCATACTGGCAACGAGTCCAAGCAGTGTATCCTTGAAGACAATGAGAAGCGCTGCCGAGGCCACTCCGAGACCCGCTATAACACTCGTTACAGAAACCCTGAAGAGGATGGAGGTAATGACCAGTATTCCGGCAATGATCACCAACGCCTTCACCAGCTGCACATATCCCTTTATCGGCCGTCCCTCTGACACTGGAAGAGTCAGGTAAATACTGTGCCATGCCTGTACAAAGGCATTAACCGTAAGGACAGATGCAATGACAATATATATTTCCGAACACCTGCGGACAAATGTGAGCCATATCAGATGGTCATGCAGCATCCATGATGCGATGTACCAGACCACAACGCCGGGCACAATAAGCGCAAGGGTATGAAAGACCCTTGACTCAAGAAATATATCATCGTATGGTGATTTAGTCCGCCTTACCCATACAGATACAACTTTTACAATGATGGCTCTTGAGATTACCTTTGAGAGCCAGGCTGTGACGGCTACCAGGATAATCATAATCACTGCCGTGAGCCATGTAACAAGCCTGGCTGACATCCCGGTGTCAGCGAGGAACTCTTTTAAAATCTGGCCAGGTTCAAAAGATTCAAACATGTAACATCATATTTTTCCGGCTGCAAATTACTAATTATCTTTTTTTATGACAGCCTCTTTAGTACCTTTACCACACCAAACAACAAAATAATGAAAGTCATACAGGTTTTAATGCTGCTTTTGCTGCCTCTTCTGACACAGGCACAGCTGATATTCGATGAGCATTTCACTGACCGGACCATGAGGTTTGACTTTATCCTTGCCGGGAACAGTGAATCGACAAAGGTTTTTCCGGTCTCTGTCGTCACGGAGCCCTTCTGGGGCGGATCACTGCAGAACCTTACCGATCCGTTCAACTATGGCAATTTCAGGTATGAAGTGTTTGATGCTGTAAACGGTACTCTTTTGTATTCAAAAGGATTCTGCACTCTGTACCAGGAGTGGCAGACCACGGCTGAGGCTAAGAGGATAGAGAAGAGCTTCCACGAGGTTGCCACCTTTCCCTTCCCAAAAAATAAAGTCCGTTTTGTTCTGAGCATCAGGGGCCGCGACGGGCTCTTTACCAAACTTTATGAGACAGACATTGACCCTGCAAGCTACTTCATCATTAACGAGAAGCCTGACGAAGCCCTTGCCACCCGTATATACGGCAGCGGCGATCCGCACACCTCACTTGACATCGCCTTTCTGTCAGAGGGTTATACGAAGGGGGAGATGAGTAAATTCAGGGCTGACGTCAAACGGATGGCTGATATCCTTTTCGAAGAGGCTCCCTTTGACAAGTACCGCGAGCGTATAAACATCTGGGCTGTTGAGGCTCCGTCACAGGAGTCAGGCACTGACGTACCGGGTGAAGGGATCTATGTAAACACTGCACTTAATTCAAGCTACTACACCTTTGACGTTGACCGATACCTTACCACACAGGACATCAGAAGTGTGAACGATTATGCCGCAGCGGCGCCCCATGACCAGATTTTGGTGCTTATAAACAGCCCGAGGTACGGCGGGGGCGGTGTGTACAACTACTACAGCGCTGTCACATCCGATCATAAATTTACACCCCAGGTCTTCACCCATGAGTTTGGCCATGGCTTTGCAGGACTGGCTGATGAGTACTACAGTTCAGAGGTTGCCTATGAGGAGTTTTACCCCCTTGCTGTTGAGCCGTGGGAGCCTAACATAACCACCATGGTGAATTTTGAATCAAAATGGAAGGACCTCATCGCCAAATCAGTGCCGGTACCAACCCCGAACACAAAGAAATATACCGGTGTGACAGGACTGTTCGAGGGAGGGGGTTATTCAGCAAAAGGGATCTTCAGGCCCTCGTTTGACTGTCGTATGAAGAGCAACGAGGCAGAGTCATTCTGCGAGGTGTGCCAGCGGGCTATTGAGGAGATGATTCTCTTTTACCTGGAATAGTGCCTCGAATAAAATAAACCTGATCCTTTATAAAAAGGTATTCGGTAACCAGTAATCGGTAATCGGTTCTTACTTAATACCGAATACTGAATACCGATTACCGGATACTCCTGTTTCCTGTTGCCTCTTACCTACTTTTTCTTCTCCCCTCCCGAGGTCGGCGGCTTGGAAATCGAGTCACGCATTGTAGTGTCTGCCTCAATATTCCGCATCCGGTAGTAATCCATGATGCCGAGGTTGCCGCTCTTGAAGGCATGAGCCATAGCCAGAGGTATCTCCACCTCGGCTTCGATGACCTTGGCACGTGCTTCCTGTGCCTTGGCCTTCATCTCCTGCTCAAGTGCCACGGCCATGGCGCGACGCTCCTCTGCCTTGGCCTGGGCAATATTCTTGTCAGCATTGGCCTGATCCATCTGCAGCACTGCCCCGATGTTCTTACCGATGTCGATATCAGCTATGTCTATCGAAAGGATCTCAAATGCCGTTCCGGCATCGAGACCTTTCTCGAGAACGGTCTTGCTGATGCGGTCGGGATTCTCCAAAACCTCCTTATGGCTGTGAGCCGAACCGATTGACGAGACTATCCCCTCACCAACGCGCGCAAGAACGGTCTCCTCACCAGCGCCACCGACAAGCTGCTTGATATTGGCCCTCACCGTCACCCTGGCTTTTGCAATCAGCTGGATGCCGTCGCGTGCCACCGCTGTGACAGGAGGTGTATCGATGACCTTTGGATTAACCGACATCTGTACCGCCTGGAAGACATCACGACCGGCAAGGTCTATGGCAGTTGCCATCTTGAACGAGAGGTCTATGTTAGCCTTGCTTGCCGAGACGAGGGCATGTACCACCTGTGCCACATGACCGCCAGCAAGATAATGAGCCTCAAGCTCATCACGGTTAAGCTTTATGCCTGCCTTATCAGCCTCGATCATCGCGCCGACAACTATTGACGGCGGCACCTTGCGCCATCTCATGAAGATAAGCTGCAGCAGGCTGATCCTGACACCTGATACCAGCGCCTGGAACCACAACCCGATTGGTATGAAATAAAGAAGTATCCAGAGCAGGATTACTGCCCCGACGATAATGATCACATAAATACCTAATCCACTCATTTCCATATTATTTGTTTATTGGTTTTACTATTACCTTATTGTCCTCGATCCTGATCACCTCGATCTCCTGTCTTGGGTCAATAAGTATATCAACTGACTTTGCTTCAAAATACTCCCCGTTTACAAGTACCTTGCCGCCCGGTACCAGGCGTGTCACAGTCACGCCTCTGTCGCCCGGTTTTACCCTCCCCTCTTCCTTGCCGATATTATCCACTTTACCGTCGATGGAGGTCTTAAGCATGAACTTCTTCCAGGTACCGCTCCTGAGCATCAGTACCGTTGATACAATCAGCAGCAAAGCAGTTCCGCCGAGCACTGCCATCCCCGTGCCTGTACCAAAGGTGGTGAATGAGAGTATTATGCCGATTATTATGCATAACGCACCTCCAACGCCTGCTATGGTGATGCCGGGGATAAGCATGAACTCGATAATGAAGAGGAGGAGGCCAAGCAGTATCAGGAATATTATCAGACCAAGTGACATGGGATATCGGTTTTACAGGACTAAAGTATCAAGGTTCAGTTCTCTCAGTCTGAGGCTCATTCGCTCCAGGGTGACGGCATCACCCATCTTTATCACGCAACCACCTTTATGGTGGGTCAGGAAAGCGCACTGCTCAGCCTGCAGTTCGTCATGACCGCACACATCAACAAGTGAGTTGATGACATGCTCAAAAGTGTTCAAATCATCATTGACAAGGAATAGAGACTTCTCATGCTCCTCGTTACGCCTGCTGCCCCGGGGGCTCGGTTTTCCCTTAGTCATTCAGTATCTTTTTTAACAGTTCCTTTGCCGCCTCAACCGGTATCTCCTGCATGCCTACATATGCTGCCACCCTTGAGGTGCTGTAGCCGTTACGTACCAGCAGTGAGACATACTCATCAGCGCTCTCAAATGTAATAAAATTCCCGATGAGAAAAACAGCCTCCCCGTCACTGTTTTTAATGATGTCCAGTCCCCTTGTCCCGGCAAGGAGTTGTATCTTCTCAATTACATCCGGCTTGACAGGCTTCTTTGATCGCATCACCTCAGCCCTGAAGGTCAGTGTTCCGACAGGAAGGGTGTCATTAACTGAAATATTGTTCCTCTCCTTTGCGTCAGCATCCATGCGGAACAGCGGTTTCCCGCCCCACTCCTTCTCAAGCAGGGCTGCTCTCTCCATAGAGACCTGGACATCATCCATCCAGGCAATGACAAATGCATCAGGGAATCCCGCGGCACGTGCCGGCGTGATAGCCTGTCTGGCTGCCTCCAATGTGCGGAACAAGCCGGTATAGTAATATGTAACGCCATTGTCCGGCTTTAATTTCCCGTAAACCGGGAAAAGACCTTTAAAAAGCTCAGGCTTTACAGGATTACGGAATGCGGCAAGCTGCACGCTGTATACAAGCCCTGCAGGGGTGCCCCTGTCTATCGGTATCGGCTCATTCTCACCGTAAGGGGAAGCCTGCCTCACTTCAAAAACACTGAAGACAGACACTGAGTCGTCGGCTTCAACCTCATCAGCAGTAACAGAAACAGGTTCAAGTGAAGCAAGTATACTGTCAGCCTGTGACTGCTTTTTTGCGGCATCCCTCTCGATGGCCTCGGCTTTATTCTTCAGAGCCCCCTTTTTATCAGGAGTTGCTGATTCCATCTCCCTCCTTACACCCTGCGCCGAGCGTGAAAGCGAGTCAGCGGTGTACTGCAGCATAACAACCTGCCTCAGTTTTGCATCATATTCATCCGGTACGGTCTCCTGCACGGTCAGATCCGCCGGCGGAGTGACAATAGTCCCTGAGCTTTTCCCTGATCCGGTCCCTGAGCTTGTCGAAGGGGCCGGAGGGGTCAAAGGGGCCGGAGGGGCCCCAGGGGCCGGAGGGTCATTCACTGCGGCGGCGGCGGGCGCCATCCCCCCTATCCCCTTTCCGCATTCATCAACATATCTCTGCACTTCATACTCCTCCGAGACCTTCTTCCCTGCAATCTTCGAAAACCTTCCGTAGGCCTCTGCTGCCTGATCGAAGTCACCGTTCATCTGCAGCGAGCGGCCATACCAGAACCATACATCATCCGGTACGTTCTTGACACCTGCAGAGCTGTTTATCGCAGAGGCAAGAAGTCCTGCAGCACGCGGTATGTCACGCTCCAGCTTTACCAGGCACGCCCCTGCATAATACTTATAAAGCGGGTCACGCGAGTATAGCAGAAGCAACCCGTTGTAATGGTCATAGGCAGTCTCATATTTCCCCGCATTCCATGCAGCCTCCGCCTCAGTCTTTGACGGCTTCACCGCCCCGCCCTGCGCTATGGCGACAGGCATTGCAACGCTGCAGACAAGCAGTAGCATAATGTATATCCTCAGGGCTCTCATGTTAATAACTCTGAGGAAGAAAAATTTCACATTAGATGATAACTTCATACCTTTACCAATCTGAACAAAAATACTAAAAAGTCATGACTAAGATTGCAGAAGGGATGCCTGCTCCGCTTTTTGAGGGCAGGGATCAGGATGGAAATGTAATTAAGCTAAGCAATTATAAAGGCAAAAAGATCATCCTCTATTTTTATCCTAAGGATAACACTCCGGGATGCACCGCGGAGGCATGCAGCCTGAGAGATAATTATGAAGAGCTCATTAAGAAAGGCTTTGTTGTCCTCGGCGTCAGTCCCGACACCGAAAAATCACACAAGGGTTTTGCTGAGAAATTTCATCTGCCCTTCCCCCTGATTGCTGATCCGGATAGAAAGATCATGACTGCCTACGGAGCGTACGGCGAGAAGATGATGTACGGCAGGAAGGTGACAGGAGTCATACGTACAACATTCATAATTGATGAAAAGGGATTGATAGAGAAAGTCATAAAAAAGGTTGACACGAAAGAGCATGCACCTCAGATATTCAAACTATACACCAAATAACTGCTAACTCACAACGGAATAATTATGGAAAAGAAAGAGATCAACAAGGACAAGATGAAGGCCCTTGAGGTGACGCTCGGCAAGATTGAGAAGGATTTCGGCCGGGGCACCATAATGAAGCTGGGTGATCATGCCATTGACAATGTGCAGGTCATCTCGACAGGCTCCATAGGGCTTGATGCCGCACTGGGTATAGGCGGACTGCCACGCGGAAGGGTGGTGGAGATATACGGGCCGGAGTCATCCGGGAAAACGACCCTCGCCATTCATGCCATCGCCGAGGCACAGAAAGCCGGCGGCATAGCTGCAATAATTGACGCCGAGCATGCTTTTGACCGCTTCTATGCCGAGAAACTGGGTGTCGATGTCGAGAATCTTCTCATATCCCAGCCTGACAACGGAGAACAGGCGCTTGAGATAACAGACCATCTGATAAGGTCAGGTGCAATTGACATTATTGTCATTGACTCAGTAGCCGCACTGACACCCAAGGCAGAGATAGAAGGGGAGATGGGTGACTCAAAGATGGGTCTGCAGGCAAGACTGATGTCACAGGCGCTCCGGAAGCTTACAGCCAACATCAACAAAACCAATACTACATGCATCTTCATCAACCAGCTGAGGGAGAAGATAGGTGTGATGTTCGGCAATCCCGAGACCACCACCGGCGGTAACGCACTGAAATTCTACGCCTCCATCAGGCTCGACATAAGGCGCTCGAACCAGATCAAGGAGGGTGAGGATGCCGTTGGTAACAGGGTGAGGGTGAAGGTTGTAAAGAACAAGCTTGCGCCGCCGTTCAGGAAAGCTGACTTTGACATTCTCTTCGGAGAGGGGATATCGCGTACCGGTGAGATAATAGATCTCGGCACCGATTTCAACATCATCAAGAAGAGCGGTTCATGGTTCTCATACGGTGAGACTAAACTGGGTCAGGGACGTGATGCCGTGAAGCAGATACTTGCAGACAATCCGGAACTGGCAGACGAGATCAAGGATAAGATCACGGCTCATCTGAAGGAGAAGGCAAAATAAAAACAAGAGTCCCGCATGAACGGGACTCTTTCACAGGTGCCCGGTACTAACCAAAACTCTGACACATGAAAACTCTCCTCTCCCCTCTCCCGGGCACCTTAGGGTCTCATAATACCCGCGCCTAAACTCTGATCTGGAAAGAAAAAATTAACTAACTAATTTCGCGGGCAGAATGGTTATCGTTTGACTTTTCCTGTTATCTCTTTATCATTAATTTCTGTTTAAAAGACTTGTCTCCTGCCTCGGCTGTAACCATATAGACCCCTGAAGGCAGATCAACATTCGCCGAGATCTCTCCTCCGGTCAATTCTTTTGTATATACCTGCTTCCCGTTCATGTCAAAAATGGTAATCTTTACTTGTTACCCTGAAGGTCAGCAAAATCCATTATGAAGTCACCTGCATTGGGATTAGGATAAAGCCTGAACCAGGAAGTCACCTCCATATTACCGATGTCTGACAGTGAAACCGAGATTGCATGTGAGCACAGGTGGCTCCATTTGCCCGACGCATCCCTGGCTCTCAGGTAAAGAACGTGACTGCCATTGGTGACACCGGTCAGGCTGGCAGTAACCTCGGCCGTGACCTTGACACCGGGTGACGGTATTGAATAGAAGGTTCCTTTTCCGAAGCCCGGATCATTATCGAGGAAATATTCAATACCGTTTATTTTGGAAGCTGTTTCCGGGATCGATTTAAAGACATAGAAAACCTGCTGGCGTGCTGTGCTCCAGCGGCCAAGATTATCACGGGTTCTCAGTACCATAATATGGAATCCCTCCAGCGAACCGGTATTGACCTCGAACCCTAATGTCACATCTTTAGCCGGACTGGCAACAGGGATACTGTTGGCCTTGCCGAATCCCGGGTCAGTGTCAATGAAATACTCAGCCTTGCTGATATTTGCGGCAGTCGTACTCTGTGCCTTATATACGTAAAATACCTGCTGCCGGCTTGTACTCCAGTGACCCTGGGTATCGCGCGATCTGAGTACGATAATGTGGAATCCCTCCGAGAGAGATGTCAGTATCACGCTAAAGCCTGACGACACATCCTTCGCGGGAATAGAGACAGGGATATTTACTGCCTTGCCGAATCCCGGGTCAGTGTCAATGAAATACTCAGCCTTGCTAATATTTGCGGCAGTGGTACTCTGTGCCTTGTATACATAAAATACCTGCTCACGGGTGGTGCTCCATTGTCCCTTGTCATCACGGGCTCTCAGAACCATCATGTGAAACCCCTGGGAGAGCGCACTTATATTCACCGAATAGCTCAGTGACACATCATTGGCCGGGACTGATACCGGAATATTGGTTGCCTTACCGAAGCCGGGGTCAGTGTCAATGAAGTATTCCGCCTTGTTTATCTTCTGCCCGGTGCATAATATGGCAGCGGACAAAAGTGCCAGTATAACAATCAGCTTTTTCATCGCTGCGGGTTTCACGGACTATTTCCCTGATTTAACTTTAATGGTACATGCAAGTCCCTTGTCAGAATAGGCAGTCCCGGGAATTGAAGCTTCATAGATATGAGGCAGGTTCGGTATGCCTGACAGTACATACGGGGCAGCTCCGCCAAAAACACCGCAGTCGACCCCGCTGACTCCGGCGCCAATGGCAGGTGAGCCGGTCTTCAGCTTCCACTTTGCATCATCGCTGTACTTCAGTGATCCGCTGAAATCGACAAAAACATTGGTCATTACAACGTTATAAAGATTGCCGTTGGCGTTCGTGCCGGCACAGGCAAGAATGTTATTATTGATTGTATTCCCTGTATTAACTGTTATATTGCCACTTGCATGAGTCAGGATATTGTTGGCAATACTTGAATTGTATGCAGATATTCCACCATAATTATAACCTGTTACAGTATTATTGATAATTTGCAGTGGGCCGCTGCTGTAACTACAATAGATAAAATCAGTTATATTATTTGCTATGATCGAGTTGGTTATTTTATATGTTTGAAGGGAAATCCCAGTGACATAATTCTGAACGATAAGTATATTGTTAACTATGGTTACATTTTGAGAAATATAGGAGACATTACACCTTGTAATAATCAGGTTATCAGCACCAAGATTAATATTGCTGACAAAGCATCCTGTAATTATGCTCCCGCCTGATCCAGCATTAAAGTCTACAGATCCGGTTATTTTAGCCTCAAGTCCATTGGCCTGTGTGCTGTCGTTTTTTGTGAGGAAGTAACCCGGGCCTATGATTATCAGTCTTTTTGAAATATCCGCACCAGCATATTCAGTTGTAGACCCTTCAACATAAATCGTATCGCCGTTGCTGGCAGCGTCGTTGGCCGCCTGAATTGTTGCATAATCAGGGTCAGCGCCTGCGTTGTTGTTCACCCTGATCAGGTGCTGTCCGCAGACAATACCACCTACGAGCGTAAAGATCAGACCGAGTAAAAGTTGCTTTTTCATGACTGACTGGATTTAGTTGTTTTTATGATAACACAAGTTAGGCTCCGGAATCCTAACACATCGTTCCCTGCGTCCCAAACTTTGTTCTCTGTGTGCCAGCTGTAAAAAAAGTGAAGCCTGCACTTCACTCCAGTGAAGCGCGGGTCACCGAGCAGGATGTCAAATAATTCAAAAATGGTGTTACCTTCTTATCGCACTGGGGTTTTCGCCAAATTCCCTTTTGAATACCCTGCTGAAATGCGAGACATTCTTGAATCCTGTCCGGTAAGCGGTCTCGGCAACTGTAAGAAGTGAGTCATGCAGCAGTTCCTTCGCACGGTGCAGGCGGAGAGAACGAAGGTATTCGGTTATGGTCATGTTGGTCAGTGATCTGAACTTGCGGTAGAGCTGAGTGCGGCTCATTGCCATCTCATTGCTGAGTCTGTGAATGTCAAAGCCTTCGTCCCCCAGGTTAACAAGCATGATCTCCCTGATCCTTCTCATGAAGGTATCCTCATAATGAAAATCTTTATCCTCCGTGAGCACAAGGGTTCCAAATCCTGCATATCTCTCCTGCAGCTTTATCCTCTGAGATATCAGGGCCCTGAGCTGAACCTTAAGCTCCTCCCTGTTGAAAGGCTTGGTGATATAAGCGTCCGCACCCCTCTCAAGACCCTCAAGCCTGGAAGCAATATCAGCCTTTGCCGTAAGCAGTACCACAGGGATATGGCTTGTCCGGAAATCATTCTTGACCGTGTCAAGCATGCTTATTCCATCCATAACAGGCATCATGACATCGCTCAGTATGATGTCAGGAACGAACTCCACCGCTTTCATAATACCCTCCTTCCCGTTTGACGCAACAATGAGGTCAAAATCCCTCTCAAGCAGAGATATAAGGTAATAAACAACATCGGCATTATCATCCACCACCAGGAGCATTGGCTTCTCATGGTGTTTATGGTTTAAAGCCTGTGAAAGAGCATCGGTCCTTTTCCCCGTTTGTAAATAGGACAGTATCCCTCCTTTCATCTCATGCAGTGCCGGAGTCTCCTGCAGCGGAGCATCATGTGTGACCGGAAGGGTAATGACAAACTCCGTCCCCTCTCCATATATGCTCCCCGCAGCAATTGTCCCGCCCAGAAGCTTAACCAGCTCCCTTGTAAGTGACAGGCCGAGCCCTGACCCAACCGATGAATTAGTGTTGTACTCGTCGACCCTGTAAAAACGGTCAAAGATATAAGGGAGGTGATTTTCCGGGATGCCCTGGCCATTGTCACTTACCCTTATTTCAAGCCAGCCATCATCCCTGAGTGCGGAACTGACCTCCACCCTGCCGCTGGGCTGCGTGAATTTGAGGGCATTGGAGACCAGATTCGAGATTATCTGAAGAAGCTTTTCAGGTTCATAATCGATGACCACAACGCTCTCACGCGAAGAGTAATTAAGCGAGATTCTTGACAGGGCAGCCATCGACTGGAACAGCTCCACAATATATCTTATATATTTATTTATGTCACCCCTGATCATCCTGACGGGCATGTTACCAGACTCCAGCCTTGACAGGTCGAGCATCTGGTTCACGAGGTTCAGGAGGATCCCTGCATTCCTTTCAATCTTCTCGCTACCCTCGCCGAGCCACTTCACGGGATCACTCCGTATAAGGTCATTCATCCCGGTGATGATTGTCAGCGGTGTACGGAACTCGTGAGTGATGTTCGTATATAGCTTCGTCTTTGATTCATCGAGCTCCCTGACACGGTCAGTCTCCATGTGTTCAAGCTTTATCTTCTGAGTGATGAAATTCAGAACAAACAACATGGCAAACCCTGATATCCATAACAGGTTCACTACATAAAGCGAGATATTAACCTCAGGTGTCATCTCGGGCGGGACGGTCAGGCGCGAATGCAGCAAACCGGCTAATACAACAGTAATGACATATATAATGAATATCCAGAGCGTGGCACGTTTTTCACGAAAGTTTGAGAGAGAAAAAGACCTGCGCCAGCCCGACGAATATGAGTCCTCCGGAATTGGGTATGCCTCCCAGAAGCAGAATGAAGATGAATGTTATGATTACAACCGCACTCTGGTCGATGAAGACACGCCATACCCCCATCTGATAAGTGAAGAGAGGTTTGATGACGCCCTGAAGATAAATGGCTGTCAGAATTAACCCATAGTAAATCAGAAGCTTTAACTGGGGAAAGACAATGTGATAGACCATTGTCACGCAGAAAATCATTGATGTGACTGCAATGCTCGATATCCAGTTGATCTTTTTCTGGGTGAGAGTATCCTCATCCATCCCGGGCCTGGCGAGGATTTTTGTGATCCATTGGTCCGCTTTGTGAGTCAGGGGAAAGGACATTGTAAAAACGGATCAGAAGGTTTAGCTGCAAATCATTTACAAGTTACTAAAGATTCAAAGGGAAAGCAAATTTTTTTTAGGAGAAGCCTTCCGTTGTTTAAAATTATAAACCAGCCTGGCGGCACGCTCTGCGACACTCCGAGTGACACGGTGTCATATTGTCACACCGTGGTATAACAATTACTTTGAATAATCAATCTGCCGATTTCTGTAAATTATTTTACCTTTGAGTTAATGCAACTGCAGTTAAACCATTGAATATAATCAAACCTATGAAAAAACTTGCCCTGTTATTAACCCTTATCGCTCTGCTGAGCGCAAATGGATGTAAAACAGAAACTGAAAGTAAGCCGGCTGCCTCAGTCATTGATGTATCACTGACTGATGCCGAAAAAGCCGGAGGTGTTCTTACTCCCGAAATACTATGGAAATACGGACGTATCGGATCTATTGTCCTGTCTCCCGACGGTTCAACCGTTCTCTACACGGTGACTCATTACGACCTTCCCACAGAAGCACGGACCACCAATATCTATTCCATCCCCTCATCAGGGGGCAATGCCGTTCAGCTTACCACTGAAGGAGGGTCGGGGCCGCAATGGATAGAGAATGGCGCCACGATAGCTTTCCTCGCCGACGGTAAGATCATGACCATGAAACCTGACGGCACTGCAAAGAAGGAGATTACCGGCTTGCAGGACTTTGAAATACTTTCGTTCTCCCCTGCCGGAGATAAGGTATATTTCACCCGCCGCGTCAAGCTCGACCAGACTGCAAATGAAAAATACGGTCTCTCCAATGCAAAGGTCCGCATCATCGACGACCTGATGTACAGGCACTGGAACTACTGGCATGACTACTCATACAGCCACCTCTTCGTGGCCTCGTTCGACGGATCAGCCATCAGCAATGAGAAGGATATTATGGAGGGACAGCGCTTTGACACCCCTGACGCACCCTATTTCGACGAGGCTGACATCAGCTGGAGCCCTGACGGCAGGTTTATCGCATATTCCTGCAAGAGACTGACAGGCAAGGCATATACGCTGAGCACTAACACCGACATATACCTGTATGATGTTACAACGGGTGAAGAGAAGAACATCACAGCCGGTAACATGGGCTATGACAAGACGCCGGTTTTTTCTCCGGATGGATCAATGATCGCCTTTTCAAGCATGGAGGAGGATGGCTATGAGTCTGATCTCGAGCGCCTCTTCGTTTACAACATAGCAACAGGTGAGAGAAAATGGACCTCCGAGGGGTGGGACTATAACGTTGGAAATATTCAATGGAACGGCAACGATGCCATCTGGTTCACAAGTCCCTATCGCGGTACCCAGCCGGTATTCAACATTACACTGGCCGACGGGAAGATCACCAGGGTCACTGAAGGTGACTATGACATGGGGCCGCTCCAGCTTCAGAACGGAGTGCTTGTTTCAGGGATGATGTCAATGGCCCGCCCGACGGAAGTGGCAATTGTCAATATGGCAACAGGTGAGTTCTCAATGATAACCGACGTCAACGGCCATATCTACGAGAGCATTAAGATGGGCAAGTCAGTTGAGAGATATACGAAGACAAAGGATGGAAAGGACCTGCAGAGCTGGATCATCTATCCGCCTGACTTCGACCCGGCGAAAAAATATCCTGCATTGCTGTACTGCAAGGGTGGGCCGCAGGGGCCCCTCGGCCAGGGATGGAGTTACCGCTGGAACTACCAGATGATGGCTGCCAACGGATACATCGTGGTGGCTGTCAACCGCCGCGGCAACTCAGGCTTCGGAAGTTACTGGCGTGAGCAGATTTCCGGCGATTACGGCGGGAAGAACATCCAGGATTATCTTGATGCTATCGATGATATGGCTAAGGAGCCCTATGTTGATAAGGAGCGCCTTGGTGCTGTTGGGGCAAGCTACGGTGGCTACTCGGTATTTTATCTTGCCGGGATGCACAACAAGCGCTTCAAGGCATTTGTGTCACACTGCGGTGTCTACAATACCATCGCAGAGTACGGATCAACCGAGGAGTACTGGTACCCGAACAAGGATTACCAGGGTGCGCCTTGGGACAAGCCGCAGCCTCCGGGATACAATAAGTTCTCACCTCATACAATGATTGACAAATGGGATACACCCATACTGATCATCACCGGTGCAAACGACTTCCGCATACCCTACAGCCAGAGTCTCGAGGCTTTCAACTCGGCTCAGCTCAGGGGCGTGCCCAGCAGGCTGCTCTTCTTCGAGAATGAGACGCACTGGGTAACTAAACCCCAGAACTCAGTAATATGGCAGAAGGAGTTCTTTGCGTTCCTGGATGAATATCTGAAGTAGGCAGTAGGCAGCAGGCAGTAGGCAGTTAATCAGTGAGTTATAACTGGAGACGGAAGACCGAAGACCGAAGACGGAAGACCGAAGACCGGAGACTATTTAAGAAATCGTACGCAGGCCGGAGCGTTTAGCTGCAGGTTGGCTGCAGCTTCCTCAGCTCCGTTACTGCCGGCAGGCATTACAGATATTTCATTTGAACGCTGGTTTGCAACCAGAAAATACTCACCCGACGGTGAAACAGTAAAGTTGCGCGGCCAGTTGCCGCCGCACGACTGATGCTTCGGTGAAGAGAGTGTTCCGTCAGTACCGACTTCAAATGTCACGATGCTGTTGTCACCCCTGTTTGACCCGTATATCTTCTTTCTGTCATCAGAAAAGTGGATGTCAGCACAGTAGTTTTTTCCCTCAAAGCCATCAGGGAGAGTGGACAATGTCTGTTTCAGTACAGGTGTTTCAGGGAGGATATCATAAACAGATATTGTTGATGCGAGCTCATTTATGACATAAAGGTTTGCATAAGACTTATCAATGGCCATGTGCCTCGGGCCGCTTCCCGGCTCACAGGTGAAGAAGGGGACATCGGAATCCATCAATAACCCCATGGTAGTATCTAGCTTCAGCTGGTAAACCCTGTCGAGGCCAAGGTCGGAGATATAATACATATTCAGCCTCGGATTATGGATGGTCATATGGGGGTGCGACTTCTCACCGTAGAAGATCACATCCGTTACCTTCCCGGGCATCCCGTCGCCATTCAGCCTTACAACAGAGACGGAGCCACTGCCGTAGTTCGCCGTGATCAGGTAGTTGCCGTCGGCTGAAACAGTAATGTGGCACGGCCCTCCTCCGCCCTGATTCAGCATGCCTGTCTTCTCGAATGTCCCTGATTCAGCATCGATCCTGACGGTGGTTATTCCTCCCCCGGCTTTCAGGTCAAAGGAGTCAACCTCGTTAACGAAATAGATCAGATCATCACCGCCAAAGGTGAAAAACGAAGGATTATCACCGACAGTGATCTCTGCAAGCTTTTCAGGGTTGCCGTTACCGTTAAGCCTGCAAAGCAGCACATCTGCAGTGCCATCTCCCGAATAGCCGGACGCAATGAATATATTCTCTCCCATATTACATGATGCCAGTAGCGCAGTTAGTATCACAATCAGAAACAGTGTTGGATTTTTCATTTGATTGCCTGTCTATTATTGTTTTCTTAAGCCTTTTTGAAAAGCCATCATGATGGCAAACAAAAGACAAATATGAGGCAATTTATTAAAATCCATGATAAATGCCCCTGCAAAGTATAATATCAGGCAAGAGCATGATGAAAGCATGATTTTAGGGATTAAAAAAGGGTGAAAACTTGCAGATCTGATCTTATTCTATAATTTTGTAAAATAAATTGCTCCAAATATGTAAATCAAATGAGTCATAATGTGTAAATCATTATATTGATAATACGTAAAATATTCTCGTAATGAGTTATATATTAAGAATTATTGAAGATGAGATTAAAGCCAAGCTGAACGCTTCAGGAGCAGTTCTGATTCGCGGTCCGAAAGCATGCGGTAAAACAGAAACAGCTCTGAGATTAGCATCAAGTGTTCTCCGGGTTGACCAGGACGAGCAGGTGCCCTATCTGATGGATGCCGATCCAAAACGGCTGCTGGCAGGTAAGACACCCCGTCTGATTGACGAATGGCAGTTACAACCGAAACTATGGAACTACATACGGCATGAAATAGATGCCCGTAAAGAAAAGTCACAGTTTATTCTTACCGGTTCCTCAACTCCTGATGATAACATCCCTATCCATTCCGGGGCAGGAAGATTTACCACCGTAGATATGCGGACACTGTCATGGCAGGAATTGGGTTACTCCACCGGCCAGGCAAGCATGAAACAACTGTTGTCAGATAACGAGATTGATCTGTCAGACAGATCTGCCGATCTGGAGACAATTGTAGAAAGAATTATTAAAGGTGGCTGGCCTGGTCTGCTTAAATCCACAACAGATGAGGCCTTGCTGCTTAATCGTGCCTATATCGATCTGATAGCGGAAAGCGATATGAGTCGTATCTCGGACATTAAGCGCGACCCGGTAAAAGTGAGAAATATTTTCAGGTCTATAGCAAGGAATACGGCAACACTGGTGGCCAAAACCACTATCGTTAAGGATATTAAAGAGTATGACAGCGGTGATATATCGCGTCCGACCTTGTATGAATATCTGGATGCCCTGGAACGGTTGATGATCATTGAAAACCAACCGGCATGGAGTACACATATCCGCTCGTCTGCATCGCTGAGAAAATCATCGAAAATACATTTCACCGATGTCTCATTATCTGTAGCTGCATTGGGTGCAGATAAAGAATCGTTATTGAAAGATGTGAAGTTTACGGGTTTTTTGTTCGAATCACTGGCCACACATGATCTGCGGGTCTACGCCCGGGCAAATGATGCCAGCGTCAGTCATTACTCTGATTCGAGTGGACTGGAGATCGACTGCATTGTACAGAAACGCAATGGTGATTGGGCGGCATTTGAGACAAAACTCGGCACGGGGATGATTAATGAAGCAGCTTCCAACCTGAAAAAATTAACAGCGACACTGGACATAGAAAAGACAGGTCCGCCAAAGTCACTGAATATCATTGTCGGAACAGGAGTAAGCTACACTCGTCCCGACGGCATAAATATTATTTCACTTGCCTCTATGGGGGTTTGAAAGTCCTTCATATTCCACCCTGACTACTGCACACTTTCTCCAGGATTAATGCAAACTAAAAGGGAACGTTCACAGGGATTATTGCAGCGTGACTTTTCTTTTCCACTGGATGAAGCCGTAGACAGCCATTGCAAGGAAAATGACGTACTGTACTGAAACGAGCATGATGCCCCGCATCGAGTACATCGCAATACTCATGATATTGACGAGGATCCACAGTATCCAGTTCTCGAGCTTAAGTCGTGCGCAGAGGAGTGATGCCACGATGCTCATTACGGCTATCATGGCATCGGTATAGACAAATGTGGCCCGTACCTGGAACAAATCGGGCAGCCAGAGGTGAATACGTGCCATTACCATTCCGAGGGCAAAGGCTCCGCCAATGACCCCGGTAACCCACAGAACCCTTCCCTTATGGCTTAACAGCGTCACAGGCTCATCACCGTTGCTGCTCTGCCTTTTCCAGTTGAACCATCCGTAGATGGCATTGGCGAAGAAAAAGAGCTGCAATATCATTGCCGAGTAAAGATTCACCTGGTAGTAAAGGAAGAAGAAGAGCACGGCATTGACGAATGCAAATATCCATGTGATTATATTCGCCCTGGCTGCAAACCAGACTGCCGCCAGCCCGGTGAGAACCGCCAGCAGCTCAATCAGGCTCATCTGGTAGCCCAGTGCTTCGAAGAGGATGGTGTCGATGTTGAACATAGGTCTGAAGTCTGAAGGTCTGAAGGTCTGAAGGTCAGGGTCATATGGGGATGAAATAATTACCTCTCCCGTCTTTCCTTGATCCATCTGCTGAAAAACGGATCGTCGAGTTCATACTTGTCTGTTTTTATAACATAACCTCCGGTCATCAATCTTTTCAGGCTGCTAAACACAGTACTTGAAGCATTCAAGTCCCAAATGCGCATAAAATCTGCAGTAAGGGGCTGTTGTTCAGATATTGAGAGACCCAGTAATACTTTACGGTCAGTACTATTAAAACTCATCCATATCCTTTCATAATCCATGTCATGCGCCCTGATCAACTCCCTGACAGCATCATCAACTTGTTTTATCGACTGTCCGCGTTCTGATACTGCCATTTCCCACACAGTAAATGCCAGCTGCTGTGTGTAATAAGGGTGACCGCGGGTCACTTCCAGAATTTCTCCTGCAATTCTAAAAGGTTCATCATGGATTCCGGTAAAACCCATTTCCAGGTACTCACTGAATTCTCCGATATCAATTTTTTTGAGGTACATAACCATCGCAAAATGATAGAAAGGTGAATTCTTCTTCTGGAAAACCTCACGAATGAGACTCTCTTGCGAACCCAGAAATATATAATTGATCATTTTATGATGCTGCATAATAGCCCTTAACTGATTCAACAGGTTTTCATCAAGTCTTCGTGCCTCCTGAAACTCATCGAATACAATGATTAGTTTCTTATTTCCGGTGCTCAACTTTTCAGCCAGATTCAGTACATCCTCCAGGATCGGGAGAGACGAAGCCCCGGGCATGAATGATACATCGATACTGCCGGTTGTCGGATTCAGTGAAAGTTGCGGAATGATGCGGAATCTTTTCAGGTGTTGTTTAAGTCTTGTTTGCGGATAGATTCTATAGATCCTTCTGAGCATCTGGGCTGCAAGATCAGCCGGACCTGTCATCAGTTGCATATCCAGGGCAATGACCGGCCTCCCCAAAGATGATACTGCTTTATGTATCAGGCTGGATTTACCCATGCGTCGTGGCGAGATCAAGACAAGATGATTCTCGCCTGAAAGAAAGGAAGTTACCTTTTCAATCTCTTTCTTACGATCTATAAAGAAAGGATCATCAACAACGGTTCCAAATTTAAATGGATTTTTCATTTCCTATTGCGATAATATTCGTTGCGACTTTTCTCGTTGCGCATTTTATCGCAAATATACTTTATTTATATTTATACCAGGCTTTCACATACATATTTTTGAAATTATACAGGCGGCTTTTTCCTCGTCACTCATACTTCCGTCAATCCAGTGGATAGTGATGCCGCGGCGCTCCATGCCCCGGAACCAGGTCATCTGCCGCTTGGCAAAACGGTGGATCTCAGTCTCAAGCTT
This sequence comes from uncultured Bacteroidales bacterium, assembly GCA_963772705.1. Lineage (GTDB taxonomy): Bacteria > Bacteroidota > Bacteroidia > Bacteroidales > VadinHA17 > SR-FBR-E99. Next base: position 202,199 of record CAVYYH010000007.1, on the reverse strand, counting down.
CAGAACCATCTCATCATAGCTCAGCCTGTTAAGGAGATACAGAGTAACATACTTATATTCAAGACCATAATAGATGAGGTCATCAGGATGAATGCCGGAGCCGATAAGCCGCTGCACCTCCTCTGTCATGCCTCCCTCCAGCCTCTCCTTAAGCCGGCTGGATATCCTCCTCCGCCTCGCTTCCCTGTCAAAGAAAACGCCGGTGACAAGGGGGTTCTTAACAGGGAAGGGTTTATCGTCAACTGGGTGATGGGTGTAATAATCCGCTATCTCTATCGCCCTCACCGCCCTCTTCACCGTGTCAACATCAGTCCTGTTATGAAGACTCTTATACTGTGAAAGTATCTCCGTCAGCTCCTCAAGCGACCGGCCGGCAAGCAAGCTGCGCAGCTTATCATTCACCGGTACCTGTATGAGCCTGTAGCCGCTGACGATACTGTCAACATACATCCCCGACCCGCCGCAGACCACCGGAAAGGATCCGCGGGCTGCCATCTCATCAAAGACCCTGAGAAAATCGCGCTGGTACTCATATACATTATACCTGTAACCGGCATCAACGATATCCACCATATGAACAGGCACCCTCCGGCCGTCAACAACATAGTCTGACAAGTCCTTCCCTGTGCCGATATCCATTCCGCGATAGACCTGCCGCGAGTCGGCACTGATCACCTCTCCTCCGAGTCTGGCCGCCACCAGCGCCGCAAGCCTGGTCTTTCCCGTCGCTGTCGGACCGGTGATTACCACAATATCGTGACCTGCTCTTGCCATGAGAAATTAAAGATAGCTCAAAAGAGGTCAGTGTAACTCAATTTTACTTAATTTTGCGGGTTGTAAACGGCATACGGGTCATGGACTTAAGGTTTCTCTATCAGCGCACAAAACACTTTATCATCAGCCCGGTCAAGGCATGGGAGGTGGTACACCGTGAGAACAGGCCTATAAAGTATGTCAGAGGCAGTTACTTCATGCCGCTCATCATTCTTGTTTCGATCAGCTCTCTGCTCGGGTCACTCTTCTTCATAAACAACACCCTTAAGCCGATGTACTCGGTGCTTACAGGGATCAACACCTTCCTTTTCCTTTATATCGGAGTCTATGCCTCCGCCTTCATTGTCAATGAGATAACCAGGGCTCTCGATCTGGGCCATGAGTTCCTCACAGCCTTCAAGCTGGTAGCCTATTCATTGGCTCCAATCTTCCTTTCACTTACAGTAAGCAGGCTCTTCGAATCACTCCTGTTCATCAATATCCTGGGACTATATGGGCTATATATCTTCTGGACAGGAATGGAGAAGATGATCAATCCTCCCGAGCATAAGAAGCTGCCGATGCTTATTGCCACCGTCATATCAATGATAATCATATTTGGTTTGCTTCAGATATTGCTGTCACGGCTGACGGAGACTGTTTACTTTGCCCTTTTTGCCTGACAGCGGTGATGCGGACCGATACAAGCAATATCGTCATCAGGAACCGCAGGGCCTCACATGACTATGAGTTCCTTGAGAAGCTCATTGCCGGGATAAAGCTTACCGGGACAGAGATCAAATCAATACGGGCAGGCAAAGCTACCCTCACCGACTCATTCTGTGCATTCAGAGACGGAGAACTCTTCGTCACAGGCATGCATATTTCAGAATACTACTGGGGCAATATCAACAACCACGACCCTCTTGGTGAACGCAAGCTGCTGCTGACGAAGAAGGAGTTGCGCAAGTGGGAAAGAAAAGTCAGTGAAACAGGACTGACAATTATTGTTACCAAGGTCTTCATCAATCAGCGAGGTCTGGCTAAAGCAGAGATAGCGCTTGCAAAGGGCAAGAGACAGTATGACAAACGGGAAAACCTTAAGAAAAAGGACCATGACCGTGAGATGGATCATCATCTCAAAGCCAGAAACAGGTAATAAACTACTCCTTAAAAGTTCGGGCTGAGCAGGAACCTCGAATAGAACTGATCGATATATGCCACAGCCTCTTCTGCTGTATCGACAACCCTGAAAAGATTCATATCCTCGGCAGAGATGTTGTGCTCTTCATTCAGCATCACATCTGTGACCCAGTCAAACAGGCCTGACCAGTATTTCTCGCCGACAAGAACTATCGGGAAGCGGCCTATCTTTTTTGTCTGAATGAGAGTAATAGCCTCAAACAGCTCATCAAATGTGCCGAAGCCTCCCGGAAGAACAATGAATCCCTGGGCGTACTTCATGAACATGACCTTGCGCACGAAGAAATAGTCGAATGTGATGATCTTGTCGCGGTCGATATAGGGATTGGGTTTCTGTTCGAAGGGGAGGTCAATATTGATACCTGCCGACTTGCCGTTCCCTCTCTTGGCTCCCTTATTGGCAGCCTCCATGATGCCCGGGCCTCCGCCGGTAATCACACCGTATCCCTTCTGTACCAGCTGGAAGGCTATCTCCTCTGCAAGCTTATAATACTTGTTATTGAAGTGTGTCCGTGCGGAACCGAAAATTGCGACACTCGGACCTATCCTGGAAAGTTTCTCAAACCCTTCTACAAATTCGGCAATAATCTTGAATACCCGCCATGAATCCATTGTGTGTATCTCATTCCATGTCTTGGGTTCAAATGCATCCTTTATCAGATCTGTAGTCTCATCCATAGGTTTAAGTTTGTCGTATTCAAATATAATCTTTTCTAGTGTTTCAGCTCGGGTTCAAGAAACTTCCCGGTATGATTATCTTTTATCCTTATCAGGTCCTCAGGTTTTCCTGCAAACATTATCTCTCCTCCTCCCCGGCCCCCCTCTCTTCCGAGATCGACTATAAAATCGGCCATCTTAATCACGTCCATGTTATGTTCTATAACAATTACGGTATTGCCCCGTTCTACAAGCCGGTCAAGCACCTCGAGCAATACTCTTACGTCATCAAAATGGAGTCCGGTGGTTGGTTCGTCAAGTATATACAGTGTACGGCCCGTGTCACGCCTGGCCAGTTCGGTAGCCAGCTTCACGCGCTGCGATTCTCCTCCCGACAGGGTTGTGGAGGGCTGGCCAAGCCTGACATACCCCAGTCCCACATCATGCAGTGTCTTGATCTTATGATGTATTGACGGAATGCCTTTGAAAAACTCAACCGCGTCATCAATTGTCAGTTCGAGGACATCATTGACAGACCTCCCCTTGTATTTTACCTCGAGTGTCTCGCGGTTGTACCGTTTCCCTCCGCAATCAGGGCACATGACATACACATCGGGGAGAAAATTCATCTCTATGGTTTTTACCCCTGCCCCTTCACACCCCTCGCATCTGCCTCCGTGGGTGTTGAATGAAAAACGCCCGGCGCTGAATCCTCTGACCTTTGCATCGGGTGTCATGGCGTAAAGATTACGGATATCTGTAAAGACCCCCGTGTATGTTGCAGGATTCGATCTTGGGGTGCGTCCTATCGGAGCCTGGTCGACCTCGATCACCTTGTCAATATTTTCTATCCCTGTTATCTCATCGTACGGGAGGGGTTTTCTTCCGGCGCCATGCAGTGTCCGTGCCAGCGCAGGATGAAGTGTATGGTTTATCAGTGAAGATTTTCCGCTCCCCGAGACACCGGTAATACATATGAAGGTACCCAGGGGGAGGCTCATTGTGACCCCCTTCAGGTTATTGCCTGTGGCACCGCTGATTGTCAGTTCACGGCCGTTGCCTTCCCGCCGCTTACGGGGAGCAGCAATCTGAAGGCGGCCATCCAGATACTTTGCCGTAAGGGTGTCGCTGCCGAGAATATGCGCCGGTGACCCCTCTGCCACCACCACACCGCCGTGAACGCCGGCACCGGGTCCCATGTCAATGATGTGATCAGCACTGATAATCATTTCCCTGTCATGCTCTACCACTATCACCGAGTTGCCTGCGTCACGCAGATTGCGGAGTGCCGCAATCAGCCTGCGGTTATCACGCTGGTGTAACCCTATGCTGGGCTCATCGAGGATGTAAAGGACGTTGACAAGCTTTGAACCTATCTGTGTTGCCAGCCTTATACGCTGGCTCTCTCCTCCTGAAAGGGTCCTGGCACCTCTGTTAAGAGAAAGATAATCAAGCCCGACGTCAAGAAGAAAACCCAGCCTTGAACGTATCTCCTTAAGTATTTCAGAAGCTATTTTCTTCTGCCTGTCAGTCATTTCACCTGTGGCGGAGTCAAGGAAGAGCTTCAGCTCGGCAAGGTCCATCGATGCCAGCTCCCCGATGCTCCTGTTTCCGATGCGGAACCATAGTGCTTCCTTCTTAAGCCTGGTGCCATTACATTCAGGACATATACTGTACTGAATGTACTGCTCCTTTCCCCGGGTGCCGGACTTGCGTCCGTTAACCGCCTCCTGGTTGCCTACATAATTCACGACACCTTCAAAGGTCATGAAATAATTTGATGTGACCCCCAGGGGGGTGTTCGATAACTTGAGTACCTCGTCAGAACCAAAGAATATTTTGTTAAGCGCTTCGGCAGGGATTTCCTTTACGGGTGTGTCAATTGTGAAATCATATTTTTCTGCAAGGGCTTCTATCATCCAGAATATCCAGATATTGCGGTATTTCCCTATTGGCTCTATCCCTCCCTTGCGTATACTTAGTTCTGGGTCAGGCATCATGCGGGTTATATCGACCTCTGATATTTCTCCCAGCCCGTTGCAGTGAGGGCAGGCACCCTGCGGGGAGTTGAAAGAGAAGGTATGAGGGGCAGGCTCATTATAGGAGATGCCGGTCACAGGACACATAAGGTGGCGACTGTAATACCGGTGCGAATTTTCATCTGCATCAAGCACCATCATAACACCGTCACCCTGATCAAGGGCAAGCCCTACAGCATCATGCAGCCTCTTCTCCGTGACATGACCAGCCTGAAACTTGTCAATAACAAGTTCGATGAAGTGCGACTTGTACCTGTCAAGTTTGAGCCCCGGAGTGATCTCCCTTATCTCTCCGTTAATGCGGGCATGAAGGAAACCCTTTCTCCTCAGCTGTTCGAACAGCTCCTTGTAATGACCCTTCCTTCCCTTGACAACCGGGGCCAGGATATAGACACGCTTACTGTCATAGAGCGAAGCTATGAGGTCAAGAATCTGGTTATCAGTGTATCTGACCATCTTCTCGCCTGAGGCATATGAATAGGCATCACCCGCCCTCGCAAAAAGAAGCCGAAGGAAGTCATATATCTCGGTGATGGTTCCAACGGTCGACCTTGGGTTCTTGTTTGTTGTCTTCTGTTCGATAGAGATGACAGGGCTCAGTCCTGTAATCCTGTCAACGTCAGGGCGCTCCATCCCTCCGAGAAACTGCCGGGCGTAAGCTGAGAGGGTCTCCATGTAGCGGCGCTGACCCTCGGCATAGATGGTGTCAAAGGCAAGTGATGACTTGCCGCTGCCGCTCAGTCCGGTTATGACAACGAGCTCATTGCGGGGTACAGAAACGTTTATGTTGCGCAGGTTGTGAACCCTTGCGCCATATACTCTTATCTCATCTTTGCGCTCCGACATAGAGCCTGTTATAATCCTGCAGAGGTCCTGGCATCCCTGACCGGAACCCTGATAATATATTCCCTGCCGGTTGGGTTGGTAAGGTACGGCTTGCGAAGCCAGGGATTGAGGAACTTGAGCATCTTGTAGTTAGTGTCGAACTTTCTCGAGAACTGTTCAAAGCTGACGACCGCAGTATCGACCTTCACTTCTGTGTAGGGGACAGGCTTATACATATCTTATGGATCAACTTTGAATCCATACTCAGCCGGATCTGTCATGATTAGTTTCAGAGATACTATGCGGAAGATATATCTTGCCGTCTCCTCGTTTAATAGCAGGTCGTAGTAGTTTGTCTCTTTCTGTATGCTTACCTGTTCATCGAGCCCGCTGATGCCGTTGTTATATGATGCGGCAGCCATTGTCCAGCTCCCGTACCGTTCATAAGCCTTTTTAAAGTACCGGCAGGCAAAGAGGGTTGATTTCTCAAGGTTGTACCTTTCATCAATCTCATTGTTTACTGTCATACCATACTCCTTTGCTGTCCCTTCCATTATCTGCCAGAAGCCTGTTGCCCCCACAGGTGATATGGCATTTGACAGGTCACTCTCCGCACAGGCGAGGTACTTAAAGTCGTCAGGTATGCCCTGTTCCTTAAGTATCTTTTCAATCTCGGGGAAGAAACGGCCTGCACGTTTTATTGTCAGAAGTGTTGATCCGTGCCTGTAAGCAGTTGCATTTAGCTCCCGGTCGAGGCTCTCGCGGGTGTCAAAATTCACGAGCGGCATCGGCTCGCCGGCAAAGGTTACGCTTTCCGGCAGTGCCCATGAAGAGGCCGAAGGAGCACTCTCATCATCATTCAGATTGATACTTTGCTGATCTGCTGATACCAGCATAGTAAAAACAAAACCTGCACTCATCACCATCAACAATAACAGTGCGCCCTTCCCTACTTTATGTTTCATGATGCCATTTAAATTTCTGAGAATGCAAAAATAGCGAAATTTTTGCTTTCAGGGATTCAGATGAAGGAGAGATGTGAAGGTTGTCAGAACTTATAGAAGAATCCTGAGAACAGCCCGAAGGAATAAGGTTTGTAAAGAGCCCCTGACAGGTCGTTGAAGGGTGTGACATAGTACCTGAAGACGGGCTCGACATTAAATGTAACCCTGCCCGAAATATTGTATTCCATGCCAAGACCTATCTGGCTGCTGAGGCTATGCATGTTAACCCCCGCGGTATGCCCTATGGGGATCATATCGGATCCTGACTTTGTGTACGCAAAGTTGTCAACAAGCAGGCCGTATGACATTCCGCCAGAGAAGTTGAGATCAATACTGCGGTCAATGATCTTATACCGTATAAGCAGAGGCAGTTCGAGATAACGGAACACCTGATGAATATTGCTGCCCACCTGTGTCAGGGGATATTTAGACGGGTCGGCAATGTTTCCCGGGAGCATTGATTCGACCCTGTTTCTGCTGTCAGCCAGGTACAGGTCCGGATTGCCTGTCATTATAACACCTGATGAAGTTTCTACCTTATACAGGTAATCACTCTTGACAGAATAGAAGTCAGACAGCCCTGCAAAGACATCAATGCCGTTTACCACCTGTCCCATTGATGACAGACCAATACCTGACTGGATAGTAATTCGCTGTGAGATCCTGTAACCGAAGGCAAGCCCGGTTGTGTACGCTGGTCTTATCTTCTCGCCGCTCATCAGCTCGGATATGTGAGCATCATTGCCCGATGATGCGAAACCCACCGAGGGGGCCATGGATGCTCCAACCATGAAGCGCTGTTCGCCTGCTGCCGGCTTCTCCCGGGGGAGCAACTCCGCAGGACTATCCTTGTCCAGCGTCAGACCCTGGGCTATGACTGTTATATTGTCATCTGCGGCGGGGTCAGCTGACCCATTTCCTTCCCACTGTTCGCGACCCATGGTCGTGGGTACCAGTGAAGGGGTTGAACTCTCTCCGTTTCCGGCAATGGCTGTCTCATGTTCGGGTGTAACAATGGCAGCGATGCTTTCCGTTTCTTTTGCTGCCCGGTCTGTCCTGCGCACGACCGGTGATGCTGCATTCAACAGCCCTGGCACCGGCTGCTGATCATTGCCGGCGAGGGTTACCTCAGAGAGGACTGTGTCACCGGAATTACTGCGGGTGAACCATGATGCCAGAAGAGTGAAGGTGACAAGAGCTGCTATGCCTGCTGCAATACCCATGAAGACCCTGTTTCGGGTTCCTCTGACAGGCATTGGCGGGATATTGTCCCACACATCTGCAGGGGGAAGAACCTCAAGGTTCTTCAGCCCGTTACGGAATACAACGTCAATATTTGGTTCCCTTTCAAACATTTATCATCCTCCTGGTAACACCAGTAAGTATCATCACTTTTTTCTGAAGTATGTCTCTTGCCCTTGAGAGGTTAGATTTGCTTGTGCCCTCAGAGATATTCATCATTGTCCCTATCTCCTTATGGGAATAACCTTCAATGGCGTAGAGGTTAAAGACCATTCTGTATTTCGGGGGGAGCTCCATGATCATATTGAGCAGGTCAACTGCTTCCAGTCCTGCAAAATCATCCGTGTCCGGCTCTGCCTCCGGCTCAGCCACCCTGTCTATATCCTCAACCCTGGTCAGGTAATACCTGCTACGGTATTTCTCGAGTGCGGTGTTGACGATGATCCTTCTCATCCATCCTTCAAAAGAACCTTCATGGCTGTATCGTCCCAGGTTTTCAAAAATCTTGATGAACCCTTCCTGCAGGACATCCCTTGCCTCGTCCGTGTTACCCGAGTATTGAAGGCACACGGCATAGAGTTTCGGTGCATACCTGCGGTAGAGCAGTTCCTGGTCACGTCTGCTGCCTGACAGACAACCGTCGATTATATCCTTTACCTTATGCAAACCCGGTCATTAAGACGAGTTATAAAGGTAAAAAATAATTTCTGACCCTGTCAATTATAGTGATGACAAAATGAGGTGAAAGGTTGCGTTAATCAGAAAATAAGATACTCTGTCAGCCGTGGATAGCTTCGCCGAGAGCAGCGGCGGCAGCCTCCATCACACCTTCTGACATCGTAGGGTGGGGATGGATGCTTCGCACAATGTCATGAGCCGTTGCACCCAGCTTGCGGGCTATTACGATGGAAGAGATCATCTCCGTGACATTCATCCCGGTCATATGGCCACCCACGAGCCTGTCGTCAGCGGCATTGAAGACCAGCTTGACAAAGCCCTCCCGGGCGCCTGCAGCAGAGGCTTTACCGGAAGCCATGAACATGAACTTACCAGTCTTCGTCTCCATCCCTGCAGCTCTGGCTGCTTCCTCCGTCAGCCCGCATGATGCCACCTCAGGTGTGGTATATGTGCAGGCCGGTATGTTGAAATAGTCTATTGGCTCCGGATTAAGCCCTGCAATCTTCTCAACGCACACAATGGCTTCAGCTGATGCCACATGAGCCAGTGCCGGTCCGGGGACGACATCGCCTATTGCATAGATGCCGCTCGGCTGAGGTGCGGTAAAACTCATCGACCGTTATCTTTCCACGGTCGGTGGCTACGCCCGACTCTTCAAGCCCGATCCCTTCGATATTGGGTGTGATACCTACTGCTGACATGACAATTTCAGCCGTGATCATTTCTTCGCCCTTCGGTGTCTTCACTGCGACACGGCAGGGTGAGACTGAGGTGTCAACGCTCTCAACCGATGAGCCGGTCATGATCTTCATCTTCATCTTCCTGAAGGCCCTCTCAACGGTGCGTGACACCTCCTCATCTTCCAGCGGGAGAATCCTTGGCATGAACTCCACCAGTGTCACCTCAGTGCCCATGCTTCGGTAGAAACTGGCAAATTCGCTGCCAATGGCACCGGAGCCCACCACCACCATCGATGACGGAAGTGACGGAAGGCTCATTGCTTCGCGGTATCCGATAATCTTCTTACCGTCCTGCCTGAGAGAAGGGAGTTCCCTTGATCTTGCCCCGGTGGCAATGATCACATGCTTTGCACTGTATGACTGCAGTGTACCGTCTGGAGCTGTTACCTCAACCGTCCCTCCTCCCCTGATGCGGCCAATGCCAGTGATGATCTGAATGTTGTTCTTTTTGAAAAGATATTGTATCCCTTTGCTCATCGCATCTGCCACCCCCCTGCTGCGTGCGATGACTGCACCGAAGTCGGGTGAAGGGATCTCTCCGGTGATGATGCCATAGTCGGCAGCATGCCTGCAGTACTCAAGTACCTGGGCACTCTTGAGCAATGCTTTTGTGGGTATGCACCCCCAGTTAAGGCATATGCCACCCGGCTCTGCCTTCTCAACAACGCCTACACTCATGCCCAGCTGTGAAGCCCTGATGGCTGCCACGTATCCGCCGGGACCGCTACCGATGATAAGAATATCGTAATTATGCATACTCATGCTTTTTTGTTTATACCTGTTTTGTTTTTTGCCATTATGCCCCTTATACCTCTGGCTATGACCCAGAATATGACCAGTACCGTTACTATTACGGCACCGGTAGGCAGGTTTGTGAACCATGAAACGGCAAAACCCGCACTTATCCCGATGAAGCTGACAATCGATGACAGAACAATGATGCGGAGGTACTTCCTGGTGAAGAGCATGATGATGTTGGCAGGTATTGTAAGGAGTGAAATGATCAGGATAACACCTGCCATCCTTATGTTCAGCACTATTGCCAGTCCGGTCAGGGCAACCGAGATATATTTGAACAGGTCAACATGACGAGTGAATGTCCGGGCATAGTTCTCATCAAATGAGATGTACAGCAGGGTCCTGTAAAAGACTGCCGTATATATTATCAGCACCAGTGAGACGATGCCCAGGGCGATAAGGTCACCCCTGGTTACAGTGAGGATACTGCCAAAGAGGTAACTCATCAGGTTTGGAGCATAACCGGGTGTCATGTAAATAAAGATGATGCCAATTGCCATTCCCAGAGCCCACAGAATGCCTATTGCGCTATCCTCGCGCATCTTGCCCCTGGAAGTCATGTATTCCATCCCCACTGCTGATCCCAGTCCGAATACGGCAGCTCCGATGACCGGGTTAATTGCAAGGTAATGTCCGAGTCCCAGCCCTCCGAAGGAGGCATGTGTTATTCCTCCGCTGAGGAAGACCAGCCTGCGCGAGACAATATATGTTCCGGCAATGCCGGCCGTAATGCTGGCGAAGAGTGCTCCGGCAAGTGACTTGATCACAAATGAATAGGCGAAGATACTGTCCATCACTCGTGTTTATGAAGTACAACATGCGGCACATCGCCGTGTGTCACAAGCTGTATCGGACATCCGTACAGCCTTAGATCCTCATCGGTGATTTTGCTGTGGGGGTGGTAGTAGAGCCCTCCGTTGACGCAGGCAAATGACTTCACCCATGCAGAAATGGTACCCACATCGTGTGAGACCATCATTATTGCCATCCGGCTGTTCAGCACCCTTAGTTTATCATAAAAGTCGGCTTCAAAGGATGAGTCGACAAAGGTGGCAGGTTCATCGAGCAGCAGGAGGCGTGGTGAGCCTGTAATGGCCCTCGCAAGGTACACCCGCTGAAGCTGTCCCCCCGACAACTCATTGAGGGCCTGCCGTGCCAGGGGTGCGAGGCCCAGTTCACTCATCACCTCTGCGGCGCGTAACTTTTCCTTGCGTCCCATGCGTCCTGCGGCTCCCTTGTTCAGCATCAGCCCGGATAATACCACATCCTCCACAGTGACCGGGAACAGAGTATCTCCCTGTGCCACCTGCGGCAGGTATCCTATCTGGTTAAGAGTGAGGTGTCCCGGAGTATAGTCGATCCGACCTGTAAGAGGTCTGAGCAGGCCAAGAACAACTCTGAGAAGTGTCGTCTTGCCACCGCCGTTCGGACCAATGATACCAATAAAATCGTTCTCCTCCACGGTCATGGAGACGTCCCTGAGCACTACTCTGCCTTCATAACCGGCTGTGAGAGATTCTATGGTGAAAAGTGTTGGCATGTTTCTGTTGTCTGAAGGTCTGAAGGTCTGAAAGTCTGAAGGTCTGAAAGTCTGAAAGTCTGTAAAGTCTATAAAGTATTAAAGGTCTTGCGGTCATGCGGTCTTGCGTCATGCAGTCCCAATTGCCTGCTGCCTATCTTGCCTATTCCCTACATGCTCCTGCTCCTCACTCCTTGCTCCTTGCTCCCTGCTCTTCTCCCTGCCCCTGCCCTAAGCGCCTCCGCCACTTCAATAACAGCCGCAGGCCAGTCTCTGTTCATGGGGTCAATTACAATGAGCTCTGCCCCGGTCTCCTCAGCCAGTGACTTTGCACTCCTGACGTCATACTCTGCCTGTATGAAGATGATCCTGATATCCAACTCCCTGGCGGTGTCAATGAGCTCCTTCATACGGGCGGGAGACGGGCTCTTGCCCTCATCCTCGAAGGTCACCTGCTGAAGACCGTAGTCATTGGCCATGTAACCCAGCGCAGGATGATAGATCATAAATGCTTTTGAGGGAGTCTCAGACAGGGCTGCCTTCAGAAGGGAGTCAATGCTGCTGATCTTCTGAACAAGGATATTATAGCCGGCATTGTATTTCTCAGCCGATCCGGGATTAAGCTCTGTGAGGAAATCCCTGACATCTTCTGCCATCACGTATGCTGAAACAGGTGACATCCAGTAATGCGGGTCGGCACCCTCATGAGTGTGCCCCTCATGATCATGGTGATCATCATGACTGAGTCCTTCTTCTGTTCCTATCAGGTCAATACCGGCTGAAAGATCAAGTATTTTCATTTCGGGATTGATCTCACTGAATCGCCCCATCCATGCCTGTTCGAACCCAAGCTGCCCGTTCAGGACAAAGGCTTCTGACCGTGCCAGTGATGTTATCTGTGCCGGCAGAGGCTCCCATATATGATGATCTGCACCCGGAGGCAGCATGACATTGACGGTAAAATCCTCCCCGGCTATTCCTTCAACAAACCAGGCAAACGGAGGGAGGGTGACGGTGATAATCCGCTCACCCTTCTTTGCTGAAGGAGAGCCACATGACAGTACCAGCAAAGCTATAGCCGGAATCCATAAACCTGATCTATTCATAATTGTAAATATAGCTCTGCAAAATTAATATTATGGCAGTAGCGGGCAACTTCTGCAATCAATAAATCAATCACCTGCAAAAAAGTAACGACGCCCTATTTGGGCGTCGTTACAGTGAACCAACAAAGCAGATACCGAAAAATCAGTTCGATGTCAAGGAGATGCGGAAGTTACCTGTGGCTGCCTTGGCCTTGATCCTGAAAATCCATTTCCCGTTCTTCCAGTTACTCCCTTCATCTTCTTCAAAGCTCTTGCGCCAGTTAAGACTGCCGTTGGCGTCAATTACTACCTCAGAGAGCTGCTTGCCGTCAGGCATTACTATCGCAACGCTGATTGATCCTTCAGCACAGTCGCCTGATACAGAAAGGCTTACATTGCCATCTGCTCCTCCCGCGTCCATCGTGAACTCATTGGTGAATGATGCTTCCATCACCTGGCGTGAGTAGTTCCATGATGATCCGGGCTTTGAGTGACTGTAAGTATCATAGAAATAAAAATCTTCAAGATTGGGTGCAGGCATCTTCCAGTTAATATCTTCAGGTATAACTATAACTTTCTTCATTGACATTTCCTCAGCTCTTTTGCGCATCTCCTCCATATCTCTTATCTGTCTTTCATACTCCCTCGCTGCGTCGATCTGCATATCTTTCTCAGCCTCCATCTGTTGCTTCTTCAGCTCCTCCAGCTCTTTCTGCTTAGCCTTTTCGGCTGATGTAGTTTCCTGTCCACTGGCAATGCCTGCTGAGAGCATCATAACTGCCAGTATTAATGCGAATAATTGTACCGTTCTTTTCATGACTGCCACTTTTATAAGTTTCATAATGTAAAATTACAACCGCTTTTCTTTACCCCGCGTTAATGAGAGGTTAATGGTAAGTTAATCCCCTTTTTGTTCCGAATCATTGCTTAATTTTGACATAAAGTAAAACAGATGAAGCGTCATTTTCTCATAACTGTTTTGATTGCGGCACTGATGTTCTTCCTTGCATTTCAGATATATATGATACACAGTATATGGAAGCAGAAGGAGGAGATCCTGTTTATGCGTTACAAAACGCTCTCGCGCGAAGCCCTAACAATACTGCTGACAAAAAAGAAGGCCAACGGTTTCGAGAAAGCCATGGATGTGACCGATAAATTCACGGGACTTGTCATCGGTGAACAGATACCCCTGCTACGCACTGAGGCTGACACCGTGACCATCCGGAAAGAGGTTCTCAGCCAGGTATATAAAATAATGGAGAAGAATGAACATCTGTCGGGCTTTATAAGAGACTATATAGAAAAGTACGGTTATGACAGCAAGTTTGAGACATTCACTTATATCAATCCTTTGACACTGATCACCGGTGATGGAGATTTCGTGATCTTTGACACTATCCCTCCTCCTCCCAGGAAGACAATGATTGTTGTCAACAGTTTCAAGGAAGAGCACAATAACTTTGTCATTGGCTATACGCTGCTGATTGACCTGACGCGAAAGAATGAGATGGTCTTCAGGGAAGCCTCCTTCTCCTTCTCACTTATAACCGCAAGCATACTGATAGTACTTATCGTATTCTGGGTTACATGGAAAAACCTGGCTGAAGAGAGGCGGCTGTCAGAATTGAAAACCGATTTCATAAACAACATGACCCATGAGCTTAAGACGCCTCTCTCAACAATAACCGTTGCGGGCCGGACGCTTGAGAAAAATCAGGTACTTACAGATCCCGGGAAGGTTCTCGAAACTGCAAAACTGATCGGAAAGCAGAGTGTCCATCTGAACCAGCTCATCAATACCATACTTGAAGTAAGCCTGCTTGAGAGAACTGAGTTCGAGCTCGATAAGCATAAAGTCAATCCTGACGAGCTTATACACCAGATCATTGCAGCATTCCTGACATCGTGTGACGGATGCGCCGTCATCGAAGAGGAGTACAATACCGCGGACATGACAATCGGACTGGATATTCTCTATTTTACAACCATGATCAATAATCTTCTGGCCAATGCCGTAAAATACTGTGAAACAGATCCCGTAATAAAAGTTTCGGCAGTGTCAGAAGGAGGAAACCTGGTTGTTTCTGTTTCAGACAACGGCATTGGAATATCGCGTGAACACCTTGATCATATTTTCGAAAAGTTCTACCGCATAACGCACGGCAACATACACAAGACGAAGGGTCTCGGGCTGGGGCTCTATTATGTCAGGAGAATAGCAACAGCTCACGGAGGGGATGTTACAGTCACAAGCAAGCCGGGCCGCGGAACAACATTCAGGATCAGTATACCGCAATAAACTCTGAAGACATGAAAATACTAATTGCAGAAGATGACATCGATTTTGGCAATATCCTTTCACAGTATGTTACACTGAGCGGGTTCGAGGTTGTTCTCGGCCGTAACGGGAGGGAGGCGTGGGATCTGTTCCGGTCAGAAAAACCTGACATATGTGTTCTTGATGTCATGATGCCCGAGATGGACGGCTTCACACTGGCAGAAAAGATGAGGACAACAGAGCCGGGCATACCTTTTATCTTTCTGACAGCCAAAAGCATGCGCGAAGACATCGTAAGAGGATTAAAGCTGGGTGCTGACGACTATATTACCAAGCCCTTTGACCCTGAGATGCTTATATTACGCATAAATAATATACTCCGCCGGGTCTATTCCACTGTCGACGACGAATACATGATCTCAAGGAGCACTCTTCGTTACAATGCTCTCGAGCTGATCACTCCGGAGGGAAAGGAGAAGCTAACTCTCAGGGAGGCACAGCTTCTCAGGCACCTCATCATCAACCGTAACAAGACACTCACCCGCGAGCAGATACTGACAGAGATATGGGGTGAAGACGACTATTTCCTGGGACGCAGCATGGATGTCTTCATCAGCAGGCTCAGGAAGTACCTTTCGGCAGACCAGGGTCTCGCATTGCGCACGCTGCGAGGGCTGGGATTCGTCCTGGAAGAAATCAAATAATTCATTGAAGTAAACGGGGCAACAGAGACCCAGGGACGCAGCATGCTGCGTCACTTCTACATTGCTGATTCAGACTCTCCTATAAGGAATTCTGTCAGATTAACGTCATGACTGAGGTTAAGTTTTCTCCTCAGCCGGTAGCGTCCTATTTCAACTGCCCTCTGTGAAATATTTGTAAGGTTGGCTATCTCTTTGGTTGTAAAATTCATTCTCAGGTAAGAACACAATCTCAGATCATTTGGCGTCAGCGAAGGATATTTCTCCTTCAGCTTCCTGAAGAATCCCTCCTGGGAGAGCTTGAGGTTCTTCATCACCTTCTGCCACTCTTCGGTCTGGGTGTCGAGACCGTGATCAATAATCTGCTCCATCTCCCTGATGAACTTGACCGGCAAACGTGATGAAAAGGTCTTGAGACTGTCAAGCTTATCATGCAATTCCCTGAGTATATCAGTCTTCCTGATGAGATAACGCATGGTGAGCATCAGTTCATAACTCTTGTAATCAAGCTCACTTTCGAGCTTGTTCTTGCCAACCTCATACTCTATCAGGCGACGGTGCCGTTCCAGCTCAAGCCTGAATATTTTTACTCCGGTCATGATAAGTACTGCGATGATAATTGCATAGATCAGCATCGCCCATCCACTCATATGGAAAGGTCTTCGTACAGTAAACGCAGTTTCATTTACCTCTTCCCGCGCAGCCTCCCTGACCTGCAGATGGTAATTGCCGAACCTCAGGTTCAGGAAAGTGAAGTTATCAGAAGTAGTCCGGTACCACTGACTGCCCAGCTCAGGTATTCTGTAGCGGTACTCCCTGCCGGCCTCTTCGAACCGTGAGGGATTGGCAATATGAACAGTCAGATTGTTGGTCCGGCTGGGGACAACTACTTTACTTGTTGTTTCAGGAGCAATAGAACGAATCTGAGACCTCCCGCTAAAGACCAGACGGTTGATACTCAAGGCCGATTTTCTGTTATCATTATTAAGCTGGTTAAGGCTGACCGTAGCAAATGCCTGACGCGTAGGTATAAGCAGTGTACCGGCATCCAGTTCAATAATCTGTTGCTCACGCCACGGAAGATCCTTGTATTCATGAAAGAACTCCATGACTTTCTCAGCCTCCATGGAGCGTGTTATATTGAAGAGGGCTATCCTGTTCTCAAGTATAAACCAGTAGCTGTTCTTTACATAATGAATTATCTGTGTCGATCTTACATATTCGCCCAGCCCCTGTTCAAGAGAGCTGATCAGGAAGAAATTTTTACTCTCATTGTCAAATGCATAGATATGGCCAGATGTCAGGAAAACTATCTGGTTGTTTATATTTGAGATTGTCTCTATGTCTGAAGTGTCGGATAAAGAGCTGAAATACAGGGTATTAACAATTGAGTCCGCGTTTTCATTCAGCTCGAGGCGATAGATCCCCTTCTGGGGATGCAAGGCCCATACATACCCGAGATAATCCACCTCGATAAACCTTGTAGGTTCAATATAGCCTTCTATTCTGTTGAAATAAACTCCAGCTGTCATTCGCATCCTTCCTGAACGAAATTATACCCGTGTATGTACCTTCAAGAAGGATATCGCCATACGGTTTAATTGACCATCCGCCGGTGACATCGGAAATCTTCCTGGCAAAGTCGCCTGTAACCAGGAACGTTCCGTCATTATGACCGCATAATATCTGGCCTCCGTATCTGGCAACCTTCCAGACTTGTCCCTGGGTGCCCGGGATCAGCCTGAGATCTGTGAACCGGTAATAAGCCATTGCTATTCACTATGTCTGCCGCAAACAGGCCGTGGTTTGTACCCAGATAGAGCCTGTCCCCATCAGTAATTGCCGAATATATTGTTCCGAGATTCCCATTGGTATTTGCATAATAGGAGACGGGAAAAGATGTATTTAGAAAATTGGCCCCATCGTCAAGGCCTATCCACAGCCCGTTATCGGCATCACGGAAGAGAGACAGTACAGTATTGTTATTTAACCCGCTGGAATAATCAAATGAATTAATGACCTTCCCTGACCTGTCGCAGAATACCACACCCTTAAGAATTGTTCCGAATACCACCAGCGAGTCATTCATTGCCAGTCCGGCATTGCATGTCTGCTCTTTGAGATACTCTGATACTTCGCTCTTCACCGGTGAAAAAGATACACCGTTGAAGGAAAAAATACCATTGTTTGCCGTGCATATCCAGTGGTCATTGAAGCTGAAGCTGATTACGGCATGAACCTTATTGCTCTCAAATATCTCACTACCCTCAATAAAAGTGAACTCATTGCCGTCATACCAGTACAGTCCCAGACCCAGCGCCTGTGCAATAAACCTCTCTCCCACCCTGAAAAAAAAGAGCACGTTGGAAGGGGTACTTACAGCACTTACTACATTGTAGTCATATTTATAGACAGTGGTAAAACTCTGAAAAAGGATAGTATGGTTCAGCTCGAAAATATTCCAGATCTCATCATTCTTCGCAACTACAGCCTCCCCTGCAAGGGACTGGTATGACAATCCCCCTGACTGATCCTTCTTCCAGAATCCAAAATCTTCAAATGATCCGGTAAACACCATTCCGTCATCGTTCACATAGACAGACCTGGCTCCCTGGCGGTGAGGGACGGGATATATCCTGGCGGTAATACCGTTATACTCAACCAGTCCTGCTGAGTTGGCAAAGTAGATATACCTGCTTACCGGATCCTGGCAAATCTCCCAGTTCTGACTGGCAACAGGAATATGGTTTGAAATATAATTCTGGATCCCGCTTTTGAGCGGGCTATCCTGGCCGTATATTACACATAAACCGCCAAAGGAGCAGATAAGGAATAAAAGTGACCTGAGCGTTTTGCACCCTTCGTTACCTGACATAAAACAGGATCGTTACTTAACATATTTAACAACCGTAGTAAATATATTAAAAAAACTAATTGACAGCCCGGCAATGCGCCTCCCGGATCGCGGAAGTGATTTTGCCGGGAGAGTAAACGGAGATTTGCAAAGAGACACTACAGAAGCACCTCGATCATATTGACCTGCCGGTTCAGCATGACGATAAATTCATCAGTCTGTATGACAGCACCGCCACGGCGATATTTGTTATCCTCATATGCAAAGCTTACGGCATTGCCATTGACTGAGACAGACCGGGGAGAGTAATTACCATCTTTAACCAGGTATTTGATTGTAAGGCTTCGACCAAGGAAATTAAGCGAGGCTGATAGTCCATCCATGGAAGAAGGTAATACCGGATCAATGATAATTTTTCCCGATTCAGACCGCAGTCCGAGCAATCGTGATACTATGATACCGATATAAATGCCCGGCCCGCTGGAGTAGACCCTCCAGCCACCTCTCACCTTTATTCTTCCCGTTCTTATTTCATCGTACAGTTCATCAGCTTCATAACGGTTCCTGAAGGTGACATCAGAGCTGCTGTAGTAGCAGTTCGACTGCCTGGTATCTCCGCAGGGAACAACATCACTGTACGCTACCGGGATGGCCTGACGCAATGCCCTGACAAAGTGGTCAGCCTTGCCGGTGATGGAAAGTGCCTCAGCGTAGCGGATGTGTTCATGCACGTACATCAACCCGATCTCGCGGCCAAAGAATGTGCTGCTCTCCGCCCGCTGAAAGAGTCGCTGGATGCCTCCCATGTATTTAAGCGGACGGTCCATCAACCGTGCACCGTCTGGGCCCTTGAGATGCTGTTCAATAAGGTCCTGATGCCTCTCTGCCTGATCAACTGTGAATATACCGCTTATGATGCCCCTGTTCATCGGCAGCAGGCTGTATCGTATCCCGGTCAATGAATCAGACGGATGCAGCAACACACCAATAGTGCCATCTGCCTCAACAAGACCATACCCGGCTACCACACCGTCCCTGACAAGATAACCGTTGAAATCTGCCCTGATCTTTTCACATATTTCATTCAACGCATCAGCCTTTTCTTTCATACCGGCCTGTTCATATACCTTCCGGTATTGCATGAATGCCTGGAAATTCATTTCTACTGTCCATGCTGAGATCATCCGCCGTGCAAGATCTTTGCTGACCGGTTGCAGGGAGTCATTCCAGTCGCCGCCTCCGAACGGCACAAGTGAAGTACCCGGGATGAATGAACCGATTATCATATTTATCAGTCTGTCAACATGCTCACTCAGAGGTGTCTTTTGAGTTTCCTGACCTCCTTCCTGATCATGATATGGCAAGCGCTCCTCCAGTATTCCAAGGTCACCGGTTATCCTTATATAGTTGGCCAGTGCTATGATGCACCAGTAATAGACATCTCCGTGTGAATCGTCAGCCCTTATCTCTGTGTAACGGTCGAACATCCACCACTGAGGCCATCCGCCATCACTGTTCTGGTTTGAAAAGATCACTTTAAGGACATGCCTGGCTTCGTCATATTTTCCCATGCATAACAGAAGGTCAAACGGTCCCTGAGACACGTCGCGTGTGCCCCAGGCTGCTCCGCTGAACTGCTCGGGACCGTAAGGGGTCAGATAATGTGTCAGTGCATTCATGCCATACCATGGCAGTATCTCGCGTATGGCGGCAATATCTTTGTGATCTCCGTCAAGTGACAGACCCAGACTCAAGCCTCTCCAGGCATCATCGGCATCCTTGCTGTCATCAAGCCACTGTTTCTCTGCATCTGTGATCTTTAATGGAGTAGCTGCCTCAGATACCTCTCCGATGAAGCTCATACAAAAATCGTGGGTATCCCTGACGTTCAGGACAAATAAGGAGTCTCTCTGATCTCTTCCAGTGTCAAAAAGTGCCTCGTTTCCGCAAGCTCTGAAATCACATGATTCACTGTTGATTTTTATCCTGAACTGTGCGCCGGGGAATTTTGACGCAATCATACTTCCTTCGCGTGGCCTGGCCACATATTCGCCGGAGTTCTGACCTGCGCTGATATCCCATCCTATTGTATCATCAAACTGATTGGTTATCAGCAGATCAACGTTGCCGCCACTTATGACCCTGAAGTCCATA
This sequence comes from uncultured Bacteroidales bacterium, assembly GCA_963772705.1. Classification (GTDB taxonomy): domain Bacteria; phylum Bacteroidota; class Bacteroidia; order Bacteroidales; family VadinHA17; genus SR-FBR-E99. The sequence continues at coordinate 181,666 of CAVYYH010000007.1, read as the reverse complement.
TTGACCTGCGGATGTTTAAGTGAAGTCCAGGTGCGTACCTGGAAGCACTGACCGCCGCTCTTGTATATCCACCTGCAATGATTCAGCCCCATTTCAAATGCTGACGGAACCCCCAGCAACCTGTAACCGCCTCCGGTGTTGACAAATATTCGCTGTCCGGTCTCAGGTGACAGGTTGAATGCGCTCGTGCAGACTGAGAGAAGGGTATTGAAATTGGTATTTCCCTGGGTGATATGCGAATTGAATATCCCGCATGCGAAAGAGGTTGTTGACATTGTCTGCTCGGAGGGTACAAAGTACCTCTTTGCCTGCATAATATGAGCGTGAGGACGGTCAACCATTATCTCCTTTGACCGCAGAACCACATGACCGTGCCGCCCGTAAAAGAATGATAACAGCTTCCCGTTTTCTGTTTCGCGGTGACGCCTCTCAATTCCGAATAACTGTTCAATATCTGTTTCACCAAGATCATCAGCTTTAAGAAAAGAAGATGTATTGAACAGGTTTCTCCGGGGAGTGGTCAGTCTGTCCGGAACTTTAAGAGAAACATCTGCACGGAATTCAGCCATGAGGGCGGGGAGCCTCCTCAGGTCTTCGTCAGAGGTTGCCTCAGGGTGATCAGCCATGTATGTGGCGGCAAACAGGCTCCTGTGGGTTTCTCCGGGGGCCAGCCGGAAGAGGTTCTCCTGTATGGCTGCCACTGAAGATTCTCCTGAATATTCTCCCCCGAGGGTCTCAGCCAGCAACCCTTCCGGGATCCTTGTCTCACGGTATGTTCTTCCGTAAAACTGCATCCCGTCAACGGAGGCAGAAGCAGCTCCTCCTCCGCATGCGATCATTAACCACGGATTGCCTCCGGCCTCCTTCATGTTTTGACGGCAGCAGACTACGGAACCATACCTGCTGTCTTTAAGAACCCTTCTCTCAAGATACTGGCTGACGTAATACTCATTGATCAGCCCGGTGGTTGCATGTTTCAGCCCCACGTCCTGCATGCAGATCATGTCCAGGTCAATAGCAGCTCCAGCCACATTTTTTATGTCAACGATCCATTGCCAGCTCAGGCTGCTGTCTGAGAGATACAGCATGCATATATATTCAATGCCTTCCCAGTTCCCTGATGCCATGAATCTGCCGTCTTCGATACAGAAACGACTGTTGCTTCCTGGACCCAGAAGAGGGGTGTAATCAAATGGCTCGACTCTCCTTCTGAGGAAGAGGTTAGCCCCCTCCCCGGAATAGGGTGTGGCAGGTTTCAGGCTTATCCTGACCGGAGGAGCTTCTATGCTCCTGACCGAGCCGTTTTCAAGGAATTCAAATGCAAGACCCCTGGAATTTATTATTTTCATTCACTTTAATTTGATATCAACAGTAAATTCCTTACCATGCAGATGACTGTAGATAAACGCGATGCGGCCCCCATCACGGACCATCTCCACTGATCTTCCGGCAATGGTCGCATATTCCAGTCTCTCAGCCGCCACCCCTTCAAAGACAACCTCCCCTGGCAAATCCCGGTCACCATAAAGGGTGAGACTTACCTGGCTCTTTGTGGCAGAAATACCGAGTAAGTCAGAAGTGCAATGCAGTATTTTCAATCCGTCTGCAACATCCATGCAAACGGGGGTCAGCACTCCGCAGAGTGGAGGCCAGAGCATCTCTTCAATATATGCGGGAAATGAAACACTCTCACCTGTTTCAGGATGAGTATAGGTTACCTTACCTCTATGCTCTTCATTATAGTAATTGCCGGCAAAAAGGATGGCCTTTTTCGTATCTGTGAAGCGTTCTTTTACAGTTATATTCTCATTTGCTGCATCAGAATACCTTAGTCTGGCTCCTGATCTTCCCAGAATCGCCTCATAAACAGACTTATGCCCCTCGGTGTCAAAACCCATCCATGTTCCCAGGTGAAGAACAGTGCCACCGCCAAGTTTCCTGGAAAAGCCACAAGCAGACCCCTTTATAGTACGGGCTATTATTTCAGAGTCCCGGAGCTGCTTCCCGGAATAGATCACCTGCGGGTTGGAGCACTTGATATCAGTCATTCCCAGGATATCGATCAGCGGTGAGTCAATTATCTCTGTGCCTGATGGAGTGACAGCGAGTGCATCACGGATAACGGTACACTTCCTCTGTGACATTTCGCGGTCAGGCAGATAGGGGAAAATAACAATGTTTCCTCCGGCTGATGCATAATCTACAATCGTCTGCTGATCTGCAGCATTCATCTCATCGGTACAGAATGCCCATACCTGCCTGTATCTGCCAAGCTGTTCAGCAGATGATCTGCTGAGATCAGCCATATCGTAGTCAATATTCAGCAGCTGAAGTACTTTCAGCAGACCGTCAAAATAAGCCGGTCTGCGTATGGCAGAAGGGACAAACTGCAGTCCGCATGATCCGTCAGCAGGTCGTTCAAGTTCTGTCGCATAATATGGAGGGTAAAACAGGACACACACCTCAGCTTTGCGACTGGCATTTATTATCAGTTCTTCGGTATTTCTTACAATACTGCTCATCCTCTGTACCAGTGGGTAGGCTGATGTACGCACCCCCTCAGGTGTCAGGGGGTTGAACCAGTAGAAGGTCTGTCCGGAATAACCTCTTCTCCGCGGGTTACGACCCTGTGAGAACATGTAGTAGTTCCATCCGGCAAGGCCATTGGCTATACTGGCCTTGTAGAAAAGTTCCATCTCCCGCGGGTTTGTCACCACGTGGTATTCACGCGAGCCGCACTGGAACTCTGCAGCGAACAGGGGAGTGTTCCCCTGAACGGCACCGGTAATGTCATTTATGATGCGGTCGTCATGCATATTACGGTATGACAGGAACTCAGGGATATGGTCAACCCCGAAAATGATTTCGCTCCTGTCGCCAAAAAGATCATCGTACATTGTGATGTTAACCGGGAACTCATAGCCGTGTCCGTAAATCCAGCCCGGAAGGTTATGATACATCGGAACGGTTACCCCTCTCTCCCTGGCCATCCCGCACAGCATCCTCAGGTAGTCACCGTAATAAGCTCTCCAGAACAGGTGCCATTCATGATCGCGTCCCCTGTCTCCCTCTGATGCATATGGCAGGTTCCCGTCAGGAGGGAGCTCTATGTCTGAGAATCCTGTGTAATCTGTTCCCCAGAGAGTATTTATTGCCTCGATACCGTCAAATTTGTCAGACAGAAAAGAAATGAATTTCTCTCTTACCCTGTTTCCGTAGTCGCCCTGCTTTGCCAGCCATGAGAATACACCTATCTCATTGCACACCTGCATCATGATGACAGGTCCTCCAGCAGAAATCTCGTGTTCGCGGATCAGAGGCATGATCTTGTCATACCAGAGGGTCACTTTCTCTATGTATTTCTCATTGAAGAGACTGACGCCGTCGCTTCTGACTATTTCGCCACGGCTGTTTCTCATCCTGACGGCATCACCATACTTGTCCAGGAACCAGTCAGGCAACCCTGCTCCCCTGGTTTCAGCAAGAATAAACGGACCCGGTTTCAGGATACAATACAATCCGTGAGCCTTGCAGCGCTGAAGCCACCCTCTCAGATCGCGCTCGGGTGAAGTGGATCCGTCAAAATCAAAGAGGCCCTCTTCCTCTTCATGCCACGCCCATGGCACGTAAGTACTTACAGCAGTAAGCCCGGCATCCCTGGCTGCCTCAAGATGTTTGTCCCATAGCTCCCGTTTGATCCTGAAATAATGTATCTCTCCTGAATTGAGAAACACCTTTTTATCATCCAGAAAGAAATTACGTCCCTTTACACTAAATGTCATTGCATGTTTTATTTTACGGTTAATCGGACGGAACCTCTCCTGTCTGCCCTGTGCCGTTATTATTGTCCCTGTTCCTCTGCATCAGCAGATCCTTTATCTCAAACGTCTTTTTTCTGTGAGTGAATAACGTACTGCAAATAACATTGCCAGGAGGCTTAAGAGAAGGGAAGACCTATCTCCACAACCCTCATCATCAGGAGAGTATAGGGTGACTGTTTTTTAAGAGGCTCTGATTTCGCCTTCTATGGCTGCCAGTTCACGGCTGAGGATATCCGGAGGCGAAGCTGCATTCATGGCATTGATCCGGTTATTCACACCTGAAATTTTTGGGTCAGCTTGTCGTGTGCTCCCTGCTTTTCTTGCTGCTTCGTTTGGTCTCCAGGTGCGCCAGAGATCAAATGAATTGATCCTTGCCTTTGTAAGCTTTGACTGCATGTAATGGGTATTGCTGAACGGATAAGCGTATGAGTCATCATCTCTGGTGTCTGCGCCAAATGCCTTGTCGACATATTGCAGGATCTTCTATAACAGCATTATTTGGTTTTGCAGCGAGAACGCATTCATCATTACATTTCTTCTCCGTGCATCATTTTCAGCTCGCCCTGTTTCTTTTCTTCTCAGGCTGTTTTATAGCCTCATTTTCAAGATACTATCATGTAATCGTTTGATTCCTTCAGCGCTTCGGAGGCTGCAGCCTCTACGTTCTTGAGCCGTTCCGAGCATTGGCACTGTTTTCCATCATATCCCTTCCAGTACTCCGTCTGCTTTCAAGTCCCTGACACTGCCCTGCAGGCTGTCAACTTTTGTGACCTGTGTCTCGTCAAACATGGTAATGGCTATCAGGATCCGGCCACGAAGCTTGCGAGAGCGGTTCCCAGTTTTATGAACCACCAGAAGACAGAGTAATAACTTCCTTCAGAGCGGTATCCTGTCTTTAATCTCATCCTCATCGCATATGTCGCCGACCATCGATGATCCCAGTGTGAAGAAAAAAAGCATGCCGGCGGAGAGCAGAACTGTCGGGATAAGTACCAGATAAGGATGTTCCGGGTTATAGCAGACAATCTTCGAGAGCTGCGCGATACACATGAGTACCATTGCAACAATCAAAGTATTGCGTTTACCTAGTTTCGGGCTTATCCAGTTTAGGGGAAATACCGCCAGCACACCTGTCATAGCCCAGACGGTTCCGTTGATGCCGAGCAGGCTTGCGCCAGCTACCTTGTCTCCGCCGAAAACGTAAAATATTGGGATGTAGGAACCCAAGAGGTTAACGAAATTGAAACCCATGGCCAGGGTGAAGATGGTAAGGTCACCATGATGAAGTTCCTGTTGGTGGCCGTCTGTTTCATGTCTTTCCAGAAATGGGTCTTCTCCTGCTTTGCAGCCTTGACAAAACCCGGCTCCCGCAGCTTTGGAGTCCACCAGAATGAGAGCGGGATGAGGATAGCAGCAATGAGAAGTGAAACATATCGCATTCCGTCGGCCTCATTACCCCCGGGCCCTTTGAAGGCTTCCATATTTGCGAGGGCAAACAGCCACGGTGTACTCATTGCAAACAGGTTACCGACAAACTTTTTGCGCTGAAGAGGCGGGTCCGCTCGTGGTAGTCAGTAGTCATCTCCATCCCGAGGGCACCATGAGGTATCTCGAAGATGGTTGTGCCGTGAAGAAGAGAAGAAGTGCAAAAAGGATATATGACAAGCTGGAACCACTGAAACCCCGATTCTGGGGAACCATGCCCGAACAGTCTCTCCCTTTGGGAATCCACCACATCACCACAAAGAAGACAGCCACTGCTATTCCGCCGATAAGCAGATATGGACGGCGGCGCCCCCAGCGTGTTCGCGTATTGTCGGAGATGTGACCCATAATAGGGTCCGAAAGAGCATCCCACAAGTCGCGGTATAATCAGTATAACACCAAGCCAGAAGGCACTCAGGCCAAGACTGATGTTCCCCATCAGACCAACAAGTATCCCTGCAACATTGAAAAGTGCAATGGGTATTATTCCCCCTGCACCGTAAGCTACCAGCTGTGAAAGATGAATCCTGTCCTCCGGGCTTGTTGCCTGATGCGCACTTTTCGCTGTCTCTTTCATTTGTGTGCCAATTGGATTTTTATCAGTAATAATATATATTACTTCTGCCGGGAACTCCCTGACAACTATTTCATCTCATCAGTAAATGGACTTGCTGTCATTGCCGTTTACCGTGACCCTGCCAGGAAGCTTCGAACCGTTGAAATTTCTGATCTTGATACCATTGGAAGGAAGTTCAACGTCTCCCGAAATGTTGAAATGATAAGTGCCGTTTTCATTTTTGACGGAATAGGATATCTCTCCGTAATATGTGGGCATGTTTTCAACTGACATCCCTTCAGGCGAGTCTATCCAGTCCTGGTATAAAGCAGAAGCCAGCACCAGGGTCTGGTCATGCTCGTTTTCATAAACGAACATCGACCTTACGGCGTTGATAAAATCGCTGCCGCACCATGTATGAGGCATATCACCTATGAAGCCCGGATGGCGATAGTCATTCCACACCACCTCGGCCCAGTGATTCCATCCGCCGGCTGGCGGACGCTGATCATCAAGAAAGAATTCAATTAATTCATGAGCCCTGTCAGGCTGGTCAAGCATAATGAATGAACCAATAAGACGGTTTTCATAGGGGGTGTAATTGACCCAGTCTCTCCGTCCTTCCCTCCTGTCAAGGAAAAATGTATAATACTTCTCAAAGGTATTGTAAACCTGGGGAACAGGCAGGTTAAGCAGCTCATTGCAGGGAGTCAGGGCGATGGTGGTTGACGTAGCATCGAAATCACCCAGCTCAACGCACCCCGGTATATAATCTATGTTCCTGACCTTCATGGCAAGATCAATCGATTTGTAGAGATTTGTCCGGAATGTGTCGCGGATGGCACATATCCTTTCATAATGCTCAGTTTCGCCCAGTATCTTCTGTATCTCTGCTGCATCTTTCAGCCCTTTCATCGTAAAGAAATTGTCCCAGTAAGAGTGCATCGGCTTGGCTGAGTAGCCTTCATGACTGATAGACTCAGGCACCAGCCCGTAGTAGGCGCGAATGCTGTCATTCCCCTGCCTGAAGTGATCAGTTGACCTTTCAGCAATCAGCGTTTCAATGTAATCAACCGCCCTGAGCACGTTGTCATTTTTTGATCTGAGAAAAGCAGTGTCGCGGGTGAAATTGAAATATTCCCTGATCAGGTAGATAAGCTGCCCGTGACTGTCATGCTCGGGGACCGGGTCAGGCCCCCTTGCGTCAACCACACACGGTACCTTGCCGTTCTCATACTGATGTGCTGCGTACCAGTCTGTAAAATCCCTCACCTCGGTCACAATGCCTGATTTGAGCAGGGCTGATGACGTCAGTGACCCGTCACGTATCCAGCTGCGCTCATATGAGCGTGATCCGGGCTGTATGCCTGCATGGTCCCTGTTGATCAGTATATATGCGAGATTTGACCTCCATGTATCGATTATCCTGTCGGCTGATGAGGGGAGGTTAAACCGTATGTGATCCGTTTCCTCCCTCCAGAAACCGGCGGCACTGTAAAAGGCACCCGGAATATCCTTTACCTCCATGTTCCCTTCAATCGATTTTCTTCCATGATAGGGTACTGCAGCAAAGAATTCCGTCTTTTCACCGGCATCCAGGTGAATTGAGTATTTCATAACCCCGTTTGCCATCCCTGCCCTGTCGGTAGCTGTTCTGGCAGGTGGCATTTTACCGCTGCGGATCAGGTCAACAATATTTCCTTCATCAAAGACGGCTGCACCGAAAGAGTCATACGGCCTTGTTGAAAGTATGACTTTGTCATCAACCGCAACAAGACCCCCCGCTTCTTCACTTATGGTGTTTATCCTCCCGTTTCCTCCGATTGTGTTCAGGAACTGGTAATACGGATTAACCTGAAACGGGCGTACCAGGAGATAAAACTCAAAGTCTGCAGGCCGGTCGGAGAGATTTTCAAACGAGTATCCGATATAAAGGAGGGAATTCTCATTGGCAATGCCCCCGGATGACACTCCGGTAACAAACTTAATGTCACCGTGCTGCCACGTGACCGACGGGATAAAGTCAAACTCACCGCCAGTCGCCGGGAAACCCATTGACTGCACCGGATTCGTGTTGCTCCATGTCAGCAGTGAATCGCCTGTCCGGAGCATCGGTTCAATGGAAAAGAGCGACTTGTCAACCTCCACCATCCCGTCTTCGTTCAGCAACGCCTCCTTTGTGTCATTGTTAACACCCGTAATGGTCCAGTATGATGCCTTCTCCGAAAAGTACCGCGGGTAATTTCCGGCGGGTGAATTGTCTGAACACCAGAGAAGAAAATCGTTGGGGGTCATTGTACTCCTGATATCCGGGAATTCCATTTCAGCTATGCCAAACGAGCCGGCACCGGAAGGCACTGCCAGATCCATTCTGAGGTATCTTGCCTCAGCTTCCGGAAGTCTTACAAAGCTCACATCTCCCCTGTTTGCCTCTACTGAATATGCTTTCTCCCATGTCACTCCGTCATCAGACAGGAAAATTTCAAAACTGCCGGCCCGTTGATCCTTCAACCATCTGATATGCAAGCCCCCGAATTCTCTTTTTTCCCTGAAATCAACGGTAACAGACTGTTCCTTCACTCCCCGGCTTTGCCAGTATGTTTCATCAGAGCTGTCAGCCATCATTCCCGGTGAATGTTTCCTGGCCGATGATGAGGCTGATATTGCCGGTGCGGGCCATTCATGCTTCTCAGGGGGGAGTGGCTCGAACCTGAGATCATCTATCCAGAGGGTACCCTTGCCGCCGACAAATGAAGCGACTGTAAACTCTATCCTGTCAAAGCGCTTGGGATCACGGTCTTCCGTCGGCCCCCATGCAAACTCAACGTGACGTTTTTTTATCCGGATCTTTTTCCACTCACCTGGAAAGGAATAATTCCTGTTATTGACCCACCATACATTATTCCCGGTGCTGTCAATCAGTTTTATCTCAAAGTTGTTTGAAGGTGACTCGGCCTTCAGCCAGAAGGTGAACTCATAATTTTCAGGAAGCTCAACGGGGAAAAGCTTCTGAATGCCTCCGTAACCGGTCCCTTTGGTGAAATCATAGTCAATGCGGATGGCATTGCCTGTGACACCCTTCTCATTTGACAGGGTCATCGCAACCCCGTCAGACAAATTAAAGGACCATCCGTTTTTGTTTTCAAACTCATCCAGGGTCCTTACCTGGGCTTTACCGGCATCAACAGCCAGGACCAGTACCAGGAAGATGGCGGTTATTCTGCTGATATGGTACTCCATCGGGGTAATGGTATTTAATAAGAGTTCTCCGTTCAGGCGATAGATTACAGGTAGGTGAATCCCAGTATATTGAGGCCCTTCTGGATGATCGGATCCTGCATCACATGGTTCCAGACAAGGCCGGTCCGGAAGTTCTCTATCATGATCAGCATCGGACCCTGATCAATCCCGATGAAGTCATCATTGACCCATCCGGCAGTAGGATTAAAGGCATCATAATACCCGTATTTGCCCCAGAGCTTTTCTCCGTACTTTTCATTGATCGATTTTATGGTTGGGAGCACTATTTCCGGGGCAAAGGGCAATGAAGAGAGCGGCCCGTAGGGAGCTATCGTTCCGTCATCGAAATAGTTATAGTCGGGCCCGCTGGTTCCCCTCCCGGCATAACCCAGGAACTCCCTGTCGTCAAAGTTGTATTTGGCCGTGGGTCCGTCACTGGCCGTTATGCCCCAGCAAAGCGAGTCATACCCGACCCATCCGTGAGGATTATCAATTGCATACTGTCGCTGTACATATGTTGCGCGGCGTGAGTTTTCAAAGTAATCAATACCCTTCTCCTTCATGTACACATCAGCGATGCCGCGGAAATCTATGAATGACTGTGAGAACTGGTGACCGAAGAGCGGCGGGAAAGCGACGTGAGAAAGGTCTTCATACGGTGTCTGCCATTTGTAAGAGCTCAGCCATGAGTTGTAACTCACCTGAGCATTCTCCATCCCGGTGCCGGCAGCGAGAATATAGAGAAAGAGGGCCTCATTGTATCCGCTCCAGCCCATATGATGAAGTCCCGACTCCGGATGCCAGCCCATGGATATCTGACGTGCATACTTTCCCGTATCGGGCATCATCATGAAATCCCACTCTATCCTGTTAAGCAGGAGATCAGCCTGTGACCGGATGCGCATCTCGATTTCATCGTCAAGATTGTAATAGTTGCGCGCAAAGATTATTCCCATCAGCAGCAGACCGGTATCGACAGACGACAGCTCACACCTCCATTCCCGGGTGCCGGTATCCATTCTAAGAAAATGATAATAGAACCCTTTATATCCGGTCACGGCAGTATCGGCGCTCTGAACGGAATTGACAAAGAAATCGAGGGTGTTCAGGGTGATCTGTGCCGCCTCCTCACGGGTTATCCAGTTTCTCTCAACACCCACAGCAAATGCTGGCAGGCCAAACCCTGTTGATGCAATGCTGGCAGGCGCCCATGCCGCAGTACGGTCTTTCACAATACCCCATTCAGGATGATGCTCCTTCAGAAAGAACTGAAAAGTCTTCTGCTGGATGGAGTCAAGCATGGCCTCATCGTCAGCAGAAAGCTGATATTCAACCTTTCCGTGTGACCTGAAGCTTATCTGCTCAGGCTGATTGCATGAGGCAAGCACCAGAGCCGCCAGAATTATTATGTATGTCGCTTTCATCTCCTCTCAGTATGTAAAGCCAAGTTTATTGAGTCCAGCCTTTACCTCGTCGGCAGACATGAAGAGGTCCCACAGCAGTCCTGTGCGGTGGTTCTCTATCATGCATATCATAGGTCCCTGGTCAATAGCCAGGTATGAAGAGGCCCACCAGCCTGCGGATACGTTAAAAGCGTCACGGAAGCCGTATTCTCCCCAGAGCCTGTCGCCAAGCATATAGTAGAAATGCCTGATGGCAGCCATTGACTGATCAGGTGTATAGGGTATGGACGATACCGCCGCTGTCGGGCTTATCACGCCCAGGTCATTTGTAGGCGAGTGTGCGCTGTACCCTGACTGATTATCGGAGGCAGTAAGCCCCCAGCACTCATCACTATAACCCACGTAGTTCTTCGGATTATCTTCACAGTATTTCCAGTTGATCATGGAATGGGCCACGTTCTGATCCCAGTAATTCACATAGACATCTTCGAGATTGCGGGGATCGAGACCCAGGAACGAATAGTGGGTGAAGAAAAGTGGTCCGCCGTACGCCGGGCCCATGGGTAGGGTAATACCGTAATACTGGCTGCCGTTCATGATGGCCCCGTTATTCATATACCCATACCTGTAGGTGTCCCTGCTTATTGTATGGGTAGGTGACCCGGCACCAAGAACATAACAGATCAGAGTCTCGTTGTATCCCCGAAGGATCATGTTCATCTGGAACCCGTAGTTTGGCGACCAGTGCCAGTAAAGGGCATTCTGTCCCTGTGTAAAAAAGTCGTACTCAACTGCCTTCCACAGATTATTGATGCGATTGATCAGCAGCTCCTCTGCCGCGACGGTTGAATTGAGGTACTGTCTGAAAGTAATGAGCCCCTGGATCAGAAACGATGTCTCAACCAGGTCGCCACCGTTGTCTTTGGAGCTGAAGGGAATAGTCCTCCCGGTTGAGCCGTTGAGCCAGTGAGGCCACACTCCGTGATAGCGGTCACAGGTCTCCAGGAAATCGAGAATTCTGTCCATGCGGGCAAGTCCCTGGTCCCTTGTTATGAATCCCCGTTCCATCCCCACAACCAGTGCCATCACGCCAAATCCCGTGCCTCCTGTTGTAACGACATCCCCGGAGGAATTCCTCTCACGTGCCATGCCGCTTGTAGGATGTGCAAAATCATAGAAGTATTTGAAGGTTTGACGCTGAACCAGTTCCAGCAGCTCAGTGTCTGATATCAGGGGGAACTTTAATGTCTGATCAAGTTCAGTATAAAAGGAATTTGAAAAACCGTCGAAAGTGAATTCGTTCACGCCCCTCAGGCTGCTTGAAATTGTAAAAGAGTATTTCTTATAGGACTCGAGAGTGCCGGTGGTGGTTACAGTCACTTTTTTGTTGCCGTCAGAGAGAGTGATGACGGATGGAGCCTGAAATGAAAAATATGACTGGTAATCATCAGGATCAAGGGCTTCGGAGAAATTGACAATAATTGTTACCGATGTCCTGCTGACATTCTGCGGCATCACAGGAGGCATAAATGACTGGCCGTTCAGTGTGATTGAATTGATCACCATCTTACCGTTGACGGTTTTAAAGGTGTAGGTCACCCCCGGGAAGGTCTCTTTGGCGGCACCTTTCAGAGAGGAGGTGATATCAAGTGTATAATCGGCATAATGTTCCAGATTTTGAAGCGGTGTCAGAACCACTGTCCGGTTTTCATCCATATATGAAACCGTACAGGCTGTCTCTGTACTGCCATTCTTTTTAAGCAAAATGCTTTTCCTGACTGTTGAGGTGTCAAGAGTATTGCTGAATTCAACTACAATATTCTTGTCAACGGGAATATCGGTTACAGTGGTCTGAAGATCAAGATATACTGTTCCGACCTTTGACCGTATAAGCTGGACATAACCGGTATCGCCATCACCGGGGTCTTTCTTATCGCATGATACAACAATCAGTGCGAGTGCGACAATCAGTGCACCCGTCAGTCTTTTGCCCATAATTTTCTTTTTAATAAATAGGGAGGGTCCAGGCACTCACCGGGACCCTCCTTTGATAAAAACCAGTCTGAAATTACGGTTTCTCCGAGTTGTACATGAGGAGAATTTCGTTTCCGGTTATTGCCTTATGCCATACCCTTATATCATCAAGCTGACCCTTGAAATGATTATTGGTGGTAGAGAAGTCATAGTCAGCCCATTCATCAGTGATCGTTCTGTTGTTCCTACCCTGTATGAATCCGAGTGCAAATTTCTTATCTGCAGCAAGTCCGGCATACTTCAGTCCGGTTACACCTTTCTTGGCATCTCCTGCAGGCCAGAGATTAAAGTCGAAGCTCTTCATCTTCTCACCGTTGAAATATAATGTGCCGACCTTTGTAGGAGCATTATATGTGTAGACAACATGCAGCCAGGTGTCCTTCAGCAGGGCGGTCATCTGGGCTGCTGTCAGGCTCTTGGCAAATGTCCATCCCTGCCAGCCAAGGTCAGCCAGTGCAGGAAACCACATATCCTCAGCTGCCGTTCCGGTTGCATGCTGATACTGGATCGCGAATTTTGAGCCGTCATATGCCACCGAAATATCTCATATTGCATACCGTTCCATCCGGCCAAACCCATTACAAAATGACCGTTTGTTTTACCTGTCGAATTTGTTTTAACCCAGAATGCAATTGTAAAACTGTTGGTATTCATCAGCAGATCACCGTTGGGTATTTCAACAAGGCTGGTTGTCCGTTAAATGTTGCTGCTTTCCCTGCAGCTGTTTTCCTTGAAGCAGTATAAGTGATGTCAATGATATCTGCAGCAGCCGGATCCCAGGGACCGATAATATCATTCGCATTGTCCTCAAATGTAAAGTGGGCAACAGCACCGGCGGGGGCAAATGTTCCTGTGGTTGTAAAAGTCCTCTGGAAGGGGTCAATTGCTTCTCCCTCTGTTGACTCAATTCCGTCACCGAAGTCAAGCTCATAAAGCGCTCCCGTTCCCAGGTTGGCCTGAGGCACAATTGTGATTGTCTTACCTGATACCGTTACATTGATGGCAATATTGGCATCATCGTAATCCTGCAGCATTGCGATGTTGGCTGTTGTAGCCGAAGCCGGTTCAACATTTACGTTGAAGGTCGCTACGATGGTCGGATTAACAGGCACGTTCGTCGGTGAAGTGGCACCGTTGAGGTCAATGGTTCCGGCCATGAGTGACTCCAGTTTCAATGGAGTGGGATCATCTTCGCAGCTGCTCATTACCAGCGAAAGCAGGGCAGCAACAAAAAGCATACTAAAATTCAGATGTTTTGTTTTCATAACTTTTCAATTTTAAATTCAACAACTATATTAGATATCAATAACTTACCAATTTGGATTCTGAACAAGCGATCCGTTTGAAATATCAATTTCGTTCTGAGGTATGGGCAATAACTCATGTTTACCTGTGACAAATCCCAGAGGACCAAGCACAGAAGGTGCTTTACCGGTCCTGACAAGGTCCCAGAACCTGTGCCCTTCCATAGCCAGCTCATGTCGCCTCTCTTCAAGGATAATGTCGCGTAAGGCTGCCTTCCCTGTTTCTGTTATGTCAGGCAGGATGCTGTTGTTCCCCTGGCGTGCTCTCCTCCTGACCTCATTAAGGTACTGAAGTGCATTTGCAGGTTTATTATTCTCATTCAGCGCTTCTGCTGCCATGAGCAGCACATCGGCATAGCGTATCAGGCGCCTGTTATGACCCCACTGTGTGGTGGTGTTATTACCCGGATACCATACCTTCTGGTTATAGCACTCGACTTCAATAACGTTATTGTTAGCGTCAAGCGTCTCGTCAGGTGTTGTACCGTCACCCAGTATAAGCACTCCGTCAAGTGTCTCTCCGAGGTTTATTATTGTTCCGTCAAGACGAGGGTCACCTGTCTCGAATGAGTCACGCAGATCAAGTGAGGGTCTGTTGAAACCCCACCCCCTGTTTGGTGAACCTCTCACCCCCTGGGTGTTTGCATACTGGTTACCTTGTGATCCGTCAACCTCCATAGCTCCGATCTCAAAGACTGACTCAACTCCATGTTCACCGTTCTTGCCGTTGGCATCCGTAAAAACAGCCTCAAGATCATACTCATCCGAAAGGATGACCTCCATCGCATATTTTTCTGCATTGATAAAATCACCCTGGAAAAGGTAAGCCTTTGCCAGCAGTGATTTTGCTGCTCCCCTGGTGGCACGGCCGGCATCCTGAGGATCCAGGGCACTTTTCTCCGGGAGATTTGCCGCAGCAAACAGCAGGTCCTCGACTATGAGGCCATAAATTTCCTCTTTTGTTGACCGGGGCACCGTTGTCGGAGGGGTGGCTGAAGTGACAAGCGGAACGCCACCGAAGGCCCTCACAAGGTCAAAATAATACAACCCCCTGAGGAATCTTGCTTCAGCCACATACCTGTCACGTAAAGGTATATCCATAGCTATTGACGGCACATTTTCAATTACCACGTTAGCCCTCTTGATTCCTTCGTACAGGGCGCTGTACCAGCGACCAAGTCCATCCTGGGTGGAGTTGTGAGCAAACTTGTCATATGGACCCAGCGTAGGAAGCTGGTCATTCGGGTTGCTTCCCTTGTGGGCATCATCCGACATAATATCCAGAATTGGATAGCCTCCTGAATGATATGCCCAGTCGCGGATGGTGGCATAAACGGCATTGGTTGCCAGTAAGGCATCTGACTGACTGACCGGAAATGCTTCCTGTGTCAGCTCTCCCTGGGGATCCTTCTCGAGGAAATCTTCGCACCCCGCTATTGCGAACAGGAACGGGATCAGAAGGAGCGATATTTTTATCTTGGTTCTCATCTTTCCTAGAATTGCAGGTTAACACCAATTGAATATACAGACGTAACAGGATAAGTACCGTAATCTATCCCGTTCGATAAGACATCGTAGCTTCCGATTTCGGGTGTGTACCCGGTAAACCTGGTGAGGGTAAAGAGGTTTGACGCCTTCACGTAAACCCTCAGCTGCTGAATATAAGCTTTCTGAGACAGTAAGGCCGGAAGGGTATACCCCAGGGTGAGGCTCCTCAGCCTGAGGAACGACCCATCCTGGATAAACCGGTCAGATGGGGTGAAATTGTAGCCCCCAAATGATGGTTTGGGCTCAGTGTTACTTGTTCCTGGTCCGGTCCACCGGTCAAAGACATGTTGCTCAAAATTGTAGGGGTCAGGCCTGACCACCTCCTTCCCGTTGAATATTTTATTTCCTGCCTGTCCCTGGAAATCTATGGAGAGGTCTATTCCCTTATACTCTACCTGGCCATTGAATCCAAAAATCAGCTTCGGGATGGGCGAACCGATATATGTCCTGTCGAGCCCGTCAATTACCTGGTCATCATTCACGTCAACAAATCTGAGATCACCGACTTCGGCCTGTGATGAATGGGGATAATCATTGAGCTCCTCCGGTGTCTGGAATATGCCGTCAGTCTTGTACCCGTAAAATGCACCTATCGGCAGCCCTACGCGGCTCAGCGTGACAGGTCTTCCGTCACCGAGATAGCCGCCTATTAGGACGGAATCGATCCCGCTGCCACCGCCGATGCTCAGCACCTCGTTATGAATTGTTGAGCCCAGAATGCCGACGGTATAGGTGAAATCACCCCTCTTTTCTTTCCAGCTAAGATTAAATTCAAATCCTCTGTTCAGCACTGACGCAGCATTATATCTTACCTTCTGCCCCTGCCCGTTACCCATATGGCCCGGAGTGGAAAGCTCAACAAGGATATCATCAGTCTTACGGTTATAGAAATCAAATTCACCAATTAACTTGTTGCTGAAAAGGCCTATCTCGGCTCCTATGTCAGTCTGGGCAGTGCTTTCCCACCTCAGGTCGGGATTGCCGCTCTTACCGTATGAAGCGGCGGGCAGAGGAGCATCAGGATTGCCCAGGACAGCCAGCAGAGTGGATGTTACCCTTGCATACCTGTCATAATAACTGATCTTTTCATTACCTATCATCCCCCAGCTGGCCCTCAGCTTCAGCTTTGAGATAGCGTCGACCGACTGCATAAAAGGTTCATTACCAATGTTCCATCCGGCAGCAAATGACGGGAAATTGGAGAACCTGTTCTCGCTGGCGAATTTCGAAGAGCCATCGCGGCGAAATGTTAAGGTGAATATGTATTTGTCGTTAAGGGTATAATTGGTTCTGAACAAATAAGATAACATTGAATAATAAAGTCCGGCATCAACACCGTTTGAAATTGACTGGATTGTATTTACATTGTTGGCCGGGTCATAAATATAAGAGGGACTTATATACCAGAAATCCTGCCCGTCCCTCAGATACATTCTCTCCCGGAATTCCCATGTACTCGGAAGACGATTCCTGCATGGTAAATCCTGCCACGGCATCAAAAGCATGTATTTGAGCAAAGGTCTTCCTGTATGCGATGGTATTTTCCCATAGCCAGGTCAGGTTATCAGAGCTTCCTTTGTAAAGATCGCTCAGGATATTCTGCTGCTGTGAAGCTGTGCCATCAGGATTATAGACAGTGTATGCAGGTGTGAAACTCGTTTCCTTATTGTATGAAGCGTCAATGCCAAGGCTTGATCTTACCGTGAATGACTCAAGGAAGCCTGCCTCAGCAAAGATATTTCCTACTCCGCGTACACCCTTTCGGTAATTGTTTGAATAAGCCAGGTCAGCAAGGGGATTTCCGACATTGTACACAACAGCAAATGATCCGTCGTCGTAGTATGGCTCGAGGACAGGCTGAGCGCGGTAGACTGAATAGGTCACATTCGGCGCATTCTGCTGGTTAAAGGGAGCAATAGTGAGGTTATTACCCAGTTTAATGTGCGGTGTAAGATTATATGTATTGTTCAGTTTCAGGGTGATACGGCTGTAATTTGATTTGTCAATTATCCCCTCCTGAATGAATGCACTGATACCTACATAATACTGGGTCATGGCAGTGGCACCGGTCACAGAGAACTGGTGACTCTGTATAGGTGCGACATCGAATACCAGATCCTGCCAGTCTGTGTTAGGTACGAGATCGACGTTGTTATACGAACCTGCAATGATCTCGTTCGAAATGATTGCAAACTCCTTCCCGTTGAGAAGATCGATTTTCTTTGCGAGGTGCTGTAGGCCGAACTCCGAATTAAAATTAAAGCTTGCCTTTTCCTGCCCCAGCGTTCCTGTCTTTGTAGTTATGATGATAACTCCGTTTGCACCCCTGGAACCGTAAATTGCGGTAGCCGAAGCATCTTTCAGTACCTCCATGGATGCGATGTCGGATGAGCTAAGGAAGGAGATATCGTCAAGGATGACACCATCTACAACGTAAATCGGAGATGAGTTGTTGAAAGTGCCAACGCCGCGCACCCTCACGGCAGCGCCTGCACCAGGTGCTCCGGAGGTGCTTGTCACCTGTACCCCGGTCACCCGCCCCTGCAGGCCCTGCTCGGGGTTCAGGGATGTTATTTTCAGCAGATCGGCTGTTTTTACCGTACTTACAGAACCGGTGAGGTCACTCTTCCTCACAGTCCCATAACCTATCACAACCACCTCATCCATCAGGGTCGTCTCGGTCATAAGCATTATATCAATTACAGTTCTGGTGCCTACCAAAACGCTCTGGGAGACCATTCCGACCATTGAAAAAACCAGTGTGTCAGACGGAGAAGCGCTGATATTGTAGTTCCCGTCCATGTCCGACATAGTACCCTTGAATGTGTTCTTTACCAGTACCGAAACACCGGGCAACGGGATGTTTTGATCATCAACCACTTTACCCTTTATCGCCACCTGGCCTGCCACCGGCTGCAGAAAAAGGGTGAGGATGAACAACAGAGTTAGTATTTCTTTCATGGTTAGCGGATATTTCAACCAAATTAGGAAGGAAATGTTACACATTAAACATAAATACTGTATAATGGTTTTCTCAGTATCGAAAAAAAACACTGGCAGTACCTATATATTACTACAACAATTAACTATATATAATTGTTTATCAGATATTTATTTAATCCATAATTGTAAATCGCTTCAGGATATATGAAATGGTTGATCTCGGCCATGGACACAAATGTGATGAATCCGGAGATGGAAATGGTTACATAATTCCAGGAATAAATTACATAATTCACACATCTGCTATGATATAAAAAAATGCAGAGAAGCAGCATTCTGCTTCTCTGCAAGTTATTAAGACAACCTGTCTCCGGAATTAATATCCGAGGGTAAAATCCTTTTCGGTGGCCGGAACCCCCTCCTTCATCCAGACCGGCATAGGCTCACCCTTGAGGTAATGACCGAAGAACTGTGACATCCGTTTCTGGAAGTCGATCCTGTTCGGCACCTTCTGTGCCCAGTGTGGCTCGCCGTTGTAATTCAGCAGCCAGGCAGGCTTGCCGAGACGGCGCATGGCAATGAAAAACTCTATACCCTGGTACCATGGCACTGCTCCGTCCATGTCATTGGCCATGATGAGTATTGGCGTCGTCACTTTTTCAATGGCGAAGAGGGGTGAGTTTTCCCAGTAGAGATGGGGAGCCTCCCATATGTTTGCACCTATGCGGCTCTGCTGATGTTCATACTGCATTGAACGGTTCGCCCCGCTTTCCCACCTTATGCCGCCATATGCACTGTACATATTGACTACGGGAGCCCCTGATTCAATCGCTGCAAAGAGGTTGGTCCTCGTGGCCAGGTAGGCTACCTGGTATCCTCCCCAGCTGTGGCCCTGTGCACCGATGTGCTTTTCATCTACAAAACCCTTCTCTATCAGTGACATTACACCCGGCATCACACAGTTATATGCACTCTGCCCCGGGTAACCGTCAATATAATATATATCAGGGTTGAAAATGAGATAATCGTTGCTTGTATAATAAGGGTAGTTTATTGTCGACCTGCCCGGTTCAAGAGGCATGTGCCTGAATAATCCGGCAGAGCTTTTTTCATAGAAGTTGACAATCATCGGATATTTCTTTGCCGGGTCAAAGTTATCCGGCTTGTAGAGCAACCCTTCAACCTCCCGGCCGTCGAGCGAAACCCACTTCACCAGCTCTGCGGTACCCCAGCGGTAGTCCTTCTGCTGAGGATTGGCATTTGTAAGACGCTTCTCCCGGGCAAAAGTGAGGTCAGATATCAGGTAGTCAGGAAACATTGTGAAGTCCTCCTTGGAGTAGATTACGGTGTTGCTCTTCCTGGCCTTTATAGGGGTACTGTAAAAATAATCTCCACCCGTCAGCTTCACCGGGGCCTCCTTCTTTTTCATATCAAGCGAATAGAATGCCTGAGCCCTTGTCACCTCGTTTACTCCCTGGAGATATTGTTTCTCTGAGGGATCAATAAACTCGTTTTCGGGATCAAAATCAAGCAGACGGTAGGTGACCCTGTTATTGCTGCCATTAATGGTAACATTTAACGGGGTTCTGGCAGCTGCCGGGTCAAGTGACCAGATATCATATTTGTCAGAGACCAGGAAAGCCTTGTCATCCCTGAGCCATCCGGCGGCCGGGTATGACGGGGCAGGATTGGGAACATCGTTCTCCGCATCCCATACAGGAAGGGTGACAGGGGTTGTCAGACGGTATTCGCGTCCGACGGCCAGGTCATAGGTGTACCATGAGCTGTCGATAGAGTGATACCAGTAGAGGTATTTTCCTGCCGGCGATACGCGCATCCTGGCCCTGTAGTTCTCCTTAATCTTCTGAGTCACTCCCGTCATGACATCAACCACCCATATGTCATATCTCTCAGGGTTGCTCTCCCACATCGACTGCAGCTGGTAGGGGAGATTTGAGGAGGCCACGGCTTTTGTACCGTCACCTTTGTCTGCAAGCTGTATTTCAGGCATGTCAGGTGTGGCAAGCTGTATGACCTTATTCAGGTTTGCATGATACACGGCCATATAGTTTCGCTTCATCTCACGCTGTTTATTCACAACCTGTGCAGTATGCAACTCCCCTTCAGCATAATGCCATACATCAACAACTGCGCGGTCCTCGTCGAGGATGGTTGTATCCTTAAGCTTATAAGCCGGTGAGGTGCCGAAGAACAGCCTCGGGCTTTTCTCGGCAAATGTGAGTCGTGCATTCTCGTTGATGATCCAACCCTCAGGTATGCCAGGGGTGCCCTGTGCGGCTGCAACTGTCGCAAGCCCCTTGCCTCCCCAGTAACAGAGTGAATATGTGTTACCTGCCTTGTCCTTCTCATCAAAGGAGACGATGAATGCAGCCCTCTGCCCCGTTTTGTCAACTGAAAGCTGCTTATACTTTGCCTTCCCTGTATAGAGAGAAGTTTTTGTACCCTTTTTAAGATCTATCAGAATCACTCCGGGTTGAAGATCCTTATCGTCGCCGGTGGTTGCAAGCATCAGCATCTCAGCCTCTTCGGCGAAAGTATAATCAGTAACGAACTTAACTGTATCAGTAGTACCGCTCAACAGGTTTCGTATATATAATGTATAACCGTTCTCTTCAGACTCAGTCTTAGGCTTCTTATTGTTTTCCTTACTCGTTCTCCTTTACAGCTTCCTTCCCGTTGCCTGTGGTGTCTTTAGAGGCAGCCGGCTTCTCCTTTACCGGTTCACACTGCCATGCCAGCCATCCCGACCATTTGGCAGGCACCTTGTATCCCTTCAGACGCATTATTGTATCGGTCACTCCGCCTGTTATATCATGTATGGCAAGCATGTCAAGCGGCATATCCTCCTTCTTGGTCTTCTTCAGTTTGAGCTCCTTCACCTTCTCGACCGGAGGCTTGATTGTAAAGATCATAAACCGTGAGTCAACTGTGATGTTTATTCCCGTGGCACAGTTAAAAGTGGCTTTCAGTTCAGCCTTCCCGTCATACAATGTAACAACAGGGTCGCCAATGGTCGGTTCGGTCCTGAATGCTGTAAGAGTTCCGTCATCTGAAATTACCCTTTCAGATATCCGGTTCCATTTTGCAAGATCGTCAATGGTCAGCGGAACACGTTCCTGTGCAATTATTACTGAACACTGAATAAGGATCAGAAAATAAAGTAGGGCCTTTTTCATAGTGTATTTGTTTTTTGTTTATTTTAATGGTCTGCATAAAAATAGCAGATTTGATCCGGAAAAAAAGATGTTTCAGGATATGTTAAGGATACAACAGATGAAACATATAACTATTGATTTACATGGATATGGATTCTTAAACCACTTAAATATACCAAAGCAGGAAAGTTGAAAAACACCTTTACAGCGACACATATAGCAGTAATACAAATAGAAATCATTTAACCCTTAAACCATGAAAAAACTACTAACCTTAGCAATTTTCATTTTCATCCTGGCAAACGTATCAGCCCAGAATGCAGACCAGAAATGGGGGATCAGTATCTTTGGAGGCAAGACAGAATATGTCGGAGACTTCGGGAACGGCTTTTTTGACTGGGATCCATGGGTATACGGTCACATAGGAGTATCAGGGAACCGCTACCTCAACCCTTCCTTTGATGTTAATCTGCAGTTGGAGACCGGGTCTTACGGTTACTGGGAAAGTTCTACCTCCAACTTCTATGCAAAAAAGACTGATGGAGCACTGCTTCTCAGGTATAAATTCAACAACGGCTATGCTCTTAAGGAGGACGCACTTGTGGCACCCTTCCTGACAACAGGCTTTGGGTTTGCCAGTTTTGCCGCCGAGGAAGATGAGTTAAGGACCAAGACAGATGACTGGGATGCATTCGTCACCCTGGGAGGGGGATTCAGGTTCAATGTTGACCCCAGATTCTCTTTCGAGTACCAGTTTCTGTATAATTTTACCAACGGCGACGAGAGAGACCTGAATACAACTGACGACATGAATGACAGGTTCCTGTCACATTCACTTGGTATCATCTTCAATCTCTGATGATTACTATTGTCTGACCGGAATTCATCAGGGATAAGTCCATTCTTAACATCTTCCGGGGAACAATTCCCGCCTCTAACGGATTAAGAGGCCGTCTCATCAAATAAATGGGACGGCTTTTTTCAATTTATGCCGTTGGCAGCAGCAGCGGAGAAGACCGGATCACTGATCTGTTCTTAAGAAAATGACTAAATTGCTGATAATTTCAAGTCTGTTTTGACATGAAGCATCTGTGCATGCTGTTATTCTGCCTTTCAGGCATGATGACGGTTCAGGGGCAGGACAGGATGGACCCGGCCGACATTTACACCCAGGTTGACCTGGAGTCAAAGAATCCCGGTATTGTATGGAGGATAGGATTCAACCTTGACTTTGCATTTGCCGATTTTGATGATTTTGCAGATGTGATCGGGTCATACAACACTGACATGATCCATGATTTCGTTCTCACAGGCCCTGAAGCAGGTGTCCTGATCTCCGATTTCTATGCCGGAGTTTTTGTTGAACTGGGTTACTTGTACGACTACTGCACCTACAGAGATTCACTGGTTGTAAACCAGTTAAGCTCAGCATACGGAGTGAACCTTGGGTATGACATCATAAGCTCAGACAAAATACGTCTGACCCCTCTTTTGTCATTCAGGATCCTCAGGCTGCGCCTTAAGAATTATGACAATGACAGCAAGATTCCGCTAACTCAGTACATGAATGACCGGGACCTTGATCTCAGGTTCAGTCAGTCAGCCGTGACTGCAGGTCTTAATCTCGACTACAAAATATATATAAAAAAAGATGGAGAAGTTACCGAAAACTACTGGTCGCTGGGGTTATACGGCGGCTACATCGGAAAACTGGACAAGAGCATATGGCTCTGGTCACAGGGCAACCGTCTTACAACAGACAGGATGATGAATTTAAACCACTTTACGTTTATGTGCAGCGTGTCATTTCTTATCAAGGACTTATGAATATTTGAGTTTCAATATTAACTGAACAAAACCATAAAATAATGAATTACAGGAAATTAGGCAAGACAGGATTCGAGGTGTCGGAGATTTCTCTCGGCACCTGGCAGGTTGGAGGCAAATGGGGATCAACCTTTGATCACAATCTTGCTGAGAGCATAATCAGGGAGGCTATTGACGGCGGAGTCAACTTCATTGACACTGCCGATATCTACTCCGACGGAGAGAGTGAAAAGGCTGTCGGGAAGGTCGTGAGAGAGTCTGCGACCCGTATTTACATAGCCACCAAATGCGGCAGAAAGATGCAGCCGCATAATAACAAGGGATATACTCCGGCTGCCATGAGGGGATTCGTGGAAGAGTCACTTGGCAGGCTCGGGGTTGACTGCCTTGACCTGATCCAGCTGCACTGCCCCCCCATTGAGGTTTACTATCGACCTGAGATATTCGGAGAGTTTGAAAAGATGAAGCAGGAAGGCAAGATTCTCAATCTCGGGGTGAGTGTCGAAAAGGTTGAGGAGGCCCTGAAAGCGATAGAATTTGATAATGTAACAACCATCCAGATAATTTACAACATCTTCCGTCAGAGGCCCCATGAGAGGTTCTTTGGTCTGGCCAGGGAAAAGAATGTCGGTCTTATAATACGGGTGCCACTGGCCAGCGGACTGCTTTCAGGAAAGTACACGGCAGAAACACGGTTCGGACCGGGCGACCACCGTTTTTATAACCGTAACGGGATGTTTTTCGACAAGGGTGAGACATTCTCCGGCGTTCCGTTTGAGACGGGACTCCAGGCAGTGGCAAAACTGATACGTCTCTTTCCTGATAACACCCCGCTTGCTCATGTAGCCCTGAGATGGATACTGATGCGCGAAGAGGTGGGTTGCATAATACCCGGGGCATCGTCTCCTGACCAGGTCAGGACAAACCTGGAGGCAGCCTCCTTCCCGCGACTGACAACCGGGCAGATGGATGCCATCAGAAAGATATATGAAGATGATATCAGGCCGCTGGTTCACCAGCTATGGTGAGAATGCCATCCACCAGTTTCCGCCATTCGCCTGCCTTATACCGGCGTTCGCCAGTTGCAGCACAAACGGGTAAGGAAGCTTCATGTAGATTTGTGTCATATGATTCCTGGTAGCATCTGTTCCTTATGGAAAAAACAAAAACTGCACTGATAATAGGCGCCGGGATAGGTGGCATAACAACTTCGGTCTTCCTCGCGAAAAAGGGATACAGTGTCGATATCTATGAAAAAAACAGCTTCGCCGGAGGACGGTGCGGACAGATAGTGCGCGACGGACACCGCTTTGATATGGGTGCAACAATGATGCTCATGCCTGATGTCTACCGCGATATCTTCAGATCGCTGGGGATGACTCTGGAGAATGAGCTGAAGGTAAAACCACTGGATGATATTTATACAGTATATTTCAGTGACGGAACCAGCCTCGCCTTCTCAAAAGACCGGGAGAGGATGAACCGTCAGCTGGAGAAGCTGGAGCCAGGGAGCGCATCAGAGTCTGAAAAATATGTCACCACGGGTTATCACCTTTATAAGATGGCATTTGAAAAACTCATCGGCCGCAACTTTACCCGGTTCTTTGATTTCTTCAAGTTCAGCAATGTTGTGCTTCTTGTAAAATTGAAGACCTATATCGGGCACAGCAGGTATACAGCCCGGTTTTTCAGGTCGCAACACCTTCAGATGGCCTATACCTTTCAGAACATCTATGTCGGGCAGAGCCCCTTCAGTGCTCCCGCTCTCTTTTCGATGATACCGGCTGCGGAGCTTACCGAAGGGTCATTCTTCCCTGAAGGAGGCATGCACAGTATCGTCAGAAGGCTCATTGAGGCGGCTGAGGAGCATGGAGTCAGGTTTCATTTCAACAAGCCCGTGTCAGGCATTACCATAAAGCGCGGCAGAGCCTCAGGAGTCACTTTCAGCGACGGCGGTGAGGCAGCAGCCGACGTCATAATAGCCAATGCTGATCTCCCGTATGTCTACCGCAACCTGCTGCCACCCTCATTCAAGTCGTGGCGAATAAAGAGGATGCGGTACTCATGCTCAGCCCTCGTTCTTCACTGGGGCGTCGACAGACAATATCCCCAACTGGGACATCACAGCGTCTTCCTCTCAGACGACTTCCGGAATGGTCTGGACAAGATCTTCAGGGAGAAGTCAATGGGTGAGGATCCCAGCTTTTATATTCATTCCCCCGTGCATACAGACCCTTCGGCAGCCCCTGCAGGCTGCGACTCACTGTCAGTCATTGTGGGAGTCGGCCATCTTGATAAGAGACACCCGCAGGACTGGGAACAGATCATAGCCACGGCACGCAGAACGGTCTTCTCAAGGCTGAAGCAGCTGGGCATCAACGACCTGGAAGATCATATAAAATTTGAGATTGCGGCTCCTCCGGCAGCATGGGAAGAAACCTTTAACATCACAAAAGGATCGGTGTTCGGCAGCCTCGGGCATAATATCCTGCAGATGGGCTATTTCCGTCCTCATAACAGGGACAACCGGTACAGAAACCTCTATTTCACGGGAGGAAGCACGCACCCCGGTAACGGAATCCCGATGGTGTTGCTGTCGGCGAAGCTGGTGTCGGAAAGAATTGTCATGGAACAGAATAAACTATAAGGGGATAATGATTAATTCGGAACAGCTCTTATCTACTTTTGAATCAATTGATTTTCAAAAGATTACTGACCATCCCAACATCCTTATTGCCGCTATGTTCTGGGATCAGGAGCGGTATCAGGCAGCTCGTACATGTTACCGTTTCATGCGCGCCATTGATGATCTAATAGATAATCACAAGGCAGAATTCAGCGGCATTGCCGAGGATGACAGGGAACAGTTCACCGGAGATGTTCACAGATGGCTTGACATGCTGCATGACGGCGCAGACATCTCTCCCTTCGGCAGAGAACTGACCGGGACAGTTCAGCGCTTCAGGATTCCGCGCAGGGCTCTTGAAGACTTTGCCGAGTCGATGCTTTATGATGTCACCCATGACGGATTTGCCACACTGGACGATTTCATTCATTATTCGGGTGGCGCTTCAGTTGCTCCGGCAACCATCTTCGTTCACCTTGCAGGCCTGCAGGAAAAGAACGGCCTATACCATGACCCACCCTTTGATGTAAGAAGCACGGCATTGCCATGTGCAATGTTCAGTTATTTTGTTCACATAATACGTGACTTCCGCAAAGACCAGATGAACAACCTGAGTTATTTTGCCGATGATGTGATTGCAAGGCATCACCTCTCGCGCTCCGATATGAGGAATATTGCCAACGGTGCCCGCATACCGGACGGATTCAGAGCCATGATGAGAGAATACCGGCAGATAGCTGACGGTTACAGGACTGACACCCTGAAGGTGATGAAAGAAATATGTCCCCTTCTTGAGCCAAGGTACAGGCTCAGCCTCGAGGTGATCTTTGACCTCTATATGATGGTCTTCGAGCGCATTGACCCCGATCACGGCACCTTCTCCACAGAAGAGCTCAATCCGACACCGGATGAGACACGGGAG
The DNA here is from genome assembly GCA_963772705.1 of uncultured Bacteroidales bacterium. Taxonomy (GTDB): domain Bacteria; phylum Bacteroidota; class Bacteroidia; order Bacteroidales; family VadinHA17; genus SR-FBR-E99. The sequence goes on along the minus strand of CAVYYH010000007.1, from coordinate 154,781 downwards.
CGGGTCAGGGGGGTGATTGAAAGGTTTAGTAAATGAAATAAGGAGCAAGGGGCAGTTGGGGAAGGAGCAAGGAGCAAGGGGCAAGCCTTTGCGAGCCTTGGAGCCAGGGAGCAAGGAGCAAGGAGCAGGCAATAGACAATTAGGACTGCATGACCGCATGACCGCACGACGGAGCGAAGCGACAGACCTTCGACCTTCGACCTTCAGACCTTCAGACATCAATCCCTGACCCTATTGAAAATCCACAGGTAATGATTATTTTGCAATCTCATTCTGAACTGAGATGCTAAAGCGAATCCCCCACACCTATGTCATTGTCTTCAGCATAGTAGTCGTATGTGCTGCCCTCACATGGGTGGTACCCGGCGGATCATTCGACAGAGAGACGGTAAGTGTGAACGGCATTGACAGGAATGTAGTTATTCCGGGCTCATTTAAGTATACTGAAAGCAATCCCCAGTCGTGGCAGATATTTTCAGCACTCTTCGACGGATTCGTCGAGAGAGCCGACATAATAGTCTTTATTCTTATTATCGGAGGTGCCTTCTGGATCATGAATGAAAGCAAGGCCATCGATGTGGCAATCGGATCGGTACTCCGTCTTACTGCAAGAGCGGGTAACAGGGGACTCATAAAAAAGATAGGTGCTGACAACCTCATCTTTATTCTGATCATGCTCATATTCAGTTTTTTCGGCGCAGTATTCGGTATGAGTGAGGAGACAATCGCTTTCACAATAATATTCGTACCGCTGGCAATATCAATGGGCTATGACTCCATTGTCGGAGTATCACTCTGCTTTGTTGCTGCTGCACTGGGGTTTGCCGGAGCCTTCCTTAATCCTTTTACTATCGGGATCGCCCAGGGGTTGTCTGACCTGCCACTGTTCTCCGGTCTTGAATACAGGCTGGTCATGTGGGTGATAATAAGTGCCGTGGGATTTGCATATATCCTTGTCTATGCCCGCAAAATCCGTAAGGATCCTCAACGCTCCTCTGTAAGGGAGGACGACAATTACTGGCGCACCCTGCATAGCATGAACGGGGTGAAGATTGAGTATCATACGCCTGCTGCAGCCTGGGTGGTATTCGCCCTCCTGACTGCCGTGATGGCAATCTTTTCATGGGTAAGCCCTCTGACGTCACTTTCCTTTGGTGAGGGTAAAATAATACTTCCCGCTATTCCTGTCTTAACCGGATTGTTCCTGATATCCGGGTTTATTACTCTCAGGAAGTCGGTACATTTTTTTGTCATCAACATCCTTCTTTTCACGATATTCTTCCTCATAACAGGCGTAATGGGCTATGGCTGGTACATCATGGAGATCGCCACCCTCTTTTTTGCCATGGGGATTGCCGCCGGCATGTCAATGAGTTACGGTGCAAACAAGATAACGAAGCTCTTTCTTGACGGCGTGAAAGACATCCAGTCGGCAGCCCTCATTGTGGGTCTTGCCGGAGGGATAATCATCATTCTTGAAAACGGTAACATAATAGACACACTGTTGTACAAACTTTCCGGTTCGATAGCCGGCGCGGGTAAACTTGGGGCTGTCAGCATGATGTACGTGGTTCAGAACCTCATCAACCTCGTGATGCCTTCAGGGTCAGCCAAGGCAGCCCTCACCATCCCGATGATGTCGCAGTTCTCAGACCTCATAGGCATCTCGCGGCAGGCAACAGTGGTAGCCTTTCAGCTGGGCGACGGATTCACGAACATGATAACACCGACATCTGGTGTGCTTCTCGGCGTCCTGAGCGTGGCAAAAATACCATATGAGAAATGGTTCAGATGGGTGTTGCCGCTGATACTTATCTTGATCTTGCTTGGCTTCATTCTTCTGATACCAACTGTTTTCTTAAATCTGAAAGGATTCTGAAATGTGATCCCTTTAACCTGAGGCAGGGAGAATATTATAAATTGAGAAAGGTAAGAACGAAGATTATTTGTTTCTTTAATGCAGATAACACACCAAATAGCAATATATGGACGTACAGATCTTTTATATGCTTGCCTTCCTGGTCGGGATTTTTCTCCTTCTCTACCTGAATGATCAATTGCATAAGAGATTTGGAATTGCCTCGGAATACACCAGGAAGCTGGCCCACTTCTCAGCCACGGGATCTACCCTTACTTTCCCGTTGCTCTTTACATCGCACTGGTATCCGTTCGTCCTTGCACTGGTCTTCTTTCTCATACTCCTGTTAAGTATGAACACCAAGTACCTGAAATCGATTCATGAGATCGACAGGTACTCTGCAGGGAGTTTCCTCCTCCCTCCGGCCATTTACCTCCCCTTTCTTATTTCTGTCAAAGTGGGTGATCCCTTCTTTTTTATACTTCCTACCCTGATCCTGGCAGTAAGTGATCCTCTTGCCGGCCTGGCAGGATATATTTTCAGGGAAGGAAATCCAAAGATAGTTCTCTTCTCCAGGCAGCTGAACAAGACAATTTATGGTTCCTCAACCTTCTTTATTTCATCCTTCGTTCTGAGTCTGGCAGCAATGAGCATCAATACGCACCACCTGGGGGGAGAGACTTTTATGGCAGCCCTTTTTATGGCCTCAGCCACAACAGTCACCGAAATGCTCAGTCCCGGAGGAACGGATAACATTACTGTTCCTATGATGGTAATTCTTGTTCTTAGTCTTTACAATTTATAGCAACAATAATAATTATCCCGCCTGCCATGACTGCTCCCCGTGAAAAAGAAAACATATACAATGTACCAAACGCACTCAGCGCCTACCGGCTCCTTGTCGCTCCGGTAATCCTTTACCTCGCAGTCACAGGGGCCGAGAAGCCGTTCATCATCCTTATATGCATCAGCCTGATAACAGACATTCTCGACGGATTCATAGCCCGCAGGTTCAACCTGGTGACAAAGATAGGTGCACAGATTGACAACCTGGCCGATTTTGCCACATACATGCTGGCTGTCTACGGTCTCTACAGGTTCAGGTGGGAAGAGGTTGAACCGCATGCATGGCTGCTCTGGCTTTTCTTTGCCATCTTTTTTATATCATACTTCATCGGATGGATCAGGTTCAGGAAGATGCCCGGGCTTCATCTCTATTTAGCTGTCACAGCAGCTTACCTGCAGGGTTTTTTCCTATTTATGGTCTTTGCCGTCGGCTTCTGGCCCTGGCTCTACTTCCTGGCTATGGGATGGGGAACGATTGCATATATCGAGAAATGCTTCGTGCTGCTGATCATCGATGAGATAGCGCCCGGCAACAAGGGACTTTACTGGGTGCTGAAGAAGAAACGTAAGTCCAAAGAATAAAAAATACAGACCTGCAATGGAAACATCCGATTCAGAAACAGCCGGCAGTTTCGACTTAAAAGAGGTTACACCTCGCATCTCCCTGAGAGAATTTGCGACTATCGCCGTCATATGCCTTATAACAGGAGCTCTGATCCACATCCCGAAGTTCACCGGTTTCGATCCCTTTGCCAGTGGCTATTATGCAGGTAACACCGGCCTGATAGCCTTCTTCGGACTCATTGCCTATTCAGTCTTTTCCGGCCTGAAGCCCGGAAAGAGGTGGCTGTGGTTCCTGGCAGCGGTTTTTCTATTCTCTGCCCTCTTTATAAACCTCATCCCTGCCGATCTGAATGATCAGCCATACATACTCGCATGCATTCACCTGCCGCTGCTCATGTGGTGTGTCTACGGCATTACCTTTACAGGGTTTGACATCCGCAGCATCGGAAAAAGAGTTGCCTTCATCAGGCACAACGGTGATATGGCAATCCTCGGAGCACTGATTGTTCTTTCCGGAATGCTCTTTGCGGGGTTTACCATAGGACTCTTTGCGTCGATAGAGGTAAGCACTGAGAAGTTCTTCACCCAGTATATAGCCCCCTGGGGCGTTGTTGCTGCGCCTGCTGTAACAGCATTCATCATCCGCCATTTTCCAAGGCTCACTGGTAAGATAGCACCAATAATCGCAACACTTTTCAGCCCGCTGGTACTTTTTACACTGATCATTTACCTTCTGGCTGTCATCTTCACAGGGAAGGACCCCTACAGTGACCGCGATTTCCTCATCATGTTCAACATGATGCTTCTTGCGGTGATGGGGATAATTGTCTTTTCCATCTCCGAGAGCCCAGAAGCGACAAAGAGAAGGTTCAGTGAGCTGGTTTTGCTGGCACTCTCAGTCGTAACTCTGATAGTTGACCTGGTTGCGCTGTCAGCCATCTTTTACAGGCTGGGTGAGTTCGGCATCACTCCTAACCGCTTAGCTGTACTGGGGTCTAACCTGCTGGTACTTGGCAATCTGATTCTCATCACCATCGACCTGTTCCTGGTGACCTTCCGCAATGCCCCCCTGGGCCAGGTAAACCTCACCACGGCAAGGTACCTGCCATGGTACATGCTCTGGACCATTTTTGTGACGTTCGGATTTCCGCTGATATTCTGACAGCAGGAGGCGTTGCATGCAACGCCTCTACTTTTTCATCGCCTTTGTCAGCACACCCATCACGCCCCTGATGAAGGTGGCGGAGGTGAGGACCTTCACCACCGGATGTACCGGTGCACGGCGGCGGGCAGTGGATGTGCGTCCATACCGTCCGGTCTCCCTCTCTTTTTCCCTTGCCTTTCTCTCTTCCGCCTCATCCTTCTCCCGTTCCAGCGATGCCATCTTGCGTTCAAGCATCTCGCAGGCACTCTCCCGGTCAATCACACGTGAATACTTCCTTACCAGATCAGAAGAGCTGTTTATGGAGTCTATCTCCTGTTCCGTAAGTATGTCCATCCTGCTCATCGGGGCCCGCATCATTACGGCAGCCAGGGGTGTAGGTATACCTTTTTCATTCAGTGCAGTAACAAGGGCCTCCCCGGTGCCGAGTGAGGTGAGAACCTCTTCTGTCTTATAGTATTCCGAAACGGGGAAGTTATCTGACGTCAGTCTTATCTCCTTGCGGTCATTGGCAGTGAAGGCCCTGAGAGCATGCTGCACCTTCAGCCCGAGCTGGGCAAGCACTGAGGCAGGCACATCCATAGGGTTCTGCGTGATGAAATAGACCCCCACCCCCTTGGAACGGATGAGCTTGACGATTGTCTCTATCTGTTCAAGCAGTGTCTTGCTGGCCTGGCTGAAGATGAGATGAGCCTCGTCAATGAAGATGACCAGCTCCGGTTTTGGCTGATCACCCTTCTCCGGCATCTGGCTGTATACCTCGGCAAGAAGTGAAAGCATGAAGGTGGAGAAGAGCTTTGGTTTATCCTGTATATCATTCAGACGGATGATGTTTATATAACCGTTACCGCTGCTGTCCCTGCGCATCAGGTCATAGATATCGAATGACTCCTCGCCGAAGAAGCGTTCGGCACCCTGCTGCTCGAGCTCGATGATCTTACGCAGGATGATACCCGCAGATGCACTTGAGATCATACCGTACTCATCCTCAAGCTCACTCTTCCCTTCACCGGTGAGATACTGAATGACCTTTTTCATGTCTTTAAGGTCAATCAGCCCCATGTTGTTATCATCACAATACTTGAAAATGATTGATACGATGCCCGCCTGTGTGTCGTTGAGATCGAGAATGCGTGAGAAGAGTACGGGGCCGAATTCAGAGACAGTTGCCCGCAGACGCACGCCGTTCTGTTCGGAGATTGTCAGCAGCTCTACGGGGAAACCCAGAGTCGAGTATGGAAGGTTTATCTTCGAGTGCCTGTCGGTAATGAACGGTTTCTCCTCTCCGGGCTCAGCCACACCGCTTAAGTCACCCTTGACATCCATGACAAGTGAGGGAATGCCCTTGAGTGATAACTGCTCGGCAAGAACCTGCAGTGTCTTGGTCTTGCCGGTGCCTGTCGCGCCGGCTATAAGTCCATGCCTGTTCAGGGTCTTCAGCGGCACCCTGATATGGGTGTCTGCGACAGCCTCACCTTCGAATATTGCACCGCCAAGGATGATATAATCCCCCTTGCAGGCATAACCTTCATTGATGTGTGCTGTAAAACTGTCTCGTCTGCTCATGATGTGATATTTATGATATAAAGATATAAAAAGCCGCCGGAGAGATGCTCCGGCGGCTTTCACAATAATAGAATTTCCTGTAATTATTTGGCTTCGAGAAGCTCTTTCACTTTTGCGCCAAGAGCATCGCCGCGCAGGTTATGGCCAACGATTATACCGTTCTCATCAAGGAGGAAGTTGGCAGGTATGGCGCTGACGGCATAAAGTTTTGCCGGAGCACAATCCCAGTACTTAAGATCCGATACATGTGTCCATGTGAGCTTATCGTCAGCAATGGCTTTCGTCCATGCATCAGCGGTCTGGTCAAGTGACACTCCAAAGACATCAAAGCCGAGCTTATTGTACTCATTCCATACTTTGACGACATTGGGGTTCTCCTGACGGCAGGGGCCGCACCATGCTGCCCAGAAATCAACGAGAAGCAGTTTCGTGTTGCCGCCGATCTTTGAATAGAGTGATACAGGGTTTCCGTCAACATCATTCAGGGTAAAGTCGGGAGCCTTTTGCCCGATAGCCACTGCCTTGAGAAGAACCAGCTTCTCCTTCATCGTAATGACTGACTGTACCTTGTTCAGTGTGGTGTCAAGTTTACCAAGGAGATCTTCCATCTCGGAAGCCTCAAGATAATAGGCAATCTCGCCAAGAACAGAAGGGGCAATATAAGAAGAGGGGTTGTTTGTGATAAACTCTTTCTTCATTTCAGTCTGTTTGGTGTCCATCGCTTCGAACTCCTTTTCGATGGCAGCTGCAAGTTCTTCATTACCGGCCATCTTGGCCTCACGGTAACGGTCATATGCTTTGCGCATCTCATCGTTCATCCCGTCAAATGATGCCTTGTATGTCTCGTATTCAGTATGTGTCTGTGATCCTGTCACTGATGCCAGGTAAAGTGAATCGGCTTTGCCGGTGATGGTTATCTCTGAATTCTCGATAAAAAAGTTCAGTCCGCCGCGTTTATCCTTGATGGCAAGGTTAACCATCTGGGGATATTCAATTACACCCTCAAAGGTAAATGAACCATTAACAAGGTTAGCGGAGTCTATTACAGAGTATCCGCCGGGGATGCGCTTCTGCAGAAGGATTATGCCATCCTGTGCACCGTCAACGGTACCGCTGATGACAAACTTCGGCTCTTTGGCACAAGAAGCTACCAGGAGGGCAGCAGCAAAAAGAATAAACAGTTTTTTCATTTTTAATAATTTTTCAGTTGAATTTCATGATCTTAAAGTGAGCGCAAAGATATAAATATTTGATAATTACCTCTTGCTGTTGAAATATTTATCCAGCAGGATTGTCGCAGGTTTGTATGATGTCGTCTCACCTTCGCGGAGCTGTTTCTCAAGGTCAGGAATCAGCTCCCTCACTTCAGGATGACTGTAGAATGAGAACTTCAGTGTATCAATAATAGTTTCGTGCATCCTGGTAACAGCCTGTTCGCGTCGTCTCTCCCAGAAATAACCGTTGCTTTTTGTGAGGCTTACATAATCGCGGATCGTCTCCCAGATATCTGTTATCCCCTTATTTTCAAGTGATGAGCATGTCATCACTCTGGGATACCATTTTGACTGTGAGGGGGGGAAGAGGTGAAGTGCATTTTTATATTCGACCCTGGCAATTTCTGCTTTCTGCACGTTACTGCCGTCGGCTTTTGTGATAATGATTGTGTCAGCCATTTCCATTATCCCCCGTTTTATTCCCTGCAGCTCGTCTCCGGCACCGGCGAGCATGAGGAGCAGGAAGAAGTCAACCATGGAATGGGCTGCAGTCTCAGACTGGCCCACTCCGACTGTCTCAACGATTATTGTATCGAACCCGGCCGCTTCGCACAATATAATTGACTCCCTCGTCTTCCTGGCAACACCCCCAAGTGTTCCCGCTGCCGGCGAAGGTCTGATAAAGGCATCAGGGTCAATACTGAGCTTATCCATGCGGGTCTTGTCGCCCATGATGCTTCCATGGCTCTGCTGGCTGCTCGGATCAATTGCAAGCACTGCCAGACGCCTGCCGTACAGGTGTGTGAGCATGGTCCCGAAGGTGTCGATGAATGTGCTCTTTCCAGCACCGGGAACGCCTGTAATACCAAGTCGTACTGATCTTGAACTGGCAGGGAGACATTTCTCTATTACCGCCTGTGCAAGGTCGTAGTGTTCAGGAAGAGAGCTTTCCACCAAAGTGATAGCCTGGCTCAGTATGGTTCTGTTACCCCGCAGGATGCCGTCTGTGTAATCTTCGGCAGTGAGCTGCCTGCGGCGGTTCTTCCTGATGCGGTTTATGACATCAGGATTGATGCTTGGCGGCGGTGAAACACCCTTCTGAACCGATAGTGATCCGGCTGATTCCTTTCCCTTATTCATTATCATTTAACGGATGGCGAAGACTATTTTGCTGCGGCACCTTCAACAAGCACTTCGCCTTTGATCATCAGCATCACCTCTGAGCTCTTCGGATCATTCGTATAAACAAAGATGTTCTTGTAGATACTGCCCTTGTAGCCGCCCGAATTGAATTTGGCCTTGATGCTCCCCTTTGCTCCCGGCTTGATGACATTCTCTGTCGGCATCAGGGCAGTACACCCGCATCCGGCCTTCACGTGCCTGATTATAAGATCACTCTTGCCTTCATTGGTAAAGACAAATTCGACGTCGGCACTCTCATTCTGCTTTATCTGGCCAAAGTCAACCGTATTTGATGCAAGCTTGAATACAGGTGCGTCGGCAAGCTGCTGGCTGGTCAGGGCGGTGAAGTCTTCAACAAGGTTGGCTGATACATAAAGATAGATGTTCTCCATTGCTTTACCGTTGACCTTCATCCTGATGAGGTCATTGACATTGCCCCAGCTGCTTTCATTGAGCCTGGAGTCATATGTCCCCTCAATGAGACCTTTCTCACCAGGCTTGAGCGTGGCGGGTGTGGCCTTCATGGCCAGATGTGCCGGCACTCCCTCAAACTCAATTGTTGCAGGCTCCTTGGAGGTGTTTATAATCGGCATCACCCTTATCTTCTTCTCACCTTTTTTTATCGAGGTAAATGCCAGGTGATTCGATTCAAAACGTACCGGGCCAACAACAAATGTATAAAGCTCCTCGGTAGTCTTTTCCCGCGGCGCTACCTGTCCTTCAATGATCAGTACCGTCACTGCAGGCTTAGCATTTGAATAAACTGAAATGCTCTTTGCAAAGCGTCCGTTAAATCCCCTTGGGTCAAAGACAGCGGTTACATAACCCTTCCCTCCCGGAGGTATCGGAGATTTTGTATAGTCTGAGGCTGTGCATCCGCATGATGGCTGTACCCTGGTGATGACCAGAACCGAGTCACCCGTATTGGTAAAATTAAATACAACTTCCTGCTTCCCTGCCTCCTCCTTTAAAACTCCGTAGTCATGTCGCAGAACCGGAAAATTAAGCCTGGGCTGTGCCTGAATTCCTGCAAAAATCACCAGCAACACAAATAGTAATATACTCCTTTTCATCTTTATGTTTTTATTAATCTTTCTCTGATGCGCTAATCATAATCTTTCCATACATATAACAAAGATCAGACCAGAGAGGTTGCATCATATTAATCGTCAAATTTAATAAAAAACATTATGTCACTGTTTTTTTAATGGTTAATGCATTAGTTTTGCCTGACGGATGCTCTTTTCTGGAACAATTTTTGAGACAGGCGATGGAGGTATCCCGGTTTTGCTTTATGACAGGAAGAATACGCTACACTCTGGCTTTTCTGATATTTTTCATTCTGCCGCTCATCCCTTCTGCCGGACAGTTTTATAACGGCATGCAGATGAACTTCGGCAAAAACCGTGTGCAGTATAAAGACTTTTTCTGGACCTATTTCAGATTTGAGGAGATCGACTGTTATTATAATGAGTTCGGCAGGGAGGTTGCTGAATATGCAAGCGCCGTGGCGCATGATAAGCTGGATGAGATAGAAGATTATTTTGATTATTCCCTCGACAAGAGGCTCATACTGATTGTCTACAACAAAAAGAATGACTTCAGGCAGAGCAATGTAGGGCTTATCTCGGCTGAGGATGACTATAATGTAGGGGGTTACAGCAGGGTCATCAAGAACAAAGTGATGCTATGGTTCAACGGCGACCATGAGGAGTTTGACAAGGTCATAGCCTCTGCTATCGCGGAAGTGGTTGTATATGAGATGATTTACAATGCCGACGTGCGTGACAACGTAAAGAGCGGTCAGACGATACACACCCCTGAATGGTATATCAAGGGGCTTGTGAATTATGTTGCCTACGGATGGGACATCGAGACAGACAACCGTGTCAGGGACGGCTTTGAGAACGGACGGTACAAGAAGCTTGACAACCTGGAATTTGAAGATGCCGTCTACGGAGGGCAATCATTCTGGAAGTTCATCGGTGACACATACGGAGATGCTATAATCCCGAATATCCTTTATCTCTCAAAGGTCTATAAGAACATAGAGGATGGTTTCCTCTACGGACTGGGTAAGAGCATCAAGGATGTGCTTGATGAGTGGAAGGCGTATTATATTGATTACTACAGCACCAAACCGGGAGAGACCTATCCTGTCCCGAAGGAGATTGTGAAATCAAAGCCGCTGGAGCGGTATACTTCCGTTAAGGTAAGCCCTGATGGACGCATGATAGCCTGGGTAGCAAACGACTGGGGAAAGCGTCGCATATGGATCTACGATACCGCAACCGGCAAAAAGAAAAAGATATTTACTGCTGAACCGAAGTATGAGCAGTCGGTTGATCATACCTACCCGGTCCTTGCCTGGCATCCCGGCGGCAAGATACTGACCTTTGTCAATGAAGAAAAGGGAGGGATGCAGCTCTATTTCTACAGAACTGATCAGAAAAACTTCGAGCAGAGGGCAATGCCCTTCTTTGAGAAAGTCCTTTCCTTTTCATATTCACCTGACGGAACCAGGCTTCTTCTTTCAGCTGTCAGCAACGGCATGACAGATATTTACGTGCATACAATAATATCCGGAACCAATGAACGGTTAACCTTTGACGTAGCCGATGACTTTGATCCTTCATTCATCAGGGGACGTGACGAGACAATTATATTCTCGTCAAACCGCCTGACTGATTCGCTTACAAACAGAGGTAATCCGCAGGAGATGGTAGGGCTCAACTATAATCTCTTTACCTATGAGCTCACTCCCGGCAACCGGAAGCTCACCAGGCTGGATGAGGGTACGTTGTCTGATTATCACAATCCGCTCAATGCATCAGCCAATTCAGCAGGATTTATCGGCAATGCCAACGGAATATTAAATTATTACTCGGCAAATGTTGACAGTGCCATCGCTTATGTTGACACCACGCTTCACTACAGGTACTTCATCGATTCGCGCCAGGTGACTGACTTCGCACGTAACCTTGAGGCTTTTGACAGGAATGGCGGCGTTGACGCTGCCGTGATCTTCAACGAAGGGCGTTACAGGCTCCTTACAGGCCCAACCGCCGAGACAGCCACAGTCAAAAGTGATGAAATAAAATCCACCCTCTATCGCGATGAGCTGACAGCCTCACTGAGGGCCGCAGACAGCATCAATAAGCTCAGGGACTGGCTACTGGCTGAGCGTGCAAAAATGAATGACACACTGAAAAAGCCGCTGTATGAATATTTTGCCACTGATGAGCCAATCGACTTCCGTAATTATGTCTTCGAAAAGGAGAAGGAGAATTACTATGAGATGCAGTGGAGGAAGGATTATCTCGACATAGACCTCGACACCTCGAGGATGGAGATGCCTGACGCAAGGGTTTACCGGACAGCATTTTACAACAACTATTCAGCAGCACAGATCGACTTCAACTTCCTGAACAACACCTACCAGGCCTACAACGGCGGGGCTCCCTATTTCAACCCCGGCCTCAATGTCCTTTTCAAGATCGGGGCCATTGACCTGTTTGAGGACTACCGTATTACAGGAGGATTTCGTTTTGCCGGTGACTTTGACAGCAACGAGTATCTCGTCAGCCTGGAGGCGCTGAAGGGCCATTTTGACAAACAGCTGATCTTCCACACTCAATCATTTGACAGTTATAACGATACCAGTTATTACAAAATAAAAAGCTATTCCACATATTTCTCCCTCCGCAGGCCACTCAGCGCAGTGATGGCAGTGAAAGGGACTCTCAGCTACAGGTTCGACAATTACATTGTTCAGTCTACTGACCAGAACACCCTCCTTGCCCCCTCCTATGGCCGTCACTGGGTAGGGCTGAAGGGAGAACTGATATACGACAATACACGGAAACGTACCATAAATATTTATTACGGAACCAGATACAAACTCTTCGCCGAGTATTACCGTGACCTCAGCCAGGCACATTCAGACATGGTGGTTTTTGGGGCTGACTTCAGGCATTACCAGAAAATACACCGTGATCTCATCTGGGCTAACCGCTTCGCAGCAAGCGCCTCCATGGGCCCGTCACGCCTTATCTATTACCTGGGCGGAGTAGACAACTGGATGGGATACATTTTCAATGACACGCCCATGTTTGACCAGTCGGTACCTGTCGATCCGACAGTGAATTACGGTTTCCAGGCTCTTGCCACGAACATGAGAGGATTCACTCAGAACATCCGCAACGGCAGTAATTTTGCCTTGATAAACAGCGAGATACGGCTGCCTGTGATAAGATACATTGTCGGTCATCCGCTTAAGTCAGCATTCCTGAACAGCCTTCAGATTGTCGGTTTCGGTGATATCGGCATGGCATGGTCAGGATGGAACCCGTGGGGTAATGAAAACTACTGGGCTGACAAGGTATACAGGAACGGTCCGGTGGTTGTCACACTCGATTCGATGCGCGAACCAATCGTCGGAGGGTTCGGGTTTGGCGGCAGGGCTCAGGTATTGGGTTATTTCATCAGGGCAGATGTGGCATGGGGTGTCGACAGCGGCTATCTGCTCGAACCCATCTTCTATCTCTCCTTCAGTCTCGACTTCTGAGGCTGTCACGGTTCCGTCATGTTACTGAAAGACGAAATAACAGGCAAGGCCCAGGCACTCCTTCCGGAGCTGATAGAGATAAGACGTCATATTCACCGTCACCCTGAGCTCTCGTACGCCGAGCATGAGACGGCAGCCTATATCATTGGCAGGCTCGGTGCTCTTGGCATCGAGTACCGTTCAGGTGTTGCCGGCACAGGCATCGTAGGATTTATCAGGGGCGAGGCTCCGGGCAGGGGTCTTACAGTAGGGCTCCGGGCTGACATGGATGCACTGCCTCTGACCGAAGCCACCGGGGCTGAATACAGCAGTGTCAACAAAGGCATCATGCATGCCTGCGGCCACGATGCTCATGTGGCAATGCTCCTTGGCGCCGGGGAAATACTCAACAGCATGCGCAGCACATTTGCCGGTACCGTACTACTGGTCTTCCAGCCCGGAGAGGAGAAGGCTCCGGGAGGTGCAAGACTGATGCTTGAGACAGGCATCTTTGACAGTTTCAGTCCTGACATTTTCATTGCGCAGCACCTCCTTCCGGACCTGCCCGCGGCAACGGTGGGGTTTCATCCCGGCCCTTACATGGCATCATGCGACGAGATTTATATCACTGTAAAAGGAAAAGGGGGCCATGCGGCACAACCCTCCCAGTACACAGACCAGATATACATTGCCTCAGAGCTTGTTGTCGCACTGAAGGAGAGGGTTGCAAGGGCAGGCAGCAAAGAGGCGCCGACGGTGCTGGGCATCGGCCGGATAACCGGTATGGGCGCTACAAACGTCATACCTGATACGGTAGAGATATCCGGCACTTTCAGAACATTCGACGAGAAGTGGAGAAAAGCGGCCGCCGGCCTGATAAGAGAAACGGCACGGGAAATAGCTTCGCTGAGAGGGGTGGAAATAATCGTTGACATTGTTGAAGGTTACCCTGTGCTTGTCAATGACGAGAAGGCTTACACGCCGGGCCATGGAGCTCAGCAGAACCCTCCTTGGCAGCGGGAGGGTGAAGGAGCTGCCTGTAAGGATGAGCTCCGAAGACTTCTCCTTCTTTGCAGCACGGTACCCCGCATTTCTCTACCGTGTTGGCATCACCCCTGAAGGAGAGGAGATGAAGAAACTGCATACTTCTGCATTTGACATCGATGAGCCGTCAATGGTGACCGGAACGGCAACAATGGCGTGGCTCACACTGAGCCTTATAGCAGGATAGAAGGGAGGAAAATAATTTTACTTTATCTTTAGGAACTTATTAAAATAACAGATACTTTTACACCCGTAATCTTTAAACTTTTTCAATAATGGCTTACAAAATCAATGATGATTGCACAGCTTGCGGAACCTGTATAGATGAATGTCCGGTTGAGGCTATATCTGAGGGTGATATCTATAAGATTGACCCGGATATATGTACTGATTGTGGTGCCTGCGCCGACGTTTGCCCCGTTGAGGCAATTCATCCGGTGTAAACCGCAGCATTCCCTTAAAGGAAAACCGGAAGCTGTCTGAAGAGACGGCTTCTTTTTTTTACTCAGGATTGTACTTCGCCCCGGATAGAATAGCCTGACAATCGGTCATATTCATCAGTTCTGCCAGTGTCACTGAAGGGTTATTGCGCATGTACCTCTCAATAATCCTGAACCCGGTCCATACCACTGCCCTTCCGGGTGAGTCTTCCGTAAAATAGCTTGTAAAGGGTGCCTCACCGGTAAACTTGCGAATGAGAAAACCATCGGTAGAGAAGAGCATATCGCGGCTTACCAGATACTCCCATACAGGCCCTTCGTTCGCCCGGCAGAACTCAAGCTGCTTCCCCGTGAATCCAAACAGTACAGTGTCGGGAATTTCGGGTATCATCCTCTTCGTGAAGTAAAGCAGCTTGGCCTCATGGAGCATCGTGTTCAGAAGATTCTTCGTCCCGTAGTTCATCTCCCGGTGGTCCCACTCAGTTGCACCCCATGCATAAATGCAGTCTGACAAGGCATATTCCGGGGTCATCTTGCGCGACTGGTAGTCGAAAATGCCGAGCGAAGGATAATATTTTGAATCTGAACCCAGGTAACGGTCAAGACTGATCATCAGAAGTGAGTCATCGATTATAATGCTGTTATTAAAAACTGATATGCAAGCGATTACATCAGGGACCACCTTGCCTGGAAAGTAGTAAAGATAGTGTCTGAAGGCATCCTCCAGACCATCTTCGAGGCTTGCAAGGTCAGGCCATACTCTTTTTACATCATCCCATAATGCAAGATTCCGCAGGTCGGTGGCAAAAAGAATAAACGCTGATTCCCACTTTTCATCCGAAGGGTCGCCAAGGCCGATGACCGTGCTGTATGTTGTAAGAGCCCTCCCGTATTCCTCTTTTAATGTTTCTGCCCTGGCACTGAGATCAGGAGGAGAGGTTTCAAATATCTCACCTGCAAGGTTTCTTACTGACAGGTCACACTCTATGGCTGAGACATTGACTTCATAGGGATTGCGCACACAGGCTGCGGTGACTTGCAGAATCAGTACTGCTGCAACTATCGTACGCAATATTGCTTTGATGATCATATACTGGGAATCTCGGTATTATTTCACAAATTAAGGACATTTATTCATAAATTTACACTTCAAAACAGCCGGTGATGAAGATTGCAAAAGAAACGAACGTTTTCCGTGGCATTGACAATATTGTTGTTTGCTGCCCTGACTGTTAATGGTTTCTCCCAGAAAATTGAATTCGGTGTCCACGCTGACCCCCTTATTACATGGATGAGTTCAAATTCGGAGGCATATAACAGTGAAGGTACAGTTCCCGGCTTCAGCCTCGGTCTGGATGTTTACTACCCTCTTAACAAAAGTTTCTCGGTCTCTTCCGGCATAGGATTACTCAGCTCGGGGGGCAGACAGAGCGCGGTGGAAGACCATACAATGGTATTCAATAATATTGATACTGTTGTTAAGGCGGGAGAGGAGATGAAGTACAATCTGCGTTACCTCAATATTCCCGGCGGGGTACGTGCTCACACAAACAGGGATGAGGGACTCAACTTCTTCGGTGATCTCGGAATCGACCTGAGACTGCTGCTGAGGTCAAAGGTAGATATCCCCTCATTGCAGATAAGTGACGAGATAGCCCAGAATGAGGTCTTCGCAATGAATATGGGCTGGCATATTAACGGGGGTATTGAATATAAGCTTGGCAGTGACCTCCTGTTCCTGGCCGGCATCGGATACGATGCAGATTTCTTTGACGTTACCGAAGACCTTGAAAATGCTGACCAGCCCGATGACAGGTCAAAAATCAGGATGATACGGATCAGGTTCGGGCTTAAATTCTGATTCTTCCTCCATGAAAGTTGCCCTTGCTCAGCTAAATTATATACCCGGCGATATCGGGTACAACACCTCAAAGATAATATCTGCCATCGGCAGAGCCCGTGCAGAAGGTGCTGACCTGATTGTCTTCTCAGAGCTTGCCATCACCGGCTACCCGCCCCTCGACCTGTTGCAGAGAGGTGAACTGATCACCAGGTCAATGAATGCCGTAAAGGAAATAGCCTCACACTGCAGCGGTATAGCTGCCATTGTCGGCGGACCGTCACCCAACACCGGCGTATTCGGAAAAAGCCTCCATAACTCTGCTTTCTTCATGCAGGAAGGAAAGGTAAGGGCAGTGATCAATAAAACCCTGCTTCCTACATATGACATCTTTGACGAGGACAGATACTTCGAACCGGGCAACACCTTCCAGACCGTTGAACTTAACGGGGAGAGGATAGCCATTACAATCTGCGAGGATATATGGGATGAGCAGCCGTGCGGAGACAGGGGTATATGCCGTCTGTACAGCATTACCCCCCTCGACGAGCTTATGAAGGAAGATCCGCAACTGATAATCAATATTGCCGCCAATCCTTTTTCCCATAACAGGATAAAGATCAGGGAGGAAGTTTTTATCAGGAATGCCGTTCAGTACAAGAGGCCTCTTATTTCGGTAAACCAGACAGGAGGCTATACTGATCTCATTTTCGACGGTTCGTCTGTGCTTATAGATCATGAAGGGACAATCCTTGAAAAGCTTGCCTTCTGTGAAGAGGAGGTAAGAACTGTTGATATTCCTGTTGCCGGAGCTGAACGGAAGGGCTACCGGTGTCCTCCTCCCCTGCCTGAAGAGATGACCGGTCTCATCCACCGTGCACTTGTAACAGGTATCAGGGATTTCTTCCTCAAGAGCGGGCAGAAAAGAGCTGTGATAGGCCTTTCCGGAGGCATTGATTCCGCCGTGGTGCTCGCCCTTGCATCGGAGGCCCTCGGAGCACAAAACACCCTTGCCATACTGATGCCTTCTGTTTATTCCTCTGAACATTCAGTCAGTGACGCCGTCGAAATGGTCAAAAATCTGAGTGTCCCCTACCATGTCGTCAGCATAGAGGAAGCAAGACAGTCGCTTGAGAAGACTGTCAGACCTTATTTTGCCGACAGAACCCCTGATATTACTGAGGAAAACATCCAGGCAAGGCTGAGAGCTGTCATACTTATGGCTTTTGCAAATAAATTCGGATACCTGGTGCTGAACACATCCAACAAGAGCGAGGCTGCAACAGGGTACGGAACATTGTACGGAGACATGATAGGTGGCCTGTCAGTTATGGGTGACATTTACAAAACTGAAGTATACCGCCTGGCAAAAGAGATTAATTCATCAGGAGAGATAATCCCTCGTCAGATAATTGCCAGGCCTCCTTCAGCCGAACTGAAACCTGATCAGCTTGACAGCGACACCCTTCCCCCCTATGATCAGCTTGATCCGGTACTGTACAGGTATATAGACCTGGAAAGATCGCCTGCCCGTATTGTCGCCGAAGGATTCAACCCTCAACTGGTAGAAGATGTGGTAAAACTTGTGAAAGGGAGCGAGTTCAAGCGGCGCCAGACCCCACCTGTCCTCAGAGTGTCGTCAAAAGCATTCGGCAGCGGCAGAAGAATACCAATCATTTCAAATTATGACTTCTGACGACTTTAGCCCCACAACTCATTGTTTTATAGTGTGTTAAAAAAAGTTAATTTTCTCAGGGAACCACTTTTTTAATATCTTTGTGTATGTTGTTAAACATAGATAAAGATGTTCTATAAGAATCCTTACGTTGAACTATGTTTTGAAGGCTCCTTTTCTATGCTTAAGGACCTGCCTGAAAAGGATAAGGAATTCCTTCTGCAGGATCATACCTTTTCTTTATTGAAAAAAGGTGAGCTAGTATTTCATGAGGGAGACAAGCCTGCAGGGC
The DNA here is from genome assembly GCA_963772705.1 of uncultured Bacteroidales bacterium. Classification (GTDB taxonomy): domain Bacteria; phylum Bacteroidota; class Bacteroidia; order Bacteroidales; family VadinHA17; genus SR-FBR-E99. The sequence continues at coordinate 136,552 of CAVYYH010000007.1, read as the reverse complement.
TCTATTGTCTGGCTCTCGGCAAGGTAAAGATCTTTAAGGAAGGCATCGGGGGAAGAGACCAGATAATCAGGATGGTAAGGCCCCAGGGGCTCATGGGTTATGCCCCTGTCGTGGGGGGATCAATGCATGCTGCCTCAGCCGTCACCCTGGAAGAGTCTGCAGTATGCATCTTTGACAGCAACAGTTTCCTTAAGCTTCTCAGGCGAAACCCTGACCTCTCGATGAAGATGATGCGCCTTATGGCCCTTGATCTGACCTTCTCGAATGAGAGAACAGTATCTCTCACCCAGAAACATATCCGGGGAAGGCTGGCTGAGTCGCTTATCGTACTGCGTGACACATACGGGTTTGAAAATGACGGGAAGACGATCAGGGCATATGTCTCAAGGGAAGATCTTGCCAGCCTGTCAAACATGACCACCTCAAACGCCATACGCACCCTTTCGGTATTTGCAACAGAATCTGTGATTGAACTTGAAGGGAAGAGGATCAAAATCGTTGATCCGGGCAGGCTTGAGAAGATAAGCCACATGGGCTGATCATTCATTCACGTATACCCTTTTTACCCTTGCAGGTATCGAGGTAAGTATCTCGTAGGGAATAGTATTGCACATCTTTGCTATCTCTTCAACGGGGATATTGTTGCCAAAAACCTCTGCCTCGTCCCCTGTCCTTACATTCAGGCCGGTGACATCAACCATGCACATGTCCATGCATATGCTTCCTGCGATGGGCACTTTTCTGCCCCTGATGAAGAGCGACCCCCTGCCGTTTCCCAGTTCACGTCTCAGTCCGTCTGCATAACCAACCGGTATAACCGCTATCTCCCTGTCACTGTCTGCAGCTCCGGTGCATCCGTAGCTGACCGGGTCTCCTGCCGGTACAGTCCGTACCTGTGAAACGGCTGTCACGAACTTACCCGTATGCCTCAGTGACACTCCCTGATATTCGCCAATTCCATAAAGCCCGATACCTATACGGACCATATCAAACTGGTATTCAGGGAACCGGCTGATGCCTGCCGAGTTGAGAAGATGAAGTCTTATGGTGTAGCCCAGTGACTTAGTCAGCCTATCTGCCGCCCCTGTGAGCAATGACGCCTGCCGGTGGGTAAAGTCGTCATGCATCTTATTTTCACTGGCTGACAGATGTGAGAAGAGTGACATGACCCTTACATGCTGTTCTGAGCGGAGCATCCCGGCCAGCCGGTCTATCTCGCTGGCACTGAAGCCAAGCCTGTGCATCCCTGTATCCATCTTGAGATGCACCGGGTAGTTGACAAGGCCGTGTCTCCTTGCGCTTCTGAGAAAACTCTCATAAGACTCCATACTGTATATCTCCGGCTCCATATTATGCCTGATTATCAGGTCCATGGCACTCTCGTCCGGATTCATCACCATGACAGGTGCCATGATGCCTGCCTCCCTGAGAGCCACTCCCTCGTCAGCATATGCTACGGCAAAATAACTCACACCCTGATATTCAAGCAGTGACGCGATCTCTGCTGATCCTGATCCGTATGCAAAAGCCTTGACCATTGCCATGATGCCTGTGCCGGGTCTCAGGAGGTGTCTGAACTCATTCAGGTTATGTACCACTGCATTCATGTTAATCTCCAGCCTTGTCTGATGCATCTGCTGCACCAGAAGGCTGCTGATGCGCTCAAAGCCGAAAGCGCGGGCACCCTTGATCAGGATCGTCTCATCGCGAAATGCAAAGCTGCGGAAGGTATCGGTGAACTCAGCCGTGGAGCTGTAGAACGACGATCCCTCCGGGAACAGATGACGCTGGCGGCAGAGGGCCTCACCTACTCCAATGATCCTGTCTATACCGGTCCGTCTTACCGCTGCGGCCACCCCCTCATACAGATTTCTTTCATCACCCCCTATCTGCCTGAAGTCAGAGAGTATAAGCGTAGTCTTTCCCCTGGCATGGGTGCGAAGAAAATCAAGGGCCATGACCAGTGATCCGGGATCAGAGTTGTAGTAGTCTTCTATCAGGGTGCATCCGTTTATCCCCCTTTTCAGCTCCATGCGCATGGCAACCGCCGGAAGCCCTTCGACAGACCTGATGATCATATCCTCAGGAATGCCTTCGGCAAGGGAGCAAGCGACAACACTGACGGCGTTCTCAGCAGAGGCCCTGTCAGCAAACGGGACACAAACACTGAATGAGGATGAGGCAGTGCCGCACTCCAGCAGCTGTCCGTCACCGGGCCTCTCACGGACGCTGACTGTGAGTGAGGCCTCTGACCCGGCCAATGACCAGGTAAATGCCTTGAGATGGCTGTATTTTTCTTTAACCTCATCTCTGATGATACTGTCATCGGTGTTGTAGATAATCAGTCCGGCACCGGCTGCAAGAATCAGTTTCTCAGCGGCTATCTCTTCCCTGCTGCTGAAATTCTCTCCGTGGGCATCACCGACGTTTGTTATGACAACTGTATCGGGCCTGATGATGCGTGCCAGTTTTTCCATCTCCCCGGGTCTTGATATGCCGGCCTCTATGACCGCGACATCATACCGTTCATCAATGTTCAGCAGTGACAGTGCAACCCCCAGCTGCGAGTTGTAGCTCCGCGGGCTTCGGATGACACTCCTGACAGTACCCATTGTCTCTGCCAGCCACTCCTTGACAATAGTTTTGCCGGCGCTGCCGGTTACTGCAATGACCTTTCCTCTGAAATCGTCTCTCTTTCTGGCGGCGAGGCTGTGCAGTGCCTCAAGGGTATCGCCTACCTTCACGAAGGCGGCGCCGGTCATGATCTCATGACCCTCCGGGAGTGTGTCAACCAGGAAGAGGCGCACCCCTCTTCCGTACAGAGGCCCGATGAAGCGGTGTCCGTCATGATTGGGGCCGCGCAGTGCTACGAAAAGGAGATCATGACCGGCGCCGGACGAACGACTGTCGGTCATGATACCCGTTACAGCAACCGATTGATCACCTGACAACGCCCCCCCTGTGATGACCGCCAGCTCATGTGCAGTGATCTTCAACTCCTTACCTGTTAAATGATTTTATATAACATGACCGGCAGATAGGCTCGTAAATATCCTTCTCACCAAGCATAACAACCTTGTCATCCTTTATCTTCCGGTATGAATAGTTGGCGAGGTTTCCGCACCTCACACATATGGCATGCACCTTGCTGACATACTCAGCCACAGCCATCAGGGCAGGCATCGGACCGAAGGGCTTCCCCGCAAAGTCCATGTCGAGGCCGGCAACAATCACACGGGTGCCTGCATCAGCAAGGGTGGTGCATACATCAACGAGGCCGGAGTCAAAAAACTGAGCCTCATCAATGCCTACTACCTCAACACCTGACGAGAGAAGCAATATTGAAGATGCATTCTCCACAGGGGTCGATGTGATTGACTTTTCGTCATGAGATACCACACGCGTCTCAGAGTACCTTGTGTCAACCGACGGCTTGAAGATCTCAACCTTCAGCCCTGCAAACATCGCCCGCCGAAGCCTCCGTGATCAGCTCCTCTGTCTTCCCGGAGAACATTGACCCCGCTATGACCTCAATAGAGCCTCGTTTGCCGGCATTGTCCACCGAATTTTCAAGAAATTCCATACTTCAGCACAGGGTTCCCCGTTCTTTAATGTACACTGATTATTACAGGCAGATGCGATTATTATTTACTTTTGCAAAATAAGGAAAAGCGATCATTAAAAAAACAAAGAGTGATGGATTTCAACACAGCATTAGGCATTATAAGAAGGGACATGGAGGAAGCACGAGCCTTGCTAGACCAGTTATCTGAACTCCCGGGAAAACATATTGCAGAGCTGGAGCTTGCACGTTCAAGGATGCGGAGTGCCTCAGAGCTTCTCGCGATCCTCCCGAAGATGCTTGAAGAAAAAGAGGTGGTTAAGGAAAAAGCCTTGAAGGAAGAAAAAGTTGTGGCCGAGGTCAGGGCTGAGAAAGAGGAAGAGACTCAGGTCAGGAGCTGAGAAAGAGGAAGAGACTCAGTCGGGCTGAGAAAGAGGAAGAGACTCAGTCAGGGCTGAGGTCAGGGAAACTGCCAAACCTATCCTGGCTGACAAATTCAGCTCCACTGACAGGATAGGTCAGATGGTCACTTCGGTAAAGCAGGATGAGCTTATTACCTCTGTAATGCATAACAAGCCCATAAGCGATATTGGCGCTGCCATTGGCATCAATGATAAGTTCTACTTTATCCGTGAGCTCTTCAGTGGTGACAGCAAGGCATACCAGGACACTATCAGGCGCCTAAACGGCGCTGTCTCCCTCGGTGAAGCGATGAAGATACTTGACGACAGCACCGTGATGGGCTCTGACCCGGCAGCCCAGTCATCATTTGTTGATGTGGTACGGAGAAAATTCAACATTAATGTCTAAACTCTTTCTTGTACCCACACCCATCGGCAACCTCGGTGATATCACCGTGCGTGCCGTTGAGGTTCTGGGTTCTGCCGGAGTGATTCTCGCCGAGGACACGCGGACCACCCGCATACTTCTTAACCGCTATAATATCAGCGTACCGCTGAACTCACACCATAAGTTCAATGAGCACCGCAGCATAGAGGCAGTGTGTGACCGCATTGAGCAGGGCGTCGTCACGGCACTGGTGTCTGACGCCGGCACACCGGGGATCTCCGACCCCGGGTTTCTTCTTGTCAGACGTTGCCTTGAGCGAGGTATAGAGATAGAGGCGCTCCCCGGCGCCACAGCCTTCGTCCCGGCACTGGTATCATCAGGGTTACCCTCAGACCGCTTCTGCTTCGAGGGGTTCCTTCCTCAGAAGAAGGGGAGACAGAAGAGGATCGCCTCACTGGCCGGTGAAGAGCGTACGATGATATTCTATGAGTCACCCTACAGGGTACTCAAGACACTGGGGCAACTTGCCGCTGTACTGGGTGATGACCGCAGGGCATCCGTCTCCAGGGAGCTGACAAAAAAATTTGAAGAGACCGTAAGGGGAACGCTTGCATCCCTCATAGAACATTTCACCTCGTCAGCACCAAGGGGAGAGTTCGTTATCATCGTGGCTGGAACCTCATTCAGGGACCACCCTGAACAAGAGACCGAGTGATGCATTACCGGAGACTGACACTTCTGGTTACTGCCTCCCTGCTGTGGCTCTCCTTGAACGGGCAGACATTGCAGGGGAGGATAACAGACGCGTCAGGCATGCCTCTCTCAGGCGCTTCCGTATATATCACCGAGCTGAGGCAGGGAACAACATCCAATAATGAAGGGTATTATATGGTGCCACTCCCTGCCGGTAACTATACGGTAAGCTACCAGTTCCTGGGATATTCACCGGAAACCAGGAAAGTCAGCATCAGCAACTCTGACATCATTACCGATGTCTCGCTCAGTGAACAGTTTTACGAGATCCCTGCCGTGAGGGTCTCTGCAACCGGCAAGGACCCTGCAGAATTTATTATGCGCAAAGCTATCGGCATGGCCCCCTTCCATCTGAACCAGGTCAGAAGTTACAAGGCAGAGGTGTATATGAAGGGGGGCGGAAAGATCGAAAAACTGCCACGGATGATCAAGCGACAGATGAAGGTTGAAGCCAATGAGATCCAGATTAAAGAGGGAGAGTACTACGTCGTCGAATCAGTAAACATAATTACATTCACAGCACCTGACAGCTATGTAAACCAGGTCATCTCATCACGTTCCAATCTGCCGATACCCGAGAGTGAGACATCACCAATGGATTACCTCGAGGCGAGCTTTTACCAGCCTGTGCTGGCAGAGATGGCCATCTCACCCCTCGCACCGAATGCTTTCTCACACTATGACTTCAGGTTCATGGGCTCGACCTCGCAGGGATATTATGTCATTGACAAAATAGAGGTCACACCGAAGAGAAAGAGCCAGCAGCTTTTCACCGGGGTCATCTATATCGTTGAGGACCAGTGGGCCATTCACTCTCTTGACCTCACCAATGAGAATATGGCAGGCACGATAAGGATCAGACAGCTGTATACTCCTGTCGAAGAGGAGATATGGATGCCTGTCAGCCATGAGTTTGGCATGGATATCTCGATACTGGGTATTAAAGCCAGGGCTTCCTATACCAGCGCAGTCAAGTACCTGGAGGTGGAGCCCGACAGGTCACTCACCCCCCCTTCAACCTTTTACGTCGCGACGGCCAGGCCCGAGGCTGAAATGCCAAAGACAGAAACAGAGAGGGAAATCGAGGCCATTCTCTCCAAAGATGAGCTGACCGCACGCGACATGTCACGCCTTGCCAGGCTGAATGAAAAGACTGTCTCAAAAGAAGGAGGAGAAAGGCTCGCTGGAGATAAAGGACAAGACAACATATATTGTCGAAAAGGATTCAATACCTCGCGATTCAGCCTACTGGGAGAGGGTAAGACCCATACCCCTGACAGCGGAAGAGGTAAAAAGCCTCGGTACCATAAGCGCAGATACCGGAAATCTTGCCACCCGTGACAGCTCTTCCCTGACCATTAATATTGGACCGGAACAGGATGATGAAAAGGAGAAAAGCGCTGTGCTGAAGGCGGCCAGAGATATACTTGCAGGAAGAAGATGGCAGCTCTCGGAGGAGAGCTCCCTGAATTATGACGGCCTGATTCACCTCAGGAATTTCTCATTCAACACAGTTGACGGATTTATTCTTGGCACAGGACTGAATTATTCGACGCGCACAGGAGAAAATGGAAGATTCTCCCTGTCGCCTGCCGCAAGATATGCATTCAGCCGTGAAAGGCTTCTCTGGTCTGTCTCTGCCAATCTGCTTTACAATCCTCTCTCCCGGTCATCCTTTTTCATAAGAGCCGGCAGCAGCTCCGATGAGTTTGCATCATCAGGGGTAAATCCACTGGTAAACACGGTATCATCACTGTTCTTTACGGAGAACTGGATGAAGCTGTATAACAGTTTCTATCTCATTGCCGGCCACCGCGGAGAGCTGGCAAACGGATTAACTCTTTCACTGCAGGCCGAGTATGAGCAGAGAGACCCTCTTGAAAACACAACCTCATACACATTCTTCAGCAGTGAGAAAGAGTATACACCAAATATTCCCGATAATCCTTTCGTGTCTGGCGATGTTGAAGGTTACAGTCCATTGGTATCATTCAGCCACAGCAACATCTCATTCTCAGCCCAGTTCACCTGGACTCCTCGTCAGCCCTACCGGATCAGAAACGGGAACAAAATATACGAAGATTCTGATTATCCGACGTTTAACCTACTGTGGAAGCATGGGTACAACTACAATGATACCCTCTCCGGCCATTTTGACATGATCAGGGCAGAGATAAACCGCTCTGACCGTTTCGGTCCGTTCAATGAATTCTCGTGGCGCATCATCGGAGGAGGCTTTGTGAACAGGGAGAATGTACAGCTACAGGATATGCATTTCTTCAATGCACAGGCTTCACCGGTGCTGATAAACAACTATGAGGATGCCTTTTACCTCAAGCCCTATTATTCAATATCGTCACCATCGTTTTTCGCCGAGACGCATCTGCGCTATTACTCTTCCATACTTGTGCTCAAGAGGTTACCGTTGCTGAGCAATACTCTCACAAGGGAGAAGATCAGCTTCTCAGGATTATGGACTCCGGACTACGGTTTTTATTACGAGGCAGGTTACGCTCTGAGCGAGATCTTCTTCATGGCAGAAGTAGGCGTTTACACAGGCTTCCGCGATCTGTCATGGGATGGAATAGGACTCAGGCTGACGCTGAAGATCAACTGATAATCAGAACGAAGGTTTGCGGCCGTTGTCCTCTGCAGAGAAGTCGCTGTAGTCAGATGAGATGTCATCGTTCATCTTTGACCCCCTCGTAAAGACCCCTGCCGGTGAAGCCAGCGATGCAACCTCTGATCCGAACTCGTCAGGCTCGACAAACATAGCCCTGTCTTCCTTGAAATAAAGAAGTATCTCGTCAGTAGGGCCGTTACGGTTCTTGGCAAGGATTATATCGGCATGTCCTTTGGTCGACTGCCCGTCTTCGAACTGTGACACTCCCATCTTTTCAGGCCGGTGAATGAAGACGACCATATCGGCATCCTGCTCTATGGCACCTGATTCACGCAGGTCTGACAGCATAGGTTTCTTGTTACCCCCCCTTGTCTCCACTGACCTGTTGAGCTGTGAAAGTGCCAGTACAGGCACGGCAAGCTCCTTGGCAATGCTTTTGAGTGCCCTGGAGATTGAGCTCACCTCCTGTTCGCGGCTCCCTGCGTCAGGCGGTCCGGTCATGAGCTGAAGGTAGTCAACGATGACCAGGTCAAGCTTGTTCTGTGCCTTAAGCCTCCGGCACTTGGCTCTGAGCTCAAAGACAGAGATGGCCGGCGTGTCATCAATAAATATCGTTGCCTCGGTCAATGACTTGATGCGTGACTCAAGCAGAGACCACTCTTCGGCGGTGAGCCTTCCGTTTTTGATCTTCTCTCCGGGTATCTCGGTCTCAGCCACTATAAGCCTGTTAACCAGCTGTATGGCTGCCATCTCCAGGGAAAAGATTGCCACCTTCCTGCCATGATCAATGGCCATGTTGCGCGCCATCGACAGCGCAAAGGCGGTCTTTCCCATTGAGGGACGGGCAGCGATGATGACTAGCTCCGACTTCTGCCAGCCTGAAGTGAGCCTGTCAAGCTTGGTGAAGCCCGAAGGCACCCCGACAAGAGCCTCCTCCTTCTTCCCAAGCTCCTCTATCTCTGTCAGAGCCTGTTTGATGACCTCATGTATCGGCATCACTTCGTGCTTGATGTTCCCCTCGGCGATCCTGAACAGCTCGTCCTCGCTCTTGTCAAGCAGCTCGGTGACATCGAGGGTATCCTCATAAACCATGTTCTGTATCAGCGTGGCGGCCCGTATAAGCTCACGCTGGATATATTTCTGCAGTACTATACGTGCGTGGTATTCAATATTCGCGGCAGAGACCACCTTAGAGGTCAGCTCTGTCAGGTATACCGCACCGCCTGCCTCCTCGAGATCACTGACCCGCTTCAGCTCCTGTGTGACGGTGAGAAGATCGATTGCCTGATCTCGCCTGTTAAGCTCCGCAATAGCTGCAAATATCTTCTGGTGGGCAGCGGAGTAAAAAACCTCCGGACGGAGGATATCAACCACCATCCTCGCAGCCTCTATCTCCAGCATCGCGGCTCCCAGCACCGCCTCCTCCATCTCGGGCGACTGAGGCGGTATCCTGCCTCCTTCGGGAATGACCATTACTGAGGACTTTTTATCCTGCCTGGATCTCTGTGCTACCGGGGACATTATCGTATGGTATTATTAGACAAATAATTAGCCGCAGACATACCTTGTCTCAGCTCTGGTCAAAATTAACAAATAGACGCTTTCAGGTCAGGATATTGCGATCTTTTGTTTCAAACAATGAGTGTTAAAAAAATGTTGAAAAAGGATATAATCCCTAAAGATGCGGATATTTGAAAAGGTTCATCTATTTTTGAAGTCTTAACAGGCAGGCAGGGAATGGTAGTCTTTCCAAAAGCAAAAATCAACATAGGATTAAGGATCGTTGAAAAGAGACCTGACGGCTTTCATAACATCGAGACCTTTTTCTACCCTGTCGCCATTGCTGACGCACTTGAGTTTGTTGTCAGGAAAGACAACAGGAAATATGACACTCTGAAGGTCACAGGACTGATGGAGGACAATGATCCTGATAATAACCTGGTAATGAAGGCGGTGAAGCTGATGCGCGAATCATTTGATTTTCCGCGCATAAGGATTCATCTTCACAAGGCCATACCCCTCGGCGCGGGGCTTGGCGGAGGATCATCAGATGCTGCCGGGATGCTTAAGGCCCTTAACAGGTACTTCGGCTTCGGCCTTAACTCCGAGGAGCTGCGCTCATTTGCCGGCAGACTGGGCAGTGACGCCCCCTTCTTCATAGACAGCACCCCCTCCTTTGCCGAAGGGGTGGGGAACATCCTCTCTGACATGCCACTGGACCTTGGTGAGTACCATATCAGGATATTCTACCCCGGAATGAATATAAGTACGGCCGAGGCTTATGCAGGTTGTATTCCATGTCCTACAGGACTGTCACTCAGACAGCTGATCAGTCTTCCTGTAACTGAGTGGAGAGGAAGGGTTGTGAACGATTTTGAGCTCAATATCTTCAGAAGTTACCCCCAGGTGGGTGAGATTAAGATGGCGCTGTATGAGGCGGGAGCTCTCTTCGCCTCGATGTCGGGAAGCGGCTCGGCAGTATACGGCATCTTCAGGGACAATCCGGACCTTCCGGACAGGCTGTCAAAATATCTGCTCAATTCCGGGCAGTTTTGATATTACGGAGAGGAATACTCTCACGCTATCTCAACCAGCATCACCCCTTTCGGTACCCTGTCACCGGGACTCACGTTTATCGAGATGACCTTCCCGGAAATATGGCTCTTGAGCCTGTTCTTCATCTTCATGGCATCGAGAATCACAATGTCATCGCCTGCAGACACTGTGTCACCCTGCCTGACCAGCACCTCCACCACCGTCCCAGGGATGAAACTGTAAATCTTACCCGGCTCCGGAGGGGTATAATGCTTTCTTTCGGCCCAGCGACGACTCACCCTGGTGGTGTAGTGGGTCTGATCTATGTTGAGTTTGTCAGGTTCTTTCATTTGCTTGGTGCGGCTTTCTCTGTTAGAGATCAGAATGGGGGAATGCCATGCTTCTTTCTCGGCATCTGCACAACTTTATCTTCAGACACTTCGAGGGCATGGAGCAGCAGCTTGCGGGTCTCAGAGGGCTCTATGACCGAGTCTACATAACCTCGTGAAGCAGCCACGTAGGGATTGGCGAATTTCTCCTTGTATTCTTCGACTTTCTGGCGGCGGACCTCATCAGGATTGGCGGCAGTTGTTATCTCCTTGCGGAAGATGATATTTGCCGCCCCCTCAGGGCCCATCACTGCAATCTCAGCTGTAGGCCAGGCGAATACAAAGTCAGCGCGGAGGTGACGCGAGCTCATGGCAATGTACCCGCCGCCGTATGCCTTACGCAGTATGACCGTCAGCTTAGGCACCGTTGCCTCACTGTAGGCATAGAGTACCTTGGCCCCATGGCGTATCACCCCTGCATGCTCCTGGTCCACCCCCGGAAGATACCCCGGGAGATCTACCAGCGTTACAAGGGGTATGTTGAAAGCGTCACAGTAACGTATGAACCGCGCAGCCTTGTCAGATGAGTCAACGTCAAGCACACCGGCCATCTCCATGGGCTGGTTGGCGACAAAACCTACAGTCTTCCCTCCCAGACGCCCAAAACCTATCACGATATTACGCGCATACATCTCCTGTATCTCGAAGAAGTCTGAATTATCAGCCACAGCTCTTATAACATCCTTGACATCATAAGGGAGTGTGGGGTCGCCGGGAACGATCTTCTCAATATCATATTTCTTGTCAGGGGGCACAGGGTCATGAACCCTCGCCTTGACATCATTATTCCGCGGTATGAATGACACCAGCTTCTTTATCTGACTGAAGCATTCCTCTTCTGACATCGCGAAGAAGTGGGCATTGCCTGATACTTCACAATGAACGCGGGCACCGCCGAGAGCTTCCATCGATATCTCTTCGCCGAGGACTGTCTTGATTACTTCAGGCCCGGTAATAAACATCTTTGAGATGTTCTCGACAACAAAGACGAAGTCAGTCAGTGCCGGGGAGTAGACTGCGCCACCGGCGCAGGGGCCAAGGATAACGGAGATCTGAGGGATAACGCCGCTCGATATCGTGTTGCGGAAGAATATCTCTCCATAGCCGGCAAGAGAGTTAACCCCTTCCTGTATGCGAGCTCCTCCTGAGTCATTGATACCTATCAGTGGTATCCTCATCTTGAGGGCATGATCCATGATCTTGGTTATCTTGCGCGAGTGCATCAGCCCGAGTGACCCTCCCGCGACAGTGAAGTCCTGTGCAAAAATGGCAACCGGGAGCCCCTGCACCGTACCGGTACCTATCACAACACCGTCACTCGGAAGGTGTTTCTTATCCATGCCGAAGTCACGGGCATCATGCTCAACGAACATGTCATACTCACTGAAGGAACCCTGATCAAGAATCGACATAATGCGCTCACGGGCAGTGTTCTTGCCCATGGCCTTCTGCTTCTCGATAGCTTCCTCACCACCGCCGAGAAGCATCTTCTCACGCTTCTCCTTAAGCTCGCGTATCTTTTTTTCAAGAGCCATAACTCATCTTTTTTTGAACTGTCATCCTTCCTTCCGGAAGAATGGCAATATTAAGAAATTTTCACATACGTTTTCCGGCCCCGTTTCATTTTACGGCAAAGCGATAGACAACCAGGGCTATTCCGGTATATATGATGTTAGGTATCCACATGGCAAGGGCCGGATCGAGGTCTCCCTTGAGCGAAAACTGAGAGGCAAACTGAAGAAAGAGGATATATGAGAATGTCAGCATCAGTCCCAGTCCTATCTGCATCCCTATTCCTCCCCTTATCTTTCGCGATGATAGAGAGACGCCGATAAGCGTCAGAATGAAAAAGGAGAATGGCGAAGCATACCTCCTGTGTTTCTCATTCAGATAAAGCTTCAGCTCATCAGAGCCCTGTGACTTGAGCACATCAATGTAATCAAGGAGCTCACCGTGAGTCATTGTCCCAACAAACTCGGGAGAACGGGCAAAGTCTCCGGGCTGCACATTGAGAACCGTATCTATGCGCCTTCCTGAAGAGAGGCGCTCACCCAGGCTGTCAGTCTCCCTGATGTGATACCACCATGCACCCCACTTGTTTGTTGCAGTATCCCATCTGATCATGTTGGCTGTCAGCTTAGACTCGAGCATGCCATGATCATTAAACTTCTCCATACTGAAATTTCGTCCGCTCTGGGTGATGGTGTTGTATGACTCCATGTAGATGTAGACATTGGGATACACCTGCCTGTGGACCGAGGTCACATTGACCTTCCGGAAATCGGGATTACGCCAGTACTTCTCCTCAAAACCCAGCCTGATGATGTTTGAATGAGGTATGACGAAGTTGGTGAGCAGGAACGCCATGGAGGCTATGATGGTGGCAGAGATGAAATAGGGCCATAAAAGGCGCCTGAAGCTCATACCGCTGTTAAGTATTGCGATGATCTCTGTGTTAATGGCCATTTTGGCCGTAAAGAAAATCACGGAGATAAATACAAACATCGGTGCAAACAGGGTGGCAAAGTAGGGTATGAAATTGAGATAGTAATCAAAGATGATAGCCTTTATGGGAGCCTGTTTCTCAATGAAGTCATCGATCTTCTCCGAGAAGTCAAAAATGACTGCTATCCCAATGATTAATACCAGGGAGAAAAAGAAGGTGCCGAGAAACTTCCTGATGATATAGAAGTCTATCAGTACCGGCTTAAGCTTCTTCAGGCTCTTTCTGAAAGTTTTTGCAGTATCTCTTTCTTCCATGTTCCAAAAGTGCCTTCTATGATTTTTATCCTGGCCTCATTCACAAGGCTGTTGTAGAATGAGAGGTTATGCACTGTGGCGATCTGTGCTCCCAGCATCTCCCCCGAAATGACCAGGTGACGCAGATAAGCCTTTGAATAGCTGCGACTTATCTCCGACTTCGATCGGGCGTCAACAGGTGAGAAATCCTCGGCCCACCGCTTGTTCCTTATATTGATTATTCCATCCCATGTAAACAGCATCCCGTTGCGTCCGTTGCGTGTCGGCATCACACAGTCAAACATATCAATTCCCCTTGATATTCCCTCGAGGATATTGGCAGGTGTTCCCACTCCCATAAGGTAACGGGGTTTATCGCGAGGGAGTATTTCATTCACCACTTCTATCATCTCGTACATTAATTCTGCCGGTTCTCCCACCGAGAGGCCGCCGATGGCGTTACCCGGCATCTCTCTCGATGCTATCTTCTCGGCCGAGGCACGGCGCAGGTCAGGGTAGACGGCCCCCTGAACTATAGGGAAGAGGAACTGCTCCTTACCGTATCGCGGCTCCGTCGCTTCAAACCTGTCAACGCACCTGTCAAGCCACCTGTGGGTTAGCTCCATGGACCTCTTTGCATATTTGTGGTCACACGGCCAGGGGGCACACTCATCAAACGCCATCATGATATCTGATCCGATCGCCCTCTGTATGTCAATTACATTCTCAGGTGTGAAGATATGTTTTGAGCCGTCAATGTGAGACCGGAAAACAGCCCCCTCTTCCGTCAGTTTACGGTTGGCGGCTAGCGAAAATACCTGGTACCCTCCGCTGTCGGTCAGCACCGGACTGTCCCACCCCATGAAAGGGTGTAGACCGCCGGCCTTTGAAATTATGTCAGTTCCCGGGCGCAGATACAGATGGTATGTGTTGCCGAGAATTATCTGAGCGTTGATCTCACTCTTCAGGTCACGGTGAAACACCCCCTTGACAGTCCCTCCCGTACCCACTGGCATGAAAACAGGCGTCATGATATCACCATGTGCCGTATGCAATATTCCTGCCCTTGCCGATGTAGCCGGGTCTGTCCGCTCAACTCTGAACATCATCTGACAACTAACGGTCACAAAAGTAAGCTTTCTGAACCTCATTTTGAACTGGAAGATGCCATTTTGAGGAAACGGTTTCTTATTTGTTGAAAAGATTCTGTGTTCATTTTTCCAATTCTTTAGTAATATTGCTCCACAATCTGTGCCCTGAATGATACTATCAGATAATCCCGTCCACATAATCCTGCTTGCACTTTTCGTTATTATGGCAGCCGTACAGGCATGGTACTGGCTTGCATACTACAGAAGGGCGGCATTCTGCAAGCCCGCAGCAGCTGCAGGCAAGACTGCCCTTCCCCCTTTATCTGTAATAATCTGCGCCCGTAACGAGGCAAAAAACCTTGTAAAGTTTCTTCCGTCAGTGCTTGAGCAGGACTACCCGTCATACGAAGTTGTTGTTGTCAATGACTGTTCTGAAGACAATACTTATGATGTGCTCGGTGACCTGATGAAGCTCTATCCGCATCTCAGGGTATCATCAATACAGAAGGATCCCGGGTTCACCCACGCCAAGAAACTGGCGATGCTCATAGGCATTAAGGCGGCATCAAATGATATTCTTGTCTTTACTGATGCTGACTGCCAGCCAATGTCAGACCGCTGGCTGCACTCCATTGCAGAGGCCTGGTCAGAAAAAACAGAAATTGTAATCGGCTATGGCGGCTTTTTTCCCGAAAAAGGAATGCTGAACAGGTATGTCAGGCACGAGACCATGATGATAGCCATGCAGTACTTTGGCATGGCCATGGCCGGTGTCCCTTACATGGGTGTAGGTAGAAACCTCTCGTACCGAAAGAGTTATTTCTTTGCCAGGGGAGGCTTCGGACCGTATAATCACCTCATGTCAGGCGATGACGATCTTTTTGTAAACCGAAATGCCACACCTGACAACATAAGCCTGATGCTTTCGCCTGAGTCTTTTACGAGGTCTGTGGCTCCCGGCAGAGCAAGTGAATGGGCAAAACAGAGGCAGAGACACTTCACTACTGCCGTACATTACAGGAAAGGTGACAGGATAAGGTTGTTCATAGAACCCCTTTCGAGGATATCCTACTACGGCCTGCTGGTTGCGATGCTGGTAATGCTGGCATCATGGCCTGTGGTATTGCTTATTGCCCTTGCAAGACTTGTCATCCGTTCCGTCATCCTTAAAAATGCCGGCAATACATTCCGTGAGCCGCAACTGTGGTATTTCTCGCTCTTTTTTGATATCTTGTCTCCGTTTGTCAGCATACTCCTGTACCTGACAGGAAGGAGAAAAGGTAAGGGAAGAGAGGTATGGAAATAGAGAACGGGCTATCTGATAAGGCGCGTCATGACCTGAAGGTCATAGACCGTGCAATGAGTGGAGACAGAAAGGCCTATACCGAACTGCTTAACCGCTACCGTGACTCAGTGTATTATGTGATGCTGCGGATGGTCAACAATCCGTCCGATGCTGAGGATCTTACCATAGAGGCATTCGGCAAGGCGTTCCATAACATCGCAAAATATACTCCCACTCACGCCTTCAGCACATGGCTCTTCCGCATAGCCACCAATAACTGCATTGACTTCATGAGGCGCAAGAGCCAGATTCCAAGGCCTTTTGATCAGGACGAGGGAGAGGAGGATGAGATGGAGGCCACAGTACCGTCTGACACCAGGGCGCCTGACGAACTGATGATCGACAGGGAGACAGCGGCAGCACTGCACAGTATTGTCAAAAGCCTCAAGCCACGCTACCGCAGGCTCATAGAGCTGCGCTATTTTGAAGACTACTCCTATGAAGAGATCGCTACCGAGCTCAGCCTGCCGATAGGGACCGTCAAAGCCCGGCTCTTCAGGGCAAAGGTTCTCATTCTGAATATGATAAGGAGCAAAAAGAATATCCTGTGACCTGTGCCGCCGATAAATATTTCCCGTCGCTGACAGATGAACAACGCCGGCGCTTCGGCATGCTCCCCGGACTCTATGCGGAGTGGAACGGGAAGGTGAATGTCATTTCACGAAAGGATATCACTAATTTTGAAGTGAACCACCTGCTCCATTCCCTGGCAATCGCAAGATTCATCACTTTCGCCCCGGGAACCAAGGTCATCGATGTGGGAACGGGAGGCGGATTGCCGGGAATACCCCTCGCAATAATGTTCCCCGATGTGCAGTTCACACTGATCGATTCCATAGCAAAGAAGATAATGGTGGTCAGGGATATCACAGCCACCCTCGGCCTCGGGAATGTGACGGCAGTGACTGCCAGGTCTGAAAGCTTCAGAGGACAATATGACTTCATCGTCAGCAGGGCCGTCACAGAAATGGGCAGCTTCCTCAGCCTTACGCATCACCTCCTGTCACCACGGTCATTCAATACAGTGCATAACGGTTATGTATTCCTCAAAGGGGGTGACCTTGCGAACGAACTAATGCCATTTTCTTCGTCTGCAACTGTCATGGATATAAAAGACTGGTATGACGAGCCTTACTTTGAGACCAAAAAGATAATTTACCTTCCCGGCAAGGGAAAAAAATAAGGCTGCGCCTTTTTTATTTCAAAAAATCACTACCTTTGCAGTCTTTAAAACCGGAAATTATAACACGAAATAGATCAACAGATGAAAAGGACATTTCAGCCATCGAGAAAAAAGAGGACAAATACCCATGGCTTCAGGGAGAGGATGTCAACTGCAAACGGCAGGCGTGTTCTTGCCGCCCGCAGAGCCAAAGGCAGAAAGAAACTGACAGTCTCTGATGAGATGGGACACAAGGACTGATAGGCTGACCAAAATAAAATAAAGAGACCGTCTTAATGAACAATTAGGGCGGTTTCTTTTTTTACTGTCGTACAGCAAACGTAAATTTGCCAACATCACGGTATATGAAAGAGATAATCCTGAGACACACAAACCCCGGGCTGAAAGAGATTGCAGAAGCAATACTCGACGGAAAAAGGATAACACCCGACGAGGCACTGACACTCTACAGTAAGGCGGAGCTGTCACTGCTGGCAGTATTGTCAACCGAGGCAAAGAAGTCTCACAGCGGTGATGCCGTTTATTTTAACCGTAACTTTCATATTGAGCCCACGAACATATGTGTCTATAACTGCAGGTTCTGTTCATACCACAAGCCTGAGGGCGATCCGGAGAGCTGGGAACTGACGGAGAAGGAGATAATTGATATCGTCAGGCGCTTTGACGGTGTGCCCGTTACTGAAGTGCATATCACCGGTGGCGTTCACCCCTCACGCGACATCCACTATTACGGAAAGATCATTGCTTCGATCAAAAAGGTGCGCCCTGACATAAGTGTCAAGGCCTACTCTGCCGTGGAGCTTGACTATATGATCAAAAAAGCAGGGATGACATTCACGGAAGGACTGAAGATCCTGAAGGATTACGGTCTTGACTCCATCCCTGGCGGCGGTGCGGAGATATTTGATGCCGTACTTAGAAAAAAAATATGTCGTGAGAAGGCTGATGCCGAGACCTACCTGGCCATACATGAGGCTGCCCATAACCTTGGTATAACTTCAAATGCCACCATGCTGTACGGACATGCTGAGACACCGCAGCAGCGTATAGACCATCTCAGGCAGCTGCGCGAGCTGCAGGACCGTACCGGGGGCTTCAATGCCTTTATCCCCCTGAAATACAGGAGGGAGAACAACCGTATGTATGAGCTCGGCGAGGTGCCTGTGACTGAAGATATGCGTAACTACGCCCTCTCCCGGATCTTCCTTGACAACTTCCCTCACATCAAAGCCTACTGGCCGGCTATCGGCAGGAATTCTGCCATGATGAGCCTGACATTCGGCGTCGATGACCTCGACGGAACCATTGATGACACAACAAGAATATATTCGATGGCAGGGGCTGAGGATCAGAAGCCGGGGATCTCCACAACAGAACTTGTGGCAATGATACGGTCAGCAGGTTACAAACCTGTGGAACGGGATACTCTCTACCGCACCGTCAGAGAGTGGTGAAGGGCTGAAACTCTCGCAATATAATTTTATCTTTGACACTGCGTTTATTACTTAATACTTCATCATACGATGAGTTTGAAAGAATTTATTACAAGCCGGGTTTTCTTCAGGCAGCTTGCAATTGCTATGGTCATTGGTGTGGCCATGATTATTGTTCTGATCATCTGGCTCAACATCTACACCCGTCACGGTCAGTCGAGACCAACACCCGAAGTAAGGGGACTGACAACTGAAGAGGCCGCCAGGGTGGCAGCAAAGAACAGGATGAGATTTCAGGTCATAGACTCTGTCTATACCTCGTATGTGCCCAGAGGGTGTGTGGCAGAACAGATGCCCCTGCCGGGTCACCGCGTTAAAAGGGGACGCATGATCAAAGTGACAATCAATGCCATCAACCCCGAGATGGTGGCTGTCCCCGACCTCGTCGGCCTGCCTGTGAGACAGGCTCTTTCAGTTATTAAAACAGCAGGGCTCGAGATTGGCCAGCTTGATTACGTCCCTGACCTGACTGTTGATTTTGTACTTAAGCAGACTATCCACGGGCGCGATGTGTCACCCGGTGACTCAGTCCAGAAAGGAAATGTCATTGACCTCGTACTTGGAAGAGGATTGAGCAGCCAGCGGACAAACATACCTCTGCTGACAGGATACACACTGGAGCGTGCCCGCAGCGAGGTGTACGGTGCCTCACTGAACCTCGGTGCTTTTGTGTTTGATGCCACGGTACAGAACAACACAGACTCACTCACGGCATTCGTATACAAGCAAAATCCGGAATATCACGAAAATGCCACGGCACAGCTGGGGTCATCAATTTATATCTGGCTTACAACGGACACACTCAAGCTGCCCTCCGATACAACCGCGGTTGACACGGTTGACGTCAGCAGCCTGGCAGAAACAGGGTCACAACTTTTCTGATGTACAGGAAATGGCTGATATATATACTGCTCATCGTTCCTGTTGCCCCGAAAGCATTTCCGCAGGAGGTTGTGACAGGTCTGCTGCATAATCATCAGCTCAGTAATAAGGCAGACAAAATCTCACTTAAAAGTGCCAAGGGTGCTGACACCCTTCTTCTCCCTTTCAGTGACGACTTTTCGGGAGGGGATTTCATTCCCTCCTCGCTTCTCTGGGAAGACAGTTACGTATTTGTCAATAACACTTACTCAACCAGCCAGGTGTCACAGGGTGTGGCTACCTTTGACTGCCTTGATGAGAACGGGGAGCTGTACGAATCAGCCGCTGCGGGTGTCTTCGCCGCCGACACCCTGACTTCAAAGCCGATAAACCTCCTGTTCCAGCCGGCTGACAGTATCATCCTCAGTTTCCTGTACGAGGCCGGAGGTATTGCCGACCTGCCTGAACGGGATGACAGCCTGACCCTCAGTTTCTGGGCACCGGATGAGGAGAAGTGGTACAGCGTATGGAATGCAAAGGGCGAAGCAACGGGGGGCTTTCGGCATGTGATGATACCTGTTGAGGAGACCAGGTACCTGAAAAAGGGGTTCCGGTTTATGTTCATCGGTCATGCATCATTATCCGGGATAGCGTCAGATCCGTCACGTTCAGGCAATGCAGACCAGTGGAATATAGACCACGTGATGCTCGGCAGTGGGCGCTCAGTCAGTGACACTGTCATCCATGATGTTGCCCTCACTGACCCTCTCAGGTCACTTGTAAAGGAATATTATGCAATGCCATGGCGTCCACTTCAGGCAGTCATTTCTCTCCATGATGAGCCCCACCGTAGCCATCAATTACCGTAACAATGACACGATAGTGCGTAATGTCACCAGGCAGGTATCCATCATGGATCTTTCAACAAATGTCGTCGTGCGTGAATTTTCAGCCGGAGCCACCAACGTACCTCCCCTCACAGACATCTCGTACGATGCACCCCTCCTTTACACCTTCAATTCTTCTGCAACAGACACTGCCCTCTTTCTTGTGACTGTCTCCCTTATCACCGATGACTTCGACCCTAAAGGCAATGACACCATCAGGTTCACTCAACGCTTCAGCGATTACTTTGCCCTTGACGACGGCACCGCCGAGGCAGGGTATGGTGTCAACGGCCAGGGATCACGCAGCGCAATGGTTGCCCTGAAGTACAGGTCATATATCGCTGACTCCGTCACTGCCATCCGCATCTGCTTCAATGATGCCTATGACAATGCCAACCGGAGAGCCTTTGACATCATGGTGTGGGCTGACGACAACGGCAAGCCGGGCGTCCTGCTCGGAAAAACGGAAGGACCGGTGGCAAGCCCGGCCGACGCTGTGAACGGATTCTTGACATACCCCTTTGACAAGCCTGTCAGCGTCAACGGCATCTTCTGGATCGGATGGAAACAGTACTCTGAAACTTTTCTCAACGCAGGACTTGACATGAACACACTCAATACCGGCAAACATTATTTCTTCCTCTCAGGCAACTGGGAACAGAGCCAGGCACCCGGAACGGTGATGATGCGCCCTGTGATGAAGAGCGCAGGCACAACCACCTCCTCTGATGACAATCCGCTGGAAAACAACATGTTCATGATCTTTCCGAATCCCACTGACGGGCCCGTGACACTTATTGCCTCAGATGATGCTCCTGACGATTTCATCATTGAGGTCATCTCTTCAACAGGTAAAAGGGTTATGTCAATGCCGCGGAATGATCATCCTGATTTCAGCTCACTGGCCGGCGGAACATATTTTCTGGTCATTAAAACCGACAGTGGCAAACCGCTCTCGCTGCTGCGCCTGATAAAAGTTAACTGACATACGCCATGGCTGAAGAGGAACTGACAGAGATACAGGAGCAGGAGCTCTTTGAACACTACCGCTATGTGGTTGACCCGGGTCAGTCCATGCTTCGTATTGACAAATACCTCACTGCACGTATCGAGGGGGTTTCTCGCACGAGGGTGCAGACCGCAGCCCAGGCAGGAAACATCATGGTTAACGATGCTCCGGTCAAGCCAAACTACCGGGTCAAGCCGCTTGATGTAATCCAGATACTGCTCCCCAACCCGCCGCGTGACATAGAGCTTATCCCACAGAATCTCCCTGTCAATGTGGTCTTCGAGGATGACGACCTTATCGTTGTCAACAAGGAGGCAGGTATGGTCGTCCACCCGGCATACGGCAACTACTCGGGGACACTCATGAATGCCCTCATGTATCATTTCAGGGATCTGCCGCTGTTCAGCACCGGTGAGCTCCGTCCCGGACTGGTTCACCGCATTGACAAGAACACCTCCGGACTTCTGGTCATCGCAAAGAATGAGTATGCCCTCAACAGGCTCTCGCGTCAGTTCTTCAACCGCACAACCGGGCGGAGATATATGGCATTGGTGTGGGGCACCCCCGATCCTGAAGAGGGAACGATAACCGGCAATGTAGGCCGCAACATCAGGGACCGCAAGATAATGCAGGTCTTCCCCGACGGGAGCCAGGGGAAGCATGCCGTGACGCATTACAGGGTGCTTGAGAAGATGAGCTATGTCTCACTCATTGAATGCCGTCTTGAGACGGGCCGCACCCATCAGATAAGGGTTCACATGGCCTGGGCCGGTCACCCGCTCTTCAATGATGAGGAGTATGGCGGCAACCGGATACTGAAGGGCACCACATTCACAAAGTATCAGCAGTTTGTCCGCAACTGTTTCGAGATGATACCCCGCCAGGCGCTTCATGCACAGTCACTCTCCTTTGACCACCCGGTCACCGGCAAGCGCCTCTCTTTTGGGTCAGACCTGCCCGCTGACATGGCAGGGGTGATTGAGAAGTGGAGGCACTATATCGCTGGCAGAGAGTGAGGCAGAGTAGAGGGAATGCCTAAAGTGAACTAGAGTGATCTAGAGTGATCTAAAGTTGCTACGGCTTTAGTTTACTGGAAAGAAAACCCTCAGACGCCTATTATCATGACGGAGCAAGCGACAAACAGCGAAGCGTTAAGACCCTCAGACCGCAGGACGCCGCAAAGCGCTTCTACCACGAGCCTCCTGCTCCGCCGCCGCCGAATCCTCCTCCGCCGAAGCCGCCGAAGCCGCCGCTGCCGCCGCCGCTAAATCCTCCTCCTCCCCTGCCTGAGAAGCCACCCCAGCTGCCACCGTGAGACCTGCCGCCACCCAGCATGCTCATAAGCAGCCAGAAAGGAATGCTGTCTGCACCTGTCTTCCTGATATGTTTGTTGTTGGAGTTGCCGGAAGAAGCGACTGCAATCAGAACGATGATGATGATTAAAAAGACAATCCCGGGAACAAATCCGAATGACTCGTCACCCGAGCCCCGGCCGTAGCTCTCATAGCTGTATTCGCCTGATGCCAGTGCCATCAGAACATCGGTGGCGGCATTGAGACCACCGAAGTAATCGCCGTCACGGAATCGCGGCAGCATCTCCCTGTCAATAATATCTGCACATGCCAGGTCTGGTATGGCACCTTCAAGACCGTAGCCTGTGGCAATAAATACCTGTCCGTCTGAAGAGGCTGACTTGGTCTTCACCAGCACCACCAGTCCGTTATTGAAATCGGACTGACCAACACCCCATTCCTTTCCCACCCGGTAGGCAAAGCTTGACCTGTCATACCCCTGCAGGTCGTTTACAATGACCACAGCTATCTGATTCGAGGTCGAGTCGCTGAAAGCTACAAGCTTGTTCTCAAGCGACTCCACTTCAGATGGCTGAAGCAACCCTGCAAAATCATTCACCAGCCTCGGCGGCTCAGGGCGCTGAAGCAGCATCTGTGCCCCTGCAGTGAGCGTGACAAACAGCAGAGCGAGAACACAAGCAATAGAACTGATCTTCCTGTTAATCATCACTCTGTTGTCTTGTTAATGTCAAACGAAATAGTATCCGTCAGTTCATTAATGTCATCTTTTGAAAAGGGGAAGTGTTCCTTCATCTGCACTCCCGTCATGATTATCCCTTCTGCCAGTCCTTCGGCAAAAAGGTTCTCGCTGAACCGCAGCTTCATGTGGTCGCGTATCTCATCCCAGAAGCCCAGCGGCACTACGCTGTTGATGCCAGTGTCACCGATGATGGCGAATTTGCGCTCCTTAATGGCCAGGTAAATCAGCACCCCGTTGCGGTCTGCCGTCTTGTGCATCCCCAGTCTTCTGAAGAGCCATGCTGCCTCGTCAAGCACATCTCCTTTGCAGGAAGTCTCGACATGAACACGTATCTCGCCTGAGGTGGAATGCTCAGCTTCCGCAATAGCTCTTGCTATAACCTCCTGCTGTGCGGGAGTGAAGAATGAAGACGCTTTCATTGTCATGGCGTCAGAACTGTACCTGCGGTGCTCTCTCGCTCCCTTCCTCCGCTTCGAAATAGGGTCTTGCAGTGAATTTCGTGAAGGAGGCGATTATATTGTTCGGGAACTGTCTTATAAACGTATTGTACACCCTGGCGGCATCATTGAAGTTATTCCTTGCAACAGAGATACGGTTTTCGGTCCCTTCCAGCTCAACCTGCAGATCGCGGAAATTCTGAGTAGCCTTAAGCTCCGGATATCTTTCCACAACCACCATAAGACGCGCCAGTGCTGAGCTCACCTCTCCCTGTGCTGCCTGAAACTGCTCAAGCTGTGCAGGGGTAATGTTCGAAGGATCGACGGTCACCTGAGTGGCCTTTGCCCTAGCCTCAATGACCTGGGTAAGAGTCTCCTGCTCAAAGGCTGCGGCACCTTTAACGGTATTTACAAAGTTGGGTATAAGGTCAGCCCTCCTCTGATACTGAGTCTCGACATTACTCCACTGAGTGGCAACCTGCTCATTCATGGGCACTATCTGGTTATAGATCCTGACACCCCATGAGATGACGATGAAAACTATGAGTGCCAGAAAAGCAGCTATGGCAATTCCAATGATGCATCCTTTTTTCATTTTACTTCTGTTTGATTTTGCCTCAAATTTATTAAAAAAACCGTGTAGAGACGTTGGATGCAACGTCTCTACACCAATTAATATTAATTTTGAATTTAAATAAGGCTGAAATGAAAACCATAGCTGTTGTCGCAGGCGGCAATTCTTCAGAATACGGCATCTCGGTACAGAGTGCCCGGGGTGTTGCGGAAGCGCTGAACGGAAGATATAACCTTTACATTATAAATATCAAGGGGAACAACTGGTATTGGGAAGATACCAAGGGCAGGCTTTACAGCATCGACAGGAATGACTTCACCCTGGTAATCGATGACGAGAGAGTCATGTTTGATGCAGTGTTCATCGCAATACACGGAACCCCTGGTGAGAACGGCCTGCTTCAGGGATACCTTGACATGACCGGCATACCCTATACCAGCTGTGATGCTTTTGTCTCAGCACTGACATTTCACAAGCAGGCCTGCAAGCTGTATCTCAATGAATACGGCATCCCTATGTCGGGCGGATTGCTTATCAGGAAAGGGGATCATTATGATCAGGGCAAGATACTGAAACAGATCGGCCTCCCCTGCTTTGTCAAGCCCAATGCCAGCGGATCAAGCTTCGGCGTTACAAAGGTCAAGAAGGAGGAGGAGTTTGACGAAGCCATGGATAAGGCTTTCGCAGAGGGTCATGAGGTGCTGGTGGAATCGTTTATGAAAGGCACCGAGGTAGCATGCGGCGTTGTGAGGACGAAGCAGAGAAAGATTGTCATGCCTGTGACCGAGATCGTACCACGTAAGGAGTTCTTTGACTTCGAAGCCAAATATGCCGGCGGACTGTCAGACGAGATAACACCAGCCCGCCTGCCTGATGATGTCACGGCAAGGATACAGGAGCTGGCATCAGAGATATATGATATACTTGGATGCAAAGGGATAGTGAGGGTTGACTTCATCGTCACCGCTGACGGACCGCAGTTCCTTGAGATCAATACCGTCCCCGGGATGACGGGTGAGAGCATAATACCAAGACAGGCGGCGGTGTTCGGGATATCCCTTGCCGACCTGTATTCTATGGTAATCGAAGACCTGTTTTGATCGCTGTAACGACGCCCGAGTCGGGCGTCGCTACATTGAACATACGATGTAACGACGCCCAAGTTGGGCGTCGCTACACGAATTTGAATGTATCAAACCGGTAAGAATCTATCGGTGCACATGAACAGACCAGGTTACGGTCTCCGTAACCGTTGTCAACCCTTCCCACCGATGGCCAGAACTTGTTCTCAACCACCCACGGCAGCGGGTATGCCGCCTTCTCACGCGCATAACCGTGACTCCATTTGTCAGATATCACTGCAGCGGCGGTGTGCGGGGCATTCTTAAGGACATTATCTTCCCTGTCTGCTTTGCCCTCGGTTATCTCCTGTATCTCCTTCCATATGCTACGCATCGCATCGATGAACCTGTCGAGCTCAGCCCTGGGCTCTGACTCCGTCGGTTCAACCATAAGGGTACCGTGCACCGGGAATGATAATGTGGGTGCGTGGAACCCGTAGTCCATCAGCCTCTTTGCTATGTCTGACTCGTCAATGCCTGCCTCCCTGAATCCCCTGCAGTCGAGTATCATCTCATGAGCACAGCGCCCCTTGTCGCCGGTGTAGAGCACCTTGTACATCTTACCCAGCGAGGCAGCTATATAGTTGGCATTAAGAATAGCATACTCCGTTGACCTGGTGAGCCCTTCACTGCCAAGCATCATGACATAGGCATGGCTGATGGTAAGCACGTGGGCGCTGCCGAAGGGTGCTGATGCGACAGCGGTGATGCCGTGGCTGCCTCCTGTCTTCACCACCGGATGAGACGGAAGAAACTCCGCCAGCTTGCTGTTGCAGAGGATGGGTCCCATGCCGGGGCCGCCGCCGCCGTGCGGTATGGCGAAGGTCTTATGGAGGTTGAGGTGACATACGTCGGCACCTATCCTGCCGGGGCTGGTGAGCCCCACCTGGGCATTCATGTTGGCGCCGTCCATATAAACAAGGCCTCCGTTGTCATGCACAATCTTCACCATTTCGATGATCCCCTCCTCAAACACACCGTGGGTCGAGGGGTAGGTTATCATTGCAGAGCTAAGGCTTGCCTTATGCTCCTCTGCTTTCTTCCTCAGGTCATCAATATTAATGTTTCCCTGCTCGTCGCACTCCACTACCACCACCTTCATGCCTGCCATGGCCGCACTTGCAGGGTTGGTCCCGTGGGCTGACGATGGGATGAGGGCAACATCGCGATGACCTTCGTTGCGGCTGATGTGATACTGTCTGATGACCATCAGTCCTGTGTACTCGCCTGCTGCGCCGGAGTTGGGCTGGAAGGAGACGGCATCGAAGCCTGTTATCTCCTTCAGGGCCTCACCCAGCTCATCCATAAGCTGATAGTACCCCTGCGCCTGATCAGCAGGGACAAAGGGATGAATATTGCCGAACGCCGGCCAGCTCATTGCGAACATCGATGCTGCCGGGTTGAGTTTCATGGTACAGGAGCCGAGGGGTATCATGCCGTTGGCCAGGGAGAAGTCCTTGCGCTCAAGCATCTTGATATACCTCATCATGTCAGTCTCACTGTGGTAGCTGTTGAAGGTACGCTCCTGAAGGAAAGGTGTTGTGCGGTGGAACTTCCTGTCAAAGCATAGATCTGTACACAGCGTGGTTATCAGCGGAGCCTTTTTCCCCGCTGCCTCGGCAAAGATCGAGACCAGGGTATTCAGCTCATCGATTGTCGTCAACTCGTCAGTGCTTACCGTTGCGCAGTTGGCGCACGGATACCACAGGTTGACCCCTTTTCCGAGAGCTATCTTTTTGATATCGTCAGCTGTCACTCCCGTGACTGCCTGGACCCTTATCGTGTCAAAGAACTGGTCATACTTTATGGTGTAGCCCAGCTCCTTCAGCGCTTTCGAGAGAGTGCATGCCGATGAATAGATATGCATTGCAATACGCTTAATCCCTTCCGGACCGTGATACTGGGCGTACATCCCTGACATGGTTGCGAGGAGGGCCTGGGCAGTGCAGATATTTGATGTGGCTCTCTCACGCTTGATATGCTGTTCACGCGTCTGCAGTGCCATGCGGAGTGCCTGTTTGCCGTTCGAGTCAACCGAGACACCTATTATTCGTCCCGGCATGCTGCGCTTCAGCTCGTCCTTCGTTGCAAAGAATCCTGCATGCGGCCCGCCGTAGCTCATCGGCAGCCCGAAGCGCTGGTTCGATCCGAACACGATGTCTGCTCCCCACTCCCCGGGAGGGGTCAGCAGTGCAAGGCTCATAAGGTCAGCAGCTACACCGACAAGTGCCCCCGATGTATGGGCCTTTTCAACAAGAGTCTTGTAGTCGCGGATCTCACCCATAGCTGAGGGATACTGTACCAGCACTCCGAAGAGTGAAGGGTCAGCCTCTATCTGTGTATAGTCAATGAACTGAATGTCAATATCAAGTGGTGCTGCACGCGTCACAAGCACATCACGCGTCTGCAGAAAGACCGAGTTGTCAACAAGGAACTTTCTCGCCCCTGACTTCACCTTCTCCCTTGAACGGGCGTTAAACATCATTATCATCGCCTCACCGGCAGCAGTAGCTTCGTCAAGAAGCGACGCGTTGGCTATCTCCATGGCTGTTAGACCGGTGATCATCGTCTGGAAGTTCAGCAGTGCCTCCAGCCTCCCCTGTGAAATCTCAGCCTGGTAGGGGGTGTATGAGGTATACCACGCCGGGTTCTCAAGCACATTCCTGATTATGACAGGCGGTACGGCAACACCGTAATAGCCCTGCCCGATGAAGGAGCGGTACTGCCTGTTGCGCTCTCCAATGGCTCTCAGGTGGCTTAAATAGGTCACCTCACTCATTGCCGGCGGCAGGTTGAGAGGTCTCTCAAGCCTGATTGAGGCGGGGACGGTCTCGCTGATCAGCTGGTCAAGCGAGGAAACGCCAATGGTTCTGCACATCTCAGCCGTTTCACTCTCACGCGGACCGATGTGACGGTTAACAAACTTATCTGATGCCATATTATGGTTATTTATTTATTTTTTAAGTCGTAAGGGGCGGGACGAAAATAGTATAATCATGTCAGGAAAAAAATGGATTTTGACAATGTCATGAGAAAAATGGATTGGATCTTATCTCCTCACCGATGGTTGTTGCCGGACCGTGACCCGGGTAGACAGCCGTATCGGGCGGAAGGACGAACAGCCTGCTGCTTATGTTCTCAAGCAACTGCTCATGATTTCCTCCCGGAAGATCGGACCGGCCTATGCTCCCTGCGAAGAGGGCGTCACCTGTGAACAGGGCACTGTGGTCCCTGATATAAAATGCGACGCCGCCAGGTGAATGACCCGGTACGGCGATGACCTCGATTGTGAGGCCCGCAGCTGTGATCATCTCACCGTCAGTGAGCTCCCTCTCAGGCTCCGGAGGCTCTTCCATCGTCAGACCGAACATAAGGGCATGTTTCGGTGCGCTGGAATGGTTATATCTCTCACCGGGGTGAAACATAGACCGTAAACCGTATTTTCTCAGGACAAAATCATTGCCGAAGATATGATCAAGATGGCAGTGTGTGTTTAGCAGCATGACCGGCGTCAGGCCATGTGAGGATAGAAATTCCTCGAGTCTCTTCTCTTCTTCCGGGCCGTAGCATCCGCAATCAATAATTATGCATGATCCCTCTTCTCCTGAGATCACATATGTGTTTACCTCTATGGGTGAGAATATATGTCTGTGTATATGCATCTTATCGCTCATTATCCCTGTCATTGACGATGCCCTTAAGCATGGGAACAAATACAAAGTAGCCATGGGTAGTGATCTCATAGTCATCCTCCCCTCGTCGGGTATAGAGTGTCATGACCTGTGAGTCACGTTCCCCCTTCGGCACCACCAGCCTCCCTCCTGTGCGGAGTTGCTTTAGGAGCTTGTCAGGTACCTCGGCAGTGGCAGCAGTAATGATTATCCCGTCATAGGGCCCGTACTGAGGCTGTCCCTCATAGCCGTCACCCAGGAAGAAGTGAATGCGGTAGCCCATTGAGTTAAGCAATGCCTGTGCCTTACCGTACAGCTCTCTGTGGCGCTCAATGGTAAATACCTTCACCCCCATCTCGGCCAGTACCGCGGCCTGGTAACCTGAGCCGGTGCCTATCTCAAGCACCTTATCCCGTTTTCCCACATTCAGTAAAATGGTCTGTACGGCAACGGTATAAGGTTGCGAGATCGTCTGTCCGGCAGAAATAGGGAAGGCCTTGTCCTGGTAGGCATGCCTGAGAAAAGCATCATCCATAAAGAGGTGGCGCGGTACCCTGTTCATCGCCTCCAGCACCCTCTCGTCACTTATACCCTTGGCCCTCAGCTCATCAATGAGCTTCTTCCTCTTTCCCCTGGCTTCAAATGACTCTTCAATCATCCACTGGTGATTTTGGTCTAAAAATAACAGATATCTTTGCATTACCCTCAACCAGACTGATGAAAAAAACTGCCCGAAGAATTGCTCTGTCATATCTGGTGGCTGATTTTGCCGGCTCGTCTGTAGCCTGGGGACTTTTCTACCTGTACCGGAAATATTTCATTGAGACCAGCCTCTATGGCGAATACTTCAAAATGGAGCTTGGCAACAAGTTCTGGCTCGGGATAATGCTCATACCTCTGTTTTTCCTGATGGTCTATACCCTGGCTGGATTCTACTCAGACCCGCTGCGCAGGTCACGCCTTCACGAATTCGGCAAGTCTCTTGCAGTCACTCTTTCAGCCGTTGTTTTGCTTTTTTTTATTCTCATTCTCGATGATGCTGTAGGCCATTATTCGACCTACTACTACTCATTCAGCGTGCTCTTCCTCTTGCAGTTTTTGCTTACCTGGGTGCCAAGGTTTATCATCACTTCACGTGTG
Source organism: uncultured Bacteroidales bacterium (assembly GCA_963772705.1). Classification (GTDB taxonomy): domain Bacteria; phylum Bacteroidota; class Bacteroidia; order Bacteroidales; family VadinHA17; genus SR-FBR-E99. The sequence goes on along the minus strand of CAVYYH010000007.1, from coordinate 106,298 downwards.
TCAGGGAAGATACACAGACGTGAGAAAGGATTCAGAACCATCATCGTGGGAAGCAACGGCAGGGCAGTCAGTCTGCTGAATGACATCAGGAGTGAGAAGGTGCCTGCCGGCAACATGATAACAGGCTATGTCAGTCTGGATGGTGCCGGATCAGAGCCTCTTGCAGATGGTGTACCGTGGCTGGGGAACAGTAATGATCTTGTAGGACTTATCGGCCGGGAGGAGGTAGAAGAGGTCATCCTGGCCCCTGAGGAGGATGAATATCCGGTAGTGGATGATCTTGTCAACAGTATCTGTCATCTCAATGTGATTGTAAAGGCTCTCCCTTCGATGAGAAGTATTATTTCGGGACATGTTGAGGCAGGACCGATCTATGCCACACCTCTCCTGAGAATATCATACAGGAAGATGCCGCACTGGCAGGTAATGGTGAAACTTGTCATGGACTATGCTGGTGCCCTCACAGCCCTCGTCATTCTCTCTCCGCTGATGGCAGTGCTTGCCCTCCTGATAAGGCTCTCAGGCAGCGGACCGGTTATTTTCAGGCAGGAACGGATTGGCCGGTACGGCAAGCCTTTTATGATCTACAAGTTCAGATCGATGGATGACGGGGCGGAGCCTGACGGACCAATGCTTGCAGTCAAGGGAGACAACAGGATCACGCCACTCGGAAGATTCATGCGGAAGCACAGGTTTGACGAGATACCAAACTTCATCAACGTACTGAGGGGGGAGATGTCACTCGTCGGTCCCAGACCCGAACGACGCCATTATATTGAACAGATAATGCAAAAAGCGCCCTACTATAACAGGGTTCTGGCAGTTAAGCCCGGCATTACATGCTGGGGACAGGTGAAACTGGGATACGCATCCGATGTTTCCAGGATGCTCGAGAGGCTTGACTATGATCTTCTCTACCTTGAAAATATCTCGCTATACCTCGACCTGAAGATACTTTTCTACACCCTCGGAACAATAATCAGGGGCAAAGGGGTTTAGATCAGTAAAAGATCGTTACTGTCCATGCTCCCGGCTCGTTAATCTGGTATCTGCAGTTCGCATGTTCATCACTGACGTTCGAACGCATTGGGGGCAATGAACTTTATTTTTCCCTCGAACGGAAATGTCACCTGCTCAAAACCGATGAAATTACTTGAGATGCTTTCATCACCGGTGCTTCCTGTCAGCATAAGCTCATTGATGTCGTCAGCTGATCCGCCTGCGCGTGAAAACTTATAGACGACATAATTGGGCAAATCGCCTGATTTGATGCATGTGACCCTGGAAATACTGTTTTTGTAGAGTATTACATAAGGGGCTACCGCCTTCTCTCCTATATATTTGTCCTCCTTCCAGATGCCTGCCATCACCGTGTCTTTTCCGGCAGATTTGAAGGTGTAGCTTCCCTGGCCATCTCTGAGGCCCTTCTTCCAGGAACCTTCATATTTCTCTCCTGTCTGCCAGATATAGACACCCTGTCCATCAGGAAGTCCCTTTTTGAATTCGCCCTTGTACTGGTCTGTCCCGAAAGCCTCTCCTTTTCCATCCGCCAGTCCGTTTTTACAGGAGCCTGTATAACCGTCTGAAATCTTTGGCAGGAGCACTTTACAGGTTTCCTGCGCGTAAACCCCGGTTGTCAGAAGCGTCAAACACACCACAGCTAAAAATATCAGTACTTTTTTCATCACATAGAATTTTAAAGTTGAGACCGGTCATTTCACCAACTCAGTCACTGCAAAAATCGCTCCAATAAAGGTACGAGAATTAATAAAACAAAAAGAGACGCAATCGCTGCGTCTCTTTTATGTTGTTGAACAGAATACTAGTTAACACCAGTCCTTGTATCCCACCACATTTTGGCACCCCAGAAGCGGTCAACGATGGCATCGTCATTTGCTTCTACAACTGCCTTATTGAGTGTATACTCGCTGGTCGGGTAAGGCCAGCGGAAAGGAGGCCTGTTGTGGGCTGTCAGGAGAGAAGCCGGAACGGCTCCCGGAGCAACACCCATCAGAGGGATGTCAGTACGGCGGGTTTCAGCCCATGCCTCATGACCCTGCTTGAAGAGAGATACCCATTTCTGGTAGTATATCTTCTGACGGTTGGTATAATTCCAGCTGCCGCCTGTCAGACCCCATCCTACGTTGGTGTTTGCAAGGTAGGTGGTAATGTTGGCTGATGAAACACCGTGTTCTGCACATGATGCTGTAACACCAGCTTCATAAGCTGCCTGTGCTGCAGTTTGGCATTGTTGAGGAGGTCTGCACGCTCATATGCTTCAGCCTCGATAAACTTAACCTCAGCGTAGCGCATGAAATATGTGGCTCCTGTCGGTGACTTGCGGTAGCGTAAGCCGATCCTGCTGATTGTGGCAATCGGATTCTGCTGCTGCTGAGCGTTTGTCATACCTGCGGGTACTCCCCTGTAAGTGGCGTCAGATGTTGCAGGATATGCAAACTCGCTTATCCTCGGGTCACTGGTGGCCAGGAGAGCATCGATAAAGGTCTTGCACATACCGTGGTCATCACGGCTCCTCTGATCGCCGTAGTAAGGCTCCCAGTAGGGGCTCGTTCCGTACCAGTTGAGAGTTATCTCATCAGCATTTGATGCAAGGACAGGATAAGTTGCAGGGCTTGTGACAAGTATCTTCTGCAATTCAGCCTTGGCAGTGGCGGGATTGACGTTTGACATGCGGATTGCAACCCTCATATGAAGCGAGTTGGCAAACTTACGCCACAGTGCAACACTGTTGCCGTTCCAGATGTCATTCTTGATTGTACCGCCTTCAGCAAGGAGGGTATTGGCTTCCTCAAGCATTGCAAGAATACCAGTGTAAACAGTCTGCTGGCTGTCATATGCCGGCTGAAGAACATCCTCTTCACCCTGGGCACCTTCCGTGAAAGGAACTGCACCGTAGGTATCGGTCATTATCTGCCAGAGCATTGCCTTAATTGTCAGAGCTACGCCTTCCATTGCAGAATTCTCAGCAGCCTGCGCTTTACCTATGTACTTGTTAAGGTCAACCTGGTAACCCATGAGTGTACCCCAGCGCTCAATAATACCGTCACGCTCCTGGTACCTGTTCTCATCGATGTACTGGATCTTTGCAATATGTCCGGCATATGAACTCGTATTATTGCCTGTCCACCAGACATCTCCAAGAGTATTAGCTATACCGCGCTGAACGTTTATGAGAATGTTTTCTGCCGGAACGTCAGACGCGCTGTTGGGATCAGTGTTCATATCCTCCCATCCCTCGGTACAACTGCCAAGTATAAGGAGAGAGATGAAGAGAACTCCAAGTAATTTTATCTTTTTCATTTCTAATTCTTTTTAGGGTTTTTAATTAAAAGTCAACTCTCAACTTGAACCCTGTTGTGCGTACCGGAGGCAGAGTGTACTGTTCAATACCGACTGCCGTGGTGCCTGTACCGTAGGCGGCTTCAGGATCAATCCTGATGTCGTTGCTAGGATCACGATAGAGAAGCGCAAGGTTTCTTCCGTAAACGCCAATGTTAAGCATTTTTATGAAAGAATTCTTCAGCCTGATGTCATATCCGATGCTGATCTCGCGTAGTTTAATATATGTACCGTCGATAACGGCAGGTTCAGTTTTGCCCCAGTAATCACCGAAGAAGTACTCAGGATCAACTGCCACAGTATTCTTTTCGCCTGTTGCTACATCAATACCGTCAGCAATAGCGCCTGTCTCACGAAGGTTATTCTTGACAGTGGTTTCTGTTACACCAGAATAATCGCCGAACCACTTTGTTACTGAATAGAGGTCACCTCCCCACTTTACGTCAACCAGAATGTTGGCATTGAAGTTCTTGTATTTGAAGAGGTTGTTCAAGCTACCGATCCAGTCAGCCTGCGTGTTACCGCAAACTACAGGAGAAGATGTTGCCTGATAGTAACCGTCTTCAACAAGCCTGTTGCCATTTTCGTCTCTCAGGTAAGCAATACCGTAGATCTGTCCGAAAGGTTCACCCGGTCTGGCCTCGATTGTGGTCGGAGACCATGTAGAGTTAAGAACATAACTTGATACACCTTCTGTAAGCTCATTGACAACTGTCTCGGTCGTGGTCCAGTTAACAATTGCAGACCACATGAAATCAGTTGACCTGATGATCTCAGCCGAAAGGGCAAGTTCAAAACCGCTAGTTTCAATTTCACCTGCGTTGATGGCTTTGGTTGCAAATCCGCTTGAGGTTGAAACGTTTACAGTCATGATCTGGTTGGTAGTCACCATGTCAAAATATGACAGGTCAAAACCGAGCCTGTTATTGAAGAACTTCATCTCAAGACCAAATTCAGTTGAAGTTGTCTCTTCAGGAAGAAGGTTTGCAGGAGCTATTCTTGACGGATAGTCAAACATTGATATCCCGTTGTATGCAGGTGATACTGAGCCGTAGACAGCCTTAACCTGGTAAGGAGATGTATCACTACCCACTTTTGCATAACTGGCGCGCAGTTTTCCGTATGACAGAACATCACCGCCCAGACCGAATGTTTCAGTAAAGATCCATCCCAGTGAAGCAGACCAGTAGGGGTAGCTCCAGTTGGCAGGAGGAAGTGTTGAACTCCAGTCGTTACGGGCAGTCAGATCAAGGAAGAGCTGGTTCATGTAACCTATGTTGGCAGATGCGAAGATACTGTTTGATTCGTGTTCTGACTTGTACATATCGGTCGTGGGGGTATCCCTTAACGTTTGCAACGTCAAACCAGTTCGGAACAGTAAGCTGTGACGTACTTAAGAGCAGAGTAGTTATAGTCTACTCTCCTGTAGTTTGCACCGATGTTACCGCTGAGCTGGAATCTCGTTCCGAAGTCCTTCTGGAAATTCAGGAATATGTCAGCGTTAGCCTCCTTGTTATCACGGTTGTTCTGGTCGAAGTAACCGCCGTTGCCGGGAAGGCTTTCATTGGATCCTTCATAAACAACTGATTTACGGAACTCATTGTAATAGTCAATGCCGTAGCGTCCCATCAGGCTGAGCCAGTCAGTGAGCTGGTAAGAAAGTGATATGTTACCGTATATTCTCTCCCTTTTACGTGAGGTTGTGTTTTTGTAAACAGTCCAGTATGGGTTGTTATGGTAGTTGCTGTTCCAGTTATACGGCATACCGTTCGGCATCCATGTTTCCCAGTTCTCCTTCAGGTCAGTCATGTCAACCTGACGGCCGAACCATCCGCCGATAGACTGCATGACGTTGTTTGCATCATAACCCTGGCCGGGAAGGTTATCGTTGGTTGTAAGAGCATAGTTGATGTTAACAACAGCCTGCAGTTTCGGGCTGATATTGGCTGTTGTTGACAGGCCGATCTGGTTTCTGTCCTGGTCTGTGTTAGGTATGATACCTCTTTCAGTCTGGTTGGTGAAGTTAACGCGGCCTGCGAATACATCGTTACCGCCCTCGAGTGAAAGGCTGGTTGACATTGTCAGGCCGGTTTCAAAGAATGACTTAACGTTGTCAGGATTCGAAACCCATGGAGTAGGCTCATACAAACCGGTCGACTCATTGTAAGGTGAGTTGAACTGGGCCAGTGACAGACCTGCGTCGAGTCTTGGGCCCCATGATTCATCATAACCGTCAAAGACACCACCACCCGAGCCGTCAACGTACCAGAACGCATTCTCTGCGCAGTAATCCTGATAATCGAGTGTACCTCCGTCAGCCCGGTAAGCTTCATAGTTGAATTCGCTTCCGCCTGTACCCTGGCCATACTCGTTCTGGTATGTCGGGAGATAGGCAACGCGGTCAAATGCTGTAGAGTTGCTGAAGCTAACCTTCACCTGGCCGGCTTTACCTTTTTTGGTTGTAACAAGCACGACACCGTTACGGGCGCGGCTGCCATAAAGAGCGGCTGCGTTTGCACCCTTAAGAATCGAAATTGACTCGACGTTTTCGGGGTCGATGTCAGCAGCGTTGTTACCAAAGTCAACACCACCATACTGGTCTGCACCACTTGCTGCGTTAGATATAGGTGTTCCGTCAACTACCCACAGAGGCTGGTTGTCACCGAATGACTTAATACCCCTGATAAGTATCTGTGAGGAAGAACCTACTGATGATGATGCCCTTGTGATCTGAACACCCGGGGCAAGACCCTGAAGTGCGTTCACAATGTTTGTCTCCCTTGTGTTGGCAACAGCGTCACCCTTGACGTCGCTGACTGAATAACCAAGAGCTTTCTTTTCTCTCGTAATACCGAGAGCCGTGACAACCACTTCGTCAAGACCAAGCATGTCGGTCGCCATCACAACATCGATAGTTGTCCTGCCACCGATTGTCTCAGTAGCAGTCTTCATTCCCACAAATGTGAATGTCATTGTTTCTGCACTGGTAGGTGCGGTGATGGAATACTTTCCATCCAAATCGGTTAGTGTACCAAGCGTGGTACCTTTCACTGTCACAGCAACACTCGGGATGGGAAGCCCATCATCAGCTGAAGTAACAGTACCTTTAATCGTCACTGTCTGGGCCATCAGGGCAGAAAAGCCCGTAAACACAAACAATGCGATCAACAGTTTCAATCTGTTCATAGATCAGAGTTTTAGTTTAACAAAAAAGGTTTAGGTTACATAAGCCATCCTGAGTCGGTCTGCAGACCTGAGTCTGCCGGCCATTTCTGAATGGCATCGACCAAAAGTACTATTTTTTATCAGAAATACCTTTTTTTCGCTTTTTTTTTTGTTCAGGGGTATAAAACCATCATCATGAATCATATTTGACGCAGGAGCGGCAGTTTAAACCCACTTTTTATTAATTTTAATCCCGTAACATTTCAAGACTTATGAATGCAGCAGTAGTACTGGCAGGATGCGGCGTTTTCGACGGCGCAGAGATACACGAGGCGGTGATGACGCTATATGCAATAGAGAAAACAGGTGGTACTTACCAGATATTTGCCCCCAACGTCATGCAGCATCACGTGATAAATCACCTCACGGGCGAGGTGTCAGAGGAGACGAGGAACGTGCTGACCGAAGCAGCACGGATAGCAAGGGGGAAGATCAGGGCACTTACAGAATACAGGGCTGCAGACTTTGATGCACTCATTTTCCCGGGCGGATTTGGAGTGGCCAAAAACCTCTGCACTTATGCTTTTGACGGCACAGACTGCCAGGTTGACCGGGTAGCAGAATCAGCCATACGTGAGACTCACAGTGCAGGGAAACCGATCGGTGCACTTTGTATCTCACCCGTCCTGATTGCAAGGGTTCTGGGCAACGTAGCAGTTACGATAGGCAATGATGCCGCCACCGCTGCAGATATTAAATCTATGGGAGCCGTGCATGAGATCAGGCGTCATGGCGAGGTGACCGTCGACAGGAAGAACAGGGTAGTAACGTCACCATGTTACATGCTCAACTCAAGACTGTCAGATATTGCTGCTGATGCGGATGCTGTCATGAAGGCTATCGGGGAACTGATCAAGGGGAAGTGATCAGGCGCAGGAGATTCATAGCCGACCCGCCTCAATCTCAATAATTATCTGTTCTATGAGGTAATCCTCTCCCATCGGATCATAGTTTGTCTTGAGGTTGGCGCCAAAGATGCGGGCGATGCCCTGCCAGAATGATGCTGAAAATTTCCCGCGGTACTGCCTTATGAGATCATAGGAGGTATTCTGTGTCTCGCGGTCTATCAGTTTCAGCAATATCTTCCCCTGTGTAAAGGTGAGCTTTCGCATGTCATCCTCATACTCGCTGAAGATATCCTTCTCATATTGCTGCAGGAAGTTGCGCTGGTCCTTTTCTGCGGGCATCATCTCAAGCACCCTGTTCACACGCCCAAGCTCATCCCTGACAATAAGTGCATAGGGATAGACCTTTCGTATATTATATACCATACGCGCGTGCCTGCGATAGTCGAACCTCACATGGCGGGGCATCCTGGCATATACGGTGACCTCCTTCAGCTCGACATACGGGTAAGTCTGACCGTCAAACGTTGCCGTCTTAAGCAGGTTTGGCACAGATGAAACAGTATCGGCAACAGTCGCCGGCTGCTCCTGGCAGAAAACAGGCAACAACAGAAGGTTGAACAGCAATATGATTATCAGCCGTAACATAATTCAACTGCAAATTTAACCAATTGTCGTGCCAAATCTGGCGCAGCATGATAAAACTAAGCTATATTCACATCCGGGAAATATCATATCATTTTTTAACACATGCCTGTTTCTCCAACAATTGATGAACTGGAATCCGGCCCGGACTTCGAAAAAGTGCTGACCCTTCAGTACAACGACATCGCACCGTTTGTTATTGGGCGGTTATTTTCATTTACTCCTCCTGCAGCAATGATATGGGTTGTTCTTGCTCTCTCCGGGTTTCTGACCGTATGGTTATGGCCCGGCAAGACAGTCACGGATGAAAGCCGGCATATAATAAAAGGTCTGATGACAGGACTGATTGGGCTCCCTCTGCTTCTGATACCATTCCACGAGGGTCTTCATCTGGTACCTTACTGGCTCGCCGGCGCCAGAGACATTCGGTTCGGCGCTGACCTGAGGCAGGGTATTATCTATGTCACTGCTCACCGGTATGTGACAAGCCAATCTCTTTTCTCCTTTGTTGCCCTGACCCCCTTCGCCATCATCACTGCCGGCCTTGCGGCAGCGATGATCTTCACCTCTCCGTGGATGCAATGGGTACTGGCAATGTCGCTGTTCGTCCATACCACAATGTGTACCGGAGACGCTGTTCTTATCGGCTTCATGTCAGCCTTCAGGGGGAGACGGACTTTCACCTGGGATGATGCAGATAAAGGGGATGCCTACTTCTACGCTGAGAGGCCATCCGGAACCCAGGAATGAAGCATGTATTAAATTCTGTCAATAATTTCACTACTTTAAGCCCGCAAATAAAAGTCTTATGAGCCACTTTGTCCGTGTAATAAAAAAGTTCCCGAGAGTATTCTGGATCTCCAACATTATTGAGCTTTTCGAACGTTGGGCATGGTACGGCTTCTACAACGGTTTCTTCGCCCTGTATCTTACCTCTGCGAAAGAGGACGGCGCCCTTGGGTTCTCAAACGTCGAGAAAGGGACTATCATGGGCACCGGTTCAATGATCCTTTATTTCCTCCCGGTAATTTCCGGTGCCATCGCTGACAGGGTAGGCTATAAAAAAATGCTGATAATCTCATTCAGCACCTATATCCTCTCATTCTTCATGCTCAGCAGATTCGAGACGTTCGGGGCAATTTTCGCTGCCTTTATCCTCCTTGCGGTCGCTGGTGCAATTTTCAAGCCGATAATATCCGGCACCGTCGCCAGGGTGACCGACAGGGAGACCTCTTCCGTTGGTTTTGGAATATTCTATATGGTTGTAAATATAGGAGGCTTCATCGGTCCGTTCGTTTCAAGCATGATATATAAGAACAGCTGGGATGCCGTATTCTATATTTCCATCGCAGCCATGGCAATGAACTATATTTTCGTCTTCTTCTTTTATAAGGAACCTGCTGTAGAAGCCAATGGCAAATCACTGCTTCAGAATGTAGGCATCGCCTTCAGAAATATCGGCGTTACACTGACAGACTGGAAATATGTGCTTTTCCTGCTGATCATAGGTGTTTTCTGGACTGCCTATAACCAGCTCTACTATTCATTCCCTGTCTTCATGGAGGCATGGGTGAACCTCGATAAAATGGCTGTTACTCTGGGCCTCGAGCCTGGCACAATCACCACCGTTACCATATCAAGCCTGGCATCGTTCTATATAATTCTTTTTCAGCTAATCGTGTCTTCTGTTACGGCCAGGGTCAGACCACTGAACTCGATAATGACCGGTATCTTTATCCTTGCATTCGGACTGGCAATGATGTTTACAAACCTCAATCCGTGGCTGATAGCACTTGGCGTTCTTATCTTCGGGATAGGTGAGATGGCATCGTCACCAAAGACACAGGAATACATCGGCCGGATAGCACCGTCAGACAGAAAGGCCCTTTATATGGGCACTGCTTTCCTGCCGATAGCCTTCGGGCATATTGCTGCCGGGTGGGTGTCAGGCAAACCTTACGAGGTTATGGCTGACAAGCTCTTCCTGCTGCAAAAAGCAGTGGCAGAGAAGGGATTTGATATCCCGGAAATATCAGCGTCATTCACACAGACAGATTATTTTGCAAGGGCGCAGGAGCTTTTCGGAATGAATTCGCAGCAGCTGACTGCTTACCTCTGGAATACTTATAATCCTTCAAAGGTCTGGGTTATTTTTTCAGGTATTGCAGTGGCTGCAAGTGTCTTGCTTTACCTTTATGACCGCCTTATCCTGAGGGGAAGGGAGGTGGACGGAAACAGCAGGCACCAGTAGGTAGGCAATAGGCAGTAGGCAGTAGGCAGACTGCAGGACCTGCAGGACTGCAAGACCGCATGACCGCAGGACCGCAGGACTGCAAGACCGCAAGACCGCAAGACAATACCAAAAAGTATTACAATATGAAACAGAGAGTCGTATTCTTAGCAGCATTAATCTTAAGTTCGCTGACCTTAAACGCGCAGCGCACAATCCTGAACATGCCCGACATACCGGGATATGTGACCCTGAAATGTGATTTTCACATGCATACGGTTTTTTCCGATGGCAACGTCTGGCCTCTGATCAGACTTGATGAGGCGTGGCGTGATGGCCTCGATGCAATATCCATCACAGACCATGTTGAGTACCAGCCGAAGAAGAATTATATCCCTGTCAATCACAACGCCGCCTGGGAGATAAGCCAAAACAGGGCGAAAGATCTGAATATCATCCTCGTGCAAGGCACCGAGATCACACGCAGCATGCCTCCCGGCCATATGAATGCTCTATTCATCACAGATGCCAATCCCATAGATACATCCGATTTCATGGCAGCAGTCGGAGCTGCGATTAAACAGGGCGCCTTCATTCAATATAATCACCCGGGATGGAAGGCACAGGAAAAAGACGGTATACCAAAACTATATCCCGTTCACCTTGAGCTCATCTCAAAAGGATGGCTTCACGGGATAGAATATTTCAATGAGTATGAGCATTATCCTCTCGTTATGGATATGTGCCGCGATAACAAACTTGCCGTCATGGGAAACAGTGATGTGCACGGCATAATAAGTGAAGTCTATAAGACAACTGATTATTCACACAGGCCCATTACGCTTGTCTTTGCCAGGGAGCGCAGTCATGAAGCCCTCCGTGAGGCAATGTTTGCCGGCCGTACTGCTGTATGGTACGGTGACTCTCTGGCAGGTTTTGAGGAGTATGTCGCCCCTCTGTTCAGGGCTGCAGTGAGCACCATGGCACCCTTTAAGGAGGATGAAAAGAACATATGGTTCGAACTGTTGAACAACTCTGATTTACCAATGACATTTACAGGCGGGCCGGCAGGGGCACCTGCTGAGATCAGCCTGCCTGCCCGTTCAGCCGTCATTGTCAAAGCTGATAAAAAGTACCTGGCAGAACCGATTCCCTATAACGTAAGCAATATAATCACCGGGAGCAGCAGTACTCTCAGGGTGGAGATCACCCCCGGGAAATGAAGGTAAATATTACCGGTCAGTCAGTGCCTGTAAGCGGCACGATCCTGAATGAGTAATCATATTTTTTATCGCGCAGGCAATACCTGTCATGTGTGCGTGCGCCCCATGAGTCGTCACCGCCGACACCCATCTGGCCGTAGTCAATATTGATCCGCACCAGGTCACGCGGTCTGACATCGTCAATATGGGTGTTGACCAGGATGGCGTCAGGCCTGTACGTTGAGAGCTTGCCCGGAGACTCGAAGTCATCATGCAGGTAGTTCAGCGCGGCGAAGCTGAAAAGGGGGCTTCCCTCAAACCGCAGCCCGAACCCTTTGCTGTCGGTGATAGTCATCCATCGTGTGTCTGTCTTATACCCATTTTCCTGGGGTCTGACGTATGGCACATACTGGTCAGCCACAGTGCTCTCATACAACCCTACAAACGCTGATCTCTTCCTGTCAGCGTAATTCTCATGCGGACCTCTGCCGTACCATGAAAGGTCTGTGTATTTACCGGGCATCTGCATCTGCATTCCTACGCGTGGGATCTCCTCCAGCTTCAGATCGGTTTTGGTGAAGCTGTAACCCACGTCAACAGTTGCATCACCATGAACAGTATATGTAGTCACCAGCGAAGCAATCTTTCTCTCATCCAGCCCGGGGATGTCAAAAATAAATCTTACAACAGCCCTGTTCATGCCGGGCTGCGTGATCTGGGCCGATTTCAGGACAGCTTTCTTTCCTGCATCCTTCCAGTCAGCATTCCTCTTCTCCATCCCGTTGCCGTAGTCGTTGTCAGTGGGCGGCCTCCAGAAGTCAGGCTGCGGACCGGTGAGGAAAAGCTCGTTCTCCCTTACCCGGAACGATTTCATCACACCGGCAGACATATCAAAGACTACTGCAAATCCCTCCCCTGCAACCACCAGCTCTTCCTCCCTGTTCGTAAGACTCAGGAGTGCCATATTATCTGCCTCTGTCTGTGTTGCAGAGGTGTAAAACGGGAGGACCATCTGCTCCGAAGCATATAGATGATCCTGGGGCACTATCCCCCATTCGTCAGGCCTTGAAAGGTAGATATTGAGGAAGTATTCGACACCGGGTTGAGGTTCGATGGCTCCGTAAGGTATCTCCACCGTGGCCGAGGCTCCCGGCGCAAGATCCATCTGGTCAAGGTGGCCTGACAGGTACAATATTCCGTCAGCCATCACCTCCCAGTTTATGTTAAAGGATGAGAGGCCGGTGAAATCATACTTGTTTGTGATGGTTACCAGTCCCCTGCTCAGGTCTGTCGGGGTGAAGCCGGCATACTGATATACTTTTTTCACCTCTGTGAGAGCAGGATGAGGTATGCGGTCAGGCCCCACCAGTCCGTTGCAGCAGAAGTTGCCGTCACTGGGTGAACCCTCTGCCCCGTAATCGCCGCCATAGGCGTAAAACTCCTCTCCCTCTTCATTTGTCTCAAGCAGCCCCTGATCAACCCAGTCCCATATAAAACCTCCCTGAAGGATATCGTACTTCTCAATCACATCCCAATAATCCTGGAGGTTACCGGTGCTGTTACCCATTGAGTGAGCGTATTCACACATTATGAGTGGCCTGTCAAAGCCGGGTTTGCCTGCATTGAGGGCGTAGCTTTCTATCTCCTCTATCGACGGGTACATGGGGCACCATATGTCAGTATGCCGCTCGGGAGTGTTTGTGCTGTGCTCAGCTCTTTCATACTGCACCGGACGGGTATTGTCACGTTGCCTGATCCATTTGTAGGTGGTCACAAAATTCTGTCCGTCGCCGGCCTCGTTCCCCAGTGACCAGATAATGACTGAGGGATGGTTTTTATCGCGCTCAACCATCCGTGTTGTACGCAGCAGATGCTGACTGAGCCACTCTGGCCTGTGGCCGAGAGTCTTATCCTTATTGTAACCAATGCCGTGAGATTCAATATTGGCCTCATCGATAACATAAAGGCCGTACATGTCGCACAGCTCATAGAAACGTTCAGGCTGAGGATAGTGTGAAGTACGGACAGCATTGATATTATGCATCTTCATCAGCCTGATGTCTTTCAGCATCAGATCCTCGTCAATCGTATGCCCTTTTACAGTATGGTGTTCATGAAGGTTTGTACCCTTCAGGTGCACCGCCCTCCCGTTGATCAGAAACTGCGTCCCCTTTATCTCTGAGGTACGGAACCCTATCCGGCTGCTGACACTCTCAAGAACCCTGCCTCTGCTGTCGGCAAGAGTCAGGACAAGTGTATACAGGTTTGGCGACTCTGCCGACCAGGGTTTTACCTGGGGCACTCCGGCATTGAGATTAATTATGGCACTGTCGGCAACCGTCCCGGCATTCGTGACATCACCGTATATCTTTGCAGACCCGTCATACAGCCCCGTCTCAAGGCGCAGGTTAGCCGGTCGTTTGCCATTATTGGCCAGCTCTACCGTCATGGCAAGAGCACCCTCGGTGTAATCGTCTGTAAGTGTTGACTTTACAAAATAATCGCGGATATATGAGACCGGCCTTGCATGCAACCAGACAGAGCGCTGAATGCCGCTTAACCTCCAGAAATCCTGGTCTTCAAGATAACTTCCGTCACACCACCTGTACACCTCAACTGCAATATTGTTCTTCCCTTTTCTGAGAAAAGGGGTGATATTGAACTCTGCCGTAGTCTTACTGTCCTCACTGTAGCCTGCCAGCTCGCCGTTGATCCACACATAAAAGGCAGAGGACGACCCCGTCAAATGTAAGGAACACCTCTTTCTCCTTCCATGAGGAAGGAATGGTGAACGAACGCTTGTACGACCCTACCGGGTTATATGAATGGTCAATAAAGGGAGGGTTGATCTTAAACGGATACCCGATATTGACATAATAAGGTGTTCCGAAGCCTTCCCTCTCCCAGGTTGACGGAACATCTATCTCATCCCATGACTTCGTGTCAAAGTCGTTTTTGAAGAACCAGTATGGCCTGTCAGCCGGTCTGTCAGAATAGTTGAACTTCCATCGCCCGTCAAGTGACATCACGTTCTCAGACTCTCTCCATCCGGCTGTCAGGGCTGTTCCGTTGTCAGGGAAGCTGACCATGGTGGCATGTGGCTTCTCTGTGTTCAGAGTGTTCACAGCTGTATTTTCCCAGTCGGGCAGATCCTTCTCCTGCCATTCTGTATTACTGTAGTCATGGGTCTTCTGGCAGGCTGTCATGACCGAGGAAATCAGCGCTATGATAATCAGACATCTTCTCATGACAGTATCTTTTAGGTACATCCCAAATTTATGAAAAAATCTGTTCTGACACCCTTTCAACCCATCCTGATCAGATCATCCGGAGTATTGATATTTGTAAAAACCCTCAGGTATTCATCGGTTTCGGGAAGATCGAAATATCTTGCATTGACAAGTGTGAACCAATCCCTTACTGCAGGCTTTCGGGCTGTTCTTAAATAATCTTCCAGAGAAGTATGAGCGGAACAGTTTATTATTGAGTGGAGCGGCTCGATAAGGTCTCCGATGCGGGGAACGAACACATCTGCCGGTTTGTCTGCAAACTTATCTATCTGCATTGTAATGAGATCCGCAGACAGGGAAGGCATATCACCTCCAAAAGCGAATATAAACGGTGTCGCGGAGCTCTTCATGGCCGCTTCGATGCCTGCCAGCGGGCCCTTACCCGGATAATTATCATCTACAGTCCTTGTCCCCTCAGGCGGCTTTAAATCAGCCGGCCACCCGGCAATAATTATATCACTGAACAACGGCCTGAGAAGGTTGACCGTACGGTCAATGATGGTTATTCCCCCTACGCCTATAAGGGCTTTATTGATGCCTCCCATCCGTGAGCCCCTGCCCCCGGTGAGCACCACTGCAGATATGTCACGGTATGCTTTTATCAGAATAATCCGCTTATCTGACCATTATCGTCTATATCTATCTTTTCGGCCGATGGTACCGCCGGCAAGCCGGGCATGCGCATGATAGCCCCGGCGATGGGAACAACAAAGCCTGCTCCTGATGAGAGCTCTACTTTCCTTATCCTGACTGTGAAATCACGTGGTCTGTTTCGTCTGGCCTGGTCATCAGAAAGTGATTTCTGGGTCTTGGCTATGCATACGGCCAGGTTATCAAGCCCCAGCTCGGCAATCTTCTTCAACTGTTCTTTTGCCTCGAGGGTATATTCAACGTTTTTGGCTCCGTACATCAGCGTCGTGATCGTCTCGATCTTCTTTTCTATAGTCCATGAGAGATCATACAGAGGGGTAAAACAGTCTGAGCATGCCTCGGCGGCTTCCAGCACTGCCTTTGCAAGTTCAACCGCACCCTTGCCACCTTCAGCCCATGCTGTATTGACTGAAACGCGCACATTATGGTCTTCGCAGTATTTCTGTACAAGTTCAATTTCTGCGTCAGTATCGGTGTTGAAACGGTTTATGGCTACCACAGGCCTGAAACCGTAATAATGCATGTTCTCAACATGCTTGTCGAGATTCTCAAAGCCGAGTCTGAGTGCATCCAGGTTCTCCTTTGCGAGCTCGGAGATTTTGACACCGCCGTGATATTTTAGGGCTCTTATCGTTGCGACGATCACAACAGCGTTTGTCTTCAGCTTACCTATCTGTGATTTGATATTGAAAAACTTCTCGGCGCCCAGTTCGCTGGCAAAACCTGCTTCGGTGACCACATAGTCGCTCATTGAGAGCCCCATGCGGGTTGCCAGTATAGAGTTTGTGCCCTGTGCGATGTTGGCAAACGGTCCGCCGTGAATGATTGCGGGTGTCCCTTCAAGGGTCTGTACCAGATTCGGCTTGATGGCGTCTTTCAGTAATACGGCCATGGCGCCCTGAGCCTTCAGGTCACGGGCATAGACCGGCTTGCCGGCATATGTATAGCCAACGAAGATGTTACCCAGTCTTTTCTTCAGGTCGCTGATGCCTGTTGCAAGACAAAGGATAGCCATCACTTCTGAGGCAGCAGTGATATCGAATCCGGTCTCCCTGGGTACGCCTTGTGAAGTACCTCCCAGCCCGATGACCATGTCACGGAGGGAACGGTCATTCATATCCATCACCCTCTTCCATGAAATGGTCCTGGGGTCAAGACCCAGGTTGCCTTCGCCTGCCTGCAGGTTGTTGTCAATCATTGCGGCAAGCAGGTTGTGCGC
Organism: uncultured Bacteroidales bacterium; assembly: GCA_963772705.1. GTDB lineage: Bacteria > Bacteroidota > Bacteroidia > Bacteroidales > VadinHA17 > SR-FBR-E99. Next base: position 89,631 of record CAVYYH010000007.1, on the reverse strand, counting down.
CTTTTCAACTGCAGAAAGATCACCTGTAAAGTGAAGGTTAATGTCTTCCATCGGGATGACCTGTGAGAAGCCACCTCCCGCAGCACCCCCTTTTATTCCAAATACAGGTCCGAGAGAGGGCTCACGCAGCACCACCGTTGCTCTCTTGCCAATCAGGTTGAGCCCCTGTGCCAGCCCGATTGATGTGGTCGTCTTCCCTTCACCAGCCGGAGTGGGGGTGATTGCTGTCACGAGTATAAGTTTTGCCCTGGCGGCCCTGGCATCATCAATATGCGATAACGGAATCTTGGCCTTATACTTGCCGTAGAGCTCAAGGTCATCCTCCCTGAGCCCCAGCTTTGCAGCCACCTCAACAATAGGCCTTATGGCGGCACCCTGGGCAATCTCGATGTCTGTCTTCATAGAAGATTCTTTGTTTTGGCTAAATGTAAGATTTAATTTTTTACAAACATGAACAAAAAAGGCTGGCTAAAGTTGATCTCAGCAGGAAAATCAAAATATCTCCGTGAAGCTGGCCTGCTTCTCCATCCTGATCCTCCATCCCTGGGGATATCCGTTATTGAACCTGTTTCCGAGATTTTTAATGAAGCCCAGCGGAACGCCCCGGTAATGCATCATTATTCTTCCCGCGGGCATGCCGCTGAGTGGGAAACTCTCAAGACGGAGGAACGCGACAGCCTCTTCGTAAGTGGTGCTGTAGACAGGCCATGCTCCGCTCCTCTGCATTACTGACATTGCCAGGTCATGCGCCGGAATAAAGTCATCATTCCTGAACTCACCTACCAGGGTGCCCGATTTGACTACCCTGAGTCGTTCTGCAAGGCGACTGTACAGATCGGGCCGGGCAGCGAGAGCGATCACCCTGTCACCTGTGACAGTCAGCCTGGCGGCATCAACATCGATAAGCGGCTCTATACGCTTCAGAATATTCGAGGCAGGTTTATGTGACTTTATTCTGCCGTACTGTCTGCCTCTCTCCTCTCCCCCTCTCTTTCTGAGTATAGCAATGAAAAAACCGTCGCCGCTCACCCTTCCGGGGTGAAACCCATAGCCGGTAACATTCTTATAATTGACGGGAGTGATGCCTTCAAAGCGGGCGATATCGAGAGCCACCGGCTCTGACTCGATATGGTCAATGAACCATGCTATATTCTCCTCATTTTCGGCGGGATTAAAGGTGCAGGTTGAATAGATAAGCACTCCTCCTTCCTTAAGAGAGGGCCATACATCCATTACAATCCTCCGCTGCCTGTCACTGCAGAGCCTCGCATTCTGTTCAGACCACTCACTGACAGCCGGGGCATTACTGAACATCCCCTCTCCTGAACAGGGTGCATCAACAACTATGACATCAAAGAAGACCGGGCAGGGCAGCGAAGTCTGAAGGGTCATTCTGTGTTACGACAGTGTTACCGATGCCCCATTTTGTAATGGTTTCTGCAAGCACAGCAGCCCGTGTTCTGATGACTTCGTTGGCCACCAGCAATCCGTTGCCGGAAATAAGTGTTGAAAGGTGGGTGCTCTTACCCCCGGGGGCGCCGCAAAGGTCCAGTACATTTATCCCGTCCATATCCCCGGCTACCTGCCTGAACGCCTCGCCGGTGAACATGCTTGAGGCCTCCTGCGGATAGTAGACCCCCGCATGGAAGAGAGGATCAGGAGTGAACTGCGGCCTTACCGGGAGATAAAAGCCATTTTGTTCCCATGGCACTTTATCATAACCGGTCACAGGCCGGTCCCACTTTCGTGGATTGATCCTTACGGATACAGGAGAAGGCTGACCAAGGGCACGCACCAGACCGGGTGCATCGATATATTTCTGTGCGGCAATCCGCTTGAGAAATTGTTCAGGGAGCATGGCTTCTCTTTCTGAGGCAAAGATAACCAAGTGGGGCATTTGACATAAAAATTCCTACAAACAGTCATTTCCTATTGAGCTGACAGCCGCTTAGCGGAGAGATCCTGCTTCACTTAATCAAATCCGATCCCGATACTTTTAGCAACCCCAGCGACCACTTTATGATCACGAATGAGCTTATAAGGGCTGCAATGGAATCAATATATGCCACACCCCATACCATCGCCGTAACAAGTCCGATGATGGCTGCAAGACTGGTGAATGCATCAGCAATGACATGCAGGTACGCGGCCCTGATATTATGGTCACTCTCCTCATGGTCATGATGAAGGAGAAAAGCACTGAGGATATTGACCCCAAGCCCGATGACGGCGATCATGATAGCTTCCCTGTATTCAATGACTCTCGGATTGATGAACCTGCCAACAGCGCCTGCAATGATCATCCCGGCGAATATCAGGAGTATTAAGCCGCTTGTAAATCCTGAAAGGGTAAGCACCTTGTCCTTATTTCCCGTGAACGAAGGATCTGCAGAGAGTCTCCTCACAAGTACATATGCAGCCCAGCTCAGACCGATAGCCAGAACATGCGATCCCATATGGATCCCGTCAGCCAGGAGTGCCATTGACCCGGTAAGCAACCCTGCAATTATCTCCACAACCATGGTTACGGCAGTGAGAATAACCACCCACCCGGTCCTCCTCTGATTTCTTTCAAATGCTGTCACAGACAATAAACGATGTAGAAGTGCTTTTGTTTATTCCTTGATAACCACTTCCTTCCCGGTTAATCTTACCCGGCCGTTCAAAACCTGTGTAACCTGCGAAGTTTGTGAATCATTGTCAGACGGCTGTTGTCCACCCACGGCTATGGTAAACCACCCCGGTTCTATTACCCGGATGTCATTTGCGTTTATTATTGAGAACTGCTCAGCCTTAATGGTAAAACTGACGGTAGCACTTTCTCCGGCCTTCAGGTGTATACGTTTGAAACCCTCAAGCTGTCTCAAAGGTCTTGGTGTCGATGCCTTCTCATCGGTAAGGTAAAGCTGAACCACCTCGTCACCTGCAACAGGTCCGGTGTTTGTAACCTTTACACTGATGCTCAGGTCACTTCCGGCAACGGTTTTTTCAGGAATGTTAAGGTCTGTATAGCTGAACGTTGTATAACTCAGTCCATAGCCGAACGGGTAAAGCGGTTTACCGGTGAAGTACCTGTATGTACGGTCACTCATGTCATATTCCTCGAATGGCGGCAGTTGTTCCACCCCTCTGTAATATGTAACCGGCAGGCGGCCGGCAGGATTATAGTCACCGAACAAAACGTCAGCGACGGCGCTGCCCCCTTCCACTCCCGGGTATCCTGCCAGCATTACGGCAGCTGCCTTCTCCTCTGCCTGCAGTGATGCGACGGGACCACCGTTCATCAGGACCACCACCACCGGTTTGCCGGTGCCGATCATTGCCGAGAGCAGTTCTTCCTGGTTCGCCGGCAGGTTAAGGCTGGTACGGTCTCCGCCGCTGAACCCGTCGATCTGTATTCCCATCTCCTCCCCCTCAAGCCTCTGTGACAGCCCGAGAACGGCCACAATGACATCAGCCTCAGTGGCTACGGCAACGGCTTCATTGATAAGATTCTCGCGGGGCAGCGCCCATAACAGCTTCATGTCTGCATCTCCGCCATGATTCCTGTAGATAATTTCTATCCGTTTCTTCTCTCCTGCAATAAGGTCAAGCGCGACCTCCTTATGAAAGGCGTGATGCTCTCCGCGGTAACGGATAAGTGTATCGCCCTCAACAATCACCGTATATTCGGATGACCCCCACGCCCCCAGTGCATATCTCCCCGTTACCGGAGGAACCAGGAATGTCGTCCATCGTATCCCGAAATCATTGACAGGCATGAGATGGTGTGGCGAATAATTTTCCCAGTAAAAATCAATTTTGTCATCAATCCTGGTGAACAGCGGCTCCCCGCTCATCTCCCTGGATGCATAATATTCACCCACGGCTCCCTGCCGTCCGTCATCCGTCTGAAGGCAGCATGACGGTATCGGCAACAGATTATGTATCCCCTGTGCCAGGTCGCTTCCTTCGGCAAACAGTACCTCAGTGCAGTCACCTGCCTTATTCCTTATTCCATCGAGGACTGTCACCGGGTCTTTCGGGATGCCGTTGTAATTACCCACCAGCGCCTCCCAGTTGGCGGCATTGGGGCCGACAACTGCTATTCTCCTGATCTCCTTGCCCAGGGGAAGCAATCCGTTCTCATTCTTCAGCAGCACTATCGATTCGCATGCGGCCCGTCTTGCAAGAGACCTGTTATAGTCAGAGCAATTGGCAGCATATGGTATCTGCGCATACTCCACCAGGGTGTCAGGGTCGAACATGCCCAGCCTGAACCGCGCTGTCATTACCCTTTTTGCAGCCCTGTCAATGTCAGCTTCAGTGACCAGGCCGCGGGTGTATGCCTCCATCAGATGCCTGTAGTCAACCCCGCACTCGAGGTCAGTACCCGCCTTAAGTGCCTGGGATGCAGCCTCAGCCGGATCTTTCGCATAGCCCTGGAAATTATAGAAGTCTGACACGGCCCAGCAGTCGGAGACAATATAACCGTCAAACCCCCAATCGTTTCTGAGAATTCCGTAAAGCTCCTCACTGGCACAAGCCGGGTGACCCCGGAACTGGTTGTAGGCTCCCATGACAGAGTATACCTTCCCTTCCTTCACCAGCGTCCTGAATGCCGGAAGATAGGTCTCACGGAGATCGCGTTCGCTCACCTGCGCATTGAAGCTGTGCCGCAATGGTTCAGGCCCCGAGTGAACGGCATAATGCTTGGCGGTGGCTACCGTCTTCAGGTACTTCGGGTCAGAACCCTGCATCCCCTGGACAAACCGCAGCCCCATGCGGCCTGTAAGATACGGGTCCTCGCCGTATGTCTCATGCCCCCTGCCCCACCTGGGGTCTCTGAATATATTTATGTTTGGCGACCAGAAGGTGAGCCCATGGTATATGCCAATGTCACCTCTTCTTATGAACTCATGATACTTTGCCCTGGCCTCATCGGAAATTGCGTTTGCCACATCGAGCATCAGCTCCTCGTTCCAGCTGTTGGCAATGGTTATTGACTGCGGGAAGACGGTCGCATATCCAGCACGTGCGACACCGTGCAGCGCCTCGTTCCACCAGTTATATGCCGGGACTCCAAGCCTGGGGATCGCCGGAGCAGTGTAAAGGAGCTGTGCCGCTCTCTCCTCCAGGGTCATGCGATTTACCAGGTCCCCGACCCGTTTCTCTAATGTCAGATCAGTGTTCAGATAGTCAGGTTTCTGTGCTGACAGTCCCTGTATCAGCACGAAGCAGAGCAACGAAATTCTGAAAAGCATTTTCATCTGGCAAAGGATTAAGTAGCGACGCGCAAGTTGCGCGTCGCTACTGGGTATTATTTATCTTATGCTGAACCTGTAAATCGTGCTTGACAGGAACGGCTCCTCCGGTGTCAGGATGACAGAGGGAAAAGCGGGCTGGTTAGGACTGTCAGGAAAATGCTGTGTCTCGAGACAGAAACCTGAACGATAATTGTAAACCTTTCCTCCGATGCCTGTCTGTGTCCCGTCAAGGAAATTGCCGGTATATAGCTGCACTCCAGGCTGATCGGTAATGACCTCCAGTACCCTTCCGGTTGCCGGGTCAAATACAACTGCATCGACCTCTTCTGCATTGTCAAGAACAAAGTTGTGGTCATAGCCACCGCCCAGAATCAACTGGTCATAGCTCTCACCGATCCGCTCACCTATTGTATGAGGAGTGCGGAAATCAAACGGAGTGCCTTCAACAGGCCTGAGCTCTCCGGTTGGAATCAGGGTTGAGTCAACAGGCGTAAAAGCGGAAGCCTTTATCATCATCTCATGATCGAGGATGTCTCCGTTTCCTGCACCGTGCAGGTTGAAATAGGCATGGTTGGTGATGTTTAGCACCGTATTCCTGTCAGTGGTGACCTTGTAGTCCATTATTATCTCGTTATCGTCAGTCCAGGTATATACTACCTCAGCCACCAAATTCCCCGGGAAGCCCTCCTCCATATCAGGCTTGTTGTAAGTGAATTTCACCGCCGGAAAGTCAGTGTTTTTAAGCACCTCTGCCTCCCACAGACGGCTATGCCATCCCGTGTTGCCCCCATGAAGGGTATTGGGCCCGTTATTAAGCGAAAGGGAATATTCAATGCTGTCTACGGTGAATTTTCCTTTCGCGATACGGTTGGCATATTGTCCGACAACCTTTCCGAAATAAAGGTCACCTTTTTCATAACCTTCGAATGTATCGTATCCGAAGGTGATATCATCCTTGTTGCCATTGCGGTCAGGGACGATTATTGATACTATCGTGGCCCCGTAATTTGTAAGTTTTATGACATCTCCCTTTTTGTTAGTCAGTGTGTAAAGGAAGACCTCCTTCCCGTTCAGTGTGCCAAATAGATCACTTCTTACCATTTCAGATGTTTTTGTCTTGCACGATACTGCTGCAAATATGGTGGCAGTTACCAGTGCCAGCGTTAATAACCTTGTTCTTCTCATAATTCTCAGTTTGCTGATTTAGAGTGTATGCGAAAATAATTGATTTTATTGTCCTTCCGAAAAGAAGACCCATGTTTCTGGTGAGTGTCAGGGTTGCCATCAGGTAAAAGAAATTGCACAGTGCCTCCTGGCTGGCAAATGAAAATGACTGAGGAGGACCACTCACAATGCATCATCTAACTACAACTTTATGGGTAGCTTTCGAAACCGGTATTTCTGCTTCAAAGGCACGCTCTCCCTGCCTGGTCACCGGTATCCTTTTTCCGTCAACGCTGATCACCGGCATTTCTTCAGAGTTTGAAAATAGAGAGAGGACAGTCTTATGTTTTCCTCCTGTCCTGTTCTCGAGGATGAATGTCAGTTTGTCAAGGCCCGATGCTATAACAATCTCCCTCTCCGCGGCAAAGCCGTCATGGTCGAGGCTGATGGTCTTCCTGACAGTGTCAGTGACGATTGAGAAACGGCTTCTTACACCGTCACGGGGAATAACTGAATATCCCTTCTTCCCGGTCACGATGACTCCGCCGTAGGCTGTCCAGCCGAAGAGAGGGTCATTTGAAAGCACTGTCTGAGCTGTCCTGAAGATAGCCCCGTTGCCAAGGTCTGCCTCGCCGTCATAATACCATGCACCCCTGTCAATCTCTTTTCTTATCCAGGCCCGGCCCTTCTTTGACTCCATGAAAGCCCATCCCATGGCTCCGTCATTCTGCCTGCCCGGAAACCAGTATCCGTAGTCGGTCTCAGCTGTGCCTGTGTTCATCAGTGAAAAAGGAGCAAGATATGAGGCATAACCCAGCTGAAGCCAGTCATAGGGCTTTTCAGCAAAATGGATGCCGTAGTCGAGTATAGACCATCCGCCCATCCTTGCCATATAACTCAGACAGTGGTCGTCCGAGCTGTTGGTGAAGTCGCTCCCTAGCAGGAAGTATTTTGCCTCCAACCAGCCGCGTACTGCCAGGCCTGCATAATGCTGACGCTCCATGAAGTCTCTGGAATCCTCCTTCCTGACTACCGGGTGTGATCTCCAGATACTGTCGTTCTTATCGTACCAGAGGTTGGTGTCAGCTTTCATCTCGTTCAGAGTGCCGTATTTCGCAAATGCGTAAGAAGATTCAAAGGCTGTACGGTCAAGGGCGTACTCAGATCTGAAAGGGTATTTATCATCGTATACAAAATACTTTACTTTCTTTTCATACTCACCCGTCAGCCAGGCCGCTTCTTCTCCGCGGCCTTCACTTAACAGGTCATCAATAAGAGGTTCAATCACCAGCTCATTATAGCACCCCCACTTATAAGTATCATACCAGGACAGGATCTCATAAGGATAAATGAAATAAGCCCTTGCCGTCTGCCATGCCCGCTCAAGATAGCCTGCCGCATCGAGGTAGTGTACCTTGTCGGGATACATTTTCGCAATCTGGTACATGTGATAGTATAGCATCACCATATGCGGATAGTCATATGAGCGCCATATGTGCATCTTGTCAAGGTTGGCAGTACTGATCTTAGCCCTGGCAACCGGGTCACGGGCTTCCTTCCAGTTGGGCACCCCGTAAATACCGTATGGGTACGGATCATCTCTGTCTGTCCTCTGAAGCCCGTTCCACACAAAATGTTCGAGATAATATTCAACGGATGCAATCTCTCTCTCGTCGGGATAAAAGACGTTCTTGGCTGCCACGAAAGGGGCCTTGCACAGGCCCGGGTCGTCGCTGGCAAGCACATATCCCCACCATCCGTCATAACCGTCAGTATTGTCAGGCCCGCGAAGCACCCCGTTTTTCATGTCATAGGCTGAAAAAAGTCCGTGATACCACTTTGTTGTGTCAAGATGCTGTGTGCTGTTTACAATGAACGAACTTCGCTTCTTTACAAGTGTTTCAATCGGCTCGGTACAGAAGAACTCAAGATACATCCTGCTGTTACCGCTATAATTTACGGTCAGCAAGTTCTCTCCCAGCCTGTCGAAGCTGACCTCATAAACGTGGTGATCCGGCAACTTCTCACCCAGGTACCTGACTGTGGTATTGTCAGGAAACTCAGGGACAACAGATTCAATCTTGTTTTTAGTGTGCAGTGAGAACGTCGCTTTCAGGTCAGCAGGGATGCTCATTCCAGGTATCACCCTTATATCGAACAGGCCCTCGTCGTAGAGTATCTCTCTCATCTCATCCCAGCTATCTGCCCATCTGAATCGAAATCCGTAACTGACAGAGCTGCCACTCTCCCCCCCCGGGGCCAGGTCACATCCTGTGTTGGGTTGCCTCCAGGTGCCGCTCTTAACCAGTGCTGAAGACCTCTCAGAGAGGATGTAAGCCTTGTATCCGCTGCTGTCACTGTCAAAATACTCAAGCTTTGTTCCCTTGCGGGGAAGGACCATGATGAACGGAGGCATACCCGATGGCTTGGTGAAATATATAAAAGAGCCATCACCTGAGATAAAATGGTGCTTCGTAAAACACTGTTCAAAGATATATTCAGGGCTTTCACCCTCCGCCATGCGCCAGGGGAGGGCCAGCGCAAGATCTCCGATGCGAATCCCCTGTTTTGTCTCCGACCGGATATTAATGTCAAGATCAATGCCAGTCTCATTAAGGGTAAATACCTTTTCAACCACAAGAGGGTTGCCGGCGTCGCTGTTGACAATCTTCACGGTGCCCTTCTCTGCCATGACAATCCTGTCAGCAGTTGCATCAGTCTCTCTCCAATCGTCTGACCCTGCCCTGTAGACAATTTTAGTGTGTCCCCATGATGACCCGTGACTGATAATGTCTGCCCTGTAAATATCAGACGGATTAATTAACGAAACAATGCCGTCGGATGTAACAACTCCCCTGATCTCAGTATTCTCAAGCACTATAGTATCGGGCTGCCCTTTGACTTCTCCAAAGGCGAAAAGCGGGGAAATTATAAGTGCAAATGATATTAATCTAAGCATAGTAGCATTTAGATAGCGTCCTGTCAGATAACATTATTCTGTGTTCCTCCTTTAATGCTGCCGTTATAGGAAACGGCTTATGCGGGGGTTTGACTGGTGCTTGATTCCGTATAGGGAAGCCATACCCTCATCTCTCCCTTCCCCCTGTTATTCCAGAGATGGTAGGGAATAAGCGTTATTTCCTCAGGTTGGCTGTAGGTAACTGTTCCGTCAGGGTTTTTCATTGCATGACGGGCATTTGTCTTAATGACTTCGGTACCGCCAAGCAGATCCGGGACAAACCCGGCAGTGAACTGAGGATTCTCATTAATGATGAGGTTGAGAACGCTTCCTCCCTTATTGTCAGGCCATTCGGCACAGAACATCAGAGGGCCTCTCTGCACAGCATACATGCCTGCGTCTTCCTTTACTCTTTCATCAGCCTTTACTGTTCTGACCTCAAGCGGAAGAGAAAGGTCAATCCTGTCGCCGTCCTTCCATTTTCTGGTAATAACAGCATATCCTTCCACCACTTCGGCTGTATAATCCTCTCCGTTTACCCTGAGCAAATATTTATTGCCGGCACTATTTGCAAATGTATACAGGCCTCCCGGTATAGCTTCATTACGGGCCCATCCCGGTATGCGGACATGAAGTGTGAACTTCGACTCCTCATCAGGGGTAACTGCTACAGATACCTCACCATCCCACGGATAGTTGGTCTCCTGAGATATCCTGACATGATGCTTCCCAAATGTTATGTCGGCATCGTTTGAAGCAAAGAGGTTAATATACAGATCCTTGTCGGTGACGCTGTAAATATATCCGGGAATAGCGGGTATGAACCTGGCAACATTTGAAGGACAGCAGGCACACCCAAACCAGGCAGACCTTTCATGCTGCCCGTGCGACTCAAGAGGATTCGGATAAAAGAACCTGTCGCCGGCAAGATTGACTCCTGACAGGGCGCCGTTATAAAGTGTCTTTTCCAGTATGTCAAAATACTTTCCCTCGCCATGCATCGAGAAAAGACGGTGGTTGAAAAAGATGTTGCCTATCGAGGCGCAGGTCTCACAGTAGGCCGTCATGTTAGGCAGGTGGTAGGGCTCGGCAAATCCTTCATTACCGCCAGATGCTCCTATGCCACCTGTAATGTACATCTTTCTGTAAACCAGATCTTCCCATATCCTGGTTATTGCATTTATATATGCTTCATCATGAAGTATGGCAGCCACATCAGCCATCCCCGAATACATGTAGGTAGCCCTGACGGAGTGACCAACAGCCTCCGTCTGGTCGATCACCTTCATATGGCTCTGAGAATACTCTTCTCCGTCATCACGCGTTCCTCTTGCATCGAGGAAGAACTTGGCCAGGTCAAGGTATCGTTTCTCGCCCGTGACACGGTATAGTTTCACCAGCCCCATCTCAATGACCTGGTGCCCGGGGTAGGTGACAAAAGCATCCCAGCCCATGTCATGATCAACGAGATCAGCTGATTTTATTGAAATGTCAAGCAGTTCTCTCTTGCCTGTCGCCTGATAGTAGGCTACGGCAGCCTCGTACATATGACCCAGGTTGTAGAGTTCATGGCTCAGGATGTTGTCTGTCTCCCAGCGCTTCTCAGAGACCCACTCATGAAGCTTTCCATAGCCCATCTCAGCTATAGTGCGGTTGGTATAAAGGTACCCGTCATCCTCCTGTGCCAACCCTATCTTATGAATAAGCGTATCAAGGTAAGCTTCAAGCTCCGGATCGGGATATGTCTGTAAAGAGTAGCTGGCACCCTCAATGATCTTTGTGACGTCAGAATCATCGAACGGATATATAGTCTGGAATGCGCCGGTATCAAGCCCCCCTGCTATCTCAAAATTCTTTATCCGCCCTGTTGATTCGCAATAGCCGAACGCAATGGGAATGGTTACCTGATGGTTTTTCAGTATTCTCGGTGCCCAGAAGTTATCTGTCATCTTTACTGAAGTGAAAGGAACCGGCCTGACAGGATAATTCTCATCCTTCTGGCTTTGCGTGCATGAGGCAGTCAAAAGAAAAACTGCAGCAGCAATCGTTAGAACTGATTTCGTAGCTTCCATGATATGGTTATTGTTTTTTTCTGATCCAGACAGTCATCTCTCCCCTGCCCCTGTTTGCCCAGAGGAAATATGGAATTGCCGTAACCTCCCTTTCAGTCGCGTCAGGCATTGTTGCCGTGAAGGTAATTTTCCCTGATCCTCCCATGAATTGACTGTCATATACGTATGATAGCTTCGTCAGGGTATCCACGACAATATCTCTCACTTTCCCGTTATCAGCCTCTTCAAGGCAAAAAACGAAAGGTCCGGCTCCCAGGGCCACCCTTCCGCTGTCTGCTGACACTTCTTCCCGGGCAGCAATGAATCGAGGCTCCATAGGCAGGCTTACAGAAACCTCATCACCCTTATTCCACATTCTCTCAATTTCAAGAAACCCCGATTTTTCAACGGCTTCAAAATCACTGCCGTTTACTTTAACTGCCATCTTTCCTTTAGCGGGAGTTATATACCTGTACAGTCCGCCGGCAAAAGGTTCATTACCGCACCAGGCGGGCATTCTGATTCTAAGTATGAACTTTCTGCCGTCAACCGGCGGATCAATGCTCAGTGAGACCTCTCCGTTCCATGGAAAATCTGTTACCTGTTTTATCGTTACTTCCCCCGCCTTAAGACTGAATGAGGCCTCGGAACCGATAAAGAGGTTTACACTGATTGTATTGTCGCCGGAAGAATATATATACTGATCCATTACAGGCATGAACCTTGCGACGTTTACCGGGCAGCATGAGCAGTCAAACCATCCGGCGCGTTCGAAGCTGCCGTCTGACTCAAGCGGATTGGGGTAGAAGAAGTGACAGCCATCGAATCCAATGCCCGAAATAAGACCATTGTAAAGAGTCCGTTCAAGCACGTCGATATATTTTGATTCGCCGGTGGCCCTGTAGAGGCGGTGACACCAGAAGACATTGGCGACAGAGGCGCATGTTTCCGTATAGGCTGTCATATTCGGAAGCTCAAAGGATTCGCCGAAGGCTTCACCATATTCTTTTGATCCTATGCCGCCGGTGATGTATATCTTCCCCCCGGTGACATCGTCCCATATTCTTTTCGAGGCTTCAAGGTACCTGTCATCTCCCGTGGCTTCTGAAAGGTCTGCCATGGCCGTGTACATATATGCTCCCCTGACAGCGTGACCGACAGCCTCTGTCTGTTCAAGGACCGGCTTATGCATCTGGAGGTAGACCGAGTCATTGTAAACCCTGAACCTGCTGTCGTCGGGATGACGGACATAGTCACCACCCCTGCCTCTGACATCGATAAAGAACTGTGCGAGATCGAGCCATCGTTTTTCTCCTGTGACACCGTACAGTTTAATAAGTCCTATTTCAATCTCCTGGTGACCCGGAGCTATCTCCCTCCTGCCCCATCCGAATTCCTTTTCTACGAGAGCTGCATTCTTAAGGGCAACATTCAGGAAAGTGTCAGAACCGGTTGCATGATAATGTGCCACGGCAGCCTCATACATATGACCGACATTATAGAGCTCATGGCTGACCCGTTCGTCGATCCATCTCTCGCGTCCGGCACCGGGTGCCATGTTCACCGGGTCAATGGTACGTGTTGTATACAGATAACCATCGTCTTCCTGTGCTGCGGCTATCAGTGTCACCAGGCTGTCAGCATATCGGCGCAACGCCGGATCAGGTGTCTCCATGAGCGAGTAGCACGCCCCCTCAATGGCCTTGAAGACATCTGAGTCATTATATCTCTCGCCGGTATGTTTTCCTTCCATCAGCCCGCCGGCAACCGCAAAGTTGTCAATACGTCCGGTAGCCTCGCACTGGCTGAATACATAGGGGATGGTAACTTCCCTGTTGCGATCAATTTTAGGGGTCCAGAAAATGTCATTTATCATGACTTCATCAGGACCCGGTGTTTTCAGCCAGCTGTTCATTTTCTTTTCCGCACCGTTGCTTCCGCATGAAATAAGAAAGAGCGGGATGAGTGACCTGAATAATGACATGCCTTTCATTGTCTTACCTCCTTTTTAATCTGTTTAAGCCTCTTCATTACATCATTCCCGCCCCGCCCGAAATGGTCATGCAACAGCCTGTACTCCCGGTAGAGCCTGTCGTATGTTGCCGTGTTCTCCGGGTTGTGTCTGAAAGTGTAATCCTTCACCTTCGCCATTATTTTTGCAGCCTCCTGTATGGTGTCGAATCCACCTGCCATTTTTCCTGCAGCCACGGCTCCGAACATTGCCGATCCGAGTGCCGGTGCCTGCGGGCTGCCGGATATCTTTATCTCCCTGCCCAGCACATCAGCATAGATCTGCATGACGAACGGATTCTTCTCAGCAATGCCTCCTGCAGCGTAAAACTCGCTGACAGGAACACCGCTTTCCTCAAAAGTGTCGATGATCATCCTCGTCCCGTAAGCCGTTGATTCGATGAGTGCCCGGTATATCTCCTCCGGTTTTGTTGCGAGTGTCATCCCGACTATCAGTCCGGTCAGGTCGACATCGACAAGGACAGATCTGTTGCCGTTCCACCAGTCGAGTGCCACCAGTCCGCTGCTGCCGGGTCTCAGTGCCGATGCTTTCTCAGTCAGCAGCTCGTGGGTGCCGATCCCTCTTGCATCAGCTTCGGCCTTATATTCTGCAGGGGTGCAGTTCTCCACGAACCACTGGAAATGATCTCCGACACAGCTCTGCCCCGCCTCATAACCGAAGAAGCCTTCAATTATTCCGTCTTCTGCAACGCCGCACATGCCCGGCACCTCCTTCTCGGTCTCACCCAGAAGCATATGGCATGTCGATGTTCCCATTATGGCCAGCATCTTTCCGGCGGATGTTATGCCCACCGCCGGGACAGACACATGTGCATCGACATTGCCTACCGCAACGGCAGTACCCTCCTTAAGGCCTGTAAGCCTTGATGCAAGGGGTGTTATTGATCCTGCCTTTGTGCCGACCGGAAGGAGACTGCGCGACAGTTTCTGGTCAACCAGGTGTTCCATTGCCGGATGAAGATCTTTAAAGAACTCATCTGACGGGTACCCTTCGCCCTTGTGCCAGATTGCCTTATATCCTGCCGTGCAGGTGTTGCGTGTCTCTCTTCCTGTCAGCTGCCATACAACCCAGTCGGCAGCTTCCAGGAATCTGTCTGCGGCATAATATATGTCGGGGTCTTCATCAAGCGTCTGCCATATCTTTGGTATCATCCACTCTGACGATATCTTTCCCCCGTACCGTTTAAGGAATTTCTCACCACGCTTTTCCGCAATCTCATTCAGCATGTTTGCTTCGTCCTGTGCTGCATGATGCTTCCACAGCTTGACCCATGCATTTGGACGCCTGCAGTATTCATTCATGAAGCAAAGGGGTGTGCCGTCAGCCTTGACGGGGAGGATGGTGCATGCGGTAAAATCAATGCCGACACCGATGATCTGGTCAGCGCTCACCGATGCCTTTTGCATCACGTCAGGAATGGTGTACATGAACACGTCCAGATAATCCTGCGGATGCTGCAGGGCCCAGTCGACCCCCAGGGGTGTGCCGTCAGGTAGCTCCTTGTCCATCACTCCGTGTTTGTACTCAAAGACAGAAACGGCAACCTCTTCACCGTTTGAAACATCGACCAGGACTGTCCTTCCCGAGAGGGTCCCGAAGTCGACTCCTATCGAATATCTGCTCATCTTCCCTTGGTTTTATTACACTTTGTTTTGCCCGTATCGTGCATTGGCTCCGTGCTTGCGGGCATAGTGCCTGTCAAGCAGATGCTTCTCTATCTCATTTGCCGGGGCAATGCGCAGAGACATAAAAGCGATCCTTGCCACCTCCTCAAGGATGACGGCATTCTGCAGCGCCGCAGCCACCGACCTCCCCCATGTGAAGGGTCCGTGAGAGTTGACGAGCACTGCCGGCATCGTCAGCGGGTCTCTTTCTCCAATGGCTTCTGCGATGACAAGGCCGGTATTATACTCATAGTCCGTTTCTGTCTCCTTCTCCCTGAGTCTTCGCGTCACAGGTACCGGACCGTGAAAGTAGTCAGCATGTGTCGTTCCGAGGCATGGTATATCTTTACCTGCCTGCGCCCAGGCAGTGGCATAGGGAGAGTGTGTATGCACCACCGCTCCTATATGCGGGAAGGCCCGGTAGAGTGCAAGATGGGTCATGGTATCAGATGAGGGCTTCAGGGTGCCTTCAACAACGTTTCCGTTAATGTCTGTGACAACCATATCGGCAGCTGTCATATGATCATATGAGACCCCCGACGGCTTGATGATCATCAGGTCAGAGGCCCGGTCAATGGCACTGACATTACCGAAAGTCATTATAACGAGCCCGTGCCTGACAAGGTCAAGATTGGCCCTGAAAACATCCTCCTTCAGTTTTTCAAGCATATTGTCATAATTTTATTTTAAGACAGCCTCACCGTCAACCTGCTCACAGGTTGAAGAAGCTGCCGTTCCTGGTTAATTCCCTGTATTTTTCCTCATTGAACCTGTAATAGTATGCCCCTTTTCGCGAGGTCTCCCGCTCCTTGTCATCCTGTTTATCAAGGAGGTTCATTGAAAGGATCTTCTTTCTGAAATTCCGCTTGTCGATCGCCTTCCTGTATATTGCCTCATAGAGGCTCTGCAATTGCACCAGCGTGAATTTCTCCGGCAACAGCTCAAATCCGACAGGATGGACCGTAATGCTTTCCACCAGTTTAGCCAGTGCCTTGTCAACCATCTTCCTGTGGTCAAAGATAAGGTCCGGAAGATCTGAGATCGATCTCCAGTGAGCGCCGTTTTTTTCCTGCTTCATGCGGTCTATCTCATGTATGCCAATGAGGGCGAAGTATGCACTTGAGATAACCCGCGCACCGGGGTCGCGTTCAACGTCACCGTAGGTATACAGCTGTTCCATATAGAGGTCCGAGATCCCTGTCAGGCTTCTGAGCACCCGGCTGGCAGCATCATCAAGGCTCTCTCCCTCCTGCACGAAACCGCCGGCGAGAGACCATTTGCCCTTTGCAGGGTCGAAGCCGCGCTTGATGAGCAGCAGCTTGAGCTCTTTATCGGTTATCTCATACCCGAAGATGATACAGTCGACAGCCACGTAATGTTTCGGATGCTCAGAATAGACCTTCGTCATAAGCCTTTGTTCAAATGATAGTAAAGATCATTCCATCTGAGCTCCTTCTTCAGTTCCCGGAGATCACACTTTTCTCCGATAAGTATCAGTTCGATACCGGTTATTGATGCAAAGTCCTCCATATGCTCAGCCGTCAGAGCCTGGCTGAACCCGGTATGGTGTGCCCCTCCGGCATGGATCCATGCCGTGGCGGCAGTCTTAAGGTCAGGGTCAGGCTTCCAGAGGACGCTGGCCACCGGCAGCTTTGGCATCGGCGGGCATTCGACCACCTCCATGGTATTGACGATCAGTCTGAAGCGGTCACCCATCTCTACCATCGAGGCAGCTACTGCTCTCCCCGGCCTTGTCCGGAACGTCAGTCTTGCGGGGTCAGCCTTGCCGCCAATACCAAGCGGATGCACTTCAAGAACAGGTTTCGCGGCTGCAATTGTTGGGCAGACCTCGAGCATGTGAGCTCCCAGCACTGAAGTATTTTCAGGGTCAAGATGATAAGTGTAATCCTCCATGAAAGATGTTCCCCCTTTGAGTCCCTGTGCCATAACCTTCATTGCCCTGACCAGTGCTGCTGTTTTCCAGTCACCCTCGGCACCAAAGCCGTATCCGTCAGCCATGAGACGCTGGACGGCAAGTCCCGGCAACTGTACAAGACCATGAAGGTCCTCGAACGTGGTTGTGAAGGCCTTAAAGCCACCCTTCTCAAGGAAACTGCGCATGCCTGCCTCAATGCGTGCCGCCTCCCTGACAGAAGGAGAAGAGAGCACCTTTGAAGATGCCTTGTATTCATCTCCGTATTGTTTAACGAGAGCCTTAACCTGCTTCTCAGGTACCTTAGTGACAGCATCGGCCAGATCACCTACGCCGTAACCGTGAACCTGGTAACCGAGTTTTATCTGTGCTGATACCTTATTTCCTTCCGTAACGGCCACATCACGCATGTTGTCACCAAAGCGTGCAATCTTGAGTGACCTTGCATCGAGAGCGGCCATCGCTGCCCTCGCCCATACTCCAATGGCCTCTACGGCAGCCTTATCCTGCCAGTGACCCACCACCACCTTACGCTCAAGCCTCAGCCGTGAACAGATATAGCCGAACTCACGGTCTCCGTGAGCCGACTGGTTGAGGTTCATGAAATCCATGTCAATCTCAGTCCATGGGATGTCGCGGTTGAACTGGGTATGAAAGTGGAGCAACGGCTTGCTGAGCTGTCTCAGGCCTGATATCCACATCTTTGCCGGAGAGAAAGTGTGCATCCATGCAATAATGCCGGCACACTCGGGCGAGTTATTCGCTTCAAGACAGATTGCCGTAATGGCTTCAGCATTTGTGAGGACAGGCTTGAATACAACCTTTGCAGGGATAGCCTCTGATTTATCCAAAGCTTTCGCAATGGTCCCTGAGTCTTTGTCCACCTGTTTCAGGGTTTCATCTCCATAAAGATGCTGACTGCCTGTAACAAGCCAGAATTCAAATGATTCCTTCTTCATTGTGAGTTTATTCTGATTCGATATTGTTATACTAATTCCAGAAGTATGCGTAGAACCATATTACAACTGCAATGACTATGGCAGAAAGAATGACATCCCAGCTACTCCAGCTTGCACGCGTTTCCGCTTTCTGTTCGGCTGTTGCAGAGCCGAGATAAAGACCCGCAATCTTTGTTTCATCAATTTTCTTTGTGAAATAGCTTACGATTATCATGGTGATAATTACAATGGCAAAGTTGATGATCTCATAGTGGAGCCAGTTTGTCTCGATAAAGACTGTATAAATGAAGCTGTCAGGATTGATGTGACTCTTGAAGATCATAAAGCCAAGGCGTGTCATCCCGATCACGAAAGCCGGTAAGCAGTCCGGTGAGGCCCGCAGCAGGTGTAGTCTTTTTGGAGAGAATCCCGAGAAGGAATGCTGCAGCTATTCCCGGGGCAAGGAGTGACTGAACGTCCTGCAGATAAGCATAGAGCACCTTGCCTATTCCCTTCATCACAGGGATCCATAGGACACCCAGGACCACTACCACCACAGTGGCTATACGGCCAATCCTGACCAGCTGCTTCTCTGTTGCCTGGGGTCTGTATCTCTGGTAAAAGTCAATGGTATACAGCGTTGCAGATGAGTTGAACAGAGAGGCAAGCGAGCTCATGAGTGCAGCAAGGAGACCTCCCACTACAAGACCCTTGAAGCCCATAGGGAGGAGCTCTCTTACCAGCGTTGAGAACGCCGAGTCAGAGCTTGTAAGGGTGATGACCCCCTGCTGGTTAAGAGCATAGGCTATCATACCCGGGATCAGGAAGATAAATACAGGTGTCAGCTTGAGGTAGGCACCGAAGATTGCCCCCCGGCGTGCCTGGGTCTGGTCACGGCCTGAAAGGACACGCTGAACTATGTACTGGTCAGTGCACCAGTACCAGAAACCGATTATTGCAGAACCGAGAAGAACTCCCGTCCACGGGAAAACCTCATCTTTAGGTGATCTGATAAGCTGAGTCATTGTATCGCCATAATCATTTACCGGAACAGCACGGCAGATCTGCATCAGCTCATCCCATCCCCCGACTTTGATAAGACCGGCCACAAGTACTGCTATTGATCCGGCAAGAAGTACCGGGGTCTGAAGCACTGAAGTCCACAGAATGGCTTTCATCCCTCCAAGGGTAGTATATAAACCTGTTATCAACACCAGCCCAATAGCACTTATCCAGAAAAAATCGATACCCCAGATCGATTCTATCCCGAAGACATCCTTGAATACTACCCCGCCGGCATAGACCGTTACTGCCACCTTTGTCAGAACATAACTCACCAGGGAGATGATTGATAAAACTGATCTTGATTCCTTGTTATATCGTCGTTCAAGGAATTCAGGCATGGTGAAGACACCGCTCCGTGCATAGAAAGGAACGAAGAGCCACCCCAGCAAAAGAATAAGCCATCCATGCATCTCCCAATGCGCCATGGCCATCCCTGAGGACGCTCCTGCACCGGCAAGGCCCACAAGGTGCTCTGATCCGATATTGGAAGCAAAAATAGAGGCTCCGATAGCAACCCACGTTGCATCACGTCCGGCAAGGAAATAATCAGCCGATGTGTTGTCTTTTGACCGCATGGAAAAGACAATAAAGGCCACCAGCGCAAGGCAGAAAGCCCCAAGTACAATCCAGTCAAGTAAAAACATACTGCAGAGTTTATTTAGTTAATATTTAATCGCTTCGCTGTCTGTCGCTTCGCCACCCCTAGCAGGTCCCTGAGCCTGTCGAAGGGCTGCGGAGGGTGGCTTCGCTACGTCTCAAGGTGTCATGCAATCGTGCAATCGTGCGATCGTGCAATCATGCATTTGACTTTCATTCATTCGCAAATCGCAAATCGCAAATCGCAAATCGCAAATCGCAATATGCCCCTTGCCCCTTGCCCCTTGCTCCCTGCCCCTTGCCCCTCAATTCGACAATCGCACATCGCAAATCGCAAATCGCATATGCTCCCTGCCTGCATCATGCAAGTTAAACACTTTTTAAATGTAAATTATACACTTGTAATATTTTTTAAAAAATACAAAACATTCATCTTTTCTTCATCTTTAACTGATACATTTGTGTTGAAACTTCCCAATCATCTGTGGTTCATATGATTTGGAGCAGTTTGATAAGGCCGGTTAAAACTCGGGAATTGAAATGAAAAAGTTGATTAAGATATTACTGATAATCCCACTGACATTTGCCACGGCAATAATCTTAAATGCCCAGGGGGTTGCTCCTGTTGCTGACACCATTGGAACGAAGGCTCAGAAGACTGAAAAACAGACACAGAGTAAGGAGCAATCCGGAACGGAGAATCAGGTAAGGGAGCAGTCGGGCAACCGTGAGCAGGCACAGGGCCAGGCAAAGAAAAGCAGCAGCGGTGAGGTAAAACAGGTCCGCAGTGCCCGCCCCAACAGCATGTCAGGAGGGGCCCGCCCGGCATCTGTCGAGAGACCCTCAGGATCACGTGTACCAAAAGGAGTTGGCAAACCCGGCGGAGTAAAAGGACCCGGGAAACGATAGTTTAATTTCCTGTCCCTGCAATGAAGAGAGATACATTGGCTGCCAGGATCATCATCACCGGCCTTTTGCTGTTATGGTTGTGCCATGCATCTGCCCAGACTGTATCAGACAGCATTGCTTCCGACACTACATCAGGATCTAAAGAAAAGGAAAGCATTCACTCATTCTATGGCGGGGGCGGGCTGGGCAGCAATATGATTTATCTCGGATATACCCTCAGCCAGGACCAACCTTTCGGATACGGGTATATTTCATACGGACTCAAAGACAAATTCTATCTCTCAGTAACCGGTTACACACTGAGTGACCTTTCTCCGTTTATTGCCTATTACAGCTTTGACCTGAGTTTCGCCCATACTTTTAACTCCTGGTTTGACATCAGTCTCAGTCTTTCGCGCTACAATGTACAGGAGTCTTTGAAGGATACCCTCTTCAACAGTTTCTCCTATGCCGATGCGACCCTCGGGTTTGACTGGAAGATACTTTATACAAAATTATCCGTCGGGGGAATATTGGCTGAAGAGAACGGACTATATCTGCAGTTCAGGAATTCGAGGTATTTCGAAACTCCCTCCTTTGCAAAAGATAAAGCATTTTTTTACTTTGATCCGTATGTCAACCTTCTGCTCGGGACAATGTACAGGGTTGATACATCTGAAACCACAACAGGTGGAGGTTGGAAGCCGGGCAATCGTCCCTGGGGAAACGGAGGCACAACCACCACCTCAACAGTCATTTCCGACAAGTTCGGTTTCATGGAGCTTGACTTCGGTCTCCCCATCGCTTTCACATATGACTTCTTCACCATTGAGGCCGAGCCGGGGTACATCCTGCCGCTCTATGACGAGAACGGAGCGCAGGAGATGAAAGGATTCATCTTTATGATAAGTGCCTTCTTCAGATTTTTTTAACTTTGAGCTATGAACGTGCTCATCGTTGAAGACGAGAAGAGTCTCGCCCGCGAGATAGAAGCATATCTCAGGAAAGAGAGCTTCCTGTGCGATACGGCTTTTACCGGAACGGAGGCATCGGAAAAGATAGCAATCAACCTGTATGACTTTGTCCTTCTTGATCTGGGTCTTCCCGATTATGACGGCCTTGACCTTATCAGGGAGGCAAGAAAGAATAACATTGATGTTTCATTTATCATCATAACTGCCCGCGGTGCCGTTGAAGACAGGGTCAGGGGACTTGACCTCGGTGCCGATGACTACCTACCAAAACCTTTTGCCCTGGTTGAGCTCCATTCACGCATGATGGCGGTAGCAAGAAGAAAATTCAAGATCACAGAGGCCGACATCAGCCTCGGTGAGTTTATTATGGGCGTTCAGGCAAGAAAAATACTTCATCAGGGGAAAGAGGTGGAGCTTACAAAGAAGGAATATGACCTCCTCCACTACCTGGTCATAAATCACGGCAAGGTGCTTGCACGCCATCAGCTTTATGAGCATATATGGGGAAATACGCTTGATGATCAGTATGACAGTAACTTCATTGATGTTCATATTAAGAATATCCGCAAGAAGATGAATATGCATGGCCCGACACCGTGGCTCGAGACTGTCAGGGGAGTGGGCTACAGGATCAGTACGGAAGAGTAATATTGATCCTTCGAAGCCATGAAACTACAGACAAAACTTGCCCTCTTCAACCTCATCTCAAAACTGGTTTTCTCTGCACTTTTCATCGGCTTCCTCCCACTGATAATTGAGCGTATCAATACCCTCCAGACAGACAGGGAGCTTATTGACAAGAGGGAGGAGGTGATATCACTCATCTCACAGATCGGCCTTGAACCATTCATTACCTCAGAGACTGAACCCGGCTTCGGCAGCTACAATATCCTGAAGGAGGAATTCATCAGCCTTGAAAGGATCGACCTGGAAGAGGACTGGAACTTCATCGAGGTGGCCACAAGGATCGTGGACGATGAGACCATTGATTATCGTGTTCTCAATTATTCGATAAAAATAGACGGACAGACATACCTTCTTGAGATTGGCAAGAGTCTCTCGAGCATAAGGTATGCTGCCAAAAACATCCGCACCGTTATACTACTCTTTCTTGCTCTCTTTATTGCCGTAACACTGATAACTGACCTCACGTACACTGCGCGCATTTTACGGCCTCTGAAGATTATTACCCGGAGGCTCGGTACAACATCATCACCATCGCTTACAGACTTCAGCCCTGTGGTCACCACCACGAAAGATTTCCGGCAGCTTGACCAGACGCTGCGCGAGCTGATGACGCGCATAGAAGAGCTGTTCAGGAAAGAGAAAGAGATAACAGTCAACATCTCCCATGAATTGATGACCCCTGTCTCTGTGCTGCGCAGCAAGCTCGAGAACATGCTCATGAAAAAGGATCTTGATCCGGAGTTAGAAACAGGAATAGACGAATCGCTTCGTACACTGCACCGTCTAAAGTCACTTATTAATTCCCTGCTGATGATCGCCCGGCTCGAGAGCAGGCAATACCTCAGGGAAGACGAAGTCAGTCTTGAGGAACTGATAACCGAAATTAAAGGCGAACTGTCACCCATCGCAGCAGATGCGGGGGTAAGGATAACGACAGACTGCCCGGCACCTTTATCTTCCGAAAAGCTAACAGGTCGCTCCTGTTCTCGATGTTCTACAACGTGGTCAATAATGCCATAAAACACACTCCCCCGGAAGGAAGCATTCATGTCCGCGGAGAAAAGACAGGCGAAAAGTACATTGTCACGATAACCGATACCGGCCGGGGGATGACAGAGAAACAGCTTGAAATAATCTTTTCACGGTTCAGAACAAAACTTGATCCTGACAGTGACAGCACCGGTATCGGCCTGGCAATTACAAAATCAATTGCCGATTTTCACGGTATCGGATTAAATGTCAAATCACAGCCTGATAAGGGAACAGAGTTCAGTTTCATCTTCCCGTGAGCCGGGGTAAATCAGATCAGAAATCTCCGGTGGCATTGCCAAATATCCTGAAATTGTATGTCAGCATTACGACCGGCTGGCCAAAAATCGTCATCTTGTAGCCATTTACCACACCGTCTTCATTCCTGAAGTATATTGAATAGGGATTCTCCCTCCCAAGAACATTGTAAACAGTCAGCGTAAATGAAGAGTGGTTCAGTTTGCTGGCCTTGAGATTTCCGTTGACGGTAACAGCCAGGTCAAGCCTGATATAGTCAGGCATCCTGTAGCTGTTCCTCGATGAATAATATAAATAATTGGTATTATTGAAGTTGTAGAAAGCCACCGGATAGGTTATCGGCCTGCCGGTGTTGTAGATGAAACTTGTTGTGACATTCAGGCGTCTTGACAGTTTCGCGTTGGCAACCATCTTGAGATCATGAGGCTTATCATAATCGGCTGGCCAGTATTCGCCGTTATTGACCTCTTCGGTCTCAAAGTCTGTGGCAGATCTCAGCAAGGCACGCGAGTATGTATAACTTATCCATCCTGTGAGCGAACCCTTCTGCTTCTTCACCATCAGTTCAACACCGTAGGCCTTGCCGGAGGCATTGACAATGTCGGTTTCAAGATGCTCATTCATCAGCAGGGAGGCTCCTCCCTTATAATCAAGAATATTCGAGAGTCTCTTATAATAGGTCTCCACCGAGCTCTCGTATCCTTTTCTTCCGAAGTTGTAATATAATCCCATGGACAGCTGGTCAGACATTTCCGGTTTGATGTAGCTGTCGCTTATTGTCCATATATCAGTTGGCGAAATGGATGTTGTGTTTGATATCATATGAATATACTGATAGACTCTCTGCACTCCCAGCTTAAGAGAGATGTCAGGAGCCAGGATCAGGCGCGATGAGACCCTGAATTCCAGTCCCGGATAAAAGTTGACAACCTCCCCGCCCATGTGCAATACGGTGTCTGCCATGCTCTCCTCTGACCTGGGCGTGTTGTCATAATACAGATACTCAGTCTGAGGACCGAATGATGTATAGAAAGTCGCCCTCAGGCCTCCTGAAACTGATAAGAGCGGGGTAATCTCAAAATCATCACTCAGGTATACTGAGGGCTCCAGCGCCTGTTCATTCTCAAGCTCCTCCGGGGTAACAGTTGAATAATCACCGAACGGCCTTCTCACACCCGGCAGCAATGAATAGAATGTTGCATCAAGACCGAACTGTAAGTTATGCCTCTCCCCCGGCTGATACTGGAAGTCAGCCCTGATTACCTTCTGATCAAGTTTGTAATTGAGTGAATTGTATCCGGTAGAATCCTGGTAGGTATCAACCTTGTATTTATAGTTACTCACGATCGCGAAAAAACTGCCTGACAGTTTTGAACTGAATGAATGATTCCATCTGAGCGTTGAGGAGAGATTACCGTAGTCAAATGCACTCTCTCCGTAATAGCTGAACCTGTCATTGCTCGCGTATCCTGACAGAGAAACCGAGTTTTTGTCATTCAGATCATATCTGACAGATCCCTGCAGGTCATAGAATCCCGCTTCGCTGTTGCTGATCCTGTAATCGTCAAACAACCCCAGGAGCCAGTCGGAATAGGTTGCCCTTGTACCAATTATAAATGACCCCTTTTTCCCAAAAAGGGGACCTTCGACAAGCAGCCTGCCCGTAACAGGACTGATACCGCCGCTCACCCTGACCTTATCGCGTGACCCTTCGGCGGGAGATATCACCATGACCGATGATAACCGTCCACCGTATTTTGCGGGCATGCCGCTTTTGAATATCGTGACATCAGAGACCAGGTCAGAATTAAAGGCGGAGAAAAATCCGAAAAAATGGAACGTATTTATGATAGGTGCATTATTAAGAAAGACGAGGTTCTGGTCGGTACTGCCTCCCCTCACGTTGAATCCTCCGGAGGCCTCCCCCACTGACTGTATTCCGGGTAAAAGCATCGAGCTCTTGATCACATCCACCTCACCAAGGCCCATCGGTATCTGCTTGAGCATCTTGACATTTATTTTTTCAATACCGGTTCTGACATCCCGTACGGAATTGTCACGGTCAGCAGTGATGAACACCGCTTCCATCAGGTTCTCCTCATCAGCCATTTCAACATCAAGTCTGCCGTCAGAATAGATTACTACGTTGCGCCTGGTGGTTTTCAGTCCAAGCATCCGGTATTCGATCTGATACTGTCCTTTCGGCAATGTGATGGAGTAGAAACCCTCGTCGTTTGTCATGGTTCCCGCCCTTAGCTTTCCGATATAAACTATAGCCCCGCTTACACTCTCACCCTCACCGGGATTGGTTACGGTGCCTGACAGGGTTGCCGTACCGCTTTTCCCTCCCTCAGACAATCTTCCGATCCTGAATATTCTGTATTCATCACTGATCTTTCCTGTATCCTGTCCGGCAGTTGCCGACAGATACCTTGAGGTATCAATTCTTGCGGCATTCCGCTCCAGGTAATCCATATATTCAGTGCTGAAGCTTGTCTTTATCGAATAACCCTTTGACAGTATGATCCTGTTGTCATTGGTAATGATGAATGAATAGCCAATACCTGCAAGGATTTTATCCATGAATTCATCAATCGGGCTTGACTGTGAACTTACCGAAAGGTAAAGACTGTCAGTCCATTCTTCAGAATAATATATTTTGTAAGGAACTATTCTTTCCAGAGTGTCAACCAGGTCGCTGAAGATGATCCGGTCAAAATGCAGTGTAATAGTCTTATCCTGACCGTATGTATTAACCAGTGAGCACAACATGAAAATATTGAGAAGTATCTTTTTCATCTTTCAGTCACCACTCTGCTTCAGGTTTTCGTAATACCTGAGAACCTCTGCTATTTGTCTTTTGTCAGGTTTAATGATTCTTATTTTGTTATGGCGGATAAGCTGTCTCACTTCGGCCGATTTGTCGCCAAAAAGCCTGATAAACTGTTCTTTTGAGATTATCTCTGAGTACCCGTTACTGACCTTGACATAACCGACGGGAGAATAGGAGTATTCATCAATCCCCTGAATAATTGCTTTTGTTGAATTATGCCTGATTAGATATTTGCATTCGTTGTCATAGACAACTTCGTAAAAGCCATCCTGCAGGTTAAATGTGGAATCCTGTTCTTTCCTGAAGTATCTGAATCTTAAAGTTTCATCATTGAAGCGGAGATCGAACCGGTCAATATAATCACTGTTCAGGGCTACCATCCAGATCCTGTTGTCGAAGATCAGGGTGTCATCAGAATAGATGACCTGGTCTGTAAAAGTATCATATTGCAGAACGATGTTATCATAACTTCTGCCCATGAATACAATCGAACCGGAACGGCCGGTCTCGTAACGCAATAAGGGAATATCTTCAGAAGTAAACCAGTACCTGAAATATTCCCTGCCGTGGATCAGCTCTCTCGGATAAGTGGTGTTTTCAAGATAATGATTGCTTGCATAATCAACCTGGGCTTTTTCCAGATCAGTGAAAAGTTGAGAAGCGTCGGCCTTAACGAGAGGAAACTGCTGCTGCGCAGGTACTGTAACTGAGGCTAACAGCAAAACCACTAAAGCAATATATCGGCCTGTCCCGCACATTAACCTTTTATTTTCAATGTAAAGATCATATATTATCTTTATCATTTTATTGCACCTGCCATTTTTAACAGGCGACGTAATTCACGACTGCTATGTTTATGTTGAACAAATCAACGCGGTTTTTGTTATTTATTAACAAATTTAATTTATAATCTTTATTTTATCCAAAAGAGAGGCATGAAAGGGAAATATTATAAATCTCTTTGGATCTTATTCTTTACCGGTGCACTGCTTACCTGTGTTGAACCATACAATCCGGACCTTAAAGACTACAAGTCGCTGATGGTTGTTGAGGCCCTTATGACTGATGAGGAGGCATCATACAAGGTAAGACTGTCGCGAACCATTGAATCGATCAATGACCCTCCTGAAAAGATTACCGGAGCAACGGTAACAATAGAGGATAATTCAGGGAACACTGCTCTGTTTAAGGAGACCTCTGACGGACTGTACAAATCAGACAGTACTGCATTCAGGGGAGTACCGGGAAGATCATACACGCTGCATGTCACCACAGCCGACGGCACCGAATATGAATCTGAACCATGTACCATGGAACCGGTCTCCGAAATAGACTCCCTCTATTTCGGCAAGGACAGGGTGACCCTTGACAACGGCGAGGTTCAGGAGGGGGTCAGAGTCTATATCGATTCGAAGGAACCGGCCGGAAACCGGTATTTCAGGTGGTCATACAAGGAATGGTGGGAGTTCAGCATTCCTATTCCTAAAGACTATGAGTACGTGAATCAGAATAACATATATAAGATACCACTGGCCAACATCACATGCTGGAATAACAATACGTCAGAGGAGATAATTATTCTGTCTGCCGACGCCGGTACAGGGGGCTCGTTTGTCAAAAAACCGGTTCTCTTTATCCCTTCCGACAAATCAGACAGGCTGCTTGTGCAGTATTGCGTCGAAGTAACTCAGTATTCAGTATCAGCGAGAGAATATGAATTCTGGGATCATATGATCCAAATCAATGATGCCGGCGGAGACATCTTTGACAAACAGCCATTCCCGATAGTCAGCAATATCAGTAATCTAAGCAGACCGAAGGAGCAGGTTCTGGGCTATTTCCAGGTCTCTTCCGTCAGAAAGGCCAGAGAATACCTGACGAGGAGAGAAGTTGATTTACTTGACGTACCCCGCTATTACTATGACTGTGACCTGCTTGTTCTAAGTCCAGGTGACCCTGAAACCCTGTTAATTCCGGAACCAATTACGTTTGATAAGATATACGAGTATTTTACAAACCTGAACTATGCTTTCGTTCAGCCCTCGTATAATGAGCGCGGTCAGCTTATCAAGCTGATATTTGTAAGGAACGTGTGTGCTGACTGCACGCTCACAGGCAGTCCCGACAAACCTGATTTCTGGATCGACCTATAGGTTCAGCCACTGCAGATGCCACACCCCGGCCATCATATAGCCACTCTTTCTGATACAGGTTTTTATGCCTGGGCAATAATTGCTTTATCTCTTTTCACCTTACGGGCATCATGCCAGACAGCACCTGAGAGAATCATAAGATATGATAAGGATAAATTCAACGAGGAACTCTATGTGCAGACAGACCGTGATCTCTATATTTCCGGAGAGACAGTCTATCTCAAAACATACTGCCTTAACAGGCTTACCCATAAGCCTTCGTTTGTCAGCAAGGTTGTTTATGTCAGCCTCCTTGACAACCTGAATAATCCGGTTGTCCAGGTCAAGCTCGGGGTCAACGGTTTCACGGCATCAGGATTGATAGAGATTCCTGATACAACACCCTCCGGAAATTACCTGATATCGTGCTGCACTCACTGGATGCAGAATTTCTCGCCAAACCTTTTCTCATACAGAACAATCTCTGTCATTAATCCTTTTGAAAACCCGGAAAAGGCAGGAATACCCATCATGGAGCCGTCTCCGGACACAATTATCTTCTACCCTGAAGGGGGAGCATTTGTTTCCGGCACTGAAAACAGGGTTGGTTTCATGAGCCTTGATAAGAAAGGGTATCCGGTCAGGATGAAAGGGGCGGTAACTGACGGTAAAAACAACCTCTTTAAAGTAGAGTCTGACAATTCAGGCTATGGCCTTTTTTCAGTGATTCCGGAAAGCGGCGGCTCTCTGTACCTCGTGCCGGAAGGAGATGTCCGGCCGCGCAGAAAATTTCAGCTTCCGTCAGCAAATGACTCAGCTGCTTCCTTTTCAATCCTGAATCACCTCGATGATGACTCTATCAGGATCAGATTACTCAAAGGCCCTGACTTCGACAGTTCGGGAAGACGGTTCTATATTATCGCCGATCCGCTCCCGACATCACCCTTTATCACAGAAATTAAGCCTGATAAAGAAACAGAGATTTCCATTATGAGGAAAAGCCTTCCGGCCGGTCTTTCAACCGTTATGATGACTGATGACCGCCACCGGATCCTTGCAGAAAGGCTCATTTATAACAAGCCGCCGGAGGCACATATAAGTGTGATGGCTGAAAAGACTCTGTATCTGACAAGAGAAAAGGTAAAACTGAACATATCTGTAACTGATCCTGACGGCAATCCCGCTGAAAGCTTCATAATGGCATCAGTGGTCAAATCGTTCACAGTAGAGAGGAGCCAGAACGACCTCGGCAGTTTTGTTCAGTTGCCGGGTTATGCATCAGTGAGCCACGGGCCTGAATCTCCGGATATCAATGCCCAGCTTATCTTTTACAAAGACGGTGAGGACATTGTCAGATCCAATGACACCGTTGGAGGAGTTCGCGGATATCTTCCTGAGATGGAAGGTCATATTATTCGCGGTTATATAAAGAGTACTGTCACGGGGGAACCGCTTCAGAATGAGAATATTGTATGTGCGTTTGTCGGATCTCCGGCAATTTGCAGGTTCACCAGGAGTGACAAAAACGGATACTTTCAGTTTATTGTCAACGAACCGGGAAGGCGTGAGATTGTCATTCAACCGGTGCGTCAGGACCTGACAGATCACTATATTGATCTCGTGAATCCTTTTCCGGAGCTTTTAAATGAATACAAGGCTGCTCCCCTGTTTATCGATACCTCAAGGCTGGCAGGCATCGACAATGCAATTATTGCCAAACAGGTTCAGGCTCTTTATAAACCATTTCAGACCCGACCGGAGAAGATTCTCAGGACAACCGGCACCCATGCATTCTACGGAGAACCTGATGAGGAGATCCTGTTATCAACATACATTGAACTGACTTCACTCAGGGAGGTAATTAAAGAACTTGTTCCCGATCTGACAACCTTTGAACGGAACGATAAATATCATTTTAATCTTATTTACAGGCATATTGAGCAGTCGGGCTCGACAAATCCATTTGTGCTTGTTGACGGAGTACCCGTTTATGATCATGATGCAGTACTTAAA
This sequence comes from uncultured Bacteroidales bacterium, assembly GCA_963772705.1. GTDB lineage: Bacteria > Bacteroidota > Bacteroidia > Bacteroidales > VadinHA17 > SR-FBR-E99. The sequence continues at coordinate 59,168 of CAVYYH010000007.1, read as the reverse complement.
ATCAAGCCCCAGGAAATAGAGCTGATCAGGGTGTTATATTCCAGGTATTTCATTAAAGATATGGTTCTTGAAGGGATTGTCGATTTTACAACCAAGGAGGGCAGGTTAAAAGTTCCTCCATTTGATAAACCGGTTTTCAGGCAGGAGTTTGAATCACTCCAGGGGCCTGGATTTTTCTCTTCCCCTGATTACTCATCAGCTTTAATGAAGGAGAGCCGGATCCCTGATTTCAGGAACACTCTTTACTGGAATCCGGATATCATTACAGACAGCAATGGGGCTGCTGCCGTTGAGTTTTACACATCGGATGAGCCGGGCACCTATCACATAATAGTAGAGGGATTTACTTCCGGAGGCCACAAAGTAAGCACAAGAGGCTTTCTTTATGTAAAATAGTTTCTTCCCCTGCAGTGACGGGAACTTTTTCGCCGTTTTCTCTAAAATTTCATGATACATTCATGTTCACGGGTATACATTTGACCTGTAAATGATTTTATAAACCTAAATATTAATAAGATGAAAAGAGAAATTATTCTGGGCGCGATGGCACTTCTGATAAGTGCAGGCGTTGCAGCCCAGGAAGCGACAGAGACCAAGACAAAAAAACAGACGAAAGCCCAGCAAAAAGAGCAGGTACAGGTTCAGGAGCAGGCTGACAGGTTAAAGAGCAGGCACAGGTTAAAGAGCAGGCACAGGTCCAGGAGCAGGCCAGGGTGCAGGAAAAGGCTCAGGTGAAAGAGCAGAGCGGCGATCCGATCATGAATCAGACACAGACCAAAACACAGACACAAGGTGATGCGGTAAGTGAAACTGCAAAGCAAACGCAGTCAGGACCGGGTAAAGGTGAAGCAGTAAGCACCCAGGCCAAAATGCAGGGTGAAGGGAAGAAACAGGCTAAACCCAAGAAACAGAAGGCAGCCAAGCCAAAGAATGGTGGCACCCAGGCTCCCGCAGCCACACCGGGAAAAGGAGGCCCCGGCCGTTAATCATAAAAAAGGCTGAGAAAAAAGCCGGCTCACAATGGGCCGGCTTTTTGTTGTGCCTGGTGACCACCCGGCCTTTATTCCCTCTTATTCCTGATTCTTTGCCCGTTTGCGGTCATTCTCATTCAGCATGATCTTTCTGAGACGCATCGATTTGGGTGTTATCTCAATATACTCATCAGAGGCGATATATTCCATCGCCTCCTCAAGAGAGAATCGCACCGGAGGTGTGAGAAGAGCCTTGTCATCTGAACCCGAAGCCCTCATGTTGGTCAGCTTCTTGGTCTTTATGACATTCACCGTGATGTCGTCCTGACGGTTGGCCTCACCGATGACCTGTCCCATGTATACATCCTCTCCCGGGAAGATGAAGAATCGTCCGCGGTCCTGAAGCTTGTCTATCGCATACGCTGCAGCAGTGCCGGTCTCCATGGCAATAAGCGACCCGTTGCGTTTTACCGTCATCTCCCCTTTCCACAGTTCGTAACAGTCAAAACGGTGTGCCATGACTGCTTCACCTTCAGTCACGGTCAGCACCTGGTTCCTCAGACCGATGATACCTCTCGCGGGGATCTTGAAATCGAGATGGGCACGGTCATTCTTTATCTCTATGTTGATGATCTCACCCTTGCGCTGCGTTACCTGTTCAATCACCTTGCCCGCGAAATTTTCGGGTACCTGCACCGTCAGAGCCTCTATCGGTTCATGCTTCTTCCCTTCGATCTCACGCAACAGTACCTTCGGCTGTCCCACCTGTATCTCAAAGCCCTCACGCCGCATCGTTTCAATAAGTATCGACAGGTGAAGGATGCCTCTTCCATAGACCATGAAAGCCTCTGACGATCCGGTCTCCTCAACCTTCAGGGCCAGGTTTTTCTCGGTCTCCCTGAAAAGCCTCTCCCTGAGCTGGCGTGAGGTGACAAGCGTACCTTCACGGCCGAAGAAGGGTGAGTTATTTGAAGTAAAGAGCATGCTCATCGTCGGCTCATCCACCTGTATGTGTGAAAGGCCTTCCGGGTCAAGGGCATCGGCAATGGTGTCTCCGATCTCAAAATCCTCGATCCCGAACAGCGCACATATCTCCCCTGCCCGTACCGGTTTCTTGGTCTTCTCCTTGCCCAGTCCCTCAAAAAGATATACCTCCTTGATCGTGTTCTTCGTTATGCTGCCATCACGTTTTATGAGGGCGACCTGGCTGCCTGGTATAAGGGTACCCCTGCTTATCTTACCAACGGCAATACGACCCATATATGATGAATAATCAAGTGACGAGATCCTCATCTGTAGAGTTCCCTCTTCCATTTTCGGAGGCGGAATATGCTCTATAATGGTATCCAGGAGATAACTGACATCTGTCGTCGGCTCTGACCATTCAGGACCCATCCATCCCTGTTTTGACGAACCGTAAACGGTTGGGAAATCCAGCTGGTCCTCCGTTGCATTCAGGCTGTGCATGAGGTCAAAGACACTCTCCTGCGTCTCTTCGGGTTTGCAGTTTGGCTTGTCAACCTTATTGACTACCACAATCGGTTTCAGCCCCAGCTCAAGTGCTTTCTGAAGCACAAAACGGGTCTGCGGCATAGGCCCTTCAAAGGCGTCGACAATCAGCAACACCCCCTCCGCCATGTTAAGCACCCTCTCAACCTCACCCCCGAAGTCAGAGTGGCCCGGAGTGTCTATAATATTGATCTTTACATTTTTATACCTTACCGAGACGTTTTTTGACAGTATTGTGATCCCCCTCTCCTTTTCAAGATCGTTACTGTCCAGTATCAGGTCACCCATGACCTGGTTCTCACGAAAAAGCTTGACCTGGTACAATATGCGGTCAACAAGCGTGGTTTTACCGTGGTCAACGTGTGCAATAACGGCTATATTTCTGATTTCTTCCATTTTTACTTTTTGGATTGGGGTGCAAAAGTATGAAAATGGTTGCTCTCGCGGGCATAATTTGAGACTATTATAACTAAAATGCCATTATATTACTAATTATTAGATATTTACATCAGTGCCATACAAGGTCTGCCCGTTACCTGCGCCTGTTAATTTCCCAGCAGTTTCAAGATTTCGGATATCAGTGGTGCAGGGCCCCTTGTTAACCATCTCTGGCTGTAATTAACTGCTATTGTTGTGTTCATTGACGGTATATAGACTACCTGCGTCCCCCAGAAGCCTGAATGGGTATAAGCCTCAATATCATTCACAAGTATCCGGAAAATACCCATCCTGTAATCCATTGAAGGAGCGCTCTCATATTCTGGCTTATACAGCATTGTATCGAGTGTTGACTCATTTTTAAACACCTTGTTGCTGAACAGACACTGGTAGAAGGCTGCAAGGTCAGAGGTGGTGGAAATCAATCCGCCACCGCCGAAATAATCAATTGAGGGACTAAAATCGTATGTATCGACGCCGTTGTAATACTGATGAATCCTGTCCTCCTGCTCAGGAGGCCTGAAGCCCTCAAACAGTGTATTCTTTATGCCAAGTCGTCTTAAATCGAGTGTTTCAAGAATAGCATCATTAAGACTTTTCCCGGTAATATTCTCAATTACCTCCCCCAACAGTATGTATCCGGTATCAGAATAACTGAACTTTTCTCCTGCAGTACCCACCGGCCTTCCCCATGCAATTGCCGATTCTATCTGCTCGGTTCTTGTCCACTTATGAGCAGGATCGCCAAGTATCCTTTTCATAAACTCATCTGACTGTGCATGATCATAAAGACCGGATGAATGGGTCAGCACATGCCTGAGGGTAATAGCATTCGTATCGTATCCCCCGCTGCTGAGGATCCTCACGTGCTCATCAGAAACATACATGGCCAGGGGGTCATCAAGTGATAGCTTTTTATCTTCCCACAAACGCAATATCGTGGCAGCAACGAAGGTCTTGGTTACACTGGCAATCCTGAACGACTGATCGGGATTCAGTTTTGTTCTCCTGTCCCTGTCTGAAAAACCAGATGCTCCGCTCCATGAAATACCCCTTTCAGGGCTTTCAATATGAGCCAGTACCCCTGGGACCATGTCGTTTATCTGACCGTCAAGCGCTTTCTGAAATCTATCCTGCAAGGATTATCTGACAGTCACATTCATGTGACAGCAAGGCAAAAGACAGGACGAAAAAAAGGGTGATTTTCACGACTGCTACAATTGGTTTGGACATGATCTGAAGACAAAACGGAGTTATTTCTGCTACAGGTAATTCCGAACTTGATCAATTCTCAATTCTGTTTATCCCATGATAAAATCCCTCGGCATATTTTTCAGCCTGGCGATATCCTTGATTTTGTTCTTTACATCAAATCCGGCACTGCAAATGACACTGCATGTGCTGCATCCGTCACACAGACTGTCAGTCAGACGGGCATCGGCTATGGTATGCCATGCCTGCTCAAGATTCTTATATCCGTATGCATACATGTAGCTTCGCATAATGGTGGGAATCTCCAGAGCGTGAGGGCATTGGGAAATACATTGGTTGCATTGCTGGCAATACAGCCCGGTAACCGATTCAAGTGCCACAGGACTCAGGTCCTTCAGCTCCTGCTCAGTCATTTTCAGGTTCTGAATCATTGCAAGGTTCTTCTTTAATTCTTCCTGTGAAGACATCCCTGAAACAATTGTAGCTATATTCTCATTCTGCAAAACCCATTTCAGGGCAGCATCAGTGTTAAGAGGCGGCCCAGACTTCTGCCATGAAGCACCTGCCGTAGTTTTCATTGCTATAATACCCATCCCTGATTTAACCGCATTTGAAATGGCAACATCAAGTGAGGGCTTGTTCTTAATCTTAAAGTTATATGAAATCATGGCCAGGTCATAAATACCGGCAGATGAGGCTGCGTTCAGCGCTTCCTCCGTGCCACTGTGCGAGGCGATTCCAATAAAGCGGGCCTTGCCCTGCTTCCTGATCTGCTCCAGGGTACTGAGTATCGCTTCGTGCGTGACTGTCTCCTTCTTGCTTGCATAGGGAAGCAGTAAAATATCAATCTGTTCGAGGCCAAAGCGTTTAAGGCTTGCCTCCGCCTTTTTCATAAAGGCATCTTTGTTAAAGCTGCCTGACAGAACCCCTGAGCGGCTGTCAAGCTCATCCGGCCATGAGGCTGTCCCTACAACAAATGACTCCCTTGGCAAGCCTTTTAAGCCTTCGCCAACGAGTATCTCATTGTTCCCCTCACCGTAGTAAGCAGCGGAGAAAAACAGTTTTATCCCGGAGTCATACGCTCCCCTGACAAATGAGGGTGTTGTGGCCCCGCTCGTTCCCATGCTGATGAGGGGTGTTCTTAATCCTGTCTTTCCCAGGAGGCGTGACGGGAGGTCAGCAGGTGCGGCCTCTGACTGATTCACAACTGCTGCCGACATGCTGCTTCCCGGCAGCAGTGCAGCCCCTGATATCCCGATGATGCTTTTCTTCAGGAAATCGCGACGGTTATTGTTATTCATGGCGTTAATTATTGTTGGTTATTAACATTCAGATCAATCATTCTTAGAAAAATGCAAAAGTAAAGATCGGATTTTCCCGGGAATGCCGCTATGCAAGTCTTAAAGAAGATGACAGAGTCCCGGCACAATTGTTTATAAGACTGTATATCTGATTATTAGGTGTATCTTACCGCCCTTTCACCCGTGGCATGCCACGAATTGAGGCATTATTACATTTTATAGACTACCTTTGTAAAGTATTTGCAGAGTGTCCTCAGTTAATCACTGTAATGCATTTTGCATAGTCTGTATGTGATTTCTTTTCATCCGGGAAAACAGGAGCATCGCGCCCGGGTACACATCAAACTGCATAAATAACAATTAGAGCTGGCCGGGTTATATTCTCGAGCTGTGATGACTTGCATCAGGCAGAACAGACCTTAACCTACCGAAGCTCTTCAGGGGAAAGTAATAAAATAAATTGATGGAAAGATTAAAAATCGGGGATCGGACAATTGCTGTTCCGATAATTCAGGGGGGCATGGGAGTGGGAATTTCACTCTCAGGGCTGGCAGCTGCCGTTGCCAATGAAGGCGGCATGGGGGTAATATCAAGTGCAGGACTGGGTCTTCTGTACAGGGACTTTTCCGAAAACTACCTTGAGGCAAGTATTCATGGCCTGAAGGAAGAGATACGCAGGGCAAGGGAAAAAACACGCGGTATGATTGGTGTCAACGTCATGGTTGCAATGACCAACTATGTCGATATGATAAAAACATCCATATCCGAAAAAGTAGATTTCCTGATTACAGGAGCTGGGCTTCCGCTTGATCTGCCTGCATTCCTGAAGAAAGACAGCACCACGAAGCTTATTCCAATAGTATCATCTGCCAGGGCAGTCAAGATAATATGCGAAAAGTGGAAGGCCAACTTTGACTACCTGCCCGATGCCGTTATTGTTGAAGGACCAAAGGCAGGCGGACACCTTGGCTTTAAGGAGGAGCAGATCAGCGACGAGAACTTCACGCTTGAAAAGCTTGTCCCTGAGATCGTCAGTGAACTGAAGCATTTCGAAGATCAGTACAACCAGCCTATCCCGCTGATCGCCGCAGGAGGAATATATACGGGTGAAGACATTAACAACATCATGAAGCTCGGGGCGTCAGGCGTACAGCTTGGAACGAGGTTCGTCACCACGGAAGAGTGTGATGCCTCTCCGGAATTCAAGCAGGCATATATCGATGCCGTTGAAAAGGATATCGAAATAATCAAAAGCCCTGTTGGCATGCCCGGACGGGCTATCTTTTCGAACTTTATCCAGAAGGTGAGAGACGGGAAAAAACAACCGAAAGCCTGCCCGTTCAAATGCATCAAGACATGCGACATCTCGAAAAGTCCATATTGCATTGTCATAGCTCTTATCAATGCTGTCAAGGGGAACTTCGAACACGGTTTCGCATTTGCCGGCAGCAATGCCTACAGAGCCACCAAAATCTCTTCTGTGAAGGAGGTCTTCCAGGAACTGCTTTCAGAGTACAGGCAAAGCAAAATGAAGTAATATCTCAGACGAGTCTCCTCAGATAATTTGTTTTAATTTTATAGTTATAATTTTTCTAATAGCTATGGAAAAGAAGCATCTCATCGGTACGATATACTCTCTGGGCTCACTTCCGGTTGCCGAAATGATCTCCGGCGCCGGGTTTGACTGGGTCATGATTGACATGGAACATTCCGTATTGTCACTTGAGGATGTGCAGCATGCGCTGCCTGTTTTCGGCAATAAAATTCTTCGCATTGTCAGGGTTCCGTGCAATGATGAAACATGGATCAAGAGGGTACTTGACACCGGTTGCGACGGGATTATGGTCCCGATGGTAAAAACACGAGAAGACGCTGAAAAACTGGTGCTTGCATCCATGTATCCCCCGGCAGGGCAAAGGAGCGTAGGGTTGACGCGCGCTCACGGATACGGTGCTTCGTTCAGCGAATACCTGGCCAGTGCCGGCAGCGATCTTGTCATCATGGCTCAGATAGAACATGCAGAAGGTGTTGAGAATATTGATTCTATTTTGAATGTCAGGGGGATAAAAGCAATATTCATCGGCCCCTACGACCTGTCAGCAAGCATGGGGCTGCCCGGGCAGGTTCAGCATCCGGAAGTAATCATGGCAATCAGGCATGTAAAGAAGAAATGTGCTGAGGCGGGAATGCCATACGGGATATTCGCGTCGGGCCCCGAACCCCTCAGGCAGGAGATTAACGATGGTTGCCGCTATATACTGTGCGGCGTTGACAGCTCAATTATGTCTTCTTCATTAAGAGACCTGTCAGACAGACTGCACAAAATGGTTCAGTTATAGCTGTAAAGAGTGAATGTGAATGAAGGGTATCCCCTTCAGGCAGAGGCTCCCCTGCCAGTACGGGAAATCGGATTTGTTATTCCTTGCCAACACACTCAGGGCAGGTCAGCGATGCGTCAACGGCCTTCCCCGATTCAAACTCCTTACCGCACCTGTCACACTTAATGACATTTTTAGCTTCCTGTAAAAGCCTCTTAGTGATCGCATCATTGAATTCCTGCGCAAGCAGGTCCCTGTTGGTAGCATAATTTACTCTGCGTCTCTCCATCGCAGCAAGATCTTCAACCTTTAAAACCGGAATAGTTGTTTCATTTTTCATGATGCAAAGATACGGTTAATAAAGCGTTTATCCTAATATAAATAAAATCAGCACTTTAGAATTGATCCAGGCGGACCCGTACCTGCAATGACCTTTCAGGTAAGGATCCGTTGACACAGGCTGGCTTTAGGAAGTCCGGATACTATTGATTGCAGGTATTTTTCAGATGTGCCTTCTTATATGATACTTAAGCATCCTGCTGACCGGCATTTGAATAATAGTACCGAATTCAGATAAATTAAGTATAAATACAGTTTGTTTTTTTTAGAGACTACCTCTTATTTGATTAAATTTGATAAAGCAATAAACTTAATAAGCTAATGTCACCGAAAAACATGAGCCAGGGTTCAGAAGAGCCTCAGGCTGAACTGGTACGTCTTGAAGAAGACAAAAATAAAAAAGCACACTGGAAGAAGTGGGGGCCGTACCTGAGCGAGCGGCAGTGGGGCACGGTAAGGGAGGACTACAGTGAAAACGGCGATGCCTGGAATTTCTTTACACATGATCACGCCCGCTCGCGCGCATACCGCTGGGGAGAGGACGGCATTGCAGGTATCTCGGACGACAGGCAGCATCTCTGTTTTGCGCTTGCCCTCTGGAACGGCAGGGATCCTATCCTCAAGGAGCGTCTGTTCGGACTAACCAACAGTCAGGGCAACCATGGAGAGGACGTCAAGGAGTACTACTTCTACCTCGACAACACCCCTTCCCATTCCTACATGAAATATCTCTACAAGTACCCGCAGGCGCCATATCCTTATGAAGAACTTATAAGGGTGAACGGACAACGTTCGCGGGAGGAGATGGAATATGAACTGCTTGATACCGGCGTATTTGATGAAAACCGCTATTTTGATGTTTTTATCGAATATGCGAAAGAGAGTCCGGAAGATATCCTGGTGAAGATCAGCGCTGCCAACCGCGGCCCGGAGGCTGCTGAACTGCATCTGCTGCCAACGATCTGGTTCCGGAACGACTGGTCATCATGGATAGCCGCCACAAACAGGGCAGCGTCTAAACCGACAATGTCACAAATAAGTGCGCCGGCAGGGGTCAGTGCACTCGCCGCCAGCCATTCACTGCTGGGTGAATTCACTTTATACTGTGAAGGAGATGTACCCCTGCTTTTCGCCGAAAACGAGACAAACCACGAAAGGCTGTTCCAGGCGGTCCAGAATGAAAGCCCTTACGCAAAAGACGGAATAAACGACTTTGTAGTACATCATATTGAGGGAAAAGTGAACCCTGAAAAAAAGGGAACAAAGGCTGCTCCTCATTATAAGCTGACAATAGGAGCCGGTGAGACTTCTGTGATTCGTCTGAGGCTTACAAAAAAGTCCGATGAAAAATACAATGCTCCTTTCGGGGAAGACTTTGATGCACTGTTTGACAGGAGAATCAGTGAAGCCGATTCATTTTACAGGTCGGTCACCCCTCCGGCAGTAAGTGCCGACGAGGCCAGCGTGATGCGGCAGGCCCTGGCAGGGATGCTCTGGAGCAAACAGTTCTTTTTCTTTGACGGCGACAACTGGCTTGATGAGCATAACTCTAACCCTCTCCATAGCGGATACAGCCAGAAACGAAACACGGAGTGGTACCACATGCTGAATATGGACATCATCTCCATGCCCGATAAATGGGAATATCCGTGGTATGCTGCATGGGACCTGGCATTCCATACTCTTCCCATCTCAATCGTTGACCCTGAGTTTGCCAAAGGGCAGATGGACCTTATGCTGCGTTCCATTTATCTTCACCCCAACGGTCAGATGCCGGCTTATGAATGGAACTTCAGTGATGTAAATCCACCGGTGCATGCATGGGCAAGCATGTTTCTGCACAGAACGGATAAAGCTATTCGCGGGCAGGCTGATCTGGATTTTTTGCGCTCAACCTTCAATAAGCTGCTTGTTAACTTCACATGGTGGGTGAACCGTAAAGACCGGTACGGCAAGAATGTCTTCGAGGGCGGTTTTCTCGGTCTTGATAACATCGGTGTATTTGACCGCAGCGCTCCCCTGCCCACAGGCGGAAGCCTGGAACAGGCAGACGGCACCGCCTGGATGGCGCTCTTCAGCCAGAACATGCTCGAACTGGCTTCCGAACTGGCAGTGCACGACAGCACATATGAGGAGATGATAATCAAATTCTCCCAGCACTTTCTGTTCATTGCGGCCGCAATGAATAAGAAAGGACCTGATGGAATGTGGGATGAGGAGGACGGATTCTACTATGATCTGCTCCGCATGCCCGACGGAAGTGCGCAGAAACTTAAGGTTCGGTCACTGGTTGGCTTGCTTCCGTTGTGCGCAACCAGCATCATTGAAAAGGAGCAGCGTGACAGAGTCCCTGAGACCATGGCGATGATAGTAAAGAACCAGCGCAGGATGCCTGAACTGATGGAATCAATACACCCAACAGGTCATGGTCATTTCGGGGTAAACGAAAGGGGCATTCTTGCCCTGGTAAATCCTGAAAGACTCAGAAGAATCCTCTCAAGGATGCTTGACGAAAATGAGTTCTTCGGTCCTCACGGAATTCGTTCCATCTCTAAATTCCATGAGAAAAATCCATACATATTGTACGTCGGTGGCCAGGAGTTCCGGGTCGATTACCTGCCTGCAGAATCAAATACCGGCATGTTTGGCGGAAACTCCAACTGGCGGGGACCTATGTGGATGCCTATAAACCTGCTGATATTAAGAGCTCTGCAACAATTCTATCTCTATTACGGCGACAACTTTAAAGTCGAATGCCCTACGGGCTCCGGCAACATGATGAACCTTTTTGAGGTAAGCAGGGAGCTTGGCAGACGGATTATCACCATATTTACCCGTAACGACAAGGGGATGCGCCCGGTCTACGGCGGCACGGACAAATTCCAGACGGATCCTCACTGGAAAGACCTTATACTTTTCTATGAGTACTTCCATGGAGATAACGGTGCCGGCCTCGGAGCCAGCCACCAGACAGGCTGGAGCGGCGTAGTGGCTAAGATAATCCAGATCTACGGCTTTATTGACCCGAAAGACTTCCTCGAGGGGGGCACAAGTAAAAGTTTTACTAAAAGCACGGAATTTTCGGGTAAGGAGAAAAACTAAACAGTACCACGGTAACGTCGTTAACAGCCCGGCATTCTTAAATGATAATTTGATTGTGAAAAATTTTGCTATTGAAAAGAACAGGACTATCAATATGTCCCTGCTGATTGCCTTTTGTTTTCTCGTGTCTTTTGCCTCTGACAGTCATGAAAGTGTAAGCCCGGTGCTCCGCTATTCAGTTTCAATGGCTGAACCCGGAAATCACCTATTGCACATTACACTTGATTGCACGGGGTTGAACATGGATACGGTTGAATTCAGGATGCCCCGGTGGATGCCCGGATATTATCAGATCATGGAATATTCGAAGGAGGTCAGGAATTTTTCTGCAACCGGCAGGAACGGAAATGCCATTCCTGTTTATACCACAGATGATAATGCATGGCGGATTATCCCCGGCAAAAACATTTCATTCAGAATACGCTATGATGTCAATTCAGAAAAACGCTTCGTAGCCAGCAATTTTCTCGACTCAACACATGCCTACATTGTACCTGCGGGAACTTTTATGTACGTAAGTAACCGCACAGACATCCCCGTCAGTGTGAAAGTCATACCATTCAAGTCATGGAATGATATCGCAACAGGACTGGAAGTCTCTGACGAAAATGGAAATGAGTTTCATGCACCTGACTTCGATATGCTGTATGACTGCCCCATACTTATCGGTAATCTGGATGAGCTTCCCTCGTTTACTGTCGGAGGAATAAAGCACAGGTTCATTGCCTATAATCCGGGAAACTTTGACAGGGGAGCATTTATCACCAGCCTTGAAAAGACAGTAAAGGCAGCAACGGATATAATCGGTGAGATCCCATACAAGGAATATACTTTCATAGGCATCGGTCCGGGGGCGGGAGGCATAGAACACCTTAACAACACAACGGTGAGTTTCAGCGGGGGCAGGCTTGATAACCCCGATGCAATGAAAGGGATGCTAAAGTTCCTTGCACATGAATACTTCCACCACTATAACGTCAAGAGGATAAGGCCTTATGAACTTGGTCCGTTCGATTATTCTGAGGAGGCAAGGACAAACCTTCTGTGGATGAGTGAGGGACTGACCGTCTATTATGAGTACCTGATTGTCAGAAGGGCAGGATTAATAAGTGAGGACGAACTTATCGCCAGCCTTGAGAGTGACATCAATGCCCTGGAAAACGATCCGGGACGCAGGTACCAGTCACTGACCCAGGCCAGCTACAACACCTGGAGCGATGGCCCTTTTGGAAACAGATCCCCCGGCCCTGACAGATCAATATCGTATTATGTTAAAGGGCCCCTTGTCGGATTGATACTCGATCTTAAAATTCGTAACGCCACTGCGAATAATAAGTCGCTTGATGATGTAATGCGACTCCTGTATTCAACTTATTACAGGAAACTGCAGAGAGGATTCACAGATGCAGAATTTCAGACGGCCTGCGAGGAGATTGCAGGTACTTCACTGAGCAGTGAATTTGAATACGTTTATACCACTAAAGAGATAGACTATTCAACATACCTTGCATATGCCGGACTGAAGATTTCGGAAGAGAGTAACACCGATTCAGAAAAACGTAATTTAAAATCACAGCCTGAAGATGATTTTGATCAGATGCAGTCGTCAATATTCAGGTCATGGACAGGGAATCAGATTATACGTTTTCATATATAATCTGATGAGGATTAAAGAAAGAGTGCAGCATTTTCTCAGGAGCCCCTTTCTGAAATAAGTACTGAAAAGTATATCTGAACGAGACCTGTATCTTGGTTGCATATTCTTTCCACCCATCATCGTAATTCTCCCTGTTTATCCATTGCCATTCAATCCCGGCTGTAACGTTTGTGAGGGGGTAATAGAGCAGGTTGGCGCTGGCATATCTGCCCCTTCTGAAAGCGTCGGCACTCTGTCCGTCAGAGTTTCTTGTACTGATCTCAGAATAGCCCAGGGCAGAGGTGAAACTGTCATTCCAACGGTGGTTAAGATATAACGAAAAGCCGAACAGAGGCAGTGCGACGCCCTTTATCGGTGCATCAGGGTTGCCGAAATCATTCTGGATCCCTATGTCTGTCGGGGCGTCATTCATGAGGTTCTGAATACCTTCCCCTATTACTGTCTGGCCTATGAACAGATCCCTGCTGGTCAGTCTGAGATTGGTGCTCAGATTAAATCCCCAGCCGACAGCGCTGCCGCTAAGGTCATACGGTTCGTTCCCGAGATCAACCCAGCCTATCTTCCTTACCACCCCTGCCAGCTCAGCATAGCCCCAGTCCCTGGTCATCCTGTATTCACATGTGAAGTCCGGCAAAGAGAATTTCGGAGCGACATCAGAGAGCTCAATCCTGTCACGGTATACCCCCTGGTCAGCACTGGCTCCCGGCCGCTCCAGGGCAAAGGCAAGCCTGTCTCTCCCCTGCAGAGGTATAAACCTTATCTGCACATTCTTGCAGAGAGACATGCCTGAAGGTCCCCAGTATTCGACTATTGCCGGGAAACCGTCAAAGTCGCTGAAAAGGCTCCAGTTATGTCCGATGCCAAACATACCCATCTCAGCATATGCATACAGCATATGGAAGGTCGTCCGTCCGGCGTCGGGGCCCACACCGAAAAGGTCAAAGGCAAAACGGATCATCAGATCGCCATACCTGGTATTGGTATAGCTTTTCAGACTCAACGCCGACTGACGTACTCCGAAATAAACATTTCCATCGGCTCCGTACTGGTTCGCATATGAGGGCAGTTGAGTCGGACGCATGACATCAAAGTAATCGGGGTTTACCTGGTTGAAATTGTAACCCGCATCTGTCATGGCCTGAACCCATATTTCCAGTGAGGTCTTCTCCGCCTCCTGGGCGGTTAGGTTCAGGAAGAGACCACAATAGGCTATCAATACCAGTATCCTTTTTAACACGGCGAGTATATCTTTTTGATTACTTTACTAAAATAGTATTTAATTCTTCCCCTGTTTCCCCAGAAACGTGCTTTGCCATCCGACGGAGAAAGTGGTGAAATCAGCTCCGCTGCGGATAATTGCACCTGTGCTGTAAGCAAATTTAATTGAATGAAGTTTCTTTACCGGCAGTACCATTGTAGCGCCGATACGGGAATTTGACTGACGGTCGTCCATCTGAACATCGTCTACCGTTGTCTCTCCTCCTGTATAATAAGTCATATCGAGGGCTACCCACATAAGGGGCTGAATGTTGTAACTGATGTGCCCCTGGAATGAGCCCAGGGGTTCCTGAGAACGAACTGAGGTTCCGGGATAATAAGCGTCATTGTCGGTGAATAACCACAATCCGGCGTAGAAGTCGATGAGCCATCTTTTACCAACAGGTTGTGAAATAGCCATTTCGGGTTTAAAGGCCAACCGCGAGGCTCCAATGTTGATCATCTTGTCAGAGAAATATTGTCCTGTGGGTGCTGTTATGCTCAGGCTCATTCCAAGTATCGTCTTTCTTGGCGCTCCAATTATCTCTGCCGGTGTGGCAGCCGGTGCACCGAGCAGCAGCCATGAGAACCTCAGGCGCATGTCGCTGAAGCCGGAGCGCGTTGTACTTTGAGGTTCTCCATATACTGTCCCGGAAACCTCTCCCCAGGCATAGGGCAGAAAAGCTGAAACCTGGGCTGTACGACCCAGAAGAGCGAACGAATGCACAACTCCAAGAGAGGGTGACCCGATTTTGGCCTGAAGGTCATCGACAGGTACCGTGGCATCAGTCACAATACCGCCGTTAGAATACCCAAAGCCTGCAACGACAACTGTCACATTTACCGGGATCCTTGCATAGGCCCTCGGATCAAGATCCTGTGCCCGTGATCCTTCTGCAATTATAAGAAGGAAAATCACCGTTATTGCAATATTCAGGTATTTCATCCCTTGTATTTTAGTTTTACCCTGATACCTCACTCCTCATTCCTCATTCTTAATTCTTAATTCTTAATTCTTAATTCCTCATTCCTCACTCCTCATTCTTAATTCTTAATTCTTAATTTTTCATTCCTCATACTCCGCCTTCAGTCTTCCCGACTTGATTGCCTTCAGAATGGAAGCATGATCCTTTTCATTCTGGTCAGCATATGCTAATGAGAAGTCAGCTATGGCAAGGTCGAACACATCACTGCTTCCCATATATCCGCTGAGCATTGCTGCATCACCTGACCGTGCATGTGACAGTGCCAGTGCCTGCCCGCACCAGTCAGCATATTGAACCATTTCACTTTTGCCAAACGTCTCCACTTTTAAAGATATTTTAATATCTCTCAGCTGACGGAAGAAATAATGCCTTCCTTCCACACCGACAGTCCAGCCTAAGAACGGGTCACTGAATGGCTGAATGAGCCGGTATCCGTTAACCACCCGCTGACCGTTATTCGGGAATCTGCTCTTACCGGCATAAGCTTCAAGCACTGATTTCCGCGCCTCTTTTGCCTGGATGAACAGCGGTTCACCGTCACCTGTCATGAGCAGTGTCACCCAGCACGCCGTGCCAACACTCCCCACCCCGACTACCTTTATGACCGCATCTTTCAGTTCATACCGGTTAAGTAAAATACTGAAGCCTGGCGGCAGGCTTTCCTTGTAGACCTCAAAGGCATCTTTTATGCTCTGTATAACCTCTCCGGGCGAATGTCCCTCCCAGTGAAATATGGAAGGCAACTGATCCTTGATGAATTTTGGTTCACCTGCCCCTCCGGCAATCTGCGGGAAAATCTCCTCGGCAATGCTCCTTGATCTCTCTTTTTCAAGACGCTTCATGCCACGACGTCTCATTTCAGGATCCTTTAACCTTGACACCATCATTTCAGCCCCGAGTGAATAATGCCACAGTTCCATGGTCTTCATCCCGCTGAAGAGAGACATGTTTTCACGGTACGACCTGACACATCCGAGGACGGACTCTCTTGCAATATTCTCACTGAGATTGTTGTTTCTGCAGGCCACTGCAAAGCTTGCTGCAAGTCTTTTGACATCCCATTCCCAGGGTGCGGGGAGTGTTTCGTCAAGGTCATTGATCGAAAAAATCACGTTTCTTTCCGGGGTGGCAAATCCGCCGAAGTTGCACAGGTGGGCATCGCCGCAGGCTTGCACATACAGCCCGGTGGCAGGTGTCGCTGCAAGATCAGCAGCCATATTCAGTGCCGCACCACGGTAAAATGTGAATGGAGACCTTGCCATGCGGCCATGTCTGAGAGGTACCAGGTTCTGAATACGCTCCTTATCGCCTTCAAGGATATGACTGACAGCTGTCTTTCTGTTTACCGGTGGCTCCCATATCTTATGCGACGACCGGGGGCATTTTTTCCGCAGCTGCTTCCCCATCTCATAACGCTCACTGCGCGGAACAAAATGGAATGAAAACATGCTGTCAGAAGAATCTGGCCCTGAAACCATGTCTGTGGCAACAGTTTTTTCTTTTTTCATATCTGATTACTGATAATTACATCACCGAACGCACTCTTCATACCAAGCGTCATTACAGAGATGCCCCCGGGCCTGTTAATTCTGCTCTCTCCAGCGCATAAAAAACAGTGCGATAGTAAGCAGTAATATTGCTACCGGTAATATCAGCAACTCAAGCACCATTTCCTTGTGAGTAAGCAGGATCTGAAGGCAATAAATTACGAGTGTCACAAGGATGGTTTCCCAAAGGAGTACTTTTAATCCTTTCATTTCGTGAAACCTGAGCCATGACGGGATCTGATCATCAGGAGCATTATTAAAGAGAAATAACCGGGCAATACCTAAACCAAAAATTATAAAAATAATCGCAAGCATGAATGCATCGAGTCCTTTCAGTATCAACATTCCGGGCTGGTATGTGGCACTGGGGACAAAACCGTTTTGAATATATTCTGTATATCCTTTAACTGACATTATGGTACCGCCCACTATGAAAAAGACGGAGTTTATGAGCAGGATGCATACAGCCAATATGATAATGTATCTTATCCCCAGAAGTTTCTTAAACATTAAAGTAAGTATTTGAATTGTTCATACCTGATTTTCTTTTGTCCTGACTTATTGCTGACCCTTTTCTGTGATGCGACCTTGCATTGTTTGACGACTTATCTTAACCAGGCAGTTCCCAGCACGATATAGAAAGCAAAATCATCCTGGCTGACAGCAAAATCGACTCCCATGTTTGTTCCCAGTTTGCGGGCAAGTTTATATCTGAATCCGGTACCTAAGGTAGCCACACTCTTACCGGCTTCAAATTCTTCATAGCTTTCAAATGCATTCCCTATGCCTGCGAAGCCTGACACGAACCATCGTTTATAAACATTCCAGCTCACCTCCGCCTCCATCAGGAGTGTGTTCCTGTTCTGGTATTTCATTAACGGAGCACCCCGCATACTTATAATTGGCCTGGCGTAGAACGGAATATCACCGAGTGAATAATTGCTTTCATGTCTTAATCCCAGAAAGACTTTATTGCCGGCAGGGACATACCCGATAAGGGTGAGTCCCAAACGCCCGTACAGGGCGTCACCCCCCATCCAGGTATCACTGTAGGTGCCGGTCATACCAAGAAAAAAACCCATTGTTGGTGTAAAGACGTTATTTCTTGAATCAAACTCGAATTTCAGCGACACCTCACTGAGTGTCGAGGTATCGGCTATTCCTTCAAATTCGGGTATGTCGATCGGTATCTCGAATGTGTTATAAGTATCGAGAAGGATGTAACTCCCGCCTAAAAAGAAATCTGATTGGCCCAGCCTGAATTTGAGCTGCTGCACAAGAATCCATGCATCCATATTAAGGTTAACGGATTCGGTGCCCGGAATGCCAAGACTTCCTGACCCGTAAAAACCAAGATTGGCATTGGTTTTTGCCAGGGCACCCATGTACCTTATATGGTCCATTTTCCAATAGCCGATGTGAAAGATGCCTGCTGCCCAGGTCCCATTCAGTGTAGCGCCTCCCACTGCGCCGGAAATGCTAGGCGGCCCTTTTTTCTCTGAATACGAAGAATGAAAAAACAGTGCTGCCATTGCGGCTCCGTAATCGACTGCCGGTTCTGTAATCAAAGTCGGCACAACGAGAACTCCCTTCTTGTTTATCAGCCAGTCGCTTACATCAAATGCATTATCGAGGCTGTCATGAAAGGATGCGAGAAACTTCTTCTTTTCCTGAGCGCTCACGCTGAAGCAGGTACTGATCATGAAGAAGATCATGATGGGGAAAAACAGGTGGCGGTTCATTTATTTATGCAGAATTGTATACTCAATTCATATAATCCGGTTACAACCCGAATCTGTACTGCAATCCGGTAATGATTTGCTGGCGGCTTCCGAGGAAGCCTGCTTCAGCCCTGACCATAAAATGCTTATTTATCTGATACTGAGTCCCGAGAACAAAATTCCACATATCCTTGGGCCGTTTGTTAAGTGAATATTGTACTGTAGCACTCTCTTCATCATTAAGGGCTCCATCAATTGTATTCAGCAGGGTTCCGGCTGCATCGAGTGTACGATTGGCTGTTTCATATTTCGCCTGGTTTACCGGATTCTGCTGTTCCTGGGAAGTGAGTCCTGACCACCATTCGTCAACTGCTATCTGACCACTCTCAACTTTGGCAAGACCCTCATCAACCTTTACCTGCATCTCATCGGTAGGTAAAACATCACTCAATGGAAGTGAGCCTGAAGTTCCCGATTTCATATGCAGTCTGAAACCTCCTACCCAGATGGCAATATTGCTCTGAGGGTGATTTTTGAATTTAAATGATTTGCCAAACCTTGGTCCGAATACAAATGTGAAAACAGGCTTATCAAGGGCACTTATGTCCTGCCAGGTTACGTTCATATCAAGTGCCAGAAATCCACCTGCCACTCCAACTGTTGGTGTCATTCCAAACCCTAATCCTGTTGCTTTGAAATCAGCCTGGGTAGAGAATGCAGCTATCTCCTGCCATACATTTGAAGTATCTGGGAGCCATACTCCGGCGTTTATTGCAGTAGAAGTATTGGCTTTTGAAATCAATCCATAAACATTCAGAAACGGGAATACCCAGATATCAGGCCTGAAGTTAAGTCCCGATGCAGTTGCAGTCGACCCTTTAAACCTGATGATTTCATCGACCTCATACATTGGCCCGTTATTAAAGCCCACCATAAGATCTTCGATTATTATATCCGATTTAGTCCATATATAATTGATGCCAAGCCCTGCAGAATAAGGAAGATCAAACCCCATTTTAGTTACTTTTTCGCCCCAGATGGGCAGTGCATAAGGGTATGGGTTAACTTTAAGACTGTCAGCCAGTGATGCATTCTTTTCTCCAACAACCTTGTTTGAATATACCTGGCCGAAGGACTGATGTAAAAGAACCAGAGTCAAAACTGATACTGTGAGTAGCTTTTTCATATCAATGTCTTGTGATGATAGTTTTAAAAAATCTTACTGCACACCTTGCGGTCATAAGTTTGGTCTGACCGCAAAGTGTGCAAAAGAATAGCAAAGTCATTTAGAATTTTATCCCGATACCGCCACCTGCGGTATTGATCCATCCGTCCTTGTAATAGCTGTTCGAAGCCCAGGCTATCTCATATTCCCCGTTGATAAAGATATTTTCCTTGACGAATATCATTATGCCGGCTCCGCCGCCGCCATAGAACCCGAAGTCATTGTCACTTATGTCAACGAGGGTCCCCTCCCTTTTCAGGCCCGAGAACTGTACTCCAATAGCTCCCTTTACAAATGCCTTGATCTTCTCTTTGCCGAACATGACTTTCGGAGCATAGTAAACGGGGAAGCAATTGACTGTGCTTGTGACATTATCGCTTTCAGCTTTAAGACTGATATAACCGAATGAGACTCCGTGAGCGACCATGCCTCCCATAGGATTATACTCATAAAGTCCGTTGATTCTCCAGCCGGTCCCTTTGTCATCCGAATCTTCGATGTTGGCAAACGCATAACCGCCACTGATGGTTATGATGCTTTCCTGGGAAAAAGCCTGCATGGAAAACAGCACCACGCTAATGATAAGAATTGTACGTTTCATAGTCATTTAATTTTTTGATTAATTATTATTCTTAATTAACCCCTCATCGCTGATTTGCAATGAGGGGCTGGTATCGGTAAATCACTCTATTTTCTTTCGATGGTCACATAGTTGATGGTTCCGTTGAAATCTGATGACGTTCCGTAATCTGCAACCCAGGTGCCGTCATCAATTCCAACGTCAGCCAGGTCGTCAACCGAGAATATTCCAGGTTGTGTGCGCTCTATCCTTTTTTCGGCCACCTTATTGCCGCCAACAATGATTGTTGCGAGACCTCCCTTGCCTGGTCCGCCCCCGTCATATTTGAAGTCATATACTATCTGGTAGTTTCCCGGTTTCAAAGCCTGATTTGCTACCACATCTGTTGACTCCAATCCAAGCATGTTGTATGTAAACGCAGGCTTGCCATTTTTCAGGTAGAGTGAGAGTCCGCCAAATCTGCCGCCCTGGCATACAATCACCCCGTTACTTCCGGCTTTGACCTCTACGTCTGCGGTAATTGTGTACGCGGTATTTCTCAGGTCTATGAAAATATCGACACCCATGGCTTTCATCCCTTCATAGTAAGTGACGGAAGTGCGATCTCCGAGCAGAACCGGTCTGCCGACCAGCAGGGCATTTGTCCTCTCCAGCCTCCGGTCATCGAGAGGGAGCACATGATATTTTTGTGCCTCTGACATGAAGAGATCCTGCATTGCTTTCAGTTTGTCCGGATTTTGGGCAGCCAGATCGTTTGCCAGACTGAAGTCTTCCTTCGCATTGTATAACTCCCATTTATCTTCCTGAATAGTTGCCCATGGCGCCTTCCATGGAAGCATATGTATTGTCCTGGCAAGCCAGCCGTCCTGGTAAACTGCCCGGTTACCAAACATCTCAAAGTATTGCACGGTATGGGTTTCTGCGGCTCCAGCATTATCAAATGAATATGCCAGGCTGGTACCCTCAATCGGGTCCTGTTCAATACCGTTTACAATTTTTGGTGCAGGTATCTTCGCAGCCTCATATACAGTGGGAGCAATATCGATCACGTGACCGAACTGTGTGCGTACCTCTCCTTTCGCCTTGATCCCGGCCGGCCAGTGAATGATCATTGGATTTCTTGTTCCACCAAAATCTGATGCTACCTGCTTGGTATAGGAGAAAGGCACATCCATTGCCACTGCCCAGCCTGCCGAATAGTGAGGATAAGTGCTCTCAGAGCCC
Source organism: uncultured Bacteroidales bacterium (assembly GCA_963772705.1). GTDB lineage: Bacteria > Bacteroidota > Bacteroidia > Bacteroidales > VadinHA17 > SR-FBR-E99. The sequence goes on along the minus strand of CAVYYH010000007.1, from coordinate 37,781 downwards.
CATTCGTCATAATGCTTAAGCATGTCAGGTACAGTTTCGACTACACCGCTGAAATAGGTCATCTCCTGGTACATGCCGTTCATCTGTCCTTCTGCGCTTGCCCCGTTATCACCGGCTATGAAAATGATAAGTGTGTTGTCCAGTTCACCTAGTTCCTCGATGGCAGCAACAAGCCTGCCAACTTCGTAATCAGTCTGTTGGGCAAACCCGGCATATACTTCCATCTGGCGGAGAAATAATTTCTTCTCATCGGCGGAGAGTGTTTCCCAGTCTTTAATATCAGCCGGCTTGGGTGCCAGCTGCGTACCCTCGGGAACAATTCCCAGCTTCTTCTGCCGCTCAAGAGTCTCTTCCCGGATCTTGTCCCAGCCCTGGTCAAATTTTCCCTTGTTCTTCTCGATCCACTCCGGTGCAACATGATGAGGAGCATGTGTTGCTCCCGGTGCATAATAGATGAAGAAAGGCTTGTCAGGCTGAAGCGACTGTTGTGTCTTTACCCATGAAATGGCCTGGTTGGTCATGTCAGTGGTGAAATGATAGTTTGGATCCTGCGGTGGCTCGACGAGCGTAACACCGTCATAAATTGTCGGCGCCCACTGGTTAGTTTCACCCCCGAGGAAGCCATAGAATTTCTCAAATCCTGAGCGCGTTGGCCAGCGGTCCTGCGGTCCGTTGCTGGAAAGCTCCCATGGCGGCACCTCGTGGCATTTACCAAACTGTGCGGTATTGTATCCGTTCTGCCTTAGTACCTCAGCCATAGGTGTAATGGTCTGGGGCCTCACCCCGGTATATCCGGGGAATGTTGTTGCCATTTCTGTAATGACGCCCATATTGTTCGAGTGGTGATTATACCCGGTTAGAAGAGCCACACGCGTTGGAGCGCTGAGGGATGTAGTATGAAATGTATTGTATTTCAGACCGTTATTTGCCAGCCTCTCTACTGTCGGCATTGAGATGGCACCTCCGAAAGCCGAGGGCACTCCAAAACCCATGTCGTCAATAAGTACTACTACAACGTTGGGTGCGCCCTTAGGAGCCTTCACTTCGAACCTGGGAGGTGCTGCTGCGTTTCGTACATCAAGCTCGCTGTAAGTCGGTCGGACCGGCTCCCTTATCGGCAGTATACTTCTGTCAAGACCATCTTCAGAGACCACTGCAGGCTGGTCTGACTTTTGCTGAGTACACGAGCAGGGGACCACTCCGGCCAGCATTACTAAACCTAATACGTTTTTGTTCATAGATCTGATTATTTCAATACAATTTATTCGTTTTTATTTAATTGTGTATCCTTTACCTTCTATACAGACTGTAAAGGCTTTTGCAAAGCTGTCTTTCATTGCCTGTTCCGAGGCAGCTGCACTGGCCTGTGCCTGCTGATTCTGCTGTGCCTGCGCCTTTTTCCCTGCCCTTCTTCCGGCCATGGCACCGGCAGTAGCGCCAACGGCTGCACCTGTGCCGGCATCACCGGTTATGGCTCCAATGGCCGCACCTGCTACTGCGCCTTTGGCAGCTCCCTTGACAGCTCCTCCGGTAGGACCAGTCTGAACAGGCGGAGCTTCCATCTTCGGAAGGTTCAACGGATCAATACCCGATTGCTCCACCGCCCATTTGTAGCATTCGAACTCATCCTCCTTCTGCTGTTGCTGAGTCTGCCCGCCTGATGGGTAGACATAGAGCTTCATCTCCTGGGAAATCTGGTTATAGGTCATCTTTGCCGTATCCGGCATTACCTTGGTTGTAGGTACATCCTGCGCCAGAACAGCCTGACCCGTAATTATAAAAGCAATCACCGTAATAATACGGTAAAAAGCCCTGAACGTTCTGCTTCGCTTCATCCTGTTAAATTTTTACAAATGATTACTCTGAATTTCACTCTCTCTTATATCCTGACATAATTTCAAGATGTCATTATTCGCCACTGTTCAATCGATGCATGCCTTCTATCAGTGAGTGCCATCCGTAAAGAATTGTTATGCGGAAGCCGTCCATTTTCAGGTCCTCAGGTTCTTTATCATTCACCGTTGAGGAGTAGGAAATATTCAGCTGCATGTTGTCATTTATCACATAACCGATAGTGGCACCCATTCCAAGGTTGCTGAGGGCGCTCCCTTCAACACCGTCAATTGTTGCTTTACCGCCTGAATAGGAAATGACATCAATTGACCCCCATATTCTCTCCATAAAATCGCGTGTGAGATGCGCTTCAAGCTGATACATCGGTTTTGTCTCCATTGTCACTCCGACAAAATCGTTGTTATCGCTGAAAAACCAGACAGCGGGAAGGAACTCGAATGTTGTGCGCTTGCCCGGAACCCACGGTCCGATCTGCCAGACAACCGGTGTGCCGATTCGTCCGTACCAGCGGTTCTGGCCGATATTGATCGGACTTGTATTGTCATATGCTCCGATCGGGACAGCCAGGCTTCCGACGATATCGACCGAAAACCGGGGTTTATACCTGAGCATATCGGGAATATTCATTATTGCCTTTGGTCCAACGACGTTTACACAGAATTGAACCATGGGATCTCCAAATCCTCTTGCAGTTTTGCTGTAGTCAATCCCGTTCAGCGAGGCGTCACCTGTGATCCTGCCCATCGGGACAAGTACCGAAACCATCGCGGACCGTTTGCCCAAAGGGAGCATTTTAGCATAGCCGGCCATGCTCATGGTTGCCTTAAAATCTGAGCCGGGAATAACAGTGTTCGAAGGATCCATGGGGTTGGCATTGCCACCCATGGAGTTTCCTAATTACAGGGATGGCATTCGTCCCCATCAATCCTTTCCAATAGAACCGGGCTCCGTCACCCTGTGCATGAGATGCATCAGGCCAGCTTAAGACCAGGATAAAAACGATCATTATAAGATTCCTTAAATGGAAGGAGCCAAATACAGATAAATATTTTTTCATGGTGATTGTTGCTTTAGTTCTTCGGGGTAGTCATTAATTCTTTAGGAGGTACGTACTGTCGCTTATATGACAGGGGCGGAAATCCTGTTTCAATAGGGACTCTCGCCGGTAACTGATCAGCCAGTGTTTCAAAAGGTCCCCGGTTGGGGAGAATAACATTATTCTCCTTTGCGTATTTGTCCCATAACAGTAACATTTCCTTCACTTTTCCCGGATTCTCCGCGGCAAGGTCATGCTTCTCGGCCGGATCAGCAGCAAGGTTAAACAACTCCCAGTCAGATTTGCCCAGGGGTTCAATTTCCCAACGCAGTTTCCAGTCGCCCTGGCGGATTGCGCGATTGCCGAAGATCTCCCATGCTATATAATCGTCCGCGGTGCGGGGAGACTCTGCCTCATTGGCCAGCACGCCGGACCATGACTTTCCGATAAGCTCTGGCAGCTCACGTCCATTATTTTCTTCAGGATACCTGGCACCCGTGATATCAAGGATGGTAGGCATGATATCTGCTATAAACATAAGCCCGTTGTTTATACTTCCCTTCTCGCGCTTGACGACAGGGCCGCTGACGACAAGTGCATTCCTTATTCCCCCTTCGGCAACCCAGGCTTTATACTGGCTGAATGGGGTCATTGAGACCTGGGCCCAGCCCGGACCATAACCTACATAAGAACCCGGGTCGCCCCATGCATTTGGATTAGTTTGAGACCATTTCATTGCCAAAAAACAGATTGTCGCGGGTTCCGGGTGTACCTGCAATCATTGCGCCGAGATCGTTCCCCTCCGCACCGTTGTCTCCAAAAATGATGAAAACGGTGTTTTCGTATTCTCCGATTGCCTTAAGATGATCTATAAGTCTGCCGATGTGATAATCCAGATTCTCTACCAATCCGGCATAGAGCTCCATTTTTCTTCCCAATACGGCTCTTGTGCCGGGTGCCAGGATGGAATATTCAGGTATGAACCACATACGCTCAGCCAGGACGCTGGATTCCGGCACAATACCCAGTTCTTTTTGCCGCTTCAATCGTTGCTCCCTCAGCATATCCCATCCGAAATCATATTCCCCGACATGCCTGTCGCGCCAATCCTTCGGAAGATGGTAGGGATCATGAGGCGCCTGGTGAGAGACATAGGCGAAGAAACGGCTTGCCGTCACCGTGATTGGCATCGATGAAGCTGATGAGCTTGTCAGTATAGGTTTGTGTAGCGTAATAGTCCTTTGGAAGCTTTGTCAGGTATTTGCCATCCTCAGTAAAAAGGGTGTTGGGAGTCAAGGCACTCATATTTGTCATATCCCAGTAGCTGCCCATCCCGTCAAGCATGGTGAAATCGCGTTCAAAACCACGAGCTGCAGGGATTTTGTCAGGCGACTTCCCAAGATGCCACTTCCCGACCATATATGTATGATAACCAACTTCTTTGAGCAATTGGGGAATTGTCACCAGGCGGTTATTCAGATCTCCTTCATACCCGTCTTTGCCCTCCTGGTTGGGTGCTGTCCATTCGCTCATATTGCCGAGACCGTTAATGTGAGTATCCACCCCTGTAAGGAGCATCGACCGGGAGGGCGAACTGCTTGCATGAGTGTAGAAATTTGTGAACCGCACACCGTTCAAGGCCAGTGCATCAAGGTTGGGTGTTTTGATCTCGCTGCCAAACATACCCATATCAGAATAACCCATGTCATCAGCAAGGATGATAACGAAATTCGGCCGCTTTTCCACAGCCTGTGATTTCGTGGATTGACCGTACGTAACAGGCAGCACCATTAGCAATGCTGACTCAATCAGAAGATCTTTTTTCATATACTTAACTTTGTTTTAATCCAATCTATTTTAATCAATTTACTAATCTGATCTCAATATTATCTCTAACTTCTGTGTTAATGGCATCTATTTGTCATTTATATTATTTCTTCTATTTCTCCGGGCAGCCATCCTTTATTGAACCATGATTCAAGAGGATAATAAAGACGAAGAATCATATACCACTTTTCCCCCGGGAGGGTCTTTATCCAATTGTTACTTTTACCCTCCTCAGACTCCGGGCCGAACCAGGCATCAACAGAACCATCCGGATTGTAAATGAGATTTTTCTTATTGCTGAAAATCGAAGGCCATGACTGACTGGTGCGGATCATCAGGCGGCTGAGCGGATCGTACACAATTATTGACCAGAAATCTGAGGCAGGGATATCTGATGGCAGATGTAATTTGTATTTCTTACCCCCTTCCAACGGATTCCCTTTTGAGTCGTATGAAATTATATGTTGCAATTCCTCCTCCAGTTTAGCCATGATATGCAAAGACGAATGTTTATATGTCATGAAATTGTCAGTTCGACTCTATCCTTTCGTGTAAGAAGGTAAAATTATACCTATTTTCCCACGGTGAACAATACCTATAAATGGTTATTTTTATTATATTTGATACTTTATCATTTTCATGTAATGTATGAATGAATGAGTACCGGCAATACAACTTGTTTTTCAAATTCATTAAAGCTTTTTCTTCAGTTGGATTTCAAGGGTATTGACCGGCATGATCCCTTAATGCTGGAACTTGAGGAGATGATGAAAAACAATAATCAGTTTTTCTCATTTTCGACATGCTCCGCATGAAAACCTTGTTTATCAGCCAGGGAAGCCTACAATTGCTTGGTATTAATCCGGAGGATCTGACTCTTACCATTTTAAGGAAGCAACACATCCTGATGACCTTAAAAGAAACGAACTGGGACTGGCTAAATTATTTAAGTCTGCACATGAACTTTTTGTTGAGAAAAAGGGGAGAATTGTTATTATCAACAAATTTCAGGTTTCGGAATACTACAGGAAATTACGTTAATCAACTTGTGCAGTGCTACCTGTTTTACAGCCCTCTCCCCAATGACACAGTCTATATGGTCAATATTAACACTGATATAGATGGTAGTAAAAAGCCGAAGACATGGTTTCCATTATTATATCGGAAGGAAAGATGTCTCATATTTCAGGTACCCTGATGAGGAACTATTGATGAATCGGAATTCTTTCACTGATCGCGAATTTCAGATTATCAGGCTGGTACAGGCAGGTCTTGCAGTGACCAGATAGCTGAAAAGTTATTCCTGAGCAAGCATACCGTCAATAAACATCGCAAAAATATCCTCGACAAGACCGGAAAGGCCCATATATCAGAACTGATCTATGACCTGCATGAAAGGGGATTGCTGTAAGCGGCTGCAGTTCAACTAATACCTGACTTCCTTTCAAGATCAGCTTTCTGTTTACATGCATTGGCAGACATTATCAGTGATCATCATGATATTCTTTTGTGAGGGGAATTATTATATTTGATTTCGATTTGAACCAGGAAACCTGATAACGAAAAGGGCAGAAAACCAGGGTTTGGCCTGATACTGCATCTTCATCCCCGCAAAGTGAAGGAATCAACATTGCGTTTCAACCTCACTTTCGGGCTTGGGGGGATGGCTGCCCTTCTTGTGGTTATACAGGTAGTCACCGGCCTGCTGCTGAAGTTCCATTATGAACCGTCACCGGAAAACGCTTATAATTCAATACTGAACCTTCAGGACAGCCTGCTGTTCGGCAGGATGCTGCGCAACATTCATCACTGGAGCGCAATATTCATGCTCTGGATTGTTTTCCTGCACATGCTGCGCGTCGCATTCACAGGTGCTTACCGCAAACCGAGACATGCCTCCTGGATCTTCGGGCTGGCCCTGTTAATACTCGTTGTCTTATCGAATTTTACAGGTTATCTCCTGCCATGGGATCAGCTCTCATACTGGGCTGTCACAATAAGCACCAACCTGCTGGCATACGTGCCCCTTATCGGAGATGCAATAATGGAGACTCTCCTTGGGGGGAAGGAAGTCGGACAGGCCACACTTACCAACTTCTTTAACCTGCATACCGGCGTTATACCTTTGCTTACAGTGGCACTTATGGCATACCATTTCTGGCGTATCCGCAGGGCGGGAGGAGTGATCGTGGCGGAAAAGGATAAAGATGGTCCCATGGTTGACACCAGGCCTCATCTTGTCAACAGGGAGTTTGTCGTGGCTATGGTGCTGCTTGCCTTCCTGGTCATATTAAGCAGCCTTTTTGATGCACCTCTCCGCGAAAGAGCCAACCCGTCATTCAGTCCTAACCCCGCCAAGGCTCCCTGGTACTTCATGGGTCTGCAGGAGCTTCTGATACACTTTCATCCCTTCTTTGCGATTGTGGTCTTCCCGGTGACCGTTCTGGCCGCTGCATGCTGGTTGCCATACATTAAACTGGAAGACAGAAATCAGGGCATATGGTTTTTGTCAGACAAGGGTATAAGGTCAGCAAAACTGGCACTTGCATCGGGAGTCGTTTTTACGGTTCTTTTCATCGGGTTCAGCGAGCTTCTGCCTGATCCCGAAGTGCTCCTTGCATCTGTTCCGTCACTGGTGACCAAAGGATTCATCCCCTTTGCAATACTTGCTGCGACAATTTATTTTTTCCTGAAACAGATTCAGAGGAAGTTCTCACTGAACAGGTCGGAGATTATTCAGTCGGTCATTATCATGATGATCGTTTCGTACACCGTTCTGACCCTGACCGGGATATTTTTCAGGGGAGAGGGAATGAACCTTATGTGGCCGTGGAAGGTGTGATCCACTAAAGATATTCCGATATATGAAGAAGACAATTGAAAAGAGTGGCGGGACCAGTGAAAACGGCAGGAGAGATTTCCTTAAAAAAGCCTGGAAGATACTCGGTGTTGTGGCTGTCGCTGAATTTGTGTTTTTCTTCATAAGTCTGCTTAAACCCTCCAGGGAACTGAAAAAGAGCAAGCCCGGCTCAACGGTCCGGATCATTGGCAATATCGATGATTTCCTTCCGGGTACTGTTACACCCGACAGGATCAATAAGCTTTATATTGTCCGCGACAGTGAGGGCGGTTTTCTGGCCCTGTCACTGATCTGTCCTCATCTCGGTTGTTCGGTTCTATGGGATGAAACGAAAAAACAGTTTGACTGTCCGTGCCATTCATCGGCATTTGACAGCCACGGGGTTGTCCTCAGTTCTCCTGCCCCGAGGCCGCTTGATTATTTCCCGGTTATTCTTGAAGAAGGAAAAGTAAAGGTGGATGTCAGCCAGAAAGCAAAACGGAGAAAATTCGAAACCAACCAGATGACTTATGCCATTTAATGAAGGAAGCGATACAATGAGAAACTGGAAGATCGCAGGGTTCACGGCGACAGTCATTTTTGTGGCGGCGTTTCCGGTATATATCGCCCGCATAGCTCTGGACAAATCAAAAGCACAGGTCGAAGAAGGAGCCCAGTTTGTAGGGAGGAACACCTGCATCGAATGTCATAAGAAAGAAAACGATCTGTGGCTCGGTTCGCATCACGACCTGGCGATGGATGTTGCCAATGACACTACCGTTCTGGGCGACTTCAACAACCACGAGTTCAGGCACAAGGGCAAGACGCACCGCATGTTCAGGAAGGATGGCAGGTTCTATATTAACACGGAGGGCCCCACCGGGGCGTTCGAAGATTTCCCGGTCACCCATACCTTCGGTTACACTCCCCTGCAACAGTACCTGGTGCCTTTTGACGGCGGACGACTGCAGTGTCTTCCCATAGCCTGGGATACAGAACGCGGTAAATGGTTTCACCTTGGCGATACCGTTTACGCAGGGCAGGATGTCACCCCTGACAACTGGCTCTACTGGACCAACCAGGCCCAGAACTGGAACGGCATGTGCGCCGACTGTCATTCCACGAACCTGAAGAAGAATTACGATCCTGAAACTAAAACCTTCAACACCACCTGGTCGGAGATCGATGTCAGCTGCGAGGCCTGTCACGGGCCCGCCTCGGAACATCTCATCTGGGCAAACCTGCCTGAGGGATCGAGGCCTTCGGACGTGAATACCGGGCTCATTGTCAGAACCAGGGATCTGAATAACAAAGAATTACTGGATGTATGTGCCCGCTGCCACTCACGCAGATCGATAATGGGCGATTACGAAAATGACAACAGCGATCTGCTGAACTATATGATCCCCCAGCTGATCACTCAGCCGATCTATCATGCCGACGGGCAGATACTCGACGAGGACTATGAGTATGGTTCGTTCACCCAGAGCAAAATGTTTGAAAAGCTGATCAAATGCAGTGACTGCCATGACTCCCATTCAGTAAAGACAAAGGAACCTGATAACCAGCTTTGTCTTCAGTGCCATCGCCCGGATATCTATGATACACCCCGTCATCATTTTCATAAGCCCGACCCCGGGAAAGGAAAAGAACGCCTGATAAACCGCGGAGAGCCTGAGTATGTGGAGGGTTCAGGAGCCCAGTGCGTCAACTGCCACATGGTCGGAAGGTACTATATGGGAAACGATTACAGGCGCGATCACAGCTTCAGGATACCCAGTCCTGCCATGACGCTGAGCATCGGTACGCCCAATGCCTGCAACGACTGCCACAAGGATAAAACGACAGCCTGGTCACAAAAATACATGAAGCAGTGGTACGGCGAAAAAACGCGGCCTCATTATGGGGAGACCTTCGCAGCAGCACAGAATGGAGACAAGAGCGTGATACCCGATCTTATCCTTTATGCCGGCAATGAGCTGTTTCCGCTGATGGTGAGGGCTACTGCGGTTCATTTCCTTGGAAATTTCAATACCAGAAAGCAACCTTGCTGTTGAGAAGGCGCTCAGTGACCCTGCCTCGCTGGTGAGGCATACGGCTATAATGAGCTTTAACCCGACTGATGCCGTCTCTTATGAAAGGTTGATGATGCCCCTTCTTAACGATCCTGTAAGGGCAATACGTGCCGAGGCCGGAATAAGGCTCTCGGAAGTGCCGGAGAACCAGCTGAGTCTGCCGGCAATAAAAGCCAGGAAAGCTGCACTGGAAGAGTACAGGGATATTAACCTCTATAATTCCGACTTCCCCGGAGGGCGTTACAATCTTGGTATCATGTATGCCAATGCCGGAGAGCTCGAAAAGGCTGCTCAGTCTTACAGGGAGGCGCTGAAGATAGACGGGCTTTTCTATATGGCGAAGGTAAACCTTGCAATGGTCTATACGCAACAAAGAAAGAATGATGAAGCTGAAAAACTGCTGCGTGAAGTGCTGACTGAAAATCCGGAGATAGCAGAGATAAATTACTCTCTCGCGCTGTTGCTGGCCGAAACGGGCAAGTATGACGAAAGCAGGAAGTTCTTCCTGAAGGCAGCAGAGATGATGCCGCAACGGCCGAGGATATTATATAACCTGGGATTACTGGAGAATTCACTTGGGAACAAGGCGGCAGCAGAGGAAAACCTGCTTAAGGCTCTGAGCCGGGACCCTGACAATTATGACTTTCTGTATGCCCTTACCACCTTCTATCTTGAGCATAAGCAAAATAGCAAAGCCCTGCCTTATGCAAGGAAAATAGGCTGAGAAATTCCCGCAGAATCCTGCAGGAAAGCAATTGCTTGAGGCTGCTAAAAAGTAAGAGGGAGTGATTAAAATCACCCCCTCTCTTATATCCGTAAAATAATTAGGTTTTCTATTTCACTTCCACCACCAATTTAGGTATACTTCCGTTGAATTTCGATTTGGCTTCAGCGCCAATTCTTTCCACAACCGGTGTGGCCAGGTCAATACCCACATCAGCGGTTTCATCAGCCGAGAAAATGCCTGGTTGAGTGCGTTCAATCCTTCCTTCGCCCACTTTTTTATCATCGATATAAATTGTGCCTAAACCGCCTTTACCGATGCCACCTCCATCGTAAGCAAAATCAAACTTAACAGTGTGCTTGCCAGGTGTCAGTTTTTGATTTGCGGATACGGTGAAGCGTTGCATACCCAGGAAATTATAGTCATAGGCTGCCACTCCGTCTTTTACATAGAGCGCCCAGCCGCCAAACCGGCCACCCTGTGCTATAATAATACCGTTTGCTGTCGTACCTGCAGGGATTTCCACTTCAGCTGTAAGTGTAATAGGTCTGTTTTTAATATTGATGAACACATTTTCAGACATGCCTACCATTCCTTCAGCCAGTGTGAGCGATGAGCGACCACCCATGATATCCGGACGATTTACATTTCCTGCAATGATGCGCTCCATGGTGCGGTCATCAATGGGTAATACATGGTTCTTTTCTGCTTCTTTCATGAACAGATCCTGCAACTCCTTCAGTTTTTCAGGGTTCTGGGCTGACAGATCATTTGCAAGGCTGAAGTCATCAGGAGTATAGTAAAGTTCCCAGATATCTTCAGTTAACGGCCTCCTTGGCGTGGGTTCCCATGGTGCCCTGTGGATGGTGCGTGCATACCAGCCCTCGTGGTAAATAGCACGGTTACCTGTTATTTCAAAATATTGTGTTATGTGTTTTTCTGCGGCGCCGGCATCATTGAATGAATATACCAGGCTGGTTCCGTCCATTGGTCGCTGCTCAATACCGTTAACGATTTTTGGTTCAGGCAAACCGGCAGCTTCCAGGATGGTTGGCGCCACGTCAATCACATGGCTGAACTGGGGACGCAGTCCGCCATTTGCTTTGATGCCCTTGGGCCAGCGGATAGCCATGCCCACTTTGGTTCCGCCAAAGTCCGAACCGACCTGCTTGGTCCACTGGAAAGGTGTATCGAACATTACTGCCCAGCCGGCAGCCATGTGCGGATAGGTTTCGGGACCGCCCCATTTGTCATATTTTTTGAGCATGTCCTCAACTGTCTCCTGTACACCGTTGAAATAGGTCATCTCGCTGTACATGCCATTTGCGCCACCTTCTGCGCTGGTGCCATTATCACCATAAACAAAAATTATCATGGTATTGTCAGCCTGTCCGGATTCCTCAACTGCATCCACCAGGCGGCCAACTTCATAGTCGGTCATATCCAGAAAGCCTGCAAACACCTCAGCCTGACGGGAAAACAGCTTCTTCTGGTCAGCCGTTAAGCTCTCCCATGCCGGAATGGCCTCGGGTTTTGGAGCAAGTTTGGTGCCCTGGGGGACAACCCCCATTTCGATCTGCCGGGCCAGGATTTGCTCACGCATAACATCCCAGCCTCCATCGAATTTACCTTTCCATTTGTCGATGTATCGCTGAGGAACGTGGTGCGGGGCATGTGTGGCGCCCGGGGCGAAGTACATGAAATAGGGTTTATCAGGTGTCAAAGCCTTTTGATATTTCATCCATGCTATGGCCTGATTGGTCATGTCGTTCATGAAATGGTAGTTGGGATCTTCGGGCAATTCAACCACATGTGTGCCGTCATATACAAAAGGTGCCCACTGGTTGGTTTCTCCTCCGAAAAATCCATAAAACTTATCAAATCCCTGACGGTGTGGCCAACGGTCCATCGGGCCGGAAACACTTGTTTCCCATGTTGCCGTTTCGTGCCATTTGCCAAAGGCGCCGGTGCTGTAACCGTTAAGGCGAAGCATTTCTGCAACGGGAGTTACATTTTGAGGAATTTCGCCTGTGTTACCAGGGAAACCTGTAGCCATTTCGGTAATGAATCCCATGTTATTAACCTGGTGGTTGCGTCCGCTTTTAATTGCCGCCCGGGTTGGAGAACACACAGCAGTGGTGTGGAAATTGTTGTAGTAAATACCCTCACTGGCGATACGGTCAAACGTAGGGGTACTTACCGGTCCGCCAAACTGGCTGGTTCCGGCAAAACCGAGGTCATCAAGAAGCACCAGTATTACGTTTGGCGCCCCTTCGGGAGCTTTTACTTCGAACCGCTCCGGCATTGCTGCATTGCGGACATCCAGTTCAGTGAAGGTTGGCCGATCGGGTGCCTTTATCGGCAGCACCGTACGGTCTATTCCGTCACCGGTGGCTGTAACAGCCGGCTGGTCGCTTTCTTCGGGGTGCACCCTGAAAGTAAAAGACCGACGAAAAACAATAAAAGAAAGAATTTTTTTGACATTTGAATTAGATTTAATTTGAAAATTAATTTAACTCAAATATAGCTCATTTCGTATCCTGAACATATCCCGACCAACGGGTATTTCATGCTGCAAATATACTCACCGTTAAGTATTGCAGCACCTTTGTGCCTTTATGATCTTTGAATTTCCCAGGATATGCGCGGGCATACTGACTAGCTCCCTGATTCAGGATCAGTTAAAAAAAATACACTATGAGAAATTCAATCAAAAAACTATTTCCTTCTTTATTATGGAGTTTACTTCTCCTCTTTATCGGGTATCATCCTCTGGATGCTCAGTCGCCAAACCCTGAAAAAAAGTGGAATTTCCTGGCTGATGTTCACCTTATGTTTCCCTATATGGACGGAGAGACCGGAATAGGTGAATCACTTATCTTACCTGTAGATGCAAATCCCGGTGATATATTCAGCCACCTGCAAATGGGAGCCATGCTGTACCTTGAGGCTAAAACTGATAAATGGGCTGTAACATCTGATCTGGGAGGCAGCCGGACTTTACCGCATAACACCTTTCCTGGAGGCGGGGGTTGGCGGCCGTCTCAATTACCTTTATATGGGAATTGACGTGCAGAAAAATGTGTTTCCGTCAGGGACTGAAGAGGTGACAGGAGGGAAATCGAAGACCTGGTATGATCCGGTTGTCATCGCCAGGCTTACGACTGATATAAAAGACAAGTGGCTTTTCATGTTCAGGGGAGATATCGGCGGTTTTGGAATCGGGTCAGATTTAACCTGGCAGCTGCATGCCACTGCAGGGTACAGATTCACTAAAGTGTTCCAGATGTCTCTGGGGTACAGGATTCTGTCAACTGATTACAAGGCAGGTGAAGAGCCTAAGGAATTTCTTTTCGATGTAAATGAATTTGGCCCTGAAATAAGGTTCGGATTCAATTTCTGACAACAATTCAGCGCAGCATAAAGATCAGATGAAGAGGCTGGTTTAAGAGTAACCACCCCCCCCCCGATCCGCCAGGTGGCGGATCAGGACGTGGTGGTAAAAATCTTATTATGACAGCCTCTGAATAACCAGATACCTGGCAGGCTAAGGGTTTCTATTTCCCGGGGAAAGTTTCAATGGTGACCTTCTCAATCTTTCCGGTAAACTTTTCCTTGCCATGGTACCCAAGGAAGACCGGGGTGTTTTGATCTTCCCCGACATCTGCCGATTCGTCAATTCCGAATGTATTGCTGTTGGTATTTCCTATCTTCCCTTCTCCTATCTTTACCCCATCCAGTGAGATAGTACCTGTACCGCCGGCACCTCTGCCTCCTTCGTAACTGAAATCGAACTTCAGTGTGTGACGACCAGGACTTACGCTCGTCGATGACTGGATTGTGAACAGTTCCATCCCCACATAGTTATAAGTGTAAGCCGGCTTCCCTCCTGTCAGATAGAAGGTCCATCCGCCGAAATCGCCACCCTGGCATACTATCACTCCTGAAGAGTTGGCAGGGACATCAACTTCGGCCGTTATCGACAGTGAGCTGTTCTTGATGTTAATGAACGCATTTTCGGGAATGCCTGTGGCACCTTCATAGAGAACAAGCTTTGTGCGGCCGTTCATCAGGTCAGGTCTGCCGGCAATCACCGGATCAAATCTTTCTATTGAACGGTCATCGATCGGAAGAACATTATACTTTACAGCCTCCTCCATGAATTTATTCTTCAGCTCTTCAAGCTTTTCAGGATACTTATCAGCAAGGTTGTTTGCCTGGCTGAAGTCTTCGTCGACATTGTAAAGCTCCCATACATCTTCAGTAAGCGGGTGTCTCGGGGCAGCCTCCCATGGTGCCTTGTGGATAGTTCCTGCAAACCAGCCTTCATGGTAAATGGCCCTGTTGCCGATCATCTCAAAATACTGGGTAGTACGTGCATCTGCAGCATCGGCATTTTCAAAAGAATACTTCATGCTTATGCCCTCCATGGGTCTTTGCGCTATACCGTTCACCATCCCTGGCGCCGGGATACCCGTTGATTCATATATTGTCGGAGCAACATCAATCACATGGTGGAACTGTGAGCGTACTTCATTCTTCGATTCGATCCCTGAAGGCCAGTGGAGGACCATCCCGTTGCGGGTACCGCCAAAGTTGGACGCCACCTGTTTTGCCCATGTGAAGGGAGTGTTGCCGGCAATAGCCCATCCTGCAGCAAAGTGATTATAAGTTTCCTCCGTCCCCAGTTTATCAATTCTTGACAGCTGCATCTCGAGTGTTTCAACGACTCCGTTGAAATAGGTGTTTTCATTGTACAAACCTATCATGCCACCCTCGGCGCTTGATCCATTGTCGCCCACGATGTAGAAGAACAGCGTATTCTCCAGCTCTCCCCTCTCCTCGAGGGCAGCGACAAGTCTTCCGACTTCGTAGTCAGTATGCTCTGCAAAACCAGCAAAAACCTCCATTTGCTTTTCAAAAAGACGCTTCTCATCAGGCGTGAGGTCCTCCCAGTCTTTTATGGCCTCCGGCTTTGGTGCCAGTACCGTGTTTTCAGGAACCACTCCCAGTTTCTTTTGTCTTTCCAGTGTCTCTTCACGCAATTTGTCCCAGCCCTGGGCAAATTTCCCTTTATATTTTTCAACATAGGCCTGGGGGGCATGATGCGGGGCGTGCGTTGCCCCCGTGGCAAAATAGATGTAAAATGGTTTGTCAGGCGTTAGCGACTGCTGGGTGTTCATCCAGCCAATTGCCCGGTCAGTCATGTCAGTGGTGAAATGATAGTTCGGGTCATCCACATTTGGAAAGACTCTGGTGGTTCCGTCATACACCATCGGATGCCACTGGTTGGTCTCGCCACCGATGAAGCCGTAAAATTTATCGAAACCTGACTGAGTAGGCCAGCGGTCGTATGGCCCTGATACTGAGGCTTCCCATGGAGGAGTCTCATGGTATTTGCCAAAGGCAGCTGTACTGTAACCGTTCAGGCGCAGAACTTCGGCAACCGGAGTAATCGTCTGCGGTCTTATACCTGTATTTCCGGGAAACGCAGTTGCCACCTCCATGATTGCACCTGCATTGTTTGAGTGATGGTTATAGCCTGTCAGCAGTGCCGTCCTTGTCGGAGACGAGAGTGCCGTCGTATGAAAGCAGTTGTATTTTAATCCGTTGGCTGCCAGCCTTTCAAGAGTAGGCATATTAATCGGCCCGCCAAATGCACTTGAATGCCCGAAGCCTATATCATCGATAAGGACAATCACCACATTCGGAGCCTTAGCTGGAGCTGTAACCTGGAATCTCTTAGGTGCTGTGGCATTTCTTGCGTCCAGTTCGGTTATGGCTGAACTCTCCGGTTCATTGATGGGCAAAACCGTTCTGTCAAGCCCGTCAGCACCGGCTCCCGGTGCAGGTTTCTGGCCTGACTGACTGCATCCGGCAAGAGCCATTGAGGCTATTGCAAGCGGAGTCATAACATTAAAAGCGGTGTGTTTCATAGTATTATGTTTAGGGTAATTTCTTTATCTGTGACCAATTGTGTTAAGATAAAATGATAAAACCAATACCTGAATTTGATCAAGTTTGTCGCCAAGATACAAATTCCTTCGAAAAACAGCACAACTTTTAAGAAACCCTGCTGTGAAGAAAGATCACTTCCGGAAATGCCAGAAAAGGGTAAAACTATTTTACTCGTTTTGCCATACGGATCATATCACATCCTCATAATCCTTTTCCTGAAAAGAAGGATGGAAGTCAGTGTCATGACAAACCCAATGCTCATTAATACCAGTATTTTGGGCAGTATCGCTTCTAACGGCAGGGATCTCCAGAAGAGGTCATAAAACCCCTGAATTCCCCAGTAATTTACACTAAGCAGAGCAATCTTCTGAAGAACCGGGGGCATGATGAACAGAGGGATCATGCTTCCGCCGACAGCCGACATGACAAGAATAACAATAGTGCTCAGATTATGGGCTTGCTGACGCGTTTTTGCAATAGCCGCCAGGAAAATACCCATACTTGATACGGCAAAGGATGTAGATATTACCATCAAGATTAATCCCGCGACATTCACGTTCATATCCATGTTAAAGACGAGCCAGGCAAAAAGGAACATGGTTATAAGCTGAATTATCGAGATAAAAAAAGCAAAGAGCATCTTGCCGTAAAGTATTGCACTTCCCTTCAACGGTGAATAGAGTAACCTGTTTATCGTTCCGTTTTCCTTCTCTTCCAGTATGCTTGTCCCCACCCCTGCAACACTGAAGAGCAGCATGAGAATGGCGGTGCCCGCCACGGCCTGTATGAGCCCCAGCTTCGTGTCATTCTTTTCTCCGACGACAGACGTATATTTTATTGACGGATTATTATTGCCATTCCCTGTTACTGTTCTGAAAATATTATCACTCATGTTCTGTCCAAAAACAGGGAACTGCTCCTTAAGGTAATTTTCAATCCTGTTTTTAACAATTATGTTACTTGTCGAAGAGATTACGGTTCCGATAAGGTTCTGTTGAATAATAGCCGTTTCCATCTCCCTCGACCTGTCATAAATAAGCTCCAGGGGCGTTCCCTTTCCCGCTTCCAGGGAGTCGTGAAACCCCTTGTAAATTATTAATGCCCCGGCATACCTCCCTTTAATTACAAGTTCCTTTGACATCGCAGAATCTGTAATGACAGTACTTATATCTTCAAGAGAGTCAATCGCGCTTATAATTTCCCTGGAAGAGGATGTCATGTCAAGATCGGCAACAAGCAGGCTGACAGGCCCGGAACGTCCGTCAGATTCACCAATGCCGCCATATGCAAACGCAAAAAGGGTTATCAGGATCAACGGTAGCAAAAAGGTGAGAATGACAGATCGCTGGTCATGAAAAAAAAGCTTCAGATCTTTTTTGAATAGCTTGAGCATAATTCAGTCTCTTAATTGCTTCCCTGTCAGTTTCAAAAAGATGGATTCCAGGTTGGTTCCCCGGGTATAGATTCTTTCGATCACCCCGCCGGCGTTCTGGACCTGGTTCGTGATTACCGAAATTTCATCGCTTATATTTTCACAGTCCGCTTCAAGTGTCCTTGTGGTACTGTCAAATCTGATCAGCGGAATTGCCGACCTGATCCTGGAAATTATTTCATTGTCAAAATCTGCAAGTTTAATTGTCAGCAGATCTTTTGCATCACTGATCTCCCTCAACTCCTTAAGCGTGCCAAGAGCAATAATGCGGCCTTCATCCATGATGGCAATCTTGTCACAAAACCTCTCGGCTTCCTCCATGTAATGAGTCGTATAGATGATTGTCATCCCTTCATCATGCAATTTCTCTATTACCTCAAAAATATGGTTCCTGTTCTGAGGGTCAACACCAACCGTAGGTTCATCCAGGACCAGTATCCTGGGGTTATGCAAAAGTGAGCAGGCAATGTTGATCCTTCTCTTCATCCCCCCTGAAAATGTTTTTATCCTGTCATTCTTCCTGTATGATAAGTCAACTATTTCAAGGGTCTTGTCTGCATGTTCCCTGAGGAGCTGTTTCGGGATGTTATACAACCCGCCCCAGAACATCAGGTTTTCATACGCCGTCAGCTCTTCATACAGGGCGATCTCCTGCGGAACTACTCCCATTATCTGCTTAACTGTAATTCCGTCGTTCCGGATATTGACATTGTCGATGATAACCTCGCCACTGTCGGGTTTAACCAGGGTGTTTAAAATGTTTACTATCGTTGATTTACCAGCCCCGTTCGGACCCAGAATACCAAAGATCTCCCCTTTGTTTATGCTGAAGCTCACATCTTTCAGGGCTTCAATATTGCCAAAGGATTTCGAAACAGATCTTAGATGTATCATTTTTTCAGAATTTGTTTCAATGCCCGGTCAGCTGCAAGTTTGCCTGTCAGAATTGACATCGGCACCCCGGCGGGACTGTAAGCCCATTGACCAGCCTGATAAACTGAAGGTATTGGTGTCAGAACGGAACGATCAGAGAACTGGATTTTGTTGATTACCGGCATCGATTTTTTAAATGCCCAACCTGTTATGGCCCCTTCAGAACTTCCTACTCTGTTTTCGATGCTTAAGGGGGTAAAAGAAAAGCGCGAAACAATTTTGCCCTTTAACATCGGGTAAACAGAATCGGATATGACACTCAGAACCCGGTTCTCAAGTTCAGTGATGAATTCATCAATCCAGCCTGCACCCTGAATCTTGCTGAACAGATCATACTCAGCAAGGAAACTGATTATTAAGCCTGTTTTGCCCGGGGGTGCCAGACCGGGATCTTTAAGCACGGGAACGGAAATTTCATAGGTGTTTAACCTGGTAAATTTATCGAGCCAGGTCAAGATTTCCTCTTTTTTGGATTTTTCAAAATTGCTTAGCAGATTATCAAGCTCCCCCCTGTGCGTTTCACCCAATCCTGTTTTCGCGGGGGTATAGAAGAAATGGCCATGTGCTATCTTCCTGAAACTTTCAGGCGGCTCATCAACCCCCAGGAAAAGGGAAAAGACTGAATCGCCGCCCCGGTTATTCAGCATCTTGCTTTTGGTTTCTTCGAATTTTATTTTGATTTCAGGTGACAATCCGCCCGTTTCGGTAATGGTATAGAATGTTTTTAAATCCGACGCCCAGATCAGGCTGTCATATTCATATGTAATATTCTCCTGGTCTTTCAGGAGGCATTTTTCAGCGTTGACTTCAATAATCTTTGTTTCAGTTTTTATCTCGCCTCCCCATCCTGTTATTTTTCCCTTCAGGGCATCCGCCAGCTTCCCTACACCTCCCCTGGGATAAAAATAATCGAGGTACAATGAAAAATAGCTCATCGCAAAGAAGGCAGGGGTGTTTCTGAAGAAATGCTGTGAAATAATATCCCTGAGTGAAGGATTTTTTACCATAGTTGCCAGATACCCCTCAATAGGCATGTTCAGCCTGTTTATTTTTCCAACGGTAAAAATAAATTTCGGCAGCCAGGGGAGAAGCTTCCTGAAAATGAAATCCCTGTCGCGTATCAGATCCTTAAACACCGGATTCTCTATGCCATAAAGGACATCCATGTGTTTCATTATTTTCCGGATGTTTCTCAGGACCTCATCAATCTCCAGTTGGCTTTCAGGATATAAGTTTACAAGAAGTTCCCTGTATTTTATTAAACTGTCTATGTTCTCTATATGCAGAATTTCACTCCCTATTCCCAGGGAAACCGGGCTTTTTACAACCTCGAGCTGAATACCCAGATCCTTCAGCATCGGGAAAATAATTCCGGCATCCTCCAGGGCTCTCACCCCGGCATCAAACTGAAAACCGTCACGTGTAAATGTATTGACCAATCCTCCGCACTCCCTGTTTTTTTCAATGAGTAGAACCTTTTTCCCGGCGCGTGAGAGATAGGCAGCAGAAGTCAGTCCGGCAATACCCCCTCCGACAATGATGATGTTGTATCTGCTTTCAGGCATATTCATTCAGCTCAGAAATTTCATTAAATTTATTATCCTGTAACATCTACTTTTTTGATCACTTCAGTCTGCCTGACAACTGGCTTATTTCCCACAGCTCGTAAGCTACATCTTTGTCCAGGGCCGGTGGTGCAGGTTCTTCAGCCGTTGTGAGATTGAAGAATTTTCCGCTTACCCCTTCCAGTTCATTTGAAACACCAAGATAATACAATGCCTCGGCCGATATCTGAGGCGATTTTAATGTTTTATCGATGAAGTTCCTTTTAAACCACAGGTAAACCGGTCCGTTTTCCTGCCCGGTATCAGTTTTGACAGCTCCCGGATGCATTGCATTGATTGATACTCCTGTATTCCGGAAGTGTTCATCAAAAACAATCATTGACAGGAGCTGGGCCAGCTTGGCAGAACCGTAACTTTTCAGCCCTGAATATCTCCGTTTTTCCCAGTTCAGATCATCGGTTCTCAGTCCCCATGCGGCAAAACGGTGACCTTCGGAATTAACCATGATTATCCTTGCTTTTTCCTGCGATCTGAGCTTATTCATCAGAACGTGATTGATGATGAACGAAGAAAGGTACTGGACCACAAAAACCCTTTCAAGCCCGTCGGAAGTCAGCTCCCTTTTTGTCAGGTAAACACCTGCATTATGTATCAGTACATCAATAGGGGTATCGAGCTTTGACAGTTCTTCCGCCACCCGATGGACATCCTCCAGCCTACTCAGATCAGCTATTTTGTAGTCGCATCTGACTCCGAATTCATTTTCAATTTCATGCCGCAGGGCATCTGATTTTTCTTTGTTGCGATTTATACAAAGCAGGTTAGCCCCACGGGATGCATACTTTCTGGCTGTATGGTAACCTATACCCGATGTGGCACCGGTAATGACAACAAGTTTATTGTTGAAGCCGTCAGCGCATATCCGGGGGGCTGACCGGTTATTTCTGATCATGGCAGAAATGTTCGACCACTCATACTCCCTGAAATACCTGGCAAACTTTTTATTCTTCATAAATACAAGTCTCCTGACTCGCTTCTATAGATTTCAAATAATTGAATAATCCGGCCTGAGCTTTCAGAAATACATGCCGGCTGAAAAAATATAATCCATATTGCGCAGTGGGACAGGATCAGCTCCTGTAGCGTTAGGCATTGCCAGAGTGTTCCACCCTACTGTCATTCGCCATTCGATGAAAAAGTTCTGTTTGAGAAGTTTGAAATCCGAGCCGACTCCGTATACGAATGAGTAATCGAAGATATCGAGGCCTTCCATATCACCTGATTCTTCAACAATTATCGGGGGGCCGCCCGCATTAATTGTACTGGTAATATTATAATCTCCATTCATTAATAATGACAATGCGATCCCGGTGCTGCCATAAAACCCAAAATCCTTAATATTGACAAATCTGTATTTTACGATTATTGGCATCTCGAAATAGTTCAGCCTGTAATCAGAAACAGTATTTATTTCATAAGGCTCGGGAATAGTAACATCCTGGCCCGAACCTTTCATTGTGTAGGCAAACTCCTGTTGAATGCCTACTGATTCAGTTATTGGAAAATACAATAAAATGCTTCCTGAAAAGCCATTCCTGCTGCTTGTCTCAACTTCATACGTATTATCAGCCGGGGAGATTCCGTATTGAGTGGCCAGACTGTAGCCGGCTTTCAATCCGAAACGAAGACCTGTCTGGGCATTTACAAATCCGGAAGATAGTAATGCCAGAAACAATAGTATGCAAGTAACCTTTTTCATAATCCTGGTTATTAGTTTTGTGTATAGTAATAGAACATCATTTCAGCATAATAAGTTCAACCAAACTTTTTAATCATAAACCTACGGTAGGCTTTGCCGAACCGTGGAATATTGTCAAAGATGTCACCCCACAAATCGTAATAGTCTCTTTGCTCAATAATTTTCCCCTCTTCATTTAAAGTCAGCCGGCTTGAGCCATACATTACGGAGCTCGGATTTTTTTTGAACTTGATGGTCATTTCCCATTCCATGATAATTATATTCCCTTCCATGACAGCATTGACAATATTCATTTTCAGGTCTTTTGACCTCTTTGTCAGACGTTCCGTCATCGCGGTAAATTCTACGATGCCTCGTATTTCCTGAATCGAATCC
Source organism: uncultured Bacteroidales bacterium (assembly GCA_963772705.1). Taxonomy (GTDB): domain Bacteria; phylum Bacteroidota; class Bacteroidia; order Bacteroidales; family VadinHA17; genus SR-FBR-E99. The sequence continues at coordinate 15,404 of CAVYYH010000007.1, read as the reverse complement.
CTGAAATAGATATTGGTGTCGTAATAGGGAATAATATGTGACCAGTCGGGTTTCCCATCGGTGTTGTAGGTTTTGCTCCACAAGTCCAGTACCAGTTCTTTTGTCAGCATATAACGTACGGTTTAAATTCCTTTGGTTTAGGTTAAAATGATAATCATCCAAAAGTAATGAAAATGTCACATTCTCATAACGGTATAAAATCCATCCCCCATAACCGCTTTGCACCGTATGCTATTCCCAATACGAAACTGCACCAGGGTCAGGTCTTCCATGCTAATATAAATTTGACTTCGGCTTTGGTAAGGCGTAATTTTGTATTAACGATTATCACTAATACTCAATCAAAATGAAAACGTTGAAATTCTTTCTGACAGTTGTGATTGCTGTCTTTGCCTGTTATTACGCTCAAGGACAGACCTCTACGGTGAAGGATGACCTCAGCAAGGCCCAGAGCCTGGCCCAGCAGGGCAATACAGCAGAAGCATCCAAAGTCTATCTTGAAATAATGGGTAAATACCCTGAGAACAGGGACGCCGTGCAGGGCTGGCTGATGATTAACATGAAAAGGAGTCCTACCGGTGAGGAAGAAGCAATAAAGCAACTTGAAGAACTCGAAAAAACTTATCCGGAAAATACCGGGATATTATTCTTTAAAACGTTCCTCCAGGCTGAATTCAACCACCTGGATGATGCACTGAAAAACGCCGAAAAGCTTACCGTCATGCAACCCGACGATGGGGTAAACTGGCTGATGAAGGGACAGATACTGGAATCGATGGACAGAAACGATGAGGCTTTATCTGCCCTGGAGAAGGCAACATCACTCAGTCCTGACAACGCTGATGCCTGGCAGATTAAAGCAGGGATTCTTGCAAAAACAAATAAGCTTGATGAAGCCATCTCTTCATACAATAAGGCAATTGAGCTTGCTCCAGGGCAGCCGGTTTTCATCTATAACCGCGGATGCGTTTATTGCCGCAAAGGGGATAAGGCAAATGCCCTTGCTGACCTCGGAAAGGCAATATCAATGAACCCGCAATTCAAGACCTATGCCCCGAAAGATGAGGATTTCAAAAGTCTCTGGGAAGATGAGGATTTAAGAAACTAGTCTCACAATAAAAGTTGACGGGTAATAGAGGCGAAGACCCTTACCGAATCAAACCGGAAACCTTTGACCGCAGGCTTTGCCCTCCGAATCTTCGCGAAGTAGGGAGAAGGCGAGGATTGCAAGACTGCAAGACCGCAAGACCGCAAGACCGCAAGACCTCCGTTTTAAGGAGCAAATCGACCCGCGAGCAACAAATCAAAATTTATACCCGAAATTGGCATATTATTCTATAATGGATAATTTAGCAGTCCCGACCCATGAGCTATGAGCAGAGGATTTGTCAAGGAAGACGACCAGGAAGAAGTTCCGATGGTGCCGCAGAGGGCATACCTGCCGGACGGCGTGCCTAACTTTGTCACCCGGAACGGGATGGAACAGCTGTTGGCTGAAAAGGAGGCGCTGATCAGTGAAAAAGATAATGTCGGCAGCAGCAATGAAAATGAGAAACGCATTGCCCTGAACTATATCAATGCAAAGTTACAGTTACTGAACAACAGGATTGCCGATGCCAGGGTTGTTGATCTGACAGAGCAGCCGCAAAACGAAATAAGGTTCGGCGCCACTGTTACCCTCAAAACGGAGGTGTCCGGTAAAACCCAGATCTTTCAGATTACAGGCGTTGATGAGGCAAACATTGCCAGAGGAAAGATCTCCTTTATATCACCCCTGGCCAAAGCACTGATAAACAAAAAAGTGGGAGACACGATTGCCTTAAAGCGGGACAGGGAAGAAATTATTTATGTAATAATGGATATAACCTACTCCTGAGCCTGGTTTCCCCCGCTAAGCCTTATCAAATCGGAAATACTAACTGAACATCAGCAGCTTCCGTCTTCCGTCTTCCGTCTTCGCTCTCCGTCTTCGGTCTTCCGTCTTCTCTTTTACCTCTCCCGTCTTCGGTCTTCTCGTCTTCCGTCTTCCGTCTCCCATCATACTTCTGAAAACTGAATAACCACCTTAATGTCATCAGGCTTTCTCTCCAGGGCTTTGATGAAGTTTTCAGGTTTTTCCCGGCGGGTTATGAGTTTTGCCAGCCAGCCACGGTCAGCTTTGGCAAGGGTCTGCCCCGCCCTGTACCACTGGCGCTTATTTGCATTGACGCTGCCTACAATTACAGTGTTTCTCAATACTGCTGAAGCAGCCATATCAGCTGTACCTGCCCTGGTCATATGCCCGCCATGACCCACACCCGTCAGACATAATATGCCGTTCGGGCCAAGCTGCTGAATACAGGCTTCAATTACCTGACCCACCCCGGTACATTCCACGATTGCATCCGGTTCAAACCCGATATCAGAAACACTGCCGGAATGATAAATAGCTCCAAGCTCTCTCACAAGATCTGGTTTAGAACCTGATTCCATCCGGTCGAGTACATGTATCTCCTGCACACCCCATATTTTGAGACTTAATGCCGCCAGTAATCCTATCGGCCCTGCTCCTGTTACAAGAACCCTGTTTGGCTCCCAGAATGAACGTCGGCTTATCATTCCTATCTGCTCCAGCGCTTTGGTGACAACAGTTGTGGGCTCCAGCAGTACACCCAGAATTCCAAGTGAAGGATCTATCTTAATTGCATACTCAGGCTCGATCCTCCATCGCTCTGACATGTATCCGTGTATCTCCTTGATCCCTCTTTCAGTGTAGAGTCCGTTCTTGCACATATCCCATTCACCCACTGCACAGTTCGGACAAGGAACCGGATCGGGACGCCTGACGATGCCAACTACCAGATCGCCTTTCTTAAATCCGGAGGCTGTGCCCGGATCAATGACACGGCCCAGTGATTCGTGGCCCAGGATAAGGTGATTCTGTCCTGGAGGTGCCCATCCGTATTTCCCTTCGGTAATTTCAACATCCGTCCCGCAAACACCAACGGCAATTGCCTCGACCAGGATGGACCCGTCACGCGGATCAGGCTCAGGCATCTCCATGTATCTTGCGGTGCCGGCTTTTTTTGGTTCAACTGTAATGGCTCTCATTAAGACATATTATTTGAAATATTATCAACCTTCCTCAGGAAGGATCGCCTGAAGGTGTGCAATAACACATCGGGCCTCCTGTAATCTTAAATCCTTCGGATGCAAGTTCGCTTCGCAATTCGGACACGGCCGCAAATTGTGTAAGGTAGACCTTGCCTGTCAGTGCGTGAAGAAGATGTGTATCCTTAAGCCGGTCCATTACGGGGCCCTTGACTTCTGACAGGTGCAGTTTTATTCCGCTGTCCTTTAACCTCAGGTTGATTGCCTCGAGGCTTTCCAGGGCCGAGAGATCTATGGTATTGACTGCAGGACATACAAGGATGAGATGCTTGATATCAGGATTCTCCGCAACAGCATTGTTTATCGTGTCCTCGAGGAAACGCGCATTGGGGAAATAGAGACTCGCATCCACCCTTATTGAAAGAATGCCAGGATCTGTAATCACCTCGTGCCGTTTGACATTGAGAAAATGTTCCGTGCCGGGAACCTGTCCAAGAACGGCCACATGAGGCCTGGAGGTTCTGTACAGGTGCAGGAAGATAGACAGCCCAACCCCTGCGATAAGTCCTGCCTCAACTCCTTTCCACAATGTTACAAGGATGGTGACCAGCCATTGCTGCAAAATCGGTTTTGGAGTAAGACCAGGCATGCTTCAGGGCTTTCATGTCAACCAGACCCATTACAGCCACAATTATTGTCGCGGCCAGAGCTGCCTTCGGAAGAAAGAAGAGCAGTGGCGTAAGAAACAATGTGACCAGTGCTATGCCGACAGCAGTAAAGGCTCCGGCAGCAGGTGTCTCTGCTCCTGCTTCAAAATTGACAACAGAACGTGCGAATCCTCCTGTAACCGGGAATCCGCCGGAAATTGCCGATCCTACGTTTGAAGCACCGAGAGCGATAAGCTCCTGGTCGGGATCAACCCTCTGACGCTTCTTTGCTGCCAGGGTAAGAGCAACCGAAATCGACTCCACGTAACCAACAATTGAGATAAGAAGTGCCGGAACAAGGATCTTCATCCAGAGTGCAAAATCAAGTGGCGGCATGGCTACTTTTGGCAAACCACCCGGCACCTTACCAACTATCTTGACACCCTTGTCAGCAAGACCTAAGCCAGCTACTATTACGATTGTCAAAATAATGGCTACTACAGGGCCAATTTTTACAAGAATGTCTGCCATCTTTTCACGCAAACCGAAGCGAACAAGGAGCGGCTTCAGTCCCTTGCGTACCCAGAAAAGGAATATCAGTGAGCCTATCCCGATAGCCGCAGTAATAATATGGGTGCCGCTGATTGTATGCCACAGTGAGATAACAATATCAAGGAAACTCTCACCTTCGGCATGAATTCCAAGAACCGGTCCGAGCTGGCCTGCAGCGATCTGAAGACCTGATGCTGTTATGAATCCGGCAATTACCGGGTGGCTGAGAAAATTTGCCAGAAATCCCAGTTTCAGAAATCCCATGGCTATCAGCAGCAACCCTGATACCATTGCCAGGGCAACAGCTGCTCCAAGGTATTCTGGTGTTCCCTGTGATGCCAGCTGACCGGCAGCAGCTGCCGTCATAAGGCTGGCAACAGCCACGGGGCCAACCGCAAGTGCTCTTGAAGTGCCGAAGATAGCATACATGATCAGCGGAGCCATCGAGGCATAGAGCCCGACCTCTGCAGGAAGACCAGCCAGTATTGCATACGCCAGTGACTGAGGTATTAGCATCATCGTTACTATCAAAGCAACGATCATATCGTTTGAAAAGGTCTTGCTGTTATATTTTGCCCCCCATTCAAGGATGGGTAAATAGCCTTTAATCAACCCCATAAGAGATGATTTTCCTTTTTTATTTTCCACTTTCTCTGTCGGTTTTAATGATCCTGGTTGTAACAATCTATTTAGCTGCAGCCGCCTTTCGACCCTTCTTGCCTATAATGGGAGCAATAATCATACTTAGGATAAAAGACCACAGGGTCCAGATGACGACCATCGCCACCATATTAGGTTTGACGTCAGCTATTGTAAGAACCCCTATCAGTACAGCGGCAATATTCCTTGTACCCATTCCAAGTGACATAACCACCTTCTCACCACGATTAAAGCTGAACCCGGAATAATATGATATCAGTGCCATCAAAACCATAAAAATTGTCATAGCAAGGGTTGCCATACTGCCGGCAGTAGCCCACATGGGCTTGTAATAAATAATCAAACATAATATAATGGTTAATAACGTGGATAAGCCTGCAAGCTTCTTTACCCAGGGAAAGATCTTGTCAGCCACATTAGCGGCAAATGTTTTTAATGCGGCACCAAACATCAATGGCACCAGCAATGTTATGAAGAGCGGCTTAAGGAGTGACATCACGCTCAAATCTATCCCCTTGACCAGCATTGGTGCTATAACCGGCATTAGAATTGATGTGCCGATCGCTGCTACGGGTATGAAGGCACCTGCAAAGTTTACGTCTCCGTGAGCTTTGGGAATAAGAGGAGGGAGAAATGGTGCGCACGGTGCCAGACTCCCGATGAACAGAACAATTATGTATGAACTATCCAGGGGAAGCACCAAGGTGATAAGATAAGCAATTGCCGGACCTATAACCCAGCCGAGCACTAACATCAAACCAAGGAACTTCGGATTTCTGACTACCTTAAACATATTGCCCAGGTTAACCTGAAGTCCCATACTCAGAAGATTCATAATTGTAAAAACCAGAACCACAGGCTGGAATAATGGCTGACAAAACTGAATGATTGCGTCCATAGTTAAATCGGTTTAATGTGTCTCAATAATTACATGATAGAGCGTGCAAGCATACTTCCTGAAATATTCACTGCCCTGAAGCCGTTCTGCAGCAATATTCTTGTTGCGTAATACGACCTCTGTGCCGACCGGCAGAATGAGGCTATCTGTTTGTCCTTCGGCAGTTCAGCAAGGCGTGAGCGGAGCTGGGGAAGAGGAATGTTGACAGCACCCGGAACAGGGTCTGCTGCCACTTCAGGCGGATTGCGGACGTCTAAAAGGAAGCTGTCGCCAAGCGAGTCCCAGTGTACAACAGGCATGTCGCCCCTGAGGATGTTTGCGGCGATCATCCCGGCAAAATTGACCGGATCTTTTGCACTGCCGAAGGGCGGTGCATAGCAGAGTTCAGATTCTTCAAGATCATAAACCGTGCAGCCCATCTGAATGGCCATGGCAAATGAATCTATCCTCTTTGTAACTCCGTCTTCGCCAAGCACCTGTGCCCCGAGCAGTTTACCGTCAGATTTCCTGAAGATTGCCTTTACAATAAGCATCTTGGCTCCCGGGTAGTATCCGGCATGGGAATTCGGGAAAAGGTATACTTTCTCGTAATCAGTATCGCCAAGTTTTTTAAGGGTCTTCTCGCTGACACCAGTCTGTGCTATCGCAGCGCCGAAAAGCTTGCAGATAGATGTTCCCTGCGTTCCGCGGAACTTTGATTTACGCCCGCCTATCACATCTGCTGCAATTCTGCCCTGCCTGTTTGCCGGACCTGCCAGTGGTATCAATGCCCACTGCCCGGTGACAAAATCCTTCACCTCAACAGCATCACCAACTGCAAGGATATCGGGATCGGATGTGACCATATGCTCATCCACCCGTATACCTCCAAGCTCCCCAACCTTGATGCCGGCCATTTTCGCCAGTTCAAGCTCGGGTTTAACCCCAATGGACATAATGACAATGTCAGCATTATAAACCTTACCTTTTTCTGTAATCACTTCCAGGTCACCTTGTTCTCCCTTTCGGAATCCGGCCACGCCGTCACCGGTCTTAACAGCTATTCCGTGCTTTTTCATGTACCTCTTTACGATACGTGCCATCTCCGGATCGAGAGGCGGCATGACCTGGTCAAGTTTTTCAATCAGCGTGACATTCAGGGCTCTTTCAACCAGGTTCTCAGCCATTTCAAGCCCGATGAATCCTCCGCCTATGACCACTGCCTTCTTCGGTCTTGAAACCTTGTCAACACCTGTGAATGAGTTTCCAACGGAATTATCGGTATCACGGTCAAGCCACTCTTTGATATTTTTTGAATCTGCTACTGTTCTTACTGAAAATATTCCGGGAAGCTCCAGTCCGGGAAGGGGTGGACGCACTGGTGCTGCGCCGGGGGAGAGAACAAGTTTATCGTATTTTTCAGTTGTAACTTCACCCGAGAGACGATTTTTCAGCTTGACTGTCTTCTCCTTTGCCGAGATACCAACCACCTCACAATTTGTACGGCAGTCCATGTTGAATATCACCTTGAACATCTGTTCGGTGGCGACAAGAAGCTTTGATTCTTCTTCTATCGATCCGCCTACATAGTAAGGCAATCCGCAGTTTGCATAAGATACGAACGGTCCCCGTTCAACCATAAGAATCTCTATCTTCTCATCAAGCCTGCGGAGCCTTGCTGCACACGATGCACCACCGGCTACTCCGCCAACGATAATTACTTTCATAGCTTTTTTGTTTGATTTATATTTTAAAGTGCCTTTATAAGTTGCTGTTGTCTTGTGATATCCGTTCAATAATTCCGAATCAGGAAGATCATGATAAATTTACTGTCTTTCAACTGCTTGCGAAATACTTAGAAATGAGTATTTTATTTATACAATGTGGTTTCACAGATATTGCTGATGCCAGTTCAGATTTAATAGTCTTGGGTCTTCGGTCTCCCGTCTTCGGTCTTCGGTCTTACTAATTAGTTGGCGTTAACTTAATACATAAAAAGCAGCCTGGCCTGAAGCATCCTGGTCTTTCCGACCAGTGCATCACGGTCAAGGGTGCAGTTACCGTACGATAAACCGACTTTCCATTGCCTTGAGGCCCACCAGTTGGCTCCGAAGTACCAGTGACCCATCACACCTCCGTCTATAGGTCCATCGGTAAGGTCAACATAACCATAACGCCCGACGACCTCAAATGCCCCATAGCGGTTCGAAGGCACAATCCCTCCGGCATAACCGAGAGAGCGGATGTAAGGCCTGCTTTCACCTGTGATCACCCATGATGCAGAAACGTAAGCTCCGGAGAATCCGGGATTGCCGCTCTCCGGTGCATTCACCCAGGTTCTTATGTATTCTGCCTGCAGCATGAACGGGGCGAAGGAATACACTGCCTCAATTGACATTTCGCTTGCATTATCGGCAGCGAACGATTTCGTATCAACGTATTTGTCAGCAACGTTAGAGGAGGGGCGTCCCGAAAAACGCATCGTGCCATCGTCGGATCCCGCAAACCGTCCTCCCAATCCCAGGTGCAGGTAGTTCAGATTGTCCTCAGACACTGTAACAAGACCGGAAATGCGGCCGACCCAGTTGGTGGCATTCCTGTTTAGTTTTTCGCCGGTTTCAATCCAGTCATTAAAGGCCCCTGCTGCCCAGGTCATCCGTTCATTTGCAAGGGTACCCGAGAGCATGATTCCGGTATTTCGTGTTGTGAAGAATGGTGACATGAGACGTTCCTGCTGAGGCAATTGCGGCATTAGTCCCACCATTTCATAGCAGAAGGGCTCCTTCTGTTTTCCCAGGGTGAGCTTTACAGGCCCCAGGGGTATATCAAGCTTCAGGTCATAGACCTGAAAGTAAACATCATCCCTTGTCCTTGACTCCTGGTAGTCAAAGGTAAAAGTAAAAACCCACTTCAGCTTGCCTTTTGACCGCAGGTTCAGTCCGAACCGCGCTGCCCGCAGGTCAAAGGTGTTTTCCTGAATCCCTACCTGCTCAAGGCTTGGATCATCCTGCCAGAGCCAGTTGTAGTCAGTGACGACTGCTATTATTGGTTTGAACCAGAGTCGCTTCCCGTCAATGACAAGTGCCCCCTGTCGCAGGTCGGGAAGTAAATATTTTTGCCCGGCAGCGGACAATGGTTCTGCCTTTGACGATTCAGACACACTTGTCTGTCCGGAACTAATTCCACTGTAAGAAATTAATAAGACTGAAAGGGCATAAAACACTGTTCTGTTCAAGTTCATTTTAAATAGTATTTATCAGAAATTAAACCCGAATCTTACGACCGGGCCAAATGAAGCCATATTAAAAACAAACCGTTCTGCATCAACTCCCTTATCGTAGTCGACACTTAAATATCTGTACCCTGCCGTCAGCTGGAATACTTTGCCGAAACGATAACCTGCATAAGCCTGGAGTTGCCATGTCAGGTCCGATCCGATGCCGAAACCACCGATGTCACCCCTGAATTGGAAAAGCCACTTCTCCTTAATAGCAGCAGAAAAACGGGTTATTATGACCGGATCCATCCATGTTTTGGATCCGCTCGCGGTAACGGTCTGTAGATTTCCAATCCCGGAAAAACATATCCGGCGGGCATCTATATCCGTTGAGAGATTTGTCAGTCTCCCTCCCAGACCGAGCTCCCAGAATGGTACAACCCTGTACAACCCGGCCGGCTCCCATATCAATTCCTTCGCAGTAACTTCTCCGGAATGAAATAGCGTGCCCGGAGATACCTCCTGGTTCAGGTTCATGTAAACGAGGTCAGAGGTTATTGCCCATTTACTGGTGTTTGCCTCAAGGTATAACATGGCAGCCATCTTCAGCTTGCTGAAAATATCTCCGGGATTCGCATCAACGGGAACCGAAAGCAGATCACCAACGCCGGTTTCTCCGTCCATGTATGGGAACATAAGATAGACATCGATGAGAAAATTCCAATGTTTTTCAGGGATTTCAGTTTGAGCTGAAATGGTGCTATTTACGCTGTAAAACAATATAGTACAGGCGATTACAATAATGACTTTTGAAGGAATTTTAAAGCATTTCATTTGAAGACATCCGGGTTAGTCATTAATTATTTAACAAAACTGAAATTATTGATAGTCCAGGCCTGGAACAATACTTAGAAATAAGTATTAATCAGGCCTTTTAGATTTTGGAAGACCTTTCCCCCACCTGTATTGCCATATCAGGCCTGCTACATCATAATCGCTTCCTGTTCTCGTGGAGACCCCTGTACTGAGATTTATTTTCAGTGAGTGGTGAATCCCCAGGGGAATTGCCACTGTCAATCCCAACCGGGTATTCTTCTGCAGATCATTTCCCTCCACACCATCCACGGTGGAATGCCCGCCCCAGTAATAAGTTCCGTCAACCGCTGCCCATATTCCCTTTTTGAAGCTGTAATTGACATGTCCCTGTATTGAACCGATAGGAGCCTGCGAACGTGTCTTTCCACCGTAAAAATCATAATTGGTAGTATAGAATGCAACGCCGCCTGTTAGTTCGATCTGGAAATTTCCCAGCGTTTTGGAAGCACCTAGCTCGGGCTTTATCGTATACCGGTTTGTTCCGAGATTGACAAGCCTGAGGGGGTCATACTGGCCCAGAGGCAGGAATACCTGCAGACTGCCACCCATGACAAAGTTTTGTTTGTAATCTTTGAATCCGGACAAAGGCAGCGACGGGGCACCGATAAAGTTAACACTCATCCTTATCCTGGGATCAGCCAGGCCTGAAACTTCTCTTGTGACCGTCTGTCCGTCATACTCTGCAGATCCTGCCAGCCAGCCATAAGGAAGTATAACATCGACCTTGCCCGACATGGGCCCCACTTTAATTGATCTTGCCCATGCAAACACAGTTCCGTGAATATGTATGTCGGCATTCTTCAGGGGAATTGCAGGGTCAAAAACCAACCCACCCTGCGAATAGCTGTAACCTGCAAGTACAAAATTCATTCCCCGCGGTATATTGGTATAAGCACGCGGCTCAAGATCCTGAGCATATAATGAGGTTAATTTCCACAGGAGAAAAATACAGGTTATCAGTGTAAGGCGCATGATGCCGTAATTTTTATGCATGAGTTAAATTTACGTCTTTTTACCCAGCAACCGTGAAGCAAAATAAGCGGTGAGCGCGGGTATCGGACCCGAAAGCAGGATCATTACCAGCAGGTATGGATCGGGGGTTGGCAAAACGATGTAAACTGCGAACATTGCCGAAACATTCCGCGAACTCATTCCCAGTGCCATGGCGGTTCGCTGGTTCTTTTTTAAACCGAAGCCAATGTAATAGGCCGCCAGCAGAATTCCGAGGGCCAGAAGTAACTGGCCAAGGATGGCATAGCTGCCCAATACCTTTATAAATTCGCGGAAATAGATAAGGAGAACAGACACCAGCGAAAGTACAGTGGTAATTCCTGCTGTCATCTTGACTGCGGGGAAAATTTTATCGGCCACCCGGGTTAAATAAATCCGGATAAGAATACCCAGGATCATTGGCATCAGTATCAGGACCAGGAGGGGTTTTGCCAGGGCCCAGATGCTCAGCGTCAGTCCCGGCATCATGACGGGCACAAATATTGGCATCAGCACTACAGTAGCAACCATTGTTAAAGGCATGAACGCCGCCGAGAAATTAACATCTGCCCGGGCATTTCTCACCAGAATGGGAAAGAATGGCGCTATAGGAGCAATGCTGGTGATTAACAGCCCCAGGGCAATGGACGGGTCCATGGGGATTATTATTGTAAGCAGCCAGGCAAAAGCCGGACTCACCACCCAGCCCCAGCCCAGGGTCAGAATAATAAGCCGGAAGCTTTTCAGGGAGTTAATCGTTTCTTTTAAATTGAGCTCAAGACCCAGTGACAGCAAATTGGAAACTGAGTAGAGCACCACAACAATTTTAAACAAGTTCTGAGCGATCCATAGTTCTTATCTTGCAGTTTTAATGCTTCCGTCTTCCGTCTTAGGTCTCCGCGTCTTCCGTCTTCCCTACTTCTTCGGAAAAACAAAAATAGCCGCAGCCCTGACTCCAAAAGCAGATTTGCCACCTTCCGGGGCTGCCACGTGTATGCGTGGTCCTGCCTGAAGTTGCACAAGCTGATTCCCGAATTTCGTAAGTCCCCCGGCCATAATATTAATGAATGCATTTGTCGTACCGGCTTCCCAGTTTTGTGTCAGCTTCCGCATTGACAGTCAGCCCTGCTGCACTTTTCCAGTTATAAGTTAAAAATGGTTGCAGGTACATCTGGTTTACATCGGCTCTCTCTTCATCTCCGGCCACCGACCAGATCTGATTCATCAAAGCCCGTAAGTCCAGCCGTTCTTTTGCTGCAGGACAATTACTGTCGGGCCAACGCCAATTTTTTTGGTTCCCAGATAATCATCCGTGCAGTAGGAATTAAAAATGCAGCTCCCACACCCCATACAAAACCATTTTTCACTACGGCGTTTGAGATCCATCCGCTTACCAGGGCATCCGAAAGCCCGGCTTCCTGAGTCCCCTCGCCGGTAATGTCGTATTGAGCGATTACGGGTACAATATACCGTGTTATCAGACTGTATTTTGCACTGAGGCTGAAAGGAACAATGGGTTGAAAGTTCAGTGTATTTCTCGAACCGTTATAATCTCCTATGCCTATATCCGTATTATTCTGAAATGGCACGCTGATCAGCGCCCCGATGGGATTTGCCAGTTTCTTGGCAATCGCTGCAGCATCATCTGCTGCCGGCTTCGGTGCATCCTGTGCCATTAAAGTTATAATGAGCACAGACAAAACAGATTAGAATCTTTAAAATTCAGTTCTCTGATTTTGAATATATTCGATATCCGGATTTGATTAAAATAAACTTCAAATATTAGATCAATCCAAATCTGAATGGTCATTCCTATTGCCCCATTCCCATATTCTTTATCCGGGCCTCTTCCCATCCAAAGAAACTGGAGGCTACCTGTATCCATTCCTTTTCAGAAACCGGCTCCAGGTGAAGCGCACCCGACGGGCATCCCAGACCACAGGAGCCGCAGCCCACACACTTGTCCCTGTTGTATACCGACATTCTCCCATCATCGGTTTTCTTCCATTTATGTGCAAAAAACTGGCAACGCCTGATGCACTCACCGCAGTTGGTGCATTTGTCATAATCCTTTACAACACGGTAGTTTGATCGCTCTACAGACTCAGTGAGCTTACCATTACGCCCTCCCTGCAATATGGTGCAGCAACAGCCGCAGCAGTGACAGCCGCCGACGAACTGGGGCTCCTCGGCTCCCATGGTGAACCCATAGAAACCCTGGATCATCATGGTCCCCATGGCATCGAGCTCATCCCAGAGCTTTATGGCCTCTTCCCGGCTAAGCACGTTTTCGGAAAGAGGAACCACCGGAGGCATTCCTACGAAGCCGCACCGCTTGATGGGCATTTCGCAGCTATGGCCTTGAAAAGCAACTTTCTCCTTCTTGCATACACAATCTAATACAAGAAAACGGTCGTGCCTCTGGAAGTGGGCATCAATATCATTATGTGGTTCCCGCTTTAACCATTCGGGTTTAAGCGAGCCACGCATCGGAATTGTGCCCTGCGGGCCCGGACGTGGAGCAAAGATTTTTTCGCCTCCGCCCTCAATCACATATTGTTCGAACACTTTTGCAAATTCAGCACTTTCGGGCTTAACTTCCTGCAGGTACGATTCATACCAGCCTACAAGAAAAGAGAAGAGCCGGTATTTTTTCACACTTTCTTCCTTCGTCTGGCCCGGTTTTGCCTCTATTTTCCCAAGTCCCTTTACCCCGGACTCAAGGGCAATAGTTTCATCTTTAACCATACGGCGGGGTATCATTCCCTCGAGCAGCACGGTTACTTTATCCAGGGGAAGACCAACCCGTTCAGCAATTTCGTCAGCAGTTTCGAACTTACGGCTCATGGTGCTGGCAACCAAAGCCTCTTCAGGTGAGAACACCATCTTGATAAGCTTTATTTCCGATTTTGAAGGAGTCCTGGTGAAACCGGCAGGAAGTGCATCAAGCGCATCGGCCAGCTTTTCATATACATCTTCGGATATTTTAATATTTTTCATTGCATTCTGATTTTATAAAGTATTTATAACCGGTTACCAAGGTAAATTCCAAGCGACTGTGCAATCCTCATAAATTCGCTTTCAGCGGGCACGGTTCTCACTTTGTCAACAGCATCTGTCAATGGCACAAACCTGATATCGGGCGGCATAAAAGAAACCATCACCCCGTTTTGTCCTGCTTTCAGCACCTGGACAGATCCGGCACCATAAGCCATTCCCAGCTGATGGTCGGTTGCGGTGGGATTTCCGCCCCGGGCCCAGGCGCCAATTACAAGCGGATAGGTTTCCGCAGTGATCATTTTCTGAAGCCTGGTTGCAACAGTGCCGGCCACCTGGCCTGCAGGAATAGATTCCGGGAGATGCGGATGACTTAACATCCTTTTTAACCGTGTAATCAACTAACTTTGCCCCCTCGGCAACAACCACAAGCCCGTAAGGCCTCCTGACTGATATTTTATCTTTTAACCGCTTTGCCAGGTTTTTCAGATCGCATGGAATCTCAGGCATCAGCACCGCATCGGCACGGACTGCAATACCTGCCTGAAGTGCGATCCACCCTGCATGTTCACCGGGAACCTCAACAACAGCAATCTTGCTGGCCGATCTGGCCGCCTGGTAAGCCTTGTTCAGCATTTCGATGGTGACGCTGAGGGCGCTGTTGAATCCAAACGATACTGCAGTATTGGCAATGTCGTTCTCGATCGATCGCGGAATGCAAACTGTATGGAGCCCTTTGAGATGGAGCTTTTGCAGAATGCCCAGACCCTGTCCGCTCACGATGGAAATCAAGGCATCGATATCTTCCTCCTTTATCCTTTTTAATATCTGATCGGAAAGATCTTTTTTACCTCCCTTAACTGAGGGAGCATGAAACGGATCAACCTTTGGCGCCTGGCCAAGGATACCTCCGGTAGCAGGATCGAGGTTTTCGATCAGTTCGGGGCTGAGGTTGATCATTCCGCCACCGGGAAAACGGTCAGGGAACAGAAGCCCCTCGAAGCCGTTGCGGATCCCGATCATTTCCCATCCCAGTTTACCACCGGCAATGGCTGCACCCATCACCACTGCATTGGTGCCGGGCACAAAGCCCGACCCCACATTGATTGCGACACGCCTGTGCGTGCCGGCATGACCAAGTGATTTAATCATAATATTTCTTTTTAACTATTTGCTGTTTCGTCCAAACGCCTCATCAATCATTGCCTGAAAGCGCTTAACAACTTCATCCGAAGGTGTTTTGTAATCATCGAGTTCGTAAACCACACCAAGCGATTCATACTTGCCAAGGCCAAAACGGTGATAGGGCAGCAGTTCATAATCAATCACATTTTTGTGCGGCTTTATAAACTCCAGCACACCAAGGATATGTTCATCATCGCAGTTAACACCTGGAATCAGTGGTGTTCGGGCAATAAAATCGATGTTTGGGAAAGTCTCATAGGCCTTTTTAAAGTTTGCCAGGATCCGTTCATTGCCTACTCCTGTCCATTTCTTA
>CAVYYH010000006.1:0-233007 GCA_963772705.1 uncultured Bacteroidales bacterium | reverse complement strand
CTGTCGTCCAAAACCCGGCCCAGATCGACGCGGCATCTGACAAGCCGGTCAAACGCAATCGGCGTCGCCGCTAGGCTGGCAGTGCGGGCCGCGTCCGAGGAATACACCTCGGCGCACGGCCCGGTTTCAGACTCGACCTATTGTCTTATCGAGATTAAGGAAGCGCATGTATGGCAGGAGATAAGAGCGGAGAGTTTCGCGGCAAGAGTGTCGAAGCCGCGATCAGTGCGGGATTGGCCGCGCTGCAACTGACGCGAGAGAATGTCGATGTCGAGGTGATCCGCCCCGGCAGCCGCGGCGTGTTGGGCCTCGGCGCGGAGGATTCTGTGGTGCGGCTGACCGAGTTGCGGCCCGGCGCCGTGCGCGCCACGCCTGAGGTTGCGTCGCAGCCAACCGTTGAGCCGCGGCCCGCCCCGGCCCCCAAGCCGCAACAGCCGTCCACACCCAAGACACCGGCGCAACCGCGCCCCGAGCCGGCCAAAGCTCCCAATGGCGTACCGACCGAGCTGAATGACAAAGAATTGGCGGCCGCTGAGCTGGGGAAAGCGTTCCTCAGCGGGCTTCTAGAACGGATGGGGCTGCGTGCAGACGTTGAGATCGTCGCCCAGACTGACGCCGAGGCTGATGCAGATGATCGCGTGCCGGTCCTTAACATCGTCGGTGGCGATTTGGGCATGCTGATTGGGCGCCAGAACGAAACGCTTTCAGCCATGGAGTTCATCACACGACTGGCAGTCAACCAGCAGAGTCACAGCCGCAGCCAGTTCACCGTCGATGTCAACGGCTATCGCGCCAAACGCGCCGAGGCATTGCGCAAACTGGCCTTCCGCATGGCGGACCAGTGCTCCCAATCCGGGCGAACCGTCTCCCTTGAGCCGATGCCGCCCGCCGAGCGACGCATCATCCACATGGCGCTGCGCGATCATCCCAAGGTTATCACGCAGAGCGTGGGCGAGGGCGATCGGCGCAAGGTGACCATCGTGCCGAAGAAAGACGCGTAGACACATCGCCTGCGCGTGCATTGACGCTGTAACGATTGAGACGCCGACCCGCATGAGGTCGGCGTTTTCGTTGACCCTTCCAGAAGACTATGCTACAATGTCGTTCAGACACCTGCTTTCCGCGAGGTTCGCTTGCCCGTCGACTTCCTGACCATCGGTCACATTACGCACGACTCCACCCCCGAAGGCTTCCGATTGGGGGGCACCGTCTCGTACGCCGCGGTCACTGCGAGCCGGCTCGGTCATCGCCCCGGCATTTTGACCCGCGCCAGCACGGAGGGGATCGCGATACGCCCCGCGTCAGATGGGACGGCAGTCGTCGCTGCGTCGCCTGATGGAGCGCTGGACGGGATCGACATCTGCTTGCTGCCATCTCCGGTCAGCACAACCTTCACCAACATCTACCACGGCATCCAGCGCACCCAGGTCATTGAGGCGCTGGCCGCGCCCATCTTGCCCGAGGAATTGCCGCCGGCCTGGGCTGATGTGCCGGTTGTGCTGCTGGGACCGATAGCTCACGAAGTGCCGCCCGCCTGGGTTCGCATTTTCCCCGAAAAGGCGCTGGTCGGCATCACGCCCCAGGGCTGGATGCGCAAATGGGACGAGAAGGGGCATGTCAGCCCGACGCCGTGGGAGAATATGCCCGAGTTTCTGGCCCACGCCGACGTAATCATCCTCAGCCGGGAAGATGTCGGCGGCGATGACGCGTACATCGCCGATCTGGCGTGCCGGGCTAACCTGCTGATCGTCACTGATGGTTGGCATGGCGCGACGGTGCATCGCTGCGGCGAAAGCTTCCCGGTGCCGGCGCGGGCCACCGAGCAGGTAGATCCGACCGGCGCAGGGGATGTTTTTGCCACGGCGTTTCTGATCCGCATGTTCGAGACCGGCGATCCGGTCGTCGCGGTGCGTTTTGCCAACATCGTCGCCTCGATGTCGGTCGAAGGGATCGGCATGACGCGCATCCCATATCGCGACGAGGTGGATGCCTGGTTGCAGCGTGAGGGCTGAGCTGTGACGCGTATCTATGCATTTGCCAACCAGAAGGGGGGCGTGGGCAAGACCACCACGACCGTCAACCTGGGCGCCTATCTCGTCGATGCCGGCCGCACCGTGCTGATCATAGACGCCGACCCGCAGGCCAATGCCACCAGCAGTCTGGGGATCGACGCGGCGAGCCTTTCGCATTCGCTCTACGATGCGTTGATCGGCCGCGCGCCCCTGGCCGACGTCATCATCGGCACGACTATTCCTTGGCTGGACCTGGTGCCCAGTGCTCCGGCGCTCGCCGGCGCCGAGGTGGAGATGGTGTCGATGCTGGCGCGGGAGCATCTGCTGCGCAAGGTGCTGGAGGGCGTGGCCGAGCATTACAACTATGTGTTGATCGATTGCCCGCCGAGCCTGGGCCTGCTGACCATCAACGCGTTGACGGCCGCGCGCAATGGTGTGGTTGTGCCGATTCAGTGCGAATATCTCGCTCTTGAGGGTCTCGGCCGGTTGTGGCACACGGTTCAACTTGTGCGTGAGAATCTCAACCCCAAGTTGACCATCAGCGGCATGGTGCTGACGATGTACGATCCGCGCACCAATCTCTCGACGCAGGTGGTCAACGAGGTGCGCAAGCACTTCGCGCAGCAGACGTTCGAGTCGATCATCCCGCGCAGCGTCCGGCTCAGCGAGGCGCCAAGCTACGGCCAAACGATCTTGACCTACGCGCCCACATCGGCCGGAGCCGCGGCCTACGCCGCGTTGGCGCAGGAATGGTTAGCTCGCGAGGAGGGCAAATGAGCCCGCAACCGCGTGGCCTGGGCCGCGGCCTGGGCGCTCTGATCCCGGCAGGCCCGCCGCCGGCGCCAACGGATGGGGGCGATGTGGTCGAAGGGCCGGTTGGCGCGGGCATCCGGGATGTCGCGGTCGACAACATCATGCCCAATCCGCGGCAGCCGCGGTCGGTCATCGCGTCGGACGCGCTGGCCGAGCTCGCCGCCTCGATCCGCGAGCACGGTCTGATCCAGCCGATCATCGTCACGCACGCCCCGCCCACCGAGAAGGTCGCATTCCAGTTGATCGCTGGCGAGCGGCGCTGGCGAGCGGCGCAATTGGCTGGCCTCAAGACGGTGCCCGTGCTGGTCAAGGAGGCGACGCCCCAGCAGTTGCTCGAGCTGGCACTCGTCGAAAACATTCAGCGCGCCGATCTCAACGCGCTGGAAGAGGCGGCGGCCTTCCAGGCGTTGGTCGCAGAGTTCGGCCTCAGCCAGCAGGAGGTCGCCGACCGGGTGGGGAAGAGCCGCGTGGCGGTGGCGAATATCCTGCGCCTGCTGCGGCTGCCCGACCAGGTCAAGGCGTTGCTGGTGGAAGGCGCGCTGAGTGAGGGCCATGCGCGTGCGCTTCTCGCCCTGGATGATGACGATGCGCTGATCCGGGCAGCCGAGCAGGTGGTGGCGCGCGAACTGACCGTCCGCCAAACCGAGGAGCTCGCGCGGCGTCTGCAAGCCGTCACCGACACTGCGCAGGCCGTCGCCGATGAGCCGAATGCGGCCGATGACCCCGACATCTCCCGCACGCGCCGGCTGGAAGAGGCCTTCCGCGGCGCGCTCGGCACCAAAGTTTCGCTGACGCGCGGCCGTCGCGGCGGCAAGCTGATCATTCACTTCTATTCCGACGAGGAACTCGGCTCGATTTACGAGCATATTGTCGGGGAATCATGACGATGGTTGACGAGTGACGAGTAACGAGTGATGCGCGTCGCTCCGGCATGACCTGCTGACTACCAGTCAATCCCTCGTCAATCGTCGATCGTCCATCGTCCAAAAAAGGTCCTCCCATGCAACTCTACGCCGACATTCTCTTCACCAACGGCCGCGTCTACACCGCCGATGCGCGCAACCTCTGGGCCGAAGCCGTCGCCGTGCGCGGCGAGCGCACCCTGGCTGTCGGCACAGCCGCCGATTTGGCTGAGCTGCGCGGCCCGCGCACCGAGGTGATCGACCTGGCCGGCCGGGTGCTGCTGCCAGGTTTCACCGAGAGCCACGTCCACTTCATCGAGCTTGCGCTGCGCGCTACGGAGATCGACGTCACTGCCGCAGCCTCTGCGCACGCGGTGGCCGAGATGGTGCGAGCACGAGTGGCAGCCCAAGCTGATCGGCCGTCCGCATGGCTGCGCGGCGCAGGATGGCACGCGAGCACGTGGGCCGACGGCGTGCGGCCCCATCGCGCGCTGCTGGACGCGGTCGCGCCGGACATCCCCGTGGCGCTCGATAGCAAGGATCTGCATTCCATCTGGCTCAACAGCGCGGCGCTGCGCCGGGCGGGCATCACGGCGGCCACCGCGGATGTGCCGGGCGGCGTGATCGAGCGGGATGCCGACGGGGAGCCGACCGGTGTGCTGCGCGAGAACGCGGTCGGCCTGGCATACACCGCCATCCCGAAACCGGAACTCGGCGAAACCATGACCGCGGTCAAAGCGGCGATCCCCGGCATGTGGGCGACGGGCATCGTGGCGCTCCACAACGCCAACGACAGCGCCGACGGCCTCGCGCTGCGCACTTATCAGGCGTTGCGGAAACAGGATGAGCTCGGATTGCGGGTAGTGCAGCACCTCCCGGCGTGCAATCTCGATCATGCGCGGGCGATCGGTCTGCAGAGCGGACTAGGCGACCCCTGGCTGCGCATCGGCGGCGTCAAATTCTTCGCCGACGGCGCGCTGGGCAGCCGCACGGCGCATATGCTCCAGCCCTTCCTCGACAATCCAAACAACTGGGGCGTCGCCGCCACCGATCCCGAGGAGCTGCTGGAGCGCGTGCTGGTTGCCAGCGCGGCCGGCCTCAGCCTCACCATCCACGCCATCGGCGACCGGGCGAACCGCGATGTGCTGAACGTGTTGGCGGAGGTGCGGCGGCAAGAGGCGAATGGCGAATCAGGCTTCGTCCTGCGTCCTTCGTCGCTGCGCCACCGCATCGAGCACGTCCAGTGCATCCACCCCGACGACTTGCCGCGGCTGGCCGAGCTGGATATCATCGCGTCCGTCCAGCCGATTCACGCGACCTCGGACATGCAGATGGTGGATCGTTTCTGGGGGGAGGAACGAGCCAGGGGTGCGTATGCGTTTCGCAGCCTGCTCGACAGCGGCGCGAAGCTCGCCTTCGGCTCCGATGGGCCGATCGAGCCGCACGCGCCCCTCATCGGCATCCATGCCGCGGTCACGCGCCGCCGGGCGGACGGCTCGCCCGGCGCTGATGGCTGGCAGGCCCAGGAGCGCATCACCGTGCGGGAAGCGATCGACGCATACACGATCTGGCCGGCCTACGCCGCGGGCGAAGAGGGCTACCGCGGCAGCATCGTGCCCGGCAAAGTGGCGGATCTGGTGGTTTTGTCCGGAGATATCTTCGCGATGGAACCGATGGCGATCCTGGACACCCAGGTCGACATGACGGTGCTGGACGGCGCGGTCGTGTGGCGCCGGCTAACGTAGCACCCGCTCGTCGCCCACGCGCCGCGTGATCTTCTTCTCGTCCAGGTATTCCATGATCGCCAGCGCATACTTGCGGCTGGTGTTGAACGTATCGCGCACCTGGGCCACGGTCATACTGCCGTGCTCCTTGATGTGCGCCACGATGCGGGCGACCATCTCGTCGTAGACCTTCGCTTCGAACAGCACGTCCTCACTCAACCGCGCCAGCGTCCCGCGATACACCAGCGCGCTGACGATGTCCGCATCCGTCTGCGCGATCGCCTCGGCCATGGAGGGCGGCGTGTACGGTTGGCGGCGAAACGCAGCCAGCAGCGCGTCCACCTTCGCCTGCTGTTCAGGCGCGAAGCTGATCTCAAAGCCGGGTCGACGGAGGTATTCGCCAGCTTCCTCGACCAACCCCTCAGCGACCGCACGCGCCATCAGCTCATTGAACAGCTTCGCGGGCCACTTCTCGCGACCCTGCAACCGACCCTTCAGCTCCTCACGGCCCAGGCCGGGGCGCAGTGGGTATTGCGCGTGATATTCGGTCAGCGCATCGGCCATGCGGCCGACCAGCACGTGCCAGCCGCCGAGCGAGAGCGCCGGCGCCGTGCTGTTGACGAGCGGCGGCTGGACGACTCCCAGCGGGATGATCTGCCCTTCGGCGATAAGGCGCGCCAGCGTAGCCTCGGCCGTGGTAGCATCCAGGCCGCTGCGCTCGACCGCCGCCCGGAGCGGCGACAGCTCGGCTGTGGCCAGCGCGTGCAGCAACAGGTCTTCGGGCGTGCCGCGCGCCAGCGTGTCCAGTTGCGCGAGCACCTCCGGCTGGAAGCGCCGCCAGCGCCGCCGCGGGTGCGGGTTGACGATGACGCCCCCGCCGATGGTGATGCTGGGCGAGGCCTGGCGAATGATAAAGCGATCGCCCGGCCCCACCGCCACCGGCTCCTCCAGCCGCAACTGCGCCCACCCTTCGCCGCCGGGCACGATCTGCTCGGCATCCAGCAGACGGACGCGCGCGGGCGTCTCGGCCGCGCCGCTGAAGAAATCGACCGCCTGATTATGGCGTAACGGCGCGACTGCCTCGCCGGTCAGCGGCGAGTTCGCGGCGATCAGGCGCAGCCGCACGTCGATCAGCAGGGTGGCGTGGAGGTTGCTGGGACGCGTGACCACCATCCCGCGGCGCAGTTGATCGGGATGGATGCCTGTGAGGTTGATGGCGAGGCGGCTGCCGGGCAGGCCCAGCTCCACCGACCGCTTGTGCGATTGCAGGCTGCGGATGCGCGCCTTCAGGCCGCCCGGCACGATCTCCACTTCGTCGCCCACTCGGAATGCGCCGTCGCTGACGGTACCGGTGACGACCGTGCCGAAACCCGCCACGCTGAAAGCGCGATCGACGGGCAGGCGCGGCTGGCCTTTATCGCGGCGCGGCGGCACACTCGCCAGGGCATCGGCCAGCTCCTGCTTGAGCCGATCCAGACCGATGCCGGCGCGCGCCGAGACGGGGATGATGGGCGCATCGGCCAGGCAGGTGCCGTCGAGGGTGTCGCGCAGGTCGGCCTCGATTAGCTCCAGCCAGCCTTCTTCGGTGATGGTGTCGACTTTGGTCAGCGCCACCACGCCGGCTGGCACTTGAAGCAGATCGAGGATGGCGAGATGCTCGCGCGTCTGCGGCATCACGCCTTCGTCGGCCGCCACGATGAACAGCGCCGCGTCGATGCCGCCGACGCCCGCCAGCATGTTCTTGATGAAATCGATGTGGCCGGGCACGTCGATGACTCCGACCGATTCTCCGCCCGGCAACGTGAGCCAGGCGAAGCCCAGGTCGATGGTCATCTGGCGCTCTTTTTCCTCGCGCAGCCGATCCGGGTCGATGCCGGTGAGGGCGAGCACCAGGGTCGATTTGCCGTGATCGACGTGGCCGGCGGTGCCGATGACGCGCATAGGGCTCCGGGACGGAGGACGGAAGACTGAAGACCGACCACAGATGACAGGCTTCCGTCTGTCGTCGGTCGTCCGCTGTCCGTCGCCTATCTTCCTTCCGCTCTCGGTCGTTCTTCCAGCGCCTTGCCGACTTGATCCAGCAAGTGCTGCGAGGATTGGAGCTGCCGGTCAGCGATAAGGGCATGAACCTTCCAGAGCGCTTCGACCTCGCGCTTCAGGAGGGCCAGGTCTTTCTCTGTCGGCGGGAAGCGGTCGGTAAGTTTCTGGTTGACCTTCTGCTGCTCTTGCAGGCTGTAATCCCAGCGCAGTGTTTCCTTCTTCCAGCGCTGCTCGTTCTCGGCCTGCCATTCGGCCAGCTCTTTGCGCTGACGCTCTTCAGCCAACCGCTGCAACTCGCTGGCCTGGCGCTGATCACGAATCATCGAGGCCTGGAACTCTTCCAGGGTCTTGATGGCGCGGCCTGCGGCGTCGTATTGCGCGGTGAATTCTCGCAGACGCACGACCTGTTTTTCGATGATCTCCCGCTGCTGGACGAATTCCGTCTCCCAGGCGGCAACCTGGCGCGAGCGATCGACGTCGGCGACGCGTTGCGACTCCAAGAAGGCCTGCTGATCGTTGCGCAGTTGGTCGGGGATCGGTTGGATGCGCTGCAATTCCTTTTCGAGCCGGCCGATGCGTTCCTCAAAGACCGGCGGTTTGGAGGCGAGGGCATCCGTGCGCTTCAGCAGCTCGACATGCTCGGCCTGGAGTTGGGCGATGCGTTTGTTGTCCTGAGCGCGCTGCTCGACCATGTAGGGCAGCGTGCGGGTCCGCTCGTCCAGGTCTTTGCTGACGTTGTTGACCGACTGACGCAGCGCCAGGAGCATCTCGCTGAGTCGTTGGTCCTCCGCCTGGCGCGAGACGAGCTCCTCTTCCACTCGCCCCAGGCGGGGGATCTCCTTGCGGATTTCCGCCAGCCCACGCGACAGCGCCTCGCGATCGCTCAAGCGGGCGCGCTCGGTCTCGCGCTCCCCTTGCAGGCGCGCATCGCTCTGCTTGTCCAGCATCACGATGACCTCGTTTTTGAGCTGCTGGAGGGCTTGCTGGAGCTGCGCGAACTGGGTCAGTTGCGCCTGGGTCGATGCGAGGCGGCCCTCAAGCTCCTGGATGCGGCGGGCTTGCTCCTGATTTTCGACCGTCATGCTCTGCAAGCGCTGACCGAGCTTGGCCAGCTCTTCGCGGTCGCGGCGGTGTTCTTCGTCCAGCCAGCCTACCATCTGGCTCAGTTGCGTTAGGTCCATGTGCTTCTCTCTCAACCGGTTGGTTCAATCAGTAGAGCCGTTGCGCGCAACGGCTCTGCGAGCGTCGTTCAGTCGTTCAGCTCGACGACGCTGCTTGTCGCCAGGAAGATCACGCGTTCGCCGATATTGGTCGTGCGGTCGGCGAAACGCTCCAGATTGTGCGCGACCCACAGGAGATACGTTGCACGTGTGACGGTGCGCGGATCGTTCATCATGTAGATCAGCAGCTCGCGAAACACCTGATCCTCGAGCTGGTCGACTTCGTTATCCTGGGCGGCGAGCGCGCGAGCGGCCTCGGTATCGCAGCGGGTGAAGGCCTGCAACTGCCCCAGCAAGAGCCGGCGCCCGATCTCGGCCATGCGCGGGATGTCGATCAACGGTTTCAGCAGCGGCTGATCGGCCATGCGCGTGACCAGCACGGCGATGCCCTTGGCGTGATCGGCCATGCGCTCCAGGTCGGACGCGATGGAGGCAACCGCGAAGATCGTGCGCAGATCGCGCGCCACCGGCTGTTGGCTGGCGATGAGGAAGAGGCTCTGATCCTCGATCTCGTGCTGCATCTGGTTGATCTGCGGGTCGTGCGCGATCACGTCGCGCGCCAGATCCTCGTCGCGCTCGGCCAGCGCCCGGACCGCCCGCTCCTGGGCATCGGATACCATCGCGCCCAACCGGAGCAGTTGCTCGGTCAAGGCGCTCAGTTGTGCCTGGAAAGTCTCTCGGGTCATCGCCACTCCAGCGGTTACCTGAAACGCAGCGCCATTATACATCCTTTCAATTGGAGAGGAAAAGGCGCATGACGGCAATTCAGCCGTGCGGCTTTGGTGCGCGGCGCGAAACGTGCTAAGATAGTCACCCTATGAGTGCTTTATTGAGAGGAGCCGCCTGATGCAACCGACGCTGGCTGTGATCGACATCGACATCCATGCGGGTCAAGACGAAATCGCCCGTGAGGGCTTGCTGGAGCATCTATCGAATTCCCACGATCAGTGCATCACCCCGCTGTGGGTCAACTGGCTGCGCGAGCGTGCCGACCTGCGCGTGGTTTGCCTGGTAGATGATCTGGGGCGCTTCGACGATTTCCTGGTGGATGTGATCCGCACCGTGCCGGGTGTGCGCGGCACATCGGCGCGATTGGCGTTCGACGGTGTGGTGTGCGCCGACGCGTTGATGGATATTGCCGATCGAAGGCGCGCTGTGGGATCGCCGCGCCGCGGCCACCGTCGAAGTGAAAACGCAGCCCGGCAGCGATCGAGAGGTCTTCGAGGCGCTCATTCGGCTGCCCAAACACAAAGAGGTCGAGGTGGTGTGGGTGTTCAAGACATTGCACTCCACCGAAGCCGACCTGATGATGCTGTTGCTGGGCGAGCGCACCGCAGCCCTGACCGGCTACACCATGAGTTGGGTGCGTACGACGCCCGGTGTCATCGACACGCAAGTGACCACCGTGTTGGATTGGCAGATTGTGGGCCAGAGCGATGACTTCCTGGCGTTGACCGAGCGCTTCCCGGAGTCTGCTCCGTGCAGGCAGACGGAAGCCGCGGCCTAACGCGGACCAAATCAGCAGATCAGCAAATCAGCAAGCTAACGAATCGGCGAATCATGCATTGGCGGATTCGCGATGGATGGGAGAGTGTCATGTTAGCGATCACGTGCGCTAAGTGTTCTCGGCGGTTCACGCCGACGACTGAAGAGATCCAGACCGTTCTGGCCGCCAGCGAAGGCCAAAAACATGCGTTGCTTCAATGTCCGCACTGCGGCAAAGCCAACAAGGTGGCGCCCGAGCGGCTGAAGCAGGCCGTGCGCTTCGCGCCGGTCGCAGCAGAACCGAAACCTGATGCCGAAGGGGTGGATACTCCGGCATGACGCGTGAACTGATGCAACGCGAGCTCGTCGTCGATCTGGCCGCCGGCGAGTTCCAGATTTTGCCCGTCAGTGACCCGCGCATCGTCGGCCCCGTGGATTACGGCTGGGTGCGCTATGATGATGAGCGGCGGCGCACCGGCCGCGCCGACCCGGAGATCCTGACCTGGGGCGGCGGGCCGCTGGCCGCGTCGCGTATCCCCGGCACGCGGCGCTTGGTGTTCACCGGCTACTCCCCCTCGTGGGAGGGCTTCTACATCTCCAGCCTGGGCGGCGGCGCCTACATCATGCACCGCATCGGCGCGGATTTCGTGTGCATCAAAGGCGCGGCCGCCGAAGACTCGGTGCTCATCCTCAACCATCAACGCGGGCAGATCAGCGTCCGCCTGGAGCCGATTGACCCGGATGTCATCTGGGCGGGTCACGCCAACCCGGACGGCGACGAGTATCTGATCGGGTGCTACGCGCTCCAGCAGGCGGTTTACGACCGCTACAAGAGCGAGTACAACGAAGACTGGGTGCGCGTGTTCGCGGTGGGGCCGGCCGCGCGCCACACCGATCAGGGGATCATCGGCAGCAACCAGGTGCGCAAGGGCCGCATCCTGCCGATCGACGATTGGGCCGGCCGCGGCGGCTTGGGCAGCCGGCTGCTCCAGCGCCATCGCATCGCCGCGTGCATCTTCGGCGGCGACTGGGAAGATCCCGATCTCAAGGACTCGAAGGAGATCGACGGCTATTTCATGGCGAACTACGGCGAGCCGATGATCAAGGTTGATCTGGGCGCCACCGAGAAATATCGTTTCGTGCCCGGCTTCCAGACGGGCGGCACGTTCGGCGTCAACTACCACACCGTGGATGACCGGCTGCTCAGCTACAACTACGCGTCCATCTATCAGCCGGAAGAGGTTCGCCGGGCGCAGAACCAGGCATTCGTTCGCGACCACTACCTGAAGCAGTTCAACGAGGAAGTGATCGCGCCGAAGCGCTTTGCGCACTGCGGCGAGCCGTGCTCGGTGGCCTGCAAGAAGTACGACCGGATCTACAAGAAGGACTACGAGCCGTATCAGGCGCTCGGCCCGCAGTGCGGCATCTTCGATCAGCGCGCGGCCGAGGAGCTGAACCATTTCGTGGATGCGATGGGTCTCGACGCCATCCAGGCCGGCGGGATGACCGCCTGGATCATGGAGATGGTGCGCGATGGGCTGATCGAGCCGGCCGAGTTCGGCTTCCCGCCCGCCAGCGAGATGCGCTTCGGCTTCGCCGCGGATGTCGCCGCCTTCGATCTGGAGCTCGATTCGCGGCGCAACGCCGATTATGCGTATCAGGTGATCTACGCGGTGCTGTTCGATGCCCGCTGCGCGGTGTTCCGGCAGGGGATGCGGGGGGCAGCGAAGACGCTGGACGATAGACGATTGACGACAGACGATGGACGACAGACGGAGGAAAAACCGTCGTCGGTCGTCGGTCGTCCGTCGTCGAGCGCCGTCTATACCGCCCACGGCGAGCGCGGCTGCATGGCGCCGAACCAGTATTGGGTGCCCGGGATGCTCAGCCCCATGCCGATGATGGGCAAATACTTCGTCTACTACGGCCTCGATTTTCTGCCGCCACGCGATCTGGGCAGGAAGTGCGTCGAGCGCATGGTGTACGAGCTGTACAACGAGAACAGCGGCATCTGCCGTTTCCACCGCAAGTGGTCCGAAGTCATCGTGGACGAGATCATCTCGGCCCATTACCGTTTCCCGGTGGACTACAAGGCGCACCAGTTCGAGCTTGCGAAACGCATCTACGAGCTGGACGGCGCTGCGGTCGTGCCGTGGGAGAGCGAGCGCACGATCGACATGGTCTGGCAGTATCTCGAAGAGACGGGGCGAGACAGCGACTTCAAGGATGCCGAGCTGCGCGCCTGGGTCGAGCGGTTCCGCGCCGACAAATGGGCCGCCGCCCGCGCCTACTGGGACGAGTTGCGCGCCGGCATCGCCGAAGCGTTCGCAGCCGGGCCAGATGCCATCAAAGATCAGCGCGCACCCGGCCCCGCCGCGAAAGCAGACGTGATGGCGAAGAAGTAGGGTACAAGCAAATGCGCAGGCAAGCAGCGCAACAAGATGAAGCAAATCGCATTAGAAGT
This sequence comes from uncultured Bacteroidales bacterium, assembly GCA_963772705.1. GTDB lineage: Bacteria > Bacteroidota > Bacteroidia > Bacteroidales > VadinHA17 > SR-FBR-E99. The sequence goes on along the minus strand of CAVYYH010000006.1, from coordinate 220,347 downwards.
AGAAGGGTTGACAGAAGTGGGAGAAGAAGAGGTGGAGGTTTTGGAAGTCATATGAGGCTGATGCATGCCTCTACCCGCAGCCGATCCAATCGCCAGGAATCAAGCATCTCGTGACGCACGCACCACGCATCACGCATCATGGTCCACGCATCGCCCTCGTCCACGACTGGCTCAACCAGGTGGGCGGGGCGGAGAACGTGCTGGAGACGCTCGTCGGCATGTTCCCCGGCGCGCCGGTGTTCACCAGCATGTACGCGCCGCAGATCATGCCCGCCGCCTATCGAGCGTGGGACATCCGCACGACCTTCATGCAGCGCCTGCCGGGAGTCTTCACCCACCACCAGGCGTACATGCCCGTCTATCCGCTGGCGTTCAGCCGGATGAACCTGGCGGGCTACGACCTGATCCTGAGCAACAAGAGCGGCTTCTGCCACGGCGTGCCGCTGCCGGAAGGCGCCACGCACATCTGCTACTGCTTGACGCCGACCCGCTTCCTGTGGCAATATGAGGCCTACCGGGCGCGCGAGGCGCTCAACTCGGCGGTCGATCTGGCGTTGCGGCCCGTGATCTCGCTGCTGCGCCGGTGGGACTACGCGGCGGCACAGCGCGTGCATCATTTCATCGCCATCTCGACCGAGATCCAGGAGCGCATCCGGCGCTTCTACGGGCGCGAAAGCACGATCATCACCCCGCCGGTCGATGTGAGCCGGTTTCGTCCCAGCGGCGAGCCGCCCGGCGACTATTTTCTGGCGGGCGGGCGGCTGATCCCGTACAAGCGCACCGATCTGGCCGTGCGGGCGTGCTCGGAGTTGGGCGTGAAGCTGCTGGTCTACGGTGACGGGCGCGACCGGGCCGCGTTGGAGCAGATGGCCGGGCCGTCCGTGACGTTCTTGGGCCGCGTGTCGTGGGATGAGTTGGTGCGGCTATTCCAGGGCGCCAGGGCGTTCATCTTCCCCGGCCTGGAGGATTTCGGCATCGCGCCGGTGGAGGCGCAGGCCGCGGGCCGGCCGGTGATCGCGTTTGCGGGCGGCGGCGCGCTGGACACGGTGCTCGCCGGCAAGACCGGCGAGTTCTTCCGCGAGCCGACCGTCGAAGCGCTGAAGACGGTGCTGGCCGATTTCGATCCCGCCGCCTACGCTCCCGCGGATTGCCGCGCCAACGCGGAGCGGTTCGGCGTGGAACGGTTTCAGCGGGAGTTGCGGGAGTTCGTGACAGAAAAACGAGTGACGTGAAACGAGTAAGCTATCTGCGAGATCACCGCGTCTCTGACGTCGTCACTCGTTACTCGTTATCAGCGTCCATGAAGAGATGAACCTATGGAACTGCGTGCCTATTGGCGCATCATCCGTCGCCGCTGGTGGCTGCCGGTGGGGCTGGCGCTGGCCGTGTTCGCTCTGACCCTGGTCATGAACCGGCCCTGGCAGGCGCGGCCGTCCAGCTTCAACGCGACGATGCGCTTCAACGTCGGCGTTCAACCGGAGCGCATCCCTGGCGTCTACACGTATGACCGGTACTACACCATGCTGGCTTCCGAGTACCTGGTGGACGACATGGCGGAGGTCGTGCGCAGCGGGGCGTTCGCCGATGCCGTCAGCCAACGGCTGGCGGGCCAGGGGATCAGCGTGCCCGCGGGCGCCATCGGATCGAGCACGCAGCCGGGCAAGCTCCATCGCATTTTCACGGTGAACGTGAGCTGGCCGGATGAGACGCAGTTGCGCGCGATCGCCGATGCCGTCGCGGCGACGCTGACCGAGAGCAGCGGCGATTTCTTCGCGCAGTTCAGCTCGGCCGAGGCCGATATCCGCCTGATCGATCCGCCGAGCATCGGCCGCGTGGGCCGTCCCGCCCGCGAGCAGCTCGATCTGCCGCTGCGCGTCCTGCTGGCGCTCGCCACCGGGATCGCGCTGGCCTTCCTGCTGGACTATCTGGACGACTCGGTGCGGGATGCTGCCGATCTCCAGCGAATGGGGCTATCCGTGATCGGCCGAGATACCGCGCAGATAGCGTGCAGATAGCCCCTGATTTGACACTAACCCCCTTCCAGATATACTAGCATTCGCCCGCGGGCCTGTAGCTCATCTGGGAGAGCGCTACAATCGCACTGTAGAGGTAAGGGGTTCGAGTCCCCTCAGGTCCACTTGAGGCTCGCGGGATGGTTGCGAGCCCAGGCGCTAATTTCATATACAGCTTGGAACGGAAGCAGTAGGCCAGTTCTGCAGAGAGCGGGGGGATGTGGTGCAACTCCCGCAGGCGGAAGGAACCCGCCGATCGCAAAGGCCGAACTCGTCCGGGAGCTGCGCAAGTGAGGCAATGACCGCGTTAGCTTGCGCCGGGGCAGCCCGTTAGCGCGCACACCAAAGTGGTCGGATTGTTCATGGGCCTGTAGCTCAATTGGGAGAGCGCTTGAATGGCATTCAAGAGGTAAGGGGTTCGAATCCCCTCAGGTCCACCTGAACCGACAACCAGGGTGGTACCGCGGAGTCCTCTTCGTCCCTGTCGTGGCGAAGGGGATTTCTGTTTTCTGAGGTTAGGAGTTGGAGACTAGGAACCAGGGATTAGGAAACGAGACGTGTGCCTTGTCCCGAATTCCTAGTCCCTGATCCCTAATCTCCAGTCGCAGATAGGACAATCTCGTGGCAAGCAGCACAGGCACACACGAAAGCATCTTCCTGCCCATCCTGCCGGATGCGGGGGATCTGCACGTGCGCGCCGCCGGAAAGGCGAGGGCGTGGCCGCTGCTGCTGTTCCACGGCGCGGGGGCCGACGTGACCTGGCGCACGTGGGAGCCGCAGATCGATGCGTTCGCCGCGGTGCGCCGCGTCTACGCGCTGGATTGGCCCGGCTGGGGCCAGTCGGCCGGGACGCGACCCGAGGGGCCGGAGCGTCTGGCGCCGGAGCCGATGGTGCGGGTAGCGTTGCAGGCGATGGACGCGCTGGGCATCGGCACGGCCGATGTGGGCGGCGTTTCGTGGGGCGGGCTGATCGCGCTGGAGCTGGCGCTGGCCGCGCCGGAGCGCGTGAGCCGGCTGCTGCTGGTCGATGCGGCCTGCCAGCCGGCGATGGTCGCCGCCGGCCGCTATGATGCGGTCGCTCAGCCCACATGGCTCGCCTGGGCCGAGGACGATCCAATCGTGCCGCTTACCAGCGGCCAGGCGTTGGCTGTCGCCCTACCGAGCTGCGAGCTTGTCGTGTTCGAAGGGCATACGCACTGGCCGCATCATCTGCACCCGGACGAGTTCAACGAGATGGCGGTGACATTCCTAACCGGAAGCTAGAAGCCTGAAGCTGGATACTGGAGCCAGCTTCCAGCATCCAGGTTTCAAGGTTCCAGCGAGGTGATATCATGGCTGAAAAATATATCCCCCAAGACATCGAAGCCAAGTGGCAAAAGACATGGGACGAGGTCGGGCTGTATGCGACGAAGCAAGATCCCACGCGCCCCAAATTCTACTTTCTGACGATGCTGCCCTATCCGTCCGGCGAGCTTGCACATCGGGCACTGGTATGCGATGACGCCGTCCGATGCGGCCGCGCGCTACAAGCGGATGAAGGGCTACAACGTCTTCTTCCCGATCGGGTTCGACGCGTTCGGCCTGCCGGCCGAGAATGCGGCGATCAAGCGCGGTCATGCACCCCCATACGTGGACCATGGCAAACATCGAGCGGATGCGTCGGCAACTGCGCAGCATGGGCGCGATGTGGGCCTGGGACCGCGAGGCGGTTTCGTGCGATCCGCGCTACTATGCCTGGACGCAGTGGTTCTTCCTGAAGCTGTACGAGCACGGCCTGGCCTATCGCAAGATGTCGGCGGTGAACTTCTGCCCGACGTGCAACACCACCCTGGCCCGCGAGCAGGTGTGGGGCGATGACCGCCATTGCGAGCGCTGCGACACGCCTGTGATCCTGAAAGAGCTGGAGCAGTGGTTCTTCAGAATCACCGACTACGCCGAGGAGCTGAAGCGATTCGACGGCATCGACTGGCCCGAGCGCATCCGGGTGGCGCAGACGAACTGGATCGGCGACCGCAGCGAGGGCGCTGAGGTGGCGTTCAAGTCCGAGATGGGGGACGACATCGTCGTCTTCACCACCCGGCCCGATACTCTATGGGGTGCGACCTTCATGGTGCTGGCGCCGGAGCATACGCTGGTCGACAAGCTGACGCCCGACACGTATCGCGAGGCCGTGGCTGCCTATCAGTTCCAGGCCGGCCGCCAGTCGGATATCGAGCGCACCGCGACCGGACGGGAGAAGACCGGCATCTTCACCGGCGCGTACGCGATCAACCCCGTCAACGGTGCGCGCATCCCGATCTGGATCGCCGACTACGTGCTGATGTCCTACGGCACGGGCGCGATCATGGCCGTGCCCGCGCACGACGACCGCGACTTCGCCTTCGCGCTGAAGTTCGGCCTGCCGATAATCCCGGTGATCGAGCGCACTGATCAGATCGCCAAGAGCGCGATCTGGGAAGGCTCGGTGACGGGCGCGTTCGCCGGCGCACTGACCGATGCCGGGCTGAAGTGGGCGTGGCTGGAGATCACCGACCGCGGTCATTTCTATGCCGTGACGCTGAACGGCGACGCCCAGGTGGCGACCTACGCCCGGCTGCTGCAAAATCATCTGAAGCCGGGGCACTGGGGCGACATCGTGGGCCGCGGCTGGCAGGTCGTGTTCGAGGATGGCCCGCTGGCGCTGACCTCAGTCGAGGCCGATGCGGCGATCATGGCGCGCTGCCATGCCGGCTACGACTACACGCGGCAGTTCCGCACGACGATGGAGATGTGGTGGGCGGTCGAGTGGTATCGCGACGTGCTGTATCATCACGAATACGGCGCGATGATCAACTCCGGCGCATTCACCGGCACGCCCGGCGATGTGGCGAAGCAGCAGATCACCGAGTGGCTGGCGGGGCAGGGCAGGGGTCAAGCTGCGGTCAATTACCGTCTGCACGATTGGCTGATCAGCCGCCAGCGCTACTGGGGCGCGCCCATCCCGATGATCTACTGCGAGGCGTGCGGCGTTGTGCCGGTGCCTTACGAGGATCTGCCGGTGGTGCTGCCCATCGACGCCGCGATCCCGTCCACGGGCGAGAACGCGCTGAAGTTCCACGAGAGCTTCCAGCATGTGAGCTGCCCGAAGTGCGGCGGCGATGCCCGGCGTGAAACCGACACGCTGGACACCTTCATGTGCTCGTCGTGGTACAACTATGCCTATGTCACGCCCTACTGGAAGGCCGGTCAGCCGCTGAGCCGCGATGATACGCCGTGGGATCCGGCGGAGGGCGCCTACTGGCTGCCGGTCGATCAGTACACCGGCGGGCCGGAACACGCCACGATGCACCTGCTGTACACGCGCTTCTTCACCAAGGCGCTGTGCGATATCGGCGTGGTACCGTTCCGAGAGCCGATGCTGCGGCTGTTCAACCAGGGCATCATCCTGGGGCCTGACGGCCAGCGCATGAGTAAGAGCAAGGGCAACGTGGTCGCGCCCGATGAGTGGGTGGAGAAATACGGCGCCGACAGCGTGCGTGCGTATCTGATGTTCATCGGCCCGTGGGATGCGGGCGGCCCGTGGAACTTCCAGGGCATCGAGGGCGTGAAGCGCTTCCTGGAGCGCGTGTGGAGCGTGGTCGACGATTCAGGGGGCAAAGGGCAAGGGGCAGGAGTCAACGATGCGGATCGCGAGGCGCAGGTGCGCGATCTGCGACGCATCACCCATCGCACGATCCAGCGCGTCACCGAAGACATCGAGGCGTTCAAGTTCAACACGATCATCAGCGCGCTGATGGAGTTCAACAACTACCTGGTGAAGGCGAAGGAGACGGCGGTCTACGGCATGCCGGCTTGGGATGACGCGATCGACAGCCTGCTGCTGCTGATGGCGCCCGAAATGCCGCACATCGCCGAGGAGTTGTGGCAACGGCAGCATGGCCATGGCAAATTCACCGGGCGCGCAGCATCCACGTCCACCCCTGGCCGACGTTCGATGCCGAGCTGGCAAAAGCGGATACGATCACGCTGGTTGTGCAGGTCAACGGCAAGCTGCGCGATCGCATCGAGGCGCCGGCCGACATCAGCGAAGAGGCAGCGCGCGAGCTGGCGCTGGCCAGCCCGGCCGCCCAGAAGTGGATCGAGGACAAGCCGGTCCGCAAGGTGATCTTTGCGGGCGGGAAGCTGATCAATATTGTTGTTGGGTAGGAGAGGTCGGGAAGCGTAACGAGAGACGAGTAATGCTAACTTCCCGTTACTCGTTATCTCAGTTCACTCGTTAGATCATCATTGAGGACAACTGACATGAAAACCGCCATCGCCACGTCCGCGGCGCCTGCCGCCATCGGCCCATATAACCAGGGGATTCGGGCCGGCGACTTCGTCTTCTGCTCCGGCCAGACCGGCCTCGATCCGGCCACCGGCATCCTGCGCGAAGGCCTGGAGGCCCAAACCGAGCAGGTGTTGGATAACCTGGCCGCTGTGCTCGCTGCGGCGGGCGCCAGCTTCGACGATGTCGTGAAGACGACGATCTTCTTGGTCGATATGGCCGATTTCCAGACCGTGAATACCCTTTACGGCAAGCGTTTTTCCGGCGTGCTGCCGGCCCGCACCACGGTGGCGGCCAAGGCGTTGCCGAAAGGCGGGCTGGTCGAGATCGACATGGACGCCTACGTGCCGCAGCGCTGACGCAGTTTCGCTCCACAACCTATGCCAAGCGCACGTCGAATTTTCACCACAGAGGCACAGAGAGCATGGAGGAAGAACAGTAAAACCTCCGTGAACTCCGTGTCTCAGTGGTGAACATGAAGAATTCATCAAACGCAATCCCTGACACCTTGGAGGACAACATGGCGCTCTTACTCACCCGCGGGACGTGGAGTCCGCGCTCACCATGACGGATGCGATTGACGCGGTCGAAGAAGCGTTTCGCCAGCAGCAACTGGGCACCGCGCAACTGCCTCTGCGCACTCCATCCGCATCCCACAGCACAAGGGCGTCGTGCTGTTCATGCCGGCCTACATCGGTGGGATGGATGCGCTGGGCATGAAGGTGGTCACCGTCTACCCTGAGAATCCCAGCCAACACGGGCTGCCGACCATCCTGGCGACGATCCTGTTGAACGACCCGCGCACCGGGAAGCTGATTGCCATCATGGATGGCGGCTTTTTGACCGCGATGCGCACCGGCGCGGCGAGCGGCGTGGCAACCCAATACCTGGCCCGGCCCGACGCGAAGGTGGTCGGCATCTTCGGCGCGGGCATCCAGGCGCAGACGCAGCTCCGCGCGATGTGCGTCGTGCGACCCATCGTCGAGGCGCGCATCTACGACCCGATGCCTGAGCTGGTCGGCAAGTTCTGCCGCGACATGAGCGCAGCGTTGGGCATCGACGCGCGCGCCGTGACGGCTGCCCGCGAGGCGGTCGAAGGCTGCGACATCGTCGTCACGGCGTCGACGAGCAAAACGCCGGTGTTCGACGGCACATGGATCGCGCCGGCACACACATCAACGGCATCGGTTCGCACTCCCTCGACGCGCGGAGGTGGACTCGCTCACGATCCAGCGCAGCAAGGTGGTCGTCGATCTGCGTAGCGCGGCGTTGGCAGAAGCAGGCGACCTGGTCACGCCGATCAACGCGGGCGAAATCACCGCCGACCATATCTACGCCGACCTCGGCGAGATCGTGACGGGCAAGTCGGGCCGTACCGATGCCGGCGAAATCACGTTCTTCAAGTCGGTCGGCCTGGCGATCCAGGACGCCCTTTATAATGCGATGCCCATGGCAGCGATTGAAAGGTGGATACTTTCTGTTTGCGCAAGTTTCCCCAGGTGTACTGGTACTTATGATACTATGAAATTTTCTTAAAGAACTTCCAGCAGGAAATGGAAAAGTAGATTACTAAAATATGTCCATATTTCTTGACGAAATAACCAAATCTATTGACATGTAGTCTCTTAATGTCTAATAATTTATTCATATTTCAATTAAATTTAGTATATTTGATAAGATTACTAAAATTAGATTATACCTTTTTGTCGATCTTACGCAGACTTTTAACCATTTAGACTAACTTAAACACTTAAAAATGAAACGAATGTTTTTAGTCCTTCTTTCATGTACTTTGGTTCTTCCTTGTATATCACAACGAAATGTGGTAAAGGTTGAACCACAAGTACAAGAAGTTAAGCAAAATGACTTTACTTTAAAAAAGGAAAGTCGCAATTGCACGTTTCTCTAATGAGACAACATATGCAAAAGGAATATTTTATGATAAGGAAAATGACCCAATGGGTAAGCAAGCTTTAGACATTTTATCTACAAAATTAGCTTCAAGCGGAAAGTTTATTCTTCTTGAAAGGCAAGACATGGATAAAATTATGGAGGAACTCGAAATCTCAGGAAACCAAGGTTATCCAAAAACTAATGCTGATTACTTAATTTTTGGCTCAGTGACCCAATTTGGCAGAAAAAACATTGGCGATTTAAATGCTTTCTCAAGGACCAAAACACAAATAGTTGAGGCTGGAGTTAGCATTCGTCTTGTTGATGTATCTACTGGCCAAATTATTTATTCTGAAGAGGCTAACGGTGAAGCAGAAACAACTGCTAAAACAACTTTGGGTTTTGGTGAAAAAGTTGATTACGATATGTCTTTAAGCGATGAGGCAATTTCTGTAGCCATATCTAAGCTTGTTGAAAACATTATTATTAATTGCATGGATAGACCGTGGAAAGCCTATTTTTTATTGTATGATGAAACGGGAATAATTATATCTGGAGGTAAAAGTCAAGGATTGACAATTGGCAGCATCTTTGATGTCGTAGAAAAAGGTAAAATGATAGATAATCCACAGACTGGGATGAAGATAGAATTACCTGGAAAATTTGTGGGAAAAGTTAGAATTGATTTTGTCGGAGGAGAAAATCCTGAAAATGAGTTTTCTATGGTTTCATTTATAGAGGGAGACATTGATAAGCAGAATTTAAATAATTATTACATCAAAGAAATAAAGTAATGAAAACTCTCAAATATTTATTTTTAATAAGTCTGTAATCCTTCTTTTCGAACTGCGGAATAAGGAGTTCTTCGGTTGGATTAGAAAATGAGGCATTTCTGGAATTTGTTGGTCCGCCAAAATCCTATCCTGAAGGCGTTGATGTAATTATTGATAACGCTATCAACTTTAAAGCAGTAGTGAACAAAGACAAAACTACTTATATGAAAGGTGAGGTATATGCAATACCAACTGGAACTCATGTTTTAAAAGTATCATATAAAGATCAAATACTTTTTGAAAAACAGATTTTTATTACTTCTCGTGAAACTAAAAAAATCTCCTTGCCATGAAAAACGTGATATTAATTCTTAGCGCCATTTGTTTATTAGCTTCCTGTACCACTGAGAAACCTCTATACAGTTGGGGCAAATATGAAAGGGCAAGTTATGACTATCTTAAGAACAGCGATGAAGCATCAACTCAAGCATTAATTGATAATTACAAGAGTCTAATTGAGAAGCAGACCGGGAACCAGAAATTTACCACCTCCAGGAATTTATGCTGATTATGCTTTTACTTTGAATGCAAATAGTAGGAAACAGATGAAGGGAAAGAATTTCTCAAGAAGGAAGCAGAGCTCTATCCAGAGTCAAAAATATTTATAGAAAAAATACTAAAAATGCTTGAGTCATGAAAATCCGATCAATAGAATTGTTAGTAATAATCTTATTATTAACAAATTGTTCAACCACCTCAAACATAAAGAAATCCATTGCTTATGAGGGAATGTACAAGGAATTACCTTTGACAATTTTAATAATGCCGCCAATAAACCGAACTACTGCGGTTGATGCCAAAGAATATTTTTACTCAACCCTCAACGTCCCATTAATTAACAAGGGCTATTATGTTATTCCTCCGTTTTTGGCTATGGATATTTTTAAAGTAGAAAGTGCTTATGATGCTGAATTTTTTCTTAATGGGTCATTAGAGAAATTCGGCGAAGTGTTTGGAGCAGATGCCGCAATTTTCACCGTTATTGATAACTGGCAGAAATCTACTTTAGGTTCTTCTGTAACAGTTGGGGTAGAATATATCGTAAAATCAACAAAAACGAATGAGATACTATACTCAAGAAAAGGAACCCTAACATTTGATGCCTCAATCAGTACAGGCACCGGTGGTGTATTTGGAGCTATCGCTGATATAGTGCTTTTGCAACAAACACTGCAGCAACCAAATATGTTGATGTTGCCAAAGAATGTAATAATTACGCTCTTAGTGATTTCCCTTGTGGAAAATACAGTTCTACTTACAAGTTAGACGGAGAACAAATGGCTGGGAAAAATAATTTCAAAGTAACTGTTAAATAAGGCTAAGAGAAATCTAATTTTGTGCCAAAGACAAAATACATGTTTTTGTAAGTGACATATATATAAAATATTGGAGCTGATGAAATATTAACTTCAGGATATTAAAGCTAACAGCCAAGGCATTCCACTCGAATGTGTCTTTTTTATTTGAGGTACGGTACAGCGAAATGACCAAATAATATTGCTTCAATTTAAAATTGCCCCCCAATAAGCCCCCAAAAACAAAAACTCTTGTAAATCAAGAGTTTTTGTTTCTATAAAGGAGGTCGGTGGCGGATTCGAACCGCCGTACCCGGTTTTGCAGACCGATGCCTAGCCACTCGGCCAACCGACCATTATATTTCAAAACATATTCTATTCAAATAACGTTACCTGCCGGTGGCGGATTGCTCGCCTGACGGCTCGCGAGCTCTCTCGCTTCGCTCGTTCGGTTCGAACCGCCGTACCCGGTTTTGCAGACCGATGCCTAGCCACTCGGCCAACCGACCCGTGTTTTGCAGCCGATACCTATCCGCCAGCTGGCGGACAACCGACCGTTATTATCTTTTAAAGAACAAGCGCAATTCCACCAAACCTGCCAGTGGCTGAACCGACCGTTCATTGCGGGGGCAAAAATAATAAATTTTTCGTGCACAACCACCCGCACAACTATACAAACAATTAATTGCATACATGTAAAGCCGTTGCATGCAACGGCTTTACGGGTATCGATCAATTCAATTTGTTATGCAACGATTATTTTTTGCCCGGTATCGGCGCAATACCTGCCATCTCGCCAATCACGTTGACGAGGTCACTGCCGCCCGGAACAACTATCTTCGTGTTCGACTGCAAGGCCGTCTCCATGGCCTGAAGCTTCCTCAGCAACTGGGCATTGCCTATAAAATACTTCTCGGCGGCCTCATTCACAAGCCGTATAAACTCAGCCTCACCTTCGGCCTGAAGTATCTTAGCCTGCTTGGCCCCCTCGGCCTCCTTGATCTTGGCCCTCTTGACACCATCGGCAACAGTTTCGGCAGCAGAAGCCATGTCAACGGCAGCAATCTTCTCGTTCTCAGCCTTGACCACCTTGTTCATCGTCTCCTGTACATCCTTAGGCGGATCGATCTGCTTCAGCTCTGTACGGACGATCTCAATACCCCATCCCTTGGTCTCTGTGTGAAGCGTGTTGTAAAGCTCGGCATTGATCTTTCCACGCTCACTGTTGGCCGACTTAAGTGTCATCGTACCGATGATGTTACGCAGCGTCGTACGGGCAAGGTTGACAATCTGGTACTTGAAGTTGGCCACATTGTATATTGACCCCTTGACACTCTCCTCGTCCGACTTTACCCTGAAATAAACCTGGGCATCAACACTGGCATTCAGGTTGTCATTTGTGATTATCTCCTGCGGCTCGGCATCAACCATCTGCTCAGTCACATTCACCCTGTACATCTTGTCGATGATTGGAATGATCCAGTGAAATCCCGGGTTGGCAAAATGATAGTACTTCCCAAGACGCTCAATAAGAGCCCTGTGAGTCGGTCTGACAATCCTGATCCCCCAGAAGAAAATCAGCACAATAGCAACAGAAATAACAATGTAAATCATGGCAAAGTTCCTTTCGTTAGTTGATAAATGTTAACCTACCAAGATAATAAAAAGAGTTGAGATCCGGAAGTCTTGCAGAGATAAATTAAGGTGCAGGGTGCAAGCATAGCCCGCCGAAGCCAGACCCTGAGCTTGTGAAAGGGCGGCGAAGGTGGGGTGCAAGGCAGGATTATTAAAATAAAATTTATTTACAATATCTTTGGTTATGTAATATTGCGGGCCATGTCATTCTGCCATTTACGAGGTATAATAAAATGAATTTCATAAAACCTAACAATTCAGATATCATGAATCTTCATATTATTGATCTGGGCATCATTATTCTCTACCTTATAGCGACTGTGTTTATTGGGTATTGGGTATCCAAAAGGGCTTCGAAAAACATCCAGTCCTATTTCCTGGGAGGGAACAGCCTGCCGTGGTACTTCCTGGGAATATCAAACGCCTCAGGCATGTTCGATATTGCCGGTACAATGCTCCTGGTCTACTGGCTCTCGGTCTACGGTCTGAAGAGTATCTGGATACCGTGGCTGTGGCCTATCTTCAACCAGATCTTCCTGATGGTCTACCTCTCCGCCTGGCTGCGTCGCTCTAACGTGATGACAGGAGCCGAATGGATAAAAACCCGCTTCGGGCAGGGGACAGCAGCAAACCTCTCCCATATCATCGTTGTGGTATTTGCACTGGTAAGCGTGATCGGATTCCTCTCCTACGGCTTCAAAGGGATCGGCAAATTCGCATCAGCATTCATGCCGCCAATTGTCACCAATGCCGAATACCTGGCACTCCATCCCCAGATAAATGTCAATCTGTACGCCCTGATCCTGATGGCCATCACAACCTTCTACGTGGTCAAGGGGGGAATGTTCAGCGTGGTAATTACCGAGGTCATACAGTATGGAATACTCACCATCTCTTCCATAGCAATAGGAATAATTGCCATCAACCAGGTTGCTCCGGACGCCATTGACGCCGTATTACCTGACGGATGGAAGAGCATGTGGTTCGGGCGGACAGTGGGCCTGAACTGGCATGACATATCCGCTGCGGCCTCGCCAAAGCTTCATGCATTCAACGAATGGATAACCAAGGACGGTTATGAGATGTTCGGCCTTTTCTTTGTCATGATGCTCTTCAAGGGGATCTTCGTGGCAGCCGCCGGTCCGGCTCCAAACTATGACATGCAGCGCGTTCTTGCCACCCGTACTGCAAGTGAGGCTGCAAAGATGAGCTCACTGGTGAACGTAGTACTCAATCCGGCCAGGTATTTTATGATAACCGGCCTGACCATACTTGCACTGGTGAACTTTGATAAGCTCTATACCGGTTCACTCACCTCACCCGACTTTGAAAGCATCCTGCCTGAAGTGCTCGCCACATATGTCCCCGTAGGGCTGCTGGGCTTCCTGATGGCAGGACTCCTTGCCGCCTTCATGAGCAATTTTGCCGCGACGGTCAATGCAGCGCCGGCATACATCGTCAATGACATCTACAAACGGTACATCAACCCGCACGCAAGTGAAAAGAGATATGTCAGGATGAGCTATGCTGCCTCATTGCTGATTGTTGTCATAGGTATCACCGTGGGCTTCTTTGTGACTTCAATCAACGAAGTTGTTCTGTGGATCACTGCAGCCCTCTGGGGAGGATACACAGCACCCAACCTTCTGAAATGGTACTGGTGGAGGTTCAACGGTTACGGCTACTTCTGGGGTATGGTCGCCGGAATAGCGGCAGCTCTCTTCCTCCCGATGCTGAACCTTCAGATACTGCACGAGTGGCCTCTGCTGAACAACTTCAGCATGAATGCATTCCCCGTCATACTCATTTTCTCTACCATAGGCAGTATACTCGGATCATTGCTTACCAAACCGGAAGATGACGAGACACTGATGAAGTTTTACAAAACAGTGCGCCCGTGGGGATTCTGGAAACCTGTGCATCAAAAGGTTGTGAAGGCAGATCCTTCATTCGAAGGGAACCGCGACTTTCTCAAGGATATGTTCAATATCGTGATCGGAATCGCCTGGCAGCTTTCTCTCATGGTATTCCCCATCTTCATCGTCCTGCGCGAGTGGACACCTTTCCTCATCTCGACCGGCATCATGATAGTGACATCCGTGATCCTGAAATTCAACTGGTGGAACAAGCTCAAAGACTGATTCGGAAAGGATTTCCTATGGCCTCGCCTGGAGCGATGTATCTCCGGTTCATTTCGCCCTACCTTGAGATCTCGACACTGACCCTGCCAATCCTGCCACCCATCACGGGATTCATTTTCGATACTTTGACAGTAGCCCTGTCTATGCCGCTAAGTTCATTGTATAGCGCATCAAGTATGCGTGTTGCAATATGCTCCAGGAGGTTTGAGGTGGTCTCCATCTCCCGCTTTATGATTAGATAGGCCTTCTGGTAATTCAACGTATCTCTCAGGTCATCACTTGTCCCGGCCTTGCCTGTGTCAGTATCAATTTCAACATCAACGATGAAGTGGTTCCCTACTATCTGCTCCTCCTTGTAATGACCGTGAAAAGCATAAAACTCCATGTCTTCAATTCTGATGAGTCCCATATCGTAATTTCTGTTATATGTCTAATAAATTGATTAAAAGTCTCTTTACAAACTATTTTCCGTCCCAGGCAAAAATATCTGTAAAATTATTTGGTTTGTATTATAAACTACTTTATATTTGCAATATATTTATACTGCTAAAATACATCATTGTAAAATTAGTAAATGCCATGGAAAATGAAGAAAAATTAATGACGGGAGAAGAGAGTCTCAAAGTAATTACGGCAATGATCAACAAAAGCCGGGTTAATCTGACGCAAAGCAGTTTTCACCTGCTGTTCTGGGGCTGGCTGATATTCGCCTGCAGCCTTTCTGAGTTTCTGCTCTGGAAGCTCACCGACTATGCCACTCCCTGGTATGTATGGTTCTTTGTCATACCGGGCGTGTTTGTTTCTATGATCTACGGGTATGCAAAGGGAAGGAAGCAGCATGTTTACACATATGCCACCGGCATTTATGTATGGGCCTGGATAGGATTCCTCTTTTCATCGGTTGTATTCTTTATAGTTCATGCTGACCAGATGGAGAGTGTGGGCAAGTACATGCTTCTGATGGCGGCAATGCCTACTCTCATTTCCGGTATTGTGATAAAGTTCAGGCCGCTGATCTGGGGTGCGGTATCGTTCTGGATTATCGCCCTCATTGCTCATTTCGGAGGTGATATCATTTCCGGCCTTGCTGTACCGGCAGCCATGATCACAGGATATCTCATTCCGGGTTATTTACTCAGGACAAAGGGCGGCCATGACACCATTTAGAGAACTTGATCCCCTGCTGCATTCGCAGCTAAGGCTGGCAATAATGTCAATACTAATAAGTGTTGACAGGGCAGATTTCACATACCTGCGTGACAAGACTGAGGCCACGGCTGGCAACCTCAGCGTGCAGATAACGAAGCTGAAAGAGGGTGGTTATATTGAGGTAAGTAAAAGCTTCGGAGAGAGTTATCCTCAGACGATGTGCCAGATTACCAGGTTAGGGCGGACCAGATTTGAGGAGTACGTTAAGATCATCGAACAATATATCAAACCGGAGCCTCCCAAATAATAGATCCCGTTGATTGCTTATTGAGAAATAACTAAGACTATGAATTTCAAACTGTGTAGAAATGAAAAAGATTCTAATTATAAGTTTCATACTGATAACAGAATTGTATTCAATATACGCCCAGACCCAGAACAACCTGATAAGTAAGGGACCTGGGTTTGGCTTTCAGTTAAACCAGTTCCAGAAGGACTTCGGGTTCGGATTAAATATTACCAGCCCGCATTTCGCATTTGATAAAATTGCCGTGAGAATAAGGGGTAATCTAATGTACAATGAAAATGTTCAAAACGGAGATACTGAATGGACCCCTTATGCAAATGTGTCCGTAGGATTAATCGGTGGCGGGGGAATGGTAGGAGATCATATAAGACTTTATGGTGAAGGAGGTTTTATCGGACTGATCCCATCTGATAAGTTTTCATCCGATAATTTTGTATTCGGCGGCTATGGTTTTTTTGGTTTTGAGTTTTTCAATAGCAGAAGCAACAATTACTTCATTGAGATCGGAGGAGTCGGAACCGGGGCACACGCAGACAAGATTGAAAACAATCCTGTATATTCAAACGGACTGGTGATAAGCACCGGGTTAAGGATTTATTTGAAATAAAGACACCCTCTTCATCCAACTCACAAAATATGCTGATATCATGTTAGGATGATCCTTTTTCCTTCTATTTTTGTACTCTCTTTTAAAGAAGTACAATGAAGGAGTCAGAAGAAATATTAAAGGCTGAATCACAGCATTTTATTGAACAGGCAATAGAGAAAGACCTCAGTGAGGGGAAGAACGGAGGGAGGATACACACACGCTTCCCGCCTGAGCCCAACGGATACCTGCATATAGGTCACGCAAAGGCTATCTGCCTCGATTTCGGAATGGCTCAGAAATACGGAGGGAAGTGTAATCTTCGCTTCGATGACACAAATCCGACCAAAGAGGATGTTGAATATGTCGATGCTATCAAGGAAGATATCAACTGGCTTGGGTTTACCTGGGAAGACCGTGAGTTCTACGCATCTGACTACTTCGGCAAGCTGTTTGACTTCGCAGTGGTGCTCATTAAGCGCGGCCTGGCCTACGTGGATGACCAGAGCGCCGAGACAATCTCCGAACAGAAGGGAACAACCACACAGCCAGGCATTCTGAGTCCTTACCGCGACAGGAGCATTGAGGAGAACCTCAGCCTGTTCTATCGCATGAACGAGGGGGAGTTCGCCGAGGGCAGTCGTGTCGTGCGGGCTAAGATTGACATGGCTTCTCCCAATATGCACATGCGTGACCCGATAATCTACCGCATACTCTATACCCCGCACCATCGCACAGGAACCACCTGGAAGGTGTACCCCATGTATGACTTTGCCCATGGGCAGAGCGACTATTTCGAGGGTATCACCCACTCTCTGTGCACTCTCGAGTTCGAAGTGCACAGGCCGCTTTACGACTGGTTTGTTGACCAGCTGATGGACAGCGACTACCGTCCACGGCAGATAGAGTTCAACCGCCTTAACCTTACCTATACGGTCATGAGCAAGCGCAAGCTGCTCGAGCTTGTAAAGGATGGGGTTGTAAGGGGATGGGATGATCCGCGCATGCCGACACTGTGCGGGTTGCGCCGCAGAGGGTATACCCCCGAATCAATAAGACGGTTCGTGGAACTGATAGGTTATACGAAGGTCGAAGCTATCAATGACGTGTCACTGCTTGAATATGCCATCCGTGAGGACCTGAACAAACGTGCTCCGCGAGTCTTCGGTGTTCTTAATCCCCTTAAGGTGATAATTACCAACTACCCTGAAGGAGCCACTGAAGAGGTGGAACTGATAAACAATCCCGAGGATGATACTCACGGCACCCGCATGGTGCCATTCGGCAGGGAGATATATATTGAGCAGGAGGACTTTCTGGAGAATCCTCCTCATAAGTTCTTCAGGCTGGCACCCGGACAGGAGGTCCGTCTCAAGGGAGCTTATATAATCAGGTGCGAAGGGTTAAGGAAGAATGACAGTGGCGAGGTAACCGAGGTCTACTGCACATATGACCCTGAGACACGCAGCGGAGGAGTGCAGGCAGAGCGCAAGGTCAAGGGGACCCTCCACTGGGTCTCGGCTAATCATTGCCTTGATGCAGAGGTAAGGCTTTACGACAGGCTCTTCAGCGACGAGGACCCCTCGGGACACAAGGATATTGATCCGAGAGAGTTTCTGAATCCCGACTCCCTGACCATACTTACCGGATGCAAGGTGGAGCCGTCACTGGGCAGCGCCTCACCGCTCGACAAGTTCCAGTTCCAGAGGCTGGGTTACTTCTGTGTCGACTATGACAGCAAACCGGGCAGCCTCGTCTTCAACCGCACCGTCAGCCTGAAGGATACCTGGGCCAGGCTAAACAAACAGACCTGAGCGTAGAGCGTAGACCAGGGCTGAGGTCTGAGGGTCTGAGGTCTGAAGGTCAGAGGTCTTTCAGAATCCTGAAACATTGAAACTCTGAAACCATGAAATTCTGAAACCCTTTCGTGGCACTATTTTTGTGCGATTGAGTTGTATTGCTTAATCTATTTTTCACAACTTAAACCGAAGAAAAATGAAAACCTTGATCAGATCAATGCATTTGACTTTGATCCTGCTTGCTGTTTTTGCTCTTTCTTCCTGTGAAAAAAACTCCGACACAAGCAAGGGAACATTCAAATTTTCGATCAGTCCGATCGGAGAATCCAGCCTGAACAAGTCGGCTGAAGCCGACAGCGTGATGGCTTCGTACCATGTAATGGTATCTGTCGAAGACATGGAAGGAAATGCTGTCCTTACCGATGAACTCATCCCCGTCTATCTCTTCGGGGCCGGTTTCATCAGTGAGGATGTTGAGCTCGACGCAGGCAGCTACAGGCTCATGAAATTTCTGGTAATAAATCCTGCCGGGGAGGTCATTTTTGCCGCTCCGCTGGAGGGGGCGCCGCTGGCTTATCTTGTCAATGATCCTCTGCCAATAGGTTTCAGGGTTATTGCGGGAGGCACCACTACTGTTCTTCCCGAGGTGCTGCCGGTAGATGATCACACACCGGGCGACTTCGGATATGTCAATTTCGGAATACAGATCATCAAGCCTCTTGGTTTCTACACCATCTGTATCCTTGACAACCCTCTCAGCATGGCTCCGGGGCTGCAACTCACCACTGCAAAGCTTACCGTCTTTGCCGGCAACAACTGGCATTACAGCTTCAAACTTGAGGCCGCAATGAACCACATCATCATCAGGGGTGGCTATGATGTCTATCTCTTCCTGCTCGAGAAAGAGGGTTACATGCCGCAGAAGTTCTATGTCTCTGCCAGGGAACTGATGGCAACCACGAAGGAGAATCCCCTGGTGCTCAAAATTCCATGGGACAGCAACCAGTGGAAAGTTCTTGTACTCAAGCCAGGGCCTGAGGCAGGGATGGATGCAATGATCTCGAATCTTGAGCCAGAGAAGAACTTCGGCGCTCACAAATTCTTCGAGGCCACATTCATCACCGAGCCTATTCTTACAGTAATGCGTTCAAATGAAAGCCTCATATGGTTCAATATGAATGACCTGCCCAAATCAGCAATGATAAGGAAGGTTGTGCTGAAGCTCTCTTATGAAACCCCGCTGCCCTGGGACAGCGCCTCAGTATTTATTCCCAAAAATGACGGTACGGTAGAGAAAATGGGTGGAGTCCTTCAGAAGATCGTTGAACCCTGGGAAGAGGGCAAGGTGACCTGGAACAATCAGCCAAAGAGTGTTGAATTTAACCAGGTATACATAAGCCCGTTCATAAGGAACGTCAACTTCATTGAGGTAGACGTGACGAGGCTTTATGTACCTTCAGCCACAACAGATAACGTTGAATATCCAAATTACGGGATGTTCTTCAGGCTTTGGCCAGACGAATGGGTTCCCGGATTCAGGTTCGCCTCTAGCGATCACCCGGTCGAGATATTACGGCCGCAGCTGACGGTTTATTATACCCTGCCACAATAAACAAAACTGCATTAAATGATTTGTGAGGCGTTGCATGCAGCGCCTCACATTTTTTATGGCGGGACATTAATTTTTGATAAGATTATTTATCTTTGCCCCTCGAAATTGCTTCGTGGTGTAATTGGCAACACGTCTGACTCTGGATCAGAAGAGTCCAGGTTCGAGCCCTGGCGAAGCAACAAAGAACTCCCGCATCAGCGGGATTCTTTTTGTAAAGACAGGGCGAGAAGTTGACGACCATAGGGAGGAAATCCCGACATACGCCAACCGACGGATCGTCGGGAAGCCCTGCTGTGCCCCGCGTAGTCCTGACGAAGCGGGGGCGAAGCATGCAGCCGGTTTATACCGGCTTTTTCTTTAGGGCTATCTCCCTCTCCTGTTTTTTAATATCTTTATATCGGTTGACCATAAAGCAAAAGACAAATGAAAAACTTTAACCTCCTGACATTAAGCATTCTGCTCGTTCTGTCAGGCACCCTGGCTGCTACCTCCGGAGTATCAGCCCAGTCTTCAATTCCCAAACCCGAAGAACATTTCGGATTCGTTCCAGGCTCAGACTACAACCTGTTCACCTATGAAGAGCTGACAGACTATCTGATGAAACTTGACAAGGCTTCACCGATGGTTAAAATGGTTGAGAACGGACAGAGTCCTATGGGCAGGAAGATGTATATCGTCTTCATCTCATCGGAGAAGAACATCAATAACCTTGAGAAACTCCGTGAGATAAACAGGGAACTGGCACTGAACCCCGGCCTGACAGAATCAAAGCAGGCAGAGTATATCAGGGATGGGAAGGTCTTTTTCCTGGCTACCCTCTCAATGCACTCTACCGAGGTAGCACCGTCGCAGGCAGCCCCCCAGATAGCCTATAACCTGGTTACCTCAGGTGACCCGCTGGTAAAAAAATACCTTGACGATGTTGTTTATATGATGGTCCCGAACCATAACCCGGACGGGATGGATTTTGTTGTCGAGAACTATAAAAAATACAAGGGCACCCAATACGAAGGCGCCTCCCTGCCAAGGGTTTACCACAAGTATGTGGGGCATGACAACAACCGCGATTTTATCAGTCTTACCCAGGAAGACACCAGGGCCATCGCACGAATATATAACCTTGACTGGTTTCCGCAGGTGATGGTGGAAAAGCACCAGATGGGATCAACCGGAATACGATATTTTGTTCCGCCTGCCCATGACCCGATAGCTGAGAATGTGGACGGGGAGTTATGGACATGGACCGGAGTCTTCGGGACAAACATGCTGAGGGATCTCACCAATGCAGGGCTTACAGGCGTAGGCCAGAAGACCATTTTCGACATGTACTGGCCCGGCTCTACAGAAACCTGCATCTGGAAAAATGTGATCGGGATGCTTACTGAAGCTGCCAGCGCCCGCGAGGCCTCACCTGTATATATTGAACCCAATGAGCTGCAGGCAAGCGGCAAAGGGTTGTCAGAGTATGACAAGAGCATCAACTTCCCCGTGCCATGGCCGGGCGGATGGTGGCGTCTTGGCGATATCGTAAAACTTGAAATAGAGTCTACCTTCTCAGTTATCAAGACTGCATCACTGATGAAGAATGATATCCTGAAATTCAGGAATGAAGTATGCAAAAGAGAGGTTGAGAAAGGGAGGACTGAACCTCCCTACTATTATGTTATCCCAGCCAGGCAGGCAGACCAGAGCGAGTTTATCCGCCTGGTGCGGCTCATGGAAGAGCAGGGTGTCAATGGCTTCCGGCTCACCTCGGATTATACCCTCAGCGGCATCAACCTCAGGGCAGGCGACATAGTATACCCCCTGGCACAGCCATTCCGTGCCTTTGTCAAGGAGGTCATGGAGAAGCAGGTGTTCCCTGTAAGACATTATTCTCCCGGAGGTGAAGTGATCAGACCATACGATGTTACCAGCTGGTCTCTTCCTCTGCACAGGGGTATCCTGTCGCATGAGATCAGCGTCCGTGATATTGCCTTCGAATCCGCACTTAAACCCCTTGAAGGAAACTATAATCCACTGCAGAAAAACTATAAGCTGCCGGCTATCTTCCCGGCAACAAGCAACGGAAGCTTTATGGCTGCATTTATCGCCGCCAATGAAGGATTAAGCATCAGCAGGCTTAACCAGGAAGTCAGGCTGAATGACAGGGTATACGGGAAGGGGAGTTTTGTGATACAGGGCAAGGATGAAGCCCTCCTGAACCGGCTTGCACAGGAAACATGCACTGAGCCGGGCTATGTCAGCGAGCCCGGGAAACTGTCGATGACGGAGGTCTCCGTCCCGAGGATAGCCCTGGTCGAGACCTACTTCAGCGATATGGATGCCGGCTGGACACGCTATCTCTTTGACACATATAAGCTGCCGTATACCGTTGTTCGCCCCGATGAGTTTGAAAAAACCGACCTGGCCGGAGAGTATGACATTATCATTTTCCCGGGCACTTCCAAAGCAATGCTAATGAATGGCAAACCCTCTTCAGACGGGGGTGCCTACATGGGCAACTACCACCCTGACTACCAGAAAGGGATGGGCAAAAAGGGATTTGAGAAACTATTGCTCTTCATCAATAACGGTGGAAGGGTGCTCTCATGGGGATCATCAACGGACCTCTTTGCAGGTATGCTGGAGATCACTCTCGGTGAAAAAACGGAAGAGTTCGTTCTGCCGTTCACTAACGCAGGTGACCAGGCCCGCAGGGACGGTCTGTCAATCCCCGGCTCTCTGGTACGGGTGCAGCTAAAACAGGATCATCCGCTGACATACGGCATGCCGGCTGAAACAGGAGTGTTTTACCGCGGTGCACCACTTTTTTCAACCACCGTGCCACGGTTTGACATGGACCGGAGGGTGATAGGTGCATTCCCTGAAAAGAACATCCTCATGAGCGGCTACTGCGAGAAAGAGGAGATCATGTCCGGCAAGCCGGCTATGATATGGATTAAGAAAGGCAAAGGGGAACTTATTCTCTATGCATTCAATCCCCAGTTCAGGGCATCGACGCAGGCAACCTATAAACTGTTGTTCAACGCTTTCTTTCTTCCGCCGTCAGAACTCTGATTATGCGGCAGGTTTGATTTTCTCCGTGCAGAAATAGGTCAGGCCGTTAAGCTCGGCCATGCTGACCAGCTGCAGGCCACACTCCTCAAGCAGGTGTGACACTGTTCTCTTTGTCAGGTACCTGTTGGTCCTTGAGTCAATGAAGCTGTACATCCTGTTGATAAAGGGTATTCTCGACTCTATGCCGTTTTCATAAGCCTCAAGCTTCTCCGACAGCTGCTTCGGGAGGTTGTTGTATTTGTCAGGGAAACCGTTCTGCGATTTGTTGTCAACAAAACACCCGACAAATTTGCTTTTATGAGGCAGCAGACTTGCGATTGTCTGCAGGAAATTCCTTATCTCCCTTACATAATTCAGCTGCCTGAGATTTATGACTGTTTCCACCCCTTTAAGGTCTTCTGCATCGTAAAAATAATGCTGGCCGGCAGGAATGACAAGCAAGCCTGAGGTATTAACCATACCCAGCTGATTAAGAAAACTGAACAGGTCGTTGTGTGCCTCATCGGCTAACCCTGCACTGAGTTGATCAATTTTGCTATCGTTCGGTAAAAGATGCTTCTGAAATATCATGTTCTGTGACTGACTGTTTATGACACCAGGATTATCTCCGGTTACTTCTATGTTCATAGTTATTCTTTTAACTCAATTCAAATTCTTACAGAAGGCAAAATGTATATTCAAATGGAATGTTGTTTTCACGAAGCCATCGGCGCAATGCCTTGGCTATCTTCCGGCGTCTCAGCAAGACGATGCCGGTTTCTTTTGATTCAATCTGATAAAAAGTCTTCATGGCCATCAATTTTATCAGTGTAAAAATAGTTATCAAAAGCGCCCGCTGCAAGTGGCTTAAGCCCATATAATGGGTTTTTGCGAATGCTGTAAGCACCGCTGGTCAAAAAAAAACATCAGTTCATTTACGATTGAAAACAGGTGGCACACGCTATGATGACATTCGTCAAAAACCGGCCAAAATTTACCGGGAAACCGGGGGTAAAATGAAACATCCCGGTAAGTAGTTACATAATGATCTCATTTGCTTAATGATAGACGAAATTCAGGGTTTATCTCCCGTAATTCGTCATTTTGACAAACGGAATGATTTTGGGGGTAAAATATTATTGTTGGAATAAACAGTGAAACTCCGTGCCAACACAGTGTGACCCCGTGTTTAAATAATGATTGAAAGATGTGTATTGAGGGTAGTCCCTGGCAGTATATATTACGCTGAAATTGAATTCAATAGATCATGCTGATTATCATTAGAATCAGGGGAAGGGTAATGACGCTCAGCAATGTTGAGATAAACACGTTTGCAGTTGCGATGCCGTCGTCCCCACCCAGGATATTGACCATGATCACCACGTTTACCATACATGGCATTGCCGCCTGCATCACCAGAACGGAAACTACCTTACTGTCAGTCAGCGAGGGGAAGAAATGACTGATCAGTATAAATATGCCGAGTATCATAAGCGGCACTATTATCAGCCTGTTCAATGACAGAAGATATACTGCCCTGTTTCTCATCATCTTTCTGCCGTCAGCAAACCAGAGTACAGCTCCGATATAGATCATGGAGAGGTAAGTGTTTGCTCCCGCCGAGAGCTCCCACCGAGTCCAGAATTATTGGCGGCAGTTTGATTGAAAGCAGGAACAGTATAAATCCAGTAATGATTGCAATGGTATTCAGATTAAATATTCTTCCCAGGTTCTTTCGGATGCTGAATGAAGGTCCCGGTGTAATGACTGCAACGCCGACGGTCCACATCAGGATATTTGAAACAAGGACAAAAATGCTCCCGTAAAGAAGCCCCTCCTCCCCGAAGAGTGAGGAGATGACCGGAAGGCCGAGATAAATGACATTCCCCAGCATGCTGTGCAGCCTGAAGATCGCCGCAGAACTTCCTTTCAGCCCTGCGATCTTTGATGTCAGCCATCCGATCAGCAGCATAAAGAACAAAACGAAGATTGAAAGCACAAGTACCTGGAGGCTGTTTGAGAGAAGCCTGGGCGTAAGGTCAATGCGGCTGAAATTCGTCAAAAGCATGGCCGGCAGGGTGATGTGGAATATGATTCTGGCAAGGAAATCCTTTGATGCCGACGTGATTACCTTCGATCTGGAAGCAACCAGCCCGATAATTACGAGGATAGCCAGTACCGCTATCTGCCTGACAATAATGCCTAATGCCATTAAAAGCGATTTAAGAATTAAATTGTTGCCCCAAAAGTAAGGATTTATCCTAATCCAGATTTAAGTTCAGCACTTTTGGATTTTAAGGTATCAGCCTGATCCACTACTATCTTCTACCTCTCAGGCCAGATATAAAATGCCGGCTCTTACATTGGCCTACCCGGTTATAGGCTCTTAGCAAATTGCCACTGCTTTTATGGACCTTCATTTAGACGATAAGAATTAATGAAAAACTGAAATATTTATTTTACTGCAATTTATTGTACCAATCTGCTGTAAATATTTATTTATCTTTAGTAAACTTAAAAAATGTCTTCAATTATAATCCATCCAATATTTAACAATTAGCTAACAAAATATGAAAAATCTAATTCTCTTGTGCTTATTTCTGATTATTCCCGTCATTAGTTATTGTCAGAGTTCCAATTCTCAGATTAACAATAATAAAGGTGATGAATTTTTAAGTAATGGCGACACCATTAACGCTATCGCTGAGTATTCCAGAACTATTGAACGCGATCCCAGAAATTATTATGCCTTGAGGAAAAGAGGATTGCTGAACAGCGCCAGGAACAATTTCGATGAAGCTGTCAA
This sequence comes from uncultured Bacteroidales bacterium, assembly GCA_963772705.1. Taxonomy (GTDB): domain Bacteria; phylum Bacteroidota; class Bacteroidia; order Bacteroidales; family VadinHA17; genus SR-FBR-E99. The sequence goes on along the minus strand of CAVYYH010000006.1, from coordinate 194,934 downwards.
AGACTTCACTGTTTGCCTGTCAATAAAACAAAATGATGCAGAGGTTTATTATCAAAGAGGTTTGGCTAAGCAAAAACTGGCAGGCGACCCTGGAGTACTTTCATTTATAGGTGATCCTATCAGCGGAAAAATGACTCTTGCCAATGAGTCAGACACTCTTTGGAAGGACGTACTTAAGAGATTATGAGTCTGCGGTAAAGCTTGACTCAACCCTGGTAGATGCATATTTTCAGTCTGCTTATATAAAGAATAGTCGTGTTCTCAAAGACTTAGGAGATCCTATTGAAGACTGGAATGCTATTCTTGTCATTCAGCCCGGAAATGCTGAAGTTCTTAATATGAGGGCGGTTTATAAAATTCAGGCAAAAGAAGACTACCAGGGCGCTGAGGCTGATTTAATAGCGGCTTTAGAAGTCAATCCTTCGGATACTATCGCCTTACAAAACTTGCTTTCTACAGAAATCGCTCTTCAAAAATATGATGAGGCTATCAGGTATTCAAATATATATATATCCTTATGCCCCAAAAGTGGAATAGGCTATTTTATAAGAGGAATTACCAAGGCATACTGAAGGACTTTATGGGATGTGTTCAGGATTTTGATGAAGCAATCAAAATCTCCCCGGACTGAAGCAGTCTTTTATCTTAACCGAGGCTATATTAAGATTACGGAATTGAATTTATTTCAGGAAGGATGCATGGATCTGGCATCAGCAAAACAATACGGAGACAAGCAAGCACAGGGACTTATTGACCAGTATTGCAAATGATCGCTTATTTATAGTCAAATGCCTTTTCGGCTCTGCCATTCATTATTAGTGGTCTTCATGATTCCACTCAATATTTGCGGGAGATCTCATTCAACCTTAACCCATGTATTGTCAATGAATTTAAAATGCTCATTTGTAGAGTGAAAAATTATCTCATCATAACGAATAATATTTTTTTCCGAGAGCGTTTGAAGGGTTAGTATTTTAGTTGGATTCAATTCTTTGGCAGGGACTTCACCTAAGGAAAAAAAGTCAAGGAAGGTCAAATCAGGCTTTATTGTATATATATCCACCCTCTCAGATATTTTGGCGAAAAAGAAGATGTTATTGTTCTGAAGATTCGCTCTTCATGAACCCATGCGGCTGTTTCCTTCTTTATCTTCCCTGAATCCGGAGAAATCATCAACAAATGTTACCCTGCCTAACATCTGATAAGCTGGAAGGCAAAGAATCACACCAAAAAATTGCTTTCAGGGGAATTGGTGCAATTAACTCTTTAATTCGTGTATGCAATACAACTGACATGCTATCAGTTTGGGATGACAGAATTGTGGATCTGCGCAAAAACAGGATATGAACACAGTGCACAAATAAATACAATAACAATTTTAGTTTTCATCTAACATATTATTTAAGTGCAGTATCAAATTGAGTAAAAGTCAGCATTTATCAAAGGTTTTATTCTGTAGGCGATCTGGCTGTTTATGTAAAACTAAACAAGTTTTAAATACAAATTACAATCAATGTTAAATAAATTAGAAATACCCCGATTCCCTGGCTTTTTATGCTGAAGATTGAAGATCAGGATTCCGTGGAAGAATCTTTATGAAAATACCTCTCACCTCATAAGACTCTGGATAGTATAAGATAGTTATTGTAAAGGCTGTATAAAATCGCCATAATAAAACTAATATGTTCATTATTATTTGAAATATTGTATATTCATACTGAGTTATTTGCACAACTTTTTATCTTAAAACATGAAACTGTTATCAAGTACTTTATTATCTCCGATCTGTAAATCACTGTTACCGAAAACACAGCACTTTTTTAAAGTAGTATCTCTTGTAATGCTTTTTTTTCTGATATACAGCTGCGCCAGCCTTAAAAGTTCGGATTATACGAAAAGGATAAAAGCTGTAAACAGGATCACTGACCAGGGTGTTCTGTACAATGTGGTGATGGAGGATAATAATCCGGAAGTAAAGATCGCAGCATTCAACAGAATAACCGATCAGGACCTTATTGGTAAACTGGCAACAGAAAGCAGGGATGCGGATATCAGGTTAAGTGCTGTTGGCAGAATTGCTGTTGACAAGATTACAAACGAGAGTATTTTATATAATGTTGCGATGAATGATTCTGACCTTGAAATAAGAATTGCGGCATTTAATAGAATTACCAGTCAGTTGCTCATTAATAGGCTGGCTGAAAAAAATAATGTAATTGAATTAAGACTGATGGCTGTAAATAAAGTAACAGATCAGGAAATTCTGTATACAATTGCCCGGTTTGATCCTTCTCTTAAAGTTTCTGTGGCTGCAATGAAGATGCTTGAGCCAGATCTGATCAAAAAGTTGGCTACCGAGAATTTGAATAAGGATCAATATTTGGAATTAATTGAATTGATTAACGATCAGAAGACATTATTTGATATCACACTTAACCATTATTATTTGTTCGTCAAGCTGGCAGCAGTCACGCAAAATATATGACCAGGATTATTTGAGCAGACTCGCAATCGAAAGCAATGATGAATCTGTTCGATTGTATGCTATAAATACCTTAGCAGATCAGTACATACTGTATAAAATTGCCCTGGAGGATAAATCCTATATAATCAAGGAAGCTGCCATGAAAAGGCTTGAACCTGATTATATGACAAGATTAGCCGCAGACTTTCCGGATCAGGCACTTAAATTGAAAGTTGTTTCATTGCTTAATGACCAGACAGGATTAATGAATATTTCGCTGACTAACGATAACTGGACAGTTCGTCAGGCTGCATTCGAGAAACTGAATGATGATTCACTGAGTAAAATTATCCATGAGACCAAAGATCCTGCCGTTATTCTGGCATCAAAGATCCGCCTGGGGTTGATTACCTGGAGTGAAGCTTTTTCAGTGGAAACCAGTCCCAAAGGTAAGCTCGGAGATGTAATAGGAGCAGCTGCTTTAGTTGTCTCTCCACAGCCAACATCAGCGGATGTTGTTGAAGCATGCCATAACTTTATAAGGCGAGGCGATGCTTCACGTATCCCTGAATTGATAAACCTGCTGAACAGGTTTGGAGATGTGACCCTGGCTGAAGATTATATCAACTGCGGTCACGAAAAGCTTTATGATGCCGGGGCAGAGTGGGGAAATGCTCACGGATATTATATCTCAACCGGATATGGATCCAACCGAGTCAGGTGGGGAGAGAAAAGATGAAAAACAAAAAATAAAAAACTAAAAGATATTATGCATGAACAAATCACTGGCGGTCATTTATGTCTCCTCCTTTCGGGTATTAATGTCGAAGCACAGAATAGTAAGAAGGCTGAGAATTTAATTCTTTGAATTACATTAGCATTGCGAAAAACGACAAACCTTACTATAACTATTATTCCTGGCTGCTAGCAGGGTTCGAAAGAAATATCCATCCTGGTGTAGGACTGAAGTGTTGGATGCTCAAAAACGGTTAGTTTATTGTTGATTAAGATGCCTTTGGATAACTTTAGCAATCGAAGAGTTATTCAGTCTTGTTTTTTGCATCTCAAAACGGATTTGCTGAAATAGCCAAAATACTGCTTGCGATATGGATAGAAGCCTAGGTGATGACCTTCGTCCTGGAAGCAACCAGCCCGATAATTACGAGGATAGCCAGTACTGCTATCTGCCTGATAATAATGCCTAACGCCATTTAGAATGAATTAACAATTCAATTACTGCCCCAAAAGTAAGGATTATAGTATGATGCACAGAAAAGGCAGCTGATCAGACCAGTTTCCAGGGTTTTCTGTAGTTGTAATGAAGCATCCCGGTTGCTGCACCATCCGCATCGTCAGTAAAGGTTTCGGTTGCCGGGTCCCACCTGATGGTTCTTCCAAGTGCCACGGCGATATTACCGAGGGTGCATACTGTACAGCTGCTGTGACCTTTCTCCACCGAGGCCACCGGGTCAATCCTCTTCCGTACTGCCTCTATGAAGTCAAGCTGATGCGGTATCTTCGTTTCGTACGGCCCTTCATCCGTTGTTGCAGCAAGCTGAGGAGGGTTTAATGCAGGATCTGAAGCAGCGAAATGTTCCCGCGACACTTCGATCCACCCCTTTTCGCCCCAGAACTTGACTCCCCTGGTTTTGGCTTCGTTGAAGGGCTCCGAGGTCATAATAACTCCGTTCGCATATTTCCATGATATGAACTCCGACCCGTCACCAACAGGCGATATCTCTACCGGGCCGCTGCCGTCCATCCCCAGTCCCCACTGCGCTATATCAAACATATGGGCACCCCAGTCGGTAGTGAAACCCCCGCCGGTCTCCCTGTACCATCTCCATCCAGCCCAGTATTCTTCATCGATTGGCGGATCAAGAGAGATGGGAGGGTTTAGCTCCTTGTTATAGTGTATGTTACCCGGCAGAGGACCGAGCCACAGGTCCCAGTTCAGGTCTGCGGGAACAGGTTCTTCCGCCAGATCGTATGGCTTCGGGGGAGGCCCTACAAAGGCATTCACCATTGAGACAGTGCCGATGGCTCCGGTCTGAACCAGGTTTACCGCATGTCTGAAACTGGCATCTGAGCGCTGCTGGCTGCCGACACCGAGTATTCGTCCGGTTTCACGGACTGTCTTCTTAAGCTGCTGCCCTTCGTAAATGGTAAAGGTCATTGGTTTTTCCAGGTAGACATCCTTGCCGGCCTTAAGTGCTGCGATAGCTATGAACGCATGGGCATGGTCAGGGACTGAGATGACAACGGCATCAATATCATCCCTGTCAAGCAGATCACCATACTTCTCATATGTTTCTGCCCTGATCGTTTTACCGGCTTCAGTGTAAAAGGCATTTACCTTATTTGCGAACCTGGTCCTCTTTATACCGTACACATCGCATCCGGCCCGTACCTCAACGCCGGAAATCCTTATGAATCCGTCAGTAAGATACATTGCCTGCCTGCCAAGGCCGATGAACCCGAGTCTGACAAGATCGGGGTCTTTTTTTGCCCCCCCGGTACGATTGCAGGCAGCGGACGGAATTATCATAATTCCTGCCAGTGTGACTGCAGAACTGCCAACAAACTGCCTCCTTGAAAACTTCTTTCTTTTTTCGTTCATTTCAACTAGTTTTATGATAAAGAAATGACTGTGATCAGCCGGCAACCGGCAATGAAAATCTTCTAAGGACTAATATAATAATTTATGCCGACAATGAAATTCTGTGCCCTCTCCATTTTAATTCTGCTTCTCCATCAGGGTTGTTCGAATGACGCGACATTACCGGAACTGAAAGGGAGAAAAGTGCTTATCGTATACGGCGGCTGGGAGGGGCATGAACCTGCCGGATATGTCGACCTGCTCCTCCCCTGGCTGCAGGCTGAAGGGGCAGTGACAGATACAACCCGTTCACTGGATATTTATACCGACGAAGCCTACATGAAGAGCGTCGACCTGGTCATCCAGATCTTTACGATGGCAGAAATAAACAGCGAGCAGGAGAAAGGTCTGTTGAATGCGGTCATGAACGGCACCGGTCTGGCGGGCTGGCATGGCGGTCTGGCTGATTCTTTCCGCAACAATCCCGCATACCAGTATATGGTCGGAGGACAGTGGGTGGCACATCCGGGAGGGGTGATCGGTTACACGGTAAACATTACCGATCATGACGATCCTGTAACCAGGGGGCTCGCTGACTTCAGGATGCACAGCGAACAGTACTACATGCATGTTGACCCCAATGTAAAAGTGCTTGCCACAACTGCCTTTTCCGCTGACCATGACTACTGGGTGGATGGATGTACCATGCCCGTTGTCTGGAAGAAAATGTACGGTAAGGGACGCGTTTTCTACTCCTCACTGGGGCACGTGACTGAGGATATGGAGGTACATGAGGCACTCGAGATACTTAAGCGGGGAATACGCTGGAGCGCTGCCAGCAAGTACGAGCCAACGGAAGAATTAGTTTCGCCGGTCTATTGACCTGCCATTAGTTGCTGACGTTTACCCGAAGGTATCCGGTAACTTTCGATTTCCATTTTAGCCGTTTTATTCGTATCTTACACCCACCTGAGTAAGCTCTCAGGCAATTGTACCATCAGAACTCACAGAGATGAAGAAACTCTTGATACTGATATTGATAGCAACGATCTCTTCATGTACGACGATGAAGAAATCTTCTGCCGTACCTGAAGAAGAAGAACTTTATATCACCAGAAAATATGTCGGGGTATTTGTAGAATACCGCCATACCGGCCCTGAAGACCTCAACGGCCCCAACATCATATGGATCAAGACATCACTCGAGAGCATCTACGGGAAAATATCGGCGCAGGGCAAGAAATGTGAATTCAGGGAGGGTGACAGGCTATATTTACGAAGAACCTTCTACAACCCGGGCGTTGTTTCAGGTTACTGGATCTATCATATCGAGAACGACTCGTCAGTTTCATACAGGGCCACAGAATTTCAGCATGACCGCCAGGTGTTGATTGATACCTGGTTCTAGACGGAACCCCTTTCAGAGATGTTCTCATAACATCAGCCACAATTAATGTTCAGCGGCATCAGCACGGGAAAATAAATATTTGTTTTTAGCTCTGTTATAGGTTAACTTTGATAATGAACCAAATAGAACAGGGATGCCTGGCATTGTCACTGGATTTCAATATGACATCTTCATAAGCTACCGCCAGAAGGATAATAAGTATGACGGCTGGGTAACCGAGTTTGTCGATAACCTTAACCGTGAACTTGAGGCAACCTTCAAGGAAGAAATCACGGTCTACTTCGACAGTAATGCTCATGACGGACTTCTTGAGACACATGATGTAGGCGATTCTCTTAAAAACAAGCTCAGATGCCTTGTCTTCATCCCGATAATTTCCCGTACCTACTGTGATCCGAAGTCATTTGCCTGGGAGCATGAGTTCAAGTCGTTCATCGACATGGCCTCCGGTGACAGGTTCGGGCTGAAGATACTTCTCGCCAACGGCAATGTGGCAAGCAGGGTATTGCCGGTAAGAATTCATGATCTTGACGACGCTGATATAAAACTATGCGAATCGGTAACCGGAAGTGTTCTCCGCGGAGTGGAATTCATTTACAAATCTGCCGGGGTGAACAGGCCTCTCAGATCGCGGGAGGATAACCCTCATGACAATCTGAACCATACAATCTATCGAGATCAGATAAATAAAGTCGCTCTTTCGGTAAAGGGTATCATTGAAGGAATAATCATCGCCTCCGCTCGAGGTCATGAAGAGGAAGCTGAAAAGCCTGAACAGAAACCCACCCCGGTAATCAGGAAACGCTCATCCGCAGGAAGGGTGGTTTCCATGCTTGTGAAACCGAAGTTTATCATACCTGTACTTCTGGTTCTGTTCGGACTTCTCTTCACATTTTCAGGCTCAACCGATACCCCTTTTGAAAAACGTGACTGGATTGTTATAACTGACTTTGAGAACACCACCGGTGATCCGGTTTTTGATAAATCACTGTATACGGCATTCTGTCTCACAACCAGCCAGTCAAGGTATATTAATATTTTACCGCGGCAGAGGATGATGGAAGCTTTATCGAGGATGGAGCTCAGCAAGGACACTTTTATCGACGATAAAACAGGCAGGGAGATCGCGGCCAGGGAGAATGTCGATATATATATTGTTCCCGGCATAAGTAAAGCCGGCGGAACGTATGTCGTTACTGCAAAAGTCCAGGATACAGAAACAGGAGACATTCTTAAGTCAGAGGTACTGTATGCCGAAGACATGAACGAGATTCTTTTGAAAATTGACGCCCTGAGCAGAAAAATTCGCAGGGGACTGGGCGAATCAAGATACAGCATCTCAACGCAGGACAAGCCTCTGTCACGGGTCACGACATCATCTTTAGAGGCCCTGAAGCTTTTTTCACTTGGCATTGAGAAACATTACCAACTTGACTTTAAGGGGGCAAGAGAGTATTATGAGAGCGCACTGCGTGTCGATACAGGCTTTACTGCTGCAAAAGCCTCGCTGGGTAATATCCTTATCGAACAATTTGATTCCGAAAAGGGCAAAGAGCTGCTCCGCCAGGCAGTCAGGTCTGTTGACAACCTTACAGACAAGGAAAAATACGGCATCCTCGGTTTTTACGAGATACATGTCGAGAACAATCTCCCGAAGGGGATAGAGTATACAAAGAGACTGACCGATCTTTATCCTGACGACCCTGCTTACCGTAACAACCTCGGCTATTATTACCAGATGTCAAAGCAATATGAAGAAGCGGCGACAGAATACAAGGCAGCCCTGGCTATCAACCCGAAGCAGGCCCTCACCTACGGAGGCCTTTTATGGCTGTACCTTACTAATATCGGGAACATTGATTCGTCAATGGTCTGGGCTGAAAAAATGATCGCTGACAATCCGCAGAATCCATGGTCATACTCTTACCTGGGATCAGCCTGGGTGTGTCTTGACAGCCTCGACAAGGCGGTAACGGCTTTCAGGAAAGCACAGGCAATGAATCCAAACTTCACCTTTAACCTCTTCCGTTTATCATATACTTACCGTCTTCAGGGGAAATTCAAAGAATCGATAGAAGCCATCGAAGGAATACCTTCAATAAACCAGAGTGAAACCTTAACCACCTGGTATAACCTGGGAGTAAATTATCAATTGCTCGGAGATAAGGCGGAGGCTGAAAAGTATTTCTCGATGTACAGAAATTATGCCACTGACGACTGGTTGAAAAACTGGCCTGATAATCCGGATACTTATACCTCGCTTGGAGCAGTAGCAGCCCGGATGGGTGATATGGAATATTCAGAACAGATGCTCAGGAAGGCTGTAGAGTTAGACTCAACAAACTATCTCCGGATTGCAGGCTTACTCTGCCTTCAGGGGAAGGTCCCCGAAGCCCTTGAGCAAATAGAGAGGGCACTTGAAACCGGATACCGTGATCTGTCATGGCTGAAAATGAACACCGATCTCTATTCTTTGCAATATGATGTCCGCTTCCGTAAATTACTTGATGAGTATTTCTAGGCAGCTCTGATACCTGGCTTTCTCTCCTTATGGCGAAGGAGTTTAATGCGAAATCCAAAGCTGACAGCCTTCCTCAGAACATCAAAGTTCAGCAACATATAAAAAATCAGTGTGACAATCCATAATACACTGATATTGAACCAGAAAGTGTCTATTACGACATTCCCAACCTGCTTATATGATACATAGAACTGCGCGCGTCCGTTCCGTGAGACCGGTTTCATATAGACAGGTTCAAACCGCTGTATCATTCTTTCACGAGTCTCAATTGTCTTTTTGATTGTGAACTCATCAAGAAGAATCTCTCTCAGCTTCCTGTTTGTATAGTTCTCCTTCATTGCCAGAAATTCATCCTTCCCCATCCTGTCTATGAGAGACCGGGTGACTGAATCCTTCAGCTCTATATTGTTCTTTCTGATGCCATGAAATTTCCTTGCCAGGCTGTCAAGATAGCTGTCAATCCTGTCTGCGGCTGCCGGACTGAATCTCTCCCTGTTCAGAGAAAGTGCCAGCTCTTCGGGGAGCGGTCCGAATCCGGCCAGACGGGCAAGCTGATCTGTATACAATCCCAGTTTTCTGAAGTTGCCGTCAATAATTTCACTGTATTGAAGACTGTCACGGTAATTGCGGCACTCATACGAATCTTCCCTTAGTGCAACTATCAGGTACGATGCATACCAGGTGTTCTGGCTGATCTCTGCATCATACCTGAAGAAGTTCTTCTCATACCTGTTGTTCTTGAACTGCTCGACGGCGAGGGCCTCGAATGACCAACGGGCGGGCATCAGGTCACCAATGACAGGCACATATTCATAGTTCGAACGCTCATTCTTATGCAGCTTGTCAAATTTCACCAGCACCCCGCTGAAAAGCAACTGGGGGATAAGAATAAAGGGGATAAGAATGTAAATGGTAACAACAGAGTTCATGGCTGATGAAATGTTCAATCCAATCATGTTGGCCAGGCACGACGTCGTAAACAATACAGCCCAGTAGACGGCAGTCACATCCCTGATTCCCAGTATCAGGTTGCCGATTAGTATGAATGAAAGGGTCTGTATAGCAGAGAAAAGGAACATCATGAATACTTTTGAGTTTATATAACTGAACCAGCTAAGGTTGAGAAATGATTCTCTCTTGAGTATCTTACGATCCTTTACAATCTCTTCGGCGCTGATAATAAGTCCCAGGAAGAATGCAGTAATCACGCACATGAACATATATGCCGGCAGGTTTTCATTCAGACTGAAATTATAAGCCTCTCCCGACCGGTCTTTTGTGAAATAAGCAAGGAGAAACGCCAGCAACGGAGCCCCCAGAAGGCTTATCAGTATGTATTGCGTGTCAGCGAGCTTTGACAGCAGATCGCGCATAAAGAATATCCGTGACTGCTTGAAAAGGGATGGAATAGAATAATTATTTTCAGGCAGACTGCTCTTTTCCGGTCTGTTCTCCCGGGCAATTTTAGCCGCCTCTCCACTGAATGCTTCAGCCCACTCAGCGGGTGTTACCTTCCTTATATGGGTCGGCTTGCCGTCTTCGTTTACCACTTTTGACTCAATGATCTGCAGAAGCTGGTCGGTATTCACATTCCCGCATGAAACGCACTGGTCTTCCAGGGCATTGGCGTGGTTTGCCCTGGTCTTGAACCATACAACTGCCTCAGTGGGGTTGCCGTAGAAGATCATGTAACCACCCTTGTCGATGATCACGACACTGTTAAACATTTTATATATGTCAGAGCCGGGCTGATGTATACTTACTATCACCAGCCTGCCCCTGTAGGTCTGAGCCTTAAGCATATTCATGACCACCTCGGCATCTGCTGAAGAAAGTCCGGATGTTGGCTCATCAACAAAGAGAATTGTTGGCTCACGGATAAGCTCAAGGGCAATATTGAGCCTTTTGCGCTGCCCGCCGCTTATTACCTTATTCAGATAGTTTCCAACCTTCAGGTCTTTTATCTCTGTAAGGTCAAAATCATCAAGTATGTTATATACCGCTTCTCTCAGCTGTTCCTCGCTGAGGTTATCGAGACACATCCGGGCATTATAGTACAGGTTCTGCCAGACGGTCAGCTCTTCAAAGAGAAGGTCATCCTGCGGCACAAACCCGATGACACCTTTCAGGTTATCTCTCTCATCAACAGAATAAAGATTATATCCGTTGATCGTTACTTCACCGGTATCCGGTTCAGTTACTCCGCTCAGGATATTCATCAGTGTTGATTTCCCCACACCGCTGCCTCCCATGATGGCAACAAGCTTGCCTGATTCTTCATGAAAATTTAGCTTCTGTAATCCGCTGTCACTGTTTTTAAAACTGAGAGAGATGTTCCTTGCATCCAGTGATACCCTGAGTTTAAAGGCCTCTTCGGTGAAAACGCCCGCAACATCATTGTAATATACCGTTTCGATGCCCGATCCTCTTATTGAAGAACCGTGATCAAAGACATATGTCCGGCCCGGGAATATGTTCTGTCCGTTCAGAAACAGGTCCTCCCCTCCTGAATACCTCATAATAAGGGTATTGGCACTGACTATATGCAGGAACAGCAACCGGCCCTTCAGGTTTTCATTGCATATGTGTTTTATATCTTTCCTGTCCCGGCTTTTTTTGCTGTCAATAATCATGAGCCTGTTACTCTCAGGTTCCTCATTTTCCCCACCCAGAACAAATACCTTTATGTTTTCATACTCCCTCGTTTCAATATTGAACGCCGTTGCTACCAGCCCGAGGAAATCAAGCTCCTGTTCCGTCAAGGCACCGCTGAAAAAGATAAAGTCCATCAGCTGAATCATGACAAATATTTTCTGCCTCTGATGAAGCTCTTCATTTATCTTTTCACATTTCGAGAGTATCCTTGTGGCAGTCAGCGAGGTCCGCTTCCTCTCCTTCAGTGTCCCCTTTGAAATATGCTCCTGGTGGTAAAGCCTCAGGTAATCATCAAACATAGCCAGGTATTTCATAACAAGCTCATTGTTCAGCTGCCTGGCGAGAAAGAGTTTTACAATGTCCCGGCCCCTGCTTGAGATACCGGCATCATCTTTGACGTCGCTTATCAGGGCAAATAATTGAATCAGTGCTTTTAGTATGGATTCACTCATTGTTCAGGAGATTATGAATTTAAAAGCCTCTGGCAAATTTTCACGGCTATCTTTAACCAATATAGCTTAAAAATTTTATCTTTGTTTGGAGCGAATTAAGTTAATAATAATTATGGTTCCGCAAAAAAAAATTTAGGCTTAACTGTTAAAAGGCAATTGACACTATGATTTTAGGCCGGTTTTTGCGGAGTTTTTAACAGGTTATTAATGGATAAGTTGAAAATCGACCCTACCACCTTCACACCCGAAGTCACTTTTGACGTCGAGAAGAGAGTATTTGAGATCTCAGGAGAGTCAAGGCCACAGGATTCGAGGGAGTTTTACGGTCAGATCATCACCTGGCTCAATGAGCTCGACGCACACCTGAAGCCGTCAGGGAAAGAACAAAATGAGTATGTATTTAACCTCAACTTCAACTATTTCAATTCCTCATCGGGTAAATTTATTCTGGATATCTGTAAGATTATTGCCCGGATACGTGCCAGGGAAATAAATGCCTCGGTAAGATGGTATCATGAAAGGGATGATAATGATATGCTTGAGGCCGGGATGGAGATCTCACAAATGGTCAGGTTTCCTTTCGAATATGTTGAGACGGAACCGAAAGACTACTTTCCCAATGGAAACGGCCTCGATCAATCAGAATAAGATTGTTTCCCGGCCGTTTAGAAATTTCAATACCTGATGTGGCCCGGAAACATATATGATTCGCCTGAAAGGGCATCCAGGGAAAAACAGGTTGATGACAGAAAATACCTGGAGGACTTTGTTAAGCCTGTCGCTGAAGGCCTTGCCAGGGAAGTACGGAAAGGCGCCAGCAAGCCTCCGGGCTCTTCCCCGGAAGTGAAAAAATCCCACTCCCCCACTGACAATGAGAAGAAAGTTCTGGCACCAATATGCCTATTCCGTACAGGATAAACTGAAGGCACTGAATCTTTACCTGCGGCTTTATGAAGGTTTCTGCAGAACATGCATCATAACCGAGAGTGAGATTGCCGCTATGGTAAAGACCGACCTTGACATGTTTGCTGAAAAGGATGAGAGGGAAGAGAGAAGAGAGTTCTTCCTGGATCTGAATTACCTGATACCCGCCATGGCAAAAAAGGCCGGATATGAAATAATCAGGAACGAGGAACTTGAGGGAGTGAATCTGTCAATGATCAAAAAAATTGCCCGGGTAATACACTCAAGATACAGGCACGGACTGATAAATATTGACCATAACGCCTCAGACGGGAGTGACATGAAGATACCCGAGTTTGAAGAGCTGCCCGATGAACTTAAGTACTCGAATATCGATAATGCAGCACACATCCCCACCAAACTGCTTTCAATAGGATATAAGATAAGACCGTTAAGGAAGGGTTTTAAGCTTCTTGCACTGCACCTGAATGATGAACAGGTTGAAACCATGGCCAGGGTTGAACATCTCAGGTGGTGCTGGGAAAAAAGACTGAACGGATGGAGATACGGCAGGGTAAAGGATGTTGATAAAAAGATCCATCCGGGACTGGTATCCTACGACGAGCTGGATGAAGGAGAAAAGGAAAAGGACCGCGGGCTGGTGCGGTTGATACCGGCAATCCTCAAGGATATTGAATATGAGGCCTTCCCCGCTTCGCCAGGCCTCATAAGCAACCTGTCATATGCCATCAAGCCGCAAAGCAATATCTACAAGCTCCTTTGTGAGACTAATGAGTTGAGCAATGAGATCAAATCCCTTGCTGCTGCTTCGCCCGGGATAAGTGAAAAGATAGAGGCAGTTCATGAAAGGATCAAAGTGACCATCGGGGAAGTGCAGGGCAGCTATAACTATGCCAGGCATATACAGAAAACATTCCTTCCTGATGATCTGTACATAAGGGAGTGTTTCCCCGAGAGCTTTGTCCTTTTCAAACCAAAGGATATTGTAAGCGGTGATTTTTACTTCTTCAGCAGGCAGGGTGATCTGATACTCTTTGCACTGGCCGACTGCACAGGGCATGGGATCCCGGGTGCGCTCATCAGCACCATCGGGTACGGCACCCTCGACCAGGCAGTAAACGTTCTGAAGATCACTGAACCGTCTGAAATACTTGCCCATCTCTTTTCACGAATACACAGGTTCATGAGAAATGACCTGGAGGAAACAGGTATCTCGGACGATATGGATATCATCCTGTGCAGCCTTAATATAAGAACGAGACAGATGTGCTTTTTCCGGAAAAGGCAACTGCCTGTTTCATGTCACTGAGGATAAAATCGCGGCAGTAAGATGTGACATGAAAGAGGAGGAGCAAGACAAACAGGTGGAAAATGGTTTCCGTACAGGTTTTATTCAACTGAGCCCCGGTGATAAAGTCTACCTGAGTTCAGACGGTTACCCCGATCAGGCAGGCATCTCACATAAGAGATACAGCAGGAAAAGGCTGAGTGAATTCCTGCTCCGGATACACGCCATGCCTCTGCAGGAACAGGGTGACAGCCTCTATGAAGAGATAGAGCGATGGAGAGAAGAGGGCAATGAAGATCAGACTGATGACATCACTGTCATCGGCATAAGGATCTGATTATTATTTGCATTTAGCCCTTCTAAGGTTTAACTTTGATAGTGTACTAATCAGGTCAGGGATGCCAAGCATCATTCAGGGCTTTGAAAATGACATCTTCATCAGCTATCGCCAGAAGGACAACAAGGGCGACAGATGGGTCAGTGAATTTGTTGAGGCGCTGAAGACAGAGCTGGAATCAACATTCAAGGAAGAGGTAAACACATACTTCGATATTAATCCGCACGACGGCCTTCTGGAAACACACGATGTTGACGCATCGCTTTCCGAGAAGCTCAGAAGCCTCGTATTCATACCTGTCATCTCACGGACCTACTGCGATCCCAGATCATTTGCCTGGGAGCATGAGTTCAGGGCTTTTATAAGACAGGCCGGACAGGATAAATATGGTCTGAAAGTAACTTTGCATAGCGGTAATGTCGGAAGCAGGATACTGCCTGTACGTATACATGAACTGGATGATGCAGACAGGGCATTGCTTGAAAATGAGCTAGGCGGTGTTCTCAGAGCCATTGATTTCACCTACAGGGAGCCAGGGGTCAACAGACCCCTTACCCCTTCCGATGATGAAAACAAGAACCTGAACGGCACAAAGTACCGTAACCAGATAAACAAGACTGCAAATGCCGTCAGGGAGATAATCACTTCGCTGCAGTCAGGCCAGGGTACTGCCCCTAAGGAAAAAACACTGCATAAAGAACCATGGGAAGAGCCGGAAACAAAAAAAACAGGGGAAAAATCCAGCATCAGAAGATTATCGGGGCGATGGCTTAAAGGCATTATTGCCCTCGCAGCAATGTTACTCCTTGCTGCCGGCCTTTTCTCTGTATTCAAGATCCACGCCAGAAACAGTGAAAAGACCATAGCAGTCCTCCCTTTTGAAAATATAGGCAGCTCAACCGAGCACTCGTGGTTTGGCGATGCCCTTACTGATGAATTAATCACCCAGCTGTACAATATAAGCGACCTGGAGGTGAGGTCAAGGACTTCGGTGATGCGGTACAGGGGCACCAGGAAATCGATTCAGACAATAAGACGTGAGATCGATGTCAATTATATAATTGAGGGTACCTACCAGATCGTGGGGGAACAATTCAGGGCAAGCATTAAATTGTTCAATACAAGAAAGGATGAACAGCTGTGGGGAGAGATGTTCGAGGGGACATGGGGCGATGTGTTCCAGATGCAGACCGATATAGCCACCAATACCGCTTCAGTCCTGAAGGCTGTCATCTCCCCTGAGGAGAAGGCAAGGATCGAGAAGAAACCGACCAGGAATCCTGTCGCATATATGAATTATCTCTCTGCCAATGTTATGTCAAACAATGCACTGAATTATGTATTGCTGGGCAACAGATATATAGACTCGATAAGCTTTGGCTCGGCAATAGTAATGTATGACAAGGCAATTGCAGACGACCCTCTCTTCGCGCTCGCATATGCAAGACGGGCCATCGCCCGCTCATGGGGTTATTATACCGGCAACCTCGATGAATCACATGTAAAAAAATGCAAGGCTGATATTGACAGGGCACTTGAAATTGATAAGGATCTTGTCGAAGCACAGGTGGCCCTCGGGTTCTACTATTATTATTGCAACACTGATTATCAGAAGGCGCTGACTCATTTCAGGACTGCCTCCAGGCAGGACCCGGCAAACTACCAGCCCCTTTTCTACATGGCGGCGGTCTACCGTAAGATGGGTGACTGGAAGAGCTCACAGGAACTGATAATGAAGGTCATCGAAAAGGAGCCTCATGATGCGCTGACACTGACCAATATAGGACTGTCATTCTTCTACCTCCACAGCTATGACACTTCAATATACTACCACCAGAAGGCGATAGAAGCGATGCCGGAGTGGTCAGGGCCGTACTACAACCTCATTGAAAGCCTGATACTGAAATATGGCGACACAGAGCTGGCAGGAGATGTGCTTGACAGTGCTGCAGCCAGAACGGGAGAGCGAATGATATATCACAGGGTCATTCTCTCTGTCTACGAAGAAAAATACGATGAAGCATTGAAGCTTTTAAGTGGCTCAACGGATGCTGATTATGGCTTCCCCGGAGTGAAACACCTTATTGAAAGCGGGATATACATGCTTCTTAATGAGAAGAGAATGGCCGTCATGTACAATGACACAGCACTGGTAATATTAAAACAAATGGTGGCTGACTATCCTGACAATGCATATGCTTATGCCTATTGCGGTCTTGCATATGCAGGCGCAGGCAGGAAAGATGAAGCAATAACCTCAGGGAAAAAGGCCGTTGAGCTTTCAGCCATGGATGCCATGATGAATAGCGATATGGAGGTTAACCTTGCAAAAATATACCTGCTGACCGGCAATTATTCAGACGCACTTTTCCTGGTTGATCAACTGCTGAATAAACCTTCGGGCTTTTCTTTGAATCTGACAAAGGTTGACCCGGAGTGGAAACTTCTGACAACAGTGCCCGGATATGATAAACTGGCCGGTGACAGAGCCGGTACCCGATAAGTTTTATTCGTCGAACTAAAAATTAAAAGTCATGAGCCCAGAATGAAGAAGCAGTAACAGGCAGATTGCCGATCCCTCCCAAGTTCCAGATGGAGGCATGGTACATGCTTTCACTGTCCGGCCTTACCACCGCCCAGATGAGAGAGCTGACCATCAGTTACATAACTCACCTTAAGAGATATCGCAGAGTCAGAAGTAGAGATGTATAATAAATATCTTGAAGCTTCTCAGCCAGACTCGAGAGCAAAGTTTAATGCCTCAGACCAATCCCGTTATTTTAATTGCCTTCGGGGAATATGATCACCTCGGAGCAGGATACCTGTCATCAGTATTGAACGCTCAGGGATTTGAAACCAGGATGATAGACTTCCGTTATGACAGTGAAACGATCCTTTTCAATCTCAGAAGACACTATCCGCTGATAGTAGGCTTTTCGGTGATTTTTGACAACCACATAAGTGAGTTTGCAGGCCTGGCGCGGGTTCTGAGGAAAGGAGGCATTACATGCCACTTCACAGCCGGGGGTTATTATGCCAGTCTTCACCCTGATGAGCTTTTCAATCTTATTCCTGAGCTCGATTCGATAGTCAGGTTCGAGGGTGAAGATACCTTCCTGGAACTAGTAAGGAGCCTGAATGACGGGGGTGACTGGAAGCACGTGCAAAGCCTGGCATACAGGGAAGGCGGAGAGGTAGTTAAGACACCCCTCCGCCCGCTCGTGAAAGATCTTGACAGCTACCCCTTCCCGTCAAGAAGGGCTCCGATGAACTACGTTGCAGGCAGGAAATTTGCCACAATCCTTGCTGGCCGGGGATGTAATTATGATTGCTCATTCTGCAACACGACGGCAGTTCTATATGACCCCGGGCGGACCGCAGAAACGCATCAGGAGACCAGGGATGGTTGTCTCCGAAATAGAACAGCTGTATCATGAAAGGGGATGCACTGTTTTCCTGTTCCAGGATGACGATTTTCCGGTGAGATCCGCAGGAGGCAATGAATGGATAATGTCATTCTGCAACGAACTGCAGAAAAGAGAATTGCATAGGAAAATCCTCTGGAAGATAAACTGCAGGCCCGATGAAATTGATTCTGAATTATTCGCCGTGCTGAAACAGTGCGGGCTGTTTCTTGTGTTCATCGGACTGGAAGATGGCTCCGACACGGGATTAAAAAGACTAAACAAGAAGCTGACCGTCAAAGAAAGCCTCGCCGGAATTGATACACTCAAAAGGCTGGGCATAGGCTTTGACTACGGTTTCATGCTGTTTCAGCCTGACACCACCTACGAATCACTGAGTATTAATCTTGACTTCCTGAGAAATATCTGCGCTGACGGCTACACACCGCTCACCTTTCTCAAGTTAATGCCCAACTTTGACACACGCGTAGAGAAAGAACTTCGTGAACAGGGGCGGCTGAAAGAAAGTCCGGGGTGCCTCGACTATGATTTCAGCACTCAATCGCTGAACGATCTTTACACCAATGTCATGATGTGTTTCGGCCACTGGATCATTGAGGCACACGGTCTTGCCAATATTTCAAAGTGGGCTAGAAACTACTTTCTGGTTCACGATCATTGCGGCACCACTGACCCGGGCATTGAAAAGAGGAAGCAGAGGTTCAGAGAAACAGTTGCCGACAGCAACAGATTCATGCTCGATACCCTCAGTGAACTTTTCAGGCTCTTTGAAACTGAAGAGTATCTGATTAAAGGAAAAACATACCTTGAGAGCATGCGGGCAAATATCATCAGTCAACATGATTTATGGTGCAGAGAAGTAAAAGACTGCATGTCGTGAGAAGTCGGAACAAAAAATTGTTAGCTTCGATAAATATTTCATTTTAATGCAGCCCCCACTGGTTATTATAATCCCTTGTTTCAATGAGGCAGAAAGGATCATGGTCAGCAAGTTCGTGTCGTTTCTGCAAGAGCAGCCATCAGTCATGATTGTGTTTGCAAATGACGGCTCTACTGATAAAACTGCTGAAATATTAAATGAAATCAGAAGCACAGACCCCGGCAGAGTGTTCATCCACAATCTGGAGAAGAATAAAGGAAAGGCTGAGGCGATAAGGGAAGGAGTCATGTTTTGCATCAGTAAAAACATAAAGCCTGAACGTATTGCTTATCTGGATGCCGATGGTTCCACTTCACTCGAGGAGTGTTGCTCAATCAGCCAGAATGTAAACAACAACATTGTTTTTGCTTTTGGCTCCAGAATATTGAAAATTGACAATAACATCACCAGGAAGTTTTACCGCCACCTGGTTGGAAGGGTTCTGGCAACGCTTATCTCAGCACAGTTGAAAATTCATGTCTATGACACTCAGTGCGGGTGTAAGGTTTTCGATGCTGAACTTGCAGAGAAATTATTCCAGGAGCAGTTCATTTCAAAATGGCTGTTCGACGTTGAGATTTTTCATAGACTAATAAGAATACATGGAACAGAGAAAATGCAGGATATCTGCATGGAAATTCCACTGAAGAGATGGATTGACACGGCTGATTCAAGAGTCAGGTTCAGTTATTTCTTCAGGATCTGGATTGATCTGTTGATGATTAAGCAGAGATACAGATGAAACTACTCGTGAAGAATATTTCTGACCATCGCAACTTCTACCTGTGGGCCTCAGTTGCCATGGTTCTTCTTCGGATGATCCTCAACGCCTTCATCCCTTTGATGGACACCACAGAGGCCAGGTATGCCGAAATAGCGAGGCTGATGGTTGAGACGGGCAACTGGATCACACCCCAGGTAGACTATAATGTGCCATTCTGGGCTAAACCGGTTTTATCGGTCTGGTTATCTGCCCTCAGCATAAAAATATTTGGCGTCAATGAGTTCGCGGTCAGATTTCCTTCTCTGCTTATAAGTTTGCTTATGGTTCTCTTCGTAACCAGGTTTGCGATAAAGAGAGACCTTCCACACTTCTTCGGGGCTTTTGTCCTTATTAGCCTGCCTGAGTTTTTCCTGCACATGGGCGTAGTCTCTACTGATGTAACTCTTTCATTTTCAGTAGTGCTTATCATGCTTTCATTCTGGAAAACAGTTAATGAACCAGAAAAGCAGGGGTGGAAATGGCTCTTCTTCATTGGTATCGGGTTAGGCCTGCTGGCGAAAGGACCGATAGTCCTGATCCTGACAGCTCCCCCTCTTTTCATATGGATCATCCTTTATAAAGAGTACCTCACCGTCTTTAAAAATTTCCCATGGCTCAGGGGCATACTGCTTATTTTACTTATTGCCTTGCCCTGGTATTATCTCGCAGAAAAAAAATCACCCGGATTCATCAATTACTTCATTATTGGTGAACACTTCAAACGTTTTTTTGATTCGACATGGAAAGGCGACATGTACGGATTCCCAAAACAGCAACCCCTGGGTATCATCTGGCTGTTTCTTGTTGCCGGCACGGTGCCGTGGATTCTTACATTAATTCATAAAGTCCTGAAAAACAGAGCCGGGCTTATTAAAAACAGATGGGTAATATTCCTTCTTCTTTGGTTGCTTTGGACTCCCCTGTTCTTTACCGTATCTGAAAGCCTGATCCATACTTACGTCCTGCCAGTAATGATGCCTGTGGCACTGCTGGTAATGTATTGGTGGAATGAGACTGAAAAGAAAAAGACACTGATATATACAAGTCTGATATTACCCCTTGCTGCTTTACTTATTTTTTGTGCCGGACTTACAGGAAAAAACCTTCAGCAGTGGAGCAACACAGACAAATATCTGATCTTAAGTCAGCCGGATATTCAGGAAACCGGTATTTATTACTTCAGGAAGAAGAGCTATTCAAGCCAGTTTTACAGCCGTGGGAAGGTTATCACACTGTCTGAAAGAGAACTGGCCGATAAACTTGACAGGAAGGAGCCTGTAAGTATCATAATACTGAACAAACACTTAAAATACCTGGGGAAGGAGCAATCAGACAGACTGGAGCTGGTCAACTCCAACTATAACAGAGGCGTATACAGGGGGAAATACCCCGAAACCCGGTAAAATTGAGCCTCCCTGCTTCAGGAGTAGAGCGTTCCTGCTGCCGGAGCGCTGCTTATATTGTGGAAGCAGCTCTGTTGCAGCTATGCCATCTTTTCAATCACTCTCTTGAGCCTGGCGGTTACATCGCTGGCAACACCGCCGAGTGACGGGTTGCTGATTGCCGACATCGATGCCACAGGGTTCACGGCTGCCACCTCAATCTTATCATGCCCCTGGTCAATGACAAGCACATTGCATGGAAGCATGGTGCCTATCTTGTCCTCAGCAAGCAGAGCCTTATATGCAAGAGGCGGATTGCATGCACCTAGGATGACATATTTCTTGAAGTCAACGCCCAGCTTCTCCTTCAGCTTCTCATGCATGACAATCCTGGTGATTACTCCGAAACCCTCACTGTCAAGTGCCTCTGTCACCTTGCTGACAGCCTCTTCAAATGATCCTTTCAATGTTGCGCTGAAATAATATTCCATATCCTGTAGTATTTGTATTTCAATATTCCTGACCCTTCACCCCTGCAAGACCTATCCCAAAACACTCTACGGAGCATCAATGTTCAATCCTGAAATCCCTGTAGTTGACAGGTGGCCTGGCTTCAACAGATACATCGCTGACGAATCCCATGCCGGGTCCTTTGCTGCACCACCTTATAAAATCATCCAGTTGTTCCTGGCTGCCCTCCGCTTCAATAGAGACGCTTCCGTCAGGCAGGTTTTTGACATATCCGCAAATGCCCAGCTTCCTTGCTTCATATACAGCGCTCCACCTGAATCCAACACCCTGGACTCTGCCTGTGACATGGATCCTGTAAAGAACTTTCCCTTCCATGGCCTTACATAATAGTGATTCAAAGATCAGAGTTTAAAATGAATTTCATCAAATCTTCATATACAATTCATTACTTGCAAGCCTTATTATGACAAACTTAAAATGATTATACAATGAAAAAGATCCTCTTTACAATTTTAGCCGCAGCATTTGTGGTGATGCTGAGCGGTTGCAGCGAGATGTTCAATAATGACCAGGCCGACGGGAAAAGCCGACTTGTGATCAAGATAACCGATGATCCGTTTGACATCAGCTATATTGAGTCTGCGACTGTAACCATAACAAAAGTCGAGATCAGGAGAACAGGAGACGGCGTCCCTGACGGCAATCCTTTCACGGTTCTTTCTGATGATACTGTTACCATAGACCTGATTGATCTCAGGAATGGTCTCACCGAAACTCTGATAGACATGGAGATCGAGGACGGTGAATATGATCTGGTAAGGCTTTATGTTATGGAGGCAGGACTGAAACTAAAGGATATTGAAGATCCTTATAAGGTAAAAGTACCAAGCGGTGAGCAGACTGGCATTAAGATCTTCATTTCACCTGCACTTAATGTCTCCGGCGATCTGACCGAAGAACTTCTTCTCGATGTGGATCTTTCAAGGTCTTTTGTCCTGAGAGGAAACATGGATCATAATAACGGCTTCATCTTCAAGCCTGTCATCAGGGCTGCCAATATGACAACCGCAGGCAGAATTGAGGGCATGGTCAAAGACACAGCCAAAGTTAAGGTCAAGGAAGCCAAGGTATGGATAACCCGTGATACCACTGTAGCAACAGCTTTCGCTGACACAATGGGTTATTATGCAATCATCGGCGTGCCTGCAGGAACATATTCGATCTTCGCAACAAAAGAGGGATATGACACAGTTAAATACGAAAACATAAGTGTACTGGCAGGTAGCAAAACCGTAAGGGATTTTATCCTCACCAAAAAATAAATCACGCAACCATCTGCAAAAGAGGGTGTCTCAAAAGGGCACCCTCTTTTTTTGTGCCCCCGCGCACCGCCAGTGATGTCAAGCTCCTTATGAACTTGTCACGGAGTGACAAAATGTGAATAAACTTGGCGAAAGAGGCTGCCATTTGATTAACTTTGAAATAAATATACCTGATTAAACAAATTTTATTAATCTGTTGATTATGAGATCGGTTGTGCCAGTCGCATTTGCGTTATTAATATTCATCCAGTGTTCCTCTGAAAGAAAGGATCCGGCACCTGCAAAGGACTGGTCTTCTGCTTACAGTGTCGAAACAGGTATTCCTGTTTCTGTCGGGCTGAGCGCCTACCGGACAACCATGCTGGCAGACGGCAAGGATGAGGCACGCATAAGGGTTGCCGTCACAGACAGTGCCGGAAAAGAGATCAGAAATGCCACCACACCCATACGAATTTATATTGACGGTGATGCTTCGGTAACATCAGCAAATGAGGGGCCGCCGCCAGTGTATGTCTCTGAGGGAGACACTTCGGGATACTGGCAGGCCACCCTCTCGGAAGGGACCTTCACATTTAACTTCAGGGCGGGAACAACCCCCGACAAAATAAAGCTCGAGGTAAAGGCTGACAGCCTCCAGCCATCGTCACATGAGATACATACCATCGACCCCGGTTTTCAGCAGTTCAAGCCTGAAAAATCACAGCTCAGGAAGACCGGGAAGCAGATCAGCCGCATGCTGGGCGCTGACATATCTTTTCTTCCGCAGTTTGAAGAACGAGGCGCCAGGTTCACCGTTAACGGACAGGAAACCGACGCAATCAAAGCGCTGGCTGATAATGGACTGAATTGCATCCGCCTGAGGATATTCGTGAACCCTGAAAATGAAAAGGGATATTCACCCGGAAAGGGGTTCTGTGGCCTGGAATATACAAAACAGATGGCCCTCAGGGCAAAAGAGGCTGGCATGCAAATCCTGCTGAACTTCCATTATAGCGACTACTGGGCTGACCCCCAGCAACAAAACAAGCCTCTTGCATGGCAGCATCTTGAGTTCGGACAGCTCAGGGAAAAGGTCAGACAATATACTAAAGAGGTCCTCCTTGAACTTGAGAAACAGGGTACTCTTCCTGAAATGGTACAGATAGGTAACGAGATCAACCACGGCATGCTCTGGCCCGACGGGCATATATCAAATCCCGATCAGCTTTCAGAGCTGCTGAAGGCCGGCGTGGAAGCAGTGAATGAGGTCAATCCGGATATCATCATTATGATGCATATTGCCCTCGGAGGCCAGAATGCCGAGTCGGTGTTCTGGCTTGATAACATGATTGCACGCGGAGTAAACTTCGACATTATAGGATTATCATATTATCCAAGGTGGCACGGGACCCTTGATGATCTTCAGGGGAACCTTTCAGACCTCGTAAGCAGATATAACAAGCCGGTAAATGTTGTTGAATACTCACAGTACGTTGAGGAACTTCATGAGATAGTGTTCAGCCTTCCTGACGACATGGGGAAAGGGACCTGCAACTGGGAACCTCTCAGGGCAATGTTTGGAAGAGAGGGCGTGGCAAACAGTTATCTGTTCATTTATAAAGATATTTCAGACAGGTATTACAGTAAGAATTCAAAATAACAGTTTAAGGTTATTATGATGAAAAAGATCAAGTCCATTATTACGGTATCACTGATTGCAGCGGCTGTTGCTCTGATCTGGTCATGTGCCGTCAACCCGGTGACAGGTAAGACGCAGTTGATGTTTGTGACAGAGGAGCAGGAGGTTGCAATGGGACTTCAGTATGACCCGCAGGTCATAGCCACCTTCGGCGAATACAGGAATGACAACCTGCTCAGGTTCCTGCAGACCAGGGGAGATGAGATGGGAATGATCTCACATCGCCCCGGCCTTCAGTATCACGTCAAGATACTTGATTCACCGGTGGTGAATGCATTTGCCGTACCGGGCGGATACATCTATCTCACCAGGGGCATTCTGGCACAGCTTAACAATGAGGCAGAGCTCATTGGCGTGCTGGGACATGAAATGGGGCATATCACAGCCCGTCACTCCGTAAGCCAGCAGAGTAAACAACAGCTCGGGACCCTCCTTCTTATTGGTGGAATGATCGCTTCGGAGCAGCTGGCCCAGTATGCCGAATATGCCATGCAGGGCATGCAGCTGCTGTTCCTGAGCTTCAGCCGCGACAATGAACGGGAAGCTGACAGGCTCGGAGTGGAATACTCTTCAAAAATCGGCTATGATGCACACAAAATGGCTGACTTCTTCCAGGTGCTCCAGAAAATGAATATGGAAGCAACGCAGGGTGGGGTGCCGACATTCCTTTCAACCCATCCCGATCCGGGCGACAGGTATAACTCGGTTAACCAGCAGGCAACGGAATGGCAGCAGAAACTTAACAATACAATATTCAAGGTCAACGCAGACAACTACCTGCAGATGATCGACGGTATAGTCTACGGTGAGGATCCGCGCCAGGGATTTGCTGACGGAGGGGTATTCTATCATCCTGAGCTAAGGTTCAAATTTACAATGCCGGCAGGCTGGGCAATGGAAAATCTTCCAACCCAGGTTAATATGGCTCCCTCAGACGGAAAGGCAATAGTTGTATTCACACTATCTGCCCAGAAGACCCTTAATGAGGCAGCACAGAATGCAGCCGATCAGCTTGGCCTGACAGTCCTGGAATCGAAACAGACCACCGTCGGCAGCATGCCGGCCCTGGCAGTGGCTTCGAAGATAGTCTCACAGGATCAGTCGACCGGCCAGCAGCAGACGGTTATGCTACTCTCCTACTACATTGATTACAACAACCAGATATACCTGTTTCACGGAGTGTCGACAGAAGCTGACTTCAGAAACTATATCCCTGTGTTAGAGTCGACGATGAAAAGCTTCTCCGTACTTACTGATCCTGCAAGGCTCAGCGTCAAACCGCAAAGAGTACATGTGAAAAAAGTACAGCGTACGGGCACACTGGCTGATGCATTGGCATATTACGGCATGAAAAAAGAAAAGATGAATGAACTTGCCCTGCTGAATAACCTTGAGCTTACAGACCAGGTACAGGCAGGAAAACTCATCAAGATAGTCGGCGAATAACTGTTCGAGACGATATTTCTGGGACGCGCAAGTTGCACGTCCTTCCTTCTTTCATAAGCCAACTGCCTACGTCGAAGATATTGGTTCATTAATCACCCCCTGAGCTCCATAGATCAAAAAGCTCTTTGATCACCCTTCCTGATGTTATAATTTAGGCCTGAGATTTGTATTTATACCTCTGACATGGCAGGGCATAATAGCACTGCGGTGAGACGAAATGAAGACATATTACCAGATATCAGCGGCGGAAATGGGCATTGTACTGCTCCGGAAGAGAAAGATTGCAAAAGCACTTCGCAGGTGGTTGCGTGAAAATGGTTTGACCTACGAGTACAGTTTTTACATCCAGTAATCTTTCATTTACAGGTTCCGTTATTAATTATCCGGAGTAACAAAAAGAGGGTGTCAGTATTGAACACCCTCTTTCTTATTCTGATCATGATAATTAAGCCTATCCCCTGTCAGGGAAAAGCCTGTGCCACCACCTGTATTTTTTTATTCTAGCCATGATTTATGCGCCACAAAGTTGTAAACAATTTTAATACGCACACAATCTTTTCTGCTATTTTTTTAACAGGTCGCGTATTTCCTTGAGAAGAACAACCTCATCTTTTGGAGGAGGAGGTGCGGCAGGAGCTGCAGGCTCTGCCTCCTTCTTAGCCATCGCCTTGTTCATGGCTTTGATAACAAGGAAGATACAGAAGGCTACAATGATAAAGTCAATAACAGTCTGTATGAATGCACCGTAACTTATCGCTACCTGATCAACTGCAGGACTTACCACGGCGGCACCGTCCATAACAGCTGCCTGACCCTTCTGAATAACCACCTTAAGCTGGCTGAAATCAACCCTCCCGAGAAGAATGCCCAGCGGAGGCATCAGAACGTCATTCACAAGCGACGTCACAATCTTACCAAAACTTGCACCGATAATGATACCAACAGCCATGTCGACAACATTGCCTTTCATGGCAAAATCCTTGAATTCTTTTACAATTCCCATGATTTGAAGTTTTTATTAATAATCATGATTACCTCATTCAAAGATACAAAATGAATAATTAAATGCCGAATCAATCGCGATCCCTTTCAGTTCAGCTTTTATGACAGATAATGTTAAAATAAATTAAGATATCGAAGTATTTAATTATTAATTTATATATTTGCCCTCATGAGTAAAATGAGGAAAATATCACCATTTATCTCTGTTATTCTGATTGCGCTGGTACTTTCAGGCAGTCAGGGATTTACTTTCATTAAGCACAATTGCAACAGTTGCGGCACAAGTGAAATACTTGCTGCCGGAGCTGAATCAGAAGCATGTTGCGGCTCAAGTGAAATGCCTGCTGCCGTAGCTGAAGCAGAATCATGTTGCGGCACAGGCGAAGTACCTGCTGCCAAAGCTCCTGAAGAGGCATCTTGCTGCTGCCATGATTCGGAAAAGCCTTCTCACCGGCACAGTGAAGACGAGCTTGTTTATTCCGACGACTGCTGTACAAATGAGACAGAAAGACTCATCACGGCTGAACTCATCCGTACGGAAGTGCAACCCGAGGTAATACCTTATTTTATGGCCGCAGTGATAATTGCAGTCATTGCGGAACAGCCTGCCGGGGCCAACAGAATATACACCGAAAATCCGATACGGCATTACGGCCGCGATCTGGCAACATTCCACTGCCAGATAATCTCCTGATATAATCATAGGACATTTTGACCTGCCCGTGGTTGAGACGTCATGCTGCGTCTCTACCTACGGGTGGTATTAATTGTACAAATCAATTATTCAATCCTATGAAAACATATTTGTCGATAATATTGCTGCTGATCTCACCTCTGCTGGCCTTTGCGCAGGGCACCCTCGAGGGGAAAGTGATGATAGCAGGCGGCCCGCAGGCATCTGACAGCATCGGACTGCCGGGAGCCAGCATCGTATGGGCAGGCACAAATACCGGTACCTCAACCAACAGTGCCGGCTTCTTTACAATAAAAAAACCGAAAGGAAGCGAGATGCTTGTCGTCAGCTTCGTCGGATATAAGACAGACACTTTGAAGATTGCAACAGGTCTCGATTACATAGAAATCTTCCTGGCCGAGGACAATCTGATAGAGGAGGTGACCGTCACAGGGCGTGCAAGGGGAGCTCATATTGACAGGGCTGCCACAATTGCAACTGTAAATATTACGGCTGCAGAATTATGCAAGGCTGCATGCTGCAACCTGTCAGAGAGCTTTGTTACTAATGCCTCCGTTGACGTCAACTATACCGATGCCGCCACAGGTGCCAAGCAGATACAACTCCTTGGTCTCGCTGGCTCTTATGCCCAGATACTGACTGAGAATATCCCGATTATGTACGGCCTGGGAGCCGCTTACGGACTTACTTATATACCCGGGCCCTGGATGGAATCGATCCAGGTCTCGAAGGGCACCGCCTCGGTGCGCAACGGGAACGAGTCAATAACCGGACAGATCAATGTGGAATACAAGAAGCCCGGAACCAGCGAAAAAGTATTTGTGAACGGCTTCGTGAGCGATGCAGGACGGTTTGAATCAAATGCAAACGCATCAGTGAAACTCAGTGAATACTGGAGCACGATGCTCTTCGCTCACGGAGCAACGCAATCAGGAGCGAAGGATCATAACAATGACGGTTTCCGTGACGAACCTGATGTAAAAACATACCAGTTCTTCAACCGCTGGGACTACAACAGCCCGGACCTGACATTCAGATCTGGCATAAAATACCTTAAAGAGGAGCGTATCGGCGGACAGTTTGCATACAGTGACGAGGATGCCACCTGGGGTGACAACTATGGCATCAATATCGGTACCGAGAGGGCTGAGGCTTTCACGAAACTGGGAGGCATGCTGGGCCTTCGTGATAAAATGTCACTTGGCTGGATTCAGAGCGTAATATATCATGATATGTCGTCGTGGATGGGCATCAATATGTATGATGCCACACAGAAGAGCTATTTCACGAACCTTCTGTACCAGTATTATCCTGCGGAAAAGCATACCATTGACGCAGGGGCCAGCTACAGGTACGACCATTATGATGAGACACAGGGGGTTTACTCCTTTCCTTATAACGACGTAATGGTAGATCTGTCGCGTGAGACCATAGAGTCTGTTCCCGGGGTCTTTCTTCAGTATACATACACCGATTCCGCAAAGATGACCCTTCTTGCCGGTGTCCGTTATGACTTCTACAATGACCACGGCGCTGCATTCACCCCCCGCATTCACATGCGATATGAGGTGACCCCGTCTGTCACTTTCAGGGCCTCGGCAGGAAAGGGATTCCGCACAGTACATGTACTGGCAGAAAACATGTATTACCTTGCCAGCAGCCGAAGCATAATTATCGACCCTGACCTTGATATTGAAGAGGCATGGAACGCAGGTATCAATCTCACCGGATATATACCTGTCGGTGGCCGGGAACTCAGGCTGACCGGTGAAGCGTACCGTACAAGCTTTATCAGCCAGATCGTAACAGATATAGATGCCAGCGTCGACGAGGTCAGGTTCTATAACCTCGACGGTCCTTCATGGTCAAATGTATTTCAACTCGAAGCACAGATGCAGCCTGTTGCAGGGCTTGACATTACCGCTGCCTGGAGGTGGAATATTGTGAAACAGACCATTGGCGGGGAGCTGCTCGAGAAGCCTCTGACATCAAGGTACAAGGGGCTGCTGACAGCATCATATACCACCCGCCTGCGCAAATGGCAGTTTGATTACACCCTGCTTTACAACGGCCCGGGAAGGGTTCCTTCAACCATGGATAACCCTGAACCCTACATGAGACATGACAGCTTTGAAGCCTACCCGGTAATGAATGCTCAGATAACCAAATACTTCAAAAGATGGAGTGTTTATGTGGGTGCAGAGAATATTACCAACTTCATTCAGCATGATCCTGTTATTGCTGCCGACGATCCTTTCGGTGAGTACTTCGACGCCACCATGATCTGGGGACCGGTGCACGGCAGAAAGATTTACGCCGGATTCAGATTCGCTATTAACAGACCACTTGAATAATACATAAAAAATCATAAGAATATGAAAACCAACATTAAACTCACGATCTTGCTCCTTCTGCTTGCCGGTACACTCTCACTGCATGCTCAGGGTAAAAGCAAGGACCTGGCAACAGTAAAGTTCAATACCAGCATCGACTGTGAAGCGTGTGTAAACACCATCATGAAGAATATCCCTTTCGAGAAGGGAGTAAAGGATGTCAAGTGTGACCTGTCCACAAAAGAGGTTACAATTGAGTATCAGGCAAGCAAGACGAAGCCTGAGCTGCTTAAGAGAGCGCTTGAAAAACTGGGGTATACTGCAAAAGAGGCAAAGCCCAAAAGCTAAATATCCAGCGGAATGCCTGCCAGCCGGCGTATGACGACAGAGGCGCAGACGATGCCGAAAAGGGCCGGCATGTAGGAAATGGTACCTACGTTTGAGGCTTTGTTTGTCTCAGCAGAGCCTCTTATTATTTTTTCCTTGTCAACAGGTTCAGGGCTGTATACAGCCATAAACCCCTCAAAAACACCAAGTTTGTGAAGTTTCTTCCTGAGTATCCGTGCGAGGTTGCAGAAGTTTGTCTCAGAGATGTCGGCTACCCTCACGGCTGTTGGATCAAACTTACCACCGGCACCCATTGAGCTTACAATCTCCAGTTTAAGACGAAGCGAGTGGTATATCAGGAAAACTTTCGGCGAGAGGGTATCGATTGCATCAATGACATAATCATATTTCTCCGCCTCCAGTATCTCTATCATGCGCTCGTCGCGTATGAACTCACGTATTATCTTCAGGTCAAGCTCCGGATTGATATCCATCAGTCTTATTCCCATCACTTCCGCCTTGTGGATCCCTTCGGTCGACTTCAGTGCCGGCAGCTGCCTGTTGCGGTTTGCCGGTGTCACAACATCACCGTCAATTATTGTCATCCTTCCTACCCCGGCCCTGCATATCATCTCGGCTGCATAAGATCCCACACCGCCGAGGCCGGCAACAAGAACATGAGCCTCCTTCAGCTTCATAAGTGCCTCCTTTCCAAGGCACAGTTCGGTGCGCGATAACCAGTGTTCCGTCATCTCCCTTCCCTGAACAGGTTGTTGAAGTTGGTCCTTATGAGCCCTGCGCATTGTCCGCCATTACAGTGAGACAGTTCCGAGAACCGGAGATAAACATCTGCTATTGATCCTCCGGTATCGTCTGTCTCGAGGAGGAGCCTCTCATGTGAAACCGACTCCAGTATCTCTTCCTTCAGGCCAGTGATTCCGAGAGAGAACCAGAACCCCTCTGCGGCAAGTGATTCAGCCAGCTGCCGCCTGCCCCTGAATCCGTGAATGACCCATGGCATCACAGGCTTTATCTCCCTGCGTGCACTGAGCAGATCATCCCATCCTCTGACACAGTGTATGACCATGGGCTTGTGCATCTCCTCTGCCAGCATTGATTGAAAGTGGAAGAGATCACGCTGCAACTCCCGTGACGGCCCTTGCAGACGGTCAAAACCTGCCTCGCCAATGACCACAACATGAGGGTGAGCAGCAGTGAGTATCAGTTCTGTCTTAAGCCATCTTATGTTATCTGCTGTCGCCTGCCATGGGTGAATCCCTGCTGAAAAGAGGGTATTTGCTGTAAAGTCATCGGGAATCTCCTCCCCTGACATGACGTTCCTGACGACCACGGTATCTGACGACCCGTCACCGTGATGAGTGTGGAAATCAATATATTCTATCTCTTTTCCAAGGTTCATTACGACTGTTGTGAAAGATGCTTCACCCCGTTGCTTAGGCGTCGCAGAGTCTCATCCCTTCCTATCCACTCCACGATGTCAAACAGGTGAGGACCGCGCAGGGCACCCACAATTATCAGCCTGAAGAGGTTCAGCACAGCGCCTGTATTAAGACCCTTTGCACTTATCCAATCCTTGACTATCCGTTCACAATTGTCTGAATAGAGCGGCTCGATGCCGGCCACTACTTCGCGCAGCTCTGTGACGATGCGCGGAGAATCTTCGTTCCATCTCTTCTTCACAACCTCCCGGTCATAAGCCTCCGGGGCAATGAAGAAAAAGTCAGTCTCTTTCCACAGGTCACTGACAAAGCCAGCCCTCTCCCTGACCAGGGATACTGCCCTGACCAGTTTGGCTGCCGGAGGATGAAATCCCTTTAGCAGTCACAAGAGGCATGAAAAGTGCTGCCAGCTCTTCATCACTCTTCATCTGGAAATATCTTGTATTGAACCACCTGGCCTTCTCGGGGTCAAATCTGGAGCCCGATTTGCCTACCCGGTCAATTGAGAAGGTTTCAATAAGCTCCTGCATCGAGAAAATCTCTTTTTCAGTGCCCGGGTTCCATCCCAGCAGTGCCAGCATATTCACGAAGGCATCAGGGAAATATCCCTCTTCACGGTATCCTGTCGCCGTCTCTCCGTAAGGCCAGTAAAGAGGAAAGACAGGGAATCCCATCTTGTCGCCGTCACGCTTGCTGAGCTTGCCCTTGCCTGTCGGCTTGAGAAGAAGGGGCAGATGGGCGAACAGCGGAGCGCTCCATCCGAATGAGCGGTAGAGCATCACATGGAGAGGAAGAGAGGGAAGCCACTCTTCGCCCCTGATGACATGCGATATCTCCATGAGGTGGTCATCAACGATATTTGCCAGATGATATGTAGGCATACCGTCAGACTTAAACAGAACCTTGTCATCGAGGGTTGACGTATTGACAACTATATCGCCCCTGATGATGTCAGTGAAATAGATATCCTCATTTTCAGGCATGCGGTACCTGACAACATATGGCTCTCCTGATTCGATTCTTTGCTTAACCTCGCCCTCACTTAGGGTGAGCGAGTTGCACATCCCTCCGCGGGTGATGCATCCGTAATTGAAGGTCTCCCCCCTGGCCTCACATTCCTGCCTGATCTTCTCAAGCTCTTCAGGAGCGTCAAAAGCATAATAGGCATCGCCTCTCTCAAGGAGTTCCACGGCATATTGCCTGTATATCTCCCTCCTTTCACTCTGCCGGTAGGGGGCATGCGGCCCTCCTTCCCTCACCCCTTCATCAACCTTTATCCCCGCCCACTCAAGAGCCTCCATGATGTACTCTTCGGCACCCTCGACATAACGTGCCTGGTCGGTATCCTCAATACGGAGGATAAAAACACCGCCATAATGGCGTGCAAAGAGAAAGTTATAAAGTGCCGTGCGCACTCCCCCGATATGAAGGGGTCCGGTGGGACTGGGGGCAAAACGCACACGTATTTTTCTGTCTGTCATACCTGTAAGCTTAACGGAATGGGGCAAAGATAAACAATGCCGTCCATTTTCTCTTCACAAATGAATGAAGCGATATGCAGGTTGACAATCGCCATAACGTTAAAAATCATTATTTCACATCCCTTTTTCTATTATTTTTACATGATAACGATTTAACGGAAGGCATTATGAATAAGATGAAGGCTCTGGTCAAGGCCAAGGCAGCCAAAGGATTATGGATGCAGGAAGTACCCGTTCCCGAACCGGGGTACAATGATGTCATCATTAAAGTGAAAAAATCAGCAATCTGCGGTACTGACCTGCACATATATGAATGGGACCAGTGGGCTCAGAAAACCATTAAGGTACCTATGACGATAGGTCATGAATATATGGGATATGTTGAGAAGGCAGGTCCCGGTGTCACCAATGTAAAAGTTGGCGACAGGGTTACAGGCGAGGGGCATCTCTATTGCGGCACATGCCGTAACTGCAGACGGGGAAGGGAGCACGTATGCGAAAACACTGTAGGGATCGGCGTCCATATCGACGGCTCGTTTGCCGAATATGTAAAGATCCCTGCACGCAACGTAGTTCTTCTGGATCACCGGATACCTGATGACTGGGCCGCAATCATGGATCCGTTCGGCAATGCAGCGCATACTGCCCTTGCGTTTCCGCTACTTGGAGAGGATGTGCTGATAACAGGAGCAGGCCTCATTGGCAGCATGGCGATAGCAATAGCACGCTTTGCCGGGGCACGCCACATTGTGGCCAGTGACCTGAGTGACTACCGGCTTGACCTGGCCAAAAAGATGGGAGCTACAATGGTAGTAAACCCGAAGAAGGGAGAAAAGATACATGATGTGCTTGAACCGCTGCATATGAAGGGATTCGATGTGGGGCTCGAGATGTCAGGCTCCCCCATTGCCTTCAGGGAGATGATAGAGAATATGTACAACGGATCCAATATTGCCCTGCTGGGCATCCTCCCCTCCAACTTCGAGGTTCCGTGGAGCGATATAATATTCAAGGCCCTTACCCTCAAGGGTATCTATGGCCGTGAGATGTGGGAGACATGGTACAAGATGCAGATGATGATCATCGGAGGCATCAACCTTGAGCCGATCATTACCCACCGTTTCCATATTGATGACTTCCAGAAGGGATTTGATGTAATGGAAGAGGGGAACTGCGGAAAAGTCATCCTGAACTGGGAGTGAAAGCCAATACGGTTTGACCTTCTGACCTTCAGACATCAGACCTTCAGACTTTACACTCCTAGGGTAAAAATTTCCTGACATTACTCATAATTAATAAATTATTTTTACCTTGATGTCATCGAGATTACTCATAAATGACATCTATGACCGATCATCCAACCTACGACGAGTTATCCAGGGATTTCAGCTGGAGTATAGCAGAACAGGAGCTTGAATATAAACCGGGCGGCAGGATCAATATCGGATGGTACTGCAGTGACAGGATCTGCCTTAAAGGAGATCCGGACAAGATCGCCCTTTATTATGAAGGATTCGGTGGCGTTGAGAAGAAATTTACCTTCAATGACATCAGGCTCGCCGGCAATACAATCGGTTCCTACCTGCGCGGACTGGGGATAAATGACGGCGACCGGGTATGCCTCTTCATGGACAGGATACCAGAACTCTATCTTTCCTTCCTTGGCATACTGAAGATCGGGGCTATTGTACAACCTCTCTTTTCGGCATTCGGTGATGAATCACTGTTTGTGAGACTTGAAAATGCCGGGACAAGAGCCGTCATCACACAAAAGAAACATCTCTCCAAGGTAAGGAAGATACGTGCGCAATTACCTAATCTTGAATATGTCATCATAGTCGACGGAGTAAAAGCCTCAGACCTCGAGAAGGGAGAGGTGCTCTTTAACCTTGAGAAGTCTGAGCCTGTTGAGAATCTTGACATTCATCCGACAACAGCTGAGTCCCCTTCGGTCCTGCATTATACATCCGGGACAACCGGCCAGCCTAAAGGAGTCAAACATGTTCATTATTCGCTTATTTCCCAGTATCTTACAACAAAATGGGTGCTTGACCTGCGCGACGGTGACATCTACTGGTGTACTGCCGACCCGGGCTGGGTTACAGGTACATCATACGGAATAATAGGCCCCTGGAGTCTTGGAATTACTCAGTGTGTTCTTGACTCAGGCTTCTCAGCCCAGGCATGGTACAAGTTCATTGAGAAGCACCGGGTGACAGTATGGTATTCAGCTCCGACAGCAATAAGGTCACTGATGAAGGCCGGTGATGAGATTGTAAAATCATTTGACCTCTCCTCGCTCCGTCACCTGGCAAGCGTGGGTGAACCCCTCAACTCTGAGGCTGTGATATGGTCAGACAGAGTGTTCGGCAAACCGTTCCTTGATACATTCTGGCAGACAGAAACAGGTTCAATAATGATTACCAACTTCCCGGGCATGAAGGTCAAGCCCGGATCAATGGGAAGAACTTTCCCCGGCATAACAGGCACTGTACTTGACCCTGTAACCTATGATCCCATAACCGAGAACGGCAGGGCCGGACTGATAGCCTTTAAACCCGGCTGGCCTTCAATGATGCGGACATACTGGAATAACCCCGAAAAGTACAAGGATAAATTTGTGAACGGCTGGTATCTCTCAGGTGACCGCGCCTCCATCGATAACGAGGGCTACTACTGGTTCATCGGCCGTGATGATGATGTCATTAACACCGGCGGGCACCTTGTAAGCCCCTTTGAGGTCGAATCTGCACTTCTGGAACATCCGGCTGTCGGCGAATCGGCCGTGACATCAAAGCCTGATGAGATAAACATGGAGGTCGTGAAGGCGTTCATCACCCTGAAGCCAGGCTTTACACAGAGCCCTGATCTTGAGCTTGATATTATGAACTTCATCAGGAAGAAACTTTCACCCCTGGCAATGCCGCAGGCTGTGGAGTTCATGGATAATCTGCCCAAGACACGGAGCGGAAAGATCATGAGACGTGTTCTCCATGCCAGGGAATGGGGAGAAGAGATAGGCGATATATCCACTCTCGAAAATGATTGAAACAATTACCCTGATTAATCCCAGATAATCTTAAAACAACAAACTATGGAAGAAATGACTCTTAACGAAATGAAGGATCTCGTCCTGAAGTATGTCATCAAGGAATACATTGATGATGACGATGTCACAATAACATACGAGACACCCCTCATATCAAGCGGCTATGTCGATTCATTCTCAATGGTGTCACTGCTTGTTTTCCTTGAGAATAAGTTCAAAATCAAGATCCCTCCCTCAAAGGCCACCCCCGAGGCATTTGACAGCGTGAACAGTATTGTGGCGCTGGTAACCCAGTACCTGAAATAACCAAACATACATAGTCATGAGCTACCCTGACAAGATCAAAAATATCTACCTGACACAGCTGGCGGAGATTAAGCATGCCGGTATATTCAAGGAAGAGAGGTTCATTCACAGCTCACAGTCTGCCGACATTGAGGTTGAGTTCCCTTCAGGCTCAGACCTGAAAAAGGTCATAAACATGTGCGCCAATAATTATTTGGGGCTATCGAGTCACCCGGAGGTGATCAGGGCAGCCCACGAGGGGCTTGACACAAGAGGCTACGGGATGTCTTCAGTCCGTTTCATCTGCGGTACGCAGGACATCCACAAGGAGCTGGAGAGAAGAGTGACTGAATTCCTGGGCACCGAAGACACTATCCTGTTCCCTTCATGCATGGACGCCAACGCAGGTGTCTTCGAGGCTATACTCACCAGCGAGGACATAATGATCTCCGACAGGCTGGTGCATGCCTCCATCATTGACGGCATGAGGCTCTGCAGCGCTCAGCACGATACCTTCAAACACTCATCCATGGAGCACCTTGAAGAGAAGCTTCTGCTCCATGCCGACAAACGCCTGAAGCTTGTCATCACCGACGGCGTCTTCTCCATGGACGGAGATACCGCAAAGCTTGACGAAATGGTCAAACTGTGCGAAAAATATGATGCCATGCTGCTTGTCGATGACTCTCATGCATCAGGATTCATCGGGAAAACAGGAAGGGGAACCCATGAATTCTGCAATGTCTTCGGCAAGATTGACGTCATAACCACCACATTCGGCAAAGCGCTTGGCGGAGCATCAGGAGGATGTGTGTCAGGAAGAAAGGAGATAGTGGAGATGTGCAGGCAGAAAGCCCGTCCATACCTCTTCTCAAATACCATTGCGCCGGTAATCGTCTCGGGTGTGCTGAAGGTGTTCGATATCCTTTCTGCAAGCACCGAGCGTCGCGACAAGCTCGAAAAGAACGCGGCATACTGGCGGAAAGGTCTCACAGAGGCTGGCTTCCTGCTTAAGGAGGGTAACACCCCGATAGTCCCCGTGATGCTTTTCAATGCAAAACTGTCACAGGACTTTTCCAGGGATCTGTTCAATGAGGGTATTTATGCCATTGGCTTCTTCTTCCCCGTGGTACCTAACGGACAGGCAAGGATACGCACCCAGATATCTGCAGGTCATGAGATCCACCATCTTGACAAAGCTCTCGAGGCGTTTATCAAAGTGGGGAAGAAATATGGTATTCTTGGCCTCACAAAAGATCAGATTATCGAAAAGTACGGATTGTAACAGGCTGCTTTTTAAAGTTACGGCTTCTTTTTTTTCACCTGATATTGATGATTATCGTCATGGAATAATCGCAGTAAAACGCCATCTTTGCAGTCGTTTTAAGTGAAGATCATTCAAGAATGTACGATAATTACAGGGAGCATCTCACGACCCATCTCAGCGAGATCAGGGAGGCAGGCCTTTATAAAAATGAGCGTATAATTGTCTCACCCCAGGGTGCAGAGATCACGCTTGACACCGGGCAGACGGTGCTTAACTTCTGTGCCAACAACTATCTCGGTCTCTCAGCCAACAGGAAGCTCGTCGAGGCGGCGAAGAATGCCCTTGACACCCACGGGTACGGAATGTCGTCTGTGCGCTTCATCTGCGGCACCGGCGACCTGCATAAGGAACTGGAGCAAAAGCTGGCCCAGTTTTTCGGCACCGAGGATACCATTCTCTATGCGGCCTGCTTTGATGCCAACGGCGGCGTCTTCGAGCCTCTTGCTGACAAGCGAAGATGCAATTATAAGCGATTCACTGAACCATGCCTCAATCATTGACGGCGTCAGGCTCTGCAAAGCCCAGAGGTACAGGTATGAGAATGCTGATATGGAAGATCTTGAGACACAGCTGCAGCTTGCACAGGAACAGCGCTTCAGGCTTATTGTCACCGACGGCGTCTTCTCCATGGACGGCAATGTGGCCCCGCTTGACAAAATCTACCAGCTGGCAAACAAATACAATGCTATGGTCATGGTTGATGAGTGCCACTCCGCTGGTGTGGTTGGCGAGACAGGCCGTGGCGTTACAGAACTATACAACCTCAGGGGAAAAATAGAGATCATCACAGGTACCCTGGGCAAAGCCTTCGGAGGAGCCATCGGCGGTTTCACCACCGGCAAGAAGGAGATCATCGAGATGCTGCGCCAGCGCTCGAGGCCATACCTGTTCTCCAACGCCATCCCACCCCTCGTTGCCGCTGCAGGCATCAGGATGCTGGAGATGATGACCGAGACCAACGATCTGCAGGACAGGCTTCATCATAACACGAAATACTTCGTGGAGAAGATGCTGAAGGCTGGCTTTGACATAAAGCCAACACAGTCAGCCATATGCGCAGTCATGCTTTATGATGCGAAACTCTCCCAGGAGGTAGCCGCAAGACTTCTCAAAGAGGGTATTTACGTAATCGGATTTTATTACCCGGTGGTTCCGAAAGACCAGGCGCGCATCAGGGTGCAGCTATCGGCAGCACACGAGCCTGAACACCTTGACAAGGCTGTCAATGCATTCATCAAAATCGGCAAAGAACTGAAAATCCTTAAGTAGAACATTACAGCCAATATGCTAAAAACATGGAAAATGTTTGCTGTATTGAAAATAATTCTATTTTTGTCCCCATTGCTGAATGACTGAAGCATAACAATGAGAAGCACAATATTATATTTTATTACCCTCCTCTTTATTATTGGCTTAGGCTAATGATCCGGCGGGTAATTGTATAATAAGGGATAAAATATACAGAAGCTTTCCGGAAGACCGGGAAGCTTTTTTTTTAAATGATTTTTTAATGAAGATACCTTTAAGGAGTTCGATAACCACTGCAGGAAGGAACATGGCCGGAGCAAGAAGTCTCTGGCGTGCCAATGGAATGAGCGATGATCAGTTTGGGAAACCGCTGATTGCAATTGTTAATTCCTTCTCTCAGTTCGTTCCCGGCCATGTGCATCTGCATGATGCAGGTCAGATGATTAAGAGAGAGATCAGCAGACAGGGTTTCTTTGCAGCAGAATTCAATACAATTGCGATAGATGATGGTATTGCCATGGGCCACGAAGGGATGCTCTACTCCCTTCCTTCGAGGGAGCTGATTGCCGACAGTGTGGAGTATGTCTGTAACGCACATCGTGCTGATGCGATGATCTGTATCAGTAACTGTGACAAGATCACTCCCGGAATGATGATGGCTGCCATGAGGCTCAATATTCCGGCTGTATTTATTTCAGGAGGGCCGATGGAGGCAGGAAGATCAGCAAACAGGGATCTGGATCTTATTGATGCAATGGTCGCTGCTGCAGATGATTCGGTGTCTGATGAGAAACTTAAAGAGATCGAAATGGCTGCCTGTCCGACATGCGGCTCCTGCTCCGGGATGTTTACCGCTAACTCGATGAATTGCCTTGCGGAGGCTCTTGGGCTTGCCTTACCGGGTAACGGAACAGTGCTTGCCACACACCGGAACCGTCCCGTACTGATGGTCAGGGCTGCACACCTTATAGTTGAACTGGCAAAAAAGTACTACTTCGAAGGTGACAGTACGGTTCTGCCCCGTTCAATAGCTACGAAAAGCGCCTTTATGAATGCAATGTCACTTGACGTTGCAATGGGCGGATCTACCAACACTGTCCTTCACCTCCTGGCAATCGCCCGGGAGGCAGGGGTAGATTTCACTATGAAGGATATTGATGAGTTGTCACGGAAAATCCCAAATATCTGTAAGGTAGCCCCGAGCTCACATTATCATATCCAGGATGTCAGCCGTGCCGGAGGTATTATGGCCATAATGGGGGAACTGTCACGAAACAGCCTGATTGATGACTCTGTTTACCGGATTGACTACCCTTCTCTTGCTGAAGCGATTGCCCGATGGGACATTTTAAGCGGAACATCCCTCCCTGAAGCTCTGCAGTTATTCAGAAGCGCACCGGGAGGTGTGAGAAATCCGGAATTGGGTTCGCAGGATAAGTATTATGATGAGCTTGATACTGACAGGGTCAACGGCTGCATAAGAAGCACAGAGCACCCTTACAACAGGGATGGAGGTCTCGCTGTACTTTACGGTAATATTGCCGGAAACGGTTCTATTGTCAAAACGGCAGGCATAGACCCTGCCCTCTTCACGTTTTCAGGACCAGCCATAGTCTTTGAATCACAGGAAGAAGCAGTGGAAGGTATATTAAACGGCATGGTGAAGGAAGGCAATGCTGTAATAATAAGATTCGAGGGGCCAAAAGGAGGGCCTGGCATGCAGGAAATGCTCTACCCTACTTCTTACCTGAAATCAAAAGGTCTCGACCGGAGATGTGCCCTGGTAACCGATGGCCGCTTTTCCGGAGGCACGTCAGGTCTGTCTGTCGGACATGTATCACCGGAGGCTGCGGCCGGAGGATTACTGGCTCTGGTGCAAAATGGAGATATAATTGAGATTAACATCCCGCGGAGGTCCATAAACGTTCTTATCAGCGAGGAAGAAATTGAAAAGAGGAGAACGGCTGAGACGTCAAGAGGTGTAATGGCTTACAAACCCCGACAAGGACAAGAGTGATCTCATCCGCCCTGAAGGCATATGCTGCCAATGTCAGTTCAGCTGACCAGGGTGCCATTCGAATAATTTAAATTTTTTCAGGATGAAAGAGAAGAACCATAATAATCACAACGGAAACGGGCTGACTGAGATTTCAGGAGCCGAGGCAGTTATTAAAATTCTTATCGCTGAAGGGGTGGATACCGTTTTCGGCTATCCTGGAGGGGCAATAATGCCAATCTATGATAATCTCATGGATGTGGAGGATAAGATAACCCATATACTTACCAGGCATGAACAGGGTGCAGCCCATGCTGCCCAGGCATATGCAATGGTCACGGGTAAGCCGGGAGTGTGTCTTGCCACTTCTGGCCCCGGCGCTACCAACCTGGTAACAGGTATTGCCAATGCATATCTTGATTCTGCACCGGTGGTATTCATTACCGCCCAGGTAGTCTCAACGCTGATAGGCACAGACGCTTTTCAGGAGACAGACATCATTGGCGTGTCAATGCCCGTGACCAAGTGGAACTGCCAGGCCAAGAGTGCAGCTGAAATACCCGAGGCTCTTTCAAAGGCTTTCTATATTGCTACAACAGGACGTCCCGGACCCGTACTGGTTGATATTACCAAGGATGCACAGATTGAGAAACTGAATTTCAGTTACAGCAAATGCGATTATATAAGAAGTTATAATCCGCATATACCACTTCATATGAAGGAAATCGAATCGGCGGCAATACTTGTTAATCACTCTTCCCGCCCGATGATCATAGCCGGTCACGGTATTCTCATTTCACATGCAGAAGATGAATTAATGCAATTTGCAGAGAAGACAGGTATCCCTGTGGCACTGACACTTATGGGACTGTCAGCCTTTCCTTCATCTCACAGGCTGTATGCCGGATACCTTGGAATGCACGGCAATTATGCTCCTAACGTCCTGACCAACCAGGCTGACCTGCTTATTGCGGTAGGTATGAGGTTTGATGACCGTGTCACCGGTAACCTTAAAAAGTATGCACCTGATGCCAGCATAATTCATATTGATATTGATGCTGCTGAAATCAATAAGAATGTCAGGGTTGACGTGGCAATAAACAATGATGCCAGAGAAGCTCTTCATCATCTTACCCCGCTGGTAAATCAGAATTCCTTCGAGAAATGGATAAGAGAATTCAGGATATGCGATAAAACTGAATTTGACACGGTGATAAAGAAAGAAATTAAGCCTGAGTCAGGTGAGATAAAAATGGGAGAGGTTGTAAAACTATTTTCTGACCTGACGAAAGGAGAAGCAGTAATTGTAACCGATGTCGGGCAGAACCAGATGGTGACCGCCAGATATTACAGGTTCTCAGAACCTAATACACTGGTAACCTCAGGAGGGCTGGGGACCATGGGTTTCGGACTTCCGGCATCAGTCGGGGCAAGGCTGGGGTCACACAAAAAGCATGTAATCACCTTTTTGGGTGACGGAGGCTTCCAGATGACAATCCAGGAGCTTGGAACCATAATGCAATACAATATTGGTGTAAAGATTGTCATCCTGAATAACAGCTATCTGGGCATGGTGAGGCAATGGCAGGATATGTTCTTCAGCAAAAGATATGCATCAACAGAGATGGTTAACCCCGATTTTGTGGCAATAGCTGCTGCATACCGGATACCCGCAAAGAAAGTATCTGAAAGAAGTGAGCTCGAATCGTCAGTAAAGGAGATGCTGGCAACGATCGGCCCATACCTGCTGGAGGTAACTGTCGAAAAAGAAACTAACGTTATGCCAATGGTTCAACCAGGGGCATCAGTATCAGAAATAAAGCTAACACACTAAATATAAGGCTATGAATCAAGAATATACACTATCAGTATTCTCTGAAGACCACATTGGTATTCTTAACCAGATAACGATTATTCTTACCAGGAGGCAAATAAATATTGATAGTATAACGGCATCTGAATCTGCCGTTAAAGGGGTGCATCTTATAACAATCGTTGTGAGGACCACGCCTGAGTTGGTACAGAAGGTTGTAAGGCAGATGGAAAAGGTAATAGATGTGCTGAAAGTATTTTCCCATACATCGGAAGAGATAGTATATCAGGAAATTGCCCTGTTCAAGGTGTCAACCAAGGTAATGATGTCAGGGAATATTGCCGATCACGTTGTCAGGAACCATAACGGAAGAATTGTTGAGGTAACCCCTGAATATATGGTGATAGAGAAAACCGGTCACAAGGATGAAATAATTGAACTTCTTCATTTCCTGGAGAAGCACGGGATTCTGCAGTTTGTCAGGTCAGGGAGGGTTGCCATCACGAGACAGGTTAAGGAGCTTCACTCATACCTGAAAGAGATGGACTCTGCCACCAGATCAAGAATCACGGAATCAAGCATATATAATTAAGGCAAGAGAATAGAAACCAATACAAATAATCATGGCAAAGATCAATTTTGGCGGAGTAGTTGAGGATGTCGTCACCAGGGAGGAATTTCCGCTCTCCAGGGCTCAGGATGTTCTCAAAAACGAAATAATTGCAGTTATCGGATATGGCGTACAGGGTCCGGGACAGGCCCTTAATCTTAAAGATAATGGCATTAATGTCATTGTCGGGCAAAGGAAGAATTCCCCTTCATGGGAAAAGGCTGTGAAAGACGGATGGACACAAGGCAAAGACCTTTTTGAGATTGAGGAAGCCTGCGCAAAAGGGACAATAATTCAATATCTCTTATCAGATGCAGGTCAGATAGAATCATGGCCTGTTGTAAAAAAACATCTGACACCGGGTAAGGCCCTCTATTTTTCGCATGGTTTTGGGATAACATTCAACAACCAGACAGGTATCGTTCCTCCTGAAGACGTTGACA
The DNA here is from genome assembly GCA_963772705.1 of uncultured Bacteroidales bacterium. Lineage (GTDB taxonomy): Bacteria > Bacteroidota > Bacteroidia > Bacteroidales > VadinHA17 > SR-FBR-E99. The sequence continues at coordinate 150,812 of CAVYYH010000006.1, read as the reverse complement.
TAATTCTCATAGCCCCAAAAGGATCCGGCACATCACTCAGACGGCTTTTCCTTGAAGGTAAAGGTCTCAATTCAAGCTATGCAATTTATCAGGATGCAACTGGCAGAGCAAAAGAAAGGGTTTTTGCTCTGGGCATCGGCGTAGGTTCAGGATATCTTTTTGAGACTGATTTCAGAAAAGAGGTTTACAGTGATCTTACGGGCGAAAGAGGCGTATTGATGGGAGCAATAGCCGGTATAATGGAAGCGCAATATAACCTTCTGAGGAAAAAAGGGCACTCCCCTTCAGAGGCATTCAACGAGACTGTTGAAGAGCTTTCACAGAGCCTCCTTCCGCTCGTTGCCGAGAACGGGATGGACTGGATGTATGCCAACTGTTCTACCACAGCACAGAGAGGTGCCCTTGACTGGAAAAACAGGTTCAGGGATGCTGTGGCACCGGTATTTGATGAGCTGTATGAGAGTGTGGAGTCAGGCAATGAGGCACGGATCACCATTGAGGCAAACAGACAGGCTGACTATCGTACAAAACTTGCTGCCGAACTGGATCAGTTGCACGACTCAGAAATGTGGAAGGCAGGAGCTATGGTCAGAAAACTCAGGCCCGGTAACTAAGAATATAAAACGGAAATTATGGAAGACAAGATTATAATTTTTGATACCACTCTCCGCGACGGGGAACAGGTTCCGGGCTGCCAGCTCAATACAATTGAGAAGATCGAAGTGGCTGAGGCGCTTGAAGCATTGGGTGTTGATGTCATTGAAGCAGGCTTCCCGATATCGAGCCCTGGTGATTTTGCATCAGTGGTAGAGATATCTAAGGCTGTTTCAGAGCCTGTTATCTGTGCTTTGACAAGGGCAGTAAAACAGGATATAGAAGTTGCAGCAGAGGCCCTGAAATTTGCAAAGCGCAAGAGGATACACACCGGCATCGGAACATCACCGTACCACATCGAACATAAGATCAGGGCCACACCTGAGGAGGTACTCAGGAGGGCTGTTGACGCAGTGAAGTATGCAAAGAAATTTGTGGAAGATGTGGAGTTTTATGCAGAAGATGCAGGCAGATCAGATAACGTATATCTGGCCAGGGTCATCGAAGCAGTGATAAAGGCAGGTGCAACGGTGGTGAATATTCCTGACACAACAGGCTATTGTCTTCCTGAACAGTACGGAGAGAAAATAAGGTACCTGCGTGAGAATGTAAAAGGGATTGAAAAGGTAATTATATCAACACATTGCCACAATGACCTCGGAATGGCAACAGCCAATACAATGATGGGTGTAATTAACGGTGCAAGGCAGGTTGAGGTTACACTTAACGGTATAGGCGAAAGAGCCGGCAATACTTCTCTTGAAGAAATTGTCATGATACTTAAAAGCCATCAAGTCGCTAAACCTCACCACCAACATAAACAGCAAACTCATTTACAACAGCAGCAGGCTTGTCTCGAACCTGATGAATATGCCGGTCCAGCCCAACAAGGCAATCGTAGGCAGAAATGCATTTGCCCATTCATCAGGTATTCATCAGGATGGAGTGCTCAAGAACAGGGAAAACTATGAGATCATTGACCCGGTAGATGTAGGAATAAAGGAGTCATCCATCATACTCACTGCAAGAAGTGGCAGGGCCGCATTAAATCACCGTCTTGAAACGCTGGGCTTTCAGTACAAAAAGGATGAACTTGACGAGATATATCACAAATTCCTCCAGCTTGCTGACAAAAAGAAGAATATAGACGATGATGACATCAGGATTCTGACAGGGCAGGTCTTTACCGAGGAGAAACCGTTAAAACTGGAACTCCTTCAGGTCACATGCGGCAAGAGCACGTTCCCTGTGGCAACAGTCGGATTGCGAATTAATGGTGAAGTTCATACTTCCACAGCATCGGGTAACGGACCGATAGATGCTTCATTCACTGCCGTTAAACAACTGATTAATAAAACAATAATACTGGAGGAGTTTCTTATTCAGGCAATTACAAAGGGCAGCGATGACCTGGGCAAGGTACATGTTCAGGTGGAATATGAGGGAAGGATCTATTATGGATTCTCTGCCAATACAGATATTATTACAGCCTCAGTAGAAGCATTGATTGATGCAATTTCAAAGATAAAATGACTCCTAAAACAATTTTCGAAAAGATCTGGGACGCTCATGTGGTTCATTCAATCAAGGATGGGCCCGATATTATTTACATTGACCGGCACTACATACATGAGGTTACAAGCCCTCAGGCTTTCAGGGGACTGGAAGAGAGAGGAATACCTGTTTTCAGGCCGTCTCTGACCCTTGCAACAGCTGATCATAATACACCCACAAAAGATCAACATCTTCCGATCAGGGAGGAGTTGTCAGGAATACAGGTTGAAAAGCTGAAGGAGAACTGTTCGAGACATGGCATTGAATTATTCGGACTGAATCACAATTACAACGGAATCGTTCATGTAATAGGGCCTGAGCTTGGATACACAAGGCCGGGAATGACTATTGTATGTGGCGACAGTCATACATCAACCCATGGAGCTTTCGGAACGGTGGCATTTGGTATCGGGACGAGCGAGGTGGAGATGGTACTTGCAACCCAGTGCATCCTCCAGTCGCGGCCAAAAACAATGAGCATTACTGTTGACGGAGCCCTCGGAAAAGCGGTTACATCGAAGGATATAATAATGCATATCATATCTCTTCTTACTACTGGCGGAGCAACCGGATATTTCGTGGAATACCGCGGCCCGGCAATCAGGGCTCTGAGCATGGAATCGAGAATGACAATATGCAACATGAGCATTGAGATGGGGGCCAGAGGTGGCCTGATCGCACCTGACGAAACCACGTTCTCTTATCTCAGAAATACAAAATACTATTTGGAGAACAATTCATTTGACAATGATCTGAAATCATGGCAAGATCTCCTGACTGACCCGGGGGCATCATTCGATAAAGAGGTAACCATCTCTGCTGAATCAATCAGACCGATGATTTCGTACGGCACCAATCCCGGGATGGCTGTCGCAGTCGATAAATCGCTTCCTGAGACAGAAGGTATGAACAGGCAGGATGCTGATAATTACATTAAGGCTCTCTCATACATGGGATTCAGCCCCGGTATGAAACTTGATGGCCATCCGATAGATTTTATATTCCTCGGAAGCTGCACAAACGGGAGAATTGAAGACTTCAGGGCATTTGCATCTCTTGTAAAGGGAAGGAAGAAGGCGGAAAACGTAACCGCTCTCCTTGTCCCGGGAAGCAAGCTTGTTGAAGAACAGGTTAAAAAGGAAGGGCTGCTTGCCATACTTCAAGATGCCGGTTTTGAGCTCAGGCAGCCGGGCTGCTCATCATGCCTCGCTATGAATGAAGACAAAATACCTGCCGGGAAATATGCTGTTTCAACCTCAAACCGGAACTTTGAGGGAAGGCAGGGCCCGGGAGCAAGAACTTTGCTTGCCAGCCCTCTGACAGCTGCAGCGTCAGCCATCACGGGAAGAATAACTGATCCGCGAATATTTTTATAAAAGAACCTGATACTAATGGCAAAAGAGAAACTAAATATACTGGAATCGACTTGTGTGCCGTTGCCGCTGGAAAATATCGACACAGACCAGATCATTCCGGCCAGGTTCCTTAGCTCAACCTCAAGAGAAGGTTTTGGCAAGAATCTGTTCCGGGACTGGAGATATGACAAGGATGGGAGACCCCTTGAGGATTTTATCCTCAACAACAGGAAATACAACGGGAAAATACTGGTTGCCGGGAAAAACTTCGGATGCGGATCAAGCCGCGAACACGCTGTTTGGGCTGTTTACGATTACGGATTCAGGGTTGTAATATCAAGCTTCTTTGCAGATATCTTCCGTAACAACGCACTGAATAACGGACTGCTTCCATTGATCATACCTGAAGATGAGGTAAAAAGCCTCCTCACTCTTGTCACCGGTGAACCCGGAACGATCGTTAAGATCAATGTACAGGAGCGGCGGATGGAGGTCCCTGCCTCCGGGAAGTCATACACCTTTGAGATTAACCCCTACAAGCAGGAATGCCTGATTCATGGGCTTGATGACATTGATTATCTGATAAATATGAGAAGCCGGATCATAGAATATGAAAAAAGCAGAGGAGGATTGGGATGAGACTTGAGATAATGGATACCACTCTTCGCTACGGCGAACAGACGCAGGGCGTCTCATTCTCACCTTTGGAGAAGCTGAATATAGCTACCCTCCTTCTCAGGGTGCTAACGGGCCACTGAGAAGATGCTTAACATTATCGAGAAGAATGATAACAGCAAAAAAGTCAAAACATTAACAGAAGCACATCATGAATTTTAAAATCGCAGTTCTGCCCGGTGACGGTATTGGCCCTGAGATTGTTGAACAGGCCGTTAAATCGATCAATGCAATCGGGATAAAATTCAACCACTCATTTGAATATGAATATGCCCTGGTAGGTGCAGTGGCCATTGACAGAACAGGTTCTCCCCTTCCTGATGATACCCTCATAAAATGCAAAGCTGCTGATGCGGTACTGTTCGGTGCCATCGGTGACCCCAGGTATGATAATGATCCTTCGGCAAAAGTAAGGCCGGAGCAGGGGCTTCTTGCCATGCGCAAGGAGCTGGGACTATATGCCAATGTTAGACCGGTAACCACATTCCCCTCATTGCTTGACAAATCACCCCTGAAAAGAGAGATAGTCAGCGGAGTGGATATAATCATGGTAAGAGAACTGACCGGAGGCATCTATTTTGGTAAACCGCAGGGAAGGTCTGAAGACGGCAGATACCGCATACGATTCATGTGTCTATAGTAAATATGAAATTGAGCGTGTTGTAAGGCTTGCCTGTGAATATGCTCTTAAGAGACAAGGAAAAGTCACCGTCGTAGACAAGGCTAATGTGCTGGCAACATCAAGACTGTGGCGTGAAACCTCAAAAGAGATTGTTCGGGACTATCCCGGAATAGAAATGGACTTTATGTTCGTCGATAATGCCGCCATGCAGTTGATCCAGAACCCGCTCAGGTTTGATGTTATTGTCACTGAAAATATGTTTGGTGATATTCTTTCCGATGAGGCAAGCGTCATAACCGGATCTCTTGGTCTGCTCCCTTCGGCATCCATCGGCCTGTCAACATCAGTCTTTGAGCCTATACATGGCTCTTACCCCCAGGCAGCAGGCAAGAACATTGCCAATCCCCTCGGCACAATCCTGTCGGCAGCAATGCTTCTCGAAACCGGGCTTAACCTCGCCAGGGAATCTGATCTTCTGAAAAAAGCAGCCGAAGAGTCTCTTGAAGCCGGGATAGTAACAGAAGACCTTGACAGAAACAACCCTTGTTCAACCTCAATGGTTGGCGACTGGATCTCAGAATACATTTTACGCACCTGAACCCACAGAGCACATAATATAATGGATCGACAGATACATGTGGCCATTCAGGGCGAAAAGGGAAGTTTTCACGAGGTGGCGGCAAATGACTATTTCAGGAATGAAAGAATTATCCTGGTACCATGCTCAACATTCGATGAAACCGTTAATTCAGTGGTTCAGGGCAGGGCTGAATACGCTGTTATGGCAATAGAGAATGCCCGCGCAGGAAGCATACTCTACAATTATAATCTTATCAGGGAGTCAGGCCTTAAGATACTTGGCGAGATAAGACTCAGGATCAGGCAGAATCTGATGGCACTTCCCGGAACCACAATTGGCTCATTAAAAGAAATCAGATCTCATCCCATCGCCCTCGCACAGTGCATGGCCTTTCTTGACACTCTGAAAGGACTGACATTGATCGAGACCGATGATACTGCCGGCACTGCAAGGATTATAAGTGAACAACAACTTACCGCTACAGGCACAATCGCATCAGCAAGTGCAGCGGAGATATATGGCCTTGAAATTCTTGCCGGGGGTATAGAAACATATAAAAAGAACTATACAAAGTTTCATGTCATAGGTAACGCATCCGCAATGCCCGCTGCCGGTGATAAGGCATCGGTATGCTTTGCCACAGGCCACAAGCCCGGTTCACTTGCCAGGGTTCTGATGATACTTGCCGCGATGGATATCAATCTTTCTAAGATACAGTCTGTTCCCCGTCTGAACGGAAACTGGGAGTACATGTTCTATCTTGACCTTGAACTGAATGCTGTTTCAAGAATGGACCATATAGTCAAAGCGCTTGAAGAACATACAATGAACCTGGAGATCCTCGGGATCTACAATAAGGATAACAATCTGTACGAAAGTTAAAATAGTCTGAAAAATAAGAGAGGATTATAATGAATGATAATTTTCTTATTTTTGCATAAGTGAAAACGACAACCATATATACCTGGCGCTGGCGCAGCTCATAAGATGAAGCTGTGATTCACGCCATTATATAATATCATAAGATAATTATCCTAAGAGGCACGCTGATCACAGCGTGCCTTTTGTTTTCAAATAACCCTAATAAAATGAATATGAAAAAGATCACGAAAATTCTGTTAAGCGAGAAGGAGATGCCCCGCCACTGGTATAACATCATGGCAGATATGCCCAACAAGCCATTGCCGCCCCTTCATCCGGCGACAGGCAAACCGGTGGGACCCGATGACCTGGCACCAATCTTCCCGATGGAGCTGATAAAACAGGAGGTCTCCGCGGAGAGATTTATTGACATCCCTGAAGAGGTCATCGATCTGTACAGGACTTACAGGCCCTCCCCGCTATTCAGGGCAAGAAATCTAGAGAAGGCGCTTGGAACAAAGAGCAGGATCTATTACAAGTATGAGGGAGGAAATTATTCCGGATCACATAAAGCCAATACCGCTATTCCTCAGGCTTATTATAACAAGAAGGAAGGGGTCAGGAGGATCACCACAGAAACGGGCGCCGGCCAGTGGGGCAGCGCAATGAGCTTTGCCTGCAACCACTTCGGACTCGAGTTGCTCGTTTTCATGGTGAGAGTGAGCTATGACCAGAAGCCCGGCCGCAAGCTGCTGATGAACACCTACAACGCCCGGGTAGTGCCATCGCCGAGCACAATGACGGCTGCAGGAAGAAAGGTCCTTGAAGAAGATCCTGATTCACCCGGAAGCCTTGGCATAGCAATCTCTGAGGCGATGGAGGTGGCAGTGCAGGATCCTTATACCAAATACGCCCTCGGCAGCGTGCTGAACCATGTCATACTTCACCAGACCATCATAGGGGAGGAGGCACTTATCCAGATGGCAAAGGCAGATGACTACCCGGATGTAGTCCTGGGATGCTTCGGCGGAGGGTCAAATTTCTCCGGAATAGCATTTCCCTTCCTTCGCGAGAACCTGCTCAGAGGAAAGAAGACACGGCTGGTGACGATTGAGCCTGCTTCATGCCCCAAACTGACAAAAGGAAAATTCATGTACGACTTCGGCGACCAGTCAGGTATGACACCTCTCCTCCCGATGTACTCCCTGGGGCATAACTTCATACCTGATAAGATCCATGCAGGAGGATTGCGCTATCACGGCGCGGGAGTACTTGTGAGCCAGTTGCTGAAGGACGGATTTGTAGAGGCAAAGGCCAAATTCCAGAGAGAATGCTTCGAAGGAGGGGTGCTCTTTGCCCGGACAGAAGGGATCCTGCCGGCACCGGAATCGACATATGCCATAGCGGGTGCACTTGATGAGGCACGCAGGGCTGACATTGACGGCGTGTCAAGAAGCATCCTCTTCAACCTCAGCGGGCACGGACACTTTGATATTTCTGCTTATGAGAAATTCTTCGAAGGAAACCTTCCTGATCATGAAGTAACCTCGGAAGAGATCGAAAAATCAATCTCACAGTTGCATCTGCCGGTCTTCTGAAGTGAAGTCTGAAGAATTTTCGATTGTCGATTTTCAATTGTCGATTTAATCAAAAAATCGCAAATCGCAAATCGCAAATACTTTTTACTGACTGGAAACTAAAATGGAGATGAGGCAATGCCTCCTCTCCATTTTGTCTGATATGGGATTAATTAAATGATCAGCTGCATTTTGATGTGCCGCAGTCGGTGCAGATGAGACATCCCTCCTGGTAGACCAGAGATATCGATCCGCATGAGCTGCACTTCCCTTTGGCCTTCGTGCCGTTGGGAATATAACGCTTCAGCGAACGCTCGACCCCGTTCTTCCATGTGTTGATTGACTCATTGTCAAGCTTCATCGATGAGACCAGCTCAACCACATCCTTGGCAGGCATACCGTAGCGGAGGACACCGGAGATAAGGCGTGCATAATTCCAGAACTCAGGCTTGAACATGTGTGAAAGCCCTCCAAGCGTGTTCTTGTAACCGTACTTGTCGGTATACTGGAAGTCATAGCGCGTGTTACCCGCATCATCCTTGTTCTTTAGTATCTTTCCCTTGACAATGCTCTTGGGTATCGGGAACATCTCATCATCCTGCAGACCTGTAAATATCTCATACGGTACTCCATCCTTCAGCCCCACGAAGGCGATCCACTTCTCCTCATTATTCTGGAACCGTATGACGTCGGCATCAAGCACCTTTGGCCTCTCGGGCGACCACTCGGGCTTTTTATCATCCTTGTTGTTGGATACAAGAACACCTGACCTTGAGCCGTCGCGATAAACGGTAGCCCCCTTGCATCCCTCCTTCCATGCCGTGAGATAGAGCTCTGAAACAAGCTCTTCCTTTGCATCGGAGGGGAGGTTGATGGTGACGCTGATAGAATGGTCAACCCATTTCTGAATGGCACCCTGCATGCGTACCTTGGCCACCCAGTCAACATCGTTGGCCGTGGCTTTATTATAGGGTGACTTCTCGACTATCTCGGAGATCTCAGCCTCTGACATGTTTTTCACCTGGTTAAAGTCATACCCGTTTACCCTCATCCAGTCGACAAACTTGTGATGGAACACGACAAACTCTTCCCAATGGTCTCCCACCTCGTCGATAAAGCTGACCTTCACATCCTTGTCATTTGGATTTACCTTGCGGCGGCGTTTGTAAAAAGGCATGAAGATAGGCTCAATGCCGGAGGTTGTCTGGCTCATGAGGCTGGTTGTGCCCGTGGGGGCAATCGTCAGCAGGGCTATGTTCCGCCTGCCATGCTTTTCCATCGCGGCATACATGTCAGGATCAGCCTCACGCAGACGGGTAATGAAAGGATTATTGAGCTCTCTCTCACTGTCGTAAATAGGGAACGGGCCCCGTTCTTTTGCCATCTCCGTGGAGGCTCTGTAAGCCTCAACTGCAAGGGTACGATGTACGTTCACTGAAAACTCCGTTGCCTCGTCTGTGCCATAGCGCAGTCCTAGTGCCGCCAGCATATCTCCCTCGGCGGTGATGCCAATGCCTGTCCTCCTCCCCTCACCGGTCTTGTGTCTTATGTTCTTCCACATATTCAGCTCGACCTGCTTAAGCTCCTGCGCCTCAGGGTCGTTCTCAATCTTGGCAATGATGGCATCTATCTTCTCCTGCTCAAGGTCAATGATGTCATCCATGATGCGCTGGGAGAGATGCACATGCTCCTTGAAGAGCTCAAAATCAAATTCAGCCTCCTGGGTGAACGGATTATTAACATAACCGTAGAGGTTGATGGCTATCAGCCTGCAGCTGTCGTAAGGGCACAGAGGTATTTCGCCGCACGGGTTCGTTGAGACGGTCTCATAACCGAGATCGGCATAACTGTCCGGAACGCTCTCGCGCCTGATCGTGTCCCAGAAGAGGACCCCCGGCTCAGCAGATTTCCAGGCATTATGAACAATCTTGTTCCACAGCTTGCGTGCATCAATATCCTTTACGAATTTGGGCTCTTCCGATTTCACCGGATACTGCTGGCGGAAGCTCCTGCCGTTGACAACGGCTTCCATGAACTCATCGGTGATCTTCACCGAAACATTTGCCCCGGTAACCTTTCCGGCTTCCAGCTTTGCATCAATAAAGCTCTCTGCATCGGGGTGTTTTATTGAGATTGAGAGCATCAGTGCGCCTCTGCGGCCGTCCTGTGCCACCTCTCGTGTCGAGTTCGAATATCGCTCCATGAAAGGCACCACCCCTGTTGAGGTAAGGGCACTGTTAAGCACCGGTGAGCCTTTGGGACGGATGTGTGACAGGTCATGCCCCACTCCGCCGCGCCTTTTCATGAGCTGCACCTGCTCCTGGTCTATCTTCATGATGCCTCCGTATGAATCGGAGTCACCCTTGTTACCAATGACAAAACAATTGGAGAGGGAGGCGATCTGGTAATCATTGCCTATCCCGGTCATCGGTCCGCCCTGAGGAATGATGTATTTAAAGTCTTTGAATGCCTGATAAATAGATTCTTCCGTAATAGGATTGGGATATTTCTTTTCAATACGGTAGATCTCTGATGCAAGTCTGCGGTGCATGTCATCGGGGCTCTTCTCATACAGATTTCCGTATGAATCCTTCAGGGCATACTTGCTTGCCCATACCTTGGCCGCCAGGTCGTCACCCCTGAAATACTCCCGTGCCCCTTTTATGGCTTCCTCGTAAGAGTAGATCATTTTACCGTTACCTTCTGCCGTCCTGGATTTCTTCTCCGCTACCGCCTCTTCCTTTTTCATTTTCTTCTCTTCCTTCTTTACAACCTTTTCGTCAGGGGCGACGGATGGCATCTGGACAAGTGAATCTCCCATAGACATTAAAAAAATCTTAAAGTTTGATAATAAGTTACTTAGTTGACCGCCGGTAAAATTGATCGGGTTTTGCTAAAATAGGCATGCATGTCAGAGCAGGCAAGAATAAAACTTCTCTTTTATTAACATACATATCAACTTTATAAACCGGCTGTGAGTAAAAAAGAGAGGCCGGTTTCCCGGCCTCTGTAAACAACTGTTTATGTGAATGTTAGAAGATAAGGCGAACTCCAAGCAGGCATCCCCATGTGCTTGAGGTGCTGATGCTCTTGCTGAGGGTCGTTTTATTGGCGAAATCAGTAAGAGATGTTGCATTGAGCCTGTATACAGGAGCTGTCGTTGCCGTACCCCTTGTAACAACTGTAAGCGGACGGACATTGTCGTAGCTGGCCAGCGGGTTGTATGTCCAGGTGCCCCATGCATCATTGATCATATTCCCAATATTCAGGAAGTCGATGCTGACCTGAACGGTGTACTTGTGGCTTGTTCCGAAGTCGGCGAAGATATCCTGGAGGATTTTTGCATCAAACCTGTGTAACCAGGGACGAACCTCACCGAATCTCTCGGCATATTCGCCCTTACGGCTATGGAGATACTCATTGCTGTTGATGTAATTCCAGAATGCCTCCTGCTGTTGTGCCGCTGTCATTGTCACACCTCCCGAGGTGTAGTTCGCAAAATTAATCTCGGTTGCACTTGCAGGAATATACATCAGGTCAGATGATACACCGTCGCCGTTGAGGTCATTGGAATAGGTATATGACCATCTCCCCTGCTGATAGCCCTGGTAGACAAGCGAGAATGTAGTTGCAAAATGCTTCGCATACTCCAGCCTGTAAGAAACATTTCCCAGGAGCTTATGCGGTGTGGCAAAGCTTGAGTAGCTCAGACCCGGATCATTAAGACTTCCAATTGCAACGTTCGAAGAATATGCAGAGTAAGCTGCTGATCCCGGGTTGGCTGTAAGGTCGTATGCCATCGTATAGGTGTAGGCAAACATCCCTGAGAATCCCTTGGAGAAATTCTTGGTAAGCTGTCCTGTGACTGAATACTGGTAACCCTCGTCGGTATTGTCAAGCTCCATTGCGCTTGCAACAGAGGTATTGACCTTGGCAGCGTTTGTTGTTGCCCAGTACTCCCTGTTGTCAGGACCTGTCATGGTGCCTGTCGGTGCGGCGAGGTTTATGTTCTGCTGAACGATAGCGTTGATATCCTTTGAGAAGATGGCTTCAACAGTAAAGACCATGCTCCATGGCAGTTCCACATCAACACCCACGTTTGATCTCCATATCTGGGGGAATTTGAACTCTTTTCCCACCTGCACCAGAGATGAGTTATTGGGCAATGTGCTCGGGCTCTGCGGGAAGAGATCAGGCCTGCTGGCGATGAACTCCTTGTAGTCAGGGTTGAAATCGAGTCCGACAAGATTAGCATTACCCGGTCCCCATCCGATCTCAGGTGACTGGATCGTACCTGAGTTGGTAGGCTGGTTGGTGAACCAGACGAATGGAAGCAGACCGGTGAAGATACCGGTACCTCCTCTTATCTGCAGCGACCTGTCACCCTTGACATCCCAGTTGAAGCCGAACCTCGGAGAAACAACAAGCTGGGTCTCAGGCCATGTGCCTACATCCATCTTCTTGCCTTCTGCAAATGTGAGTGCCTCTATTGCCGGATTGGGCGTCAGATCATAAAGATAGAAGGGCATCTCAAGGCGTAAGCCATAGGTAAGTTTAATGGTTGGCAGTGCCTGCCACTCATCCTGTGCATATACTGATGCAAATCCAAACGTCGCATAGGCACCCGGTGCATCTTCCCCGTTATAACCGTAGGTAACCCCGAATCCGGTCGGATCGGCGCCGTTGATGAAGTCGTCAACCGAAGCGTAGCGGTAGTAGCTGGTACCTTCACGAATGTACGAGTTGCGGAAGTACATATGATCAAATGACAACCCCCCGGTAACAGTGTGTTTATTCAGGTTTATCGTCACGTTGTCTATTATGGTCAGCGTCTTGTTCGTGACATCGTTGTTGAACGTGAAGAGCTCATATCCGAATGACATATACTGGTCGCCACCCTTCCATATATCGACGAAGGGGAAGAGGTCTGAGTTGCTTGTACGGGTATCCTGTATAAAGGTATAGCTGGCAAGAAACTTGTTCGATATCTTGTTGCCAAACTTGCTGTTAAGCTCACCCGTCAAAGAGCGGACAGTATTCTTGAACCCGTAGAATGCGTTTGAGAATGCCATCGACTGGCTGCTTATCCTGTTTGAGTTGCGCGCATTGTTGGGCGGGCCGCTGTTGCCGTTGGTCTGCTGATCAGATGTGCCGACAACATCATTGTATCTTAACGTAAACTTGTGATTCTTGCTTATGTTCCAGTCAATACGGGCAAGTATCTTGGTGTTGACATTCTCGAAAGGATCGAAATCCTTGTATTTGCCCGGATCATAATTATATGTAGCAAGGAGATGGTCTCTTACGCGGACCATGTCTGACTCAAGTGTTCTTGAGATCATCTGGTCAGGAACGGCTACCCCGTCTTCGCTAGGTCTCCATGTAACACCCGGTACTGATTCTGTTCCGTATTCTCCGCTGAGGAAGAAGAACAGTTTGTCCTTGATAATCGGACCGCCAATTCTGCCACCGTATGTCTGTGAGCTTCTCTCCCTGGCACCTGTTACCTCATTTCCGTCAACCGTATTGCCTGTGAATGACTCGGGACGAATGTATGTATATACTGAGGCCTTGAATGAGTTGTCACCGCTTCTGGTGACGGCGTTGATGCTTGCCCCTGTGAACTGTGACATGCGCACGTCATAAGGTGCAATATTGACCGATATCTCCTCAATGGCATCGAGTGCGATAGGTTGTGCCTCGCCACCGGGAAGCGGGTTGCTGCTCAGCCCGAAGTTATTGTTGAAGGCGGCACCGTCAATGGTGATGGTATTGAAACGGCCGTCCCTCCCTCCGAACGAGTTGCCCTGAGCCTGAGGTGAATACTTCGTAAAGTCAAGGATACTCCTGCTGACAGTAGGCATGTTGACAAGATCGCGTCCGCTGACGTTGGTCATGGTCCCGGAACGCTCCGAACTCAGAATTGAGTTCTTGAGACCTGCTGTGACGACAACCTCATTAAGGGCCGTGGTTGTCTCAATGATCTGGCCGTTCTGAACATAGTTCTCTCCAAGCTTGAGATAGATGTCAGTGTAGGTACTTGATGAATACCCGACAAAGGAGACATCAACCTTGTACGGACCACCGATACGCATGTTCTGGATCCTGTAGTTTCCTGCAGCGTCACACAGGGCAGCATACTGAGTTCCCGACGGAACATGCACTGCAACAACGGTAGCACCGGCCATCGGTTCTCCATTGCCGTCAGTGACCTTGCCGCTCAGCGACGATGTCGTCACCTGCGCCATTAAGGTCACGGACCCTAATAACAGTGACAACAGAATAAATGTAAACTTAATTGTTCGCATAATTTGAATTTAGTTAGATAGTTTATGGTTGTTGTTTGTCGTAATAGATTGAAATCAAATTATTTGGTCTTGGTGCCAGGTTCTTCTCGGGCAGAGGGTTAAATTACACTTCCGGGCAGACTTAGCAGAAATAGGTATTTCGTAATTATTAACAACTTTTTAACGCGTTATTAAGGAGTTATCAGCAATCCGGTTTACAATAACTCAACACAAATATAATAAACTCCTACTTTTGTATGAATTAAATTTTTATTACAATGGTCCGACTCATCGCTCTGTTCATCTCGATAGCGCTGCAGATAATCGCCGCCTCAATAGCGCTCAGGTTTATGAAGATAACAAGGTACAGGCTCTCATGGATACTCCTTTCCACATCCTTCGTCCTGATGGCTATACGAACCTTCATACAGCTCGTTGAGTATTTCCGCGGCAAGCCCTCATTCGAGCTTATGATGGTCGATGAATGGATGAATGTGCTCATATCTGTCATGATAATCACGGGTGTGGTGCTTATCAGGGAGCTCTTTTATTCCCTCAAGAGGGCCGAGACTGACAGGCTCAGATCCGAGAGGAGGCTGCTCAACGCAATAATCAATACTGAAGAGACAGAGAAGAAGAGGTTTGCAAAGGATCTCCATGACGGACTGGGGCCTCTTCTTTCAACCGTCAAGATGTCACTGTCGGCTCTCACTCCAAAGGTGAAAGACCCTGTAGGAGTTGAAATACTTAATAATACCAGCCATGTTGTAAATGAGGCCCTTAATACCATAAAAGAGATCTCCAACAATATGAGTCCTCATGTTCTCACCAACCTGGGTGTGGCAAGCGCCATAAGCATCTTCGCCGCCAAAGTCAACAGCGCGAGGAGCGTGACGGTGGATTTCAGGACGAACATGGAGGGTGAAAGGTTTGACACCGACAAGGAGGTTGTGCTGTACAGAGTGGCCTGCGAACTGATAAACAACGGAATGAAACACTCCGGCGCATCAAAGATTGAAATGGACCTTAACAGGCACCAAAAAATAATTACCTTGCAGTATCTTGATAACGGCAGGGGCTTTGATACCGAAAAACTCTCCTCCGAAGAGGCGGTGGGAATGGGACTGCCTAACATCGAGACGCGCGTAAGGTCTGTTGACGGTGTATTCGTCATTGAAAGCTCGAAGGGCAAGGGGACAAGTGCACTGATAAGGGTGGATCAGTAAATCAGCAGAAGACCGAAGACCGGAGACCGAAGACCGAAGACGGAAGACGGAAGTTGAGGAACGAAGTGACGAAATCCCGCGAAGCGGGAACCGAAGACTGGAAAATAAATTGCCCGCAGGGCATAAAGTATTGCAGGAAAATGAACAAGATCAGAATTGCTCTGGCTGATGATCATCAGCTCTTCAGGAACGGATTGAAGATTCTTCTGGGTGGTTATCATGAGTTCGAGGTGGTTGCGGAGGCATCAAACGGCAGCGAACTGCTGAGAATATTTGATAACACTATTCCTGACATAGTGCTCATGGACATCAGCATGCCGGAGATGGACGGCATTGAGGCAACAGCCAGGCTCGCCGTCCAGGCGCCCGAAACACGCGTGATCGCCCTGTCAATGTACGGCGAGGAGGAATACTATTACAGGATGCTGGATGCGGGAGCAAAAGGATTCATCCTTAAAGATTCTGACATATCGGAGGTCCATGATGCTATTGTTGCCGTTCATAAGGGGGGCAACTTCTTCTCGCAGGAACTCCTGTATCATGTCATCAAAAGGATCAAGAACAGGGAGCAGGAGGTGAAGAGCTCGAGCCTGTCGAAACGGGAAAAGGAGATACTTCTGAAGATATGCGAGGGACTGTCAAACCATGAGATAGCCGACGCCCTGTTCATCAGCAAGCGCACCGTAGACAAACACAGGGCAAACCTGCTGGCCAAGACCGGATCAAAGAATACCGCCAGCTTAATCCTTTATGCTATCAAGAACAGACTCATTGAGATCTGAGATGAGCGACACCGCTGCTATGGGGGCCAGGGGTGAAGAGCTCGCTGCCGGATATCTGAGACAGCACGGCTATACCATCCGCGACAGAAACTGGAGGTCAGGACGGACAGAAATCGATATCATCGCCGAGAACAGCGAATTCATTGTCTTTGCAGAGGTGAAGACAAGAGCATCAGATTACCAGGTGCACCCCCGTGATGCTGTCAATGTCCCCAAGCAGCGAACAATAATATTTGCAGCCTCCAATTATATAAACAGGTATAACCTCGCGAAGGAAGCACGCTTTGATATCATAACGGTAATATTCAGCGGGTCAGACTGCGAGATCGACCATATCGAGAACGCCTTTTATCCGACAATGTGACCCGTGAGTGGTGAGATGCTGCTTAAAAACATTTTATCAGTCAGAATATTTAAATACTTTTGGATGATATAAAGAGTTAATTGTCAATCTATCCCTTATGAAAAAGTCATTATTTGCAGTTATTGCGCTACTTGTTGCAGTCACGCATCTGCCAGCGCAGAAAGCCGGTAAAGAGGCTGTTGTAACACCTGAAGGCTATAAGTTCACAACCGTGGTCTCTCTGCCTGCTTCGCCGGTAAAAAACCAGGCGGCAACAGGCACATGCTGGTGCTTTGCCACCACATCCTTTATGGAGTCTGAACTCCTGCGCCTTGGAAAAGGGGAGTATGACCTTTCGGAGATGTTCGTTGTCAGAAAAACATATGAAAACCGTGTCAGGGACAATTACCTGCGCCAGGGTAAGGGAAACCTCGGGCCGGGAAGCCTTTCGCCCTCATGGGTAAGGATCTTCAACGAGTGCGGTATCATGCCCGAAGAGGTCTATAACGGGATAAGCTACAACTCCGCCGTTCATAATCACGGCGAACTGCAGTCATATATCGAGGCCGTAACTGCCGTCCCGGTGAAGAGAAAAAGTGTCAGCACCGAATCTGATGAGGTGGTTGATGCCGTCCTTGATATCTACCTCGGTGACGTCCCTGAAAATTTTACATATAAGGGACAGACATATACGGCAAAATCATTTGCTGCCAGTCTTGGCCTTGACATGAACAACTACGTAAATATTACCTCCTTCTCCCATTTCCCCTTCTATACACAGGGGCTCCTTGAGGTGCCCGACAACTGGGAGATGAACCGGTTCTACAACGTCCCTCTTGATGAGCTGATCACTATAATAGACAACTCGTTTGCAAAGGGTTACACTGTAGGATGGGACGGCGATGTCAGCGAAAAAGGATTCTCACATGCCAAAGGAGTCGCAATTGTTCCGGACGTGGTTCATATTGACAGCTACTCTGCCACCGACCGTGCACGTTTTGAGAAGATGCCCGAACAGGAAAGGATGGCCGAGGTTTACAAGTTTGAGAAACCCTATCCTGAGATAAATGTAACGCAGGAGATACGGCAGAAGGGCTATGAGACTTTCGTCACAACCGATGATCACCTTATGCATCTTACCGGCATGGTAAAGGATCAGAACGGGACTAAATATTACATCACCAAAAACTCATGGGGCACTGAAAGGAATCCGTTCGGCGGCTACCTGAACATGTCTGAGAGTTTTGTCCGTGCCAAGACCATTTACATCCTGGTGCACAAGGACGCCGTTCCGGCTGATATAAGGGAAAAGCTGGGGATATAGGGTCTGACAGTCCATCAGTCTTCGTCGAATCAGTCTTAACTTCGGCTCTTTTTAGCAGTCAGACTGCTTACTGGCTCAGGAGTGATCGATACTGGCCTACTGCCTACTGCCTATTGCCTACTAGCCAACTAGAGCAGGTTACATCCCCGTATATCCGCATCGTCGAACCTTCCGAGAACTTCAAAGACGCCTCCGGCATGCATCCGCCCGAGGTCAGAGGTGGCGAGAAAGGAACATGAGTAAATGTTTGCCAGGTCAATGATGCTTATCCCCCCGGTTGAACCTTCCTCTGTGGTGTGGGATGAGGGTCATGACTGTCGCGGATAAGCACCCTCATCCACGGTGGCGTGGTAAACAATCCTTCACCCTTCGAGTATGCCTGGCTGAGCAGCTCGGTCATCCCATATTCCGAATGTATCGAAGATGAGTTAAAGGCTCCCTTAAGTATCAGATGCAGCTCCTCCCTGATCATCTCCCTTCTCCTTCCTTTCATCCCGCCGGTCTCCATTATTATAGCGTCGCTCAGGTCGACCGGTTGCTGTTCTGCCAGGTCAAGCAGGGCAAAGGTGACCCCTATAAGAAGTACCTTCTTCCCCGCCCTGCGTGCCTCATCAACCGACTTCATCAGTGCATCACGGTCACCGCGGAAGAACCCTCCGGATAAGTTGCCAGACAACTCCATCAGCCTGTTTACCATGTAAATAAGCGAAGAGTCTTCACGTTCAATATATGAAGGAAGGAGCCCCATGATGGCATATGACGAAGGATCACCGTAGAAGATGCGGAAGGCACGCTCAAGACTCTCATGATAGATTGAAAGTCTCATCACCGCATGACGGCTCTGCCTCACGCCGGTCGTTCCGCTGCTTGAAAAAATCTTTTCAGCCTTACCCTCTCCGGACACGATAAGATGATCCCTGAAAAATGTGACAGGCATGAAAGGGATCTCAGTAACAGTCCTGATTGCCTCAGCGTCAAGGCCAAGTAACCTGATGTATTCACTATAAACTGGGCACTCCCTTGCCTGAAAACGAAATATCTCCAGTGCTCTTGCCTCAAATTCGGCAGCGGATGTAACTGAAAAGATCCCGTACGGCAACGGCAGGTTCATCGCTACTGCGGAAAGGTCTTTGACCCGTCAGGCTGAAAGACCCATTGAAACTTGCAGGAAGCAAAGGGGGGCAATTCGACATCATCAAGGACAACCTCAATTGTACGGATCTTGGCGTATTTTTCTTCACCGGTCCTCACCACCCACACCTGGTTATTCTTCAACGGCGCGGCAAGATCGATCCACACAGGGGTTGCCGGCATCTGTCAGTGCATTGAAAGCCGCCTGTGCCTCATTAGCCGATGGATACTCCCCTATCAGTCCGAATGACGGTTTGAAAGTATTTGCCGAGAGGAACGGTTCTATCACTACCCCTCCTGTCACAACCCCGGCCTGGACAGTAATATCAGGACCCGGGGTATCGAGGCTTGATACCTTTGCTGCCTTGCTGAATGTAAAACCGTATGCATAATAAACGGTGGTACCGTAGATCTCGTTATCAATGGTGACTGTGCCTGACAATGGTACCTCATCGTCTTTGCAGCCTGAGAGAAGAAGAAGTATGCAGAAGAAGTATACCGTTTTTATTTTCATTATTCTCCTCTTATCGCAGTTATTCCTGGCAGTTTCTTCCCTTCCATATATTCGAGCATGGCGCCGCCACCGGTGGAGACATAGCTCACCTTGTCGGCCAGTCCGTTCTTGTTCACTGCAGCAACAGAATCGCCGCCGCCGATGAGTGAAAATGCACCTTTCTCGGTTGCCCTGGCAACAGCCTTCGCTATTGCGGTGGTGCCAGCAGCAAATTTCTCCATCTCGAAGACCCCCATGGGACCGTTCCAGAGGATGGTCCTCGACTTCATTATCACCTCCTCAAACATGGCAATGCTCTTTTCGGCGATGTCAAGACCCATCCACCCATCCCTGACATCATCGATGGCTGAGATATATGTATTTGCCTCTGCATCAAACTTATCGGCATTGACACCGTCAACCGGAAAGATAAGATTCACCCCCTTTGCCTTTGCCTTCTCGATCACAGCTTTTGCAATATCAAGCTTATCGGATTCGCACAGTGAATTGCCAATTTTGCCTCCCATGGCCTTGATAAAGGTATATGTCATCCCGCCGCCTATTATGAGGTTGTCAACACGGTCAAGGAGGTTCTCAATAATAAGTATCTTGTCAGAGACCTTCGCGCCTCCCATGACGGCGGTAAAGGGCTTCTGTGCGCTCTTCAGCACCTTGTCCATCGCAGCCAGTTCGCTGTTGATGAGGAAGCCGAACATCTTTTTGTCCTCCGGGAAATAGTCAGCCATCACCGCAGTGGTGGCATGAGCCCTGTGTGCCGTTCCGAAGGCGTCATTAACATAAACATCGGCATATGTCGAAAGCCTCTTTGCCATCTCCTTCTGCTTCACCTTAAGTGCAGCCTTTGCCGCCTTTTTTTCATCATCAGTGGCAGTCTCGGGCAAAATAGGTTTTCCCTCCTCCTCGGGATAGAACCTTACATTCTCAAGCATCATCACCTCGCCGGGCTTAAGGGCAGCAGCCATTGCAGCAGTCTCATCACTGAGCGCATCCGGAGCAAAAATAACCTTCATGCCCAGCAGCTTCTCGAGCACCGGCAGCACAGGCTTCAGTGAATACTTCTCCTGCACCCCTTCAGGACGGCCGAGATGAGACATAAGGATCGCCGAGCCTCCGTCTGAAATTATCTTCTTTATGGTTTTGACAGCTCCCCGTATGCGTGTATCATCGGTTACCTCGCGGGTTTTCTTGTCCAGAGGCACATTGAAATCAACCCTCACAATTGTCCTGATACCTTTAAAACTGAAGCTTTCAATCATTTTCATAGTCTTATTCTTTTATATTTTTCTTTAACCGGGAGACAAAGTTACACAATTTGGAAAACCTTAAAGGCTTATCTTTGTTGATTCAAAAAGAAAAACTTAATTTTAAATAAAAAGATCATGGCAAAAATCACACTTAAAGGCAATCCGGTTAATACTTCAGGCACTCTTCCGTCAGTCGGCAGCAAGGCCCCCGGTTTCACTCTTGTCAAGTCAGACCTGACACAGTTATCCCTTGATGAACTGAAAGGCAAGAAGCTGCTTCTCAACATCTTTCCGAGCCTTGGCACCTCAGTATGCGCCACAGCTTTGCGCAAGTTCAACCAGCTGGCTGCCGACAGGGAAAACACTGTTGTACTGGCAATATCAAAGGATCTTCCTTTCGCACACAACAGCTTCTGCACCACAGAGGGGATAAAGAATGTAATTACCCTTTCCGGATTCCGTGACAGCAATTTCGGAAAAGCTTACGGGGTTGACCTGCTGGATGGTATTTTCGCCGGGTTATACGCACGCAGCGTGGTGGTGACAGATGAAAAGGGGGTTGTGAAATACACTGAACTGGTTTCTGACATAGCTAATGAACCTGATTATGACAAAGCCATAGCGGCTCTCTGATCAGATCCCTTCATTCACTGAATTTTTGTATTTTTGCTTTCCCTCCACAGGAAAGCTGAATGAATTTTTCACAGATACCCGGACAAAGTGCCGTCATAGACAGGCTGAGAAGTGCAGTGGCTGAAAACCGTGTCAGTCACGCTCTTCTCTTCTATGGCCCGGAAGGGAGCGGCAAGTTTGCACTCGCTCTGGCATTTGCCCGTTTCATAAGCTGTGAGAACCGCACAGCTGAAGATGCCTGCGGCGTCTGTCCCTCATGTTCAAAATATGACAAACTAATTCATCCTGACCTTCATTTTGTCTTCCCGGTAATTAAAAAGAAGTCGGCGACAGAGCCGGTGAGCGATACATATATTTCACAGTGGCGCGAGATGGTGCGTAAGTCTCCCTACTTCTCACTCAGCAAATGGACGGAAGCAATGGAGGTGGCGAATGAGCAGGCCCTCATTCCTGTCGCCGAAGCATCTGAAATAATCAGAAAACTCAGCCTTAAGTCATTCGAGTCTGACTACAAGATCATGATCATCTGGCTTCCGGAAAAGATGAATCCCGAGACAGCCAACAAGCTTCTGAAGCTGATTGAGGAACCTCCCGACAGAACAGTCTTTATCCTGGTCTCGGAGGAGGATGACAGACTCCTCCCGACCATTACCTCAAGATGCCAGCATATAAGGATACCTGCGATAGCCGCAGAGGATATGAGCAGATACCTGGTACGGGAGTTTGGTATGGACCAGTCCAGCGCAGAAGAGATTGCGGGCATAGCCAACGGAAACATGGTGAGGGCGACCGAACTGGCCCGTGAAGATGATAATACCGCCGTTCACCTTGAACGGTTCACCAGACTGATGCGTACAGCGTATGCCCGTGATATACAGTCTGTCATAGCGTGGTCAGAAGAAACAGCAGCACTGGGAAGAGAGAGGCAGAAAAGCTTCCTCACTTACGCCCTGCGCCTTGTGCGTGAGAATTTCATCATGAACTTCGGCGGCAAGGAACAAAAACTTGTATATCTCACCCGGGCCGAAGAGGATTTCTCTGCCAGGTTCCATCCCTTCATCAATGAGAACAACATTCATGCCCTTGACCGTGAGTTTAATCTTGCATATGCTCATGTAGAAAGCAACGGCAACACCAAAATGATCTTCCTCGACCTTGCCCTCAGAACAATGAGGTTAATAAGGTAAGTGTTTTCTCACCGTTGAAAATAGCTCATTTTTTGCTAAATTTGCATCCACCCTCGGGTTGGCACTTTTTATTCAGCGATTCAACCGTAACAGGTTGCACCATAAATTGATGTTATGATGAATGAAGATATACAGGTCCATGGCGGTGAAGAACCGCTGCCGCCTGAAACAAAATACCGGACTGGAGAGAACAAGCTCGATGAATTCAACTGGCTTGCCGGACTGCCATGTGACAAGCGTTTTGATGAGGTCATAGAAGTACGTTTTAAGAATACCCGTAAAGGATTTTACCGTAACATTAACGAGCTGAAGCTTGAGGTCGGTGACATTGTTGCCGTTGAAGCATCGCCGGGTCATGATATCGGACGCGTCTCCATGACCGGATATCTGGTTTACGAGCAGCTGAAAAAGATGAAGGTAAAGCCTGTCATCGATGAGATGAAAAAGGTCTACAGGAAAGCCCGGCCGGTTGATATTCAGAAGTGGGAGGAGGCCAGGAAACAGGAGGTGCACACCATGCTACGCTCAAGGAAGATAGCTGAGAACCTTGGCCTTGAGATGAAGATAGGTGATGTGGAGTACCAGGGCGATAAGACAAAGGCAATCTTCTACTACCTCGCCGATGAGAGAGTTGACTTCCGCCAGCTGATCAAGGTCCTGGCCGAAGAGTTCCACATACGTATTGAGATGAGACAGATAGGGGCACGGCAGGAGGCCGGCAGGATAGGCGGCATAGGTACCTGCGGGCGTGAATTGTGCTGCTCAACCCACATCACAAACTTCATCTCGGTGACAACAACCCATGCACGATACCAGGACCTGTCTCTTAACCCTCAGAAACTGGCCGGTCAGTGCGGAAAACTGAAATGCTGCCTCAACTATGAACTTGACTGTTATATCGACGCACAGAGGGAATTCCCGTCAAAGGAGATACCTCTTGAGCTGGCGGGAGGAACAGCATACTTCACCAAAATGGAAGTGCACGCAGGCATATACTGGTATTCAACCGACCAGCGAATGGCCGTTAACCTCACAGCCGTGCCAGTTGCAAGAGTTCGTGAGATAATACAGCTTAACAGAAAAGGTATCAAACCTGAAAAGCTTGTTGTTTCACCTGATAATCATGCACTCGAGAGAGGCAATGATCTTCTGCTGCAGAACAGCGGACTCGAAAGATTTGAATCGACAAGCAGCCAGCGACAGGGAAAGGGTAACAAAAGACCGTTTCAGAGGAGAAATGAGAGAAAGAAAACGTAATATAATAATTGCAGCCTCACTGCTGATGCTCCTGGCTATGTCATGCATCAGGGACACATATTATGCTGACAATGTCAGGATGGAGGACGAGGTCTGGAGCATGTATGATCCGGGGAAATTTACCTGCGTCATTGATGATACAGCCGGCGTCTATGATATCAATCTCTCGGTAAGGACAACAACTGCCTATCCCTATCGCAATCTGTATCTCTTTGTCGTGACTGTCTTCCCATCAGGTACTGCTGTAACCGACACTGTACAGGGAATACTGACCGATGAAAAAGGCAACTGGCTCGGACGTGGCGCCGGAGACATCCGCGAAGTAACCATCCCCTATAAATCCAATGTCTGGTTCCCCGAAAACGGTGAGTATCATTTCCAGATTATCCATGGCATGCGAGATACCCTCCTAAGGGGAGTCCGTGACATGGGAATGAGGATTTCCCGGAGAAATTAGTCTCCTAAACCGCATTATTTTGGGCAAGAATAAGCTGGCACGGTGGACAGAGATGAAGGGTTTCAATAATGTACTGGAACCTTCATTCAGCGAGGTTTTCAAGAACAATCACGACCTTAAGGGCAACTGGCACAGAGAGTGGTTTGGCAATGACAGACCCATAGTCGTTGAGCTGGGCTGCGGCAAGGGTGAATATACCGTCGGGCTGGCAGAGAAATTTCCTGAAAAGAATTTCATAGGCATTGACATAAAGGGTGCACGCCTCTGGAAAGGGGCACGGGAGTCATATCACAGGAACATCGCCAATGCTGCTTTTCTCCGCACAAGAATCGAGTTTATTGAATCGTTTTTTGCTCCCGGTGAGATTGATGAGATATGGATCACCTTCCCCGATCCGCAGCCAAAGAGGAAACGTGAGAAAAAGAGGCTCCCCGGCCCTGTCTTCCTCAATATCTACAGAAGAATCCTGAAAGGTAACGGCATCATCCATCTCAAGACCGACAACAGGGAGCTCTTTGACTATGCCCTCTCGGTCGTCAATGCCAACAGCCTTGATATAATCAGCTCATCGACTGACCTTTACAGCCAGCTGCCCGGTGATCCGCTGTTGTCTATCAGAACCTACTATGAAGAGAAATTCCTTGAGCAGGGTATTCCCATTACATATTTAGCATTCAGACTGCCAGATGACAAAGAGATCATCAATCCGTGAGAGCCGGAATGAGGGCTTCTTCAGCAGGGTTTATGACGTGACCCGCCTGGTGCCTTTCGGTCGTATCACATCATATGGCGCCATAGCCAGGTATCTCGGCACGGCAAGTTCAGCCAGAATGGTGGGGTGGGCACTGAACTCCTCTCACTTCAATCCTGACTTTATTCCCGCTCACCGCGTTGTGAACCGGAACGGAATGCTGACAGGTAAGCATCACTTCGGTAACTCAACAACCATGCAGCAATTACTTGAAAACGAGGGATTCACCGTTGTGGATGACCGGGTATTGGATTTTACAGAGAAATTCTGGGACCCGATGACTGAACTTTAACCACAACATTTCGTTAACCAGTATAATACCCGAACCAGAATCAAATCATAACCAAAAAAGATAAAGACATGACCAATATAACCAGGGAAGACGTTATATCCGCACTCAGGCAGGTTAACCACCCGGAAAAGGGTTCAGATATTGTTACTCTTGGAATAGTGGGCGATATTACCGTAACCGCTGACGGTATAACTATCCTGCTCACACCGGAGAGATCGAATGACCCTTTTCTGTCATCAATCAGGAGCAACTGCGTGAAGGCATTAAAGGATGCACTCGGGTCTGATACTGTTATCTCTTCCATCGATGTAAAGCCAAAGACTGTTGTGGGAAAGACTGAGGCCCCCAGGAGGGAAGTTCTTCCCGGTGTAAGGAATATTATCGCCGTTTCGTCAGGCAAGGGCGGAGTGGGCAAGTCAACTATTGCCGTCAACCTGGCCGTGGCACTGGCGCGCAAAGGATATGCAACAGGTCTTCTCGATGCCGACATTTTCGGCCCGTCGGTTCCGAAGATGTTCAATGCTGAGGAGTACAGGCCTGAAGCAGCAAGGGAGAGCAACAAAGATCTTATCATCCCGATGAAGAAATACGGCGTCAGCATCCTGTCTATCGGTTTTTTTGTAAAGGAGAGCGAAGCCGTTATCTGGAGGGGACCGATGGCCAGCAGTTTCCTCAAGCAACTGATCACACAGGGAGACTGGGGAGAGCTTGACTATCTGATTTTTGACCTCCCTCCCGGAACGAGTGACATTCATCTTACACTGGTACAGGAGGTGCCCGTCACCGGTGCCGTGGTTGTGACAACCCCCCAGGAGGTTGCACTTGCCGATGCACGCAAGGGGATAGCGATGTTCAGGAGTGACGCTATTAATGTACCGGTGCTGGGGCTCGTTGAAAACATGGCATACTTTGTTGCACCTGAGTTGCCGGGCAGACGGTATTATATCTTCGGAAAAGAGGGAGGCAGCAGGCTCGCTGCCGAGACGGGAGTGGATCTTCTTGGCCAGATACCCATCGTTGAGAGTATCTGCGACGGAGGAGATGCCGGGACTCCCGCTGCCCTCAATGATAACGAAACAGGCACTGCCTTCCTGAACCTGGCTGAAGCGATTGTAAGACAGGTCGGAAAACGGAATGAAGAGATGGCTCCCACAAAGAGGGTTGTGGTGAAATAGGCTGCAGCCTGAAGGGTCAGATGGCCGGACTCTTTTTAACCTCTTTTTCTTACCTTTGAATACTTTTAACTGCCAGGTGCAGTTATAGTATAAACCGCCATTCTTGAGATTCAGGTTCTCATTATATCATGTCGCGATGACTTTGGTGCTCACCGCACTGATTACCGGTTGCTCCGTGGAGAAGAATACCGGTGCCAGCCGTTTCTATAACTCGCTGATCGCAAAGTACAATGTCTATTTCAATGGCAATGAGGCGTACAAGGCAGGTGTTGCAAAAGTAAAAGAGTCACACAGGGACGATTACAACACCATGCTTCCTGTGTTTCTATACACCACCCCTGAGTCAGCACAGGTATCAGCCTCAGACATGGATCGTGCGATACAGAAAGCCAGCAAGGTTATTGCACTCTATTCCATCACCGCCAGGCCTGATGAGTCAAAGCGCGGAAAAAGAGATTCCCGAAACGATGAGTTCTACAACCGCAGGGAGTATAATGAATGGGTCGATGACGCTTACCTGTTGCTGGCAAAGGCTCAGTTCTACCAGAAAAACTACGGTGCAGCACGGTCGGCATTTTCTTACACAATTAGCATAACAACAGACAAGGATATCATCAGCGAAGCCAATATATGGCTGGCCCGTCTGCAGACCGAAGACCGTAATTATACTGAGGCTGCACGCCTGCTTCAGGGTCTCAACGGCATCGAAGAATCATCACGCACACTGCAGTCAATGATGTACTCCACCCAGGCTGACATAGCGCTGCGACAGAAACGGTACAACGATGCTGTCAGCCCCCTGTCCAGGGCAATAGAAACCAGCGGCGACAAACAGACAAGGGTACGCCTTACTTATCTTCTTGCCCAGGCTTGCGCCGCGGGCGGAGACGATGCCCTTTCAAAGAACTATTTCCGGGAAGTGCTCAGGATGAATCCCCCTTATGACCTCGAGTTCGCCGCAGGAATAAACCTGGCAGGAGTGACTGACATCTCCGACGAAGACTACGATGACCTTAAGAAATCATTGCGCAAGATGCTGCGCGATTCGAGGAACAAGGATTACCTTGACCAGATCTACTATGCTCTCGGAGAGCTCGAGCACCGCAGTGGAAATGATAATGAGGCCACTGAGCTATGGTCTCAGTCGGTAAGGGCAAGCACTAACAATAACCGCCAGAAAGCCCGTTCATATCTTGCCCTCGGCAATCATTTCTATTCAAAACCTGAATATATGATGGCCTACTTTTACTATGACAGTGCCATCTACAATATTGATAACAGGTTCCCTGACTATGATTTCATAAGCCGGCGGGCTTCTGATCTGGGTGAATATGCCGGTTTTCACAGCATAGTAGTCATGGAAGACAGTCTTCGGCGGGTTGCGCAGATGACCGAAAGTGAGCGTGACGCGTTCATAGCAGGGCTGATAAGTACCTGGGAGCAGGAGCAGACAATGGCACGGCAAGACGACGGAGGTGACAGGTACAATATGGGCCAGTACTATGAGAATGAGCAACGTAATATGGGTACTGTTGCAGCTGAAGGAGGCTGGTACTTTTACAACCAGACAGCCCTGACTTATGGCCGGACAGAATTCCGGAGGCGCTGGGGCGAACGAAGACTTGAAGACAACTGGAGGAGGTCAAACAAAACACGTATTGCCGTGATGCCTGCAGCAACAGCAGAGAACGGTGAGGAAACGCCGGGCAATGTCCCGAAAGAGACAGCTCCGGAACAAACCAAAGAGTTTTATCTTGCCAACCTTCCACTTACCGACTCGCTGATGGCTGTCTCCTATCAAAAGAGCGCCGACGCACTGCTGGCCGAAGGCAAGATACTGGCGTCGCGTCTGGCCGACACGATAACGGCAGCAGAATCATTCGTGTCAGCCTCACTTAGCGGCGGGTCAGACAATACCACGGCTGAAGCATTATATGAGCTCTACCGCCTGCTCAGCAAAAGCGATCCGTCACGGGCAGAACTGCACAGGACGCGACTTATTTCAGCCTTCCCTGCCTCAGAATACGCTTTGATACTGTCAGACCCTGATTATGTCAGGAAACAGCAGGAGACGGCTTCAAGGATCCAGAAGGATTATGAAGCAGCATACGAGTCATTCTCTGCGGAACGCTACACCGAGGCAGAAATATTGTGCAGTAATGCACTCACCCTCTACCCCGATAATGAGCTGACGCCCAAGTTCATGCTCCTTGACGCAATGATTGCAGGCGCTTTAAGCGGTGAAATTGCCTACAAGGAAAAACTTGACTCGCTGATTGCCAGATATCCTGACACACCCGAGGGAATAAGGGCTTCAGAGATAAATGAGTTCCTGAAGAGAGAAATACCGGAGTTACAGGTTGCCGAAGACACCCGTGTCGCCAGGGAAATCTATACGGCTGACACTTCAGGGACCCACTTCGTTATGATCATCGCCGGTAACCTGCAGGCAAACCTTAACCAGATCATCTTTGACATCATCAACTTCAACATCGATAACTTCTCGGACAAAAACTACCGCACCGAGGGCACCGCAGAAAAAGAGTTCATCCTGGTAACTGTCGGAATATTTCAAAATGCTGCCGAAGCCCGGGCCTGGATGGATAAGTTCAACCCTGCAGAGGAAATCAGGGAAGCTTCCCGGACAACACTTTCGGTGTTGATGATCAGCGCAGTGAACCTTGACAGTTTCAGACAGGACAAGAGCATTTCAAGGTACATGATCTTTTATGAGAATGCTTACAAAACGGCAAGATAACCCTGCACGGAGAAAATGAGACAGGTAAGAATACTGTGGGTTGATGATGAGATCGGAGTGCTGAGGCCGCACATCCTTTTTCTTACCGAGAAGGGATTCGAAACAGATACCTGTCCTTCGGGAAATGATGCCCTGAGGATGCTAAGGGAGAAACCCTATGACATCATCTTTCTTGATGAGCATATGCCGGGACTCAGTGGCATCGAAACTCTGAGACGCATCAAGGCTATCCGCCCGTCCATCCCTGTCGTGATGATAACAAAGAGTGAGGAGGAGGAGATCATGGACGCCGCAATAGGCTCACAGATAGCTGATTATCTTATCAAGCCCGTAAGACCGCAACAGATACTCCTTACACTAAAAAAGATCCTTGACACCGACGATATTGTATCTCGCCAGACCACCTCGGTCTTCAGGGAGGAGTTTGGATCAATTGCGGCAATGATATCCTCTGCTGACACATTCGAACAGTGGTGTGATCTCTATCGCAGGCTTGTCTTCTGGCAGGGTGAACTGATCAGGTCTGCAGATACCGGCATGAGGGAGGTTCTTAAGATGCAGGAGACAGATGCCAACAGGGCCTTCGGCAAGTATGTATCCAGAAACTATACCGGGTGGATCTCGGCTGCTGCCGGGGAAAAGCCTCTGATGTCGCCTGCAGTGATGTCAAAACGGATCTTCCCGCTGATAAAGAAGGATTCACCTCTCTTCCTCATAGTGATTGACAACATGCGCCTCGACCAGTGGCAGACAATCGCCATGGACCTCGGATCTGTGATGCGAACCGTCAGCGATGAGCTTTATATGAGTATCCTACCTACCGCCACCCAGTATTCACGTAATTCTCTTTTTGCAGGAATGATGCCCTCGGCAATAAGTGAATCGGTTCCTGAATACTGGATAAATGACAATGAAGAAGAGGGGAAGAACATGTTCGAGGAGGAGCTCATCGGGAGGCAGATGCAGCGCTACGGCATTAACTGCCGGTGGGGCTATTACAAGATCTCTTCCGAGGCAGAAGGAAGAAATATAAATGATAAACTCACACAGCTTCTCGGAAACGACCTGACAGTGCTGGTATATAACTTTGTGGACATGCTCAGTCATGCCCGCACTGACATAAATGTTATCCGTGACATGACCGGTGACGAGGCCTCGTGGCTCTCACTCACCCATTCATGGTTCATTCACTCACCTCTTCTCGAGCTGCTCAGGGCAGTGTCATCGAAGGGGGCAAGGATTGCAATCACTACAGATCACGGTTCCATCAGAGTGCAGAGGCCGGTAAAGGTTGTGGGAGACAGGCAGACGTCAATGAACCTCCGGTATAAGACAGGAAGAAACCTTGACTATAATCCCCGGGAGGTATTTGAGATAGTCTCTCCGGCAAAGGCCGGGCTGCCGATGAGCAACATTACTTCCAGATATATCTTTGCCTACGCCAGTGATTTCCTCGTCTATCCGAAGAACTATAACCAGATTGTGACTCATTACCGTGATTCACTGCAGCACGGAGGCATATCTCTTCAGGAGATGCTGCTCCCCCTCGTTATTCTTGAACCGGTATAAAAAGTATTTTTGCTGCATGAAGATCATCATAACAGACAAAAGCAGGCTTAAGGAAGCGGCAAGGCGGTTCCTGGAGGAGACGGCAGGGAACCGCATCTTTGCATTTTACGGTCAGATGGGCTCCGGAAAAACCACTATCATCAAAGCTATATGCAGGGAGATGGGTGTCACTGACACGGTCACAAGCCCTACCTTTACCCTTGTCAATGAGTATGTGAGGCCCGGCGATGTTCCTGTTTTTCATTTTGACTTCTACAGGATAAAAAAACTCTCTGAGGTGCTTGATTTTGGCATCGAGGAATATTTTGACTCCTCCTCCCCCTGTTTCATGGAGTGGCCTGAACTGATTGAACCTCTGCTGCCTCCTGAAACACTGAAACTTTCTGTCACTGTAATGGCTGACGGCACAAGGGTCATTGAAGAGCATCAGCAGTCTTCCGGTCTTACCTCACTCTGAATAATCCAATTACTCTTATTCTCTCTCCGATTAAAATCTTAATTTTGATCTGATGAATGGTATAGTTCTGTTACTAATAAAACCACCGAGAGATGAGTGAACAGTCCAGGAATGCCTTTATGCCGAGGGAAGAGCAGATTGAGAAGACGGTAAGCAGGCGGCAGATGACAATAGGAATGCCCCGTGACATACGTGACAATGAGAAGCGTATTGCCCTCACGCCCGAGGCTGTCAGGATACTTACGGATGCAGGCAACGAAGTCTTTATTGAGCCTTCGGCAGGACTGGGGGCCAGCTTCCCTGACAGTGATTACAGTGACAACGGGGCCATGGTGGCAGATACCGCTCAGAAGGTGTATGAGTGTGACATGGTCGTTAAGATCGCCCCTTTCAACAGGAAGGAGGCTGGCCTGCTCAAGGGCAACCAGGTTGTCATCTCGTTCATGAACGCGGCAACCATGGATGAAGAGGCCCTGTCTATGATGATGCGGAAACGTATAACCGCTCTGGCCTGCGAGAAGATAAGAGACACTGACGGCGTCCTGCCGATAGTGGAAACAATGAGTGAGATAAGCGGCGTAACGTCAATCCTGCTGGCATCTGAATACCTGAGCAACACTTCAGGCGGAAAAGGGGTGATGCTCGGAGGTGTAACAGGGGTAACCCCGACAGAGGTGGTGATCATAGGAGCCAATACTGCAGGTGAGTATGCCGCACGTGCTGCGTTGGGGCTGGGCGCCATCGTAAAGGTCTTTGACAGCTCGGTGCACCGCCTCAGGCATTTCCAGAATCTTCTGGGACAGAGATTATACACTTCAACATTCCATCCGCAGGTACTAAAGAAAGCAATGAAATCAGCCGATGTTCTCATCGGGGCCCTGGCGGCAGACGATCTCAGGTCATCCTTCTTTGTGACCGAGGAGATGGTCAGGGGAATGAAACGAGGCTCTGTCATCATTGACCTTAGCGTCGACAGCGGCGGATGCGTGGAAACAACCGAGTGCAGGGCCATTAAGGATCCGACCTATGAGAAGCATGGCGTGATTCACTACTCAGCCTGGAACCTTCCGTCAAGGGTGCCAAAGACAGCTTCAATAGCGCTGAGCAACGTTTTCAGACCACTGATGCAGGAGATAGCAGATGCAGGAGGGATAACACCCATGCTGAAATTCAATACCGGCCTTCGCAGCGGGGTATATGTTTACAACGGGATACTGACCAATGAGATGCTTGGCCAGAAATTCGGTATACTCTCAAAAGATATCAATCTGCTGCTCGCCGCTTTCTGACATTCAGAGCCACGACAGGGAGGCCTCCAGACCCTTCTGAACGACCCTCGCCCTGCGTCCTATATAGACAGCCCGGTTGTCGCTTATGTGTCCTGACGGGAAGTTGAAAAGCACGGGGTAACTGTAATGCCCGACAATATCCAGTACTATCTCTTCAGCACTCTTGTTGTATTTTATGCTCCCCTGTTCAATCTTCTCCATCCCTCCCACTATTAGAGCCGCCAGATTTCTCAGTCTTCCCGTAAGACGCAGTGACGTAAGCATACGGTCAAGATGATAATAGTATTCTCCCACCTCTTCAATGAAAAGTATTGCCCCATCAGTGTCAGGCTCACCCGGCGTTCCGGTGAGACTGTATATCAGTGAGAGATTGCCTCCGGTGACCGGCCCCTCGACCGTAAAGTGAGCGTCGTGGGAGCTCTTCCATGAAATGGTTTCCGGCTCTCCCCTGAGGGCCCTCATCACAGAAGTAAAGCTCTCAGGTGTTTTTTTCGGATTGGAGTAATTGAGGGGCATCTCGGCATGAAGCGAAACTACTCCGCATATCTTGTTAAGCCAGAGATGCAGAACGGTTATGTCACTGAACCCGACATACCATTTCGGATGCTTCCGTATGCCGGTGAAGTCAATCCTGTCAATGATCCTCGCCATGCCGTAGCCGCCCCTGGAACAGAATACCGCCTTCACAGAGAGATCGTCTGTCGCCTTCTGGAAATCATGAAGACGTTCCCCGTCTGTTCCGGCAAAGCATCCGCTTTGATTATAAACATTATCTCCGATCACAACATCGTACCCTTCGCCGGCAAGCATCTTCGCTGCCTTCAGGACCACTTCCTTCTCGATGATACCCGACGGAGAGACAATGGCGATGCGGTCACCTTTTTCAAGATATGGCGGAATAATTAATGGCTTCATCCTGACATGCTGTATATGACAGGATCAAAAATACACTTTTTATTTAACCCCCTGCAAAGGTTGTCATCCTCAGACAGAAGATGGCTTCAGGAGAAAAACGAGGCTGCTGTATCAAAGAGTCTGTCGAAGGTACTGTCTACCGCGTAATTGTATCTGTCACCACTGACCGGGAAGGGTATCTCATGTGTGAATGGATAATCAGCGGACCAGACCTCACAGTCAGCACCCTCCAGGGCAGCTGACACAGCTGCGGCGGGAATGACCTGGTCTCCTTCTATTGTGACTGCCTTTATCCTGCCGCCCGTCTTCATGAAAGGGTTGCCGTAAAGGCTTCTCATCCGGGGCAGGGAGCTCATGGCAAAAAAGGCCTCCCCCGCAGATGTGTCAGTCACAGTCCGTGTAAACCTGTCTCTCCTGGTCTTTCTTATCTCTTCAAACTCGTCGATATAGAAACTTATGAGCCGGTCAAAAGCCCGGCTGTCCATTATGAGTCTCGAGGTTCCGTTCATGGTGTTGAGGGTGCTGCCGCCGCAGAAAAGGAAACAGCGGCTGTCATCAGGAAGCATTTTGCTGCGCGAGAGCATCAGCACCTGTGCAAGCATGGCTCCTATTGAATAGGCAAAGATGTCAACAGTGCCTCCCTCCCTGACGTGTGAGTGCTCTCCTCTCCTGATGGTGCCGATAAGATCAGCGACATCACAGACGGTCTGATATCCGGAAAGAAAGAACCGCTGCGGTGACAGCGACATGCGGGTGCTCAGTGCAACATTGACAAACGATGCCAGGCGGGGGGAGGGTTCTTCGGAAGTCCTTGCGGCAACGGCAGGCATCATCGCGTGCCTGTCAAACCAGCTGCGGGGAGAACGGTTCATATGGAAGGCTATGGGGAAGAATATGACCGGTCTGCCACTGTCCGTGGCAAGCCTGATACCCCATTGAAGATATTTGCTCCAGCTTCGCTCATTAAGACCGTGAAGGAGGATAATGGCTCCCCTCCCGACGGCTCCGTCAGGTATCAGTATGTGATAACTGAAGCTGTTGTTTGTGCGTGACATGCCATCGTTGAGGAAGAAACTCATAACCGCTCCCGGCAGGTTCCTGTCAGCAGGAAATGAATACCCGTTTCCCGAACTGAAGACCTCGCTCACCACTCTTATGCCTGTCCCGGGAATCAGCCCCTCCGGCATGCTCCCCCTGAACAATGAACAATAATCCCTTTCCTGTAATGTGTAGCCCATTTTTTTTATGCAAACAAAATCAATGTCTGCGCGTCATCAAAAAAAAAGGTATCCCCCCTCCGGCTCTGGGCCGGAAATCAATTATACGGGGCCAAAGATCCCCCGGTGGGGTGAATTACATATTGGCAGAAGAGCTGTGGAATGGGGAAGGACGTTAAAAATGCTACTTTTGTTGCCAGAGGCGCAAGAATGAAAATCGATCTGAACAGGAAGCTTCCGCAATACCTGACCGAAAGAGGGAACATTGTCAGGCATATCATCTTTACTGCAGCATTTGCCCTGCTGTTCATAAATCTCTACAAACCTTTCGGGGTTCAGACATGGTTTGAGGTTTCAACCCCGGTGCTCATTGTCTATTCGAGCGGGGTGATCCTTACCGGCATCCTGGTTGTGGCAATAAGCCGCATCATCATGTACCACACCGTCAGGCGGGGCAGGGAACTGCTGACCTATCAGTACCTCCTGTGGGTGGCGGCAGAGATTGTCAGCATGGCCCTGTTTTATACCTTTTATGAGAAGGTCTTCCTGAAGGACGGACGAAGTTTTCCTGACCTGCTGTACATCTCTGTACTGAACACCTCCCTCACTCTCCTCCTTCCTTACTCAGTACTCTGGCTCTACTTTTCATGGCATGACAAGAAGATGATGCTTGCCGGAATGACTGAAATGGCTGAACCGGCAGGGCAAAAACCGATGATACCGCTTAGAGATGACAGGGGTATACTGCGCCTTTCACTCAAGAGATCCGATATCCTCTATCTTCAGGGAAGCGATAACTATGTCACTGTCTGGTACCAGTCGCACGACAAACTGATGAAGTTCATGCTGAGAAACACACTCCGGGCGATGGAAGAGGAGCTTCATCAGGAGTCAGTCATCAGATGTCATCGCTCTTTCCTTGTCAACATTGAACATGTTAAGCTCATCAGGCGCGAAAAGGATGGTCTGCAGCTTGAGCTTGACTGCACACCTCCCGAATCAGTTCCCGTATCGCGCACCTATATGCAGCAGGTGCTTACGGCCTTCGGTCAGGAGGCATAGGTCACGAACAGCGTTTGCGAAATTCATTATCTTTGCCGGGTTACTATTGACAAACCCTTTCCGTTGACAGATGAAGAAGTTCAAACGCCACCTTATCACATCAGCACTTCCCTATGCAAATGGTCCGATACATATCGGACATCTCGCCGGTGTCTATGTTCCGTCAGATATCTATACCCGATATCTCAGGATGAGGGGTGCCGACGTTATCTCAATCTGCGGGTCTGATGAGCATGGCGTTCCCATAACACTGAAAGCGAGGAAGGAAGGGATTACTCCGCAGGAGGTAGTAGACAGATACCATGAGCTGAATAAAAAGGCTTTCAGTGACTTTGGAATATCCTTTGACATATATTCACGGACTTCAAACAAAATACACTACGAGACGGCCAGCCAGTTCTTCCGCAAACTCTATGAGCAGGGGGAATTCATTGAAAAGAGCACCAACCAGTATTATGATGAAGAGGCAGGATGCTTCCTTGCTGACAGATATATCACAGGCATCTGTCCGCATTGCGGCAATGAGAATGCATACGGTGACCAATGCGAGAAATGCGGAACATCACTCAGCCCCACAGACCTTAAAAACCCCCGTTCAACAATAAGCGGAAGCGCTCCGGTGATGAGGGAAACGCTGCACTGGTACCTGCCCCTTGACAGGTATGAGCCATGGATCAGAAAATGGATTCTTGAAGATCATACTGAGTGGAAGACAAATGTCTACGGGCAGTGCAAGTCATGGCTTGACCAGGGCCTTCAGCCCAGGGCCGTGAGCCGCGACCTCGACTGGGGTGTGCCTGTTCCCGTCGACGGCGCCGACGGTAAGGTTCTATATGTATGGTTTGACGCACCCATAGGCTACATCTCCGCAACAAAGGAGCTGACACCTGACTGGGAGAAATACTGGAAGGACCCTGAATCGAGAATGATACACTTCATCGGAAAGGATAACATCGTATTTCACTGTATTATTTTCCCGGCGATGCTGAAGGCAGAAGGTAGTTATATACTGCCTGACAATGTGCCCGCCAATGAGTTTCTTAACCTTGAGAATGAGAAGATCTCAACCTCAAGGAACTGGGCGGTATGGCTTCACGAATACCTGATTGATTTCCCGGGTAAGCAGGATTCGCTTCGCTATGCCCTTTGTGCAAGCGCACCGGAGACAAAAGACAATGACTTCACCTGGAAAGAATTCCAGGCGAGAAACAATAATGAGCTCGTTGCCATTCTCGGCAACTTTATCAACCGCACCCTGGTACTGACACGCAACTATTATAAGGGTGAGGTCCCTGCTCCGGCAGAGATAAATGAATATGACCGTACGACACTTGACTCAATTGCCACGTGCAAGGCGGGTGTTGAAAGCAACCTCGAAGCCTTCCGGTTCAGGCAGGCGCTGGCCGAGGCAATGAACCTGGCCCGTCTGGGCAATAAATACCTGGCTGATACTGAGCCATGGAAGGTCATAAAAACAGATCCTGACCGTGTACGAACAATCATGTATATCTCCCTTCAGATAACGGCTAACCTGGCAATAATACTTGAGCCGTTCCTCCCCTTCTCGATGGATACCCTCAGGGGCTGGCTCAACATAGCAACCCTTCACTGGGATGATGCCGGCGCGGACAACCTGCTGAAACCGGGGCATAAAGTCTCGTCAGGTGAGCTTATGTTCAGCAAGGTTGAAGACGGAGAGATAGAAAAACAGATAAAAAAACTTCACGATACCCGGATGGCAAATGAAGTGACAGGTGCTGCACCCCTTCCTCAGAAGGAGGATGTAAGCTTCGAGGATTTTTCACGCATGGATATACGTACTGCTACCATACTTGAGGCAGAGAAAGTGGCAAAGACCACAAAACTGATAAAACTGAAGGTAGACACAGGCCTTGACATTCGCACCATCGTTTCGGGCATAGCCGAGCATTTTGCTGCAGAAGAGCTCCCCGGCCGCCGCATATCGGTCATCATGAACCTGGCCCCCAGGACAATAAAGGGCATCGAATCAAAGGGAATGGTATTGCTTGCCGAAGATGCTGATGGCAAAATGACCTTTGTGGTTCCTGAGGTGGCTGTAAAAAACGGAAGCCCTGTAAAATAGGGCTCTCGTAAAAATTCTTAACCGTTTCTTCCTTACCTGGTCTTATGTATCCAGGCTCCCGTGTATGAGGGCTTGAGATTATTAAGCGAGACTTCTGCCTCTCCCAGCGTTGCAAATGAGGCCGCACTTACGCGTGAGAATCCGTCAGGTCCTCCTATAACCTCAGCATCAAATCCTTTGCTTCGCAGCGTCTGAGCCATGACCTCAGCATTGCTCTCCGCCTTGAAACTGCCTATTATAACCAGATACCTGTATTCCTGAGGCGTATCCGGAGCCAGGGGCATGTCATCGGCAGCCGCTGTGGTTTCTTCCGGTACCGTTACTGCAGTCTCTGGTGCCTGTTCCGTGACTGCTTCAGCGACAGGCTCCGTCTGTACAGGTGTGCTGTCTGCAATTATCTGTGACCGGTTGAACTCGAGCTCGGCGGTCGCAAGAGGATTCATATTTGATTCCTCCAGTTTGCCCTTGAAGATACGCTCATTGAAGGGCACCAGAGTAAGGGCCACCAGCAGTGGTATTATAACCGCAGCTCTTGTCAGCAGCCGCCTCACTGAAGGCTGTGCGCCAGTACGTCCGTGATTGATCTCAAGGACTTTTTTTCTGATATCGAAGTCACTCACCGGCTGGCGGTGATAAGTTGTGAGGCCATATGAAGAGAGCAGGTAATTTGCTCCGCTGTCAGGCTCGAAAATAATTGTTCCCTCCCGGTTAAGGGAGAAGGTACCGAGATGGTCAAGTGTGACTGCCGTGCCGGTATTTATATTCTGACGAAGTGACTCAGCATAGTTGCTTACAATATCGCGTGCTTCACCATAGCCTATGCCCCTGCTGCGATGAAATATGACCTATCAGCAGGCCGTCATTTCCTGTCAGATGCCGGTTAAACGTTATCTTCCGTGCGGGCGGATAAAAGAGCCCTTCGCTGCGGTCGATACGCGCAGGAATATAGTTACCGATGAATGCACCAAACCCCGGTATAATGACACAGTCATGCCTGAAAAGCAACTCTCTTAAGTAAACGCTGATATCCCTCGCCATGAATAAAAAATAATAAACAAATTTAAGAAAACATCCTGAATTCCGGAAGCAAAAAAAAGGTTAATGCAAAATATATTATCTTCGCCTGACTGAGATAAAAACCCCATGAGAAAGATTGAAATGGTTGACCTTAGGTCACAGTATGAGAGGCTTAAGGCCGATATTGACAATGCCATTTCAGGGGTTATAAACTCCACGGCTTTCATCAAGGGCCCCGATGTTCATCTTTTTGAGGAGGAACTGCAGCGTTATCTCGGAATCCAGACACGTAATAGCATGCGCAAACGGCACCGACGCTCTGCAGATAGCCATGATGGCACTGGGACTCAAACCGGGGGATGAGGTAATTACCACAAACTTCACTTTTATAGCCACAGCAGAGGTGATTGAGCTCCTCGGACTGAAACTGGTTCTTGTTGAGCCTGACATCAACACTTTCAATATCAGCGTCGGGGCACTTAAAAAGGCTGTCACACCACGCACCA
This sequence comes from uncultured Bacteroidales bacterium, assembly GCA_963772705.1. Lineage (GTDB taxonomy): Bacteria > Bacteroidota > Bacteroidia > Bacteroidales > VadinHA17 > SR-FBR-E99. Next base: position 111,497 of record CAVYYH010000006.1, on the reverse strand, counting down.
GGGCTATAGTACCGGTCCATCTCTTCGGTCAGTGCGCTGACATGGAACCGATCATGGAGATAGCCCGGGAACATAATCTGCATGTCATCGAAGATGTTGCCCAGGCAAACGGGGCCGAATACCGTTTCTCCGACGGCACTGTCAGAAAGGCCGGAACAATGGGTATAATAGGATGTACTTCATTCTTCCCTTCAAAGAACCTTGGATGCTATGGCGACGGAGGAGCACTCTTCACTGACAATGATGACCTTGCGGCACTCATAAGAAGCATTACCAATCATGGTATGAAGGTCAGGTATTATCATGACACCATTGGGGTAAACTCAAGACTCGATACCATTCAGGCTGCCATCCTCAGGGTCAAACTGCGTCACCTCGACGCTTTCAATGAAGCGAGAAGAACAGCTGCCTCTCATTACGACAATGAGCTGTCAGCAATTGAAGGGATAAAAACACCGTTCAGGGTGAACAACTCAACCCATATCTTCCACCAGTACACCCTCAGGGTAACAGGAGGAAGGAGGAACAGCCTGCGCGAATGCCTTGAGAACGAGGGAATACCATCCATGGTGTATTACCCTGTGCCACTTCATATGCAGAAGGCATATGCACATCTGGGATACAGGCCGGCTGACTTCCCGGTGACAAATGACCTGTGCGATCAGGTTCTGTCACTCCCGATGCACACCGAGATGGACAGTGAACAGCTGCACTATATCACTGATTGTATCAGGTCAAAATTCAAATGATTGAAGATGATGGAAAAAGACTTCTATGCACACGAAACAGCTGTGATTGATGAAGGGAGCTCCATTGGCAGGGGCTCTAAGATATGGCATTTCAGCCACGTGATGAAAGATGCCGTCATAGGTGAGAAATGCAACCTTGGGCAAAATGTGGTTGTCTCTCCGGGTGTGAAGCTGGGGAACAATGTAAAAGTGCAGAACAACGTTTCAATATATACCGGTGTGATATGTGAGGATGATGTGTTCCTGGGACCTTCCATGGTCTTCACCAACATAATTAATCCGCGCAGCGCAGTCATAAGACGTGATCAATATGTCACAACAATAGTGAGGAAAGGTGCCTCCATCGGGGCTAATGCAACCATTGTCTGCGGCAATGAGATAGGCGAATACTCGCTGATTGGAGCAGGAGCGGTGATAACCAGGGATGTAAAGCCTTTCGCCCTTGTGATCGGCAACCCAGGAAGGCAAACGGGATGGGTCTCGGAATACGGACATAAGCTCTCCTTTGATAATGACGGCGTCGCCATCTGCCCGGAGAGCGGCCAGAAATACAAGCTTGAAGGGGACCAAGTGACGAGAATTATTTAGTAGTTTTATCCCTTCTTAAAATTGAAATATGATTGACAATCCTAAGAATTTTGGTCTCATAGGTGTTGCAGGTTATATTGCAGACAGGCACCTCAGGGCAATAAAAGAGACAGGAAACAGACTGCTCACAAGCCTTGATAAATTTGACTGCGTGGGAAAACTTGACAACTACTTTCCTGAGAGTGACTTCTTTGTTGAATTTGAGCGTTTTGACAGGCATATTGACAAACTGAAAAGATGGGGCGTAAAACTTGACTATGTCAGTATTTGCTCACCGAACTACCTCCATGACTCCCATATAAGGTTCGCCCTGCGCCACCACGCCGAAGCAATCTGTGAAAAACCCGTTGTTCTTAATCCGTGGAACATTGACGCTCTCCAGGAGATTGAGAAGGAGACCGGAGGGAGGATCTTCAATATTCTTCAGCTCAGATACCACCCGATCATAAAAGCACTGCGTGATAAAATTGCCTCGCACAATGATGGTAAAAAGCATGATATCGATCTTACTTACATAACTAGCCGGGGCAACTGGTACCATATATCATGGAAAGGCGATGTCAACAAATCCGGTGGCATCGCTACCAACATCGGCGTTCATTTTTTTGATATGCTGGGATGGATATTCGGACCGGTGGTATCAAACAGAGTGCACCTTCTTAAAAGAGATAAAGCCTCCGGCTTTCTGGAACTGGAAAAGGCAAGGGTGAGATGGTTCCTGAGCATCGACAGTGAAGACCTGCCTGACTCAGCAAAAGCAGCAGGTAAGAGAACTCACAGAAGCATCGAGGTTGACGGTGAGGAACTTGAATTCTCGGAGGGATTCACAGACCTGCATACCATAACCTATCGCGAAATCCTCTCCGGAAACGGATTCGGACTTGAAGACGCCAGACAGAGCATTGAGACAGTGTATCAGATACGAAACTCAGTAGTATCGACATTAACAGGTGAATATCATCCATTAATTAAAAAATAACATGTATAGCAAACTGATTAACAGGGAGACAAAACTATCCCTTATCGGCCTGGGGTATGTGGGCCTGCCAATCGCACTTGAGTTCGCACGCAAGATCAGTGTTGTCGGCTTCGACATCAGGCCTGACCGCGTTGAACTGATGAAGAAAGGTATTGACCCGAGCAATGAACTTGAAGCTGAGGCATTCACGGGAACAGATATAAAATATACCTCTGACCCTGAAGACCTCAGGGAAGCATCGTTCCATATAATTGCGGTGCCCACGCCGGTCACCAAACATAATCTGCCTGACCTCACACCGGTGCTTAAAGCATCTGAAACGGTTGGCAAGATCCTCAAGAAGGGAGATTATGTCGTCTACGAATCGACCGTTTATCCGGGCTGCACAGAAGATGACTGTCTGCCGGTGCTGGAGCGCTGGTCAGGACTGAAATGCCCGCAGGATTTCAAGGTGGGATTCTCTCCTGAACGTATCAACCCCGGGGATAAAAACCATACCCTGACAAAAATTGTAAAGGTGACGAGCGGATGCGATGCGGAATCAGCCGAAAATATTGCAAAAACATATGAACTGATTATTACCGCAGGGGTACACAGGGCCTCATCTATCAAGGTTGCCGAAGCCGCCAAGATAATTGAGAACACCCAGCGCGACATCAACATCGCGTTTATGAATGAGCTCTCCATAATATTTAACCGCATGGGAATTAATACCTATGAGGTACTCGAGGCTGCCGGAACAAAATGGAACTTCCTCAGGTTCTACCCGGGCCTTGTAGGAGGGCATTGCATCGGGGTCGATCCCTATTATCTCTCATATAAGGCAAAAGAACTGGGATATCACCCGCAGATGATAGACTCAGGCAGGTTTACAAATGACAGCATGGGCCGTTACGCCGGCAAACAGACAGTCAAAAAGATCATTGCCGCACACAAAAACCCGAACGAGGCACGCGCACTTGTGATGGGGATGACCTTCAAGGAGGATGTTACTGATATCAGAAACTCAAAGGTAATTGATGTCATAGATGAGCTCCGTGACTTCGGGGTTGAGGTCGATGTCATCGATCCGGGTGCCTCGCCGGAAGAGGTCAGGCATGAGTACGGCATAACGCTGAAAGAGAAGCCTGAAGGAAAATATGATGCCATTATCGCAGCAGTCGCTCACAAAGAATACCTGAGCCTTGATGAGAAGTACTTCCTTGACCTGCTGAATGAAAAAGGTATTCTTGTAGACCTGAAAGGCATCTACAGGAATAAGACCAGGTGGCTGACCTACTGGAGCCTGTGATGAAGAAGAAGGTCATTGTCACTGGAGGGACGGGTTACATAGGCTCGCATACTGCAGTAGAGCTTATTGCCGGCGGATTCGAGGTTGTGATCATTGACAACCTCTGCAATTCAGACGTTACAGTTCTTGATGGAATAAGGGCCATAACCGGGATTAAACCGGTGTTTTACGACTATGACCTTTGTGACATGGCAAAGCTGGAAGAGGTTTTTGCCGCTGAAGGGAAGATTGATGCGATTATTCATTTTGCCGCATTCAAGGCAGTGGGGGAATCAGTAAGAAAACCGCTTGACTATTACAGGAACAACCTGGGCTCGCTGATAAACCTGCTTGCCATCATGGATAAACATGGCACTTCGTCACTTGTGTTTTCTTCATCGTGCACCGTTTACGGCCAGCCAGATACCCTTCCCGTTACCGAGTCATCGCCTGTCAGGGAGGCTGCCTCACCATACGGCTATACCAAACAGGCAGGAGAGGTCATCATACGTGATACCATGGCTTCAAAGCCTGACCAGAAGGCAATATCATTGCGATACTTCAACCCGATCGGCGCACATCCGACAGCCCACATAGGTGAACTGCCAAGAGGTGTGCCTGAGAACCTGGTCCCGTTCATTACCCAGACAGCGATCGGACTGAGAGATGAGCTGAAGGTGTTCGGGAATGACTATGACACACCAGACGGATCATGCATACGTGATTACCTCCATGTGGTTGACCTCGCCAGGGCACACGTCACAGCCCTGAAGAGGCTGCTTGAGGGGAGTAACCGCAGTAACTTCGAAGTATTCAACCTGGGAACAGGAACAGGCGTATCGGTCCTTGAGGCCATTGCTTCCTTCGAACGTGCAACAGGAATAAAACTGAATTACAGCATCACCTCCAGGAGACCGGGTGATATTGAAAAGATATGGGCAGATCCTTCCCTTGCCAACAGGGAACTGAACTGGAAAACAGAAATAACACTCGATGAATCAATGGAGACAGCCTGGCGCTGGGAAAAGAAGATAAGAAACAAATCATGAAAAGGATTTTACTCATCACCGGCGGGGCCGGATTTATAGGATCACATGTCATCAGAAGATTCGTCAGAAGATACCCTGAGTACACAATCGTCAATGCAGACAAACTGACCTATGCGGGGAACCTGGGCAACCTTTCAGACATTGACAGGGAACCGAACTACCACTTTCGCAGAGTTGATATTGTTGACAAACAGGCCGTCAGCGCCCTGTTCGGCGAATTCAGATTCGACGGAGTAATTCACCTCGCCGCAGAATCGCACGTAGACCGGTCAATCACCTCGCCTGACGAATTCATCCACACCAATATCATTGGCACTGTTAATCTTCTGACTGCATTCCGTGATACGGCAACGGACAGAGATGTAAGGAAACTATTTTATCATATCTCCACTGACGAGGTTTACGGCTCCCTGGAACACGGAGGCTTTTTTACCGAGCAGACACCCTATGACCCCAGAAGCCCGTATTCAGCTTCAAAGGCCAGTTCTGACCACATGGTAAGAGCCTTCGGCAATACTTACGGCCTGCCGTTTGTTATCTCCAACTGTTCAAACAATTATGGCCCCAACCAGTTCCCTGAGAAACTTATACCACTGACAATCAACAATATTAAGACCGGCAAGCCTATTCCCGTATACGGAAAGGGAGAAAATATCAGGGACTGGCTCTATGTTGAGGATCATGCTTCAGCAATCGATGTGATATTTCATGCCGGGAAACCAGGCGATACATATAATGTCGGCGGTGACAACGAGTGGAAGAATATCGATCTTGTCCGTCTTCTCTGCAAGGTCATGGACGAGAAGCTGGGGAGGGTGCCGGGGAGTTCGGAAAAGCTTATAACATATGTCACTGACCGTGCAGGTCACGATCTCAGATATGCCATCGACAGCAGCAAGCTGCAGAAGGAACTTGGGTGGAGACCGTCAGTAACCTTTGAGCAGGGGCTCAGGATGACGGTCGACTGGTATCTCTCAAACGAACAGTGGCTCGAAACAATTATCTCAGGAGCCTATTCAAAATACTATCAGGAGATGTACGGCAACAGGTAGTTGAGAGGAATTAAGAATTAAGAATTAAGAGTTAAAGAATCAGGGAATTGGAGTGCAAAACCTTTAAGACTTTCGACTTTACAGACTTTATGGACCGCAAGACCGCAGGACCCAGGACAGGAGCGAAGCGACAGACCTTCAGACCTCAGACCTTCATGCCTCAGACCTGCGCCGCCTCAGCCTCGTGATCAACTCATCACCCAGCTCAGACTTGATCCTGATATGATCAAGTATTGCAAGCACAACAGGGTTCTTTTCAAAGTCGCCCCTCACCTGCTCAAAGTCACGCTTCTTCACTTCATCATCGCCGTCAATCCCGAAGCCTGTCATTGATGAGAGGGTAAACTCCTTGCGGGCATCCTCGTAAAGCATGTTGTCAAGATCGACCACGCTTTTCTTCCATCTTTCAACTATCGTGATGATATCTGCAGCTGTCAGTTTATCATTCGGCTTGCCGGTCTCCCCTGGCAGCCGGTCATAGATCCACGCCCACTCCATCTCATAATAGTGCTTATGGATTGTCTCAAAGCTCTTGTTGATGGCATCTGCACTCTTCAGTTCCTGCCTCTCGATTGATGCCAGCAATGCCTCAATCGTGCTCAGCGGTGCAATCAGCCCCGACATGTCAATCCAGTCACCTGTACCCTTATCTGACTCAGGCTTCAGCCTCGCCCGTATGTCAGTGTCAGATTTGAAGTCAATTCCCTCGAGCCTTTTAATCACAGAGTTACCGATGAATTTGTCTATCCCCATCTGGTAAAGGGTGATACCACGTTCAGCCGCAGATGTTTTCATCTTCATCCTGTCAAATGTGATATAAGCCTGGTCTGCAGAAACGTCTTTCATTAACCTGCGCAGCAGTTCCCTTCCGTTCATCATTTTGCCCACTGTGAAAGGGCTCAGAAGGTTAAAGTTGATCTGGTCAAGCTTCCTGGAATCCTTGCGTGCATCTCGCTTAGGCCATTTCTGGGCATCACGTATTGTTCCGACGCTGCGCAGGTTAATTCCGGGTATGAGGTGAGATTCGTAATTCACCTCGGCCAGGTATGAAAACGGGAACTGTGTGGTATCGACGTTATGATAATGACGCCCGACGACAAGGGTAAACGGTCCGATACGCGAAGGCCACAGAACGTAAGAGTCACTTGTTGTCTTGGACCCCCGTCTCCATAATACCCTGATGAATCGGGCCCAGCTTATACATATGATTGCTCTGGTTTGATCCGCTGCCTGCATTCATGAATGAAAAGATACCGGCGATCAGCAGTGTTGATTTATGGTGAGTGACCGTGAACGGCCCTGCGAATATTGAGCATGCTTCGCCATGATAGCCTCCGCAATTTGAAAAGAAGAGCGAATTTTCTGCCGAATACTGTTTCGACAGGGTGCAGCCCTGCCCGATGAAGCACTTGTCTATCACGGCGGCATCATTGACCTTCGATCCAGAGCATATGATGAAGTGATCCATGATGACGTCATTGCCAATGAAAACAGGATCTCTGAATGAGCTGTTCACTGAGCCTTCAGCCAGTCTCGACACATCTTCGATGACAGCTCCGTTGCCGATCTTCACATTCTTGATCGTACCGCATCCGGCAATATATGATCCGGAACCGATCTCTCCGCGGTCAGACTTTACACTCTCTGCATAATGATCGATCATTTTCTCTATTACCTCAATGGCAACAGGCCTGTGACGATAGAGGGTGATGATGTATGCCATGTGCGAAGTAAGCCTGTCCCATATAGGCACTTCACGGCCGCCGCTCTCATTCAGAACGGCCACACGGGTTCCGTTTCCGAATGATGTCCGTCCTTCCGTCGATATATGCCCGCAGTTCCGTATTACAACCCCCTCGCCTATATCATAATTGGCTATGAATCCTGTAATATCTGTAATGGTGACATTGTCTGCTATGGTACAATTATGTATATGGGCATTTCTGATGCCGTGCTGAAGAGGCAGCCCGCACCTCTCACGTGCAATGCCATTAAAGAGACCCATCTTCACTATGCCCGAGAAAGTAACATTCTGAATTCTTTCGGCATTGAATGGTTCCTTGACAAAGACGCTCCCCCAGGAATTGCTTCTGCAGCCTGAAGCTTCGAGGCCTCTTATCTCCCCGATGCTCAGATTTCTGTAACTGTCAGCCATATTACTCTGGTATTATCATTCAACTGTAACTGATTTTGCCAGGTTGCGCGGCTGATCAACATTACATCCCCGCAAAACGGCAATATGATAAGAGAAAAGCTGCAGCGGGATAACGGCCAGTACCGGAGCAAATACTGATATTGTCTCAGGCACCTCCATAACGTAGTCAGCCATTTTGCTGATGACCTGGTCTCCCTCAGTCACGACTGCTATCACGATTCCCTTGCGTGCCTTGACCTCCTGTATGTTACTCACAATCTTGTCATAAGAGTTCTCCCTTGTGGCAACCACCACAACCGGCATATGCTCATCTATCAGTGCGATAGGGCCGTGTTTCATCTCGGCGGCAGGATAACCTTCCGCATGAATGTATGATATCTCCTTCAGTTTAAGCGCTCCCTCAAGAGCTACGGGATAGAGCAGCCCCCTTCCGAGGTAAAGCGCATTGGTTGAATCCTTGTATATTTTTGCCAGGGCCAGAGCCTGGTCATTGACCTTCAGGGTTTTCTCTATCTTTTCCGGCAGCGAGACCAGCTCGTCAATGAGGCTTCGGTAGCGCGTCTCATCCAGCAAGCCTTTGCGGTAACCCATTTCAAAGGCGATCATCGCAAGGGTAACTACCTGTGTCGTGAAAGCCTTCGTTGAGGCAACGCCTATCTCGGGCCCGGCATGAGTGAAGACGCCGGCATTTGTCTCGCGCGATATGGATGATCCTACAACATTGCAGATACCCAGCACCATAGCACCCCGCTCCTTGGCGAGTTTGATGGCCGCCAGCGTGTCTGCCGTCTCTCCGCTCTGACTGATGGCAAGAACTATGTCTCCCTTCTTTATTACAGGGTCACGGTATCTGAACTCGGAGGCATACTCAACCTCTACGGGTATGCGGCAATACTCTTCAAGTATATATTCACCTACCAGCCCGGCATGCCACGACGTGCCGCATGCCACAATGAGTATCCTGTCTGCCGAAGCCATCGTGTCAAAGACATTATGCAGCCCTCCGAGCATCAGCCCTGCCTTGTTCGGCAACACCCTGCCCCTGAAAGTGTCGTGTATGGCACGGGGTTGTTCGAAGATCTCCTTGAGCATGAAATGAGGATAGCCCTCCTTGTCAATCTCTCCGATCTTTAGATCAACCTTTTTAACATCAGGCTCGAAGGGCTTATTCTTTATAGCCTTCAGCACCATCTCATCCTTGCTGATCACTGCCAGATCATCATCATTGAGATAAATGACCCGCTGGGTGTGCTCAACAATGGGAGTAGCATCGGAGGCGATGAAGTTTTCACCTTCGCCAACACCTATCACAAGTGGAGAGCCCTGCCTGGCAGCAAACATCCTGCCCGGCTCATCGCGGCAGAAGACTGCAATCCCGTAGGTGCCTTCAACCTTGTTGAGAGCCATGATTATAGCCTGTTCAGCTGACAGGTCTCCTTCCAGGTAGAGGTGCTCCATGAGATTGGCCAGGACTTCTGTGTCAGTCTGGCTTGTGAACCTCACATCCCTCCCTTCAAGATGACGCTTGATACGGGCATAATTCTCAATTATGCCGTTGTGAACAACGATAAAATGACCCCGGTACGAAACCTGCGGATGCGCATTGATCTCATTTGGTTCGCCGTGTGTAGCCCACCGGGTATGTCCCATGGCAATAGTGCCGCTGACATCCTTGCCGTTGACCATCTCTTCGAGGTCGCGAACCCTTCCTGCACACTTGAAGATCTGGGTCTTCTCACCATCATTGATGGCGATGCCTGCAGAGTCATATCCCCTGTATTCAAGCCTCTTGAGTCCGTTGAGTACAATGCCGAGGGCGGGCCTCGACCCTATGTAGCCTACTATTCCGCACATAATAACCCTCTTTTAAAGATTAATTATCAGTAGATCGAGTATGAGAACTCAAGCCTGACGGTGGGGTTGTTCCCGTTAGCCCTGAATATCGCATTCCTTTCAAAAGTTGAAGGGTAATACATCTCAACCGAAGGATTGTCTATCTCTCCCTCCAGGTATTCCTGGATGAATGTCGGGATGTTAAAAATATAATAGTCTTTCAATCTATAGTAAGTACCATCAAGAAAGCCCGGATCATGAACGAGATCGGGAACAGGAACCAGCTTACCGTCGCTGTCACGGTATCTGAGCCAGATCCTGGGTGGCATCAGGCTGTCGACATATGCCTCCCCGTCAAGGAAGGCCGGCACGTAAAGCCTTGCCTCATTCACTGCGATACGCTCTTCCGACTTGAAGTCAGCCAGCGACGGCAGATCAAGTCTTGTATAAACACCGCTAAGGCTCTGTAAATAGACTACAGTGTCAGTTACAAGATCATTGACATGCTTTATCTGCTTGTCAGGGTCGGCAGTGGTAAAGTCATGATCGTACAGGTTATAGTTGACGGCTCTCTCCGTCGCAACAAATGAATATGTATATTTTGTATCGGAAGTGTCATGGAAGTGAATGGTCAGGGCCAGCGGACTGTCTGCCGCGGTCATGCTGATGAGTACCGGATCAGCTTCGCTCCTGAGACCTACGTAAAGACCCTTGAAATATTCGGTATAAAATTGCGTGGCAGGAAGAAACATGCTCGTATCTCTCAGCAGGTATTCTGCAACCCAGTTTTCAAGCCTGATGCTGTAGGTTGAATCGGCCTTGAGCGGAGGAAGCAGATACTCGCCAAGGAACTTGATCGTATCGGGGTTCTGATTTGAATAATAATCCACAGTATCACGCAGAAGTGTCCCCGTCTCATAAAGCCTTAGGTAATGTACTCCCGTCGTGTCACCGTCAATGCCTGAGGCCAGAAAACGAAAGAAGATCGAATCAACTGTATATACATAGTCGTTCCATGGCGTTATAAGCCGGAGCTGAGTGACAAACTCGCAGGTGGTGGTTCCGAAATAACTATCCCTGATGCCGCCGGCAGTCAATTCTGAATTGTTGGTTGTGACAGAGCTCTCATCATACATGGTATATCCCTTAATGCTGATGGTGTCTGTTGAAACTATGCTTATGAAGTCTTCTTCAGGCAAAAGTTCAATCCCAATTTTCGTGGGATCATCGGAACAGGAGGATAGAAGAAAAGCCGTTAGAGCGAAGAAAGATATGATGGTATGCGTCAGTCTGATTCTCAGACCCTGATGTGCACTATTTTTTACTGTCCTGTAGAAGCTTGTCATAAAAATCATTGTATGCATCAATATAATTCTCATCTCCCTTGTAATCAAGGAGAGGCTTGTCCAACCCGGCGAGATGTTTTCTGACCATTTCATCAATTTTCTCACATCCGATAATAATGCCGTCAGAGTTGTCAGTGGCCAGCTTTGTAAGGCTCAGGAAGTCAGTATTCTTACTTATTGGCTTCAGCGCCCCTTTTTCAATTCCGTCGGCCGCCAGTTTGTCGGGCAAGGAAGATTTTAACGGTTTTTTAAATCCGTTATTGTACACAGAATATATGGTTTTGATCTTACTGAAAACCGGATCATCTGAATAAAGTGTCCGCAGATAGAGGGGCACCAGCGAAGTCATCCAGCCATGGCAATGGACTATATCAGGGCTCCATCTGAGCTTTCTCACGGTTTCTATCACCCCCCGTGCAAAGAACATGGCCCTTTCGTCATTGTCTTCATACTCATTGCCGGCTGCGTCAGCAACAGTGTGCTTTCGCTGGAAGTAATCGTCATTGTCAATGAAATAGACCTGCATGCGTGCAGACTGTATGGATGCTACCTTTATGATGAGCGGATGATCAGTGTCGTCAATGATCAGGTTCATGCCTGAAAGGCGTATGACTTCATGAAGCTGGTTGCGTCTCTCATTGATCGAGCCGTAACGGGGCATGAATGTCCGGATTTCCTTCCCCCTTTCCTGTATGCCTTGCGGCAGATCACGGCTGATCTTTGAAAGCCTTGTCTCACCGAGATAGGGCATGATCTCCTGTGAAACAAACAATACCCTCTTGCTTTCCATTAAAACCTCCCGATGTACCTATTTTAATACAAAGTGCAAAGATAATAAAAAAAATACAATTATTTTCCAAGCCTTTAGACGGCATGTTACTGACAAAATGGTGTTTATTTGTATCTGATAAGACCATCACAGAAGAATTTTCATTGAAGTAAATTCGTTATCCCGGTAATAAAATCAGGTAAAATGAAAGTTTTCACCACTGCCCGGCAGGTCGCCGGACATTATGAAAAATGCGGGTGCGAGGCTCCGGGTTTCGTACCAACCATGGGAGCGCTGCACGAAGGCCATCTCTCTCTTGTCAGGTCTGCCATCAAAAAATGCCCGATGGTAGCAGTGAGCATCTTCGTCAACCCGACACAGTTCAATGACCCGGAAGATCTGAAGAAATACCCGCGCACCCCCGAGGAGGATCTGTCAATGCTCTCCGGGGTCATGCGCGATGACGACTTTGTCTTCATGCCCCCGCCGGAAGAGATATATCCCGGCCCCGATACCAGAATATTCGATTTCGGTACCCTCGACAAGGTGATGGAGGGACTGCACAGACCCGGACATTTCAACGGCGTTGCGCAGGTCGTCTCAAGGCTCTTTGATATCATAAAACCTTCAGCTGCCTATTTTGGTCAGAAGGATTTCCAGCAACTGACAATAATACGGGATCTGGCAAAACGAAACTACCCCGGTATTATGATAGTAGCCTGCCCCATTAAAAGAGAGAGCGACGGTCTGGCCATGAGCAGCCGGAACAGACGCTTGCTGCCTGAACACCGTGAGAAAGGGGGAGAAATATTCAAAACGCTGAAGAACGTCGCCAGGCTGGCCCGTAAGAAGGAGATAGACGAGTTGAAGACATATGTAAATAAACGCATCTCAACAATTCCCGGATTCAGGCTTGAATACTTTGAGATTGCGGATGACGTAAGCCTCACCCCCCTCAAGAAAAAGAGCGAGATGGCAGACGACAGGAACTACTATGCCTGTATTGCCCTGTTCGCCGGCAATATAAGACTGATTGACAATATCAGGATTTCATTGCGCTGAACAAAAGGTTGTATATCTTTGTACTGTTTTAAAGATCGCTCCTGACATGCTATGATGATAGAAGTAGTCAAATCGAAAATTCATAATGTCACTGTCACAGATGCCAACCTCAACTATGTTGGAAGCGTGACGATTGATGAAGATCTCATGGATGCCGCTAATCTAATTGAGAATGAGAAAGTTCATGTCCTGAACAAAACTACCGGCGGCAGACTCGTGACATATGTGATAAAGGGAAGGAGAGGCTCAGGAGAAATCTGCCTGAACGGTCCTGCAGCACGCAAAACCTCAGTAGGCGATGTCGTTATCATAATGTCATACGCGATGATCGACTTTGAAGAGGCTAAGAAGTTCAGGCCCCGGATAATAATCCCCGATACAGCCACCAATAAACTTATCTGACATTGAAGAGCGGTCTGAAGAATTCCGCAAGGATCATTCTGTTCCTTATCCTGGGGATTGTCCTTTTATGGATCTCCTTCAGGGGCATTGACCTCAAAAAGCTTGGCGAGACGCTCGGTGATGCCGAATACGGATGGCTGCTGCTCTCATCTGCCGTGTCGATAATCGCCCTGTTCATCAGGGCACGGCGGTGGACTCTTCTGATTGAACCTCTGGGCTACAAACCGGCCCTGATGAATACCTACCACTCACTGGTAACAGGCTATTTTGCCAACCTGATCTTTCCAAGGCTGGGAGAGGTGACACGGTGCGCCGCACTGGGGAGGAAAGAGAAACTTCCCTTTGACAAACTGGTGGGCACAGTCATAGTAGAACGGACAATCGATGTCCTTACTGTCCTGGTCCTGCTCGGCCTTACAATCATCGCCGGAAGCAAAACGACAGGAAGGTTCCTCTCTGAAAATGTTATTGACCCGGCAAATGAGAAATTATCTGTTCTCGTTGGCTCCTCCTCCATCCTTTATGTGGTGATAATTGCTCTCGGAGCCCTGGGCGTTTATCTCTATTTTTCTCTCAGGCAACGGCTATCAGGCAAACCGTTTTTCAGGAAACTGTATACATTTTTTGACGGTATCATCGAGGGACTGAAATCAATTGCATCGCTTAAAAGGAAGTGGGAATTTATTATACTGACCATACTTCTCTGGATTTCATATCTTTTTATGGCTTACCTACCCCTTCTCTGTCTTGAATCAACGTCCGGTCTCGGGCTTAGCGGAGCAATGTTCATCCTTGTTGTAGGCAGCTTCGGAATGGCCGTCCCGGTACAGAGCGGAATGGGAGCCTTCCACTGGATAGTATCGCGGGGCCTCCTTGTGGTATACGGAATTCCGCTTGAAGAAGGACTTGCATATGCAACACTCTCGCATGAGTCACAGCTGCTTGTGATTGCAGTCATAGGTGCAATATCCATGTTTATTCTCTTCGGAAGGCAGGGCGGGCATATTTTATCTTCCTCATCGCCGGAGAAAGTTATCTGATGCCATACATTTACTAAATTTGTCCCTTACACAACCTCTTCCTGATGGCAAAAAACAAGACTGTTTATGTATGTCAGAACTGTGGTGCGGAGTCACCGAAGTGGATAGGACACTGCCCCGCATGCAAGGAATGGAATACTTACCGTGAAGAGATCATAACTCCTTCATCAACTGCCACATCCTTTTCCGATGCTCCGCGACGCAAGCCGGAGCTCCTCTCAGGGATAGAGGTGAGTGACAGTGACCGGATAACGACGGGTATAAGTGAAATGGACCGTCTGCTCGGGGGAGGAATGGTAAGAGGGTCCCTTATACTTATGGGAGGGGAACCGGGCATCGGAAAATCAACCCTTGCTCTCCAGCTGGCTCTGGCATGCAGAGATAGACGGGTACTGTACGTATCGGGAGAGGAGAGCGAAGGACAGGTCAAACTGAGAGCAGGAAGGCTGCCGGGAGAGAATGACCAGTGCTTCATTTATAACGAGACCGAGCTCGAGAATGTCATAACACAGGCAGGGATAATAAATCCGCACCTGCTTATAATAGACTCAATACAGACCCTCAGGTCGACATTGCTTGAGTCTTCAGCAGGGTCAGTGTCACAGGTAAGAGAGTGCGCCGCCATGATGCTGCGCTACGCCAAAGAGACAGGCGTGCCGGTGATACTCATAGGACACATAACCAAGGACGGATCACTCGCCGGCCCCAAGGTGCTCGAACATATCGTTGACGTGGTCCTGCAGTTTGAGGGAGACGGCAATTATGTCTTCCGTATCCTGCGGCCGGTTAAGAACCGCTTCGGGTCAACGGCTGAGATAGGCATATTTGAGATGGCCGGCGACGGGCTGCGCGAGGTGACGAACCCTTCGGAGTTATTCATCAGGCGTGACCGCGAACCTGCCAGCGGAGTCTCTATTGCCGCTACCGTCGACGGCCTCAGACCTTTCATGATCGAGACACAGGCACTGGTTAGCAGCGCGGTCTACGGCACTCCCCAGCGAAGCTCGACAGGGTTTGACACAAGAAGACTCAATATGCTGCTGGCAGTGCTGGAAAAGAGAGCGGGATTCAGGCTGGGAGTGAAGGATGTCTTTCTGAATATTGCAGGAGGCATTAAGGTAAGCGATCCGGCCATCGACCTTGCTGTGGTGAGCTCGGTGCTCTCATCAAACCTTGACTCTCCGGTGGGACATCATACCGCATTTGCGGGCGAGGTGGGGCTTTCGGGTGAGATACGGCCCGTCGCCAGGGTTGAACAACGGATACTTGAAGCTTCAAGGATGGGATTCGAACAGATAGTAATATCAGGCTATCACCGTAACGTAAAAGAGCAGAACGGACTCAAGATCAAGTCTGTAGTGAAAATAGAGGGGCTGGTGAGGTTACTGTTCTCCTGATCAGTAATACTGCTGCCTGTACGGACTCCTCTGATTTTTTCCTGCTGCCCGGTCGCAGTCAAGCACAACATTGAAATTTGCCGGAGCCTCGAAGAACGAATCTGCCATCGGAACAAACTCCGGATCGGCAAGGACTTTATTCAGGAAAATCCCGAAAACAGGCAGTGCCATGTTCGACCCCTGGCCAAGCGAGAGATCCTCAAAGTGAATAGCCTGGTCCTCCCATCCTGTCCATACACCTGCAACAAGATCAGGCAATACGCCCATATACCATCCGTTTGAATGGTTCTGTGTCGTACCGGTCTTGCCTCCCATCTGGTTCCTGAGTTTGTAGGTTCCGCGAAGCCTGAGCCCCGTCCCTTCGTTGACAACTCCCTGCAGCAGGCTTGTCATGAGGAAGGCATCCTCTTCGCTTATTACCTCATCAATATAAGGTGAAAAGGTTGAAATGACATTTCCGTTGCGGTCCTCAATGCGTGTCACATACAGAGGGCGGGTGTATACCCCCTTGTTTGCAAATGTGCCGTAGGCGCCCACCATCTCCTCCAGTGAGAGATCCGATGTGCCCAGGAAAATGGAAAAGACCGGATCAATATAACTCCTGACGCCCATACGGTGCATGAGGTCAGTCACTGCCATAGGGGAGAACTGTTTCATCAGCCAGGCAGATATGTAATTTTCCGACTGCGCAAGCCCCCACTTCAGAGTGACCATCCTGCCGTGAAATTCCTCAGGCCCTGAACTGCGGGGGATCCATACCGAATCTCCCACCTCAAACGACCGGGCTATGTTTTCAACTTCAAAACAGGGGGAATAGCCATCCTGCATAGCCAGGGTGTAAAGGAATGGTTTGATGGTCGACCCTACCTGCTTCTTCTGCTGTGTCACAGCGTCATATTTGAAATATCTGAAGTCAGGTCCGCCGACATATGCCTTCACATGCCCTGTATGGGGGTTCATGGCCATAAATGATGACCTCACGAAAAACTTATAATACTTTACCGAATCAAGGGGAGTCATCACAGTATCGCGCTCTCCGCTCCAGGAGAAGAGCTTCATGGGTATCGGCGTATTGAAAGCCAGGGTGATCGAGTCTTCCGGCACACCTGCAGACTTCATATTACGGTATCTGTCACTCTGCCTGACCGATCTCTCAATCAGCTGTTTTACCTCCGTAGAATTGAGATCATTCGAGTAGGGCGGATTTCTGTAGGTCTTTGCCTTCTTGTTAAATACAGGCTGCAGGTTGACAGAGAGGTGCTCTGCCAGAGCTTCCTCTGCATAGGTCTGCATCTTTGAATTAATGGTCGTATATATCCTCAGTCCGTCACGGTACAGATTGTAGTTATTCCCGTCCGGTTTCTTGTTCTTCCTGCACCAGCCGTAAAGCGGATCATTGTTCCACTGCCATACAGCATCATTATACTGATCATCAGAGTAGAACATGTTTCGCTCCGGCTCATATTTGATCATGGTTGTGCGGATATACTCCCTGAAGTAGGTGGCAAGACCGGTATTATGGCTGTCCTCCCGAAGGTCAAGAACAATATCCAGCTTCCTGACCGAGTCAACCACTTCACGCTGAAGATACCCGTACCTCTCCATCTGCCCCAGGACGACATTGCGCCGGTTAAACGCAGCATCGTAATTGCGCAGCGGATT
This sequence comes from uncultured Bacteroidales bacterium, assembly GCA_963772705.1. Taxonomy (GTDB): domain Bacteria; phylum Bacteroidota; class Bacteroidia; order Bacteroidales; family VadinHA17; genus SR-FBR-E99. The sequence goes on along the minus strand of CAVYYH010000006.1, from coordinate 94,144 downwards.
GTATGCAACCGAATTCTTCAGCATCCCGACCAGAAGTGCCGATTGCTCTATGTTCAATGAGTCAGGTGTTGTGTTGAAATAAATGCGCGCGGCCGAGTTTATACCCACTCCATTGTATATGAAGTCAAAAACGTTCAGATACATTGTTATGATCTCTTCCTTGGTATAGCTCTTCTCAAGCTTCACTGCTGTCTGCCACTCCTTGAATTTGGCAACAGCCAGCTTTACCGTTCTCACAATGGCCGGATCATTCGAGAGGTCGCGCGGAAGGAACAGGTTCTTCGCCAGCTGCTGGGTGATGGTACTGCCGCCGCCGGTATTCTGTCCGAGGATAATTGTCTTGACAAGCACCCTCGCCAGTCCCCTGACATCGATGCCTGAGTGCCTGTAAAACCTTATGTCTTCAGTCGCAATAAGGGCATCAATGACGTAAGGTGAGATATCTTCGTATTCTGTCCATGTCCGGTTCTGGATATAAAACTTCCCCAGCAGTACATTATCTTCCGAATAGACCTCTGCGGCAAGGTTGCTGGCAGGGTTTTCAAGCTCTTCAAAAGAGGGAAGTGGACCAAGCTTCTGGGTTGAAATGAGAATAAAGAGAGTGATTAAAAAAACCACGGGAAGAGAAATAATCACCCAGAACCAGATAATGTGTTTGCGGAGTTTTTGATCCCTCATGATAAGCTCATAATATGGGCGCTAATTTAGTGAATTATACAGAATCTTGCTTAATAATTTTGAAGTTAGTGCCCATAATCACTTACTTTGCCCTGTTTTTAAAAAATCTTGGATGACAGAAAATCTGGTAATTGTTGAATCTCCTGCGAAGGCAAAAACGATAGAGAAATTTCTCGGGAAGGACTTTACCGTTGTGTCAAGTTTCGGACACATACGCGACCTTTCAAAGAATAAGCTGGGGATAGAGGTGGATAAAGGTTTCAAGCCTGTATATGAGGTACCGGAAGAGAAGAAGAAAGTGGTCAGTGAGCTGAAGAAGCTTGCCTCGCAGGCAAAGACAGTATGGATTGCGTCTGATGAGGACCGTGAAGGGGAGGCCATTGCGTGGCATCTGGTATCCGTCCTGGGACTGGATCAGGAGACTACACGCCGTATCGTCTTCCATGAGATCACCAAAGAGGCAATCAACAATGCAATAGCGTCACCCCGCCAGGTGGATATGAACCTGGTGAATGCCCAGCAGGCAAGGAGAATACTTGACAGGCTGGTAGGATTTGAGATATCACCCGTGCTCTGGAAGAAGGTTCAGCCTTCCCTCTCGGCAGGAAGGGTGCAGTCTGTCGCCGTCCGCCTGCTGGTAGACCGCGAACGTGAGATCATAAACTTCTCTTCAGACTCGGCATACAGGGTGACAGGAACCTTCACTGGAAGGAACCAGGAGGGAAAAGATGTGGTCCTCAAGGCAGAATGTCCCAAGAAATTCAGCACGGAGTCTGATGCCAGAGCTTTCCTTGAAAACTGTTCAGGCGCCTCCTTCACTGTTGAAAACATAGTTGTCAGGCCCGGTACCCGTTCACCTGCACCGCCGTTTACCACATCCACCCTGCAGCAGGAGGCATACCGCAAGCTTGGTTTCTCCGTCGCACAGACGATGTCTGTCGCACAGAAACTCTATGAGGCGGGTAAGATAACCTACATGAGGACTGACTCGACAAACCTGTCAGCCCTTGCCCTTAACACTGCCAGGCAGGTGGTCACGGATGATTACGGCAGCAAATACTCACGTACAAGGCAGTTCAAAACGCACTCCAAAGGGGCACAGGAGGCTCATGAAGCAATAAGGCCAACATACTTTGACAAGAAGGATACTACCGGGAGCAATAACGAGAAAAGACTCTACGAGCTCATCTGGCGCAGAGCCATTGCCTCACAGATGGCAGACGCGGAGACAGAAAAGACAACCATCACCATTGGCATGTCATCCTCTCCCGTGAACTTCACCGCAACAGGTGAGGTGATCCTTTTTGACGGGTTCCTGAAGGTCTATACCGAATCTTATGACACTAACGGAACGGATGATGAGAAGGCAATCCTTCCCCGCGTTGACAAAGGTATGGCGCTCACTTCCGACGTCATAACCGCCCTGCAGCGCTTCACCACACCCCCGCCGCGGTATACCGAGGCAAGCCTGGTGAAGAAACTCGAGGAGCTCGGTATCGGAAGACCTTCAACCTATGCACCTATTATTTCAACTATACAGTCGCGCGGCTACGTGGCCAGGGAAGACAGGCCGGGAGAAAAACGAACAGTGGCCCAGCTCACTCTCTCCAAAGGAAAGATCACCAGGAGCGAGAAGAGTGAAATAGCCGGGAAAGAGAAATCTAAACTCTTTCCTAAAGATATCGGAATGATCGTCAATGACTTTCTGATCTCCAATTTCCCCGATATCCTTGATTATAACTTTACTGCCGGGGTGGAGAAGGAATTTGATGAGATCGCCGCCGGAGAGCTTGTCTGGGAAAAGATGATTTCGCTCTTTTACGGCCCCTTCCGAAAGTCAGTGGATGAGTCCCTTTCGACCAAGGCACGCATGACAGGCACCCGCCAGCTGGGCAATGATCCGGCGACAGGCTTGCCAGTGATAGTGAAGATGAGCCGTTTCGGCCCTGTAGTGCAGCTTGGCGAGGCATCTCCTGATAAGAAGCCACGCTTTGCAAACCTGAAGCGTGACCAGCTTCTCGAGACCATTACTCTTGAAGAAGCCCTCTCCCTGTTTGACCTCCCAAGAACCGTCGGAACATTCGAAGATAGTGAAATGGTAATAGGACTCGGGAAGTTCGGACCTTACGTGAGACATGACGGCAAGTTCTACTCCCTGAAAAAAGGGGTTGACGACCCGTATACCATTACGGAAGAGAGGGCCATGGAGATAATAAGGGAGAAGAGAGAAGGCGACAAGATGAAGGTTATCAATGAGTTCGGCGACATCAGGATCCTGAATGGCAAATACGGCCCTTACATCACGCATGAAAAGAACAACTACAGGATACCCAAAGGGAAGTGACCCGCTCAAGCTGACACGCGAAGATTGCCTGGCTATCATTGAGAAAGGAGGCCAGGGGAAAAAGCCAAAGGCTGCCAGGAAGAAGTGACAAACAGATGATATGACTGACCTGAATCAATATTTTGACCCGGTATGCCTTGACAAGCCTGAGATAGAGCAGCTTACAGGCTCAGGGGCTTTCCCGCACAATGTAACCGTCAATACCGGTAACGAGCCCCTGGGTGACATTGCCGGGTACAGCGTCGCATTGGTTGGTGTAGCCGATGACCGCTTCTCATCAAACAGGGGTGCCTCTTATGCCCCTGATGCCATCCGCAAAAACCTCTATTCATTCTCACGCCTGCCTGGCAAGATGAAGATCATTGACCTGGGCAATTTCAAGACCGGAACAGGATTTGAGGATACCATTGCCGGACTGAGGGATGTGATAGCCTTTCTTCTTTCAGAAAATATAGTACCTGTAATAATTGGCGGAACAAGTGCCCTTATGCCTGCCATAGACAGGGGACTCTCCTCTCTCAGGCAGCCATGGTCACTCGTGTCAGTTGACTCGAGGCTTGATTTCACAGCCGAGAAAAGAGAGGCACATGCACTGAACTGGATGAATGACCTCATCTACCGCAGCGGAAGCAGACTCTCGCACCTCTCCTCAATCGGATTCCAGACATACCTTACCGATCAGCAGGTTGTCAACCGGTTTAACCGCAGACATTATGATATGATGCGGATAGGCGAGGTCAGGGCAGCAATACATGAGACAGAACCTTTATTCCGTGATGCCACCGCAGCTATCTTCGACATTGGAGCAGTGCGTCAGTCAGATGCCCCCGGCACCGTGCTTCCTTCGGCAAACGGCTTCTACGGTGAGGAGGTATGCCTGCTCTCAAGATATGCAGGTCTCTCCGATAACCTTAAGATATATGTGCTGACTGAAGTAAATCCTGTGATCGATAACCGTTTTCAGACATCCCACCTTGCCGCCCAGCTGATCTGGTTCTTCCTCGAAGGATTCTCCCAGAAGCAGTTTGAGATCAATTATCTGGGCGACCAGATGAACAGCAGGTTTACCCGTTACCACGTCACCCTCAGCGACCTGGAGGGCGAGGCAATCTTCATAAAGAGCAATATCACGGAAAGGTGGTGGATTGAGGTGCGTGACGCAGCAGGTGAGCCACACTTCCTGGCATGCTCCTACGATGACTACCTGATGGCCAGCCGTGACCAGGTTCCGGGCCGGTGGACCAAGGCAATACTCAGGTTCGGCCACTAAAATTTAAACTCTATTTGGCTGCCTGCATATTTTTTATTTATTTTACTCGTTACTTTTAAGGGTGCCGATGCACTTTTAGAACATGAAGAAAGTCAGGACAGTCATCCTAGCATTTATATCAACGGTAAGCATGGTTTCTGGGCAACAGGACCCTGTTATAAGTCATTATATGTTTAATACACAGACTTATAACCCTGCCTACTCAGGAATGAGCGGCATGATAGCCGCCACCGCACTCACCCGGCAGCAATGGGTTGGGTTCCCCGGAGCACCCTCAACAATGATATTCAATATCAACACTCCGTTCAACCTTTTCGGGCTGACAAGCGGTGCAGGACTGTTGATTGAGTCAGACAAATACGGATTCAGCAATGATATTAACATTACTCTGGCTTATTCATATCTGATGCCGCTGGGAACGGGTACACTGGGAGCAGGACTGAGTGCCGGGATTCTGAACAAGACCCTGGAACCGGAATGGTTTATTCCGGGAGGATCAGCCCATACGCCACCTTCAGGAGACCCTTTGATCCCTGAAAATGACGAAAGTTACCTTGCCCTCGACTTTTCCGGGGAGTATATTACCAGGGTGTTAATTACTATGTGGGGCTCTCAGTAACACATCTCAACCAGCCAGACATAAAATACACAGAAACAGCTACATACGTCAGCCGCCAGTATTATCTTACCGCTGGTTATACTTTCCAGCTCCCCAATCCTGCACTGGAACTGATCCCTTCCGCCTTCGTGGTTTTTGACGGAGCTGCAGCCCAATATGTTGCAACAGGCATGGTCAGATACAATAAAAAGGTGTGGGGTGGCGTTTCCTACAGAGCCGGCGATGCAATATCAGGCTTTGCAGGTACAGAATTATATAACGGCCTAAAAATAGGATATGGATATGATTTCCCCCTTTCAGAGATCAGAAAAGGGACAAGTGGATCGCATGAATTCATCGTTTCCTATAGTTTTGATATCGGCCTGGGAAAAAGCACTACTAAATATAAAAGTATTCGGTTTCTATGATATTTAAGAAAAAAATAACTTACTTGCATCGTTAAATTTAACAGTATATGAAAAAGGTAACCCTTTTAGCTCTTACAATAGCCTTGTTTATCGGTGGTTGCGCTTCGTATGACACCGGTGAGTTGACAGGTGTTCAGGGAAGAAAAAAATTCTATGAGCCTGAACCGTTTGAGATGGCTTTCATTCCCGCAGGTTCTTATACCATGGGGCCCAGCGATCAGGATCCGCTCCGGGCAATGAACACCCTGTCTAAAACAGTCACTGTAGAAGCTTTCTGGATGGACCAGACAGAGATTACCAACAACAAATACCGTCAGTTTACATATTGGGTACGCGACTCGATCCTCAGAACCAGGCTGGGCGAAGAGGGAATCGAGGGCTACCAGTTTTACAGAACAGACGAGGAAGGTAATGTCATTGAGCCTTATGTTCTTAACTGGGAAGAAGAGATTGACTACGAAGATGAAAATATCCTCTCGGTGGTCGAAACAATGTATTATCCTCCCGAAGAGAGGTTTAACGCCAATAAGCAGTGGGACACACGGCTTCTGAACTATTCCTATTTCTGGGTAGACTACAAACAGGCAGCAAAAGCAAGGTACAACTATGCTGATCAGAAGTATGAAGGTACGGTTACCGATCTCGAAGGGGTTAAGACTGATATCAAGGACCGCTCATCGTTCATCATGCATCATGTGGTCAACATATTTCCCGACACACTGGCCTGGATCAGAGACTTCACCTATTCATTCAATGAGCCCTGGGCGACACTCTATTTCTGGCACCCGGGCTATGACGACTATCCTGTGGTGGGTGTCTCATGGACCCAGGCACGCGCTTTCAGCGTATGGAGAACCAACTTCATGAATGAACATCTCCGTGCACAGGGTGTGGCTGACGTCCATAACTACCGCCTGCCGCTCGAGACAGAATGGGAATATGCAGCACGCGGCGGCCTCGACCTGTCAATGTACCCGTGGGGCGGCCCCTATACACGAAACTACCAGGGATGCTTCCTCGCAAACTTCAAGCCTCTGCGCGGAAACTACATAGATGATGGCGCCGTATACACAATCAAGGTAGCCTCATTTGAACCAAATGAATACGGACTGTTTGATATGGCAGGTAACGTATCAGAGTGGACCTCATGTGCTTATCACCCCTCTGCATATGTCTTCACCCATGACCTTAATCCTGACTATGAATATAACGCCCGTCCCGAAGATCCTCCGGTACTCAAGCGCAAAGTCATCAGAGGCGGCTCATGGAAAGATATTGCATATTATATGCAGACCTCAACCAGGGATTATGAATACCAGGACTCAACAAAGTCATTTGTGGGGTTCCGTAATGTCAGAACTTATATCGGAGTCAATAACTAAAACTGTTTAACCTAAAACTGCAATTATATGGGCCTTTCGGAATTAGTTCACACAAGTAGGTGGAAAGCCTTCATGGCTAAGCTCTACGGATGGGGCGCTTCAGTCGTTATCATCGGAGCTCTCTTTAAAATCCAGCACTATCCAATGGCAGGTCTTTTCCTGGCTATTGGTCTTTGCACAGAAGCAGTTATCTTTTTCTTCTCAGCATTTGAACCACTGAAGGAGGAGCCGGACTGGAAGCTCGTATATCCGCAGCTTGACCCTAACTACTCGGGTGAAGAGATCGGCTTCGCAGCTGTTGGCGGCGGCGGTGGCGGCGGCGGCGCCGGATTATCACAGTTTGACAAGATGCTTGCCAATGCCGGTATTACACCTGATGTGTTTGACAAACTGAGCCAGGGACTGAAGAAACTGACCGAGACAACAAATAACTTCAATGCCATGGGCGATCTGGCTGCTACTACAAATGAGTATGCAGGCACTATCAGAAAGGCCAATGAATCACTTATGAACCTGTCTGACTCAGTGAAACAGACCGCCAGGTCAATGAGTGATACAAGCACCGTCTATCAGGCTATCGGCGAATCTTCAAGAACAATCGAGACAGGAGGCAAATCATACCAGGAAAAACTCGAGGTACTCAACAAGTCTCTGTCTGCCCTCAATGCTGCATACGAATTGCAGCTTCGCGGTGCGAACGACCATGTCAAAAGTTCTGAAGTGATCTACAAGGGAATAGAAAACATGATGAAGGATCTTTCAGGCTCAGCCGACGACACCAAGAAGTACCGCGAACAGGTCTCGAAACTGAATGAGAATCTTGCCTCTCTTAATAATGTATATGGCAACATGCTTGCTGCCATGAATGTAAAGTAATGTTAAGGTCATTATATCTGCTAACACCTAAACTATCCGCAAATGGCTAAGGGAAAAGAGACCCCGCGGCAAAAGATGATCGGCATGATGTACCTCGTGCTGACCGCCATGCTAGCTCTTAACGTTTCAAAGGAAGCCGTCGAAGCTTTTAAAAGAGTGGATGAAAGTTTGACTAAAACAACGGCAAACTACATCAAGAAGAATGATATCACTTACACAGCTTTTGACGTCGCTGCCGCAGAAAACCCTGAGAAAGCAGGCAAGTGGAAGGTTAAAGCCTATGACGTAAAGACACGAGCCGATGAGATTTTCAACTACATCCAGGATCTGAAGGTTGAAATAATCACCAAGGCAGAAGGAGAAGATTCTGAAGCTCTGCTTCCTGATAATCAGATTAATATACATGAAGTTAAGAGAATTGATGATACCAACGTGCCTACTGAGATACTTATAGGAGCCGACCAGGCCGGTAAGGCAAATGACCTGAAAGCCCTTATTGAAGATTACCGCAGTTTCCTCGTTGAGACTCTTGAAGGCAAGGACATCGCCGCGGAACAGTCAATACTCGCGATCCTTAATACCGATGACCCTAAAAACCTCGAAGGTACCGGAGACAGAACCATGGGTAACCGGCACATTCCAGACACTCCCGCTTGTTGCTGTTATGACAATTCTTTCCAAGATGCAGGTTGATGTCAGAAACGCCGAGACCGATGTTCTCAACTATCTCTATTCACAGATCGACGCCTCCTCGTTTAAATTCAACAAGATCATCCCGACTGTCATACCAAACTCAACCTATATCATGCAGGGCAATGAATACGAGGCTCAGGTATTCGTTGCTGCCACCGACACAACCAGGGACCCTGAGATACTGATAGGCAGCTACACCACCAAGGAAAACGCTGACGGCACCATATCATATGAGATGACCGGCAATTATGACAAGCTTCCGGTCAATGAGTCAGGAATTGGCATCTATCGGGTCAGACCGGGCTCAATCGGTGAAAAATCATATGGCGGCCTGATCAGGATGAAGGCACCCGACGGCAGCATGATCGCATACCCCTTCAGCTCAAAATACTCTGTAGGGATGCCGAACGTTGTAGTGTCTCCTACTGCCATGAACGTCCTCTACCAGGGAATAGATAACCCGATGGATATATCCGTTCCCGGCGTGGGCTCCAATCAGCTCACTGTCAGAATGACCAACGGTGAAATAAAAAAGGGTAAGTATAAGAATTACCGCGGTGAATGGGTTGCACAACCCAGAACCGTCGGTGAGAATGCCCAGATCATTGTCTCGGCAAACATTAACGGTAAGATTCAGAGCTTTCCTCCGGTCGAGTTCAGGGTAAGAAGAATCCCCGACCCCGAAGCAAGATTTGCAAACATGAAGGAAGGAAACGTGCTGAGAAGCGTTGCGGCTGCACAACAGGTAGTCACCGCCACTCTTGAGAATTTTGAATTTGACCTCACTTATTCAATAACCGGGTTTACTGTCTCTGTCAATGACAAAGGCTTTGAGATAACCGCCGAAGCAAACAGCAACAGGCTGACTGATAAGCAGAAGAGTCTCATCGGAGGCTTGCGTGCCGGACAGAAACTCATTATTGAGAAGATAACTGCAGTGGGTCCTGACGGAAGAACCAGGAACCTGAACCCAATAATCCTGAAGATAAACTAATACAAGAAGAGATAAAACCATGAACAGGAGAATTCTGGCAGGCCTCACGGGCCTCCTGATCTGTACAGCCTCAATGGCCCAGTCGTTTGGAGACATCTATGAGAAACAGATGCCCTTCAATCAGAAGATAAATTATACCTACCTGGGAGAGTCAGATGTTGTCTGGTCAAAAAGACTTTACAGGATAATCGATCTCAGAGAAAAGATGAATCTCAACCTATATTATCCTTCTCTTAAATACGACTCATCAGGTAACCGCTTTGTCTCAGAGATGTCAGACGGCAGGATGAACTTCTCAGGGATACTTCTGAACGAGATCATGGCAGGCAGAGTATCTGCCACAGATGGCGATGAAATGTCTGTCCCTACAACATATAATGACATCGCGCAGAAGATGAACCGCGACACCCTGACAGTGTCTATCATAGATGTCAACGGCAATGAGCGTGATTCAACCGTTACGAACCAGGAGAACCCTGCAGACATAAAACAGATAATGCTTCTGGAGGAATGGTTTTTTGACAAGAAGCATTCCCGTCTCGATGTCCGCATTATAGGTATCTGCCCTATCTATATGGGTTATGACCAGATGACCTCCAGGCTCATGAAGAGACGCCTCTTCTGGATCAGATATGAAGATGTAAGACAGGCCCTTGCCAGTCATGAAGCATTCAATACTTACAATGACGCTCAGCGTATCTCATTCGAGGATCTTCTTCTGCAGCGCAAGTTTGACGGGTATATCGTGGCAGAATCCAATGTCTATGATGACAGATATATAAACCAGTATAAGATCGGCCCCGGACAGATATTTGAGGCTGAAAGGATCAAGAACGAAATATTCAACTTCGAACAGGATCTCTGGGAATACTAGAACGGAGCACAACATAAAGAAAGAGGCCATCATTTTAAGACGGCCTCTTTTTTTATACGTACTTATCTCCAGTAGCTTTCCCCACGTCATCAAGGTATAGCTTTATGTTCTGCTCCTGTTCCTTTGAAACAATCAGCAGAGCGTCACCGCTGTCAATGATTATGTAATCGTCAAGCCCCTGTATTACTGCTATCTTATCTTTTGGAAGACTTATAATGTTCCCTTCTGAATTATATGTGAAAACCTGTGACTGCAGTACTGCATTGTCATTTCTGTCGTGCTCAGAGTGAAGATAAAGTGAGCTCCAGGTGCCCAGATCGGACCAGCCCAGGTCAGTGCAGATGACATATACATTATCAGCCTTCTCCATTATGCCGTAGTCGACAGAGATACTGCTGCACTGTGAATATGACTTCTTGATGAAATCACTCTCATGTTCAGTATTAAAGAGCTCTCTCCCCTCGTTGAATATATGATAGACATCCGGCAGATGCCTGTCAAAGGCAGACAGTATGGTGCTCCCCTTCCAGATAAACATGCCGCTGTTCCAGAAGAAGTCGCCGCTCTCAAGAAAGACCCGCGCCATGGCAAGCTCCGGCTTCTCGGTGAACGCCTTTACTTTATGCAGGTTATCGTAACCCTTAAACGGCAGTTTCTTGTTTGCCTGTATATAACCGTACCCTGTCTCCGGCCGGTCAGGCTTTATCCCGAGAGTAAGCAGTGCTTCATTTTCCGATGCAAACCGATAGGCTTCCTTCATCACATTCCTGAATTCATTCTCCTTTGTTATCAGGTGGTCTGAAGGGGCCACAGCAATAACTGCGTCCTTATCCTGCTGCATTATGCGGAAAATACCAAAAGCAATGCACGGTGCGGTGTTTCTTCTGAGAGGCTCCGCAAGCACCCTGCTGCGGTCGATACCAAGCTGGGAAACGACAATATCACTGCTGTCCTCGCTGGTGACAACATAGATATGATCCTCCGGACATATCCCTTTAAACCGGCGAAATGTCATCTGCAGAAGTGTCTCTCCTGTGCCCAGTATATCAAGAAACTGTTTGGGCTTCTCTTTCCTGCTCAGTGGCCAGAACCTGCTCCCTACACCCCCGGCCATGATCAGAACATATTTGTTGTTCATAATTGTTTAGATTGCGGTGCTTAATACAAATATAGATATTCCCTTCAAGTAAAACCACCCTTGGTTATGTTGCCGGGAATAATTGCTAAATTTGACGAAACAATTGACCTTATGTTCAGATTTCTTTCCGGTTTTGGGTCCTACTGGCTGCTGCTCGGCAAGGTATTTGCCAGGCCTGAGAAGCATTCAATCTACTACCGGCAGACGATGAAAGAGCTTATCAGCCTTGGATTGAGGTCAATAGGCATCACCATTATCATCTCCTTCTTCATGGGTGCCGTTATCACCCTCCAGACAGCCTACAACACTGAAAATCCTATCTACCCCACATACCTTATAGGCCTGGGATGCAGGGACTCGATCATTCTTGAGTTCTCCTCCACGATAGTTGCCCTGATACTTGCCGGCAAGGTAGGGTCAAACATAGCATCAGAGATAGGAACAATGAGGGTGACCGAACAGATAGACGCGCTTGAGCTTATGGGGGTGAATTCAGCCTCATACCTTATCCTGCCAAAAGTTGTTGCTACCCTGGTATTTAACCCATTCCTTACCCTGATAAGCATCGTGGTTGGCATCATGGGCGGCTGGATAGCAGGCACATCGGCAGGGGTAATAACAACACAGGACTTCATTTACGGCATTCAGTACGCGTTTATACCTTATTATATCACATACTCCCTGATCAAGACCCTCTTCTTCGCCTTCATAATTACAACAGTCTCTGCTTTCCAGGGTTACTACGTCGAGGGCGGCTCACTGGAGGTGGGACGTGCAAGCACTAAAGCTGTTGTCTACAGCAGCATCACAATCCTGCTTTTCAATGTCATCCTAACCCAGTTGCTGCTGTCATGATCAGGGCCGAAAACATTACCAAGTCGTTTGGCGGCCGTGAGGTCCTGAAAAATATATCAGCCACCTTTGAGCCCGGTAAAACAAACCTGATAATCGGTAAAAGCGGCTCGGGAAAAACTGTATTTCTTAAATGCATCGTCGGCCTTCTTGAAATTGACGAGGGAAACATCTGGTATGGCGATACACTTTTCTCCAAGCTTGACTTTACCGGTAAAAAGGAGATCAGAAAGGAGATGGGGATGCTCTTCCAGGGAAGCGCACTCTTTGACTCGATGACAGTTGAAGAGAATGTCAGGTTCCCTCTTGATATGTTCACCCGAATGTCTGAAGAGGAAAAGCTGGAGAGGGTAAACTTCTGCCTTAAGCGGGTGGATATCATCAACTCCAACAGCCTCTTCCCTGCAGAGCTGTCAGGAGGGATGAGAAAGCGTGTTGCCATTGCCAGGGCCATAGCCCTTAAACCCCGCTATCTCTTCTGTGACGAGCCGAATTCAGGACTCGATCCGAAGACCTCCATTGTGATAGACGAACTTATCAAGGAGATCACCGTTGAACTGAACATGACCACCATCGTCAATACACATGATATGAACTCGGTCATGGAGAACGGAGAGAAAATCATTTTTATCGAGGAGGGGGAAAAATGCTGGGAAGGGTGTAAAACCGAGATACTGAAGTCTGACTGTAAGATATTGAATGACTTTGTCTTTGCTAACTCCCTGGCTAAACAGCTCAAAGCCTCTTCACTGGAGGAGTGATCATCATCATAAACTGAACCACCCCCTGCTATTTGCCGGCAGATAACTCATAATTGTACAGATAACTGTCGTTCTGGTCAGCAAACAGGTTCCATGAACTCCTGTTTGCATACCTTCCCGCAGTGAAGAATGGACCGGAGGGCAATGGAAAACCGCGGAACGGGAGCTCCGTTCCGCCCGGTAACATGAAGCAGCTTTTTGTTTACCTCATAAACACCTGTCTTCCTGTCCGAGGAGCTGAAACTGAAAATCACCGGCCCGTTAAGTAATTCTGTATCAAATGTTTTAGCATATATCTCGGCTCCGTCACTGCCGTACACACGCAGTATATTCCTGTCAAGAAACAGATATTCCTGAATTCCGTCTCCGTTAATATCATTGCAGTCAAACCTGTGATCAGCTGAAAATGAGCTTATCGTTTGTCTCTTCACGGTACCGTCAAGCGACAGATTTATGATTGTTCCTTCAGGCTCCGTAAACACCAGTGTCTGATTGTCCCGGGTGACCAGCCTGACCGCAGAACCGGATGCCTTTTTAAGAGGACTCTGGGGGGTCACCCTTATATTCCCCATCCGGTCAAGAAGATATACTGACTGGTCATCGGAGGCAAAGAGATAGTCCTTGCCCCTGACCCTGAAGAATGTAACGGGTTCGGTCACCTTTCCGCGTGTTGTGAAGAGATTCCACCCCCTGACCGGAGCCCCTGACCGGTCATATACGTAGATCTTCCTGTCTTCACCTGCAATGCACAGCCTGTAATCCTTATTGTTCTCATAATCAAACAGAGCCAGCGTATTTGAAGCAGGCGATCTCAGTTTTACAGGAAATTTGTCAACATAGTTGCCGTTGCGGTCAATGAGGTGAAGATAGTTCTTGCCGCTGAAAAGGAGCTGATTCTTGCCGTTCCGGTAATAATCGATCATGAACACATCTCCTGCAATCTTTTCCCTGATCAATGCCCTCCACAGGATCTTGCCTGATGCACTTACCAGATAAATGTTGTTCTTCTGATCCTGCACGAATATTTCCGTCGCGCCGGTATTATGATTAAGAAAAAGGAAGGGTCTGGCAGCAAGAGCTGCATCAAGCTTGACTTTCCAGATGAGATTCAGTCCTGCCTCAGTGCCTGTGACGGAGAGGTCTCTTTTTTCAGTAACCGTTGTGCCGTCTGATGGTGCCTGCACCAGCGACGGGTCATGGTACTTTACTGAAAGACTGGTATATATCATATCATTGCTTGGCGTCAGGCTGAGCCCTATACCGTCAATCGAGGCTATTGCCTTATCGGTTATTGATGCTGATGCAGCCGGTGTAACAATCTCTCCTATCACTGATTTGAGGGCCCTGCCTGAAGCGTAAAACACAAATGAACTTCTTGTCGGAAGGGTCTTCTCCATCTCCCTGAATCTGGGGTCATTTATCAGGGTGTTATCGCTGTCTGATTCTCTTTTGATTAATGCCAGCAGGTCAGGAGACGGTGCAAAAACCATATACGACCTGGAAAACAAAACCCATTCATCTGTTCCTGAGGCGGATGATTCGCCCGACAGGATGGATGCCACACCGGTGAACGGCATTTTGTAGATGAACGTTTCTTCACCGTTGTCATTCTTTACCCTGGCCAGGAAATGACTTTCTCTCATCCCCATGGTGCGGTATTTGTCAGTCAGCCTTTCTCTCAGGACAGTCTCAGCCGACTGACGGTCAGTCATCCTGAATAGCATGACCCTGCCTGTGCCTTCCGTCAGAGGCAACACTGCCGTTGTAACCTCAGTGCCGGTGAACGGACTAAGCGATAATGCCAGGTCTGTAGCATTGATAGCCGAAGGGTCGCCGGTTGCCGTGCCTGATATTGAGGCGCGTCTCATCACAGTAGTGTATCTAAGCGTTCCCTGCGGAAGTAATTCATGAACCCCTGATTCTGCCGCGACGGCGTCTCTCAGCCTGTCAGCTCCCACCCCTGCCCCTGCCGTAGAGACAAACCCGCTCAGAAACAGTCCGTCTTCCCTGGTTGTCAGGTCACCTCCTGCTGCAATGGCCGCCGAGGAGATCATGCTGATGTCATCCTGAGAGACAAATGACTGCAAGACCCGGGGAAGATTCCGGAACAGGATGAAGAGATTGTCAGACTCCTTTCCCGAGGCGGCCACAACAGGCGTAAAGCCTTGCTGATGACGGATATCCGATCCTGCATCCTTGTTATTGAGGGCATTCTCAACAAGTGTCCCGGATGTGGAAACAATAATAATACCTGAGGTCATGGCCATATAAACAAGAGACTTTGTGCTGCCCTTACCGTAGGCAACCTCAAATGTCCTTGCTCCCCCGAGCTCTCTTGTGGCTGACACCGACCCTCCCGACTGCCCGCATAGTTTTATCAGATGCCGGGAAGAGAAAGAAGGCCCGGTATTCATAACTGCCATCGCGGTAGCAGGACCCTGCCCCATAATATGGAACGACAAAAGCACCTTGCGGTTGCTGATCAGCTCCCGCACATCACGTCCTCCGGTGATGCTGTCAACAGCCGCTGCAGCATCAGTGACTGCTGCTGCCCATTTCATGTCAGAGAGTATGGAAATAATCCCGTTACGGTCAGTGGCCCTGGTAAGAAGTTCAGGGAAATCAGAGGTTTCGATTATAAGAAAGGCGTCAGACGGAACAGCGGTCCATGGATCGACAACCACAATCTGTTTCTCCTTCCGGATAAAATAGCCTGCCACAACCAGCGCAACAGCAAGCATCCCCACCAGAACTATCCCGTTTCTCTTCCGCACAATTATCAATTAAGGTTACTGACTCAAAAATATAAAATATTAATTTGCCGTGGTGAAGAACCTTTCATAGGTTATTCCGGTGAAAATGTTGAGGAACATTTCCGGAAAAGTGATTGTGGAATAATTTTTGTGCAATGGCACACAGTGCAACTGATTTATTTATGAGGCGGCTTGCGTTTATTTTAATACTATTGCCTTTTTCTCTGTCTGCCATTTCGCAGACCGTTACGGTACTGTCATCTGAAGACGGCAGGCCCGTATCAGATGCTGCTATTTACAATGATGACCACACACAATTCTGCTATACAAATTATGCAGGGAAGGCAAGCCTTGAAGGATTTAAAAAAGATCAGCCGGTTCATTTCCAGCACTTTTCCTATGAAAGGGTCTCTTATACCCTGCCCGAACTTGAGAAGGCAGGATGGGTCGTAAAACTCGTCACAAAAACCTTTGAGGTTGAAGAGTTTGTCGTCTCAGCCCACAGATATGAGCAGCGGTCTGACGAAGTGCCTAACCTGATAACTTCTGTCTCACTCCCTGCAATAAGACTCCATAATCCCCAGACAACAGCCGACCTGGTATCTTTAAGCGGTGATGTGTATGTCCAGAAGAGCCAGCTGGGAGGAGGAAGCCCTATGATAAGAGGGTTTGCCACAAACAGGGTCCTTATTGTAATTGACGGCGTCAGAATGAACAATGCAATCTACCGTGAAGGAAACATACAGAATATCCTCTCTCTTGATCCGTCAGTGATAGACCGCACTGAGGTGATATTCGGGCCCGGGGCCACAATGTATGGCAGTGACGCACTGGGGGGAGTGATGGACTTTCATACAAAAAGAGCACTCTATTCAACTGGTGACTCTGTTTACTACAAGGCAGAAGCACTTGCCCGCTATTCATCAGCAGTTGATGAAAAGACCTTCCATCTCGATCTGAATATCGGCAGCAGCAAAATAGCATTTCTTACATCAATATCATGGTCAGACTTCGGCCACCTGAAGATGGGTTCATGGAAATACCCTGAATATCTGCGTAATGAATACCAGGCACGCACTTCAACCGGCGACACAACTATTATCAATGATGACCCCCTCGAGCAGGTTGCGTCGGGTTATTCACAGCTTAATCTCATGAACAAGCTGCGCTTCAGGCTGACGCATAATCTTGACATTACGCTGGCAAACCACTATTCTCAGCTGTCTGACGTTCCCCGTTATGACAGGCTCATCCAGAAAAAGGAGGGTGTCCTGAGGTATGGCGACTGGTATTACGGGCCACAGGTCTGGATGATGAACAGCGCTATGGCCAGGTATACAAAACAGTCATCGCTGTTTGATGAGGTAAGGTTTACGGTTGCAAGGCAGGACTACAGTGAAAGTCGTCACGACCGCAAATATGACAATGTCACTCTGTACGAGCAGGAGGAGAAAGTCGGTATCTGGTCTGTCAATCTTGATTTCGACAAGACCCCCGGAGAGAAAAACAGCCTGCTATATTACGGTACCGAATATGTCTTCAATGACATAAAAAGCACTGCCGAAAACAAGGATATTCTTTCAGGAGAAACAGAACCCGCCGGATCACGGTACCCGAACGGAAAAAACATCTATAACAGCTTTGCCGCGTATGGAGGGTATAAATATAACCTCAGTGAGAAATACTCGCTCAGTACTGGCATAAGGTACAATTTCGTCTCACTCAATTCGGAGATCGCAGACAACTCCTTTTACAACTTCCCCTTCACAGAAATAAAAGTCGCAAACAGCGCTGTAACAGGGGCAGTTGGATTTGTCTACAGACCTGATAAGAAAACTGATGTAACACTGAACCTGTCTACCGGATTCAGGGCGCCCAACCTTGATGACATGGGCAAGGTATTTGAATCGGCACCCGGAGTGGTGGTTGTTCCCAACCCTGACCTGAAGCCGGAATATCTGTATAATATCGATATAGGCGCATCAGCTGAAGCCGGCAGATTCATCCATGCAGATGTCACATGCTTCTTCTCCTACCTTGATGACGCAATGGTGCGGAAGGAGTTTCTCTTTAACAATCAGCCGACTATAATCTATCAGGGTGAAGTGAGTGATGTTTATGCCCTGGTGAACGCCGGCTATGCAATAATATACGGTGCTCAGCTCAAGGCAGAGCTGAAGCCTCATCCTGCACTGAGAATAAAGTCGATGCTCAGCCTTACATCAGGTCATGATGACGAAAACGAACCGCTCCGCCATGTACCGCCTGTTTTCGGAGCTACCCACCTGACTTATGAAAAAGGGGTTGTCAAGGCTGACTTCTACGCCCTTTACAACGGCAGTGTCCCTTATGATAAACTCGCACCCAGCGAAAAAGACAAAGCATATTTATATGCAACTGATGAAAACGGTAATCCCTGGTCACCGGGATGGTTTACCCTGAACCTCAAATCTTCATTTAATGTCGCCAACAGACTGGATCTGACCGTTGGGATTGAAAATATCCTTGACGTAAGATACAGGCCCTATTCATCAGGCATTGTCTCGCCGGGCAGAAACTTCATCTTCTCTGCCAGAATAAGGATCTGACACCTGAATCACCGTTTTGTTTCCCTGTTATATTTCGGAAAGATTGATTAAATTTCAGCCTCGTTAGGTTAATGCCAGGGTAATGAACGGGGAATTTCATCTTTCAGAAGTATCTACAAGAAAGGAGATCAGGGAGTTTCATGACCTTCCTGCATTCATCAACACGGGAGATCCGAACTGGATCAAGCCACTCATAAAAGATGTTGAGGCCATATTCACCCCCTCTCTGAACACCCAGTTCAGAAACGGGGAAGCGGTCAGGTGGCTCCTGAAGGATGACAGAGGCACTGCAGTGGGCCGTGTGGCTGCGTTTTACAGCAGGAAAATAGCAAATGCAGACCAGATGCCAGTGGGAGGAATGGGGTTCTTTGAATGTATTAATGATCAGAAAGCTGCATTTTTTCTCTTTGACGCTTGCCGTGACTGGCTGGAAGAGAAAGGGATGAAAATGATGGAAGGACCTGTGAATTTCGGGGAACGGGACCGCTGGTGGGGGCTGCTCGTTGACGGCTTCCTGCCACCCAATTACTGCGTTCCCTACAACCCCCCTTATTACAGGGAACTGTTTGAAAAATATGGTTTTAAGAATTATTTTGAACAGTACACCTATTATACACCCATCAATGACAACGGCCTCAGCGATGTCATAAAAGTAAAGGCGGAAAGGATATTTTCAAATCCCGACTACTCCTTCAGGTACATGAAGCGAACAGAAATGCGTGACATAACACGCAACTTCATGATAGTTTATAACAAAGGCTGGGCAAGATTCCCGGGGGTGAAAACCATCAGTGAAGGGCATGCCAGGTTGCTGATGAAAAGCCTCAGGCCCGTTCTCGATGAAAAACTCCTCTGGTTCGGATTCTACAAAGATGAACCTGTCTGCTTCTTCCTGATGCTCCCTGAAGTAAACCAGATAATCAGGCATCTTAACGGTAAGCTAAACATCATCGGCAAGATGAAGTTTCTATGGTACAGGCACTTTTCAGGAGAGCTTACAAAGGCTTTTGGCCAGATCTTCGGCATTGTACCTGAACATCAGCGCAAGGGGGTGGAAGGCGCCCTGATAATGGCTTTCGCAAAACTGGCACTCTCGAAGGAATTCATGTATAAGGATCTGGAGATGAACTGGATTGGCGATTACAATCCCTCGATGATGCATCTGCTTGATCAGATTGGTGCCAGGATTATCAAGACCCATATAACATACAGGTATCTCTTCGACAGGGACGCTCTCTTTGAGAGAGCTCCTGTAGTCAACCTTTAAAACTGTTTCGTCAGAACGGTCTGTATCCGATTATCTCCCTCACCTCCCTGACGGTGGCAGAGGCGCTGGCACGCGCTTTCTCGGCTCCATGTGAAACCACCTTCCTCAGGTAAACAGGATCACTGATGATCTCATTTATGCGTACCCTGATGGGTTCCGTTACCTTAATGATATCCTCGGCCAGCTGCTTCTTCATATCACCGTACCTTATCTCACATGATGCATGCTTCTCTCTGAAGTAGGCCACGGTTGAAGGTTCGGAAACCACGCCCATTATGGTGAACAGGTTTTTTACCGGTTCACTTGGCTCGGAACCGGGTTTTTCGGGCCCTGTATCAGTAACGGCCCTCATGACCTTTTTCCTTATCTCCGCGGGGGTGTCAGCAAGAAATATCCCGTTGCCTTCACTCTTCCCCATCTTGCCCGTGCCGTCGAGACCAGGTATCTTCACAAGTTGCTTGCCGAAGTTATATGCATCAGGCTCGGGAAAGTATTCAACCCCGTACATGGTATTGAAACGGCGCGCAAAGCGCCTGGTCATCTCCAGATGCTGCTCCTGATCCTTGCCTACCGGGACCTTGTGTGCCTTGTGAATGATGATGTCGGCTGCCATGAGCACAGGGTAGGTGAGCAGGCCGGCATTGATGTTATCAGGCTGCTTGCGTATCTTCTCCTTGAATGACGTGGTGCGCTCAAGCTCTCCGACATATGCGTTCATGTTAAGCAAAAGATATAACTCAGTCACCTCCGGAACATCGCTCTGGACATATACCGTCGCCTTCTCGGGGTCAATGCCGCAGGCAAGGTATTCTGCCAGCACCTGCCTGATGTTGCCATGAATGTCATCAGGGTGAGGATGCGTGGTAAGCGAATGATAATCAGCTATAAAAAAATAACAGTGGTTTTCCTCCTGCATCCTCAGGAAGTTTTTCAGGGCACCGAAATAGTTCCCAAGGTGAAGATTGCCTGTTGACCGTATGCCGCTTACTACCGTATCCATCGAAAAGTTTTGTTTCCGCCACAAAAATAGACATATTATGGAAATCTCGTCCCCGCAATCTTTCTTTCTCTCACCTTAACGGCAGAACCCCTGCTGCAACTATTTTTGTATTTTTGCAGTGAAATTAAATCAAGATGGATTCAACGCGGCAGAAGAAAGTTGCAAGGCTGATACAAAAGGAGCTTGCAGAGATCATACTTCATCATACCGGAGAGCTTGCCCCCGGCAGGATGATCTCTGTGACCGAAGTGCGCATCAGCCCTGACCTCTCGTTCGCCAAGACGTGGGTGAGCATCTTCCCGTCAGAGAAGTCTGATGAAGTGCTGACAAACATCCGGAGCCATGTTCCCAGGATAAGGTATGAGCTGGGACAGAAGATCCGCAACCAGCTGAGGATAATCCCTGAAATAGCTTTCTTCATTGATGACAGCAATGACTATATCGACAATATCAGTAACCTGCTCAAGGAATAAGGCCGATGCATTATGACCCTATCAAGGAACTTCTCGGACGTCTGTTTAACCGTCATCCGCTGCTCAGAAAGCTCTTCTACATTCTCCTGAATATACTTCTCCTCCGCTCGTGGCATGTTAGAAAGACACTGAGGAGGATCAGCAGCAGCCTCCCCTCTTCCGCCTCAGTGCTTGATGCGGGGATGGGCTTTGGCCAGTATTCATGGTGGATGGCTTCAGTATTCACGAAGTGGAACATCACTGCCGCTGACATAAAGAGTGAACAGGTGGCTGACTGCAATGCCTTCTTCACGGCAGCAGGACTGAAAGAGAGAGTTCATGCACTTGAGGCCGACCTTGTTACATGGAACCCCCCGGGCAATTATGACCTTATACTGTGTGTTGACGTAATGGAGCATATCGAAGAAGACTGCACCGTCTTTGCTTCCTTCTTCAAATCAATGAACATAAATGGCAAACTGGTTATCTCAACCCCCTCTGACATGGGGGGCTCTGACGTACATTCGGATGATGATCAGTCTTTTATCGGCGAACATGTGCGTGACGGCTACGGAAAAGAGGAGATAACGGATAAACTCACGGACGCCGGATTCAACAGTGTTTCCGTATCATATACCTACGGAATGCCAGGCTCAATAGCATGGAGACTCTCAATGAAATACCCGGTGATGATGCTTTCAGCCTCAAAACTGTTTTTCATTATCCTCCCGTTCTATTATCTTGTGGTCATGCCGTTCGTCCTGCTGCTGAACTTTGCAGACCTTAATACCACTCATGGCAGGGGAACAGGGCTACTTGTTGTTGCAGAAAAAAACAGATGAAGCTGTCACTTTACATAGCAAAGAGATATCTGTTCGCGAAAAAATCGCGAAATGCCATAAATGTGATTTCTGCAATATCTGTGGCGGGAGTAACTGTAGGCACCATGGCCCTGATAACCATACTCTCCGTCTTCAACGGCCTTGAAGAGATGGTTAAGGCAATCTTCAGCACATCTGACCCCGAGATCAGGATAACCCCCGTCAGGGGAAAGGTATTCACCCCTGATACCCTCATGCTCACCAGGCTGTCAGAAATAGACGGCGTGGAGGTGTGGGCTGAGACACTCGAAGAGAACGCTCTGCTCCGCTATGATGACCAGCAGTATATTGCCACAGTCAAGGGGGTCTCTCTCAATTACAGAGAGGTTACCGACCTCGACACCGCAATGTGGGACGGTGACTTCATCCTCATGAGTGAAACCGGAAGACCCTATGCCATTGCAGGACTGGGTGTTGCAAACCATCTTGGAATGCGACTGAATTTTGTCTCTCCCCTGGCTATCTATATCCCTGACCGTACTTCCCGCCTCAGCCTGAATCCTGAAAACGCATTTACCCGGAGATTTGTCCATTTCTCGGGCATCTTTGCCGTAGAACAGGAGTTCGATTCAAAATATGTCTTCCTTCCTATCGACTTTGTCAGGGATCTTCTTGCCTATACTAAAGAAATAAGCTCGATTGAAATCAGGCTAAGGCCCGGCTCAGACCTTAAACAGACACAGAGGGCAATAAAAAATGTAATGGGCGATCAGTTCCTTGTTCAGAACCGTTACGAGCAGCAGGAGATATTTTACAAAGTGATGAAGGCCGAAAGACTGGCAATCTTTGTGATACTGACCTTTATCCTGATAATCGCTTCCTTCAACATCATCGGCTCGCTGACGATGCTTATCATTGAAAAAGAGCGGGATATCGGCATTCTTAAAAGCCTGGGTGCAGACAACTCACTTATCAGGCGCATATTCATTTATGAAGGATGGATGATCTCATTCATCGGTACAAGCCTTGGACTGATCACGGGATTTCTGCTGTGTGCAGCCCAGCAGCATTTTAACATTGTTAAGCTTGCAGGTGACTCTCTCCTGATAAACTCCTATCCCGTTAAGATGCAACTCATTGATTTCTTTGTTGTTGCGGCAACTGTGATGACAATCGGATATGGTGCTGCATGGTATCCGGTAAACTACCTCTCACGCAGATACCTGAAAGAGAATAAAAAGAGCAGAGATGAGCATCAGATCAATTAAAGCAGCCTTTCTGGCCATGATAATTCTTGTGTCATGCAACCCTTCAGGTACTCCAAAGCCTGACAGGAAGTACTTAATCCCTGAAGACAAGCTGGTCGATATCCTCACCGACACCTACCTTGCTGCCGCAATGCTTGACATGCCCGGCCTGATGTCAACCTGGGGGCAGAGAGACTCGAACCTTAATTATATTGATGTCATTGAGAGTCATGGTTATACGTATCAGCAGCTTGATACAACAATGCGTTACTATTTCAATGCCAAACCAAAGAAACTGTCAAGGGTATATGACAGGGTAACGGGCAACCTGCTTGAACTGGAGGTCAGGGTGATGGAGGAGAGTAATGCAAACCCTGAAGACTATGCTGATGGCAACCTGTGGACAGGAAAGGCGTCATACAGCTTCCCGGAGGATATGACAAGGGATCCGATCTGGTTTGACATCCCTGTTGAGGAACCCGGAGAGTACGTCCTTAAGGCAGATATCAGGCTCTTCGAGGATGACCAGAGCGTTGACCCCCGCGTCACTGTCTTCTTCAGCACCACCGACAGCCTGGGCAAGGAGGTACGCGTCTTCTGGGAGGAAGTCAGGCTTGAGAAAAACGGTCAGATGCAGAATATCGTTACGGCCAGTACCTTAGATTCGGCCGGAACAGTGCATATCAAAGGATGGCTGCTGAACCATTCAAGCCAGAAAGGATCATGGCAGAAGCACGCCCGCGTCAGCAACATAAGTCTCAGGCTTGAAAGGAAAATAGCCACCGAGCAGTGATGAGAAGGATCTCGGCCCAATATCTCTTCACCTCCTGCGGCAAGCCTCTGAAGCGCGGCGTCGTGACTGTGGCAGAGGATAATACAATCGTTTCAGTCGAGGATAACGGCGGAGATTTCTCAGAAAAGGCCAAAACCGAGTTTTATAACGGCATCATCATCCCGGGTCTGGTCAACTGTCACACCCACCTTGAGCTCTCACACATGGCCGGCGCATTGCCGGCAGGGGGCGGACTGGCTGACTTCATAACCTCGGTCCGTGAACAGAGGGAGGCTCTGCCGGAAGAGATCGTCGCTGCGGTGAAGAAGGGAGACGGGGAGCTGGCTGATGAAGGCATCGTAGCATGCGGAGACATAAGCAATAACAGTTTATCGTTCAGCGTCAAGAGAAATAGTCGTGTTGATTACCTCACCTTCATCGAGGTGTTCGGCATTGACCCGGGGAAGGCGCAGAAGCGCATTGACGGCGCGGTGGCGCTGGCGGCCGCGGCGGCGGCGGCGGGGCTGCCCCATCATATCACCCCCCATGCGGTCTATTCAGTGTCGCGAAGACTGCTCACCCTGACAGAACAGCATATCAGCCCCGCCTCCGTCACCTCGCTCCACTTCCTTGAGTCACCTGACGAACGCGACCTCGTGAGCCGCCGCCGCGGCCGCCTCGCAGATTCATACCTGTCTCTCGGCGTGACACCTGAGATGATCGACACACATGAAAGTCACCTCGCCGCAGCACTCGAACTGTCACACCTCACGGCACAGCTGATACTCGTACACAACACCTTCATCACTGCTGCTGAGATTCAGTCGCTGAAACAGGCCGGCAACGTATGGTTCTGCCTCTGCCCCTCGTCAAACATCCGCATCTCAGCGACAATGCCCCCTGTCAGACTGCTGCGAGAAGCGTCAGACCGCATCGTCACAGGCACTGACAGCCTCGCCTCAACAGACCGCCTCAGCATACTCAACGAGATGAGACTGCTTCATGATGCCATGCCCGAAATACCGCTCGATGAAATTGTCAGATGGGGAACCATCAACGGCGCAAAAGCTCTCGGCAAGGGAGATATGATCGGATCAATCGAACCGGGCAAGAAACCAGGATTACTGCTCGTTGAAAATACTGATCTTCAGTCGCTGAGACTGACACCGGAAAGCAGGGTGCGCAGATTATTGTAAATTTACACCCTTAACTGCAGAGACTGATGCCAACCTTTCTTTTCGACAGCATAGTGTTCGGACCCGTTCGCAGCCGCCGCCTGGGAGTATCACTCGGCATAAACCTGCTGCCTGTTGACCGCAAGTTATGCTCGTTCAACTGCATCTACTGCGAGTGCGGATGGACCACCTGCAGCACCGCCACCTCAGGCACCCTCCCCTCCCGCGGAGAAGTGAAGGAGGCACTCAGAACAAAACTGTCGGAAATGAAAGCGCGGGGAGAGAAACCCGATGTAATAACATACGCCGGTAACGGAGAGCCGACACTTCACCCCGATTTCAGCGGAATAATCGATGACTCGATTGCCCTGCGCGATGAGCTCTTCCCTGAGGCCCGCATCTCCGTTCTCTCAAACGGCTCAGCGATTCACCGTAAGAGGGTACGGGAGGCACTCATGAAGGTTGACATGAACATCCTTAAGATCGATTCAGCTGTCGCAGCAACCAGGGAGAAACTGAACCAGCCCAACAGCAGGTATGATTATGAGGAATTTAAAGGATGGCTGAAGGAGTTCGGCGGCCGCTTCATAATACAGACACTCTTCGTCAGGGGCAGATACCGGGGCGAGGTCATCGATAACACCACCCCTGAAGAGATTGAAGCATGGCTCGCCGAAGTGGCATCACTGAGACCTGAGTCAGTGATGATCTATACAATTGAGCGTGACACCCCGCTGGAGAACGACCTGAAAAAGGTGCCACTGGCTGATCTTAAGGCAATAGCCGCCAGAGTAACCGGCCTTGGTATCCCTGCCTCCGTATCCGGATAAACAGTATGAGCGGCATGAGAATTCTCATCAGCCCTCTTAACTGGGGCTTCGGCCATGCCGGACGGATGATCCCCCTGGCCCTGGAACTGAAAAAAAGAGGTAACGAAATCATCTTCGGTGCAGAGCCATCGCTTATTCCCATGCTTGAAAAAGAGATGCCGGGAATTAAAATCATCAGTGTACCCGGATTAAGAATACGTTATTCCCGTCTGCTGCCCCAGTGGCTCAGCATCATATTACAGATACCCCGTATAATAGCAGTATCGTTTCGCGAACATAACCTTCTGAAGCATCTCGCCCGTGAGCTTAATCCTGATATCATTATTTCGGATAACAGGTTCGGATTCTTTCACAAAAGCATTCGCTCAGTCTATGTCACCCATATGCTCCGGATACCGTTCCCGAAGCCGTTCCGTTTCCTGGAGTGTGCCGGAACCGCTGTGCACAGAAAAATAATCAGCATGTTTGATCTCTGCCTGGTGCCGGACTATCCGGGAGAGATCAACCTTTCTGGCCGCCTTTCCCACGGAGTCAGGCTGCCGCTGAATACGGTATTTATGGGGCCTTTGTCACGATTCGGGCATTCTGTTGAGACTGCAGGTCCTGGAGCATCTGCGGAGTCTGCAGCACCTGCGGAGCCCTATTGCTGTCTCATATTGTCGGGGCCCGAGCCTCAGCGTTCCATGCTTGCCGAAAAGGTAATTGCATCCCTTCCGGGTACCAGTATCAGGATACTGACCGGAACCCCTCTCGACATAAGTCATGACATCAGGCGGGTGAAGATCATCACAGCACCCGATACCGTGACAATGAGAGAGGTTATAACCGGCAGTTCGGCCATCATTGGCCGGTCAGGATATACAACTGTAATGGAACTGATCTCGCTTCGTAGATCAGCAGTGATAATTCCTACACCCGGACAGACTGAACAGGAGTACCTCGGAGAATATCTCCACGGCTGCCATGGCTTCGTTTCAATGAGGCAGAACGATACCGGCAGACTGGCCGGCATCGTGAAAAGTCTTGATAACAGGAATAGTGCAAACCTGCCTGACAGTGCCCGTCTGCTTGAAAATGCAATCGGGCAGTTAATTAAGAAGCAGGTAAAGAGCAGCAGACATGACACCTGCGCCGATCAAGAGGCCTGACCATACTTCTGACGGCTTGTGCTCATCGAGGTAAATCCTCGCCGACATCACTGCACCGCCCAGCAACAGTACAATTATCAGTTGCCACGTCGAGCTTATATTGTACAGCAGAATCATGAAGGCCACCAGAGACAGCAATCCTCCTATGCCTGCAGCATGAAGTGAGAGCCTGTAGAAAGCCGTGATCACCAGTGTGACCAGGGTCACAACGGCAATCGAAACAAAATATGCCTTGAACAGGTTTGGCACGGGGGTCTTCATAAGGAGCACCGCTGTCACGGTATACATCATAAGGGCGAAAGTAAGCAGCAAAACCCTTTCATTACGGTCCCTGGCATTGAATGTCCTGATGGCCCCCCTTGAATATAATATTGCAGCCACAGACAGCGGCAGGATAACGTTGTTAGCCGAGACAAGAATGAATATTATCCTCTTCATCTCAAAGGGGATGAATGAGAGCAGTGTGGGTGAGCTGTATATTATAAGCAGTCCGTACAGCGGTAAGAACAGAGGATGAAAAACAACTGAAAGAACCTTAGCCAGGTTACCTATCCATGCCCCTCTCCCTTCGTTCATTTTATCTCCTTCCTCATCCTGGCAACAGGAATATTTAATTGTTCCCTGTATTTGGCTACAGTACGACGGGCTATCTGGTACCCTTTCTCCTGCAGTATTTCAGTAAGCTTCTCGTCAGTAAGAGGCCTGCGCTTATCCTCACTGCCCAGACACTCCTGAAGTATCCTCTTTATCTCGCGCGTCGAAACCTCATCGCCGGCATCGGTCTGCATACCTTCAGAGAAGAAGAACTTCAGGGGATAGATCCCGAAGTGAGTCTGAATATACTTGCTGTTAGCCACACGTGATATGGTCGAGATGTCAAGCCCGGTCATCTCAGCAATATCCTTCAGTATCATCGGCCTCAGTTTGGTGTCATCACCCTCGGCAAAATACTCCTTCTGATATTCAAGTATCGCATTCATTGTAAGAAGGAGGGTGTTCTGCCTCTGCTTGATGGCATCGATAAACCATTTTGCCGAATCAAGCTTCTGCTTGACAAACATAATGGCATCACGGTTCTGCTTGCCGGCAGCCTTGTCACGCGCATATGACTCGAGCATCTCGCTGTATCCCTTGCTGATCTTCAGCTCCGGAATGTTGCGGTTGTTAAGGCTCAGTTCAAGCCCGTAGTCAGCCTGCTCAAGGATAAAGTCAGGTATGATATGCTGGGCAGTCTTGCTGTAAGGATCGCTCACTGCCCCTCCCGGCTTCGGGTTGAGCTTTAATACCTCATCAATGACCCCTTTCATCTCGTCCTCACCAATCATGAGCCGCGACATGATTTTTTCATAATGTCTCCTCGAGAACTCATCGAAATAGTCCCTGATAATGGTTGAGGCGAGTCTGACAGACGGAGATGACTGATCTTTCCGTTCAAGCTGAAGCAACAGGCACTCACGCAGGTCGCGGGCTCCGACACCTGACGGTTCGAGATCATGGATTATCTCCAGCACCCTGTTAAGCTCATCGGTGTCGGTGGTAATGTTCTGCAGGAAGGCGAGGTCGTCAACCATGTTCTCAACCTCTCTTCGCAGGTACCCGTCATCGTCTATATTGCCAATGATATACTCGCCCAGCGTCTGCTCCCTTTCCGTGGAGACCCTCAGGTTAAACTGTGAGATCAGGTTATCATGGAAGGAAGAGCCTGCTGAAAAAGGTATCTCTTCCCTGCGCTCCTCATCCTTCGATGCATTGTTTGACTGCAGCCTGTAGTCAGGAATGTCCTCGTCATTCAGGTAGTCATCAAGGGAGAACTCTTCCTGCTCACGTACTTCCTCCTCGTCGTTTATCTCATCTTCGTCGTTACCCTGTATCTCTTCCTCCTCCGGACCTTCCTCAAGGGCCGGGTTCTCCTCCATCTCCTTCTTGATACGCTGCTCAAGCTGCATTGCAGGAACCTCCAGCAGCTTGATCATCTGTATCTGCTGCGGTGAAAGCTTCTGAAGCAGTTTTTGCTGTAACTTCTGGTTGAGCATACCTTCAGTGGTTCATCCTGATTAAAACTCTGCATTGCGCGGAGTGCGCGGAAACGGGATCACATCACGGATATTCGACATCCCCGTCATGAAAAGAACGAGACGCTCAAAGCCCAGTCCAAACCCCGAATGAGGAGCCGTGCCGAACCGCCTGGTGTCAAGATACCACCACAGGTCCTTCAGCGGAAGATTCAGCTCTTCTATCCTCTGCGTAAGCTTATCAAGATCCTCTTCCCTCTGTGACCCCCCGATGATCTCGCCTATGCCGGGGAAGAGCACATCCATCGCCCTTACGGTAAGACCGTCATCATTCTGCTTCATGTAAAAAGCCTTTATCGTTTTCGGATAGTCGGTCAGTATTACCGGGCACCTGAAGTGCACTTCAACAAGATAACGCTCGTGTTCTGCCTGCAGGTCACGCCCCCATCCTACCTGGTATTCCCACTTGCGGTCAGCCGCCTCCAGTATCTTTATCGCTTCAGTATATGGGAGCCTGATAAAACTGTTGGCAAGAACAAACTCCAGCCTTTCGATGAGACCCTTGTCTATCATCTTGTCAAGGAAATCAAGATCCTCACGGCAATTCTCAAGAGCATACCTGATAAGATACTTCAGGAAATCCTCAGCCAGATCCATGTTATCGTTAAGATCCCAGAAAGCCATCTCAGGCTCTATCATCCAGAACTCAGCCAGGTGACGGGGAGTGTTTGAGTTCTCTGCCCTGAACGTCGGGCCAAACGTATAAATCTCGCCAAGCGAAAGAGCGCCGAGCTCACCCTCAAGCTGGCCTGAGACGGTGAGGTTGGTCGGTTTGCCGAAGAAATCCTTGTCGTAATCAATCTCACCGCTCTCTGTTCGCGGCGGGTTTTTCAGATCAAAGGTGGTGACATGGAACATCTCCCCGGCACCCTCTGCATCACTTCCCGTAATAATGGGGGTATGCAGGTAGAAAAATCCCCTGTCGTTGTAGTACTTGTGAATGGCGAAAGCCAGTGCATGCCTTATCCGCATGACGGCCCCGAAAGTATTGGTGCGAAAACGGAGATGGGCTATCTCACGGAGAAACTCCATCGAATGCCCTTTCTTCTGCAGCGGGTAAGTGTCAGGGTCACATTTGCCGTAAAGGACCAGATCGGAAGCCAGAACCTCGACACTCTGTCCCTTGCCCTGTGACGCCTCCATAGTCCCTGTGACGCCCAGGCTCGCACCCGTGGTAATATCCTTCAACAGGTCGGCAGGGAAGGCACTTAATTCTATTACGATCTGAATATTATTCAGGGTCGAACCGTCATTAAGCGCAACAAAAGCTACGTTCTTTATCTCTCTCTTTGTCCTTACCCATCCCTTGACAAGAACCTTTTCCCCGATAACAGGATTTGCAAGAAGCTCCTTTACTTTTTTCCTCTTCATAAATGATATTCCCTTTACACCGACAAAAATAGCATTTTGTTCTTCTTAATATTGTAAGCTGTTGATAAATGGCACTGTTTTTGTGCGAATATGGCCCCTCTCTATAAAATCCTGACTTTCAGTATAGATTATAACTATTTGAATTATCAATGAAAATAGATACTTTTACGTCTCAGAACTGATAATCTTAAGGATATGGAAGTTGACAGCAAAATAATAGTAGTTCCATGGGATTTTACACCCATAGCGGAGTATGCATTGCAGCACGCCGTTAAGATATCCCGGATGACCCACAATGATGTCTGCCTGTTGCACATCGTTGAAAAGATCACAACCGACGGCGGGGTCAAGGCCAAGCAGGCCGCAATGAATATCAAGGCAAATGAGATTGGCCGTAATTTTGGCGTGACGGTGAAGACACATGTTCAGCGCGGCACTATTTTCAAGCATATCCCTGAGTTCGTGAATGACCGCGGTGCCTCACTGGTTGTAATGGGAACCCATGGCATGGTGGGAATGCAGAAGGTAACGGGCAGCTGGGCCCTGAAGGTCATCGCCAAATCAAAGGTCCCCTTCATAGTGGTGCAGGCTCCCCCTGACGATAACGAGAGATATCATAACATTGTATTCCCCGTAGACTTCCGTTCCGAAGAAAAGGAGAAGCTCTCCATGGCTATCTTCATGGGCAAATACTTCGACTCAAAGATCCATATCCTTAAGGCTTCACGTAAGGATGAGTCACTGGCCAAAAAGACCAACCTCAACCTGAACTATACTGTCAGGATGCTCATACAGAACAACATAGAGTATGAGATCAAAGAGATACCCTCAGACAAGATAGCAGAGCGTACAATAGAGATCGCGCAGGAGATGAAAGCAGACCTGATTCTCATCATGACAACCAAGGATATCACCTTCGCCGATTATGTCATGGGGGCCAAGGAACAGTATATCATTGCCAACAGCTCCAAGATACCGGTATGCTGCGTGAACCCGTCATCAGCCTTCGCTAATGTGGGACAGTTCATGTACGGGTAGCACTTACAATGTGCGATTTGCAATTTGCGATTTGCGAATAGCTTAAGGCTTTCATAAATCGAAAATCGCAAATCGAAAATCGCAAATTCCTTCATGTCTGTTTCAGCAAGTCATGTGACCAAATCATACGGTGCCCAAAAAGCCCTTGATGATGTTTCATTCACCGTAAACAAAGGTGAAATTGTTGGTTTCATAGGCCCTAACGGAGCAGGAAAATCAACGATGATGAAGATCATTACCGGCTTCTTTCATGCAGATTCGGGTGAAGTATCCGTATGCGGCCTCAGGGCAGGCCCGGAGGCAACGGCATTGAGGCGTATGATTGGATATCTTCCTGAAAACAATCCTCTCTATCCTGAGATGTACGTCAGGGAATACCTTGGCTATGTGGCTGATATCTACGCGCTGGGAAGAAAACGCCGGGAGGCGGTCGATACAGTGATCGAACGGACAGGGCTTACCCCTGAACAGGGAAAGAAAATCGGTGCTCTCTCAAAGGGATACAGGCAGAGGGTGGGGCTGGCACAGGCACTGATCCATGACCCCGAAGTGCTCATCCTCGACGAGGCGACGACAGGCCTCGACCCGAACCAGATAGTGGAGATCCGTAATCTTATTTCCGCCGTGGGCAGCGAACGTACTGTAATGCTGTCAACCCATATCATGCAGGAGGTGGAGGCAATATGCAGCAGGGTGATAATAATAGACCACGGCCGTATCGTGGCCGACGGCTCTCTCGAAGAGGTATCCGCCCTCTCCGGCGCCAGGCTCGAAGACTCCTTCAGACAGCTTACCGGCAGGTAGTTACCTCCCTCCAAAAAAAAACACTACTGCCTACTGCCTATTGCCTATTCACTTTTTTTCCTACCTTTGTGCCGTTATACGACAGGTGGACAGATTTGCGCTGATTGCAACCACGGAAAAAAATGCTAAAACGGTTTTCACCCGGCTGCATTACAACAATCCGTCCCTGCCTTTGTTAAACTTAATAAATTAAAAGAATGAGCTATCTTATTTACTTCTGAATCAGTATCCGAAGGCCATCCGGACAAGGTAGCCGACCAGATATCGGACGCACTTCTTGATAACTTTCTCGCATGGGACCCCGAATCAAAAGTCGCCTGCGAGACTCTCGTCACCACCGGCCAGGTTGTAGTGGCAGGGGAGGTGAAAACAAAAACCTATATTGACGTTCAGACTATCATCCGGGATGTCATCAACCGCATCGGCTATACAAAGGCCGAGTATATGTTCGACGGCAACTCATGCGGTATCTTTTCTTCCATCCACGAACAGTCACCTGACATTAACCAGGGTGTGGTTCGCAAAAAGAAAGAGGATCAGGGTGCCGGCGACCAGGGAATGATGTTCGGCTATGCTACCAATGAGACAGGCAACTACCTTCCCCTCTCGCTCGACATAGCACACGAGCTCGTTTACCAGCTTGCGGAGATACGGCGCGAAGGCAAGGCGATGAAATACCTCAGGCCTGACTCAAAGTCACAGGTCACTATCGAATACAAGGATGACGGTACACCCCTGAGAGTTCATACTATAGTAGTCTCGACACAGCATGACGACTTCGACAGGGATGAGAAAAAGATGCTGGAAACAATAAAGAAAGATGTCATCGGCATCCTGATCCCAAGGGTTAAAAAGCAGTTTGACAAGCAGGTTCAGTCCCTGTTTGACGGTAAGATCAAATACCATGTCAATCCGACAGGCAAGTTTGTTATCGGAGGACCACACGGTGACAGCGGCCTCACCGGCCGGAAAATAATCGTTGACACCTATGGCGGACGCGGCGCTCACGGCGGCGGAGCCTTCTCCGGCAAAGACCCGTCAAAGGTTGACCGCTCGGCAGCATATGCCGCCCGTCATATAGCCAAGAATATGGTTGCCGCCGGCGTGGCAGACGAAATGCTTGTGCAGGTTTCATACGCCATAGGCGTGGCAAGACCGGTAGGTTTGTATGTCAACACCTACGGAACATCGAAAGTCAAGGCAAGCGACAGTGAGATAGCAAAGAAGATCGAGAAGATGTTCGACCTTCGGCCTGCAATGATTGAGAAAGCTTATGGGCTGCGCAAACCTATCTACAGTGAAACGGCTGCTTACGGTCATATGGGACGCCAGCCCCGTACCGTGGAAAAAACTTTCCGCTCCAATAACAGCAAACCGGATAAGAAGATGACAGTCCATCTCTTCAGATGGGAGGAACTTGACAGGGTTGCCGATATCAGGAAAGCTTTCGGTCTCTAGAAGGAGCCCTTGACAATACGGGCAATATTATCCGATCTGCCGAGGGTATAGTAATGTATCCCCGGCACTTCGTTTTTAAGGAGGTCACGGCTCTGTGCCGTAGCCCACTCGATGCCTGTCTCCCTTGCCTCCTCGTCATTGCGGCACTTCGACAGCTCATGCACCAGCTCCTCGGGAATATCTATATGAAATGTCTGGGGCAGCAGGTTGACGTCCGTGATGGCTGAGACAGGCTTGATGCCGGGGATGACAGGCACAGTGACGCCCATCTCGCGGATAGCGTCACGGAAAGCATAGAACTTCGCGTTGTCAAAAAACATCTGTGTGACTATATAACACGCCCCCGCATCGACCTTGCGCTTCAGGTTCACAAGATCACTCTTCATGTTGGGAGCCTCAAAATGCTTCTCGGGATAACCTGCGACGCCGATACAGAATGATGTCGCATTTGTGTTCTTCAGCTCCGGATCAAGATAATGCCCCCTGTTCATGTCAACAATCTGCTGAACCAGCTCGCTGGTGTTCCTGTGCCCTCCCGGATCGGGAATAAACACCCGGCTGCCCCTGGGCGGATCGCCCCTTAGAGCCAGCACATCATTGATGCCCAGAAAGTTCATCTCTATAAGCGCATTCTCCGTCTCCTCCTTGGAAAACCCTCCGCAAAGAATATGAGGCACAACATTGACATTATACTTATATTTCACCGCGGCAGCAAGAGCTATCGTTCCCGGACGCTTACGGGTGGTCCTTCTCTCAAGAAGGCCGTCAGGCCTCTCCGTAAGTACCATCTCGTTGCGGTGCGAGGTAAAGTTGATGTACGAAGGGGCATATTCAAGCAACCCCTCGATTGTATGATATATACGCTCAATGCTGTGACCCTTGAGAGGGGGAAGAAGCTCAAACGTAAAGAGCGGTCTCTTTGAACTGTTTATGAGATCTATTACAGTGGTCCCTTTCATGTTTTAATTTTAAAGATTTGGTGCGAGCCACTTCGCCGCTTCCTCGACCGTGACAGTGCTACGGCGGGCATAGTCCTCCAGCTGGTCTCTGCCAATAGTGCCTACGTTAAAATATACTGAATCAGGTGATGCAAATATATATCCGCTTACCGCAGATACCGGCACCATGGCATAACTTTCTGTCAGGGTAGCGCCAATGGTCTCCGTAGCACGGAGAATATCAAAGATCACCTGTTTGCCGGTATGGTCAGGACATGCCGGATAACCCGGTGCGGGTCTGATACCCCGGTACCTTACCTTGAACAGATCAGAGGCCGGCAGGTTCTCGTCAGGAGCATATCCCCAGTGCCTGACACGTATCTCCCGGTGCAGCCACTCGGCAGCAGCCTCGGCAAAGCGGTCGGCAAGAATATGAAGCATTATCTTCTTATAGTCATCTCCGGAGAAATCGTCCGGAAGCTCCTCCCTGATTTTTACAGTGACCACAAAGGCTCCCGCATGATCGCCTTTCTCTGCTACAAAGTCAGAGAGGCAATAGTTGGGTTTGCCGGCCTCCTTTTCCTCCTGGTTGCGGAGAAAACGAAACCATGCCGCTTCGTCCCTGCCGCCGGTAAATATCTTCACGTCATCACCGTGCCTCTCAGCCGGGAAGATCCCCGACAAAGCCTGTATCTCAAGCAGGTCTTCAGAAATTATCCTGTCTATCATCCCCAGGCTGTCGTCATAGAGCTTCCTTGCCTCCGGACCTCTTACCGGATCGTCAAAAATCTCCGGGAAACGTCCGCTGATCCTCCATGAGAAGAAGAAGAACGTCCAGTCAATATAGTCGACAAGCACTCTGGCCTTCACCGGCCCGGAGTTGATCACTCCGATTATCAAAGGGGCCGGAGACGGCACTTCCGTCCTGAAACAGTTTCGTCTTGCCGCTTCCAGCGGGATAAGCCTTTTCTCCTTTCTTGATGCTTCGTGTTCGTTTCTCAGCCTCTCATATTTCTCCTTGACTGTCGCGGCAAGCTTACCGTCAGGGTTCATGAGCCCTGAAAGCACCGGCACTGCCCGCGAGGCATCCTTGACATGAACAACAGCGTTTGAATATGAAGGTGCTATCCTGACCGCCGTATGGATCTCAGATGTTGTTGCTCCGCCGATCAGCAAGGGAATTTTCATCCCTCTTGCCTCCATCATGGAGGCAACATGAACCATCTCCTCCAGCGAAGGGGTTATCAGTCCCGAGAGGCCCACGAAGTCGGCCTTCTCGCTTTCAGCTCTGTCAAGGATGGTCTGTGCAGGCACCATGACCCCCAGGTCAATTACCTGGTAGTTGTTGCACGAGAGGATGACGCCGACAATATTCTTACCGATGTCATGCACATCGCCCTTCACGGTTGCCAGCAGTATTTTCCCGGTTGTCGAAACTTCTCCGGCTTTTGTCTCTGCCTCTATGTGAGGGGTGAGCTGCGCCACCGCCTTCTTCATTACCCTCGCGCTCTTCACCACCTGCGGCAGGAACATGCGCCCCGATCCAAAGAGGTCTCCCACCTCATTCATGCCGTCCATCAGCGGACCTTCGATTATTCTCAGAGCCCTCTCGAAGAGCGGTCTTGCCTCCTCAACGTCATCTGCTATATGGGAATCAATACCGTTTATCAAGTGCATACCTGATCCTGCTTATGACATCGCTGTTCCTCCAGGCCAGCTGCTTCGTCCCCTCGTCCTGTTTTGTCTCTTTAATGCCGGAAGCATACTGAAGCAGCCTGTCGGTGGCATCCTTCCTCCTGTTCATTACCACATCCTCTGTAAGACGAAGCAGGTCAGGCTCAATGGCGGTATATACCTTAAGGAGGCCGGGGTTGACAATCCCCATATCCATCCCCGACTTTATGGCATGATAGAGAAACACCGCGTGCATCGCTTCCCTGACAGGGTCATTGCCCCGGAAGGCAAAAGAAAGATTGCTTACTCCCCCGCTCACCCTTGCATAAGGAAGGTTTGCCTTGATGTATTCTGTTGCTTTTATGTAGTCAACGGCATAGTTATTATGCTCTTCCATTCCGGTGGCTATCGCCAGCACGTTCGGGTCAATGATGATATCCTCCGGGGGAAAGTTTATCTTCTCCGTCAGCAGCCGGTATGACCGCTCCGCCACCTCCCTCTTCCGTTCGAAGGTGTCAGCCTGTCCCCGTTCATCAAAAAGCATTATGACGGCTGCTGCCCCGTACCTGCGCACAAGGCGCGCCTTTGAAAGGAACTCCTCCTCCCCCTCCTTGAGGCTTATCGAGTTGACAACAGGCTTTCCCTGGATGCAGCGCAGCCCTGCCTCGATCACCTCCCATTTTGATGAGTCGACCATCAGCGGCAGTTTGGCAATGTCAGGCTCGCTCATCAGGAGGTTTATAAATCTTGTCATGGCCGCCGCCCCGTCAATCATGGCGTCATCCATGCATATGTCTATCACCTGCGCTCCTCCCTCAACCTGGTCGCGGGCGACGTCAAGGGCCGCCTGGAAGTTACCCTCGCGTATCAGCCTGGCAAACTTTATTGACCCTGATACGTTCGTCCGTTCTCCTATGTTTACGAAGTTGGTCTCAGGACGGATCACGAGCGGCTCGAGACCGCTGAGCGATGTAAGGTGCTGACGTTCCGGCACTGCCCTGGGTGCAAAGCCCCTGGCCGTTTCGGCAATCACCTTTATATGTTCCGGAGTGGTGCCGCAGCATCCGCCGATGATGTTTACCCATCCGCTCTGCATGAATCCGGTGACGACCTTGCCCATAAAAACGGCACTCTGGTCATACTCGCCGAACTGGTTCGGCAGCCCTGCATTCGGGTGGGCCGAGACAAAGAAGGGTGCCTTCAGCGAGAGCTCTTCAATGAAAGGCTGCAGCTGCTCCGCCCCCAGGGCACAGTTCAGCCCGATGCTCAGCAGCGGGTAATGCGACATCGTTATCAGGAATGCCTCAAGGGTCTGTCCGGTGAGGGTCCTGCCACTGGCGTCAGTGATTGTACCTGACACCATCACGGGAATGTCTATCCCCTTCTCTTCAAGGACCCCGCTTATGGCGAAGAGAGCCGCCTTGGCATTGAGCCCGTCAAAGACAGTCTCGACCAGGAGCAGGTCTGCTCCGCCGTCTAACAGCCCTCTTACCTGCCCGGCATAGGCATCGGCAAGACCGGCGAAGGTCACTGTGCGTGCCCCCGGGTCACTGACATCGGGAGACATGGAGGCTGTTCTGTTGGTAGGGCCTACCGAACCTGCAACCCACGCTACCAGCCCTGTCTGGCTGTGATGTGTCTCAACGGCCTCCCTGGCAAGCCTGGCAGCGGCGAGATTGATATTGTATACCTGGTCCTCCATGCCGTAATCAGCCATGGAGATGCGGTTGGCATTGAAGGTGTTCGTGCTGATGATGTCTGCTCCGGCACTGAGATAGTCAAGATGTATAGCCCTGATAATCTCCGGCTGGGTGACAGAGAGAAGATCATTGTTACCCTTGAGCGAAGACGGATGTGAAACGAATTCAGTTCCGCGATACTGCTCCTCGGTGAGCCTGTGACGCTGTATCATGGTGCCCATGGCTCCGTCAAGTACCAGTATCCTGCTGCGCAGCGCCTCTTTGATGTCTTTCTTCACCTCTTACTCTTTTGTGCGGTAAAAGTACCTCATGAACCCTTAATATCAAAACTTTAATTCGTCCGGCGACCTTATCTCATTCCTTGTGATCATCCTCTTTAAGATGCCGGTCGCAGAAGCAAGGAGCCATCCAATGAGATACGGCATCCTCCTTGATCTGATTCTCAGCTCCTTCCCGCCTCTTCTGACAGAGGTTACCAGCCCGGCCAGGTTCAATTCAGTAATCCACGGATCATAAGTCATGCTTGCATCTCCCCGGATTCTGAACAAGAGAAAGGCGGAGTCTCTTTTGATCTCCGTTATCCTGTGAACCACAAAACCCCCGTCACGCCTCGCCGCCACCACATCACCTGCAGAAAGATCGGCAGGATGACAAGGAGAGAGAATAACCCTGTCGCCCGGATGTATCGCCGGCCACATGCTGTACCCGCCGGCAGTTATTA
The DNA here is from genome assembly GCA_963772705.1 of uncultured Bacteroidales bacterium. Taxonomy (GTDB): domain Bacteria; phylum Bacteroidota; class Bacteroidia; order Bacteroidales; family VadinHA17; genus SR-FBR-E99. Next base: position 55,427 of record CAVYYH010000006.1, on the reverse strand, counting down.
TTAATGTCTGGTTGTCAGCAAGAAGCGATGCGGCTGCCTGTGATGCGAGCACGTACGGCTCACTCTCCCTTGCAGAGAGGTAGTCGCGAATACTGTTATCCGGAAGGAATGCGAGCCTGCTTACCCTGACAGAGGATGTCAGTGCCTCAGCCTGGGCGATGAGACGTCCGGCAGCATCCCGGTCCCAGTTCTGCTGTACCGAGTTGGAAATGATCATCCCCGCTGCCGCAGCTCCCGAAAGAGGCTCAGAGATGTTCGATCTGCCGTGACTGATGACCCACAGATGATCGACTGACGCACTGCGCGGTTCATCATTCCTGTAAACCGGAGTGCTGTGCATCACCCATCGGCCTCCCTCCTTTTTGACTATCAGCCTGTCATCATGTATAACGCGGTCACCGTTCCGGTCAAAGATCATCGCCATGGTCGTCTTTCCGCTGCCTGACTTTCCTGTAAAGATCCACCCCCTTCCGCCGCAAACTACTCCCGAACCGTGAAGCATTAAGCCTCCCTTAATTGAAGTAAGAAAATAAAGTATCAGTCCGTCAAGAGGATAGGGCAACGGATCGGCCTCCGGACCTGACAACTGTGTGTAAAGTTGCCATGACAATGAATCACGCGGTATCACCAGCAGAGGATCCCTTTCCGGATCTTTCAGCATGGCCGTTATATAGGTCGCCTCTGAGTCTGAAGCAACCTCCCAGAATGTCTCTCCCGTCTCCTTCGGGCCTGAAGGTGTCTCTTCAATAAGTGGCGCTCTGAACACCTTTGCAGCCGAAGCAGGTGTGGCTGCCTTCCCGTTTGAAACAGAAATAATGAGATCAGGCTCGCCGCCTGAAGCTGTGACAAAAGAGGTAAAACGCTCATCAGGCCTGATAATGACCCCCTCCTCGGACCGCAGTCGCATCCTGTAGCCGGCTATGATGAGATCAACTGTCACCTGTCACTGAAATGAATAAAGTCCTGGACCTCGACAAGGAATAGAAGTATGTCCTTTTCAGCCTCACGCTGATCAACATCGAACTCTTCAGCCACCCTGGATGTTATCTCTTTAATGTCACGCCTCCCGTCAATCAGTTCCCAGATAAAGGCACCTGTCTCATTTAATCTGTACAGGGAATCCATATCGGCGATATCATCAGTAAGAGGTATCAGCAGGCATTCGTCATTGATCCTGCGGACTACCACCCTGTCAGAACGTGATGGGATTGAGGTAATTGAGATCATAAGAATTTTTGTCACTCAAAGGTAGCCAATTTCGGCCTATCTTTGGAACAGTAAAAGAGAACACAAAATGTCAAAAAGAAACAAGGGCAGCAAAGAGGCCGGTGTCGATCAGAAGAAGTTCATTGAGCTTATCACCGGAGTGCTCATGAAAAACCCGAGACAGCCGTTGAATTACAAGCAGATAGCCACAAGGCTCCAGATAACCGATAAAGAAGAGAAGCGAGCCCTCAGTGATGCCCTGCACCGGATGAAGAAGGAGGGCCTTGCAGAGGAACGGGGCCACGGCAAATTCCTGGTGAAGGCATCCGGAGGTTATATAACAGGAACCATCGATCTTACTAAGTTCGGATATGCCTTCGTTATTTCAGAGGAGCTTGAAGAGGATGTCTTTGTTGCTGCACGTAATCTCCGTACCGCCCTGCACGGTGACCAGGTGAAGGTGCTTCTTTATGCCCGGCATAAGGGAAAAAGGATTGAAGGAGAGGTGGTTGAGATAATAACGCGCTCACGGTCGGCATTTGTCGGAACCATTGAACTTACCCCCCAGTTTGCCTTCCTCATGCCTGACAACAAGAACATGCCCTTTGATCTTTTCATCCCCCTGGCTAAACTTAACGGGGCGAAGCAGGGGCAGAAAGCCGTGGCCAGGATTATAGAATGGGACCAGAGGTCACGCAACCCCGTGGGTGAGATAACTGAGGTGCTCGGTTACCCTGGCGAGAACGAGACGGAGATGCATGCCATCCTGGCTGAGTTCGGCCTGCCTTACAGGTTTGATGCGGAAGTCGAGAGAGCCGCGGAAAAGATACCCGGGGAGATAACCGAAGAAGATCTCAGGGAGAGACGCGACTTCCGCGCTGTACCCACCTTCACCATAGACCCTGAGGATGCCAAGGACTTTGATGATGCTCTTTCACTGAAGGAACTGCCGAACGGAAATATGGAAGTCGGGGTGCATATCGCAGACGTGACCTGGTACGTTCAGCCGGGATCAATACTTGAGAAGGAGGCTCAGGAACGGGCTACCTCGGTTTATCTCGTTGACCGCACGGTGCCAATGCTGCCGGAGAAAATCTCGAACCATATATGTTCGCTCAATCCTTACGAGGATAAACTTACATACTCGGCTGTTTTTGAGATGGACAGCAAGGCCAACATCGTCAGTGAATGGTTTGGACGGACCGTAATAAAGTCAGCAAGACGGTTCTCATACTCTGAGGCCCAGAAAGTCATTGACACCGGCGAGGGAGACATGAAAGAGCAGATGCTTACCCTTCACGACCTTGCACAGAAGCTTCGTGAGAAACGGTTTGCCACAGGCTCTTTCGCCTTCGAACGCCTCGAGGTGAAGTTCAACCTTAGCGAGACAGGCATCCCGCTTGGTATCCACTTCCGCGAATTTGGCACCTCGAACCAGCTGATAGAGGAGTTCATGCTCCTGGCCAACAAAAGAGTGGCTGAATTCGTGGGCAAAAAACAGAAGGGAAAGACTTTTGTCTACCGTATTCATGATAAGCCCAACAGTGAAAAGCTCAGTTCCTTCAGCTACTTCATCAAGAGGTTTGGTTATTCACTTGATGCACAGGATGCAAAAGGCCTTCCTGCAGCAATGAACAAGCTGCTGAATGATGTATCAGGGAAAAAGGAACAGAACGTGATTGAGACACTGGCACTGCGGGCAATGGCCAAGGCGGTCTATTCGACAGAGAATATCGGGCACTATGGCCTTGCCTTCAGCCATTATACCCATTTCACCTCACCCATCAGGCGTTATCCTGACATGATGGTTCACCGGCTGCTGACAAAATATCTCGAGAAACAGGCGCCGCGCGACGGAGAAAAATATGTGAAGCTGTGCGAGCACTCTTCAAAGAGGGAGCGCCTGGCGGCCGACGCCGAGAGGGCTTCGATAAAATACAAGCAGGTGGAGTTCATGAGTGACAAGATCGGCCAGGCCTTTGACGGCGTCATCTCGGGGGTGACCGAATGGGGCATCTATGTGGAGATAATCGAGAACCAGTGTGAAGGGATGATTGCCATACGTGAGCTGCAGGATGACTTCTTCGAATACGATGAGGAGAACTACTGCATCAGGGGACGCCGTTCAGGCAAGGTCTTTATGCTTGGAGACAAGATAAGGGTGGAAGTAGCAAAAGCTGACCTTCAGAAGAAGCAGCTCGATTACCGCCTGGCCTGATCACTCTCTATCAGCTCGAGAAGACGGGTCAGCGCCTCTGCCTCGGGGATGTTCTTCATGACAGCCTCGGTGCCCCTGTAGATGTGCACCTTTCCTTCGGCTGCACCGACATAACCGTAGTCCGACCCCGCCATCTCCCCCGGACCGTTGACAACACATCCCATCACGGCAATCTTCATCCCTGTGAGATGTGACGTCGCCCCCTTTACCTTACGGACAGCCTCCTCGAGATTGAATCTGGTCCTTCCGCAGGTAGGGCATGAGATATACCTGGTTCTGGTAATCCGCGCTTCAGTAGCCTGCAAAATGGCGAAGGCAAGGGTACGCAGCGCCTCACCCTGTACCGCCCCCCGGTTGCTTATCACCAGCCCTGCAGGCCTGCGTGCAATGAAGAACCTGCCGAGCAGAGCTGCTGCATCAATGCACAGCCTTTCATGATCATCCTCGTTGAAGACGGGATTCAGTACTTTGCCGGTAACCTCACTCTCTTCCCGGTAATGCAGTTCATCTGCCCTGAATGTAAAAATATCTCCGTCATAGCGCTCTCCCCGTTCATCAGTGAACACCCCGTCGTTGTCTGTAATGACTTCCGGAAAATATCGTCCTCCGCCTGTGGCCGTTCTGACAGCTGGTGACGGTGTTGTCACCCTTCCTTCAGTACCGCAGATAAACCTGACTATCTCCCTGGCTACCGGTATCTCACGTTCGGGAGCCTCGGAAAGTGAAACCCTTACAGTGTCACCTATCCCCTCCGCCAGCAGCGTGCCAATTCCTGCCGCGGAGATTATCCGTCCGTCCTCTCCCTCTCCTGCCTCGGTTATCCCAAGGTGTATCGGATAGTCCATCCCCTCCTCTGACATCAGCCTTACGAGCATCCGGTTTGATTCAACCATGACCCGCGTGTCGGAAGACTTCATTGATACAACAATGTTATCGTATCCTTCGCCCCTGAATATCCTGAGAAACTCTATTGCCGAGACAGCCATACCCTCAGCGGTGTTGCCGTATCTATGTCATGATGCGGTCTGAGAGAGAGCCGTGATTCACCCCAATACGCACGGCGGTGCCGTAGTTCCTGCATATGCTTATCAGGGGCATGAGCCGGTCCCTGATGCGCTCAAGCTCCGCCGCGTAATCACTCTCTGAAAGATCATGCTTTATGAATGAGGCCCGTTTGTCAGCATAGTTGCCCGGATTGATACGGACTTTTTCCACGATGCGGGCAGCGATCTCTGCAGCAGCAGGATTGAAATGTATGTCTGCACACAGCGGCGTGTCAAATCCTGCCCTGCGCAGCTCACGCCTTATGTTTGCAAGATTCTCAGCCTCCCTTGCTCCCTGGGCGGTGAGCCTGACAAGCTCTCCCCCGGCTTCTATTATCCTTATGCACTGGCTGACACTTGAGGCTGTGTCAAGGGTGTCAGTATTGGTCATGCTCTGGATGCGCACGGGGAGAGTGCCCCCGATCTCCAGGCTGCCTGCCTTTATGATCCTCGTTCGGAACAACATGCCGGTCATGAACTAATCTCCCAGTCGTAACCGTCCTTGCGGTCCTTTACTGTAATCCCCAAAGCACTCAGCCTGTCTCGTATCCGGTCAGAAACAGCCCACTCCTTCCTGGCTTTGGCCTCCTGCCTCATCTCAAGCAGAATGGAAAGGACACCGGCAAGCTTCTCGCTTCCGCCGCCATCCTCTTCCACCAGGCCAAGGATATCAAAAACGAATGTTTGAAACAGTTGCTGAAGAGATTTTATGTCATCTGAAGACAACTGCTCCTTGCCGTCATTTACAAGATTGATAATCCTGACGGCATCAAAGAGATGAGCAATAGCCACCGGGGTGTTAAGATCGTCACTTATTGCCTCGTAGCACTTCTTCCCGATGCCGGAGATATCTACTGTGGAACTCTCTGATGGCTTCAGCCCTGCCAGGGTCTTCACCGCAACCATCATTTTCTGCAACCCCAGTGAGGCTGCAAGAAGTGCCTCATTGCTGAAATCAAGTGTGCTGCGGTACTGGGCCTGAAGTATGAAGAACCGGATGGTCATGGGGGAATAGGCCTGAAGGAGGATCTTATGACTTCCGGTGAAAAGTTCATCAAGGGTGATGAAGTTGCCGAGTGATCTTGCCATCTTCTGCCCGTTGATGGTGATCATGTTGTTGTGAACCCAGTATCTCACGGGTGAGTGGCCCTGCACGGCTGTGCTCTGCGCTATCTCGCACTCATGATGCGGGAAAATAAGGTCCATCCCTCCGCCGTGTATGTCAAACACCTCGCCGAGATACTTTGTGCTCATCACAGAGCACTCCAGGTGCCATCCGGGGAAACCTTCGCTCCATGGCGACGTCCAGCGCATGATATGTGCCGGCGACGCCTTCTTCCACAGGGCAAAATCAAACTGCCCCCGCTTTTCATCCTGCCCCTCGAGGGCGCGGCTGCTTGCCTGCATCTCTTCCAGAACCCTCCCTGAGAGAATACCGTATGAATGTGCCTTGTTGTACTTCTCTACATCAAAATAGACAGAGCCGTTTGATTCGTATGCATATCCCTTCCGCAAAAGGGCTTCAATCATATTCTGCTGCTCGATAATATGTCCGGTTGCACGCGGTTCTATCGACGGATCAAGCGTGTTGAGCCGCTCCATCGCCCTGTGAAAGCTGTTCATGTATTTCTGCACCACCTCCATGGGCTCAAGATTCAGCTGCTTTGCCTTTTTTGATATCCTGTCCTCCCCTGTATCATCAGACTCATTCTCGAGGTGCCCCACATCAGTGATATTACGGACATACCGTACCTTGTAGCCGAGGTGCATCAGATACCTGTAAAGTATATCGAACGTGATTGCCGGACGTGCATGCCCGAGATGCGAGTCACTGTAAACAGTCGGACCGCATACATACATCCCTGCAAACGGCGGGGCGATAGGCTCAAATAACTCTTTCCTTCGTGAAATGGTGTTATAGAGGTAAAGCGCACTCTTCATGTAATCTGCTGTTTCTGCAAAAGTAACTCTTTTAGGATAACCGTGCCCTGAAGGCCTGACAGAAAACTGCCCCGGGATTTGTCATCCCGGGGCAGCGGCCCCACCCTTACAGGGCCTCACCGGCGCACGAGGCGTACCAATCAGCAGCGAGACAGCGCCCCGCCAGCGGCCTTAATCACTCTTTGCAGTTACTCTTGAATGAATCAGACATATTATTCCGGTTTCCTTAATCCGTAATAAACTTCTCAAAACACCAAACACATTACAGACTTGACTTTAGTAAAGATATAAATAAAACGGAATAAAAGCAATAACTAAAGAAAATAAATAGCCAGCTTTCAGTTTTGGCGTTATTTGCCTCTGATTTTAGACAAAAGGAGAGTAAATATCCATATGACCTTGCCAAGCCGGTGAGGATACCTCAGCAGTGCGCCTGCGGCAGACCGGCAGCTGTACCTCCTCTTCATGAAGTCAACAGAGGGAAAAATGTCTCCCGTTATGAATATCAGCTTCCGCCTGAGCCCGGGAAGAGATCCGATCAGTTCAAAATATTTGCTGCGCGGGCTCTGCGGTATAATGCTGCCTGGCTGACGGATCTTTTCCATGAAAGCATCAACTCTTTCCTTTTCAGGGTCTGTAACTGCATGAAAAATTGCCGGTATCTCCAGGGAATAAGCTTGTTCCAGTATTGTAAGAACAACCCTTACTTCGAATACAATACCTGCCCCGGCAGCCTTTGACTTAAGACTGTCTGTGAAAATCTCGTCTCTGTACTTTTCGATGAGTAAAAACACGTCTGTGTAAAGCCTGAGCTGAAACTCCCCCTTTATCTCATGCTTGAATATATGATTTACTAGCCCGAGAAAGGCTGTCTGAGGCGGAAGAACATTAAATGTGCGGCCGTCTGCCTTTATTAATCCGGGATTTTCGATTGCCTCTCTGACCAATTCCATCCCCTCTGACCCGAACAGGCGGTGGTGAAGGTCAACTGACATGCCGCCCCTGTGCATTTCAGGAAGATGGTTGCCAAGGTCGAGGATTATATGCCTGTACAGCGGGGATTTCATTGGTTGCGATACAAACCCGGCAGATGCAAGCACATCTCTTGCCCTGAATATCTCTTCCGGGGAAACCAGGAGGTCTGCATCACTCATCTGCCTCAGGCCCCTCGAGCCATAAACAGCATGCTCGAGAGCCAGCCCCTTCAGCAACAATGCCCTGATACCGGCCTTCTCAAGCGTTGTGATTATCTCTGCCGCCGCATTTGTGATGTAAGTGACCCTTGCGATGCTCTTCATCCTTATTCCTTCAAGAATCAGCCGTTCAGGTTCTGATACGCGGTCATCCAGCCCAAGGTCAGTCAGATTCTGCCATGCCAGAGCTGCCACACCGTGTCTTATCGCCAGGTCGGTAAAAAGACGCCAGTCACTGAATGAACCGCACAGTTCTGCGGTCTCCCGACGATCCCGGTCAGTGAAGGCAACCCTGCTGAGAAGCAGAAGTAATCTTATGACAGGCTCCGGCCCTGACTCTTCAGGGATCATATATAATTCGATTGTTGCTTAGTGAACATGGCATGATATTTCCCCTTCTCTGCCATCAGCTCATCATGGGTCCCCTTTTCTGCAACCCGTCCCCCGTCGAGCACAATGATCTGGTCTGCATTTCTTACGTACGCGAGGCGGTGACTGATTAGTATCAGCGTCCTCCCCTCTGCAATCCTTTCAAGGTCTGAGAATATCTCATATTCTGAATCGGCATCGAGTGACGAGGTGGGCTCATCAAGAACAAGCAGCGGCGCATCCCTGTATACAGCCCTTGCAATGGCAATCTTCTGCCACTCACCCCAGCTGAGCTCACGGCCTCCCTCGGTATGGTGCCCGAGAATGGTTTCATAACCCTCAGGAAGACTTTCTAATACACCTGATATTCCTGCCTTTACCGCAGCCTCCCTTACATGGTCGTTATCCCTGCTGCCGGCTCTGTCTGCCAGGCTTATGTTGTCTCCTGCCGGGAGATAGTACAACATGAAATCCTGGAACACAACTGAGAACAGCTGTCTGTATTCATCCGGATCAAACCGTGTGACACTTTCGCCGTCAAGCATGACATCTCCCGAGCCGGGATCATAAAGCCTGCATAAAAGCTTAACCAGGGTGGTCTTGCCTGAACCATTCGGACCTACTATTGCAACACGCTCACCTCTCCTGATACGCAGGCTCACATCACTGATTGCCGGTTGTCTGGCGCCGGGATAAGTAAAAGTGAGGTTTACCGCTTCAAGCTCGCGGAAGGAGTTTATCCCTGAGGCATTTTTATTGACCGGCATATCACTCTCCATGTCAAGGAAGAGAAAGAGGTCATTGAGGAAAAGTCTGTTTTCGGCCAGGCCGGAGACTCCGGAGACAGCATCGCGCAGGTAAACAACCGCCTGCCTGAAGGCTATCAGGTACATGGCCATCTCACCGGCTGTTATTCCCGAATCGATATACCGGAAGGTTGCATAAATGAGAACACCGGCAAATGCCATGGCTTTGATGACGGAGGCAACCCCTTCGTAAATGGCATTTGTCCTTACAACCTTTAACTCAGGCTCTTTTGATGCCGCAAACGAGATGCGAAAATGCTTTTCAAAGAACCGCCCGAGACTGAAGAGCCTTACTTCCCGGGCCGGCTTCTCGGCTGTAAGCAGCCAGCTGAAATAGGATGCCTGTCTTGAGTAGGCAGTAACTGACTTCCTTACCTCATACAGCCTCTCCGAACTGCGCAGCCTGAGGAACAGTACCGGCAGAAATATCACAGCAAGCCCGGCCAGCGGAATGATTCCGAAATCTCTCAGGATAAATCCCATTGCTGCAAATGACAGAAGACCGCGGACCGAGAGAATCACATCGGATAAGATCGCAGCGGGCCGCCATGAAATGTCTCTCACCGCCCTTGAGAGCCGGTCGTGAAACGCCGGATCTTCAAAAAACTTCAAACCCATCTTGACGGCATGGGTATGTATCAATGAAGCAATATGGTTTTCAATGAGATATCCCTGCCTTTTTGAGATATATTGCCCTATTGACTGAAGCAGGTCATCTGCAAGAATTGTAAGGGCCAGGGCAGCTACCAGACCTGTCACTGACTTCAGATTTGCTGACAAGCCTTCACTCCCTGTGTTTACTATGCTGTCTACATAGTGCCTGATAAGAAGAATCGCAACCAGCGGAATGACTGACCGGATCACAAGAATGAGAGCGCTGTTAACAGTCTGGCTTCCTGAGCTGTTGAAAAGTATTTTCAGGGCTCTTGATATAATCATCCCCCTAGGTGGCATTTAAATTGCGATATTTACAAATATAACAAGAAGAGGCGAACGGCATCAACCAGTTGTAATTCTTGTATATGCAATATATTATTTGAGTGTAAACCGAGAATTAGTACTTTTGTGCCATTATTTGCTTTCAGCGGCTGAAATACGGCAATGTGCCGGCAACCTTTCAGCAGCTGTGGTTGTCATAATATGAAAGGCCAAGCATGAAGAGGGTTCTGCTTTTATTTATCATCGCCATCCTGTCACTGCTGCCGGCAACCGCACAGTTGCAGGGCGACGGCAGCCTGTCAAACCCATACAGAGGATTTCTGGCAGGCGATTTCACAATGTCAGGTACGAAATATTTCGACGGAAATATTTATGTTGACAATGAAACCCTTACCGTCGCCGCCGGAGCCAGGCTGATAGCAATACAGTACAGGGCGGCAATATTCGTCACCGGTACCGGACAGATAAACGCCTCAGGATCCACAACGAGCCCCATACTTTTTACCGCCGATACTGACCTGGACGGAATAACCGGAGAACCTGAAGATTCATGGGGGAACATCACAATAACATCATCTGGCACCAGCCAGATAAGATACTGCACTTTTGAAAGAGGGAGGAGAGACAATTTCAAGTTCGGTCTCCTCGGAGGAGGCCTGCGCCTTGCTTCATCAGGAGTAACCGTTTCAAACTGCACCTTCCGGAACTGCATGGCATCAAAGGGAGGGGCCATAGCTGTTCTGAGCGGAGCAGCCCCTTCCATCTCAGAATGTACCTTCATAAACAATAACGCCCTGGAACACGGAGGGGCTTTCTATATCGAGGCAGGATCAGCCCCGGTGATCACCAACTGTCTCTTTAATGGCAACAGCTCTGCATCCGCAACACTCAGGGGAGGTACAGTCACATCGCTTTCAAGCTCCCCGAAAATAGTCAACTCAACCATCGTCTACAGTGCCTCTCCCGTCAGCGACGGAACATCTGTGTACCTCGAAAATTCAGCGGGTGCCATAATGGTTAACACTGCCGTATGGGGTGGGACAAACCATATTGGTCTGAACGGCACACCCGCTTCAGTTATGGCATTTAACGCAATAGAAGGGGCCTCGTTCAGCGGCAACATTACCCTCAACAGCTCGAACACCGCCACAGACGGACCAAACTTCATCAACCCCGCCGCTGGCAATTTCGGGATAACATATGTCTCTCCTCTAAGGGACAGCGGTACCGACAGCTATCCAGGAGTGACTATCCCGTTAAGAGATATCACTGACAAGCCAAGAGTGAACATAACAGATATCGGTGCATACGAGATGATATACAGTGTCTGGACAGGCACCAACGGCACCTCGTGGAACGATCCAAGCAACTGGGAGGGAAAACATGTTCCCGGCTCTACCAATATCATTATCCCACGTGGCCTGTCAAATTATCCTACTTCAGCACCGGGACCATCATTTACTCTTAACACGGGTCTTGTTATGACAATGGAGCCCGGGTCGAGAGCCACATTCAATTCTCTCACAAACAACGGAACCATTAACCTGCAGTCAGATCCGTCAGGCATTGCCTCGCTTATGACGGGCAGCTTCTCTGGTACGGGCGGCTCCCTGAATGTCATGATGCACCTTACAGGCGCCACAGATGAGATTGACCGCTGGCATTATATCGCAACGCCGGCTGCCGTTTCCAAAACGGTGTTTACAGATATCGAGCCTGAGAACCTGATGAATTACGACGAGTCTAAAGTGACTACTGATGTGATCCAGGGATGGCAGTGGCATGACGGGTATGACGGGACGACACCCTTCAGCACCCTGGAGCCAAAAACAGGCTATAATGCACTGGTGTTCTCCGACACTACAATCGTGTTCGGAAACCTCACCTCCATGACCACAACTATGGGCCAGATCAACCTGCCGTTCAGCGGATCAGGAGGAGACACGTCACTCTTTGGCTACGCTCTCATAGGCAATTCCCTCACCTGCGGCATGAACTGGGACCTGGTGACACGCTCCGACCCCGAACATGTGAGAAATGCCATTTATATCAGAATAGATGATGTTGTGGCATCATACGTCGACGGCGTCGGAACCAACGGAGGCTCGGCCCATATTCCCCCGCTGCAGGGTTTCTTCGTGAAAACACGGGCTACAGGTACATCCATCACCATCCCCAACAACGCTAAGGAACATAATGCGGCGCCGAGATTTAAATCTGCCCGCACTATTCCGCTGATACGCCTCGTCCTTGATTCAAAGACATCGCAGGATGAGATGGTCATAAGGCTTGAACCGTCAGCTACAATGAACTTTGACAGCGAGTATGACGCGGGAAAGATATTCAGTCCGGTGGATAAGATGGCACAGATCTACTCCGTCCTGAAAGGTGAGAACTACTCCATTAACTCGGTCCCCTGGCCGAAGAAACAGACAGTCATCCCCATTACACTGAAACTTCCTGAAGCAGGGACATATAAGATAAAGCGCAGCCAGTTGCAGGCCTTGGGCGATTCCAAAGTTGTTCTTAAAGACAACCAGACCGGAAACACCATCGACTTGCTAAGCAGCTCAGAATACTCGTTTTCGGCCCCGGCCGGAACCATAGCAGACAGGTTCACCCTTTCAATATCTGCCGTAACCTCATTCACTCCGGAAAAGACCGCTGTAGCAAGCTCCGTCAGAGTCTATTCCTCTTCAGGAAAAATCTGTGTGCTTCCCCAGGGTTCGGAATGGATATCAGTAAAAGGGAAAGTCAGAATTTTTGATGTTACGGGAAGGATGATACTTGCCGCAAACGATGAGTGGTTCAACTCGGGTGAGCTCAAGGAATATCAACTGTCAGGTTCCGGTGGACTGATAATCGTGGAGGTGACAGCCGGAGGGAAGAGATATCTTGAAAAGGTGGTTGTTGCAGGGCAGTAATTATATGAAGGTAACGAACATTACCGGTTAACAAATGTTTTTATGGGGATAGTGCAAATATCCTATATTTGAGGCAGTTTAGAGATCATTTATTGATGAACAGGGAGAAAAGAAAATATGTCAGGCCGGAGATAATACGGATCGAGCTCGACTATTCCATCTCTCTTGTGATGATGACCACCGCTCCTCCGAACCCCCCGCCGCGAAGAAGAACAGGTGACTCCGGTCCCGACAGCCCCTTCGCCTCACCCTTCTCCGACAAACCGTTCAACTAACCATGTATAAAAAGCAGAGACGCCCGGATCGGGCGTCTCTGCTTTCATATTAATATTTGTTAATGCAGCAGGGTTATGTCACCTGCCTTCTTGAACGGCCTGCCATTGGCATACTTGCCCTCCACAAGCCATACGTATACTCCCTGCTGACACAGACTACCCTTGTAATATCCGTTCCAGGGCTTGTTGATGTCATAGGTCTCGAAGATCAGCGTTCCCCACCTGTTGAAAATCTGGAGATGATAGTTCAGCACAGTCTCCCTTATCGGCGGATAGAAGAACATGTCAACCTCCTCGCCGCCCGTGGGCAGGTCATCCCTGTCGATCTCTCCGGTAAGGTTCGGCCTGAAGACCGTTGCATAAATGATCTCACCGAATGGCTGAACGGTAACGGCGGGAGACATGATATAGCTGTCATAGCATCCGTTTACAGAATAAGCATGCAGGGTGATGTCATAGATACCTTCCGTGGTGTACTTGTGGTACGGATCACGTACATGCGAAGTGTCTCCGTCACCAAACTCCCAGATGAAGCTGTCCGCACCCTCAGAGAGGTTGAAGAGTCTCACCTTCTCGTCATTGACATAGACCACCGGCGGCGATACCTCGAAGTAAGCCTTGGGCGACTGATAGACATTCACAATACGAGACTCGACATCAGTACCTCCCGGGCCTGTGGCAGTCAGTGTAATCCGGTAAGTGCCTGCCTGCAGGTATGTGTACACAGGATCCTTCGCGTTGGAGGTATAGCCGTCTCCAAACTCCCAGAGGTAGCTCGTGGCATACAGCGAAGTATTCCTGATATTAACAGTCCACGGCATACATCCTGAAGGTATCGAGTCAAACGACGCAATAGGAGGCGTCGGCAGTATACTCACACTCCTGGTAACAGACTCGGAGCAGTAGGCATTGCTGACAGTCAGTTTGACCGGATACTCGCCCGATGCAGCATAGGTGTGTACCGGAGAAATCTGAGTCGAGCTGTTGCCGTCGGCGAACTCCCACAGCCAGATCCAGCTGCCTGCATTGGTATTATTGGTGAATGATACCGTTGCATTCGGGAAGGTCTGTGAAGGCGGTGTGGCAATAAAGGCCGGAATCGGTACCGGGTAAACAACCAGCGGCAGTGTTGTCTCGCTTATACATCCGAAGAACGACTCTGTCCTTAACTTGACACTGTAAGTCACAGGTCCCGTAGTGGTGTTCAGGAAGACATGGCTGACCACATTGGAGCCGTTCTGTGGCGAGGTGCCGTCACCGTAATCCCAGGTATACCTGAAGGCTCCCGGGAGTGTTGAGAACATCACATTCTCACCCGAACATATCGTGTCCTCACTCATTGTGAAGTCTGACAATATCTCCGGATAAACCGTGATGCCATTCTCCACCCATGATACACACCCGTTGACAGAGGTCACCTCAAGCCTGACAGTAAAGTAGGCAAGTGACGGACCGAGATTAGGATATGTATGCGATGTATTGACATCTGTTGAAGTGCTCCCGTCTCCAAAGTTCCACAGCACAGAGGCATAACCCGAAGAGCCGTTGGTAAAGTTAACGGTCAGTGGCTGGCACCCTGAAGGAGTATCAGTTGTGAAAGCCGCAATTGGTTTCTCTACTTCAACAACCACTGTATCCAATCCTATACAACCCTTGCTGTCAGTTACCTGGTAGACAAGCCTGTAAAATCCTGCCATCGAGGTATTGAATACCGGATTCTCGATATTGAACTGGCTGAGCGGTCCGATATCGCCATACCATCTGTGCACGGTATAGGTGCCTGATCCTCCTTCCGGATTACCATGCAACTGCGTCGGGACCCCACCGCAAACAAACAGTGTGTCTGTCGGAGCTATCTGACCTCTCGGAGGTGCATTGACAGTAAGAAGAGCCTCCCTGGTGTGATAGATGCCGCACGGCCCGGTTATCTCAAGCCTGTAATGCCATCCGGTCATCAGTGTGTCAGCACTCATGATTATCAGCTGAGGCGTCTGCGTCCCCTGGTACAGTGCATTGTCAGTCAGACTGCTCCATCCGGAGCCCTGGTTGACCTGCCAGACAGTGGTCTCGCCTGCGCCGGTAGTAAATACCTGTGCAAAGAAAGTCGCTCCTGAAAGGTAACATACCCCGGCATCATCAGGCTCCTTGATTATGGAAGGTTCCATGTAAACCCTCAGAGGCGCAAAAGTCGATGTTACCGGAGGCAGACAGGTACCTGACACTATAACCCTGACAAGGTGACCGTTCATCGCAAGTGCCAGGTTGTTTATGGTAAGAACATCGGTTGTGGTTCCCGAATAGGTTCCGTCATTTGAGACATCCGCAAAGCCTGTACCGCTGTTAACCTGCCACTGATAGGTGAGGTTTGTGCCTGCAGCAACAACGCTGAAAGTTGCGGTGCCGCCCGGACAACCCTTGAACTCATCCGGGTGATCGGAGAGCTCCGGAGCAGTATTAACCGTAAGGGTAACATCATCTGAAACTACCGGTGCGGAACAGGTACTGGTGATGATAACCCGGTAACGGCTGCCATTCATCGTACGTGACGGCCCGAAGACCATCAGCATCGGGGTCTTAACGCCAAGGTATACACCTGTATTGGTCAGATCTGTCCATGATGCTCCGTCAAAGACCTGCCACTGGTAGAGAAGGTTTGCACCGTCAGCCAGAGCCCTGAAGCTCGCTGTCATGAACTCGCATATCGCAGTGTCGGCAGGCTGTACATTGATTATTGTCTCAATGGCAACATCAAGCATAACCGTTGCCGAAACAGCCTTCGGAGCACAGGTGCCTGTAACCTCAACGCGGTAACGGTAATTGTCATACGTCCTTGGCACATTTGTCAGTGTCAGCGTATTTGTTGTTGCACCCGTGTATACTCCCAGGTTGGCTACAGGCGCAAATGTTCCTGTTGCCGGATCGACAAACCACTGATAGGTTATTGCCGTTCCCTGTGCCGTTACGGTAAACGATGTGTTAGTATTCTCGCATATCGAAGCAGCAACAGGCTGACTGAGTATCTGAGGTGCAGTGTTAACCGTAAGGAGAACTTCAGCTGAAGTAACCGGAGGAATACATGTGCCGCTTACTATCACCCGGAACAGGTCTCCGCTCATGGTCCTTACTGTTCCGTTAACCTTCAGGTTCGGAGTCGACACTCCGAAGTATGTTGCACTCTCTGTAAGATCAATCCAGTTAGTGCCTCCAAAGATCTTGCGCTGCCACCTGTATGAGACACCTGTCGTTACTCCGGCATCAACGGTGAAGTCAGCAATTGAATATTCGCAAACAGTGGCCGGCTGAGGCTGCGTGACTATCTCCGGCAGCTCATTTACTGTCAGATAGGCCGGGAACGAAGTCACACTCGATCCGCAACTGCTTCTTACCACAGCCCTGTAGGCTTTATTATTGTCAGCAGTAGCCACCGCGGCTATCGTATATGTTGCATTTGTGGCACCGGGTATCGTTGTCCAGTTCAGACCGCCGTCGGTGCTGATCTGCCACTCGTATGCAGGATTGGTCGTAAGACCCGCATTCACCGCAAAGACAGCCGGTGCACCTTCGCAGAGAACAAGACTCTGCGGATGCTGGGTTATCTCTGCCTGACGGGTAACCGTGAGCATGACGGTGTCAGTCGCCGCAATCGGAGTACAAGGACCTGATACACGGAGGTAATACCTGTAACCTGACATCGACTCAAGCACGCTCACGACAGTAAGCGTATTCGTCGTAGCCCCCTGGTAGCGTGCTCCTACTGCAGGTGTCCATCCTGAGCCTGCATTCACATACCACTGATACTGCGGATTTGTAGTAACCCCCGCATCTGCGGCGAAGACTGCATTCTCACCTGAACACAGAGTTGCAGAAACCGGTTGAGTGGTAATCTCAGGCTTCTCACTTACCGTAAGGATTACAATATCTGAAGGAACAGGTACCGGGCAATCGCCTGATATTACAACCTGGTAGCTATAGCCGTTCATCGTTGAAGAGGCAGTAATAATGAGGGTTGCTGCAGTTTCACCGACAAGGATGCTCATCCCTGAACCGGTGTTGACATACCACTGATATGAAGGGTTGGTGGTCATGCCGGCATCGGTGGTGAAGGTTGCGACAGCATCCTCGCAGACCGCAAGATTCAGCGGCTGCAGAGCTATTTCCGGAACAACCTTGGTGGTAATGGTAGCTGAACCGGTAAGATTGGCATGAGGAGCTGTTACAACACATCCGTTATTGTCAGTGATGGAAGTTATCGTATATGTGGTTGTGACCAGCGGATTAACCGTTATCGGGGCTCCGCTGCTGTATCCCGCTACTGTTGTGCCATCGCTCAGTACGACGGTGAAAGGTGCTTCGCCAACAGTAACCGTGACACTCACGGTTGCCGCATCACCCGGACAGACAAATCCTGTGCCTGAGATAGAGGCAACGGGAAGCGGATTAACTGTAACTATTACCGGATTACTGTATTCCGGATCACATGTCCCGGAGTTCACCCTGCGGCGGAAATGTGTTGTCTGCAGAATACCTGCCGGAGGATCATATGATGGTGATGTTGCCCCCGAAATGATATTCCAGGTGCTGCCTCCGTCAAGACTGCGCTCCCACTGCATTAAAATAACTGCCGGACCACCAGATGGAGGTGTAACCTCATTCAGAGGACCGGGGTTGCCAAGATAGCAGACCTCCTGGGCGCCGTCAATGCTTCCGGGAATCAGCTGTGGCGGCTCAGTGATAATTATGCTGGCTTCAGCGTAACACCCGTTTGCATCTGTAACGCCGGCAGTAATGGTACCGGCAGCACCGCCTGTAAAGACAAGTGACGTTGGGTTGATTATAACAGAAGCACCTGTGGTACCGCTGCTGACCAGATTAATTGTGTATGGTGTAGTGCCTCCTGAAGCGCTGAATGAGCCTGAGGCAGTTGCATCGCCGTTGCATGCAAGCACCACATCAGGAGTCTTGCCCATAGTCAGTACGGCCGGCTCAAGAAGCACTGCGGTTGTAGTCGCACTGCAACCGTTTGCATCTGTTACGGTTATGTTGTATGTTCCTGCCCTGAGACCCGATATGTCATCACTGGCCGATGTATAACCAGCCGGGCCTGTCCATGAATAAATGTATGGAGCTTCCCCTCCGGTCACGCCCAGGTCAATTGCTCCGTCCGATGCTCCGTTGCATGTTATGTTATAACCGCCCGCATAAACCAGCGGAGTGGTTGTAAGGACTATCGGGGGTCTGACGGTAATGGCTACCGTGTCTGTTGCAGTACAACCGTTCCTGTCAGTGATTGTTACTGTGTAGATGGTGCTTGCTGGCGGTTTTGCAATTGGACTCTGTACATTCGGATAGTTGAGTCCGGCAGCAGGAGACCAGCTATAGGTATAGTCACCTGATAACGGCAACTCCCCTCCGGCACCCAGAGCATTAAGGGTGGCAACAGAGGTCGGGCATGCACCTATGGTATAGTTATCAGCACTGGCAGTCACGGTCAGAGGCGGGGCAACATTAACCATTACTGTTGCTGTCGTCTGACACCCGTTGGCATCAGTAACTGTTACAGTATAGAGTGTCGATCCTGCCGGCTTGGCTGTCGGGTTGGCTATCGTTGCACTTGAAAGCGTTGCTGCATTGTCCCACAGATATGTGTATCCTCCTTCGCCTCCGGTAACCGTCGTGCTCAGGCGGGCTACAGATGACGGGCATGCTCCTATCGGGTCATCATCAACTGATGCAGTCGCAACAAGAGGCGGAGCAATGTTGATGGTGACGTTTGCCGTTACAATACATCCGTTGGCATCAGTGACGGTAACAGTATAGGTTGTATTAACCAGCGGCTTCGCAACGGGACTCTTTATTGCCGCGTTACTAAGCGTTGCTGCAGGTGCCCAGCTGTAGATGTAAGGTGCCTCGCCGCCGTTGACGGTGACATTGAGCTGTGCGTCAGACAACGGACAGGTGCCGATAAGATTGTCATCGGTAAAGGCCACTGCGGTCAGAACGGGAGCCACATTTATTGTGATAGAACCGGTCTTTGTACAGCCGTTTGCATCGGTAACCGTTACAGTATATGTGGTAGTTGAAGCAGGTGTTGCAACCGGATTGGCAATGTTTGCAGCGCTCAGCCCTGCTGCCGGCGACCAGCTGTAGAGGTATCCGCCTGCAGGCATTACACCCCCGGTAACAGTTGCGTTGAGTTGGGCATCAGAACATGTGCCGATAAGGTTATCGTCTGTTGTTACGCTGACAGTGAGTTCTGTCGGATGAGTAAGAATCCATGAACCGTTTGTAGTACACCCATTGGCATCCGTAACAGTTACATTATACGTACCTGCTGTAAGGCCGCTCTGGTTCGATGCGCCTGCCGTCAGGCCGCTTCCGCCGATGGTAGTCCATGAGTAGATATATGGTGTGATGCCTCCGGTTACAGTGGTTGTTATTGTTCCGGTGTTCCCGTTAAAACAGTTGATATTATGGCTTCCTTCAATACTCAGTGAGGGAACGCCTGTAACGCTGAGAGCTGCAGGCTGGGTGACAAGAATCGTCGACTCAGCTGTACAGCCGTTGGCATCGGTCACTCTTACAGTGATAGTTCCTGCACCGGCATTTGCCACTGCAACTGATGGCGAGGCTGTGGTCAGCGTCGCTAATGAAGTATTCACCAGGGGTGTAAAGGTATAAGGAGCAGTGCCTCCTGCTGCCGTGAAGCTGCCGGCACCATTTGTGGCACCATTGCAAACAGAGCAAAGTTATATCGCCCGATTTCGAAAGTGTCAGCTGGGCCGGCTGAGTCAGGTGGTGCTTCCGGTTGCAGTGCACCCCTTGCTGTCTGTGACAGTGACAGATATAAACTCCGGCTCTCAGTCCTGCAATATCTTCAGTACCTGCAGTAAATCCGTCAGGACCGGTCCATGCAAAACTGAACAGTGGCGTGCCTGATGCAATGCTCAGGTTGACCGCGCCGCTGTTGTCACCGTTACACTTCAGGTTCGTTCCCGCAAGGGTAAGAACCGGTCTCGGATTGATGGTTATAACGGCAGCGCCTGAACGTGTTCCGAGGCAGCCGTTATTGTCATTCATCGCGGTGATGGTATAGGTGGCATTCGCCACAGGGGTGACAGTGGCATTGTATACCATCGTCGGGTGATTCGTCACTACAACAGCCGGATTAACGCCGTCACTGTAGGTGAAGTCATATGGCGCAGCTCCCGTAAGTGTGATGGTAAGAACCGCCGATCCGCCAGAACATATCTCAGTAGTGCCGCTGATGGTGGCTGTCGGAACAGGATAGTAAGATACAGTAGCATTGCCTATGCCGGTATTGGTACACATATTTGCATCGGTAACACTGACCACCGTGTAAGACCCGGCTGCCGTTGCATTAAGTGTATAAGGACTTGCAGGTATATTATTTATAGCCGGCTGGTTCACGCCGTTGATGGCATAAACTACAGACCATGGCGAAGCACCGGTAAGAGCGATGTTTATCGGGTGAGTCCCCCCGACACAGATGGTTCCGTTGTTGCTGATGATTGCTGTAGGCAGTGGTCTAACCGTAACAGCAAGCGGCGTGTGATTCGTAATGCAACCCGCAGCATTGACCTCCCTGACAGAGATGTTTCCGCTGATGGTTCCGAATGTAACTGTTACACTTGCAGCAGTAGGATCGCCTATCAGAGCTGCACCTGTCGGCAGTGTCCAGGTATAGACCGATCCGTCATTATCCGGAACTGAATATACGCCAGTCTCAAGTGCACATACCGTTGGGTCTCCTGCAACAGTTGCAATGGGTGAAGGCCCCATTACCACTACCGTAAATGATCCGGCTACACCTGTACATCCGTAGCTGTTAGTCTCTGCCACGGTGATATTCCCGCTGCCGGCTGTACCGGCAGCTGTGATAATTATTGCATTGGAGTTTACATCAAATGTCTTGACGCCTACCGAGGCAGGTACGTTCCATGTGTACTGTGATCCGGGATGGAGAGGCACAGTATAAACCACGGGATTTTCACCAATGCACAAGGTATCCTTGCCTGTTATTGCAGGAGGATCCGGTTCAGGGTTTATTGTAATAACTACATTGACCGGATTTCCTGCACACATGAATGAACTGGTCGGTGTGACGGAGTATGTCGCAGTTATCGGAGTAAGGCCATGATTGATAAGAACATCGGTGATATGCAATGTTCCGGCAGGATCTGCCGCAACATTACTGCGTGCTGTCCCCTGTGGCAATCCGGCTGACATTAGCAGGCACAGGCCAGCTGAAGGTGGTACCGGCAGGGGTATTTAACGGGACAAGCAATATTTCCCTGTTCACGGCAACGTTTGAACAAACTGTTTTCAGCTGGTTAGGCTGTAGTACAGGTTGCGGCCTGACTGTAACTATCACATTCACCCAGTCGCCTATACAGGTAGTTCCGAAGACAGGTCTTACCCTGTAGGTAACCGTCCTGTCGGTTCCTGTTTCGTTCACGAACCTGTCATTTGCCAGGTAATTGGCTCCGACAGTATAAGCTGCCGTTACGTTTCCTGCATTGGGAACCAATCCTCCCTGAACAGTTATCGAGAATACATCATACGACGTAGCAGGTGACGAAGTCGGCGCAACTGCAAGTGTAAGTCCTGTCGGCAGACCGCTGCAGACGCTCCTGTTGAGGCCCGGATCAAGCACAGGCTGTGAACCAACAGTGACGACAATATTTCTGGTTTCACCAGCACACCCGTTATAAACAGGTGTTACAATGTATGTAGCTGTCTCGGCTCCGCCTGATATATTGACAAATGTATCAGTCATATCGGCCGATGAGGGCAACAGTCCTGGCGGTACCGCCGGTCAGTCCGCCTGAAAGTGTCGGAGCTGGCCAGGTAAAAGTCACATTGGCTCCCGGATTGACAAAATTATCGAGTAGGATTGTATGTATCAGTGTCTCACCCGAACAAACATTGACTGACTGATTTGAAATAACCGGTTCAGGTTTGATGTTTACCACTACGTTCTGAACATTGGTACACCCATTGGCTGTCAGGGTAAATTGATAAGTTACCGGTATTGCCGCGGATGTCATATTTCGAAGTGTCTCATTGACGAAATTATTCGCCTCCCGATGTTGGCCCGGCAGGTGTTATTCCTGCAACCGCCGGCCTGGTCCAGCTGAACGATGTGCCAGGTGTCAGTGATGTTGCGGTGTATGTGAATGGCGTGTTGCTGCAGACATCCGGAGGTGTGAGACCGCTGTTCAGAGCAGGGATCGGGTGTACTGTGACAGTTATAGGATAAGTTGCGCTTACACATCCGGTAGCATTGTCGCTGACAGTCAGATTGGCACTGTATACAGCCGCCGGTGCAGCGGCCGGGACAACCATAGTGATCGGGCTTACCGGAAGGACAGCATTTGTAACATCCGCAAAACCTGCTCCGTTTGCTGCAACACTGTAATCGAGACTGTATCTGTTAGGGCTCCCGGTGGCACCACCATATGTCAGGCTTGCAGCTGTAGTTCCTCTGCACACTGCCGGGTTAGCTCCCGGCGTTATTGCCGGAATCGGATTGACAGTGACGGTGATGGGATATGTTGCACTGACACAGCCTGTGGCGCTATTGCTCACAGTCAGGTTAGCTGAATAGGTTGCAGCCGGGGCAGCCCCGGGAACAACAAGTATTATCGGGCTGGCCGGAAGAACCGCATTGGTGACATCAGTGAACCCTGCACCATTGGCTGTAGCATCGTAATCGATGCTGTACCTGTTCGGACTTCCGTTAGCACTGCCGTAAGTGAGATTTGCGCTGGTTGCCCCACGACAGACTGAGGGATTGGTTCCAGGCGCTATTGCCGGAATGCCATTGACCGTCACAGTGATATTATAAGATGTACTTACACACCCTGTTATGCTGTTACTGACAGTAAGCACCGCAGTGTAAATAGCTTGTGGAGCCCCTGCCGGAACTACAAGTGTAATAGGGCTGGCCGGTAACACGGCATTGGTAACATCAGCAAAGCCAGCTCCGTTGGCCGCTACACTGTAATCTATGCTATATGTGTCAGGACTGCCTGTCGCACCACCGTAAGTGAGGCTGGCACTTGTTGTCCCGCGACAGACTGCCGGATTGGTACCGGGGGTAATTGCCGGTACAGGATTGACTGTGACAGTAATCGGATACGTTGCACTAACGCAACCTGTTGCATTGTTGCTAACAGTCAGATTGGCTGAATAAGTTGCTGCCGGCGCTCCGGCAGGTACAACCAGTGTGATAGGACTGGCGGGTAATACAGCATTTGTAACATCTGCAAAGCCTGCTCCGTTGGCTGCAGCATTATAATCAATGCTGTAGCGGTCTGGACTACCTGTCGCTCCACCATAAGCAAGACTGGCGCTTGTTGTCCCCCGGCAGACTGAGGGATTAGTCCCTGGTGTAATTGCAGGTATCGGATTGACATTAATGGTTAATGTCTTCGGAAGGCCTGGGGCTGGGATGTTGCACAGGTCAGTGGCAGAAGCAAGTGTATAAGTGTGAGGACCCACTGCCAGTGGGCCAAGATTGATATCCGAACCCGAAACATAATTGAGAATAGGTGTAGCTGAATATTCGGGAATAAGAATTGTGTAATTGGGAGCTCCACCGTTTATTGTTACTCTTATTATGCTTGATTGTCCCAGACAAACATTCGAACCGACTATATTTGCCCCGGTCGGACCAACCCCGACATCAACATTATAAGGCGCACTTGTGCCGGAACATGAATTGCTGTTGGTATAGCTTACTGTAATGGTTTTTGCACCTGAAGTACTCCATGTGACATTGATGGTGTTTGTTCCTCCTCCTGAATTGATGGTTCCGCCGGAAGAAACAGTCCAGTTATAACCTGTCATTCCGGCCTCAGTGGTATAGTTATGAGTAGAATTCAGGCAGACCGATGGCGGACCTGTGATTGTCGGAACCGGCAGAGGATGAACCGTTACTGTTGCCGTCCCGGTAATTGAATAGCTGCAGGTTGGATTGGTTGTATACCTGACGCTGACAAGATTATAGTTGAAGGTACCGGCAGTCCCGGTCGGAGCAGCGAGAGTCCTTGTGCTGTTTGCATTTACATCGATTGTGGTATTCGCTCCACCGTTAATATTGTAGGTTATCCTGACGGCCAGTGCCATTGGATTTGTAAACGAAATATTTGGTGACGGGGCGTTCCGGCACACTGATGTTGTCCCGCTTATTGATGCAGATGGTGTAGGTCTTACTGTAACAGTTGCTGTCAACGGTGTAGCAAGTACATTATTACAGGTAGGCGTAGTTTGATAACGGACACTTGTAATAGAATAGACAATCGCTCCGGGCACTGATGTATTTACCGCTACTGTAGCACTGGAGTTTGCATTAAGTAATTGCACCAGGTCTCCTCCACTGTCGATATTATAAGTAATTCTTATTGGAAGGGCAAGGGAGTTGGTAAATGTGATGTTAACTCCTGCCTGGTTCTGACAGACAGTCGCTGTTCCGCTGATTGAAGCTATTGGAGTTGGCCTCACAGTGACTTGTACCGATGTACTTGTGTTTGAACATGGCCCTGATATTACACTGCGCCTGAACCAGGTTGTCTGTGTCAATCCGGGAGGAGAATAGTTTTGCCCGGTATTTGTTCCGGCAGCAGCACTGTAAGGCCCTGAAGCACCCGCTGTGCTGCTTTCCCAGAGGTAGGCATATGTCCCGTTCCCTCCTGCCGGAAGGCTCCCTGTTAATTGAGCGGGAGGCGAGTTATAGCAAGCTGTCTGATTATCAAGGATAGTGTTATTTGTAATTACCGGTAATGCAATAAGAGTCACCATTGTTAAAGGACTCTCGCATAAAGTGCCTGATATGTATCTGTCAGAAACCCAGTAATAGTATGTTCCGGGACTATTTATATTTGGAGTAAAGGAGGTCCCGGTACTTGTCGGACCAGACTTGTCCGCATTCCGGTACCATGTTATTATCCCGGCAGGAGTATACCCTGTACCAAGGGTAAGAGTAGTGCTCTGACCATAACATATTGTCCTGTCCGGCGCAACCGGTGCAGGAGGTGCGTCTAAAACTACAATTCTTGCTATATCCGTCCTGGCATCAGCATAATTGGGATTTGTCTGGCTGCCGTTCCATGGATTACAGAAGTTCCAGTTCCTGATGGTTACCTCAAAATAGTCATTTACTACCGTGCCCCCGGCAGGATATGAGATGGGATATGTTTGCTGAGAGCCTCCTGTCGCATTCATGACCGGTTGAAATAACGGGTCCCTCATAAGATCCACTGGTAGTAGGATATCCTGATAGGGGTACCATCAAGTGGTTGACTGTCACAGTTAGCACCGGGGCCCCTGTAGATCGGTCAATTGACAGTGTTCCGTCACTTATGTACAGGTTGGGAATGCCCCTTAAGGCGTCTGGAGTGGTTCCATAAACGAACTGAACATGCCTCTCATAGATATTTGGCTTTGACAATAGGGGCAGTGTTGCCTCTGTACATGCAAATGTACTTGCATCACGAAAACGGTGACCAAGTAAGCCCTTCGCCCTCACATACTTCATAAATCGCAGGAGTGATGTCTATTTCCCGTCACCTTCATCATCAGTATGCCAGTTAGCCAGAACCTGACCTGGGTAAGGTCAACAACTGAATAAGTCCCGTCCATCTGCGGATCTTCAAAAAACCATATCCTTGCATTGTACTCACAGTCATCATCCGGCGGAAGGGTAAAAGTATGGGCCCTTGAATAAGCCAGTTATTGGAGGATTAGGGTCCTGAACTATGGTTATCTGATTTAGGGTCGCATTATTAAAATAATTCTGCTTGCTATAACAGTTGCCAGCCTGGTTTTCAAGTCGGAACAACATTCGGAACCATGCCGCTGGGCACAACACCAAAGCTTACCTCATACTGATAACGGACAACATATTGAGCATCGGGGCACAGTACTGGACTGCGCTCTGTCCGCTGGAAGGACTGCCGACAAGCTGGGCCGCGGCGGTGCTGCCCAACAGTATAACAATAAAAAAGCAGTGACATACTTCAATGCCGATTGCACCAATCCTGTCCCTGATCCGGACCTGTGATCCGTGCAGGTAAGAATATCCCTGTTAAATTCACCCTGGCTGTTCATTTTTCTCATGCATTAATCTTAAGACCCAAAGCAATGCCAATGTTTCTTTAGAGGACTAAAATATAAGACGAAAGGTTGCACACTTTCGGTGCAACCTTTCGTACTTTTCAACAGAATGATGTTATTTATCAGAATTTTCGGAACCGGTGATAAATATCCCGCGCTAACTTCTGAATTTTAGGCTCATACTTGCTTTTATCAGAATGAAGAACAGATTCGGTATAATCTGCAAAACTTATTTTATTGTCAGACAAGAATTTATTTAGCTCCGCGGGGGCATTGACTTTCTTTAGGTCAAATTCTTCCTGCTCCATTGCCTGATCACGGGTCAGAAGACCCTGCCTGATCAGACCGCTCCTGCGGAAAGTAGTACGGGTTATATTTCCTATTTTAAGGGTATCCTTATAAAACGGAATATTATGCAGCTCACAGTCAAGGTGTTCAATAGTGCCAGAATTGTCTTTCCATCCCATTTCCCTGGAAATAATTTCAACAATCTCAGGAAAAGGTTTATATACATAATCATACATTCCAATATACTGCGGAACAAATCGCATCAGGTAAGTGCGTTTTATGCCAAAAATATCGCAGAAACCCCCGGCAATCTTATGTAACTCCATCCGGTGCCTGTGCGAACCAAAGTGTCCGAATCTGTTTTCGGCGTCTGTCTTCCTGATCACATTCCTGAAGTAAGAGGCAGTATTAAGACTGGATATCTCCTTGATTTGTGAAACGTACTGTACTCTTCTTCCCGAACCTCTTACAATGACCGGAATCCTGAAAGTGCCTGCTGAAAATTCAATAGCATAGTTTATTCCACGCATGCAGGCATTGCAAAAATCGCCTGTTTTCTGAGTGAATACCTTGAAAAGCTCGAAGCATTGCTCCTGTTGACAGTATAAAACAGATGATCTGCATCACAACATGCAAGGGCACTCTTAATATTTTCCTTTGCAGCATCTGAAAGATATCCGTTATCAAGAGTAACCGCCAGGGTTTTCAGATGATAAACATGAGTGCAAAGATAGAGTGCATACGTACTGTCCTTCCCCCCGCTGAGGGGGACAAGGCAATCATATGGCCTTTTCAACGATTTTGCCTTTTCGAGGATCGACCTGAATTCGTTTTCCTTCCGGTCTTTTATCTTCTCCCAGTCACGAAAATCCCTTTCATACTTCCGGCAGTGGTTACAAACACCATCTTCATCAAATGTAATGCTGTCAAGTGTGGAAGGAAGAATACACCTTGTACACCTTTTAACTTCGTTATTCAACTTTGTATCTGTTAATTAAATACTTTATCTGATTCTTTGCATTCTGGGCCACCAGTTCCTGCAGCCATCTGAATTTACCTTCATTCCATCTTTGAGGATGAAGGGTCACCATAAGACTTCGTGGAAGCTTTCCTGACCGACCTGACATCATAATGTCTCCTGTACTTCTAAACCTGAATCCTTTCTGAAAACCGTAACTTTGCTCCGTCATCTGCATGGCGCTTCCTGAGGCAGGTTTTCTTTTCCAGCTTTCATAGTACTCCCCGGGGCGACTGAAGACTTTGTCGCGAATCGATACAGCTTCCCCGTTCCATTGCCTTCCGGTATCTGTCAGGTACAGCATCTTCTCAAGTGTGAAATCAAAATATGGTTCTGCGAGAATTCCGTAATCATGATAATCATAATACTTCCACAGTAGACGACTGTCAACAGGGCTGAGAGGAGTCCCGTGCATACAGATCGTATCAACTTCAGCTAATTCCCTGAACCCGGCAAGGTTCTCCCTGAAACTTTCAATTGCCACTGCCGCAAGTTCCGCCTCGCCGTAACCCTCCAGCTTTTGAATCTTGAATCTTGAATCTTGAATCTTGAATCTTGAACCTTGAATCTTGAATCTTACTCTCTGCCTTGCCAGCTCCATATCTTCATAATGATACCCTATCTCGTGCCCCAATGATGAGATTTCACTCATTATACTTCCGTTAAAGCTATTGGGAGTTACCCTGAAATAGTACGTTCCCCTGATGCCAAGATCATATTCTATTCTGGCAGTGACAAGTGAGTTTTCAGGCCTCTGATCCACATCATGCCTTAAGATAATCTGCTGTGAATTATCCTCTCCCCTCACCTGAAAGGCCTGCCTTACAGTCATGAACCCGTAGCCCCAATCAAGCAGCGAAGCAAGGAGTTTTCTAAAAACCCCCGTGGTAAAATCCATCGGAAAAAGAGTAGAAGAGTAAGGTTGTCCTTATCTTTTTGTGATTATCGTACTGTAAACCTCCTCTGAGGTTATTCGAAGAATATAGTTGCCATTTCTGAGCCCATTCAGGTCAATGGTAACCTCTGATTCATCAACCTGACTGACCATTCTTAAAACCCTTCCAGATAAATCAAGCAGTTCAATCTTTGATACCGGGCAGTCAATGGTATTCAGACTGACGGTAAGTCTTTCAGATGCAGGATTTGGATATACTTTGAACAGCGGATCCAACTCAGCTTTCACATTGAAATCTTCGCCCGGAACTTTGTTGCCCTTACTGTCAAAACACTCGAACGGGCAATCGCCGTGTGCCAGATGTGTTGGGAGGACGGTCTTTTTAATTAAAATAGTATTGCCATTGTGACATACCGGAATTTTAGAAGGCAGTGAACTCATATCATATGCAAAATGATAAAAGACTGTGCTGCGTGCTGAGGCCTTCCAGTCTGTTCCGTCCCAGACATCATTGAGTGTCCCGGACTGAATACGGCATTTATCGTATAAACTATTTATTCGCGATACATTGATCCACTGATCATTGATAAAATCCTGCCTTACCTGATATACCTTCTGCCCGTTAGTGTCATATTCATAAAGGGTTCGGGTAACAAAAATCCCGGTGGGTTTAAGCCTGGCACTTCTTTCAATGAGGCGATTTTCTTCATCATAAAACAGGCTGTCAGCTGAAAAGTCTGTCCAGCTTCCATTTTTCCATATCTCACGCCCGTATACCCAAAGCAGTTTATTCTCATTATACTCGTATGAAAACCTGTTGAGGTTTTGCCATTGACCGGACATCCATTTTGTTACAACCCGTTCAATCAGAAAACCCTCCGGATCATATGTAAACTCCTGGTTCTGCGAAGGGACCCAGATTCCGTTTGTTAAGTTCAATGTAAGCACCTCGGAAAGGTTCCCGCTATCATAGCTGTACAATGTCCTTGAAACAGCTATCCTGCTGCTGTTTGTAGTCAACGAACTGTCTGTAAGACCCCCGCTGTAGTAATTGTAAGTTACTCCGGTAAAATTATATTCGTTTGCAGCTGCATTATATGAGTAAGTATGGATTGAGTCCGTCACCGCCCATATATATGGAGACTGAGCAGAAGAAGATGACCCTGCCAGAAATAGAACAAATAGTGTTACTGCACTGAAATTTGCTTTTATATTCATTATAATTATCTCTTTTTCTGTTATTTAGGTTTTCTTTGTCCTGATTTGAAGCTGCCGGGCCAATCTGTAATGAACCGTGTCAGATATTCTGTAAGATCACACTTTTCCTTTGTTAAACGCTCACCCTTCCTTTTTGTTTCAGATTTTAATTCCATGTTATCAAGCAGTTCCCTTAGTTTCTCAATGACACCATTAAATTCCGTAAAACATGAAACAAGTCCGTATTCTCTCTCCTGCTCTTCCAGGTATCCCCGTCTGATGGTATTAATATAGACCGCATACGTCCCCAGTACCGCACTCTCTGAGGCCATTGTCGCCCCCTCACCTACAAAGAGTGTAGCGAAAGAGAGGGCGTGGTGTATCCTTTCAGGCCTGAGCGGTAACCTGTACGCTCTCAAGTCTTCCGGAAGAGGAGCCTCTGAGCTTATGAAAACACGACCGTTCACCGAAAGCAGGTCAATAATCTCTCTTTTCTGTCCTGCCGTCAATCCGGAGTTCCTCCTGTCATGAGTTGCATTCCATGCCACAAATCGTACAATAAAATATCTCTCTCCTTCTATCAACCCCAATTCCTCTGTAACTGATTCATCAGCCCTGAAATAGTTGGGGTGCAGGTATGCAGTCTCGTGATAGCCATCATAGAAGATCTGCTTTGATCCATACCTGAAGGGAAAACTTGTCGATGTAATTACAGCTTGTGAAAACGGAAGGTACAACCTTACCTGTTCATAGTTTCCGGAATCCTCAAGGGCTATGTTGGGCTTCCTCAGAACTAATGCTGAAAGCAATGTATATATTGAGCCATGGCTCATGTACATATCCGGCCTGAACCTTAGACTGATGAACAGGACCCGGAAGTTATAATAAACAAGTCCCCATATTTTTCCTGCTCCTGATGTATAATGCCGTCCCATTCTGATGTAGGGCAGCCCTCAGATTTCAGCAGATCAATTTCGTGCTCCTTGTCCCTCACCGTGAAAAGTACTTCATCTCCACCCCTCTTAAGATTGTGAGCTACATTTTTAAAGAGATGGACATGGCCCGGATGCCCTATATCAAACAGAACCCTCATCTGCCGATAAATTTCATCAGTTTAAGCCCTGACTTCCCGATTTTGTATAAGAACGGCCTGTTGACCCTGAGAAACCTTCCGTATTCAACCATTTCCCCGCCAAATCTTGCCTTGAAATCCCTGACCCCATACTCTTCTCCCGGCTTACCTGCTCCCATGAAGTCAAACAGGGGGATACCGCTTTTATTCGCATACTCCATGGCACTCCATGTGGCAACGATACTTGGATAAAATTCACGGTACTCTTCGTCCATGCCGCATACATAAAATTCATATAACGGCTCTTCCCTTCAAGTACCGGACACATTATGCCTCCGATAACCTTTCCTTCAGTCCATACCAAAAAAATACTTTCCAAGATTCGTTGTAAAAATTAAGGAAAAAGATCGTCGGGGCAACGGCTTATTCAGTTTGTTTTTGTACAATTTTCGATAATTTGATAAAACTGCATCACCTTCTCCTCATTCTCCGCTTCACGGCATTCAACTCCGCGGCGAAACGCCTTTTTTACCTGCCGGAGCCTCGAGCTCGCTCAACCTGTTTATCATTAAATCCTTATCACTGGTATCAACCCTGAAATTCAGATATGGAATATATTGAATCCATTTCCTGAAAACACATTCTGTGAGGAAACTAAAATCAGACAGGTTTCTTGCTTCGGTGTATATTGCTTCTCCGGCTGAATACTGTGAAATATGCTTCATAAGTATGTCCAGCGCCTCAGGATAGTCATCATCAACAAGAGGTCCGCCATATATAATTCCTCTTCTGGAAAAATAGCCTGCCAGGTCCCTTTCCTTTTGAATTGTAACCACAGCCAGGGCTTTGATGCTATCACCAGCATAAACGGCAAATGCCCTGCTTTAGAAATTACTGACCGAGTTAAAAAAACGATAATAGGAGTGCGACTGGAAAGGGGTGGCATGACAGTTCCCGCCAGGAATCGCCCCCATTCCAAAACCGGGAATTTCATCATTGATCAATACCTTCCTATCAGACTCTGCCTGTCGCAATTCCATAAATTTTACTAATCCTGCTCAGCAACTGAATGTGAGTCAAGCCCCAGTGCGAATATCCTCTCTCTGCCGTTTGTTCTCTCATTCAGAGCCAGCGATTTCCTGATATTATCTGCCACACTGCCACAATCGTGACCAGTTATAAAGCATCCGGAAGTACCCGAGGTCACCCACCTCACATCGCCTACATCAGTAGAGACTATCGGGCAGTTGCATGCCATCGCTTCCTTGATCACATTTACACCCCCCTCCCTTGCGGAAGTCAGCAGGAGAAGATCTGCAGCATTCAAATAATACGGTATGTCAGAATTACTGACATCAGATATGTGTAATAATTCTATTGAACCATCTCGCAATAATTCGACTGCCTTTTTTGCCAGCGGAAGGTTTTTCTCCGGTCTATTTTTTACTGAAATGAACAGAACAATCTTTTTCTCAGGATCCAGATTCAGCTTCTGCCTGGCCCGTAACTTGTCAACGGGCACAAATCTCTCCATATCCACTCCATTTGGTATGACATAGGCGTCAGGTATACTTAATATCCTCTTCATCTCACTCGGTCTTGACTATCGTGGCTGCCCACCTTCGTTTCAGAAAATATCTTTATGATTTTCTGCACAGGCCGGGGCATAAAAGCGTCAGAACCCATTAGTGAAACAACCATCGGGGAAGATCCTGCCAGTGATGCTGCAAAAGCACTGAAACTGTAATGAGCATGTACAAGGTCGTATCTGCCCTGCTTCAGAACCCTTCTGATTAACATGGGATTGCCCTGATATACCCCGAAAATCCGGAATTGATGGTAAAGTACTCTATTTCAATGCCAAACCGGGACAGTGACTCTCCCTGGTTCTTCACAACGTGCCCTACGTCACCGCTCTTGCCGCTGGAGATAAACAAAACTTTCATCTTCCGCTGGTAGATACCAAACCACGCTCTCAGCATAAGCCTTTTCAATACAGCCGTCGTTTTCAATGGTCTGCCATGCATCTTCATCCTTTCTGAAATATACGGAGGAGTATCTTCCTTAAAATCCCTGCCGTACCGAAATAGAGACACTGAAACTCCAGAAGATAAAACCGGATCCCATCCCAGGCAATATCCATAGAAACATTCGGCACATCCAGCTGCCTGAAGATTTCCCAGCCAAAATCAAGCAAACCGTCAGGGGCATCGGCATCACTGCCATACCGGTAATTATCATATCCTCCTCCGCTGGCCCTGAATTCACGCTCAGGGAAAACCGGCCTGTTGAAAACATACCCCTTTTTACCAAAAAAGTAAACTTTCCAGTCGTTGTTAAGCCCGGCAATAAATTTCTGTACTATGAACCGGCCTCTGTAAAATGAGTCTCTCTGGTATCCGTGATGTTTAAACCTCCTGATATGCTCCCTGATCCTTAGCAATACAGAACTGCCTGACGATATATTTCTTTTGATGATTCTTCGAGATCATCTGATGAGCGGGCAAGAAAAACATTTCGCCCCATGGCACCGTAATATCCTTTAATTACAGCGGGATATTCAATTTCATCCTTCACAGCCAGTATTTCTTCAAGCGTACCGTAATGTGACGAGACAAGACTGCCCCTTAGATTCTCGGGCAACAACTCCCTGAGCAGTTCCATGAATACCTTATCATTATTGGCTTTCAGATACCTGAAGGGAGGAATCAGGTTTGCTCCGGCATATTCAAGGGAGAGCACCACATCCTCAATATATTGCTTGTAAATGAGCCCCGGATCCTCGGAAGAGGTATATAAAACATCTGCTCCCTTCCACTTTTTATCACCTGGATTCACCTTGCTGAAAGGGAGAATAATGGCGTCATAACCATATTCCGAAAAAATATCTTTCAGAAGACTCAGGCTCATCCCTGATCTGTAGGGATTGTCATCATGTTTGGACCCAAAGCGTCCTTTGTAGTCAGTAAGTAAATAGAGCTTATTCATCAGTTCTTAAAACTGCTTCAGATAATTATTCAAAAAAATCAGGCTGTAAATCCTTGCCTTCAGATCAGTAAATCTGTCCCCGGAACTTGTTTTAAGATGGTTCTCATTGAAGAGGCTCGTATCAACCGGCAAACTTTCATAGAAGAGATGATTCTGATGCCATGACTGTTTCACCCCGTTCGGATCATACTGAGACTCTGCGCCACGCCATCTTTTTCCCAGATAACCCTTCAGTATCCTGAGCTTGCCTCTGACAGTCAACAGGTCTGACGGACTGTATCCCTTATCGGTTTCTAAGTATCCCAGTTCCGGAAAAGCCTTCCTGATAATATGCGCATACAACATTTGTCCCTTGTATCGTTTGATGGGATTCTGCTCAAAAAACTCTGAATGTATTCCTGCGAACCGGGTCTTCAGCAATTCCCGCATGAAATCAATATCAAGAAAGGGGGTTCTGTTTTTGAGGTAAATAAACTGATTGCTTAGCTCCGCCCCGAAATATTTCCTGAAGATCTCCTCAAAGACGAAAACATAGAACTGCATATTTCGTGTTAGATCCTTATACCGGAGATTAAAACAGGGAAGGTGCTGCAGGTCATTGAGAAGTTCCTGCCACTCCTGGTCAAAATTCTTTTGATTTATATATTCTGCCTCCTTGCTTCTTTTCAATATCCGAAGGGCATCCTCCGGATCTGAAGAGCGGAACACCGCATACAGATTTGGGGAAATAACTACTCCGGGGATATGAACAGCCCTGAACAACTCACTGCCAAAATTACCCGAGATCATATATTTTGACCTTCCTGCAAGGTGCCTGGCAGCAAAAAC
Organism: uncultured Bacteroidales bacterium; assembly: GCA_963772705.1. Lineage (GTDB taxonomy): Bacteria > Bacteroidota > Bacteroidia > Bacteroidales > VadinHA17 > SR-FBR-E99. The sequence goes on along the minus strand of CAVYYH010000006.1, from coordinate 21,090 downwards.
GTAATGCGCTCTTGAGAAAGTGCCTGTACCTGAGGAGTTAATGATAAATTGCCTGCCAGAGTCAAGGCTGTGCCCTTTAATAAAGTCATCGTCAAGCGCGATCGTATCAAACGGTACTGCCGCAGCTGATGTAACCCCGGATGCAATATTAATATCCTTCGAAACAGATGTACCAAAACAGTAACATGAAAACTCCTTCCCGTGGTACTTCCCTGCCGCCGTTAATGTCCTGCCATCAAATCCGCCTGTCAGGGAACAGGAGTAGTTTTCCTCAGGGAAGTACTTTGCAGATGTGCTGAGAAAAAGATCTGTCAGCCTCTCGGCGTTTCGTCTCCACGGAGAAGGCTTGTCAGTGAACAGCTCTTCCACTGATGTATGCCTTACCAGCTTAACCCCATGCCTGCCGGCAATGATTCCGGAATTGGACGGCAGAAGCGATATCTCATTTAATACGCTGTTATTGAACAGAGGATAATTAAAGAGAACCGACTCAAGGATAAACCGCTTTGAAATTTCAGCCGTGCCGGTGTGCCTGCCAAGCGACAGTGCATTGCCTGACAGTATAAGCCTTTCTTTTCCGGCATAATAGTATACCGGCAAAATGCTGAACAGGGAGTTGCCTGCCTGATATTCGTTACTCCTTTTATCAAAGAATAAAAACCAGTAGTGCCCGTAAAGATTATTTACGATGAAATGAATACTGCGATGAATATGAAGTTCCTGACGGAATTTATCCGTGACTATCGGATCACCCCACGAAAAGAACTCGTAGTCATCACCGGTAAGGTGAAGACTCATTTCCGGCTTCGAAACAAACAGCTGCGCAGGATCTGAAACACCCCCCTCAAACGGGATGTCCAGCAAAAATGACATTGGAAAGAACTGGTTTTGATCCGATGGCTCCATTTAACCTCTCAAAGTATCATGCAAAACTGTTGTATATCCGGCTCAGCCCTTTCAGATGCTGTTCTGTCGAGAATCTTTCCCTGAACTCAGCCGAAACTTCGGGCAAGAGTTTACTCAGTTGCATCTGCAGCTTTGATTTTCGCGAGAACACTTTCCTCCAGGTTTTTATCCAGAGAAACAAGAAATTGAGGGTATCGATTGAAAATTTCCCTCATGCTGGGTATGTCTGATGCAATAACAGGCGTGCCGCATAGAATGCTCTCAACCACAACATTCCCAAATGATTCATATTCTGACAGGAACAGCAGCAGATCAGCCTGATGGTAAGCCTCCGGTATGTGCTCAACATGTCCACTGAAAGTAATGTATTCATCTGCACCCAGATTGCAGGCATAGCTTTCAAGCTTCTCTCTTAATGGCCCGTCACCGTAAAGTATAAATGATGATTCAGTCCTTTCTTTATGTACCGCCACTGCAACATCAATCCAGCGAAATAAGTTCTTGCCCTCGGTCAGACGTCCGACGTAAATTACATTAAATGGCTTGCCGGGCTTCCTGACCTGATTAAATTCCAGCCGTGATGAGCCGACCGGATTATACAGAACAGATATCTGCTCCTCCGGCAATCCTGTAAATTCAAGATACTTTCTCCGGCTGTATTCTGAGTTTGCAATCAGTCTGTACCTTCTGGAGAGATTGCCATTCGCCATACTGCTCTGCGGTAAACTTTTTGAAAAGAAGAATTATAGTGTAAAGTCCCCCGAACAGAATAGACTGCCGTTTCAATGCATGCCAGACGCACAATAAGCATGAAGAACGGTCCGGTATTGAATCCGTGAAATATTGATGGTCTGTTTTTAACAATAAACCTCCAGAGCCTGAGGGCGGCTGTGAAATTATTTGCGGATCCATAGGTGATTTTTACCTGTCGAATTCTCATACACATTTATTTCTCCACCTGCCGGAGGCCTGATCACGAATACAGAAAACCCTGGTCAGGAAACCCTCTGATAATTTCCGGCATCAAAACTTCAATGCCTCCAGGAGCAGAGCTGTAATGAACAAGGCAAACCTTTTTTTTCACCCACGTAAATATTAATGCAGTGCATCCACCAATCTCAATGCATTTTTGATGCGCTGTACTCCTTGTCAATGTATTCCTGCATCGGATAACAGTTTCGGTTCTTTCCTGCTCATTGCTGAGATAATCGGGCAGCAATATCAGCCGCTTTGCTGTAGTCATTTATTATCAGGGAGGTCACCTTTAAAATCCCTGAACAGCAAATTATCAACATCATTCCTGTACTCGATCAGCGGCAAGGCGCCTGCGGCTCAAGGCTTCAAAAAGCCTCAGGTGAACACCGTTGACTATCCCCGGATTGCCATCCACCGGTATTATTTTAGTCAGATTGAACATGCGGTTTAATGTCTCCTGCCTGATGAATCCTGCTTTCGATGATAAACTGCCTCCAGCTCCGGGAAAAAAGCAAACCAGCGCTTCCATGCACTGTTCCCGTAAATCTCGAAATTCAAGCCTGTGAACTTGCTCATTAACAGCGCTTTCTTGTAACCCCATGAGTTCAGATAACTTGATCCTACATATAGTATCTCTGTCTCATGCTCGTCTTTGTCTTTATTAATATCACCTATTCTGAAATATGATTTCCTGTCAGGCCCAGGTATGAAATACATGGTCTTGCTTAACCCGTCGTGTTCAGCTGCTTGCTCCAGAATGAATCTGGTGACAGTATCAAGTCTGCATGAGAACAGGCATGACAGGTAATAATTATTCTGGGGTGTATAAAAAGGACTGTCTCCCATGAAAAAAACAAGCTTTGCCCTTTTCTTATTAAGGAGCATGTTTCAGGAAGAAGATAAGACTGAATTATATACAAGGACCAGATCGGGAGTCGATTTGTTGATAACTTCAAGCAGCATGCGGTTTGCCTTTTCGAGAAAATATGCCTCCCATCTTTTTCTGATCGTGTACGGTAAGCCTGAAACTCTGGCTGTTTATTTTGATATCTCGTCCTGTCAATGGCAGAGGTAATATCAAATTCCTGTAACTCCTCCGAAATTACGGAGAGCATCTCGTAAAATGAATTGTACAATGAATATTTCTCCGGACACAGAAGCAGAGCCCTGTCATACTTTTTTCCCATGTATCTGCCCTTAATGATCTGTTCATACTGAAATGCACCAAAACTGAAAAAGATGGCCTGTGGTATTATTGTTGCCGGCATCCCGATATAGTTGAACTGCTGGCCACTGGTTGAATGAATGATAAACCATCCTGCCAGGAAAAAAACAATATACACGAATGAATTTCTGTCACGGTTATTCTTTCCGAAATCTTGTTATACAGATATAACATCTTCTATGCGAAATATATAAGAAATCCATTTAACAGAACAAAACCCACTATGCCTGAAATGGCAAAAGGCTTTGATTGCCGACATGACCATCACCATACTCATAACCTTTGTCTGAGAGGCCCCAGCCGAAAACAGGATTCTCTCTCCAGGCATCCAATACCCTTGCTTCTGTAATCAAGCCTCTGAAGGGTTCCTTCGGCTGTCAGATCACCTTCTGCTATTGCTTCCATTGACCAAGCCTCTTTCTTGCGAAATACCATCTGGTTGTTTATGGTCGGATTAGTTACTGCCCAGTATAAGAAGTGGTACTGCGATAAACAGAAACTCTAGGATCCTGCTTGTGACGGATCATTCCGGTAAAAATAATTGTCAGGATAATGATCAGGCTAAAGCTGATGATCCATCCTCTTGTGGCTGAGAATACTGCCATCGCCAGTGCGACAATTATCACGACAAGAGAAATAACCGATCCGGAGTCTTGTCTCTTTTCATGTTTAAATAATACAGTGCGGCGAATAAACCCATAAGTGTGCTGCTTGCATTGAAAAAGACCCTGAATTCTCTTTGTGTCCTCAACTGTTCTCTTCAATCCTCATCCCGCTGCCTCCAGAGGGGATACACCTGCCAGCAAGGTAAATATCTGTGCGATAAATGCCAGGATGTACAATTAGAACATATAGCCTAAAAACCTGTAATAAGTACCTCTGTTTATAAATAACCTCGGGACTGAATAGAATAATAACATAGGAATCAACCCTTTAAGGACGCGGAAATAAACATTCAGACCACCGGTGAATCCCATGAGCTGACCCCATATTATTAAAAATATGAGATAAAAAACAATATCTGCAGATATTTGTTATAAAGATACTAATGCCTGTCTTGTTACCCCGGGCAGCTTTAATCACTGTCAAAACATATATAAATCTGCGCAAGCTCCACGGCAGGCAACCCTGGCAAAATGGTCATACATAACCGAATAAAGTCCGAAAAATCCGCAAAACCATCTGTGGTTGAAAGAAAAAAGGCAAGCCACAATGCTTCATTTTTTGAAAGATAATAAGCTATAAGCAACAATACAGTACCATACTGCCCTCACGAGCTGTTGTGTATAAGTACGTAACAATGTAGAGTAACTGCTATTATTGACAGGAACTTAAGCGCATCCGGCCAGGCATGAAACCATTTTATGATCCTGTCTAAAATCATTGTTTATTGCACCAGTTTAAATGGGCTAATGTATTGACATTTACTCGAAATTGCTCTAGAGGCAATCAGATTCTCTCCTTTCCACTGATATCTTAACCCTGAGCTTCTTCAGTACACTGATTACTGACCAGCTCACTGACCCCGGGATGGATGAACTCATGCAACTCAACTACCAATACTCTTACCCTGTCAGCCAGCCATCTTTCCGGTCCTGTATAAAAACAGAATACTCCGCTCCTTCAATATCCATTTTAAGAATGATCTATTCGTGGAAATTGAATATTCCTTCATCAATGTCTCAATTGTATATCCCGGAACAGATCTCCGGATCATTATGCTTCGTTCAACCCGGAATGCATATTTTTCAGCAGCGTGATCCGATATCACCAGGGAAGCATCCTCACCATATATCCCGGCATTTAACGCAAAATATGACTCTTATATGGCTTTCGTATTCCTGACTAAAAGATCAAAATTTGATTTCTTCTGGTTCAACCGCAATAATTTTAGCTTCTGGATATTTGTGGTGAAAATAAACCGTTGAAACACCGGTATACGCACCGGCATCAATTATATATTCAGGCTTAAACCCTATATTAATATCATACTCTCCCTTTGCAAAAATGCTGTTGAAAACTGCAAAGTCTACAGTATTGCCGCGCAAATAGAAATCGTTCCCGAATGCCTCAGGGCAAAACAACCATCTCTTCCTCAGCGTTGTTGAAATAAGAAACGAATTTCGTATGCCATAGTACTTCATTCGTTCAAGCCAGTTTCTTAATGTGGACAAGCTGTACATTCATCTTCTTCATCTTATTTAACCGGGCTTGAATTTCCGAACTTGCAGCATTTTAACAATATTGTCCCAGTTTAAAAGCGGACATTGCTGCATCGATGAGCATTCTGTTCCCTTTCTGCCTGATCTCATGTTATGAGCTTCAATAATGCTTCAGCCAGATCTTCCGGATTATCTTTATTAACCATAAGCCCAATTCCGAACTTGTCTATCAGGGGCTTTAAGGACACGTTCGGTTGTTACAATTGCATTTATGTAATACATTGCCTCCGGAAAAACAATCGCCATCCCTTCATATCTTGAAGGAATACAAAATATTTTTGACCTGCAGTATAATCTGTGCAATCTCCTCGCGGCTCAAGTGGTCCGTGAAAAATCACTCTGGCATTAAGGATGTTTCCCTGGCCTGAATACTTTTCAATATGATCTGAAACGAGGGCTCAACAGTACCCGCCAGGTGAAGATTATATTTTGTCAAGCGGCAATTTTACTGAATGCATCCAGCAATATCTCAGTAGCCTTCTGAAATGTACCAAGCCTCCCGGCTGTGAGAATAATGTCTTCCTTGTCTGCAATCCTGCATGTGCCCAACCGACCCGGGAAGATCTGAAGTATGACCGTTATATACCGTTATCAGCTTCCCTTTGAAGAAAGCATACTTTGCTTCAAACAGTTCTTTACTGTATTCATCTTCAATACTGCAGAGATCAACCGCCTTATGAAATTCTTCCATGTAATCCAGCTTTTGATTTTTCGCTTCAAAGTCCCGCTGCGGATTTGACCTGGATTCACTGTCTGAATAATCTTTTCCCATTGGTTTATGCCGTCAAATGCGCAATTGTCCAGTTTGATGTAAGCAAACCCTTTTCGGTTGATACTCTTATAAATGAAAGCAAAAAGAAGGGAACTCCAGGTTAAATGAAATGTGTTCAGGATGTCTATTTTCCGGGAGTTAAGCAGGAGATAAAAGAATAATGCCTGAATTAAATTTTCTTGAAAGATAATTATCTGTGACTTCAAGTGATCTTTCAAATGCTTTTCGGTTTCAGGCAAATTCATGCCTCTTCCCGTAACAAACAAGAGTGCATAGTATACCCAGTTCTGAGAACCTGTAAGGGATCTGCCCGGGATCTTTATAAAAATGGAAGTCTTTGTAGCTCGGGAAGATGGTGCAAAATGTGCCGTTGCGGATTCTCATGCTTTCTAGTGCAGTAAATTGTGATCTCTCAGTAAGGCTTTTCACCTCTGTGATTGCACTTAATTTAAATAACGCAGCCAGTCCCAGATAAAGCAACCGGTATCAATGTGCACTTCAGTAATCAGTTCAATCCAGTCTGATGTGTTACCAATGGCTCAATTACGAAAATACTGAATAACAGACATATGGCCACAATGAGCAACAGAATGGAGAATGGTTTGATAATGGCTTAACGGCCTTATCCCCTGGATTCTAAGTACAGCAGCAGTCGAAATAACGGATGCCAGGCCTGTTGAAGCCACCTGGCCTATTATCAGAGCTTGATACCATGCCTGAATACCAGAATGATACTCAGAAGGATTGCTGCTCTTCCTATTATATCGACTTTGAGAGATAGCCCGCTTTTGCCAACTGAACAAAGCGTATTCTGATTAAACATCAGCAAGGGGAAGAAGAAGCCTTCAATGAAAAAGAGCATGCATTAAAGGAACTGCCGGCAACCATTTTTCTGTAAGGGCAATTGAAATAAAGGGCCGCTCGAAATAAGCAGGACCACCGATCCGAGAAACATTAGTGCCATCATTAAATTAAATGACCTGATATAATTGCTGTTAAATCTTTCTTTCTCATCCTGCATTGTCGAAAAAGCAGGAAACATAACCCGGTTAAACGAATTTGATGTTTGCCTGATAAAAAGATCATAGAATCTGCTGGCATTAGTATAAAATCCCAACTGCGAGGAAGATAAAGATTTGCCGATCAGAGGAAAATAAAGTTTTGTAAATATCACATCAGCCAGTCCCTGCAGAAATATTTTGTAACCAAAACTGAATAATAATTTAAACGAATCGGTACTGAATGTCCATTGCGGTCTCCATTTGCTTGTATACCACAGGCCAATCATATAAACTATGTTACCGGCAAGCGTCTGAAAAACCAGTGCCCACACTTCATATCCCTTCAGGGCGAGCAATAATCCCGTCGAACCAGACAACAGTGCCCCTGTCATATTTATCCAGGTAAGCTTCCTGAAGTCCATCCTGCGAGACAGTATAGAGGCCTGAACCGAACACAGTGAATTGAAAATAATCCCAAGGGCCGCTATCCTTGTAATGTTTATGAGGATGGGTTTCTGGTAAAATGAAGCAATGGCGCCGGCACTGAAGAAAAGAACCAATATATAACAATTGCCGTCAGAACATTGAACCAGAAGGCAGTGGAAAGGTCCGTCGTGTCACATTCCTTCTTCTGAATCAGTGACATTGAGAAGCCACTCTGCATTATCATCTGCCCCAGTGAGATGAAGATGACTATCATTCCCATCAGACCATAGTCTTCCGGAGATAAGGTCCTTGCTATTGCAATACTGAAGCCAAACTTAACCAGGTAAACCCCGAATGAATCGAGGAAGCTCCAAAATACCCCTCTGGCAGTCCTGTCCTTTAAACTCTCCATTTTTTCTACTGCGTAGGATTAACCTCCTCCTGCCTGCTCCCTCTCAGTCTCCAGTACCGTGTTTTCCTTCCCGGTACCTCAACGGCACCGTCAAAATACTGGGCAGATGTCTCCCATTTTTTCTTAATATAATTTGAGTTCAGCGTACTATAGCCTCCTTCTTCTTTGGACATTTCCCTGCCGTAGGAATTTATACTGGGCATATTGCTGAGCCTGCTGCCTTTTCTGGCAATAGAGTCTGTATTAATATTCCCGGCGGCTATCCCGTGCATCGCCAGCCGTGCAAGGTAATCATCATCTTCGCCGCCAATCTCGGAAAGATTTTCATCAAACCAGCCAACCCTGCTGACTATGTCTTTCGAGATTATAAAATGGCTCCATGAGTTGTTGATTGTTGCAATTCCAGGCTCAGGTATTCCGGATCCTTTTATCAGGCTCCTGAACTTCCTTTTAATATTGAGGTCATCATTGAGTATCAGAACATGTGAAGAAGAGGACTTCCTTATTATCAGGTTCCACAGGAAGCTTAATCCTTGCGGATCGGAAAAGGTTATTAATTCAACATTGCTGAATCTCTCACAGTATTCTTTTATTTCTGCCAGGTAAATCAGCTGCTCCTCTTTGCTGACATGCCCGTTGGCTGTGACAATAATCTGACAGTCGGGAAATAGTGCTGCGATCCTTGCCAGCAGCGGCTTCAGACATCCGTCAAACCTGTCTTTGAAAGTAGTTATGCCAACTGTGATACGCCCTTTTAACAAGTTGTCGCTCTCAGCAGCAGGATTTGACAATTGCCAGATAAGATCTTCAGCAGCCCAGGATAATTTAGCTGCGACTTTCTTGAATAAAAACTGTCATTTCCCGGATGCCTGATATAACAACTTTTTCTCTTTTGCAGGCACCCCGCCTACGAATGTGCTCTGGCGCAACATCTTTATTTACAAGTGAATTCGCCCCGATCCGCGAAAAGCTCCCGACAGTAATTCCGCAGGAAATAACCGCCCCGGAATATACTAATCGTGCCCTCCCTGATCGTCACCTCACCGTACTCTTCAATATAATCAGGCTTCTCAAATAGTTGCTTGTGTAATACCCTGTTGTGTCCACAGATAGCATCCGGCACCCAGCAGACCTTGTCATGAATTGTAACCCTGCGGGTAAGATCAATAAGGATATTATGCCCGAGATATACATCATTGCCAATAATGAGATTCTCAAACGGCCTCTTCCCCAGTGGTCTGTGTATCTTAAGCCCCCTCTCAAACCGGCAGTTCTCACCTATTGTTGCACCGTATCTCTTCAGATATTTTACAAGGAACCTGAAAGGAATCCGCTCCACCACTTTGGCAAGGCCGTAAGGACCATGAAGCCACAGATTGTATCTGCATCTTTGAGCCCAGACAAAGTCCTCGATCAGCAAAAAGATAGTTTCTCATCATTCAACCGTATTAAATACCTTCTGTACAGCCCTGACACCATATCCGTCTCCTCCCGGTAAGTGAGGGATAAATAGGCAACCTGAGCAACCTGCTGAAAAACTTCATTGACCCATCCATCTCCGTATCATCTGCCAGATGTCTGTAAAACCTGTTCCTGTGAAGGGGTGTATAATGAATGTTGGCCATTATTCCTTCCGCCCTGAGTGCATCCATTATCCAGTACTTGTCTTCAGCAGGAACCAGTATCCCGAAAAGATGCCAGTTGGTCTCTGCACCTTCAGTTATCCTGAGAAAATCAAGCCCGTCAATGCCCTGCAGCCTGTCAATGTAATACTGGGCAATATCCCTTCGCCTTGCATTCATCCGGTCAATCTTTTTGAGCTGTGATACGCCAAGCGCTCCCAGGATATTTGACTGAACATATGAGTTGCCGGTGTCCATATATTCATAATATCCCCTGGTACGGTTGTCTGTCAGAAATGAATGCTTGTCGGTGCCCTTCTCCCTCAACACTCTTATCCTTGCTGCAATCTCATCATTATCTGTGGCCACGGCTCCCCCTTCTCCGGTGGTGAGGTTCTTTGTGCCATGAAAACTGAATGTTGAGATATCTGCCAGAATCCCTGTTTTCCTGCCCTTGTAAACAGACCCGATCGACTGCGCAGTGTCATGCACAACATAGAGATTATGCCTGCGGGCAATCTCATTTATGGCATCCATATCTGCAGGGATCCCGGCATAATCCACAGGAGCTATTGCAACTGTCTTTCCGTAATCAGCTTTTCAATCTTTGATACGTCAATGCTGCCATTGTCAGGATAAACATCTGCAAGAACTATTTTCAGGTTGTTATAAAGAGCCCCCAGCGCTGTTGATGTATAGGTAAAATCAGGGACGATAACCTCTGAACCGGGTTCGAAATTCTTTACCCTGAATGCCAGCTCAAGAGCAGCTGTTGCCGATGTGACAAACAGCACATGCTTAACCCCCAGGTAACCGGCAAGCATCTTTTCAAACTCCCGGCACTCGGGACCGTCTCCTGAAACAAATGTCGATCGCATTGCACGGTCAACCGCCGCGAAATCATCCTCGTCTAGATAAGGCTTGTGTATCAGAACCGGCTCCCTTGTGACCGGCTCGCCTCCGTTAATAGCAAGAATAGGATTATTGAGTATTGATCATGGAATTTAAATCGTTCTGTAATGCGAAAAATATTCGTAAAAAGCATAAATCCTGATCAGCTCATCAATACCGTCCTCAACACTCTTTCTCGGTTTGTATCCAAGCTTCTCGATCTTGTCAAAATTAACTATGAAATGCCTCAGATCCTTGTCCTTTACCTCTGAGTTGACAACGGAGAACTCGACTTTCTGCCTTATCTTGTCGGTGATCTCCTCCTTTGAAAAGTTGAGGCTGTTGCCACCGGCATTAAAGATACCACCCAGCATCTTTCCGGAATTATTCATGGCAAAGAGGTAACACTCAGCCGCATCATCAACATGTATGAAAGTCCGTTTGGCAAAACTGTCGAAGAGCACAATAACCTTCTCTTTAACAGCTTTATATACAAAATCATTAATCATCAGATCCATCCTCATCCGTGTGCTGAATCCGAAAACCGTGGCAAACCTCAGTGAAATCACGTTTGGCTTCTCATGTAGTATCTTTTCCGCTGTCAGCTTGGTCATTGCATAGGTGCTAACAGGGTCTACCGCAGTCTCTTCATCACATGGCTTTCCCGATTTGCCGTATAATGATGTCGTGGATGCGTTTATCAGCATCTGTCCCGGAGAAAGGTCCCTTGCCAGCAGACGCGTCGCTTCCACATTGATGAGCTGTGCTGAATGAGGATTTGAAGCACAGGCAGGAAATCCGCTTATCCCTGCAAGATGAAAGATGATGTCGTATTTGCCAATGTCCGGAATACCGTTTCTGATATCGTGCCTGATGATCTCGAGGTTCTTATTTGTCGCCAGATGCATTACAGGTTCATACCCGTACATGAAGTTGTCCAGAATGGTGACTCCAAACCCCTGCTCAAGAAGCTTCCTGGCCAGCACAGTTCCTTTATAACCGGCTCCGCCTGTAATCAGTATTTTCATTTATCTAAATTATTTGTTTTCAGTTTATTTTCTCCAGTGCCTGAAAGTACCTCTCCCTGTGCATATAAGGGCTTCATAGGCCTGGTAACACCAGATCAGCCCTACCAGAGCTATAAATGATAACCTGATGATCAGTTCCTTTCTTTTTTCAGGTTTAAAAAGCTGCTTCAATCTGTCAATATTTATTGCTGTAACGGGAATAATAAAAGCGACCATTGCAACAATCCTGTATCTCTCGGCATACGCACCGTAAACAGATATTGCCCCTACAAGATAAATCCCGAGAAGATACAACAGGAACCGGAACCCCGGAGGCAGGGCAATATCCTTCCATTTTATGTCTGCCGTTAAAAGAAAGAGTATTATCAAAAAGATAAACGGAAGCTGTAACAGGAATGCAGCCAATACCCATCCGACATGAACCCTCCCCGTCACAAGCATCGTGAGTCCGTCTCTCTGTGGCATTATGCCAAATGTATAAAACACCTTCTTTGCCTGTAATAAAACCCAGCGATGAGGCTCCTTCGTTATGAATCTCCTTACTTCGTGCCTTTTGAACTCCTCCTCAACCGCCGGACTAGTAACGGCAATATCATTCTGCTTCAAATAATCATTGAGCCTTTCATTGAAAAGCGCCTCATTCTCCTTGTAAATAAACCCCACTTCACCCCCGTTGCCTCCGTATTGAGTGTGCCCCCAGAACTCAAGCAACCCGGGAGGCTTGTACGCCCCTTCCCTTAAATGATCAAGGGGCTTCACCAGGAATACAATAACAAACACGGCCAGGGAAAGGATAATGAAATTTTTTCCTGATGAGTTCTGCTTTACTGCAAAAAAATATATCCCGGCAATGAACAGGTAAAAGAAAATGAACAGCATCGTGTTCCTGAACAATAATGACCCGGTAATAATGATCACCAGTAATGATCCTTTCAGCAAAGACCCCCTGGCTTCACTCCCTTTGCAAAATACAATAAGAGCAGGAAAAACAGTGCAACAAAGAAGTTCTCATAGACCTGGTTGTAGAAGACGGAGCTCAGTAAGAGGAATTCCGTATAAATGGTGGTCAGTATGATCGCAACTATTCCTGACTTTTTTGAATCAGAGATCAGAACGACTGACCTGTATATCAGGAACGTGGTGATTGTTGCCAGCAGGCACTGAAAAATGAAATAGGCGTCGATGCTTCCGAACAGCCTGATCAGCAGGAAGGCAATGTACGAAGGTGTGAAATACCAGTAAAACCCGTAAAGTGGTTTGGGTCTTTCGCCTGAAAGTATTGCATCCAGCTTGCCCAGCAATGTACCTGATTCTGAGATACCGGCAAATTGCTGTGTGTTGTAATACAGCAACAAATGCATGCCGAACTGCAATAAAAGCAGCAGCGGCACTGTAAAGCGGTGCCCTGAAAAAATTTCCCTGCCACACTCTTCAGGTGCTATGTCGCCCGGACTGACTTTTTTACTCATGAGAGAGCCGGTTTGACTTTGCGGTTCATTAAAGAAAATACAAAAGCAATAAATAAGCCAATGATTATCAGATCGGCAGGGTACCTGAATCTGTTTGCATCACTCAGAACATTGGCATACCAGTTTATGACAGGGAAGTACCATATGGCAGCGTATACTGCAAGCCATTTTAAACCCTTCTTAAACCTCTCCTTCCCGGTAAGCAGGTACAGGGCATGTATGACAGAGCCCGCATAAGCCAGCACCATCAGCAGAATAAATAAAACTTTATATGCCTTAAGAACCACCGATGGCAGGATATTCAGATTTAGAGCTTTATCGCCGGGAAGTGTTGGCGATATATGCTTGAAGGAATATAGGAAGGAATAGACTCTCAGCCTCCTGATCTCCGCCCTGTTCTGGGTAGCGATCTCATCATAAAAGGGTTTCAGATTCTTATTCAGGCTCCGGATACCTTCGGGATTCTTTTCAAGATTATAATACCTGAGCAGCTCATCTTCAGCATCACGGTACAGCAGATACCCGCTGACAGAAGGTCTGAAATAATCATTTATCTTTTCAATAATATCATATTCAAGCAGGGAGCTCTTCCTGTATGAGGGCTTCGCCTTTGAAAGAAGCGCCTCTCTCGTCTTCAGAAATATTTCAAGCGTCCCCCTGTATTCGTCACTGACAACATCGTCGTCGCTTATCGTCGAAGGCACCGCCCATCTCTGGCCCGTGTGATGTTTCGGGATCAAGCTCGTATCGTCCGCTGGTGACATAATTGCGGAATGCCCAGAGATTCAATATTACAGACAGAGACACTGCAAAAAATATCAGTGAGAGGAAACCGCGAAAAACTCCCTCCTTACTGCTTCCCGAAAAATGCACCAGTAAAATCAGACCGGCAATGACCAACGGCAATCCCAGCATGTTGAACCTTGCCAGTATCAGCAATCCGGTTGTCAGTCCTGCCAGTATAATGTCAACATTAGTCCTGTCCCTTACGAATTTCAGCAGTAACCAGACCGTAACAGTAAAAAGAAACAATGCAACCGTCTCTGATATCATTAAAAAACCGAAAAAGATCGTGGTGAGGTTTATGATGCCGGCTATCCCTGCAACAAATGCAGCTGTAAGGTTGCCGGACAGATGGAGGATGATCTTGTATGCAATTACTGATGAAAGAAATATCAGAGCATAATGAAAGACCATAAGCGGAAGAAGATAGTGCGACTCGCCAAACACCAGATAAAAAAGCCCCATGATTATCGAATAAAGCGGTGACCTGTGGCTCAGGTCAGTGTCAGGCGCTCCGTCAATGTGCCAGATCTGCTTTGCAAGGTCAAGATAGGCAGGAAAATCACCCTGGGCTTCGTATGTGATCGGACTGAATGTAAATGAATAGAAAATGCACAGCAAGACGCTGACAAGAGCAAAGACTTTTAAACTGAAATATCTTTCAGATCTGCTCATTCTCCTTTTTCCTGATAATAAATCCGGGCCTTCCCTTCACCTCTTCATAGATCCTCCATATATATTCCGCAATTATTCCCAGTGAGAACAGGATCAGTCCGGAGAAAAATGAAATTATTACAACGGTTGAGGTCCAGCCGGGAAGCTTCTGTGCCCCAGAATGCAGGATTGCCGAAGAGAGCTATATATGAATAGAACATGATCAGGAAGAAAGCCGTGACGGCAAAGAAGAAGCCCATCACCGTTATTGCACGTATCGGCCATGTGGAACCCGAAAAGAATATATCCTTGAAAAAACGGTACTTCTTTCTGAATGTCCAGCGAGACTTTGTGTTTATTCCCCGTTTTCTTTCATACGGAAGGAAGAAAGGATCGAACCCGAGCCGCAGTATCTCGGTTACTATGGCGGTATTTATCGGATGGATCCTGTCATTCAGTATACTGATGACCTCCCGGTCAATCAGAAATGTATCAGCCCCTCCCTTCGGGAACCTGACCTCCGACATCCGGTTGATCATACCGTAAAAGGCGTTTGCCATCATATTGTTAAGAAACCCGTCATCACGCTTCTCCCTGTACGGAATGACTACCTTATGGCCCGACTCCCAGAGGCGGTACATGCTGACCAGGGTGTCGTAAGGCTGTTGCTCGTCATCAGGAATGATCGTTGCACAGCCCCCCGAACAGATACTCAATCCCGCAAACGCAGCATAGTTTGAAGAATAATTCCTGCTGAGACGGTACGCCTTTACATTCCTGTGCTCCTTTTCAAGTCCTGAGGCAATCAGGTATGAATCATCCTGTGATCCGTCATCAATGACAATGAACTCAAAAGGAATTTTCTCGGACTCCAGTATCCCGCTTACCTTGCTGTAAGCCTCCGGTTATCCGGTTTTTGCTGTAATATGACAGCAGTATGACACTAAGCATGGCTTCTGAATCTGTTAATTATTTCAGTAACATTGACGGCTTCTGAATCATCCATCACCTGGCTTACCGGAAGGCTGAGAACCTCCCTGTGTATCCTTTCGGTAACGGGAAATGTCAGTCCGTTCATTTCCCTGTAGGCTTTCTGCTTATGAGGCGGAACAGGATAGTGGATCATTGTCTGAACTCCGTTGTCAGTCAGATATTTCTGCAGACTGTCACGGTCCGGATGGCGGATGACGAACAGGTGCCAGACGTGGCTAAGGGCACAGAGCCAGGGCAGGGGGCAGAGGGCAGTATTCCTTTACCCTAGCTCGGGTCTGAGCTCTGAGCTCTGATCACTGGCAAAATGATTAATCCGGGTGTTGTTATGTTTTCAAGGTAGTATTGTGCTATCTCCCGGCGGCGTTGGTTGTCCGCATCAAGACGCGGCAGCTTGACACGAAGAACCGCTGCCTGTATCTCGTCAAGACGTGAGTTTAATCCCTGGTAATCATTGATATACTTTTTTGCCGATCCGTAGTTGGCTATCGCCCGTACTACCGATGCAAGCTCATCATCATCGGTTGTGACAGCCCCGCCATCACCTAATGCACCCAGGTTCTTCCCCGGGTAAAAACTGTGACCGGCAGCATGACCGAGCGAACCTGTCGGCGCAAAGCGCAGTGCACAGGTCGCAGGTGTTAGGTCTTTATCTGCCCTTGAGCTCTGAACCCTGAACTCTGAGCCATCGCGCCTGCCGCCTGCGCATTGTCTTCAATGATCCTGAGATTGTATTTTCGTGCTGATCTCTTCAAGCTCTGCCGACCAGCACGCCTGACCGTAAAGATGGACAACCATTATGGCCCTGGTGCGCTCGGTTATATGCTGCTCAATAAGTGAAATATCGAGGTTGTAGCTGTTGATATCCGGCTCTACAAGAACAGGCTTCAGACGATTGTCAGTAATTGCCAGTATTGTTGCGATATAGGTGTTCGCCGGAACGATCACCTCGTCTCCCTCCTTCATGACCCCCATATAAATATAGGCCTTCAGTATCAGCCGCAACGCATCCAGCCCGTTGGCGACACCGATACAGTGCTTTGATCCGATGAATGCAGAATACTCTTTCTCGAAATGCCGCCACCTCCTCCCCGAGCAGGTACCATCCGCTTTTTACAACCCGGCTGATAGCCTGCGACAGCTGAGGCTCAAAGCTCTCTGTTATCTTCTTAATATCCAGAAACCTGATCATATCTCTCTTATGAATCTTGCGGGATTACCAACCCAGAGCTGATTCGGCGGGAACACTTTTTGTCACAACACTGCCTGCCCCTATCATCGAATTCTTCCTATGGTGATGCCACAGAGAATTACACTTCCTGCGCCAATTGATACACCCTCTTCAATTACTGTTTTCACATATTCTGCCGGATGTTGTTTTGACCTTGGATACTTGTCATTCGTAAACGTTGCATTGGGCCCTATAAATACATTATTACCAACAATTATCCCGTCCCATAAGTAAACCCCGCACTTCAGGGTCACATTGTCACCCATTATGACATCGTTTTCAATGAAGCAATGAGCATTGACGTTGCAGTTCTTCCCTATTATTGCCTTCGGAAGAACCACAACATACTGCCAGATCTTCGTTCCCTTTCCTACATTGGGACTCTGAACATCAGATGTCGGATGAATCATGGCTGTATGTTTTGTAGTCAGCATAATCTCTTATATAGTCACTCTCATTATATTCATGGGAGGTCAGGACAAGGCATATCGCACCTGCCGAAAAATTCATTTCATGCGCCCATATCCCCGGAGGAACATGTAATCCGTAGAAAGGCCTGTTAAGATAAAACACCTTCCTTTTTTCACCGTCATCAACCTCAATCTCAAAGCTGCCGCTGGCTGCAACGATAAACTGATGACACTCCCTGTGAGCATGCGCACCCCTGGACTCGCCTGCAGGTATGTCATATATCCAGAAGACACGGTTGACCTTGAACGGAACTTCTTTGATGCCATCAACAATAGACATGTTGCCTGCCTTGAAGTGAACCTTGGGTAACTCAATTATACGACATTCGTTAATAGCTCACTCTCTTCATCGCTGACACCTCCTTCAGAAAATCGTCATAATCACGTATATAATCATGCTCATTGTAGGCTGTGGATGCCAACACCAGCGCAAGTGAATTTGTTGAGAAATTCTCCATCTTTCGCCATACCATCTTGGGCATATAAACGCCGTCATAAGACCGGTTAAGCGAAAAACGATACTCGCGCTTACCGTCATGTAATACAACATCAAAACTCCCTGACAATGCAGCTATAAGTTCCTCGTTCTCCCTGAATGCATGACTGCCCCTGAATTCTCCTCCGGGAACATCATATATCCAGTAAACCCTGTTTATCCTGAACGGAAAATGCTTTTCCTCCTCGACAAATGTCAGATTGCCTCTTTCATCGAGGTATTTTGGGAAGATAAATAAGTCTTGGCTCGCTCATTTTTATGACAATAATTCAATGGCTCTTGCCCTTACGGGACAAATATAGCATTGATTAAATCCTCCGGTTCGTCAGTCACACTGCGAATAGTGCTAACGTACTGTAAATCTGATTTTTCGGCCACTTCAGGCCAATGGAAAGAATCCTGTTAACGCAAAGATAAAAAAGAACACTTCAATTGTGCCGGATGTATATTACAGGTTATCAACATACCAGGCAACGGCATGTTTAAGGCCCTTCAGGAAAGAGCACCTGCGGTTTGTATCCAAGCAGCCTTACCGCCTTGCCTATGCTGGCCAGGCTGTGGGCTATGTCACCCGGCCGCGCAGGACCGTGCTCGGGATCGATCCTGCCGATTGCCGCATCATGAAACGCGAGACTGCTGCGCAGAAGAAGCGTCATCTCATTGAGGTTGACCGAGTCGCCGCAGGCAACATTGTATACCTGGTTAAATGCTGCCGGATTATCCACAGTGCCGGCCAGGTTATTGGCCAGCACAACATTGTCAATGTAGGTGAAGTCACGTGAAATGCTGCCGTCACCGTTGATGACCGGCGGCTCATGCTTCATGAAAAGCTGGGTGAACTTTGGTATCACCGCAGCATAAGGCCCTTCAGGATCCTGCCTGCGGCCAAAGACATTGAAATATCTCAGACCGATGGTCTCCATCCCGTAGAGACTTCCGAATATGCGGGCATACTCCTCGTTGACCATCTTCGTGATGGCATAAGGTGACAATACCTTACCTGTCCGCTCCTCAACCTTGGGTGACTCTGTCGAGTCACCGTATACTGACGAGCTTGATGCAAAAACAAAACGCTTAACTCCGGCATCACGGGCCGCAATGATCATGTTGAGAAATCCGTTGATGTTCACTGCGTTGGTAGTGGCCGGATCGGCTATGCTGCGCGGTACGCTTCCCAGGGCTGCCTGGTGAAGGACAACATCAACCCCCCTGACCGCTTTCCTGCATACCTCCGGCTCCCTGATATCACCGTTGATAAGTTTAAACTTCGGATTTCCCTTCAGTTCTTTCAGGTTCTCTCTCTTGCCTGTGGCAAAATTGTCAAGACACACCACCTCGTTGTCACGTTCGACAAGGTCATGACACAGTGACGATCCGATGAATCCCGCCCCGCCGGTTACCAGGACTCGTTTTCCGGTTATCAAGTTCATCCGCTAAAATTTGAGTAAATGTACTAAAAGAGTTGAACACAGTGAACCTCTGCTTCTGACTCTGTGTAACTCTGTGTTAAAAAACCACTCCTCAGGAAAACCGCACTAACCGCCGAACAACCTTAACTATTTAAATACAATTATTAATTTAACCTCTTCCTCGGTTATTTTTCCGTCTTGCACAGCCGGAACCCACTTCGGCCCTTCACGCAACAGTCGAAATGACTCGGCAGTAAATGAGTCACCCGGCGTCTCCAAAACCTTCAGATCAGTAACCAGGCTGTCAGCACTTACAGTAAAGGTCAACAATACCTCACGGCGCAGACGTGGTGTGACCTCTTCAGGGTACCTGATATTCTTCTCAACCCAGCTGTTGAATTCTTCCATACCACCAACAGGTTCTGGTTGATGGTTACCTGTTGCGACGCCCAAATTGGACGTCGCCACCACAGTCGCCCGTGATTTCTTATCAGACTGTGCTGCCGCTACCCCCTGTACTGTCCTTGCTGCCATAGGAACAGCCTCAACAACCACCTCATCCTTTTCCTCTGACTTGACTTCAACCTCAGGATTAACTTCATCTGCAAGCTCAGCAGCTATTGCTTCATGGGCAGGGGCCTTCTCCTTTATCGCAGTGGAGACGTTGCGATTCAACGTCTCTGCGGGTGAAGGTGATTGTAATTCTGCCCGCTTAAGTGGCTCTGCCATGGCAATCATTGCAGTATCCTTTATCTCCCCTGCTGAAAGTGCAATCTCCGGTGTTACGGACTTGGGCTCCCTGAATATCGATATATACAGGACAGATGCCAGGAGAATAATTACTACTGCCGCAGCGGCAGGTATCCACACAATGCGTGGCTTCCGTAACCTGCGGTCAATGCGGCCGCGAATCTCACGCAGATCCTCCTCAGCCTCCTCCCTGCTCAGCCTGCCCAGTCCCTCCGATGCCTCCTCCTCAAAGTCATCCCTCGGAATCATTAGTCTTTTATCCTTGTCTCTGTTTTTCATTTCATTATTGTCTTGCGGTCACTTTTCTTTGAATTCATATTAATCTCTGAAACCCTGAAACTTTGAAACTCTGAAACTCTGAATCTTCTACTTTCTCCTTTCACCTTTAACCTTTGCTCCATGCCCCTTGCCCCCTGCTCCCTGCACTGTATCCTGAGCCTCAAGACATATTCGCAGATTTCGTTTCCCGTTCTGTATATATGACTTCACCTTCTTCTCCTCTATGCCAAGACTGTCACATATCTTCTTATAGCCGTACCCTTCATAATAAAAAAGTTCAATACACTTCCGCTGCTCATCCCTGAGTTTTTCAATACAATCCCTGAGCCTTTCGGTGTCAGGAACTGTATCTGCTTCCATAGGATGCATCACTGATTCCATTTCCATAAAAAAAGAAGGGTCACCGGTCATGATCTCCCGGCGTACAGCTTCACTCTTCATGCTCCTGAGCAGCATCAGGCAATGATTCTTTGTCACAACATAGAGCCATGTCCTGAAATTGCCTATATCCTGTCCGGGCAATGCTGACACCAGCTTCTCAAAGATGTTCATCACCTCGTCCTTCGCCTCCTCCCTCGACTCCAGGTACTTCAGGCAAACCCCGTATACAAGGTGCATATACTTCTGGTAAAGCAGGCCCAGGCTCTCAATATCCCCCTCCTCCCTGAACCTCCTCAGGAGCTCATCATCGCTTTCATCAATCCTTTTCTTTCTGAGAAATATCAACGGCATGAAGTTGCTGGTTACGTGGCTGTTATTCTGCCCATAAAGATATGCTTTCCTGGTTTTTTCAGTGGGACTTTATGGAAAATCTCATTAAGCTGCATCCTTATCTCAGAAACATAAAAACGAAAAGTCATGAAAACAATGTTATCATTACTGGCATTAATTCTTCTGACCTCCCTGACTCCTGCAACACAGGTCCTGATCAAAGGGAAGGTGACAGACAACAATGGAAATCCCCTGTCCGGCGTTACAGTAACAATAAAGGGTACTAATAATACTGTCACAACAGACATCTCCGGTGATTACGTGATCTCAGCAGGTGCCGAAGCAAAGATCCTTGTGTTCACGTTCCA
>CAVYYH010000005.1:0-464682 GCA_963772705.1 uncultured Bacteroidales bacterium | reverse complement strand
GCCGCAGCATCCTGGCAGCCAGCGTCGGGGTAAGAGTAATCGCAGCAAAGGTTGATACAACAATTGTAATTGAAACTATCATTCCAAGCTGTGAGAACATCACGCCGGTAAGCCCCGAGACGAAAGTCAGCGGGAAAAATACCGCAACTACTGTAAGCGTGGTTATAATAACCGCCATCCATACTTCATTGGTGGCATAGATAGCTGCTTCCCGGGGACTGCTGCCCCGTTCAATGTGCTTCGTAATATTCTCGAGAACCACAATGGCATCGTCAACCACCATCCCGATAGCGATTGAGAGCGACGAGAGAGAAATTATATTTATTGAATTCCCGGTAATGAACAGGTAAATAAAGGCGAAGACCAGTGAGATCGGGATTGTCAGAATAATAATAAATGTCGCCCTCCACCGGCCGAGGAAAAACAGCACTACCAGGATTACAAAGATGCCAGCGTACATGAGGGTCTCTGTCAGGTTATTGATAGAACCGCTGATGAATTCTGCCGAGTCAAACAGTTTTTCGATCTTTACATCCTCCGGAAGGTCTTTCATAAGCTTCTGAAGTTCTGCTTCCGCATCACGGCAAACCTGTACTGTATTGGCGCCTGACATCTTCTGAATGAAGAGGCCCATACCCTTTTCACCGTTAATCTTCGCAATAAGCCTTGATTCCCTTATCGTATCTTTCACCACAGCTACGTCGCTGAGGAGTATATCGTTACCGGCATAGTTGCCAACGACGATATCCTTTATTATATCGCTCTCCTCAAACTCGCCCTGAACACGGATAGGGTAGTCTGTTGCACCCATTTCAATGAATCCGGCCGGCATATTTATGTTTTCTGCCCGCAAGACATTGCCTATCTGCTCAATGGTGAGGTTATAAGCCTCCATCCGGCGAGGATCGACATCCACGTAAATCTCCCTGCCAGGGACACCTGAAAGGGAAACGCTTCCGACGCCCTCGATGCGGTTAAGGGGGTTTACCACCTTTTCGTCAAGGATCTTCTCGAGGCCCTGATAACTCTCATCCGCCGTGATAGCGTAAAAGACGATAGGCATCATGGCAGAGTTGAATTTCAGAATGTTGGGATCTTCAGCATCTTCCGGAAGAAAGTTCTCAATAAATGACAGGTTGCTTCGAATGTCATTTGATGCCTCATCAAGGTTTGTCTCATACTCGAACTGGAGGAATATAACCGAGACATTATCGCTTGATGTGGATGTCATCTCCTTCAGCCCTGTTACCGAGCTCAGCACATCCTCAATCGGACGCGTTATGTTAGTTTCAATGTCTGATGCACTTGCACCCGGGTAACTTGTGTAAACCGAGAGGAACGGAAGTTCGATCTCCGGATACAGGTCAACGGACAACTGCGTCAGCGAGTACAATCCCATAACCAGCGTGATCACGAATATCAGAATCGTGGTTACGGGCTTCTTTACTGCACTGCCATATATACTCATTGTGGTATGAATCTTAAATTATAAACTATTTTACTATTTCCACTTTCTGACCGCCTACCAGGCGTGACTGACCCTCAATAATCAGGTTGTCACCTTCACGGATATCACCCTCGGCTATCTCCACCATTTCATCAAATCTCTTTCCCAGTATGACCGGTTTCCGCAAAGCAACACCGTCATTCACCACGAAAAGATACCTTTCGTTGGTCCCTTCCTGTATCAATACGGCATTTGACGGTACCACAAAGGCTTCAGCCTGGCCCATGTCAATCGAGACACGTGCAAACATGCCTGGTCTCAGTAACTCGTTGCCGTTCGGTATCTCGATCTCAGCCCTGAATGACCTTGACATCTGGTCTATTGTGGGATGGACACGGAATATTCTTCCGGCAAATTCCCTGTCAGGATAGACGTCAGCGGTGATTTTTGCTTTCATTCCATTCTTTATGAGTGGATAATTCTGCTCCGACACGCTGACCGTTACCTTCACTGGGTTTATCTGCATCAGTGTTACAACAGCGGCCTTGCCTGAAGCTGAGGGAGCACCTGAATAGAGCTCTCCCTCCTCAAGATACCTGCCGGTAATGATCCCGGTAAAGGGTGCCTCGAGGAGCGTATTCTCCTCCATGAAGTCGACATTGGTCTTCATGACTTCGTACTGAGCCTTCATCTGATCATAGGTCTGTTCCTTGATGCTTCCGACCTTGAGCAGTGTATCCATCCTTGCAAGATCCTTTTCGAGGTTCGCCAGCTGGATCTTGTTTGCATAATACTGCGTGCGGTCCATCAGGAAGAGCTGCTGCCCCTTCTGAACCCTGTCTCCCACCTCGACATATATCCTGTCTACCCTGCCAGGTGTCGAGGGAGCCATATTAACCTCCTCAAAAGGCTGAACGGTAGCTGTATAGTCAATAGTGCGTGCAATTATTGTCTTGGACACCGGGATAACCCTGACCGGCGCTGCTGCGACAGTCTCTGCCGTCATTGCTGCAGCAGGCTTCTCTTTTGGAGTGCATGCCGTCATGATCATGGCACCCGAAAGAATAACAGTAAATAGACTTGAGTGATTCATTGTATGCTGATTAATTGTTTTCATTTTCTGGTACTATAGTTTGTTCATCAGTTTGTCGTAGGCGACTTTTGTCTGAAGAAGATTCAGAAGAGCCGTGAGATAATTGTTCTGGGCTGTCAGATAGTTGCTGTTAGCCTGGGTAAGTTCAAGGCTGGAAGCCATTCCCTGGTTATACTTGTTCTCGAAGCTCTGAAGTATCCTGGCGGCAACGTCAGCGTTCTCCTTCTGGCTCCTGTACTGCTCGTTCGAGCTTATGAGGTTATAACGGAGCTGCTTCTCCTGCAACAGCAACTGGTCAGATACCATTGCGCGTGTATTCTCCGCCTTGTCGAGATCAATCTTAGCCCTCTTGATACGGGTTGACCTCAGGCCGCTGGCAAGAATAGGCACCTGCAGCTGAAACCCAAGTACCGAGTTGGGATAAAACTCCATATCGTTCAGCTGATCCCCCATTCCGTTCTGGTTGTAGTAAATCGAAGCGGCCAGGGAAGGAAGAACTGCAGCCTTCGCACCTTTCAGGGCAAGCTCTGACATCTGGTACTGACTTTCGATAAGCTGATAGTTGATATTCTCATTCATGTCGAAATCTTCGGCGAGAAGTGCCTCAACATTTACAAGTGCCGTTACCTGATCAAGGGTTTCGGTCAGTATTATGCCGGTTGTTCTTTCAACACCGAGCATGAACCTGAGCATATTGGTTGTCAGTTCCTGGTTTCGCTGCATCGATGCCTTTGTGTTATTAAGGGTAGAGAGGTTGGCCTGGATCTGATCTACATCAGTCGCTTCAGCCATACCGACACTGTACATCGCTTTCGTTGAAACCATCGTCTCCTCCAGATCAGCAATGTTTGCATCGATGATCTTTATTGTCTCTTCAGTAATAAGTATCAGGTAATATGAAGTCATCACAGACTCCTTTGTATCAATCTCGGTCAGTTTCAATCCCTGGCTTGCAAGGGTAGTGGCAAGTTTTGCCGTCTGTATCCCTACTATCCACGGAGCATTGAATAACACGGTTGAGGCTGATACACCATATGCAAGATCATACTGTGTACCGAACTTGAAAGCCATCTGCTGACCGTTCATTTCAATGATCCTTGTCATAACGGCAAGATTGTCTCCGAGTGACACACTCCCGTCTACTGTCGGCAACCCGGCAGCATATGCTTCCCAGACACCCTTCTCGGCTGCAAGAAGATCATACCGTGCCGATGTAACGTTCCTGTTGTTCTCAATGGCATACTGCATTGCCTCTTCAACTGTCAGTGACAATGATGCCGGTGCCTCCTGAGCTGCTGCGTTTATACCCCAGAGCGAGGCTGAAAAAATGATTAATAATAGCAATCGTCTCATATAAAAGTGTTTAAAATTCTGATTCAAACTGTTCAATTATCGCTGCTCCAGCAGGGGTTGAAATTCCCCGCATGTAGTTTATTATCAAGCCTTTTATAACATCACGCTGCAGGTATTTATCAGCCGGAAACAGTGACACATCCGATATCATCTGACCCATACCCTGAAAACACCTGCTGACAATCTCAACGTCAATCTTATCCCTGAAGAGACCCTGTTCAATTCCTTTGACCACAATACTCTCTGACCCTTTATAGTCAGGCAGTTCACAGCTATCTTTGAGCTTTTCAAGTACCTTACTGTGATACTTCTTAAGATCGGCAAATATTACCGGATTCATGCTTCGGGTATGCTCCCTCATCATATTGATCATCCTGAAGATCGCGGCAATAACGTTCGGTGATGATGAGATTGTCTCCTCTATCATATTTCTCTGCCTGAAGACCATACACTTCATTACGGCAAGAAGGAGTTCATCCTTGTCGCCGTACTTCTCATAAATGGTACGCTTCGAAATACCGAGTTCACGGGCAATATCATCCATTGTCACGGCTTTAATGCCCGCTACCCTGAATAATTCAGCAGCACCGGTTATAATCCTGTCATCGCAATCTTCCTGATTCATCCGTATCCGAAATAACAAGGCGCAAAAATCAGAAAACTATTTTGGTTTTACAAGTTTTATATGTTAAATTATGTATTATTTCCTTTCAGATAACGGAAATCACCGGTGAATGGAGAATCTGGCAGTAGGTATTAGGCAGTAGGCAGTAGGCAGTAGGCAGTAGGCGAGGAATTAAAAATTAAGAATTAAGGATTAAGATTTAATAATCAGGATGTTAGACTTATTGAACAGACGGAAGACGGAAGACCGGAGACGGAAGACCGGAGACCCAAGGACGATTCGCAAATCGCACATCGCAAATCGCAAATCCCTGGATCTGCTGCCTGCTGCCTGATCTGTCTGAAGACTGAAATCCTACCTGTACAGATATACCGTGCCCCGATATTCGCTTCCCTCATATTCGATATCATCATAGCCCACGGCCCTGATAACAAAGTAATATGCACCCGCCTGTGCCCGTCGCTCACTGTAGTTGACCTTTCCGTCCCACCCCTGCCAGTCCTGCAGGGCTTCACCACTGCCCTCATAATGATACACCCGGTGCCCGCTCTTGGCGAAGATCTGTACATCAATGTACCTGAGCGATTTCTTTTCCGGAACAAAATAATCATTGAAGCCGTCTTCATTTGGTGTGAAGACATTTGGTATCTGCAATAATGAAGGATCAACTTTTATAGCTACACTGTCTACATCACTGCACGTGAGTTCGCTCTCAATTGTAAGAACTGCGTAATAGGTACCGGGGATATAATAAGTATGGGTTCCCGGGATCAGGAAGGACAGAGATCGAATCATCCCCGAATTCCCATGTATAATGAAACCCTCTCACCGATTTGTCAGTGAATGTTACTTCAAGGGGTGCTTCACCCTCAGTGGGTTCAGCAGTGAATTCGGCCTTCACATGTATGGATGTGTACGGGAATGAGGACGAGGCTGAGCATCCAAAGCTGTCAGTCACCTGTATCATATACTGAACATCTACCAGGGGCGGCGAGGATATCACAGGATCAATCCTGACATCCGGAAACGGAATTAACGATTGAGGTGTTGATGACCAAAGGAAAACAACGCCGTTGGGCAGCCTTTTGGAACCGCCCGTTGCCGGGTCATAATAGTTAAAATGATCAGGTGCCGCAGTACCGTCAAGAGCTACGTAGTCACAGGTAAAATTCAGCAGAGCTGCATTGGCAAAGGGTTTGTCAAGGTTGACCCAGGCGTAGAGCATCTCATCGTAGCCTCCGGCGTCGGTGATCCTGACCCTGTAGCCTCCCTCGGCTAAGCCAGTGACGGTTGAAGTTACTCCTGTACCGGATGCCACCGGTATGGTATAACCTCCTCCTGACTGGTCATACCTGGTCCAGGTAAATGTGAAGGGTGCGGTGCCTCCGGGACTTGCAGCCGATAATGTGCCTGTATCTGCCGGGCCTGAGGTGCAGAAGATGAAGACGGGGTCATGCCTAGTCGTTACAGGATAGTTAGTCATCCGGACAGCGGTGCTGCCAGGGGCTGTTATCTGTGCCTGCAACGCAACGGAGAATAAAATCGATATAAGGACGAGGAGTCTGAACACCCTTACTAAACGGATTAACTGATGAAAATCATATGCAAAACTAATAAAAAAACGGAGCCAGGCAGAGGATACCGTCGCCCGGCGGAGAGATTATGAGTGTTGAAAACTTTCATGCCGTGAAGCGGCGTCCATTCTTCTCTCCGACCGAGGGTAATCTTATCTTTGAGGCGGAGAATCCGCTTTTTCGATATGTTTCGCGACTACCTGAAAGAACTTAACGAGGCACAGCAGGCCGCCGTCATCAACACTGACGGTCCTGCGATGGTGATCGCCGGCGCCGGTTCAGGCAAGACACGCGTCCTCACATACCGTATTGCTCATCTCCTTCAGTCTGGCGTTCCGGCTTACCGCATCCTTGCCCTTACATTCACCAACAAGGCGGCCGGTGAGATGAAGGAGAGGATCAACAGGATCGTCGGGCAGGAGACGGCACGCAGCCTGTGGATGGGTACATTCCATTCGGTTTTCGCACGCTTTCTCCGTATCGACGGACATTACCTGGGCTATAAGAGCAACTTCACCATATATGATCAGGACAACAGCAGGAGCCTGGTGCGTACCATTATCAGGGAGATGAATCTTGATGACTCGCTTTACAAGCCTGCGGCAGTGGCTGCACGTATCTCACACGCAAAAAACAACCTGATAACTGCACAGCAATACGGATCAGTTCCGCAGATAACAGAGACAGACAAAGCCTCGAGAGTACCGGAAATGGCAACAATCTACAGGCATTATGCCGCACGGTGCTTCAAAGCCAATGCAATGGACTTTGATGACCTGCTGCTTAATATCAATATCCTCTTCCGTGACTTCCCCGAGGTGCTTGATCAGTACAGAAAAAGATTTGACTTCGTTCTTGTTGACGAGTACCAGGATACCAACTATTCCCAGTACATAATCGTCCATAAGTTGTCTGAGCTTCACAGAAACCTCTGCGTGGTCGGCGATGACGCCCAGAGCATCTATTCATTCCGCGGGGCCCGCATTGAGAACATTCTCAATTTCAGGAATGACTACCCAGACTACCGCATATTCAAGCTCGAGCAGAACTACCGCTCGACACAGACGATAGTCAATGCGGCCAACAGTGTGATTGAGAAGAACACCGGACAGATAAAGAAAACCATCTATTCAAAGAATGAGGTCGGTGAAAAGATAAGGGTTGTACAGACTACCATTGACAGCGAGGAAGGAATTGTGACAGCCTCTGACATTCTTGACACCCGGATGCGTGAACGTCTTGACTGGAAGGATTTTGCAGTGCTGTACCGCACGAATGCACAGTCGCGTATCTTCGAAGAGATGCTTCGCAAGCGCAACATTCCCTATAAGATCTATGGCGGACAGTCATTCTATGAGCGTAAGGAGATACGTGACCTGATAGCTTACCTGCGGCTGGTTGTAAACCCTGATGACGAGGAGGCGCTGAAGCGGGTCATCAATTACCCGAAGAGAGGCATCGGTGACACGACCGTGCAGAAGCTTGCCGATCTCGCAAGGAGCCTGGAGGTGAGCATGTGGTCCATCCTCTCCTCCACAGACCTCTATTCGGCTTATCTTCAGCCGGCACTGAGGACCAAACTGGCAGCCTTTACAAATGTGGTAATACCTTTCATGTCATCGGCACTCACAGCCAGTGCTTATGATCTGGCAAACAGGATGGCAGCCGCCAGTGGTATCATCACGGAGCTGAGGCAGGGACAGGTGCCGGAAGATATTGACAGGCTTGAAAACATACAGGAGTTACTCAACGGAATAAAGGAATTCACGGAGGCAGCCCTCACCAACGAAGAGCCGGCAGACATTGCAACGTGGCTGCAGTCAGTGTCACTGCTCACAGACCAGGACAGGGAGAAGCCTGAGGAGCGTGACAAGGTCACGCTGATGACTATCCATTCAGCCAAGGGGCTGGAATTCAAATATGTCTATATCGTCGGCCTCGAGGAGAATCTCTTCCCATCATCGATGAACCTTTTTAATCCGCGCGAGCTCGAGGAAGAGCGCAGGTTGTTTTATGTCGCCCTCACCCGTGCCTGCAGGCGTGTCACACTCAGTTACGCCCTGAACAGGTATAAGTGGGGATCACTCGAACGCACTTCGCCAAGCCGTTTCATAGGAGAGATAGAGGATGATTACCTCCACTATCCTCATGCAGCAGGAAGGGCATCAGGTCATGCAGCAGGTTACGGGACAAAAACAGTGGATGAGAAAGAGCCCCCCTTTGCAGCAAAGCCGTCAGACAAGAAACTCATCAGGGTGGCAAATGCAAGGGAAGCTCTGAGAACGGAAGCACCCCCTCCGGCAGCTGTCCTGTCTGCAGGGGACCGTGTACGGCATGAGCGGTTCGGAGAAGGATTGGTGAAATCAGTCGAGGGCGAGGCCCCAAACACAACAGCAGTAATCGAATTCGGACTGGCCGGATCCAAAAAACTGCTGTTGCGGTTCGCCAAGCTTACAAAGCTTTAGCAGCTCAGGGTGCAGCTATGCCTCGGGGGCCGGAGCTGCCTCAACCTGGTACAATCCTTTCTCTATCAGCGCAGAATGGTACAGGGTAGCAAAAGAAGATTTTACCCACATATCTGAGACAAGTACTCCGATGAACAGGCAGATAAAACCTGCGATATAGATGAAGAAGGCTACAAAACCCATGAGGAATATCCTCCATCCGTGTCCGCGGGTCAGCTTCCAGCTCTCCTCCGCCGCCTGTATGGGGTCAAGACCCCGGTCCATAACAAGGTATGCGGTAAATGCAAGCCGGCATCCTATAATAATACCCGGAATGATAAGACAGATTATGCCTATCCCCACCAGCGCCGTGACAAGCAGGTTTGCAAGTACTATGTTAAGATAGTTCTTGCGGAATCCGCTGATGAGCATGTCAAAATCCGGTTCCTTCTGACGCACTGCCTGAACGAACATCATCTTACCGCCGTACTTGAATACGGGCATAAGAAGAAAATAGTAGAGAAGGCCCATCAGACCCATGAATGCGGCAGCGACTCCAAATGCACCGTACCTGAATAAATGCTCCGGATCAAAAGGGAAATGATCAAAATCCATTTCGTCGAACTTGTAATCCACGTTGAAGAATGACATCGGCGTAACAAGTACTGCGAGAATGATGACAACAAGGAATAATCTCAGAAAGTTGTCAGACATCACCTTCCATCCGGTGCCATAAGCAGTCCTGAAGGAAGGTACAAATTGATAAGTGCTTTTTGTTTCCATTGTTTTGCTTTTTACTGTTCAGAAAAAAAATCATTTGATGAAGCAAATCTACAGGCAACTCCTTGGATGGATTTCATACCTTAGTAGTGATTTTTCAAAATCCTACTTTAGTAGGCTCAATACTACTTTTGTAGTGATTGTTTATCAATACTTTAGAAGGCGAACTGTATGAAGGTGATCATTATTGTGATATTTATTTTCTGTGCGGCACTGGCTTCAGGCAGTATTCTTCTGGCCTCACGGCTTCTCAGGGAGAACCCGGTCGCATTCATGAGATCACTGTTTTATCACATTATCTTCATGTTCGCATTCGGGTTCTACGGTGTATGGGGGCAGTTCATCATTGTCACCGTTGCCGGCAGCCGACTGACGCCTGATCTGCTCTCGACGGTCTCTGTCATTTCACTGCTTCTGGGAATGCCTTTCCTCATCTTTGGATGGCTGATGCTCCTCCGTTTCGGGTCAGAGAGTGCCGGATACAGGTTCAGCAACTACCTTGTTATAATCTTTCTTCTGGTCAACTTCGGGGTTCTCATTGCCCTGGGCTTTGCAGCCCGTAATCTGGAATACGGCGAGGTTTTACCACTCTTCAAGTATTACTACAGTATCTCAGTCATCCTGTTTTCAGCAGGTGCTTCCCTTCAACTCTTACGAGGCAAAGCACACTCCCCCGGCAAAACAGACAGACGCTTCCTGGCAACGATAATCACTGCAGGCGCTTTCTCGCAGGCAGCAGTACTGGTCTTTCTCCCGCATTCCCTCTGGATGGCACTCGCGTTCGTCTTCCTCCTCTTTGCCGTCACAACACTGCTGCCTCTATATCTCACATACCAGGCTGACCTGGAGACATATCATAAGGAAGAACAGGGTCCGCCGCAGGAGAACCTTGAGGAGTTCTGCATGAAATATGAGATATCACCCAGGGAGGCAGACATAATAAGGGAGATCTGCAACGGGATGAGCAACCAGGAGATAGCCGACAAACTCTTTATAAGCCTGCAGACAGTGAAAGATCATACTTCGCGTATCTATTCAAAAACGAACGTTAAGAACAGGATGCAGCTGATGACACTGGTTAGGAGGCTCATTCAGCTGAAAGAAGGTCAGGCAGGGTTCTGAATCCGGGAAGGTCATACAGCCTCTTTCCAGGGCAGAAGATACGGTATGCTACAGGCCACACCTTTGACAGATACCTGTCCTGCTTGTCCCTGATGACAACGGCCAGTTCATCCATTGCAGGATCATTATCAGGCTTATATCTGTATGCAGTCTGCTCCCTGATCTGTGCCAGGTCATTATATTTGCCAAGGCTCTGCGTCAGGAAGTCAAGTTTTTTCTCAAGGGTCTTTATTGCTGAGGGGTTAACAGGGCGGAAGAACCAGAGCTGATAGAGAAGTGTCTTTGACTTCTTTCTGAATTCATGAAGCAGTTCCTGTTTCGGGTTGTTCCTGCAGTCGAGATATGCCCTGGCAGCAATCAGATAATTATTTTCAAGCTCACCGGAGAGCAGCTTCATGTCAGGATTATCGAGGGTCAGAAAACGGACCCTGTAGAGTGCTTTGGTCAGCTGTGTACCGATGGTTTTTATCGAGGAGCTCTTCTCCGCCGCCTTTTCCCATGTGGAATAGGGCTTGCGAAGCATCTCCGCTATCTTCTCATTATCATTAAGCTTGTGAAATAGCTCAGGATGCTCCTTCCTGAGTTCCCTGAGAGTCTTCCGTAAAACGGAGGTCTCGCGCCATGAACTGAGCAGGCGTCCCACCTCCCTGCCGGCCACATATTCACGGTTGTATGAAGCCTCGTCAAGCAATGGTCTTATAAGCCTGACGGTCGCCCTCTGCCTCTTCATCAGGACCCTTATGTCATGGATGGCATCGTCATCAGGGAAGGGAGACTGGCCCAGCAAGGTCAGCGACTCCCTGATGTAGTCAGTAAGTGCAGGCTTAATTTCTTTTATCATTATTGGGTCTGTTTCCATAATGTAAGCTTGGGGTGACCACCCGATAAAGTTACACATTTGTAACAATCTTCCTTCACCGCAGGGCAATACCGCTGTAATTTTGACACAAGTAATTCGGCAGCAACGAATTGCTAATGAGCTTTGATTTTAATACATTTGAGAATTATTTTAAGGCACCTTATTTACATCATGAAATGAGCAAAAAAAGAGTCCCCCAGAAGATCGGCATCCTGACCGCAGGAGGTGATTGTCCGGGAATAAACGCAGCTATCAGGGGTGTTGGCAAAACAGCCATCGTGAAATACGGGATGAAGGTGATAGGTATCAGCGACGGTTTCTCCGGCCTGATACACAAGGAGTACACAGAGCTGACCGAGAGCAGCCTGTCAGGAATACTTACTCTTGGAGGGACGATACTCGGCACCTCGAGGGAGAAGCCTTTCAAAAGTGAAGGCAAACCAAAAAACGAACTCAGGAAACCGATACTTATTAAGGAACACTATGAGCAGCTTGGTCTCGACTGCCTGGTGTGCATTGGCGGGAACGGAACGATGAAGACAGCCCACATGCTGTCGCAGGAGGGGCTTAACGTCGTTGGGATCCCCAAAACAATAGACAATGACATCTGGGGAACTGATATAACATTCGGATTTGATTCGGCGGTAAATATCGCCACTGAAGCGATTGACAGGCTGCACTCCACCGCCAACTCGCACAAACGGATAATGGTCATCGAGCTCATGGGGCATAATGCCGGATGGCTGGCTCTCTATTCCGGAATGGCCGGAGGAGGCGATGTCATACTTATACCTGAGATAGCCCATGACGAGGACATAATAATGAAGTACCTGACAAAAAGGGCCAATGACAACAAACCCTACTCCATTGTTGTTGTTGCAGAGGGTATCAGAATCCCTGAGAACGAGGAGTCTCCTGGCAGGTATTTCGCCCGGGAGATACAGAGGGTTACCGGACTGGAAACAAGGGAGACAGTGCTCGGTTACATTCAGAGAGGAGGAACCCCTTCACCGATGGACAGGGTCCTTGCCTCAAGGTTCGGTGCCGCCGCTGCTAACCTGATAGCCCAGGGGAAATACGGGAAGATGGTAGCTCACAGGAACGGCTCTATCTCATCAATTGACCTCTCCGAGGTTGCCGGAAAGGTAAAGCTGGTGGAGGCTGATGACCCGATGGTACTGCAGGCAAAAGAGATGGGGACCTGTTTTGGCAAATGTTAATTGATATTTATATAAAAATGAAAACCACAGGTAAAAAAACAACAAGGATAAAGAAGGTTATACTGGTCAGACACAGCCATGCTGAGGCCCAGGCTCCTGAGTTCACAGATTTTGAAAGATCACTTACAACAAAGGGGAAGCGTAACTCCAGGCTCATGGCCGATGTCCTTAAATCAAAGTTGAAAGATCCCGGAGTGATGATTACAAGCCCTGCCTTCAGGGCATATGAAACAGCATTGATATTCAGCGAAGCATACGGGCTCGATTCTGATAAAGTAAGGCTCTGCAGGGATCTCTATTCAGGAATAAGGCAGGAAGACATAATCTCATTCTTCAGGTCACTGACCGATGATAATGACACAGTCATGCTTTTCGGGCACAACTCTCTAATCTCCGATATGGCCAGAACCCTTTCGTCAGACAGTGCGGAAGACCTTCCCAAGACAGGAATAGCAGGCATCTCATTCAAGGCAGATAAATGGAACGCACTCGAGCCGGGGACAGGAACAATAGATTATCTGCTGAAGCCTAAATCACTTTTATGAGCAAGGCATATATACCAAAAGAGATAAGCTGGCTCTCATTTAACGAGAGGGTTCTGCAGGAGGCTGAGAACAGTGATGTGCCTCTTGTAGAACGATTTAAATTTCTTGGTATATACTCGAATAACCTCGATGAGTACTTCAGGGTCAGGGTTGCGACACTGAAGAGACTCTCGCTCTTCGGGAACAAGTCGAAGATCATCCTTGGTTACAACCCCAAGGCAACCCTTAAGCGGGTTCACGAGATCGTTCTTGCACAGAATGAACGTTTCGAGAAGATCTATGCTCACCTCATCCATGAACTTAAAAGACACCGGATCCATATAATCAACGAGCAGCAGCTCGACAGCAATCAGTCCGCATTTGTCAGGGACTACTTTCACCGCGAGGTCCGCACAAGGCTCATGCCTCTGATACTGACCAAAGACGGCGGGTTGCCAAACCTGACAGATGATGCCATATACTTCGCCATACTGCTGAGAAACACGGCAACCGACAAAAAGCGTTATGCCCTGCTGGAGATACCGACGGGACTCCTTCCAAGGTTCATTCTTCTGCCCGACAGAGAAGGAGAAAAATACATAATCTTCCTTGATGACGTCATCCGTTACGGGATGAAGGAGCTCTTCTTCATCTTTCAGTTTGACGAGCTCTTCGCCTATACAATCAAGCTCACCAAGGATGCTGAACTTGATATTGCCGACGATATCTCGGAGAGTTATATAGAGAAGATATCAAAGAGTCTCCAGCAACGCAAAAAAGGAAATGCGGTGAGACTGGTGCATGACAGGGAGATGCCCCATGAGCTGCTTAAAATTCTTACAAAAAAGCTGAATCTCGGTCCCGATGATGCGATAATCGCCGGTGACAGGTATCATAACTTCAAGGACCTGATGAAGTTCAATCAGCCTGAGGGGGATAAGTTCCGTTACAAACCCGTGGCTCCGATTCTTCATCGTGACATACAGCAGGGAAAAAGTATCCTTTCGGTAATTAAAAGGAAGGACCTGATGCTCTATTTTCCCTATAATCCTTTTGATCATTTCATTGATCTCCTGAGGGAGGCTTCGATTGACCCCAATGTCACTTCAATTGATATCACACTTTACAGGCTCGCCAGGAACTCGAGCGTGATAAATGCACTTCTGAATGCGGCCAGAAACGGCAAGAGCGTCACAACTGTCGTTGAGCTGCAGGCCCGTTTTGACGAGGAGGCCAATATTCTCTGGGGTAAAAAACTGCTTGACGAAGGAGTCAAGGTAATATACGGAGTTCCGGGGCTCAAAGTCCATTCAAAGCTATGCCTGATCACAAGGGTGAAGAACGATGCAATACAAAGGTACGCCGCTGTCGGTACCGGTAACTTCAATGAGGAGACAGCCAGGGTCTATACTGACCACCTCCTTCTTACATCGGATAAGAAAATCACGAATGAGGTAGTCAAGGCTTTCAACTTCTTTGTCGCCAACTACAGGAAGGAAAAGTTTTACCATCTGCTGCTCTCGCCGTTTTACCTGCGGAACAAGCTTCTGATGCTCATAGAGAATGAGATAAAAAATGCAAAAGCGGGGAAGAGTGCATACATTTCAATTAAAATAAACAACTTCACCGATGAGGAGATCATCGGCAAGATCTACAAGGCAGCCTCGGCCGGCGTGAATGTCAGGCTAATAGTCAGGGGTATGCTTTCTCTTGTCCCGGGAGCAAAAGGTAACCTGGAGAATCTGAAGGCGATTAGCATCGTTGACCAGTACCTTGAGCACTCAAGGTTCCTCATCTTCTGCAACGGCGGAGATGAATTGGTCTATATCACCTCTGCCGATATAATGCCCAGAAA
The DNA here is from genome assembly GCA_963772705.1 of uncultured Bacteroidales bacterium. Taxonomy (GTDB): domain Bacteria; phylum Bacteroidota; class Bacteroidia; order Bacteroidales; family VadinHA17; genus SR-FBR-E99. The sequence continues at coordinate 449,786 of CAVYYH010000005.1, read as the reverse complement.
CCTTGACAGGCGTATCGAGGTTACATGCCCTGTCTATGATGATGCCATCAGGAAGGAGATCATGGATGTGTTTGAGATTCAGTGGAGTGACACGGTTAAGGCAAGGATCTATGACGAAACGCAGTCCAACACCCTTGCCAGGCCAACAGAGAACCCCGTCCGTTCCCAGATCGGGGTTCACACATATCTTCTGAAAGCAAACGAAGTACCGGCTGATCCTACTCCGGCTTAAACTCAGGGGCTTTGCGGTAACGGGTACCTGACTCGTAGGCATAGGCTATCTCTATAAGCTGAGGCTCGCTCCATGCTTTCCCGAAGAAAGATATCCCAACCGGCAGCCCGTCAATGAAACCCATTGGCACAGTGATGTTCGGGTAACCCGAAATCGCAGCAGGAGAAGAGCTGCTGATCACAAAGGCATCGCCGTTGATGAGGTCGGTCTTCCATGCCGGCGAACCCGTGGGAGCCATGAAGGCATCGAGATCATTCTCGGCCATCACTTTGTCAATACCTTCCTCCCTGACAAGACGGTTCATTTTATTGAGAATCTCAGCAAACTCCTTTGAATCGACACTGCCCTTCTTCTGTGCCTCGAGCAGCAGTTCCTGGTCATAATATCTCAGTTCTATCGAGTCGCTCCTGTTGAATTCTATCAGTTCCTCAACACTCTTCACGGGTGCAGCCTCGCCCAGTGAAGCAAAGTATTTGTTCAGTCCGTCCCTGAACTCATAAAGCAGAACCTCGAATGAGAGGGAAGATACTTCACGGCTGTAGATATTGTCTATTTCAATGACCTCTGCACCCTGGCTCCTGATATAATCGGCAGCCTTCTGCATCAGCGTGTCAACCTTGAAGTGCTGTCCCCTTGCCGACGTATACCATCCTATCCTTTTCCCTTTCAGACCATCCTCTTTCAGGTACGGTGTGTAGTCAGTCAGATATTTGCCTTCAGAGGCAGCTGTCTTGCTGTCGGAGGGGTCGATGCCCGTCATAACGCCCAGTGCAATGGCTGCGTCGCTTACTGACCGTGCCATAGGGCCGGGGGTGTCCTGGGTGAATGAGATCGGGATGATGCCGCTGCGGCTGAGGAGACCCACTGTGGGCTTAATACCTACGATACCGTTTGCGGTTGCGGGGCAGACTATTGAGCCGTTGGTCTCTGTTCCAATGGCTATCATGCACAGATTGGCAGAAACCGCGGCGCCTGACCCTGAGCTTGAGCCGCACGGATTACGGTCGAGGATGTAGGGATTCTTCGTCTGTCCGCCCACACCGCTCCATCCGCTTGATGAGAGGTTACCGCGGAAGTTGGCCCACTCGCTCAGGTTCGCCTTGCCTATTATGACGGCGCCGGCCTCACGCAGCTTCATCGCAATGTAGCTGTCCTGCAGAGGATGAGATCCGCTCAGCGCACGTGATCCGGCAGTGGTCTCCATCTGGTCATGCGTGTCGATGTTATCCTTGAGCAATACCGGCACCCCGTGCATCGGACCGCGCTTCTTGCCCTCCTTAAGTTCCGTATCAAGCTGTGCTGCGATGGCCATCGCATCAGGATTGACCTGTATTACTGCGTTGAGCATCGGCCCCGCATCATCAATGGCACCGATGCGGTCAAGATAGGCCTGCACCACATCAGTTACAGTAAAATCACCTTTGGCATAACCCTGCTGAAGCTGCATGATTGTGTATTCTTCAAACCTAAAGGGCGCATCCTCAGCAGGCTGTTTGACCCCGCTCCGGTTACACGCCGGCAATACAATGATACTTAGGAGAACAAACAGTGATTTGATTAAAATGTAGTTTTTTTTCATTTCAGGAAGGTTAAATTGTTTTTATCAACTGCAAGATTCATTCACCGGACTGATATTCTGTAAATACAATCACACGGCCATTTTCGAATTGAAGGCTGAGACTGTCACCGGTTGCTTCATTCAGGGTACCTCTCCACCAGCTGTGAAGCTGGAGTTTTGTCAGGGGATAGCGGAGACCGGAGGAGGTTATGGTCAGTGACGGATCAATACTGAAGAGAGACACCTGCTGACCGGGTCGTGAGACGATGGTCACACTTCGGTCATACACCCTGAATGACCCTGAATCAGTCAGCATGACTGCATTTAACATGCTGCTGTAGTCAGCCAGAAGTGAAATATTGCCCAGGGTATGATCTTCACGCATGCCTGTGGCGCCCACGATCACAACCTCTGCAATACCTTTCGCCACACACCACTTAACAGCCTTGGTGAGGTCATTGGTCTCCTGGTCGTAGTCGGGAAAGAGCCTGTCGCCGTATTTTTCTTTCAGTGTATCAGGAATGGAGTCAAGGTCGCCGACGATAGCGTCAGGCACAAGCCCGTGTTTATCCAGTTTTTCTGCAGCCCCGTCGCAGCAGACAATCAGGTCAGCCTCACGGATATGCCTCAGCGGCACTTCGTGGTACGGGTAGGTTCCGTCAGCCAGTATTACAGTTTTCATAGTCTAAAGTCTGTAAAGTCTGTAAAGTCTAAAGTCGTAAAGTCTGAAAGTCTGAAAGTCTGTAAGCTGTCTAGTCGGAGGCTTGAAGGTCTAAAGGTCTATCAATTCTGATCTCAATTCTCCAGTCTTCAGTCTTCCGTCTTACTGTCCTCTCTTCTCCATGCCCGCACGCCAATAATCGCCATGACAAAATAGACTATGAACAGCACGGCTGTCGGATACATTCCGATTGTCAAATATACGATAACTGCAATTGAGTTTGCCACTATCCAGACATACCACTGTTCAAGATATCTCCTTGTAAGCATCCATGTGGCCACCACAGAGAGTGAGGTTATCAGTCCGTCCCATAAAGGCACCGGTGAGTCAGTCCATCTGTCAAGCGAGTACCACAACAAAGCCCACAGTATGACAGATGAGATAAGACACAGCACTGCTGTTCCACTTCCAATTCTGTTAACTGCGCCCTGAGCCCTGAGTTCTGAGCCCTGAGCTCTGAGCCCTGAGCCCTGAGCCCTGTGCCATGCATACCATCCGTAAACACTGATTATCACATAATAACCCTGCAGCACCATCCCGGCATAAAAACCGTTATCACCGAAGACAACAATATATACGGCAGATGTGACTATCCCCAGCGGCCACAGAAGAATATTGCGCCTGATCTCCAGGATAACGTAGACAATGCCGGTGACGGCACCAAAGATCTCAAGAATATGCCCTGTAAACCATGTAACCATAATTATCAGAATTTTACAGAAACCCCGGCGGTGAAATTCACTCCTGCCTGCGGGAAAAAGTAAGCCCAGGTCTTTTCCGCACCGTCTTCTGCTCCACATGCCGCCATAGGCATTGTTCTCATACATTGTATTGAACAGGTTGTTCACCGTCAGCCGGAGTATCAGCTCCTCAACTCCTTTCAGGTGAATCTCATATCCGGCTGAAATATTACTGACAAAATAGGGATTTATTGTTCTCTCCTCACTCATTGTGTTGTCAAAGTACTGCTTTCCCACATACTTGCCTGTCAGCCTGAGGCGGAGGTTCTTATGCGGATTGAGTTCAAGCTCCGCCGATCCTGTAATGCGCGGTGAATAGGCTATGTCAACATCCCCGAGGTCACTCCACAGATACTCCTCGCTCCAGTCTGATGTGTTATAATTAAAGTAGTAGTTCCTGAAATCCTTTATCCTGCTCCGGCTCAGGGTAAGGTTCGCCTTCAGTGCGATGATTGATGCAGGGCTGTAACTCCCGGACAGTTCCATGCCTGTCCTGAAGCTCTCGGGCACATTGGTCATTACCGGATAACCGGTGTTGCTGATCTGTCCGGTCGGGACGAGCTGATCACGGTATTGCATGTAGTAGAGGTTGACACCGAGGGCCACCGGGCCATTCCTGAAACTGTATCCCCCCTCCAGATCGGTCAGCCTCTCAGGCCGGGGGGTGGCTTCATCGTCACCTGCGGCCTCCTTGAAGTCTGACCGTGACGGCTCACGGTGAGCCACGGATACTGAAAGGAACGCATCGCTGCCCCTGCCGTCAGACCAGAAGAGACCTGTTTTTGGATTCACGAACCTGAACATATGGCTGGCGGTAAGGTCTTTCATATCATCATCGGGACCGTTAAACCGGTAGCCTATCTGCCGGTACTGCAGATCGGCAAAACCGCTGATACTGCCGGTGATCCTTGCGGTTATCTTGCCGTAGATATTGAACTCATCCTTCAGTCCGTTATTTCGGTACCATTCGTACCCGGGGGTGACACTGCCCGGATATTCCATCCATATGATATTTCCGAAGTGATCACCGTCGTACCTGCTGACAGCTCCGCCAAGGGTCCACTCCGCCACAGCGCCCGGCCTGACGAGCGACCATACTGCACCGTAGAAGTTATTGTCAAGCCATTTTCGCTGCACCAGGTCAGTCTCTGTAACCTCAACACCGTTGTCAGTCAGTCCGTCAAGCCCATAAACGGAAGGGTCGCGGTCACTTTTCTGCTCTTCATAATACCCCATACCGGTGGTGAGGTGAAGGGCGGCATTCAGACTCATTTTTGAATTGAAAAGATGCGTATATAACAGATGGTAATGGTTCTGTTTGTAGTTGTCTGTCTCATCATCATAGTATTGCAGATCGCCGTTACTGTCAGTGTATTCACCTGCGGGGTTGTATCTCCTGTTGACAGAAAGCATCTCTTCCGGCACACCCCACCAGCTTATGCCTGTTCTTTCATTGCCTGTGATAAAATTAAACTTCAGCCTGTCAGACGGAGCCGACCATATTCCGGTTATCATTGCTGAGCTGATGTCGGAGGCGCTCTTGTCAATATACCCGTCACTGGATATCTGTGATGCCCTCACCATCATGTTGAATCTCTCTCCCAGTTTTCCGGTCCATGCTTTTGCCGCAGCCCTGTAAGTACTGAATGACCCGGCAGACAGTTCTGCTGCCGCACCCGGTTCATCCGGAGGCGTCATGGTGCTGATATTCACTGAGGCGCCGAATGCCCCGGCACCGTTTGTCGAAGTGCCCACGCCACGCTGCACCTGTATGCTTCCCGTCGATGAGGCCAGGTCAGGCAGGTCAACCCAGAAAACCAGCTGTGACTCGGAATCGTTGAGCGGGATGCCGTCAAGGGTAACATTTATCCTGCTGGCGTCGGTGCCGCGTATGCGCAGCGAGGTGTATCCGATGCCGTTGCCGGCATCGGAGGTCTCCACAACTGAAGGAGTAAGGGAGAGGAGGAAAGGCATGTCCTTCGTCATGTCATTCTTTCTCAGCTCTGACGCCTCCAGAGTGGTATGAGCCATGGGTGTGCGGCTGCCGGCACGGCTGCTCCTGACGATCACCCCCTCGGTTACATACAGCGCCTCACCCATGACTGCATCAGCCACTGCACTGCCGTTTAACACTACCGTAGTATCGTAAGGCTCATAGCCGGTAAATGTGATACGCAGTGAATAACTTCCATCCCTGAGACCCCGGAGGAGATAGTTGCCGTCATTATCAGTCGCAACACCTGTGCCGGTCCCTTCAATCACCACCGAGGCACCCGCAAGGGGATTACCCCCGGTATCTCTTACGCTCCCCGTTATGTGTCCGCGGTACTGCTGCCCCGATGATTCTGCCGTGACCGCAAGGGCAACAAACGCAAAAAAGATCATTCTCCTCAGCATAGCCGTCATAATTAATATCTTCAACTGTCAGAAGTGAGGGCGGATCAGCAAGGCGGAAATGATTACTCTTTTCCCTACGCCGGCATTACCCGGATCAGGTTATAAGGGTATGATCTCAGCCTGTTTTTTAAGGCACCCCGAATTCGACAACACAAAGGTACAACGGTTATAGCAGATTACCAAAAAGTCAATGGCAAGACACATTGCCGGTAATTTGTATATTTGTGCATTATAAGGGAGAACCACACAGATGGACGATATACTTAAGAAGCTCAGATACACTGACCAGGAACGTATTGCAGTAATTAATGCCCCTGCCGGCTTTTTGAAGAGAATTGAGAAGCTTCTGCCCGGCGTTCAGTTAGACACTGCCATTAACGCCCGTTACCTTTACAGTTTTATGATTGCATTTACTCCCCGTGCTGAAGATGTCAGGATACTGGGTCCGTCATGCATCCATAACCTGGCCGACGACGGAAAGCTATGGATGGTATACCCCAAGGGGACGTCAAAGATTCTCACTTCAGACATTAACCGTGACCGGGGGTGGGAACCGATAGCTGAGGCAGGGTTCAGGGCGGTGAGCCAGGTTGCAGTTGACAATGACTGGTCTGCCCTCAGGTTCAGGAACTTAAAGTATGTCAAATCAAATAAGAAAAATAGCTGATGATGAAACTGTTGCTGCCGGCATTATTGTTCGTGGCTTGTCTCTCATGCAACAGTGACAGGAACGAGAGGCTTTATCCCGGATCGGTGGTTTTTCCTGTGCAGCCAACCCAGGGTGTGAAGGAGGCCATGGCGGCACGTGTTGTCCCCCATCCGCGACAGCTGGAGTGGCAACAGCTTGAGATGACAGCCTTCCTGCACTTCTCGGTAAACACCTTCACCGGCAGGGAGTGGGGCACCGGCGAAGAGTCTCCGGCGGTGTTCAACCCTGCCGCTCTTGACGCCGACCAGTGGGTCAGGGTTCTCAAGGAGGCAGGAATGAAAATGGTTATTATTACCGCCAAGCATCACGACGGATTCTGTCTCTGGCCAACAAAAACGACAGCCCATTCTGTGGCATCAAGCCCATGGAAGGAGGGTAAGGGTGACGTACTCAGGGAGCTAAAGGATGCATGTGACAAACACGGGATGAAGTTCGGCGTCTACCTCTCCCCATGGGACAGAAACGCGAAGAGTTTTGGCGATTCGCCTGCCTACAACAGTTTCTATATGGAGCAGATCACGGAACTGCTTACATGGTACGGCAGGGTCGACGAAGTCTGGTTTGACGGCGCAAACGGCGAGGGCCCTGGCGGACGCAGGCAGGAGTATGACTGGCAGGCTTACTATGACCTTATCCGTAAGCTGCAGCCTGATGCCGTGACAGCCATAATGGGTGAGGACGTGCGATGGGTAGGTACTGAGTCAGGATACGGCCGTGAGACAGAATGGAGTGTGACTGCCCTTGCCCCGGGTGGCACGCCGGAGAGCGTCGCCATCAATGAGTCACTCGGGATTGACGCCATGTCTCAGGATCTGGGCAGCAGCAAACTCCTTCAAAAAGCAGGAAGCGTATACTGGTACCCCGCCGAGGTGGATGTCTCTATCCGTCCGGGATGGTTCTGGCATGCGTCAGAGGACAGCCTCGTAAAGGATGTTGAGAAGCTCATAGATATCTATTTCAGCTCGGTAGGCCGGAATGCGGTACTTCTGCTGAATGTGCCTCCTGACAACCGCGGCCTGATTCATGAAAATGATATTAAAAGCCTGCTAGGCATGAAGAGATGGCTCGATGACCTATATGATACCGACCTGCTCAAAGGCTCACGTCCTTATGGCCAGGGGGCATCAAATGCCACAGACGGCGACAACAGTACTTCATGGAGCCCGGAAGGTACAGGCATAGCCTCCTTTGTTCCCGCAATAGTAGCCACATTCGACGTGGCCATGCTGCAGGAGGATATCAGCAGGGGACAAAGGGTTGAAAAATTCGTTATCGAAGCCCGCTCAGGCAATGGCTGGGACACGATTGCCACAGGGACCACCATCGGGCATAAGAGACTCCTCCGGTTCCCTCCTGTCACTGCCGATGAGATCAGGCTTTCGATCACTTCCTCAAGGGCCAGACCGCACATCAGCACCTTCGCTCTCTTTCTCTCTCCCTCAAATACCAGTATTGATTAATCAGGATGCCCGGGGTGCCCCCCGGGGAATATTGGTACATTTCTTGTATTATATCACAGGGAAACCAATAAAACAGTTTATATGAAAATAATGGCAATGGCAGCCATCGCCCTGTTAATACCTCTGGCAGGGATGGCTCAGTATGACGAACCTCTCACAAAAGAGGAGAAGAAGGCTCTGAAAAAGAAGGAGAAGGAACAGTTTGAGAAGATGCTCATTGCAAATACCTCAGAGTCAATCAAGGCGAGATATTTTGTCCTTAAAGCTGACCAGATAAGGGGACGCCGCGGAGAACTGATAAATGTAAACTCTTCAATAAACTTCGTGGCTGTTGAAGGAGAGGAGGCTTATGTTCAGATGGGATCGGAATCAGGACTTGGATATAACGGTGTCGGAGGGATAACCCTGAAGGGAAAAATAACCTCATTCAAGGTTAAACAGGCGGGAAAGCACGATAGTTATAATATTGTTATGAATACACTCTCCTCTTCCGGCAACCTGACAATAATGATGAATGTAAATGTAACGGGTGAGACCGCTTCCGCAGTGGTATCATCTAACTGGGGAGGCCGTGTCGAATTCAACGGATATCTTGTTCCGTTGCAGGGATCAAAGATCCATAAAGGGTCGGAAACATTCTGACCGCAAATGCCGACCGGGACAGAAGCATTTGGATCAGACTGCAGGGTCAGCAGTTAAGCCGGTGCGCCGGGAGTAGTTTACCGTCGTCCGTTTCTTGTCATGCGGCTCATCAGCCACCCGCGCTGCCACTCCTCCTCCGACTTATGGAAAATATCCCTGTTGACATACTTGATAGCTTCAACAGTATACAATGCACGGGGGTTGTTTTTATTGATGATGCCGAGAACCTCCTTAATCATGCTTCGGCGTACGATAAGATAGATTACAGCTACCTCGCCGTCAATCCCTTCTGCCTTTACCGAAGTGACACCGTATCCCTTTTCCCTTAGTTCGTTAATGAGGTTTGTTGCGTCCCTGCGTGTGATGACTCTTACCATTTCATGGCCAATGGCCAGTTTCTCCTCGATGAGCATCCCTACGAAGTTACCAGTAGCAAATCCGGCAGCATATGCGATATAACACAGCCAGTTGTCAAGGTTCTGCATGATACGGCTTATCGCAATGATCCATATAAGAACCTCAACGAAGCCCACCAGCGGGGCGATATGCCGCATCCCCTTGGTAACGAAGATTATCCTCAGCGTTCCAAGTGAAACGTCAACAATGCGTGCCAGAAAGATAAACAGGGGCAGCAGTATATATGTAAAGATCTCCGAGTTGAAGAAATCCGTCATTGCGTGAGGTATGCTTGAAGTTGCGAATATATGACTATTTTTGGAACAGGTAATCCAATTGTCTGACACATGAGAAGAGCCAAACGATCACTTTCCGTTGCAGCAGCCTTTCTTCCATGTATGCTCATAGCACAGCAGCCTGACACTGTATTGACACTTCTGTTCGCCGGCGACATAATGTGTCATGATATGCAGCTTGCCTCAGCCCGCAATGATTCCACAGGCACTTATCACTTCGACAGTGTCTTCGACTATATAGCCCCGGTGCTGGGTGACTCTGACATAGCCATCGGGAACCTGGAGGTGACGCTAGGCGGCGCTCCCTACACCGGTTATCCTGCTTTCAGTGCACCTGATGACCTGGCGGCATCATGCATGAAAGCAGGTTTTGATGTTCTGGTTACTGCCAACAACCACAGCGCTGACCGCAGGGGTGCGGGTATAACGCGTACCATCAGAGTGCTTGACAGTCTCGGTATGCCTCACACCGGAACATGGATTAGCAGCGAAGCCCGCGACACCCTCTCTCCCCTGATGATCTCCGGCAACGGTATGAGGATAGCACTTCTCAACTATACTTACGGCACAAACGGCATTACAGTCAACCCTCCTCCTTTAGTGGCTTATATAGATACGCTGCGCATCGCCGCTGATGTGAAAAAGGCCAGGGAGAAAAACGCTGACATATCCATAGTGTTCATACACTGGGGCAATGAATATGACACTCTCCCGTCCACCGCGCAGAAGAAGACAGCCCAGGCAATCATCCGTGCAGGTGCCGGCATGGTAATCGGGTCACACCCTCATGTCATTCAGCCCATGACCTGGCTGCCAGACTCAACAGGAGCGGCACGCCCGGTGGTATGGTCTATGGGCAACTTCGTCTCAAACCAGCGCCGCAGACGAACAGACGGAGGGGCCATGACAAAATTCGAACTCACCAGGACAAACGGTGAGGTAAAAATAACCTCCTCAGGGTACATACTCACATGGGTTTACACTCCTGTAATAAACGGCAAAAAACAATTCCGCATTCTGCCCTGCTCACTCTACGAGGATAACCCGGGATTCTTTCAGTCACCTTCAGACTATTCAGCGATGAAGTTGTTTGTCAGTGACGCGCGAAGACTGCTTGACGGATCAAACACCGGGTTCGGCGAACTGATAAATGAGGGTACCGGATTGATTGAGGCAACCAGGTTACCGGTAACGGATAATTGATATCTTTGCCTTTAAATATGTACTATTCATGGAGGGATCGGTATTACTTCTTGCCGGCACAGCAGTCACATTAGGGTTTATACATACACTTGTTGGTCCTGACCATTATCTGCCCTTCATTGTTATGGGGGAAGCAAGAGGATGGAATATCCGCAAGACAATGTTCATAACATTCCTTTGCGGACTGGGTCATGTCCTCAGTTCTGTGGTTGTTGGCTTCATCGGTATTGCCGCAGGCTTATCCCTTTCAAAGCTTGAGTTCTTTGAATCATTCAGGGGAAATATTGCAGCGTGGATACTCATTGCTTTCGGACTGGTCTATATGGTTCTCAGCCTGCGAAGCCTCTACCGCAAAAGGAAACATGCACATGTTCACAGTCACCGTGACGGCGTTGCTCACGAACATGAACATGACCATTTCAGCGGACACTCACACATACACCTTTCAGACCGCAGGAATCTTACCCCCTGGATACTCTTCCTGATCTTCGTCCTTGGACCCTGTGAGCCTCTGATTCCCTTACTCATGTATCCTGCCGCACAGAACAATATAGGTGGCGTCATCCTGGTGTCGGGACTCTTCTCCTTTGCCACAATAGCCACTATGATGGCAGTGGTGCTGGCATTCAGGCTTGGACTGAGCCATATAAACATGAAGCCGGTGGAGAAATATGTTAATGTCATCGCAGGAGCCACCATTGTCATTTCCGGACTGGCGATACAACTCCTCGGACTCTGACAGAGACAAACCGGACAGACGACCTTCAGACCGCAGGAGGGGCTGAAGTTGTTACATATCTCTGATAAACAGAGGATCAAAAAGACAAATAATATTAGTAATTTTGCCAAAATTTCAATTGATGAGTTTCGATTACAATACACAGAGAAAAAGGATGTCCCTGCCAGAGTATGGAAGAAATGTTCTGAAAATGATAGAGCATATCAAGTCCATAGAGGATGCTGAAGAAAGAAACAGGGCAGCCCGCACGGTAATACAGATAATGGGAAACCTGAATCCCAACCTGAGGGATGTGACTGACTTCAGGCACAAACTGTGGGATCACCTTATGATAATAGCTGACTTTGACCTCTCGGTCGACTCACCCTATGCTCCCCCTGACAGGACTAAGCTAAGCGCCAAGCCAAACAGGGTGCCCTACCACAACGGCGAGACCAAATACGCTCACTACGGCCAGATAATACCATCACTGATCGAGGCCGCTGCCGCGATGGAGGACGGTGAAGAAAAAGACTATCTTACAACCCTCATCCTTAACCAGATGAAGAAGGATTACCTGACCTGGAATAAGGCACAGGTAGCCGATGAACTTATCATAAGAGACCTCACTGACATTTCCGGAGGACGCCTCAGGGTACCCGAAAACTTCAGGATGGCAGACATCAAGGAACTGCTGGTGCAGCCAAAGAGCAAAACACAGCAGGGCAGGTTCCAGGGAAGACCGCAGGATAAGTATATGGGCAGATCAGGAAAGCAGGGAAAGAAAAAACATAAAAACGGCCATTGAAAACAATGAATATAACTTCGGTAAATACATATGATGCAGCATTGCCAGGGGGTCATTACTCCCAGGCAACAGTGGCTGGCAATTTGATTTTCGTATCAGGTCAGCTGCCGGTCAAGCCCCTGGCAGGAGAAACGGTAAAGGACGACATAAGTGAGCAGACCTATCAGGCCCTCACTAATGTTTTGAATATTGTAAAGGCTGCCGGAGGTGATATCACCACCATCGCCAGGACCACCATTTACACTGTTGATGTAAAACACTGGGAAGAGATAAACAGGGTTTATGCCTCATTTTTCGGCCCTGTCAAGCCGGCCCGCTCAATCATAACCGTTGCAGGGCTCCATCATGGATTCCTGGTGGAGATAGAGGCAGTGGCATTCACAATTTGAATTGACACTTTGTCATGTTTATTATTATGGCCGGTAATTTGTTAAAAGGCCTGTAGTAAAAATCTTTTTATCATGGTGAAAAAGAAGAGTCACGAAGAGAGTCATAACGAACACGTGTCAGGAGATAATCATGCTGAAAATCAGTCGGCTGCAGAGACAGGCGCCGCAGAGCCACAGGCCACCCCGGATGAGGGCTCACCTGCCGGGGAGAGTGCACAGATTGATGAGCTTACCCGAAAACTGACAGAAATGCAGGACAAATATCTCCGTCTCTCCGCTGAATTTGATAACTACAGAAAGAGAACACTGCGTGAAAAGATTGACCTGACCAAATCTGCAGGGGAAGGGGTTCTGGTTACTATACTCCCTGTCATTGACGATTTTGACCGGGCCATGAATTCTTTGCGCGACACGGAAAGCTGTACCGCTGTGAAGGAGGGTCTTCAGCTAATCTACATTAAGATAGGAGACTTCCTCAGGCAGAACGGCGTCAGTGAGATGGAGGTACTTGACAAACCGTTCAACGCTGACGTGCATGAGGCAGTAACCAACGTGGCTGTCGACGATGAAACAAAAAAAGGCAAAGTAATCGATGTCATCCAGAAAGGTTACATGCTGAATGAAAAAGTCATCCGCTACCCGAAGGTGGTTGTCGGAGAATAAATAAGTAGTGGCAAGCCATAAGATGTCGAAAAGAGACTATTACGAAATACTGGGAGTAAGCAAAGGGGCCTCCAAAGATGAGATAAAGAAGGCCTACAGGAAGCAGGCTCTTAAATATCATCCGGACAAGAACCCGGGCAACAAAGAGGCAGAGGAGAAATTCAAGGAAGCTGCCGAGGCTTACGAGGTTCTCAGTAATGATGATAAGAGGGCCCGTTATGACCAGTACGGTCATGCCGGCCTGGGGAATAACATGGGTGGCGGCTTCGGCGGCGGCATGACCATGGAAGACATCTTCTCCTCATTCGGCGATATCTTCGGCGATGCGTTCGGCGGTGCCTTCGGCGGCTCACGAAGGGGTGGCGGAAGATCACGGCATGTGAACAAAGGGACCAACCTGAGGGTCAAGGTAAAACTTACCCTTGAGGAGTTTGCCGGTGGCGCAGAGAAGAAAATCAAGGTGGCGAAGTATGTTACCTGCAACACCTGTCACGGCAGCGGTGCCGCCTCTGACAACGATGTGACGACATGCTCGGCATGCAAGGGTACAGGCCATACCACAAGGGTTATGAACACCATCCTCGGACAGATGCAAACCACTGCAGCATGCAATGTATGCGGAGGCGAGGGTAAGGTGATAACCAAAAAATGTCATAAGTGCTATGGGGAAGGAATAACCCAGGCTGAGGAGGTGATACCTCTGTCTATCCCGGCAGGGCTTTCCCCGGGGATGCAGCTGTCTGTCTCAGGCAAAGGAAACGCAGCCAGAAGAGGAGGTATGAACGGTGACCTGATCGTCCTTATCGAGGAAGAGCCGCACCCGGAGCTGATACGCGAAGGCAACGACCTGATATACAACCTGTTCATCAGCATTCCTGACGCTATACTCGGCACCAATGTTGAGGTGCCTACAATTGAAGGTAAGGTGAGGATCAAAATTGACCCGGGGACACAGGGAGGTAAGATACTCCGCCTGAGAGCCAAGGGACTGCCCGACGTAAACGGCTACGGCAGAGGTGACCTGCTCGTGAATGTCAATGTATGGATACCAAAGAACCTCAGCAGGGAAGAACAAAAGATAATTGAACAGTATCGCAGCTCACCTACATTTGCACCGAAACCGGATGCTGACGACAAGGGGTTCTTCGACAGGGTGAAGAACTACTTTTCCTGATTTCACAAACGTCTCAATCGACGGTTGACCGATGATATCCATTGTTGTCAACCTTTTTTATATATTTGAATTTCGCTTTTCCACACTTAACACAGGAATGATCATGCCCTTGTTTGAAGCACAGAATGTAACAAAGCGCTTTGCCACACAGACAGCCCTTGACGACGTGAGCATAAGCGTACCGTCACAGAGTATTTACGGCCTTCTCGGGCCTAACGGAGCAGGAAAGACAACCCTGATACGTATTATCAACCAGATCACTGCACCCGATACAGGCAGGGTGCTTCTTAACGGCCAGCCAATAAAGCCGGAGGATGTTTTAAAGATAGGTTACCTGCCCGAGGAACGCGGACTGTACAAAAAAATGAAAGTCGGTGAACAAGCCCTCTATCTCGCCCAGCTCAAAGGACTCAGCCGCAGTGAAGCAATGCGCCGCCTGAAGTACTGGTTCAAAAAAATGGAGATTACCGACTGGTGGGATAAAAAGGTTGAAGAGCTGTCAAAAGGAATGCAGCAGAAGGTACAGTTTGTCACAACAGTACTGCATGAGCCGCAACTCCTTATCTTCGATGAACCCTTCACCGGATTCGACCCCATAAACGTAAAGATACTTAAGAATGAGATCCTGTTCCTCCGCGAAAGAGGTGCAACAATAATATTTTCAACTCATAACATGGCCTCTGTCGAGGAATTGTGTGATAATATCACGCTGATCAATAAGGCAAAAACAATCCTGGAGGGAAGTGTCGATAAAATCCGCAATGAGTGGGCTGAAAATGAATATGAGATTGTCTTTGAGGGAGATGTGAAACCTGCAGCCAGTGATCATTTCTCGATGATAAGGTCATCAACTGAAGGTGACAGGAGTATTGTCAGGGTCAAATCTGCAGACGGAGGTGACACAAATGAGATAATAAAAGCAATGACCGCGTCAGGCAAGGTCATCTCTTTCAATCCGGCACTACCGTCAATGAATGATATTTTTATCAAGGTTGTTGAAACAAAAAACAGGGAAGCTTCCAATAACTAAGCCATGAATAAGATTTCCATTATCATCCAGAGAGAGTATATAACCAGGGTACGCAAGAGGTCATTCATCATAATGACCTTCCTCACGCCAATGCTCATGGCCCTTATCTTCGTCATCCCGGCCCTTGTAATGTCAAACGAAGACAAGGACTTCAAGAAGATAGCAGTTGTAGAGGATGGGGCGGATCTTTTCAACGGTGTTATCGCCGATACCAAAGACACTGATTTTGAGTATCTTACTGACGCAAATGTAAACGACCTCAAGAATAATTTTTCGGAGTTGGGCTACTATGGAGTACTGTATATATCGCCGCAGGTCATCACTACACCGAATGCCATTCAGCTGATATCAAAGAAACAGCCTCCCATCGGTCTCCTTGACCATATCTCCGGCTCGCTCGAAAAAGAGATTGAAAAGCAGAAGCTGTTATCATACAATATCGAAAATCTTGATGAGATACTCAAGAGTATAAACACAGATATAAAGATCCAGACAATCAAGATTGATGATGCGGGCTCTGTCAGGGAGACAAGCACGGGCATTGCAATGGGATTGGCCTATATAAGCGGTTTTCTCATGTATATGCTGGTCTTCATGTTCGGATCGCAGGTTATGCGCGGCGTGATTGAGGAAAAGACCAGCCGTATAGTGGAGGTGATAGTCTCATCTGTCAAGCCGGTGCAGCTCATGCTTGGCAAGATAATAGGCATAGCCCTTGTCGGGCTCACTCAGTTTGCCGTGTGGGTAATGCTGACAGCCGCTATAGTCATGATTGTCAAGTCCAACATCCTGCCGGCAGAAACGATGGAACAGGTACAACAACTGCCCCAGAGCCTGGCACAGGCTGATCAGGCAGTTGCCGGGTCAGGCAGCATGACGGAGGTGCAGCTTACCGAAATGCAGTCACTCTTCTCCAGCGCCCTGAGCCAGCCCTGGGGACTGATAATTTTCGCATTCCTCTTCTATTTTATCACGGGATACCTGCTGTATGCCTCTCTCTTTGCTGCGATAGGATCAGCAGTTGACAACGAGACCGAGACACAGCAGTTTATGCTTCCGGTAACCGTGCCGATAATACTCGGGCTGATAGTGGCCATGGGTACAATGCAGAACCCTGAAAGCTCTATTTCATTCTGGTTCTCCATAATACCACTCACCTCCCCCATTGTAATGGTAGCACGGATCCCGTTCGACGTCCCTGCATGGGAAATCATCCTGTCAATGGCACTGATGATAATTACAATATTCGGATGTGTCTGGATGGCTGCAAAGATTTACCGTACGGGCATCCTTATGTACGGCAAGAAAACTTCTTACAAGGAAATATGGAAGTGGCTTACCTATAAAGGATAAGTTAAATACTATTCATCATGCCCCGTATACTGGTTATTGACGACGAGAAATCGATAAGGAACACCCTGAAGGATGTCCTTGAATATGAGAAATATGAAGTAGAACTGGCAGAAGACGGAGCTACCGGCATTGATATGTTCTCGCAGGGATCATATGATGCGGTTCTCTGCGACATAAAGATGGCCAAGATGGACGGTATCGAGGTGCTTCAGCGACTGTTCGATATCTCATCTGATGTGCCGATAATAATGATCTCAGGTCACGGTAACATAGATACGGCCGTAGATGCAATAAAGAAGGGAGCCTTTGACTTCCTCGAGAAACCTCTCGACCTTAACCGCCTGCTGATTACAATACGCAACGCCCTTGAGCGGGGGTCACTCATCACGCAGACAAAAGTTCTGAAGAAGCAGGTGAGCAAGAGATTCGAGATCGTGGGCAGTTCTCCTGCCATTACAATGGTGAAGGAGATGATAGACAGGGTGGCTCCCACAGAGGCACGTGTGCTCATCACCGGATCAAACGGTACCGGCAAGGAGCTTGTGGCACATCAGATACATGAGAAGAGCAACCGGTCAAAAGGGCCGTTCGTTGAGGTCAACTGCGCTGCCATACCTTCGGAACTGATTGAGAGTGAACTCTTCGGACACGAGAAAGGATCATTTACATCAGCCATCAAACAACGTATAGGCAAGTTTGAACAGGCCAGCGGCGGCACTATCTTCCTCGATGAGGTCGGTGACATGAGCCTCGCAGCACAGGCTAAAGTGCTCAGGGCTCTGCAGGAGAACAAGATAACAAGGGTTGGTTCGGATAAGGACATACATGTCGACGTCAGGGTTATCGCTGCAACGAACAAGAACATCAGGGAGGAGATCGACCATAACAACTTCAGGGAGGACCTCTACCACAGGCTCAGCGTAATTCTCATCCATGTGCCTGCACTGAATGAAAGAACCGACGACATCCCCCTTCTTGCAGATCATTTCAACAATCTTATTTGCACTGAGTACGGTATGGGAAGGAAGAAAATCATGCCCGATGCCATCACAGAGCTTCAGAAAATAAAATGGACAGGAAACATAAGAGAGTTCAGAAATGTGCTTGAACGGCTGATAATCCTCTGCCCCGACGCGATAACCGGGAAAGATGTCATTGCCTATGCTCATCCTGTCTCAGGCTTCAACGCTTAACCATGAAGAAACTCAACCTTATCCTGACATCCATTTCCCTGTTTATCCTCGCTCTTCTGGCAGGGTGTGAAGAGAGCCGCTCACCAGGGCTGCCGGTATCATTTAATGATGAGTGGCTGTTCATCAGACAGGACTCAGCCAATATTGAGAGTATACTGCCGGGAAATATACCTAACCATAAGTGGGAAGAAGTTACCCTTCCGCACACAGCCTTTATTGAACCGCTTGTTGTCACCGGGCAGCAATGGACAGGTATCTGCTGGTATAAGAAGATCTACAAGGCTTCCGGAAAGAACCGCAACAAGCACACAGGGCTTTTGTTTGACGGTCTTATGCATGATGCGATAATCTACCTGAACGGCGTTGAGATTGCACGCCATACAGGCGGATACCTTCCCCTGTATGTTGACCTGTCAGCTGACCTGAAATACGGGAAGGAAAACGAGATACTCATAAGGCTTGATAACCGTGAGAATCCGGTTATACCGCCGGGCAAACCCCTCGGTGAACTCGATTTTCTTTATTACAGCGGTATTTACCGGAACGTCAGTCTGTTTGTAAGAGACAGGCTGCATATAACAAATGTTGCTGAGGCCGATACCATCCTCGGCGGAGGCATACTGACAGGCTTCCGGAATGTGAACCGCGACTCTGCAACAATCATTGTCTCTGCACTCGTAAGCAATGATGACAGAACGCCCAGGTCATTTCGCCTCAGGAATACGTTGCTTGACGCTGCCGGAAATGCAGCTGCCTCATCGGTCACAGATGAGATGGAGATGGAACCCGGTCAGTCAAGACGAATAATTGCAGAGCTGAAGGTCATGAAGCCGGCATTATGGTCACCCGATCAGCCCTTCCTCTATACACTTCTCACGGAACTGGGGTCTGATGATGAAATCATCGACTGTGCCGAGACACGGACAGGTATCAGAACGGTAAGGATAACCTGGGATCAGGGACTCATTCTGAACGGCAATCCCCTTGAAATCATGGGGACAAACCGGCACCAGGAGTATCCTTATGTCGGCTATGCACTGTCAGACAATGCCAGTTATCGTGATGCATTCAAGATCAGGGAAGCCGGTTTCAACATGGTAAGGTGCTCACATTACCCGCAGTCACCGGCTTTTCTTGATGCCTGTGACGAGCTGGGTCTCCTTGTCATGAATGCCATTCCGGGCTGGCAGTTCATTGGCGACTCCCTCTTCTGCGAGGCAGCAGTCCGTGATACCAGAATGATGTGCCGCCGTGACCGCAACCATCCTTCCGTCATCATGTGGGAGTCATCCCTCAATGAGACAATGATGCCCCATCCGTTCCTCCAGCGTCTCCATCTCGCAGTAAAGGAGGAGCTTCCCTACGGTAATAACTATACATGCAGCTGGATGGATACTGTCTGTGACATCTTCATACCGGCGAGACAACACGCTTCGGCGCCCCATTACTGGAAAAACTATTCAAAGAAGAAACCGATATTTATATGTGAGTACGGCGACTGGGAATACTACGCCAACAACGCCGGCTTCAGCCAGACTGAGTTCAGCGACCTTGAACCCTCTGCCCGAAACTCCAGGCAGCTGCGCGGCGCAGGTGAGAGAGCCCTGCTTCAGCAGGCATTCAACTACCAGGAGTCACACAATGACAACCTCTACGGTCCCTGCTTCGGTGATGCCAACTGGCTGATGTTCGATTACAACCGCGGCTATGCTCCTGATATTGAATCGTCAGGTATCATGGATATTGTCAGGCTGCCCAAGTTCGCATACTGGTTCTACCGGAGCCAGTCAGACATTGACCCTGTCTGTTTTATAGCTCACTACAACCTCCCGGGCTCGGGAAACAATGTCAAAGTTTACAGTAACGGCGACACCGTACAGCTGTTTCGTAATGACACACTCATTGCAGCCCAGGGACCTGACAGGGACCTTAACAGCAATAACCTGAGGCACCCTCCTTTTACCTTCGTTCTGAAGGACTACCAGCCGGGGCAGCTTAAGGCTGTTGCATACAAAAAAGGGGCGGAGTATACGTCGCATACCGTTACCACGCCGGGTCAGCCTTCTGCACTGCGCCTCTCCGTTGACATGAGCAACAAGCCCCTGAAAGCTGACGGCGCCGATGTTGTATTTGTCTACGCTGCAGTGGTAGATTCGCTGGGCAATCCTGTTCATCTTGCCGATTCAACCATCGAATTTTCAGTAAGGGGCGATGCCGTTCTGATAGGCGATAACCCGGCTAAAGCAGAGGCGGGCGTGGCCTCAATCCTGCTACGGGCCGGCGCCAGCCCCGGAAAAATTATGATCAGGGCTCGTTCAGGGTCACTTGCCCAGGCCGAGATAATGGCAGTTACAAAAAAATAGAGAGGCTCTGTTTATTGCACATGAAGAGGAGAGGAAGGGAATCGACACCGCACGTAGGGATCTACGGCAGGCGAAACTATGGCAAAAGCAGCCTTATCAACGCACTGGCCGGACAGGATATTGCTATTGTCTCCGATCATCCCGGGACAACCACAGACCCTGTGAAAAAGTCATTTGAGATCGTTGACTTCGGGCCTGTGATTCTTATTGATACTGCAGGTATAGATGATTCCGGAGATCTCGGAAGAAAGAGGGTTGAAAGAACCCTCAAATCGGTTGATCATATTGACATGGCCCTCATTGTCATTACCGGTAACCAGTGGGGAGAGTGGGAGGAGAAGCTTGCAGAAAGATTCGGAGAAGAGGAACTGCCTTATCTGATCGTTCATACAAAGTCAGATATCGAAAAGGCTGACCCGGCATTTGCCAGGGCCATAAGAGAGAAGACCGGCCACCATCTCATTCCGTTCTCTGCCACAACCAGGGAAAACATCGATCACCTGATTGACGAGATAAAAAAAGCCATCCCGGAAAGATCAATGGCCTTTCCGTCACTATTCGGTGACATTATCAGGCCTGATGATATTGTGTTGTTAATCACCCCTGTTGATGCAGAGGCGCCTGCCGGGCGGATGATTCTGCCGCAGATGCAGGCAGTACGTGATGTACTGGATAACAAGGCTGTTGCCATAGTGATGACCGAGTTCAGGATAAAAGAGTTCCTTGAAAAAACCGGCATCAGGCCTGCCCTTGTAGTAACTGATTCACAAGCCTTTGCCAAAGTCAGCACCCAGATCCCGGATGATCTTCCGCTGACAGGATTCTCTGTCGTGCTGGCAAGGCAGAAAGGCGATTTCAAAAATTATCTGAAGGGTACCCCAAAGATCAGTGAACTGAAAGACGGAGACAGGGTGCTTATCCTCGAGTCATGCACTCACCAGATAGCCTGTGATGACATAGGAAGGGTCAAGATTCCCGGCTGGCTTCAGAAGTTTACGGGCCGTAAAATCGAGTTTGACATTGTTGCCGGTCTCGCGTCTCTTCCCAGGCCTGTCACAGAATACGCTTTAGTAATACAATGCGGCGGATGCATGATCACCCACAGGCAGATACTTGCACGGCTGCGGTCTGCTGTGGAAGCAGACATTCCGGTGACCAATTACGGAATGGCAATAGCCTGGATGCATGGCATTTATGACAGAGCCATTGCGCCGTTCAGAGAGCGGGGCTGAGCCATCAGAACCGGAAGTAAATAAAGGGCTGAACAACATTTGTCCCTACCACATACAGCAGCAGTGCTGTACCTATTACGATCATGAATTTCACTGCCAGCGGTAACCGTATGAAAAGACCTCTGTAAGCCTCTTTAACTGTTATGGGAAGGAAATGCAAGATATATCCTGAAATGATCAGAATAAGTACCGGCAGATATGCAATGAGCACCTTGCCATAATCACCCGGATCGAAATAAAGGAATATCTGTGTAAGCATCTGCCCGGCCTCTTCCATCGAACCGGCACGGAAAAAGATCCAGGCGAAACTCACAAAGTTGAATGTAACGAGAAAACCTGCCAGTTGCGCAGCACCTCTTCTCCTTTTTACACTGCGGAAGATATGTTGCCATGCCTTGTTCACAACCAGCGCAGCACCGTGCAATCCTCCCCACAGTACAAATCTCGCCGCCGCTCCGTGCCACAGCCCGCCGATGAGCATGGTGACCATCAGGTTAATCCCTGTCCTTACCGGGCCTCTCCTGTTCCCTCCCAGAGGTATATAGAGATAATCCTTCAGCCACCTGGAGAGTGTTATATGCCATCTTTTCCAGAAATCAGTGATATTTGTGGCCTTGTAAGGCGAGTTGAAGTTGAGCGGCAGCCTGAATCCCATCAGCAGAGCAACGCCGATGGCAATGTCAGTGTAACCGGAGAAGTCGCAGTATATCTGTAACCCGTAACCGTAAACAGCCACCAGGTTTTCAAATCCGCTGTAGAGGGCGGGAGTGTCAAACACCCTGTCAATAAATCCGGCAGAGATGAAATCAGAGATCAGCATCTTTTTTATAAGCCCCTGGATAATCAGGAAGAGTCCATGGCCGAACTCATTGCGTGTGATGGTATATTCCTCTTTCATCTGCGGGATGAACTCGGAAGCCCTTACAATAGGGCCCGCAACAAGCTGGGGAAAGTAAGTCAGATAGAATGAAAAATCGGTAACGTTATTTACCGGTTCCATCCTTCCTCTGTAAACATCTATGCTGTAACTCAATGCCTGGAAAGTGAAAAAAGATATTCCGACAGGAAGGACTATGCTGGTTACGTCAAAGCCGGTACCGAAGAGGGTGTTTGACCATGCTGAAAAGATATCATAGGCAGCGAAAGAAGTATTGAAAAAGGTATTTACCGTTTCGGCAATGAAACCGGCATATTTGAAATAAGAGAGAAACCCGAGCAGAATAAGTATGTCCGATATAAGCCAGAATCTCTTCCATCCCCTCCCCGCAGATCGTCCGATCATCAGCGCTGTGAAATATGTCAGGAGTGCGGTAACGACAAGGAGAATAATAAAGAGGCCGCCCGCCCTGTAATAGAAATAAAGGCTTACGAACAGCAGCCAGGTATAGTTCATCTGCCTCCTTCGCCTGAGAAGGGCAAACCCGGCCATGACAACGGTGAAGAAGATCCAGAACGCAGGGGTGGTGAAGATAAAGGTCTGCTCAGGATGGTACCTGAAGAACGATAATAATGAGGGGCGGCTTTCAGTCAACCCTTCTTCCGGCTGAGATATCACAGGCGATGCTTCCGCTACGGTCACGGTGTCAGCTATAATACTGTCTGCTTGATACTTAAGCGTATCAACCACACTTATGGCAGAAGTCTCTGCGATGAAGAATCCGGTATATAGCCTGTCCGCGATAGTATCTGCCCCTGCGTTGGAGAGGTGTGTCAGGTCTTTTGATGCCAGGGGAGGAACAGTATTGAACCATTTTACTATCGATCCCTCTCCGCCCATGCTCTCCCATGCATCCCAGAATATGGCCCCGCTTCTGAGTGCAGCATTCTTCTGGGCATCCCTTATTGCAGGTATATTGTTGAAAGACCTTACAGAGTCTCCTGCCTTTTGCGCCATGTCGGTAAGGCTTACAAGCATCACCGGGACACCACCTGAAATTTCCTTGAGGAATTCTATCTGCTTGAATAGTCCCTCCTCATAATAATGATATTCGCTTCTGACATTCCTTACGACGTTGAGTCCGTACTGAAGGATGATAAGATCAGGGTCAAGCATTTCAATACAACGCCTGAAGTCATGGCTGTCAGTCATAACAAATTCCAGTCCTGCGCTGCCCCTTACCGGGATATTGTCGACTATTACCCCGGTGTCGCTCTCAAGGCTGAAGGCATAAATGTCAGGTGAAACACGCCCAATGAATTCGACAGTCAGGTCTGATACTGACGGAAGGGCGACTGAGTATTCCATTGGGCCGGAGCCCTGCGGGAGGAGCGCAAACGCTATCTTCCGGCTGCCTGATGCCACCCCTACGAAGTTGGTGTCATTATTATTGCTGTAAAAGATACGGAGCCTGTCATATTTTGCCACAGCCGTATCGGCATCCGGCACTGCTGTGACCCTCACCGAAGCATAGGTATACTCCTTCAGGGTATCGCCCGGCGTGGTGAACCGGCATACGGAGAGCAAAGGGCCAAGGCTGTTGTCAGGCAGGAGGCCCTTCCTGTGATCAAGCAGCGTGTACCTTGCCCAGTTGGCCGAAGGCCTTACAACGAATGACCTGGTATAAAGGACCGGCATGACGGGAGAGAATAACCCCGGGCCGGTGCCGCCTGCCCCTTCCCTAAGCCGTCTGCGCAGCAGAGAGGTTACCCTGTCTCCCTCAATCTGTGAATCACCATAATAGAGTATCCTGACCTGATTGCCTCTGGCAATGGAGTCTCTGATCGCATTGCCGGGCAGATAAGGGGTGAACTCAACAACCTCTCCTGTGTCGGAGGGAATGATCTCATATAAAGTATCTGCTATGACTGTTTCAGGCAGAAAAACTTCACTGCCGGTGTCAGATAAACTTACAGCCGCACTGTCAGGCAGAGTATCAGATGAGTCACTCCGGCTCCTGAGTTTCTCCGGCAGATCCGTTAGGCTCAGGATAAAGAGTGTCAGAACAACTGCAAGCAGAAAGATCAGTATTCTGCCGGGGCGCATATACTCTTATATCAGCTTTTTTTTCTGATTTTCAGCTTCTGCCCCACCTGTATCTTAGAAGCATCCGATATGTTGTTCAGCTTCATGATATCTGTAGCTGACACATTATCATATTTCTTGGCTATATCCCATACGGTGTCACCATACCTGACGGTATAGGTCTCATATCCTGCATCAGATGAAGCTGTAAGACTCTGTGAGGCAGGTGATGATGCTGCAACGGATGATGAAGACGGCGTCTTCCCGACCATTTTCTGCTTCTCGGCAAAGGTCATTGAATTGACTTTGCTGTAATATTCTGCACGCGACGGATCGACATAGATAGCCAGTTTCTGGTCAACCCTGATGGTGTTCCTGTAGATATTGTTCCAGTATCTGAGGTCAGAGAGACCTACTCCGTACCACTCGGATATGAATCCGAGATTATCTCCTTCCTTTACCATATAGGTAAGCTTCGTTTTCCCCTTGACATCAGGAGGCAGATATACTGACTGTGACGGCGCCGACGTCTGGTTGACAGTTGTCAGGTACTCCTCCTTCTTATAACCGGCAATGGTGTCGGTCATCTCAATGAACTGCCCCAGCATATCGACAGGCATGGTTATGGCATAGGGTTTTGTCTTCCCGGGCACCAGTCCTGTCCGGTACTGGGGATTCATTGCACTGATCTCCTCAATGGGTAGTCCGAGCACAGAGGCTATCTGCTGAAGGTGAATATCACGCGATACCACAACAGTGTCAACGGCCAGGGGCATGTCGATCTGTATGGGTGTGATATTATGCTCAGTATAATAATTCATTGCATAGGTAGCTGCTACATACTGGGGAATATAACCGCGTGTTTCGCGCGGAAGGCGGTAATAGATCTCCCAGTAATCCTTGCGGTTTCCTGACCGCTTTATGGCTTTGTTGACGTTTCCGGGGCCGCAGTTATAGGCAGCAATGACAAGGATCCAGTCATTATAGATGCCATACAGGTCTTTCAGGTACCTGGCAGCAGCATGGGTAGCCTTGACAGGGTCACGCCGCTCATCCACCACCGAGTTGATAGTCAGTCCGTACATCCGCCCGGTGCTGTACATGAACTGCCACAGGCCGGTAGCTCCTACCCTGCTGACGGCTGTCGGGTTCAGCGCCGACTCAATGACTGCCATGTATTTCAGCTCCACCGGCAGACCATAGGAGTCGAAGACATCCTCTATCATCGGGAAGTAATAATCCTGCAGTCCGAGCATCACCCTGAACCTGTCAACCTTTCTCTCGGTATAAACATGGATATGGTTCCTTATGATGCTGTTGTACGGCAGGGTGATGACAGAATTAATCCTGCCGATGCGGTCAATGTATACTGAGTCAGGAAATGAGAATATGGTCGAGTCATTCGGCAGCATCTCCGGCTTTTCCGTTGACATCCTGATAAACCAGTTGTTCAGGAGAGAGTCGAGATCACGCTCGATACGCTCCGTAGAAAAATCATTCCTGATGATTATCGTATCATTAACGGCAAAAATATTAGGTGACAGAATAGTAAATAAAAGAAGAAAAATTACAGTTCTAAGGTTCATATCGTCTGTGTTTAAAAGGTCTTTACTATTGACAGGGTTACTCCCGGCCAGGGGCCTGTCGGCCTTGTGGTTAAAGGAGTAATTGTAGCCCTGAGGCTTTCGTTAATATCGTAGTCAAAGAGACTTGCATCAACATGCGCGTCAATTATTGTCACGAGGTACCAGGCCACGATACCAATGTATGAGAGGTCACGGTACCTCCGGTAATAGTCCACTCCGTTCATCAGCTGCGTTTTCACCCACCCGGTATAGGTAGGATTTGCTGTCTCGGGATAGAGGACCGGGTCATACTCCTCCGGATCAAGGTTTTCGAGTAACTCCAGGTAGCTGTCAGTCTCAGGGATGACATCAGTGAAATCCTGGTAGGCATTGAGAAACTTATTGTAGTTGGTCGTATTGAAAGAGACTGCATAGCCAAGGGCTCCGAAACCGGCATATACGATGGGTACTTTCCAGTATTTGCGGTTGTATATCTGTCCCAGGCCGGGCAGTGCAGCGGCATACATGGTTGCCTTGACCGGATTGAGTGCGTATTTCTCCTTAGGGGGTTTAAGCTCAGGAATTGTGTCCTGGGACATAGCAGGCAGGGTCGCCTGAGACATTAAAATGACAAGAAACGTTATTTTACCGGAGAGCTTCAATCGGCAATGCCTTTGGGTTTGCCGGCAAATATAACTAATTACCCATTAAGTTTATCGAGCAGGGCAATAATGCGCTCCATTTCATCGCTGTCAGAGAATGGGATTACTATCTTTCCCCTCCCCTTCTCATTGATACGGAACTGAACATCTGACTCAAACAATTTGCTCAGCTGACCGGCAAGCACTTCATATTCGGTGTTAAGCTTCTTTTTCAGTTCTCCCCTGACCGGGTCTTTTACCGCTCCGCTCTGGAGATGCCTTACAAGATCCTCGGTTGCCCTTACTGACAGGTCTTCCTGTATTATATGATAAAAGACGTTAATCTGTTTCGCCGGGTCATCAATGTTAACGAGGGTACGGGCATGGCCCATCGTAAGGTTCCTGTTGCGGATGCCAAGCTGTATCTCAGCCGGCAGACGGAGCAGCCTGAGGTAGTTGGCAACGGTTGAGCGCTGTTTGCCGACCCTGTCGCTCAGCTGTTCCTGGGTCAGGCTGCACTCTTCAATAAGCCGCTGGTAGGTTATCGCCACCTCCATGGCATCCAGATCTTCCCTCTGGATATTCTCCACGAGGGCCATCTCGAGCATGGCGGTATCATCAGCAGTGCGTATATATGCCGGAACATGTGTCAGCCCTGCCATCCGCGCAGCCCGCAGCCGTCTCTCACCAGCAATGAGCTGGTATCTGCCATCCTCACTCTCCCTGACGGTAAGAGGCTGTACTATCCCCACCTGCCTTATCGATGCCGCAAGCTCTTCAAGCGACTGGCTGTCAAAGCGTGTACGGGGCTGAAAAGGGTTGGCATCAATTGAGTCTATCTCAATCTGAAGGTTTGCCTCAACCTTCTTCTCCAGCACCTCCTTCTCAACACCGTCGATCAGTGCACCGAGACCTCTGCCCAGCGGGCTCTTTTTACCTGTATTCATATCGCGTGTAAAAGAGAATTAGTTCTTCTGCCTTGCCTCGACCCTCTCAAGGAGCTCACGGGCAAGATTGAGATAATTGACCGTACCTCTTGATTCCGCATCGTAAAGTATGGCAGGCTGACCGTAGCTCGGCGCCTCAGAGAGCTTGACATTGCGCTGAATGATGGTATTGAACACCATCTGCTGAAAATGACGTGTCACCTCCTCAACAACCTGGTTTGCAAGCCTTAGACGCGAGTCATACATGGTCAGCAGGAAGCCCTCTATTTCGAGAACAGGATTGAGGTTGGTCTGAATTATCTTGATGGTGTTGAGAAGTTTCCCCAGCCCCTCAAGGGCAAAGTATTCACACTGCACCGGGATAATAACCGAATCAGCTGCAGTGAGGGCGTTCACGGTCAGCAGTCCAAGTGATGGAGAACAGTCTATGAGTACATAATCATACTCTGATGAAATGCCGGCAAGCACCTTCTTGAGGGTCTTCTCCCTCTCAGGCCTTTCAAGCATCTCGATCTCAGCTCCGACGAGGTCAATGTTTGAGGTTATTACCGAGAGATTGTCAATGTTGCACGGCATGACAGCCTCCCGCGGATTGATACCGTCGATAAGGCAGTCATAGATCGTGACCCTGACCTGCTTGGTATCTATTCCCACTCCTGATGTGGCGTTCGCCTGAGGATCGGCATCGACGATCAGTACCTTCTTCTCCAGTGCCGCAAGACTGGCAGCAAGATTGATCGCCGTAGTCGTTTTTCCCACTCCTCCCTTCTGATTCGCCAGTGCAATGATCCTTCCCATAATTTCCTTTTTTCCTTTTTTTAATGAGCTTCAAATTTACTATATATGCCTATCCCGGAGCGACTGATGAAGTTTGTAATTGTAAACATTTTTTTTGGGGTTATGAACACGTTTTCAACATGCCTTGCCTGAGCCCGTAAGTGCCGGAGGCATGGGCTGCAGAAGATGACTGAGATCAGGGGTTTAGTTAATTCCTTGACTGAGCAGTGACAGTTATCTCGTATAGTTTCGGCCAGAGTTTGCCTGTAACGAATATCCTTTTGTTTACCGCATCCCAGGCAATGCCATTGAGTACGTCAGTCTCTGGTGACCGCTCCTCGCGCGGCAGAATATTACCCAGCTCGACATAACCGAGAACCTTTCCGGTGATGAGGATCAATACGGGCTATCCGGTCAGTCTGCCAGATATTGGCCCATAGTTCCCCTTCAATCATCTCCAGTTCATTAAGGTTTTCAACCCGCCCCTTGTTATCCCATACCTCAACCGACGAAAGAACATTGAAGTCAGCATCAAGAAACCAGATGACATTAGTGCCGTCGCTCATGACGAGACTGTCTCCCATAGTGGTAAGACCCCATCCCTGTGTCTGGTAATATATCCTGTTTATTTCCCTGAAGGTCTCCCTGTCATAGACGAACCCGACCTTGGTTGTCCATGTAAGCTGGTAGATGCGATTATCAAGAAGAGCAACACCCTCGCCAAAGAATGAAGCATCAAGGTTTACCTGGCTGACAACCTTCCCTGTCTCAGCCTCCACCTTCCTCAGTGACGACTCACCCTGCTGCCCCGTGCCCTCATAGAAGAATCCGTTGTCATATACCAGCCCCTGGGTATATGCCCTCCTGTCGTGCGGGTATGACCTGACAACACGGTAACGGTATATGACCGGGTTGATATCAGAGAGCAGTGAAATAAACAGTGTCACTGTCTGTGGCCTGGATAATGAGGAGAAGGCAACAGCCCTTATTGAAAGCCTGCCGGGGATACCCGTTGCAGGGATCTCCGTCGTCGCCGGAAGAGATGAAACTGTTTTGTGCAGCATGCCGTTCACCCACACCTGTACCGAATCAGTCCTGCTGTTGGCAGCAGCTTCAGCCACTGAGAAGATGATCGTTTCAGAGCAGCTTAATGTCGAGTTGTCTGCCGGGGAGAGTACCTCTATGAGTCTCCTCGCGGGAAGCGTCTCACTTTCCTTTGCAGGGCTGTCAGGTACCGATGCCGCTTTCTTCCTCTCTGAAGAGCCAGAGCAGGAGATGGCGGAAATCAATAACATGAATATGAGCAGACTAAAAACCGGAACTCTTTTCATCTGATGGCAAATAGCATTATCCAAATAGTTTAAAACGCCGTTTCTTCACTGACCTCATCGCCTCTTCCTCCCTGTCAGTCCAGGGATCGATCATATTGAGTACCTCGCCCCACCCGGGAAAGCCTCCTGCATTCTTGTCATCAATGAATATGTCAGCATTGATCTTTCGCGGAGTATCTGCATTCCATTGCTCTTCCGGATAATTGCGGTTCACGGCATAGAACTCGATACCGTTGGCACGGCAGTAATCAACAGCCTCCTGAAGCTCCCTTCCTGTACGGTATGTCCACAGTATAAGCAGTGCACCCCTCTTCTGAAGCTCACGCAGTGTAATAAATGCAAACAGCACCTCTTTGCCGATGGCAGGATAGTCATGCTCGACAATTGTTCCGTCAAAATCGACAGCGATCTTGATATTCGTAAGATCTCTCATAATTCATGTGCAAAAATAAACAAATAATAGTTCTGTCTATTATTGTAATTTAGGGGCATCAATTTCAGCGAAAGGTATGATAAAGCATATTCCCAATACAATTACGATGCTGAACCTCCTGTCAGGATTCGCAGCAATTATTTATGCTTCACAGGGTTATATCGGACCTGCCGTATTTCTCATCATAGCCGGAATGGTATTTGACTTCGCTGACGGTATGGCAGCACGACTTCTCCATGCCTACTCCGACCTGGGAAAAGACCTCGACAGCCTTGCCGATGTGATTACCTTCGGCGTTGCACCGGGAGCCATCGTTTTCAACCTCCTCAGTGAAACCGGATTCCCCGTTCTGTCGTCAATACTTGTTGCAGGACTGATTCCCGTTGCCTCAGCCCTCAGGCTGGCAAAGTTCAACAATGACACAACACAGTCATCGAGCTTCAGGGGGATGGCAACCCCCGCGAGTGCTTTTACCGTGGTGTCTCTTGTAATTGCTGCGGAATACGGTGACAGTCAGGTATGCCAGTCGCTTACCGGGTCTCCTGTTTTCCTGAAGACCCTCCCGGCATTCCTTGCTGTAATGATGCTTGTTAACCTTAGAATGTTCTCACTCAAATTCACCCATGCCCGGATAAAGGAAAATGAGGAACGTTACCTGTTTATTGCCGTGAGCCTGTTGCTGTTAATAATCTTCCGGCTGGCGGCAGCGCCGCTGATAATTGCAGCGTATATCCTCATCTCACTTCTCTTTCCCCTCATCGGCAGGCCCGGTACATCCTCCGGTGCTTCGTAGCTGATCCATCGCCTTATCCTGACACCTGATTGACTCTTCGTGTATCACTTTTATCAGGTTCTCTGTAAATTCCCTGTCAAGCCCCTCGCTGATGCCGTGCTGCACCCTTGTCTGCAATATCTCCAGCCACCTGTTGAGCTGAAAGACCGTGACGTTGTTCCTGCATTTGTATTCCCCCATCCTGCCGGAAATCTTCATTCGCGCTGCCAGAAGCTCGATAAGCTGGTGGTCTATTGAGTCGATCTGATCCCTGAGCTCCTCCAGCTGGTTTCGGAAACCCATGTCATCTGATGTTGTCTGACGGAAGACAAGGCTGTCCATCATCCTCTCGAACGACTCAGGATCAAGCTGCTGCGCACGGTCGCTAAGGGCATGCTGAGGGTCGTGGTGAACCTCTACCATCAGTCCGGCCATATTCATGTCAAGAGCTTTCTGTGCTGTTGCAGGTACCATGTCAGCCCTGCCTGACATATGGCTTGGGTCACAGATGACTGGCAGCGCCGGCACACGGCTGCGCAGTTCTATTGCAAGTTCCCATTTGGGTATGTTGCGGTATTTCCCCTTCTCATAAGGTGTGAAGCCTCTGTGCACTCCGGCTATCCTGCGTATGCCGGCATCATAAACCCTCTCTATTGCACCGAGCCAGAGATCCACGTCGGGACCCAGCGGATTCTTGACCAGCACAGGAAGTGATGTGCCCTGCAACGCCCTGGCGATCTCATCGACACTGAACGGGTTGGAGACAGTGCGGGCTCCCAGCCAGACCATGTCAATACCGTGCTTCAGACAGGCCTCAACATGAACAGGGGAGGCAACCTCCACCGCCAGCGGCAGTCCTGTCTCCTCCTTTGCCCTCTGAAGCCATGCAAGCGCCCTGACACCCTCGCCTCCGAAAGATGAAGGCCTTGACCTCGGCTTCCATACCCCTGCCCTCAGAAGATGTACCCTGCCCGTCGCCTTCAGGGCCACTGCGATAGCCATTACCTGTTCTTCACTCTCGGCACTGCATGGACCTGCAATGATCAGAGGTCCGCTGCCGGACCCAAATGATACAAGCGATTCTATCTCCATCAATCTATTCCCTTCAACGAGAGAGTAACAAATAATCAGTACAGATGTTCTTCCCCCTTCATCTCCTCAGCATTGATACGGGTACTTGTTATGGATCTCCAGGCAAACCAGATGTAGGCAACTACGAACGGTATGGCGAATGACACGTACATCATAGTCTTAAGGGTGAAATGGCTTGATGATGCCGTAGCCAGGGTAAGCGAGCTCTGCATGTCGGTTGATGAGGGGTAGAACGCCGTATCACCGTAGCCGGCAAGAAAGAACAGGGCCATCACCACCGGGACAGTGCCGGCACCGGCATACCATATTGCCTTGCGTGACTGGCGGATTATAGCCAGGTAGAGAGACACAAGCACCAGAACAACCCCGCCGAGAAACAATAAAAGTGTTCCCGGGTTGCCAAGAAGGCTGTTCAGATAATGATGTTTCACAAGTGTTATCTCACCCGTTGAAGCGTCAGCCATGTAACCCTTGCCAATGAGAATCAGGGCTGTGAATGAAAGGAAGAACACGAGGAAGGGGACCGCATTTCTGATAAGTGCCTTGTTGATTGCCTTTCCCAGTTCCCCGTCGTCAATGGTATTGTTCAGAAACATCAGTCCCAGTACCCGTGCCAGAAAAAGAACGGCAAGTCCCAGAATCGGATTGACGGGATTAATCAGTGCTTCCAGACCGTGCCACCCTGAACCCCACCTGACACTGTTGAACATGTCAAGAGAAAAATCGGAGCCGGTAAAGAAAGTTGCAACAGCGGTACCGATAAGGAAGGGGCCAAGGCTGCCGTTTATGAAAAGAAATGCGTCAAAGACCCTTGTGCCGAAGATATTGGAGGGTTTAGACCTGAACTCGTAAGCCACGGCCTGAATGATAAAGCTGAAGAGGATAGCCATCCAGACCCAGTATGCCCCACCGAAGCTCGTGGCGTAGAAGAGGGGAAATGATGCGAAGAAAGCTCCGCCGAAGGTTACGAGAGTAGTGAAAGTGAACTCCCACTTGCGTCCGAGAGAGTTGACAATCATAGTGCGCTGCATCTCATTCCGGGGAAGAGAAAAGATAAAGGACTGTCCACCCTGAACAAACATCAGGAAGACAAGCAGCCCGGCAAGAAGTGAGATTATCAGCCACCAGTAGTCCTGCAGGAATGCATGTGATATCATAGCTGTCATGATTGTGTCCTCCTAATGTTTTGGTCCGTTTTTGATCTGTCTTGTCATGATGGAGACCTCTGCGATGAGCAGGGCGGTGAACAGTACGGCGAAGAGCCAGAATGTTGTCTGCACCGCTCCTGTACTTATGTTTGAGACCGCTACCCCCACCGGCATCAGGTTCTGTATTATCCATGGCTGCCGTCCCATCTCGGTCACTATCCATCCCAGCTCGCTGGCAAGATAGGCAAGAGGTATTGCACATAGTGAAAGCCAGAGGAACCATCGGTGTCTTTCGAGGGCCTTCGTGCGGTGAAAGAAAATGGCAAGGATGAAAAGGACTATAAACAAAAAGCCCAGTCCAACCATCACCCTGAAACTGTAAAAGGTTACCGGGACAGATGGGATCACCTGCCAGGGATGTTCAAAAAAGCTGTATCCGAAATACCTGAAGTAATTCATCGGTGAACTCACTGTCACTGAACCTGGCTCCCAGGGCAGCAACAGATGCCGAGTCGCCTAACTCTTTTGCCATCCTGTAATCGGTAAGAACCTGCCTGGCATACTTGCCCCGTTCAATCATCTCCTCAACCGACAGGATACCCCTCTCCGCATTACCGTTGATAAGGTCTTTCAGCCCCGGGACGTAACCCCCTTTGTCTCCCGTGGTCATCATTGAGAGGAGGTTGGGTACCTCAATCTGAAGCTTGTGATCATAGATATTCTTTTCTCCCAGCTTTTCTTCGCCGGCACTCAGAATGCTTATCGCCGTGAGCGGGGCTTCGGTGCGGCCTTCATACAGGGCCTCCATTGCGGCAAACTTTACCGGCTGAACCTTTGAGATGGTCCTGGCAGACATGTCACCCGTCAGTGCAACGGCCAGTGACGATACCAGTCCGAAAACGGCTGCCACCATTATACTGCGCGTGGCCATCTCCTGCTCTCTCTTCCTCAGCAGGAACCATGCAGCTGATCCCCAGCACAAAAACCGATGCAAGGACGAAACCGGATGTCACTGTGTGGGTGAACTTGTCAATGGCGACCGGATTCAATACCACATCCCTGAAGCTGTTCATCTCGTTGCGCGCAGTGTCAGGATTAAATACCATGCCGACAGGGTTCTCCATCCATGCATTGGCTACGAGTATCCACAGGGCGGAGAGGTTGGCGCCGACGGCCACCAGCCAGGTAGAGGCAAGATGAAACTTCTTTCCTACCTTGTTCCATCCGAAGAACATCACTGCCACAAAAGTAGATTCGAGGAAGAAGGCGAAGATGCCTTCAATGGCAAGCGGGGCACCGAAGATGTCACCCACAAACCAGGAATAGTTAGACCAGTTGGTGCCAAACTCAAACTCAAGTATTATTCCTGTCGCTACCCCTATGGCGAAATTAATGCCAAAGAGAGTCATCCAGAACTTTGTAATCCTCTTCCACTTTTCGTCACCTGTCCTCACATAGATTGTCTCCATGAATGCAAGGATAAATGAAAGGCCAAGAGTGAGAGGTACAAAGAGCCAGTGATAGATGGCTGTAAGGGCGAACTGCCCTCTCGACCAGTTCACCAGTGAGAGATCAATATTTTCAAGCATATCGTCAGTTATTTCCGGTTAGTTGTTCGATAACATAGTCGCTCCGTTCACGGTCAGAGCTGAAATTGGTCTTAAGAAAATCAGGGAAAAAAAATATTCTTAGTATCAGGAACATGATGCCGAGCTTGACAAAAATGATCAGCCAGGCTTTCTTACCCCACCATGACATAGTCCGGAATCCGTCAAGGTAAAAGCGGAAGATGGTTTCAGGTATTGATTTTATCTTATTCATCTCTTTTCTTCATCCAGGTCTCTGTCAAGGTTGGATGTTATCTTCCGCACCGGTCCGAAGTTGTAGAAGAACTCCCTGGCCAGCACCCTGAGTGCTGTATATGTGGGTATGGCAAGTATCATCCCCGGTATCCCTGCAAAACTTCCGGCTGCAAGAATAATAATAAAAACCTCCACCGGATGCGCGTTGATGCTCTTCGAGAAGATCATCGGCTGCACAATATTGTTGTCAATGAGCTGGGCACATGCTATCACTATGCCCATGTAGATAATAAGGTGAGGCACATCAGGCAAGCCTCCCGATGACAATGTGGTTGCTATTCCCATCACCACAACTATCGCCCCGCCAATCCATGGCCCTACATAAGGAATAACATTAAGCACCCCGACGATAAGACCCATGACCAGTGACTGCTGGAATGACAATCCGACGATGGTCATCCCTACCGTTACTATAGTCATCACCACTGTGCTTTCGAGTATGATGCCAATGAAATACCTTATCAGAAGCCTTTTGATCGAATAGAGAGCACGCCTGACCTTTTCCTCATACTTCTCAGGTATAAGCACCATTATGGTCTCATAGAAAAGACTATCATCCTTCAGGAAGAAGAAAGCAATGAAGGTTATTGAGAAGCCCGCCACCAGGATGTTCCCAAGGATACCGATAACCGACCCTATGAAGTCCTGGATGACTGATATATTCAATACCTCACTCACCCTCTGGACCGCATAGTCATATATTGACATTTCCGGGGGGAGATCCTTGTTCATCTGTCTGAACAGCTCTTCGAGCCTCACAAGCTGCTCCTCAGCCAGCTTTACAATAGCCCCGGCGTCAATTGTCGACAGTGTATCTATCTGCCTGGAAATAAGCGGTATGAACACCA
The DNA here is from genome assembly GCA_963772705.1 of uncultured Bacteroidales bacterium. Classification (GTDB taxonomy): domain Bacteria; phylum Bacteroidota; class Bacteroidia; order Bacteroidales; family VadinHA17; genus SR-FBR-E99. The sequence goes on along the minus strand of CAVYYH010000005.1, from coordinate 414,131 downwards.
TGAAAAAAAGGAGCAACAGGCCCCATATTAGCCCAATGGTGATCAGGGCGCTTACTGCCTTCGGAAGCCTTATCTTTTTGAAATGGATACTGTTGAGCAGGTCAACCACCGGACGTCCGACCAGCGAAATCACACCTGCAATAAGTATATAAGCCACAATGCTCCGGAAGAACCAGAAAAGATAAATCACCAGCAGGAAGCCAACAATTACCAGGATATTACGCAGTGTCGAATTCATCAATCAGTTTTATAGTTTGAGGCAGCCTGTTTTACAGGATAGAGATAAATCTCCTCATTCCAAAATTAAGAAGAATTCCGGTTATTTCAACTTTTGAAATATAATGCCATTATGTCATGCCGCTACCCTTTACTTGTGCCATATTGGCATGAAATATTAATCGGCACACAGATTGAAATATTGGCAGTGTAAATAATAATAAAGTCGAACAATATAAAAAAGGAGGTTGCTATGTTACCAATGATTACAAGAAGGAGTTACAAACCCCTTACGCTTTCAGATTTCTTCAATGAGGATTTCTTTCCCACATTCAACAGGAATTCCGGTAGTCTTCCGGCAGTAAATATAAGGGAAGACGAGAAGGCATTCTATCTCGAGCTTGCCGTTCCGGGAATGAATAAGAAGGATCTCCGCATTGAGGTCAAGGATGATGTTCTTACAATCTCTTCCGAGCACAAGGAAGAAAAGCAGGAGGAGAGCGAAGGCTACAGGAGGAAGGAATTCAGCTTCAGCTCATTCTGCCGCAGCTTCTACCTTCCTGAGGACGTAAACGGTGAGAAGATAGGTGCCACTTACAAGGATGGCATTCTGAACGTTGAGATCCCGAAGCTTGAGGAAGAGAAGAAGAAGGAGAGGATACGTGAGATAAACATCTCATAATCTTCCCCTGAAGATTTCAAAGAGGGTTTTCTACAAGGGGACCCTCTCTTTTTTATGATTGAGTTTTTTCAGCAACCAGTTGCCTGGCGAAGCGCTCGCCATATTCGATCAACGGCTTCTCCTTGAGGCTCTCGGGCATGAACTTGTAAGCTATCGGCTGCTCAAATATTTTGAGCTTGAGATTCTTAAGCATCTCGGCAATGAGGCCGGGGGCCTCTCCGCTCCAGCCAAAGGAGCCGAAAGAACCGGCAAGCTTGCCCCTGTCACGCAGCGGACTGACCATTGCAGCAAGCTTGTAAACAGGCAGAAGGGTATTCTGATTGATCGTCGGTGATCCTACTATGATCCCGTCAGCAAATGAGAGCCGTGAGTCAATCTCTCCTATCCCGGCCGATTCAATATCCATCACTTCCACAGTAACATTCCTGACCTCAGATGCACCGCGGGCGATAAGGTTCGCCATATCCCTGGTGTAACCGTAGGCTGACACGTATGTTATCAGCAGCCTCTTGTGATCATCTGCGGCAGTAAGCTTAAGGTATTCGTCAGCCATAGCGTAACTGGCGTCAACAATCCTCTTCCAGCCGGTTCTGAGTATCGGCCCGTGACCGGTGGCAATCATTGATATATCCAGATGCCTGATCTTCTCGATGGCCTTGATCATGAACTTGCTGTAAGGTTTCAGGATCACGTCGAAGTAATATCTGAAATCTGACTCAAAGTCACCCACAAGGTCATCAAACATCTCCTCATGACAGTAGTGAGCCCCGAAAGAGTCACAGGTGAATAGTATTTTCTCCTCAACAAGGTATGTATACATACTGTCAGGCCAGTGAAGGTTAGGAGCCGCAATGAACTGGAGCGTCCTGTTACCCAGATCAAGCCTGTCTCCGTGCTTCACAACCATTGATTTGAATGGCTTGTTTACAATGTCGGCAAGGTACCTTATTGCATTCCCGCTGCCTACAACAACCGCCTGGGGTGCCAGGTCAACAAGCTGGCGCATCGCCCCTGAATGGTCAGGCTCAGTATGATTGAGAACAATGTACTCGATCTCAGCAAGATCGGTAACCCTTCTCAGCTTCGATATATATGTGTCACTGAACTTCTCCTTGGCGGTCTCAATAACCGTCTTGCGCGTCGCGTTTATGAAGTATGAGTTATAGGTCGTCCCGTTTTGGGTTTGCATGACTACGTCAAACACCTTTATGTCAGGGTCCAGCACCCCGATCCATCTGACGTCATCTGTAAGATTTATAATTCTGTTATCTTCTTGTTTCATAATGCGTTAAAGAACTTTTGCAACAATGGTCCTGTTTGCCCTGACCTGTTCAAACATCTGTACGTCAACCTCTGTCCCCTCAGGCAGGAAGATATCCACGCGTGATCCAAACTTGATGAAACCAAGTTCACCGCCCTGCTGCACCTTTTCCCCTTTTTTGGAGTAAGTCACAATTCGTCTGGCTACCGCACCCGCCACCTGCCTTATAAGAATCTCGGTGCCGCTCTCTGATTCAACAACCACGGTACTCCTTTCGTTCAATTCTGATGACTTCGGACTCCAGGCCACGATCTTCTTTCCCGGATGGTATTTGACATAAGAGACTGTCCCTGAGATAGGATACTTATTACTGTGCATATTAAAAGGGGACATGAATATCGATATCTGCAGCCTGGTATCCTTGAAGTATTCCTTCTCCATGGTCTCCTCTATAACAACCACCTTGCCGTCTGCCGGGGCATAGATAAGAAGCGGATTTGGTTCAACGTGTCTTGCAGGCATGCGGAAAAAGTAGAGGATAAATGCAAATAAAAGGACTGAGCCTGCCAGGAGCACTATCTGCAAGGCATTAAGGCCGGGCCACAACAGCTGTACTGCCACGTTTATTGCAGCAAGAAGGATAAGGACTCCTATGATAATCCTGTAACCTTCCCTGTGTATTTTTATCTTTCTGTCTGCCATCTTAACCAAATAAAGCTATATAAAGATAAACCAGCGGGAACGCCACCACCACGCTGTCAAAACGGTCGAGGAAGCCGCCGTGGCCAGGCATTATGGTGCCTGAGTCCTTAAATCCGAGGCTTCTCTTGAGCATTGATTCAATCAGGTCGCCAAGGGTGCCGGCTATTGAGATGATCACAGCTATAAACATCCATCCTGCGGTGTCGGCAACACCCAGCCACCCTGAGAAAAGACGCGCAACGAGGAGGGTCAGTATCATCCCTCCGAAAAAACCCTCCCAGCTCTTCTTTGGCGATATTCGCTCCATGAGACGGTGACGGCCCAGGGATGAGCCAACGAGATAGGCACCGGTATCATTGGTCCACAAAAGAAGGAAGAACCCGATTAAAATCCCGGGTGAGAACTCTATGCCGTTCATCTGTATGATGGGCTCCATCCCTTCCCTGTTGAAAGCCGAAAAGGGGAACATTGAGAAAGGGACAGCAGTATAGAGTATTGAGAAGAATGTGTGTGCCAGCGAGTCAAACGGTTTCTCTACCTTTCTGAAAAGCTCGATGACCATTACGATTGCAAGGACAGGTATCAGGGCCAGGAAGCTCTGTCGTGGAAACCATCCGACTGCCACCATCGTTGAGGTAAAGTAAAGGAGGAATCCGGTAATGATCCCGGTGACAAGCTGCGGCCTGGTGCCGGTGTCCCTGACCATGATATAATACTCATGCTGTGTGCCTGCTATCATCACGGCCCCTACGATAAAGAAGGATATAGGATGCAGCCATAGACCCCCAAGAACAAAAATGACAATGAAGGCTCCTGTAACTGTACGCCTGATGAGATTGAACACCTTAGAGATCTTTTATTATTTCCTTGGCAATGATCACGTTATCACGATGAACATAAAGCTGTATCTCTCCCCACTTGTAGCTGCTGTCACGCTTGTCCACCGCCACGGCCTCGATGCCGTTCCCCATTAACCTGTCAACAGCAATCTGGCTCCTGACATCATCGGTGAACCATGCTATGATAACCCACTCCTGTTCCATTGTCAGACAGCGGTGGGTTCTTCAGCACTCTTTGTCTGCTCGGTCATATCCCTGGCAGAAGTGTCTCCCCTCCTTTTACCGAAGATCCTTTCAAGATCCTCACTGAAGATGACCTCCTTCTCCAGCAGCTGTTCGGCAAGCTGTCTCAGTCCGTCAATGTTAGATGAGATAATCTCCTTGGCTTTGAGATATGATTCCTCAACGATCTTTTTTGCTTCACTGTCGATAAGCTCCGCCGTCTTCTCGCTGTATGGCTTGGTGAAGCCATAGTCTGACTGTCCCGATGAGTCGTAGAAGCTCATGTTGCCGACTTCGCCTGACATGCCGAAATAAGCTACCATTGCATATGCCTGTTTGGTGACTTTTTCAAGGTCACTGAGGGCGCCGGTCGATATCTTGCCGATGACGATCTCCTCTGCTGCTCTTCCACCCAGGGCATAAGCAAGCTCATCAAGAATATGCTCACGTGTGGAGATCGATCTCTCTTCAGGGAGGTACCAGGCAGCACCAAGTGCTTTCCCCCTGGGTATGATGGTCACCTTCAGCAGAGGGCTGGCATGTTCAAGCAGCCAGCTGCAGGTAGCATGACCCGCCTCGTGATAGGCGATAGTCTTTTTCTCTTCGAGGGATATGATCTTGTTCTTTTTCTCCAGCCCCCCGATGATACGGTCAATAGCGTCAAGAAAATCCTGCTTCTCAACGACAGTCTTGTTTCGCCTTGCAGCGATAAGAGCCGCCTCGTTGCATACATTTGCGATGTCAGCCCCCGAGAATCCCGGTGTCTGCTTCGCCAGAAAGGCGATATCGAAACTCTCCTCAAGCTTGATAGGACGCAGGTGCACCTTGAAGATGGCCTCACGCTCCTTCAGGTCAGGGAGCTCTACATGTATCTGTCGGTCAAAGCGCCCGGCCCTGAGCAGAGCCTTGTCGAGTATGTCAGCCCTGTTGGTGGCGGCAAGTATTATGACACCGCTGTTGGTGCCGAAGCCGTCCATCTCTGTCAGCAACTGGTTGAGGGTATTCTCGCGTTCATCGTTTGCCCCGAAGTTGGGATTGCGTCCGCGGGCCCGGCCCACCGCATCTATCTCATCGATGAAGACTATGCACGGGGCCTTCTCCTTGGCCTGCCTGAACAGATCCCTCACCCGTGAGGCACCCACCCCGACAAACATCTCGACAAAGTCGGACCCGGAGATTGAAAAGAAGGGGACATTGGCCTCTCCTGCCACAGCCTTGGCAAGCAATGTCTTCCCGGTACCGGGAGGACCTACGAGCAAAGCCCCTTTCGGAATCTTGCCTCCAAGGGAGGTATACTTCTTTGGATTCTTCAGAAAATCAACTATCTCCATCACCTCCGTCTTCGCCTCCTCAAGGCCGGCCACATCGTTGAAGTTTATCTTCACATGGGTGTCCTTGTCAAAGATCTGTGCCTTTGACTTGCCGACACTGAAGATGTTCCCTCCGGCACCGCCGCTGCCTGATGCCATCCGGCGCATGAAGTATATCCAGACAGCGGCTATCAGCAGGAAAGGAAGAATCACCCCGAGGAATGTTCCAAAGTAGTCTTTCCTTGTCTGGTATTCAAGATGAATCCATTCTGTTTCACTGTAACCCGCCTTCTCCTGCACTCCCGCAAAGAACTCCTCAAAAAGCTCTACCGTTCCGAAGTTGTGAAAATACTGAGGCTTCTGGGGCTGAAGGCCGAAGCTCTTCTGCTCCTCAAAATCAGGATAACGGCCGCTCTTGAGTGAGTCAGCCTTTATATAGATCTCAGCATGATCTTTGTTTATGACAACTACCTTCTCGATGTCATGGTTAATGACCATCTGTTCTATCTCCCTCTGACCGGCTTTCTGAGCGCTCTTGCCGGTGAAGAAGATCTGAACTGCAAAAACTGACAGAATAAGAATTACAAATATCCAGTTCGAATTGAACTTCGGCTTTGAGTTCTTATCATTCTTAATATCCTTTGATGGTTCCTTGTCTTCTGCCATATATCAAACACCTTTCTTTTCTAACTTGTCCTCAAGCATTGTCAGGGTACCGTCTGCCCATAATGACTCAAGATTATAAAACTCCCTGTATGGCTGCTGGAATATATGAACGAGAATGTCACCGTAATCAAGAAGAACCCATATGCAGTTCTCCCTGCCCTCGATATGATAAGGCTTTCTCCCTGTCTCGCGGCGAACAATATCCTCTACTGACCACGCAAGGGAATCAACCTGTTTTGACGAAGTGGCGTGACTGATAATGAAGTAATCACACACTCTGTTTTCAATTTTTCTCAAATCGATCAATGCCACCTTTTCCCCCTTCTTTTCAAATAACCCCTTAACTACGCTATCCCTTACCAAAGTGGCCTCTTTATCGGTTTTTCTCATCAATAATCCTTTCAGATTTAAACAGTTCCTTTTATAATTGCCGCAAAATTACGAACATTTATCCGTATTTTCGTCCGGCCCCACTTCTTTTTACAATTAGGATGCCAATTTGTTCACCCTCCCGGATAATGAGCGAATTAATCACATTATCAACCATAAAATTCAGAATAATATGATAATAGGATCATCAGTCATACATCACGAAAAAGTCACATCCACCAACACCGTTGCCTTATCCCTGGCAAGCCCGGGCAAGGCTGCAGAAGGTACCGTCATAACGGCTTCATTCCAGGAGGGAGGAAGAGGGCAAAAGGGCAACAGCTGGGAGAGTGAGGCAGGAAAGAACATTCTGATGAGCGTGATAATATATCCCACCATGATAAGACCGGAAGGGCAGTTTGTAATTTCCCGTATGGTCTCACTGGCAGTCTGTGATCTAGTCATAACAATGGTTCCCGCGACGCGAATAAAGTGGCCGAATGACATTTATGCCGGACATGACAAAATAGCAGGTATACTGATAGAGAACAGCGTGATGGGCGGGACCCTCTGCAGCACCGTTGCCGGGATAGGACTGAATGTGAACCAGAAGACCTTCATGAGCGGAGCCCCCAACCCTGTGTCACTGGCACAGCTGACAGGCATGGAACATGACCTGAACGGAATAAGGGATGAACTGATCCGCCTCCTGGATATCCGTTATCAGATGGTTGTATCCGGAGCCCATGAAAAACTGTCTGACGATTATCACCGGCTACTATACAGGCGCGGCGAGTGGCACCGATACAGCGATGCTGAGGGTGAATTCACCGGGATGATTGATTGTGTAAAAGACTCAGGACTGATATCGATCAGCAGGGAGAACGGCCTGACAAATGACTACGCATTCAAAGAGGTTGATTACATCCTCTGATCTTCTCATAACCTTTGAAATTCTCCATAGCTCCGATAACGGCATCAAGATACTTCTGTGCAGAGTCTCCCACCAGCATCCTGACTATTGGATTCATATTCACGTCTGCCTTAAGCCATATGCCAGACCGGGCTCCGTTCTCATATTCGATCATCACACGCACCATCACCCTGCCCGTAAGCATCATCTCTGCCGCGTAACTCACCATTGAATGAGGCAGGGCATCGTTCAGCTCAACGGTTATCTTCCCGGTGTTCTCCACCCTGAATGAACAACTGTCTTCGGTAGCCTGCCAGTCGGTAATGATGTTTTCGGGCACCACCGATCTGAAATTACGCATATCGGTAAGAAAGGTATACAGGTCACTGTCGCCGCATGGGACAACACCCTTCCTGCTTGTATATGTAGTCACAGGGCTCATTGAATATCCTTTCCCCACTCAGAAGGGTTGGTTCTCCATTCCTTCAGTGTCTCAACATCATTATCCGATATATACCCCGTTGCTGCCGCCATCTCTACAAGCACACCATAGTTGCTCAGGGTATCAAGACGGCACCCTTCAGCTGCGAATGAATCTGCAGCCTTGCCAAAGCCGTACGTGAAGATGGCTATCATGCCCAGTACCTCGCATCCGGCTTCACGGAGGGCACGCACAGCCCCCAGGCTGCTACCTCCGGTGGAGATAAGGTCTTCAATAACAACCACCTTCTGCCCTTTTTCATAATAGCCTTCGATCTGGTTACCGAGCCCATGCTCCTTGACACCCGACCTGACATAAATAAACGGCAGAGCCAGCTTATCTGCCGCCAGGACTCCGTGAGCGATGGCCCCTGTTGCAACACCGGCTATCATATCTGCCGCAGGATATAACTCCCTTATCCTGACCGCAAATGAATCCCTTATAAAAGTACGCACCTCCGGGAATGAGAGTGTCTTGCGGTTGTCACAATAGATGGGCGACTTCCACCCCGAGGCCCAGGTAAAAGGTTTTGCGGGTTGTAATTTAATTGCGTTAATTTGTAGTAGATATTCTGCGGTTCTCTTTGCTATATCATCCATATGCTGAGGTATAAAGTATATTTTGACAACAGGGTGATCACACTCTCTCCCGAGCCTGACAGGGTGCATAAATATGCCCTGTTCCACAAATACCACGAGAGAGGGGAGCTCTATGCCCAAATATCACAGTTTGCCGTCAATAATGACATACCTTCCCTCAATATTTATTCATCTGATATCAACAACCTGTGGGATGTTTTCAGCAATTGGTTCGTGGTTACGGAAGCTGCCGGGGGGCTGGTCGGGCATCCTTCAGGCAAATACCTGTTTATCAAGCGATACGGAAGGTGGGATCTTCCAAAAGGACACATGGAGAAGGGTGAAACACCCGAGGAGTGCGCCTTAAGGGAGGTGGAGGAAGAATGCAACCTGAAGGGGCACATGATAATTGATTCGCTTCTCCCAAGCTATCATACATACCTCTTTGAGAACAAACCCTACATGAAAAAGACCCACTGGTTCACCATGGGCTACAGCGGGGAGATGATAACACAACCGCAGGCTGAGGAGGGAATCACACATGCAGAATGGCTGGCCCCTGACGAGATTGCAAAGATCAAATCGAATACCTTCCAGTCACTCCTTGATCTCCTGAACTACACCCTCAGGGTCAAATGATCATTTGCTGAGGTACTTCGCGATTTTTATCGCTTTTGGGACAAACATCGAGGCGTCGCCACCCTTGATTATAATGTCGCGCACAATTGTTGAATTGACAGGGGTATGCTCTGTCCCGGTGAGAAGGAAGAGTGTCTCAACCTCCGGGGCCATCATCCTGTTCATCTGCCCAAGGGCCCTCTCATATTCAAAATCGGCACTGGTACGAAGCCCCCTGAGAATATAACCCGCTTTTTTCTCGCGGCAGAAATTGACTGTCAGGCCGCTGAACCTGGTCACCTCTATCTTCTTTTCCCCTCTGAAGACCTCAGATATCATCTTGATCCTGTTCCCTATTGAAAAGAGATTTTTCTTTTCAGCATTCTCCCCGACAGCAATGATGATCGTGTCAAAAAGGGGGAGTGCACGTTTTACAATGGCTTCATGGCCTACTGTAAAAGGATCGAATGACCCCGGAAAAACAGCTACCTTCTTCATGTCTATGCTATTGAGTATCAGTCAAAGTTTATATCCCTGGCGTTGGTCACCCTCTGCTTCAGGAGAGAATGATCGAGGACGTCCATGATGGTATCCACATACCTGAACTTCAGGCCGCGGACATATTTTTCATTTATCTCCTCCACATCCTTGCGGTTCATCACCGAGATTATTATCTCCCTTATGCCGGCACGTTTGGCGGCAAGTATCTTCTCCTTGATGCCGCCTACAGGCAGCACCTTCCCCCTGAGGGTTATCTCACCGGTCATTGCCACATACTTTTTCACCTTTCTCTGCGTAAAGGCTGATGCTATCGATGTTGCCATCGTGATGCCGGCCGACGGACCGTCTTTCGGAATGGCACCCTCAGGAACATGAATATGAATGTTCCATTTTTCCGAGAAAGTATCCGGCAGTTCAAGCATCGGGGCATGAGCCTTGAGATATTCGAGGGCTATGACGGCCGATTCCTTCATCACCTCTCCAAGGTTACCGGTAAGGGTCAGGTTGCCCTTGCCACGGCTCAGGCTGGTCTCTACAAAAAGTATCTCACCCCCTGTGGCGGTCCAGGCCAGTCCTGTAACCACACCGGCCTGCTCGTTGCCGCCGTAGAAATCTTTGAGATATTTCGGAGGGCCCAGTATCTCCGCAACATTTTCAGATGAGACTTCCCCTTCAGGCACTCTGTTGAAAGCTATCTCCTTAGCCCTTGATCTGACCAGTTTGGCAAGCCGCTTGTCAAGCTCTCTCACTCCTGATTCACGGGTATACTTCTGGATGATCTCTTCGATCACCGGTTTGGAGAGCATAAACTGATCGCTCCGCACACCGTGAGCCTCGAGCTGTTTGGGGATGAGATGGTTAACGGCTATCTCCCTCTTCTCCTCGACCAGGTAGCCTGATATCTCGATGAGCTCCATCCTGTCGCGCAGGGCAGGGCTGACCGTTGAAAGGGTATTGGCAGTGGCAATGAACAGCACCTTTGACAGGTCAAACTCAAGCTCAAGGAAATTGTCATAGAAGTGTGTATTCTGCTCAGGGTCAAGCACCTCCAGCAATGCAGAGGAGGGGTCTCCCCTGAAGTCCTGTCCCACCTTGTCTATCTCATCAAGGATGAAGACGGGGTTTGATGAGCCGGCGCGGCGTATGTTCTGCACCACCCTGCCAGGCATGGCACCTATATAGGTCTTGCGGTGTCCCCTGATCTCGGCTTCGTCATGAAGTCCGCCAAGCGACATACGGGCATACTTACGGCCAAGGGCACGGGCGACAGACTTGCCAAGCGAGGTCTTTCCAACGCCCGGAGGGCCGTGGAGACACAATATCGGTGACTTAAGGTCACCCTTGAGCTTCAGTACGGCAAGATGCTCAAGTATCCTCTCCTTGACCTCCTCAAGCCCGTAGTGATCTTCGTCAAGAACGCGCTGCGCATTTTTAAGGTCAAGATTGTCAGTGGTATACTCATTCCATGGAAGCTCAAGGAGGGTCTGTATATAGTTGACCTGAACCGAATATTCGGCTGCGGCGGGATTAAGGCGGGAGAGCTTGTCAAGCTCCCTGTGGAACACCTTTGCCACATCTTCGTTCCATTTTTTCTCAGCACCCCTCACACGGAACTCCTCCACCTCTTTCTCCGTGGGATTACCTCCCAGTTCGTTCTGGATGGTCTTCATCTGCTGATGAAGGAGGAATTCACGCTGCTGCTGGTCTATCTCGTACTTGACCTTTGACTGCAGCTCGTTCTTCAGCTCAAGGAGCTGTATCTCGCGAACAAGATGCTCAAGGAGCCTGAGACCCCGTTCTCTCATTGTCGATGCCTCAAGAAGCTTCTGCTTGTCATTGACATTCAGCTCCGTGTTGGCACAGATAAAGTTTATAAGGTATGTGCTGTTCTCGATGTTCCTGACGGCGAAAGAGGCTTCAGGGTTAATGTTTGGATTGAGCTTCACGATCTTCATTGAGAGGTCCTTGAGCGAACCTATTATCACCTCGAAATCCTTATCTTCCTCTGAGCCTTTTGTTTCGGGAATGGCTTTCACCCTTGCGGTAATGTACGGGGCCTCCTGAACGATGCTTACCACGGAGACTCGTCTTCTGCCCTGGATGATGGCAGTGGTGGTACCGTCAGGCATCTCAAGCAGCTTTACTATCTGACCCAGAGTCCCGACGACATTAAGGTCACGCACCTGCGGATCATCAATTTCAGCATCGAGCTGTGCCACGGCTGCAACGAGCTTGTCGCCACGATAGGCATCACGTACGAGCTGAACGGATTTGGAACGGCCAACAGCAATGGGTATCACGACGCCGGGAAACAGAACGGTATTGCGAAGCGGAAGCAGCGGCACACTGCCCGGTATCTCAATATCATCAAGCTCCTGGTCGTCTCCGTCGGAAAGGATCGGAATTATCTCCCTGCCCTCATCCGTCAGTTCATGAAAACCGATACTGCCCCACTTTCTGAAATCCTTCTTCTCCATAAATGCGAAAAACTAAGCAAAATTAGTGATTTAAATATAACATGACCCTCACAGACCTATAACAACTTTGAGATAATAATGGTTGCAGGCACGTTGCTGCAGGAGAAAAAAAAGCTGCCTGAAGGGGCAGCCTTAAAGAGTATGATCAATGATTATTTCGTCTTTTTATCCAGATGAGTCTTGTAACGGTTCATGAACTTATCAACCCTTCCTGCAGTGTCTACCAGCTTCATCTTACCGGTATAGAAAGGATGTGATGTATTTGAAATCTCAAGCTTGATAAGCGGATATTCCTTGCCGTCTTCCCACTTGATCGTGTCTCTTGACGAGGCAGTTGAACGTGTCATGAATGAATATCCGTTTGACATATCCTGAAATACAACCAACCTGTAATTGCCCGGATGTATACCTTCTTTCATCTCCTGATATAGTTTGTTACTTAATAAAATCCCTTTTCTAAGGGCTTGCAAAGATAATGAACAATAAGAAATATACAAAGGGTGTGGCAAAAAAATTTACCCTGACTGCTTTGCCTGACGCTCTGCAAGGTTTTCCGCCATCTCTTCCTTGTACATCATGAAAGGAAGCCGGTCATCGATCATATACCGGAATGTAATGTGAGTCTTGGCCTTCTGTGCTCCGACAGCCTCATAAATGCCGATCATCTTTGGATTGAAATCGCCCACCCATGACAATTCAAGTTCCTTATAATACCTCTTTTTGCGGAAGACATGAAACAGCTGAAGGAATATGGCCGATTCAATTCCGCTGTTCTGGTAAGCAGGTATCACACCTGCCACCAGTGCCCTCATGCGGGTCATCTTGTGAGTAATCCGGTACCATGCAAACCTGATCATGTTCCAGGGTGTCAGCCTGCCGTTGAAATGCCTGATGATCTGGTTCAGGTCGGGGAAGATGACAAAGACGGCTACGGGCCGGTCGTTGTGATAAGCGTACCATATCAGCTCCTCATCTATGAAAGCCCTGGCCTCCTTCAGGGTATTGCGAAGCATGTCAGGGTCGAGCGGGGTGAAGTCTTCCTTGAAAACAGCCCATGTTGTGTTGTATATCTCCACCATATCAGCGACAAACTTGTCACGGTGCCTGTATTCAAAATGGCGGAATGTGTATCCCGGACGTCTGGTGATCCATTCGGCTATCTTCATGAACCGTTCAGGAAAAACCTCAACGGATGATATGTCCTTATGATAACTGTACTGTTCAAAATATATCCTGAAACCGTAATCCTCAAAGAATTTCCTGTAATATCTCTTATGGTAGGGCATGCCGAACCCCGGGTGGGTAAAGCCCTCTACAAGCAGCCCCCAGAAATTATCATTCTCCCCGAAGTTGATCGGGCCGTCCATCGCCTTCATTCCCCTTTCTGTAAGCCATTTGCGGGCTGTGTCAAAGAGCATGAATGCTGCCTCTTCTGATTCAATCACCTCAAAGAATCCGAGACCGCCGGTAGGCTGCCTGTTGGCCTTTGATCGTATCTCATCGATGAATGCCGCAACCCTTCCTATTACCGCGCCACTGTCATCAACGAGTATCCATCTCGTGGCCACTCCGTGCCTGAAGGCAATGTTGCCTGCCGGGTCAAAGACTGCCTCTGCCACTTTGTCAAGAGGAGAGACCCAGTAAGGATCACCTTTGTAGAGTCTTTTGGGGAACTCTGTGAACTCCCTCCGATGTGCGGCAGTTGTCACTTCTACTATCTTCATACCTTCAGCTTTGTAGTTTAAACCATGATTCTACCTTCAGCCTGCTGCTGCCGTCATCAAGCCGGTGCCTGTATTCGTTTGTCCGTCTGTTGTAATCATAATCCCTGCTCCACGCTGCACCATGGGCTCTGATCTCCCTCAGGGCAGTGATGACTGTATCAAGCTCACTGTCTGTCATTGCAGGATGGAGCGACAGCCTCACCCATCCCGGTTTCTCTGAGAGATCGCCTCTGTTGATCATCTCGGTGATGCGATGACTGTGGTCATAGGTTACATCAAGGAGATAATGGCCATAGGTGCCGGCACAGGCGCATCCACCCCTTACCTGCACACCGTACCTGTCACTCAGTAGCTTGACAACCAGGTTATAATGCATATCATCAATATAGAAGGATATAACGCCCAGTCTCTTTTTTATCGAAGGGGCAAGGATATGAAGACCCTCGATCTCTTCAAGACCTTTAAAAGCCTTCGCGAGCAGTTCCTCCTCCCTCTCCTTTATCCTGGCGGTGCCCATCATCTGCTTCAGATTGATGGCCAGTGCGGCTCTGATGACCTGCAGAAAACCAGGCGTGCCTCCGTCTTCTCTCGATTCGATGCTGTCGACATACTTGTACTCGCCCCACGGGTTGGTCCAGTCGACGGTACCTCCTCCGGGCTGATCGGGAACGGATGTCTTGTAAAGTGACTTGTCAAAGATAAGCACACCTGCAGATCCCGGACCGCCAAGGAACTTATGCGGCGAGAAGAATATCGCATCAAGCTTCTCCATACTGTCTGCCGGATGCATATCAATGTCAACGTAAGGTGCCGAAGCTGCAAAGTCGACAAAGCAGAGGCCTCCGTTCTCATGCATAATACGGGCCATCTGGTGATAAGGGGTAAAGACACCGGTAACATTCGAGCATGCAGAGAATGACCCGATTTTGAATTTCCTGTTCTTATATTGTTCAAGAGCCTTCCTGAGGTTTTCAGCGTCGACGGTAAGATCCTTTCCCGGTTCGATGATCACAACATCGGCCAATGTCTCATACCACGATGTCTGGTTTGAATGATGCTCAATATGTGTTATAAATACAACAGGACGGTTCTCATCTGACTGGCAACGATCACCCTTCGGGAGAGTGCATCCCTTGAGCCCGAGTATCCTCTGGAATTTGTTTATCACGGCAGTCATGCCTGAGCCTGTGGCAATAAGGACATCATCAGGCCCGGCATTTACATGCTTCTTGATAATCTCCTGGGCATGATGATAGGCCCATGTCATGACAGAGCCTGTCTCCGAAGTCTCGGTATGGGTGTTGGCAACAAACGGTCCGAATTCTCCCGCAATCTTATCTTCGATGGGCTTATAAAGTCTTCCGCTTGCGATCCAGTCACAGTATATGATCTTCTTCTGGCCATACGGAGTTGAATATTCCTGGTCAATCCCAATAATATTCCTACGAAATCTTTCAAAATATTTTTCTTCGCTGCTCATCCGGGAAAAGCGTTAGGCCTGTTCAAATCCGCCTCAAAGATAATTTTTTTTGATTTTTATGGACAACCGGACCACACTGCTAATGGAAGTTTATCACTCGGTGGTCGATAAGCACAAACAGCAGTACGATTGCCGAGGAGTATAATATCCAGGGTAACATAGGAATGTACTCTGCCGGTTTAATCTTCATCTTTGCCCAAACATACCATATAAGGAAGATCTTTTCGAGCGAATAGACGATGAAGGTTGCCAGTGCTACGCCCACCACCCCGTATGGCTTCAGGAGGAAGAGGCTCAGCGGTATGTTGATACATATCTCAACGGCAGCAGCTATCAGTGTGATGTTGTTTCTTTTCCTTCCGATGACAATAGTCTGGGGAAAGACAAGCCTGGGGATGATCAGCAGGAGATAAATAAGGAACACGTCGGCGCTGCGTGTGAATTCAGGGGTAAAAACACGCGGGTAGAGCCAGCGGGCAAAGAACATTGTCACTATTGACAAGGGGAAGAGGAGGTGCATCAGTTTTTCCGATTTTGACCTGAGTGTAACCAGGGCCTCCCGCATCCCCTCACGGGTGCTGAACTGAGGAAGGAGCGCGTTGCTTAGTCCTGTCGCCAGCAGCAACACGAGCGGAAACTCCTTGGCGCCATAGCGGAACATTGCAAAGACGCCGGGATCTTCATAACAGGCTGAGATGATTATACCGTCTATATACTGTGCCGACCCGCTTATCAGAAAAGTAAGTACCAGGGGCATGCCCACATAGAGCTGCTCCCTGATGAATTCAAACGATACTTTTATCAGTGTATAGCGCCTGAGCAGTATGATAAGCCATATCCACCGCACCCCCGTGATTATGAATAGTCCGTAGATTGCACTTTTCTCATCATAGCCGGCAATCACCGGGGCCAGAACGAGCAGGATCTGCGCCCCGTATGTATACAACCCGTATTGCAGGATTCTGTGTGATCTGTTATTCAGAAGATAGATGTACTCTATCAGCGTCACCGGGTTACTCAGTAAGATATACCAGAGCAGAAGGCCCAGGTAAGGGATGTCCTGTTTTATCCCGATTGATGGCAGCGCATTCTTTATAGGTATGCCGAGGGCAAAGACAAGAACGCTGAAGAAGAGTATCAGCAGAAAGGCGTTGAAAATCTCGGGGGATTTTTTTTCAACGGTCTCACCCCTGCTCCTGAATGTTTTGTTCCGGTGATAGAGTGTAAGCAGCGACTGAATTATTCCCGAGACCCAGAAAAAACTCAGCAGGCTCGCAATAAACAGGAAGAGCTCCCATTTTCCGATCTCAGCCCGTGTGAGGTGACTCTTGGTAAAGACAATGCTGATAATCAGGAAGGTGATGAACCGAAGCAGCTGTACAGCCTGCAATCCCTTGATATTGTCTATGAACCTGAGTTTCGCCAATCTGTGTTATTCTGGAAAGTGAAACGGGAATTTACTTAAATAATTATACTGCTGTTATTATGTAGAGCGAAGATAGTATTTGCATGTCAAGTACAATTATATAGATCAAAAATTTGCGGAATGAGCTTTTTTGCTATTTCTTTGCACTCCGTAAAACGGTGGTTGTAGCTCAGTTGGTTAGAGCGCCAGATTGTGGCTCTGGAGGTCGCCGGTTCGAATCCGGTCTTCCACCCTGTCATAAAAAGCTGGCCCGCGAATGCGGGTACAGCTTTATTTTTTTCATAAGGGATGAAGCTTGCTTCAGACCGAAGGAAAAAAATAAAGATGGTCCGCAGGGCTGCGCCCGGGATCGCAGCCTTTTGCTGATAATGAGTACTCCCCTGATCCGGTTCGCCATTCGAGCAGAGCGAGAATGGCAACCCGGTCTTTTTGTGAGAGATGGATCTTGCATCAGACTGAAATCAAAAAAAGGCCGCAGGATGCCGCCAGGCATCGCAAGATTCGCAGACAGGGAACCCCTCCCAAAAAAAGCTACGAGATCATTCTTAATAAATTTCATTTTGATGATTGCAGAATAAATTGTATTTTTCTTCCTTCAACTTAAACCTAAAACTAAATCGTATGAAGAAACTAATTCTGTTGCTAGTGTTGTTTCTGTGTACAGGTGTCCTGACATTGATGGCACAGACCAGAACAATTACAGGTACGGTTACCTCCGGAGTGGAGGGGGAGGGCCCGATACCGGGTGTCTCTGTAACTGTTCCGGGTACAACTATCGGGGTATTTACAGATGCAAACGGGAAGTACTCCCTGAATGTCCCGCAGAATGCCAAAGCAATTGTTTTCTCATTCATCGGAATGAAAACACAGGAGGCAGCTCTGACTGCAGAAAACAGGATTGACATTGTGATGATCCAGGACCTGCTGAACCTTGATGAGATCATTGTCACCGGGGTGGCAGCAGGAACTCCGAAGAAAAAGATGGCGGTATCAGTGGAAAGAATTGATGCCAGCCAGCTCAAGGAAGTAACCGCCGGATCAGCTTCATCAGCACTTCAGGGCAAGGTATCAGGACTGACGGTCATCAATGCCAACGGCCAGCCCGGTACAGCCTCTACGATACTCGTGCGCGGTGCCACACAGATATCAGGCTCACAGGCTCCTCTGATAATCCTCGACGGCGCCATAATGGAAGGTACATTCGGCGATATCAACGTAGACGATATTGAATCTATCGAGGTCGTCAAGGGAGCTTCCGCCGCAGCCCTTTATGGTTCACGCGCAGGGAACGGCGTAATAGCGGTGACGACACGCCGCGGTAACCTGCTCTCTGAAGGAAAGAGTGAAGTGATATTCAGAAATGAGTATGGGATGAACGCGCTTGCTAAAAAATACGATCTCTCAACTCACCACGCCTACAAGCTAGCCGCCGACCAGGCCAGCTATCCGTATACAAGATACGAAGGAGTGACATACCCTCCCGACTATAACGGCACAGAGGCCGGAGTCACAGGCACACGGATACTTGAGGCAGATCAGTACATCGACAATGACTATGCCGTTCTGTATGACCATGAGGATGATGTCTTCTCAAACAATGATTTCTACACAAATTACATCGCTGTAAGCTCAAACCTCGGAAAGACAAACTTCCTCGCCTCCTTTGAAAATAACGTGCAGTCAGGGGTACTGATCGAGACCGAAGGTTATAAGAGAAATACATTCAGACTCAACGTAGACCACAGGCTCTCTCCGAAAATTTCAATATCGGCAAGTAACCAGTATATAAAGGTTACCTCCCAGGATCCGGGTGGCGCCAATGAATATAACGGCGGGATGTTCTTTGATGTCCTGCTGACGGAACCGGATGTTGATTATTACTATCCGAACCCCGACGGGCAACCTTATAACTTCCTCCCAAGCACATGGAACCTTGAGCAGGAAAACCCGATTTACCAGCTCTGGAAAACGGAAGACAACATGGAACGCGGCAGGTTCCTGGGTGCCTATACATTAAAGTATAATATTACAGACTACCTTAATATCGAGGCAAAGTATGCTTTTGAGAAAGCAGAAGAGGGAACAAGTTATTACGATCCCTATGATACCTACGTCCGCTCAGGCAGTGTGCCGGTATATTCACTCGGAACCCTTTCAATGACTGACTATACCCGTTTTTCAACGAACTCGCAGATAACAGCCAACTTCAACAAAAAATTCGGGGATTTCAATACGAGGGCAAAACTGAGCTACCTGTATGAACTCTCAAACTGGACCAGCAACACAACAACGGGTAATGACTTCGGCCTTGCAGGCATCCCTTCATTTGATGCGATTGCAGGAAACATCAGCTCATCAAGCTGGGAGCAAAAGATAATTGCCAAAAACTACTTTGCAATACTATATCTCGACTATAAAGACAAAATTATCTTTGACGGCATGTTCCGCTATGACGGTTCTTCACTGTTCGGTGCAGACGCCAGATGGAGCCCCTACTTCAGGGTGTCAGGTGCCTACAGGGTGACCGAGGATATCAAGATCCCCGGCATACAGGAGCTGAAGATACGTGCCGCCTACGGTACGGCTGGCCAGAGACCTGGTTTTGCAGACCAGTATGAAGTGATGTCAATCAGTTCAGGGAACGTCTCGAAAAGCCAGCTTGGCAACTCATTGCTGAAACCGTCTCTTTCAAAGGAATTTGAAGCAGGTTTAAATATTGAATTCCTGAACAGGTTCAGCTTCGAGATTGTGAGGTCAGAAACCAATACCTCTGACCAGATACTTTCGGTGCCGCTGGCAGTACAGTATGGCGGATGGCCCAGCCAGGTGCAGAATGCCGGTACACTCAATTCGAAAGTATGGGAGTCATCTCTCAATGCCCAGGTAGTAAGATCAAAGGATGTGAGTTACACAATCGGATTTGTATTCGACAGGGTACGCACGATGATCACCGAACTGTCAGTTCCGCCATACCAGACCGGCCCCAACGGACAGGAAGCCTACAAGGCCTTCTACATACGTGAAGGGGAGGTGTTCGGCGCCATGTACGGCTATGCATTCATCCATACCCTTGAGGAGATGGAAGCACAGCTCCCGGCAACAGACAATGCCTCAACCTGGTATAATGATGCCAGCATAGACTCATACACCGTTAACAGTGATGGCTATGTCATTGTAAAAGGGACCGAAGGTACAACTACCGAGGCACCCATAAAAAGACTTGACGAGAACGGCAAGCTCTGGTACGGCAAGATTGGCGATTCAAACCCGGACTTCAAGCTGGGAATGACAAATAACTTCAGCTATAAGGGCTTCGGGATATATGCGCTGCTCGAGTGGAAAAACGGCGGCGACGTCTATAACAAGTCAGCCCAGTGGCTCACCCGTGACGACAGGCATGGCATGATGGATCAGTACGGAAAACCCGACTATCTGAAGAAGACGATAAGCTACTATAAGGTATTCTATGATGTCAACAACCAGATAGATTTCTGGGTGGAAGACGGAAGCTACCTGAAACTGAGAGAAGTGTCACTCTATTATAATGTCCCGGCCAATGCCCTCAAAGGCTTTGCCAACGGCTTTCTTAAAGGTGTAAAACTGGCTCTGATCGGGAGAAATCTTTACACCCTGACAAATTATTCAGGGTATGATCCTGAAGTCGGTACGTCAAACGGTACCCAGTACTTCGCTTATGACTTCATGGGCTATCCAAACTACAGAGCCTTCTCTGCTTCACTCGAATTGAAATTCTAACGAATAAAGAAAAGTGACTATGAAAACGATAAAATATTTCCTGTTATTTTCAACTCTGGTGACACTACTGATCTCAGGATGTGAGAGTCTGGAGGTGAAAAACACCAATGATCCGGATTTTGAGACTGCGTTCTCCAATCCGTCTGATGTAAAGGGAGTCGCCAGTTCTCTTATCAATGGCTGGTTTCAGCGCACGCAAAGCACTGAATCTCCGGGTTTGATGTTCTGGGTTGGTGCTGATGCAGGCACCTGCTCATGGGGTAACTTCGCCATGCGTGATTTCAGCTATGAACCGCGCATAGCATGGGATAATACCGCTGCCTATCCTAACGCTGCCTATGGGGAAACACTGTATAAGGAACTGTACGCATTACTCTCATCAAGCAATGAAATACTTGTTAAAATTGAGGTGGGCGACATGGATATCATTTCTGATACCGGGACCGACGAAACACCAATGGTGGCAGCCGTCTCCCATCTTGTTCAGGGCCTTTCACTCGGATACATCGGGCTTATTTATGACAAGGCATTCATTGTTGTTGAAACCACCGACCTTACTCAGACTCTTGAAACATCACCCTTCCAGGATGTGATCCAGGCAGCAGTCGGTTGCCTTGACAAGTGCATTGCACTCTGCGGCTCCAATACCTTCACATTGCCATCTGACTGGGTCCCGGGGCTGACCCTTACCAATGCCAAGCTCGGGGAGCTTGCAAATACAGCTGCTGCAGTCCTTCTCTCCTATGCACCCAGAAACAAAACCCAGGATAACGCTGTTGACTGGGCCAAAGTGGGAGCATATGCCAACAAAGGCCTGACCTATGACTTCGCCCCTGTGATGGATGACATCTCATGGTTTACCACTTACCAGACATATTCAGTATATGGCGGATGGGGACAGACCGACATGAGGCTTGTCAATATGATGGATCCCCGGTTCCCTTCACGGTGGACTGATGCAGGCACCTGGACAACACTGCCAACGCCGACGACTACCCATACTGCCGGCATCGATGACAGGATCTTTACTGACTTCCAGTACCTGCAGTCATGCCCATTCAGGGTTGAACGCGGTTACTACCACTTCTCATGCTACCGCTTCAGCAAATGGGATGATTATCTGAATACATGGACGACGGCCCAGCCCTGTTTCACGAAAGCAGAAAATGACATGCTCAAGGCCGAGGCCCTGTTGCACCAGAATAACCTGCCAGGAGCAGCTGCTATTATCAATGCCGGCACCAGGGTAACCCGCGGAGGTCTTGCCCCGGTGGCAGCTACAGCTGCTGACATCGAAAAAGCCATCTTCCATGAAAGGAACATTGAGCTCCATACTTCCGGTCTTGGTATAGAATTCTTCACCATGCGCAAAGCCAATAAGCTTCAGTCCGGTACTCCCCTTCACCTCCCGATCCCGGGCCAGCAGCTTGATGTTAATATTATGGAATACTACACCTTCGGCCCCGGCAATGGCGTGGCCGGCGAGGACTATTCAAACGGAGGCTGGTTTTAATAGAAAAAATGTAACAATAAAACTCGATAAATATGAAAACCAACATAATATTTCGTGTGGCCTTCTTCATCGTGGCAGTGCTTCTTTTCGCCTCATGCGAAGAGACACCTATGGAAAAAGCACAGGCTGAGTACGAGGCTTCAGACGTGATACCGATTGTCTTCAGTGTCACAGGACCAACTTCCGTCTACCAGACAGAAACAAGGACCTACTCGCCGGCTTACAGCCGGGCAGGATCAACCTGGGCATGGAGCGTCACCAATGCAGTGCTTAAGTCTGTCAGTGCAGACACGAGGACGGCTACTGTGCAGTTCACAACACTGCCGGCCTCGGGTAAGGCTACAATAACGGTGAGCGAAACAACTACCGGTGGCACAAAATCACCTGACAAGGTTATCGAGGTGACCGTCAAGGCCTTCTGCACACTCGATATAAATAACTTTGTGGGAGAATTTGACTGCGACGAAGCCGGC
The DNA here is from genome assembly GCA_963772705.1 of uncultured Bacteroidales bacterium. GTDB lineage: Bacteria > Bacteroidota > Bacteroidia > Bacteroidales > VadinHA17 > SR-FBR-E99. The sequence goes on along the minus strand of CAVYYH010000005.1, from coordinate 391,924 downwards.
TACGGCGTCTATCCGGTAAACTTCACAAAGCATGCGACACTGGCAAATACCATCGTGAATGACAACTTCTGGGACTGGCCGGCTCCGGGGCAGGTGATATATTACACATTATCAGGCGACTTCCTGGAGACAGTTACGGTTCCAAAACAAAACTTCACATTCGGAGACGGTTATGCCGGCTGGGTTGAGGGAAGCGGCAAATATGACGGTTGTGCCCATACTATGATAGTTGACTATACAGTCTTCTATGACGGTGATGAATATGACACACATCATGAGTTCTCTCCGGCCACAAAGGGGAGCACTTATACAATCACGCGCCGGAAAAACGCTGATTACTTCAAATAGGATCTCATATCCTCAAAAAAGAGAGAGGCGCGGTCTGCGCCTCTCTCTTTTTTTGGGGGAACCATGTAACGACGCGCAACCTGCGCGCCGTTTTCACGTTTACTTGCTTTGCGGACCTGCCTGCCTGTACCTGAAATATGAGGTCACCGCCAGGCTGACCAGCACCAGCACCGCGACATATACGAATGCCGGCACGGGCACTGAATCACCTCCTGCATAGGAGTGAAGCCCTGAAAGGTAATAGTTGACCCCGAAGTATGTCATCAGAACTGACGAGAAGGCAAACAATGAAAGAAGATTGAAGGTATAAACATCCTTCATCCCCGGAATAGTCCTGGAGTGAGTGACAAGGGTATAAATGACCACCGTAATCAGCGACCATGTCTCTTTCGGGTCCCATCCCCAGTAACGGCCCCATGACTCATTCGCCCATATGGCTCCGAGGAACGTTCCTATTGTCAGAAAATAAAGGCCAAGAGTGATAGTTCTGTAATTGATAACCGTAAGTTCATCAATGGTTGCACTTATCCTTTCCTGGTTCTTACCGTTGACAAAGAGCATCATCACCATCACTATCAGTCCGAGTAATGCCCCCAGCCCGAGGAACCCGTAACTGCCGGTTATGACCGAAACGTGAAGGGTAAGCCAGTATGACTTCAGCACTGGTACCAGGTTTGTGATCTCGGGATCCATGAAGCTCAGATGCGCAACCATGAGCGTCAACCCTGCCAGAACGCCTGTGGCGGCAAGGGTAATCATTGACTTGCGGCTGAAGATGAAGCCCGCCAGCATTGTGACCCATGAAATGAAGAGCATTGATTCATAGCCGTTACTCATCGGCGAATGGCCTGAAATATACCACCTTATGCCAAGCCCCAGCGTATGGAACAGGAATCCGGTTGCAGCCAGACCGGCCAGTATCTTTAATATCAGCCCAGACCCCTGCCTGCCGGTGATAATAATCCCGATAAGCATAAGTATCATTACAATTCCAAGCGTTGCATAATAGGGGAAGAGACGCTCGAAGATCTTCGCCTTGTAATAGAACAGTTCAGCATTCACCTTCGCTTCTGACGGCAGCTCATAATCAGAATGGGCCCTCTGATAGTTTCTTATGGCGGTGAGGTACTCCCCTGATTCGATCCCTGCAGTGCCCACCGAGGTTACTGACTGCGCCCATAACGGTATTACAGTGAGCACGAACAGGGAGTCTTTCTGATCCGTTGTATTTTTGACTGCATCCTCTGCCTTGCCCCAGTGGTCAGTACCGTCCCTGAGAGGAAAGAGATGTAGAAAGTCACCTCTTGACATCATGTAACAAATGTTTACCCGCTCATCGAGCTTGATAATCTCCTTGTCAAGCCTTGTCCGTTCGCTCTCTGCCTTTGCATAGGCTTTGTCGACATGCTCAGAGAGCTTATAACCCCTCTCCTTCATTGAAGTCTACTATGTCAGAAAATGCAGCCCTGTCTCCCTTGATACCCAGCAAGGATTGCAGTTCAGCATTGGAGACTTTAATCAGAGGCACATTCTGCCAGTGAAAGAAATCAAGGGAATAGCCCAGGAACACCTGCATTGACGACAGGCCGTCGAAATCATTCTCCTTTGCCACCTTGCGGAGGATATCATTGCTTATCGTATAGAGAGGTTTTGTGCGCCCCTTCTGGTCCTGCGCCAATACCTCCCCGAAACGGTCAGCCTCTGCCCTGTCAATGATCAGGTGCTGGGCTCCTGCTGGTGCAAATGACGCAAATGCAAGAAGCAGTGCAGAAACTGTTGCCACGCGGCGGTACCTGGAGTTCCAGTACCCTTTGCCTACGGTTCTGAAGAATGACTTCCTGTTTATTATTGAAAGAACAATGAACAGGAAAAGCAGAAAGTATCCTGCATATGTGGTAAGCATACCCGCCGGGTCATGGTTTACCGAAAGTATGGTTCCTTTCTCGTCCTTGTCATATGACGACTGGTAAAAACGGAATCCCCTGTATTTAAGGATATGATTCATATAAATCTCGTACCCGAACTCAGTGTCATGTGAAGGATCTAAAAGGGTCACATCGCTGCGGAACCCTGACGGACTGTTTGACCCGGGATATCTTTCAACAATAAAGTCGTTCAGCCTTATGCTGAAGGGCAGATTCAGAACCCTGCTTCCGTAACTGACATTAGCAGTATAACTTCCTGCGTCTCCTGACCACTCACTCCTCTCCTCTCCCATGCTGTCGGGAAGGTAGATCTTCTGCTCACCGCCTCCGCCTGAAAGTGTGAGTTGAAGTGCACCTGTACCGTCTCCCCCCATATTGTCAGGGGCAGGTGCCATGGCTACGACCCCGCGGAGGAACATCTTGCGCGGCACAAACCTGTAACCCCCTATTGTATAGACTGTCTTCGGGACCAGGGCCACGAGAGAATCAGGAGGATAGAATGTTACTGTCATGTCGGTCATAAGGGTAGCCTGTATCCCCATCACAGACTCAATGAAGAATTTATCATCCTTAAGAGTTACCATGACAGCGGCCTCCTTATCAAAGCCGATTGTCATATCTCCTGCCCTGGCGGTCTCACCTTGCACAAGAACTATATTCTCTCCAGTGGTCATATCCGGGGTCGCAAGGAATGAAACCACCGGAACACCGTCAGGTGATTCTTCAACCTGCTTCGCCACATTAGGGAGATAGCCGTTTAGAGTTAGCCTGTACTGCTCAGCTCCTGCCGAAAGGGTCTTGCTGTAACGGTTACTTTCCGAGGAAGCTGTCTGAAAGGGCCGGGAGTGACTGGCAACAATGTTCCCGTCCTTGTCTGTCAGTTCAAATACCAGCTCGTTGCCTGAAGAAAAGGTGACGTCAGATGCCTCTCCCTCCCTGATGTGCATCATGCCGTCATAACCTGTATATCTTGTTATGGCAGCTCCAATCAGCATTATTATAAAGGCCAGGTGAAAGATCATCACAGTCAGCTTCTCCCTTCTGTACAACCTGAAGACAATTATCTGGCCGGCAAGATTTATTGCCAGCAGAAGGAAAAGAAACTCAAACCATTTCGTGTTGTAAACCGCTGCCCTGGCCGTTGCTGCACCGAAGTCGTTCTCGATGAAAGTCGCAGCTGCCATTGCCACGGCAAGCACAACAAAGAGTATACCCATAAAAATGGGTGCAAAAAGTAGTCTGACTATTTTCATAATTTTAATTTGGGAACAAAACTATCCTTTTTCGGATATAATACGAAGTTTATCGCGATCGAGAATTTTGACAGACCTTGGAGTGGCCTGTATGATCTTTTCATGTTCAAGTTCGCCGAGAATTCTTACCACACTTTCCTTGGCCATATTTGTCAGCTCTCCCAGCTCCTGCCTCGAGAGGAGCATTTCAAATTCTTCAGAATGGAATATATTGTCAGAAAAGTTAAGAAGCGCCTCCGCAAGCCTCCCATGCATTTTCTTCTGGGTAAGGCTTATCACTTTCTGGTGCATTTTAAATGACTTCTCACTCAGGTCCTCGATAAAACCTGATGCAAACTGCGGATTTACATTAATGATTTTACGCAGAACGTCAAAGCTGATGAAGCATGCCTGGATCTGGGTTATGGCTGCTACAGAATAAGAGTATCTCGAATTTACGTGAACTCCGGGGCCGGCAAGGAGAGTGGCCTGTTCAGCAATATCAAGAATAATGTTCCTGCCCGAATAACCTTCCATATATACCTTGGCCAGACCAGACAGCAGAAAGATCGCATTTGATGAAGGTGAGCCCTGCTTGATTATTATCTCACCAGGCTTGAAACTGGCCTCATAGCGATTGCTGTTGACCAGGTCACGCTCCTCTTTCGCTAAATTCCTGAAATTACTCCAGCAGTTAGTGCAGAACTCACAACTTGATATTACATTTTCGCTGAACATGAACCGTTAAGGTTAGGGAACCAAAAGTATCCATACCTGCCCGCAAATTACGAAAATTATAACATATATCATATTTATTATTGATATATATCATCTTCTCTCCTCTTACTTATCAATTCATTGTGATTTATATATCAATGCTCAGCTTGGTTCAGGCATCAATGATCTTGTTACCTTTCCAATGTGATAAAAACCAAAAAATGATATTTATGAAAAAGAGTCTGAAAATTATTTCAATGTTTGTTGTAGCCGGGATGGTTATGGCCTCATGTGAAGGCCCCATGGGCCCTGCCGGAGCAGATGGTGCCAAAGGTGACAAGGGTGACAAGGGTGATCCTGGTACACCGGGAACAACGCTTGCATGTGCTGAGTGCCACAATCAGAATGTTGTAGAAGTGATTGCATCAGAATTCGAGTATTCGCTTCATAATACCGGTGAGGCATTTGAAGAGGGGACAAGAACAGGATGTGCTCCGTGTCATTCACATGAAGGATTCACCTATGTTGTGAAAAACAATACACCGTCAACTTTTGTACTGAATGCCACCACAAGCAAGTACGTGAACCAGTATTTCATCAGTGATGCTGCGGCTTCGCTTCCCACACCTATCAACTGTATGACCTGCCACAGTAAACTGCACACAACTTATGGTGATGAAGACTTTTCACCTCTCACAAATATTGCAGCAGTTTCAATGACAATGTACGGCGGCGCCAAGTCAATCAACTTTGAACGGACCCAGGGCAATCTCTGCGCCAAGTGCCATCAGCCGCGCCCTGTCACCAAAGCTTCTGACAGTAACGTGATTGACTATGCAGCACTTGTCAGTTCACCGACTACAACCTTCACCCAGGCAACCATCAGCTACAGAACCGGCGTTCATTACGGCACTCAGGCTGCAATGGCTGACGGAGTCGGAGGGATAGAGTTCGGCGGTACCGGTTATACAAACTCCACACACGCTTCAACTGCTTCATGCAAGAGCTGCCATATGGCAACCCCGGCAGGTTTTGGCGGTGGCCACTCATTCAATATTCACACAAGCGGTGAAGGAGTAACCCCAGCCACTATTAACTTTGCAGGTTGTAACGTGGGTGGCTGCCATACTACCATGAGCGCAACCAACTCATTATTCACAACAGCAACAAACGATATTCGACACTAAACTTGACCAGCTTGCTGCAAAAATCAACGCGCTGAAGGCTCCCGGCGCTGGTGACCTCCTCCTCCAGGAAGCTGACGGCGAATACCATGGATATTTTAACATCTATGATGCATCATCAAATCCGAATGGGTATTATAAGAACACGAGCGCAGGTGCACCACAGGGCAACGTTCCCTTCCCGGCGATCACAAATGCCCAGTTCGGCGCAATACTCAACTACCAGTTGGTATACCGCGACGGCAGCAAAGGTGTTCATAACTATCCTTATATGAAGAACCTGCTGGAGAAGACTCTTGCAGCATGGTAGAATAAGATAAGGAACTGCAAAAAATAAAGAGGGTGTCTCAAAAGGGCACCCTCATTTTTTTGGAGATTCCTGTTCATTTGGCTTCGCCGAGCTCCGCTGCGCTCCGGTTCTTTTGCTCCTCCAAAAGAACCGAGGAAGGCTTTAGCCTGACGAGCTCAGCGAAGCTAAATGAACCAAAGAAAAGGAGTCCGGAAAAGACAACCATCCCCGCATGCTGATTTAAGGCAAGAATAAAAGCAGCTATCAATTCTATCAAAAAGAAAGGGTGCCCTTATTGAGACACCCTCTTACTACTGCTTAAGTTTTTTTACTTCTTGAATGTCCTCATGTGATGAACAATAGCCCAGATCTCATTGTCAGGGATCTTCTTGTCATATGCAGGCATCTCGCCCCTTCCGGTCTTTGTCTGATAGAACATGTCCCCATCAGAATAGCCCTGGAACGCTGCAGCAGAGAAGTCACCAGGGAAAGTCTTGGTCATCCTCCCTTTCGGGCCATCGCCAAGTCCTGTTTTACCGTGACATGATGCGCAATTCTTTGCCCATGATGAGGCACCCAGCTTAAGGTTGGCATCATCCTTTGCTACCGGATTGGCCATCTTCTTATACTCTGCCGGTATCGTCCATGGCTCACCTTTTTTCTGTTGTGCATTCATTACCTGAGTAAATGAAAATGCAAGAAGAACAGTTCCTACAAAAACAACTTTTAATTTCATAATCTTACAATTTAGGTTTCACTTTAATATATCACTTTCTATGCCAAACTATATTTTGCCTACATTTTTTGCCTCTTTCGATCCTTCCTTTTTTATCCTGATAAGGCTGATGATAACAAATGTATAATGGCCCCATACACCCAGAAGCATTATTGCCAGTGAGACCACCATCCACTTCGGAGCCAGTGTTGACCAGAGGCTTCTGTAAATTGGCGGAGCTTTCACAACAGGGAGACCCCATGGCTTATTCTCTCTCTTTTCAACGCTGCCAAAAAGATAATGATCATTGAACCTTCCTATAACAGTCACATTACCAGTGCTGTCACCCGGGATATCACCCGGGAATTCAAAACGGATTGTACCGTTATCATCAAGCATGCCGGTGCCAACTGGCAGCAGGCTGAACATCCTGGGGACAAATACTGAGATCTCCTCTCCTGTTACCGCTGCCTGCCCCTGTTCAGATGGCATGGTGGCGGACAGGAAGACAAATTTCTTTCCCTCCTCCTCGCTCAGGGTCATTTCAAGGTTTACATCGGTGATGCTCAGTTCCCCGAAGGTGGCATCAACAAGACTGTCTCCCTCAAAAGTGGCACTGAATGGCCATGAGCCATCGTCACCCTTAAAGAGTTGAAATGCATTGTCAATGGTGTAAACTGCATTCCCTGCATTGTCTGTAACAGCCTCCCCCAGAAGGGTTTCATTGTTATAGAACATTATTTTAAGCCCTGGAAGAGGCACCTCCCCTGTCTGGGTAATGTTAGTCATTTTTGCCTGAAGAATCCTGCTTGAGTTCGAATCCTTGAGGTAGGTGAATAACATATAGGGACTAATCTTGGTTTCCTGTAAACCGCTGGCAGAAAGGTTTCCTGATGCCAAAAGGAAGACCAGCGTCAGGAGGTTAAGGTATTTTATCGGAGCCTTACTCATGATTCCTTCTCTTTACTTAGTTCCAGAATTCTTTTCTCTTCAGCTTCTTCCATTTCAGAAATGGAAATAATCGGAGCAATCTTTGAAATGATCATGAAGAGCATTCCAAACACGGCAATCCCTGCTGCTGTGAGTGCCCACTCCACCCAGGTTGGTGAGTAATTGGTCCAGTCAGGCCTTGTCTCCTGAATAGGAAGGAACGGCGTTTCAAGCGTGGGCACAATAATAATATACCTGTTAACCCACAAGGCAACCAGTGCGATAACCGCTGCGATGGTAATGTTTCTGATTGTGCGGAGTTTGGGTATTGCAATTATTATGATAGGTGTCAGAATGCCTATGTAATTTGCGAAGATGAAGAAGAGGTTAAACTCAGTAAAAAGCTTATCAATAAGTATCTTATCCATCTTTACCGATCCGTACCATTTAGTCAGATAATCACTGAATGTAAAATACCCGAAAAATGCCGAAATAACGAAAAGGACAATGCCAAGATTCACAAAGTGCTTGAGAGTGATATATTTTTCAAGGCTATATATTTTCCTGAAGATTGCCATCAGGATAATAAGGAGCCCTACCCCTGAGAAGATAGCTGCAATGACGAAGTATGGACCGAATATTGTGCTGTGCCATCCGGGCCTCAGGGTCACCCCAAAGATCCATGCCAGCACCGAATAAACTATGATGGCAATTGCTATGATCATGGCAGCCATTACATTACGTGCAAAGCCAAGGATCTTCCGCTGCTTTTCGGTACCGGTATATCCTATTGCCAGTATCCTGAACATCTTCTTCTTCCATGGTGCAACATTCAGGTCCGCCCTGTCACGCAGTATTGCAAAGTCCTCAAGGAAAGAAATATAAAGAAATATGAAACACCCGAAGACATCTGTCAGAATGGCAATGACGTCCCACACAATGGGTGACTGTATCCTGGGAAATGCAAGAAGGTATGGCAGCCGGTCAAGTCTGCCGACACAGAAAAAGATAAAAAATGGGCCTATCGCAAGCGAGATAACCGTTATCAGCTCAGCCAGTCTTATCACCGGGGCTCTCCATGGTGTCTTGAACAGATGCAACGCTCCTGAAACAAGCGCCCCGGCATAGCTTAAGCCCATGAAGAAGATGAAATTGACAATATAAACACCCCATACAACATTGTCTCTCATGCCGGTCACGATATGACCCTTGTCTATCTGCTGTATCAGCCCGTTGATGCCATAAGCGAATATCACCAGGAAGAAACCGAAAATCATGTACCAGCTCCTGCTGGTCTTTTCGATCTCGGGAGTCAGATCCTTTATCAGGTTTTCTTTGAATTCACTCATCTCTTATTTGTTTTTTTCCCCGGTGATTGTCTGCGTTTTATAGCGCTCAGAAATTGCAGGGTCAAGATCTTCAAATCCAAGCTCAACCGGATAAGTCCTGTTTACCGGAGGAAGGTAATAGACTGAAGGCATGGTGCCGAGCTCCTCCATATATCTGTATCCGTGCTTGTCAACCATGAGTGAAGAGAATCTTAATGTCTCGACTCCGTTAGTGACAGCATCCTCGGCCAGGTCACCGAAATAAATAACCCCCATGGGGCATGCTTTCACACACCGCGGGAGCTCATTGTTTCTAAGCTTGTCAGCGCAGAAGACACATTTTCCGACCGTGCCTTCGACAGGCGGAACATTAAGTTCAGGGTCATAGACATGATCTTCAGGCACGTGAGCTTCAGGGTCTTTCCAGTGGAAGACACGGGCAGAATAGGGGCAGGCAGTCATGCAGAACTTGCATCCGATGCATCGCTTGCTGTTAACGATGACAATCCCATCCTCCCTTTTATAAGTGGCTCCGACCGGGCAGACACTGACACAAAGAGGGCTGTCACAGTGATAACATGGCCTTGGAAACCAGTATTTTGCAGCTTTGTCAGAGTCCTGCAGAAGATATATCTGCATCCATTCATGATCCTTGGGAAGCATATGTCCCTCCTGGCAGGCATCAACGCATTTGCGTGCATTCTTGCATTTGGCAAGGTCAATGACCATTACGAACTTCCTGTGCGGCAGCCCTTTCTGAGACTCCAGAATCTGCACTTTAGTCTCCTCTCTGGCCACTTTAATAGCTGATTTGCTGACTTCAACAAGCCTGCCATCAGAGGTGAGAACCTTTACTTTCTCTCCTGTATCGTCATCGCTATCATTACTGGCAAGTGCCGGAGCGGAGACGATAGCTGCTGACCCCAATCCCAGACCGATATTCCTGAGGAATCTCCTCCTTGATTCGTCTCCTTCCTTTTTGTTTTTCATTTTTACCGCAAATTTTCAGTGATCATCATGATGGTAACCGTCAATCATGCTCTTGAAGAGTGTCGTTGGCTTGCTGCCAAGGGTACATGTGTAAATATGTATAACCATGAATATCGACAGCATGAATCCTGTTGCAATATGTATCAGGTCGTTTATCAGAAGACCGCTCACCCCGAACACCTGTCTCGGGAGCATGCCGGGATAGAAAAGCAGGATGCCCGAAATTATTACCAGCGGCATCCCTGCATACATGGCAAGCAAATAGCTGAATCTCTGAAGCGGATTGAATTTGGAATCTTCTGTGACAGGGAACGGATGCGGTTCGCCGCGAAACATATCTCTCCTGTAGTAATTGGCCTGCTTAATCAAGTCTTGCAGGAACGTGTCGCTGTTGCTTCTGTAATGCTTTATGTTGCCGGTGACCCTGTTGCCTATGATGTATACAACATAGCTCAGAACAAGAAAAAAAGCTGCCGCATTATGCCAGCTGACGGCTGACTTGAAGCTGACAAGTACAAACGGTTCGTCGAGCCCCGAGAACTGAAGACTGATACCTGTAACTATCAATATCAGAAACAGAACAGCATTTGTAATGTGCCATAACCTGATCCATTTCGGGTATAAGTATAAACCTTTTGACATGACTATTTCTTTTTTGCCTTTAATACCCTGAAAAACACATGAATGCCAATGACAGACAGTACCCCGAAGAAGATTAGAAAGCTCAGATAACCCAGGTACATGTTTCTCGAAGCGCCGATGACATATGACCTGTTGAGAATAATTGAGTTAAAGAATCCGTTTTGCCTTTTCTCCCTGCTCTCAAACTTGTAAAGGGTAGACATAAGCCTGGAGTTGGTCGAGTGGCACTCAGTGCAATTCTTAACCGCCTTATCCTTTGGCAGAACCATGTGTGCAACAAGTATGGAGTCACTTATCTGTGTATGGCACTCAATGCACCGGACACTTTCAAAGTGCAACACCTGGTTGGGAAGCCACTCGTGCTTATTCACCACATTGATCTCCTCCCTGTCGGTTAGCAGCCTGAATTCGGTAAAGTTAGCATGGCATGCAAGACACATGTTATTGTCATACAGCACCAGTTCAGCGACGTCAGTTACTTCACTTGCAATAAGCTTGTAGGAGTGCGGATCATGACATTTCCAGCAGGAGAAGTTCTCAACCTTGGCATGAGTGCTGTTGTTGTACTCGACTTCAATCTCCTCAAAATTCAGATGTGCATAGTTTTCATCGTAACCGTGACAGTCTATACATGCATAACGTGGCTCAAGCCTTGTCGCAACATCATGAGGAAACCTGATAAAGTCTGAAGAATGACAGTCGGTACAGCTGAATGACTTGTGTACGCCGTCATAATAATCCTTCCGGTCAACAAAATAATCCTGGAACATGTTCCTGATCTGCGAGATACCTGCTACAGTATCGCTCAGAGTGTAGTAGGCTTCACCATGGCAGATAAGGCATCTCTCATTGTCATCATAAAAGACGTTTACATCCTTCCACTTGACAACCAGTGAATCATCAGGTGCTATTCCAAAGAGTTGACTGTTGAAGAGACAGCCGGAAAATAATATCAATAATAATAGGCCCCTGCTTTTCAAGGTTTTCATCTATGCGTCGGTTAGGCTTCGTTTAGAATCTTACAGTAATATTCAGGCCAAGAAGATAGTTGAAGTCGGAAATACTGTTCTGGTTATAGACAAAATTGTACTGACCGAGAATGTCCTTGTAATTTGCGAAGAATATCTGGAAAGCATGAGTGGCTGTACTGATCTCCCATCCGAAGGCAAACTGTGGTTTTGGATTGAAATCCTCGTTCTCCATTTTATTAAGCAACTGATCATACTCCATGATGATGTTGTGTGACCCGAATACGTTATATTTTGCCCCTGCGGAAAAACCGTAATTCGCATTCTTGTACCCCTCCTCAACGGCGTTCAGCCATATGAATGTCGGAGCTACCTGAAGAGATAACTTTTCACCAAACTTACGGGCAACAAGAACCTGTGTGAAATATGAAAGTCTGTGTATCTCGCGCCAGTCGTGGGCCGGACCAAAATTCTCCTCACTCAGACAGTTAATTCCCATATTGCCGTAAAGCGTTACAGAAACAGGCATTGAACCTGAACTATTCTGCCTGAAAAGAGCATACTTGACTGCCAGATCCTGTGCCCTGTAATTCTTCGCTGTACCTGCACCTATCATGAGCCTGTCGGTGATGGCATAATTGAGCCCTAACCTTATGTTAGCCGGACCCCAGAGACCGTAAAGGTCTGTAAGACCATTGTTTACTGTTCCGAATCTGTGATGAATCTCAAATTCAAGCATTCCCTTGAAGGGAGTGGTTACAGTCTGGTTGTCAATCAATATGCTGGTTTCAAATAATCTTACCGGATAATCCTCGCCCTCCTGTGAAAAGGCAGGTATGAAAAGCAGCGTTAAGAATGAGCAATGCGAGTATCTTTTTCATTTTTATCATGATTTAGGGTTTTTTACTTTATTTATTGAATTCGGCTCCGTCCTCTATCCACAGTATAATGGCGTCTGACGCCTTAATGGTTAAATCTTCATCGACAGTAACCATTTTGTTGTCAAATATTGTTCCGTGTATCGTGAATATGGCACTGGCTTCCGGATCATCAAGATTGATCTGATCAGTTAATTCTTCATATGCCCTTTCAGCACTCCAGGTATTGTGACAATCATCGCAGACTGTATAAATATGCTCATTGAAGCTGATGACGATGTCTTCCGGTATCTCAGGAGGAGACCAGATATAGTTCTCACAGGAGGTGAGACCCGCAGCTGCTGTTAAAAAAATAACAGCAGCAAACGCTTTAAAAATCCTTACTTTATTATCCATCATAGTCTTATTGTTATTTTAGTCACAAATATATCAGAATAAAGATATCTGATTTTTTTATGCGGCAGTATATTTGCGAGCTATATTCATGCTTCTTGTCAACCCGTCAATTGATATTTGTCATTATTCCAGGCAATTTTTCCTTAATAAGGAAGAGACCGCGGCCAGGAATTACATCATTCTAAGCCCTGAATATCGCTTATCATGCTAATCAGAAAATCTTTATGTAATGACCCTGACCTGCCGGGCCCGTAATCGGTTTTCAGTTCACTTTAAACCGCCCCAGCTCCTTCTCATCAAAGCCTCTGATATACTCGGAGCGCATGCTGTTCTCCGCTGTTGCCAGTGAGACAAACAGTTCTGCTGATCCGGCATAATCAGCATCACGCTGTGCATCTGAAAGAAGAAGATATCCCATAATAATATTCCCTGCCATTTCCACCATCCGGCGGGCATGAAAATCAGTCAGTTCATTATTGCCGGCTGACACAACAGCTGCCACAGTCTTCTCAAAATCATCAGTCATGCCGGTGAGGGTTTTACGAATATGTTCCATTTCAGGCCTGACCTCTGCCTTCTCATATTCTCTCATCTGTGCCAGGTATCCTCCGGTGGTTACTCCCCTGACCGCTGCAACGACCTGCAGCTGGGATGTACCTTCATAGATTGATGTGATTCTTGCATCACGGTATAATCTTTCAACCGGAAAATCCTTTATAAACCCTGCCCCTCCGTGTACCTGCAGCGCGTCATAGGCGATACGGTTGCACCATTCACTCGAGATGAGCTTGACGAGGGGTGTGTATATGTCTGCCAGGCGTGTGTTGGCCTTGAGCTCCTCCCGCTCCTCCTTCTCAAGCTTACGCTCCTCGCCTATAAATGACCATGACTTGTAAATATCCACAAATCTGGCGGTCTCATACAGAAGTGAACGCATTGCCTCCAGCCTGACACGCATCACTGTCAGCATCTCATATATTGCCGGAAACTGGTCGATGGTCTTCCCGAACTGTTTCCTCTCAGAAGCATATTTCAGGGCCTCTTCATAGGCTGCCTGTGCAATACCCACTGACTGTGCGCCTACACCCAGACGGGCACCGTTCATAAGCGACATGACATATTTAATAAGCCCCATGCGGCGCTCACCAATAAGTTTTGCCGGGGCATTACGGAACACCAGCTCACATGTGGGCGATCCCTTTATACCCATCTTGTTCTCAATGCGTCTCACTGTCACAGCCCCGGCCGCCTTGTCATATACAAACAGGGAGAGACCCCTGCCGTCAGTAGTGCCCTCCTCAGAACGTGCGAGCACGAGAGATATCTCGGCATCACCGTTGGTTATAAATCGCTTCACGCCGTTGAGCAGCCACACACCCGCACCTTCGTCATAATGAGCCTTCAGCTGTACAGCCTGCAGGTCAGATCCTGCATCAGGCTCGGTGAGATCCATGGCCGCAGTGGCCCCCTTGTTGAACCGTGGCAGAAAATCATCCTTGATATCTTCAGTGGCAAACTCGAGGATGGTCTCCCCGCAATCCTGCAATCCCCATATGTTTGCAAACCCTGCGTCAGCCCTCGAGACAAGCTCGGCAGCCATGACATACGGCACCATCGGGAAATTCAGACCGTCATATTTGCGCGGGAAGTTCATCCCAATGACCCCTGCTCTCGTCAGCGCCTCATGATTCTGCTGCGTTCCGCGGGCATAACGCACTCTACCGTCAACGATGGAAGGACCCTCATGATCAACGTCCTCGGCATTGGGGGCTATTACCTCGGCACAGATTGAGCCGACGATATCGAGGACCCTGTCATAATTATCCATCGCATCTTCATAATCGTGCGGAGCATAATCATACAGATCCTTGTCCCTGTAATCCATCTCCTTGAGCCTCACTATCTTCTCCATTACAGGATGGGTAAGATGGAACCTCAGATCCTTATTGTCCTTATAGAAATTGGCCATTGCTGTCGCTGTTTTTATTTTGAGAATCTATCTGGCGTTAGCCTTGTAATACTTTATTAGCCTGGGTATAACCTCCGACACATCTCCGTTGATCACATAGTCGGCAATGCTGTTGATCGGAGCCATTGAGTCATTGTTGATGGCAATTATCTTGCCGCTCTGGTTCATTCCGGCTGTGTGCTGTATCTGCCCCGAGATGCCGCAGGCGATATACAGCTTGGGCCTTACGGTAACCCCTGTCTGTCCCACCTGTCGCTCATGCCCTGCGAAACCGGCATCGACAGCTGCTCTTGAAGCCGCCACCTCACCGCCGAGGACATCGGCAAGCTCGTAAAGCAGATCGAAATTCTCCTTCGAACCCATTCCATAGCCGCCGGCAACAATTATCTGAGCAGACTTGATGTCAACCCGCCGGGCCTCCATATGCCTCTCAATTATCTCAACAGCAAGGTCTTCAGGCCTTATGAATTCAGATACATTTATCCTTTTCAGCTCACCACTGTAGTTCCTGTTAACGATCTCCTTCTTCATCACTCCCTCACGGACGGTGGCCATCTGCGGACGGTGGTCAGGGTTAATGATCGTGGCAATGATGTTGCCTCCGAAGGCAGGCCTGATCTGATATAGAAGATTCTTATACGTGGTATCGGTTTTCTTCACATAATGATCCCCTATCTCCAGGCTGGTACAGTCAGCCGTCAGCCCGCTGTGCAGAGCCGACGAGACCCTCGGACCGAGATCGCGTCCCGCCGTGGTGGCGCCCATAAGTGCAATCTGAGGCTGCTCCTGCCTGAACAGGCCGGCAATGACCGAAGTGTACGGCATAGTCCTGTAATGCTCTAGCTCAGGATCATCAGCAACATGCACCACATCAGCACCATAGGGAAAAAGTTCATTCTCGATGCCGTCAATGCCACTGCCAAGAACGACTGCCTCCAGCCTGCACCCCAGAGTGTTTGCCAGGGAACGTCCTTTGGTCAGCAGCTCAAGGCTGACATCTACCGGTTTCCCCTCATCAAGTTCACAAAAGACGAATAAATTATTCACTGTGTCTGTTTTTTTCTAATTATCACCCAATAGTATGACTCTCAAGCAGCTCCTTTACCAGTGACTCTATATCCTTGTCTGAAGCGCTCAGATGCTTTGCCTCCTTTGCCTGAAGGATGACATTGTCGATCTCCTTGACCTTTGTCGGAGAACCGGAGAGGCCAAGCTGTTCAATGTCAGCACCGACAGCATCGACACCCCATTCCGTTATCCGGATGAAAGGGCGTGCATGAGCTATATAGTCAGTGCTCTCGACCTGCAGCTCAGTGTCAGTGCGTGCATACTTGTACTTCATCACCAGGCGAGCATTACGGTAGCGGCATGCCGGAGCAGTGCTGTTAACAGTCACCACAAGCGGCAGCGGTGCAGAGACGGTCTCCACTCCTCGCTCGAGCCTTCTGCGTATGATCATCCGGCCATGATCAGGATGCATCTCCTCTGCATATGTTACCTGGGGCCACCCAAGCTTCTCGGCAACCTGAGGACCCACCTGCGCGGTATCACCGTCAATGGCCTGGCGCCCTCCAATGACAAGGTCAGGCGCCAGCTTGCGTACAGCAAGGGTAAGCGCATAAGAGGTGGCCAGCGTGTCTGATCCGGCAAACGCACGGTCAGTAAGCAACACTCCGTCATCGGCGCCACGGTACAGTCCCTCACGTATTATCTCAGCCGCCCTGCCCGGACCCATGGTGAGAACAGTAACTGTCGTCCCCTCATACATATCCTTGATCCTTAATGCCTGCTCAAGGGCATTGAGATCCTCGGGGTTGAATATTGCCGGCAGGACAGCCCTGTTAACAGTTCCGTCAGCCTTCATTGCATCAGGACCGACATTCCTGGTATCAGGAACCTGCTTGGCAAGTACAACGATTTTGATTCCTTTCATCTGATAGATCACTTTTGAAGGGGCAAATATAGAAAATATTGAATTAACTTCGCCCGCCGAAAAACCATTCGCCAACGCCTGCAATGAAAGGTAAACCATATATAGCTCTTGTCCTGTCGATGATCTTCTGGTCATTTTCATTCGTCTGGTTCAAAATTGCAAACAGGAGTTATGACCCGATAACTATTATCTTCATCAGGTTGTGCATCGCATCGTTATTTCTCTCATCATGGCTTTGGATCACAGGTGGTTACAGGGGTGTAAGGAAGGAGGACAGAAAGTATTTCTTTCTCCTGGCCCTCTTCGAACCATTTCTATATTTCCTCGGAGAGAGCTTCGGCCTGACCTATGTCTCATCCACCGTGGGCTCAGTGATCATCTCGACCATCCCGGTCTTTGCAGTCATCTTTGCCTGGCTCTTTTACAGGGAAAGACTTAAACTGATCAACTATGTCGGTGTGGTGGTCTCATTCCTGGGAGTTATTATTTTCATCACCAGCAGCTCAGGCGGTATTGCAATGAGCATGAAAGGACTGGCACTCATGTTTATGGCAGTGGCATCAGCTGTCGGATACAATATGGTTCTGCACCGGCTGGCATCAGTATATAACCCAATAAGTATTGTAAACATTCAGAACGTAATCGGGCTGATACTCTTCCTTCCCCTCTTCATCATTTTTGACCTCAGGGATTTCATGTCGACCGGTATAATAATGAAGGATTTCAGTTCAATAATCCTGCTGGCCGTATTTGCCTCCAGCGGTGCCTTCGCACTGTTTGCCTACGCTGTCAGGCACCTGGGGATATCACGTGCCAACATTTTCAGCAATCTGATTCCTGTCTTCACCGCCCTTTTTGCCTTCCTGATCGTCGGCGACAGGCTGACAGTGAGAAATGCTGCCGGAATGGCGGTGGTGATTGCAGGGCTCTTCCTCTCTCAGGCAGGGAAGAAGCAATCAGTGGTCCAGGATATTGATCTTGCAGGAAGAAGTGCATAGCGCTCCGCGAATTCAATCACCTGATAACCGGATTGACTGATAGTGTTATCTTTGTTTTCAGTCCACCGGGTCATGAGACATTATATTCCCATACTTCTCCTTTTTCTTTCCTTCCCTTCCCTCAAAGGGCAGACCGGGGGTGACAACACCTATGAGTTCCTCAATCTCGGCCATTCAGCCTTTGCCACTGCTACAGGCGGCATGACGGTCTCTCAGGGGAGAAATGACCTGAGCCTGCCATACTTCAATCCTTCCCTCCTGAGCAGCTCCATGAACAACGACGTGTCTCTCAGCTTCTCAACTTATTTTGCAGGCATAAATTACGGCTATGCCTCATGGGCAAAGAGCCTGAGGAGCAAGGGTAACATCGCTGCAGGAGTGAGCTTCATCAGTTACGGCAGTTTTACCGAAGCCGATGCCGGGGGCAACATCACCGGCACCTTCACAGCAGCCGAATATGCTTTCAACCTCATCTGGTCTATGCAGCTCGACTCTTCATTCACTGCCGGGATAAACATCAAGCCGGTATTCTCTCATCTTGAGAGATACTTCTCAGCAGGCATCTGTGCCGATATCGGTGCATCATACCATAATAAAAGGCTGCTTCTTGACGCCGGACTGGTTATCAGAAACGCCGGAGCACAGATAATATCCTACACAGGACAGGGAGGTGAGCCGCTGCCGTTCGAGATAATAGCCGGAGTCACAAAAGCGCTTGCACATGCACCTTTCAGCTTCTCTCTTACTTTCAGACATATTGAAAAACCAGACCTCACCTTTGATTATGACACCGGCGATGAGACCCCTGCCGGCGGTTTTGGAGAGAGCCTGCTGAGACACATGATCCTTGGTGTCGAGATACTGCCGGCAGATGCCTTCTGGATAGGCGCCGGGTTCAATTACCAGCGCAGGGCTGAGATGCGTACCGAGCAGCGTGCAGGCATGGCAGGGTTCACATGGGGTTTCGGAATACGCTCAAAGGCATTTGACCTTGCCTACGGTCGCGACACATTTCATCTGGCCGGCTCATCAAACCACCTGACATTAACCCTCAGAACTGATTATCTTATTAATAAGTCTGTGCGGTGAACCTAAATCTCTCCTGTTCGTTTTAACTTTGTACACTCTATGAAAAGAAGTAACAGAGCCATTATCACCGTTGACGGTTACTCATCATGCGGTAAGAGTACCTTCGCCAAGGCCATAGCCCGGGAGCTTAATTATATATATATTGACTCCGGTGCTATGTACCGGGCTGTGACTCTCTTCTGCCTGAGAAGGGGATTTGTGTCAGGAGGTGTCGCAGACACAGCAAAGATCATCGGTTCCTTGCCTGAAATAGAAATTACCTTCAGGAAGAACAGCGAAACAGGATTTAATGAGACCCTGCTGAACGGCGAGAGCGTTGAGAGAGAACTGCGTGACAGGGAAGTATCTGACAATGTCAGCGCCGTAAGCACTATTGCGGAAGTAAGGGCAAAGATGGTTGAACTGCAACGTGCAATGGGCGCAGGGGGAGGAATAGTAATGGACGGGCGTGATATAGGCACGGTGGTATTCCCTGATGCCCCGATAAAAATATTCATGACGGCAACGCCTGCTGTAAGGGCACAACGACGTTATCTTGAGCTCGTGCAGAAAGGTATGCCTGCTGACATGACAGCCGTGGAGAACAACATCAATGACCGTGACAGGATAGACTCCTCACGCGATATCAGTCCGCTGTGTCAGGCCGATGACGCCGTGGTGCTCGATAACAGTGAAATGACCCCTGAAGAGCAGATGGTATGGTTCAGAAAATTATTTAAGGAGAAGCTGAATGAGAATTGACATTGAGCCCGGGTCAGGATTCTGTTTCGGAGTAGAAAACGCCGTGAATATTGCGGAAGAGTTGCTCATGGAGGGCCAAAAAGTATACTGCCTCGGAGAAATTGTACATAATGATATCGAAGTGAGACGCCTCAGGGAACTAGGGCTGGTAACTATCAGTTATGAGGAGTTTGCTAACCTGAGAGACTCCAGAGTGCTTGTCAGGGCCCACGGTGAGCCCCCCTCCACATACGAGACGGCACGCAGGAATAATGTATCGATAATTGATGCCACCTGCCCTATCGTTCATTCCCTCCAGGAAAAGATCAAGCGTGCCCTGGCCCTTGCCAGGCTGGAGAACGGACAGATAGTCATCTTCGGCAAGGAGGGTCATGCAGAGGTGATAGGGCTGCTGGGTGCTGCCAACGACCTTGGTATTCTCATAACAGGGGTTGAAGACCTGAACAAAATTGATTTCACCAGGCCGGTATGGCTCTTCTCACAGACCACCAAGAGCACAGCAGAGTACAATCTTATTAGCGAAACCATAGAACAGAGACTACAGGTCAACAGAAAGAACTGGCCGGGAAACCTCCTGAAAGTACATAATACAATCTGCAGGCAGGTCTCAGGCCGTGAACCCAGGCTGAAAATCTTCGTGAGGCAGCATGAGGTCATAATATTTGTCAGTGGCAGGAAAAGCTCAAATGGCAAAATGCTGTATGAAGTATGCCTGGGTGAGAACAAACGGAGCTATTTTGTGTCATCGGCTGATGAGATAAATCCAATGTGGTTCAGCGGGGTTGAAAGCATAGGCGTTTGCGGAGCAACATCCACTCCAAAGTGGCTGATAAGGCAGGTTGCTGAAACCATTGGGGAAATTTGCAAGGAGCACGGCTTCTGACCGGATTGTAAATGCACAACAAATAAATTACCTTTGCACTCTTGCATAATTTACTGATGAAATGGGAAAAATAAGAAAGATAGGTGTTCTGACATCGGGTGGCGACTCACCCGGAATGAATGCAGCCATTCGTGCTGTCACCCGGACCGCCATCTATAACGGCCTTGAAGTAATAGGCATCAGGCACGGTTATCTGGGTATGATTAATGCCAACTTCAAACCATTGAAGGCACACAGCGTATCAGATATCATCCAGCGGGGAGGTACGATCCTTAAGACAGCACGCTGTGAAGAGTTCAGAACTATCGAGGGAAGAAAGACAGCCCATGAGAACCTCGTTGCAGCAGAGATTGACGGCGTGGTGGCGATTGGCGGAGACGGCACCTTCAAGGGAGCTGCCATCTTTAATGAAGAGTATGATATTCCTTTCGTGGGCGTGCCCGGTACCATAGACAATGACATTTACGGCACAGATTATACAATAGGGTATGACACCGCACTCAACACAGTGGTTGAGGCAGTAGACAAGATCCGTGATACGGCCAGCGCCCACAACCGTATGTTCTTCGTGGAGGTGATGGGTGCAGAGGCAGGACATATTGCGCTTTACAGCGGAATCGCCAGCGGGGCAGAGGCTATCATCATGCCTGAGATCAGGGGTGAAGCCAGGGATCTTCGCAAGATGATCGAAAACGGGAACAAAAGGAAAAAGTCAAGCAATATCATCATTGTGGCTGAAGGAGATGAAGAGGGTGGTGCCATAGCCATTGCAGAGAAACTGAAACCGGAACTGACCGATTATGACATCAGGGTATCAATCCTGGGTCACCTCCAGCGGGGCGGATCACCATCAGCCCTTGACAGGGTAAATGCCAGCAGGCTGGGTAATGCCGCCGTTGAAGCACTCCTTGACGGACAGAAGAGCGTGATGGTGGGACTTCAGAACAATGAGATAGTGCTGGTTCCGTTCCGGAAAGCTGTAAAACTTCACAAAGGCCTTAACCAGAGCCTTGTAGATATAATTGATGTACTTAATGTCTGATCTCTGAGAGACACACTTTTTATGAGACCGTCTGACGTATTCTTTATAGACATGCGCAGCACCCCATCATTGAATCTCCTTAAGAAGCTGGAGAGACTGGTCAGGGCTGCAGGATTCGATGAGATAGATTTTAACCGCAAGATGACGGCTCTGAAGATACACTTCGGCGAACCCGGCAATCTTGCATACCTCAGGCCTAACTTCGCGGCCCGTATAGTTAAGATGGTAAAGGAAAAAGGGGGCAAGCCATACCTGACAGACTGCAACACACTCTATCACGGCGAGAGGTCAAATGCCCCTGATCATCTCGAGGCAGCATTCAGCAACGGTTATAATCCCCTCAGCGCGGGATGCCATGTTGTTATAGGAGACGGCATCAAGGGCACTGACTACCGCGAGATAGAACTTAACATGGAATACACGGGAAAGGCAATGATAGGTGCTGCCGTGGCTGACGCAGACATAATAATATCACTGAATCATTTCAAGGGTCACGAGCAGACCGGATTTGGCGGTGCGATGAAAAACCTCGGCATGGGATGTGCCTCCGTCGGCGGAAAGCTCTTTCTCCATTCAGGCAATCCTCCGGTCATCTTTGAGAAAAACTGTACCGGCTGTAACCTGTGCGTCATCAACTGCGCGCATGATGCCGTTCATCTGACTGATAAAAGGATAGCCCGCATCGATAACGACAGATGTACCGGGTGCGGACAGTGTGTAGCCGTATGCCAGTTTGACGCTGCCAGGGTAGTGTGGGGTTCCGGGGGTGATACCCTCAGCCGCAAGATGGCCGAGTATGCATACGCTGTCATCAAGGACAAGCCCTCGCTTCACATCAATTTCATCATGGATGTATCACCCGACTGCGACTGCTGGGGTCATAACGATGTGCCGCTGGTGGCTGACATCGGCATAGCGGCATCAAAAGACCCTGTTGCGCTTGACAAGGCATGTGCCGACATGGTGATGGCTGCACCGGGGGCCGCACACCTGTGCGAAAAGGAGAAGGGCAATGACCTGGCGGGAACAGACAAGTTCAGGCTGGTGCACAAGGATACCGACTGGGCCACGACCCTTATACACGGTGAGAAGATTAAAGCAGGAACAATGTCATACAAACTGATCAGGGTATGAAAGAATCCAATTCTCAAAAACGCACAGCCATACTCATTGTTGAAGACGATCCGCACAGTCAGCTCTACTTCAACAAGCTTCTGTCGGGCACCTATGAGACAGCCGTTGTCGCCTCTGCAAGCGAGGCGTGGGATCATCTGCACAGGGAGGCATTTGATCTTGTCCTGATGGATATATCGCTTACCGGTGGCGAAGATGGTCTTTCGCTCACAAGGCGTCTCAGGCGCGAGGATGCATTTGCCGCACTCCCGATCGTTGCCGTGACGGCATATGCCTTTCCCGAAGACAGGCAGAAGGCGCTCGATGCCGGATGCACTGACTACCTGTCAAAGCCAGTCAGCAGTACCGATCTGCATCGCAAGATTGCTGAGCTAACCGGACAATAAATAAAAAAAATAACTATTTTTGCAGACCTGAATTTAATTCAGGATTTCGGGGTGTAGCGCAGTTGGTAGCGTACTACGTTCGGGACGTAGGGGCCGGAAGTTCGAGTCTTCTCACCCCGACAAGAGAAAAATGACCACCACCGGTTTCCCGGTGGTGGTTTTTTTATTGACCTGAAGCGTCAACAGCTTGCTGTTGAAAGTGAAGGGGCAATAAAAAAATAACCCCTGAGCGAAGCGACAGGGGTCATTTTTCTTTTTCAGCCGGCCCTATGGAAGTCCGCCGCCGCAGGGCGGCAATCTTTTCACCCTGATTTAACCAGGGAGTGCCCGAAGAATTGATAACAATCAGATCAGATTAACTTACGATTTGGATATTAAATGCACCATTTTGTGTTTCACCCCATATAAGGAGCCAGAGGGGCAGATACATTTCTGTTCCCCTGGCTGAGGATATTTCACCCAGATCAATAATATTCTTTTCTTTCCAGCCAGAGGAGATCAGAATTTCTTTAACCTTTTCTTTTGCAGAAATATCATTGCCACAAATGAAAGTGCTGTGATCGCAACTGTTAATCAATGCAGGATTGACCAAAAGTCAGCACCAAATTGTGTTGAGAGCCTTTACCACCTTTGATGCCGGATACCTTTTCTGAATTTCCTCGCCAAGAGAACTTGTATTCGATACCGAAAGTACCGGGGGATTCCCATGTGAAAAATCGAGCGAGTTTGCTATATCCACAATAATTTTCCCGGCAAGTCTTTTTGCTCCGTTCTTAGGTGGTCATTTTGACCGTTTTCTGCAGTTGTCCTTGTTAGTGGCATTTAATCAAACGCTTATATGTTAATTAATTTTCAATTCCGTTTAAATTTAAGATTTCCACCATCCATGATTTGAGTATAATTGATAAATTTATTTTTTATAGAGCTCCCATTCAACATAATTTCTATATTTTTAATTGTCTGATCTGAATCTATAGTTTCAATCGAAAAAATCTTTTCGTTGGG
Organism: uncultured Bacteroidales bacterium; assembly: GCA_963772705.1. Classification (GTDB taxonomy): domain Bacteria; phylum Bacteroidota; class Bacteroidia; order Bacteroidales; family VadinHA17; genus SR-FBR-E99. Next base: position 368,202 of record CAVYYH010000005.1, on the reverse strand, counting down.
TAGCTTAATTTTTATTTTTTGAACTTGAGGATAACCAAAAACGAATTCGCCATTTGCAGGGTTTACCGGATAAAAACCCAACGTAGTGAAAATATACCAGGCACTCATTTGCCCGCAATCATCATTGCCGATGATGCCAGTAGGTGTATTATTATAAAACTCATTGCAAATTTGTTTCAATAATTCGATTCCACGAATCGGATTTGTGGAATAAGAGTACAAATAAGCTATATGGTGACTCGGTTCGTTGCCATGAGCATATTGTCCAATCATGCCTACTTGTCCGAGGTGTTTGTTGTCTATTTCGGCTTGAATAGTAAAGAAAGAATCAAGATGTTGTGTAAATGCTTCTTCGCTACCCAACAAATCTATATATCCCTGAATATCATGTTGTGTGGAAGCCCAACTATATTGCCATGCGTTTGCTTCGGTATAATCGCCCGGATTGATCCATGGCGAAGTTGGAATTATAGCGTTAAAAGGTGTTCGCCAATTGCCTTGTGTGTCTTTGCCACGCATTAAGCCGGTAGATTTATCGAACAAATTTTTGTAATATAGAGCTCTTTTGTAATACGTTTCGGCAATTTCTTTTTTACCCAGTTTTTCTGCAAATAGCGCCACACAATAATCATCATATCCACTTTCCAGAGTGCGTGAAACAGCTTCGCTATTAATTTTATCAAAAGGATAATAACCATATTGATTATACAAATCCCAATCGCTGTTTATGTGATTAATAGTTGTGCTCGCAATCATTGCCTGTAATGCTTCATTTGCATCAAAACCTTTGAAACCTTCAATGTATGCATCAGTAATCAGAGGAATAGCGTGATTACCAATCATACAATGATTTTCCTGTCCCCAGAGTGTCCATATAGGTAAATAGCCAGCAGCTTTTTGATGTGCTAGTAAGGTTTCGATAAAACCATCAACTTTTTCTGGAGCAATTATTGTGTACAAGGGATGAGCTGCCCGATATGTATCCCAAAGAGAAAGGGTCGAATAATAAGATTTGTTTTTCGAAGTGTGAATTTTATCGTCTGCACCCCGATACCTTCCATCAACATCAGCAATATTACTCGGTTGTATAAAAAGATGATACATTGCTGTATAAAAGATTTCCTTTTGTTCTTGTCCAGCCTCAATTTCAATTCGGCTTAAAAAACCATTCCATATCTTTTCTCCTGTTACACGGACTTCATTAAAATTCCAATCTGGAAGTTCTGTTTTAAGATTTAATTCTGCACCTTCTACACTCACTGTAGAAAGTGCAATTTTTGCTTGTAAAATATTCGCTTCGTTTAATTCAAAATCCAAAATATAACGAGGTGCTTTTTCATTTCCCTTTTTAGGAAGCTCTTTGTAGTTATTAAATGGTTTATCGAAAATCACAACAAAAAAATGTTTTCTGTCGACCCAGTTTTTTGTATGACAATAGCCGGAAATAGAATTATTATCTACAATTTTCACATCACTATCTACGACCAAAGTATCGGTCAAAAATCTCAAACCATGTTGTAAATCAACTAAAATTCTTGCTTTAGTATTTGCTGGAAAAGTATAACGATGAAAGGCCACATGCTCTGTTGCTGTCAATTCAACTTTTATTTTGTTTTTGAACGTAACAGAATAATAACCTGGGCTTGCTTTTTCAGTTTCTTTAAAATAAGTAGCTCCGAAATTCTCAACTTTCTCACCAATAAAAGGTTGTAATAAAACATCGCCCAAATCAGAAATGCCTGTGCCACTCAAATGAGTTTGCGAAAAACCCAAAATAACAGAATCTTTGTAATGATAACCACTGGGGTAATCCCAACCTTTATCAGTATTATCTGGACTTGCTTGCACAAAACCAAATGGCAGACAAGCTCCTGGGAAAGTATGTCCGGTGCCATCGGTTCCAATAAATGGATTCACATATTGAGTGTAATCTTCAACTTTTTCTTTTGTAGTTTTTATGCAACTTGCCAACAGAATAATTGCTATAAAAATAAGTAAGTGTTTCATTTTTTTTATCTCCAATTTCGTTAACAAAAAGAATTAATCTCGATTCCTTATTTATTGGGAATTGCCAATAACGCCCGCGTGCATGACCAGTGACGGGATGCGGATGTATTTTGTATCCAGTTAATGTTAATGCATGGGCTTTGCAAAATGATTCAATTTTAAAATGACTGCCATCATTGATTATACACGATGTAATTCAGTGTTTATTTTAGAAGGAACTGGTTGAACCATTTGATAACAATAAAGTATTCATTTTCTAACGGTGCAGGCCATCCATGCCCTTGTCCTTGCATTATGATTAGCTCACAGGGAACATCATATTTTTTAAGCTTTTCAATAAGTATCTCTGACTGCTGAATTGGAACCAATTTATCGGCACTTCCATGTATTATCAAAACAGGAGGATTGTTACTTGAAACATAACTAATTGCAGAGTTCTTTCTAAAATATGCTTTAATAGAATCAGGATTTGTAATTCTTTCATATCGTTTTACTTGATCATCCCATTTATGAAAATCAAAGGCAGCATCAATATTATAGCCAACAGAACGGAAATGCTCTACAAGAGTAGTGTTATCTTGACCAAAATTCAGGAGGTCTGTTGATGGGTAATAAGCAACCACTGCTTGAAGAGTTGAGGATTCATTATCAATAGGATCATTAGATTTTGAATTCCCTGTTGAAGGGGGCAATGCAGTCATCAGACTAACATGACCACCGGATGAATAGCCAATTATTCCAATACGATTCTGATCAATCCCAAATTGTTTTGAGTTATATCGAATGAACCGTACAGCACGCTGAATATCGGTGCGGTTTTCATCAGCGGAGTATTTTGGCTGACTGCTATGAGCAGCAGCAAATACAACATAACCTGCTTGCAATAGATTTTGAACCTCAGAGCGACTTCCAGCGTCATGTGACATTATTGGACTTGAATACATTCCACCAGAGATAACCATTATTATGCCAGCTTTATTTGTCCCCTCTTTTGGAGAATAAACATCCATGACAAGAGCCATCCCATCTTTGTATCCATACACAACATCCTGATTATGTACGAAATCAACCTGAGAATAACTTAATGAAGAAATAAAAATTGTGCATAGTACTAAGCCAAGTTTAATGTTCTTTGATTTCATTCCATTTTATGTTTAGTTTCTAAAATCATAATATTAATATATAATGTTTGTCGGCTTCCTATGTCTTTTCATGTACCTTTATCAATCTGCAAAGGCCAAAATGCATGACCAGATTCAGCCAGCTAAATTGTCTATAATATACAAAACATTACAAGGAATGAACTACGGCTTTTAATGGTCAATCTTTCCCAGCCAAAGATGGTTAAGGTCACCAGCTTTCCCAGTGACAAGCTATTTCAGGACAAGACACGAATACCTAATTTGGTTAATCCGGCGATAAGTGCCTTTAAACGTTCTGAAGGGAGTTCTTTTGGATGGGTGCAAATAATTTCTATACCAGGCGTTTTTTGGTTAATTAATTCAAGATAATGGCGTGCGGTCATCGTGCAGTTGGGATTCAATGCCAGACAGTCAAATATTCGGCTATCCAGAATATCATTATAGGCTTGCTTTGAAGGAGCGGGCTTAATCTGAGCTAAAATATCATCGCATTTCCCAAATGGCAACAGGTGCTTACAACCAAAGCAGACATCATCTGCTTCAAGTACTAGTTTTACTTTTAGGTCTAAATTTGCCAGCAGTTTTGGCCCTACCAAATGCAGGGAATGTCCATAAGGATGTAGTTGATACTTAATATCATTCCCAAAATCAGTAATAATATCGATGATATGGTGAGGCCTAAATTTCATGTCAAACAAATCATTTTGTTGTTCTATCATAGTTTTTGTTTTTGCAGTTATTAATGGATTTGAAAACGCAGTATAGGCAACAAACCCAGAGATTGTCGCTATAAAACTGCGTCGTTTAACTGGAAGTGGTATTTTCTTCATTCAAATTTTATGTTTAGGGGTGTCTAACCGTCTTTTGCACAATGAAATAATTTTATTTATCTTCAATAAATTATTTCACCATAATTTCATGCAATACCTTTTGCATCTCTTTCACTTTCCGTGGATATTTAGAAGCAACATTTTCTTGTTCTTTCAAATCGTTTGAAATGTGATAAAGTTGAACATCCTGAAATGATCCCATTTCAATATCTTTATTTTCAAACCATCTGGATATATCACTTTTCACGGGGTTGATATATTTCCATTCTTTATCACGGATCGCTAATGTAAATGATTCTTGTAACTCTATTTGTCTGCCATTATTTGTATTTCCCAACCATGCATCCAAACATTCAAAACTGTCAGGGGCATCTCCAGAATTCAATTTCTGGCCAACAAGTTTTGCCAGCGATGCATATAGGTCAACCTGCGTGAGGAGTGCATCACTAATCGTACCAGGCTTAACCGTACCTGGCCAGTAAACGATTGCAGGTACCCGAGTTCCAGCTTCGAAAGCACTGTATTTGCCACCGCGAAAGATCCCGTTAGGTTTATGATTTCCAATGAGCTCAACAGCGCGATCTTCATAGCCGTCATTGAGTATGGGTCCATTGTCGCTGGTAAAGATTATCAAAGTATTATTGAACACACCTGCTTCTTCTAATGTTTTAATTAGTTCACCGGTACACCAGTCAATCTGCGCAATAGCATCGCCACGTGGGCCCATGGAGCTCTTACCAACAAACATGGGATTTGGTAAACGCGGTACATGAATATCAGAGGAGGCATAATACAGAAAAAATGGTTTCTTTTTGTTTGCCATTATAAACTGCCTGGCTTTCTCATTAAAAATGACAGGGAAATCTTCATCCTTCCATAAGGCATTTCTTCCACCACGCATAAAGCCAATTCGCGATATGCCATTAACAATCGTATTGCTATGTTGCAGGTCAGCTTTCATCTTTAACAATTCAGGATTCTTAGTGCCTGTAGGATAATCATTCAACTCGTGGGCAAAGCTTACTGTTATAGGATCAGAGGGATCCAGGCCTACTACTTTTTGGTTCTCTATGTAAACACATGGAACCCGATCTCCTGATGAAGGAATTATAAAACTGTAATCAAAACCCACCTCTCTGGTACCAGGGACAATTTCCTCATTCCAGTTGACAGTTCCCCTGCCCAGACCCAGGTGCCATTTACCAACAACACCAGTGGCGTAGCCAGCTTTCTGAAGCATTTTGGGAAGGGTTCCCTTGTCAGGATCGATAATGAGTGGAGCATCCCCTGGAAGGACTTGTGCATCATCTCGAAAAGCATACCTGCCAGTTAATAAAGAATACCTCGATGGCGTACTGGTAGATGCAGGGCAGTGAGCATTTGTAAGATTCAATCCATTCATTGCAAGCCAGTCAATATTTGGAGTGGTCACCCCAATGGCACCATTCACCCCTATATCACCATATCCCAGGTCATCAACATAAATCAACAGGATATTCGGTTTTATGATTTTTTCCTGTGCATATCTGCTGGTACAGAAAGAGATAGCTGCCAGGCACATGGTTGGTATAAGTATGTTTTTCATAATGAATTTCTTATATGGATGTATACGCAGAATTGCCTGTCCGCATTCCTTGAACTTATCTCAGTAACTGTAATTCCTGGCAGGCCTTGCTAAGCCAGTTTATAAAGTTCCAAGGATTTGTTTAATTTAGTTTAAGCATAAGTTGTGCAGAAAGTGGTCAGACTATTGGCAAAACACTTCAACTTATATTTCTTAAAGTTCAGTCAGGTATTTCTATTATTGCAAATCTTTATGAAGTGACTATTTTATCAATTTTTGCGAACACCTTTACTGAACCTGTATTTGAGATAAGGCTGAGAAAATGTAATTGAAATTAATTATCTAAATTTGTTGTCTTGCCACTGAATAAGGGCAATGAAATTTTCTTAATTGAAAATTAGGTTTAATGGGTATTTCAATCAAGATTTGGATGGTTATCTCGATTTTTTCACATAAATATTATTTACGAAATGTGAGTAATATAAACCCCCATTGTATAATTTATTAATAAATGAAAAAGGAATCTCAGGTTGAATTAATCAATTTCTGTCCTTGAAAAAATTGAAAAAGTTTTCAACCATGGCCCTTATTCAGAATGGACACATCAAGACTATTTAACTCTTAGCGAGGAAATTGAGAAAATTTCAAATGTTGTTATCAGTGATACCACATTAAAGAGACTTTTTGGGAAAAGAACCACCAACAAATCCTATTTGCCTCAGATAATGACTTTAGATGCATTATCTAAATACGCCGGCTTTTCAAATTGGCATAATCTACGACTTGCGGCCAGCGGGGAACAGGTAAAAAATGCACCTGCCGTAAATAAACAACCTTATGGAAGGAAAAAGAAAATTAAAATTCCCAATAAGGTTATCTTTATTAAATATGTATTGATAGTTGTCCCTGTTTTGTTTTCCATTTCTATCCTTCATAGTACTTTTCGCAGCAAAGAGACTGATTTTAAAATTAATGTCAGGAACCCGATAGATACCATCCCGTTTACTGCCGTTTTTGATTATCATATACCAGTCAACGCAAGAGATACCTTCTACCTTAATATTCCCGAATCAGGATCTGTCCGTTTCCCACTTGTACCCGGCACAAACATCTTTACTCACTGGTTTAGAAATGCTGGTTTTTATCATGTTACCCTCCAAAATAAAAGCCGGATACTAGATACATTATATGTATATGCTTTGTCGAAAAACTGGCAGTCAGGTATTACGAGACACCCTGATATTTTATTATTTAAGCCGTTATCCCTGAATAAGAATTGCAAGAGTCTCGACAGCTTACTCTATACATCACCATACCAACTTTATAAACTTGGGTTTGATAATCTTTCCAATTATTTTATGGAGTTCAGGCTTTTTAAATCATTTGATGTTTGCCTGGATGATTGTGAGGTATCCTTTGTTGCAAGAAATAACAATACGACAGGTGGAAAACCATGTTATGATATTGATCTTGATCTGGTTGGAGATGAAGGACACATACGGGCAATATTCACTGATGAGAAATGTTTCAGATTTGATCACCTTATCGTGAGTGAGATAAATTATGATGGCCGCAATCATGACCTGTCTATGCTATCAACTGCCTTAAGTAACTGCACCCAGTTTAGGATTGTTGTTAAAAATAACTCTGCATCGATATCAATCGATGGAGAAGAAAGATTTAAACAGGAATACATAAATCCGACAGGAACATTGAAAGGTATTATAATCCGCTTCTTTGGCAGTGGTCAGGCTAAGAATCTGAGAATCATAAATGGGAAAGGCGAGGAGCAAGAATTAACGAAATTCATAATAAACTAATCAAACGCGTTTTGCCCATAATCTGCTTAATAGTTGCCAACAGTCGCCCATAAATAATAACGAAGTTCGTTGTTATAATTTTAAATCATGACAACGAACTTTTTAAATAAAGAGGATTATCAATTCTCAAAATGGCAATCTGCTCAATCCTTGTTTCTGGTCCTTCTGAGAATAGGTATTGGCTGGCACTTCCTTTATGAAGGCATATCAAAATTCTTATTTTCACCCAACTGGTCCTCATATAGTTTCTTATCAGTCTCCAGGTGGATATTTGCTGATTTCTTTCATTGGATAGCACAAAATCCGCTTGCCTTAAGAATAGTTGATTTCATGAATATTTGGGGATTGATGTTAATAGGAATTGCATTGTTTTTTGGTGTTTTTACGAAGTTGGCATCCGCTTCAGGTGTTTTGTTGTTATCGCTTTATTATGTGGCAAACCCTCCATTTATTGGTATGGATTACGGAGTACCTGCCGAAGGGCAATATCTGATTGTAAATAAAAACCTGATTGAATTATTGGCTTTGCTGGTTTTCCTGGTGATGCCATCAAAAATGATTCCCGGGATTGACAGGTTATGGAGAATGATCCGTGAAAAGGTAAATAACAAAGAAAGTGCGCCAAATCCCTATAAAGGCATAATTACTGATCCTGTAAGCCGCCGGGAAGTAATAAAAAACCTTGCTGCTTTGCCAGTTTTTGGTGGTTTTGTTATAGCTTCTATAAAAAAGAAAGGATGGTTCAGATATGAAAAGAAATTTTTAGAGGGAACTGATGCCGTTTCTTCAGCAACCATGAAATCTTTTGATTTTTCCACCCTTCAGAAACTGGAAGGGAAAGTTCATACATCGAAAGCTATCCAAGGATTGTGAAATAAGCAGGATAATTCTCGGAGGAAACCTGATTGGCGGTTGGGCACATGCCCGCGAACTTATCTATGTTGATAAGCTTGTAAAAGCTTATCATTCAGACGATAAGGTCTACACTACCTTCAGGATAGCAGAAGATTGTGGAGTCAATACCATTCTCACACATCCAGTATTAAGCCGGGTTATAAACGGATACTGGAGGAGAGGGATAGGTAATATTAAGTTCATTTCTGATTGTGGTGGAAAGGATCTGGTCCAGGGAGTTAAGACTTCTATTCATAATGGAGCATCGGCATGTTATATCCATGGAGGATTTGCAGATGCTTACGTCAGTGCCGGAAGGATCTATAAAATACAGGAAGCACTGGAGCTTATTAAACAGAATGGCCTGCCGGGGGGCATTGGCGCACATAGACTTAGCACTCTTAAGGCTTGCGTAGATTTTGGCCTCAACCCAGATTTCTGGATGAAAACTCTTCATGTTAATGCATACTTTAAAGTCAAGCATGAACTGGATCCGAAATGAAGTTCTATAAATGAAGAGGTTATGTATAAGAACGTATTTTGTGATAACCTGGATGAAACAGTCTCTTATATGGCAACATTAAAGCAACCATGGATCGCATTTAAAGTACTTGCAGCCGGTGCGATTGAGCCAGAGGTTGGGTTCAGATATGCTTTTGAAAATGGAGCAGATTTTATTTGCGTAGGTATTTATGATTTTCAGATTGTTGATGATATAAACATTGTCAATAAGATATTGAAATCTGATTTTAAGAACTTAAGACCAAGACCATGGCTTGATTGAGCGGTTAATAAAAAAAGCTTAATTCACATATAGACTAATAATGAGGTCATAAAATTAGGGTTATTGCCATTAAACCAAATCAACCTTCAACCCCCAGTCAAAAATGCATAAACAGATTTATACTCCTTTCGTTCGTCTTTCGACAATGATGTTCTTTCAGCATGGAATGTTTGCAATCTGGTGGGTCCCTTTTGCTGCTTACCTTGCCAACATAAATATAGTTGGCACTCCGAATGTTCTTATGCTCAGCTCCATGGCCATTGGCTGCCTGGCATTACCTTTGATAGGGATGATTGCCGACAGGTATTTTTCAAGTGAAAAATTATTGGCTTTTTCTTAATTTTATCAATGCAATATTATTACTGATCGCAGGGCTTGTCACTATTCTACATCTTGTTATTCCTTTCTCTGTTGATGGCAATGATCTGTTATATGCCAACATGGAGTCTGACAAGTTCTATTGCAATGACGCACACGCCTTCGGAGCAATTTCCACGTGTCAGGGTTTTTGGGTCAATCGGATGGGTGACTTCAGGGATTTTCAGTGTAATCACTGTCAGACTTTTTAAAACAGGTTTTGACGGCACAAATATCCCTTTTTTCTTTGCAGGCACAGCAAGCCTGATAGCAAGTCTTCTGAACCTGACTCTTCCTTCAACCCCACCTCCGGGCAAGGGTAGAACTGCTTCTTTGATTGACGCCTTCGGCCTTAGGACTGTAAAACTGATGGCAAACTGGAATTTTGCAACATTCATTGTTTTATCATTTCTTTCAGTAATTCCGTTTTCAATGTTCTGGTCCTATGGTTCTGAATTTTTACTCAATCAGGGATTCAGGTTTATAAGTATTACAATGAATATCGGCCAGTTTGCAGAAATGCTGATATTGATAACAGTGCCATTTTCCATTCGCAAATTAGGATTGAGAAATACATTGATAATTGGGATCATTGCACTTTGCATACGATATCTGTCATTTTATTCCGGAGTACTTACAGGTTCAACACTGGCATATTTTATAGGAATTATGATACATGGAGTAATTTTCAGCTATTTCTATGTCGGTGGACAGATTTACATCGATAAGATCGCTCCGCCAGAACTTAAAGCGCAGGCACAGGGTTTTGTTTTTCTGGTCAACTTTGGCCTGGGTTTACTGGCTGGCAATTTTATATCCAGGCGGATAATAGAATATTATTCGCATGTGGCTGATGGAGCAAGAATATACAACTGGAATGCAATCTGGGGCATCGCATTGATTGCCTCCTTCGTTATACTGATTGCATTTATTATCTTTTTTAAAGATGAACAGAAGAAGCCAAATTAGACTATTGTCAGTTAATCTGATTCCAGGAGGCATATATTATATACAGAAATAATATTTATAGACTTAATAGCCCTGAAAAAACTGAGATGAAGAAAATAGCAGTAATCGGATTTGGTTTTATGGGGAAAACCCATGCAATAAATATCTTGAAGGATGAGAACCTTGAGCTAGTCGCTATAGTAGATAAGAATCCTGAAGTTGCCATGAATGGTTTCTTTTCTTCTGCAGGTAATATTACGACAGGAAATATTGACCAACTTAGAATAAAAAAGGTTAAAAGGTATACAACAATGGACGCCTGTCTTGAGCATGAACAGCTTGATGCTGTTCATATTTGTGTGCATACCGATCTGCACTATGAATTTGTAAAAAAGGCTTTGAATAAAGGTTTACATGTAATTGTTGAAAAACCATTTTGTCTGGACCCAGCACATTGTGAAGATCTTATAAATATAGCGAGGCAAAAAGTCCTGGTATTGATGGTTGCTCATGTTGTGTAGAATTATGCCTCCTTATCAGAAGCTAAGGGAATGGGTAAAGCAGGGGAAATTCGGCAAATTAACATTTCTTTCTTTGTCCCGCTTCTCAGGCGTTCCACAATGGGGGCAATGGAAGGAAAAACAGTCTGAATATGGTTCTTCGGGCGGAGCTCTGTTCGACCTGGTTATTCATGACATTGATTATGCTTATTATCTAATAGAACATTCACCATCCGATATTGCAAGCTTTTACCTTCCGGGCAAACTAAGCAAGCACGATTATGTAAATGCAATCTGGCGTTTCGCCGGAAGTGATCTAACGGTGAAGATTGAAGGAGGAAATACCTTCCACCAAAGCTTCCCGTTTCAATGTGATTTTACAGCACAATTTGAAAAAGCAAGTTTATGTTATTCTACCTTAAAAGCAAATTCGATTTTTATCTCTACTGATGATGGAATCGAGGAAGTAGCCGCTGGAGAATTAAATGATGGCTATAAAAATCAGATTGACTATTTCTACAAATGCATCAGAAACAGTCAAAAGCCAACAGAATGCTTGCCTGAATCATCTCTTGAAACAATACGTATCTGTTACAAACATCTTAAATGAATCAATTCATATCAATCAAATATAGTTTTTATGAAAGGTGCATTTCTATTCTCATTGATTACTCTGCTAATTACGTCAGCCTGCAGTAATGATCAGATGATGAAACACTCAGACCTTAAAAAAACTCAGGAGTCAAAAGGATATATTGAAGTTGACGGAACAAAACTAAATTATTTAGTTGAAGGGAAGGGCTTACCATGCCTTGTAATAGGTTCCTCAATATACTATCCCAGAACATTTGATAAAGAGCTGCGTGATCATATTAAGTTCTACTTCGTTTGACATGAGATGGTTCGCCAAAGATTACGCAAAGGCAGATCTTGATAAATTTACCTTACAAACAATTGTTGATGATATTGAAAAGGTAAGAACAGAACTTAAGCTTGAAAAAATAATTATCCTTGGGCATTCAATACATGGGACTATAGCGTTTGAATATGCCAGGTCTCATCCGGATAAGGTTACACATGTTATAATGATAGGTTCCCCGAACAATCAGACAAACCAGGTACAGGATGATGCCATTAATCATATATGGAAAACTGCATCAGCAGAAAGGCAAAGTCTAATGGATAAAAACTGGCAAATACTGGCAACAATGAAAAACCTGACTCCTGCGCAAAGTGTAGTTGAGACCTATTGTTATATGGCTCCAAAATACTGGTTCAATCCAACCTATGACGCACATTGGTTATGGGAAGATATGACATTGAATACCGATATTTTAAATTACTTATATGATTGCATTTTTAAAGATTATTACATGTTTAAAAATGGCAGGAATGTTCCTGTCCCAACTTATGTGGCTGCAGGGAAATATGATTACGTTGATCCTGCTTCATTATGGGAAGGATATGGTGATATAAAAGGGTTAACGGTTAAACTATTTGAGAAAAGCGGACACACACCGCAGCTTGAGGAAAGTGCTCTATTTGATAAAGAGATACTGAAATGGATTAATGAAAAATAGAGCTTAACCTAAAATAAAAGATATAGAAACTATAAACATGAAAAGAATTCTGGTAATTGTTCTTTTTCTTCAAGGAATGCTTCTCGTTCAAGGACAGGAAAACAAGAGAAGAATTGTTGTGGACAGGCTTTATGCTCAGTGCCTGGAGAATAAAATTGGCGAAAACCCTACCAGAAGGATAACAATTTATCTGCCTCCTGACTATTTCAAGACAACTACCCGATATCCTGTGATATATTTTTTACACGGTTTCGGAGATAACGACAGTTTGTTTGTTGCAAGAAGCCCCATCTGTAATTATATGGATATGGCTATTACTAAAGGAACTATCAGACCTGTTATAGTTGTTATACCCGATCAAAAAACTATATACGGAGGAAGCTTTTATACTAATTCCACCATAGCGGGTAATTGGACTGATTTCATTGCCAAAGATTTGGTAGAGTATATCGACCTGCATTTCAGAACTATTCCCGACCGTGAAAGTCGTGGAATTACTGGAATATCCATGGGGGGTCATGGAGCCATAAAAACCGGTATGATATTCCCGGATGTTTTTTCGAGCGTTTATGCAATGTCTCCTGCCATTCTTGGGTTGGCAAAAGAATTTGGACCAAATAGCCTGGCGTACAAAAAAGCACCGGGAATGAAATCCTTCGAAGACCTATATAATGGGAACTTTTATGAACAAGTGGTTATTGCCCTGGGACGTGCATATTCACCAAATCCCAATCATCCTCCTTTTTTTACTGATCTGCCGTTTACTTATGTAAATGATAGTCTGATTGTCAATTACAAGGTATTAAAATTATGGAATAAAAACTCACCGATAGAAATGGCAGATGTTTATGCAAGCAACCTGAATAAACTGAAAGCATTGAAACTGGATTGGGGTAGAAATGACGAGGGGCTTCATATTCCTTTAACATGTATGATTTTTAGTCAGAAGCTTGAAAATCTAGGGATTAATCACTTTGCAGAAGAATATATTGGAAAACACACAGATAAAATCTGGACAATTGATGGCAGGTTCCTTACTGAAATACTTCCTTTTTTTGATTATTATTTAAGCTTTAAATATTAGAAGATGAGGATATAAGTTAATAAAGCTTGTGGATGACGGATCTGTGACCTTAAATGAATTTTTTATATAGTCACCAATACTTTGTCAAATCCACTAACAATCTATTCATTTTATGATATTTTCAACTCCTGGCCAATACCGAAAAGTACTTTATTTTGATAGAGGCGTGCCTTCGTAATTATTTGATGTGCAGAATCACTTAATATCCTTGGCCATATAGCGAATTCAATTGCTCTTTTTAACCCTGGCTTTCTTTAATTTTTTAAGTTTCTGATCCAGGTTTTTCTTCAACAATTCATCATTAGCAAAATTTGAATATTTCTTTATGGTCCTAAGATTATTGTGGCCTCTCTTCTGCATGATTTGTGCGTCAGTTTATCCCTCAAGGAAAACATTGTTGATCATACTTCTTCTACAGCTCATTAGTTATCAACACTATAGCTACTTCTTAATAATCAACTAATTATGTTTGATGCTGTTTTTGGGGAAGCTTTCAGTACTTCTATCCTTTTGGCTCGAGGAAATACAGCAAGACAATTCAGATAGTACCGCCTCTTTTATTTTGTTAGTATTCCATTATATAATTACTCAACCATTTTTCTAAATTAGCCATATATCTGTCTGATTAACATAATACAATAAAGGAAATGAATTCAGATGACGAAGATGATATCCTACAACCGGAAAAACTTCCTATTTATCAGAAAGGAAAAGAGATCTTTGATATTGTAATTAAAATTACTGATCTTATCCCTGAGAACAATGAATACCTTATGGAAGTTAAATCCTGTATGTTAAGTGATGCTGCACTACTTACTGTAAAAGTCGCCGGCGCTGAGGCAGCAGGGTTGTATGACCTTAAAATGGAAAATGCTGCCATAATACGTAAAGCAGCACGCGACCTGATGGTCCAGCAGCATTCACTCGATATGTTTGGTTTTGAATATGTTGATTATTTTCAGATTGTAAGAGACCTTATTGAAGAATACCGGTTGCTTTTCATTGACTGGGTGGCAGGATTTGATAAATGGGATTATATTATTGACCGGTGGGGACTTTTTAATCCTCCGGGTGTTGGACCCTTCGACAAGGAACCCGACGATGATATACCATTTCGTGGTTTTGAAGAGGATCCCGAAGAATGATAATCTGCCGGTTACGAATGTCCAATACTATTTCTTCATCATTTAATATTTTGTCCGATGAGCACCGGCCGTCAATCTGGAATTATTCACCGGAGAGAAGTGATCAGTAATAATAAATACAACATATGAAAAAAATCTATTTTACCCTCGGTTCTCTTCAGGCTGTCACAGCAATAGGAGCTATCCATGCAGGAATAGGATACCTTATGGACACCTCTGGTGCCGCGATGGGTGTCTCCACCGAGTTGCTCGCCAATTCACCGCTGAAATCATTCCTCCTGCCGTGATTGTTTCTGCACCTTGTCTATGGCATTGCAAATGGAACAGGTGCCTTTCTGTCATATACACGGAATAAATATGCAGGTCACCCAGGATTGATAATTGGGATAATACTCAGTTCGTGGATAATCATACAGGTAGCATGGATTTCCCTGATGAGTATCCTTCAGCCTGTTTTTCTGATCATCGGGCTGATCAATACTTTCCTGGGCTGGAAAATTATCAGGTCAACCAATGGCAGTAGCAATTGAATAAGTAAAGCTTAATATCAACGATGTGGGCAAAACAGGCATAAATACATCGCGCTTTGGTTATTATGTTTCAATCATTACAGCTGTAATTACAGTCATCACGTTAGGCATTGCTGTCTGGACACCTCCCCTGTCAGGTCCTTTCTGCACCGGAGATTGTTTTAAATACCCTTATCATGAGATAATAAGCCGTTTCCCCAGAGATTATTACTGGATGTTTCCCGCAATAGTGTCATCCTTTTTCTATATGGTGATGATGATATCCATTCTTAAGGCTGTTCCCGCAGAGAAATCCTAATGCTTTCTGAGAAAAAATGCCTGATTCAAAATCCCGCTGAGATTCACCAAACGCTCAGCCTGACCTCCCCCTGGCCATTTTCAGTATAGCGCCCCGAAGGCGCTTGAACGGATTAGCCTTCTGCCAAACATATTGGCTTCCAATTTGTTTCTTTTTAAAGGAAATAATCTAAAAAATACCAGTCATGAACAGAAAAGCATTTTTATTAGGACTTTCAGCAACCGGTATTATTCCCTTTGCTCATGGAATTACTCTTCTTAAAACCTCTGAACCAGGCAAGATCCTGCCCAAAATGATTGGACCCGATCTTGAAAATTCCTATTGGTACATCGGTCATTTAATGAGTATTCTTATTTCCAGTAAGGATACCAATGGATCATTTTCTCTGATTCATGGATATGAAATTAAAGGCCTTGAACCACCACCCCATATTCATACAAAAGAGGATGAATCCTTTTACCTGCTGAGTGGTGAAATTAACTATGCTGTAGGTGATGAGGTTTTTAAGGCAAAGAAAGGCGACTGGATATTTCTTCCAAGAATGATCCGGCACTCATTTCAGGTACAAACTGAAACGGCTGAAGTATTGATGCATCTTTCTCCCGGAGGATTTGAAGATTATTTCAGGGAGATGAGTGAGCCCGCCAGGGATTTGGTTATTCCCCCTCGTCCTCAGGGCCCTCCTGATGTTAAAAGAATTGTCGAGACCGCTTCAAAATATGGAATTGAATTTCCGGGCTTGATGTAACTTCCGAAATTCAGGGTAATCTTTTTCTTAAATTAGAATCAGCCTGTGTGCTCCGGCTTTCATCCCTACGTTCCATCAATGGCATCAGAAATGTCTCAGATAAGTATGTTATGGATTTACAATGAGCCGAACAATAGATCATCTTTTTCGTTAATATTGCATTGAATTAACCAGGAGATGATCAGGAAAACAGCAGCATTCTTTTTCATTCTGATCGCCAACATGCTTTTATTGGCCCATGCTGTTGTACCACATCATCATCATGGCAAGCAGGTTTGCCTGGTAAGATCGCACTGCGAATGCAGCCATGACTCAGACATACAAAAGGGCGGAGGAGAACAACCGCACCATCACGATGGTGAAAATAACCCGGATAACTGTATTTTAAAGGAGCTTATAGCAGTTCCGTCCAATGAATGGAATCAGGAAATTAAATTCACCACCGGGTACAATTACCTGCATGATTATTATGCTTTTCTTTATGGATTGCCGGTTACTGGAGAAAAAGGGTTGATTCCTGTTTCCCGGCGCTTTATTAATGCGCTTAACATAAATTCATCATATACCCTTTACGCATCCACATCGCTTGGATTGCGTGCCCCGCCAGTCGTTTAAGTTTTTAGTTTCCCATTATCACTGTATTTGCATCAGGTAATGATGTTATAAGTGCAGTTATTTATCTCTTTCATTACTAAATATTTAAATGACATCGCAATGTATTTTAAGATAATATTTGGGGCAACAATAGCTATTATTCTGGCAGGTTGCAACCACAATCACGAAACTGCCGATCAGTCTGAACAGGAAGAAGTAAAGTTTCAATATACTGCCTACAGCAATGAGTTTGAACTCTTTGCCGAAGCTGACCCTTTTATTGTCGGGGACACTGCAAATATCCTGTCTCATTTCTCCAACCTGCCTGATTTTACTGCTCTGGAGAAAGGTTCAGTTACATTGAAAATTACTGTTGACGGTCAAACAACTGAACAGACCCTTGACAGTCCTGTCAGAAAGGGAATATATAGTTTTGACATACAGCCACGGGTCCAGGGCAGGGGCATCTTAGAATATGTCATTACAACTGAAAAGGGCGATTTTAAGATAACTGTACCTGAAATTACGGTATTTAGCTCTCTGCAGGAAGCAGCCGAAGCGGCCGGGAAGACAGCATTGTCAAAAACCAATACAGTCGTTTTTACAAAAGAGCAATCGTGGAAAATAGAATTCTCCACTGATAAACCCGCCAGGGAACCATTCGGCCATGTAATAAAAACAACTGCACAGGTTCAGTCGGCCCAGGCTGACGAGATACTGGTAACAGCAAAAGCTACCGGTATTGTTTCTATGACCGGAAACAGCATTTTGGAAGGTAATGGCGTAACAAACAGTCAGGTACTGTTTACGATTACCGGCAGCGGGCTTGCTGATAATAATTCAGCTGTTCGCTACTCTGAAGCAAAGAACAATTATGAGAAGGCAAAGGCGGATTATGACAGAGCAACGGTGCTGGCTGAAGACAAAATAGTGTCAGAGAAAGAATTGCTGCAAGCCAGAAATCAGTATGAAAACACCAAATCTGTATATGATAACCTCAGAGAGAATTTTAACGCTTCAGGACAGTCTGTAACAAGTCCTGTGACAGGTTTCATCAAGAAGCTGTTTGTAACAAACGGACAATATGTTGAGGTTGGTCAGCCACTTGTAATGGTTTCACAAAACAAAACTCTTGTTCTTCGGGCTGAAGTTCAGCAGAAATACCTCCCCTATCTCGAAGCCATTTCAACTGCCACTGTCAGAAATACCGGTGAAGGAAAGACATACTCGCTTGAAGAATTGAACGGTAAGGTATTGTCTTTTGGCAAGTCGGCTACCGGTGACAGTTATTTAATACCTGTCAGCCTCCAGATAATCAATAACGGCAGCTTTGTTCCGGGCAGTTTTGTAGAGTTATATCTGATGACAGTAACAAACTCAGAGGCGCTTACTTTACCAAACAGTGCCATCATTGAAGAGCAGGGAAACTATTTCCTGTTTGTGCAGGTCACTCCTGAGTTGTTTGAAAAGCGGGAAATAAAAACCGGCGCCACTGATGGCATCAAAACCGAAATTGTACAGGGCATAACAGCAGATGAGCGTGTCGTAACAAAAGGAGCAATACTGATCAGGCTTGCTCAGGCGACCGGCACACTGGATGCACACTCAGGGCATGTTCATTGATAATCCGGAAAATCATGATTAATAATATTATTAAGTTTTCCCTGAACAACAAGTATTTTATAATACTGTGTTCTGTGGTGTTAGTGGTTTTCGGCGTGACCACTGCAGTAAATATGGACGTGGATGTATTTCCTGACCTCACTGCGCCAACCGTGGTGGTGATGACAGATGCCCACGGCATGGCTTCGGAGGAGGTCGAACGAATGGTTACCTTTCCCATCGAGACTTCGGTGAACGGGGCAACAGGGGTTCGCAGGGTACGCTCTTCCTCAGCCCAGGGTTTTTCATTTGTCTGGGTAGAATTTGACTGGGGCACGGATATTTTCAAAGCCCGGCAGATAGTAAGCGAAAAACTGATAACAGTGTCATCTCAGATGCCACTGGGTGTCGGACAGCCTGTACTGGCGCCTCAGTCAAGCGTGATGGGTGAAATCTTTTTTATCGGGATACAGGCTGACAGTACAAGTCTGATGGATCTCAGAACCATTGCAGAATGGAATATCAAACCACTGCTGCTGGCAACAGGCGGTGTCTCGCAGGTAACAATCATCGGAGGCGACTATAAGCAATATCAGGTACTGGCCAATCCGTATAAAATGAACTATTATAATGTTTCATTGGCTGAGCTTGCGGATGTATGTAAAGGGATGAGCAAAAACTCGACAGGCGGAGTAGTGAGGCAATATGGGAATGAGTATGTTGTCAGAGGCATTGCAAGAACTTCAGACCTGGAGCTGCTGGGAAATACTTACGTCAAGTCAGTCAACGGTAAACCTGTCAGAATAAATGATGTTGCCGAGGTGAAGATCGGGAGCGGCTGTCAAGATGGGCTATGCATCAGAAAATGCCAGTCCGGCTGTAATAATTTCCGTCTCCAAGCAACCAAATACAAACACACTTGATGTAACCCGGAGAATTGAGGCTAACCTGAATACTTTGCAGAAGACATTGCCTCCGGATGTAAGGCTGGACACAAAAATATTCCGCCAGGCAGACTTCATTGAAACCTCAGTCAACAATGTGCAAAAGGCATTACTGGAAGGGGGTATTTTTGTAGTTATAATACTGTTCATCTTTCTGGGCAGCTTCAGAACCACTGTCATTTCACTTCTCGCCATACCCTTGTCGCTGCTTGGCGCCATTATCGTCCTGAAAATACTCGGATTAAACATCAATACCATGAGCCTGGGCGGAATGGCCATTGCCATCGGGGCCCTGGTTGACGATGCAATCATTGACGTAGAGAATGTATACAAGCGCCTGCGGCAGAACAGACAGAAACCGGCAGAGCAGCGTCAGACATCATTTACGGTAGTGTTCGAGGCATCGAAGGAAATACGGGCTTCTATACTTAATGCAACAATGATCATCATAGTTGCTTTTATCCCACTGTTTTTTCTTTCCGGAATGGAAGGAAGAATGCTGAAGCCACTGGGAATATCATTCATCGTATCACTGTTTGTTTCACTCATAGTTGCAATGACCCTCACCCCGTTGCTTTCAAAGATGCTGTTGTCAAATGAAAAATACCTGGCGAAGAACGAGAAGGAGAAATGGCTGGTCCGCAATCTTGCGCATAATTATGAAAAATCGCTCGTCTGGTCGCTGAAACACAAAAAAACAATTGTGTTCTCAACAATGGGACTGTTTTTTGTCTCAGTAATTGCAATGTTTACTATGGGACGCAGTTTCCTGCCTGAGTTTAACGAGGGATCCCTGACACTTTCCGTTATAACAAAACCGGGGACATCACTTGAAGAAAGCAACAGGCTGGGAAATATTGTGGAATCGGAGTTATTATCCATTAAGGAAATATCAAGCACGGCACGAAGGACAGGTCGCGGGGAACTGGATGAACATTCCCAGACTACCAACAGCGCCGAAATAGATGTTAACTTCAGTCTTTCTGACCGCAGCCGGGAGGAATTCCTGGCAGATGTACGCAATACCTTGTCGCGTATCCCCGGGATTGCATTTACCGTGGGCCAGCCGCTCGGACATCGCATAGACCACATGCTCTCGGGAACAAGAGCGAATATTGCCATAAAACTATTTGGAACAGACCTGGGAAAAATGTTCGCTGTCGGGAATCAGATTAAAAGTTCAATAGTTGATATTGAAGGTCTGGTAGATGTTAATGTTGACCAGCAGATCGAGATCCCGCAGATTCAGATAAGGGCAAACAGGGATATGATGGCTCAGTACGGCATTACAATAGAGGAATTCAACGATTTTATCGATGTTGCATTTGGCGGAGAAAAATTATCCGAAATTTATGAAGGGCAACGCAGTTTCGACCTCGTACTGAAACTCGACAGAGACCACACGGAAACTATTGAAGGATTACGCTCGGCGCTCATCGATACCCACGACGGGAAAAAAGTTCCGCTTGAACAGGTGGCAGATATTGTATCAGTCTCCGGACCCAGCTCAATCAGCCGTGAAAATGTTCAGCGAAAAGTTGTAATCTCTGCAAATGTTGCCGGTCGTGATTTGCGGAGCGCTGTGCAGGAGATTCAGAAAAACATTAACGAAACAATTTCTTTGCCTGAAGGGTACAGGATTGAGTATGGCGGTCAGTTTGAGAGCGAGGCCAAAGCATCGCAAACCCTGATGCTTACTTCACTGATTGCATTATTGATCATATTTTTGCTGTTGTTCCAGGAGTTTAAAAACTTCAAACTGGCGGGCATTATACTTCTTAACCTTCCGTTAGCTCTGATCGGAGGCGTGTTTGCCATATATTTCACTTCCGGTATTCTGAGCATCCCCGCTATCATCGGATTCATAACGCTTTTCGGGATAGCCACCCGAAACGGCATTTTACTTGTTTCGCACTATCAGCACCTGCAGGAGAACGGAGTAACGCTGATGGATACAATTACCAGAGGTTCGGCAGACAGACTCAATCCAATTTTAATGACTGCCCTGACGGCTGCCCTCGCGCTCATTCCACTGGCTCTCAGAGGAGATCTTGCAGGAAATGAGATTCAAAGTCCAATGGCAAAGGTAATCCTGGGCGGACTGATAACTTCCACCCTGTTGAATATATACATCGTTCCAATCGTTTACAGCTCTCTCAGTAAACGTGGAATATTAAAAAATGACAATTTATGAAACCGACAGTTATACTTCTGAGCATATTTATCCTGCATGGATCGAAATTATTGTCGCAGAGCACCATTGACAATATTATAGCCGAAGTAGAAAAGAATAACACTACACTTTCTGCCCTCAGGAAGAATGCTGATGCAGAACTGATAGGTAACAAGACAGGATTATACCTTGAAAATCCTGAGTTTGCTTTTAATTATCTGTGGGGAAGCCCGGCTGATATTGGAACCCGAACAGATATCAGTGTTCTGCAGTCATTTGATTTTCCGTCAGCCTACTCTTACCGGAATCAAATTTCGGAATACCAGAACGAGCAGGTTGAGCTTGAATACCAGAGGCAAAGAAAAGCGATATTGTTTCACACACGCCTTATCTGCAATGACCTGATTTTTCACAATGCATTAATATCAGAAATGAACAAAAGGATTGCAAATGCACGATCTGTTGCTGACTCATATAAATCGAAGTACGATATCGGTGAAGCCAGTATCCTTGAGTATAATAAGGCCCGGGTAAACTTGCTGAATATTACAAAAGATGCAGAGTCCTCAGAAATAGAACGCGAAGCGTTGCTGTCTGAGTTGAAGAGCCTGAATGGCGGTGTTTTTATTGAATTTACAGACAGCGTTTATCAGCCTCAAACCCTTGACGGTGACTTTGAGCAATGGTACATCCAGGCAGAACTAAACAATCCTCTCTTGCAATGGCTGAAGCAGGAAGTTGCAATAAGACAGAAACAGGAAAAACTGAATTCAGCCCTGTCGTTACCGAAGTTTCAGGCGGGCTACATGAGCGAAGATATTCCGGGACAACAGTTCCAGGGAATTACAGTCGGACTTTCGGTTCCGTTGCTCGAGAATAAAAATGCCGTGAAGTATGCAAAGGCTAAGACCATAGCCGTGCAGAGCGCTGAATCTGATACCAGACTTCAATTCTACAACAATTTAAAAGCATTGCATAACAAGGCGATAAGCCTTCAACGCAGTCTGAATGAATATCGGTCGATGGTGGAGATGTTCAGCAGCTCGGCGTTGCTTCAGAAAGCATTTGAGAAAGGAGAACTATCTCTGACAGAATATATTTATGAACTTTCAATCTATTACGAAACGTTTAATAAAGTGCTGGCACTGGAAAGAGATCTGAACATGACTATCGTGGAACTGAATAAGTACCAGTAAATACATGGTGCTGACATGCAACCTTCAGTCAACCATACAGCAGTAATCAATGATAATAAATTCAACCCATGAAGAAATTTTATTTTACCCTCGGTTCCCTTCAGGCTGTCACAGCCATTGGAGCTATCCCTGCAGGAATAGGATACCTTATGGACACCTCCGGTGCAGGAATGGGTGCGTCTCCCGAATTACTTGCAAATTCACCGCTTGATTCATTCCTCCTGCCGGGATTGTTTCTGCTCCTTGTCAATGGCATTGCAAATGGGGCAGGTGCCTTTCTGTCATTTACACGGAACAAATATGCCGGTTACACAGGATTAATTCTGGGGCTAGTGCTCAGTATCTGGATAATCATACAGGTAGCATGGATTTCCCTGATAAGCCCCCTTCAGCCTATATTCCTGGTTATCGGGCTGATCAATACTTTCCTGGGCTGGAAAATAATCAGGTCAGCCTGATGCCTTTTGCAGTTATGGAGCCCTGTTCGGTCTGCTTTACGGATCAGCCATAGCATTTTCATACTGGTCAATGAGCACAATGTACCTCAATGCCGGAGCTATGGTGACAGACATCCTCGTTTCCTCGGCAGTAATGGCCATACTTGGACTGGTCATTGTTCTGACCTGGGGAAAAGAGAATTGAGTTCAGTGTTATCAGGCTGGATTCCTGGTCGCAAGCACATCTTTACCAATAGTGCGGCATGAATAACCTCGTTTTTCGAGGTATGAACGGCATTCATCAGCCGTCTTCTGATCAAAATTTGCGACCTCATAGATCACCACCTCAGGTGAGATACGGTCAAGATCAAGCATCTTGATTATCTCATAATCAAACCCCTCCGTGTCTACCGCCAGCAGGTTGATCCTTTCGTTCCCGAATCTGCCGAGGAGGGTTTCGGGACTGATGGTGGCAATCTCCTGGCCGATGATCATCTCTTCCATGTTCTCAGGCAGTTTTATCCCCCTCTTCCTGGCCTTGTGCTGTACAACCCCTCTCTTTATGCTGTTCACAAGAACCTCCCTGTTAAAGCTTGAAAGGCCTGTAGCCCATCGCTCATTGCTGATCCCGATCTTATACAGTGTCTTTGTGCCGTCGCTGGTGTCAAGGGCAGCATTCAGGGGGGTGATCTCACCCCTTTTCCTGTGAAGCCTGGCCAGGTATTCATTGAAGACATCAGGCTGTGGCTCGAGCATGACTCCCCTCCAGTGATCCCTCTTGATGAACTTGTGAAGCGGGTCATGCACAAACCCGTCATTGGCTCCCACCTGAAGGAAGGTGACCGGGGCGTGCTTTGCCGAGTAGTCGTCAAGGAATTCTGCCAGTGACCCTCTGGGAGGCTTATAGATATATTTGTAATATGCAATAAAGAGAGGGTTCTCGCCGGAACTCATCCGGAACAACAGCTCCGTGTATGCCTTCTTGATCCTGTACTTGAGATTCATGATGCTTCAGCTTTAAATAAATCAGATGACAGATCTGAACCGTTCCGGTATTTTTATAATTGGCTTTTCAGCAAGCATCCCGGGCTTATTCAGTGCAAACAGCGGACGTATCAGTGTCTGTCTCCTTCGTGCTTTCTTAAAGAAATCATCGCCGTCAACAGCCTCGTTCTTAGCGATCAGCTCAAAAAGCTGGTAGCGTCTGTCGAGATGCCCGGTCCACCCTGCATTGTGAAGCGACTGGTTATCAAGTTTTCCTCTCGACTGATCATAATCCACCATCCCGAAATGAAAAAGATAGAGATTCGGGTCGATGTGAAAGTTCCTCCCCTTCACGCGGTGAAATCCCGAACCCCAAGTAAGCGGTGCGGCAGCAACGACAGGCTTGGTATATCTGGCTGAGACGTGTGCATAACTCCTCTGCTCCAAAAACGGCCGGCCGGGGTCAACAGGCGATTCAAGCCCGGTATGCTGCCCCACATCGAGCCCCAGGGCTGAGAGAGATGCTGTCCTGATTGGCCGCTGGAGATATTCCGCAAGAGTCTCATGCCTGGCAGGATCGACGACAAGAAACTCGTCTATGTCATTTGCAATGATGAGATCATACCGGAGGAACAGAGCCCTGGCAAAGTAAGAGACCAGCCGTGCCCTGTTACGGTCGCCCTCTGCTCTGCCCAGCTCCTGGTGGGGTAACCTGATGACATTGATCTTACTGAGATCCTGCGGCAGCGGCTGATCATGACCATCAAGCAAAAGAAACAGGTTCTCATGGCCAATCTGCGCTCCATAGTAATTTATCCACTTCGGAATGAAAAACTCATCGTAGCGGACCATCGATATCGCTGCTATTCTTTTTTGGCTTAGACCTGTCATCTGTCTGTCATATCCGTAAAACAAAAGTGCGCAAAATCACAGAAAAAGGGACACTTTTCAAATAAATAAATATAGCATTTCTTGCCCGAAGAACGACCTGACCGACAGCTACCTTCTTTTTACGCTTAAAAAAAACAGATCAATCACCCGGCTGCAACAGGTAAATGTGTGAATTATATAAATAATTGATGGAATTGTGTAACGCCCGAACGAACCAAAAGGATGACCTTAGTATATGGCAATTCATGCCGTAATTAAACCTATCACCAATGAATACAACGGTTCTGTTTTACAGGATTCTTGTACACGAGGCACTGAAACGTACCTGTACAAAAGAAAAAATCAACGGATCAAAATATGGTCCCTTTCCGGAGTTTCAGGATACTGAGATTTCATTGCTCATCCACGACATCTTTGGCTGCGAGATATTGAAAACCCGTAAAGACAATGGCTGGCATTTCTATAACCGTATCGACGGTGAACGGATAGATTTTGCAAACCACGTCATCATTAAACCGGCTGATGACATTAACCTTGAAGATATTCCCGTCTCTCCTGCCGAGACCAGTGAATACCTTGGAAAAGAGGACTACTTCTCTTTTTTTTACCGGTTCATCAGTGCATTTGAAGAGTTGGTAGGTCTCCGCAGACGCCGCCTGGCATAAATCGTTGCATCAATTCACTCCTCTCTTTGATTCCTGATCAAAAAGATGTATTTTCGGGCCTTTTTTAACAGAAGCCTGCATAAAGTACATATGGAGAAGATGTTCGGAATTATATTGAGGGTCAGATGGATGATCATCCTTCTGGTTTCGGCTGTTACTGTTTTTCTTGCTCTTCAGATCCCGGGCATCAGGATCAACTCTGATGTGGTGAGTTCACTGCCTGATGATGACCCGCACGCCGTCCTCTTCAGGAAAATAGGCAGCACCTACGGCGCCAACAACACAGGCATGGTCATCCTGGAGACTGAGAATGTCTTCACTCCTGAGTTGATTGAGCACGTAAGGCAGGTCACAGACTCTCTTAAAGATATCGAAGGCATCTCATCGGTGACCAGCCTCACCAACATCATGTATATCAACGAGAGTGAGAACGGAATGGAGGTTGGTCCTCTTGTCGATGAATATGATCTGCCTGACACGCCGGAGGAACTTGCCCTGCTGAGGGAGAGAGTCTTTTCCAATAAGAACGTGAGGGGAACCATTGTTTCAGAGGATGCCACATCAACAATAATTGTCTTCTCCCTGTTTGATGATACCAATATTCACTCCCTTGCCAGTACAGTCAAGGCCAAGGTGGAATCACTGAACATTCCCGAAAAGATCTATTATGCCGGATCGCCAATGATGGTTTCATCGATTTCCCGGCTGATAGCATCCGACCTTACCAGGCTGCTCCCGATCGCATTCCTGCTGATTACCATTGTTCTCTTCCTGGGATTCCGTTCCCTGAGGGGAGTGGTCGTACCACTGCTCACGGCTATCCTGTCAATAATATGGGTCATCGGCATCATGTCATTGACCGGATCGGATATGAGCATGGTTTCAAACAATATCCCCATTGTCCTGCTCGCTGTCGCCACTGCCTACACTATCCATGTTCTCAACAGGATTGACCAGGAAAAGGGGGATATGAACCAGGCAATCATTACAGCCATGAGCTACGTCTTTGTTCCGGTCATACTGGCCGCACTGACCACCATGACCGGTTTCTTTTCCTTTATTTTCGGCTCTTACCTGACAATGATACGCGATTTCGGGATATTTACAGCCCTGGGAACCTTCATTGCACTGCTTCTCTCCCTCTTCTTCGTCCCTGCACTTATATCAGTCACCCGATGGAAAAACAGGGACAAGGAAAATGAAAGATGGGAGGCTGGTAAAACATTCTTCTATGATTACTTCCAGAATCCCCTGCAAAACCTTCTTTATGAGCACCCGAAGGCCATACTTGTTACATGGATACTTATTACGGTGGTCACTACCGGCGGCATTTTTCTCATAAAAAGAAGTGTTGACGTGAAAGAATACTTCAGAAAGGGAGATCCCACAAGGATGGCAGAGGAAATTATGACCAGCAAATTCGGCGGAACCAAACCTGTCTTTGTACTCTTCAGGGGAGACGTGCAGAGCCCTGAGTTTCTTCAAGACAATGGTCCGTACCGAAGAGCATATGGCAAAGAACCCCGGGGTCGTAGGCACACAGTCGGTCGCTGATCTGATCCTCGATATCACTGCAGCATTCGGGCAGGAAAGGAAAATACCTGATGACAGGGATCTGATTGAGCAGATATGGTTCCTCCTTGACGGTAACGAGAACCTCCGGAAGCTTGTGTCGGATGATCTTGACGAGGCGATCATAATATCGAGATTTACATCTTCTGACATGAACGCCAAAAAGGAATTCGAGGATTATATGGACAGCTTCATAAGTGAAAATTCGACTGAGGAGTGTTCCATAGAGATTACAGGGATGCCCTTTATTGAAGCCAGGATGGACCAGAGCCTGATCAACAGCCAGCTGGCAAGCCTGGCAATTGCAATTATCGTGGTAATAGTTATCGTAAGTGTCGTTCTGCGGTCATTTATCTCAGGTCTCTTTGCCGCCATCCCCGTAATTTCGACAATCATAATTCTCTTCGGCATAATGGGCTACGCAGCTATCCCCCTTAATATCGCTACAGTACTGGTCGCGAGCATTGCGATGGGAATCGGCATAGACTATTCCATCCACGTTATCACACACTTTAACAGCTCCCTGAAGGAAGGGGCTTCGGTAACCAGGGCACTTGAAGATACGATCGGGATCAGCGGAAAGGCCATCGTCATTAATGTAATTTCGGTTTCAGCCGGGTTTCTGGTACTGCTGTTTTCCGAAATGGTGCCGCTTGAACATTTCGGGCTGCTGATATCGCTCAGTATGTTCGGGTCGGGACTGAGTGCCATGACCCTGCTTCCGGTGATACTGATCCTTGCACACAGAAATAAGAAAATTAATCCGCAACAGAATTCTTAATCATGAAAGTCTTTATCAACACAATCACACTGCTTCCTGTTCTTCTTTTTGCCCTCCTGAATGATGCCTCATCACAGGATCCCATGGCCGTACTTAATAAGATGGACGAGGTCATGTTCGCTCCGAAAGACAGACAGGGAAAAGTAGTCATCATCCTTACCGATAAAACAGGCAAGGAGAAAGTACGCGAAGCAGAAATGTTCGAGAAAGGTCCTGAAAGGAAATTATACAGGTACACAAAACCTGAGTCACAGGCCGGAATGGCAACACTGACACTGCCGGGATCGGTGATGTGGGTGTACCTGCCGGCACTCGGCAACCCGAAGAAGGTATCGATACTCTCGAAAGACCAGTCGTTCAACAATACCGATTTTTCTTACGAAGACATGGCACAAACCCCCTATGCCGAGAGGTATACACCCGAATTCATCAATTCGGAGGGTGATGCACACATCCTCAGCATGGTTCCCAAATCGGGAAAATCAAACTACTCCAGGGTTATTGTCACCATCAATAAAACCTACGGTTATCCCATAACTATGGAATACTTTAACCAGCAGGGGAAGAAATTCAAGGAAGCCAGTTATAAGTATGAAAGAATCGGGAAATACTGGTATGCATCAGAAGTGTCAATGAAGGATCTTGAGAAGGATCACAGCACAAAAATTCTTTTGACAGATGTCAGGTTTGACCAGGGAATTCCGGATGACCTTTTCCGGGTTGAAAACCTCAAGCCGTTAAAGACCGGTCAGTAAGGGTCGCCCTGATTCAATCTCTACTCTTTCGGATCGCGTTCGCTGACTTCCTTGGCGGGAATCACAAGGCGCATACCCGGGGTCGCAAAAATCAGTCCCTTGTTTGCCTGCTTTAGCTCACTGACAGTGATTTCATACTTGTCGGCGATATCTGAGAGAGACTCGCCTTTCTGGACCTTGTGTGTCTTCTTCTCAGGCTGTACCGGTTTCTTCACGGCAGGTGCGGCTTCAGGCTTAGGCTCAGGATCCTCTTTGGCTGGCGCTGCGGAGGCCGGTGGAGCCTGCTCCTTATCATCCTGCATGGCGACGCCGGAAGGTGATGACGACTGTGGCTGCGACTGAGCCGCAGGCTGGGGTTCTGCCTTAACCTGTGGCTCTGACGGAGGCAGCGGCTCAGCTTGTTTTTTAGCCTGTACCGGCTCTGATGAGGGGGTCTCTGATGAGGGGATCTTAAGCACCTGACCCGGGGCTATCCCATATGAAGCAATTACATTCTCACGGGTAACATCATCAACAGTGACCTTGTAGGTTCTTGCTATTGAATAAAGCGTCTGCCCTTTCTCTACCTCATGCAGGTAATATACCTTACCGTTCGAGACAATCTTCTGCGTTGACACCTTATATTGAGGCTGTGACTGAGACTGAGACTGGACTGGACTGAGGCTGGGTCTGCGGTTGAGGCTGAGGCTGAGGCTGAGTCTGCTGCTGCGGTTGAGGTTGAGATTGTTCCCTCTTGCGAGCCATCTCTTTTGCCTGCTCATCGGTGGTTATCGACTTCTTAGGCTCAGAGGCAGGAATCCTGAGCACCTGTCCCGGGACGATACCGTAAGAGGGGATTTCATTCACGAGCGTTATGTCTTCAATGGATACCTTATATGCCCTTGAAATAGAATACAGAGTCTGGTCTTTCTGCACCTCATGCATGTAATAGACCTTGCCGGCTGAAACGATCTTCTCGGTAGATATCTGAACGGGTACCTGGCCCAGGAGTGCTGATGATGATGCTATTGCAGCAATCAATGCAAGAATTGTGTTTCTGGCTGTCCGTAACATAATTACCTTCTTAAGTCTGCAAAGTTAATATTTAGATTTGTGTTTATCTGTATTAAAGCATTTCCCTTTTATGTGGTGAACTGCAGCTTTGTGAGCGACCTGTAAAGGCCGTTTCCGTTTGCCATAAGCTCAGAATGGGTTCCCTCCTCAACAATCGTCCCCTCATTAAGTACAATGATCTTGTCTGAATTGCGCACCGTAGCCAGACGGTGGGCGATGACCAGTGAAGTGCGGTTACGCATAAGCTTTTCCAGCGCCTCCTGAACAAGCCTCTCCGATTCAGAGTCAAGTGAAGAGGTGGCTTCATCAAGGATGAGAATCTTCGGGTTTTTCAGTACCGCACGTGCGATGGCGATCCGCTGACGCTGTCCTCCTGACAGTTGCACCCCGCGCTCACCGACAACAGTGCTCAGCCCTTCGGGGAATGACTGAATGAAGTCCCAGGCGTTGGCCTGCACAGCTGCATCAATTATCTCCTCCTCACCTGCGTCAGGCTTGCCATAGGCAATATTCTCACGGATAGTACCCCCGAAAAGGAATACATCCTGCATCACAATTGCCATCTGGGCACGCAGCTCCGTGACCGGGAAATCAAGGCTGTTGCGTCCGTCAAACAGTATCCTGCCACCGGTAGGCTCGTAAAACTTCAGCAGCAATGATGTGACAGTTGATTTCCCTGCCCCGCTGGGTCCTACTAGAGCTACCTGCTGTCCCGGCTCTACCCGGAAGCTTACTTCCTTAAGGACAGTGACCTCACTGCGCGAGGGATACCTGAATTCAACACTGTCGAAGGTTATCTGCCCGTGGAGAGTATGCTCACTGTCAGGCACATATCTCTCACTGACACTTTCCGCCGGCTCGTCGAGCAGGAGAAGCAGGTTCTCCGCCGCACCAATTGTCTTCTGCAGCCGTGTATAAACCCCGGCCATGCCCGCAATATTCCCCCCGATGAATCCGGAATAAATGACAAAAGAAAAGAGTTGACCGGCTTCCATCTGGCCGCTGGCAATCATGGCTGCACCTCGCCATATAACCGCACCCATGGCAACAAAAAAACCCAGCACAATGAAACTAACCGACGCCTGGTATTTTCCTCCCCTGATGCCTGCCCTGGCAACCTGCTCTGTCTTTTCGCGGTACCTCCTGCTCTCAAAAGCCTCATTCGTAAAGGCTTTGACATTCTGTATTCCCTGCAGCGTCTCCTCAACTATTGTGTTTGACTCAGCAACGAATGACTGGGCTTTTCGCGAATAACGTCTTATGGCCCTCCCTGAAAAGAATGCCATCAGAGACATGGCCGGTATAATTGCAAGCATAAACAGAGTCAGCTTGAAAGAGCTGACCATCATCAGGGTGACCCCGCCGGTGATTATCAGAAGCTGAGAGAGGAGGTCTGCCAGCGTTCCGGTAAGGGAATCCTGAAGCAGTGCAATGTCAGATGAGATACGGCTGTTGAGTTCTCCTACCCTGCGCTCGGAGAAGAATGACATGGGCAGCCTGATAAGATGGTTGTAGAGCGACTGTCGGATAGATGCCAGGGTTCTCTCTGTCACTGACACAAAGATCCTTGTCCGCATATAGGCAAAGAGCGCCTGTACTATAAGAATAGCCATCAGCGTCAGACCTGTCCTGTTTATCTCCTCCAGTATCCTGCCACTGTTGCCCATGTCAACCATGTCACCGAGGAGCTTCGGGAACATCAGGCTTGCGGCTGTTGATACCAGCAGGAAGGAGAGACCCAGGGCAAACCTCCAGCGGTACGGCCTCAGAAAGCTGTACAGCTTGAACAGCTCACGTAATCCGGAACCTGCCTTTTTCTTTTCTTTATCGGCCATGTATCAGGGTAGTTGTCTTTGCGGCCATCAGGAACACCGGCATTCGCACTTTTTATGCCTCAATTATCCTTATCTCACTTGTCATCTGCAATGCCTTCTTATATACCGCACTGACTCCGCAGTACCGCTCATCTGAGAGTGAAACGGCCTTCTGAAGCTTTTCCAGCGGAAGGTTTGTTCCGGTAAACTCATAGATCACATGCATCCTGTAAAAATGCTTCGGATGTTCTTCGGTTAAGTCGCCTTCAACCGTGACACTGAACTTTTTAACATCAACTTTCATCTTCTTAAGCATTGAAATGACGTCCATGCCCGTACATCCCCCCAGTGCCATCAGCATGAAAGGCTTGGGTCTGGGCCCCCGGTTCTCACCGCCAACCTCCGGAACAGCATCAATCACTATCTTATGGCCGTTGACTTCTGACTCAAACGCCATATTATCAAGCCATTTGGTTGTTACGATCTCTTTTCCCATGTGTGTTATAATATCATTTTAGAAATGCAAATTTAAGATTAATAAAGCGTATCAAAGTTAATTTTGTCATTCATATACCGGCCTGACATAAGGGTTAAAAATCATACCGGCGAAAACAAGGCAATCATATAGTATATTTGCCCATCGTTAAAAAAAGAGTCAATGAGTTCATTTGATATTAAGGCAGCCTCCTGGGATAATAATCCTATGAACCGGGAACGCTCAAAAGCTATCGCTGATGCACTCCTCAGTAATGTTCCCATCAGGAAGGA
Organism: uncultured Bacteroidales bacterium; assembly: GCA_963772705.1. Lineage (GTDB taxonomy): Bacteria > Bacteroidota > Bacteroidia > Bacteroidales > VadinHA17 > SR-FBR-E99. The sequence continues at coordinate 335,742 of CAVYYH010000005.1, read as the reverse complement.
TATGACAGCAATGGAATACGGTGCCGGAACGGGAATAACAAGCTTCCTGCTGAAGGACTATCTCAGGGAGATAATCCTGATGGACAATTCAACGGGAATGCTGGATGTGACGAACGAAAAGATCAGGGCGGCAAAGGTGGAAAACATCAAAGCACTTAAGTTTGATCTCGAAAATGATGATTATACAGGGCCTAAGGTTGATCTTATCTTCAGTCAGATGGTGCTGCATCACATCATTGATATTGGCAATATTGTCAGGAAGTTCCACGGAATGCTAAATCCGGGAGGTTTTCTTGCAATCGCAGATCTGTATTCTGAGGACGGTTCGTTTCATGGCGAAGGATTTACAGGTCATAACGGCTTCGATCCTGACGAATTATCTCAGACTATAGCAGGACAGGGGTTTATGAATATAAGTCACAGGGAGTGCTTTGTGATGAATAAGGTTATCGAAGGAGGAATGACAAAGCAGTTTAACATCTTCCTGCTGATCGCGAACAGGTGAGTTACTCACTGCAGTTCTCCTGCAGCGCCCCTGATTCCAGTACCCCTGACAATATTATGTCCGCATTTCTGAAGGCAATGTTCTATGGCTGACACCGTTGTCAGTATGTCGCCTTCGGTGACCGAGCCCATATGTCCTACCCTGAAATAACTCTCTTTTATTCCCTGTAACAAGCCGCCGGCCAGTATGACATCCGATGCCGCAACGGCCTTCATGAACTCCGCCCCCTTGACGCCGTCAGGATAATAAGGTGCCGAGAGTGTACCTGCGCTTATCTCTTCAGAAACAGGGATCATCTTCAGTCCGAGATCTCTCATGGCTGTACGGAATGATTTGCCGATACGCCGGTGACGGCCGAACCTGGCCTCCATCCCCTCCTTAAGAATAATCCCCAGGCTGACTTCAAGGCCGTTGACCAGATTCACTGCAGGTGTGCCGAAGTACGAGGGGCGTCGCTCTTCGTATGCTTTCATTACAGGAAGCCAGTTGTTCCAGTCACAATAATAATTTCCAACAGGTGTTTTACGGCTGCGCCATGCATTGACGGCCCGTTCCGAAACAACCATCAGGGCCAGACCCGGAGGTACACCAACAGCTTTTTGCGAGGCAGTGAAGACCACATCTATCATCCACTCATCCTGTCTTATCTCTTCACCTGCCACCGAGCATACACCGTCAAGGATAGTCAGAACGCCGTACTTCTGTCCCAGCAGCCCCAGAGGCCGTGGATCAACCCGCACTGCGGTGGAGGTATCGACATGAGTGAAGGTCAAAAGCTTGTAGCTCTTACTGGTGAGTTCCTTTTCAACCTCTTTTGTATCAACCACGTCCCCCGTGGCGGCTTTCAGCACTGTAACCTCGGCACCGTACCGTTTCAGCAGGTCGGCATACCTGTCTCCGAAATAACCTGTCGATATTACAAGGGCTCTGTCTCCCGGCTCAATCAGGTTCGACCCTGCCATATCCATGGCAAGAGTTCCTGTGCCGGCAATAATAAAAGGCTGGCCGGACGGTGATAGCCAAACATCTCTCATCATCTCAAGAGAGTGTCCGAAAGTCTCTATAAAGTCCGGCGCCACATGGCTGGTTGTAGCCATCGCAGTGGCCTGCATTACCGCAGGCTCAAATTCTATCGGCCCGGGTATCATTAATAACTTTCTTCCTTTCATCCTGAATGCAATTTTATGCCTTATACTTTTGCGCCAACTTCATTGATGAGGCTTATGAGCTGTTCCCTTACATCATTGCTTACGGGCAGCAATGGTCTTCTCACAGGGCCGCCGTAGAGGCCAAGATGATCCATCGCCGCCTTCAGGGCAGGAACACCCCATTTACTTGTGACTGCATTGTTGAGAGGAATAACCTTATGCTGCAACACCCTGGCATTATCAATATCACCGTTGGAAAATGACCTGTAAATATCTATACAGATGCCCGGTGCAATATTTGCAAGTGCCAGGATGCCTCCCACAGCACCTGTTGCCAATGCCGGAAGAAGAAACCCGGCTCCTCCTGCAAGAACCTGAAAATCAGTCTTCACACTTCGCAGCACCTCCCCCATTTTTACGACACTTCCACCGGACTCCTTCATCCCGATAATATTGGGATGGGATGCCATTTCAATCACCATGGCAGCAGTCATATCAATGCCGGTATTTCCGGGCATATTATAAATAATTACGGGTACGGGCGAGGCGTCAGCTACATTGAAGTAGTGTTTCACCAGCGCCTCGTGGGTCATCGAGCCCTTGAAATAATAGGGGTTTAACACAAGAACACCGTCGGCACCCTCTGCGGCTGCCTCCCTGGTGATTTTTATCGTCTCCCTCGTTGACTGTCCTCCGGTGCCGGCCAATAAGACCTTACCCGGAGGCAAAGCCTCCCTGGCTGCAGCAACGGCCTCAGATTTCTCTTTATCTGAGAGCATCACCTGTTCTCCGTTTGATCCAAGGATGAGGAACCCTGTGAGCTCATAAGCTGACAGACGGCTGATATTGAGCCTGATCTTTTCAGGCATCAGGTTTTCTTCACCGTCAAATGATGTTGGCAGAGGGGGGAAGATTCCCGCAAGGTTAAGTCTGGTCATATGTTTGTGAGTTTTCTACTGTGTCGGCATCCCAAGGTACAAAAAGTAAAATTTGTCTAGCCTCCGACTGTTGCTTTTATTCCATGCTCAGCGAATTGTTCAATAACCCTTTCCAGCGTCTCTTTGCCCGGTTCTTCGAACATCTCGAATGATTCAGATCTGCCTAGCTTCATATACTTGTTCTGCGCAATCTTGTGGAAAGGCAGGATATTTACATCCTTCTTTTTCCCAGCTAGTCCGGCTACAAACTTTGCAGTGCGTTCAATATTTTCCTCAGTGTCATTGATCCCTCCCATCAGCGGTATCCTGATGATTATCTCAGCTCCGGTCTCAGCCAGGGCAGTAAGGTTCTGAAGGATCTTATCATTCGGCGCACCGGTCCATTTACGGTGGAGGTCGGAGTCCATCATCTTAAGGTCCCACAGGAAGAGATCTGTCCTGGCTGCTATATCAAGCAGCGCCGCCGTGCTGACATGGCCAGCCGTATCCACAGCCCTGTGTATATGTCTTCTGCCGCACTCGTCAAGAAGTTTCTTAAGTATTGGAAGATGTACCAGCGGCTCTCCGCCGGAGAAGGTGACACCACCGTTTGAATGATCAAAGAATACCCGCTCTTTTTCTATTGCCTCCATGATCTCATCAACGCTCATCACCCTGCCTGACATCTCGATAGCCCTGGCAGGACACACTTCAGCACATCTGCCGTGAACTTTGCACAGGGCGGGGTCTGTCACAATACCTTCTGCAGTGAGGGTAATTGCCTTTTCGGGGCACACCTCCACACAGCTTCCGCACCTGATGCATCTGGCCGGGGCGAACATCTTCTCCACATCAGGTGATATGCTCTCGGGGTTGTGACACCAGACACAGTGAAGATTGCACCCTTTGAAAAAGATAACCACCCGTATTCCCGGTCCATCATTGATGGCGTAACGCTTAATATCAAAAATCAGGCTTTCAGACATTACCGGGAGTCACCGTTTAAGTGTTGCCCTCTCTCGGGCAGAACCTTAGAACGAATCATTTTCTGTCCGTTCTATTACCTCCTGCTGCAAGTCGGCATTCATGTCATTGAAATAATCACTGTAACCTGCCATCCGCACCATGAGATCCCTGTAATCTTCAGGAGATGCCTGAGCTGCCAGGAGGGTGGCAGTGTCAACAATATTAAACTGTACATGATGCCCTCCGAGAGTGAAGTAACTCCTGATAAGCTGACCCAGTTTCCTGATGTCATCATCCTTGCGCATAAGGCTTGGCAGGAACCGCAGGTTCAGTAATGTTCCCCCTGACCTGACATGGTCAAGTTTGGCCAGTGACTTCACTACTGCTGAAGGGCCGTGAGTGTCAGCACCGTGTGATGGGGAGGTGCCGTCCGAAACAGACTTGCCGGCAAGGCGCCCGTTAGGTGTGGCTCCCATCACCTTTCCAAAATAAATATGACAGGTGGTTGAGAGCATGTTCAGATGATATTTGCCGCCGGGTTTGATGTTAGGCTTACCGTCTATCTCAGCCACAAGGTCATCATATATCTTCACAGCTATCGAGTCAGCATACTCATTGTCATTTCCAAAGAAAGGGGTACGGTTAACAATGGTCTGCCGCAGCACCTCCTCACCTTCAAAATTACTGAGCACTGCTCTCAGCATCCTGTCCATGGTGAATGTCTTTTCTTCAAATACATGCTTTTTCAGAGCAGCAAAGCTGTCGGTGACAGTACCCAGTCCGCAGCACTGAATATAACTGGTGTTGTATCTCGGCCCTCCGTCGTAGTAATCTTTACCTTTTGATATGCAGTCTTCTATCACCACAGAGAGGAAAGGCGCCGGAGCGTATTTTGCAAACATCCGGTCAATATAATTGCTGACTCTCATCTTCTGGTCAACAATAAAATGGAGCTGTTTCAGGAAGGCATCATAAAGCTCTTCGAATGTATTGAATGTGCGGGGGTCACCTGTGGCGATGCCGGCAACCTTGCCGGTGACAGGATCGATCCCGTTGTTCAGGGTAACCTCAAGTATCTTCGGAACGTTGAGATAGCCTGTAAGGAGATAGGCCTCCTTGCCGAAGGCGCCTACCTCGATGCAACCGCTGCAGCCACCCTCGCGTGCATCGTGCAGAGACTTGCCCTGACGGAGCATCTCGAGGATATAAATGTCAGGATTAAACACTGACGGATAACCGTGCCCCTGCCTTATGACACGGGCCGCAGCATGGAGGAACTTGTCAGGTGTCTTTGAGCTGATATGAACAGAGTTACCGGGCTGCAGTATGTGAAGCTCTTCCGTCACCTCGAGCATAATATACGAGACCTCGCTGGTGCCGTCACTGCCATCGCTTTTTACACCCCCGATATTAATATTGGTAAAGTCGTTATAGGTACCGCTCTCGCGTGCCGTAATGCCCACTTTCGGAGGGGCAGGGTGGTTGTTGACCTTGATCCAGAAACAGGATAGCAGCTCTTTTGCCTGATCACGGGTAAGAGTGCCTTCCTCCACCTCCCTGTAATAGAATGGCGCCAGGTGCTGATCGAAGTGCCCGGGGTTCATTGCATCCCAGCCATTCAGCTCCGTGATAGTGCCCAGGTGCACAAACCAGTACATCTGTATCGCTTCCCAAAAGTTCCTGGGGGCATTGGCCGGTACCCGGCGGCACACCTCAGCTATCTTTTTCAGTTCAGCCACCCTGACCGGATCTTTCTCACTGGCCGCCAGCTCCTCTGCAAGATCTGCATGACGTTCGGCAAAGACGATGACGGCGTCACATGAAATATCCATTGCTTTCCATTGCTCAGCCTTGTCTGTCGCTTCAGGATCATTAAGGTAATCAAGCGCGGCGAGGTTGGCAGCAATCTCCTTCTTGAAATCAAGCATTCCCTTGTGATAGATCTTTCCGTCAAGAGCTGTGTGGCCCGGTGCACGCTGCTCCATGAACTCGGTGAAGAGACCTGCCTCATAGGCTGCCCTCCATTCGGCCGGGACGTGACTGAAAATACGCTCACGCTGTGTCTTGCCATCCCAGTAGGGTATCACCTCCTTCTCGTAGAGATCAATGTCTTCCTGGCTGATGGTATAGCGCTGCATGTCACGTGTGTTCAGCACATGAAAATCCTCCACACTGTGACAGGTAAGCTCAGGAAAGGTGGGAACACACTTCGGTTTCGGACCCCGCTCACCAACTATCAGCTCACCTTCGCCAATGTAAATTGTCTTCTTCCGGCAATGATCCAGGAAATTCAGCGCCCGTAGAACAGGGACTGAATACTTGCCAAAGTTCTCCCGGTAAAACTCGGTTTCATGAAGTGCCCTTTCAATCGACAGTGAAGGCTCAGTCTCAAAGCTGAGCTTCCTGAGCTTCTGAACCCGTTCATTCATTCCGGGTCCGATCCTGTTTCCGGCAGGATTATAAAAGTTACCCTCGGCTGAAGCAGGCCTCTCGGGGGTATTCGAATGGGTGATTATTTTTTCAAACATGGTTTCGGCTTAATAAATGTGAAATGTAATTGCAGGTCAGAAAGAATGATGACGGCCGGTGACAATGGCTTCACCTCATAACCCTCAGGTTATTTCTCCGGGAAGAGTTTAATTGTAAAACATCAGGCACTCAAACAGACGCCTGTAGTTCCTGGTGAGGTTCGGGAAGCAAAATACTTGTTCCATTTTACCCATAGTGTGCAGTGTGATACCTTCAGCCTGATGGCTGATAATACCAATGCAAAGTTATATCAAAGTTAAGGAAAAACAAAATGATGCAGATTACTTCCTTGATCCTGACACCATCTCCGCGATCTTGTGTCTTTCTCAATCTTTACCGGCAGCAGGTGAAGAAAATGAGTATGGCCGCGATTCTGCGGCTGTTCCGCGCAACTTATCCGGATCGGGTCTCATCCCGAACATCAGCTTTCCGCCACTCTGCAACTGTTCATGTGTGATGTAGTTTACATCCACCCTCCTGCCATTCAATGACACCTCCCCGACGTATACATTCTCCCTGCTGTTTGCCGGTGCCTCAATGACCATCACATTACCATCCTCAAAGGTGATTGTTGCCTTTCTGAACAGGGGTGATCCAAGCACATATTCCCCGGTGCCAGGAGTGACCGGATAAAACCCGAGGGCGCTGAAGACATACCATGCCGATGTCTGTCCGTTATCTTCATCGCCACAATAGCCGTCAGGAGCATAGTTATAGAGCTTATCCATTACCTCCCTGACTCTCATCTGTGTTTTCCACGGCTCAGGAGTATAGTTGTAGAGATATATCATATGCTGTATCGGCTGGTTACCGTGAGCATAGTTACCCATGTTCATTATCTGCATCTCGCGTATCTCATGGATAGGGAATCCGTAATATGAATCATCGAAGATGGGCGGCACAATGAATACGGAGTCGAGCATCCCGGCCATCTTCTCCGGCCCTCCCATCATCTCCGCGAGGCCGGCAATATCCTGAAAGACGCTCCAGGTATAGTGCCAGCTGTTCCCTTCCGTAAAAGCGTCACCCCATTTGTACGGGCTGAACGGCGACTGGAAGGTGCCATCCTCATTTTTCCCACGCATAAGGCTGCTTTCCCTGTCGAACACATTACGGTAGTTCTGTGCACGGGCAGCATACATACTTATCTCCTCCTCAGGGCGGCCGAGGGCACTGCCCAGCCTCCAGAGACACCAGTCAGCGTAAGCATATTCCAGGGTACGCGCCACGTTTTCATTGATGCCCACATCATAAGGGACGTATCCAAGTGAATTATAATAAGCGGCTCCGTACCTGCCTACTGAATGAACAGGCCCATGACCCTGTGTGTTCTTTACAAGGGCATTCCAGAGAGTGTCAATCTCATATCCTCTTATCCCCTTGAGCCAGGCATCTGCAATAAGTGACGCGGAGTTACTGCCTATCATGCAGTCACGGTGGCCGGGACTCGCCCATTCAGGGAGCCAGCCGCTCTCAAGATATGCATTGACAAGCCCCTCCATGATCTGGGAGCTGACCTCAGGATTCATCAGGGTGATCAAAGGCATTGCAGCCCTGAAAGTATCCCAGAAACCGTTATCGGTGAACAGCCTTCCGGGGCGTATCTCCCCGTTGTATGGGCTGTAATGTATGATCTTGCCGTCGGCGTCAACCTCATGAAACATCCTCGGGAAGAGGAGGGTACGGTACAGGGTGGAATAGAATGTCCGAACCTGATCGTCACTTCCGCCCTCCACCCTGATGCGTCCCAGCTCCCGGTTCCATATGTTTCGGCCAGCCTCCTTTATCTCATCAAAGCTGCGGCTGCCGGTCTCACGCTCAAGGTTAAGCAGCGCCTGCTCAGGCGAAATGAATGACGATGCCACCCTGGCTGTGACTACCTCGCCTCTTTCAGTATGAAATCCTATTACGGCACCTGCATGATCACCCTCCTGCACTCTGATGCCGGGAGAGAGTTCACCGTCGACCCAGGTGGAGAAGAAATCGAACTCACGGTCAAAGATTATAACGAAATAATTGTGAAAATTCTCAGGCACACCTCCGTGATTGTTGCGGCAGTAGCCAATGATCTTTCTCTCTGACGGAATTACCTCCACCATTGATCCGCCGGCGAAGGCATCTATTACAACCGATGATGAGTCGGCGGCAGGGAATGTAAAACGGAAAAGAGAGGCCCGCTCTGTTGGTGTGACCTCGGCAATAACATCATGATCAGCAAGATATACACTGTAGTAATAAGGTTTTACAACCTCTGCCTTATGAGAGAACCATGACGCCCGCTCATCTTCAGTGATCCTGCTCCCCCCTGTCACAGGCATAAGTGAGAATGCCGCATAGTCATTGATCCACGGGCTCGGCTGGTGCGTCTGCTTGATTCCGACAATCTTATGATCATCATAGGCATAAGCCCAGCCGTCGCCATTCTTCCTTGTCTGAGGAGTCCAGAAATTCATTCCGAAGGGGAGGGCAATGGCAGGATATGTGTTTCCGTGTGACAGAAGAAACTCAGAGTCAGTGCCCATGAGAGGACTGGCCAATTCTGCCGGCTCAAAAGTTGTCTCAGATTCTGTGCTGCATCCCGTTGCCACCATTGATACCGTAAGTGCAAACAGTAATACTCTGCTGAAACAAAACAATGTTATCTCTTTCATTATCTTTTACTTATGATAGTTTATTTACCACATTGCCTTTCCTATTGCGGGTCTACGTCGGCATGGATTCGAAGAACTCCTGTTCTTTGCATTTTAAGCTCATCGTCCATTGCCTTCCGTATCAGCTCCTTTATTCTCGAGGCAGAGAGCTCTTTCCCCAGCTTGATCATAATGGTCTTGATATACCATTTCTGTACCTGCATGATGAGAGGGAACTCAGGTCCGAGGACATATTTTCCCAGCCGCTTCCGCATCCTGTCTGCCAGCCTCGCTGAGGAGTCGTTCAATTCCTGCAGGTCGCGGTGCTTCAATGTTATCTTTACGATTCTGGTGTAAGGGGGATATCCGAACAGCTCACGCTCCTCAAGCTGAATACGATACATTGCCTTATAGTCATGTTTCAGTACCTGCCTGAGTATAATGTGTGAGGGGTCAGCGGTCTGGATGATCACCCTGCCCCTCTTTGCACGGCGACCTGACCTGCCGCTGACCTGCTCCATCAGCTGGAAGCTGCGTTCAAAAGCCCTGAAGTCAGGGAAGTAGAGCATGCTGTCAGCGTCAAGAATGCCAACCACGGTAAGCCTTTCGAAGTCAAGGCCTTTAGAGATCATCTGTGTGCCGATGAGTATGTCCGTCGCTCCTGCGGCGAAGTCTGACAGTATCTCAGATGAAGAATGCTTCAGGCGTGTTGTATCCTGGTCCATCCTTGCCACCCTGGCTGAGGGGAAGAGGAGCTTGATCTCCTCCTCTATCTTCTCTGTGCCGAATCCCCTGGCAGAGAGCACAACAGAGCCACACTCAGGGCACTCACGGGGCAGCGGTTCGCTCCTGCCGCAGTAGTGACAGACCATCCTTCCGATACCCTTGTGGTAAGTGGTGCTTACCGAGCACCCTGTGCACCGCTGTACCCAGCCGCAATCTGAACACATGATATAGGGAGAGAACCCGCGGCGGTTCTGAAAGAGTATCACCTGTTCTTCCCTTGAGAGGGCTTCGCTGATGGCCTCCAGCAGGCGCGGTGTGAAATATGCCGGAGACCCCTTCTTCTTTCCGTGGTTCCTTGTATCTGCTACCATCATTTCAGGCATCATCACATCGCCATAGCGGGTAATGAGCTCGACCAGCCCGTACCTGCCTGTCATGGCATTGTGATAGCTCTCCACAGAGGGTGTCGCAGAGCCGAGGAGCGTCACCCCTCCGTGCAGGCGGCTGAGCATCATGGCTGCATCACGGGCATGATAACGGGGTGCGGGATCGACCTGCTTGTATGACGGGTCATGCTCCTCGTCAACAATGATCAGCCCCAGGTCCCGGAAAGGAAGGAAAAGCGATGAACGTACCCCCAGCACAACACCAAGGCTTCCATTGTTCACCCTGGTCCAGACATCGCGGCGCGACGCGTTTGTCAGCCTTGAATGATATACACCTATCGTGTCGCCCAGGTGCCTCTGCAGACGCTCAATTATTTGACTGGTAAGAGCTATCTCGGGAAGAAGATAGAGGACCTGTTTCCCCTTCCTGAGCTGTTCGCTGATTAGATGTATGTAAATCTCAGTCTTGCCGCTGGATGTGACGCCGTGAAGCAATACCACCTCGTGATCAACGAAGAGACTGTTGATCTTTTCATATGCCTCCCTCTGGGTGGTTGTCAGGTCGTAGGGAGGAACCGTAGCTGTCGCCTCTGAACCTCCTGTAGTGTCCTTTTTCTTCGATTTCCTTCTGACACGAAGATTTTCGGCTGTGGGTATTGCAGCCTTCATCACCTCGCCCTGCTGGGCCATATAATAATCAGATATCCAGAGGACGAAGTCTGTCAGCCTGTCTCCAATGGCATTCGGGGGAGCCAGGAGAGATGTAATCTCCTTCGGCGTGAATCCTGACGGCGCTGCGTCGTGCAGCTTTATTACCAGGCCTGTATGACTCTTTTTCTGGCCAAAAGGGACTGTCACCAGGCTGCCCCGGCTAACCTCCTCCCTGAGATGGGTAGGGATGGCGTAGGTGTAACTGCCGGTGACCGCAACAGGTATTATTATATCTGCATACAAGCTTCTCATCACCCCAATGTGGATGCAAATTAAACATAAAAGGCTCTCAGGTTACCCTGACGGCAATATCAGAAACAGATAAAAGCCAGTTTCAGGCAGGTTCAGCTCAATGCGATTCTGACTTTTTCCGCCGCATCGGTGAAGGTAGTTGCAGCAATCACCTTAAGACCTGAATTATCGATGAGATCCTTCGCCTCAATGGCATTTGTCCCCTGTAACCTTACTATCACGGGGACCCTGATGTCACCTATTGTCTTGTAAGCCTCGATGATGCCTGATGCCACGCGGTCACATCTTACAATACCTCCAAAGATATTTACGAGGATTGCCCTGACATTCGGGTCTTTGAGAATTATCCTGAACCCGGCCTCAACGGTCTTTGCATTGGCTCCTCCTCCCACATCGAGGAAGTTAGCCGGTTTACCCCCTGACAGCTGGATCAGGTCCATCGTTGCCATCGCCAGCCCTGCTCCGTTGACCATACACCCGACATCACCGTCAAGTTTTACATAGTTGAGGCTGTGGTCTGTTGCTTCCACCTCTGTCGGATCCTCCTCGCTCAGGTCTCTCATTGCAACCAGCTCGGGGTGACGGAATAATGCATTGTCATCAAGTGTCACCTTGCAGTCAACAGCCAGTATCCTGTCATCACTTGTCTTAAGCAGCGGGTTGATTTCAATAAGCGAGGCATCTGAGGCGACGTATGCGTTCCACAGTTTTCTTACAAAGGGGAGCATCTCTTTAAAGGCTTTGCCCTGAAGCCCAAGATTGAAAGCGATTGTACGGATCTGAAAGTCGAGTAACCCGGTGGCAGGGTCAATCACCTCTGTGAAGATCGCCTCCGGCTTCTTGTCGGCCACCTCTTCGATATCCATTCCCCCTTCGGTTGAATACATTATTACATATGCCGATCTCTTGCGGTCAAGGAGGATACTCATATAAAACTCTCTGATATCCGATTCTCCCTTGTAATAGACATCACGGGCTATCAGAACCTTATTTACCAGTTTACCTGCCGGGCCTGTCTGTGGCGTCACAAGTGTCATCCCTATCATGCGCGATGCCACTTCCGCTGCCTCTTCCGGTGACCGGGCGATCTTGACACCGCCCCCTTTGCCTCTTCCGCCGGCATGGATCTGTGCCTTGATTACAAATATCTCTGTGCCGAACTTTTTCTGCAGTTCTTCTGCAACAAGCTTCGCATGAACGGCATTCTCAGCAATAAAACCCTCCTGCACCGGCACGTCATGAACCTGCAGGATCGATTTTCCCTGGTATTCGTGAATATTCATATTCAGATATTTTATGGCGGGGATTCATCTGATCCCGTTATTATTTTAAGGAATGTAATTTACTCTTTTTTATAATTATTTTCGTTAAAATTTTCTTCCATGAGGAAATTATCAAATGAGGAGCTGAACAGGAAAAGCGTCACGGAATTCCATGCCTCTGAAAAGTCCCCCTTCATCATCGTTCTTGATAACATAAGGAGCCTGAATAACGTAGGATCGATATTCCGGACAGCTGACGCCTTCATTGTTGAGGCTCTGTATCTGTGCGGGATAACCGCCACACCGCCTCACAGGGAGATACAGAAGAGTGCCCTCGGAGCAACCGAATCGGTAACGTGGAGACACTTTGATAAAACCATTGACGCCGTGACGCACCTCAGGGAATCCGGATTCATGATCGTCTCGGTGGAGCAGGCTGAAGGGTCAGTATCACTTGATAAATTCACCCCTGAAAAAGGGAAGAAGTATGCCCTGGTCTTTGGACATGAGGTCAGGGGCGTATCTGAGGAGGTTGTCAGTATGTCGGACGTCTGTATTGAGATACCGCAGTATGGCACAAAGCACTCATTCAATGTTGCTGTAAGCACCGGCATAGTGCTCTGGCATCTGTCGCACAGGATCAACAATATCAAATAAAAAAACCCCGTCAGCATCATGTCTGACGGGGTTTATGTTATTATTGGTGTCCCTTATTTTGTTATTGACACAAATGTTTCATCGTTGAAGAATTTTGCAAACTCAAGGTCTGTCTGAGCGTAATTCTTCCATACGACATTGTATCCGACAGCTTCACGGAGGTTGTTCATCACACCGTCCCTGTTGTCAGAACGGGCAGCAATAACAGCCTTCAGGTATGACGGAGCACCGCATTTGCATGGTTTGACGACATCCATCGTGGCTTTTGCTTTGTTGAAGTCACCCTTCAGAAGCTGGGCAAGAGCCAGGTTCATGGATGGCTTCTCGCCGAGCAGGTTGACTGCCTGGTCGTATTTGCCGTCATGAATGGCTATGGTGCCGAGACCGAACCTTGATTCAGGTGTCGAAGCTGACATTGAGTTGAAATACTCTGCAGAAGCTTTGAAATCACCTTTAAGAAGAGCGGCGAAGCCCATGTTATTCTTGACAATATCGTCATTCTTGAGTGCCTTGGCCTTCTCGAGAGCAACCATTGCATCATCAGCCTTACCCATGTTAAGGTAAGCCCAGCCTACGTTGTTCCATGCGCGATAGCACTTGGGTTCCTTAACTGTTGCCATCTGGTAGAACTTCAGCTGCTCATTGACGTCTGTCGTAAGTGAAGCAGAGTAAAGCATCTGCTCAAGGCTGAGCGCCGAAGCATCACCTTTCATGGCAGCCAGTATCTCTTCATCACTGAGGCCAACAAGGTTCACGTCAACAATGAACTTCGATCTTCTCAACTGCGGAAGGATCTCTTCTGCAAGAGATTCGTATGCGGTTGACATGTTCTTGATCTCTTTCTCGCGGACAACAGGATCCTGGTACATGGAAAGCACTCTCAGGATAAGCTCCTTGTCAGCTATTGACGACTCCTGAACGAGGGCTTTGAAGCCATCCCAGTCTTCGGGTGTTGTCTTGGTGCTGAAGAGATTTGTGAGCTCAGGAATCTGGCCGTACTCCTTCTGGAGGTACTTCTCAGCGGCTTTGCCCCTGTCAAGAGAAAGTTTCTCGTTAAGTGTCAGAGGACCGTCAGGTGAAGCATATGAGCTTGCTGTTAACTCCCTTGATCTCCATTCTCTCATTCTGAGCTACCATGGCAATATAATCCTTCATTGCCTGGATATCAGCGGCTTTAAGTTCAGCAGGCCTGACATCAGCCCTGTTGATGGCATATAGAATATCAGCCATCTTCTGCTCCGGAACAACGCGCTGATATTTGTCTTTCAAAAACAGAGGCATGGCGTGGTATTCAACCAGCGTTGATGTTGCAATTACACCATCAGCAAGCTTGATCGGATCGAATGCCAGAGTCTTGCCTTTTCTCGATGCTTCGATGCGAAGCATGAACTCTGATACCTTCATCTCAGGTTTGTAGTCTACATCACCACTCCAGTTGATAGTGCCACCAGTCCAGCTTACAGATTTGTTGTTGGCCTGAACAAGTTCACCCTGGGCATAAAGCATCTCATCAAAGGCAACCTCACCACCTTCATACACAAGTACCGGGGTGATCTTCAGAGTTGTGTTCTTGTCAAAGTACTTCTCAGGATATGTAGCTTTTACTGCGGCAGCTACCTTGCCGGCATGTGCTTCAAGCACTTTAGGGGTAACCTCATACTTGACAAGGCTGGCATTTTTCTTCATCTTGTCTAGGCTGCTGCAGCTTGAAACTACAGCGGCAGCCAGCAGAAGGACAAAAAGTCTGGTGAAATTTTTCATAATTGGTCTTTTATTAGTTGCGATCAGTTACTTGATTTTAATAACAAGTTTACATAATTCTTTGTACGGATGCAAATTTAAGATAAATTTAGTCATTCACTGCAAATATCCTATTAAAAAATCAGAAAATGCGGAGATTCATCCCCGGCTCAATGACCTCATTGAATATCACATCTGTCACTTTCCTGTAATCTTCCGGTCTCAGCACAAAGTCAAGATCGTTGATTTCAAGTATAAGATACCGGTTCTCAGGATTCTGCCTGAAAAAAGTGAAATAACTCTCCTGAATCCCTGAAAGATACTCGGCAGTAATAGACTTCTCATACTCTCTCCCCCTCATTGCAATATTAAGGAGCAGCCTTTCGGGAGGCACATGGAGGTATACATAGAGGTCAGGTTTGGGAAGCGAGCCGTAAATGATATAAAAAATCTGCCTGTAAAGACTGAACTCATCCTTTTCGAGGGTTGAGGATGCAAATACAAGTGACTTCATGAAGTAATAGTCTGCCACAGTGAAGCTCCTGAAGAGGTCCTGTTCAACAAGCTCCTCCTTGAGCTGGCGGTACCTGTCAGCAAGGAACGACAGCTCGAGCGGGAAGGAGAACCGGGCTGGGTCACTGTAGAACTTCGGCAGAAAAGGATTATCGGCAAAGCGCTCAAGGATCAGCTTGGCATTGTGCTCCTTTGCGATCATTGAGGCGAGGGTAGTCTTCCCGGCCCCGATATTGCCCTCTATTACAATATAATTATACCTGAAATCGGCCATAGGGTGTTTCTGGTCAACCAACCATCAAAAATAAACAAAAAGTAACGACGCGCAATTTGCGCGTCGTCATGTATGATACCTGGTGCAGCGACGCGCAAATTGCGCGTCGCTACATCCTATCGTGAATCGGACCTGCGGTCACGTGAACGATGATCCCTGTTGCCTCCCCTGTCTCCATCACGGTGCCCGCGATGCTCCCTTCTCTCTGAAGGATCACGCTTCGGGGGCTCAACATAACCCTCAGGTTTAGGGATAAGCGGCTTGCGCGAGAGCCTGAGCTTGCCGGTCTTGGAATCGACCTCAATAAGCTGAACCTCAACCTCGTCACCTTCCTTGAACAACTCCTCGACCGTTCCGACTTTCTTCCAGTCCATCTCAGAGATGTGAAGCAGCCCGTCCTTGTTCGGAAGTATCTCCACGAAGGCACCGAACTGGGTGATGGTTTTCACCTTGCCCCTGTAGACCTGACCTACCTCAGGAACTGCACATATTGACTTGATGCGGTCAAGAGCCGCCCTGATTACTTCATAGTTCTCTCCGAAGACATCGACCATACCCTGGCCGTTGACCTCTTCAATGACGATAGTGGCACCAGTTGTGGCCTGTATGTCCTGTATGATCTTGCCGCCGGGGCCTATAACTGCACCTATCATCTCTTTCGGGATGTAGATCTTCTCTATCCTCGGTGCATGCGGTTTGAGATCAGCCCTTGGTTCTGCAATGACCTGCTCCATTATATCAAGTATATGGAGTCTCCCTTTGCGCGCCTGCTCAAGTGCCTGCTTCAGGACCTCATAAGAGAGGCCGTCAACCTTTATATCCATCTGTGTGGCGGTTATTCCGTCACGTGTGCCGGTGACTTTGAAGTCCATGTCACCCAGATGATCCTCATCGCCCAGTATGTCAGAAAGTACTGCAAACTTCTTTCCTCCCTTGTCGGTGATAAGCCCCATGGCTATACCTGACACTGGCTTGGCAAGTTTAATGCCGGCATCCATCAGTGCGAGGGTTCCTGCACAGACAGTGGCCATTGATGACGACCCGTTTGATTCAAGTATGTCTGAGACGACCCTGATGGCATAAGGGTTGATCTCGTCAGGAGGCATCATATTCTTGAGCGCCCTGTGAGCCAGGTTGCCATGGCCTATCTCCCTGCGGCTGGTGCCGCGTGCCGCTTTTGCCTCGCCAGTGGCAAACGGGGGGAAGTTATAGTGAAGCGTAAATTTCTCTGAACCCTGCTTGAGCACCTCGTCTATCATCTTCTCATCGAGCTTGGTGCCGAGGGTGACAGTAGTGAGCGACTGTGTCTCGCCCCTGGTGAAGATGGCAGAGCCGTGGGCTGCAGGAAGGGGATCGATCTCGCACCAGATGGGACGTATCTCATCTGTCTTGCGACCGTCAAGACGTCTCTTCTCATCAAGAACCAGCCTGCGGGCTGCTTCCTTCTCAACGTCATGATAATACCTGCTCACAAGCATCTCATTCACCGGATTATCTGCCGTAAACTGTGCAAGAAACTCCTTCTTTATATTTTCAAAACCCTCTGAACGGGTCTTTTTGTCAGCTCCCTGCAGCAGCCAGTGCATAGCACTTCTGATAGGTCTCATCCCACACTTTCTTGCGCAGATCCTCATCATTGACCTCATGGCTGTAGGTTCTCTTCACTGTTGATCCGACCATTTCGGCCAGCTCATTCTGTGCTGTACACTGAACCTTGATGGCATCATGGGCCAACCTGAGCGCCTCGAGCATGACATCCTCCGACACCTCTTTCATCTCACCCTCAACCATCATGATGTTCTCATAGGTTGCTCCGACAACGATATCGAGGTCAGCGTTTTCTACCTCAACCAGGGTCGGGTTAACAACGAATTTACCGTTGATCCTTGCCACCCTGACCTCAGAGATAGGCCCGTTGAACGGAATATCAGATACTGCCAGTGCAGCTGAAGCGGCCAGTCCTGCCAGTGCGTCCGGCATGATATCCTTATCGGCAGATATGAGGTTTATTGTTACGAATACCTCGGCATGATAATCATCCGGGAACAAGGGCCTCAGCACCCTGTCAACAAGCCTCGAGACCAGTATCTCATTGTCATTCGGGCGTGCTTCCCTCTTAAGGAAGCCCCCGGGGAAGCGGCCCATGGCTGCATACTTTTCCTTATACTCGACCGAGAGAGGCATGAAATCCACATCCTCTTTTGCATCTTTTGCGGCCACCACGGTAGCGAGCAGCATCGTGCGGCCCATTCTGACGACTACAGATCCGTCAGCCTGCTTGGCCAACTTGCCTGTCTCAATGACTATCGTCCGGCCGTCGCCCAGATCGATACTCTTTTCAATTAACTTATACATCTGTATTATTGATTATTTCGGGATAAATGGAAAGTAAGGGGAGAATTCATGAAAGAATTAAAAAAGGCAATCTGAAATTGCCTTTTTTCCTTACTTACGCAGGCTCAGTGCCTTGATGATTTCACGATACCTGCTGATATCTTTGATCTTCAGATAGTCAAGCAAACGCCTTCTCTTGCCAACAAGCTTTATAAGCGCCCTCTGAGTACTGAAATCCTTCTTGTTCTTCTTCAGGTGTTCAGTAAGATGCGCGATCCTGTAGGAGAAAAGAGCAATCTGACCCTCAGCGCTTCCGGTGTCCATTTCTGAGCTGCCGAATGTCTTGAAAAATTCCTGTTTCTTCTCCGTAGTCAAATACATATCCTTATCCAATAGATTATTAATAAACTCTCCAATTTTGGATCGCAAAGATACAACTCTTATTTGTAATATTTCAAACAATTTAAAGAAATTTTATGAATTTAACTACTGAACGTCCTTCCATACAATTACATAAGAGTAAGTGAATGATCAGCCGTCTTATAGAAAAGACGCAAAACAAATAACAAAAGTTGCGCATGATGAAAAATTTCTTTTTTCATTCGTCACCTCAACTCAGGTGTTCGTCAAAGAGGTTACCTCACGGCTCCAGGAGGAGCGAGCCTGAGCCTTTGATTTTATGGCCTGATGCGATGAGCGATGAGCCTATATGACAGTCGAGGCACCTGTGATACCTGCACCATGATAATCTCAGTTCGAGGAGAGCCTGGCTGGTGAAGGCAGAATCAGCCCTGATGCCGGCCGAGGAGAAATCGGAAACGACACTGTTAACCTCCGGAGGGAGTGACTCCATGATGTCTGTTGCTCTCTCACACATGGCTGGTTGCTGCTTTAACTTTCCATAGACAAAGATCAGTGGTGCCACTGCATTTATGATAAGCAGGTCAACTGACTGTCTTCCTGCCTGCCGTATTGCGTACGGCACCTCCTTTCCGAAGAGATAATGGTTGGTCCAGTATTCTGAAGACCTTATGCTGAGAAGTGCTCTCAGCATATCGGTACCGGTGCATTCCATCACCCTGGAGAAGAGCCCGTCCGTGTGCGAGAGGAGCACCGCAAGCTGCGATAGTCTTAGAGTCGGGAAGTTTGCCGGCCTCAGGCGGTGAAACTTCCACATCCATCCGTCAACAGGCTGAAGCGAGTACTTTGCCCTCAGCATCCTGAATTCACGGCACAGGAGCAGATAGTAACTGTCCGCCACCGCTTCCCTGAAAAGGGTTTCGTCGAGAAGACCGGCAGTGCCGAAAAGAAGAGCCTCTACCTGAGTCAGATTGTCGGCGTGTTTTCTGATGATCTTAAGGGGTAGGCGCGAAGCAAGCATCCCGAACGGATCTGTGTTTACCCTGAACCCGAAGTAACGTGACACCAGGCGGTACAATGTCTCTTCCCAGTCATATCCTGTCTGCCTGAGAATATCAGATACCTCCTCGCTTTTCCTCCCGATCCGCTGCATGGCGAGTGACCAGAGCCAGTGCCTTACCATAAACGGATCAACTCCGGCGATGAACCCTTCACAGGCCAGCAATGAAGGATTGTTGACCAGGTCAGTGTAGTTTTCCCACAGTGAAACGTCAAATGATGGTGCGGCGGTGACAAGCCTCCTCCCCGAGGAAGTGAACGACTCCGCATCATTATTATAGACGATGTGAAGTATCACATTGTCATAGGCGTGGTCAGTATGATGACCGTGCCGATACCAGTCCGAGGCATTGAGATGTATCTCGGTGTTGCCGGCCCATGTTGTTCCTCCAATAATAAGACGTGTGTTGAAGAAATCGGGGCCGGAATCACGGTTGTACTCGCCTGGCGAGATTACCTCAATGGCACCGGCATCACCATCCCTGACAGACAAAGCATCAAAGAGACGGTTTTTCCACAGCCAGTGCAGAAACTCTTCTTTCATGACAAACCTATTTAGAAATGCAGCTTATCAAAGTTAAGAACAAATGAACAAACCGATATAAGAATTAGGAATTAAAAATTAAGAATTAAGAATTGAAGTTTTTTATCGAATGGTCGAAAAAAGCCCTTTGAACAAGATGCAACTTCGATAAAACTTGTTAGATTTAACATCCGTTTCTATCCTGTTATGTTTAATTCCAAAACCCAAAACGAGATGAATACCTTCTTTAAACTTATCATTGCGATAGCTATGGTCGGCCTCTCTCTTAATGCAGAAGGTCAGATCAAAGTTGACTTTAAGAAGAAAATCGAGAACGAAGTCAATAAGAGATTAAATAAGCAGGTCGATAAGACCATTGACAAGACATTTGATACTGCAGAGGACAGTATTGCTGCGGGATTAAAAACGGATGGCAGTACTGAGAAAGCTGCAGGGACTCCGAATGCAGAGGTGGCCGCAGGTGCTGCAGGCGCTGGAGCAGCCGGAGGTGCTGTGGCTGGCGGACAGCAGACCACTCTTGAGAGTTATTCAAAATACGATTTTATCCCCGGGGAAAAAGTGATCTTTTTCGATGATTTCAGCCAGGATGCAGTGGGCGATTTCCCTGCACTGTGGAATACCAACGGCTCGGCCGAGGTGGTAACAACCAACCTCTTCCCGGGTAACTGGATGAAGTTTGTGATGAATGAGTGCGTATGGACTGATGAACTGCTGACATTACCGGAGAACTATACAATAGAATTTGATATGGTTCCCCTGGGAGGTCTTGAAGGAGCGAGAGTATGTCAGGGTGGCATATGAGACTGATGCAGGCCAAGAATGCGAAAGCATGGGATGGCGGGTCAGCACCCGGCAGTGGAGGCTTTCAGTTCAAAGTGGAATATTTTGGCAGGCCAAGCTACAATACCTGGTTCTACGGTGAAGAATGCTCAGCAGCTAACCTTAGCGGATTTGTTGAAGGTGAGGAGAAAAAACAGAAGATGAACCAGAAATACCATATAGCCATTTGGGTTCAGAAGACAAGGATAAGGCTGTACCAGGATCAGAACAAGATAATTGATCTCCCAAAGGCATTCCCCACAGGCTGTGTCAAGCCTGACAGGATTAGGTTTGAGTACGGTGCCGCCATGATAAGCAATGTCCGCATCGCCGTTGGTGCTCCTGATACGCGCAATAAGCTGATTACCGAAGGCAAACTGGTTACTTACGGAATTTATTTCGATGTAAATAAGGATGTTGTCAAACCCGAATCTTATGGCACTCTTAAGGAAATTGCCAATGTCCTGCAGGAAAATCCGGATGTAAGGTAAAAATTGTTGGTCATACCGACTGCTGACGGTGCCGATGCCTCAAACCTTGATCTCTCAAAGACGACGCGGTGCCTCAGTGAAGAATGAGCTGGTGAAAACCTTCGGTATTGATGCCTCACGGCTCGAGTCAGACGGCATGGGCGAGAGCCAGCCTGTGGCCCCCAATGACACCCCGGCCAACAAGGCCCTTAACCGCAGAGTCGAATTTATAAAACTGTAACCCATGAAAAAAATAGCTTCTTCCTATCATGATCATGATACTGCCTGTTGTCGGCAGCGCCCAGACATCTTACGAGGATTTCATGAAACGTATACCTCCCCTTCCGAAAGACTCATGCAACATTACCATGGAAGCCGCCAATGCCTTCCAAAACAGCGTTGCCGAACTTCTGAATGATGTGGAATACCGTATAAATGAACTGAACAGAACTGTAAATGCCGGAGCAAAAGCCTCCGAGGCTGCCTCAAAGGAGGCTGCCATAAACCAGCTCTCACAGCAGTACGGAATGTCACAGGAAGATATCAATAAAATGAAGAGCGGAAAGATGAGCCAGGCTGACAAGCAGGCGATGGCTAACAGAATGATGCAGCAGCAGACCAACATGTCGATGGCTGAAGCCCAGAATTTTCAGAATATGAGCGAAGCCGGTAAAAAGGCCTATGCTGAAGCCTATGCCGCCGAGACGATGGCGGTACAGCAATCAAATGCGGGAAAACAGCCTGCCACAACTCAGTCGGGTGACACATATAAGCTCGTTACAGAGCAGCAGGAGGTGATGGGAAGGATAAACACCTATACGCAGAAGATCGGCGCTCCCTATGCTGCCATTTCAAATGACCCTTCAGCCCAGGAGAGCCTTGACAAGATCAGCAAATGGAATAACCAGATTACCTTAATGATGGGTGTTGATTATGGTCAGGGGAAACAGATGGACTCTCTCGCACTTCTGGTCAAAAATGAGCAGATAAAGTACTGCGATAAGTTTACCCCGAAATACCGGGCTGCCTTACGCAATCACCTTACTGTCTTTAAAATGTCGGTACCTGACCAGTACCGCCTGGGGCAGATAACCGCTGAAATGACAAAAGCCTCAACCGGACAGACTCCCCCTCCGGAAAGTGCTGAAATAGGAGTTCTCGAGTCACTGAAGGGATATCTCTCAAACCTGGGGGATGCCTATAAATACAAACTCTACTATTCTGAAGATAATTAGTTGACAATTAATTCTTATTCGTACCCAAAAACTGAGTTACATGAGATATGTGCTGATGGTATTTGTTTTACTTGGGTCTGCACTGGTAAGCTCACAGACGGCACAGTCAGCTGAACAGATCAGGGCCCAGATGGCAAAGATCAGGCAGACAACCAACTGGGATGATCCTGCCGCTGCAGAAAAAGCCAATGCAGAGATAAAGAAGCTGGCAGGCCAGCTGACCGGAGGTAAGCCACCCGTCAACTCCGCCGGGAGTCAACAGCCACAGCAAAGCGAAAGCAAATCGCCAGGGATTGAGGCTAAAGCTTCTGCCGCAACAAAGGAGAATATCATTGCCATCGCTGACCGTTTCTACAAAAGATCTTACAAAGCCCTTGACCTGCTTCCAAAACCAGTTCGACCAGGATCTCAAAATCGCCTCATCTGATGAATTCAGTCTGAAGGCAGTAAAAAGACTGGCCAGCACCGGAGGGTCACTGATTTCCGTAGGCAACGACCATAACCAGGCCTGTGTTTATATTACCTCGGCAGTGAAAGCGATGCCGGCAGATACCCTGAGCATAAATAATTTTGGCGCATATCTCCGGATAATTGATTCAATCAATACCTCTGTGCCGGTACTACTCTATGCGAACAAGCTTTACAGTCAGAGTCCCATCATCCTGACACAGCTGGGATGCAGTTACTTCGAGCTTGGCGATATGAAACAAGCTGAATTTTATCTTAAGGAGGCACTGAAGAACGATCCTGATTTCGGACAGGCTCATACCGCTTTGTGCGATTTATACATAAAGCAAAACAGGCTTCAGGATGCAATCCTCGAATTATTTGCCGGCGTAAAGGGGATAGGATTCTCATATAGCAAGGCATCCAGCAACTTCGCATTTCTACAGTCTCAGGCAGAAAATTCGCCAGGGGGCGAGAGCGAGAAGGAGAAATTCTGGGAAGAAACCAGGAGCCAGATGAATCCTCCTGATGCCCTGGCTTCACTGGTGCCTGAGGTTGACCGTCTGAAGATGCCCGGTTTCGACAGTCCGCAGAAGGTTTCTGACTGGATGGAAGGGGGAGGATACGGGTCTGCTGTTCAATCATATAAGAGCTTCCATGCTCAGTTAATGAAATTCAATGCCCAGTTTCTTCAAGTGCACGAGGAGGTGCCGGACCTGCCGCCAAATGCTGTGCTGCGCGATTATCCCAATGAACGGTTTGCCCTCGACTGCATCACAGAATATTTTTTCCAGGCATCCGACGAGGAGGCTAGATGAGTTTACGGTTCTGGCAGAAGAAATAATGAAGTCTGTATGGGCAGCACAAGAGGCTTATCTGGATAACAAGGAACGATATGTAGAAGAATATAAGAGCTGTGCCGAAGGTTGTGGTGGTGACGGTTATTGTCTTGAGGAATGCCACAGGAAATACTGTTCCAAAGAATGTCCTGCAGCAAATATGCTTAACAGGGATATCCAGGGATATTACGAAGATTACCTGAATCTGTTCCAGACAACTGTAAACAGCCAGAAAAAAATCCTTGATGACCTGTACGCTTTCTCAGGGCAATGGTTTGCAAAAATTGAAAGTCCTTACTGGAGCAGGATATATGCTTATGAAATTCAGAAAGTTGCCCTTTCCATCATCGGAAATACATTCTTGCACATCAATATGCATTTCCTTTGCGTGGGTCAGGAATGCGGACCAGACTGTTCCGTCTATGCCAATCCTGCTCCATTACCACCTGAGGAAGTAGAAGAGAAAAAGCCTAAGGGTAACAATTGTCCACCGGATAAAAAGTAGATATCGGTATGGCCATGTGCAGTATAGCATTTGACTGCGAAAGCGTGGAGTTCGGTTGTGCAGCAGGTGCAGCCTTCTCGCTTAAAAAGAATTTCGTCAATAAAAGTACAACGGCATTCGTCGGTGTCGGCGCAGAAGCTGGCGTAGGATTCTGCAAAAGCTCAGGCACAGCAGGGTTTACCATGACCAGACATGCCAACGGCGACCTTGACGTAGGGGTAAAGGACGAGGTGACAGGCAGATTGGAGCAGTAGGGAAAAACTACGAGGGGACTGTCACAGTAATGGAAGGGCTTAAAACAGAAGGAAAAGATGTGGTAAGCATTGGTTTCTAAAGAACTGACATGAATCCCTTTATTGTGAGAGTAAAATCAATATTAATATCAATGAAGTATTCTATAGTAACTGCATGGCTGCTCCTCTTTTCTGCAGCGACGGGTACCTTCGCTCAGCAATCCGCTTCATTGGCCGACAAGCCCGGGACCTTCGAGATACTTGGCAGGACCGATTATGTTGTTGCTGAGTGTGGATTCTCAAAAGCCGATGTGAATGCCAATCTGGAAAAGATCAAAGAGATGGTTGCAGTTGTAAGGCAAAATCCGGTACTCAGTGACATAAAAGGGTTCAATGGCAGGGCAAGGATACATACCATGTCAATGACATGCAAAAGACCCAGTGGTATGGAGTGCCCTCAAGCATAGCCTTTGAGTTTTCGTCATTTTTTTATTCCAAAGAGGGAAAGGTGGACTTATAATACCATTGAACCCCCTTCATGGTCACTCTATCGAATGACCCTATCCCGGGCTGGGCAGACAGCTTCGACACCAAGCACGGATACTTCACTGCACCCCTGAGAAAAAAGACCGTTGATCCGGGAATTGATGTTTATAACGATGAATGCTGGGTGATTTATGACCCGGAGCGGCCTCCATACTGGATCCCTGTCACAGTGGAAGAAGCCTTTGCTGCTGCAAGGGAATTTGCCGCCAAAGAAAGAATGAGATCGCTGCCTCATATAACAAGCAATTCCTTGACGCTGAATGGGCCGCCATTCCAGCGTCAGACCGCAATAAACCAGCATTTTTCGGCGGAGGGCTGTCACGAGTCTCCTCAACACCGGGGTACGGTGCGCAGGACAGTATCTTTCCGGCAATAGTGAAAGTGAATCCGGAGTACTTTGACCGCTCATTCCTCGTTCTGACTTACAGTTCATGTGGTTCATATCGGTACAGAACAAGCAATACATGAAACAGAGGCTTGATGAATGCAGAAGCTACCTGGAAAAAGGGTCAGGCAGCGGTTGTGATCTTACACGCTTTGAACTGTCATTTGGTATGACAGACATCCGTAATCTGGCTCCGCTTATAGATAAATGATCGTAAGGCTGGCATGGATTGCCTTGCAATCCTCAGCGCTTCAACCCTTTCAGGTACCCTGCCATCTCCTCCTGCATCTCGCGGGCTTTCTCTCCGGCTACCTCGGCAAAACGCTCGGTGCTGTCAGCGTAGATGATGCCGCGCGATGAGTTGACAAGCAGTCCGCAACGGTCATTCATACCGTATTTTACTACCTCCTCTAGGCTGCCTCCCTGTGCCCCTACCCCCGGTACGAGCAGGAAGTGATCCGGAACGATCTTCCTTATGTCTGCCAGCATCTCTGCCCTGGTGGCCCCAACGACATACATGATGTTGTCAGTTGTTCCCCACCTCTGCGAGACCGTCAGCACCCGTTCAAATAACCTCTGCCCCTTCTCTGTATGATATTGAAAATCATCAGCCCCCCTGTTTGAGGTGAGTGCAAGTATCACAGCCCATTTGCCGGGGTAGGAAAGGAACGGCGTCACAGAATCTTCTCCCATGTATGGTGCCACAGTGACAGCATCAAAGGGCATCTCGGCGAAGACAGCCCTGGCGTACATCTTCGATGTGTTGCCTATATCGCCCCGCTTGGCATCAGCAATAATAAAAATATTCGTGTCAAGCTTGTTAATGTACCTCACCGTCTTATCGAGGGCAGCCATCCCTTTCTGTCCGTAAGACTCATAAAAGGCAAAGTTAGGCTTATAGGCAGCCGTATATCTGTGCGTTGCATCAATTATACGCCTGTTGAACTCGAAGATGGGATCGTCAGCATCTGCAACCGAGAGAGGCAGCCTTGATATCTCAGGGTCAAGCCCCACGCAAAGAAATGACTTTCTGTCGAGTATGTTGCGGAAGAGTTCCTGTGAGGTCATATTCGGTTATCAGTTGGTGCTTTCCTTGAGTCTCTCGGCATTCTCTGCCATCTGAAGCTTGTCAAGCAGCTCCTGTATATTGCCGTCGAGCACAACCGGAAGATTGTAAATGGTGAGGTTGATACGGTGGTCAGTGACCCGGCCCTGCGGGTAGTTGTATGTGCGTATCTTGGCAGACCGGTCGCCGGTTGAGACCATGGTCTTGCGCTTGTGTGAAATCTCGTCAAGATATTTCTGGTACTCGAGGTTGTAAAGGCGTGTGCGGAGCTCCTTCATTGCCTTCTCGAGGTTTTTTATCTGCGACTTCTCATCCTGGCAGGTCACCACCACTCCTGTCGGGACATGTGTCAGCCTTATGGCCGAGTATGTCGTGTTTACACTCTGTCCTCCCGGTCCTGATGAGCAGTATGTGTCTTTGCGTATGTCCTCATTGCGCACCTCAATATCAAACTCACTGGCCTCGGGCAGCACCGCGACTGTTGCTGCAGAGGTGTGAATGCGACCCTGCGTCTCCGTCTGCGGTACCCTCTGCACACGGTGGACTCCTGATTCATATTTCATGATTCCGTAGACACCGTCACCTATGACATTGAAAACTATCTCCTTGTAACCTCCGGCAGTCCCTTCCTGGAAAGAACTGAGCTCGACCCTCCAGCCTCTCGATTCGATGTATTTGGAATACATCCTGAAGAGATCACCGGCAAAGATGCTTGCCTCATCTCCTCCAGTGCCGGCACGTATCTCCATCACTGCGTTCTTGTCATCCTCAGGGTCTCTCGGCAGAAGGAGAAACTTTATCTCCTCCTCCATGTCAGGGATGGTATTGATGAGGGTATCTATCTCAGCCTTCGCCATCTCACGCATCTCATCATCCTTCTCAGCAGCAAGCAGTGCACGTGAGCTGTCCAGGTTATCGAGTGCGCTCTTGTACCTGTTATATGCCTCCACTACCGGCTGAAGCTCCTTGTATTCCTTACTCAGCCTGATGTAACGCTTCATATCGGAAATCACATCGGGTGCGGTCAGCAGGTCGCCCACCTCCGCAAAACGTCTTTTTACCCCCTCAAGCCTCTCAAGTATAAGAATATTAGCCATTGCAATCTTAATTTCAGGGTGCAAAGGTAATTACTATTAAGGCAATAGACAATAGGCAGGAGCGGTAAGGAGCATGGAGCATGGAGCAAGGAGCAAGGATATTCATGCCCCGCGCCCTCTGCCCCTTACACCTTGCCTTAATATTGAAACTCCCCAAAGCCGCTTTTTATCGTTAGTTTTTTCGATGAGGCAGCCTCGCACCGCCCCACTATCCTGGCCTCCAGATTGAATGAAGCGGCAATATCGATGATCGGCTGAGCATCCTCCCTGTCAACGAACAACTCCATGCGGTGACCCATGTTGAAGACACGGTACATCTCTTCCCAGGGAGTTGATGAGCTCTTCTGAATCATCTCAAAGAGAGGAGGCACAGGGAAGAGATTGTCTTTTATAACATGCATCCTGTCAATGAAATGCAGGATCTTCGTCTGACCGCCACCCGAGCAGTGCACCATACCGTGGATCTTATGGCGCATTGATCCGAGAATCCGGATGACGACAGGAGCATACGTGCGTGTGGGAGACAGAACCAGCCTGGCGGCGTCAATGCCGGGCACAGCAGTAGGGTCTGTCAGTTTTGTTCTGCCCGAATAGACCAGTGCCTCAGGAACAGCAGGATCAAAACTCTCAGGATAGAGCCCGGCAAGGTACTTCTCAAAAATATCATGCCTGGCGGAGGTAAGTCCGTTGCTGCCCATGCCTGAGTTATACTCGCTCTCCCAGTCAGTCTGACCCGATGAGGCAAGGCCGACGATAACGTCACCCGGCCTTATTCCGGCATTGGTGATGACATCACGGCGACGCATGCGCGCGGTTACGGTTGAGTCAACAATGATGGTCCTGACCAGGTCTCCAACATCTGCTGTCTCACCCCCCGTTGACCATATGCCCACACCTGCCTTACGCAGGCGGCTGAGGAACTCCTCCGTACCCTCGATAACCGCACTTATCACCTCGCCGGGGATGAGATTCCTGTTGCGTCCTATGGTTGAGGAGAGAAGAATGTTGTCAGTAGCGCCCACGCAGAGGAGGTCATCAAGGTTCATCACAATCGCATCCTGGGCGATCCCTTTCCAGACCGAGATGTCGCCTGTCTCTTTCCAGTACACATATGCCAGTGATGACTTTGTGCCTGCACCGTCTGCATGCATGATATTGCAGTACTCCGGATCGCCTCCGAGCATGTCAGGCACTATCTTGCAGAAAGCACCCGGGAAGAGACCTTTGTCAACCTTGCTGATCGCGGCATGAACATCTTCCTTTCCTGATGAGACGCCTCTCCGGCCGTAACGAGACCTGTCTGTCATGATATTATGGCAAGTGTACTGCGGAATTATTTTGCCGGAACATAGTCAGTTCTCAGAACCCTGAACTCTGTACGGCGGTTTATCTGATGAGCAATCTCTTTCTGCTCATCGCTCTGCAGTGCGTTTATATATTGCTCGGTCAGCGTGGTTCCTGCACGAAGGAAGGGCGACTCCTGTACGATAAGTGCATCAACCACTTTCGGACTGGCCTCACCGTATCCCCTGGCGGTGAGTCTCTCTCTCTCAATACCTTTAGCGATGAGATAATCAACAACCGACTGTGCTCTTTTCTGGGACAGATCGAGGTTATATTCCTCGGTGTCACGCGAGTCAGTGTGCGACATCAGTTCAATTGTGATATTCGGGTTATCATTCAGTGTCTCTACCAGCTTATCGAGTGACACCATCGATTCGGGACGCAGATCCCATTTGCCGAAGTCGTAGAAAATGTTCGGAAGTTCGATAGGCCTGTCAATGGGTGTCAGTACGATGGTGGCCATGAATTCGCGGCTCTTGTCCTGCCCGCGTGTGGTCTCTTTCTCCTTACCGTTAAGATAACCTTTTGCCGAGGCAAGGAAGATATAGTCAACCTCTGGCCGCAGGCTGAACTTGAAGTCGCCCGCGTTGCCTGACTCTGCCTGCATGTTCGCCCCGTCACTGGCAATGAGTTGCACGGTGGCAGCCGGCACAGGCTGTCCTGTCTTCTCATCCTTAACCAGCCCGGTGATACTGAAAACCAGCGGTGGCAACTCAAAAGAGAACAGATCATCTGCCCCCCTGCCTTTGCGTGCCGAGCTGAAAAGCCCCCTCTCCGCCTCTCTCTCGAAGGTTATACCGAAGTCGTCAGCATTTGAGTTGATTGGTGGCCTCATGTTCTGAACAAGCCAACTGCCTCCCGTCTGAGGCACGGCCCTGAAGATATCCAGCCCTCCCATCCCTATATGACCGTCGGAAGCAAAATAGAGTATGCCGTTGTCACGTATGTACGGGAACAACTCATTCCCCCGCGTGTTGATATCAGGCCCGGCATTTTCAGGCCGTGACCATGAGTTGCCTGCAGATTTTCTCGTTGCAAGGTAGATGTCCTTCCCTCCGAACCCTCCGGGGATATCAGACACAAAATAGAGTGTTGATCCGTCAGGTGTTACAGCCGGATGTGCTGCGACGAGTGAGTCAGCAAGTATCTCAATCTTTTCGGGCTCGGACCACTGGGTCCCTTCGCGCATTGAATACATAATGACGCATCCCTTGTTCTCACGTTTGCCGGCCTCGCACCGGGTGAAGAACACCTCAGTAAAGTCAGCAGTGAATGACGGTGCCCCTTCTTCAAACTCACTGTTCAGATAACTGACAGGCACAGGGGTGCTCCATTTGCCTTTCTTATCGAGCCTGGTCTCAAAAATATCGGTAAAATTCTGACCGGTAGCCCCGTGTTCCTTATTGCCCTCGGCATCATCCCGTGATGAGGTGAACCATACCAGTCCGTAATCGTCGCGGGCAAATGACGGGCTGAAGTCTGAGTCTTTTGAATTGACCTCCTTAAGTTCCTCTACCTTGTATGCTTCCGGAGACGAAAGCCACTCCATTGCAAGCTCGCATGCCCTTATCTCCTGCTCGGTACGCGGGTCACCCGGAACGAGCTGACGGTATTTCCTGAACTCCTCAATAGCCTGGGGATAACGGCCCAGCTTCTTCATGCTCTCAGCAAGCCAGTATTGTGCCTCGGGCTTGGGAAAAGCCGACTTTACTGCTTTCTTGTACCACAACTCGGCATTCTTTGGATCGTTGACGAGCCTGTAGCACTCTGACACCATAAAGACCATCTCAGCCTTGATCTGTTTGTCACGGGTCTTGGAGTAGACATCCTTGAAGAGGTCGATGGCCTCATAGTAGGTCCCCGCCTGAAATGCTGCATAGGCCCGTTCCGATTTCTGCTTCTGCGCGTTGAGTGCCAGCGGGAGAAGCAGTAACAGAACCACAAGCCGGAAAAAACTATTATTCATACGGTGCCGCATTCGTTTATTGCAAAAGTAATGATTGTTATTAATCTTAACGATGCAGCCCCTTAATTATTGCCATCTGCCAGGGCTACCTCGTAAACAGCAGCTCACGGTATTTGGGCAGAGGCCACATCTCATTGTCAACGACGAGCTCAAGCTTGTCAATATGGTTCCTGATCTCTGCCAGGTAGGGCTTCACCTTGCTCTCATAAGCCACAGCCTTCTTGAACGGATCGTCAATTACGTTCGCCTTCCTGCGCTCCTCTATCATGTCTCCGACCAGTTTCTTGATCATTGATATATGATCGGATATACTGACTATGAGTTCCTTACGTGCTCCGGCGAGCCTCATGTAGTCATTGTCGTCAAATATATCACGCAGCCCCCTGACATTTTCAATCAGGGTGGTCATATAACCGACAGCGATCGGGATGATATGGTTGATTGCCAGATCGCCAAGCACGCGGGCCTCTATCTGAACCTTCTTTGTAAACTTCTCCAGCTCGACCTCGAGCCTGCTCTCGAGCTCGCGCTCTGTGAAGACACCCGTTCCAAGCAGAGTCTCACGTGATGAGCTGTTTACATACGATTTGAGGGTCAGGGGAACACTCATCTCTGATGAGAGCCCTCTCCTCTTGGCCTCACGGTGCCATTCATCACTGTATCCGTCGCCCTCAAATCTAATGCGCTCAGAATCAATTATATACTTTTTCAGAACCTGGAAAATTGCTTCATCCTTCTTCCTTCCCTTGTCAGTCAGGACATTTACCTCCCGGGTGAAGGCCCGCAGCTGGCGGGTTACGGCAGCATTGAGTACTATCATTGCCGAGCTGCAGTTTGCTGATGACCCGACAGCCCTGAACTCGAACCTGTTTCCGGTGAAAGCAAAGGGAGAGGTGCGGTTGCGGTCGGTGTTGTCAAGCAGAATCTCCGGGATCTTGCCAAGACCAAGCTTTATTTCAGTCTTCTCCTGCGGTGTCATCTTCTTGTCTTTAACCTTGCTGGCAATATCTTCCAGGATTCCGGAGAGATAGGTACCAAGAAAGACTGAGATTATTGCCGGCGGGGCTTCATGCCCGCCGAGCCTGTAGGAGTTATTCTCATTCATCACGCTGGCCCTCAGCAGTTCCTGGTTATCATTCACAGCCTTGACAACATTTATAAGGAATGTCAAAAACTGCATATTGCTCTTGGGGTTCTTTCCCGGAGAGAGGAGGTTTATGCCTGTGTCAGTGGCCATTGACCAGTTGCTGTGCTTGCCTGATCCGTTGACCTCAGCAAAGGGCTTTTCGTGGAACAGGACGCGGAACTTATGTTTGCGTGCCACCCTGCGCATCACATCCATGATAAGCTGATTGTGGTCAACAGCAAGGTTAGCTTCTTCATATACCGGAGCGCACTCGAACTGGTTGGGCGCCACTTCATTATGGCGTGTCTTAACGGGTATGCCAAGCTTGTAAGCCTCATACTCAAACTCTCTCATGAATGCCTTTACTCTTTCAGGGATTGATCCGAAGTAATGGTCAGAGAGCTGCTGGTCCTTGGAAGAAGGATGTCCCATCAGGGTACGGTCAGCAAGCATGAGGTCAGGGCGTGCATAATAGAGCGCCTCGTCAATGAGGAAATATTCCTGCTCCCAACCCAGTGTCGCAATAACTTTCTTCACATCCTTGTCAAAGAGGTGGCACACCTCCACGGCAGCATGGTCGAGTGCCGCAAGAGAACGGAGCAGCGGAGTCTTATAGTCAAGGGCTTCACCGGTGTATGAAACAAAGACTGTCGGTATACAAAGAGTAGTGCCCACAATGAATGCAGGCGAGGAGACATCCCATGCTGTATAGCCGCGCGCCTCGAAAGTGTTTCTTATGCCTCCGCTGGGAAAGCTGGAGGCGTCAGGCTCCTGCTGCACGAGAACCTCTCCGGAGAATATCTCTATCATTGTACCTCTCTCTCCCCGCCCTATGAAAGAATCATGCTTTTCGGCAGTGGCATCAGTGAGAGGATGAAACCAGTGAGTAAAATGGGTTACGCCTCTCTCCATAGCCCAGGCCTGCATCCCGGTAGCAACCTGGTCAGCTATCTGCCTGGTGATGGGTGTCCCCTCGTCTATCGCAGTCATTACTGCCCGGAATGCCTCCTTCGAGAGATAGCGTTCCATCTTGAGCTTGTCAAAAACATTGACTGCAAAGTATGTCGATACAGTCTCCTTAGGCAACAGAACCTCAACAGGCTCCCTGGTAAATAACTCCTTTAATGCACTGAAACGTAATTCTGCCATGATCTTATTTTTTTGACAAAAATAGATCATTTTACAGAATACCCCCTGTAATTAATGGTATTTTATAAATAATTTATTAACTTTTTAAATGTACCCCCCTATTTTTAGGGGTACATAGCAATAATCAATCATTTTTTATTTCAGAGACGCATTCTGCCCTCCGGAAAATCCCGTAAAGAGATTTTTCAAAGTCAACAGCTACAACCTTGTATTCAGGGGTGAGGGTATACTCATCGCCCACACTGCTGGTAAGGAAGTTTATTGCTGCCTCCGGAAAATGAAAGGTCGTATAGATTACACCCGGCTTGACGACATCCGTAACCTGCACCTTCATTGTCGTCATCCCTCTTGCCGAAAAGATCCTGACGAAATCACCCGAGACAACGGCCTTGATCCTTGCGTCATCCGGATGGACATAGAGTATATCCTCTTTCACAAGCTCCCTGTTTGGAGTTCTCCGCGTCATTGTACCGCTGTTATAGTGTTCCAGAAGCCTGCCGGTAGTTAAAATATAGGGATATTTATCTTCGTGTTCGGCCAGTTCAGGCGTTTTCTCAAAGTCCCATGAATGGAATTTGCCCAGCCCCCGTTTGAAGGTGTCGGTATGCAGTATCCTTGTATCGGCGCCATCTTCCCTGACCGGCCACTGTTTGCCGTTGTTACCCAGCTCATCCCACTTCACCCCCCTGAAGAAGGGTACAATGCCGGCTATCTCTTTCAGGATGACATCGGCACCATAACCTTTCTGCCTGTATCCCATAGCGTTCATCATGTCAACGACTATCTGGCCGTCGGGCTTTGTCCCTTCAAGGGGTTCAACGACCTTCTGCACCCTTTGTATCCTCCTCTCGCCATTGGTGAAGGTCCCCTCCTTTTCAAGGAATGATGAGGCAGGGAAGACCACATCGGCGATCCTTGCGGTCTCCGTCATGAAGATCTCCTGAACAACGAGGAATTCGAGCCCCTCGAGCGAGCTTCTGACGTGACAGGTGTTGGGGTCAGTCTGGAGAAGGTCTTCGCCCATGATCCACATAGCCTTCAGGTCGCCCCTGCCTGCTGCTGCGAACATCTCCGGGATGCGGTAGCCGACCTTCGAGGGATGTTCAACACCGTAAAATTCAGTATACAGGGCAATATTATCAGGATTTGTTACAGCCAGATACCCGGCGCCCTGGTGGGGCTGCACACCCATGTCTGCCGCACCCTGGACGTTATTCTGTCCCCTGAGTGGATTCACACCCGCACCTGGCTTGCCTATGTTGCCTGTCATCATCGCAATATTGGAAATGAGGGTGATGGCCTTCGTCGCCTGCCAGTGCTCGGTCACTCCAAGGCCATGAAACTCCATCGCAGCCTTTGCAGAGGCATATTCCAATGCTGCAGCCCTGACAAGCTCCCGGTCTACGCCGCATATTTTCTCGAGCTTATCAATGTCCTGAGAAAGGAGGTAATGGCTGAACCCGTCCCAGCCCTCGGTCCGTGAGGTGATGAAAGGTTCATCTATCATCCCTTCTGAAAGGATATAGTAGGCAAACATATTCAACACAGCCACGTTGGTGCCGGGGTTGATCTGAAGATGGTATTTTGCCAGTCTTGCCAGTTCTATCCTGAGCGGGTCAATCACAATGAGAGGGACCCCGGCTTCGACCACAGCCTTTATCCGTGCCCCGGTGACCGGGTGTGCTGCTGACGGATTTGCTCCGATGAGCAGAATGCATCCCGTGCTGTAGAGATCATCTATTGAGTTGGTGGCAGCACCAGTGCCATATGCCCATTGCATTCCCATGGCCGTAGGAGCATGACATACGCGGGCACATCCGTCAATATTATTGGTACCGATGACGATCCTGAAGAACTTCTGCATGAGGTAGTTCTCCTCATTTGTACAGCGGGCCGATGATATGCCCGCCAGAGCGTCGGGTCCGTACTTCTCCTTTATCTCCCTGAACCTTGTTGCGGTATAGGAGTAGGCCTCCTCCCACGATACCTCCTCCAGCCTGCCATTCTTCCTTATCAGCGGCGACCTCAGCCTGTCAGGATGGTTATAAAACTCGAAGGCGAATCTTCCCTTGAGACATGTGTGACCTCTGTTGGCCTCGCTGTCAACAGGAGCCTGGATGGCCCTTACCACCTCATCCTTTACCTTGACCTCAAGGTTACATCCCACACCGCAATAGGTGCAGGTGGTACGCACCGTCCTGTCGGCGGCAACCGTTTTGGATGAGTACCTGTCAGTGAGCGCGTTTGTCGGGCATGTCTGTACGCAGGCACCGCATGAGACACATGGCGAGTCAATGAAGTTCTGGTCACTCCCCTTGATGATCCGGCTTTCTGAACCTCTGCCGTGAATGCCAAGAACGTGTTCCGCCTGCAACTCGTCGCAGGCTCTTACGCAGCGGTAGCATTTGATGCACTCTGAGAGGTCAGACCAGACATAGGGATGACTCATATCTTTCTCATGCTTTGCAACAGAGACAGGATATCTCACCTGGCTCACCCCTGTCGTCGCCACCACACTCTGAAACTCTGTCGGCAGCATCCCCGCATCGGGTGTGATGGATGCCTCAGGGTATTCTGACAAAACAAGCTCAATGATGTTTCTTCTCAGCCTGGTGATCCTGTCGGTCGAAGGGTAGATATAGTGCCCCGGTGTCACAGGGGTATGGCATGAGGCCATCACCCTTGAGGGCCCGTTCTCCTTCAGTGCCACCTCAACCGAGCATATTCTGCACGATCCGTAGTTCTCAAGGTTATCAGCCTGGCACAGTGTAGGTATCAGATCACGCCCCCTGTTTCTCCTGACAAATTCCAGTATGGTCTCGCCATCGGAAACAGGAAACGGTATGTTGTCAATATAGGCTATGTTGCTCATCGCTTTTGCTTTCAGGCTGTAAAGTATTCATCAAGCTCATGGCTGAAATACTGCAGGGCATTCCTCACGGGAAGAGGCAGTCCTCCTCCGAGTGCGCACAGAGAGCCTATCTGCATCGTCTCGAGCAGGTCATCAAAAAGCTCACGGTCGATCTTTTTACCCCTGACCGCGGCTTCAGAGAGCAGCTCCATTCCTCTTGCAGAGCCCAGCCGGCAGGGGAAACACTTGCCGCATGACTCCTTCATGGTAAACTCAAAGAGATGTTCAAGCAGCCTGATCAGCGGGAAGCTCTCAGGGACAGACACTATGCTGGCATGGCCAAGAAGGAATCCTTCGCGGCTGAACGATTCAAAATCAAGTGTAAGATCATCGATCTTTTCTGCAGGCACTAGCCCGCCCAGCGGCCCTCCTATCTGGAATGCCTTGACCGGGTAGCGCGTTCCGCCTCCCATCTCATCGATGACAGTCCTGAGCGGGGTCCCCATCCTTACCTCAAGAAGACCCGGTTTGCTGAACGCTCCGTCAAGTGACACCAGCTTCGTGCCGGGAGATTTCTCTGTCCCAAGTGAAGCCCAGTCCCTGCCTCCCTCCCTGAGTATAAAGTGAATATTGGCAAATGTCTCAACATTGCTCAGTACAGTCGGTTTGCCAAAGAGCCCGTAGACGGCAGGGAAAGGCGGCCGTGTGCGCACCTCAGGTCTGAGCCCCTCGAGCGAATTGAGAAGTGAGGTCTCCTCTCCGCATATATAGGCTCCTGATCCCTCCACCACATGAAACCTGAAACGTAGTCCCCGAACCCCATCTGATCCTGTTATGATCCCTTCCTCTTCAATCTCCCTCACAGCCTCCCTGGTCAGCTTTACAGCGAGAGGATACTCGCCACGGATATAAAGGATGCCGGTATCAGCGCCAGTGATAAGTCCTGTCATCAGCATGCCGAAGAGCACCGAATGAGGCCGCTCTTCGAGGAGCCACTTGTCAGAAAAGGCCCCCGGATCTCCTTCGTCAGCATTACATACAATATATTTCTGTGACCCGTTTGCATCGCGTGACGATCTTACCTTTATATGAAACGGGAATCCTGCTCCTCCTCTTCCCCTGAGGCCTGAACGCTCAAGCTCAGAGAGAGCTTCATCAAAATCAATTGCCCCGCGGCCTGCCTGAGAATAATAATCCCTTATGTTCCCTGTCGGAGCCAGCAGTACCGGACGGCCGACATTGGAGTCAGTCCGCAGCCTACCTGCCAGGCGGTCCTTCCCTGCCGTGACAACCTCACCGTTGACCAGCACGGCGTCGTTGGAATGACAATGGCCAAGACATGACACCGTACCTATCTCGCTCTCATGGTACCTGCCAAGCAACTCTCTCCTGACCGCAGCCTGCTTTCCTGATGTAAGGCAGGCCGTTCCGTCACACACAAATGCTTTCTTACCGATATGTCCGGCATGAAGAAAATCGTAGAAGGAGCTTACTCCCAGCACCGCTGAGGTCCCTGTCATGAACCTGCCGGATAGAAAAGCCAGCTTTTCATCCTTTTTTTCATGATCTTCAGTGACAGCCCTCACTATCTCCTCATACAACCCATTTACAGGTCCTGTTCTCCCGGACAGGCCTCTCAGGTTCTTCGACATAAGCTAAATTTTATGGTAACCGGTTTCAAGGTATTAATTAGGTGCAAGATATCTATGAAAAATGAGAATTATCACATTTTCACCGGAGGCATAAATCAGAATCAGCGGTTCCCTTTTGTTTTGCTGAATTTTGTTATATTTGTCGCCTGTATTTTAAAAGCTACAATCAATCATTTAAATAGTCAATAGATGTCAGTACTTCAGACTTTAAGAGAGAAGGCAGGTCCCCTGGTGGCAGGTGTGATAGGGCTTTCACTGCTTCTTTTTGTTGTCAGTGATTTCTTCGGAAGCGGTAATTCGCAGAGGCGCCAGGCGAAAAAAATCTATGAGCTTGCCCGGATAGACGGGGAGACAGTATCATACCAGGAATTTGAGACCAGGGTGCAGGAACTGACGGAGATATACAAGATGTCAGGCAATACCGAGATCAACGAGGAGATGGCACTGAGCATCAGGGAACAGATCTGGCAGCAGATGCTCTCTGACAGGCTGATGGGTAAGACATACCGTACAGCCGGTATCGCTGTTAGTCCGGAAGAGATGGAGACCCTGGTTTTCGGTGAGAATCCTCACCCTATTGTTAGGCAGCTCTTCACCGATCCTCAGACCGGCATGTTCAACGAGTCTTTCCTTATTAACTTCCTCAAGGCTACCGAGACTGATGATGCTACAAAGAGATACTGGCTCTTCTTCGAGGACCAGATACTGAATGACAGGCTGAATTCAAAACTGGTGACCCTCATGTCAAAAGGGCTGTATGTCACCGGCAAACAGTCAGAATATGAAGCTTCACTTGCAGGCAATACTGTCAGCTTCAGCTATGTTTCGCGCAACTATGCGGCCGTTCCTGACAGCAGCATCAATGTAACCGCTGACGAGATTAGGAAGTATTACGACGATCATAAGGAGAGTTTTAAGCGTCCGGCCCAGAGGGACATGGAATATATCGCTTTTGAGATAAAGCCCTCGGAGGAAGACCTGAAGGAAGCAGAGAGTTGGGCCACAGATGAGAAGGTTCATTTTGCTGAGGCAACAGACCTGGTTCAGTACATCAATCTCAATGCAGACACCCGTCACACAGGATTCTATCAAACGCTTTCAGCACTGCCCGAAGGCCTTCGTGATCTGGCGAAGTCAGAGGACAGATCTGCTGTGTTCGGCCCTTACTTTGAAGATGGTACCTATAAGATCGCACGCATAATTGATATAGCCAATCGCCCTGATTCAGTCAGAGCTGCTCATATTCTCCTTTCACCAAACGCTGGCAGGAGCATGGAACAGGCCAAAAGAGAAGCTGACAGTCTCATACAGCTGGTCAAATCAGGTATTGACTTCAACCTGCTCGCCATGGCCAATTCCGATGACCAGGGCTCGGCACAGGTCGGAGGTGACCTCGGCTGGTTCAGCGAGGGAATGATGGTTGTTCCTTTTAATAATGCTTGTTTCAGCAGCAAGAAGGGAGAACTGGTGACTGTTGAAACAAACTTCGGGCTGCACATCATAAAGATCATAGACCAGAGCCCCGGTGTAAAGAAATATGACATTGGAATCGTTGACCGCAAGGTGATACCCAGCAGCACTACAACCCAGCGGATCTATGCCGAGGCGTCACAGTTTGCCGGTACCAACAACACGTATGAGAAATTCAACAAAGCTGTTGCAGACGGCAACCTTAACAAGAAACTGGCGTTGAATGTCACACCTGATCAGAAGGAGCTGCCGGGGCTGACCCAGTCACGGGGACTGGTAATGTCACTGTTCCAGTACAGCAAGGAGGGTGAGATAGTCCTTGACGGCAGCAGCCAGGCTGTATTCGAACTGCCTGAAATGTATGTGGTGGCTTATTGTACACGCGTACAGGAAGAGGGCATAGCTCCTGTAGAATCGGTTTCTTCTGATATAAGGTTCATCCTCGCCAAAAAGAAGAAGGGTGAGATCATTTCCGAGGAGATGAAGAAACTTGCGGCTGAAGGAAAAACGATATATGATATCGCTGCATACTACAACACTACAGTTCAGGATGCCGCAGGTATCAATTTCAGGTCATTTTCTATCCCGGGAGCGGGAATAGAACCAGGTCTGATAGCCGCAGCATCAGCCTCCGAGGCAGGTGTGCTCTCAAAGCCTGTTACAGGTAACAACGGAGTCTTCATGTATGTAGTTAATACAGCAGCCCCCTCACAGGCTGAAGACATGGCGCTCATACGCGAGAGGCTAGGCTCAAACTATGAGATACGCGCCTCATATGAAGCCTACCAGGCCATCCGTGACAAGAAAGAGGTTGTTGACCAGAGATATAAGTTTTATTAATATAAGCGGCGGGCAGGTTGCCTGTCTCTGTAAGAAGAAGAACCCGGCCCCGAGCCGGGTTTTCTATTGGTTGCCGCTGAACCGCATCCTGACATCTTCCTCACTCATATCCTTTGACAGCGCCCTGACAAAATCAACAGGGAATTTATAAACATCAAGCATGATCAGTCCGTCAAGACAGTTGTTAAAGTCCGGATCGACATTAAAGCCTATTATCTTCGCATTTACTTCAAGGTATTTCTTCAGCAGTACCGGTATCCTGTAACCGCCGTCGACATCACTGACAACCTTTTCCACCTTGCTGATGTCTTTCTCGGCATTGTCAATAATGATTCGACTGTCAAAACGGGGGTCAAACTGAGGATTGAACTCTTTCCTGGGCTTGATATATCTCGCCATGTCATCATCAAAGTGGTTATTCCTGATGAACTCGACTATGAGCGATTTGGAAAAATCGGAAAAGTCATTGCTAATACTTACCGGTCCGATAAGATATCTGTAATCAACATGTGTAAGCAGAACCGACAGAAGCCCCTTCCAGAGGAGGAAGAGGGAGAGAGGCTTGCGCTGGTATTCAGGTACAATAAACGATCTGCCCAGTTCAATTGACTCATGCAGGTAAGGCTCAAAAGCCTTGCTGATCCTGAACAGGGAGTTAATGTAGAATCCCTTGATGCCATACTGGCTGAGGATCTCCTTTCCCTTGCCCAGCCTGTAGGCTCCCACAACAGAGTCCGTATCGATGTCCCATATCACCAGGTGGTGATAATAAAAGTCGTACTCGTCAATATCGGTTGCTCTGTTGGTTCCCTCTCCTACGGCTCTGAATGTTATCTCCCTCAATCTTCCTATCTCCCGGAAAATGTTTGGGATGACACGTGTCGGAGCAAACAGGACGCTGAAGTTTTTGCTGGTGAAGAGCTCATGCGCCTGCCTGACGCTGTTGAACTCATCACGGAGCTTTGCCTTGTCGACAGGATCAGCCACCGGTACCTGTCTCTTGCTACGGCGCTGCCTGAGGTTCGGGAAGAAATGGCGGGCTTCAAGCGTTGAGCCAAGAGAATAAGTCCTGGCCCTGAGATAGCGTCCGTAACGGGCAATATCATGAAATTCAGCCTGCTCCCTGACTGTGACAGGTTTGCCGATACGCACCCTGATGACCTTGTGGCGCTTGTTGAACAACTCTGAGGCCAGCTTCGCCGTCCGCAACAAAGGATGTATCCTTCCCAGTATATGAAACCAGCGTGAATTGGTGCCGTGAAAATATACCGGCACCACAGGTACCTCGGCCAGCTTCATGAACTTCAGCGCCGGCTCCTGCCACTCACGGTCGATAATAATATTTGATTCCGACTGATAGGTTGAAACTTCGCCCGCAGGAAAGATAGCCACCACGTGCCCTTCCTTAAGAAAATTCAAGCCTTCCTTGAGACCTTTGAATGACGACTTCACATCCTTGCGCGTCTCGAAAGGATTAACCGGCAGAACATATTCCTTCAGAGGATCAATCTTCTGAAGAAGGAAGTTTGCCATACCCTTGATGTCATTGCGGCGGGAAGTGATTATCTTCAGTAATATAAGGGCATCAATGCCCCCGAAGGGATGATTCGACACCGTAATGAATGGTCCTTCGGAAAGGATGTTTTCCATATCCTTCTCCGGGACTTCATATTTTATGTCGAGCTGGTCAAGGATGGAGTTGATAAAGACAACAGGGTCGCTGTCATAGGCCGATGAGTAGACTCTGTTAAGCTTGTTGTAGCGAAAGATCTGCATAAGGGCCTCTGCGATAAAAACACCCCCCGGCATATCAAGGTTTGTTGCCTTCGCCAGCTCTCTTGATGTCAGAAGTTTCATTTTCATGCGGCCTCGCAATACGTGAGAAAAGATAATAAAAAAAACGGAAGGGGGCAACTTCCGTTTTATTAAAATACCTCAGTAAGCCCGGTCTGTCAGATTATATACATATTAATGAGTTGTTCAAGGAGTTCCTGCTTGCCGCTTCTCTTCTCCGGCTCACCGCTCCTGTGTGCTATTTTCCTCAGATCTTCCAGAGTCAGTTTTCCTTTTTCAAACCGGGCGCCGTCACCCCTGTCGAAGGAGGAATATCGTGACTTCCTCATCTTAAGATAGTCTGAGTCTTTTAGGATCCTGTCGGCTATTATAAGGGCCCTTGCAAATGTATCCATGCCGTTGATATGGGCTATGAACAGATCCTCGGGGTCTGTCGAGTTACGCCTGACGTGAGCGTCAAAGTTGATGCCCCCGGTAGTGAAGCCACCGGCACGAAGTATAACGAGCATAGCTTCGGTGATCTCATTGATATTTGTCGGGAACTCATCGGTGTCCCACCCGTTCTGGTAGTCTCCCCTGTTGGCATCTATGCTGCCCAGCATGCCGGCGTCAGCTGCTGTCTGCAGGTCATGCTGAAACGAGTGTCCGGCAAGGGTGGCATGGTTGACCTCCACGTTGAGCTTGAAGTCCCTGTCAAGCCCGTAGTGGCGGAGAAAGCCTATAACAGTTGCGGCATCGAAGTCATACTGATGCTTGGTGGGCTCCATCGGTTTAGGCTCAATGTAGAATGTCCCCTTAAACCCTTTCTTGCGCCCATAGTCACGTGCCAGGGTCAGCATCATGGCCAGGTGGTCAAGCTCACGTTTCATGTCTGTGTTATGCAGCGACAGATAGCCTTCACGTCCGCCCCAGAATACATAACCCTGTCCGCCGAGGGCGATGGTTGCATCAATGGCGTTCTTCAGCTGCACGGCAGCGTGGGTTAGCACGTTGAAATCAGGATTGGTGGCAGCACCGTTCATGTAACGGGGATTGCTGAAGAGGTTTGCGGTACCCCAGAGGAGCTTTGCCCCCGTCTCCTTCTGCATTGTCTTCAACAGAGGAACAAACTTCTCAAGACGCTTTTCGATTTCAAATACGGTACCGTCACCGACAACATCGGTATCATGAAAACAATAGAATGGTGCTCCGATCTTCGTAATGAATTCAAAGGCCATATCGAGCCTGACCCTGATGCGGTCATCACCTTTCAAGCCGTCATAAGGGAAGGACCTGGTTGCTGCACCGAAAGTATCAGTGCCGTCGCCGCAGAATGAGTGCCAGTAGGCAACAGCAAAACGAAGCATCTCCTTCATTTTTTTTCCGCCTACCTTTGCCTCGGGGTCATACCATCTGAACGCCAGGGGATTCCTGGAGTCCCTCCCTTCATACCTGATCTTCCCTATCCCGGGGAAGATTTCTTTATTCACTTTCTTAGACATGGTAAAAGCCTATTTATATAATTTATCCTCAAGAATATCCACCCATTCCTGGTATTTTGCCTCATAAACTGCAGAAAGACTGCTATCCGGCTCGCTTACGCCGATGGCCTCGAGGCCTCCGAATGCCTCTTTCTCGTTTTTATAGTAACCGCACCCTATGCCTGCACCCCGCGCAGCTCCTGCTGAGCCGTCAGTGTTGTAGAGTGTTATCACCGCGGAAGTGAGGCTGGAAAGGGTATCCCTGAATACTTTGCTCTGGAAGAGGTTTGATTCACCGGCTCTGATGACACCCGGGTTAATGCCTGTCTCCTTCATTATCTCAAGGCCAAACCTGAAAGAGTAGGCGATTGCCTCCTGTGCCGCCCTGAAGAGATGACCCTGCCCGTGAATGTTGAAGTTGATCCCATGGAAGGAGGATGAGATATCAGCATTACGCAGCATCCTCTCGGCCCCGTTTCCGAATGGAAGAAGAAAAAGGCCATCACTGCCAGGTGAAACTGCTGATGACATCTCATTCATCTGCCCGTAGGTCATTCCGGCACCGGCGATCTTATTGAGCCATGAATAGAGTATGCCTGTCCCGTTTATGCAAAGGAGCACTCCAAGTCGCGGACTGTATTCAGTGTGGTTGACATGAAGAAAAGTGTTTATGCGCGACTGCGGATCGAATTTCATCTCACCGGTGACACCGTAAATGACCCCTGATGTGCCGGCTGTTGTTGCGACCTCTCCGGGTGACAGCACATTCAGTGACAGTGCATTGTTGGGCTGATCACCTGCCCTGTATGATACCGGTATCCCGGCCTGAAGACCAGTCTCTTCTGCAATGCTTCCTGATAAATTTCCCTGAACTGAGAATGAAGCGACAGCCTCAGGAAGAAACTCTGCCGGGATGCCATAATAATCAAGCAGCTCCTGTGAGATTCCGCCCCTCTTGAAGTCCCAGAAGATTCCTTCCGAAAGTCCTGTGAATGAAGTCCTTATGTCCCCCGTAAGCCGCATGGCGATATAGTCGCCTGGCAGCATGATCTTATGTATCTTTTTAAAGATGGACGGCTCATTCTCCCTGACCCAGGCCAGTTTTGAGGCCGTGAAGTTGCCAGGTGAGTTAAGCAGATGGTGCAGACAGAAGTCTTTTCCCATTTTTTCAAATGCCCTGTTCCCTGTCTCAACCGCCCTGCTGTCACACCATATTATTGAGGGTCTGAGCACTTTCCCCTCTTTGTCAACGATTACCAGTCCGTGCATCTGGTAGGAAATACCGATGGCGCCTATTGTTTTCTTCTTTTCTCCCAGCGGTTTGAGGCAGGCCCTGAGAGCAACAGTCAGGTTATCCCACCATGTCCCGGGGTCCTGCTCAGCCCATCCGGGTCTGAGGGCCTTCATTTCCATCTCCGTGGGAGGATATGAGGCTGATGAGATGGTTATTCCGGTATCTCCCTCTATGACAGAGACCTTCACTGACGAACTGCCTAAATCGATGCCAAGTAGTAACATGGTAATATTCTTTTAATTACAGAGTGGTTTTCAGGTGTATAAATGTACAATATTATCTCTATGAATGTTAATAAAGGGTGTTCTGTCATCGTCTGCCCTGACCTGACAGGCGGTTTTGATTCAGGAGCTTTTTCTGCGATAGAGGCAGTTTTTGTCATCACATAATCTGCACTGATACGGGGCATAACGTACTGCACTGCCTATTCCGATAATGCCGCTGACAGACTTAACCGGTGACATCAAT
Source organism: uncultured Bacteroidales bacterium (assembly GCA_963772705.1). Taxonomy (GTDB): domain Bacteria; phylum Bacteroidota; class Bacteroidia; order Bacteroidales; family VadinHA17; genus SR-FBR-E99. The sequence continues at coordinate 291,173 of CAVYYH010000005.1, read as the reverse complement.
GCCGATGGTGTGAGGGTAATTCTGCAAAAGTTATCCGGGAAGAAACTGAACAGATTATGTTGTTCAGAGACGTTCCAGCCCGCAATATCCCGGACTGAACCTGTTGGTAATATTATAACCTTCGGCAGCCATTCTCTCCTTCAGTTCCTTCTGCATCATATCTGCCGCCGACTCGACCACTATTGACCCGATCAGGTCGTAGATGTACCCCTTGAGGAGATCGCCCGACTGCATCAGCGACCTGCTCCTGGCTCCAGTCACTTCACCTGCTGTGCAGATGAACAGAGCCGCACTGGCGGCTTTTTTCATCTGGCCGAAAATGATCTTATGGATATTGAATATCTTATTTTCTATTCTGAGGGTATGTTCTGTCTGGTTGAAGGAGATATCATCGAATATTTTGTATTCTGATTTTGCCTCGTGGCTGCCGGAGAGCTCTTCAAGCACCCGGGCAGCGATATGGATGACCGGTTCCGGGGTTTCCCCCGGTTTATAGCCCATTGTCTCCTCTACGGTCAGCAGAGATGGGGAGGAGGTTTTCGAATGAATATGTCTGTCTGATGGTAATCATTTCTACAAATGAATGGTAAATTAAACAATATTCATGAAAACCGGGATCACCGGGATAAAACAAAAAAGCCCTTAGATTTCTCTAAGGGCTTTTGATGTAAAGTCGGCGGCGACCTACTCTCCCACATTTTGCTCTGCAGTACCATCGGCGCAGGAGGGCTTAACTTCTCTGTTCGGAATGGGAAGAGGTGGAACCCCTCCGCTATAGCCACCTGAAGACTTTAAATATCGTGACATACTGGTTTAACTGTAAAATTAATAAGATACCACTCAGAAAGCTCACGGGTAATTAGTACTGCTCAGCTTTGATGTTGCCACCTTTACACCTGCAGCCTATCAACGTCGTAGTCTACAACGACCCTTAAGGGAAATCTCATCTTGAGACGAGCTTCGCACTTAGATGCTTTCAGTGCTTATCTCTTCCAAACATAGCTACCCTGCGATGCAGCTGGCGCCACAACAGGTACACTAGAGGTCTGTCCAACACGGTCCTCTCGTACTAGTGTCAGGTTCTCTCAAATTTCCTACGCCCACAACAGATAGGGACCGAACTGTCTCACGACGTTCTGAACCCAGCTCGCGTGCCACTTTAATCGGCGAACAGCCGAACCCTTGGGACCTTCTCCAGCCCCAGGATGTGACGAGCCGACATCGAGGTGCCAAACCGCCGCGTCGATATGAGCTCTTGGCGGCGATCAGCCTGTTATCCCCGGAGTACCTTTTATCCTTTGAGCGATGGCCCTTCCATACGGAACCACCGGATCACTATGCTCTACTTTCGTACCTGATCGACTTGTCGGTCTCACAGTCAAGCGCCCTTGTGCCATTACACTCTCCGCACGGTTACCAATCGTGCTGAGGGCACCTTGAGGAGCCTCCGTTACTCTTTTGGAGGCGACCACCCCAGTCAAACTACCCACCAAACAATGTCTCCGTCGGTAGACGGATTAGATTCCAGGTAAATGAAGGGTCGTATTTCAACGTTGACTCCCTGACTCCTAGCGAAGCCAGTTCACAGTCTCCGACCTATCCTACACATCACTTACCCAAAATCAATGTTAAGCTATAGTAAAGGTTCACGGGGTCTTTCCGTCCCGTTGCGGGTATCCGGCATCTTCACCGGAACTACAATTTCACCGAGCTCGTGGCTGAGACAGTGCCCAGATCGTTACACCATTCGTGCAGGTCGGAACTTACCCGACAAGGAATTTCGCTACCTTAGGACCGTTATAGTTACGGCCGCCGTTTACCGGGGCTTCAATTCAGAGCTTCTCCATATTACTACGGATAACCCCCCCTCTTAACCTTCCGGCACCGGGCAGGTGTCAGGCCTTATACTTCATCTTTCAATTTCGCAAAGCCTTGTGTTTTTGTTAAACAGTCGCCTGGGCCATTTATCTGCGTCCCGTCATCACTGACGGGAGACCTTTTTCCCTAAGTTACAGGTCTAATTTGCCTAGTTCCTTAGCCACGGATCACTCGAGCACCTTAGGATTCTCTCCTCGACTACCTGTGTCGGTTTGTGGTACGGGCACCATGTGTCTGAAGCTTAGAGGATTTTCTTGGAAGTCTGTTTAGGGACACTATCCGTTCAGCCGAAGCCTCGCGGTACTATCAGGTTCATCATACAAAAGCTATTAACCTTCATATATAACTACTCCCTTTAACCCGGTATTCCGTCACCGGGCGGTCCTTTCACTACTCCGTCTCCCCATCGCAACACGCGGTGGTATTGGAATATTAACCAATTGTCCATCGGGATCGCCTCTCGGCTTACCCTTAGGCCCCGACTAACCCTGATCCGATTAACGTTGATCAGGAAACCTTAGTCTTTCGGTGGGCAGGTTTCTCACCTGCCTTATCGTTACTTATGCCTACATTTTCTTTTCCAGACGCTCCAGTATACCTTACAGTACGCCTTCAACGCCGACTGGAATGCTCCCCTACCAATGATGCTTTTATACACTATTCCATAGCTTCGGTGATATGTTTATGCCCGATTATTATCCACGCACAACCGCTCGACTAGTGAGCTGTTACGCACTCTTTAAATGAATGGCTGCTTCCAAGCCAACATCCTAGCTGTCTGGGCAGTCGCACTTCGTTTTTCCAACTTAACATATACTTAGGGACCTTAGCTGATGGTCTGGGTTATTTCCCTCTCGGCCACGGATCTTAGCACCCATAGCCTCACTCCTGAGCACCATTTTGCAGCATTCGGAGTTTGTCAAGGTTTGATAGGCGATGAAGCCCTCTAGCCTTATCAGTAGCTCTACCTCTGCAAAACTCGACTCAAGGCTGCACCTAAATGCATTTCGGGGAGTACGAGCTATTTCTCAGTTTGATTGGCCTTTCACCCCTATCCTCAGTTCATCCAAAAACTTTTCAACGTTTACTGGTTCGGCCCTCCATCCCGTGTTACCGGAACTTCAGCCTGACCAAGGATAGATCACAAAGTTTCGCGTCTACCCCTACTAACTATACGCCCTATTCAGACTCGCTTTCGCTTCGGCTCCAACTCTTAAAGTTTTAACCTTGCTAGTAAGGGTAACTCGTAGGCTCATTATGCAAAAGGCACGCCGTCACCCCGACAAGTCGGGGCTCCGACCGATTGTAAGCAAACGGTTTCAGGTACTATTTCACTCCCCTGTTCGGGGTGCTTTTCACCTTTCCCTCACGGTACTAGTCCACTATCGGTCTCTCAGGAGTATTTAGCCTTGCGGGATGGTCCCCGCGGGTTCAGACAGGATTTCACGTGTCCCGCCTTACTCAGGATACCAGCCTTTCTATAAATACCTTCCTGTACAGGGGTTTCACCTTCTGTGCCCTACCTTTCCAGGTAGTTTCAGTTCGTATTCATAAAAATTATGCCGGTCCTACAACCCCGACGATGCCTAAACATCATCGGTTTGGGCTATTCCCATTTCGATCGCCACTACTCTGGGAATCACTTTTGTTTTATTTTCCTCCGGGTACTTAGATGTTTCAGTTCTCCAGGTTCGCTTCCTGTATCACTACAGGATTTCAGGCCTTCAGCCTGAAGGGTTGCCCCATTCGGATACCTGCGGATATATCGGATATTTGCTCCTCCCCGCAGCTTTTCGCAGCTTGTCACGTCCTTCATCGCCTCTGAGAGCCAAGGCATCCACCGTTTGCTCTTAATTACTTTCTTGAGTAATCTCTTATTAATCTTACAATTCAAAAATTTATCAAATTTGATATCTTCTCTTAAAACCAGTATGTCAAAGAACGTATTTCCGCCTTGTGGCGGAAAGGTCTGAGGGTCTGAAGGTCTGAGGGTCTGAGGGTCATTTTACTGACCTTTGGACTTTAGACTTTTGGACTTTAGACCAATATTTTAAAAATGAAGTAGTCACAGGCGAAATGATATACCGTTTTGATCATCTCCAGAAAGGAGGTGTTCCAGCCGCACCTTCCGGTACGGCTACCTTGTTACGACTTAGCCCCAGTCACTAGTTTTACCCTAGGCCGCTCCTTACGGTTACGGACTTCAGGCACCCCCAGCTTCCATGGCTTGACGGGCGGTGTGTACAAGGCCCGGGAACGTATTCACCGCGCCATGGCTGATGCGCGATTACTAGCGAATCCAGCTTCACGAAGTCGAGTTGCAGACTTCGATCCGAACTGAGACCGGTTTTCGAGATTAGCATCCTGTCACCAGGTAGCTGCCCTCTGTACCAGCCATTGTAACACGTGTGTAGCCCTGGACATAAGGGCCGTGCTGATTTGACGTCATCCCCACCTTCCTCTCACCTTACGGTGGCAGTTTCGCTAGAGTCCCCTGCTTTACCAGATGGCAACTAACGATAAGGGTTGCGCTCGTTATGGGACTTAACCCGACACCTCACGGCACGAGCTGACGACAACCATGCAGCACCTTGCAGAAAGCCCCGAAGGGAATTTCTATCTCTAAAAAATGCACTCTACATTTAAGCCCAGGTAAGGTTCCTCGCGTATCATCGAATTAAACCACATGTTCCTCCGCTTGTGCGGGCCCCCGTCAATTCCTTTGAGTTTCAACCTTGCGGCCGTACTCCCCAGGTGGATTACTTATTGCTTTTGCTTAGCCGCTGACTGTGTATCGCCAACAGCGAGTAATCATCGTTTACGGCGTGGACTACCAGGGTATCTAATCCTGTTCGATCCCCACGCTTTCGTGCCTCAGCGTCAGTATCGGCTCAGTAAGCTGCCTACGCAATTGGTGTTCTGTGTAATATCTAAGCATTTCACCGCTACATTACACATTCCGCCTACCTTAACCAAACTCAAGTCTATCAGTATCAATGGCAGTTCTGCAGTTAAGCTGCAGGATTTCACCACTGACTTAATAGTCCGCCTACGCACCCTTTAAACCCAATGAATCCGGATAACGCTTGCATCCTCCGTATTACCGCGGCTGCTGGCACGGAGTTAGCCGATGCTTATTCCCAGGGTACCGTCAATCCCGTACACGTACGAGAGTTTCTCTCCCTGGAAAAGCAGTTTACAACCCATAGGGCCGTCTTCCTGCACGCGGGATGGCTGGTTCAGGCTTGCGCCCATTGACCAATATTCCTCACTGCTGCCTCCCGTAGGAGTCTGGTCCGTGTCTCAGTACCAGTGTGGGGGACCACCCTCTCAGGACCCCTAAACATCAAAGCCTTGGTAAGCCGTTACCTTACCAACTAGCTAATGTTACGCATGCCCATCCCGTACCGCCGGAACTTTAAATATCTCAAGATGCCTCTCAATATTTCCATGGGGTATTAGTCCGAATTTCTCCGGGTTATCCCCCTGTACAGGGTAGGTTACATACGCGTTACTCACCCGTCTGCCGGTCGCCATCAGAGTATTGCTACTCCATGCTGCCCCTCGACTTGCATGTGTTAAGCCTCCCGCTAGCGTTCATCCTGAGCCAGGATCAAACTCTTCATTGTAATATTTCATTTCTTAAATATCTCTTGAAGATCAATCCGGTCTCTTCAAAAACTCAAACAAAATCGCTAGGTTTTTGGCGAGTATCTCTCTCGCCTGTGTGCTACTACTTCATCATTAATTCAAAGAACTTTTCCCCGTTTTCAAATCTTGGGGTGACAAAGATACTGAACTTTTTCTCTCTACCAAACTTTTTTCAAAAGTTTCTTCACTTTTTTTATTCCCCCGCTTTTCCGGGGCAATTCCTCAAGTCCAATCTGTCAATCCTACTCTTTCAGGGAACATGCTTTTCTTCAAAAGCGGGTGCAAAGATATGCAATGATTTTAATAAAACAAATTATTGCAGTTTTTTTTATTTTATTTTTCCTGCCGCCCTCTTTTCCCCTATATATTATATATGTATGGGAAGGAGCAGAGAGCAGGGAGTAGGGAGCAGGAAGGCAATAGGCAGTAGTGTGGACTGCAAGACTGCAAGACTGCAAGACCGCAGGACCGCATGACTGCATGACCGCAGGACCGCATGACCGCAGGACCGCAGGACATTCCGGAGGGGAGAAGGGAGAATGTGCGATGTGCGATTTGCGATTTGCGAATGCCCGCCGGAGCCGGTCCCTGAGCCGGTCGAAGGGAGGCGTAGGCGGGGGCAAAGAAAATGTGCGATGTGCGATTTGCGATTTGCGATTTTTCAGACCCTCAGTCTTTCGACTTTATGGACTTTCGACCTTCAGACTTCCGACCTTCAGACTTCCGACCTTCAGACTTTACAAAACCCTGCCTACTGCTCGTGATATTCCTCCGGAAGGTTGAGCCTGCTCACAATATCCATAAACCGGGGATCGTCCCTTAAGAGCCTGAGATTATAATCATATCTTATCCAGGGAATGAAATCCTGCCGCATCCTGTAAGCTTCCTCCAGGAAATGGATGGCCTTTTCCTTATCTCCAAGAGCGGCATAAACCTCGGCAAGTCCCCATGCATTCCACGGATTAAGGTTCTTTTCCATTCCGGATGCAACCTGGAGCGCATTCTCCTTCTGGCCTGCCCTGGCATACGCAACCCCTATCCCGACAGTAAAAGAACTGTCGATCTCAAGTCCATTATTATGAGCTTCAATGGACTCACTATACTTTCCAAGCTCAGCAAGTGCGGACCCTTTCACATAATAAGCCATGGTATAGTAAGGATCTATCAGGAGGGTTTTGTCTGCTTCGCTGATTGCTTCGTCGTTTTTACCCATCCACAGGTAGAGCCAGGCCAGGTAACCCTGCATCAGCGGATTGGTGGGGTCTATCTCAACAGCTTTCCTCATGGCCCTTTCAGCTTCATCAAGATTTCCCGAAAGGGCAAGAAACCATCCATAATGTGTATAGGCAGTTGCACTGTTGTGATTCAGTTCCATCGCACGTCTCAGGTGATACCCAGCTCTGGCGAAATCCCATTCGGTGTAAATGTATCTTGTTGCAAGGACGACATGGGCATCAGCCAGTGTCGAATCGAGCTCAAGTGCCTTCAATGCATACGCCTTTGCCCTGTTGGCAGCCTCGGCTCCTATGCCCGCAGCATGGCCGCCCTCTGTATATCCGACGGCAAGTTTTAGATAAGGAAGAGGATTGGCCGGATCGATCGCAATGGCGTCATTAAGGTATTTGACGCCCATCTGAAATCCTTCAGGTGTCAACTGACCCATATAATATTCGCCCCGGGCGCATGCTTTAATAAGCTCGGGATCCACAATCTTCTTTCCTGAGATAAACGCCTCCTCCTGGGCTGAAGGTTTCACCTTTATGCCATCAAGGATATGGTTCAATATTTCCGGGTACATGCCAGCCAGATCCTTCCAGGGCAGGCTGAAAGAAGAACTCCATACATACCTCTCTTCCGGAAATGCTTCAACAAGCCGTATTTCAAACACGAAGATTATCTTCAGTACCCTTGACCGATGACTCAACAATATGGCTGACACTGAGCTTCCTGGCTATCTGCTTTACCGATTCCTCACTGTCACTGAACTGCATTGTCGATTGTTTGGGCCTGACGATAAGACCGCTGATGGTATTCAGAGGACCTATAATGTCATCATGAATTGTCATGGGGATCCAGGCAAGTTCAGGGTTGCCGGTGAGGTTGGCGACAGGCAGGATGGCGATTGCTTTTCCTGCCCTTGCTGCCTCCGGTGGTTTCGGTTTTTGACTTGTTGAGCCATCCCGGATAGATGAACAGCAGGATCGCCAGGACGGCCGCAGTCAGCAAGGGCAGAATGAGGAACCTCGGCCATACGGCTCTGTCCCGGACAGGCACCTGCCCAACGAAACGCTTATGTACTTCTGCGTGATCCGCCTGCTCTCTTGTCTGATAAGTTCTGGTTGCTCTCTTCTTTTCGTCAGGATGGAGGCTGTAGATTATCTCCTTTACAGTATTGGCCACCTTGTTGATCTGATCGCGATAAAAAGTTTTGTGCAGGTTCTTGTCAGGATTGTCAGACGGGGTAAGCGGGCGGTTCACTCCGGAAGCACTGTAGATGAAGTCGATGGAACGCAGCCTGCTTGCTGTCTCTTTTTCAATGAGCTCAGTATCCGACGGATCCAGGTCATGTATCCTGACAGGGATAATCCTGCTGCATACATTTCCGCTTGCCAGTTTAATGTCTCTTCCCAGCTGCTCTCCGGCCGCCAGCCTGTTGAATGCAACAAACTCGTTCTGCCAGGCAAAGCTTTTCGGGTCACAGTATGTCTGAGAGATCACCGGAATAAAAATCAGTGATTTAAGCTTTGCCTCCAGGCTTTTATCCACATTATGGATCTCAAGCAGCCCGTCGGAAGGGTTTTCATCAAAATAAATTGAGATATCTTCCTTGAAAGTTGCGTCTAGTTCTCTTTTCAGATTATCGACGAACTCAGTGACCCAGCCGTCATATTTGTTGTCTTTCTGACGATAGCTTATGAAGATGTCATACTCGTAACCAGGGATAATGCTTGCCATGGTATATGTTCATTTAAAGAATTTTCCCGTACTGTCTGAATGTCAATCAAATTTAAGCTATTAATCAATTAAAGTCAAGCGGGGGCAGGGGGCAGGGGCAAGGGGCAAGGGGCAGGGAGCAAGGAGCAGGGAGCAAGGGGCATGGGGAAAGGCAGTAGGCAGTAGGCAGTAGTGTGGACCGCAGGACTGCATGACCGCAGGACTGCAAGACTGCAAGACCGCAGGACATTCCGGAGCGAATAAAGGAGAATGTGCGATTTGCGATTTGCAATTTGCGATTTGCCCGCCAAAGCCCACCCGACCTATTCAAACCAGTTCTGCTTATAAAAGAAAAACCCGCCGTCGCTCCTTATGAATTCGGAGCTATGGCGGGCGAAGGTGGAGAATAAGGGAGTCGAACCCTTGACCCCCTGCGTGCAAGGCAGGTGCTCTGGCCAACTGAGCTAATTCCCCGATGTAATTTGCGATTTGCAATTTGCAATTTGCGATTTAAATCGCAATTCGACAATCGACAATCGAAAATCCCGGTAGTCCCACCCAGAGTTGAACTGGGGACCTCTACATTATCAGTGTAGCGCTCTAACCAACTGAGCTATGGGACTGATAAGCGCACACTATAAAGAACATCCAATGATTTATAAATCATTTGGGGTGGCAAAATTAATGGTTACATTTTAACATGCAAAATATTTTCGAAAATATTTTATCATTCCCATCTGCCGGACACCTCATCAACACTTCGAAACCCTTACCCGGGGATGAGCCAGAGGCAATTATGAAAATGTCTGACCTTAATAAAAAATAAATTAAATTCGCATCATCAATTTTCCCCATGGCCAACCTTGTAATCATACCTACATATAATGAGAAGGAGAATATCACCCGGCTGGTAAAAGCCATATCCTCCCTCCCCGTTCCGTTCGACATACTTGTCATCGATGACAACTCACCTGACGGCACCGGCACACTGGTAAAGGAGATGATGCCTGCCTTCCCCAACCTGCACCTTGTTGAACGACCCGGCAAGATGGGCCTTGGCAGGGCCTATATTGCAGGCTTCGACTGGGCTCTGCAGCGTGACTACAAGTATATCTTCGAGATGGATGCTGACTTCTCGCATAACCCCGATGACCTTGTCAGGCTCTTTGAGGCCTGTGACCGTGACGGCGCTGACCTTGCCATCGGGTCAAGGTACATCTCTGGTGTCAACGTCGTCAACTGGCCGCTGGGAAGGGTACTGATGTCGTATATCGCATCAATATATGTAAGGGTGATCACCGGTATGCACATCAAGGATACCACGGCAGGCTTCAAATGCTACCGCCGCGAGGTACTCAGAAGCATCAACCCCGGTCATATCAAATCGGTAGGGTACGGATTTCAGATAGAAATGAAATTCACTGCCTGGATCCTGGGTTACAGGATAGTGGAGATTCCTATCATTTTCACTGACCGGAAAGAAGGTACGTCGAAGATGACAGGAGGTATCTTCAATGAGGCACTCTGGGGAGTGCTGCGAATGAAGATCATCAGCCTCTTCCGCAAGCCCCGGAGGGTAAGGGAGTAACAGGGGCAACAGCCAAACAGCAACAATATGAACCAGATCCTGATCAGAAACGCAGTTCTGATAAATGAAGAGAAGAAACAAGAGGCTGACCTTCTTATCTCCGGAGACACGATAGCTGGCATCTACCCTCCCGGCGAGGCTCCTGCAGCCAGTGATGTTAAGGTAATCGATGCAACAGGACTATGGCTTCTGCCGGGGATCATTGATGATCATGTCCACTTCCGGGAGCCCGGGCTGACACATAAGGCCGATATTGCCAGTGAGAGCGCCGCAGCCGCTGCCGGAGGGGTGACTTCTTTCATGGAGATGCCGAACACTGTTCCACAGACTGTGTCACTTTCAGAGTGGGAGAATAAGAACAGGCTTGCCGCTGAAAGGTCAGTAATCAACTATTCTTTTTATATCGGCGCCACTGACAGCAATGCCGGAGAACTGGCAAAGGCCGATCCGGCCAGAGTGCCGGGGTTCAAGCTGTTCCTCGGGGCATCGACAGGCAATATGCTGATTGAGAACGAAGAGACGCTTGACAGAATATTCAGCATCAGGAAACTGCCGGTGGCATGCCATTGTGAAGACGAACAGATCATACGAAGGAATATGGCAGCCTACAGGGAGGAGTACGGTGATGACATTGATCCCTCATACCATCCCTTGATAAGAAGCCGTGAGGCATGCTATTCCTCTTCCTCATCTGCCGTTGCACGTGCAAAGAGGTGCGGCACGAAGCTTCACCTTCTGCACCTTTCAACCGCCGAGGAGACAGGACTGCTGACACCGGGCCATGACCCATCTGTGAAACATATCATAGGAGAGGTTTGCGTGCACCACCTTTGGTTTGATGATTCCTTCTATGCTGAGAAGGGGAACCTCATCAAATGGAACCCTGCGATCAGGAAGGCTTCTGACCGCGAGGCCCTTGTCAGGGCAGTAACTGAAGGAAAGATAGATATCATCGCCACCGACCATGCTCCCCATACCCTGGCAGAAAAATCGGAACCCTATTTCAGGGCACCTTCAGGAGCCCCCATAATTCAGCACTCACTAGTGATGATGCTTGAGCTGTGCCACAGAGGCCTGTTTACCCCTGAACTCGTGGTAAGAAAAATGTGTCATAACCCGGCAGTTGTCTTCAGTATCAGCAGGAGAGGCTTCATCCGCCCGGGATATAAAGCTGACATGGTGCTGGTAAATCCGGATTCGCCGTGGACAGTAGCCAAAGACAATATATTATACAAGTGCGGCTGGTCTCCGCTGGAGGGAACGACATTCAGGAGCAGGGTGATTACAACGATAGTCAACGGCATACCGGTCGTACAGCAGGGTGTTCTGACCGGCAGCAGATCAGGTGAGATGCTCATTTTTGAAAGATAAAACCGGGTCCGGGTATGAAAACCGCATTTAAAGCCATCATTATTGCCGCATTGATTGTTTCGTGCAAAGGGCAGAAACCCGATGCGGTAGAAAAATCGGGGGACGGAACAGGCAGTGCCCCGGAAGGAGCAGTTATCATTGCACGTGACATTGTAACTGAGGTAATCGTCAGACCTGATCCCGATGGTGACCCCTGGGAGACTGAGAAGGTAATGGGTTACCAGGGAGAAGCAATGATCAACAGCATCTTTGACCGTATCTACAACGGCTCACTTACCGTATATGATTATCACACCGGCGAGGCTCTCTCAGCGGATGACATAAGGAAGACTGAGAAGGAGTTCAATGGAGACCGTTCTATGATCGGGAAACTGTCATTTACAGAGGATTGGTTTTATTACCCTGCCTATAACCGGCTGGAGAAAGTCACAAAATCTGTGGTATTCGGCTATGAACTCTACAATAACCAGGGCAAGGTCTATGCCTACAAGGCGGCATTCCAGGCCAGGCTGGTGGAATAGCTGCAGAGATCGTTTTTACCTTACCACCATCCTTACCGAGTTCCTGGTTGTCTGTGACAGCAGTACCTCCCTGCCGTCTGTCACTGCATCCACGGCTTCCGGTGTAAAGTGTCTCACGGTAAGCATCTCGGCACCGTCATTGTACAATATTGTGTAGTCTTTCCTTAACTCCTCAAGCACCTTCCCTATCTTCGGCTCTTCGTGATCAGCACATATATTGATGCTGACTGCACCGGCCTGGACCAGGTTCACTTTGATTCCCTGGCAGGCAAGAATATGAAAAAGGGCTGCCAGATTCTCCCCCATGACAAAGGAGAGATCTTTGGGAAGAATGGATATCAGTATCTGTCCCTCCTTCTTTACCAGAACCGGTTCCATCTTTCCCAGCGGAGCCTCTTCAGAAATTACAGTACCCGGAGCTGTACGATCAGCAAAAGACCTGACATGCATCGGTATCTTCTTGTTATGCAGTGGCTTTATTGTTTTTGGATGGATGACCTTGGCACCGGAGAAGGTCATCTCCACAGCTTCATTATAAGAGATATGAGCGAGAGTCACGGCTGAGGGAAGCCATTTTGGATCAGCATTCATGATACCGGGAACATCTTTCCATACCACCACTCTTTCAGCATCAAGTATGTTCGCAATCACTGCGGCGGTGTAGTCAGAGCCTTCGCGCCCCAGCGTGGTAACCTCACCGGATAACGTTGCGCCAATGAAGCCCTGTGTAACATAGATGTCAGCATCATGAAAATCAAACGCACCTTTCACTGCGGCAGCTGTTTCATCCCACAGTATCCCCGCCTCCCGGTGCCTCTCATCGGTGACAAAAAGTTTACGTATGTCGTGCCACCTGGTCCTTAATCCCATACTGCGGAGGTATGCCTCAACAATGAAGGTAGACCATACCTCCCCCATCGAAACTATCATATCATAGTCATGGTCAAACTCTCCCTGCTTCTTTTCCGTGAGGTTTTCGGAGAATGATGACAAAATCCCGGCCAGCGACGCTAAGTCGGGGCTGTTGTCACCCAGCAGCCCCGATGCGACTTCCAGGTGGTAATCAGCTATTGCCTTGCATTTTGACAGTAAGGAGCTGTCACCGCTGCGCCATGCCCGGTGCACCTCCTCAAGAGCGTTTGTTGTCTTTCCCAGGGCTGAAACGACGACCACGAGACGATCGTTCTCACCGGCTATGATATCATAAAGGTTTCGTATCCCTGCCCCATCCCTTACCGAAGCTCCGCCGAACTTAAATACTTTCATCTTTCATTTGTTTGCGCAAATTTATAACTTAGCCAATATTAATCTATTAAACAGGGCTCTCAGTTATTAACCAACTCCGACAGCATGTCAAGCTATAATATAACCAGCCTGAATGATTTCATAATCAGAAAACAGAAAGATTTTCCATATGCCCGCGGAGAGTTGTCATCCCTGCTGCATCATATCGGCACGGCAGCCAAGATGGTCAATGCCAAGATCCGCAGGGCGGGACTGGTAGAGATAATTGGCAGTTCAGGTGAGGAGAATCCCCAGGGGGAGCAGCAGCAGAAGCTCGATCGCTATGCTGATGAGGTCTTTATCGATGCCCTCGAGGCGAGCGGTGAGTGCTGCGGTTTTGCCTCGGAGGAGAACCAGAGGGAGGTGATCTTCACCGAAACGTTTGCCAGCAAAGGCAAGTATGTGGTATGCATGGATCCGCTCGACGGGTCGTCAAACATCGATTACAATGTCTCTGTCGGGTCAATCTTTTCCATTTACAGACGCAAATCTGAACGTGAGTCAGAGGCCGGCATAACGGACTTCCTTCAGGAAGGCGACAAACAGGTTGCTGCAGGATATGTGATCTACGGGTCATCGGCAATGCTGGTTTATTCAACCGGCAACGGTGTCAACGGATTTACCCTTGACCCCACCATCGGCGAGTTTTGTCTTTCTCACCCCAATATGAGGACCCCGGCATCAGGGAGCATATATTCAATCAACGAAGGGAACTATATCAGGTTCCCCGAAGGTGTGAAGAAATATATCAAATACTGCCAGGAGCATGACCCTGAAACGGGCAGGCCTTACTCCTCAAGGTATATCGGGTCTCTCGTTTCTGACGTTCACCGCAACCTGCTTAAGGGTGGCATCTTTCTTTACCCCCCCTCGGTAAGCTTTCCCAACGGTAAACTGAGACTGGTATATGAGTGCAACCCCATTTCTTTCCTCAGTTGAGCAGGCTGGAGGAAGAGCCTTTGACGGCAAGAGAAGGATACTGTCGATAATACCTGAATCACTTCACCAGAGGTGCCCCCTCTATTGCGGATCACCGGAGATGACCGACAGGCTTGAGCAGATGCTCTCCTGATTCTCTTTCTCTCTTAATCAGACACTTTTGTTTTGCGGTGACAGTCGCCTTTGTTAATTTTGCACCCTCATACCAGGCAGATGTCCGACACCGTTTTCAAAGACCGCTACAGGCAACACCCCTCATTTCGCAGGCTGGAGGAGCTGCTGGCAGGTGACACCAGTGAACCGGTGGTCATCAACGGCCTCACAGGATCGGCAAAAGCAGTTGTCATGGCCGGAGCCCTTTCACAGCAGCCTACGACACACGTTGTCATACTGCCTGAGAAGGAGGACGCGGCCTATTTCTATAATGACCTTACATCACTGCTGGGGGATGAAAATATCTTCTTCTTCCCCGGGACATACAAGAGGTCAGTGATGTATGACCAGACAGAACCTGCAAATATCATTCTCAGGGCAGAGGTACTTAACTTCCTTACCTCAGGACGGAGAAAGTGCATCATCGTCACATACCCCGAGTCACTGATGGAAAAGGTTATCAGCCGCGTCAACCTGAAGAAGAACACCTTTGCCATTAGGAAGGGAACAAAGCTCTCAATTGATTTCCTGGAGGAAGTCCTGAGGGAGTATAACTTCAGGAGGGCCGATTTTGTGTATGAACCCGGACAATATTCTGTCAGAGGCAGCATCACCGACCTCTTCTCATATTCGGCTGAGAAGCCGTACCGTATCGATTTCTTCGGTGAGGAGGTGGAATCAATCAGGTCATTCAGTCCCGACGATCAGCTATCGCTCCAGATGCATGAAGAGATCCAGGTCATACCTGATATACAGGAGCTCGCCTTCCACGAAAACACAGACAGCTTCATTGACTTTATTCCCCCGTCGTCAATCATCTGGAGTGAAAACTTTGACTATATAATTGAAAAGACTGACTCCATCTGGTCACAGGCCACCACCAGGAGCAGCAGGGGTGAGATAAAGGACCGCCGCGATATAATTATCACGGGTAAGCACCTTGAGGAGCTATGCTCCGGACACCGCAGGGTATCCTTCGGCAGCGGGCGCAGTGAGGCCAAAAGCATACCTGTCACCTTCCGCACCGAGCCACAACCCTCGTTCAACAAGAATTTCGACCTGCTCACTTCAAAACTGGCATCCAACAGGAGAGATGGGTACAGCAACTTCATCATTTCAGAGAGTGCCTTGCAGGAGCAGCGCCTGAAGGAGATATTTGCAGAGACCGACCCGATGGCTGAGTTCACCCCCTTGCTGCTTAACCTGCACCAGGGATTCACGGACCATGACCTTCGTATTGCGGTTTACACTGACCACCAGATCTTTGACCGTTACCACAAGTTCAGGATAAAAGGCTTTTTCACCCGGCGTGACAGCATGACTGTGAGAGAGCTGACTGATCTTAATCCGGGAGATTATATCGTGCACGTTGATCACGGCATAGGCCGCTTCGGGGGCCTTGAGAAGATTGAGGTCAACGGCCGCACTCAGGAGGCCATAAAACTGGTCTTCAAAGACAATGACATACTCTTCGTAGGGATACATGCCCTGCACCGGATATCAAAGTACAAGGGTAAAGACAATACGCCGCCGCGGATAAACAAGCTGGGCACCGGAGCCTGGCAGAAGCTCAGGCAGGCCACGAAAAAGAAGGTTAAGGACATTGCCCGCGACCTCATCAAACTGTACGCACTCAGGAAAGCATCAGGAGGGTTCGCTTTTTCACCTGACTCGTATCTTCAGCGTGAGCTTGAGGCTTCATTCATTTACGAAGATACCCCTGACCAGCTGTCAAGCACGGTTGCGGTCAAGGAAGATATGGAGTCGCCGACACCGATGGACCGTCTTGTATGCGGTGATGTCGGCTTTGGAAAGACAGAAGTGGCTATAAGGGCAGCCTTCAAGGCTGCCACTGACGGCAAGCAGACGGCAGTGCTTGTGCCTACAACAATCCTGGCCCTGCAACACTATAAGACATTCACTTCCCGCCTTGAAAACTTCCCCTGCCGGGTTGATTACATAAGCAGACACCGTAAACCGGCTGAACAGAAGAGAATACTGAAACAAATTGCTGATGGTGAGATAGATATAATCGTCGGAACACATAAGATTACTGGCAGGGAGGTAAAGTTCAAAGATCTCGGACTGCTTGTCATTGACGAAGAGCAACGGTTTGGTGTAGCCATTAAGGAGAGGTTAAAGCAGCTGAAGGCCGGTGTAGACACCCTCACCCTGACAGCTACCCCAATCCCCCGCACCCTGCAGTTCTCGCTTATGGGAGCACGTGACCTGTCAGTCATCACCACCCCCCCGCCAAACAGGATGCCCATAATAACCGAGATACACGGCTTCAATGAAGATATAATACGGGAGGGCATTGTGTATGAAGTGAGCCGGAACGGACAGGTGTTTTTCATCAATAACAGGATCGAGAACATCAGGGAGGTACAGGATATGATAAACCGTATCTGTCCCGGTGTTAAAACTGCAGTCGTTCATGGCCGGATGGAGGGTGCGGAGGTGGAAAACGTCATGTTTGATTTTATCAGGGGCGATTACGATGTACTGCTTGCCACAACAATAATAGAGTCAGGACTGGATATCCCCAATGCCAACACGATCTTCATCAATGATGCTCATACATTCGGACTTTCCGAGTTACACCAGCTCAGGGGACGGGTGGGCAGATCAAACAAGAAGGCATTCTGTTATCTCCTTGCGCCGGCATTCTCAACCCTGACACATGAAGCCAGAAGAAGGCTGAAGGCCATCGAGGAGAACTACGAACTGGGCAGCGGGTTCAACATTGCACTGCAGGACCTGGATATCCGCGGTGCAGGAAACCTCCTTGGCGGGGAACAGAGCGGATTCATTGCAGACGTGGGGTATGAAACATATCAGAAGATACTTGACGAGGCCGTCAGCGAGCTTAAAGAAGAGGAGTTCGGAGATATATTCAGGAAAGATAAAATTAAACCGGAGCCTGATGTTTCTGCGGAAGTGAAGCAATATGCCGGTGATGTAACTGTCGATACCGACCTCGAGATAATGTTTCCCGATGAATATGTATCAAGTATTCCGGAAAGAGTACGACTTTACAAGGAGCTCAACGAGATCAGGGATGATACAGCTCTGGCTTCCTTCGCGACACGGCTCAGGGACAGGTTCGGGCCTATGCCTGCACCGGCGATGGCATTGCTTGATCTTGTAAGACTCAAATGGGTTGCATCTGCTACGGGAATCGAGAAGATAATTCTGAAAAATGACACACTTGTTGCTAACTTTGTAAACGACCCTTCATCACAATTCTATCGCAGTTCACTGTTTGTTTCTGTGATGAATTACGTGAACAGGAAACAGAGCCATATGAGTGTGAAACAGAATAATAACAGGCTGAGCCTTACGGTGCGTGAGATAACATCAGTTGCTCAGGCAATAGCGCTGTTTGATAAGATCCGTTCATTTCATACACAGAACCAGTCTTCAGCAACAAGATCATGAACCTCGTCATTGACATCGGAAATACTGCTGCAAAAGCCGCTTTGTATGACGGGACGGCTATGATTCAGAAGGAGAGGTTCACAGGAGATGACACAGCTCATATCACTAGTTTTCTGGGTGACAGGTCAGTCAAGGGGGCGATTGTATCAAGCGTAAACACAGACCCGGCTCCACTGCTTAGGTTTCTTAATGGCAAAGCCACGGTGGTCCATCACCTGACATGGCAGTCGCAGTATCCTTTTCGTATCGATTACAAGACGCCTGAGACCCTGGGTGTTGACCGTCTTGCGGCAGCTGCCGGTGCGATGCTTCATCATCCGGGGGCCAATCTCCTGGTGATAGATGCCGGCAGTGCATTGACAATTGATGTAATGGCAGATGAGACATACCTCGGAGGGAGTATCTCCCCGGGCCTTTCAATGAGATTCCGGGCCCTCCATGAGTACACCGGCCGGCTGCCACTGGCAGAGCCCGGCAGGAAGTTCACATTCCCCGGAAAATCAACAGGAGATGCAATAACCGGAGGGGTGATCATGGGTCTCGCATTTGAAATAAATGAGTATATTCGCACGTTTGAAGAAAGACACAAAAACCTCACAGTCGTAATCACGGGAGGTGACGGTGAACTAATATCATCTTTCGCAGACAGGAAAATGGCATTTTACCCTGATCTGGTGACTGATGGTTTAAATTATTTATTGGATTATAATGTATAAAACCAGAAAGTTATTCCTGCTGTGCCTTGTATCGTTCCAGACCGCAATAATGTCAGGACAGGTGGATGTCATATCACCTTTTGCACGTTACGGCATAGGCAATCTTGAGCTTCAGGGAACGATAAGGACTTTAGGAATGGGTGGTGTCAGCAGTGGGATCAGGAGCAATACCACATTGAATTTTCTTACACCTGCATCATACAGCGCAATCGATACAGCTTCATTTATTTTTGACTTTGCTCTCGACATCGCAGGAGTAAAGCTTGAGGACAATGAAAACACCTATTACTCCTCAAACATGAACTTCAGGCACATTCTCCTTGGCTTCCCGATAATGAAGGGGTGGGGATTCTCTACCGGTCTTTTGCCGTTTACGAATGCATACTACACCATGGTTCAAAGGTCAACCATCGACGGAGGGTCGGGCGATGATGAAGATATTTTTGAACAGCACAAAGGGATAGGTGGTTATCAGAAGTTCTACATGGGAACTGCCTTCAGCCCGGTGAAATACTTTTCAGCAGGTATAAACATGTTTATCGTTTTCGGAGAGATAAACAGATATAACGACTTCATTTTCCTGGCTGATAATAACTATTTCAATACCAGAAAGATGGAGAACCAGTTGCTGAATGGGATCAGCTACGAGTTATCGGGTCAGTTCATGCTTCCCCTGCAGGGCAACAGGTCTGTCAATTTTGGGATAACCTATGCCCCCGAGTATAATCTCAAGACCAAATATGATGATATAGTATTGAGGTACTCAAATCTTCAGAGCTCCAGCCTGTCATTTGATACACTCTATTATGAGCAGACTGATACGACCAGCATCCTGCCAAGAACGTTGCGCGGAGGGATATCATTCAATAAGTTCGAGAAATTCACTTTCGCTGCGGACATAGAGTACTCAGCATGGTCACAAGCATCTTTGCCAGGATCATACGGCACATATACGGATGCTATTTCGATACATGCCGGAGCAGAATTTATCCCTGACAAGTACTCAAATTACAGTTTTTTCAATCGTATTGAGTACCGCATTGGAGGCCGATATGGTGAGAGTTACTCGCTCTATGAGGGGGTACAGGTCAAAGAGTACGGCATAACTTTTGGAGCAGGTATACCGATGAGAAGGTCGAGATCACGGGCCTCCTTCTTCGTGGATCTTTCAACCAAGGGCAGTGTTGAAGAGACCTACTTCAAGGAGACCAGGATAGCGGTCGGAGCCAGTTTGAGTCTGTATGACTTCTGGTTCCTCAAGGCAAAATACGAGTAAACTATCATATAAAGAGATGAAAATAACAGCCAGCACGATCTTAACGGGAGCACTCCTTGCAGCGCTAAGTCTTACAGCTCCTGCTCAGAAAGGCGTTGAAACAGGTACACCCTTCGGACGTGGTGATGACAGCCTGAGATGTCTCCGGAACACATCGCTCTATTCCACATATTACGATAACAAGGACTATAACATGGCGGTCCAGTTCTGGAGGCCGGTTTTTAACGAATGCCCCGGCTCATCAAAAAACACCTATATCAAGGGTGAGACCATGTACAAGGATTTTTATCGCAAATCAGGCAATAAGGCTTATATAGATACCCTGATGATGATACTTGATCAGCGCACTAAGTATTTCAATGAGGCTTCGGCGAACAACCTGAGAAAATCTATCGCTCTTTATGAACTGGGAGGGAATGATCCGGTCTTAGCCAAAAAGTCATTCGATCTGATCAAAGAGGTGGTAAGGACCTCTCCGCAGAGCCTTGATCATACCTATTCAACACTCTATATGGCTGTTGCAGCCAAGTGTTTCTCGTTAAATGTTATTGAGTCACCTGAAGTAATCAGTGCCTATACGGAAGCCATGTCGGCCATCAATCCTCAGATTCTGAACAAGCCTGACGATGCCCGGTATCTCAATGCAAGGAAAAACATCGATGCCGTATTCAAGTCAAGCGGTGCGGCAGATTGCCAGAGCCTTGAAAACATATTCGCGTCGGGCGTTGACGCAAACCCTAATGACACTGCAATGCTGAGAAAGGTAAGTACCCTTCTTTCTGAGGCAGGATGCAAAGAATCTGAGCTCTATTTCAAGGTAACGACATTACTGTACGACTTCGAGAGAACGTCAGCCTCGGCCACCCAACTGGCAGAGATGAACATGGCGCGCAAGAAATACACTGAAGCCGAGAAATACTATACCGAGGCCATCGGGCTTGAGTCCGACCCGCTGACAAAGTCTTCGCTGCTTACCAAGCTGGCTACTCTCGAGCTTACCTCAGACAACAAGCCGGCTGCACGCGATTTTGCCAAAACAGCCTATTCGCTTGATAATAAAAATGGCAATGCACTCTTTATAATTGCAGAGTCATATGCAGGTGCGCGAATCGGAGAATCATTCGACAACCAGACTGTATACTGGGTGGTTGTGGATTACCTCATCAGGGCACGAAACACTGACCCCACGCTAAAGGAGCAGGCAGATGAGAGAATAGCCATCTATTCAAGGCTCTTTCCTACCAAGGAGGAGGCGTTCTTCAGAAGCCTGGTCGACGAAGGAGCTTCATACCAGGTTGGCGGATGGGTCAATGAATCAACCACCGTCAGGTTCAGAAAAGAGTAGACGCCTGTGTCAGCAGACAGACGATATATCAAGATTATTACGGCAGTCCTGATAACCGGGACTGTCTTTCTTTTTTCATGTGAGAAGAAGAGAGAGGTTCTGAAAGAACTTACAATAAAAGAACTGCCGTCTCTCTCCGCCAGGAACATCGAGACTATGTATTCTGATTCGGGTAAGGTCACCCTCGTGGTACGCTCACCACTGGTAAACCAGTATACCGGGCGGTGATGAGCCTCATACCCTCTTTCCGGAAGGTCTTACTGTGCTTTTCTATGACAAGAAGACAGAGCCCCAGGCAAGCATTTCATCAAAATATGCACGTTATACCGAAAAGGACAAGCAATGGGAGTTACGCGACAGCGTTGTTGCAGTCAACACTGAGGGGGATATTCTTGAAACGGAGCTTCTGTTCTGGAGTGAACCCAGGGAGAGCGTTTGGTCTGACAGATTCGTAAGGATCACCGGAAAGGATCAGATCATCATGGGTACAGGCTTCGAATCCGATCCACGTCTTACAAAGTGGAAAATTAAAAATGTCAGTGCAACAATATATATAGACAATGAACAAAAAGGCACTACTGGCAATTGAAATAATCTGGATCATACTCGGCATCCTTTGCCTTGTTATCACTGTCAGGGAGATGATTATCAACGGGTTCGGCAGGGCATGGATCTTCCTTGTCATGTCGGTTGCAGCCTTCACCCTGGCGTGGATACGTGACCGCCAGCGAAAAAATAGCTAACTTTGCGGGATGAATCCGCTTATTATCATTGCTGTCACTCTTTTGCTCGCGTCATTCTTTTCAGCGATGGAGCTGGCATTCTTCGCTTCAGATAAACTCAGGCTGGAGCTTGACCGCAAACAAGGTCAGAAAGGATCAGGTATCATAAATGTCTTTACCCGTAATCCCGGACAGTTCACCGTTGCAATGATCACCGGCGTGAATCTCGTCATAGTCATCTTCAGTATACTTTCAGCCTCATTCATAGAAAGAACCATTACAGGCGTAGTCGCTTCGGCAGCAGTGATCGTTGTGATCCAGATCATTGCCATCGCCCTTATTGTTCTTGTCTTTGCAGAATTCATCCCCAGGTCAGTAATCAGGCAGAACCCGAATATTTTCCTGAGATTCTTTGCTCTGCCCGCTGCGGCATTCTATTATTTCTTCCTGCCGTTCAGTAAACTTTCGCTCTGGCTGAGCAATATTCTCGTAAGACTGTTCTTCGGGCTGAAGACCCTGCTCAAAGAGCAGGAAAACAGGATTTTCACACGTGTCGACCTGGATCATTTCGTTAACGACATGGTTGCGACCGAAGAAGAGAGAGAAGAGGAGAATGACAGTCTGAGGATTTTTCAGAATGCACTTGATTTTTCGTTCGTCAAAGCCCGCGAGTGTATGGTTCCAAGAACCGAGATTGATGCTCTTCCGGTTGATTGCACTGCCAGTGAGCTGAGAAATAAATTCATTGAGTCAGGCCACTCAAAGATCTTGCTGTTCAGGGAAAACATTGATAACATGGCCGGCTATTATGAACTGAAGGATATTCTCAGGGAGCCCGTGGAGATAGAATCGCGAATGAGAAAACTGCCTGTGGTCCCCGAGACGATGACAGCCAGCAAGGTGCTCCGTTTGCTGACCGAAGAGCAAAAGAGCATCGCTCTTGTCGTTGACGAATTCGGCGGTACGGCAGGGGTCATAACGATTGAAGATGTGCTTGAAGAAATCGTGGGTGACATAGAGGATGAACATGACACCAGCGATCTCGTCGAGAAACAGTTAAGTGATAACGAATATGTATTCTCCGGGCGCCTCGACATTGATTACCTCAATGAGGAATATGACCTCGACCTGCCTGAGAGCGATGAATACACGACCCTGGCAGGACTGATTCTTTACGTTCATGGAAATATCCCAAAGCAAAAGGATAACGTCAGGGTAGGACGACACCTGTTCACGGTACTCAAAAGCTCATCAACAAAGGTCGAGCTGCTGAGGCTCAGGAGTGATCATGACTGAAGTCAGCCCCTTTTCTTCATTTCGGTATAATACCTGAAATATAACGGTATTGCCTCCATACCTGCAAAAAGGTTCTCGAGAGGATAGTTTTCATTTGGCGAATGAATGGCATCTGCCTCGAGGCCAAACCCCATCAGTATCGATTTGACATTGAGAATACTCTCAAATGTTGAGATGATCGGGATACTGCCTCCGCTTCTGACAGGGATGGGCTTCTTACCGAATACCTGTTCATAAGCTTTCTCAGCCGCGAGATATTCAGGGGTATCAAGAGGACTTACATATGCCTGTCCGCCGTGAAGATATTCAGCCTTTATTTTCACCCCTGCCGGAGCCAGTGACTTAATATGCTTAATAGCCAGTTCTGCTATCGCTTCCGCCTCCTGGTCAGGGACGAGTCTCATCGATATCTTGGCTGAAGCTTTCGAAGGCAGAATTGTTTTTGCTCCCTCGCCCGTGTACCCACCCCACATGCCATTAATATCGAGGGTGGGCCTTATGCCAACGCTCTCCATGGGTGAGAATCCTTTCTCCTCTGCCAGTGCCTCCACTCCGACGGACTTCCTGTATGCTTCAGGATCAAAAGGCCTCTCAGCCATCTTAGCCCGCTCAGTGTCAGAAGGTACGATAACATTGTCATAGAATCCGGGGATCGTCACTCTTCCGTCAGAGTCTTTGAGGGAGGCGACTATCTCGCACAGAACATTACAGGGATTCAGCACAGCCCCTCCGTATAGTCCTGAGTGGAGATCACGGTTTGGCCCCTCGACCTCAATCTGAATGTATGAGAGCCCGCGTAAGCCTGATGTGATTGAAGGTGTAGCAACTGATATCATTGTAGTGTCAGAGACAAGTATCACATCTGATTGCAGCATCTCCTTCTTTTCGGAGCAGAAGGCTGCGATGTTTACCGACCCTATCTCCTCTTCACCTTCAATCATGAATTTCACGTTGCAGGGGAGAGTATTTGTTGCGTTCATCATTTCAAAGGCCTTCAGATGCATGAAGAGCTGCCCTTTATCGTCATCGGCACCCCGGGCAAAGATCTTTCCATCCCTTACCTCTGGCTCGAAAGGAGGAGTGACCCACTTGTCGAGCGGTTCAGGAGGCTGGACATCATAGTGTCCGTAGACCAGTATCGTCGGCAATGAGCGATCGGTTATCCTTTCGCCGTATACGATAGGATGACCCCCGGTGGCATAAACTTCAGCACGGTCAGCGCCGTTGCTGAGAAGCAAGTCACGGATATATTCCGCAGCCCGTACCATGTCATTCCTGTTAGCCTCAGCTGCGCTGACGGAAGGAATTCTGATCAGTCCGAAGAGTTCGTCGAGAAATCTCTCCCTGTTTGCCTGAATGTAGTTTCTTATCTCTTCCATAATTCTCTGTTTTTATTATATTCCTCGGCTGCAAACCGCAGCTTGTCATACCATTCTTCTCCGAATGCCCGTAAAAGCGGCTCACGGAGATAGACCCACAGCCCTGCCTGCATTCTTTCACCTGCTGCCACTGCCGGTCTGCAAATAGGCCACTCTTCATAGTTCACTGCCCGGAAGTCCCTGTACTGCCTTACCCTTACCGGAAACAGGTGACATGACAGGGGTTTTCTGAAGGTGACGGCACCGGCATGAAAGGCTATCTCGATTGCACATTTGTAGATCCCCTCTTCAATGACCGTGTATGCACACTCCTCGTTATTAATAAGGGGAGTGACAAGTTCGCCTTCAATATCAGTCATGCTTGAGCCGGTGGCCTCTATTGCACCTAACCCCTCCGGGCGCAGGTATGGTTTTAGCTGAGGCATTATCTTTTCCAGTTCAGCCGCCTCGGCTGCTGCCAGGGGGGCGCCGGAGTCACCATAACGGCAACAGCTGCCCTTGCATGCAACCAGGTCACATGCAAACTTCTTTTCAATGAGCGCCAGTGATACTATGGTGTCATCAATCTGCAGCATAACGCGTCACACCAGCGATTGACCAGTCATCTCCGGAGGTACCGGAAGCCCCATCATCGTCATGATAGTAGGAGCCACATCTGCAAGTATCCCGCTCTTTACGTTCCTGTACCTTTCACTGATAAGGTATATGGGCACAGGGTTGAGCGAGTGGGCTGTATTTGCTGATCCGTCAGGATTTACTGCATAATCAGCGTTGCCGTGGTCAGCGATTATAACTACCTCATAACCGTTTGACCGGGCAGCCCTTACCACGTCGCCGGCACACTCGTCTACTGTCCTGACAGCTTTCTCAATTGCACCGTAAACGCCAGTATGTCCTACCATATCTCCATTGGCAAAGTTCAGACAAATGAAGTCATGCTTCTTCTTCCCTATCTCTTCAATCACCGCGTCCCTGACCTTATATGCGCTCATCTCAGGCTGGAGGTCATACGTTGCCACCCTGGGTGAAGGGATAAGCACTCTCTCCTCGAGCGGGAACTCCTTCTCCCTTCCTCCCGAGAAAAAGAATGTCACATGAGCATATTTTTCCGTCTCAGCTATCCTGAGCTGACTCTTTCCCATCTCTCCGAGCACTTCACCAATAGTCCTTTCAACATTATCCTTTGGAAAGATAACCTTCAGCCCGGTGAACTTGTCATCATAAGGGGTCATTGTCAGATAATGCAACGGCATCTTCTTCATGCCGAATTCAGGCATGTCATTCTGCGTCAGCACAATCGTCAGTTCACGTGCGCGGTCATTCCTGAAGTTTATGAAGATAACCACATCACCCTCTGTGATTGTTGCAAGAGGCTTGCCGGCATCATCAGTGACAACAATAGGTTTTATGAACTCGTCTGTCACACCCTCATCGTATGATTCCTGAATTGCATCGATTATGTTCCCGGCAGCCTTTCCCTTGCCGGCGACAAGAAGCTCGTAAGCATCCCTGATGCGCTCCCACCGCTTGTCGCGGTCCATGGCATAATACCTTCCTACAAATGACGCAACCCTTCCATTGCTGTTTTTCAGGTGACCGATGAGCTCCGTCATGAAGCCCTTGCCGCTTCGGGGGTCTGTGTCACGGCCGTCACCAAACCCATGGATAAAGACATCTTTAAGCCCGTAATCCATTGTCATGTCGCAGAGAGCGTAAAGATGAGTGTCGAGTGAGTGAACCCCTCCGTCAGAGATCAGACCCAGGAAATGGACTTTCACCTTTTTGTCACGGGCATATGAAAATGCATCAACAAGCGCCTGGTTTGACCTTATCTCTCCGGTACGGCAAGCCCTGTTAATCTTCACCAGATCCTGATACACAACTCTCCCTGCGCCAATGTTCAGGTGACCTACCTCAGAGTTGCCCATCTGTCCGTCAGGCAGACCCACATTCTCTCCCGAGGCAAGAAGAAAGGAAGAGGGGTATCTCTTTTTAAGCTCATCAATATTAGGAGTGCCGGTTGAGGCAATGACATCGCTCTTTGATCCGTCACCTATACCCCAGCCGTCAAGTATCATCAGCAGGACTCTTTTATCGTTCATTCAGTTGCAGAATTTAAATTTCAAAACAGGATGCAAAAATAGACAATTCCTCCGGAAGGATCCGCCTTCCTGAAGAAGAACATAAAAGGCAGGGAAAAGTTTTCCTACTGACCTCCCCTCCTGAGCTCTTTTACCCTGATCTTATATGTTTTGTCGGGGCATGTCGGTTCATACCCGACATCGCTGCCGACAAACGCAGACCATTCTGCCGGAGTCAGATTACGCGTTACCTTTGAGCACAGATTGCCGGTCATGCTGCTGACCCGGGCAGGTCTCTGGGTCACAGAGGCGTCTGTTACGGTAACAAATGATCTTTCTCCGTTTGTAAATGCAATGTTCATTACTCGTTCCCTGCAATCATTTATGACAGCGGGTGGCTGACTGAGGTTGGCCATGGACCAGAGTCTCAACTCTCCGGTCTCATCAGCGGTGACCATCTGATTCTCTATCCTTCCAAAGGCTATCGCTGAGATGCCTGATGAATGGCCTTCCATACTGCCGGCGGATTGCGCATCCGCGTTCCAGATATCTATTATACCCGACCTGTCACCCGTCACAAAACGTTCATCGCCGGGAATGAATCTGACCGAGGTTATTATCCTCCCTCCGGCATCCAGGACGAAGGGCTTGCCGGGGGCATCGGTATGCCACAGCAAAAGTCGGCCGTCTTCCGTCAGTCCGGCAAGTATTCTGTTATTCTGGGAAATATCGAGTGAGGTAACTACCTGGCTGTTGTTATCCATCGCCGAGGAGGTGTGTGTTTTAAGATCCCAGACTGCAACAGCACCTCCGGCGGTTGATGAATAAATGCGGTCACCAGTACCGGAAAAGACCAGGGCAGTCACTTTCCCGCCGCCGGCTTCTATCTGATAACTGAGCATGTCACCAGTCAGGGGTATCATTATGATCTCTGATGTCGCTGTGCCACAGGCCAGCCATGCAGCATCAGGGCTGACAGTCATTGCTTCAATCACCTTGTCTCCGGACCATATGACATTGTATCCCTTTTCCGGCCTGTCAGACTGCCAGCGCATCACCCTTCCGCCGGTGTCAGCCGTATATAAAAAGCCGGCCGCTGGATCCTGTGCCATTGCAGTGACAGGATTACCTTCAATTCTGTACTGCGAGTAATAGACATTGCCATAGCGTTTGCTGATATCATACAACGCCGAATAGATGTCAGCATCATTCGGAACGCCGGAGTATCTCTCATTGAAGAGATATCCCTGCCATGCCAGCAGTATCTGCATATCCTGGTCGTCAGAGTGAGCGAGAGATCTAACCGCCAGCGACTTGCCAACTGTCAGCATTTTACTTCTGTTCTCCTCGGTTGCCTTGCTCACCGCAGCTGCCTTCTCGTTTACGGCCTCGGTCATAATCCTGTCAGCCTTTGAGGCCCGCACCTCTGCCTCTTTTGCCCTTGTATCGGCTGCCAATGCAGTTATCCTCGCTGCGTCAGCCTCCTCCGTTGTTGCTTCCAGGGTGTCAGCAAGAACAGTCAGGCTGTCATTCAGCAGAGTTATGTTTGCAACAGCCTCATCCTTCAGCTGTAATGCCACCGACTTCTGCCTCTCAGCTTTTAACCTCATGGTGTACAGTGCTCCCAGGGCCAGCAGACTGAGCAGCACCAGCAAGCCAAGGAGGCTGCTGAACAGCCGTGAACGTCTGATCCTTGTTTTCCCTTCTTTTTTACTGTATTCTTCCTGTATCTGATTTTCTTCCTCCGAGTTCTTCAGGAAGAGCATAGTTCTTTCAAAGGCCGGGTCATGTCTCTCAGCCCAGGCCAGGGTAGGCTTATTTTCCTCCCTCCAGCGGACAGCCATGAGCAGGTCAGGGGCACTCCAGAGCTTTCCCTTACCCTCCTGGTACAGCGCTGCTGCTGACGCAAGCTGCAGGTAAGTCCTTCGCGAAGCCTCCTCATCATCAATCCACTTCCTCAGATTACCCCACAGTTTAATTATGCTCTCGTGTGTGAGGTCAATAATGCTGTTTTCGTCCAGCGGTACATATGCAGGAGGAGTAAGGAAGGAATAGTCCTGAGCCCTGAACACATCAACCACACGGATGATCTCATCCAGAGTACAACCGGTCTGTGCTGCAATAGCCGATATACGCTCCGGTTTTCTGATCTCACGGCCGTCATCTGTCCTCAGAGTGATAGTACGGAAGATGCGTGCACAAACATATTTATGCCTGTCGTCAAGCATCTCCAATGCCTGTCCCGCATGCTGCGCTATTGCCCCCTTGAGTCTTCCCACCGCCTCATAGTCAGTGAGGCTGAGAGGGCGGCTCATGTCACCGGTTTTGTTCCAGTGGTTCCACAGCCTCATCAGAAGATGCTGCAAAACAGGCAGCTGACCAGGACCGTCAGTTATGTCGGAAACGATCATCCTGACAAGGGAACGGTCGATAGCTGCCCCCGACACTTTTACCGGGCCCTCGATAACTGTAGCAATGGTGTCACGGTTCAGTTGCGGCAGGAGATAGCTGCTGCCGTTCATCAGGCTTGTAAGACTGTGGAAGCGCGAACACTCGGAGACATATTCAGATCTTATTGTCAGCAGTATATGCAGACCCTGTTCGGGCTGTGTCACGGCACTGACAATCATATCAATGAAGTCTGTGGCGTCGTCTCCCAGGGTTCCCCTCGTTGATGCCGGGCTGTATCTGAATATCTCCTCAAACTGGTCAATGACAATGACTATCTGCTGCCTCAGGTTTTTTCTTATCTTGTTGACTATGCCTGTTATCCCTTCGCTCCTGTTGTGCAGTGAAGCAGCAACTGTTGACACCGGAAGCTGGTTGAATCCGGCTTTTGCAGACAGTGCAGCAAGCTCTGAGGCCAGGTTATCGATCGGGTTCAGCGCAGGTCTGAAGACCAGGTATGACCATGACTTCTTCCCTTCGGCATTTTCTTTCAGAAGGGCGGGTATGACTCCTGAGAGCACAAGTGACGACTTGCCGCTTCCTGATGCTCCTATTACGGAGACAAACCTGTTTTCCTTGAGCCTGGTAACCACTTTCATGGTACTCTCTATCCGGCCAAAGAATAGATGTCCCTCTTCCGGCCTGAAGGCCCTCAGCCCAGGGAAGGGGTTCGGTCTGGTTTCTTCTTTCAAATCAGTCATGATGCAACAGTTTATGGGGCAATATCCTTGCCCTGACCTTCCATATAATCAACAAAGATATCAGTGTATTCGGAATAGTGGAAGACAAATTCTGTGATACCGTCCACATGGAGGGAGTAAAGCCCGGTTTTTCCAGTGTCTGACGGAATAATCCAGTTAAGCAATCCCTTTGAAGGGGCGCCATAATATGATTCGGTATAGCTCATCCCTGCGGCCAGGTCTATGATCCTTTCCTCAGGAATACTTTTGAAACAGAGGCTCAGGAAGCGTACTTTCTCAAAAATGGTAGCCATATCAGGGAGCTGTCCGTTGATCAGTGCCGCTGCCTTTTGCCTGACAGGTTCGGGAAGCCTCTCCTCCACCTCGCTGAACCACGAATGGTTTAATGAGCGTATCACCCTTGCTGCCTCTTCCTGAAGCAGCTGGCTTCCGCTGAAAAGGTAGGATACGACCACCTCCCTTTCAGTACCATGACCCTCTTCAGCTATCTTATGAAGAGCGCATGCTTTGCTCCATACGCCCGTAATATTCTGGTCAGCTGCCAGTATGCTGTGGGTAAGCGTTTTACGAGTCACCTCCCTCAGCGGGAAGCAATATGAAAGCTCCCTCAGCCTTACAGCATCTGTATGATGACCCAAAAGAGCAGTGAGTTGCTTACGCAGAGTACCTGCGATGGCAGTATCAATCAACTCAGCAGCGATCTCAGAGCCTGATGCTGTTCCGGCATCAGCATTTGCTGCTATCATCTCTGCACATGTCGATCCATAAAGAAGTGAGATGAGGGCATACAGCAGCCTCTCATAGGTTTTCCTCTCCCACTGCAGTGCCTTTGCAAGCATCAGGTATTGCTTCTCTTCGGCTACAATCCGG
Source organism: uncultured Bacteroidales bacterium (assembly GCA_963772705.1). Taxonomy (GTDB): domain Bacteria; phylum Bacteroidota; class Bacteroidia; order Bacteroidales; family VadinHA17; genus SR-FBR-E99. The sequence continues at coordinate 260,579 of CAVYYH010000005.1, read as the reverse complement.
AAAGCAATCAGCCTGGCAAGATTATATACAGTCCTCGAAACCAGATCGGCTGACTTCCTGAGATGCATTTCATCCTGATCAAATCCGGGTGCGGCGAGGTATTCGGCAGCCTCCGTCTTCACCCTTACAGGTGCATTCAGCATCAGCTGAGTCAAGTGAGGAAGAGCTTTTCCGGGCTGCATCAGGCTCAGCAGCCTGATGATCATCATGCTTACCTGCTCATTCCCCTGGGGCTTGACTGCAGAGCCAATTATATCACCATAGATGTCAGGGCCAAAATGAACCAGGAGATAATAGGCTTCCCTGGAAATCTCCGGTACAGCGAGTGCCTGAAGGATCTCCTCGCGCAACTGGATCAGACCAAACCGGCCTGCGGCAGCGAGCCCCGCCTTCCTGATCCCGGGGTTTTCATCATTCAGCAACTTCAGTACCTCAGACAGCTGCGGTACCCTTTTGTTTACAAGTATTGCCCTCGCTGAAGCAGCACTCTCAGAGATACCGGGTCGCCTGAGCATACCCCTGTTTCTGACAGGATCAGAATAGAAGGTCTCAATATCACTTAATGCCGTGGCAGCCTTACGCCTTACCGACTCACTGAACCTCATGCCGTTAACAATTACAGTAAGTGCAGGAACGAGTGCGGGATCAAAAGTGCTCTCAGCCGAACGGACTATCACAGACGCGTACGAATCATCTCCGCCGGTGGAGAGAAAGTCAAGCCGCCCGGAAATTAAATCAAGGTAGTCACGGTGAAAGAGAATAAGACTCTGCAACCCGCCTGATGGCATTCTTCCCGATCGGTCAGACGCAGTGGCGGCAATCCTGTCAGCCGGAGTGTTAATTCCCTCCCTGACCTTATTCCTGAACTTTGCAGCCAGGATAATATTGAGAATTACATGGATCAATGCAAGGAGCGGCAACGCCACCAGAAATCCGGCGGACTCACCTCCTGAAAGCTCATTTATGACAATGGCAATTATTGACATTAATGCAGCTGCCACTGCTGTCATGACGGCTAATTCACTCCTGATCAGCAGACCTGGCTTCTTCCCCGGATAGAACTCACTGATTACAGAATAGCCCGGCATGGCAAATATGAAAAGTGTCACGAAGAAGAATACGGCAGAGAGTGAGGCAAGGAGCACCATAACCAGTTCGAAAAGCTCTTTCCCGGTAAGATCAAAATAGATATAAGCCAGAGCGGCCGGGCCGGAGAAGAGGAGCAATGTCAGCGGAGTTACCAGCATCTTCCCCTGAAGCCTGAGTCTCCATGAAAGAAACGGGATAAGATCCTTGCGTATCATGATGATGATACCTCCGGTAATTGCTGCCAGTGAGGACAGGTAAAGAACCGGGAATTCCTTAAAGAGGGAAAGGTCTGCCAGGACAAGTACAAGGGTAGCTGATGTGATCACTGAAACTGCCAGCGCCAGCCAAAATACCCATTGATACCCGGTTTTCATTTCCGACTGTATTTCATACTCTCCGTAGCAATTGCAGACTCAATCATCCAAGATAAAGAAAAATAGCCATAACTACAAATAAGCTCCCGAAGACCTTATATAAGCAGCCAGCTGTCCCGTAAGATCATCAATTGTCATGGCCAGTCCGTCGGCGACAATATCAGCCCTCTCATACCACTGCGACCTCTGGTTCAGAAGTTCTGTCACGGTTGCTGCCAGGTCTGCGCCTCTCTGATTCTTAAGCAGGGGCCGGCTGGTTCTGGACCTTTCGAGCCTGTTCACAAGGGCTGCGACAGGGAGTCTGATGTAAACCACCACTCCGGTCTCTTTCATTATACTGATGTTCTCTTCCGAACAAGGGGTACCCCCGCCGCAAGCCACCACCATCCTTGCTCTGGAGGATACGCTGCGAAGGGCAGCGGCTTCTGCGTCCCTGAAGAATTTCTCTCCCTTGTGGGTGAAGATATCCGGCACTGACATGCCGTACTCTGCCTCAACCAGCTTGTCAGTATCAGCGAAGTTCCAGCGCAGTGATGCAGCAATTTTCCTGCCGGTGGTGCTTTTACCACTGCCCATAAATCCTATCAGGTAGATATTCACCAGATCTAAAGATCTAATTTCATCTGTGCCGGGTCGTCCCCGTGAGGCAGCACCTGCGACGGAGGGAGGGTCTCTTCCTCCTCTGCAGCTGCCGGCGCAGGAGCAGCCTCACTCCTGACCACCGGCTCCAAGCTCACGGATGTCTGCGACGCTGAAGCTGGACAGTCTTTTTCCCTTTGCACGGAAACTCTTCACCCCTATGAAGCCGGCAACCTCTATGATCTCATTTCTTCTTCCCTGATGACTCCCTCCGAAGCTTATCTCAAAACGGGGGTATTCAACCTCCGTTATGCTTACAAGTTTTGATCCGTCGCTTTCGGCAATGAAGCACTGAAGCCTCTCCGTCTCCTCGAACATGAACCTCTTGACATAATAGAAGCCCTGCTCAGCATCCCAGTATACGACGGAGAAGATCTTCGACTCCCGGTACTTTTCAATCATCAGGATATCATCCTCAAAGTGGAGTGAGAGGTCAGTGCCTGATGTACGGAAGCTCCCTCCTTTTGTGACAACAAGAAGCCTTTCCTCTGAAGCAAACTCGCCCAGAAACTTACCGCGGCCGTCTGCGTTGAGCCTCATCACCGAATCGTCAAACCACAGTTTCCTCCCTCCCAGAGTCGAGAGTCCCTTTTCTTTAAGGGTTATCTTCTGCACAGCATTCCTGGTCAGAATATTACCCATGGACGAGCGCCCCTTGATAGCCAGTTCTCCGAAATCGAATTCAAACGTCAGCTTCTTGAGCCGTGCACGCGGCTTGTGGAATATCTTTATCACCTCTGCCTCCCCGTTGGGATTGACGCTGAGGTAGTGGATGCGGGTGCTCTCCGGGTTGCGGCCAAGAGTGTATTCCTTATCACGGGTAAGCCCTGTCAGTGCACACCTCTTGATATAAAGCGGCCCGTCGCGTCCGTCCTGATAGACGACATTATAAATCGTCCTGTTATCATTCCTGAGAAACACCTGAACATGAATCACATCTTTGCCAACAAACTGTTTATCAGCTACTTTGGTAATTAGGTACGTGCCGTCCTTCCTGATTACTATAATATCATCTATGTCAGAGCAGTCGCATACGAATTCGTCCTTCTTAAGGCCCGTGCCAACAAAACCCTCCTGGCGGTTTACGTAAAGCTTTGCATTGTCTGCCACCACCTTTGTGGCCTCAATAGTCTCAAAGTTTCGTATTTCGGTACGGCGCTCAACATTCTTTCCGTATTTCTTCTTGATCTGACGGTAGTAGTTAATTGCATACGGGACAATATTCCCGAGGTGATTAATAACCTCCGCAAGTTCTCCTTCTATTCCCCTGATATGTTCGTCAGCACGCGAGGAGTCATACTTCGAGATACGCTTGATTTTTATCTCCGTGAGTCTGATGATGTCATCGCGGGTGATTTCCCGTCGGAAAAGTTTCTTATATGGCTTAAGCCCCTTGTCGATGGCTGCAAGAACGGCTTCCCATGTCTCGCACTCTTCAATGTCGCGATAAATACGTTTCTCGATAAAGATCTTTTCCAGGGAAGAAAAATGCCATTCTTCCTCAAGCTCAGCCTTGCGTATCTCAAGCTCCCGTCTGAGGAGCTTTTTTGTCTGGTCTGCGGAATAGCGCAATATATCGCTTACACCGATAAAGGCAGGCCTGTTTTCATCAGTGATTACACAAGCGTTGGGCGATATTGACAGTTCGCAGTCAGTAAATGCGTACAGGGCGTCAATGGTTTTATCGGGAGAAATACCCGACTGCAGCTGGATGACAATCTCCACACCTCCGGCGGTGTTGTCATCGATCTTTTTGATCTTTATCTTTCCCCTGTCGTTGGCCTTGACAATTGACTCAATCAGTGATGAGGTTGTTTTGCCGAAAGGGAGTTCAGTTATCACCAGCCCCTTCTTGTCAACCTTTTCTATTCTTGCTCTCACCTTTACGGCGCCGCCCCTGATTCCGTCATTATACCTGGCTACGTCAACCATGCCTGCAGTCGGAAAGTCAGGATAGAGAACAAAAGGTTTTCCCTGGAGGTAGCTTATGGAAGCGTCAATGAGTTCATTGAAGTTATGGGGCAATATCTTTGATGCAAGACCGACAGCGATCCCCTCCACCCCCATGGCCAGGAGCAAAGGGAACTTGACGGGCAGCGTCACGGGCTCCTTGTTCCGGCCGTCATAGGAGCTCATCCATTCTGTGGTCTTGCTGTTGAATGCAACCTCGAGAGCAAATTTTGACAGACGTGCCTCGATATATCGCGGTGCGGCGGCTCCGTCGCCGGTGTAAATATTTCCCCAGTTACCCTGAGCATCCACCAGCAGATCTTTCTGTCCAAGCTGCACAAGGGCCTCGCCGATGGAAGCATCGCCATGAGGGTGAAACTGCATTGTATGACCAATAATGTTGGCCACCTTGTTGAAGCGGCCGTCATCCATCCGCTTCATCGAATAGAGTATACGGCGCTGTACAGGCTTAAGCCCGTCAGCAATATGAGGCACGGCGCGCTCAAGTATCACATACGAGGCATAGTCAAGAAACCAGTCCTGGTACATTCCTGACAATGCCGTAACAGTGTGGAGGGCCTCCGGTATGGCGCCGTTCTTCTTCTGGCCCGGCTCCTCTGCATTACCTCCGGTATCTTTATCTTCGGGATCGATCTCTTTCATCTGCTTCAACAATATCCTCTCACCCCTTGACAGCTTCGGGGATCTCCTCCTCTACCCTCAGGTTATCAATGATAAAGTCCTGCCTCTCAGGGGTGTTCTTGCCCATAAAGAACTCAAGAAACTGGGTATAAGGATCCGCCCTCCTCATTATGACAGGCTCAAGCCTGATATCTCTTCCGATGAAATGTCCGAACTCATCCGGAGAGATCTCGCCAAGCCCCTTGAAACGTGTTATCTCAGGGTCAGGCCCCAGGTCCCTGATTGCCTTTTGCCTCTCCTCATCACTGTAACAATAACGGGTCTCCTTTTTGTTCCTAACCCTGAAAAGAGGTGTCTGAAGGATATACACATGTCCCTTTCTTACCAGATCAGGAAAGAACTGGAGGAAGAATGTCAGCAAAAGCAAACGGATATGCATTCCGTCAACGTCTGCGTCAGTGGCTACAACGACATTGTTATATCGAAGGTCTTCCACAGACTCCTCTATATTCAAGGCTGCCTGAAGCAGGTTAAACTCCTCGTTTTCATAAACTATCTTCTTCGTGAGGCCGTAGCTGTTCAGGGGCTTCCCTCTCAGGCTGAATACTGCCTGTGTCTCCACATCGCGCGATTTGGTTATTGACCCGCTTGCCGAGTCACCTTCGGTAATAAAGATGGTCGATTCCAGGCGCCGCTCATCGTTCGAGTTATAATGTATTCGGCAGTCGCGCAGCTTGCGGTTGTGAAGACTGACCTTCTTTGCCCTGTCACGTGCCAGCTTCTGGATAGAGCTTATCGCTTTCCGCTCCTTCTCCGATTCCTGTATCTTCTTCAGCAGGATGCGTGCCGTCTCGCCATTCTTATGAAGAAAATCGTCAAGGTTCTTCCGTACAAATTCGACAATAAAGTTACGGACCGAAGGGCCTTCAGGGCCCATATCCTTTGATCCCAGCTTTGTTTTTGTCTGCGACTCAAAGATTGGTTCCTCAATCTTGACCGACACCGCTGCAATGACAGATGACCGGATGTCGGATGGATCAAAATCCTTTTTATAGAACTCCCTTATCGTTTTTACTATTGCCTCGCGAAACGCTGTCAGGTGTGTTCCCCCCTGAGAGGTATGCTGACCGTTCACAAAACTGTAATAGTCCTCTCCGTACTGAAACCCGTGTGTTACAGCTATCTCGATATCCTCCCCCTTAAGATGTATTATCGGGTAGAGTCCCTCACGGTTCATGTTGTCATTCAACAGGTCTACCAGGCCGTTTTTGGAGATGATTCTGTTTCCGTTGAAGTTGATCACCATCCCTGCATTGAGGTAAGAGTAGTTCTTCAGCATACTCTCAACATACTCAGAGATGTAATGGTAATTACCGAACATAGCCTCGTCAGGGATGAAGGTCACCTCAGTACCGTTATCCTCTTTTGCTCCTCTCAGCGGCTCATCTCTGACAACCTCACCGGCATGGAACTCAATCTCCTTCACCTGACCCTCACGAAATGATTTTAATATGAAGGATGATGAAAGTGCGTTTACGGCTTTGATACCCACGCCGTTAAGCCCTACAGATTTTTTGAATGCCTTGGAATCATACTTTGCCCCCGTATTCATTTTGGAGGTAGCGTCAAGCACCTTACCGAGAGGTATGCCCCGTCCGAAGTCGCGGACTCTTACCTCCCTCCCGTTAATGCTCACGTCAATCTTGCGGCCGTAACCCATCATATACTCATCAACCGCGTTATCCATCACCTCCTTAAGCAGGACATAAATGCCATCATCAAGAGAGGAGCCGTCACCCAGCTTGCCGATGTACATACCGGGCCTCAGCCTGATATGCTCCTTCCACTCAAGGGTTCTGATGTTCTCTTCGGAATAGGTTCCTGACATTATACCAAATTTTGGGCAAATATAAAGATTTAGGAGAGGCTCGCAGTGCCGATTTATCAACAACCATGGTGAATTTTCACCCGGTCAGACAGTTACAGTGATTAAGGAAGGGTTATTTCTGATAGTCAGGACTGCTTCTCAACTCATCCATGGCCTCTCTCATGAGTGAGTTTACCCTGGCGGCAAGCTCTTCAGGGTCGCCTGTGCCAAACTGACCGGGGAATATAGGATCCAGTACCTTTATCCTGATAACTTTATTGATCCGGAATGTGAGTCCGTTCTTAGGAAGAACATCTCCGGTGCCATCTATAAGAACAGGGAGCAGAGGCTTGTCTGTCTTCAATGCGAGCTGGAATGCACCCGTCTTGAATCTGCCGATGGCTCCCGTGAGAGACCTTGTCCCTTCGGGGAAGATAACGATGGATATGCCTTCACGCAATGAGCTGATGCACTTCTCCATCATCCTTACGACACTGTGCTTGTTACCTCTCTCAAGCTCAATATACTTTACCATTCTCATCTCCCACCCCAGGACAGGTATCTTGAATACCTCGATCTTTGAGATCCACCGGAGTCTGTGATGCAGCATGTTGAAGATAACGATGTCAAGCATTGACTGATGGTTCGGAACAATTACGTAAGCCTGTTTCTGATCTATCTTCTCCTTTCCCTCGACAATGACCTTCCAGAAGAAGTTCATCTTTGTAAGGATAATTCCCTGGATGACCATCCATCTGTTGTTCATCAGCCTGCGCCTGTCAAACGGCAGCGACAGAAGCCACAGCAGCAGTGCCACCGGGAATCCGATCATCACGAAGATGAGGCTGGAGACCCATACCCACAGTGACTTTATTTCGTCCATGATTCAATCATTTTTTCAGTTTTTACAAAGGCGTATGCAAAAGCTGATCCTGCTGCAAAACCAAGAAGAGCTCCACCAAGAACATCGCCGGGATAATGAACTCCCAGGTAAATACGCGAGTAGGAGACAAGCGCTGCCCATGTGAAGATAGTCCATGTAAACCACTTCCTCCTGATCAGAGGAGCAGTCAATGAAGCAACACCGAAGGTATTGGCAGCATGTGCCGAAACAAATCCGTACATCCCGCCGCACCTGCCGCCCACCGTATGAACCAGCCCGGCAAGTGAAGGCTCATGGCAGGGCCTGGGTCGCTCAAAAAAATTCTTCATAAGATTCGTGGCCTGGTCTGTGAGCGTAATAAGCAGTGCAGCAAATAGAAGGATCAGCCATACCTTCTTTTTATATTTTACTGCCAGCAAATATGCAATGAAAATATAGAGAGGTATCCATACTGTTCTGAGGCTTAATGTACGCATGACCTCATCAAAGAAGGGCGAATGTATGGAATTCAGAAAAAGGAAAATGTCTTTGTCAATCTCAATCATTGCTATCCGGTTATTGCCCTCCAGAGGAGATCTTTCAGTGCAGTGATGCCTGTTCCTGCTATTGATGAGATAAATACTACCGGGAGGTCATCAGGCAGTAATGGCCTGATGGCATCGGTCAGCTCCTCATCAAGCAGGTCGCTTTTTGTAATTGCCATGACCCTGTTCTTGTCGAGAAGTTCGGGATTATACTTCCTGAGTTCCTCGATGAGTATCTGGTATTCCTTTTTTATGTCGCCGGCGTCAGCAGGGATCATAAAGAGAAGTGCGGAGTTTCTCTCAATGTGTCTGAGGAACCTGTGTCCCAGCCCCTTTCCCTCGGCTGCCCCTTCAATTATTCCGGGGATGTCAGCCATGACAAATGATCTGTCATCACGATAGCTTACAATCCCAAGGTTAGGGGTAAGGGTTGTGAAAGGATAGTTGTCAATCCTGGGTTTGGCAGCACTCACGACCGACAGCAACGTCGATTTGCCCGCATTCGGAAATCCTACCAGTCCGACATCGGCAAGGACCTTCAGTTCCAGTATGAACCATCCTTCAACGGAGGGTTCGCCCGGTTGTGCAAAGCGGGGTGTCTGGAATGTTGCTGATTTGAAGTGGGTGTTGCCTAGCCCGCCGCGACCGCCTTTGACCAGGATCTTCCTCTCTCCGTCGCCCGTTATTTCAAAAAGCATCTCGTTGGTCTCAGCGTCCCTGGCGACAGTACCGAGTGGCACCTCTATCGTGACATCTTCTCCGTCGGCTCCTGTCTTGTTGTTTGCTGAGCCCACGCCGCCGTCACCTGCGAATATGTGTTTTCTGTACTTAAGATGGAGCAGTGTCCAGAGCTGTGCATCACCTTTAAGGTATACGTTCCCTCCCCTTCCTCCGTCACCACCGTCAGGGCCTCCCTTGGAATTCAGCTTGTCGCGGTGCAGGTGTGTAGAGCCCGCGCCCCCTTTCCCTGAGCGTCCGAATATCTTTACGTAGTCAACGAAGTTTGTCTCTGCCATTATTCAGATTATAGTTTCAATATGGTTGCACAGCCTGCCGAAAATATCTTCAATTGATCCGACACCGTCAACCTGATGGCATACTCCTGCACTGCGACCGTATTCAATCACCGGTTCTGTTTTTGCGCGGTAAACAGCAATGCGGTTATTGATCACCGCCTCATCAGCATCATCAGCCCGTCCTGATATGAGAGCTCTTTTCTTCATACGGTCAGTCAGCTCTGCGTCGCCTACCTCGAGGACAAGCATCATGTCAATCTTCATTTTGCGCTTCTCAAGCATAGACTGAAGTGCCTCTGCCTGCTGCACTGTCCGGGGGAAACCGTCAAAGATGAATCCTGCCTTGCCGGTGGTGGCGTCAATCTTGTGTGCTATCATATCTATCACCACCTCATCAGGCACCAGTTCACCTGATGCCATGATGGCAGCCATCTTCCTGCCAAGGTCGGTGTTTGCGGCAAGCTCAGCCCTGAGCATATCTCCTGTTGAAAGATGCAGCAGGTTATACTTCTCTGCAAGGGTCACTGACTGCGTCCCTTTCCCGGAGCCGGGAGGACCGAACATAAGAACATTGATCATGTTGAAATTACTTTATGAGTTTATAAATAGCATTCAGATTACGCCCGTAACCGTCATAATCGAGCCCGTATCCCACTACAAAGCTGTTTGGTATCTCAAAACCTATATAATCAATAGGTATATCTTTAAGGTAAGCTTCCGGCTTGAAGAGCAGTGTGCATATCTTGACCTCGACGGCTTTCCTGAGAGTCAGCTCTCCAATGATTCTCTCCAGCGTGCTGCCCGTGTCAACTATATCCTCAAGCACCACTACCGTCTTGCCTGTGATGTCTTCATTCCATCCTATCAGCTCCTTGATCTTCCCCGAGCTCGACGTGCCGTCATATGAGGCCAGCTTGATAAAGGATATCTGTGCGTCGAGTGTTATCTGCCTGAAGAGATCAGCTGCAAACAGAAATGCACCGTTAAGTATTCCGAAGAAAAGAACATCGCGTCCTTTCAGATCGTCATTGATCTTTTCTGCCAGTGCTGTGATGCGGCTCTGTATCTCATCTTCGGTGAGGTATACCGAGAACTTCCTGTCAAGAACTTTTATCTCCTGCATTGTCTTATTGGTTGATGGTGCGAAATTATAAATTTAAAGTTTATTTTTGCCTCAGTATCAAGGATAACTATAAAAAAGAAGACATGAAGCCACTGATAAGCATTATTATGGGAAGCACCTCAGACCTCAGGGTAATGGAAAAGGCCGCGGAGATACTTGAGGGGATGGAGATCCCTTTTGAGATGAACGCTCTCTCAGCACATCGCACTCCTGGTGAGGTAGAGAAGTTTGCACGCGGAGCTGCCGGCAGGGGCATAAAGGTGATCATTGCCGGTGCAGGTATGGCAGCTCATCTCCCGGGTGTCATTGCTGCCATGACCCCCATCCCTGTGATAGGTGTTCCCATCATGGCATCTCTGGATGGTCTGGATGCACTGCTAGCCATTGTGCAGATGCCTCCCGGGATCCCGGTTGCCACCGTGGCTATTGACGGCGCCATGAATGCAGGAATTCTTGCAGCACAGATGCTGGCCACAGGAGACCCTGACCTGATGCAGAAGACCATAAGCTTCAAGGAGGGGCTGAAGCAAAAGATTGTCAAGGCCAATGAGGAGCTGGGTGCAGTGCGGTATAAGTATAAGACGAACTAGTCTCAAGGCAGTAGGCAGGAGGCAAAAAGTAAAGACAGTAGCGGTAATTTACACTTTTGTCTACCCTAAGAGAGTCTGCTATTAGACATTAATTTTTCCTCATCTTCTTCACAATTGCAAGTCTCGTAAGATGATCCTGTCAGGTTATATCATCAATTAGCTCGCTGGTCGATTATAGAGGCACAGTATATTGGTACATTTAAAAGCTGACCTTCTGCTATACTGGAGGAACCTCGCATATACTCCGTGTATGAAAACGGCCGTAGCCTTCTGCAATATTGTTTGTAATGCTCATTGCAGTAGTACGCAGCTGCTCTGCAAACTTGAAATACCTTCTTTCATCGGCCGGATCAGCTGCCAAAAGCGTCTCAGATCTCTATGCTGTCTTTCCACGTTTGCATATTCATACATCTTTAACCATTCCATACATCTTTTTGATTCTAACAGTTTCGAATGAATTCTGTTCATGTCCATCCAATTGTTATTACATGATCAGCCCTTCGCCTGCTGCCTCTTGCTCCTGCCTAGCTAAAAAACAATCCTGCCCTGAATCCTGAACTCCTGCTTCGCAGCGCCGGAAAATTCCGGACCCGTTGTGGTGATCACATACTTCCCCCTCAGCTCCACCCCGTCCACAGGCTTCCACGAGACCATGACGTATGACCGGCTGCATTCGCCGTAGAGTGCCGGGATGCTGAAGTAAGAGTGCAGATCATTCTCCCAGGCATAAAGGCGGCTGTCGTAACCGTCGCTGGTGCACAGGGCATACCTGAGCCAGACTGTCACCGGCAGCGCCCGCGGAGTAAATGACAGATCCTGACATAGCATATACCCATTCTCTCCTGACGGAGCTGTGCTGCATGCCGAGGCCCGGGTGGCAAGATGTATCCAGTCTGTTGGATCAAATGAAAACATCATCGATATCCCCCTCCTGCCTGAGACTTGCGAATCAGACACCCCTGTATTTACAGGCAGATCATATTCTCTTGAAAAAAAGGTATATGTCAGCCTGAAGGAGAGGTCGTCGGATGGAAGATATTCACCTTTTACCTCAATCCTGTTTCCGTATGAAGATGATGAAGACCGGTAACGGGGCCCCGGTATCCGGTAATGGTCTGCCCCGGCACTAACAAAGAGATGGCGGGCTGCTTCAAGGTGGAGTGAGGCAGCCATACCTGTCTCGCCTGATGATCCGCTGCCTGCCCTGAAAGCCCCGAAATGAAAGGAATGATAGCCGGCAGAGAAATGTCTTGCCATCATATTCAGCGTCAGCCTGCCAGAAGGTTTGGCACGCCACCCGCCGATGGCAGCCCATGACCCGGGGTAGCTGCATGCCGCCTCAGCAAAGAAGAGCAGCGGACCGGTGCCGGCCTTGATATCGAAAGAGAGGTTCACGAGCCTGCTGCCGGCAAAAGAGTTGATATTCCATGGCTTTGACATGTCAGGTCTGAATGGCAGGGAGAACCATGCGGCAGATGAGGTTATTCCCCCTCTTACCTTCTCCCCGCTAAGGGTCAGATGCATACCAAAGATGCTCTCTGTCAGACTGTTGCGGGCCTCAAGCGATGAGTTGCCGACATGAACGCCGCCATTAACCAGGTTGCTCACGGCAACTGCATTGCTGTCAGTGTCAAGTATGATCCTCGCGTCTGTCATGTTTACCGATCCGAAGAAGACAGCTCCGGCTGTCATGCTGCCGAACAGACAGGCTGCACCGCGCAGGAAACGGTTTTCTTCAGTCGACGTATAGGGCGCTACAGCCATCCTTCCCGTCATGAATGAGGGAGCGCTGAGCCAGGCCCCCTGCCAGTTACCGGCATTGAAAACCAGTCCCTCACCAAATCTGAGCGAATAATCACCTATGATGACACGTCTTAACAGTCCGCTTCTGTTATACATCACATGGCCAGAAAGAAAATCAGCGCCCCATGCTCCGCGGAAAGTGATGGGCTCACCCGGATCATTCTCCGCTGTCAACCCGTAGCTTAAGGCAGTGCCTTCATGCCTCAGACGAAGCAGGGTCCTTGTACCGGCATTATCTTCATCCCGATCAGATGTGCGTGTTGCGGCAGTCAGTGTTATTGTCGTCTTCCCCGCATGGTATTGGTCATTGACGGGTGCAGGACTAAGGTTTATATATGGTTCCATAAGCATGACCAGACTGCGGTCAAAGGCAGGCAGGAGTGCCAGCTCGTAGATCGATGCAACACTCCCGTTGCGCCTTGTATGGTCAATAAGCACCCTGACCTGAAACTCCGTCAGGAAGAAGAGGCGGGCAATCTCATTCTCGTCACCGCTGTTGATGAGCACAGGCCTTTCTGACAGTTCCGCCAGCTTTTCAAGGACAACGGCAGATTCGTAATCCTCACTCAGAGCCATTATCTCACCAGCAGACTCGACCACAGCACCAAGTTCTTCCTGGCACAGAATATCATGCTCCGCAAATACCAGCATCAGGGTGAAGCAGAGTATCAGCCCTCTTTCCCGCCGATGGTCCATATAAATGATACAGAAGAGGTTATTCCAGTAACACTGTTAATCAGAAATCCTGCGTCAACCTGCATCTTGCCTGATCTGAATCCTGATCCGACAGCAAAGGAAGAGGGTGAGCTCATGTACCCTGACCGGAGTACCAGTTTATCCATGATATTCCAGTCTATCCCTGCGTGAAATGAGAGTGGCTCAGCTGTCACTTTGTTTAGTTCAGCAGCAATACACAGATCGTCAGACTGTCGCCAGGCAATACCTGCATTGACTGCCGAAGGGATTGAATTCAGAGAATTGAGAGGATTGAGGATGTGCAGTCCGACTGTCACATCAGATGCGATGTCCATTATGGCTCCTGCTTCAAATGTTATATGTGACTGGTCCCTGTAGTCTCCGACACTCCTTTCCGTTATATAATCCACCTGAATCCCCAGGGCCAGGCCGTCTGTTATTTTCACTGCGCTTCCCGCCCCGGAAAAGATGCGGTAATAGTCTCCGTTGCCATAGTGGGTCAGGATGATGCCGAGCGGGGCCATGTTGCCGGCAACGGTAATGCTGAGTGCCTTCGATGACAATGAGGAAAGCATATAGCGTGTTTCGAGGGCTACTGCAGCGCTTGTTGTCACTTGCTTTGCCAGCAGTGCCTGGTTATGAAAACAGCTCCAGTGACCCGGAAAAGCGGAGGATGCAAATGCCATACCCAGCTCACCGGCTCCGTGGGGCACATAAACAGGTTCGCCGGCATTTATACCGGCGGCAGCTTCCACAAACAGCAATACCACCGCAATACAACGCAGCATTACCGGACATAATTACAAAGTAAAGTTATGACAGGGATGAATGAAAGTCAAGTGTTGGGCGGGGAAAAATCAAGAGGTAAAGAGTGAAGATGTGTTTTTTTCCACCACCCATTAAGAGGGTATTCGGTAATCGGTATTCGGTATTCTTCCTCCGTCTTCCGTCTTCAGTCACAGAGCCTTATGCAGCGCAGCCACCCCCTGCGATCCTTCGACCCCTTCGACACCCTTCGACAGGCTCAGGGACCGGCTCAGGGTCCGGCTTAGGGACCGGCTCAGGGACCGGCTTCGGCGGTCAATTCGCAAATCGCAAATCGCAAATCCTCCTTGCTCCCTGCTCCTTGCTCCCTGCTCCTTGCTCCCTGCTCCCTGCCCTTGCCCCTGCTTTATGCTCCCTTGATATCCTTGATATTGAGCTGCACGGTGCTCCGCCCCTTAAAATCATTCATCTCAATTGAATAGGCTATGTCTACCACCCCCCCTTCCTCTCTGAAGATTTCCATGGTGTCGGCCTGACCGAAAGCAATTGCTCCGACAGGTTCCATGTTATTGCGGGCAAAGCTCAGTTTGAGATGGGTGCCATTGTTACCCACCGGCTGGCAGGTGAGTGTCTTCACCCTCCTTGAGACAAAGACCGGAGCCATATTGTCAGGGCCGAAGGGCTGAAACCGTTCCAGGTATTTCAGGAGGTCCCAGGTCACATCCTCAAGTGGTATCTCTTCATCAACGTTGACCGATGGGACAAGGTGTTCTTCCTTGATAGTGTCACTTACAAATTTCTCAAACCTTTCCCGGAACATCGGGAGGTTCGCCTGCTTGAGTGTAAGCCCTGCGGCGAACATATGTCCTCCGAAGCTTTCAAGCAGGTCAGAACACGATTCGATAGCCTGGTACAGATCATACCCTGGGACGCTTCTTGCCGAGCCGGTGGCAAAGCCATCCTTTGACTCGGTAAGAATGATAGTCGGACGATAGTATGTCTCAATGAGTCTTGAGGCAACAATGCCGATGACACCCTTATGCCACCCCTGATGAAAGAGGACGGTGGTACGGTTGTTTCCCATCCGTTCATCTTCGCTGACCATACGGCGTGCCTCCGACGTTATCTCAGTGTCCTTCTTGCGTCTGTCATCGTTGCTGCGGTCAATGGCGTCACAGATTGTCAGGGCGGCCTGCGCATCCTGCGATACCAGAAGCTCCACAGCCTTGCTGCCTGACTCCATCCTTCCTGCAGCGTTGATACGCGGTCCTATACGGAAAACGATATCTTCAATGGAGAGGGGCATGCGGATCTTCGCCTTATCGATTATTTTCTTTATCCCCAGACGCGGCGACTCATTCAGCTGCTTCAGACCGAAGTATGACAGCACCCTGTTTTCTCCGTTCATGGGGACGATGTCAGACCCGATACTTACCGCCACAAGGTCAAGGTACGGGAATATCTTTTCAAACGGGATACTGTGCAACTGGCAATAGGCCTGTATGAGCTTAAATCCTACACCGCAGCCTGACAGTTCCTTATAGGGATAGTTGCATCCGGGCTGCTTCGGGTCAAGCACGGCTGTTGCAGCGGGTATCTCGTCACCGGGAAGATGATGATCACATATGATGACATCTATGTCTTTTGACCTGGCATACTTAACCTTGTCAACCGCCTTGATACCGCAGTCGAGAGCAATGATCAGCCTGCAGTTGCCAGAAGCAGCATAGTCAATCCCTTTCAGTGAGAGCCCATAGCCTTCGTGATACCTGTCAGGTATATAGTAGTCCAGGCTTGTATGTCTCTCCCTGAGGAAGGAATAGAGCATTGCCACGGCAGTAGTGCCGTCGACATCATAATCGCCGTATACCAGTATCTTCTCATTGCGTGAAATAGCCGTAGAGATACGGTCAACTGCCCTGTTCATGTCCTTCATAAGAAAAGGATCATGCAGGGATTTCAGCGAGGGATTAAAAAAATCTTCAGCCTGGTTTTTTGTAGTGATGCCACGCTGCACCATGAGATTGGCAACAGGGACAGGCACACCCATCTCTGTCGCCAGGGTCGTGACGACAGACTCGTCGCCCCTCTCTCTTAAGAGCCACCTTTTTTCCATTATATTGTATTTTAATAATATTCATATCCGAAGACCTCCCTCATCTTTTTACGCATCACATCCTTCACATCACTCATGCTGACCTTCATTCCTGTCTCCCTGACGATACTCGTCACACCCTTGTCAGTATAGCCGCAGGGGTTTATATGGTCAAAATAAGAGAGGTCTGTGCTGACATTAAGAGCAAAACCGTGCATTGTCACGTACCTTGATGCTCTCACGCCTATTGCACATATTTTTCTTGCACGTCCCTGCACTCCCGGGTCAAGCCAGACACCGGTTGCTCCGCCAAGCCGTCCTCCGGCGATGCCGAAGTGACTTACACACCTGATAATCGACTCTTCAAGGAGGTTAATATATTCCCGGAGTCCTACCCCCATACCTTCCAGATCAAAGATCGGATATCCTACAAGCTGTCCGGGGCCGTGATAGGTGATATCCCCTCCCCTGTCAATACGGTAGAACGCTGCATCACGTGCCTGGAGCTGTATATAGTCAAGGAGCAGGTTCTGCTCTGACCCGCTTTTACCGAGTGTATAGACATGGTTATGTTCAACAAAGATCAGCCTGTCAGGAGTCCTTGTTCCGTCACCGTCCCTGCTGAGCTTCTCAGACACCTTTGCATTGAAAAATAGCTCCTGGTAATCCCAGGTCTCCTTATAGTCCTTGAACCCTAAATCATCATATATAACTGTGGAGCGGGGCTTGGGGCTTGGGGCTTGGGGCATGGGGCTTGGATCATGGGGCATCAGATTTGAAGCCTTCTCCATGTTATGTACCCCCTGTCCATGCTCCATGCTCCATGCTCCCTGCCAACATGTTTCTCCGCATGAAACGAGCTTCTGACAAGGGGGCTGCTTTCGACAAACCTGAAACCTGTCTCCAGCGCCCTGAGCCTGTACTCTTCAAACACCTCCGGAGTGACATACTCAACCACAGGCATATGATTAAGTGAAGGTGCAAGGTATTGCCCCAGTGTTACAATGCTGCATCCGGCTGCATGAAGGTCATGCAATGACTCCATAACCTCTTCCCTTGTCTCCCCCAGTCCAAGCATCAGCCCTGACTTGGCGACCATCCCTCTTGAAGAGATATGCCGCAGAACACTGAGGCTGACATCATATTTAGCCACGGACCTTATCAGGGGAGTGAGTCTTTTCACCGTTTCTATGTTATGGGAGATGACATCCGGTCCGGCGTCAATGACAAGGTCAACGGCCGAAAAATCTCCCCTGAAATCAGGTATCAGGGTCTCAATTGTAACCTTATTGTTAGCCTTCTTTATGCGGTGTATCGTTTCAGCCCAGTGATGTGCCCCGCCGTCAGGCAGGTCATCACGGTCAACCGAGGTGATGACACAGTGTTTCAGCCCCATTGTTTTTACCGCTGACGCCACCCTTTCAGGCTCATCGGGGTCAGGTGGCAGGGGGTGACCGCTTGCCGTACCGCAGAATTTACATGAGCGGGTGCATATGTCTCCCAGTATCATCAGTGTTGCAGTGCCGGCATTCCAGCACTCACCTATGTTAGGGCAGTTACCGCTGGTGCAGATCGTATGGAGGCGGTTCTCCTCCACCAGTCGCTTTACCATGGTGTAATTCTCCCCGCTGGCCCTCTGCATCTTAAGCCATAATGGCAATCTCCTGTTACCCGGCATATACTTATTGCTCCCCTGTATCAATACAATACGCAAAGGTAGCAATAAAAGATAAAGAGAGAGGCCTGACTTTCATCTCCCGGGAAAAATGAAAGTGTATCTTTGAATAATAAACCAGTGAGTGAATAGCAATGGCAGAACCTGCTCTGACCCTGACAGGAATCATCAGTGAAGTTGCCGAGGTGGCCGGGTTTCTATGGCAGCGTGGCTGGGCGGAGAGAAACGCAGGAAACATTTCGGTTTGCCTTAAGGATGTGCCTAAGTCAGATCTTCCGGCACATTATCAGAGGACTGATTATCCGCTGCCGGAGAGAGCTTCTGATGTCGCCGGGATGAGCTTCTTCATTACCGCAACAAACCACAGGATGCGTGACCTGGCCCGCAAACCGATGGAA
The DNA here is from genome assembly GCA_963772705.1 of uncultured Bacteroidales bacterium. Taxonomy (GTDB): domain Bacteria; phylum Bacteroidota; class Bacteroidia; order Bacteroidales; family VadinHA17; genus SR-FBR-E99. Next base: position 242,450 of record CAVYYH010000005.1, on the reverse strand, counting down.
AATGCCCTAATCATCAAGGTGACTGACGACGGAGCAGCATATAATATCATCTCTCACATAGAGCCAACTGATCTGAGACCCACCAGCGAACTGGCATCCCATCTCGCCATCCACTCACTGATCATCAGGCGGGGAACAGCACACCGGGTTGTGATGCACACTCATGCCAGGGAACTCATAGCCCTTACACAGATAAAAGAGCTGTGCAATGAAGAGAGACTGAACTCTCTCTTATGGGGGATGCATCCCGAGACAAAGCTGCTGGTGCCGGAAGGAATAGGATTTGTACCCTATCTCATTCCGGGAACAACTGCTCTCGGAGAGGCGACAGTAAGGGCACTGGAGAAACACGATGTCGCTCTGTGGGAGAAGCATGGCGTTTTTGCCATCGGGCCCAACCCTCATGAGACATTTGACCTTATCGATATACTGACAAGGTCAGCCTCAATATATTTTTTATGCCGCTCAGCTGGGAAAGAGCCTGAGGGGCTAACTGACAGCCAGATAGAAGAACTGGGGAAAATAAAATTCTGAAATACCTGATATGGAAACTGTTTATCTGAACGGGCAGTTCGTGTCCCGTGACAACGCCTGGATAAGCCCTGATGACCGAGGCTTTCTCTTTGGCGACAGCGTTTACGAAGTTGTGAGGTGCTATGGTGGATTCTTCTTCGATATGGAGGGGCACATGACCCGGTTGCGCCGAAGCCTTGCCGAAACACGGATCACATGGAATGAGGTCGATGCTTTTCCGGATGTTGCCGGTGAACTGATAACAAAAAACTCATTCAATGACGGCTGTTCGCTTGTATATCTCCAGGTGACCCGGGGAGCGTCACCGCGCACTCACGCATTTCCCGACCCGCCAGTCCCTCCAACAGTTTACGCTTTTGCCCGCCGCCAGAGCCTCGACACCCTCACCTGGGAAAGAGGTATTAGCATAGAACCGGTCACTGACCCGCGCTGGAACCGCTGTGACATCAAGTCGACCGCCCTCCTTGCAAACATCCTGGCATACCAGACTGCACATGACAACGGATTTGCAGAGGTGTGTTTCATACGCGACGGCTTTGTGACTGAAGGGGCACATTCCAACATTTTTTTCGTCAGGAATGAAACACTATATACCCATCCTGAATCAAACATTATCCTCTCGGGCATAACCCGCAAGAACGTTATCTCGCTTGCTGCCGATAATAATATTGCTTTGGTTGAGGAGGCTGTCCCTGCCGATATGATCTCATACATGCACGAGTCCTTTCTTACAAACACTTCCGGCGAGGTGGTACCTGTAATAAAGATCGGTGATATTGTTATCGGGGAAGGGGTACCGGGAACGTTAACCAAAAAGGTGCAAAGGCTTTTCAGGGAAATGGTTGAAGCAATGGCCCTTCGGCAAGCACAGGGGCCGGCTTAATGCAGGGGGGCAAGGGGCATAGAGCGTGGGGCAAAGGGTACACCTTCAGATTACAAGTCCCCGGTCTTCCGTCTTATGTCTTCTGACACCTGACCTATTGCCTGCTGCCTCTCAAATATTACCTTTGCAAAAATTTTAACAGCAGATGACAAACAACCACCTGAGCGAACAGGAACAGATACGCAGGCAGTCTCTTGACGAGATAAGGAAGCTGGGCATAGACCCATATCCGGCAGCCATGTATCCGGTAGATGCTTCGGCAGCAGAGATACTTGCCGGCTTCAGCGATGAGAAGAAGAACTACCAGGCTGTCTGCCTGGCAGGGCGCATCATGAGCCGCCGTATAATGGGCAACGCCTCTTTTGCCGAGCTGATGGACTCTTCCGGTCGGATACAGATATATGTACGCCGTGACGACCTCTGCCCCGGAGAGGATAAAACACAGTATAACACACTTTTCAAGAGACTCCTTGACATAGGTGATATCATCGGCGTAAAGGGGTTTGTTTTCAGGACACAGATGGGAGAGATAACCCTTCATGTGACCGAACTGACGCTGCTCAGCAAGTCGCTGAGACCACTTCCGATCGTCAAGGAAAAAGACGGTGTCATTTATGACGCTGTGACAGATCCCTGAGATGCGTTACCGCCAGCGCTACGTAGATCTTATAGTCAATCCTGAGGTGCGGGAGGTCTTCCGTAAGCGCACGCAGATAATGAAGTCGATGCGTGAGCTCTTTGATGCCAGGGGATATCTTGAGGTTGAGACACCGGTGCTTCAGGCGATCCCGGGAGGAGCCGCTGCACGTCCTTTCATCACTCATCATAACGCACTTGACATGCCTCTCTACCTTCGCATAGCAGATGAGCTCTACCTGAAAAGGCTGATCGTCGGAGGCTATGACGGTGTATATGAGTTCGCAAAGGATTTTCGGAACGAGGGGATGGACCGCACCCATAACCCGGAATTCACAGTGATGGAGATCTATGTAGCCTACAAAGACTACAACTGGATGATGGAGTTCACCGAGCAGATTCTTGAGAAGGTTGCAACCGATCTTCACGGCACAACCAAAGTGCCTTTGGGAGAACATGTTATCGATTACGCGCGTCCATACAGACGAGTATCGATGACTGATGCGATAAGGGAATATGCAGGCATTGACATCAACGGAATGAGTGAGGAGGAGCTGCGCAGCGAGTGTGACAGGCTTGAAATAGGCAACTCGCCATCAATGGGCAAGGGAAAACTGATTGATCTGATCTTCGGAGAGAAGTGTGAACATCACTTCATACAACCTACGTTTATCATTGACTACCCTCAGGAGACATCACCGCTTACCAAGAAGCACCGCAGCAAGGAAGGGCTCACCGAGAGGTTTGAGCTGCTGGTGAACGGCAAGGAGGTGGCAAATGCATACTCAGAACTTAATGATCCGATTGATCAGCTCGACCGCTTCCAGGAGCAGCTGCGTCTCTCAGAGAAGGGAGACGATGAGGCTATGTTTATCGATATGGATTTCGTGAGGGCTCTCGAATATGGTATGCCTCCCACCTCAGGAATGGGGATAGGCATTGACAGGCTGACCATGTTCATGACAAACCAGCCCTCGATACAGGATGTACTTTTCTTCCCGCAGATGAAGCCGGAAGCAGGCAAATTTTAGGCAGGGAGCAAGGAGCGAGGAGCAGAGGAGCAGAGGAGCAGTGAGCAAGGAGCAGAATGAAGAAGGACAGAAATAGTGAATTTAAGCGGTTGCTAAAAGATCTTGATACTCCGTTTAATATCCAGGAGTATCTTGATTCCATCCCTTATAATTCTACAGAACGAACCCTGTCTCCTCTCATGGTGATAAGGGAGCGGATGGCTCATTGCATGGACGGAGGTATGTTTGCAGCAGCTGCGCTGCGCAATCTGGGATACCCTCCGCTGATAGTCGACCTTGAAGCCGACAATGACGACGATCATATCATCGCTGTCTTTCGCGAGGGACGATGCTGGGGCGCCATTGCCAAATCAAATACTACCGTGCTGCGCTTCCGTGAACCGGTGTACAGGTCGCTGCGCGAACTGGCAATGTCATACTTCGATCTTTATTACAACCTTAATTCACAGAAGACCCTGAGGAGCTACTCGCGCGTAATCGACCTGTCCCGTTTTGACGACCGCAACTGGGAGACAACGGAAGAAGATCTCGAATTCATAGGTGACTACACCTATAGGGTGAAGCACTATCCCCTGTTGACCGATCAGCAGGCTCGCAGGCTGAATAACGTGCCGAAATATTTGTTCGACGCGGGGTTTGCAGGTGCTGACATCAAGGGTCTCTTCAAACCTGTATAAATTACTTAAGTCTTTTTGTAAGGCTTTTTATCTCCTGCAAAGGCGAGGCGTTCTTATATAGTATCCTGTAAACTGCGTTGGCTATCGGCATGTCAACACCTTGCCGTACATTTACCTCATTGATACAACTCGAGGCATAATAACCTTCAGCCACCTGTGTCATCTCAAGAAGCGCACTGCTGACGCTGAACCCTTTTCCTATCATGTGGCCGAGTGCCCTGTTCCGGCTGAACTGTGAATAGCCGGTCACAAGCAGGTCACCAAGGTAAGGTGAGTCTGTTATGTCGCGGATATCAGGTGAAATAGCCTCTACAAAGCGCCTCATCTCGCCGACAGCGTTTGCCAGCAGAACAGCAATGAAGTTATCACCGTATCCCAGTCCGTGAGCAATGCCTGCCGCGATGGCATAGATATTCTTCATTACTGCTGCATACTCGGTACCGAAGATATCCCTCGAAATAATTGTCATTATCCATCTGTTGGAGAAGAGGCTTGCCACAGTTTCCGCCTTCTTTCTTCCTGGTGACGCAAAGGTCAGATATGTCAGTTTCTCCATTGACACCTCCTCGGCGTGACTGGGGCCGGTAATTATCACTATATCGTCATAGGGTACATCGTATTGCATATGTATGAATTCCCCTACTACGGTATTATCAATCGGTACAATACCCTTGATGCCAGTGCATACTGTCTTACCTGAGAATGCTTCGCCATCCAGTCCTTCCAGTTCCGCTTTCAGAAAGGCGGCAGGGGTGACAAGTATGATGATCTCTGACGCTCTGACTGCCTCACTGATGTCATCAAGTGGCTCAATAAGGTCAGGATCGAACTTTACCGAAGTAATATAGCGGGGGTTTTGATGATATCGTCTCACGTGACGGAAGATGTCCGGCCGGTCAATATACCATGCAACTCTTTTACCGTTTGAGGTAAGCACCATGGCTATTGCGGTGGCCCAGCTTCCTGAGCCAACAATGGTTACATCAGCAGCTTTAAGTTCAGGCATAACTCAGTTTCTGCCGTAAAGATAGAAAAATTCAGCAGCCTGCCGGTAGTCAGCAGCCAGCAGCAATCCTGCAATAAAAAAAAGTCCTCAGTCTGTTCAGCCTTTTACAGGACTGCTGACTGAGGACTGTAGTCTTTTGACCGGACTATTGCCTAAAGCTTATGCTTCTTCACAAACTCGTCTATCACCTCTTCAAGATTGGGATTGCCAATCTCCTGCAGATCATAATAGACCCTGGTGTTAGGCTTGGTGATCTTAATAATGCGGTTAAGGTCTATCGGCGTGCCGATCACAACTGAATCACAATCGGTATTATTTATCGTTGTCTCCAGATCCTTCAGTTGCTGGTCACCGTATCCCATTGCAGGCAGCAGAGTGCCTATGCCGGGATATTTCTCAAAGGTCTCGGTCAGTCTCCCTACAGTATAAGGTCTCGGATCAACAATCTCTGAGGCGCCAAACTTCCTCGCAGCAACAACCCCTGCACCAATCTTCATCTCTCCGTGCGTAAGAGTCGGGCCATCCTCCACAACCAGCACACGCTTGCCCTTGATTATGGAAGGATCATCAACCTTTATCGGTGATGCCCCGTCAACCACAACAGCCCCGGGAGCTACAAGCTCAATGCTTTCGCGGACTGTCTGAATGTCATCAGGTGCCGAGCTGTCCATTTTATTTATCACAACCACATCAGCTATCCTTAACGTTACTTCACCGGGGTAATACCTGAGTTCATGACCTGCCCTGTGCGGATCGGTGACAGTTATCATAAGATCAGGAGTGTAGAACGGGAAGTCATTGTTACCTCCATCCCACAAGATAACATCACATCCTGACGGATCCTTCTCGGCGGCCCTCAGGATAGCTTCGTAGTCTACGCCTGCGTAGATCACATTTCCCCTGACAACATGAGGCTCATACTCTTCCATCTCTTCAACCGTGCATTTGTGTTTTGCAAGATCAGAGACTACCGCAAAGCGCTGAACCTTCTGTTCAACAAGATTGCCGTAAGGCATAGGGTGGCGTACTGCAACGACCTTCAGCCCTCTTTTCATGAGCAGCTCAATGACCCTTCTTGATGTCTGGCTCTTGCCACATCCGGTTCGTATGGCTCCGACAGCTATTACCGGCTTCGTGCTCTTAACCATTGTCTCACGCCATCCGAGCAAGATGAAATTAGCACCTGCAGCGTTGACAATAGCACTCATTGACATTACTTTCTGATATGTTACATCGCTGTAGGCAAAGACACAATCCGCCACATTCAAATCCCTGATCAGCTTCGGCAGATCATTCTCGGAATAAATGGGGATTCCTGCAGGATAAAGCTTGCCTGCAAGCTCAGCCGGATACTTCCTGCCGTCAATGTCAGGTATCTGAGCTGCTGTAAAAGCCACAACATTGTAAATCTCGTTGTCACGGAAATAAGTATTGAAGTTGTGGAAATCCCTGCCGGCAGCTCCAATAATGATCACATTCCTCTTTAACATAAAACCTCCTTGTTATTTTTGTTTTTTATAATTTATTATCCGGATATCATTGTATTTATGTCCGGCAAATTTATAATTTGTAACTGAATTGGAAGCTGATTTTAAACATATTCTAAAAAACTGCTGTTTTATATAATATTTTGATAATATGACAGTTAGTAAATCAGCAGGATATTGTTAAAGAATTTCGGTCTTAATATTTTTTTTCTGTTCTTATTGGCAGAATCTTTGTAGTAACACATCCCGGATGAACGTCCTCGCTCACATATATCTGTCAGGTGACTCGGATAATATCATTATTGGGAACTATATAGGCGATTATGTCAAGGGGCGTGATTATCTGAAATACCCGGAAGCTATAAGGAAGGGAATCATCCTTCATCGTCATATCGATGCCTTTACCGACAGGCATCCTGTTGTACACCGCAGTAAAATGCATTTCACAGGCAGGTACAGGCTATATGCAGGCGTTATTGTCGATATTCTTTATGACCATTACCTGACGAAAGAGTGGGATCTCTTCTCCCGAAGGCCTCTCGAGAGTGTTACCTATAACTTTTACAGGGCCATGGTCAATAACTTCGAGATACTTCCTGAGATGGTACGTGAGAAGATGCCCTTCTTCATTATTGACAACTGGCTCGAGACATACCAGACCATGAATGGGATAAGGAGAGTACTCAAGACCCTCAGCACGGTTACTTCGCTGCCCAGGGAGACGAGGTGGGCCATGAGGGTATGGAAGAAACAGTACTATTCAATTGAAGAGGACTTCATGGAGTTTTTCCCCGAACTGATAAACTATGTTGAGAATGAGTTCGGCATTGTATTGTCTCCGGGCATCAGGATGCCGTTCTGATCATCCGAGGTACTCTGCTCTTCCTGCGTCGAGCCTGAGAAAAACAAACAGCAATATGGTGAACCCCCAGAGGGAGCTCCCTCCGTAGCTGAAGAAGGGAAGGGGTATTCCGATGACAGGCATAACCCCTATCGTCATTCCTATATTAACGAAGAAGTGGACGAGGAAGAGTCCGAAGACACCATAGCCATATGCGCGGACAAATGTTGTCCGCTGCCTCTCGGCAAGCATCACAAGCCTGAGCAGCAGCAATACAAACAGCCCTATGACAACCACAGACCCGACGAAACCCCATTCTTCTCCCACCGTGCAGAAGATGAAATCGGTGCTCTGTTCAGGGACAAACTTGAACTTGGTCTGCGTTCCGTTCAGGTAGCCCTTGCCGGCAAATCCGCCCGACCCGATGGATATGAGTGACTGATTGAGGTTGTATCCTGTACCGTAAGGGTCATCCTCCATCCCCAGCATAATGTTTATCCTGGTCTGCTGATGAGGCTTGAGTATTTCATGAAAGGCGTAGTCAACAGTAAAGAGGTAAAGTATGCCTCCCAGGAGGAAGCTGTATATTATTACCGCCATCTTAAGCCTGTACCTGTAAAGATACCATGCATATATCGCACCGGAGAGCACCACTGATGATACTATTATTAAATCGAGCCCTGCCCCGAAGATATAGTGACCTGCAAGGTAGCTCAGGGCGCCCGCTCCCGCCATTATTCCCAGGGCTGTCAGCACCTGTGTATTACGGATAAAGATCCAGAGTGCAGCAAATGACAGGATTATCAGTCCGAGAGCCACGGGGACAGTTCCGAAGATCAGGGTAAGGAGAAACAATATCACGGCAAGCAATGCTGAGATAAAGACATAGATGCTCATTCCCTCACGGAACAACACAATGAAAAACGCAAAATATGTAATGACCGAACCCATATCAGGCTGAACCGCAATGAGTATGACCGGGGCCATGATGATTGATGTCGCCGTTGCCATGGTTCTGAATCCTAACGCCTGTCTCTTTGAATTGAGATATGAGGCAAGTGCGAGGCCCGTAGCAAATTTTGCAAACTCGGAAGGCTGAATACCGAACGGGCCAAACTCAAACCAGGCTTTCGCACCGTTTATCTCCTTGCCGACAACAAGGACCATCAGCAGGAGAAAAACGAATATCCCGTATATGAACCATGCGAAGAAGTAATACAGTTTGTTGTCTGTCACCAGGACAAAAATGGCAAGAATAACAGCGGCAATAATAAATAACAGCTGTTTGCCGTAACGCTGTGACATGTCAAAAATACTTGTATACTCCTCATTGTATACGGCAGCATAAATGTTAAGCCACCCCATTATCATCATCGTGCCCCAGAGGAGTACCGTCAGCCAGTCGAGCCTGTTAAGTATGTTACTGTTCTTTTCCATCAGGGGCTATCACTACTTTCAGGACGTAATCTTCAAGGTATTGTCTCTTTATCTTGCCGGTAAGATATTCCTCAATCATCAGACTGGCAATAGGCGCTGCGAATGTAGATCCGAAGCCTGCATTCTCTACGTAGACCGCGATGGCGATCTGAGGATTGTCCTTGGGGGCGAAGGCCACGAAAATTGAATGGTCCTTACCGTGTGGGTTCTGTGCCGTTCCGGTCTTACCGCAAATGATAATACTGTCGAGCCTGGCACCGCGGGCGGTGGCACCTGGACCGCCGTTGACAGCCCCTTCCATTCCCTCGATGATGGGTTCAAAGTTCTCAGCTGAGATGCCCGTGGTGTACTTCTGCGAAAAGACAGATGACGGACCTCCGTCTTCACCTATCTTTTTGACAATGTGAGGTATAAAGAATGATCCTCTGTTGGCTATTACCGTCGCCATATTGGCCATTTGCAGGGGTGTTGCGCCAATCTCTCCCTGTCCGATGGCAAGCGAAATCACTGTCAGGGCCTTCCACCTGTCTTTGCCATAATACCTGTCGTAATATGACCTGGTTGGAATAAAACCTGACAACTCGTTGGGAAGGTCAATGCCCAGCTTGTTACCAAAACCGAAGGCCACCAGGTACTCTCTCCACCTGTCATAGGCCTCCTGGATGGAATTGTATCCCTTGTTCTCAAGAATGCTCCTGAAAGCATTGCAGAACCATGCGTTGCATGAGTTCATCACTGCACCAGGCAGATCAAGCGGAGAGCTGTGCGAATGACATCCTACCGTCAGCGAACCGGCATGATAACCCATGCTGCACCCAAAGAGAGAGGTCGGGCGTATAACCCCCTCTTCCAGGCCAATGAGGCCATTCATCATCTTGAATGTTGACCCTGGCGGATATGAAGCCATGAGTGCCCTGTCAAACAACGGCTTGACAGTGTCAGCCTGCAACCTTGTAAAATTCGATGATCTGACCCTTCCTACAAGCAGCGAGGGGTCATATGAGGGAGAGGAGACGAGAGCCAGTATCTCCCCTGTAGAGGGTTCAATAGCCACAATTGAACCTGTCTTGTTGCGCATCAGCCTCTCACCGTACTCCTGCAGACTGAGGTCAATGGTTGACCAAAGGTTGGTGCCCGGGACAGACGTCGTATCAAATCTGCCGTCGGCATAGGACCCTTTTATATTGTTGTGTACATCTACAAGGAATATATTGACCCCCTTTCTCCCTCGCAGGTGCTCCTCGTAAGACTTCTCAATACCGCTTACCCCGATATAATCGCCTGACCTGTAATATTTATCCTGCCCTATAAGCTTATCATCCACCTCACCCACATACCCCAGCAGATGTGCTCCGACCGGCCTGGTGTATTTCCTGAGAGTCCTGGCCTGAACATAAAACCCGGGAAATTTGTAGAGCTCCTCCTGTAAAAACCCATAGGTTTCAGAAGAGATCATCTTCATAAATACAGACGGGGCGCGCCTCGAATATGAGACAGCTGCCTTCATCCGGTCACGGAAGTCCTTCATGCTGATACCCAGTATCTCATTGAATCTTGCAGTATCAAAGGCACTGGTCTGAACAGGGACCACCAGGAGGTCATATGCTGCCTGATTATAGACAATCAGCTCTCCGTTGCGGTCATAGACCAGGCCACGGGCCGGGTACTGGGTAATGTGCCTCAGAACATTGTTGGCGGCAGAGGTGCGGTAAGTCTTGTCAATGATCTGGATATAGAAGAGCCTCAGGATAAGGATCACAGCCGCAGCTATTGCCAGAGCCATAATGAAATACTTCCTGTTTGCAAAACGATCTTTCATTCCTGCTCCCTATTTGCGTGGTCTGAGAAGATCGAAAATAAAAATAAAGAAAGTTGTAACGACTGTACTGAACAGTACCCTGAGCAGAGTACGGAAGAAGCCTGTGAAACTGAATACCTCAACATAAAACAGGCTGAGATGGTGTATAAGCACCACCGTCATTGCATAGATCATGAACCATCTCCTGCCGCCGATATGTGACGAAGGAGAGCTGCCGGGATCAGATGCTTCAAGGGCAACGTTTAGTGAAAGTACCCAGGGTCTTGCAAATCCGGCCATCACGGTGGCAAAAGTATGTACTCCAAATGTGCCGGAGAAAAGGTCAACCACAAAACCTGTCATGAATGAAAGAAGAAGAAGAATCCAGGATGGTATGTTCAACGGCAGTATCAGAATGAACATCACATAAATATAAGGGTTGACATAGCCGCTGAGCTGGATATTATTGAAGATAAGCAGCTGAAGTAATATCAGTCCGACAAATGAAGCGATATAGTTCAGTCCCCTATTCATTAACAACCTCCGCTTCAATGGTGTCTCTCTCGTCACGCGAGAGGTTGCTTATGATGTACACGTTGGTAAGCTTTTTGAAATCAGCAGACAACTCCACCTTCAGAGTTACAAAGTCGCCTCCCTTTTTCTGATCCCCGGTAAGGGTTCCGATCACAAGCCCTTCGGGGAAGATGGCCGAGTAGCCGCTGCTCACAATTGTATCTCCAGGTGTAACAGCCACATGATGCGGTATCTCCGATAACTGGGCGAACCTGTAGTTCTTACCATCCCAGGCAAGAGAGCCGAAATAATCATTCCGGGCGATACTGGCGCTGAGGCGGAAATCTGTGTTAAGAAGAGACATAGCTACCGAATAGTTACGTGATACCCCCACAATCACCCCTGCAATACCTTCTGCCGATGCTACTCCCATCCCTGTGGTTACCCCGTGACGCGAACCCCTGTCAAGGGTAATGAAGTTCTTCTGCTTATTTACGGAGTTATTTATAACGGTAGCAGACAGGTAACTGTAACCTGAACCCCTTACGGTATCGGTGACAGTGACAAACTCGGACTGGGGCAGCAGCCGCATCGCTTCTATCTGTCTTCGCAGTATCTGGTTTTCTGTTACAAGCTGCTGATTTATCTGTCTCAGTCTGAAATAAGAACGTCCGTTCTCCAGTCTGTTTGCAAAATATCCTGAGACAGTCCGTGCGGCACCAAAGGTCACATACTGGTGATAGTTGTGGGAAGAGGAGATCATGACCAGGGCCACTGCTTCCAGTATCAGGAACAAAATCAGGGTCTTAAACCTGAGGAGGAAGTTCAGCAGACTTCTCATTCATGCAATCTTCTTATCGCATCAGGAACTGAAACTTATCCACGTTCTTCAGTGCTACGCCTGTGCCTCTTACGACACAATGAAGCGGATCCTCGGCCACTATGAACGGTATATTGATCTTGTCGGTCAGACGTTTGTCGAGCCCCCTGAGAAGGGCACCGCCACCAGCAAGGAACACTCCCCTGGTAACAATATCAGCATAGAGCTCCGGAGGTGTCTGCTCGAGCACCTGCAGTATGGCAGCCTCAACCTTGGTCAGAGACTTGTCAAGACAATATGCGATTTCCTGATATGAGACAGGTATTTCAATCGGCAGTGAAGTCATGAGGTTCGGACCACGGACTATATAATCGGCGGGTGGATTATCAATATCGGGCAGGGCTGCGCCAACGGCTATTTTGATATCCTCTGCAGTCTTCTCACCAACCTTGATATTATGCTGATGCCTCATATATGACTGAATATCAGATGTAAAGCCGTCTCCAGCAACACGTATCGACTTGTTGCAAACTATTCCTCCGAGGGCTATCACTGCTATTTCCGTTGTACCACCTCCGATATCAACCACCATGCATCCCTCGGGTGCCTCGACATCAAGGCCAATCCCTATTGCAGCAGCCATCGGCTCATATATCAGGTAGACATCCCTGCCTCCGGCATGTTCTGACGAGTCCCTTACAGCCCTTATCTCCACTTCGGTACTTCCTGACGGAATACAAACGACCATTTTTAGTGAAGGTGAAAAGAATTTTGGCCCCGTGTTGATCATCTTTATCATGCCCCTGATCATTAGTTCCGCCGCATTGAAGTCAGCAATAACGCCATCTCTCAGCGGCCTTATAACACGAATGTTCTCGTGCGTTCTGCCGTGCATCTGGCGTGCCTTCTCCCCTATGGCTATCATTTTGCCCGTATTACGGTCGATAGCCACTATCGATGGTTCATCAACAACAAGTTTATCATTGGCAATTATGCTTGTATTGGCTGTGCCGAGGTCTATCGCAACCTCCTGTGAAAGAAATGAAAATAAGCCCATGGATCTGTTCTGCTAATTCTGTTTATAATCATTAATGTTTAAAATGTCTTATACCTGTAAAAACCATTGCAACATTATTTTTATTGCAGTAGTCTATAGATTCCTGGTCGCGCACAGAGCCTCCCGGCTGAACCACAGCAGTGATACCTGCCTCATGGGCCGTTGTGACTGAATCAGGGAATGGAAAGAAAGCGTCAGAGGCCATCACTGCTCCCTCGATCGACAATCCGAAGCTGTGCGCCTTCTCTATTGCCTGACGCAGGGCGTCAATTCTTGATGTCTGGCCTATACCACTTGCGCAAAGCTGTTTTCCCCTGGCAAGGACGATAGCGTTTGACCTGCTGTGCTTCACTATCCTGTTGGCAAACACCAGATCCTGATACTCATCTTCAGAGGGATGCCTGACGGTGACAGGCTTCATATCGGCAGCCGACTCATTGGCCCTGTCGCGCTCCTGCCACAGCACTCCTCCCAGCATCGACCTGAACGTCACTCTGTCAGCTTCTGACTGTTTGCGAAGAAGTATTATCCTGTTCTTTTTCTGCCTGAGTATCTCAACTGCCTTCTCTGTATATGAGGGTGCCATCACAACCTCGAGGAAGATCTTGTCCATCTCTGTCGCTGCCTCAGTGTCAATCTCCCTGTTTGTCACAGCAACCCCGCCATAGGCAGATACCGGATCGCATGCCAGGGCAGCATCCCACGATTCCCTGACAGTGCTGCGTGATGCAATGCCGCAGGCATTGTTGTGTTTCAGAATTGCGCAGGTAGTCTCATCAAACTCATCGATAAGTGCTATTGCTGCGTCAATATCGAGAAGGTTATTATAGGATATTTCCTTACCGTGAAGCTGATCGAAGATGTTCTTCAGGTTACCGAAAAACATCCCCTTCTGATGCGGATTCTCTCCGTAGCGCAAAGACTCTCCCGTCAGAATGCTCTTCTTGAACGAAGTGACCTGATCATTTCGGTTGAACCAGCTGAAAATGGCCGTATCATAATGCGAGGTGAGGTCAAAGGCCTCAACGGCAAACCTGTACAGTTCCTCTCCCCTGACAACTCCGTCATTCCTGTCCAGTATCTGCATAAGGGGTTCATACTGCAGTCTGGAAGAGACTATCAGCACATCAGCATGATTCTTGGCCCCTGCCCTGATAAGTGAAACGCCGCCGATATCAATCTTTTCAATTATTTCCTGATCAGCAGCTCCCGAAGCTACTGTCTCCTCAAAGGGGTACAGATCAACAATAACCAGATCAAAAAGCCGGATATTGTATTCGGCAACCTGCTTCATATCTGTCTCATTATCCCTTCTTGCAAGGATCCCTCCGAATATGCCGGGATGAAGTGTCTTGACCCGGCCTCCCAGAATCGAGGGATAAGTGGTTATATCCTCAACCCTGACAGCCTCAACGCCTGCCCCGGTAATAAAATCGTATGATCCTCCTGTCGAGACAATGCTGACACCCAGTGCCTTCAGCTTCTTAACGATTGGCTCCAGCCCCTCCTTATAATAGACTGAAATAAAGGCACTCTTTATTTTTATATCTCTCATTATCATTGACTTAGATTGCAGATACCCCGGAAGAAGCAATCCGTTAAAAATAGATATTTTTTTTGATAAGCAATGTTATATTAATTATTTGAATTCGTGAATTATCGGTGAGTTAATGATGTTTCTTATTTGATTACCTTTGGCCTTGATTAATTACATTGGCATGTGGATCAGATTGTTGAAAGAGAGTTTTCTGTTTGCTTATAGTTCAGTGTCAGTCAATAAGTTGCGGACATTTCTGTCGCTCTTTGGCATCACTATCGGCATTGTTTCCATAATTTCTGTCTTCACTGTGTTTGACTGGATGGAAAACGGGATCAGAACGGGGATTGAATCACTGGGAGATAATACTATATATGTTGAGAAGATGCCCTGGACTCCTTCGCCTGACATGAAGTGGTGGGACATGATCAGATGGCCTGCTCCGTCACCCGAAGATTTTGAGGCTATTCAGAGAAGGTCTGTTTCAACCGAGGCGGTTTGCTTTACGGTTTTTGCTCCGCGTACTGTCAAGTACCGCAGTAATTCAGTGAATGACACATATATCTCGGGTGTGACCCATGACTTTGACAAGGTGAGATCGTTTGAACTGGATAAAGGGCGCTACTTTACGCTGTCTGAGTCTGCTGCCGGCAAACCGGTGGCGATCATCGGTGCAGAAGTTGCGCAGAGGCTCTTTGATAAGGCCGAGCCCCTGGGGAAGGAGATAACGATAAGCGGGTACAGGGCAGTGATCATCGGCACCTTCAAAAAGGAGGGCAAGGGGGGATTCAGTGACAGCGGTATGGATGAACTGATGGTTGTTCCGCTTAACTTCATCAGTAACTTCGTCAACTTCCGGAACCGAAACCTCAACTCTGACATAATGATAAGAGGCAAAGAAGGAGTATCGGTTCTGCAGCTCTCGGATGAGGTAACCATGATCCTCCGGGCAGCAAGAAGGCTGAGTCCGGGGGAGATAAGCAACTTTTCGGTCAACCAGGCCAGCCAGGTGACACAGAGCCTTGAACCTGTCTTTGCGGGAATAAATATTGCCGGGTGGATCATCGGAGGCTTTTCAATCCTCGTCGGAGGATTCGGCATCGCCAACATCATGTTTGTTTCTGTCAGGGAAAGAACGAGCATAATAGGAATACAGAAAGCACTCGGGGCCAAGAGAAGGTTTATCCTGCTTCAGTTCCTGATTGAATCGGTGCTGCTATCGATAACCGGTGGCATTGTCGGACTTATTATCATCTTCATTGCAACCCTCTTTGTCAATTATCTCTATAACCTTGAGATGTATCTAACGGCGGGAAACATTATCCTGGCGATAACCATATCAGGGGTAATTGGAATAGTTGCAGGCTTTGCCCCGGCTTCTACAGCCTCAAAGATGAATCCTGTGGAGGCAATAGGCTATTCATTCTGACAGTCCCTCTTTCAGGGATCCTGCTATTGCCTGTGGGCATCAACCCACCTGGTGAGCTCCACAAACTGATCGACAGAGAGCTGCTCCGGTCTCAGGGACAGTAATGGCATTGATCCGGCATCAGGCTTTATCATCATCTTAATAGGATTGCGTATCATCTTGCGCCGCTGGTTGAAGCAACGCTTTACCACGCTGAAGAATAGTTTCTCGTCGCAATCGAGCTTCTCTCTCCTGTTCCTTTCAAGCCTTATTACAGCAGATTTTACATTTGGCGGGGGAGAGAAGACCTGCTCACTCACCGTGAAGAGATAATCGATGTCATACCACGCCCGCAGAAGGACACTCAGGATGCCATAAACCCTGCTTCCCGGGTCAGAGCATATCCGCTCAGCCACCTCTCTCTGAACCATGCATACGACTTCTGTCACCCTGTCACGGTTCTCCAGTATCCTGAAGAAGATCTGGCTCGAGATGTTGTAGGGAAAGTTGCCGATCAGGGCGATCGTCTCTCCCATCGGACGAAGGTCCATCTCCAGGAAATCACCCCTGATGATCTCTCCAATGCCTGTCAGATTAGTTTCAAGATATTCAACTGATTCCCGGTCTATCTCGACGACCTTGAGGGAGGGGAAATGTCTCTCAATAAGAAATTGTGTCAGGACCCCCATGCCGGGTCCCACCTCAATGACTGTATCACACCTGTCAGCCCTGAGTGCATCAACAATTGATGCTGCAATCCTCTTGTCCCTGAGAAAGTGCTGGCCTAAGTGTTTTTTTGCTCTTACTTTACCGTCTCCCATGGAGGTACCAGTCTGTCAGGTCCGAATCCCGGTATTTTTATCCGTTCGGTCAAATTCAGAAGCCGTTTCAGCAGGTTAAGATAGAGTGTCACAAAGAGAAGCAGGTTAAGCACCCAGATCACTGCCATATTGAACCATAATGTTCCTATACGCCAGTTACCCAGCTTCTTGAACGGTGCATAGAAATGAGCCCTGCCATAGTTAGACCCGGGCTCCATGAGTACCGGGTCAGACTTCTGGATGATCCGGCTCCTGGTCTCATAAGTCTTCTTCAGAACCAGACGGTTAAGGAGCAGGTCTGCCAGTTCTTCATTGTGGGTGGTCTCACGCACCCTTACCAGCTCATCCCTTCCCATGGTCCTTGTAAGACTGTCGGTAATCTGGTCCTTGACCCTGGTATAATGGATATATTTCGCCCTGATCACCTTCTGAAGAGAATCAAGATAGTTTTCCACAAAATGGTATGTATCGGCATCATAGGGTTTCTTCCCTAAAAGATTCACTACCGGGGAAGCATCTAAACCCTCCTCTTCACTGAGCTTGGTTATATGCCATGTCAGCTTCCTGATATTATTGTCATACGCTTCACTCAGCTCGGGTTTGTCCCAGGCATAGAAACATTCATTGCTTTTCTTTTTTAGCTCCGGTATCAGGAACGCAGACTGCCAGTCATATCTGCTTATGTTAACCTCATTATTGAAGTATGGCTTCATGTAACTGCTTGAACGAAACTGTTCAACAGCCATTGCCTCATATGACCATCTTGTTGTCATGAGGTCTCCGATGACAGGGACATAAATCTTTCTCGTCATGGTCTCATGCAGGTCATCATATCTTATCATGGCCCCTCCGAGAAGCAGCTGTGGAACAAGGATGAGCGGAATGAGGATATAAATGTTAATCACTGATTTCATTCCGGCTGAAATATTCAGACCGGTCATATTTCCGAAGCATGAGGTGGTAAAGAGGATCAGCCAGTGCCGCCACATCATCCCCTCAACATCGAGGATGTACTGTGCTACAACCACATACATTAGTGTTTGCACGGCTGACAGACCGAAAAGGAGAGTAATCTTTGACTGCAAATAACTCCAGCGGCTGATATTAAGGTATTTCTCCCTTTCGAGTATCTTTCTGTCCTTGAATATCTCTTCCGCGCTCACCGTCAGACCCAGGAAAAGGGCTACGACGACGCTCATAAAGAGAAACACCGGGTAGTTTTTGTTTTCAGAGAAGAGGTATACCCCGTCGGTCACATATTTTGAAAAATAGCCCAGTATAAAGGCCAGCAGCGGTGGCTCAAGGAGGTTTATTATAAGGTACTGCCTGTCGGCAAATTTTCTTACAAGATCTCTCTTCACAAAGGTACGAGCCTGTTTCAGCTTGTCAGGAACCTTGAAATTGCTCGGAGGCAGCGGTTTCATCTCGGGCCTGCCGCTTATGGCGGGCTCCATCTTCTGCCTGTACCTGTGATACCATTCAACCGGGGATACCTGTCGCTCGGACCCCTTGTTGCCGCTGTTGTCAACCAGCTTCGCCTCAACAATCTGAAGTATTTCGTCAGTCTCTACGTTACCGCAGGTAGGGCATTCGCTCTCTGCTGCGTTGGCCTGTGATGTTTCGGTCTTGAAATAAACTATCGCCTCTACGGGGTCACCGTCATAGATCATATACCCCCCCTTGTCAAGCACCCAGAGCCTGTCAAACATCTTCAGGATATTGGAGGAGGGCTGGTGTATGATCACGTAGACAAGCCTCCCCTTTGTGGCCTGGTCCTTCAGCAGCTCCATCACCTTCTCCGAATCATGAGAGGAGAGGCCTGAGGTGGGCTCATCGGCAAAGAGCACAGCCGGTTCACGCATCAGCTCAAGCCCTATGTTCAGTCTTTTTCGCTGTCCTCCGCTTATCTTCTTATTCAGCGGATCACCAACAAGCAGGTCCCTGATCTCAAAGAGATCGAGCTGTTTCAGTACGGCAACAACAACTTCATCGAGCTGTTTTATGTCATAACCTCCAAACGTAAGCTTGGCGTTATAATAGAGGTTCTGGTATACTGTCAGCTCCTCAATAAGGAGGTCATCCTGCGGGACATACCCAATGAGTCCGGTAAGTGCTTCCGGTTCTTTGTGGAGGTCATATCCGTTGATATAAACTGAGCCGCTCTCGGGAGTCAGCTTCCCGTTGAGGATGTTGAGCAGGGTGCTCTTCCCAACGCCGCTGCCCCCCATTATTCCAACCAGGTTTCCTGACTTGACACTGAAACTGAGTGGCTGAACACCGTTATCTGAACCCTTGAAATGGAACTCAATATTTTGTCCTTCGAAGAGGATGTCTTCGCTGAACTGCCCCCTGATGAACTTGCGGTATATGGCTGTATAATAAAGAGGAGACATGCCTGCCCCCCGGATATTAACCCCCGGGTCAAGGAGGTATGGTCTCAGCGGTACTACATTACGGCCCTTGAAGTGGAGAGCAGCGTTGCCTTCATACATGAAAAGAAGATGGCCTGAGCTCTCGATGTAGAGGACATAGATAGTGCCTTTAAGACCCCTGACGACCATATGGTGCCATTCGTGGTAGTTGGCATACCTCGAGGCAGGCCCACCGATATTGTCGTCACCCTCAATGGCAAGAAGACGGTCAGGATTTACCTTGTCAAACCTCATCCCGAGCATGAAGGCTGAAGCATTCGTTGTCTCTTCCTGTGAGACATTGAAAGTACGGGCTACGATATCTACAATGGAAGACTCCTGCTCTGAAATAGAGCCGTCTTCGTAGACAAACTCAAGAAGCTGCAGGAAGACTATCATCCTCTCCTCGATGAAGAGCCCTTTCTTGATCTGCCTGCAGATGTTTGTGATCTGGAATGTAATCAGGGAATTTTCATCAGAGAGTTCTCCCTCATCCACTGTCTTGAGCTCACGCTCATAAAAATGGAGATTGTTCTCATAAAGCTTGAAGTATTCGGCTTCAAGCTCCTGATTGAGATACCGCCGCAGGTAACTGCGAAGTATCTTTTTGCCTCTGGATGTCACTCCTCCCGGATTGACAGTAGAGATAATGGCAAAAATATGTATCAGTGCATGTAATACTGATTCCCTCATTGTCTTAAAAAAAGACCGCAAATGTGTTTTGCGGTCTGAAAAGAGTTGAATGAAATTACTTTACCATCTCTGCCCTGACCGCACCGACAGCCCGTTTAAGGTCTTCGATATTCTGCATCGTGAGGCTGGTGCTGAGTGTCGCGTAGATGTCATTGATAGGCTTAAGATCCTGCATCATCTTGGTTACAAGGGCATCATCAGCGTGAGGCTTGGCAATCTCGAGGAACATATCAAAAGATTTCTTCTGATCAATAAGTACCTGTTCAAATCCCGTCAGATGTGCTCCTGACTCTGATACAGCGAGTGTGAGATACATCCCTTCAAGCCAGGCACCTCCGATCATAAGCATGGCAATGTTTGCCTGACCGGCGTCAACCATGTATGCATAGGTGCGGTCAAAAACATCGGTAAGAATGGTTACAAGCGTATCCCTGTCGTCAAAATTATTCCTGATCTTTTCATAAAGAGTCTCATCATAGATCTTCGCAAGATTCAGGTCGTTTGCCAGGATACGCATAGCATCCAGATAATTGATCACTTCCTGCTGCATGTTATAAACCGTCACATAGCTGAGATCGGCACCGTAAACCCCGAGATTCACTGACCTGCTGTAGCTGGTAACGTACTTCTTTGCATTATATGACGGATTGGTTACACCAAGTATATAACCCAGATCAAGGTCACTAAGCTGCTTGATGACCTCGGCCGAGGTGGGAAGCGGATAAACATTCTCTTGCAGCTTGTCCTCAATGATCTCCTTCTCAATTACGTTAGACTCAGGTTGCTTTTTTGATTCACCCCTGTTCTTGCAGGAGTACATACCGGCAGCCGCAACTATCATTACAGCAACCAGGATCTTTGTGTAACTCTTTTTCATAAATCTGCTTTTTGTGCCTTTATTTAGATTTGTAAAATTAAAACAATTAATTTTCCAAGTTAACATATTTGATGAATATATTTTGGAAAAAGACATGCCATCTGACCCACTCAAGATAAACAGCAAGGGGTCCGGCGTTGTTCATACTATTTTCCATATATTTGCATCCCGGACAAACAGACAGACCCTGAATGTGGAACTTTGACGAGGAAATCAACCGGGAAAACAGCAACAGCATTAAATACGACTGGAGAGAAAAGATCTTCGGAAGATCCGATCTGATACCGATGTGGGTGGCAGACATGGACTTCAGGACGCCCTCATTTGTGATTGATGCAATTTCAGAAAGACTGAAACATGAGATACTGGGGTACTCGTTCAGGCCCGAACCCTATTTTGATGCACTGATTAATTGGATCGGTGCGAGGCATGGCTGGGCTCTCACGCGCGACTGGATCGAATTCAGCCCGGGAGTGGTCCCTGCTCTCAATATATGTACGCTTGCATACACAGACCACGACTCTGAAATAATCATCCAGCCACCGGTATATACCCCTTTTCACGGCGCAGTTAAGGATCATGGAAGACGACTGCTGTACAACAACCTGCTGGAGACACCCGACGGATGGGTGATGGACTTCGATGGTCTTGAAAAAATGATCACTCCGGCAACCAGGATGATTATCATCTCCAATCCTCATAATCCGGTTGGCCGGGTATGGAGGAGAGCTGAGCTCGAACGGCTGGTTGATATCTGTTACGAAAAAGGAATAGTAATCCTTTCTGACGAAATACATTCTGATCTTATCCTTCCCGGCAACAGCCACATACCTGTCGCCTCCCTGTCCGGGAAGGCAGCGTCAATAACCGTGACATGCATGGCACCAAGCAAGACCTTCAACCTTGCCGGGCTCTCAACGTCATCAATGATAATACCTGATGCCACACTGAGGGAGAAATACAGGAACGTGCTTGAAGGGCTTCATCTTCACCTGGGAAACATCTTTGGCAACGTGGCATCGGAGGCTGCATATACTCACGGCCATGAGTGGCTCAATGACCTGCTGCTCTATATCCAGGGCAACGTTGACAGAGTAGTCACTTACTGCAGTGAACATGTTCCGGTGATTAAGCCGGTCACTCCTGAGGCTACCTACATGATATGGCTCGACTGCCGGCAGATGGGAATGAGCGGGAAGGATCTCCACAGGTTCTTCATTGAGAAGGCAGGGGTGGGGATGAACGAGGGATCGCTCTTCGGTCCCGGAGGTGAAGGATTCATGAGGATGAACGTAGCATGCCCCGCGTCGGTTGTTAATAAGGCACTGAAACAGATTGAGAGCGCAATAAACGGTTAAGAAGATGACAGAAAAGAGAATAAGTGTCAAACTTACCCTGGAGGACGGTACCGTATACAGGGGCTGGTCATTCGGGGCACAGGTGGCAGCAGCCGGTGAGGTGGTATTCAATACCGCCATGACAGGTTATCCTGAGAGTCTCACTGACCCCTCCTACCGGGGCCAGGTGCTCTGCCTGACTTATCCGCTCGTAGGCAATTACGGGGCACCGGGAAAGAGCGAACAGGATGATCTCTATCTCTTTTATGAATCTTCAGGGGTCCATATTTCAGCATTAATCGTTTCAGATTACTCATTTGAATACAGCCACTGGAATGCCAGTCAAAGCCTAGATGAGTGGCTGAAGAAGAGCAATGTGCCGGGGATATACGGCATTGACACGAGGGCGCTGACAAAAAGGATACGCGAGAAGGGGGCAATGCTCGGCAAGGTTGAGCCTGACGGCACGGCAACAGAATTCTATGACCCCAACAAAGTTAACCTTGTGGCCGAGGTCAGCACCGGCACCAGACAGGTCTACGGAACCGGAAGGTACCGCATTGTACTTGTTGACTGCGGAGTGAAGTACAACATCATCCGCAACCTGATGAAGAGAGATACTACAATAATCAGGGTGCCGTGGGACTATGACTACAGCAGTGAAGAATATGACGGACTGTTCCTTTCGAACGGGCCGGGTGATCCGAAGATGTGCCGTGCGGCGATTGACAATATCAGGAAGTCACTTGACGGTGACAAGCCCATCTTCGGCATCTGTCTCGGCAACCAGCTGATGGCCCTTGCCGCCGGTGCCGATACCTATAAGCTGCGTTACGGACACCGGAGTCATAACCAGCCGGTACAGATGGTAGGCACCGACAGGGCATACATCACATCGCAGAACCACGGGTTCGCGGTAAACAACAACACCCTCCCGGCAGGCTGGGAGCCACTGTTCATCAACGTCAATGACAACACCAACGAGGGGATGAGGCATGTCTCCAGGCCCTTCTTCTCAACACAGTTTCACCCGGAAGCCTCCGGCGGGCCAACAGACACCGATTTCCTGTTCGACGTGTTTATTGATAATATTGCCAAATCAATGTAGAGACGTTGCATGCAACGTCTCTACACGGGATAATTACAATCTGCCTTTTACTGATTGAAATAATTCCCCGGGTGATGACCCCGGTGTAAACCCTTCCATGATCTTTTCAATCCGGAGGCGAATGAGATTTGTTCCCGTATTTCCTATGCTGCCGATATGAGTATAATCGGCAGGACTGGTTTTTTTAAAATCACCCGACCCTGCCCTTGATGCAACTGCCCTGTACGCTTCCCTGAACGGGACCCCTCTCATAGTCATCCTGTTAGCCTCTTCAACCGAGAAGACATCATTATATCCCGGATCGTTCATAATATCCTTTCTTATGACCAGTCCGGCCGCAGCAATGCCAATGGCGGCCACCAGCTCATCAGTCTCATCGAATGCATCAAATATGATTGCCTTAAGTTCCTGGAAGTCGCGGTTATATCCCGGAGGGAGTCCGGCAGTAATGAGCGTCACCTCTCCGGGAACAGCCTGCAGCCTGTTGCACCTGGCTCTTATCAGCTCAAAAAGATCGGGGTTCTTCTTGTGCGGCATTATTGACGAGCCGGTTGTAAGGTCGTCTGAGATGGAAACGAACCTGTAACCGGGAGACATGAAAAGTATCACATCAGAGGCGAACCTCCCGATAGTGTTCGCGACAGAAGCTATTGCACCGGCCAGCTGCCGTTCAGTCCGCCCGCGACTCATCTGGGCATAGGGTGATGTGACTATCAGCCTCTTAAAGCCAAGAAGAGAGGACGTCAGCTCCCTGTCGATGGCCAGGGAGGTGCCATAACCGGCTGCCGTTCCCAGGGGGCAGGCATCTGCCAAAGCTGCAGCACTTGAAAGAACATGCAGGTCATCACAGAGGCTCTCGGCAAACGAGGCAAACCATAACCCGAAAGAGCTGACCATAGCCGCCTGCATGTGGGTGAAGCCAGGCATAAGGTCCTCCTTATGCTTCTCACTGAGACCCAGAAATGTGTTTGCCAGATTCTTAAGTTCGCCGGCCATAAGGTATGACCGGTGACGTATGAACAGGTGAAGATCGGTCAGCACCTGGTCGTTGCGTGACCTTCCTGTATGAAGCTTCCCGGCTGCCTCGCCGGCGAGGGCACGGAGACGAAACTCCACCATTGAGTGGATGTCTTCAAACTCTGTTTCTACCTTAAGTAACCCTTGTTCAGCCTCAGCAAAGAGGGCGGAAAGACCTTCAATAAGCTCTCTCCTCTCCTCATCAGTGATTATTCCGCATCTCCCGAGCATCGTGGCATGAGCCATTGAGCCCACGATATCGTACGGGGCCAGCCTCGCATCATAAACCCTGTCGCGGTCGCAGGTGAAGCTTATCAGCGATTCCCGGGTCTGGCCACCCTTATCCCACAAATGCATCACTCGGCGCTTTTTTCCTGTTTGCCTCCATGATGGCATGATGTGCCATCAGGCGGATAGCGTTGATACGTATGAACCCGAGGCTGTCAGTCTGATTGAATCCTCCCTCGATGTCCATGCTTGACAACTCCTTATTATATAATGACGATGGCGACTCACGTCCTTCAATGATGATGTTGCCCTTGTAGAGCAACATGTGAACAACACCGTCAATCACCTCCTGGCTCTTGTCCATTGCCGCCTGCAGGAACTCCATCTCAGGCGAGAACCAGAAGCCGTTGTAGACCAGCTCGGCGAAGACAGGGGCGAGCATGTTGCGCAGTCGCATCACCTCGCGGTCCATGGCAATACCCTCTATGTCCTTGTGAGCGGCATGAAGTATCGTTGCACCGGGGGTCTCATATATACCCCTCGACTTGATGCCTACATACCTGTTCTCAACCATGTCTAGCAGGCCGATGCCGTTCTGGCCGCCTATCCTGTTTAGATATGTGAACAGCTCAAGCGGGTCGGTATAAACGGTTCCGTCATCCCTGTTGGTGACCTTTACCGGAATACCGTCGCTAAAGGTGACAGATATGTGCGTCTCCCTGTCAGGTGCATCCATCGGCATCACCATTTTCTGAAGGATATCCTTGCCGGCAAAATAGAGAGGGTCTTCAAGGATGCCTGCCTCATGGCTGATATGCATCAGGTTGTCATCCTCGCTGTAGGGTTTGGAGATGGATGCCTTGACCGGGATACGGTGGCCGGCAGCGTACCTGATCATGTCAGAACGGCCCTGAAACTGGGAAAGGAACTCAGGGTCCTTCCATGGTGAAATGACCTTTATGTCAGGCTTCAGCGCATAGTAGGTCAGCTCGAAGCGCACCTGGTCATTCCCCTTTCCTGTTGCCCCGTGCGCCACATAGTCAGCCCCGTACTCAATGGCAGCTTCAATCTGCTTACGGGCAATGAGAGGACGGGCAAGGGCAGTGCCGAGGAGGTAACGATCCTCATATACGGCGTTGGCCTTGATAGCTTTGAATATATATTCAGTGACAAACTCCCTCCTGAGATCCTCAATTATCACTTTTGAGGCACCTATAGCCAGCGCCTTCTGCTGCACCGCCTCATAATCTTCGTCCTGACCGACGTCAGCAACGAAAGCAATAACATCGTATCCTTTGTTTATCAGCCACTTAAGTATTACGGAGGTATCAAGCCCTCCCGAATATGCCAGCATTACTTTTTTCATCTTTTTCTCTTTTTCTCATTATTACTGTTAAAAATCAGGCGGAGACACTCTTCAACAGCGTCGTTGCTCACATTGTCCCTTGGTATCAGGAGAATTGTGTCATCTCCTGCCACTGTACCTGCTATCTCGTACCTTGCGGCACGGTCAATCTTTATCGCCACCGCAGATGCAAAACCGGGGTGGGTGCTGATGAGGAGCATGCCTCTCGCCCATATCATCCCCGTGATTGCCTCTTTTGCGTGTCCGGGTATTATCTCAGATGCCTGTTCTCTTTTGGGCGGAAGAAGGTAGCGGTACCCGCCTCTGCCGTCGAAGCCCCTGCTTATACCCAGCTGCCTTAAATCGCGGGAGAGTGTCGCCTGCGTGCACTCTTTCCCTGCGCCCTCCATAAGTCCAAGCAGCTCCTCCTGTGAGGAAATGACATTCTCCGATACGAGTTTCTCGATAAGGATCAGTCGTGATGCTCTGTTCATATTGTATTTTTATTCAATTAAAATGC
This sequence comes from uncultured Bacteroidales bacterium, assembly GCA_963772705.1. Taxonomy (GTDB): domain Bacteria; phylum Bacteroidota; class Bacteroidia; order Bacteroidales; family VadinHA17; genus SR-FBR-E99. The sequence goes on along the minus strand of CAVYYH010000005.1, from coordinate 216,428 downwards.
AAATTTATACATTTTTATTTAATACAAATCTTTTGATGGCAAATTGTTGTATTTTTGCTTTCCAAACAGCGACGATGAAGGAAGAGATAAAGAAGGTGCTGCTGCTGGGATCAGGGGCACTGAAGATCGGCGAGGCCGGTGAATTTGATTACTCAGGGTCACAAGCTCTCAAGGCACTCCGCGAAGAAGGTATCTTCACCGTTTTGATAAATCCCAACATTGCCACCGTTCAGACCTCTGAGAAGATAGCAGACAAGATATACTTCCTCCCCGTCACTCCGCGGTTTGTCGAACGTGTCATCGCCCGTGAGATGCCTGACGGCATTCTGCTCTCCTTCGGTGGTCAGACTGCCCTTAACTGTGGCACCGCCCTATTCCGCGCAGGGGTATTCGAGAAGTATAACGTCAGGGTACTTGGCACACCGGTGAGAGCCATAATGGATACCGAAGACCGTGAGCTCTTTGTTAAGAAGCTTGACGAAATCAATGTCAAAACCCCGCGCAGCATTGCCGTCACCAGTGTTGATGATGCGCTCAAAGCTGCTGACAAACTCGGGTTTCCGATAATCATACGTGCTGCGTACACCCTCGGCGGGCAGGGCAGCGGGTTCTGCTCCGACACCGATGAGCTCAGGGCTCTTGCAGCGAGGGCGTTCACCTTCTCGGGACAGATACTGGTAGAGGAGTCGCTCAAGGGGTGGAAGGAGGTCGAATATGAGGTTGTGCGCGACCGTTATGACAACTGTATCACCGTCTGCAACATGGAGAACTTTGATCCTCTCGGCATACACACCGGTGAGAGCATCGTCGTGGCTCCGTCACAGACACTCACCAACAGCGAATACCACAAGCTGAGGGAGCTGTCGATAAAGATCATCAGGCATGTAGGGATCATCGGTGAGTGCAATGTTCAGTATGCCCTTGACCCCAACTCAGAGGACTACAGGGTCATTGAAGTCAATGCCCGTCTGTCGCGCTCCAGCGCCCTGGCGTCAAAGGCGACGGGTTATCCCCTGGCCTTTGTGGCAGCCAAGCTGGCGCTGGGTTACGGCCTTCACCAGCTGAAGAACTCTGTAACAAAGACCACGACAGCCTGTTTCGAGCCTGCCCTTGACTATATAGTGTGCAAGATACCGCGCTGGGACCTGAACAAGTTCCAGGGGGTGGCGCACGAGATAGGAAGCAGCATGAAGAGCGTCGGTGAGATCATGGCCATCGGACGTACTTTCGAGGAGGCGATACAGAAAGGGCTCAGGATGATCGGGCTCGGGATGCACGGCTTTGTCAGCAACCGTAACCTGAGCTTCAGCGACATAGAGAAGGAACTCTCCGAGCCCACTGACATGCGTATCTTCTCCATAGCAGAGGCGCTGGAGAAGGGACTGGACGTCGACCGTATATATGAGCTGACGAAGATCGACCGCTGGTTTCTTTACAAGCTTCAGAATATAACAGCAATAAAGAAAAAGCTTGAGTCTTTCAACACCATCGAGGAGCTGCCTGCCGAGGAGCTTCTCCATGCCAAGATCAACGGGTTCAGTGACTTCCAGATAGCGCGTCATGTGCTGAAGCCTGACCCTGCAAGGACCAATGATGCAATGCTGACGGTGCGCCGCAACCGCAAGAGCAGGGGTATTGTACCGTATGTCAAGCAGATAGACACTCTTGCTGCCGAGTATCCTGCGGTTACAAACTACCTGTATATGACATACAGCGGTATGGAGCACGATATATGGTACGAGAATGACAAACGATCTGTTATTGTCCTTGGGTCAGGTGCCTACCGCATCGGGTCGAGCGTAGAGTTCGACTGGTGTTCGGTGAATGCCATTAACACCATTCGCCGTGAAGGTTTTCGCGGCGTGATGATCAACTATAATCCAGAGACGGTGAGCACCGACTACGACATGTGTGACCGTCTCTACTTTGACGAGCTCTCATTCGAGAGGGTGATGGATATCATCGACCTTGAGACCCCCCGGGGAGTGATCCTCGCCATGGGGGGGCAGATACCCAACAACCTGGCCATGAGGCTTCACAGACAGGGAGTGCCTATCATGGGTACCCCCCCCGAGTCAATTGACAGGGCTGAGGACAGGCATAAGTTCTCATCGATGTGCGACACGCTGGCCATCGACCAGCCACGGTGGCAGGAGCTGACCAGCTTTGAGGAGATAGACAGGTTCATTGACGGCATCGGCTTCCCGGTGCTGATCAGGCCCTCGTATGTACTTTCGGGTGCTGCGATGAATGTGGTCTCAAACCGCAGTGAGCTGGTACACTTCCTTGAGCTGGCGGCAAGCGTTTCAAAGGAGCACCCGGTGGTGGTGTCGGAGTTCATCGAGTATGCCAAGGAGATAGAGATTGACGCCGTCGCATCGGCAGGTGAGGTTGTGGCGTATGCTATAAGCGAGCATGTTGAGTATGCAGGCGTCCATTCGGGTGACGCGACGATAGTGTTTCCCCCTCAGAAGATATATTTCGAGACGGTAAGACGTATCAAGCGCATTGCCCGTGAGATAGCAAAGGAGCTGAATATCTCGGGGCCTTTCAACATACAGTTCCTCGCACGCGACAATGACATCAAGGTCATCGAGTGCAACCTGCGTGCCAGCCGGAGCATGCCCTTCGTGTCAAAGGTGCTGAAAACAAACCTCATTGAACTGGCCACAAAGGTGATGCTGGGTGTTCACTGGGAGAAGCCGCATAAGTCAGTCTTTGACCTCGATTATGTTGGGGTGAAGGCCTCTCAGTTCAGCTTCTCACGCCTGGCAAAGGCAGACCCGGTGCTGGGTGTCGACATGGCATCGACAGGTGAGGTGGGATGCATCGGAGACAGCTTTCACGAAGCATTGCTCAAAGCAATGTATTCGGTAGGATACCGCATGCCGGAGAAGGCTGTCCTCATCTCATCAGGTCCGGCCAAGTCAAAGGCTGATCTCATCGAGGCGGCACGGCTGCTGCAGCAGCGTGGATATAAATTATACGCAACCCGTGGCACGCAGTTGTTCATGAGCAATGCCGGGGTGGAGGCGGAGGTGGCATACTGGCCTGACGAGAAGGAGTCGCCAAACACCGTCGAGCTCATCCGAAGCAGGGTTGTTGACCTGGTTATAAATATTCCCAAGGACCTCTCTGCCGCGGAGCTTAACAACGACTACCAGATAAGGCGCAGTGCGGTTGATTATAACATTCCGCTGATAACCAACGCACGGCTGGCATCGGCATTCATCAACGCCTTCTGCAGCGTGCCGGAGAGTGAGATTGAGATAAAGGCGTGGGATGAGTATTGAGCGCAGAGCACAGAGCGCAGAGCGGAGAGATTAAAACAAGACTTTTTGACTGCATATGATAAAGATCCGGAAAGCGATAAGGAAGGACAGTGAGGCAATAATCAGGTTTCAGCAGGCGATGGCCATGGAGACGGAGGGGATGGAACTGAAGCGTGAAGTGCTTACAAATGGCGTTCATGCGGTATTCAACGATCAGGGCAAGGGGCAGTACTATGTTGCCGAGGATGATGGCAGGATAGTAGCCTCGCTGATGATAACATACGAGTGGAGCGACTGGCGCAATGCAAATGTATGGTGGTTTCAGTCGGTCTATGTCATACCGGAGTACAGGCGCAAGGGTATCTTCAGGATGATGTACGATCATGTGAAGAGCGAGGGGCTGACAGAGGGTATCGCCGGACTGCGTCTCTACGTCGAGTCAGAGAACCACCGTGCACAGAAGACCTATGAGGCGATGGGGATGGACGGAGAGCACTACAGGACGTATGAGTGGATGGCCGGGTAAGGGGCAGGGAGCAAGGGGCAAGGCACGTATAGCGTATTTGCGATTTGCGATTTGCGATTTGCGATTTGCGATTTTTCTTTTGTCTTTTTTCTTTTATCTTTTATCTTGATCTGACCTTCAGACCTTCAGACCTTCAGACCTTTAGACAAAATGTGGTGGCTGATAATACCGGTGGCATTTTATTCCCTGGGAATACTATGGCTGTGGCTGATTCTTGTAAGGAACAGTGATGAGGCTGTGCAGGCAGCAGAGAGAAGACCTGCAGTGTCGGTTGTTGTCGCATGCCGCAACGAGGCAAAGACCATCACCTCGCTGCTGGGCTCCCTGGCAGTGCAGGATTATCCTCACGAGCTGCTGGAGATAATAATTGTGAATGACCGCTCGACTGACAGAACACCTGTAGCAGTGAGTGAGTTCATTGCTTCCGGCAGGGTTGATTCAGCGCCGGATTTCAGGCTTATCTACAATACTGCTTCAGGCAAGAAGAGTGCCGTGCGGCTTGGTGTCAGGAGTTCGAAGGGGGAGCTGATACTTAACGACCGATGCTGACTGCGTTGTCGGCAGAGGTTGGGTGAGTGCCATGGCCGGGTTATATGCGGCGACAGGGGCGGATATGGTGCTTGGTGAGGTTTACCAGCGTGGCGGAGGAGGCTTTGTGTCGCGTTTCGGAGTGATGGAGTTCTCGGCGTTACAGGCTGTCAGTGAGGCTGCCGTGCTGTTGGGGCATCCGGTGATGTGCAACGGGGCCAACATGGGGTTCAGGAGGGAAATCTACAAGCGTCACTCGGGTGAGTTGCGTGATGACATTGCCTCTGGTGACGATATCTTTCTTCTGCATGCTGTCAAGCGTGGGGGCGGGGTGATAAGGTATGCGGGTGGTGGTGCGGCGGCGGCGGAGACAGCCGGGGCTGTCACGGCTGCGGCGCTGCTGCGGCAGAGGGGGCGCTGGGCGTCGAAGAGCTTTGCATACAGGGACACTGCGACCCTCACCCTCGCCGCAGCCACGGCGGCGTGCAACGCCGCCGTCGCCGCCGCCGTCATCGCAGGAATATTCTCCTACAGCCTCATGCTCCCTGCAACGCTCTACGCCACCCGCCTGATACCCGATTACCTTATAACATACCGCAACATCAAAAAGAGAGAGGGACGTATGCCCCTCCCCTACTTTATATTGTCTGAACTGATCTACCCCTTCTACTTCGTCCTGGTCGCCCTCCTTACAGTGTTTCCGTCATCACGGAGATTCAGCCGCCACGCATAGTCTTAAGGTCTGCTTTGCAAGCCATAGCTTTAGCGGAGGCTTGAAGGTCTGAGGTCTGAAGGTCAAAAGTCAAAAGTCAAAGGTCAAAAGTCAAAAGTCAAAAGTCCGAAAAGTCAGAATCACTTGCAAACACCAGGCTAAGTGTCTGATCACCAGCCTATAATTCTTAATTTATAATCCCCCCATAACTCTGCTCCTTGCTCCCCAGCCTTCGCCAAGGCTTCGGCGGGCAAGGCTTGCTCCATGCTCCGTGCACTGTGCCCCGTGCCACTAGTTCCCCTCAGCCAGCACCTTAATCCGCATCAGCCTTATCTCCTCGTCCTCAAACTCACCCGCCAGCTCTTTGATCGCCTCATCCAGCGAACCGGTCTCTGCCTCCTCCATGAAGAAAGAGTAGATATCCTGCTGACGGTCCTCATCTATAACCGCATCGACATAATAGTCAATGTTCAGTTTCGTTCCGGAGCTGACAATGGCCTCAATCTCGGAGAGCAGGTCCTCAAACTCTATCCCCTTCGCATCGGCAATATCCTCAAGCGGCATCTTCCTGTCAATACTCTGAATGATATAGACCTTCAGCCCTGACTTGTTTACAACCGACCTGACAACCATGTCCTGCGGCCTGATGATCTCCTTGTCGGCAACATAGCTCTTTATTACCTCCACAACCTCTTTCCCGTAACGCTGAGCCTTGCCGGCTCCGATACCCGTTATGTTCTGCAGTTCCTCAAGGGTGACCGGATACTGAATCGCCATCTCCTCGAGCGACGGGTCCTGAAAGATATTATAAGGCGGCTGGTTGGCCTGCTTTGATATCTTCTTCCTCAGATCCTTCAGTATGCTCAGCAGCTCTTCATCAGCGGCAGCAGTGCGCGCGCCGAATGAGGCCTCCTCGTCTTCAGACTCGGAATAATCATGGTCCTCATTGAGCATGAAACTCTGCGGCTTCTCCAGGAACTGGAGACCTTTGGGAGTCAGCCCCAGAAGCCCGTAGTTCTCTATGTCCTTGTTTAACAGCTTATTGATGAGAGCCTGTCTGATGACCATGTTCCAGAAACGCTCATCCTTCTCCTCATCTATCCCGAAGGTTTCGAGCTTGTGATGCTTATATGACTTGATAGCCGAGTTCAGTGTTCCGGCCAGTATCTTGGCTATATGGTCTGCCTTATGCTTCTCCTTGACGGCCAGCACCGTCTCAAGCACGTTCACAACATACTCCGAGCCCTCAAACTGTGTCTTGGGATGGAGGCAGTTATCGCATGCTTCACAGTTCTCCTGCCTGTACTCTTCACCGAAATAGTGCAGCAGGAGCCTGCGCCGGCATGTCGACGACTCTGCATACGACACTGTCTCGAGCAGCAACTGTTTTCCTATCTCCTGCTCGGCAATAGGTTTGCCCTGCATGAATTTCTCGAGCTTGACAATATCATCATAGCTGTAGTATGCAATGCAGCGACCTTCTCCTCCGTCACGCCCCGAGCGGCCGGTCTCCTGGTAGTAACCCTCAAGGCTCTTGGGCATGTCATAGTGTATGACATACCTTACATCCGGCTTGTCAATGCCCATGCCGAAGGCTATGGTGGCAACTATCACGTCAACCTCCTCCATCAGGAACTTATCCTGGTTCATGGTCCTGGTGACAGAGTCCATACCCGCATGGTATGCCAGCGCCTTTATATCATTCACCTTCAGCGTCTCTGCAAGCTCTTCGACCTTCTTGCGGCTGAGACAGTAGATGATGCCTGATTTGCCCGGGTTGTTCTTTATGTATTTTATTATCTCCCGTGCAGCATCCTGCTTTGCCTTTACCTCGTAATAAAGGTTCGGCCTGTTGAATGATGACTTGAATATCTGCGAATCGGTAATGCCAAGGTTCTTCATTATGTCATGCTGCACCTTGGGTGTGGCCGTAGCCGTGAGTGCTATGATGGGCGCACGGGTGATAGTATCTATAATTGGACGTATGCGCCGGTATTCAGGCCTGAAGTCGTGCCCCCACTCTGATATGCAGTGAGCCTCATCAACAGCATAGAATGATACCTTTACGCTCCGCAGAAAATCGATGTTCTCATCCTTCGTCAGTGACTCGGGGGCAACATACAATAACTTGGTCTTACCCTGTATCACATCCTGCCTGACCCGTGTTATTGCAGTCTTGGTAAGTGAAGAGTTGAGGAAATGTGCAACATCATCCGTAGTGTTGAAGTTGCGCATCGCGTCAACCTGGTTCTTCATCAGTGCTATCAGGGGTGAGATGACAACAGCAGTACCCTCCATCATCACAGCGGGCAGCTGGTAGCAGAGTGACTTGCCTCCGCCGGTAGGCATAAGCACAAACGTGTCACTGCCGCTAAGAACACTCTTTATGATCTCCTCCTGATTACCCTTGAAAGTATCAAACCCAAAGTAACGCTTCAGATAATCATGTATAGAATTATCATCAAACATTTTAATCTCCCCCCTGCATTAAAACCTGAAATATGGTAAGACAATAAACCAAGGTACTAACTTTATGCATTTAATCTCGTCCTTTATATCAAAATTAAGTTAATTTCAATCATATATCAAATCTTTTCTCCCAAAAGAGAAAATAAAAACGTTTGGTTTGAAAAATAAGATTTAGCATCTTTACACGCCTTAAAATAAGGCACGTCTGATGCTTGGAAAAAAGAAAAAGAGAGGCGAGGGTGAAGGTGAGATGACCTTTCTGCAGCACCTGGAAGAGCTGCGGTGGCATCTGATAAGGGCTTTTATTGCCGTTGTAGCCGGCGCCATCGTTGCCTTTGTTTTCAAAGACATCATCTTCGATCATATCATTCTCGCACCCAACAATCCGGATTTTATAACCAACAGGCTCCTCTGCCAGCTTGCTGAGATAGTGAATGCGCCGGCTCTATGCATCAACCAGAATCCTATCGAGCTCATCAGCATCAAGATGGCCGGACAGTTTACAACACATATCAACATCTCCCTCGTTGCCGGTCTTATCATAGCATTTCCTTATGTCTTCTGGGAGTTCTGGTCATTCTTCAAGCCTGCCCTTTACGAGAAAGAAGCCAGGTATGCACGGGGAGCTGTCTTCTCTGCATCGCTGCTCTTCCTGTTAGGGATCCTTTTCGGCTTCTTTGTAATAACTCCGCTGTCAATCAATTTTCTTGGCAGTTACCGCGTCAGTGAGCTGGTGCATAACCAGATCAACATTGCATCATACATCGGATCTGTGACTTCGGTGGCTCTTGCGGCAGGTGTAACCTTTGAACTGCCTATAGTGGCTTATTTCCTTACCCGGATAGGGGTCATTACGCCGGAATTCATGCGTAAATACAGAAAGCACTCAATCGTCGTGATACTTATCCTTGCCGCCATCATCACACCCCCTGACGTATTCAGCCAGATACTTGTCTCACTGCCGTTGCTGTTGTTGTATGAAGTGAGTATCTTTATCGCTGCCAGGGTGGTCAAGAACCGGGCAATAGACGATGCAGCGCGCGAAGCTGCAGAGTCAGCCCATTGAACCGGAACCGATGAAACTCTATACTACAGACCTTATAAAGAGATACAAGACCCGTACCGTAGTGAACGAGGTCTCCGTCGAGGTAGAGCAGGGTGAGATAGTCGGTCTCCTCGGCCCCAACGGAGCCGGAAAGACCACGACCTTTTACATGATCGTCGGACTAATAAAACCCAACGGAGGCAATATCTACCTCGATAATATCAACCTGACCAATTTCCCGATGTACCGCAGGGCACGGCTGGGTATCGGATACCTGGCGCAGGAGGCCTCCGTCTTCAGGCAGATGAGCGTCGAGGATAATATCCTTTCTGTGATGGAACTCTCTGACATGGGTGTTGATGAGCGGCATGAGCGCCTTGAGTCCCTGCTCTCCGAGTTCGGTCTCGCAAGGATCCGCAAGAGCCTCGGCATTCAGCTGTCAGGAGGCGAGCGACGCCGTACGGAGATAGCCCGCGCACTGGCACTGAAACCTAGATTTATCCTGCTCGATGAACCTTTTGCCGGTGTTGACCCTATCGCCGTGGAAGATATCCAGGAGATAGTCTCTCACCTTAAGGACAAGAACATCGGGATCCTCATTACCGACCATAACGTCCATGAGACCCTTTCAATCACAGACAGAGCCTACCTTCTCTTCGAGGGGAAGATACTGAAGCAGGGGACATCGGCACAGCTTGCTGATGATGAACAGGTAAGGAACGTCTATCTCGGTAAGAACTTCGAACTCAGGAGGTAATTTAACATTCCGCTTTTGATACTTCGTATTATTTACTAATTTTGCGCCGGATTTTGCGGATGTGTCGTAATTGGTAGCCGAGCAAGACTTAGGATCTTGTGCCTCAGGGCGTGGGGGTTCGAGTCCCTTCATCCGCACAAAACAAGAGAACCGCTCTGACTGTCAGACAAAACGACGATCAAGCGGTTTTTAAATCGACAGTTAATTTTACTATATATGAATATTACCAGAGAGAACATTGACGCACTGAATGCACATGTCATAATCAATATCGCTAAGGCTGATTATGAAGAGAAACTTGACAAGAAACTGCGCGAGTACAGAAGAAATGCCAGCATAAAGGGTTTCCGCCCCGGACACGCTCCCTTCCCGATGATCAAAAAAATGTACGGCACATCCATCCTCGTCGACGAGATAAATAAACTGGTCTCTGAAGGACTCTCAGATTACATTAAGAATGAACAGCTTGACATCCTCGGCGAACCAATGCCAAAGAATGACGAGCACTCATTTGACCCTGAGAACTCGGAAGAGTTTACCTTCACCTTTGAGCTTGGCCTGGCGCCTGTGTTTGAGCTGTCACTGACGAAGAAGCAGAAACTTACAAGGTATATCATTGAGCCTGATGCCAAAATGATAGCCGACTACGTCGATAACTATGCACGGAGGAACGGCGAATTCATAATCGTGAATGAGGCGGAAGAGAAGGATATGATCAAAGGTGCCATCGCCTCTGCCGACGGCATTATCACCAACGATGACGCAACCCTCTCCGTTGACCTGGTAAAGGATGAGGCTCTGAAGAAGGAATTCATCGGGAAAAAAGCAGGAGACACGGTCACCTTTGACATACGCACGGCGTTCCCGAACGACAATGAGATTGCCGGATTGCTCCGCAGGCAGAAGGATGAGGTTAAGGAGATAACCGGTGACTTCACCGTCACCGTGAGGGAAGTCTCGAGGTTCACGCCCGCAGAGAACAACCAGGAACTGTGGGATAAGGTATACGGTGAGGGTACCGTCACCTCGGCAGAGGAGTTCGAGGCCAAGGTGACCGATGAGATAAGAACATACTTCAACCGTGAAACCGACTTCAAACTGAAGACCGACGCACGTGATGCCATCCTTGAAAAAACACCCTTTGACCTTCCGGATGAGTTTCTCAAGAGATGGCTGGTCAGGGCAAACGAAAAGACTACTGCCGAAGAAATTGAAAAGGACTATCATCATTTCAGGGACGATCTCCGCTGGCAGCTGATCAAAAACAGGATAGCAAAGGAGAATGAGGTCAAGATCACCGATGATGAGATCCTTGCCGAGGCGATGGCCTTCACGCAGGTCACAGTTCTCACAGTACGGACTCTATTATGCAACCGATGAGCAGATTACCTCTTTTGCCAGAGAGATGCTGCGCAAGGAGGATGAATCGCGCCGGATAGCTGAAAAGGTTCTCGACACAAAGGTCCTTGAGATAGTCATAGACAAACTTAAGGTGGACGAGAAGAGTGTATCGATTGAAGAGTTCAACAAGCTCTTCGAGAAGAAGTAAAAACAAATAATGAATATTTTATATCTTTGAAGATCAATCAAAGTCAATAACCATGTCTGATAACAGAGATTTCAGAAAATTTGCAGCTGACAGGTTCCGGATAACGAGCATGGACATGCATCGTTTTACGTCAATCTATAACAGCTACATCTCCCCTACCATTATAGAAGAGCGCCAGCTTAACATTGCATCGATGGATGTCTTTTCGCGCCTGATGATGGACCGTATCATTTTCCTGGGACTTCCCATAGATGACTATGTAGCCAACATTATACAGGCACAGCTGCTCTATCTTGATTCATCAGATCCCGGGAAAGACATACAGATATATATCAATACTCCCGGAGGATCTGTTCATGCCGGACTGGGAATCTATGACACCATGCAGTACATCTCTGCTGATATTGCAACAATATGTACCGGCATGGCCGCATCTATGGGGGCAATACTTCTCACGGCAGGAACGAAGGGAAAGAGATCGGCACTGAAACATTCCCGCATCATGATTCATCAGCCGATGGGAGGCGCCGAAGGTCAGGCTTCTGACATTGAGATAGTTGCAAAGGAGATTGTAAAGCTTAAAAAGGAGCTTTATGAAATCATCGCCTTCCATACAGGCAAGCCGGTTGATAAGGTTGAAAAAGACTCAGACCGTGATTACTGGATGACGTCAAATGAGGCTAAGGATTACGGCATGATTGACGAGGTTTTGTCAAGAACAAAGAAATAAGTCCAACTGATGGATAAATGCTCGTTCTGCGGCCGCACCAAGAAAGAGGCAAACCTGCTCATCGCAGGTCTTGAAGGCCATATATGTGACCACTGCATTGAGCAGGCTCACAATATCATGGCTGAAGAACTGGGCACCAAGTCAAATTTCAGCCTCGAGAGCATCAAGCTTCGAAAACCTGATGAGATAAAAAAATTTCTTGATCAGTATGTGATCGGACAGGAGAAAGCGAAGAAGATACTCTCAGTTGCGGTTTACAACCACTATAAGCGCCTGATGCAGCGGGCCGACAGCGATGATGTCGAAATAGAAAAATCGAATATTGTGCTTGTGGGTGAGACCGGTACCGGCAAGACTCTCCTTGCCCGCACTATTGCACGCATGCTGCATGTCCCCTTCACCATCGTTGACGCTACAGTGCTGACAGAAGCCGGCTATGTAGGTGAAGATATCGAGAGTCTCCTTACACGGCTGCTGCAGAACGCAGATTATGATGTCAAGGCTGCAGAAAAAGGTATAGTCTTCATCGATGAGCTCGACAAGATAGCCCGCAAGGGCGACAATCCCTCCATCACCCGTGATGTATCAGGCGAGGGTGTTCAGCAGGGTCTGCTCAAGCTGCTCGAGGGCTCCATCGTAAATGTACCGCCCCAGGGAGGCCGCAAGCACCCCGAGCAGAAGATGATACCCGTCGATACAAAAAATATACTGTTCATCTGCGGGGGCGCATTTGAAGGCATTGAGAAAAAGATTGCACACCGTCTGAACACAACCGTGGTCGGGTATACTGCAAGCCGTTCACGCGACAGGTATGACAAGACCGACCTCCTGAAATACATTGCCCCGCAGGATCTGCGGGCATACGGACTCATACCGGAGATCATTGGCCGTCTTCCGGTGCTCACTCACCTGTCTCCCCTTGACGCGGAAGCACTGAGAGCCATACTGACCGAACCGAAGAACGCCATCACCAAACAGTATATCAAACTCTTTGCAATGGATGGAATAGAGCTCTCGTTCACCCCTGAGGCGCTCGATTATATTGTCGACAAATCGGTGGAATTCAAGCTCGGCGCCAGGGGCCTGCGTGCAATATGCGAAAACATCATGATGGATGCAATGTTCGAACTCCCGTCGCAGGAGGTAAAAGAATTTACAGTGACAACCGAGTACGCTGCCCGTAAACTGGAAAGGGTAGACATGAAGATCCTGAAAGCATCATAAAAATGAAATCCCGGCCTGAACGACCGGGATTTTTATTTGACACATATTGCTGTGGAGGCGTAGCATGCTACGCCTTTACAATCTATATATGTTAATTATTTTTGGGTAATTTCGGGTGCCTGAACCTCAGGGTAATCTCCCTGCTTTCGTCTCCCCTTGTGATTGTTGCATAAGCATCACATTCACCATCGCCGTAATCAAGATCGAAAGGCTCAATGCCTTCAACCTCAAACCTCTTCGTACCGCTCACAATGAACCGGCATGCTGCCGTCCAGTGCAGAGCATTGGTGATTGTATGGGTAAAGCTCTTGCCGTCAAGATTAACCCCTGTGGCAACTCCTGTGATGAGACACTCGTCATCCCACGGAGTGCGGGTAAGGAAGCCTGATATATATTCCCTTTCACGCTCAACTTCGCGTTCGATGGTCTTACCGTCAGGAAAGGTCATCTTTCCGTCTGAAAGATTTATGCCAAACACAACATTCTGATTAGTGTTAAGCCCGAGATTTTCAACAGTCTTGGTACCTTCCATTTTGACCCCGTTGACAAAGTAGTTGTCAAAAGTTACAGTCCTCACTGCCCCCTTCTGCTTTCGTGGAGCTGTCATTGTGATCATGATCTTGCCGCTGCGCACAACTTCGTTGAGCCCGACACACTCTGTGCCATAGTCTATGACCACGTTACGGGGCCAGAGCCCCTCACCCGGGAACGTTACCGTAACTACGGGACAGCTGTCAACAACCGATGATTTAAGCTCACTCTCGGCAATTCCTGAGGCAATCTCTACAGAAGCAAAGACATCATCAAACAGTGTCTCTGCAAATACGGCATCATCAGCCGCTTCGATACCCGACTCGCCGATTGGCTGTGTCTTCTGACAGGATGTGACTGCAATACCTGCCATGATCAGAATAAGGAAAAATGTTTTTGTTTTCATGATAGTGTCTGTTTAAGTATTCTGCGTTTTCTATATCACATAGACTGCAGAAACACTCCGAAGGTTTAACGGGGTTTTAAAATAAATCTATTTTCTACGCAGGTAAGTTGTATAGGTAAAGCTGACCCCGTCATTATCAGTTGCGATATGATCCTCTTCTTCAGAGACATACCACTCGTCACTGTCGATTTCCGGGAAAAAAGTGTCTGAAGTGAATTCCTTATGTATATGTGTCACCATAAGCCTGTCTGCCAGGGGCATGAACTGTCTGTAAACCGACCCACCGCCTATGATGAATATCTCTTTACCCTCATCGCACAGCTGAAGTGCATGTTCTATCGACCTGGCAGTCTCGGCGCAGTTAAAGCAATCGAGCTCGTTATCGGTAATTACAATGTTTTTCCTCCCTGCCAGCGGCTTGTTCGGAAGTGATTCCCATGTCTTCTTGCCCATGATCAGGCAGTGCCCCATCGTTATATTCTTAAACCTCCTGAGGTCGCCGGGCAGATGTACCAGGAGCCTGTTCCCGTATCCGATGCCGTTATTGCGGTCTACTGCAACTATTATTGTGATCATGTCAGACAGAGATTTCCCCCTTGATTGCAGGATGTGGATCATAACCCGACAGTATGAAATCCTCATACCTGAATGAAAAGATGTCGGTTATCTCAGGGTTCAGGGTCATAACAGGCAGTCTCCGCGGCTCACGTGAGAGCTGAAGCTTAACCTGTTCGAGATGGTTCAGGTAGATATGGGCGTCACCGAAGGTATGAACGAATTCTCCGGGCTTGTACCCGGTCACCTGCGCCATCATCATTGTAAGAAGTGCATAGGAGGCGATATTGAAAGGTACGCCCAGGAATATGTCCGCGCTTCTCTGGTAAAGCTGGCATGAGAGCTTCCCGTTGGCAACATAGAACTGGAACATTATATGGCACGGCGGAAGAGCCATCTTCTCAATCTCCCCTGTATTCCATGCGCTCACGATGTGACGCCGTGAGTCGGGGTTGCTCTTCAGTGACTTAACCACCGCACTGACCTGGTCTATGTTCTTTCCGTCAGCGGTTGGCCATGAGCGCCACTGGTAGCCATATATGGGACCCAGGTTGCCGTCGGCATCGGCCCACTCGTTCCATATCCTTACTCCATTATCCTGAAGATATCTGACATTCGTGCTGCCACTCAGGAACCAGAGCAGTTCATGAATGATGGACTTCAGATGCAGCTTCTTGGTGGTCATCAGCGGAAACCCGTCAGACATGTCGAAGCGCATCTGGTAGCCGAAAGTGCTGATGGTCCCGGTGCCGGTACGGTCTCTCTTTTCTGTGCCGTGCTCCATTACATGTGTGAGGAGATCGAGATACTGTCTCATGACTTTTTCTGCTGCCGTTATTTTGTAACTGTGATCCTGGCAACCCAACCGCCTCCGGGAGCCATGTTTATTTCAACCTTACCCGGAGAAGAGAAACGGAGTGTCCGATGTATATAGTCCTCTCCGTGCTTGTCAGCGTTGACCCCGTCACCGAAGAGCTCAAGAGTATAGTCTCCTGCAGGCAGAAATGAGAGATCAGCGGACAGGTCCCTCTTGTCCCAATCAGTCATGGCTGCAAGATACCAGATGTCTGCCTTTCGTCGTGCAATTATGATATAGTTGCCCGCCTCAGCGGCCATGACCCTTGTCTCATCCCAGGTCACAGGCACACCAGCAATAAATGTTGTACACTCCTGGTTGCGCCTGTAGTTTGACGGACTGTCGGCAAGCATCATCAGAGGGCTCTCATATACAACATACATTGCCATCTGGTGAACCCTTGTTCCCTGGCTTGCAGGCCTGTAGAAGACAGGTTTGAAGTCGCGCTTCTGCATGTTCACCATGGCTCCCGGTGTATAATCCATCGGGCCGGCCACCATTCGCGTAAAAGGCAGGATGAGGTCGTGTTCAGGATTGCAGTCTGCGCTCCATTTGTTGTTTTCCAGACCCTTCACCCCTTCCCTTGTGATTACATTCGGCCAGGTACGCTCCATCCCGTCTGGCTTGTATGAGCCGTGAAAATCGACCAGCATCTTATGCTTTGCAGCGGCGGAGGCCACCTCATGATAATAGTTGACCATCCATTGGTCGTCACGCTGCATGAAATCCACCTTGATTCCCTTCACTCCCCATCTCTCAAACTGGGCCAGAGCCTCATCCAGCTTTTCATAAAGGCTCTTCCATACAACCCAGAGAATAATCCCCACATTCTTCTCTGCAGCATAAGCGCACAGCTCCTGAATATCAAATCCTTCCGCCACATCAAGCACATCGCCGAGGTTGTACCATCCTTCGTCAAGAATTACATATTCAATATTGTTTGTACTGGCAAAGTCAATATAATATCTATAGGTCTCATTGTTAAGCCCTGCAACGAAGTCAACACCATACAGATTATTGGCGTTATACCAGTCCCACGCCACCTTCCCGGGCTTTATCCATTCAGTATCGGTCATGGTTGTGGGCGCTCCGAGCCTGTAAACCATGTCGCTTTCGACGAGCCCGGCGTCATCAGGCGTAATGATGAAGACACGCCATGGATAATAGCGGGTACCAGATGTTTTTGCAAGGTAGTCTTCACGTTCCGTGACGTAAACATTTCGGTCATTAAGTACCTTTTCGGCGGCAGGGAACCGTGGAAAGGTGCCGCTGACACCGCCTTTACCGTCACCTGTGATCCACATCCCAGGATAATCGCGGATGTCAGCCTCTGTCAGAAGGATGTTTACTCCCTGGGTCTGAAACAGCACCGGCAGGCTTGCAAGATGGCGGCTGTTGATCGTGTCCATTTCCGCAGGGAAAAATCTCCTTTCATTATGTGACATGAAGCTCTCTTCAAGAGGATACCATGATGTTGTGCCTGCAGGCAAACCAAATGAGAAATCTTCCGCAATGACAGTAGTCTGCTCCTTCAGCGCTGTATAAAACCTGTAGGCTACTCCGTCATCATACACCCTGAACTCAAGCATCGATCCGCCGAGAAACCTCAAGACCAGCAGGTTGTAATGGTCAATGACAATGCTGTTCTTGTGAGGCACCACCGGAATGATAGTATCTGATATCTCAGTCATGCTGCTCTTTGTGACCTTCTGGTCTGACCCGGGAACAACAATTCCCTCAAGAGTAAGGGCCGGAGCAATACTGGTTATTATATCCCTGCCATCATAGGCTATTCTAAAGGTTACAGTTTCGCCGGCCTGCACGGACAGGCTGACACGGTTATCAGGTGATTTGACATTATAGTCCTTCGACAGCACAGGCATTGATGGCAACAACCAGGCTGCAAGAAAAAAAATAATAATTCTCATTGGTTCAACACTTTTCAATCCTTCCCTTTTCTTCTGGCAATCTCATCGCGGATAGCAGCAGCCTGCTCATAGTCTTCGCGACCGATGGCATCTGACAGCATCTCTTTCAGTTCATCGAGGCCGAAGTCGCTGTACCCTGGAGACGGAGACGGTGTCTTCTTCTCTGAGGTCTCACTCTCCTGACCGGGTTTCTCCTCCTCTGCTGAAGAAGTCATGATTATGCCTGCCTCATTGAGAACAGCCGGTTCAATGAAAATAGGGCATTCAAATCTCAGGGCAAGGGCAACAGCATCAGAGGTGCGTGAGTCGATCTGAAAGCGTCTCTCGCCGTCAGTGCATATTATCTCTGAGTAGAAGATCCCTTCGCGCAGCCTGTTGATGAGCACCTGTTCAACCGTGACACCGCATGCCTCTGCAAAGCTCTTGAACAGATCATGTGTAAGCGGCCTCGGCGGCTCCAGGTTCTCAAGCTTGATGACTATTGCCTGCGCCTCAAAGCCCCCAATGATGATTGGCAGTCTGCGCTCTCCCTTCTCTTCTGCCAGTATCAGGGCGTAGGCCCCCGACTGCGTCTGGCTGTATGAAATTCCGATTACCTTAAGACGAATTAGCCTGTTCTGCATAGTTTCTCAGCTTTCAGCCCGACAGGCTGATATGACAAATATAAACAATATGAATCTCTCACTTCCCTGCCTTGAAAATTTTTATCCACACTTTATTAGCGATAAAATCATCATGTTGATTTGCAAATAAGTTAATTTTTATATCTTTGCAGTCCGAAAAACAAAGATCCGCAGGGGCAGGCAGAAGTGTCATGCACGGATGAGCAGGACCGCCTCACGGAGTAACAAACAGAGTGATTGAAAATGTACGCAATCGTTGAAATTGCCGGGCAGCAGTTTAAGGTAGAAGAAGGAAAGAAGATCTTCGTTCACCGTATGGAAGCAGCCGAAGGCGAGAATGTAGAGTTTGAAAAAGTTCTCTTAATCGATAATGACGGAGCCATAACCATTGGCGAACCTGTCATTGAGAACACCGTTGTTGAAGGCAAAGTGCTTTCACACCCCAGAGGCGATAAAGTGATAATCTTCAAGAAGAAGAGGAGAAAAGGATACCAGAAGAGGTCAGGACACCGTCAGGACCTTACACAGGTGGAGATCCTCTCCATCGGCGCCAGAGGCGAAGCTAAGAAGAAGTCCCCGGCAAAGGCTAAAGCTAAGGCTGAGACAGAAGTGAAAGCTGAGGTTAAAGCTGAAGAAAAGGCTGAAACTAAGAAAGCTCCTGTAAAAAAGGCGGCAGCTGCCAGGGAGAAGAGTGAAAAGAAACCCGCAGAGAAGAAGGCGCCTGCAGCAAAGAGCGCAAAGAAATCGGCAAAAGAATAACAGTAAACATTAACAGATAAGGATATGGCACACAAGAAAGGAGTCGGCAGTTCGCGTAACGGCCGCGAGTCGGAAAGTAAACGACTTGGCGTCAAACTCTTCGGAGGCCAGGCCGTAAAGGCTGGCAGCATCATCGTCCGCCAGCGCGGCACAAAACATAACCCTGGAGATAACGTCGGCATAGGCAAAGACCACACTCTCTTTGCACTTATCGACGGTACCGTGGAGTTCAGAAAGAAAAGTGATGACAAATCATACGTCTCGGTAAAACCAGTTGCCGTATAAGTTAAGCTCACTTAAGAAAATGACTCCTGGAAATATCCGCTGCGGCGCATCTTTTCAGGAGTTTTTGCTTTAATTTTGCACTGCCTTAAAGGGCTTTAAATGATCCACGATGCTTACCATTAACTTTCTTCGCGAACACCCCGCTGCAGTCATCGAGAGGCTGAAAATAAAGAACTTCGATGCCACTGAGATAGTGGCACATGTGCTTGAGCTCGACCGTCGCCGGCGTGAACTGCAGTCCGAGAGCGATGCCATACAGGCTGAGCTGAACAACCTCTCAAGAGAGATAGGCTCCATGATGAAGGATGGCAGGAAAGAGGAGGCTGAGGCCGCCAAGAAAGGGATCGGCAAGCTCAAGGAGCGGCAGAAGGAACTGTCTGATGCCTTCGATTCGGCCAGCGGGGAGATGCAGAATGAAATAATCAGGCTCCCTAACATCCCCCATCCCAGGGTAGCCCCCGGCAAGAGCGCCGAAGACAATGTGGTGGTCAGGGGCGGAGGACGCATACCTGAGCTGTACCCGGGTGCAGTGCCCCACTGGGACCTGATAAAGAAATATGACATCATTGACTTTGACCTGGGGATCAAGATCACCGGAGCAGGGTTCCCCGTCTACAAGGGCAAGGGGGCAAAGCTGCAGAGGGCACTGATAAACTTCTTCCTCGACGAGGGTGAGAAGGGAGGATACAGGGAGATAGAACCTCCGATAATCGTCAATGAAGACTCGGGTTTCGGCACCGGCCAGCTCCCTGACAAGGAGGGGCAGATGTATCACGTAGGCATTGACAATCTCTATATGATACCCACGGCAGAGGTCCCCATTACAAATATATACCGCGACGTGATTCTTGACGCAGCTGCCCTGCCGATACGCAACATGGGATACACTCCCTGCTTCCGACGTGAGGCAGGGTCATGGGGCGCACACGTCAGGGGACTGAACAGGCTTCACCAGTTTGACAAGGTCGAGATAGTGCAGATCGCCCACCCTGAGAGTTCGTATGACTCGCTCGAAGAGATGGTCAACCATGTGGAGAGCCTGCTGAAGAAGCTTGACCTGCCATACAGGATTGTGAGGCTTTGCGGGGGTGATATGTCATTCACCTCGGCAATGACTTACGACTTCGAGGTGTATTCAGCAGCCCAGCAGCGCTGGCTGGAGGTGAGCTCCACATCTAACTTCGAATCGTTCCAGGCCAACAGGCTCAAGTGCCGCTTCAGGGAAAAGGGTGCAAAACAGACTACCCTCTGTCACACACTGAACGGCAGCGCACTGGCCCTGCCACGTATCGTTGCCTCACTCCTAGAGAACAACCAGACCCCTGAAGGGATAAGGATCCCTGAGGCATTAATTCCATATACGGGATTTGAGCTGATCAGCTGAAGCAATGAGTGACAGATCCCGGGCATATCTCTATGCGGCATTCTCTGTCACTCTGTGGGGCACCATTGCCACAGCATTTAAAATAGCACTCTCGGAATTAACCATCGTCACCATGCTTGGCATTGCCACCCTGGTGTCACTCGTGGTGCTGTTCATGATTATCGTTCTCACCGGAAAGCTGAGGCTGCTCACGGAGATGACCATGAAGGAGGTCTTGTGGTCTGCACTGCTTGGGCTGATAAACCCTGTGGGGTATTATCTTATTCTGCTCACCGCCTACAGCCGTCTGCCGGGCCAGGTGGCGCAGCCTGTCAATATGATATGGCCAATCATACTGGTGTTTTTATCCATCCCCCTTCTCGGGCAGCGAATACCTGCCAGGAGCTTTATAGCCCTCTTCATGAGCCTGGCAGGGGTCTATATCATCTCTTCCCAGGGAAGCCCCTTTCATCCCGGCCGGTCAGACACGCTGGGGGTGATGCTGGCTCTGTTCAGCGGAGTGCTGTGGGCTCTCTATTTCATACTTAACATGCGCGACAGGCGTGACGAGGCGGTGAAGCTCTTTACAAACTTCGCCTTCGGGTCGGTTTATCTTATTGTCTTAATGCTCCTTAACGGCTCCTTCAGCACGGGGGTAAGCATTAAAGGTGCCGCAGCGGCGGTTTACTGCGGCATCTTTGAGATGGGCATCACATTCTGGCTGTGGCTCAGGGCGCTGCAACTCTCCCCCACCTCAGACAAAATAAGCAACCTGGTCTATTTTGCACCGTTCCTGTCACTCATCCTCCTTCATTTCATTATAGACGAGCCGGTATACTACACCACACCGGCAGGCCTGATGCTCATTATTGCCAGCGTTTTGTACCAGAACAGGCGGGAAAGAAGTAAACAATAACGGCACATTTTTTGTTACCTTTGTACTTTAAATTGTGTGAAAATGAAAAAGACAATACTGCTTATAGCGCTTATTATACCCCTCGTTTACGGCTGTAAAAAGGACCCGGATCCGGAGCCGACAGATCCTTATACACTCGATGAGAGGGCGCGCGACGGTCTTTATGACCTGATGGAATATATCTACCTGTGGAATGACAAGATACCGACGGTAAAACTTTCAGACTATCCCGGACCAGATGATCTCCTTGATGCTCTCAGATACACTCCGAAGGACAGGTGGAGCTTCGTCACCGGTTATGATGAATTTATGGCCTCGATGCAGGGCACTTTCGTTGGCCACGGCATAAGAATGGCACTGGGCCCTGAAAACAAGGTTAGAGTGGTGAGCCTTTACAAAAATTCGGATATGTGGCCTGATGGGGTAAGAAGAGGCTGGATAATAGAGAAAATAAACGATCAGGATATCGCACAGATATTTCTGTCAGGCAACGCAGCAGCCTATAACACTCTTATGGGGCCTTCCACTGCCGGTTATACGAATAAATTCGACTTTATTAAGCCTGACGGCACCAAGATATCTGTCACCTCGGCCAAGGCCAGCTTTACTATCAACTCGGTAACAGACTACAGGATTCTTAATCTCTCTACCGGGAAAACAGGATACCTTGCTTTTGAGACATTCATTGAGCCGTCGGAACAAGAACTGGATGAGGCCTTTGCATACTTCAAGGCCAACAATGTCACTGACCTGATCATAGACCTGCGTTATAACGGAGGCGGCTACATGAGCATAGCCCAGCAGCTGTCAAGCCTCGTTCTCGAAAAAGGTGATACGACAAAGATCTGCTATAAGCTTAAATATAATAATGCTGTCGCTGCTGACTGGAATGAGAGTTTCAAGTTCATCCGTACCGACAGTCCGCTGGGACTTGACCGGGCGGTATTCATAACAACCCGCAGCAGTGCATCGGCCAGTGAGGTTGTCATCAACAGCCTTAAGCCGTATATTCAGGTATCACTTGTTGGAGACACCACCCACGGCAAGCCGGCAGGGATGAATTTATGGGGCTTCCCCTTCCCGACAAACAGCAATCCCAACCCGGATTACAAGTATGTATTTGCTCCTATCACTTTCGAATACGTCAACTCTGCAGATCAGGGAGATTTCTATGAAGGGATGCTTCCTGACGTGCTGGCAACCGATGACATAACTCACGACTGGGGGGATCCTCAGGAGGCATCGCTTGCAGCAGCTATTGCACTGCTCGAGGGTACCAAGGCAAAATCAAGTGTACAGTACAGGAGGGTCAGGGTATTCTCTGAAGGCGATCAGCTGCCGAAAAACCTTTATCTGGCACCTCCGGGCCAGTTTCTGAAGTGAATAAGAGCCAGGCTGAGAGGATCATCCTGGGCATAGACCCCGGAACAACTGTCACCGGCTATGGATTAATAAGCGTGACCGGGAATAGTGCGGCCCTCATTTCCCTTGGGATCATTGATCTGCGAAAGAAGGAGGATCACTTTCAAAAGATACGGACAATATTCGAGGAGACGCTTAAGCTCATAGACCAGTATCACCCTGATGAGTTCGCTGTCGAAGCACCCTTCTATGGCAAGAATATTCAGAGTATGCTCAAGCTGGGCAGGGCGCAGGGGGCAGCCATATCCGCTGCCCTCTACCGTGACCTGCCTGTCTTCGAGTATGCCCCGAGGATGATCAAGATGTCGATCACCGGACAGGGGCAGGCAAGCAAGGAACAGGTGGCAACGATGCTCAGAACCATCCTCTCATTCCATGGAGAGAAAATGATCCTTGACGCCACTGATGCCCTTGGCGCGGCTTTGTGTCACTTCTACCAGAGCAACAAGCCAGCATCGGGCAAGTCAAAAAGCTGGGAAGATTTCGTAAAGAAAAACAGCGGCAGGGTCAAAGGGTAAGCTTCTGCGCTGCGGCAAGGGCTACAATACTCACTTTCACATCTCCGGCCTCGTGCAGGGCAATTGACGCATGCTTCCATCGTTGATCCGGTTGTGACCACATCATCAACCACAAGCAGATGCTTTCCGGCTATTGCCTCAGGTTTTAATACAATAAACAGCCCCTTAACGTTCTCCCACCTGTCATACCGGCCATGTTTCGTCTGTGACCCTCTCCTCTCCACCCGTTTCATAATGTCATTTCGTACCGGCAATCCTGTTGCGGCAGAGATGCCTGTTGCTATACAGTCACTCTGGTTGTACCCTCTCTCTCTCTGGCGCGCCGGATGGAGCGGAACAGGAACGATGATGTCAATCCCTTCCATGAACCCGCTGTCTGATAGTATCCTTCCGTAGAGGTCTCCAAGCATTGTTCCTGTCTCCTTTCTTCCCTTGTATTTAAGCTCATGGATGAGCTTTCTGATCCTGCTGCCCCGGTTGTATACCGAGAATGCTGCAGCCCTCTCGATGAGGCACCTCCCCCAGAAAGCCTGTTCCAGCGTGTTGTTGCGCCTGACGTGAAAGTCTGTCCGGGCAACTGTAAGAAGACAACCTGTACAGATAATCCGTTCGCCCCGCACCAGGTGATCGCCACATGACAGGCACAGCCGCGGGAAGAAGAGTGACAGAAAGTCGTCGCCAATATCTTTAAAGCGAGACACTTTGCAGCGATAGCATAGTTAAAGTTATGATAATTGAGATATTTCTGATTGTAAATCGAAGAACTTTTTTATCTTGCGCCTGTTACTTTTAAACCAATTAACAAAGAGTATGAAGAAATGGATGATTGGCAGCCTTATTCTCATCGCACTGATGGTTGTGGCTGCAGGAGTTTACGCTCAGGCTTCAGACAAGGAGAAAAAGCAGACCAAGAAAGAGTGCACCTTCGTCGATAATAACAAGGACGGTAAGTGTGACACATGCGGTTCTACCGCAGATGCATGCAAAAACGCTGCTGCCGGTAAGGATTGCAGCACCACTGCAGGCAAAGACTGCTCAAAGTGCCCGTCAGCCGCAGGTTGCGCTGAGACTAAGGGTGAGGCAGTTCCAGCCGGTCAGGGTACCGCTGCTGCTGCTCCGTGCTGTGCCGTAAAGAAGTAATTACTTCTGACGATATTAAAAAAGCCCCCGGCAGTGCCAGGGGCTTTTTGTATTGTATCCGTTTACCGGTTACAACCTTATCTGTTCGCTAATTGCTTTTGCAAGACGCCTGTACTCTTCTTCCGATAGAACGACCCTGGGGTTAGTGAAGAGAATATCCATCTCCCTGTCAAGGGGAATAAGATGAACATGGGCGTGGGGTACTTCAAGCCCTATAACAGCCATCCCGATCCTTTTGCAATCCACTACCTTTTTTATCCCTTCGGCCACCTTCTTTGAAAAGAGTGTCAGGTCGGCCAGCGTACTGTCATCGAGGTCGAAGATATAATCAACTTCCTGTTTCGGAACTACGAGAGTATGTCCGGCCTTCAGTGGCTTTATGTCAAGGAAGGCTATGAAACGGTCATCTTCAGCGACTTTATAACAAGGTATCTCTCCCTTGATAATGCGCGTGAAAATTGAAGCCATATGATCCTGATTTTTCAGATTGATATATTGACTATCTCAAACGGTATAATGCCTGCCGGCACCTTTACCTCCACCACGTCGCCCACCTTTCTTCCCATAATACCCTGGGCTATCGGCGATGATGCGGCCAGCTTACCCTCTTTAAGGTTAGCCTCCGTCTCAGGCACCAGCTGATACTCCATGGTTAATCCGTTAGCCTTGTTGCGTATCCTGACCCGGTTCAGTATCTGAACGGTTGTGGTGTTGATACGTGATCCGTCGATGATACGTGACCGTGCTACCTGGTCTTCAAGGCGTGCTATCTTCATCTCAAGCATCCCCTGTGCCTCCTTGGCTGCTGAATACTCCGCGTTTTCGGTAAGGTCTCCCTTATCACGCGCATCAGCAATGAGCCTAGCAATAGCCGGTCTTTCATTACGGAGCAGGTCAAGTTCCTCCCTCATTTTATGGAGCCCCTCTTCTGTTACATAGACAAATTCCGACATAATTCTCTTCTGATAGGTTAAAAAATAAGAAGAATCCCGGCATTACCGGAACTCTTCAAAGAACAAATATACAAAACTTTCAATAAAAAAACAATAACTATTCTTTTGTAACGATCAGGGTTTCAGAATTTGTATTCCCTTCTCTCGAGAATGGCTGAATAAATGACTGCCTTTTTGAGATCGAAGCTGTGTAACAGGTCCCTGTCACCGTCCCTTGCATCGTAATCATAAACCGGAGCATCAGTAATTTCACTGTCTGAGATAGTTGTATCTGCCTCTGCCTTCATCTGCAACTCTGTCATCCCTCTGATCCCTTCGGAGGCAAATGCAGCAGCCATAGAGCTTTCTATCGATCCCTCTGCAGAAAACTGTCTTGCCATAGGTTCAGCATAGTGACCCTCATCAACCGGCTCTGTGAAGACAGGCTGAGGTCTGCGGGGCACTTCCACCCTGGGTTGTTGCTGTACAGGCTTAGGGGCGGTCTTGGGCGGCGCAGCCTGCCCGGGAACCTTTTTCTTCTTGTTCTGGAATGATCCTGCAAGACCAATTATTGCAAGAATGATGTAGAAAATGATATTGCCTAATCCGTTATCTTCCATGATTGTCAGGGTTTTCGTTTTTTTCTCTTCCCGGGTTTCTGCTGTTCCTTGCGTTGCTTCTGCTTCTTGGCCTTATAGTCAGCCTGAGTCTTCTTTGCATTGCCTGTCATCCGCTCCCTGGTCTCCTCATTCTGATTGGCATATATTTTATGCTTCTTCTTGTTCTGTCTCTCTTTCTTTGACTTATAGTCGGCCTCGGTCTTCTTTTGATTATTCGTCATCCGCTCCCTGGTGGCCTCGTTCTGCATACTGATATGCCTTTTCCTGAGCTCCTCCATAGCCTTCTCCTCCTCCCTGTCACGCATGGCCTCCTTCTTCTCCTGCTCTTTCATGGCCTTGCCTGCTGCCCCGCGGGCCCTGACCTTATCATTCGCAGGCTTGCTTTTACCGGTCTTACCGAACAGCTCCTTCTCTGTCTTGCGGCTGGCATTGCGCTGTGCGTTACATTCAGCCTGAGTAACGGCAAATAACAGTAAGAACATGAGAACCGCAATCCTTATTAATACTATCTTCTGCCTCATTCCGTTTGAATGTTATGCCCGGCTCAGAGATTTAGCTACTTTTGCAGAAAACCGGGAAACAGTCATGTCAGGTTCAAATTTAAAGATTTTTTTGTTCGCCGCGCTACTGCTTCAGCTGTTATATGCTTGCAGCGATGAGAATAATGATGTAATACCTGATATCACAATTGACTTCAGGATCTATTTCTCCGATCCTGAGTTTTTCAATCTTAACAATGCCCCCGGGAGCAGCGTCCTGATATCATCTGCACATACATACCTCGGTTACGGCACAGGCGGATATGACAATAACGGCATCATTGTATACAACTCAGGGCTCGAGGGTTTTGAGTACTACGCCTTTGACCGCACCTGCCCCCATTGTTATACCTCTGAATCAGAGAGCATTGCAGTAAATGTTGACGGGGTCTTCGCTCTCTGCCCCAGGTGCAGCACAAATTATGCAATGGGAAGCTCAGGTATGCCCCACTCAGGGCCCGGAAAGTATTACCTTAAGAACTATAACACTGACTATTACGGGTCAGGGGTGAGAGTGTGGAACAAGAGAGATTAACTGACCCTGATCAGTACCTGTAATGTTCAGGCTTGTACGGGCCGCTGACTGGCACTCCAAGGTATTCTGACTGTTCCTTTGTAAGCTGTGTAAGCCTGACGCCCAGCTGATCAAGATGAAGCCTGGCAACCTCCTCATCGAGATACTTCGGTAACCTGTAGACACCAATTTTGTAGTCCCTGGTCCACAGATCTATCTGCGCCAGGGTCTGGTTACTGAACGAGTTGCTCATCACAAACGAAGGATGGCCCGTAGCGCATCCAAGGTTGACAAGCCTCCCCTCAGCGAGCAGGAATATTGCATGACCGTCAGGGAATATATATTTGTCAACCTGTGGCTTGATGTTTATCCTCCTTACACCCTTGTGACTGTTCAGGGCATCAACCTGTATCTCATTATCGAAATGGCCGATATTACAGACTATTGCCTGGTCTTTCATCTTTTCCATATGCCCGATGGTGATGATATCGCGATTGCCGGTTGTAGTGACAAATATATTTCCTTCCGGAAGAGTGTCTTCCACCGTTTTTACTTCAAAGCCTTCCATTGCGGCCTGCAGTGCGCATATCGGGTCTATCTCCGTCACTATCACCCTTGCCCCGTAGGAGCGCATGGAGCGTGCCGAGCCTTTTCCAACATCACCGTATCCGCATACGACAACCACCTTACCGGCTATCATTACATCGGTAGCTCTTTTGATGCCATCGGCTAAAGACTCACGGCATCCGTAGAGGTTGTCGAATTTGCTCTTCGTGACCGAGTCGTTTACATTTATCGCCGGTACGAGAAGCTCGCCTGCCTCCATCATCTGATAGAGACGATGAACACCTGTCGTTGTCTCCTCGGAGATACCCTTCATCTCCTTCACTGTCCTGTGCCACCTCTGCGGGTCTTCCGCAAGTATCCTCTTCAGGGTGTCTATCACAATGGCTTCCTCCCTGCTTGAGGGTGCGGCGTCAAGCACAGAAGCGTCATTCTCAGCCTTATATCCTTTATGAACCAGCAGTGAAGCGTCACCGCCGTCATCAACAATCAGGTGCGGCCCTTTCCCGCCCGGGAATGCCAGCGCCTGTGCGGTGCACCACCAGTACTCCTCGAGGGTCTCTCCCTTCCATGCAAACACCGGTATTCCGGCAGCGGCAACGGCTGCTGCGGCATGGTCCTGTGTCGAAAAGATGTTGCAGCTTGCCCAGCGTACGTCTGCGCCAAGCTCCTTAAGGGTCTCTATCAGCACAGCCGTCTGAATGGTCATGTGAAGCGATCCTGTTATGCGTGCACCCCTGAGAGGCTTCGATGACGAATACTTATTCCTGATAGAGAGAAGACCCGGCATCTCCTTCTCAGCTATCTCTATCTCCTTGCGGCCAAAGGCTGCCAGGTCAATATCTTTTACCTTGTACTGAAGCTCACTGTTGATGAATGGCATATATCTTTTATTTAGGTCTGCAAAAATAACTAAAATTTTAACTGATTGTTCATGGCCTTAACAGGGAAATGGTCTTATCACGGTCCCTGCCAAGCTGACTGACAAGGGCGTCAACGCTTTCAAACTTCATCTCGTCGCGCAGGCGCTCACGGAACCTGATGGTTATCGCCTTACCGTAAAGGTCAGCATCGTAGTCAATGATATGGGCCTCTATCGTCCTGTGTGCCGCCCCGTCACTCACCGTCGGCCTCATCCCTATATTGAGCATGGCAATATGTCTGCGGGCATCTCCTTCAAGCTCTGCCTCCACTGCATACACTCCGCTCCGGGGTATGAGCTTATATGCAAACCGGGGGGAGATATTTGCAGTCGGGAAACCGAGATTCCTCCCTATCCTCTTTCCTGACACTACCGTTCCGCTGACAAAATAATCATATCCGAGCAACGCTGACGCTCTTTTTATGTCACCTGCCTCAATAAGCTTCCGGATTGATGAGGAGCTCACAGCCTCTCCGTCAAGTGTGAAAGCCTCTTCCCTGGTGACCCTGAAATCCATACTCCGCGAACAATTCAGAAGGGTTTCGTTGTCTCCCTCGTGCCTCCTGCCGAAATGATGGTTGAAGCCTGTGATCAGATGGCTGACCCCAAGGTGCCGGCAGAGAATGTTTTCAACAAATTCGGATGCCGTCATGCGGCTCAGCTCATGAGTGAATGGGATGATGACAAGGTGCCCGATGCCGGTCTCCCGCAGCAGGTCAGTACGCTCATCAATATCTGTCAGAAAGCGCAGGTGGGCAGGATCACCGGTAAGCACTATGCGGGGATGAGGATCGAATGTTACAGCCACCGAATCGGAACCGGTATTTGCGGCTTCACTGACCACCCGCCCGAGAAGCATCCGGTGACCAAGATGAACTCCGTCAAACACCCCCATGGTGACAACCGGCCTGTTAAGGCTTAGATCGCTGTATCCCTTGTGAATGATCATCATAACTGAATTGCATGCAAAATTAAGAAAGGTGTCTTTAATATGAGAACAATTAATGGATATCTTCAGAATAATCTGCCTCACATTGCAAGGAGCCATAATCCGCTGCTCAATAACATCATGACCGCAGCAACATTTGACTCTTTTATGCTTAATTTAGCAGTTTGGGACATGTGACGGAAGAAACAGACTAAATGGACAGGGCAGTACTTTCATTCTTATTCATATTTATTGCAGCTTCTCCTATCAGGGCATCCAGTTCCGTTAGCTGCCAGGATACCTCCTATCTGCGCCAGCAGATATACAACGGCAGGGTTTGGGAGAAAAAGTACAATAATGTCTATGGCAATGAATTCTTCCTGACGGAAGCCCTGACAGAAACATCTGTAATCATAAACGGAAGGACATACTACGGTCAGCTCTGCTGGTATGACATCTATAATGACCAGCTGATACTGATGACCGGACCCGCGTCGTATATAGAGGCTAACAAGGACAACATTGCGGAATTCACAATGGCCTACCGGAACATGGATTATCGCTTTGTGAATTTCAAATCACTTGGTTTCGGTCATGTGCTTTACCAGGGGAGGCTGTTTCTGGCCGTCAGGTACAAAAAGGAGATCAGAAAAAAGGCCGTTGACAACAGGTATGACGCATTCGAGGAGTCACAGCAGGCATATATCATCAGAGGCGATGAAATAATAAAGCTCTCCGGCAGAAAGGATCTCCTTAATGCTCTGGCAGACAGAGAGACAGAGGTAAAGCAATTTATCAGACAGACCGGTATCCGCCCTGATGTTAAAAGGGCTGAGACCCTCATCCCGATCCTTGAATACTATGATTCGCTCAAGTAAAATGAGGGCCAGAATGATACTGATATTGATCCTGGCGGCCTCACTTGCCGTCCCTGCAGAAGCACAGGGCACTGATTACAGGATCACCTGGGATTATGCAGGATTGAAGTTCAGTGATTTCGCAGAGCGTGTGGAAAGCGAGGCTCCTTATAGGTTTTACTTCAGGGATGACTGGACCTCGGAACTTACCATGCCCGATCTGCGAGAGAATCCTCTCCTCACCGTGCTGCTTGACTATGCATTTGCAGGTCATGGTATCTACTATATCATTGATGATAAGGGCAATATCATCATTACCAAAGATGTAATGATCAGGCTGGCAAGAGCGGAGAAAGAGGCTGATGACAAATACCTGGCCCCTGATGATTATACAGACACCGGTGAAAGTACAGTCATGACCGGCAACCTGCTTTATGAGATAGGAAACCCCGCAGAGAAAGACAGGTCAGGAAACGTAAGCCTTACAGGATACATAAAGGATAAGACAACTAATGAGACGCTCACCGGAGTGACGGTCTTTATCAAAGAGCTGGCAAGAGGTTCGGTAACCGACGGAACGGGATATTATCAGATCAATATTCCAAGAGGAACATACAATCTAAGGTTTTCATTCCTGGGGATGAAGGAGGTAAGCCTCAGTGCAAGGATTTACGGCGGAGGCAGGCTTGACATAGAAATGGCGGAGGACTTTATCCCGATTGAGGGGGCTGTTGTAACTGCACGGAGGAATGACATGCTCAGAAGATACGAGGTAGGGCTTGAGAAGGTCAACATGGCGACCTTCAGACTCATGCCAACCACCCTGGGAGAGACAGACATATTCAAGAATATTCTCCTGATACCGGGGATAAAGACTGTCGGGGAAGCCTCACAGGGGTTCAATGTGCGTGGCGGCGCCGCTGACCAGAATCTCATTCTTCTGTATGGAGCCCCTCTGTTCAATCCATCACACTTCTTCGGCTTCTTCACATCTGTGAATGCCGACATAATCAAGGACCTGCATCTGTATAAGGGAGGCATCCCGGCACGTTACGGCGGCAGACTCTCATCGGTAATTGATATAATACCGAGGGACGGAAGTACCGGAGAGTTCGGAGGCAACGCCGGAATAAGCCCGGTCTCGGCCCACCTTCTACTCGATATACCTATCGTTGACGAAAAACTCTCCCTGCTCCTGTCAGCCCGAAGCACATACTCTGACTGGCTGATGAACCTTGTAAATGACCCTGTACTAAAAAACAGCTCTGCCTCATTCTATGACTTTAACGGAAGACTGACATGGAGGGCTGATAATAAGAACAGCTTTGAGCTGTCAGGATATCAGAGCCACGATGAATTCAGACTCAACAGTGATACAACCTATAATTACGATAACACTATTGCTGCCCTGGGCTGGACACACACTGTGAATGATGATATGACAATGAGGCTTTCAGCCAACACCAGCATCTACAGGTATGAAATAGCGAGTGTTGACAACCCTGCGAATGCCTTCAGTCTTGACTACAGGCTCAATTTTGCAAGCGTCAAGGCTGATTTTGACTGGTCACCGGGCACTCTGCATAACTTCAATTACGGAATAGAGCTCATCAACTACAATATCCTCCCTGGAGATTATCAGCCGGCATCTGACTCATCGCTGGTGGTGGCAAAGACGATAGAACAGGAAAAAGCACTTGAGAGTGCAGTCTATTTTGAAGATAAGCTGAATCTTTCTGACAACCTGTCTCTGAGCCTCGGATTAAGATATTCATTGTTCTCGTCCATCGGACCAAGGCTCATCAGGCTGTATGAGCCCGGCCTGCCAATGAGCAGGGCTACGGTCTACGACACACTTATGATCCCTGAAGGACAGTTTTACAAAACCTATTCCGGCCCCGAATACAGGTTGTCATTGAATTACATGGTCAATTCATCAAGCTCACTTAAACTGAATTACAACCGTACGAGGCAATACGTCCACCTGCTCTCCAATACCACTTCCATATCTCCCACAGACATCTGGAAACTGTCTGATTACTACCTGCTTCCACAGGTGGCTGACCAGTTCTCTGCCGGTTATTATCTTACCATACCCTGGAATACGCTGGAACTCTCAGCCGAGGTCTATTATAAACCTATCCGCAATATGATAGACTTCAAGGGGGGGGCAATCCTTACAATGAATGAAAGCATTGAAAAAGACATTGTCAACGTCAACGGAAGAGCCTATGGCATTGAACTGATGCTTAAAAAAGTGTCGGGAAAGGCAACCTGGCAGATCAGTTATACTTATTCAAGAATACTGATAAGAAGCACGAGTGAGTTCACGAGCGAGGCCATCAACGGCGGGGCCTGGTTCCCCGCTTCACACGATAAGCCGCATGATCTGGGGATGAGTTTCAATTACGCCCTGACGCGTCGCTGGAACATAGCTCTCAGTTACGTTTACAATACAGGCCGCCCGATAACCTACCCCGTCGGTATGTACCAGACAGGAGGACAATGGCTTGTTCAGTATTCAGACAGGAATGAATACAGAGTCCCCTACTATTCAAGACTTGATATCTCGGCCCGGCTGAAGGGTAACCTGAAATCAGACAAATTCATGAACCCGGTATGGACCTTCTCATGCTACAACGTTCTCGGGCGTGACAATGTCTATTCAGAATACTTCATAATAAATGGCACCAGTATCAATGCCTACAGGCTTTCAGTTTTTGCGAATGCCATACCTACAATATCATACAGTTTTGATTTTTGACACATGATAAAGAGAATAACCTGGATATTATTCACCATTGCCACGCTGACTGCCTCGTGTGTCACACAGTTTGTCCCTGAGATTGACGGGGAGGAATATGCGATTGTAATTGAAGGAGCGGTGACTGACAGGAATGAAACCCACGAGGTCAGGATCTCATGGTCACAACCACTAAACCCCACGGGCCCGCAACCCTCAATCAGTAATTATAACGTGAGTGTTGCCGATGATGCCGGCAACGAATTCCCGTTTATACATGCGGGCGGCGGACTGTACCTCTCTGACTCACTGCAGTTTCAATCGGTAACAGGAAGAAAGTACAGGCTTCTGGTCGAAGGTAACGGCCATATTTTTGAATCTGATTTTATGGAACTTATTCCTGTCCCGGGAATAGACTCACTTGACGCTGAATACGAATTTAATGAATACTACTACCCTGGCCAGCTTACACCTGGTTACCAGGTCAAGGTCAACACTTATGACCCTACTGGCGAATGCAGGTTTTTCAGATGGGACTTTACAGAGACCTGGGAGTTCAGGCTTCCGTGGAATTATCCTACAATAATTAACAGGATATGCTGGAAATCGGCCAACTCTACAGATATAAATATCAAAAGCACTTCTGTCCTGGCTGAGAGCCGCATAACAGACCAGCCGGTTACATTTATCACCGGTGAGACTGACAGGCTGACAGCGAAATACAGCATCCTGGTCAGGCAATATTCTCTTAACGAGGAAGAATTCATTTACTGGGAGAATATCAGGAAGGTGGCATTCGATGCAGGTGGACTCTATGATGTAGTACCCTCTTCAATCCCCAGCAATATTTCCTGCATTGACGATCCTGCAGTTAAGGTCCTTGGATTTTTCAGCGTGTCGGGAGTTGCCGAAGAGAGGCTGTTCCTTGAGAATTTTCATTTACGCTTTCCATACTTCTATGCATCATGCCCCTTTGACACAATTCTGGTGAGTCAGTGGGATCCCATAATACATAAGGACATTTACATACTTACTGAATGGACTCCTGATCCGCCAACCAATAGAGTTCCTCCTCTCATTTATTATGTTCTTTCAAAAAAGAGAGAATGTGCTGACTGCTCCATGAACGGTTCAACCAAGATGCCTGATTACTGGAACCAGCCCGGTTACAGGAAAGTATATCATTCACTGTTCGATGATAAAAGGAAGTAAGATAAGAATTGCCTGGCTGCTTGTCTCCCTGCTGCCTGTTACACTTGGCGGCCAGGCCATAGTTCCTGATCCAGAATCCCCCGCTGAAAAGCTGGGAGCCTATTGCCGGTCAAATCCGTTCGAGGAGTTGTGGCTACATACCGACAGGGAGATATATGCATCAGGTGAAGCCGTGAGAATAAAAGGATATCTGCTGAGCTGCCCGGAATTAAAGCTTGCATCATACGACAGTTACATCTATGCCGAGATCCTTGCATTTGATAACCGTCCTGTTGCCCAGGCTACCATGATGGTGGAGGAGGGGTCCGGAACTGTGATACTTTACCTTCCCGACACCCTCTCATCAGGTACTTACCTGCTGCGGGCCTATACCGCAGTAATGAAGAACTATATGCCCCACGGATGTTTCATGAAGAGCATAACGGTGGTTAATCCGTTCTCAGACAGACAGTTGAATCTCTTTACAGGCACAGAATTAACTAATGATCATCCATCTGAAGTAATGTTCCTTCCGGAGGGAGGCGCTCTCATTAACGGAACGGAGAACAGGACAGGGATAATCACCCTGAACAGATACGGGTTTCCGGTCAGTTGCAGTGGCCGGCTGGAAAACGAAGACGGTTTAACTGTCACGGAGGTGACAAGTGACAGCACCGGAACAGGTTTATTCAGTTTTACCCCTGAGAAGGGGGTGAAGTATTACTTCATCCCGGAAAACGGCAGTGAGAGATATCTTCTGCCGGCCGCTTCAGACAAAGGAATTATGCTTTGCGCCGATTATAACGATGAGGGCTCGGTGACAGTCAGGGCCATACAGATTACCGACGGCGATGAGCTTCCTTACCGCCAGGGCATACTACTGATACAATCACGCGGAAAGATACTGCACAGCGAAAAGATAACCTTCCGGAAGGAGGAGTTCCGGACTGTTTTACCAGTTGAGGATCTCTCTCCGGGAATAAACAATATTGCTCTCTTTGATGGCGACGGCAATTTCCTGTGCGAAAGATACCTGTTCCTCCCGTCACCGGAACGCAGCCATCCTCTCATACGATGCACACAACCGGAAAAAAGACGGGAAAATATCAGAATTGAAATAGAAGGAGCTGTTTCAGGAGTCGGTAGCCTTTCGGTCTCCGTTCCATCACCCGGAAAACAAGGACTTCTTGCATCGGAATACCTGATGCTTGGATCAGAGATAAGACTGCCGGTGAACCTCCCTGCACAGAGAGAAGCTTTTCCGTTCCTTTCAACAGATGCAAAGAACATTATGCTGCTGGGCGCCACAAGCAACTGGATAGACTGGGTGAAGATAGCTTCCCGGACCTATGAACCTCACATCTGGCATGAGGAGAGAGAGGGAAGGTTTCTTTATCTGACTCAGCCTGCAGAAGAGGGGCAGGATACACTGAACAGGGGAAAGGCATATCTTACCGCCTTCGGATTGAGCCCATCATTTCAATATGCTGAAGACGACGGCACAGGAAGGTATAGTTTCTTCATCGAGAAAAAAGATCACATCAACGAGATCATTATCAGAGTTGATGATGGGGGGGTAAACCGGCCGGTAAGCATAGAGGGCAGGTATTCTGACAGATATCTTCCTTCTTTGTTTCCTGCTGACACCCTCCCTTCGGATAGTGAGGGTGAGACAGAGCAGCTGACGGTCAGATACCAGGTAAGAAAGATATACGGCATAACTGACACAGCATCTGTTGCAGCCGCACTGCCGGTCCCGAGGCCTGCATTCAGGCTATACGGGAGAGCTGACCAGGAAGTGATCCTTGATGATTACATCACTCTCTCATCAATGAGAGAGATATTCTTTGAGCTTATTAAGAGAGTGTCTGTCAGGTCAGGCAGGGATGGAGCCGGCTCTGTGATATACGATCCCACCCTCAGGAGATCACCGGCACTTTTCATTGACCTCGTCCCGGTCGATGATGCCGACATAATTCTCGATCTCAATCCTGCCCATGTCAGGCAGATTGACGTCATAACAGGCGATTACATGGTTGGTGACGCTCTCTTTCCCGGGATAATCAGTGTGACAACCCATGAGGGAACCTACAACGACATAAGGCTGCCTGATAACACAATAAGGCTACCGTGGAAGATGCATGACCATGCGAAGGCATTCGTTATGCCTGACTACGGCACAGATGCCTCCAGGCGATCGCGTCTGCCTGATTTCAGGAACACCCTCTACTGGAATGACGGGCCTGTTAATGCTTCAGGAGGGACAGCAGTTTATGAATTCTCCGGGTCAGACGATACTGCCGATTATCAGGTCATCTTCAACATGTTTACACCTGCAGGCGATATTATCTCTGTCAGAAGTAAGCTCTCATTGCCCGGAATTTTGTAATTTTAGAGACAGAGCAAACCCTGTACCTGATGTCCGGAAAATTCTATGAGATTGATCCATGGCTTGACCCTTTCAGGGCGGTCATCGAGTCGCGACTCGCTTATTGCGATGAGCGGGAAGCCATCATCACCGGAGGCATCAGTCTCACGGATTTTGCCAACGGGCATCACTGGTACGGTCTGCACCGTGCTGACGGTGGCTGGGTCTTCAGGGAGCATGCCCCCAATGCTACATCTGTATCACTTATCGGTACGTTCAACGGGTGGAAGGAGGATGCCCGTTACAGGCTTCACCATGCCGGTGAGGGAGACTGGGTGATAAGGCTTGATGAGGGGATGATATCTCACGGTGACCTGTACAAGCTGGTTGTCAGATGGAAGGGGGGCGGCGGCGAGCGCATGCCCGCCTATGTCACCCGCGCGGTGCAGGATGATGAGACAAAGATCTTCTCCGCACAGGTATGGCAGCCGGCACAGGGCTATGTGATGAAACACCCCGCGCCGCCGCCGCCCCCCTCACTGCTGATTTACGAGGCACACGTGGGAATGGCCACCGAGGAGGAACGAACAGGTACCTACCGTGAGTTTACAGAGAATGTGCTGCCACGGATAAAACACCTCGGATATAATACAGTGCAGCTGATGGCCGTACAGGAACACCCTTACTACGGCTCATTCGGATATCATGTCTCAAACTTTTTCGCCGCCTCCTCCCGCTTCGGCACTCCCGATGAACTCAAAGAACTGGTAGATACGGCACATGGCATGGGACTGAGAGTCATTATGGACCTCGTCCACTCACATGCTGTCTCTAACACACTCGAAGGACCGGGACTGCAGGATGGCAACCCCGGTCTCTACTTCCATGACGGTCCGCGCAGAAAACATGTGGCCTGGGACTCACTCTGCTTCGATTACGGCAAGCCTAAGGTCGCACATTTCCTCCTCTCAAACTGTAAATACTGGCTCGAGGAGTACCGTTTTGACGGCTTCCGCTTTGACGGCATCACAAGCATGCTCTATTATGATCACGGACTGGGATCTGACTTCGTATCATACAAACAGTACTTCGACGGTAACCAGGACGCCGACGCCATCGTCTACCTGACCCTGGCCAACAAGCTGATCCATGCTTTCAACCCGGGAGCCACAACCGTGGCAGAGGAGATGAGCGGCATGCCCGGACTGGCATCACCGGTAGAAATGGGGGGGATAGGCTTTGACTACCGGCTGGCAATGGGTGTGCCTGACATATGGATCAAACTGGTCAAGGAGGTTGCCGATGAGAACTGGGAGCTGGGATACCTGCTGCATGAGCTTACACAACACCGGCCTGAGGAGCGCGTGGTATCATACTGCGAATCGCATGACCAGGCCCTGGTAGGCGATAAGACACTGATATTCAGGCTTGCAGATGCTGAGATGTATACGTCGATGAGCCTCAGCACCCCCAGCCTCGTGATAGACAGGGCCGTGGCACTGCATAAGATGATAAGGCTGTTTACATTCATTGCCGCCGGCGGAGGCTACCTCACCTTCATGGGTAACGAGTTCGGCCACCCGGAGTGGATCGACTTTCCGCGTGAGGGTAACGGCTGGAGCTATAAATATGCCCGCAGACAGTGGAGCCTGGCAGAGAACAGCCTCCTGAGATACCAGCACCTCAATGAGTTTGACAGGGCAATGATCATGACAGGGAAAGAATATGACCTGCCCGGACTGCAGTTCACGGAAACCATTACCGTAAACAACGCTGACAAGATCATTGCTTTCAAACGGGGTAACCTGATAACGGTAATGAACTTCAATCCGTCAGTCTCATTCACAGGCTACGGCATACCTGTAAAGGGGAAGTTCAGGATTATTCTCAATACCGATGACCCGCTGTTTGGCGGACAGGGTCGCATAGACACCAGCCAGACATATTTCTCAGTTCCTGATCACGGCCACTACGGAGTGACGGCACCGCACCATCTGAAACTTTATCTGCCCGCACGGACAGCAACGGTGCTGGTGCAGGAACAGGTAAAGAGTATCTACAGCCTTTAAGGTCAGTCAACCCAGCGCAGCAGACAGAAATCCTGCCTGTGCGGCAGCTCAGGATGCTTGGCGTAAATACGTATTCCGTAGAAGAAGGTCCCTGCCCTCTCGGGAAGGAAATCAACATGATAGATCGCCCTGCCCTTCTTTTTGCTTGCAAGCTTAAACTCCTTCCCGGCCAGGAACACGTGCTCACCGGTCTTGAGAAGCTTCGTGACAACAAACTCAACTCCTACATTCTCGGCAGGTATATTCTTGATGTCAAGCAATATCTCGGTAGAATAGTTCTGCCCTGACTTGTAAACATTCTCTCCCTGGTTATAGAGATCATATTTAAGTACCTCTATTTCGTCCCATGCCCTTGACATCTCATATTTCCAGTCAGCCAGCTGGCGTGCCAGGGCATAGTTATCTGCCGTGATCCGTTTGCTGCGCTCATAAAGCTTCTTGTAAAACCTCTCTATGTAATCGTCAAGCATTCTCCTGGTAGTGAATTCAGGAGCTACCTTTACCATGGTATTTTTAATATAGCTGGTCCATTCACGTGGTATGCCGCTGTCATCCCTTGAATAATATGCAGGAACTATCTCATATTCAAGCATATTATAGATTGTCTCGGCATCTACGTCATCCTGCAGCTCCTGGTTTGTAAATGTGCGCTTCTTGGGAAGAGCCCAGCCGGCGAAGGCATGATATCCCTCAACCCACCATCCGTCGAGCACGCTGAAGTGTATCGTTCCGTTCATGACAGCCTTCTCGCCGCTGGTGCCAGAGGCTTCGAGGGGTCTTGTCGGGGTGTTGAGCCATATGTCAACACCGCGAACCATATACTTGGCAAGCTCCATATCATAATTCTCAATGAAGAGGACCTTCCCGGCAAACTGTGGCATCTGCGAGATCTCATTTACACGCCTGATGAGATCCTGTCCGCCGCCGTCATTCGGGTGTGCCTTGCCGGCATAAATAAACTGCACCGGCCGTTCAGGATTGTTTACTATCCGCTCCAGCCTGTCAAGGTCGCGGAAGAGAAGGCTGGCTCTCTTGTAAGTGGCAAACCTTCTTGCAAAGCCTATGGTAAGAGCCTTCTCATTCAGATGGCTGCTGATATTCAATAATGTCCGGGGACTGACATGCCTCTCAAGCATCTCAGACTGAAGACGCTTCCTGATGTTGTCAAAGAGGCGCTTCTTAAGCTTCATCTTTATTTCAAACACCTTTGCATCATCAACCTGGTATATCTTCTCCCACTGGCTCCTGTCAGTCTGATCAAAGTGAGCCTTGCCTGTAACCTTCTCATAGACCTGTTCCCACTCGGGGGCTGTCCATGTCGAATGATGTACTCCGTTGGTTACATGCCCTATATGCAGCTCGTCACGCAGATAGCCCGGCCATAGTTTTGAGAAGAGGCCCCGTGATACATGACCGTGCAGCTCGCTTACCCCGTTCATCTCCTGTGACAGACGGGTAGCCAGATAGCTCATATTGAACTTGCGGTCGTGATCAGTGTCGCAGCGCCCCAGGGCCATCATCTGGTCCCATGTGATATTAAGCCTCGAATGATAATGTGAGATATATTTCCTGAGGAGATCTTCCTCAAAGGCATCGTGCCCTGCCGGGACAGGGGTATGTGTGGTAAAGAGGGTCGAGGCTCTCACTATCTCAAGTGTCTGCTCAAAATTCAGATGCTGTTCCTCAATCAGGTGACGCATACGCTCAAAGCCAATGAATGCCGAATGGCCTTCATTGCTGTGATAAACATCAGGCTTGATTCCCAGAGAAATGAGTGCGCGTACGCCGCCGATACCAAGTATAAGCTCCTGCTTCAGCCTGTTTTCAGAATCACCGCCATACAGGTAATGCGTTATAGCCCTGTCTTCATGATTATTCTCATCATGATCAGTATCAAGCAGGTATAGCTTCACCTTGCCTACCTGGGCAAGCCAGATACGGGCCTTGACGGTACGGCCAGGCCATGCAAGGGATACAGTCATGAAGTTATTGTTGCTGTCCTTCACCGGCGTGACCGGCAGCTGGGCGAAATCCTCAGCCTCGTAGATCGTCTGCTGCTCACCCCTGGGTCCCAGCTTCTGCCTGAAGTAACCGTACCGGTACAGCAGCCCTATTCCCGTTATGTTGACGTTCGAGTCACTGGCCTCCTTCAGGTAATCACCGGCAAGAACCCCCAACCCGCCGGAGTAGATCTTGAGACAGGGATGAATGCCAAACTCCATGCTGAAATATGCCACCGAGGGGAGGTCATGATTGTCTGGCCTGGCCATGTATTCGGTAAACTCTTTGTAAATCCTGTCAGCATCATCAAGAAAGACCTCATCTTCTGAAAGGACTACGAGTCTCTTATAGTCTATTGCTTCAATGAATTTCCTGGGGTTATGGGTCACCTCTTCCCAGAGTGTGGGGTCCATACGCCGGAATAGCAGCTCCGCATCACTGTTCCATGACCACCACAGGTTGGTCGCCAGTTCTTTCAGGTAACCCAGGCGTTCAGGCAGCTCTGACTGCACGTATATGTCCTTCCATACAGGCACCTGGTGAGGCTTGCGTACCTGCAGGTCGACAGCCTCAAGCACCCTTGTATATTCCCTTGGCTGTCCGCGGCGCACCTCACTGTTCTCAAGGGCAAAATTGTAGGCATCAAAATAATACCTGATGAGCGTATTCCAGTTTGCAATACGCGATACCTCCCATGCCTTTTCCCTGGCAGCACTGACATCATCCTGGCTCATC
This sequence comes from uncultured Bacteroidales bacterium, assembly GCA_963772705.1. GTDB lineage: Bacteria > Bacteroidota > Bacteroidia > Bacteroidales > VadinHA17 > SR-FBR-E99. The sequence goes on along the minus strand of CAVYYH010000005.1, from coordinate 175,331 downwards.
TTCATGAACCGGCTGATGAAAAGAGCCATATCCCTGACGACCTCCCCGTCATTTCCATCATTGCGGTTTATCACGAGGCAACCGTCACCCGGATCTTCGTAATGGGTGTTAATCCACAGCCCGAAACCCGAGAGGTTGGTGGTGACGGTGGGTACATGAAACATGAGACTCTCAAGGGGAGTGTAACCCCAGGGCTCATAGTATGATGGATAAAGTGTGAGATCGAACCCGATCAGAAGGTCATAATAGGTTTTGTTGAAGATACCGTCATTACCGTTGAGGTATGAAGGCACAAAGATCACCTTAACCTTATCTTTCTCATTGTTGGTAATGTTTTCCCTGGCCAGCTGGTTGATTACCGGATCATCACCGACATAATGCAGCCCGTGCGTCAGATACCTGTCACCCTCTTTAACAAATGACCCGTCGTTGAGGGCAGTGATCAGCTCAGGCCTGGGGCCCTTGTGATATGCGGGCACAAGTATAAAGGCAACGCAATGATCTTCTGTGTCTGTATTGCGATTGATATCCCCGAGTGCTGAGAGAAAGAGATCAATCCCCTTGTTCCTGTACTCATATCTTCCGCTGGTAGAGACAAGAAGGGTATCGGAAGGAAGCTTATACCCGAGAAGTGCCCCGGCAACTGAAAGGAGCTTTTCCCGTGCTTCAGAACGGCGGCTGTCAAAATCAGCCGGAGAAGGGACAAATGAATCATCGAATCCGTTCGGTGTAACCACATCCGGCGCTTTTCCGAGGAATGCCAGACACTCTGTGCCGGTGATCTCACTTACCGTAGTAAAGACATCTGCCTGGGCTGCGGCGATTTTCTCAAGCGACTGTTTTGATGTTACATTCAGTTCAAGCGAGGTCTGAACCGGATTATACTCACTGAGTTTGCTGTACAGCTGCCTGTTGTTGCCTGCAATACTCCGCCCGAGAACCGTTGCATGAGTGGTGAAGGCGGTAGCTATCCAGGGAGAATTCTTTTCAAGGTACAGCACTCCCGTCCCTGTCATCCATTCATGAAACTGGGCGACAACCCTTGGATACTCCCTGTGAAACGCAGTAAAGCTCTCAATGACCTTGCCGGCTGCATAACCAAAAAGTGCCGGTTCGACATAATCCCACTGACCGGAGATGCTGTCAAGTCCATAAGTCTCCCAGAACCGGGCGAATATATCATTCTGCTGTCCAAAATACTGGGTAAAGTCAACTAGTATTACCCGCGGTGACCCCTCGATATTCCATCTTCCCGTACGTATGATGTGACCTTCCTGCAGAGCTACCGACTTCCACTGGGTGTACATACTGTCATCATCGGTGAATTCCGGGTTACTCTTGTCATCACGCCAGACATCCGGGCCGATCAGAACGTAGTTGTCGCCAAATTCGTTCTTAACATTCAGAATCTTGGTCGATATCACTGTGTGAATACCTCCCACCTTGTTACATACTTCCCAGCTTGTCTCAAATAAAAAATCAGCTCTCATGCTCATATCTCTAATAGTCACCTCTTAAGCAGGAGTGTATATTTTATACCCCCGCTTTGATAAGCCACAAAACTACTCTTTAATTTTATTTTTTCTTTGCCGCGGTCTTTTTAGTGGCGGTTTTTGCGGGAGCCTTCCTGACCGCGACAGCTTTCACTGCGGCAGTCTTTACGGCGGCAGTCTTTACGGCAGCAGTCTTTTTGGCAGCAGTCTTTTTGACCTTTCCCTTTACTGCCTTCGGTTTGGCAACGCCAGCTTTCTTCTCAAGCTTTACCAGTTTTCCCTGCAGTTCATTTATTAGCATATCCCTGGCCTGTATTGAAGCTGACAAACGGTTGACCTCCTCATAGTGATCATTGACCGGACAAACAACGTTCAGCCTGATCTCAAAATCGCTGAGTACGTTCATGTAATTCATGAATGCCTGATACGGGTTCTCGTACGGATTGAAATAGGCATGAACGGCACCGTCAGAAAAGAACTTCGTTGACATGTAATAAAAGTGATCGCTTGACTGCAGATACACCCAGTCCTTGGTAAGTTGTTCTGACCCGCACCTGTCAACCCTTTCAGCCAGGCTGTAAAGCTTGCTTACCGCAGCGGTCTGCAACTCGTTACCCATCCATGCAGTAAGGTCTCTCTCTTCATCGGCCCATGAGATGGGTGACGGGACATGCAGCGGAGCCACGGGCTGAAAGTTGTCGGCAATCTCCGATACTGTCATAAAACTGAAGGGGGTCTTCTTTATTATGGCGTCAGGCAGATGCTTCAGGAAGTCAAATATCCCGGTCTCCTTCTTCTGATGCTCCCCGAAAGTTTCATAATCCATGAATATGTTTACAATCTCGGACGAGACTGATAGCCCCTTGATCCATGATGCATATTTTTCAGCAGTGAGGGGGAAGCTTGACCAGCCCCTGTTCGAAAACCTGAATGCAATGTCATCGCTCAGGGTGTAGTTGCGAAGCAACACTTTAAGCCTGGGATTGATGGCATTGCAATACATGAAGTTAGGCGATTTCCATCCAAGGATATGTTTTGCACCCTCGGTGACTGTGGCTTTGTAACCCATCTCGGCCATCCAGCTTCCAATCTCGTCTGAATATATAAGCTCAGTGTTTCTGATTGATGTCGGCTCATATCCAAGATGCTCCAGCATCTTTTCACGGTGAACGTTTACCTGCCTGACAAATCTGTCACGGTTCACCAGTGATGCCAGCGAGTGAGAGTTGGTCTCGGAGAGGAACTCCACGCAGCCCGTCTCAGCCAGCTCCCTGAAAGAGGCAAGCACCTCAGGCGCATAGAGCCTGAACTGATCGATTACAATGCCTGTCAGAGAGAACGTAACCCTGAACTTACCCTTGTGCTTACGAATCAGGTCAAGCAAAATCTTATTGGCAGGAAGATAGCAGTTGTAGGCAATCTTCCGGAGGATGGATTCGTTCATGAAATCATCGTAGTAATAATGTTCATTACCCATCTCGAAAAACCTGTAGCGTCTGAGCCTGAAGGGCTGATGAACCTGAAAATAGAGGCAGATTGCCTTTTTTTGTGATGTGCTCATATCTCTTAGCTTGTCTGTTTCAATACTTCAGTGTAAATCTTCATAACATGTTTGGCTGCCTTCTCCCACTTCAGTTTGTCGACCTCTTCCTTTCCATTCATGATAAACATGCGTGAGAGGGCCGGATATGACAGTATGCCGTATATGGCATCTGCCATCGCATCAATATCCCAGAAGTCAACCTTCACGGCATGTGTCAGCACCTCGGCCACCCCGCTCTGCTTGCTGATGATGACGGGAACATTGGACTGCATGGCCTCCAGAGGCGATATCCCGAAGGGCTCAGACACGGAGGGCATGACATATACATCGCTCATTCTAAGCATCGTAAAGACGTCATTGCCACGCAGAAAGCCGGTGAAGTGGAACCTGTCAGTGATACGCAATGCAGCGGCGCGGCGCATCATACGCTCCATCATGTCTCCCGAGCCTGCCATCACAAACCTGACATTGGGCATGCGTGACAATACTACTCTTGCGGCTTCGATAAAGTACTCAGGCCCTTTCTGCATGGTTATGCGCCCGAGGAATGTTACTATCTTGTCATCATAGGCTCTCGCAGGAACATCGAGTTCGGAATGATGCAAAGGCTCCACGGCATTGTAAACCGTCTCCACCTTGTCAGGGTCAATATTGTATTTGCTGATGACAATATCCCGGGTCAGATTGCTGACGGTGATTATCTTGTCGGCAGCATCCATTCCCTCCTTCTCCATGTTGTAGACAACAGGATTGACATTGCCGCCGCTCCGGTCAAAGTCAGTGGCATGAACATGTATCACAAGCGGCTTTCCCGAGACCGCCTTGGCGGCAATGCCGGCGGGATATGCAAGCCAGTCGTGCGCATGAATGATGTCGAACTCCTGTTCAGACGCAATCACCTGTGCGACAACCGAATACTTATGGATCTCATCCATCAGTGATGCCCCGTAAGTGCCACTGAAATCAACCTTACCCTGTTTGTTGGTCTTGACAAGGACATCAGTCTCAGCCACTTCACCCCGGGTAATCTTCCAGAAATCCTCAGGATCAGTGTAGGGAACGAGCTTGGAAAAGACCTCGATCTTTTCAACCTGCTTAAGGAAATAGTTGAATTTTATCTTCTTGAAGGCAACGGGTATGGTGTTGGCTCCGATAAGGCTTACCACGCTCTGATCTTCGTCGCCGTAGGCTTTGGGAACAACGAATATCACCTTTACGTCACGCTGCGAGGCGAGACCGCGGGTGAGACCATAGCTGGCAGTCCCCAACCCCCCGGCAATATGTGGAGGGAATTCCCATCCAAACATCAGGACACGCATATTGTTATTTTTTTTCCATGTATTTTGTCTCCAACAGGGTATTGATCCTCAGCACCTCGGCCACGCTTGCAGCCTGTGAAATCGCTCCTCTGGGTGCATGAGGCGGGTCACCGTCATATATCTCTGAAATGGTTGATATGCCGGCCTCTGTCAGTGTCTCCTCAAACCCCGTTATAAGCTTCCTGACACGCGAGACACCCCCTTCACCGTAGACTCTCAGCCATCCGTCACAGAACGGTCCCATGAGCCATGGCCAGACAGTCCCCTGGTGATATGCGCTGTCGCGTGATTCCTGCGTACCAAGATACTGCCCCTGATAACCCTCCTCGGCCGGCGACAGTGAGCGCAGACCACGCGGTGTGACAAGGACCCTGTTAGCCAGGTCAAGAATTTTCTTCATCTGCTCCTTGTCGAGCATAGGATAGGCCAGTGATGTTGCCATGACCATGTTAGGCCTTACCTGCATGTTTCGTGTCTCGTTTTCGTTGACATAGTCTGCCAGATAGCCATGCTCCTCATCCCAGAACAGGTCAATGAATGAGGCTCTTATCTTCTCAGGAAACTTTTCCCACTCCTTCACAAATGCCCTGTCCTTTGCTGCCTTTGCGCACTCCAGTGCGAAGCAGACGGCGTTATACCATAAGGCGTTGACTTCCACCGCATATCCGTTGCGCGGCGTTACCGGAACACCGTTCACGGCAGCGTCCATCCATGTAAGTGCCTTGCCCGGTGAGTCGGCAAAAATCAGCCCGTTATCCCTCATGCGTATCCCGGGTGAGCTCCCTTTGCGATAGGCATCAAGAACCTGCTTCATGGGTTTGCCGTAACGTTTCCAGGTCTCCCTGGCATCCTGCCCGTATTTGTGGAGGGCATGAAAGAACCAGAGAAGCGAGTCGGCACTCCTGAGAGACAGGCTGGCATTCTCTTCCGTTCCGGCAGAGAGGTCTCCTGCCATGCGGCGCACTTGAGTGTCAAGCACCGATGCATAAAGATCTTCCGAGCTGCGGGCCAGGGCGATGCCCGGCAGTGAAATGAATGTGTCACGTCCGCATGACCCGAACCAGTGATACCCGGCAACGATGGAGGTATCGCCACCGCGCTTCTCAATGAACTGCTGCGCGGCATTGCGAAGACAGTTGCTGAAGTTACTGCGCGGTATCTTTGATGCGACGGTCCTGGTGAACTTTGACTTGAACCCTGCAGTACGCTCTTCACTTGTCGATGCGGAAAAAACTATGACGTCACCCTTGTTAACTGTCAGCTCAAAGAAGCCCGGAACAAAAAGGTCTTCCGAATAGTCGTAGCCCCGTTTCTGCTCCTCAACATACTCCACCCCCTGATACCAGTCAGGCACCGGTACAAACTCCGCCTTTGATGACAACTGCATATGAAGCCAGGGAAACCCTTCATACATCCTGATCTTAATTCCGTTTGCTACTTTTTCAACCTTAGTATTTGCATCGAGGTTGGAGTGAGTGAGCTGATGAACGTTACGGAATGCGAGGAAAGGACGCAGCTGAAGCTTAACCGGTTCATCACTGTCAAGAATAGTGTACCTGATAAGCAACTGCTCCTCATAATGTACCAGCAGTCTTTCCTGCCTGAAGTAGACATTTCCTACCCTGAAGGTCATACCGGGTATATCCTGTATGTCAAAATCCTCTACGTACTTATGTCCTTTGGGACTGTATGAGTCCCCGTGATACTTGCGGATACCTGTGTTGAAACTCTGACCGTTGCTCACAATGGTGCTGTCAAGCGCTGACAGGAGCACATGCCTTTCACCACCTATGGCATCAACGGGGCAAACGAGCCACCCGTGATACTTGCGGGTGTTGCAGCCAACAATGGTCGTCGAAGAGTAGCTTCCCGCCCTGTTTGTACGCAGAATCTCACGGCTGAGTGAATATTCAAGATTTACAACCTTAGCCTTGTCAAACTTAATGTAGCCCATATTGTTATGGATTCCGTGTTAATATCTAAAAAATATTAATTCGTTTAAATTAGCAATAAAAATTTGCGTTTGCAAAGAAAATCAAAAAAAACGTATCTGCTTCAGGGGTCTGCCTTAAGCCACACGGGCTGTGAAAAATAAATATCTTTGCAACTCAATTGAAGAACGACTGAAAGGCTAAATTGTTAAAGAAAATGGCATATTTGATCAGGAGAGCGGGCATTGCAGGTTTTTGCCTGACCGGCAGCAATTCATTGAAGACACTCGTTATCATAATACTTCTGGCAGCACTGACGGCAGGATGCAAGAGAAACGGATTCACTGTATCAGGTCATATTGAGGGTGCAGGAAAGGATGAATATATATTGCTCAGGGAAGTAAAACCCAACATTCTTGAACCTGTTGATTCCGTAATTATTTCCAGGGATGGAAGTTTTAAAATAAGGGCCGGGATATCATTCCCGACTTTTTTTCTGCTCAGCATTGACAGTGATGATTTCCTTACGCTGCTGGTAAACCCGGGTGATAGGATAAATATAACTGCCAGTGCCGGATCGATATCCTCACCTTCAATTGTGGCAGGCTCCGATGCCACAAATGTCATGCTCAGTTTCCGCCGGGAACACGATAATGTAATCGGTGAGCTGGAGAAGCTTACAAAAGCCTATAATGACAGCATCGGCAGTGACCGTCTCCCCTTGATCATGGACAGCCTTGACAGGAAGGCAGCCGCAATAGTCGCAGATTTCCGTGAGAGGGCAATGACATACCTGGAAGAGAACAGCGGATCAATGGTCTCCATTTTCCTGCTGAACCAGCAGGTAGTACCGGGACTGCAGCTCTTTGACCCGGCAAAGGAACCTGACCTGTTCTACAGGGCTGACTCACTGCTATATGCCCTTTACCCTGAATCGGACATGGTGCTTGACCTGCATACATTTGTGGCGGGGCTCCGCAGGTCAGTCACCGTAGGCAATGAGACAGCGGGGAGCTTCGGCGAGGGCGACCTGCTGCCTGACATCGCTCTTCCCGGCCCGAACGGTGATACGGTAATGCTCTCAGCTTTGAGAGGAAGCATAGTGCTGGTCGACTTCTGGGCTGCATGGTGCCCCCCGTGCCGCGAAGAGAACCCGAACCTCGTTACAATGTATGACACATACCATCACCGCGGGTTTGATATCTACCAGGTGTCACTCGATATCAGAAAAGAAGACTGGACCGAGGCAATAAGAAAAGACAGGCTGGGTCGGTGGAAGCATGTCAGCGACCTCAGATACCGCGACTCGGAAGTGGTAAAGAGATTCGGCCTGACAGAGATACCTTACAACTACCTGATTGACCGTGACGGAAGGGTGATTGCCGTTAACCTGAGAGGCGATACGCTTCGGAAAAAACTAGGGGAACTGTTCAACAGACAATAGCCTGTCTCTATTTTTTACTTTATTTGTACCGGAAATCAAGACCTGAAATGAATAAATTTTTATCGTTGGTATTGCTTGCTGCAGCAATCACAGGATGCAGAAACGAAGAAAAAGTTACCATCCGGGGCACCTTTGCGGAAGGAAAGGAAGGAATTGTCTACCTCGACCAGTCGGATGTCAGCACGAACATTCTGATTGATTCAGCAGAGATAAAACGGGGACAATTCAGGTTCACGGCAGAAATAACCGGACCGGAATTCTTTCAGGTCCGGATAGGCAAGGATGATTTCGTCGGACTGCTTGCCATGCCCGGTGAGGAGATCAGCCTTACTTTCGGATCATCACCCCTGGTAATGAATTATGAGGTGGAAGGGTCACCCGGCTCGCTGAAGATAAAGGAACTCGACCAGAAGCTTTTTATTACAGTATCGGGACTTGACTCGCTGAAGAAAATTTATGCTTCGCTGACGGAAGAGGAACTTGCTGTCAGGGGTCCGGCGCTTGAGGCTGCCTACCTTGATATCGTTGAGGCACAGCGTAAAAACAACATCAGTTTCATCCTCAGCAACCTCACCTCTATGGCAGCGGTGAAGGCAGTATACCAGAGGCTTGACGAGAACGCATACGTGCTTTACCAGCCGCGTGACCTGCAGTTTCTCAAGATCGTTTCTGATTCACTGTCGGTGAGATATCCTGCATCAAGACATGTCATTGCCCTGAAGGAAAATGTGACCTCCGAGCTTAACCAGATGTATATCAACAGACTGGCAGCCCTCGCTGCCCAGTCACCCATTTCAGGCAACAACCCGCAGCTCCCCGATACAGAGGGAAAAACCGTAGCCCTGTCGTCATTAAGGGGAAAATATGTCCTCGTTTCATTCTGGGCGACAACATCGGAGGAATGCATAGCAGAACTGGAAGCCCTTAAGAGCATTTATGCGCTGTATAAGCCAAAGGGTCTTGAGATATACCAGATCAGCCTCGATGCCAGTGAGGAGCGCTGGAAGAGCGTTGTACGATTCGAAGAGATCCCATGGATAAGCGTAAGAGAAACTGACCCTTCGAACCCTGTTTATGCAAGGGCAATGGGCATCACAGCTGTACCGGCAAACATGCTCTACGACCCCGACGGAAATATCATAAATACCAATCTCTTCGGCCGTAACCTTCAGATACGGATGGACCAGATCTTCAACAAATAACTGAAGATGTCGGAAGACAAAAAAACATACTTCGCATCAGATTTCCATCTCGGGCTTGCGGCAGGGACCAATCCCCGCGAGAGGGAAGAGAGGGTTGTGGCGTGGCTGCGACAGGCCTCTGCAGATGCACATACGATATACCTCCTGGGAGATATCTTCGACTTCTGGTGGGAATATAAGAAGGTGGTCCCAAAGGGATTTACCCGTTTTCTGGGGATGCTCTCCCACCTTACAGACAGCGGGATCGATGTGCACCTCTTCACAGGCAATCATGACCTGTGGATGAAGAGTTACCTTGAGGAGGAATGCGGCGTCACGATTCATCATGAGCCATTGCTCGTAACCATCGGGGGGGAGCTGTTCTACCTGGCCCACGGAGAGGGCCTGGGTACCAGGAGCAAAGGATTCAGGATACTCCTTTCATTGTTTCACAACAGGATGCTGCAGAGGGCCTATTCAGCAATCCATCCGCGGATAGGACTGGGTATCGGCCACGCGTGGTCAAACAGCAGCCGGCTGGCAAAACATGTTTCACTTCCTTTCCTGGGAGAAGAGAACGAGGACCTGATCAGGCACACACGGGAGATTGTGAGTGCAGGGTGTGAGGCACGTTACTTCATCTACGGACACAGGCACCTGCCCATGACATTCGACGAGAACGGAAGAAGGATGATAATCCTGGGCGACTGGTTCAGCACTACAAGCTATGCCGTCTATGACGGCAGAGAGCTGACACTTATTTCCCGGCCTTTGAATGCCTGACCCTCACCCTGACTGTCAGGGTATAATATGAATAATCTTCGTTGACTTCCTCAAACTGGTAATCAAGCTTGTTGCCTGAGCGGCGGGCCATTTCGAGAAGGCCCATGTAACCGGTGGAGGCCTCCTTCATATCCTGCCCCATGAGAGCCGTGCGGAGAAGCAGTTTAAGCCCCTCCTCATCATACCTGTTCACCATATCAAGCTTCTGCTTCAGGTGGTCAATATCCCTGCTTCTTATCAGGTTGCCTGATGTGATAATATAAGTCTTGCCGGTGTTCCTTATCATCGCAACAGGTATGCCGAACTGTCGTTCTGCCCTGAAACCCGGGCTGTGCTGCGCAACGTTCTGCAGAAGCTCTATCAGCGCTGCGAAGACGCGCTTATGAAGATTATGCTCAAGCTCTGCCTCATGCATCGTGGTCTCACTGAAGCTGAGCAACTCCTTGCCAATGTCATGTGTCAGCGGCCCTGCCCAGATGAAATCGATCTTGTTTGATTTCATCATACGCTCAAGCAGCATCGCTCTCCTGCCATTGAATGATACGGTGGCACCCGGACTGTGTACTCCCTTTCCCCCGGCGTCAACCGTCTTGCTGAGGATGAAATAGAAATACTCCTCATCTATGGGAATGAAGTCGTAATCAAGCCTGTTCCCCGTCTTGCGTGCCATCTCAATCAGCCCCAGACCTGCCCCTCCCTTGTGCCCTATGTTTGAGTCCTGCAGCATCGTCCTGTAAACCTCCCTGATCTGGTCCGGATCAAGGCTGTTGATCTTTTCAAGGTTTCCCTTCAGACCCGTAACATCTTCCTTCCTGATCGTGTTTCCGGTAATAACGGTGTAGCCGTCTTCCGTCTTGCTGTAGAGTACCATTGAGGTCATCTCGTGGACGGGGGTGGAGCTGTGCCTGGTGATATTCTGCAGGTTCTCGAGAACAAACATGAACAGGCGTTTGCGACCCTGCAGGCTGAAGTCCGAGAACTCCATCTCTCTTTCGAGAAGGGTCAGCAGCAAAACTGAGTTATCACTTGTTACCTGTCCGCGGTAAGCGAACATCAGATGCTCGTTGGCAAGCTTGTGTCTTAATCTTTTTGTTAGGTCCATACTTTCCGACTAATATGGAAGAGGTAAATTTTATTCACCCGCAAAATAGTCAAAATTGTCAGCGTTAAAAAATATTGAAGGAATTTTTATCCGGCCCAGCCTTCACGATCGAGGCTGCGGTAGTTGATTGCCTCTGAAATATGCTCAGGGCTGATGTTTTCAGATGCGTCGAGGTCTGCAATAGTTCGGCCCACTTTAAGTATTCTGTCATAAGCTCTTGCAGATAATCCTCTAATATCCATTGCTGCCCTGAGAAGGCGTCCTCCGGTCTCATCGAGATGGCAGTACCTCCTGATCAGCGATGAGGTCATCTGCGCGTTGCAGTATATCCCGTCAATGCCTGCATAGCGTGCTGTCTGCAGGGCGCGAGCCTTCACAACCCGTTCTCGCACAGCTGCCGATGACTCTGCCGTGGCAACACCGGCAAGCCTCTCATAGTTCACCGGTACCACTTCGATATGAATGTCTATGCGGTCAAGCAGCGGCCCCGATATACGACTGAGATACTTCTGAACCATGCCCGGTGAACAGGTACATGTCTTTTCGGGATGGTTATGAAATCCGCAGGGACATGGATTCATTGAGGCAACCAGCATGAACGACGCGGGGAAATCGCAGCTTAGTCTTGCCCTGGAGATGGTTATTATCCTGTCCTCCAGCGGCTGCCGCAACACCTCCAGCACACTTCGCTTGAACTCCGGCAGCTCGTCAAGGAACAGCACCCCGTTGTGCGACAGGCTTATCTCTCCGGGTTGCGGCACCGTGCCTCCTCCCACGAGGGCGATGTCAGAGCTCGTATGATGGGGACTGCGGAAAGGGCGCCGGGTCATGAGAGACACATGGCTCTCGATCCTGCCAGCCACGGAATGGATCTTCGTCGCCTCCAGCGCCTCCTCAGGAGTCATCGGCGGCAGTATTGAAGGGAGGCGGCGGGCAAGCATCGTCTTGCCTGACCCTGGCGGACCGATCATCAGCGCATTATGACTTCCCGCCACAGCTACCTCGAGAGCACGCTTGACACTCTCCTGCCCTTTGACATCTGAGAAATCAGAGTCATAGATGTTACCCTCCTGGCGGAAGAGGGCCGCTATATCAACTTTAACCGGGAGAGGGACAAGCTCACCGCGTATTATCTGAAGCACCTCCGTGAGGCTGCTTACACCATAGACTTCAAGGCCGTCAACGACGGCTGCCTCCGGGGCATTCTCTGACGGTACCATCACTCCGCGGAATCCTGATGAACGGGCCTGGAGCGCCATCGGCAACACCCCCTTAACAGGTTTTATTGCTCCGTCGAGTGACAGCTCACCCGTGAGCAACAGCCCGTCAAGCTTCTCTCCCCGAACCATCTCTGAGGCGACAAGTATGCCAACTGCCAGAGGCAGGTCATATGACGACCCTTCCTTCCGTATGTCGGCAGGAGCCATGTTGATAATGACCTGTCTGCCGGGCCACCTGAGGCCTACGGCACGCAGAGCCGACTCAATGCGCTGCTGACTCTCCTTGACGGCCGCATCGGGCAGCCCCACAAGCATGTACCTCACACCCCGGGTGACATCCACCTCAATGGTGACGGGGACAGCCTCAATACCGAAAACGGCAGCACTGAAGGTCTTGACCAGCATGGCTTAAAATTTATGTTGCACACTAAAAGAGGAAATGCACCATAAATTTATGCAATCTGCCGGACAACTGCAAGATTTACCCGATAAAAACCGGCGCCGAAGATTTAATTGTCGAAGAGGAATATCTCCTCAATGGGCACCCCGAAGACCATGGCAATATCGTGAGCAAGCTTAAGGGAAGGATTGTACTTGTTCTTTTCAAGGAACACAATGGTCTCACGCCTTACATTAACCCTCTTTGCCAGGTCGTCCTGCGTCATGTCATGCCGCGCCCTGAACTCCCTGATCCTGTTATTCATTGCTTAAACCCCTAAACCTGATAACGATCCAGCAAAGGAAGAAGATGACAGCCATGCTCAGGATACCTGCACCCAGAACCTGCTCCGTGTCGAGGGTAACCCTGTCTTTGAGCCAGATCATGAAGACCCACATGTAAAGCGAGATGTAGTATGACCAGGCAGCCGTTTTCTGAAGCATCCTCTTTGACAGTTCATCCTCCGGCGGTTCATTCCTCCTGGCGCCTGTAAATCTCATGTATGCGAAATACAACCCGAATCCGACCAGTACGATGATAATCCCGAAGGTTAATAACTCGGGGGGAGTAACGGATTTCTCCATTTTGAAGAACCAGAGTGCTGTGGAGGCAAGCACAATTAATGATACGACCAATGCAATTAACGCTCTTTTCATAATACTATTGTTATTTATTTCTAACACAAAGTTAGATTTAAATAACATTAATATCCAAATTTTTTCAGGTTTTTTTAAAAAATTTTTTATTGCCTTATTTCCGGCTGCTGGCTCCGGGTTACATTCAGGATTAATGAATCATAAAGATAATCGTTAATCGCAAATCTTTTCCGGCAGGCATCAGTGATCAGTCATCAAGATGCCCGAACTTCCCGCTGCTGACATCCTCAAACGCCTGCTGAATCTCTGCCCTGGTATTCATAACGAACGGACCGTGGGCGGCAATTGGTTCTCTGAGAGGTTCTCCGCTCATGATGAGAACTATGGCAGGCTCCCCGGCAAGTATTTCAAAGCTCTCACCGTCATTTCCGAGAAGCACAAAATGGTCTGCCGGCACCCTGTCGGTTTCATTAACCTGTATCTCCCCCTCAACGACAAGCAGTGCCGTATTATTTGACGCCGGGAACACGAATGATGCCTTTCCTCCGGAGTTGAGCCTTGCGTTCATGAGTGAGACCGGAGAGAAGGTCGAGGCGGGACCTTTGACACCTTCATGTTCACCTGAAATAATTTCGATCGTTCCCCCATCGTCAGGAAGGATGAATCTTCCCATCTGATCATTTGTGATGGGTTGGTATTTGGGAGGGGACATCTTGAATTTTGCCGGAAGGTTGACCCACAGCTGCACCATATGGAAGTCTCCACCCCTGCGTGCGAACTCCTTCTCGTGGTACTCCTTGTGAAGCAGTCCGGATGATGCTGTCATCCATTGCACATCTCCTTCCCCGATCACTCCGCTGTTGCCAAAGCTGTCATGATGGGCTATCCTGCCTCTGTATGCGATCGAGACTGTCTCAAAGCCCCTGTGAGGATGGACCCCTACCCCTCGTGGTTTGCTTGTAGGGGAAAAATAATATCTCGAATTATAATCGAGCATGATGAAGGGATCCATTCGCTGCATCGACAGGGGATGCACCCCCGGGATGAAGTTGTGCACCCTGAAGCCGTCACCCACAAAATGGACCGGAGGAGGGGGCAATATCTTTTCAACTGACCTTGATCTCATGAAGTATCTTTTTATGAGATAACAACATGAGCATGGTTTTGTTTATTTAAGTCCGGTCAACTACCTGCTGCTGAAAGCCTTGGAAAAGTCATCGCTGTAGCCGTAATGGCCTGTGAAGATATACTGAATGCCCTCCAGCTCCATGATATTCTTCATTGACTTTCTTGCCCTTCGTGCGTTCTTGTTGATGAAACGGGGGAAGGGCTCTGCATAGCCGTTGTATAATCTCATTGCATCTCCGGCAAAAAGATAACTGCCGTTTACCACATAACATGTCGCCCCGCCGGTATGACCGGGGGTCAGGACAGGCCTGATCTCCAGGTCACCGATCCTGAGTACCTCGTCATTGAGCAACGTATATTCCTCTGTGTCAATAGTGTTTCCGAAAAAGAGGAATCTGCCGGTCTCGCCATTGATCATCTGTTCCTCCTCCCTGTGCATATAGACAACTGCATTTCTGAAAAGGTTGATAGCCCCTGCATGATCACTGTCGGTGTGTGTAAGGAAAACGGCAATCACCCTGTCGGGATCTATCTCAAGCTTTCTGAGCTCATCCCTGACGGAACCCTTTTTAATACCCGCATCTATTGCTATGAAGTCATCGCCACTCCTGACAAGGAACATGTTCACATATTTGTCCCTGACGGCGAAGACGTCATCTGTCAGCTTCGAGGTTTCGGCTGGTGTCATCTTTCTCACTGCTGAAAACATGACAATCATATATGATCCGAATATTACGATTATTACGGCTGCAATTGCTCCTGTGGTACGAAGGATCATCTTCTTCAAGTTCTTCATCTTGATATACTTTTCTGCCCTGGTGGCGTTGATTATTGATCATGCTAATTTACTTAATTCTCCGGATCAACGGAATGGTGGAAGGCATCAGGCAGTAGGCAGTAGGGTGGAAGAAGGATTTGCGATGTGCGATGTGCGATGTGCGATGTGCGATTTGCGATTTGCGATTCGGCAATTCGGCGATTCGGCGATCAGTAATCGGTCTCCGCTCTTCGGTCTTCCGCCTTCCTTCTTCCGCCTTCCTTTTTCCGCCTTCCTTCTTCCGCCTTCCGCTTTCCGTCTTCCGTCTTCCTTCAGACAACGCAGCCAGCCCTGCCCGGTCCCTGAGCCTGTCGAAGGGCCGCGGCGGGTGGCGATGAGCAAGGCCACTCAAAAAAATCTGAAAAAAATTTTGTCATTTCAGAATTTGACTTTATCTTTGACCAATTGGTTAAACTATAAAGTTAATCCTGATGGTTAAAACAAAGAATCACGATCTTCAGACCCAGGAGAAGATATTCAAAGCCGCGACCGAGATTTTCGAAGAGAAAGGCTTTGCCGCAGCCCGCATGCAGGAAATAGCCGACCGCGCAGGGATAAACAAAGCACTGCTCCACTATTACTTCAGATCAAAGGAACTGCTGTTCCAAACAGTGTTCCAGGCACTGCTGAAAAAAATGTTCGAAAAAATCCTTTCAGTCTTCATGATGGATATCTCGTTCGAGAAGAAGATAAAACTCTATTACGAGGAACATATCAATATACTTATTAAAAATCCAAACCTCCCGCTGTTTCTCCTGAATGAGATTTCGCACAATCCTGACCTGGTCCAGGGCATCCGCGAGACCCTCCGCTATTCGGAGATGCGTGACGTCATCTACAGACAACATTCAAAGGAACTCAGAAAATTCGGCATCAAGAAGGGCGAACTCCCCCAGCTCATGGTGACAATCGTCTCGATGGCCATCTTTCCTTTTGCCGCACGTAATGTCATGAAGATGATGATGGAGCAGCTGGGCGAGACCAGGAACTTCAACTCATTTATGCAGGCAAGGAAGGAGTTTGCCTCTGACTTTGTCATTACAGCCTTAAAAAACCGGAAGAAATGAAGAAGATAATATTGGCATGGTCAATGCTGCTGACGTTCGCTGCCGCAGGCGGACAGCAGGTTGTCACACTCTGGCAGTGCTACGACTCGGCAGCAGCGGTGACACCTCTGGCAGGAGAGAGGGATATCTACACGGAGCTATCCTCCCTCCGCGATCAGAACCTCTCGGCAAGTTATCTTCCCGGGATGGACATAAATGGCAGTTACGCCTACTACTCAGACATCCCCGATATCGAAGCAATATACGGAAGCCTACCTATTCCGCCGGGCACTGCCCCTGCCATACCGCATCAGTTCTATAAGGCCACTCTTGACATCAGCCAGGTGATATGGGACGGTGGGGCTACACGCAGCGCCAGGGCGGTGGAAGAGGTGATAAGAGAGCTTAACATGAAACAGAACGAGGCAGCGATATACCGGCTGCATGATCAGATAAACAGCTATTACTTCTCCATGCTGCTTGCCGCAAGCCAGGCTGAGGTTACCGGGGTTCTGATCTCCGAGCTCGACGCCCGTATGACAGAGGCCCAGTCAGGGGTGAGAAACGGCGTCGTACCCCAGGTCACGGTCGATATTCTCAATGCCGAAAAGATAAAGGCAGAACAGATGCTCGTTGAGATACGGCACCGTCATGATGCATTCATGAAAGCTCTCGGACAGATCACCGGTATGACTTTCGCCAGTGACGATTCCTTTCTTCTGCCTGAGCCTGTCATAACAGGTGAAGAGACAATTGACAATCCTGATATCCGCCTCTTTGATGTGAGAAAAAGGCAGCTCGGCGCCACCATGGATCTGCTCAGGAGTCAGCGCATGCCCAAGGCGTTCGGGTTTGCGCAGGCGGGATACGGGTTGCCTCCGGGCAACAACTTCTTCTCGGAGGTGCCTGATCCGTATTACTCCGTGGGGGTAGGTATCAAATGGACTATTTTCGACTGGAATAAGACCAGCAATGAGCGCAAGTCTGTTACTCTTCAGCAGCAGCTGCTTGACATAAACAAGAGCGCCACGGAAGAGTCGCTGCAGAGGGTTCTCACGGTGAAGATGGCAGAGATAGCGGCGCTGCGTGAGGCTGGCGGGCGTGATGCAGAGCTGATCATGATAAGGCAGAAGATTGCTGCGGTGTCTGCCTCGCAGCTGAAGAACGGTACCATAACCGCCTCGGAATACCTTACGGAGCTCAACGGAGAGAAGCAGGCAGTCATCAGCGCGGCAGTGAGAAAGATAAACATCGCCAGGGCTGAGGTTGAGTATATTAATATCACAGGAATAAATAAATAACAACAATATGAAGAATTACATAATACCTGTCGCGTTACTTATGCTTCTCACGGGCTGCGGCCGGGGTGAGAGTGATGCTGATGCCTGGGGCACCTTTGAGGCTGATGATATCATCATCTCTGCCGAGACCTCCGGCAGGATCGTGGCCATGGATGTCGATGAAGGGATGGATGTCATCGGCGGCGCCGTCATCGCCGTCACCGACACCACCATGCTGGTGCTGCAGCTTGCAGAGCTGGAGGCGGTGACGGCGGCGGCGCAGGCGCGCCTGGCGGGCATCGCGGCGCAGGACGCGGTGATACGCCAGCAGATGGATAACCTCAACATCAATATCGGGCGTACGCGCCGCATGCTCGCTGACGGCGCC
Source organism: uncultured Bacteroidales bacterium (assembly GCA_963772705.1). Lineage (GTDB taxonomy): Bacteria > Bacteroidota > Bacteroidia > Bacteroidales > VadinHA17 > SR-FBR-E99. Next base: position 157,621 of record CAVYYH010000005.1, on the reverse strand, counting down.
GCCACGCAGAAACAGCTCGATGACCTGACAGGTCAGCTCGAGGTCCTTAAGAAACAATCCGAAACCAACACCACCCAGCGACGCTCCGTCGCCGCAGAGATCCAGGGCGTGGAAGCCAAACGGGCAGTCATCAACGAACAGATCGCCCGCAGCACCGTAAAAGCCCCCTTCGACGCCACGGTCATTGAGACATACGCCTCGGCACATGAACTCACCGCCGCCGGCAAACCACTGGTGAAGCTCGCCGACCTTAAGACAATGCGGCTGAAAGTATGGGTCAGCGGCGCACAACTGCATGCAGTAAAGATCGGAGACAGCTGCACCGCACGCATCGACGACGGAGAAAAGGGATTCAGAACCTTCACCGGCACAATAACCAGAGTGGCAGACAAGGCCGAGTTCACCCCAAAAATCATCCAGACAAAGGAAGAACGGGTGACACTTGTATATGCAGTCACAATCGAAGTGGCAAATGACGGCTCAATAAAAGCAGGCATGCCCGGCGAGGCTATCTTCAATAAGTAATGGCCGCAGCAGAAGCATATAATATTTCCCACCGTCATGGCAAACTTACTGCCGTTGACAACGTCTCTTTCAGCATAAACGACGGGGAGCTGTTCGGATTTATCGGCCCCGACGGGGCAGGAAAGACAACCCTCTTCCGCATCGCAGCTACACTTATCATTCCGTCAGACGGCAGAATGACACTCTTCGGTCTCGACACCGTCAGGGACTATAAGGAGCTGCGAAACCACATCGGCTACATGCCGGGAAGGTTCAGCCTCTACCAGGACCTGACCGTGCAGGAGAACCTGAACTTCTATGCCACCATCTTCGGTACATCGGTAAAGGAAAACTACCATCTTATTGAGCCGATATACAAACAGATAGAGCCCTTCAGGAAACGACTTGCCGGACAGCTGTCGGGCGGCATGAAGCAAAAGCTGGCACTGTCGTGCGCACTGATACACAAACCGAAGATCCTTATCCTTGACGAGCCTACCACCGGCGTCGACGCCGTGTCACGCACTGAGTTCTGGGAGATGCTCTCGGGACTGAAGAAAGAAGGGATCACGATCATCGTCTCAACCCCCTACATGGATGAGGCCCTGCGCTGTGACCGCATCGCCCTGATACAGACAGGGAAGATCCTGGGCATTGATACCCCGGATAACATCCGGAAGTCATACACACAGAAACTGTACGCTGTCAGACATCAGGAGAAGTACAGGCTCCTTACCACCCTGCGCTCTTCGCCCCGGGCACTGAGCTCCGAGCCCTTCGGTGACTCCGTGCACATAACCCTGCGCGAAGGGACCGTACCTGATGAGATTGTCACTATCCTGAACAGCGCCGGATTAACAGATGCTTCAATCGTGGAGATTGTTCCGGGCATCGAGGATGTATTCCTTGAACTCATGAAACGTGAAGGGTGATGAATGAACAGAAGGTCATAGAGGTTAACAGGTCTGGTCAAGAAGTTTGGCTCGTTCGTCGCTAACGACAACCTGACATTTGATGTACATAAGGGTGAGATATTCGGTTTTCTCGGGGCCAACGGCGCCGGAAAAACCACTGCAATCCGTATTCTCTGCGGCCTCTCACGCCCGACCTCAGGCAGGGTGATCGTCGCAGGCATCGACGCAGCACACCGCCCGGAGGAGATAAAGAAACGGATAGGGTACATGTCGCAGCGATTCTCCCTTTACGAAGACCTGACAGTCAGTGAGAACATAGAACTCTACGGCGGCATATACGGCATGCGGATGAAAGAGATACGCTCACGCACCCCTGAGCTCCTGTCAAGACTCAGTTTCACAGCCTATGCCGACACACTGATAAGATCACTGCCGCTGGGACTGAGACAGAAGCTCGCCTTTGCGGTGGCTGTCTTCCATGGGCCCGGGATAGTCTTCCTTGATGAACCCACCAGCGGCGTCGACCCTGTTACACGCCGCCGCTTCTGGGAGATGATATATGAGACTGCCGGCAATGGCATCACAGTCTTTGTTACCACACATTATATGGACGAGGCCGAATACTGTGACAGGGTGACGATAATGAATGAAGGCCGGATCGTCGCACTTGACACACCCGCTGCACTGCGCCGGAAATACGGCACGGCATCGGTTGAAGAACTCTTCGTGAAGATCACAAGACCAAAAAAGGAGACGGAATGAAGAGGTTCATGGCATTCGTAAGGAAAGAGTTCCTGCATATCTTCCGGGACTACCGGACGCTGATAATACTTTTCGGTCTGCCGGCAGCACAGATACTTATCTTCGGATATGCGGTGCGAACCGACCTCACCAACGCACCGATCGCGGTCCTTGATAATGCCCGTGATGAGGTCTCTGCTGAACTGATACTGAAGCTCGAAGCATCAGAGTTCTTTACCCTCACCCATAATATCAGGTCATACAGCGAGATCGACGAGATATTCAAAAAGGGAAGGACAAGGGCAGTAATAATTTTCCCCGAAGAGCTGGGTGCCAGGCTGACACGGGAGGGTAATGCCACTGTAGGCATTATCACCGACGGCTCCGAGCCGAACACCGCCAACCTGGTGGCAGGCTACACCACTGCAATACTGAATGAATGGTCTGCCTCACTGACAGCCGGCACAACACAGTCAATGCCCCTCATCAATACGGAGGTAAAGATGTACTTCAATCCTAACCTCGAGAGCCAGTTCATGTTCGTACCAGGAGTCATCACCCTGATACTGATACTGGTAAGCGCCCTGATGACATCTGTGACCATCGTCCGTGAGAAGGAGTTCGGAACGATGGAGGTGCTGCTGGTATCTCCCCTGAAGCCATGGCAGATCATCACCGGCAAGGTTGCTCCCTACTTCTTCCTCTCGCTGGTGAACGTGGTGGTAATCCTTATCATGGCATGGGTCGTATTCGGACTTCCGGTCAGAGGATCGGTGGCACTGCTGATGGCAGAGACGATGCTATATATACTCCTGGGACTGGCTATAGGGATATTTGTTTCGGCCTCTGTGCAGAAGATGGAGAACGCCATCTTCGTTTCTTTCCTGGCCCTGATGCTGCCCAGCCTTCTGCTTTCAGGATTCATCTTCCCGATTGAAAACATGCCCAAGGGCTATGACTGGGTGAGCCTGTTCCTCCCTCCCCGATGGTTTGTCGACATAATACGCTCAATAATGATCAAGGGGGCAGGGTTCAGTTTTGTCTGGAAGGAGACGCTGATACTTGTGGCGATGACTGTCTTCTTTATCTTTCTCAGCGCCAGAAAGTTTAAAATAAGGTTAGGGGAGGGAGGCAGATGAGAAAGCTGCTCTTCCTTCTGAAAAAAGAGTTCCGGCAGATACGCCGCAACCCGTTCCTGGCCAGGGCTATTATCCTGGTGCCGCTGCTGCAGATGCTTCTACTGGTACCGGCTATCACCTTCGAGATGAAACGGGTCGACCTTGCCGTTACAGACAATGACTTCACACCCGCCTCGCGCGAGCTGATTGCGAAGCTGACAGGGTCGTCATTCTTCAGGGTCAGCGACACTCCGCGGAGCTACAGGGAGGCTGAAGAGCTGCTCTTCTCCGGAGACGCAGATATTGTGCTTATTATTCCTGAAGGCTTCTCATCTGACTTCCGTGGCGTGAACAGGCCGCAGCTCCAGGTCCTGGTTGATGCGGTAAACGCAACAAATGCGCAGCTGTCATGGAGCTACCTGACCTCTGTTGTGCGCGATTATAACCGTGATGTCATTGTCAGCGGCGGCAACGCTCCGTCATCCCTGCCTGGAATAACCGCCTCACCACGTTTCTGGTACAATCCTACCCTGAACTATAAATACTATATGCTTCCCGGAGTGCTGGTGATACTTATCACAGCGATAGGTCTCCTTATGGCGGGACTCAACCTGGTAAGAGAGAAGGAGATTGGCACTATCGAGCAGATCAACGTCACCCCTGTCATGAAATGGCAGCTGATAGCCTCAAAAGTCATTCCCTTCTTTATCATCGGGCTCATTGACCTTGCTCTCGGGCTCACCGTAGGATGGATAGCATTCGATATACCGTTTGAGGGAAGCCTACTCCTCTTCTTCGGTTGCGCTGCCATTTTCCTGGTAGCGGTGCTCGGACTGGCCCTCTTCTTCTCAACAATGGCATCGACACAGCAGCAGTTCCTCTTTATCGCTTTCTTCTTTGTGATGATCTTTATCCTTATGAGCGGCATCTTCACCCCTTCAGAGAGCATGCCGCGATGGGCACAGCAGTTCAACTACTGTGAACCCGGTGGCTTACCTGATGCGAATAAACAGGATGGTAATGCTTAAAGGATCAGGGTTCCGTGACATAGCCGGCGACATGGGTGCACTGACCCTGCTCGCTGTCTCCTTCATTGCACTTGCTATCACAGCTTATCGGAAAAGGGCGTGAGGTCACGGTGAGGAACCTTGTACAGCTCTGAGAGATCATAACCCAGGCTGCGTGCCTTGCCGAGAATCATCTCATACACCTGTTCCTCCATTTGCGGCGAGCGCGACAGTATCCACAGATATTTGTCTGACTTGCTTCCTATCAGCGCCCACCTGTAGTCAGGGTCAAGATCCATGATGAAGTAATCGGCATAGAAGAAGAGGAAGAATGATACCTTCAGGTGTCCGTCAGTTGCCTTTCCGGCGATCTTTGCCTTGCCTGTCGCCACATCCCTCGGGCCGTCAAGAGTACCCCTGTAACCCGCATTCTCCACGTTTATCTTACCGTCAGGGCGCACCGAATAGGTTGCAGTGACCCCGACAAGACCCTCCTCGAATGAGTGCGGGAACCGTGCGATCTCATACCATGTACCGAGGTAACGGTTCAGTTCAAAGTTCTGTATGTAAGGCCTCTGTGCCATTATTGGTTGTTTTGTAATTGTCAGCGCCATCACCGCGATGATGAAGGCTGAAAATCTGATCATCCTTTTTCTGTTCATGTCTCGACTATGAAACAATAAAATACTATTCCTCAATCAGTATTGCACCGTTGCCGTCACCGGCCAGTGGTCAGAAATGAATATGCCATCCTTAATGACCCTCCAGGTATGATGTGAGTGAGCCTTCATGCCTGCACGGACAAATATATAGTCGATGCGCCCCTCACCCTGCACATCCTTCCATCCGTTGAAGGTGTAACTCTCCCCTGCCGGCGGCGTCTCCGATATAAGGTAGGTGTCAATGGCAAATCCACCTTCCTTCATCCTCGTGATTGCCAGGCTCCCGGGCAGCGCGTTAAAGTCGCCTGTGATGACAAAGTTATTGTCCCCGGCAATCTCCCTCACCCTGTCGAGCAGTACACCAGAACTCATCACCCTGGCGGAGTCGCTGATGTGATCAAAATGGGTGTTGAAGTAGCAGAGAGTATCGGATACCGTCTTATCGTACAATCGTACCCATGTGGCAATGCGCGTCAGTGCAGCACCCCACCCTACCGAACCAGGTATGTCTGGCGTGGCAGAGAGCCAGAATGTTCCGCTGCCAAGCTCAGTGAACCTGTCATGACGATAGAACACCGGGCATGCCTCCCCCCCGCGCTGGCCGTCGTCACGGCCTGCGGCAACAGACCCGTATCCCGCCAGTGACGAGTCAAGATACTCATACTGATGCCACAGAACCTCCTGCATACCAAGCAGATCAGGCCCCTGCTCATTTATGAAATCAGCAACAACCGATGCCCTGTTCGGCCAGGCATTCAGGCTGTCACGAGGATTGTCAAACCTGATGTTGAAGGTCATGACACTGATGGTCTGACCCTCCTTCCTGACACACGAGAGAATGATCAAAACAGAAAGAATGGCTCCGGTGATGATCCTTTTCATATCTTCTGCGGATATCCGGTTATATTCCTGATCTGGTTGTAGAGAGGCTGCAGATGCCTGTACATCCTTGAATATACCTTGCTGTACAGCTCTTTATAGATGTCGACGTTTCTGCTGTCAGGGATGAACTTCTCACCCGGACGCGTCATCGCAGATACGGCAGAGGCATAGTCTCCGTAAAACTTCATCCCCACGGCAGCATTTATTGCAGCACCGAGTGATGAGGTCTCATAGGTATGAGGCCGGCTGGCTTCCATGTTGAAGATATCTGCTGTCAGCTGCATTGCCTGCCTGCTCTGTGACCCGCCGCCCGAGACAACAACCCTGTTTACCGGTACCCCGGTTCTCCTTACGGTCCTCAGCAGCCCCTCCTTCAGCGAGTAACCCAGCCCTTCAAGGATAGCCCGGTACACATGTGCCCTGGTATGCACGTCACCGAATCCTATGATGGCTCCCTTGGCCTCGGTGCCGGGGACCTTCAGTCCGGGCGACCAGTAGGGCTGAAGCATCAGACCCATCGACCCTGCAGGCACCTCATCAACCATGGCGTCGAAAAAGGCCTCCGGATGACGCCCGGTCTTCTCGGCCATCTGTATCTCCTTCAGCCCGAACTCCTTCTTGAACCAGCTGATCATCCAGTAACCCCTGTATATCTGTACCTCGGTGTTATAGCAGTCAGGAACGGCACTGGGATAAGAGGGAAAGAACGGAACCACCTCATGATATTTACTGTGCGTCGTCTGCACCGTGGCCGTAGTGCCATAGCTGAGGCACGCCACATCGGGGGTGATGACCCCTGACCCAAGCACCTCGCATGCCTTGTCGGCGGCGGCAGCTATGACTGGCAGCCCCTCAGGGATGCCTGACTTCTCAGAGGCCTCCCTGCTTATGTGACCGAGAATCTCAGACGGCCTGACAATCTCAGGAAGCTTATCCCTTTCAACAGGAAACATCTTATAGTTCATGTGACTCCTGTCAGTCCACTGCTGCTTCTTGTAATCGAAGGGCAGGTATGCGACTGTGCACCCGATAGAATCAGTATATTCGCCGGTAAGCACCCATGTCAGGTAACCTGAAAGCAGGAGGAATTTACTGGTTTTCTCCCATATCTCAGGTGTGTTCTGCATGATCCAGTTGCATTCGCCCTGCTTGACGGTATGCATCACCGCCTCCCTCATCCCCACCACCCTGAGAGCCAGCTGCGTAAGCTTGTCAGGATACCGGCCCACAGCGCACTGCCGCTGGTCGAGCCAGCTGATGGCCGGCCGCAGCGACTGCCCGCTGCTGTCAAGGTTGATCAGCGTGGAGCGCTGTGTGGTAAGGGTGACAGCCTTAATCTGTTCTTTACTGTACTCTGTCTCCATGAACAGCTTCCGTAGCGTCTCAAACATCCTGTCCCTGAAATATTCCGGTTGCTGCTCGGCCCACCCCGGCGCGACTGAAAAATAAGGTTCGATCTCGGTCTTCGTCATCTGCAGCACATTGCCCCGGAGGTCAATCAATACCGCTCTGACCGACTGCGTGCCGAAGTCAATTGAGAGTATAAGTTCATCTGTCGGTTTCATCCCTGTACTGTGTTAGTCCGAGTGTCCCTCCCGGATTCATGATATTCTCCGGATCGAAATGTCTCTTTATCGCCTTCAGCGCCTTCATGGAGCTCTCGCCGAGATGGCTCTCCATCCATGGTGCCAGGACCCTCCCCACGCCGTGGTGGTGTGAGAGTGACCCTCCGTTCTCTACAATGGTATCGACCAGCCCCCGGTGGAATGCTGCAAAGTCATCCCGCTCATTCCCTATCTGCATAGGGCTCAGGAAGGTGAAATAGAGGTTTGCACCGTTTTCGTATACATGCGAGATATGCACCATGAATACAGTCTTCGGGCGCCTGCTGACATAAGCACGTGCTGAAGACCATACCTTCATCAGGCTCTCCCATGTCACCGCCGTCTCAAGAGTGTCGGTCATGATTCCCAGGTCCATCAGGGGGTCACGTATGTAGGCGCTCGAGTACCTCTGGTCAAGCCACTTCTTCACCGCGCCTGTGCCGATGAACATCCCCCCGCCCTTGCGAACGGTCATCTTTATTTTTTTCAGCACGAAATGATTATAATCTCTCTCCCCTTCCACTGTCACGAACATGAGACACCTCTCCCCGGGCCGGAAGCCAAGCCGTCTTAATAACTTATCTGACATGCTGTTATGTGAACCTCCCGTTCTGAAGGCAATGTCAGTCTCGTCAGGGTCGGAGATACGGAAGAGGTGTGGCTTGCCGTACTCGCTATGCATGACCTTGCGCATGGCCTCAACAGCCTGCCCGAATGAGCGGAAGATGAAGGCTGCGGAGGCGGTGTCGCGGGGATTGTAATTATGTATCCTGAGGGTTATCTCGGTGATCACTCCCAGTGTCCCCTCCGATCCGATGAAGAGCCTGAACAGATCCCATCCCTGTGCTGTCCTCGGATAGTCTTTTGTTTCGATGACACCTGCCGGGGTTACCGCCCTGAGGGCAACAACCATATCTTCGATCTTGCCGTAGCCGGTTGAGGCCTGTCCTGCCCCCCTTGCCGCAATCCATCCTCCTGCTGTGGAGTATTCAAATGACTGCGGGAAGTGCCCGCAGGTATAACCGTTGCTGTTCAGCTCTGCCTCAAGCGACGGCCCTGAGATGCCGGCCTGGACAGTCACCGTTTTGTTGACAGTGCTTATCCTCAGTATCCTGTTGAGGTGTTTTGTCAGGTCAAGAGCAATCCCCCCTTCAGGGGCCTTCAATGCCCCGGTGACGGACGACTGCCCTCCGACGGGGATGACGGGGATGTGTTCGCTGCTGCAGTAACTGATGAGTTTCTCTACCTCCTCATGACTCCCCGGTGCGACGACAGCATCAGGCGGACAGGCAACCCGTCCGAGTCTCAGATCGAGGAGCTCACCGTAGAACTTACCGCATGAGAAACGTGCACGTGAGTAGTCATCGGTAACGATGTCATCATCGCCGACCACCGACCTGATAAAATCAAGCTGCCGGGGCTTCAGCGCCGGACTCTTTTCAACCCTTACCTGCTCCGAGCCCGGGAAGACGCTTCTCCCTGAAGTCATCATCGCTGTAGCCAAACTTATCCTTTATCAGCTCTTTCATCCGCGGGGCGATGTGCTCCTCTCTCTTATCGCCCCATTTGAAAATATTCCTGTATGTTGAATCCATTATCCGGGAGGTTGATTGTTAATGCAGTTCGTAAACCCTGAGGATTGATGCAGTCTCCTCCTCTGTCCTGGCCCTGTCCCAGTGAAGCAATTCTGCTGCCAGTGAGGCTATTTTTCCGATTATGTCCATGCCCGGGTTGCCCAGCGTCCCTGTTCCTGTGCGGCGCAGCATGATATCCGGGAGGGTTCGGGCACTCTCATATCTGATCGCATAGACCACCTCCGCCAGTATCTCCCCGTCGTGACTGACGACGTCTGCCAGCTTCCTGTCATCCCTGGCGATCTGGAATACAACCTTGCTGTCAGTGCCGTAGTTCCTGCTGACATACTCTATTGTCTTCCTGTCAAAATCAACATAATTAAGGTGCTGCCTGATCATGAACTGCTTCATGTCCCTTATCTCGCACCCTGAAAGATAAAGATTGTCAGAGACAAAATCAGCGAGAGTCCTGTTGAGTTTTACAGATATCAGTCTCAGCACCTCCCGTGCCAGGCTTCTGCTCGTAGTGTACTTGCCCCCCTCAACGGTGATCATCCCTTCGATGCCGTCAATGGCATTGTCATACACTTCATATTTCCTTGATGTCCGGTAAGTCCCTTTTGTCTGGTCGTCGATCAGCGGACGGAGACCGCCGTAGGCATGGGTCACGTCGTCAAATGATAGCTTTCTGCCGTAATTCCGATTTACCGCCTCGATTATGTCACTGACACTCTCCCTCGAAACACGATAGTCATCCGGATCACCCGTATACTCCCTGTCTGTGGTGCCTATCAGCGAGTGGTCACGCCAGGGCATTATCATCATATGCCCCCCGTCATCACGCTGAATGGATACAACATGGTTGCCGGCAATTTTCTTTGTGATTATGTGGATACCCTCAGACCGCTTGATCTTATGAACCTGAAGATCCTTCTCCGAGGCCATGCCAAGTATCTTGTCGGCCCATGTTCCGCCGCAGTTGATCACCAGGTCAGCTTTTACAGACATCGTTTTATCTGAAAAGAGATCCCTGACCTTCACCCCGGTGATCCTCCTTGCGGCATCGAAAACAAACCCTTCCACAGGGGTGTAGTTTGATACCCTGGCGCCGTACTCAGCCGCTGATTTGATGAATGCCAGCGTGAGCCTCTCAGGGAAGATGCTCTGGTAATCGAAAAAGTAAAAGGCGTTTCTGAGCCTCTCCTGCCTGAGGTTCGGCTCAAGCCTGACCGTCTTCCTGTGTGAGATAAGCTTGTGGTTCTGCAGCTTCTTGCTCCTGTCCCATGTATCTTTCTTGTCATATGACAGCATGTCATAGATGTACATCCCCGCCATCATCTTCCATATGTTGCCTCCCCATTTCTTATAGTTGGGAAAGACGAACGGCAGGGGGTAGACAAAATTGGGTGCTATGTTTCCAAGTATCCTTCTCTCACGGAGCGATTCGCGCACCAGCTTCAGCTCTCCGTTGGCGAGATACCTCAGTCCGCCGTGGATGAGCTTCGAGGTGGCAGCTGAGGTTGCGCCGCCGTAGTCTTTCTTCTCGAACAGCGCAACCTTCAGTCCCCTGGCAGCTGCAATATATGCCACCGCAGCTCCCGTTATGCCTCCCCCGATGATGATCAGGTCAAAACTTTCCCCGGCCGGTTCTTCAATATACCTCTTGAGTAACATGGATGCAAGTCTGATTTAGCAACCATGTAAGTTAACAAAAAAATCTGCACAACAAATACATCAGGAGGATTGAGGCCCGTCTTCCCTGCCTGTCACTTTTCCTCATCGCTGAAGAGCCTGTACTTTGACGAGACCATCATCAGCACAGCCAGAAGGACAAACAACCCGATGTTCCCGGCAAGGAAAGCGTAATCCTTCAGTGCCAGCAGGACAAACATAAACACATACAGTACCGCAAGCAGTCCGCTGATAACCAGGATAATCCATTGCTTCTCGAGCAGTGACCTGAAGAAAGCGGAAAGCAGTCCTATTGTGGCCACCGAGGAGACGAGGTATGCAGGGTTGAAGCCTATATGCTCGCTCAGTGCGGTGAGCAGCGAGAAGAAGAGAATAAGGGCCATGCCAACGAGCAGGTAATAGAAAATATGTATCCGCTGTGTCGACCTTATCTCAACGATGATGAGCACGAAGAAAGTTATCACGATGAACAGGATGCCATATTTGGCACTCCGTTCGGCCTTGGTGTAGTGGTCAGCCTCCATTATCAGGCTGACGCCGAATGCCTCCTCGGAGGGAGCATAACCGCCTCCCGTCCACGCCTGGGGGAAGCTCCTGTTGAGGTGGGTCACCTCCCAGTCCGCGGTGAACCCCTTGTCAGTCACATCGCGCTCCGTAGGGAGAAAGGTGCCGATGAATGATGGGGCATCCCATTCAGATGAGATAGCCACGCTGGTAGTGCGGCCGACAGGAGTAAAGAGTATGCTGTCGCTCCCTTTCAGACCGAAGCTGATGCTGAAATCGCCTTTGAAATCCTTTAATGCCTCCGGGGTTAAGGGAAGGGGAAAGGAGACCCCCTTATCAAACAGGTCACCCTGCCCTGTACCGGGCTGCGCACCTATAACTGCGCCATTGAAGGAGAGCTCTACATTATCGCGGAAGCCCTTGTTGTCTGAGACACCGATGGTGATATATGCCTGCTCCCACTGATAGATGTAATCGTTGAGGGTTTCATAGCCGGCAACAGAGAAGTTACCTTTTATGTCAATGTCTGAATCATAAACTACTGTCTCATAAATCCCCCTGTACCTCACCTCCGGCCTCAGCTCTCCTGAGACTGTGAGGTTCTCAGGCAGTATATGCAGCGTGGTGGTGGCATAATTGCCGTCGCCTGATATAACCTTTGTTCCGGGAACGTTCAGCACCGGTCCGGTTATTGTCTGTGGTGCAGCCCAGAGGTTGCCGATCTCAGTACGTGCCGCATCGGCATTTGAAGACCTTTCCCTGATGACCTCCTTGATAAGCTGCAGGGGGATCAGGAGTACCAGTCCCAGGAAACCCAGAAGGGCCATTTTCACCGTCATCGAACGGTACCATTTTTCCAGTTTAAAAATTTCATTTTCCATTTAAATAGTTTTTAGAGTACTTTGCGTTTCAAAGTGTTTATGTAAAAAAATTATTGTTTACTGATCAGTTCTTCCAGAGCCTTAAGGTGGCTTCTGAAGCTCTCCATCCCCTCTTCCGTAATTGTGTAGGTGGTATTCGGTTTCCTGTTGATGAAGTTCTTTTCCATTGAGACATATCCCCCCTCCTCGAGTGCCCTGAGGTGGCTGGCCAGGTTACCGTCGGTGACGTCAAGCAGCTCCTTCAGGCCGGTGAAGGCCATGCTCCGGTGAATCGAAAGCACTGACATGATTCCCAGCCTGACCCTGTTCTCAAAGGCCTTGTTTATATTTGCCAGTATCTCCTTCATATTACCTGTACCTGATATGCATAAAGAGGCCGTAGATTATATGCAGCAGGCCGAAGCCCAGTGTCCATAAGATGAGTGTGTAACCGGGTATGAGCAGACACACCAGCCCTGTCACCACCTCAAGGACTCCAAGCCAGTATATCTCTCCAAGGGTGAACTTTGCAGTGTTGATGAGGGCCAGTCCGTAAAATATAAGTGTTGCCGCCACTGTCACGCTTCCCGGTATCTTGCCGAAGGTAAAGATAATGAAGAGTCCTCCTGTTGCCAGCGGGATAAACAGATTCATCAGCAGCCGCCGCGTGACTGTTGTCCAGACAGCATGTCCGCCCTTCATGGCTTTCCTGTATGAGAGGATAACGGCAGCGGAAAGGGCAAGAAGAAGCACCAGGCCGGCATCAGCAATAAGCAGCAGGATCACCCTTCGTACCTCAGTATCTGAGAGCATTGACTCATAAGATACCTCGCCGGCAAGAAACGATGCAGGCATGATCAACTTGGCAATCACCGCTCCCACGATGGCGAACACACCGGCAAACACCCCCGATAATCCACTGAGTGACAGGAACCTGGACGACTCCTCCATTATCCTTTTTATGACCTTTATGTCTTCAAGATGCTGACTGGGCTGGCTCATGATTGCAATTTTAATAGTACTTTGCGCTACAAAGTTAAATTAAATTATTCAATTGGCAATGAATATGGTCTGGTTTTTTAAGTATTTCCTTAAAAACCTGTCGTCTCCCTGAGAAATTTGCGGACAGATTGTCTCTCATGCGGTTCCATCATTCCTGTTCCGAACCTTAATATGCTTCCCGATTTCAATGAAACAGCAATTACATTATCATCTGATGATATACCTGCAATGTCAGATATTGAAATACTTTTTAAGGTGTGTTAAACAGGCCATTGACATATCATGATTTCTGATTAAATTTGGGTTTGACGCTGCAGAATCTGTATGAAAACGGAGTTTGTCATTTACAAAGGAAGTATATCATTCCCGGGTAATCAGATAATGATCAGGGATGATTCAAACAAATGGACCAATAGGTTAAGTGCAGCCAGGGTCAGTAATCTCTGTCCTTGTCGGGGTATATATGATCGGAAGAAGTATTGTTGTCAGTCCCGGTGAAATTTCCTGGATCGGGCTTGCAACTATTGCGGTTGGACTTTTATCGATACTCATCGGGACAAGAATCAGCACTGATGGCGAGCTTGATGCGGGGCAGGTGGAGAAAGCGGTGATATCGCATGACTTTGCCGGTTATCTGAATGTGACGTTTCATCTGAGTAATTCCCGTAAGCGGAAGGCAGTGCTTGATTACAATGATGAAGACAAATTTGAGAAGTTCTACCTGAAGGAGTTTATTGAAACGCTGAATGGCAGGGCAATCAGGACAGAAATCAGGTAGTGACCGGTTATGAAAAGAAAAGTCATTCTGTTTTTGATCACCTCGCTGGCATTTTCAGTGCTTCTGTTTCTGGTATTCTGGGTATTTGATACAATATTCAAAAACCCGAGAGACACAATGTATGAGGTAAGATTTGCCCTCGCGGTAGGGGTTTTATCAGGATTGTACACCGTATTCTTCACTAAATTCTTTGATCAGAAAAGACCGGGCAGCTGATGCCGGAGTGGATCGCTGCAGTAATGCTCCTGATTATCTGACGCCATAATATATCTGACCCTGGCGCAGACCCGGCTGCCAGCACCGAAGGCAACATTGTAGCGAACGCCAGCCTGCAAGCACCTCTAGGATGAAACATCACTGATGCCGAAGGCATCACAGCTTTGTAGACAGACCACCATACCCGCACCGCAGGGATGTAAAATAATGCCTGATGCCGAAGGCATAAGCCTTGTGCAAGTGAATTTCCTAAACGATCTTCGACCCCGACGGGGTCGCACATTCATTTTTGTCATCATTTTCTACAGAGATGGGATCCCTCCGGGATCCTTTTTTTTCATATTTATAATGTACAACCCGCATCGGGTACTTTCGCTGCTAATTGTGGAACTAAAATTGTCTTGCTATGTCAACCTACAGCCAAATCTATGTTCAGATTGTCTTCTCTGTACAGGGAAGAGAAAGCTTCATTAAACCGGAATGGGAAGATAGGCTTCACAAGTACATTGCCGGGTTTATCCGTAACAAACAGCAGAAACTGATTGCAATCAACGGGACGGAGGATCATTTGCATATTCTTATCGGATTGTCGCCGACATGCTGTCTGTCTGACCTTGTACGGGAACTAAAAAAATCATCAAACAGTTTCATTAATGAGAACCGCCTCTGCAGTTATGTATTCAGGTGGCAGGAAGGTTTTGGCGCTTTCTCTTATAGCCGTTCGCAAATCGATAATGTTGTCAGGTACATCATGAACCAGAAGGAACATCATGCCAGGCAATCATATCTTGATGAATATATTGGGTTTCTGAAGAAATTCGACATTAATTTCGAAGAGAAATATCTTCCAAAATTCGACTGATAAATTCCTGATTCCCCTGACCATACTTCCCGTTCCAGGAGGCGTCATTTCATTCCTGCTGCCGAAGGCATCACAGCATTGTAGCAAACACCAACCTGCAAGCACCTTAGGGATGTAAAATATCGTTTGATGCCGAAGGCATCACAGCTTTTTACCAAAGATGAATTTCCCCTTAACGATCTTCTACACCGACGGGGTCGCACATTTCATTTTTGTCATCATTTTCTACAGAGATGGAATCC
The DNA here is from genome assembly GCA_963772705.1 of uncultured Bacteroidales bacterium. Lineage (GTDB taxonomy): Bacteria > Bacteroidota > Bacteroidia > Bacteroidales > VadinHA17 > SR-FBR-E99. The sequence continues at coordinate 142,459 of CAVYYH010000005.1, read as the reverse complement.
CTCCGGGATCCACATTTGTTAAAATAAATACGTGGTTATGGGAAAATATCTGATTTTCTCAAAACATAGAACATCTTCGGTTTGTTTTCCAGGAAAAGACCTATGCCACATTTCGGCATGATGTGAATTGGTCCTCGTAAAACAAGGGATGCAGAGGTCAATACTTTAACTATTAACGCTAGCAGCAAGTCGTCTTTGACCTTTTCGCTTTGGAACCCCTTGGTCTGATCGGGCAACAGGGTCTCCTCTTCCCTGAATAAATCAATTTCACACCTTTTTTGCTTTCTCTTTTCTCAGCGTTGTATACAATCCACTCAGGATTAATACGGTGATAAGTATCCGTCCGGGAATTTCTCCCTCCCAGAAAACCCATGCCCATACAAGCATAGCGATTCCAAAGAATAAAGATAATGGAATCAAAATTCGTGTGGATAACCTGGTTTTCAGATAGTACACTCCGACCATGATTAACATGAACAAAACTACGAGTATGATCTCCATAATAATATGAATTAAATTATTATTTGTTACTCACCATTTGAATCTAATATCGCATATTGCATCAGCGACTACGGAATTTTCTGAACATAACATGCACCAGCAAGCCCAGCCGCACAACGCAGTACCTACTCCTGCAGTAGCAAAACTACAGGCAGTTGCACAAGCAAGAAGCTTAACTTGTTGCCAGTATGATCCACAAACTGGTTCATCGCCCTCTCCAATATTTGCCTGTGCACCCTTGCTTAACTCCCTTCTGGAAATACTTAGATAAAACCTTTCAATATTCCCCTTAGAGAGCTCTTCAGCACCTTCTGGAACAATAGTTTTTAAAACTGGAAATTTCTTATACAAATCTGTTGTCGCATCTGTGAGTCTTTCAACATAAGACGCACCTTCGCAATATCCATTAAAGATTACGTTATAGAATGGTTCAAGATTCTGATCCCTAAGTGCTGCCATACTTAAATCTGTCAGCAATGAAACACTAGACCCGTTTCTAATCGCATTTTCAACATTGATAATAAACTCTAATCTTAGATTGAAATAGGTTTGGCATTCTTTGGAAGAAGCTATCTCATAGCGATAATTCTTCAGACAATTGCTGGTCATCAAGAAGTAAATCCATTTCTCTTTTATGGTCACTACAAGATAACAAAACCATGATTATTAATGCAGCAAAAAATCCAATGCTTTTCATAATTTTTACAATCTTTGTTATGCCTTACTTCTTTTTTTGGAGTGTTCAGGTCAAATCCTTCTCCATTTCCAAACTAATTAAATCCCTAGAATTTTTGCTGCAACTAGACAGCCGCCAAAGAAGGGTGTGACTTTGACCTGATTAATAAATATTATTTAGATATCATTAAAGACAAATCTATATTCACACAGTCCAATAATATCGGATTTTAGATAATCGTGACATACTTTATTTCTGAAAATTGAACTTGCTCTGTAAGACAAGAATCGTTCTACTATTTCAGTAGCTTTATATTGTTTGAATAATATATCCTTGTCGCATACATTCCGGATCCAGGAATTACCTGACCTTTCGAATGATGGTTGTCATTACCTCTCCCCGGCGTTCTCCACTTTGATTACTATCCTCCGGGTATCGCCGTAATAGTAGGTCTCCCTTATGTTGGAGTACCTTATATCAACGCCCATTTTCTTCATTTCCTGAATCGTTTCAAAGAGCAGTGCTCCTGCTCAGATTCATCTTGATAGCAAATTCATCAGGTGAACCGGTCGCACTCATTGCAATGAGCGAATCCATCCGCTGTAGACTCGCAATATACTTGACCAACGACATGTAAATATTATTAGAAATGCAGCATATCAAATTTATATTATTTCGAAATAATTGTCAAGTTTTTTTCTAATTTTGGTATGCTGCATTAAAAAATATAAGTCATGAATAAGGTAATCTTTCAGAGGGTGGCATTCATCATCTTCGCTGTCTGCGCTGTCTTTAACCCTATGCTCGACATGATGCCATGGTTCAGGTATACCATGCTGGCAGGGTCACTCTTTTACATTGGCTCAGCCTGGTACTTCCCGATGATAAGCGACGACAGCCACTGGCTGGCAAACGAAATCGTCGGATATATCTATTCGACGGTCTTCATTGCCAATATGCTCGAGTCATGGAATATGCCAATGGGTACCACAATGGTTTGGTACGGCGACGTCCTTGCCCTCGCCCTCATGATCTATATGATCGTCAGAAGAAAAACCGTCAGGAAAGATATGCTTGTCCAGTCAATAGTGCTCTGGATGATATCCCCCGTTCCGTTGTGGGTATGAAAAATTGACTTGCTATCTCAGCTTCTCATGAAGCTTTATTGTCCAGGGGACAACCAGATCAAGCTGACGGTTGTCACGCTCCTTCAATATCCCCAGAAGAACACCAAGCTTGAATCGTGACCTGGCCCCGGGCTTCGTATTGTTGCTTTCACCCGTTTCAGTCGCAAAGAAAGCCTCAGTGACAGGATGCGCCAGGGCCCTTACAGGTGCCGTCCATTGCATGATGGCCATCCGATATTCCACCCCCTGCTCCTCCCTGGGGGTCAAAGAGACACTGAAAATGGCAAAGGGCTTATGCTGCAAAATATCGTGGTTCCTCCTGATGAACTCCATGGCCTCAGGAAGCCATAATCCGCTCTGGACTGAGCTGCCGGCAACGACGGCATCAAACCTCTTCAGCCCTTTCACATCACTCATCGGTGTGACGGTGACTTCCTCCCCCAATCCCGTCAGTACACGCCCCACCCTCGCGGCAACCGCGGCTGTTGAGCCTGTGCGACTGGCATATGTGACGAGTATCTTCATTCGAGGTTTAAGGCTTAAACGGTCCAAAGTTAAACATTTGTACCGACCTTTTTTGGTTCTCTTTCATACAGAACTCATCTGAGCTTTACAATTTCAACATAGCCGGGGATAGTTGACTGCTCCCTTAAAAACTCCCTTTTTCTTAGTATTTTTGCAAAAAATGAAGGATGGCAATACCGAATTTCTTCAAGCAGACTAAGCCACGGGGATTCAACTATACTCCACGCTACTATGACCCGAAGAAAGAGGAGTGGGAGGCGAGAAGAGCCATGAGCGGGGAGCAGGGTGCAGAGAGCAGGAGCAGGGAGCAGGGAGCGGGGAGCAGCGAGCACACTCCACACCCTACAGGAGCAGGATCGTGAGGGGGTCAATGAAGAATTACTTCCCCAGGCAGAGGGAGAAAGCCGAAAGGAACAACATGATAAGACTGATTGTCATTGTATTGATACTCATCATTATAGCATATTTCTTTCTACGTTTCTAATCCCTTTCATGAGATGAGTGATATTATCAGGCTTCTGCCCGACTCCGTTGCCAACCAGATCGCAGCCGGTGAGGTGATACAGCGCCCTGCCTCGGTGGTGAAGGAGCTTGCCGAGAATGCGGTCGACGCAGGTGCTTCTGAGATAACAATAGTAATAAAGGATGCCGGCCGTACCCTGGTGCAGGTCATAGATAACGGCAGCGGCATGAGCGAGACCGATGCCCGACTGGCCTTCGAGAGGCATGCAACATCAAAGATCTCATCTGCCGACGATCTCTTTTCCATCACCACAAAAGGATTCCGGGGTGAGGCGCTTGCCTCGGTGGCAGCAGTGTCGATGACTGAACTGCGCACCAGGAGAGAGGAGGATGAAGAGGGTACCCTTGTCGAGATCAGCAACTCGAGGGTGACAAGACAGGAGCCCTGCTCATGCGCAACAGGCTCGGTCTTCAGTGTAAAAAACCTCTTTTATAACGTACCTGCACGCCGCAAATTCCTCAAGACAGACAACACAGAACTGAGGCACATCATAACAGAGTTCCAGCGCGTGTCACTGGCTCATCCCGGGATAAGACTCACCCTGATACACAATGACCAGGATATATACCGTCTGCCGGCATCAAACCACAGGCAGCGTATAGTTGCTCTCTTCGGGAAGCACTATAACCAGAACCTGGTGACGGTGGAGACTGCCACCTCAATAGTCAGCATCACGGGCTTCGCCGGCAAGCCGGAGAACGCCCGACGGTCACCCGGAGAACAGTTCTTCTTCATCAACAACAGGTTCATCAGGCACCCCTACCTCCACCGTGCCGTGATGGAGGCTTACCAGGGGATACTGCCACCAGAATCAGTACCCTCATATTTCCTGTTCATGACAGCCGACCCGTCAACCATAGACGTTAACATACACCCTACAAAGACCGAGATAAAGTTTGAGGATGAGAGATCGGTATGGCAGATAATGCTCGCTTCAGTGCGTGAAGCGCTGGGGAGGTTCAATGTGGTGCCGTCAATGGACTTCGGTCCTGAGGGTGCCGTGGAGATACCCGTCATCACCGGCGACATGCCGGCACCTCAGACACCCCGTATCGAAGTTGACCAGAGCTTCAATCCTTTCCATGGAACTGAATATAACCGGCCGGAGACAAAATGGAAGGGTGATCATGAGCATGGTGCGGCACGTGGATGGGAGTCGCTCTTCACCGTCACGGCACGAAGCAGCGAGGCTGCAGGCAAGGAGGGAATGCAATCACCTTCAGGGAGCCAGCGCCGCTTCTTCCAGATCAAGAACAGGTATGTCATGTGCCCCGTCATTTCAGGGATAATGATGATCGACCAGCGGAGAGCACACGAACGGGTGCTGTATGAGAAATACCTGTCATCGCTGGGTGACGGCCCGGTGCCTGCCCAGGTGTCGCTCTTCCCGGTGGAGACAGAACTAAATCCGGCTGACATTGTTATCATTGAAGAGATAAAAGAAGATATCAGGACACTTGGTTTCGAGGTGGAGAGCAGCGCTGACAACATGGTCACAATAACCGCTCATCCGGCCGACAGCCGCAACGTGAGCCCGCTGGCGATGCTTGAGATACTGATTACAGAATATAAACAGACGCTGAACGATCCGTCAATAGGCGCCCGGGAAAGGGTAGCCCTGTCGATGGCAAAAGCGTCAGCCATACCCTACGGCATGCCCCTGACACATGATGAGATGGAGGAACTGTTCGACCAGCTGTTCGCCTGCTCCATGCCAAACTATTCACCCACAGGGCGGACAGTGATGAACATCATAACCCTGGAAGAGCTTGACAGAAGATTCGGCTGATTATCGATCAGAATGGCTAAATTTGAAAACTCAGAAACTATAGAAGAACAGAGATGAACAGTGGATTTGCAGGCCTTCCGCCGATAGTAAAAAATATTATCATTCTCAACGTTGTAATGCTGCTCCTCACGTTTGCCCTCAAGGCTGTATGGGGAACAGACCTTAACAGTATACTCGGGCTCTACTTCCCCGAATCTGACCACTTCAGGTCATGGCAGATAGTGACCCATATGTTCATGCACGGCGGGTTCATACACCTTTTCTTCAACATGTTCGCCCTCTTCATGTTCGGGGGTGTGCTCGAGAGAGTATGGGGTCCGCAGCGGTTTCTGATCTATTACCTCATCACCGGCCTCGGCGCAGCCTTCACTCATGAGATGGTCATGTGGCTTCAGTACACCAAGTCAATGGCTGCACTGAGTCCTGAAGAGCTTCAGCATATCTATGACTCAGGTCTGGAAGTATTAAGATCAGGCCAGGTCTATACCGATAATGCAGCCCAGACACTGAATACCATTCTTAATACTCCGACAGTAGGTGCGTCAGGTGCCGTCTTCGGGGTTCTGCTTGCCTTTGGCATGCTCTTCCCCAACACGCAGCTGATGCTTATCTTCCCCCCCATCCCTATCAAAGCAAAATACTTCGTCCTGGCTTACGGTGCCATAGAGCTCTATCTCGCTGTAACAAGCCCGGGCAGCAACATAGCACATGCCGCACATCTTGGCGGGATGATATTCGGGTACCTCCTGATACGATACTGGCGCAAGACCACCAAAACACTTTACTGATGGGTATCTGGGACGAGATTAAGGCATCATTCAGGCACGGGACCAGCCTCACAAGGCTCATCTTTGTCAACGCCGGCATATTCCTGATCATCAAGATACTCGAGATGATCAGTGTCCTGGCATCAAGCCCCGAACTGGCAACAACGGCCATCTCCTATCTTGCCGTTCCTGCCTCCGTCGGGGCGCTGGCAACAAAACCGTGGACACCTGTCACATATATGTTCCTGCACCAGGGATTCATTCATCTCCTCTTCAACATGCTGTGGCTTTGGTGGTTCGGAAAGATTTTCATGAGTTATCTCGACCAGAGGAAGGTTGTGTCACTCTACCTCATGGGGGGACTGGCAGGGGCACTGCTTTATATAATCATCTTTAACCTGTTTCCCGCATTTGCCGGTGCCGTCAATGTCTCGGTGGCTCTCGGCGCATCCGCCTCCGTGATGGCCCTGGTGATAGCCACTGCTGTCTACCTTCCTGAGATGGAGCTCCATCTCCTCTTCCTCGGAAGGATAAAACTCAAGTATCTTGCACTCATCACCTTCCTGATAACCTCTGTCTTTGACTTCTCGGTCAACACCGGGGGCAAGATAGCACACATAGGCGGAGCAATGATGGGACTGGCATACGGTTACGGGCTGAAGAACGGGAAAGATGTAGGGGCATGGCTCAACAGTATCATTGATTTCTTTGTGACACTCTTCAGGCCGGGGAGGCGGATGAAGGTGACATACAAGAAACCAAAGACAGACTACGACTACAACAAGATAAGAGCCGAAAGGCAAAAGGCAATAGATCATATACTTGACAAGATCTCAAAGGGCGGTTATGACAGTCTCACCAGAGAAGAAAAAGAGATCCTCTTCAGCGAGAGTCAGCAGAAGAAGTAGCGGGATAAAGCGCTTTTCCCGCAATATCCTTCTGTCGGTGAACGTCATTCTTGCCGCAGCGCTGATACTTGCATACCTGTCAGTATATATCAACCCCTCCGCAACAGCTCTTCCCTCGCTCTTCGGCCTGGCATATCCCTATATCGTGGCAGCAAATATTGTCATGGCGCTGATCTGGGTGATATTCAGAAAATGGTACGGGCTGATATCATTATTTCTTATCGCGATAGGATTTGGTTATCTGCACAATTTCATCAGGTTCACCAACCATGGATCCGAGGAGCATCATGACCTCAAGGTGATAAGCTATAACATACGCCTCTTCAACTTTTACGAGGAGAGCCAGAGGGACTCATACCGGAAGATGTTACAGCTCCTGAGGAAGGAGGAGCCGGGAATAATATGTCTTCAGGAATATTTCGTCAAGGGTAGTCCGTGGGCCGGCGAACAAAAGCTTAAAGAGGGCCTCGGGGGAAGATTGCACACCCACATCAAACTTATAAAGAGCGGGGCATCAAGTCATTACGGGATAGCCACCATCACACGTTATCCCATAGTAAGAAGAGGCGATATAGTGCATCCCGGATCATCATCCCTGACCATCTTTACAGATATTGTTGTTGACGCCGACACCTTCAGGATCTACAACAATCACCTTCAGTCGTTCAGGCTGAGGCGTGTGGAGGGCAACCTGCTGACTGAAATAACGGATGAGGTACAGGAGGGCTCGATGAGCAATGTCAGGGAGATATACAAGAGCCTTATCAACGGTTTTGCCAGCCGTTCACTCCAGGCAGACAGGGTGAAGCAGCATATAACCACCTCGCCATATCCTGTAATTGTTGCCGGTGACTTCAATGACACTCCGGTATCATACACCTACCGCAAGATGAGGCGTGGTCTCAGGGATGCCTTTGTGGAGGCAGGCTATGGTGCAGGCTTCACATACCGGGGCAAGTATCCTCCGAACAGGATTGACTACATACTGTACAACGAAGAGATTGAATGCAATGACTTTGACATCGTCAAGGCCAGGTATTCCGATCACTATCCGATCATAGCCTACTTCAGGCGTGCCGACCGAAAGGCAGCTTTGTCAGGTCAACATTCCCCCCGGAAATAATTATCGCCACTGTTTTGCCGGCAAAGAGGCTCCTGTTGCCAAGGACGGCAGCCAGGGGCACTGCCGACGAGGGTTCGATGATAATCTTCATCCTCTCCCATACCAGTTGCATGGCTTCGACGATAGCCTCCTCACTGACTGTCAGGATATCATCAACATTTTTGCTTATGATGGAGTAGGTTCTTTCGCTCAGTGATGTCAGGAGTCCGTCAGCGATTGTTCGCGGCGGCAGTGGTGGCTGCAGTGTACGGGTGTGGAATGATCTTGCGGCGTCATCGGCAAGGATTGGTTCCGCGCCATATATTTTTATCGACGGTGCGAGGTGACGGGCAGAGATGGCTGTGCCGCTGAGGAGGCCGCCGCCGCCGACAGGAGCCAGCACGGCGTCAGGCGACGGGTGGTCTGTCAGCAGCTCGAGTGCCGCCGTGCCCTGACCGGCGATGATATTAAAGTTGTCATACGGATGTATCAGTGTGGCGCCGGTACGCCGGATGACTTCGGCGGCGGCGGCCTCCCTCGCCTCAGCGGTAGGCTCACAGAAGGTTATCTCAGCCCCGTATCCGGCGACAGCCCTCTTCTTCACCTCAGGCGCCGTGGAGGGCATGACGATATAGGCCTTCACTCCCCTCGACACGGCCGCATGAGCCAGCGCAGCAGCATGATTGCCCGACGAATGGGTGACGACACCGCGACGACGCTCCTCATCACTCATTCTGAGAACGGCATTGGTGGCCCCCCTGAACTTGAAGGCCCCTACCTTCTGAAAATTCTCACACTTGAACAGGAGATGAGCCCCGGCGATAGCATCCAGCTGACGCGAGGTCATGACAGGAGTACGGTGAATAAACGGACGAGATGGCCTCCGAAGCCGTCAACGACATCTGAAAATCAGGATATGAACATACTATCTGTCTTATTAAAATGAAAGAGAGCCCCGGCAAGGCTCTCTTTCTGTTCTATCACGAAAACTTACATAAGGCTCCACATCACGGTGAGACCTGCAAGTACCACTGCAACCATTGACATAAGTTTAATGAGAATATTCAGAGCAGGACCCGATGTGTCCTTAAACGGATCACCCACAGTGTCACCAACGACACTTGCCTTATGAGCCTCGCTCTTCTTCCCGCCATAGTTGCCTAACTCAATATATTTCTTGGCGTTATCCCATGCACCGCCTGCATTGTTGAGCATGCTTGCCAGGGTGAATCCGGCAGTCATCCCTCCTATCAGGAGACCTACCACACCCGCGACACCAAGAACTATTCCGGTTACTACCGGAACAGCAATGGCCAGAAGTGACGGTAACAGCATTTCACGCTGGGCACCCTTTGTTGATATGGCAACACACTTTGCATAATCAGGTTTCCCTGTCCCTTCCATGATTCCTGGTATTTCCCTGAACTGGCGTCTCACCTCGTCAACCATGCTTCCTGCAGCACGACCGACAGCTTTCATTGAAAGTGCACTGAAGAGGAAGGCCATCATAGAACCGATAAAAATTCCGCTTAATAAGATCGGATTGAATACTGACAGGCTGTAGGCATCGACAAAGTCGAGTATATCAGCCTGAGTGACCAAAACAGCCCTCACACCTTCAGGAACGGCTGTCGGGACAATGCTTTTGTAAAACAATACATCCCCTATCTGTCTGAATCCTTCTGCTGAAGTGTCGGCAGACCTGCCCAGCCACAGTTTTACCTCTTCAATATATGCAGCGACGAGAGCCATGGCTGTCAGTGCAGCTGACCCGATGGCAAAACCCTTGCCTGTTGCGGCTGTCGTATTACCAAGACCGTCAAGAGCATCAGTACGTTCACGGACCTCCTTCGGGAGATGTGCCATTTCAGCATTACCTCCTGCATTATCTGCTATCGGACCGAACGCATCGGTAGCCAGGGTGATACCCAGTGTTGAGAGCATTCCCACGGCGGCAAACCCTATGCCATAGACCCCCATGGCAAAATTGTGAAATCCGCCTGCAAACCCATAAGCTGCAATGATGGCTGCCGAAATAGTAAGAACAGGTATCCATGCAGACTGCATCCCTACTGCCATACCTTCAATGATGGTAGTTGCCGGTCCCTGGTTTGTCTGTTTGGCTATACCCTGAGTAGGTTTGTAGTCGTGTGAGGTGTAATATTCAGTTGACTGTCCGATAATCACCCCGGCAGCCAGACCTGCTATCACGGAGCCGAATACTCCCCAGGTTATCCACCCTGTGGCTGCCATTATTGCAAGCGCTACAAGGATCAGGAATGAGCTTCCTCCGGTACCAAGCAGGAGTGCATTCAGCAGATTCTTCTGCGTTGCCTGTTCTTTGGTGCGTACCATATAAACTCCTGCTATTGACAGCAGAATGCCGATACCGGCAACAATCATCGGGGCGATGACAGCCTTCATCTGGTCAGCACCTGTAATCAGGGGAAGGGCAGCTCCCAGTGCTGCAGTCGAAAGTATTGAGCCTGCATATGATTCATAAAGGTCAGCACCCATGCCTGCCACGTCACCCACGTTGTCTCCTACGTTGTCTGCAATGGTTGCGGGGTTACGCGGGTCATCCTCGGGGATCCCTGCTTCAACCTTTCCGACAAGGTCAGCACCCACATCGGCAGCCTTGGTGAATATGCCGCCACCGACACGGGCAAAGAGAGCCTGTGTAGAGGCACCCATACCGAATGTAAGCATTGTTGCTGTTATTTCTATCAGTTTGGCGTGCTCATCAGTCCCTGCCTGTACAAAAGTAAGCCCCAGCCACTTCCATCCCTCAACCATATGTTCCGGTGTGAACACGAGGTAGTTAAGGACAATGAACCAGAGGGCAATATCAAGCAGTCCGAAACCCACTACAATGAGGCCCATGACGGCACCGCTCCTGAATGCAATCTTCAGGCCGTTATTAAGTGACACCGAAGCACCCTGTGCGGTCCTTGAAGAAGCATGTGTTGCTGTCTTCATTCCCAGGTAACCACAGAGACCTGAAAAAAGCCCGCCGGTCAGGAATGCAATAGGTACAAATGGATTCTGAACTCCGAGATAAGCCATTATTGCAAGGAGAACCACCAGCACCATGAAAACCTTAAAAACGACAGAATACTGCCTTTTAATGTAAGCCATGGCACCTTCCCTGACATACTGGGCAATCTCCTGCATACGGTCATTTCCTGCAGGGGCTTTCATCATCCCGCGATAGAAGATCCAGGCAAATAACAGAGCCAGCACCGCGGAAATGGGTGCAATCCAGAACAAACTATCAATCATAACATAGGTTTTATTGGTTAAACAATTCTTTCGGATAATATCAGGAGCCGATATTACTAAAAAAATTTGAAACCAATAACCTGGCCGGTTAAATAGCTCTGAAAAACCCTCAGTTTCAGTTTATAACTCCTCCTGACACTGAGAAAGGGTTTATTTCTTGTTCTTGACGTATTTATCCATCCAGTTCAGATACTCCCAGTGCATATGCAGGAGTGACTCGCGGGCAGCATAGCCGTGTGCTTCAGAAGGAAGAAGAACCAGCCTTACGGTAGCTCCTGCCCCTTTAAGTGCGGCATAGTACCTCTCGCTCTGTATCGGGAAGGTACCCTGGTTGTCATCGGCCATGCCATGGATAAGCAGTATAGGATCTTTTACCTTGGTGACGTGCGAGAAAGGTGACATCTCAAGATAGAGCTCAGGTGCCTCCCAGAAGCTGCGCCGTTCGCTCTGGAAGCCAAAAGGAGTCAGTGTGCGGTTATATGCACCGCTCCGTGCTATACCCGCAGCGAAGAGCCTCGTGTGCGACAGGAGATGACCCGTCATGAAGGCACCGTACGAGTGTCCGCTGACAGCCACCCTGGCGGGGTCGGTTACACCCATCTCAACTGCCTTGTTGATGGCGGCTTCAGCATTGGCCACAAGCTGCTCGACAAAGGTGTCATTGGGCTCAGCGTCACCAACACCCACAATGGGGAAGCTGACATCATTGAGAACCGCATATCCCTGTGTGACGTAAATAAGCACCGACGAGGGGCTTATCCGGGTAAAGGTATAGGGCGATCCGCTTACCTGGCCTGCCATCGAAGGATCATTGAACTCGCGCGGGTAAGCCCATAGTATCGTTGGCAGCGGGCCGTCCTTGGCCTTGTCATAACCTGATGGAAGATAGAGTGTAAATGACAGGTCAACACCGTCTTTGCGCTTATATGTTACCATTTCCTTATACACGCCTGCAAGCTGCGGATAGGGATTCCCGAATTTTGTGACCTGCTGAAGTGTCCCTTTTTTCAGGTCACGGATAAAGTAGTTCGGCACCTCGGTGACAGACTGCCTTACAGTTAGCACCAGCCCTTTGTCAATATTTATGAAGTCACTTACCGTCTCGTAAAAAGGTGCCTCAGAACGCCACAGCCTTGTTGTCTTCCCCGTTTTGAGGTCATACTTGTCAATGAAGGGCCTGTCTCCCTCGGCAGAGGCTCCCTGACCCGTGAGATACAGCGTCTTGCCCTTGTCAGCTATCAGAAGCACCTGCTGTCCGAAGCTGTTGCGTGTGGTCATGTAAAAACCGGGGTTGTTGTAACGGTCATCAGAGTTGAGCTCCGATATTTTTTTCATCGTTGCCTGCGGATTGGCCGGGCTGAAGGTGCTTGTGACCCTCACACGGCTCTTCTGCAGTCCTTCTGAGAGCACTGCAAGACCTTCATTACCCCATGTGATCCTCTGTATCCGTTTCTCGGTTGCGAGGAAAGGGACCGGGTCCCCGGCGAAGGGAGCCTCAAGAGCATAAACCTGGTCATGGTACTGCATCTCCTTTGCATGATAATCGCCTCCGTCAAGAGCCTCCACCCACATAAGTGTTGCGGGCATGTCGCTGCGCCACGAGTAGTTTCTCGGGCCGGGATTAACTACGTCATAACCCCTCGGGAGGTTCTCCTGCAATGGCTTTTCAAGGAGCGTTCTGACAACCTTTCCGCTCAGATCCCATATTTCAAAGGTCGTCGGGAAGAATGCATAAGGGACAATATATGAGAAAGGCCTCTTTATCGTCGTCACCAGCAGCCATTTCCCGTCAGGAGAGGAAGAGACGTCCGTGATCATCCCTTTTTTGCCTATAACCTCACTCTTCTGTCCGTCCCATCTCACCAGCTCGGAGGTGCCGTAATACTCAAACATCTTCTCATCATCGACATTCTGCAGGAGATCCTGGAAGGTGCGCGACTCGCCCTGCTTGCCTGCACTCTCCTGTACCGACGGTCCTGCCGGTACACGGGAGGCTGAAGGAGCTTTGCCACGCTCTCTCAGCGTACGCAGATAGATTATTGAACCGTCAGGCATCCAGCTCCTCGTCCTCATGAATATATTGTTCAGACCTTCATCAACCTTTTTTGCGGTCATGGCTGCTGCATCAGCGACCCACAGTTCAACACCGTTGTCTGTGGTGCTTGTAAAGGCAAACCATCGGCTGTCATCTGACCATGAAACGCCACCGAGATTCGCATCAGCCGGAAGACCTGTCAGGGGCCGTATGTTCGTTCCGTCAATGTTCATTGAAGAGATGCCGGTGACTGACTGCCCGCGGCTCTGGCTGTTCGTGACCGGGTTGATTCTGATCCCTGCGAGACGCAGCTCCGGTCCAGAAAGCTCGGCTATCGATACAAGACCCGCACGGTCAAGAAGGAGGATGGTCTTATTATCGGGACTAACAAGCACTCCCGGAGTCTGAGGTGCATCAATGATTGCAACTATTGCTTCGGGAGGCATCTGGTAACCTGACTTTTCCTGTCCATTTGCAATCATGAATGATCCCAGGACAAATGCGGTGAAAAGAATTTTCTTAATCATAATCTACGTTTTAGCTCTGCTCAAAATTAAACTTATATGGCAAAGTATCTATGTTGTGTGATAGTTATTAGAGTTTTTTAACGAACCGGTTCAACAATTCTTATTTTTGCAGAAAAAAATGGGGTACAGACAGGATTTGATAGAGGCAGCATGGGATGACCGGGCAATGCTGAAGCAGCCTGAGGTCAGGGAAGCCGTTGAAGAGGTCATTGATGCCCTTGACAAAGGAATCCTGCGCGTTGCCGAACCTGCAGGTGACAACTGGACGGTTAACAGCTGGGTTAAGAAGGCAGTAATACTCTATTTCCCCATGCGGGAGATGAGCACAACAGTTGCCGGACCGCTCGAGTTTCATGACAAGATTGATCTTAAACACAACTACAGCGAACTTGGTGTAAGGGTTGTGCCTCATGCTGTTGCCCGTTACGGCTCGTACCTGGCAAAAGGGGTTATACTGATGCCCTCATTTGTAAACATAGGTGCCAGGGTTGAGGAAGGTACCATGGTTGACACATGGGCGACAGTAGGATCATGTGCCCAGGTAGGAAAGAATGTGCATCTCAGCGGCGGGGTGGGTCTTGGCGGTGTGCTCGAGCCGGTACAGGCTGCACCTGTCATCGTTGAAGACTACTGCTTCATCGGATCACGGGCTGTCATAGTCGAAGGAGCGCGCATCTGCACCGAGGCGGTAATAGCTGCCAACACTGTTATCACAGGGTCGACACGAATAATCGACGTTACCGGAAGCGAGGCGGTTGAATACCGCGGATATGTGCCTCCCGGGTGCGTGGTGATACCCGGCACGTACCCTAAGGAATTCCCGGCAGGTACTTACTATGTGCCATGCGCCCTGATAATAGGCAAGAGAAAGGAATCGACCGACAAAAAAACCTCACTGAACAATGCACTGAGGGAAAATGATGTGATGGTATGACAGAAGGTTACCGTGACGATATAAAGAATGCCCTGAAGGTATTGCGCGACGGGGGCGTCATACTCTACCCCACCGATACGATCTGGGGTCTGGGATGTGATGCAACCAGGGCCGAAGCAGTGCGCAGGATCTATGACATAAAAAAGCGTGCTGACAGCAAGAGCCTTATAGTGCTTGTCAACTCCGTCACCATGCTTTCAAGATATGTCGATAATCCCCCTGATATCGCCCTTGAACTGGCGGAGATGGCGGAGAAGCCTCTCACCGTTGTCTATGACCGGGGAAGAGGCCTGGCTGAGGGTGTCACATCTGATGACGGCTCGGTAGGTGTAAGGATATGTTCCGACCCGTTCTGTGACGAGTTGCTGAATGCTTTCCGCAAACCGCTGGTATCAACCTCCGCCAATATAAGCGGGTCAGAGGCACCCGCTGTCTTTGACGAGATAAGCGAAGAGATAAAGGCTGCTGTCGATTATGTATGCGTATGGAGACAGGACGACCGAAGCAGAGCCGCAGCCTCTTCGGTCATCAAAATATCCGCGAACGGAGTGATAAAAATCCTCCGGCAGTGATTACTTCGTGCGTACCTTCCCCGAACCGGAGATGGCAGCGTCGATCTTCGGATTGCCTGAGTAATAGATGGTGCCGCTTCCTGAAATGGCAGCCCTGAGCATATCCCTTACCACACAGTCGCAGCTCCCGCTGCCTGAAATATGTGCCTCAAGAGTTCCGATAGAGGCAGACTCGCCCTTGTAGTCTCCCGATCCCGAGATACTTATTTCAAGGTTCCCAATACTCCCGCTTCCGGCAATGAGAAGATTCCCTGACCCTGAGATGCTGCACTCCACATCCCTGAGATCCACATCCGTAAGGTTAATGGTGCCGCTTCCGCTGACAGCTATGTCAAGCTCGTCACCCTTCAGCGGGTTTGTGACATAAACCTTTCCTGATCCTGAAACGGATATGCCGTCGAGGGAGGGCATGGTGACCCGTACTGTCACTTTCCTGTTTCCGTTGTCATACCATTTTTCCCTTTTGATCTCAAGCCTGTCGCCCGATACCTTTGTCTCTATCTCGGTGATATAATCCTTGTCTCCCTCAAGGACAACCTTATATCCCTCGCCGATTGTGATGTACAGTTCCCCTGAGACGGCAAAGCCTATCTCATTGAATCCCGTTACATTGCGTGTTTCGGTGTATGCTGTCTGTGCCTGGGCGGCTGATACCATAAGCAGCACCAGTGCTGCAAGCGCGATTGTTCTTTTCATGACTGCTCTGTTATTCGTTGGTTGATTACAATAAAAAGACGTCATCGATTCCTGTATGTTGCACAGGCGAAAAGAAAAATGATCATAAATTAATGTTGACCAGCCCTTCGGGGAGCGACATCTCTACCGTCCTGTTCTCAGGGTCAACACATATTATCAGGTCACCGTGGAGCGGAATCAGTATCTCGCCCTGTGCAGCAACGACGACAGCAAGAAGCTGTCCGGGATTCTTTTCAATGCCGGCAATTACACCACTGAAGCCACTCTTTTTATCAAAGATGGTATACCCTTTAATATCTGAAAGGTCATCATGCTCTTCGGGCTCCCCCCCTGTTCTTACCTCACATCCCTTCAGCCGGGCAACTGACCGGGGAGTCAGATAATCATCAAATGAAATGACAAGAGTATCACGTGATGTAGTGAATGCTTCGCGTGTAAAAAAGGGAACCGGTATTCCGTCTATTACAACGAATACCGGTTCTCCCTGTTCAGGTTCCCTGGTG
The DNA here is from genome assembly GCA_963772705.1 of uncultured Bacteroidales bacterium. GTDB lineage: Bacteria > Bacteroidota > Bacteroidia > Bacteroidales > VadinHA17 > SR-FBR-E99. The sequence continues at coordinate 125,992 of CAVYYH010000005.1, read as the reverse complement.
ATGCCGCTTTCACTTCTCACAACCACGGCTCCGTCGAAGCCGTGTGTCTTGGTTATAATACCTATGGTTCTCACAGGCCTGGTGCGGCTCGGAGTGACTACTCCACGGTCTTTTCAGACTCTTCGGCAGTCTCTTCCTTCACCTCGTCTGCGGGTGTTTCAGCGACCTCTGCTGTCTCAGGCGTGCCTGCTGCCTCTGCTGCAGCTGCCTTTGCTGCTGCCTCAGCCTCAGCTGCCTGCGCTGCGATCTTCTTCGCATACTCGGCTGCCCTGGCCTCTTTTATCGCTTTCTCAGCCTCGAGACGCTGCTTGCGTGTCTCTTCACTCTTCTTCTCAAGGCCTGATTTCTTGGCCTCGATCTTATCTTCCTTGCCCTTAAGCCACTCATTAAAACGGCGATCGGCTTCCGCCTCGTCAAAGGCTCCCTTCTTGACACCGTCAAGAAGGTGTTTCTTCATCAGCACTCCCTTGTATGAAAGGATTGCCTTGCATGTTTCCGTAGGTTGCGCACCGTTCTGCAGCCAACCCAATGCCTTCTCGAAGTTGATGTCGATGGTTGCCGGGTCAGTGATCGGGTTGTAAACTCCGATCTTTTCAATGAATCTGCCATCACGTGGCGACCTGCTATCTGCTACCACTATGTGATAGAAAGCCTGCTTCTTGCGGCCCTTCCTAGCTAATCTGATTTTTACTGACATTTAAAATTCTACGGTTTAATTTATACCTCTTTTTTGATTGAGGGTGCAAATATATTACAATAAATCGAGGTTACAAAAATATTCAATGAGATCATGTTAATAAATAATTTGAGCCGGAAAACAGCTTTTACTTATTTTTGTTACCTGTGCCTTTGCTGGCAAACCTTCCGGAAATCATGTCTTCATTCGTCCATTTACACGTACACACGCAATATTCCATCCTTGACGGGGCATCAGGTGTCAAATCCCTGATAAAAAGAGCCGGTGTGCTGGGTATGGAGGCCCTGGCGATTACAGATCACGGCAACATGTTCGGGGTCAAGGAGTTTCACGATGCAGCCACAGCCGCAAAGATAAAGCCGATCATCGGCTGCGAGATATATGTGGCCCGTGGCACACTCGAGGAAAAAACCTCCAAGGAAGACCGTTCGGGTGACCACCTGATACTGCTGGCAAAAAACCTGACCGGATACCGCAATCTTGTGAAGCTTGTGTCACATGCCTGGATCAAGGGATTCTATTACAAGCCCCGTATTGACAAGGCGCTGCTCCGCCTCCATCATGAGGGTATCATAGCATCATCTGCATGCCTGGCGGGAGAGACGGCACAGGAGGTCCTTTCCGGGAATATGAAAGGGGCCGGGGAAGCAATACTTTCATACCAGGAGATATTCGGCGACGACTATTATCTTGAGATACAGAGACATGAGACGGCCGACCCGACAGCAGACACCACAGTCTTTCCCGAGCAGCAGAGGGTCATAGCAGCCTACCGTGAACTGGCAGTAAAATACGGAGTCAAGATCATCGCGTCAAATGACGTTCATTTCATCATGGCAGACGAGGCGGAAGCACATGACAGGCTTATATGCATCAATACCGCTGCCGACATCGACGATCCGAAAAGACTCCGGTACACCAAGGAGGAATATCTGAAGAGCGAGGAGGAGATGCTCTCTGTCTTTGCAGACATGCCTGAGACGGTCCTCAATACAAAGGAAATAGCAGACAAGGTCGAATATTATTCTCTGGGCAGTGAACCTATCATGCCTGAGTTTTCGATTCCGGCAGATTTCGAAGACAAGGATGAGTATCTGCGTCACCTGACAATGAAAGGTGCGGCAGAACGCTGGGGTGAGATCACCCCTGACCTGGAGGCACGCATAGACTTCGAGCTGTCAGTAATAAAGAACATGGGCTTCCCGGGTTACTTCCTCATAGTACAGGACTTTCTCAGGGCTGCCCGTGAAATGGGTGTCTGGGTGGGTCCCGGCAGAGGCTCCGCGGCAGGCAGCGCTGTCGCATATGCACTGAGGATAACGGATATCGACCCGGTGAAATATAACCTGCTCTTCGAGAGGTTCCTTAATCCTGACCGTATCTCAATGCCTGATATCGACATCGACTTTGATGAAGACGGCAGGGAGAAGGTGCTCAAATATGTTGTTGACAAATACGGTCACGACAGGGTAGCGCATATTATCACCTTCGGGACGATGGCAGCCAAGATGGCCATCAGGGATGTCGCCAGGGTACAGAAGCTGCCACTGCCGGAGGCTATCAGGCTGACGAAGCTTGTACCCGAACGGCCGGGCATTACTCTCTCTGCCGCATACGAAGAGGTACCTGAGTTGCTGAAAGAGAGAGAGTCAAAGGAGCCGCTTGTAGCACAGACACTCAAGTATGCCGAGGTGCTTGAGGGAAGCATCAGGCAGACAGGGGTGCATGCTTGCGGAATCATTATCAGCAAGGAGAATCTTTGCGAATATGTTCCCATCTGTACGGCAAAAGACACAGACCTTTATGTGACACAGTACGAAGGGAACCATGTGGAGGCCATAGGGCTGCTGAAGATGGATTTCCTGGGGCTCAAGACCCTCTCTATCCTTAAGGACGCAGTCGAAAACATAAAGAAGTCAAAGGGGATCACCATTGACCTGGAGACACTGCCTCTTGATGACGTCCACACCTATGAGCTCTTCAGCAACGGAGAGACGACAGGGGTGTTCCAGTTTGAATCCGTCGGCATGAAACGGTACCTGCGTGACCTCAAGCCCAACCAGTTCGGTGACCTCATCGCCATGAACGCACTCTACAGGCCAGGCCCGATGGATTATATCCCTCAGTACATCAAACGCAAGCACGGGAGAGAGAAGATAAAATATGAGCTTCCTGCAATGGAGCGGTTACTGCAGGAGACATACGGCATCACAGTATACCAGGAACAGGTGATGCTTCTCTCACAGGAACTGGCAGGATTCAGCAAGGGGCAGGCAGACTCGCTTCGCAAAGCCATGGGCAAAAAGAAGCGGGACATAATGGACAGGCTCAAGGTTGAGTTTGTAGCGGGATGCCAGAAGAATGGGTATGACATAAGCATCATCAACAAGATATGGTCAGACTGGGAGTCGTTCGCAGAATATGCCTTCAATAAATCGCATTCAACCTGCTATGCACTCATCGCCTACCAGACAGGCTATCTGAAAGCCAACTACCCTGCAGAGTTCATGGCTGCCGTTCTCAGCCGCAACATAAGTGACATCAAGAAGATCACCGTGATGATGGAGGAGACCCGCAGAATGGGTATTGACGTACTGGGGCCCGATGTCAATGAGAGTCTGCTGCAGTTCACCGTAAACCGGGCCGGGAATATCAGGTTCGGACTCGGAGCCATAAAGGGGGTAGGCGAGAATGCGGTGCTGAACATTATAGAAGAGAGAGAGAAGAACGGCCCGTACAAAGACATCTACGACCTCGCAGAACGTGTCAATCTCAACACTGTCAACAAAAGGATGCTCGAGGCGCTGGTGGTGTCAGGTGCCGTCGACGGCCTTCCGGGTATCAGCAGGGCACAGTATTTCTCTGCCGACAGCAAGGGCTCAAGCTTCCTCGAGAGTCTTATCCGTTACGGCAGCAGCGTGAAAAACCTTCGTAACAGCAGTCAGCAGTCGCTCTTCGGCGAAGCAGGCGGATTCGAACTCGTGCGCCCCGAACCGGCACCATGCGCCGACTGGTCAAAACTGGAGAAACTCAATAAGGAGAAACAGGTCATTGGAATATACCTGTCATCACACCCGCTCGACGACTACCGTCTTGAAATAAACGCCTTCTGCAATGCAACACTGGCTGACCTGCAGAATCTTCATGAATTTGCAAACCGTGATGTATGTGTTGCAGGTATAGTGACCGAGACAAGAAGCGGCGTCACCAAGAACGGCAAACCTTTCGGAGGATTCACCCTGCAGGATTATACAGACTCGTTCACCTTCCTCCTGTTCGACAAGGATTATGTTACCTTCAGCAATTTCTTTGTGACTGATTATCACCTTCTTGTAAGGGGAAAGGTTCAGGGCAGACACTATAACCCCGACGAGCTCGAATTCAGGATCAGGGAGGTACACCTGCTCTCCGCCGTCAGGGATGACCTGATAAGCTCAATTACAATTAAACTCAAGACCGAGCTGGTTAATCCCGGATTCGTCGACAACCTCAAAACAATCATTTCTGAAAACCCCGGAAACAAAACAGTGAAATTCCTGTTGATAGATCATGAAGACAAGATAACACTGCCCCTCTTCTCGCGCAGCATAAAAGCCGGCATTACCAATGAGCTCATCGGCTGGCTTGAAGATAATCCCGGGCTCGACTTTAAAGTAAATTAGATATCTTTGTACTTCATTAAGTAAGAATTCATAAACTATTAATTTATTATGGCACAAGCAGTTAACGATGCAAATTTTGACGAGATCGTATTGAAATCAGATAAACCTGTAATAGTCGATTTCTGGGCTGAGTGGTGTGGCCCATGCAGGATGATAGCCCCTTTGATCGAACAGATAGGTGAGGCTTACAGTGACAAAGCCCTGGTTGTAAAGTGTGATGTAGACACTTCTCCTGATATTGCCAGGAGATTCATGATACGCAATATACCAACTGTGCTTTACTTCAAGGGTGGTCAGGTGGTTGACAAGCAGGTCGGGGCAGCTGCCAAGTCAGCTTTTGAGGCCAAGCTAACAGCACTTCTCCAGTAAATGAGGGTATGCGTTTTTGCTGCCTCCAGCAGCCGCATCGATCATGCCTATGAGACGGCAGCAGCCGAACTGGGCAGGGCTTTTGCCGAAGAGAAGGTTCATGCCGTCTTCGGTGGTGGTGGCATAGGCCTGATGGGCATCTTTGCCGATAACCTGCTTAAATCAGGCGGGTCTGTCACCGGCGTGATACCCGGTTTCATGATGTCGGAAGGATGGGGGCATGACGACGTTAAAGACATGATAATAACGGCTGACATGTCAGAGAGGAAGAAAACAATCTTCGCAATGTCTGACGCAGCGGTTGCCCTCCCCGGAGGGGTTGGGACGCTCGAGGAACTGACTGAAGTGATCACCCTGAAGCAGCTGGGGCAGTTCAACAAACCGATAATAATCGTCAATGTCAACGGTTTCTATGACCATCTCATCGAGTTCTTCGACCACATGGTCAGAGGCCATTTCATGAGGCTTGAGCATAAGGATATATGGCAGATAGTCACCGAAGCCCGTGAGGTGATACCGGCAATCAGGAACTACACCGGCTGGCATGCCGACCCGAAGGTCATTGCCAGGATCTGATTTCCGAAACAACAATTAATCAGGTCGCCCCTACAGGGCTGGTTGGTATGGCCCGGTCATGTTGCTACAAACAGGGCGCCGCTACGCGGCCATAATCAAGCCACTCCCACAGCAACACGTCTGCCAGCTCCATAGGAGCGGACTGTTAGTAGGGATAATGGTCATTAATAATTATCAGCCCTGTAGGGGCGACCTGTAAATTTCAATGACCCCTCATCTTCGGCATCATCCTGAAGTTGTCGCGGATAGCAGGACCGGCATGATTGCCACCTGACATCTTATTCATACCGACTATCTTGTTATCGGTTCCAAGGTCAATGACATCATCCTTGCCGTTGCCGACAACTGTACAATTTGAAGACAGAGCACTCAGATAGATGTCTGATCCGGAAGTTGTCAGCGAAGAGAAATTGTTGCCAAGGAGGAGTGCATTCTTCGATTCACCGATCCCCAGTTCGGATCCCGTCCATATATCGTAAACGACAACTCCGTCAACATATACACCGTAAGCTGCGCTGCCGGCAAGCCTGTTATTCCTCACCTGGGCGTCACAGCTGTTAAGGCAGCTTATCCCTGTGCTTCCCTCACACAGGTTGAACAGGTTATTTTTTACGAGGGCAAGTGTTGGGAAGTAGAAATCAGGTACGGCAACTCCCCTTTCATCCTTTAGTATAAAAGAACTGATCACATTACTTACATTAAAGGTATTCCCGGTAATATAATATTCACTTCTTTTTGCCGGAATCGGGGTAGCGCCGAGTAGACCCCATTCCCAATCCGAGATCAGGAGATCATATATCATGGAACCGGAAATAGTGTTGTTCGTTATCCAGATTTTTGAACCATAATTACCTGTGAAGAATGCTCCCCATGCGGCATTGTCGACCCTGTTCCGGTCAAATATTAAAGTTGAATTGTCTCCGCATCCCAACGCTTCAAAACCCTGGCCGACATCTTCGAAGTGGCAGCCGGACAAATTGCATGTGATGATACTCAGCGGAATGGGCTCAGTGGGGACCCAGATATCCATACCGAACCACACGGCCATAACCACATTATGAGGAAGGCCAGCATAACCCACCTCATCAGGACCAAGAAATCCGCCCAGCACATCGACATTGATAAAGTTGAATGTCATCGGCTGCGGGTCATTATACTGGTAATTAAGACTGAAGTTGTTGACCGTTATCAGTGATACCAGGGCATCATTGTAGAAGGGGTCATCATCTGCCAGAAGAGTCCCGTCACCAGTCCTGAACGTCAGGTCAGAGATAGTTACGTTGCCTCCCAGTATGCGCCACCATGAGGGCATTTTATTCCAGTCATTAATCTGGGGCATGACCTCTATCAGTTCATAAGGCATAATGAATGTCTTATTTCTGCCTGCCCCTTTTATTACGCCGTTAAAGCCATGTATTTCAAAGTACCTTGTATGATATTCACCCTCAGTAAGCTGAATTGTGGTACCCGCTGCGGATGAGTTTATTGCATCAAGGAGCGCGTCGGTATCATCTCCGCCTGAAGGCGGAAGGACAACCACAGGCCCTTGTACAGGCTTGCCTTTGAGCAAGTTGTCGGAAGAATCAATGACGGGGTCAATCCCGCCATCCTTTGTGCAAGATGCAAGAATACAAACAGTTGCAATGAACCAGAGAAACATCATCTTTTTCATAAGCTTCATATTTTGATTAAACCTAGGTATAAGGAGATATCAAATCCAATCATGCGAATGTCACATTCAGATCAAAGTTAGATATGAAAATCGGGGGGCTGTTTTTCTATTTGTACAAAAAATCTGACTCTGCGTCCCAAATTGAAAAAAATCAATCATGCCGGCTGGCATGCCGATCCGAAAGTGATCGCAAGAATCTGAAGTTTAATAAAGCCCCTGCCGGGCTGCGGATCATGGCACTCTTGTCCCGACGATCAGGATGTCGTCGATCTGGGGTACACTGCCCATCCAGTTGCGGATAGCTCTCTCGAGGAGCCGCTTCTGATCGTCCTCGGGATGACGATAGATATCTGAGAGGAGACGCCTTATGTTTATTGTCTTGAACTTTTTCTCATCGGCCCCTCCAAACTGGTCGGCATAACCGTCAGTAAAGAGATAGAGCATATCTCCCTTTCTTACATCAAGCCTGTGATTGGTGAAGTTCTTCTTCTCATGCCCGTCAATCATACCGATGGGAAATCGGTCAGCCTTGAAGATTGATACAGTTCCGTCACGAACCAGATAGAGTGACTGGTAGGCGCCGGCATACTCAATATAATGTTCGCGGGGATCATAAGAGACGATTGAAATATCCATCCCGTCACGCACTGCCTTCTCACTGCGCTGCAGCAGTGCATGGACGACCTCAATATTCAGATGATCGAGTATTTCGGCAGGCCTGCGGATGCCGTTCTCCTTGACCACCTTGTTGAGTGAGTTGTGCCCTATTATCGACATGAACGCACCCGGCACACCGTGTCCGGTACAGTCAACAACGGCAATATACTGCTTGTCGCCGCTGTCATACATCCAGTAAAAATCACCGCTGACGATGTCCTTCGGCATGAATAGTACAAAGGTCTTATTGAAATAGTTTTCCGGGGGCAGCATAGCCCTCTGAATACGTTCGGCATACCTTATGCTGGCAGTGATGTCCCTGTTCTTTTCCTCAAGCTCCAGGCTCTTGGTCACAACCTCTGCAGTACGCTCCTCAACCTTCTCCTCAAGCACCTCCTTTTCTCTCAGCAGGTTTCGTTCGCGCATGCTGATAATCAAATAAATTGCCCCTATTACCGCCAGAATAACCAGTAGTATAAACCAGAAAGTCTGGTAGAATGGTGCTTTTATTGTAAAACCAAGGGTAACAGGGGTCTCGTTCCAGTATCCGTAATTGTTTGAAGCCCTGACCATGAAGGTATACTTGCCGGGACTGATTGACGAATACATTGCACTGGTCTGGTCAGTGGAGATCCAGTCTTCATCGTTCCCGACGAGCATGAACTGGTATTTCACCGCTGCCGGGTTCACCAGGCAGATGCTGAGGAAGTCAAAGGCGATCCTGTTCATTGAATGCGGGAGGCGGATGCCATCATACATCGGATATGGTTCGAGGTTGACAAGTGTCCTCCAGATATGCGTTGCCGGCTCAGTTACTACAGGGGGCAGACGGGAAGGGCTCATCCGGATGGCGCCGTTGCTGGTCCCGAACCACAGGTCGCCTCCGCTGTCAGCAAAAGCTGCATTGGGCCTCGTCTCAATACCTGTGAACCCGTTCTTCTCAGTGAATGAAGATATCTTACCCGTCGAAGTGTCATATCTGTTGAGCCCCAGGTTTGTACCGATATACAGGTTTCCGGCCCCGTCTGACTGCAGCAGGTTTATTGAGTTCATCAGCAATCCGTCGGTCTCTGTCAGCTTCTTCCACACCGTGTCAGCCCGAAGAGCGTAAAGACCGTCTATCGTTCCCACCCAGATTGTCCCGTCAGAGGTCTCAGCAATGGCGTTGGGCCTGACGTCGGCGCCAATTTCCACCGTCGTGAATACTGATCTTCCCGGATGGTGCTTAGTCAGCCCGTTTCGTTCCTCTGTGCCGATCCAGAGAAACCCGTTACTGTCTTTGAAAAGCGATGTTATATTGTTACCTGTCAGTCCATGCCCCTCCGTGAAGGTATAGCTCTCCCTGGTCTCACTATTCCATGAAACAAGAGCCTTGTGAGTGCCGATCCACAGATTCCCGTTATCATCAGTCTCAATTGCAGCAATCCTCAGCGAGTGAAGCTTTGCATTCAGGTCAAGATCAAAGCGGCTGGTTTTCTCCTTCAGGTCATACCTGAAAACCTCATCCTCCGCCGTTACTATCCACACATATCCGTCACTGCCGGGTTTTATGATGCTTATCTGTTTTCCTTTAAGGCTGGCGGGAAGGCCTGCCAGGTCAGTGCTGCCACCCTCCTTTTTCTCCGGATCATAAATTGACAATCCCTCGCGCGTGCCGAACCAGTATCTTCCTTCCTGGTCCTGGGCAATGGAAGAAACATCATTCGACAGCAGGAACTGCGGTGCGTTATATGACGTAAGGTGGTCACCCTTGTATATGAACAGCCCTGCATCCCTGTCAGCAATGAGGACATTCTTCTCATTGTCCTCAAGCATGCAAAGGGGATGCAGTGAGTTGAGCCCGTTCGTACTGTTGAAGACAACAGTTCCCTCAGGGGAGAAGACGGTGATACCGCCTTTGCTCTCCCAGTCTTCCATTGATGATGCCCATATATTGCCCCGGTAATCCTCGGTAACATAAGTGACAAAGTTCCCCCAGAGGCCGTTACGGGTATCATATATATCCATCCTGCCGCTCTCTTTGTCAAGCTTATAGAGGCCTCCGTTATATGTCCCGAACCACATATTGCCCCTGGAATCCTCGAACATTGTTATTGTAAGGAAGTACTTTGTCAGACCGTCAGGGCTGTAGGGATCGAAGCGGTCAGTCTCATAGTTGTACTTCCTTATCCCGACATCGGTGATGCAATAGAGGTTTCCGTCACGGTCTGAATGGAACCCGAATGCATCATTGCTCAGTCCGTCACGCCCCAGGTACTGTCGTCCGGACATGACGGTGACTCCCGGTTCAGGCTGGTCAAGCTTCAGCACCCCGCCGAGTGAGGTAGAAATCCAGAGATAACTGTCAAATTCCTTGATGCCTGTCACGTCTCCCCTGAGGTTAAAGACAGGTCCTTCGGCGTCTGAGACTCTCACTGAGTCAGGCCCGGAGAATAATACCGAGGAGAAGGAGACTCTCTTGAAGATGTCACCCTCGAGGAGTGACATGCCGCCTCCTATATGACCCATCCATATCCGTCCGTAGCTGTCTTCGAGTATGCTTTTCACTCCCCCCGGGGCAAGGCCGTCTGACGTTGAGAAATTTTCAAACCGCAGGCCGTCAAAACGTGTCACCCCGCTGCCTGTCCCCAGCCAGATGAAGTCGTTGGCATCCTGAATGATGGTGTAGATCTTTGATGCACTCAGCCCTTCCTTCGAGCTCAGATGCTGAAAATAGTAGTTCTGTCCGGCAGCGTCGCGGGGTGTGGCAACAAGGAAAAGAAGCAGCCAGGCTAATGAACAAACCGAAAATGTTCCGCAAAAGCCTCTTCTCTCCTGCATCAGGTTATTTCTTTACAAAGAAGAATGTCCCGTCTTCGTCCTTGAGCCCGGTTATCTTTCCAAACTTTGGCTTCTGCCGGTTATTCTGGGTTACCGCCTTGGTTACCTGTGTGGCAATCTCGTCAATGGAGATGCAGGTGTTCGGGTTGCCGCGCAGGGCATTCACAAACGTGCGGGTGAACTGTGAGTCATCTACGGCAAGCTCATATCCGGCAGATGATAATACCTGGCTCGACTTGAACTGCGTGGCTTTCCAGTCAGCACAGTTGCGGGCCTTGACATCTGACCTCATCGCCTGGTAGAAACTGGGACCCGACTCACAGGCGTCAGTGACAACAAGGACATGGGTCAGGTAATTCATGTAAGTCTCCATGGAAGCCTTCAGGGTGTTGAGACTGTAGTAGGTGAATTCCTCATCACGGCGTGCGTCAACGGGTATCCAGTATCCTACGTCATTGATAAACTTGCCATGGCCGGCAAACCATATCACGAGTGACTTGATCTGCTTGGCACGCACCTCTTCACGAAGATCGATGGAGAAGAATTTCTCCATCTGCTGCTTCGTCTGGTTGCGCAGTCTCCGTATGGGCAGGACCTGGTAATTGTCTTCAAGGACCCCGGTGATCAGGTTTGCATCCTTCTGTGGTCCCTCCAGTATGGCAAAATTCTCGTAGTCACTGTTCTCAATGAACACGATAAGAGTATTACCCATCGGGTTAGACTCGGAGATAATGTTGCCGCTGCGGTTCAGAGTGTAATCCCTGATGGTCCGGTTGCCATATTTGTCTTCAACCAGTATCGTGATCTTGTCATTGTTCCTGATATCAATGCCCCTGGCAATGAATTCCGGGTTAAGGTTATCCTGCGAGAACTGCGCGCTGACATTCTCAATCTTCACTGATTTGATAAGGTTCTGGTCAAACACTTTGCCCTCGATGTCGATCTTGGTGGCAACGCTGTCAATAATAAGGATGTTTTCGGCGGAGATATAAGGTGTGAGTATCTGAATCTCAGGCGCATCAGCCTCGGTCCTCCTGACATGGTATGTCAGCACGCTCTCATTGTTATACACGTCACGTGCCACTATCCTGACAATCTCGTCTGATGATATCCCCACCTCGGCAGTGAATGGAATGGTACCGCTGCGTCCTTCATACATGACCGGGATATTGTTGATTGAGAACTCGGCAAGGAGGCTCTTGTCGGTTATCTTTCCGGTCACCAGCACACTCTTGCGGTCAATACCCACCTCAATCTCACGACCCGCTACTATGGTCGGTGTCTCAATCAATATCTCCGGGCTGGCTGACTCGCGGTTTATTATGAAGAGCCTTTCGTTGGCCTCGGCCATAAGCTTCTTGGCGACAGAGTTATTCTCACTGAGTGCGATTACTTTTGCATAGTCAGACCCGGCCTTTTCGAAATCATTTATCTCCTCGTATGATTTGGCCCGGAGGAGATAGACATCTGTCTGATACTGGTCAATGGCCAGGGCCTTTGTAAAGTCATTAATGGCGGCCAGGTGCTGGTTAAAACTCTGGTAATACACTCCCCTTTTAACGTAGTGGCTCTTCTTTGCCGGTTCGAGAAGGATGGCCGTGCTTATATCGTTTATGGCTGACGGGTAGTCCAGCTTTGCTTCATATGCGGTAGCGCGGGTAAGGTAAGCATCAACATATTTTTCATCCTGATTGATGACCATCTGGCACTGACCCAGTGCGCTGTTAACATCGCCCTGACGGATAAGGACCCTGGCCAGTTCCAGCCTGGCTATTGAGAGATATTTATCTTTTGTCACTGCTTTCTCAAGCTGCCGCCTTGCAGTGTTGTCATCCTTGATTTTCTGATAGATTATCCCCTGGTAATAATAGTTGATGGCGTCATCTCTCATCTGAATGGCAGTGTCAGAAGCGCCCAGCGCTTTGTCCCACAGCTCGAGCCCGATAAGTGACACAACCTTTTCAGTATAAAGCTTCCCGTTCCGGTATTCAACAGCGATGGCCTTCTGCAGCACCTCAACAGCTTCGAGAAAATATCTCTGTCTCTCTTCCGGTGTTGCACCCTCGGCAGAGGCAAGCTTGTTGCACATCCTGCCAAGATTATAAAGGATACCCGTATCATCAGATTCGAAACTGACTGCCCTGTGGTAGTCATCATAGGCAAGTCCGTAGTTACCTGTTGATTCGTATGCGCCTGCCCTTTTAACATATCCTTCCGGCGACGCAGGAGCCTCATCTATGGCCCGTGAGAACTGTTCGATGGCATCATCGTACATACCGTTCCTGACAAACTCTTCGCCAGCCTTGATGTATTTGCGGGCACTCTGCCCGTAAACAGTCAAACCAGCCGTGAAAAGAACAATTACAAGAACTGAGAATCCTCGTTTCATGATTTTAGCTCATTTATAAAATGGGATATCAAAAATACAAAAATTTATTTATTAACAACAAAAAAACAGTTATTAACATACAAAAAAGTGCGTTTAGTCAAAAATTCAGGGCTGTTTCCAACATGCTGTTCTCAAAGTGGTATGATCGGCCGGCAGTGAAAGTAGTAAAAGGATCGGGGATCCCCCCGCCGAAATTCTTCTTTCCGGTGAAGCGCCGGGCCTCATCCCAGAGACCTGAGCTGATGAAGCTCTTTATGATGAAGGCCCCTCCCTCAACAAAGAGTGACTGAACTCCCATTTCATGTAGCCTGCCCAGCACTTCTCCGATAAAGTTCTGATCTTCATTAAGATATATCACCCTGGTATTCGGAAATGAAACATCCCTGTTACGTGTAAAAAGTATTACATCTGCTGTCGCGCTGAATATCTTCGAGCCGGGGTTGAGGGCACCGCTGCGGCTTATAATGATTTTTACCGGGTTTTTCCCTCTCCAGAGGCGTACATCAAGTGCCGGATTATCAGCCCTAACTGTTCCTCCTCCGGCAAGGATGGCATCCTCTGCTGCCCTCCACCGATGTACCAGTACCCTCTCTGTCATTCCCGTTATCCAGTGAGGCTCTGCCGCATCGCCGGGAGACCTGTTGAAGTCAATGTATCCGTCTGCGCTCCGCGCCCATTTCAGTATGACATAGGGCCGGTGCTTCTCATGCCAGGCAAAGAACCTCCTGTTAACCCACCGGCATTCATCCCCGGCCACCCCTGACACGACCTCAATCCCTGCCTCCGTCATCTTCCTGATCCCCGCTCCTGCAACTTTGGGACTTGTGTCGATGGTGCCAACCACGACTCGCTTTATGCCGCTCCTGATTATCAGGTCAGTGCACGGCGGTGTTCGTCCCTGATGCGAACATGGTTCAAGACTGGCGTACAGCGTCGAATGCGGCAGCAGGCTCTTATCGGCAACGGAGTTTATTGCATGTACCTCCGCATGAGGTGTGCCAGCCCTGAGATGGTAACCCTCGCCTGTTATCCTGCCGTTATGTACGATGACCGAGCCGACGAGCGGATTTGGCGACGTATTGCCTTCCGCCCTGACCGCAAGGTCAAGACAGCGCCTCATATAGAAAAGGTCATCAGGATGAGCCATGGGTTCAATTTCCTATCTTTGAATCATGGCCGAAAAGTTACAAACAATAACCGAATTACGTCGACATGTAGCGCACCTCCTGTCAGCCCTGTGGCAACAACCTGAAGCAGAGGCCATGGCGTCGGTCATAATAGGCGAATACACTGGCATGGGCAGCGCGCGGCAGCTTGCCTTCGGTGACCAGAGAGCCGATCCTGAGGCAGTCCGCCTGGTTCTGTCAGCAGCCGCAAGGGCAGCAGAGGGCGAGCCGCTGCAGTATATTTTCGGCTACACAATGTTCCTCGGCCATCGTATTGAGGTCGGGCCCGGAGTGCTGATACCCAGGCCAGAGACGGAGGAGCTTACTTCCTTAATCATCAGTGAGAAAAAAGGATTCAGGGGGGTAGCCACCGACATCTGCACCGGTTCAGGCTGCATAGCCATTGCCCTTGCACTGGCATTTCCGGAGGCGACAGTTTACGGGGCAGACAACTCGCCAAAGGCCCTCCGGACAGCTGCCCGCAACGTCATCTCAAACAGAGCCGGCGTGAGTCTCATTCCGTTCGACATCCTTTCTCAGCCTGCCGGAGCAATTGAGCAAAGCAGCCTGATCGTCAGCAACCCTCCCTACGTGACAGAGAGCGAAAAAAGAATGATGCATGTCAATGTGACTGATCATGAGCCTCACGAGGCACTCTTCGTGCCTGACGATGACCCGTTGCTCTTTTACAGGCACCTTGTGAAGACGGCTGACGAACGCCTTGCCACTGACGGGAGCATCTATCTTGAGGCCAATGAGGCCTTTGCTGAAGCGGCAGCCAGGCTGTTCAGCCCTTCCCGCTACAGTGAAATAAAAGTCATGGCAGATTTCAGAGGAAAACAGCGATTCATCAAAGCAGTAAAAAATGGATGAGGCGAAAGAGAAGAAGGAGCTTTTGCAGAGGGCTCAGCAGCTATGCTCAGGAAGGGAGTATTGCGTCAGCGAGATAAACTCATTGCTTGGCCGTTGGGGGGCGACGGAAGAAGCGATGAAAACTGAGATCATAGACAAGCTCAAAGAAGAGCGATTCATCGATGAGGCACGATATTGCAGTGCCTTTGCCCGTGATCACTTCAGGTACAACCAGTGGGGCAGGGTTAAGATAACCATGATGCTGAAAGCCAAGAAGATATCAGAGACTGACATATCAGCAGGGCTGGAAGCCATTGACATGGAAGAATACCTTGATCTCCTCAGGAAAATAATCGTGACACAACAGAAAAAGATAAAGGCAAAGAACAGGTTTGACCTGAAGGGAAAGCTTCTCAGGCATGCACTGGGAAAGGGATTTGAGAGTCATCTTGTCTATGATGCCATTAACTCGCTCTTCAGAGACTGAAACTCAGAAGAGCATGAGCCACAATGACCTGACGAAGGGGTAGAAGGCAATCAGAGCCATTACTGCCGAGATGATGCTGTCTGCCATCACTGTCTTCTTCAGCCCGTTGGCGGTCAGCAGGCTTCTCACCCCAAGTGCGACCCGCATGATCAGCTGAACTGAAAAAAAGAGAAAGACCCTTAGTGAGGCGCTGTTCCATTGCATGGCCTCATCTATCCTGCCTCTGACTATGAGTGAGAAGGCATGTGACAGGCCGCAAGAGGGGCATGGCTCCCCAGTAATTTTCTCATGAATGCACGGCACGGGATACCTGTTCTCATCAGGCGAATAAAAGCCGGAGTAACCCATAATTATCAGGATCACTCCGGCGAGTATGGCATTGACAGTAAAGTATGCCC
This sequence comes from uncultured Bacteroidales bacterium, assembly GCA_963772705.1. Lineage (GTDB taxonomy): Bacteria > Bacteroidota > Bacteroidia > Bacteroidales > VadinHA17 > SR-FBR-E99. The sequence continues at coordinate 110,247 of CAVYYH010000005.1, read as the reverse complement.
TCTGGTCGGCAGACCGTTTCACCTGGCAGGCTGCTTTACTTCTCAGGCTCCGGCGGCTTGACAGTATCTACTGTCCCTTCAAGCTCATCAAGCTTGTTCTCAAGCTCGTTCTTGCGTGTCGTCGCCTTTATCTCAACAGTCTCCTCACCGCTGTCGACACGTATTGTTACTTCATTGTCTCCGAACTCCTTCTCGATGTCTGATGTGACATCCTTGATCACCTTTTCAATCTCACCTGCCCAGTTGTCTGAATGGTTGGCCACTTTGCCAATAACAACTATCTGTGATACAGAGATCATGAGGGCGATTATCGCCACCGCCAGTCCGCCGATAAGGACTCCCTGGTTGCTCCTGGTACGTGAGAGGCCGACAATTGCCAATACCAGAGCAATCACTGCCGGCAGTAAGGCTATAACACCCACACATGGCACTACTGCCATAAGGAAAGCTATTATAGCCGTCACGAGGGCTCCCACACCCAGACCTGTTCCCTGTTTGTCTTTTTCTTCTTCCATTGGTTCAAGTATTAAGTATTCATTCTTTTCTCTTTAGGATATCTCTGGTATCCTGTTCTAAAGACGTGACGGGAACTTCAATGATGCGTCCCGTCTCTATTTTATTTTCATAAAATATGAAAGTGGGCACCCTTTCAATTCCCAGTGCAGGATAATCACCAAGTGGTGCCACCTTATCGATATCAACCCCTATGAACCTGATCTTTTCTTCGGGGAACCCCCATGCGGTCACAAGTTTCATAAATCTGGGCACCTCCCTGCGGCTGTCAGGGCACCACGTTCCAAGTACAATCGTTATTGAAAGGTCATCTGTTGCGATTGCCTTCAGTTCTTCAATTATATCTGCATCAGGTACATAGTCGGAGCTGTTATACTCTTTTTCATACCATGTCATATGCGGTTCACGGTCCCTTATCTGCCCAATTGTCATGTCTCCAAGGATCCATGTGGTGGCATCACGGAAGTCCCATACATGGTCCGATGCTTCACCAGGCAATGAGGGCGTTTGTTGTATGACCTCCCCTGCAGCCGGTGCATTTGCGGTCATCTGATCCTCCTGCGACAAGCCCTTCTTTGAACTTTTACATCCTGTAAGTAACACAAGAACAATAAATAAGAGTGTAATTTTTTCCATAGAGTCCAGCCATTAACAATGCAAGATAATCAAAATTGAAAAACGGCTGTCAAAAATCTCCTGCAGCCGTTCTCATGATCAGTCTCTTTCGCTTTCAGACTGTCTGAAGCAATATTGTAAGTATCTGTTTTGCTGCTTTTGATACAGATGTTCCGGGTCCGAATATAGCCGCCACCCCTGAGTCATAGAGGAACTGGTAGTCCTGCGCAGGGATCACTCCCCCGGCGATGACAAGTATGTCATCACGTCCCAGTTTCTTCAGCTCGGCGATCACCTGCGGGATGAGCGTCTTATGTCCGGCGGCGAGGCTGGAGACCCCGAGCAGGTGGACATCATTCTCCACGGCCTGTCTGGCTGCCTCTGCCGGAGTCTGGAACAGCGGTCCGATATCTACATCGAAGCCAATGTCGGCATATCCTGTTGAGACTACTTTAGCACCTCTGTCATGACCGTCCTGCCCCATCTTGGCAATCATGATACGGGGCTGTCGTCCTGCCCTGGATGCAAACTCCGCAGCCAGCGCCCTGGCCTCCTCAAAATCTGAGTCAGACTTGTACTCTGATGAATATACTCCTGAAATGGTTCTTATCACGGCTTTATACCTCCCTGCTATTTTTTCGCATGCATATGATATCTCACCCAGCGTTGCTCTCTTCGAGGCAGCATCAACAGCCAGTTCAAGGAGGTTACCCTCTCCCGTCTCCGCCGCCCTGGTGATGGCATCGAGCGCCTTACGGCACTCATCCTCATTACGTGAAGCCCTTAGCTGTGCCAGTCTCTTTAACTGTGACTCGCGTACGGCAGTGTTGTCAACCTCCAGTATCTCAAGTGGCTCCTCCACCTCAAGACGGTATTTATTGGTCCCCACAATCGTCTGTGCCCCTGAGTCAATCCTGGCCTGTGCCCTTGCTGCCGCTTCCTCGATCCTCATCTTGGGCACCCCTGACTCTATCGCTTTGGCCATGCCGCCAAGGCTCTCCACCTCCTGTATCAGCTCCCAGGCGCGGTGTGCTATCTCGTCAGTGAGCTTCTCGACATAATATGATCCTGCCCACGGGTCAACAGCCCTGCATATGTTAGTCTCCTCCTGGAGATATATCTGTGTGTTGCGTGCTATCCTCGCCGAGAAATCGGTAGGAAGGGCTATGGCTTCGTCAAGGGCGTTTGTATGAAGGCTCTGTGTGTGTCCCAGCGCAGCAGCCATCGCCTCGATGCACGTACGGCCCACGTTATTGAACGGGTCCTGCTCGGTGAGGCTCCATCCCGATGTCTGTGTGTGGGTGCGCAGTGCCAGTGACTTCGGGTTTTTTGGATTGAAGTCGCTGACGATCTTTGCCCATAACATTCGCGCCGCCCTCATCTTGGCTATCTCCATGAAGAAGTTCATCCCTGAGGCCCAGAAGAATGAGAGGCGCGGGGCAAAGTCATCGACACTGAGCCCTGTATTGACACCCGTGCGCAGGTACTCAAGGCCGTCTGCAAGGGTATAGGCAAGCTCAATGTCAGCCGTCGCGCCGGCCTCCTGCATGTGGTAACCCGAGATGGATATCGAATTGAATTTCGGCATCTTCTCAGAGGTGTACCTGAAGATGTCGGCTATTATGCGCATCGAGAATGCCGGAGGATAGATGTATGTGTTGCGCACCATAAACTCCTTCAGGATGTCATTCTGAATGGTCCCCTGCATCTCCTCGAGCTTTGCCCCCTGCTCAAGACCGGCAACGATGTAGAATGCCATTACAGGCAGTACGGCACCGTTCATCGTCATCGAGACAGACATCCTGTCAAGAGGTATCTGATCAAACAGTATCTTCATGTCGAGGACAGAGTCAACGGCAACGCCGGCCTTCCCTACATCACCAACAACACGCTCATGATCAGAGTCATATCCGCGGTGCGTGGCGAGATCGAATGCCACCGAAAGACCTTTCTGGCCCGAGGCAAGATTACGCCGGTAGAATGCATTCGACTCCTCAGCCGTCGAGAATCCGGCATACTGCCTGACAGTCCATGGCATCATGGCATACATGCCTGAATATGGACCGCGGAGAAAAGGAGGCAACCCGGCAGCATAGCCGAGGTGTTCCATCTCCCTCATGTCCTCGCTCGTATAAACACTCTTCACCCTGATGCGCTCGCCCGTCTCCCAGACAGGGATAATGCCATTATCTTTCTCCCACTTCTGGATGTTCCTGGAGGGTGAGGAAACCTTTTCAAGGTCATGCATTGAATATCTTGGTCTCTTGCTCATCTCCGGTCAGTTTATTCCCAGTAATTTGTTGAACATCCTCAGGGTCTCAAGGACGTTTGACTTCACGCTGATGAAATGCTCCAGCCCCTCAGCCTTAAGCGTATCCATGCAGGGCGGATTACCGGCAACAACGACTATTGCCCTTCCTGCAGCGAGAGTGAAGATGTCATGTGCCACTATCGCATAATCATCATCCGAGCTGCAGATGACAATGATATCAGCTTTTGCCTCCAGGGCAGCCTTCACCCCCTCAGCGGCAGTACCGAAGCCGTTGTTGTCTCTCACCTCGTACCCTGCACATGCAAAGAAATTTGAAGAGAACTGTGCTCTTGCCCTGCGCATCGCCAGGTTACCGATCGTAAGCATGAAGGCAAGCGGCCTGCGCCCTGAGCTCTCTGTTGCCATCCTGAGCTTTTCAAACTCCTCCGCCCCTCTCGAAGGGATGATCCTCTCCACCTCGAGCCCTTCAGATGACCCTCCCTGCCGGAAGAGCCTGTCACTGTCAGCCTTCGCAGGCTTCTGTTCCCTGAAGTTGGGATACTGGTTTGTGCCGAGGAGTGTCTCGCGCCTTTTCTCCAGGTCGCTCTTCCTCGAAACTGATATTGAATTAATCTTTTTCTGGATAACGCCTCTTCGTACGGATTCAAGGAAGCCTCCCCCGTTTTCCGTCTCGATGAAGAGCTTCCACGCCTCATGGGCTATCTCTGCGGTAAGCTTCTCGAGGTAATATGATCCTGCGCCGGGATCTGCGACCATCCCCAGGTGTGACTCCTCCATCAGAAGAAGCTGCTGGTTGCGGGCTATGCGCTCAGAAAAGTCATCAGGATCCCTGAAGATGATGTCGAACGGTTCAACGGTTACCGAGTCAGCCCCTCCGAAAACGGCAGACATAGCCTCTGTCTGCGTGCGGAGCATATTGACATAAGGGTCATAGAGGGTCTTGTTCCACCTGCCGGTGACAGAATGGATGTGCATCAGAGTGTTTGCCTCCGATCTTGGTCCGTATCCCTTCACCACCAGTGCCCAGAGCATTCTGGCGGCGCGCAGCTTCGCTATCTCAGGGAAGAAGTCAGGGCCGATGCCAAAGGTGAACCGTATCTGCGAGGCTGCCATGTCAGGCTGTATGCCCCTGGCAGTCAGTGAGGCCATGTATTCGTTTCCCAGCGACAGTGTATATGCCAGCTCCGTGACTGGCCCCGCTCCCGCATTGCTGAACAGCATGCCTGAGGGATTAACGCACCTGATGCCTGGCAGGGTGGCTGACTCTCTCACAAGGTCAGAGAGGTACTCAAGCCCTTCATCAACGGTGACGCACAGCCTGCCGTTTGCAACAAGCCTTCCGAGAGGGTCGGCGGCGATGCTTCCCTTCACCTTGCTGGTATCTGTTTTCCTGGCCCACATTACAGACTTAAGTAATGCAAGCAGTTCCCTTGCCTTGCCTGTTGTGCTGAAGTTGATCTCAACGCTTTCACAGTGGATATCCCTGAGCAGAAGGGTCAGGTTGTCGGCAGTTATCGTTGCCGGGTCATCAATGACAAAGCCCAGTGATGTGACCCCCTTCATCAGTATGTCGAGAGCCTTCCTGTTGGCTTCGCTGTAGTCTTTAACAGTGATATCCTGTCTCACCAGCCAGGTGTTGTCGGATACTCTTGCTCCCCTCACCCATGGATAGTCCCCGGGGAGAGATCCTGCATGCCTGATCTTCTCAAGATCCTCCTGCCTGTAGAATGGCATGAACTCGAGACCTTCACGTGTTTTCCAGACCAGTTTTTTTGAGAAATCGGCACCCTTGAGATCAGCGGTGATCTTCTCCATCCACTTCTCCGTGGATACAGGGGGAAACTTTTCAAACAACTTCTCTCTCTTGCTCATTAAGTGAAATGTTCATGAATGTGCAAAATAACAGATTATTCGAAGCTTAAACCATGCGTTTTGTCATGAAGCCCTACTGGCTTCCGCCAAACTCCATGAGAAACGACTTGATGAACTCATCAAGATTGCCGTCGAGGACGGCCTGGGCGTTGCCTGTCTCGTATCCCGTGCGCAGGTCCTTTACCAGCTTGTAGGGATGGAGGGTATAGGAGCGTATCTGGGAGCCCCACTCTATCTTTTTCTTTGCCCCCTCTATCTTTGCTATCTCCTCCTGTCTCTTTCGCAGTTCCATCTCATAGAGATGTGATCTCAGCAGGCGCAGGGCGTTCTCCTTGTTCTGTCCCTGTGAGCGTGTCTCCTGGTTTTCAATGACCAGTCCCGTGGGGGCGTGGCGGAGTCTCACAGCCGTCTCTACCTTGTTTACGTTCTGTCCCCCGGCGCCGGAAGAGCGGAATGTCTCCCACGTTATGTCAGCCGGGTTGATAGCCACTTCAATGTTATCATCTACCAGAGGGGCGACGTATACCGATGCGAATGTCGTCTGTCTCTTGCCCTGTGCGTTGAAGGGTGAGATGCGCACCAGGCGGTGCACACCGTTCTCGCTCTTGAGGTAACCGTAGGCATTCTCTCCCTCGAACTCGAGCGTGACTGTTTTGATGCCGGCCTCATCGCCGGGCTGGTAATATGCTTCAATGATTTTGTATCCGCTTTTCTCACCCCACATGAGGTACATGCGCATGAGCATCTGTGCCCAGTCGTTGCTCTCGGTGCCGCCGGCGCCGGCGTTGATCTTCAGGACGGCGCCGAGCTGATCCTCCTCTTTCCGGAGCATGTTACGCAGCTCGAGCTTCTCGACGGCGGCCAGTGTCTTGTCGTAATGCTGGCCCAGCTCGGTGTCGGTCACCTCTCCCTCCCTGTAGAAATCGTTCAGGACGAGAAGGTCCTCCACGGCGGTGTCGACGGATGCGAATGCGTTGGTCCAGCTTTTGACGGAGGATATCTCCTTCATCAGCTCCTCGGCTTTTTTGGGATCGTTCCAGAAGCCGGGGTCTTTTGTGATCTCCTCCTTCTCCTGTATGAGTTTCAGTTTGCCGTCAACGTCAAAGATACCTCCTTAACGCGTCCCTGCGTCCCGTGAGGTCTTTTATCTGGTCATTGGTTATCATTGGTCTGTAATTTCGGGCAAAGATAATAAAACGGGGTGAAGATGCTGGGAGAATGTGCGATTTGCGATTTGCGATTTGCGAATGCAGGATGAGCAATGGAGACACAGAGTCGATGCGAAGTGCGATCGCAGATTTGCGGATGTGGCGAATTAGCAGGAATCGATCGCGTAGCGATCACCTGTTTGTAGATCTGATGTCATTTAAGAATTGTGCGACCCCGGAGGGGTCGAAGATTCTATTATTGGCCGTTCGTGTTACAGAGCTGTGATCCCTCCGGGATCAGGATGTGTCGTCCCTGCGGGACTTGTATATTTGGGGAGTGTGACGTTGTTACCAACCCTTCTTCCCTGACGGGAAGAGTTATGCGCCGCCGGCGCATGGCCCTGTACTCCTGCGGGGAGTTACCGTGTGCCAGAGGCACATGAGGTTGGTAAACTGGCAGCAAACAATTACCCTCCCTGTGCCGTAGGTACAGGACATCGATTTTCAGAATCTTAATAGGGTCCGGTGACAGGGCGAGGAGAATGGGCGATGGGCGATGGGCGATTTGCGATTTGCGATTTGCGAATTGCGATGTGTGATTTGCGATTTGTGAATTGATCGCGTAGCGATCGCCTGTTTGTAGACCTGAGGTCATTTAAGAATTGTACGACCCCGGAGGGGTCGAAGATTCGATTATTGGCCGTTTGTGTTACAAAGCTGTGATCCCTCCGGGATCATTTACGATATGCGAATCAATTCACCTTGTATCCGGCAAATGATCCTGTGCCGGTCTGAGTAGCCGTTCCTGTATATACAACGAGAGTTACTGTATTCCCCTTACTAAGTTTGATGGTGACAGATCTCACTGTAATAGTTGTGGCGGAACCGATATCAATTGCAATTTTCTCGTATGGAGCAGAATTGACATATATAGATACTTCTCTTGAACCACCTGACCCATCAGCATAATATGTAACATTGAAAGTATAAATTCCATCTTCAGGAACAGTGAAGACCCCTGTGCCGGCGTCAAATCCTCCCCCTATACTCAGGTCAGGCGTGTCATAAGTCATAGTAACTGTATGATATTTGTGCTGCAATATCAGAAATAAGGTTCCTCGCTCTGAAGGCAACAATTGAATCAAGACGCACGCTGCCTCCGTTATCCAATGAAAGTACTTTTGTACCTCGATTATAAGACAGTTTCTGATCATCTGATGCAGGGTCACCCGGAATACCCTGGGGTCCGGGAGGTCCCTGGGGTCCAGGTTCAAGCGATTTCCATGCATAGAGCGCGTAAGGGACGGCCATAAACTGCATTGTACCCATGTCCATGAACAGGTTCTCGAACTTCACCTCTACCTGCAAATAGTGGTTAAAGGATGACCAGTCTATTCCATTGAAAGTTCCTGTAACGGGATCGCCCTTACCGATTGTGAGAGAAAAAACCCCATACTTTGTGGTAGTTACATCTGTAAATACTTCCTGGTACACTATTGTGCCTGTGGGAGAACCACTTTTGATGGTGAACCTGACCTCTATATCGGTATTGACCAGTTCCTTTCCTACATTATCACGGGCAACAGCCTGATAATTTATCCCGCCAGGAACAGTCCCCTGACACCAGCCTGTCTTCTCTGCTGCAAAGAATAGCACCACTGCTGCCAATCCACAAGAAATAATTCTTTTCATCTCTTTTACTTTACAGTTTCTCAATTTTAAACGATCTGTCAATAACTTCATCGGAGCTGGTGACCCTGACTATGTAGATACCGTTAGCGTAATTCTGGATGTTCACCTGGTGAATATAGTCATGATCAGCTGAAAGCTCGAGGCTTGTGCGGTAGAGAACCGACCCAGGCAGGTTAACAATGATTATATCATAATGTCTCCCGAGTACGCCATAAAGCCTGATATTAAAAATGTGATTGGCCCTTTCGGTTAACCGGATTAGGAAAGAAATCCACCCCATTACCTTCTCTTGGAGGAAGGACAATCTTCGGGATAAAGCGCGGCTGCTGGAAACCCTGTGTCAGAACATAAATTGCCGGAACTGTGACTTCGACTGCAGTCTCACCAACTGTCTGCTGATATGATATGCCTCCTGCCGTTATCAGTCCTGCTGCCGGCACCAGGACCTGGTGAGACAGCTCATAAGCCTTCTGTGAAAAGGAGAGCGAACAAGTCACTGCCAGAATAACACCTGTAACAATTCCTTTCATTTCAGACTTCAGTATAATCAGTGCCAAAAATAATACTTTTTAAACATAATCACCTCTTTGCGAGGATGAGTTTAAGGCTTTGGAGAGGCTCAATCATCCTGAAAAGGAGCGCGCAGATGAATCCGGCAATAAGCTGCAGTGCCGCTGAGAGCCCCCACGGCACACCCAGATGCCTCATTAATTGCCCGGCAGCGAATGTAACGACCAGCATCGCCAGGAAGAGCAGTGCTTTCACGGGAACAACCATGCTGAACATACTTTTTCGCACCGTAATGACACATGCCGCTGCCACCAGCAACTGCGTCACCAGGGCCGACAGTGCTGCCCCGGCACCATGATACTCCGGTATCAGGAGAATGTTCATGACTACATTCACAACCATGGCTGCGAGAGTGATGAACCCCAGCCTCTTCATCAGTCCGGCCGCTGTGAGCATAGTGCTGAAGATGAACGTCACCCCCACAGGCACGAGTGTGAGCATGAGCAGGGTGAAAGCGCTGACGGCAGAGGGCGCCGGGGAGATGTAGAGCAGGTCAAGTATCTCATGCGGGAAGGTGGCCAGTGTCACGGCAGCGATGCCCAGCGGAGGCAGCAGTGATCTCGCCGCAGTGGCAGCAAGAGACCTGATATCATTCCCTGCGGCCAGCTCCCGGGATAGTATCGGCAACAAGAGTCCACCGAACATTATAGGTATCATCGCAAAAGCATCAAAGAGCCTGAAAGCCTGTGCATAGTTACCGGCCTCCCTGGCACCGTCAGGCAACAGTCGTTCGATAAGGACTGTGTCAGTGCGCCAGTAAAGTGTCATGGCAAAGGCAACAACAGCATACGGTAATCCTGATTTAATTATACTCTTCAGCACCCTGACGTCAGGCTTCACCCCCGAGACCCCTCCCCTGCGTATCACGATCATGAACGAGAGAGCCATCACTGTGAAATATGCCACCGTCTGAGACCACACGAACCATTCTATTCTGAACGGTCCGGAAGTCATACCGCCCCAGAGCAGCAGGGAGCAGATGATTATCATAACCAGCCTGTCAGCAACCGACAGCATACTGTCGAGCAGCAGGTACTGCATGCCGCTTATGTTCGACCTCAGCCAGAGGGTAAGCGATGCCATAACCTGGTTAAACATCAGCACAAGGAGCATCGCTATCTGGTCAGGCGAATAGCCCATAGCCCATGCCACAGCCAGTGTGACTGCAAAGTATGCTGCCGTGAGGACCAGCCTAAGCAGGAGGACGTTGCCAAAATAGAGTTTTACCCTCCCGGGATCGGCTGAAACAGCCCTGTTGTTAAACCCTGACAGCCCCATGTCAAGCAGCAGAGTAAAGAGAACAGAGAAGCTGAATAGCGAAAAATAGAATCCATAAGCCTCTTCACCTGCCACATTCTGCACGGTACGGTCAACAGCCAGAACCCAGAAGGCCTTTACCAGTACGCTTACAGAGATCAGAAAAATAATATTTACCAGGAATTTCCTCTTCACAGTTCAAAATTATAAAAAGTCCGTGCAAATTACTGACTGCAAGAAAACGCTGGCCAACATGCAAAATGCAGCTCTTTCAGGCTTCATTGCTCTTGCCCGCGGCCTATCCCTTATCGTCAAACTATGCGGTACTGGCTGAAGACTCTGTGTAGGGGACGGTAAAGTAAAATGTGCTGCCCTGTCCCGGGGCGGAGTCAAGCCTGATGGTTCCGCCGAGCAGTTCAACAAATGCCCTTGCGATGGTGAGGCCCAGTCCTGTCCCTGTCGTCTTTGTGCATTTAGGGTCTTCAATCTGGTAGAATCGTTCGAAAACCTTTGTCTTATGGTCATCGGGAATGCCGATCCCTGTGTCGGACACGAAGAACTCCATGTCACTTCCTTTGAGTGTGTATCCGAATGAGACGGAGCCTGCAGCAGTAAATTTTATGGCATTGCTGATGAGGTTTGAAAGTACCTGGAGGAGTTTTGTTCCGTCAGTCATTATTACCGCTCTGTGGTCAGAGAGGTTCTTGCTGTAGGAGAGCCTTAGCTTTTTCTGTCCGGCCTGCATGGAGAAGAGATCATAGGCACTTATGAGTATCCTGTTGACATTTGTTTCTGTCACAGAGATCCTGGCCTGCCCTGTCTCGATATTGGAGATCTCCACGATGTCTGAAATTATAGACAGCAGCTGGCTGCTGCTCTGGCTGACCATGTCAATATAATGCCTTCGGGTATCGTCTGACAGGCCCTGGGCATCGAGAAGGCCGGTAAAGCCAACTATAGCATTCAGGGGGGTTCTGATCTCGTGCGAGATATTATGAAGGAATGCTGTCTTAAGCCTGTCGCTCTCCTCCGCCTTTTCTTTTGCTGCAATGAGATCAAGCAGTATCTTCTTCTTGTCTGTGATGTCATGGATAATGGAATGCAACAGATCCCTGCCGTCAATCTCCACCCTGCTTGAGAAGACCTCCACCTCGCGTATGCTTCCGTCAGCGAGCCTGTGGTTTGACTCGAACCTTATGCTGCGCTGATCGACCACATTCTTCATCAGTTCATCAACCCCGCTCTGAGACAAGGTACTTATCTCATATATCTTCATCTTCCTGAGGGTCCCGGCAGGCCAGCCATAGAACTCGGCAGCTGCGAGGTTGGCATCGACTACTGATCCGTCTGCAGGGTTAATTATCAGCTTTATGGCCGAATGTGATTCAAAGAGTTTCCTGAACCTCTCCTCACTCTTCCGGAGCTCATCCTCAGTTTCCTTTCTCAGAGTGATATCGGTGGCGACACCCAGTATAGCAGGTTTTTCGTACCCGGGATGGATATACGGTATCTTCACGGTCTGGAACCATCCCAGGGAGCCGTCCTGTCGCAATACCTGCTCCTCAGGTATCATTACAGGCTTGCCGTTCTCGATGACTTTCATGTCAGCCTCGCGGTACCACTCCACCTGTTCGGGGGTGGCACCGTAATCTGCATCGGTTTTCCCCTGTGTCTCAGAGGGCTCCATCCCGAAGACACTGGCCAGTGCCTTGTTGGTAAGGATAAAGCGTCCGTCAATGTCTTTGGCAAAGATATAGCTGGGTACGAGGTCGATTATTCTCTGCAGGTGTTCACTGTGTATCCGCAGCTCCTCTGCCACTCTTTTTCTTTCGGTGATGTCGACGCCGATGGCAATGATAGCTTCCTCTCCGAAGTATGTGGTCTTGAACAGGCTCACTTCCTTCGGGAACTGCTCTCCGTTCTTCCTCAGTCCCCAGAATTCAAATCGCTGCGGTGTACCCGAGAAAGCCCCCGCGATCATTCTCATGACCTCCTTCAGGTCGTTTCTTCCCGGTGCACCCAGGAACTCAGGGGTCTTGCCAATGAAGTAATCGCGGTCATAGCCATACATCAGTACTGCTCCGTCATTGACATTCACAAACTTACCCTGCCTGTTGAGGATATACATGGCGCTGGTAATACTGTTGAACAGCGCCCTGTAGCTTTCGGCGCTCTCGCGTAGCAGGTCAGCATCTCTCTTTCTCCCGGTGACGTCACGCATGGTGTCCATGAAAAACTCAGGCTGTCCTTCATCATTCTTTATGGCTGTAGTATTAAACTCAGCCCAGAAGAATGATCCGTCCTTCCTGAGGACACGCATCTCAACATTGGTGACAAAACCTTTTGCAATCAGCACTGCCCAGCTTTCACGGGCCACGTTCTGATCTTCAGGACTTATAAGATCAAATGCATTTTTTTCGTAAAGCTCCCCGTCGCTTTCGTAACCGAGCATTATCCTCTTCCTCTGGTTGAACCAGAGAAGCTTTCCCTTATCGTCGAACAGCGAGATACCGTCCTGCATCATCTCGAGGAGGGTCTGGTATTTTGCCTCGCTCTCCCGGAGGGCTGTCTCGGCTGCCTTTCTCCGGGTAATATCTGTCAGCGCTCCCTCGAAATAGAGCACCTCTCCCTGGTCATCACGCACAGGATGAGAGTGCTCCAGGACAAAGATCTCAGTACCGTCCTTGCGTCTCAGCCTGAGCTCAATATCTCCGTCGGCATCGCTCTCCACCAGCTCATTGAGAAGCCTGTCGCGATCGTCGGGATTGACATACAGGTCGCGTGCAATATGGAGGCTCATGAGCTCCTCTTCGCTCTCGTAGCCCAGCATCCGGACCAGGGCAGGATTGGCTGTTATGATCTTACCGTCAGGGGTGCTCTGGTATATACCCTCCCTGACGTTTTCAAACAGCGACCGATACTTCGCTTCCTCTGAAAGACTCCGCCCCCGGATTTTCATTATTACAGTATTGCAGTTGATCAGACCTAAGGATGCACTTCCACAAATATCATAATAAATTCTTTTACTTTCAATACTGTAAGACTAAAACATTAAATATGTATCAGCTGAGGCTGTTTCGAGGTTAAAGGGCATAGAATTCATGTAAGTTATTTGCACATTTGTATCCGGGTAATGGTACCAAGATGGTTATTGCGGTCAATGCGCGAACGCTGAAGAGGATTCCCGGCGACGGGATAGGATGGTTCACCTACGAGGTTATCAGGGGGATCACTGCTGATCATCCGGAGCACAGGTTTGTTCTTGTCAGTGACAGGAGATATGAGAGTCTGCCGGTCACCGGTAACAATATTGATTATGTAACGATCCCTCTTCGCAACATTCATCCGTCACTCTGGTATGTCTGGCATGAGATTCTGCTGCCGGGGGTGCTTAAGAAGATAAAGGCTGACCTTTTTATTGCCCCTGACGGTCTGATTCCGCTGCGCACTTCTGTTCCGTGCATTTCGGTGATCCATGACCTGAATCATGAGCATCGTCCCGGCGACATACCTTGGTCGGAGCGGATGTACTACCGTCATTTTTTTCCGCTCTTTGCTGCCGGGGCGGCAAGGGTAGCTACTGTATCAGAGTTCTCTGCCCGAGACATATCCGAGACATATGCCATTGAACGTAACAAGATTGACGTCGTGCCGAATGGTGTGGCTGAGATATTCTCGCCGCCGCTGCCGGGCGAGGCTGAAGAGACGAGGCGGGAACGGAGCGGCGGCAGGCCTTACTTTCTTTTCGTAAGCAATTTCTCGCCGCGTAAGAATGTAGAGACTGTGATAAAGGCCTGGGAAATCTTCAGGAGAGAGGGCAAGGGTGATCATGTGCTGTTGCTTGCAGGGAGGAGGCTTTACCTTACGGGGTCTATCGACCGTGCAGTAAAAGAATCGCCTTATCATCGGGATATTCTGTTTACCGGTTCTGTCAGTCGCAGTGAGCTGCGGAGGTTATACGGAGGTGCGGAGGCACTTGTGTTCGTTCCGTGGTACGAGGGTTTTGGGATACCGGTGGTGGAGGCGCAGCGGTGTGGCACGCCGTGTATCCTGTCTGACACCTCGTCGTTGCCGGAGGTTAGTGGCGGCGCAGCGCTCTGCGCCGGCCCCGCCGGCGCAGGGGCCATAGCCGACGCTATGGCCCGCCTCGTCGGAGACGAGGCGCTGCGCCGCCACCTCACCGAGCAGGGAATCATCAACTCACAACGATACACATGGGACAACACCGCAAAGAAAATGTGGGACTCCATCGTCAAGGCAACACAAACACGTTCATGACACTCTCTCCATACCACCACCCCACCATGACCGAGGCTGGCTGCGACGAGGCAGGACGAGGATGCCTCGCCGGACCCGTGTTCGCCGCCGCCGTAATCCTCCCGAAAGACTACCGCAACGACAACCTCAACGACTCCAAGAAACTCACCCCCCGGCAGCGCGAGAGACTCCGCCGGGAGATCATCTCCGACGCAATAGCCTGGGAGATAGCCTCATGCACCAACGGCGAGATAGACGCAATGAATATACTCAGAGCCTCAATAACAGCCATGCACAGGGCCATCAGCAGACTGAACCCGAAACCACAGCTCCTCCTGATCGACGGCAACAGGTTCTATCAGTATGAGAAAATACCCCACCACACCATAGTACGCGGCGACGCCACATACCTCTCCATCGCCGCCGCCTCCATCCTCGCCAAGACCGAACGCGACCGTTTCATGGAAGAGCTTGACCTCCTCTTCCCGCAGTATGGCTGGCGCCATAACAAGGGCTATCCCACCCCCGAACACCGCAGAGCAATAACAGACCACGGCATCACCCCTTACCACCGCCTCTCATTTAACCTCAGGGAGACACAGACCGAACTCCGTTTCTTATAAAATGTTAAAGTCATCTTTCGGCAAAGAGTAATTTAATATCTTTGGCCCTTTGCTAAAAACAACCAATATCATAACTCATGAGAAAACTATTTGCAATCATTATCATCCTTATCACCTTCGCCGGTTCAGGGGCAAAGGCTGATGAGGGAATGTGGATCCTTCCTTTACTCGAGAAGCTGAATATCGGTACCATGACTGAGATGGGACTCAAGCTCACTGCTGAGGATATCTACAGCCTCAACCAGGCAAGCCTGAAAGATGCCATCGTCATTTTCGGCGGCGGATGTACCGCTGAGATAGTATCGGCTGAAGGCCTGCTGCTGACAAACCACCACTGCGGCTACGGTCAGATACAGAATCACAGCACCGTTGAGCACGACTACCTCAACAACGGCTTCTGGGCGATGACACGCGCAGAGGAGCTTCCCAACCCGGGACTTAGCGTCAGCTTCCTTGTCAGAATTGAAGATGTGACAGCACGCATGCTCGGAAAAGTAACACCCGCAATGACAGAAGCCGAACGCCGCGAGGCGCTGATGGCCGAGAACGCTGTCATCACGGCAGAAGCCACCAAGGGCAACCATTACCGTGCTCAGGTAATGCCCTTCTACGGAGGCAACCAGTACTTCCTGCTGGTGTACGAGATCTACAGTGATGTGAGACTCGTCGGCACCCCCCCAACTCAATAGGCAAGTACGGCCATGACACCGACAACTGGATGTGGCCCCGCCATACCGGCGACTTCAGCGTATTCAGGGTTTATATGGGCCCCGATGGCAAACCTGCACAGTACTCGGCAGATAATGTCCCGCTGAAACCGAAGCATTACCTTCCGATTTCAATCAGGCCTCTTCAGAAAAATGACTTCGCCATGGTGATGGGCTACCCTGGCGGTACCACAAGGTATATGACCTCATTCGAGGTTGACGAGACAATGAAGATCACCAACGCCAACAGAATCAAGATCCGCGGCGAACGCCAGGAGATTTGGATGGAAGATATGATGGCCGACCCGAAAGTCAACATCCAGTACTCGTCAAAGTACGCAGGTTCATCAAACTACTGGAAGTTCTCGATAGGTCAGAACGAAGGTCTCGAGAGACTGCGCACGGCCTCAAAAAAGGCAGCCTTCGAGGCTGAGTTCATGAAATGGGTCAATGCTGACGCCGCACGTATGGAGAAGTACGGCAACGCCCTCTCACTGATTGAAAACGCCGTTAAGAACAGGGCAGAGAAATACAATGTTCAGCAATACCTGAACGAGACATTCAGGGGCTCTTGCGAGATGATTGCATTTGCATCACAGATGACAGCACTGGAAGATGCTCTCACGAAAGGCGAAGCTGACAAGGTAACCGATATGACCGGCAGGATTCTGAAGAACCTTGATAACTTCTACGGTGACTATAACTATCCGACCGACATAAAGATGACGAAGGCTATGATCAGACTCTACAAGGCTGACATCGACCCGAAATACCTGCCCGACTTCTATGCCAACCATCGATAAGAAGTTCAAGGGTAATGTTGACGCATTCGTTGATGACATGTTCGCGAAGTCAATCTTTACCACTCCCGATAAGCTCAAGGCTTTCCTTGCAAAACCTGACATCAAGGTCCTTTCAAAAGACCCTGCATTTATTATGGCAAAATCAATTGCAGCAGTCGGCACCACACTTCAGAAGGATCTTGCCGGCTTCAGTGCCGACCTCTCAAAGGGGCAGCGCACATACCTTGCAGGTGTAATGGAATATGCACCTGACAAGACACAGTATCCTGATGCCAACTTCACCATGAGGCTCACCTATGGTAAAGTGCTAGATTACTATCCTTATGACGCTGTTCATTACAACTGGTACACGACCCTTGACGGTGTCATCCAGAAGTACAAGGAGGGCGACTATGAGTTTGATCTTCCTGAGCGTATGTTCGAACTGTACAATAAGAAAGAGTTCGGCAGGTATGCTGCACCGGAGGGTTACATGCCTGTATGTTTCATCACAGATAATGACATCACGGGAGGTAACTCCGGCAGTCCGGTCATCAACGGCAACGGTGAACTCATCGGTCTGGCCTTTGACGGCAACTGGGAAGCGATGACAGGCAACATAGCATTCGAGCCTGACCTTCAGAGATGCATCAATGTTGACATCCGTTATGTGCTATGGGTCATTGACATCTACTCCGGCGCCGGCCACCTCCTTAAGGAGATGGATATCAGGCAGTAATAAAGCTGAGTTTCGAAATACGAAAAGGGGTCGCTGTTGCAGTGGCCCTTTTTCTTTGTCTTGTCGGAGCCCCGCTGTGCGGGGTAAACTCCGCGGAGATCCCGACCGAAGCGTCGGGACGGTCTTGCAGTCCTGCGGTCTTGCAGTCTTCCGTCTTCCGTCTTCTGACCCAAAACCTATTGCCTACTGCCTATTCCTGGCAATTCGCAATTCGCAAATCGCAAATCGCAAATCGCAAATTCTCCTCGCCCCCTGCCCCCTGCTCCCCGCCTTCGCCAAGGCTTCGGCGGGCAAAGCTTGCTCCAT
The DNA here is from genome assembly GCA_963772705.1 of uncultured Bacteroidales bacterium. Classification (GTDB taxonomy): domain Bacteria; phylum Bacteroidota; class Bacteroidia; order Bacteroidales; family VadinHA17; genus SR-FBR-E99. Next base: position 92,894 of record CAVYYH010000005.1, on the reverse strand, counting down.
GCCCCTCCTTTTACTACCTTTGCAAAAATTTTCATAAATGAACTTTGACTTCATAGAAATAGTAGCCACCTTCATGGTACTGTTTGCAATTATAGACATACCCGGCTCTATCCCTATTATAGTGAATATCAAGGCCAAAACAGGCAACGTCCATGCCGGCAAAGCAACCCTGGTCTCTCTCGGCATCTTCCTCGCCTTCCTGATCTTCGGAGAGAAACTGCTGGGACTCTTCGGCATCGACGCCAACTCTTTCGCCATCGCCGGCTCTTTTATCATTTTCCTTCTCGGAATGGAGATGGTCCTCGGAGCAGAATTCTTCAAACATGACTCCCCCGGCGGAGGAACAATCGTCCCGATCGCATTCCCGCTCATTGCCGGTGCAGGATCAATTACCACAATACTTTCATTAAGAGCTGAATACCAGACTGTCAATATTCTTATCGCCCTGCTTCTCAACATGATCATCGTCTACGTCGTTCTGCGTATGACATCAACCATTGAGAAGTGGCTCGGTCCTACCTGGCTGCATATCCTGAAGAAGTTCTTCGGGATTATCCTTATAGCGATAGCTGTCAGACTCTTCTTAAATAACACCGGACTGAACCTGCCACATGGCTCATGAGGTGACCATCTATACCGACGGAGCATGCAGCGGCAACCCCGGCCCTGGCGGCTACGGGGTGGTCCTTATCTCCGGTCGCCACAGGAAGGAGCTCTCGGAAGGATTCCGTCTGACCACCAATAACAGGATGGAGCTGCTGGCCGCCATCACCGGCCTTGAGGCCCTGAAAAACCCCGGCACAACCGTGAGGCTCCATACCGACTCACAGTACCTTGTAAATGCGGTCAACAAAGGATGGCTGTTCGGGTGGGAAAAAAAACACTTCGCAAAGAAAAAAAACCCGGACCTCTGGATCCGCTTTCTGGATGTCTACAGACGCCATAAAGTGACTCTGATATGGATCAAAGGACATAATAACAATCCTGAAAATGAGCGGTGTGACACCCTGGCAGTAGCCGCTTCAAAAAACAGTATGCTGGCCGATGACACCGGGTATCGTCCGGAGAATGACAGCAGCTCACTGCTCTGACCTTCTGACAACAATTGTTGTTAATAATTAAAAATATTGCAAATTTGCATAAAAGGGGAACCATGAACAGTTATATACACCAGGGCACTTCAAGCTCGCCGGAGATCTACCTCAGCCCGGAAGAAAACAGATTCGAAATATCGGGCAGGTCTGCCCCGGAGGATGTTCGTAGTGTATATTATCCTGTTTTAGAGTGGATTGATCAATTCGTAACCGAAGTCTCGGTAAATAGCCCCTACAACTACAAGAACCCGCTGCTGTTTAAATTCGACTTCGAATATTTCAATTCCTCTTCGGCCAAATTTCTTTATGATATCATCTACAGGCTGAAAGAACTTATTGATACGGGAGTACCTGTCAAAGTGGAGTGGTATTATGACGCTGAGGATACCGATTTGCATGATGCCGGTGAAGACCTGGCAATTCTGCTCGAAATGCAGTTCACTTACATCCCCAAAGAAGGCAAAAGCGATGAGAGGACCGGCAGAACTTTATGCTCTGCTTAATGACCTTCAGATACCATTTGAGTATCATGAACACCCGCCCGTAGCCACCGTTGAGGAGGCTATGAAATACTGGGCTCCCATAAAATCAGGGCACTGCAAGAACATCTTCTTCCGTAATCACAAGGGTGACAGGCACTACCTCGTGATACTCTATTATAACTCCCAGCTGAATATCAGGGAGCTGGAACAGAAACTACGCCAGGGAAAGCTCTCGTTTGCCTCCGACAGGAGACTCATGCAGTACCTCGGAGTCACCCCCGGGTCAGTCTCCCCCTTCGGACTCATCAATGACCATACACACCATGTCCATCTTTTCATTGACAGCTCACTGATGGAGCACGAGCGTCTCTCATTCCATCCCAACACCAACACTGCCTCGCTCATCATCCCCCGCGAAGGGCTGTTCAGATTTCTCGCCCACACCGGCAACACCTACGAATTCATCTGAACAACTTCAACCCCTCGCATAGTCGCTCCATCGCACAGTCGCTCCATCGCCCAATGCCCCCGGCTACTGCCTGTTATCTTATTTAGAATCATTCTAAATACTTTCTCCTGAGCAGCATACACTCCCCTTTGCCGGTCTTTATTCAGGATTTGCATTTTGGACATTTACCCTGACCGCCATGAAGAGAATATCATTCATTGCCCTTGTGGCATTTCTATGCACTCTGGCAAGTGCGCAGACCCCCGGAGAGAAAAAAAACATACAGAGCAACATTCACCTCAGATCCCCCGCTGATTGACGGGGTGATTGATGACGAGAGCTGGCAGATTCTGCCATGGGAAGGGGACTTCATCCAGTTTGAACCGGTAAACGGAGGACCAGCATCACAAAAAACAGAATTCAAGGTTCTCTTTGACGAAGACAATATCTATGTTGCCATAAAAGCATGGGACACCGCCCCTGACAGCATCAGCAGACGCATCTCACGACGTGATAATGCTGACGGCGACTTTGTAGGCATATCATTCGACAGTTATCATGATCTGCGGACAGGATTTACTTTTATTGTCAATGCCGCAGGGGTGAAGAACGACTTTATCTGGTCAAATGATGCACAGAATGAAGATGACACCTGGGACCCCATCTGGTTCACCAAAGCCGAACTGTATGACTGGGGATGGGCCGCCGAGCTGAAGATACCCCTCAGCCAGCTGAGATTCAGGATATCAGACGGAGGAATATGGGGGATGGAGCTTTTCAGGCAACAGCACCGGAACCAGGAATTTACAACATGGCAGTTCATCGACCGGAACTTCATCAGGATTGGTTCATAACTTCGGGGAGATAAGCGGCCTGCAGGGCATCAGGCCGCGCAAACAGGCTGACATTACCCCCTTCGCGGTGGGCAGCTACGAAAGGTATGAGGAAGAGGAGGGCAATCCGTTTGCAGCCGGCTCCGACTTTAAGGCAAACGCCGGCCTTGATGCCAAGATCGGAATAACGAACAACATGACCCTCGACCTCACTGTTAACCCTGACTTCGGCCAGGTGGAGGCTGACCCCTCTGAGGTAAACCTCACAGCCTATGAGACCTTCTTCGAAGAGAAGAGGCCATTCTTTATTGAAGGAAAAAGCATCACAAGCTTTAAGGTAGGGATCGGAGACGGCGATATCGGCAATGATAACCTGTTTTATTCCAGAAGAATAGGCCGCAGCCCACATCTCGATGCTGAGACTGGCGAGAATGAATATGCGTCGTCACCACGCAATACGCCTATCATCAGCGCTGCAAAAATAACCGGTAAAACATCTGACGGGCTGTCCGTCGGCATCCTCGAGGCTGTGACAGCGGAGGCGAAGGCAGAAATTGACTCGTTGGGCGAGAGAAGTTACCAGACCGTAGAGCCGCTGACAAACTATCTCGTCACCAGGGTCATGAAAGACTTCGGAGGTGGCAGAACCATCATAGGAGGTGCCTATACCAACACTCACCGCTTCCTTGACGGCACCGGGATCAACAGCCTGGTTACAAACGCCAACACTGCCGGAATAGACTTCACCCGCTATTTCGGAAAAGAACGCGAGTGGATGCTCTCCACCTCCGCTGCTGTAAGCAACCTTACAGGCAGCACGGAGGCAATAGAAGCCCTCCAGTATTCATCTGCGCATTATTTCCAGAGACCCGACGCTGACTATGTTGAAGTTGATCCGACAAGGACATCACTTAACGGACACGGAGGTAACATCCAGTTCGGGAAAGTAGGCGGACACTGGAATTTTGCAGCCTTCGGGCTATGGAAATCTCCGGGCTTTGATATCAATGACCTGGGATTTATGCAGAGTGCAGACGAATTGAATGCGATATTCTGGTCAGCATATACGATTGACAAGCCCTTCAGTATCTTCCGAAGGATCAGATTTAACGGCAACCAGTGGAACTTCTGGGACTGGGGCGGCACCTTCCTCAACATCGGGGGAAACCTGAGCTTCTTCACACAGTTTAAGAACCTCTGGACCCTGAACTTAGGAGGCAATTACAATGCCGAGTCAACTGACAATACCAAGCTGCGCGGAGGGCCGGCAATGTACATGCCATCAACCACCAACTTCTTCATGAACGTAGGAAGCAACTCGTCCAGAAAGCTCTCGGCAGATTTCTTCGGAAACATAAATCAGGGGGCAGAAAACTCATCCCGGTCGATTAATGCGGGGGTGGAACTGACAGCAAAACCGGGACAGTCATTTTATATAAGTATCTCACCTTCAATATCAGACCGGTACAGTATGCTTCAGTATGTAACCAGGAAAACATACGATGATGAAGACCGTTATATCCTGGCCACCATCAACCAGCAGATACTCCGCATGTCATTGAGATTAAACTACAATATCACACCTGACCTCACGATACAGTACTGGGGACAGCCCTTCCTGGCAGCAATGGATTACAGTGAATACAAGATGGTGACAGATCCGAAGGCCGATGCATTCACAGACCGTTTTCATACTTACACAGATGACGAGATCAGTTACAACCAGGGAGAGAACCGCTATTACGTCGATGAAAACACAGACGGGACAAGCGACTATAGCTTTGGTAATCCTGACGGTAACTTTGATGAATTTCTTTCTAACCTGGTGGTGCGCTGGGAGTACCGCCCGGGCTCGATAATTTATGTGGTATGGTCACAGAACAGGGGTTATTTTGACAATACCGGAGAGTTTTCAATGAACCAGAACCTGTCTAATCTCTTCTCGACCAACAAACCGTATGACACTTTCCTGGTAAAGTTCACCTACAGGTTCGGTCTGCGGTAAAGACGAGAATGAAGAGGTCGGGGCGAGCGGGAATATTTTGTACCCGCACATTTTATCGGATACTATCCGTATCTATCTGTGAAAATTATTTGCATAAATTTGTGGTGCCATAAAACTGCCAACCTCCGAAACCTGACTGAAATGAAAAGCTATATTTCTGTCATTGCTGTTACTGATTTCCCTCTCTCTGAGCGGCCAGGAATATGAAAAAAGGAGCTATACCACTGTCCGGATAAACACTCCCCCGGCCATCAATGGCGTGCTTGACGATGAAGCATGGACAATGGGTGAGTGGGGCGGAGACTTCTTCCAGTTTGAACCCGCCGAAGGAGCTCCGGTAAGGCAGAAGACAGAGTTTAAGATTCTTTATGACAACACTGATATCTATATTGCAATCAAGGCATATGATACTGCCCCGGACAGCATCGTCTCAAGGATGACCCGACGTGATGACACCGATGGCGATGCGGTAATGGTTGCCCTCGATTCATATTTTGACCAGCGTACTGCATTTGGATTCGGGGTCAGTGCTGCCGGAGTAAAGGGTGATCTCATCTGGACCGATGACGGCATGAATGAGGACGAGACCTTTGACCCTATATGGTATGTAAAGACAGCCATCTATGACTGGGGGTGGGCAGCCGAGATGCGGATCCCTCTCACCCAGCTGCGCTTCTCGGCAAGTGAGACCCAGACATGGGGACTGGAAGTGATGAGAGAAATATACAGGCATGATGAGACCGATCTCTGGCAGCCGATTGCCAGGAATGCATCAGGCCTTGTGCATAATGCAGGGCTTCTCAATGGCCTCAGTAATATCAAACCGCGCACCCTCTTTGACCTGACTCCCTACGGCGTGGCCAAGCTTGAAACTTATGAGGGGGAAGAGGGTAACCCATGGCTCGACGGATCTGACTTCAAGGTTAATGCAGGTCTTGATGCCAAAATAGGCATCACAAACAACATGATCATGAGCCTCACCCTCAATCCTGACTTCGGCCAGGTCGAGGCAGACCCCTCTGAGGTTAACCTGACTGCCTTTGAGTCATTCTTCCGGGAGAAAAGACCATTCTTCGTTGAGGGAAAGAACATTACAAGCTTCGGGTTGGGAATCGGAGAAGGCGATGTTGGAAATGACAACCTGTTCTACTCCAGGAGGATCGGCCGCAGCCCCAGGCATCCTGCCAGTCCTGACGACGGCGAATATGCCTACACCCCTGCCTTCATCCCTATCATCGGAGCTGCAAAGCTTACCGGCAAATCCGGCTCCGGCCTTTCAGTAGGGGCAATTGACGCCGTGACAGCAGAAGTAAATACGAAGATATATAACGAAGAAACCGGCGAAACATCGTATGTCAAGGCTGAGCCATTTGCAAATTATGCCGTGGGAAGGGTGCAGCAGGATTTCAAGGAAGGCAAGACAATCATCGGAGGCATGATGACCAGCACAATCAGGTCACTCGATGACGAGACAGCCGATTATTTCCATAAGTCGGCAACTGCCGCAGGGCTCGACTTTACCCAGTATTTCAAGGATATGAATTATATTTTCCAGCTGCGTACGGCTTTCAGTAATATCACCGGTAATGAAAATGACATCGCACGGACACAGCGTTCTCCGGTGCATAATTTTGTAAGACCAGATGCAGACTACGTGGAATATGATCCCACCAGGACCTCACTTAGCGGCTACGGAGGTAACCTGATGGCCGGGAAGATCGGGGGCAACCTGCAACTTATCTACCTTGCATCCTGGAAATCACCGGGATTTGAAATCAATGACCTGGGTTATATGCGTGTCGCCGACCAGTATCCTGGGCGTTGGAGTCATCAGCTACAGCATCAATAAACCCTTCAGCGTCTTTAACCGCATGTCATTCGGAACCAATGTAATCCATGTAGCTGATTTCGGCGGAAACACTCTAATGATCGGTGATGAATTCTCCTGGCAGGCAGGGTATAAGAATCTATGGAACACATACTTCGGAGGAGGTGTCAACAGCCCTGAAAGAGACAACCTCCTTCTCCGCGGCGGACCTTCAATGCTGATGCCGGGTAGCGCCAGATTTCATGGAGGCGTAAGCACAAGTGAACGCAAAAAAATTGTGGCGGAACTAGACCTTGGCTACGGATGGGGATTTGAAAACTACTATGACGAGTACGAAGTGGGATTTGAACTTAGCTACAGGCCCATCAATACTCTTACAATTAGTGCCGAACCCGAATGGAGCAAGTCATGGAATACAATGCAATATGTAACAACCACTGAGAATGACGGTGACCCTGATGACCCCAGGTATGTTTTCGGAACAATAGACCAGGAGATCCTCGCCATCTCATTCAGGGTCGATTATAACATTACTCCCGACCTTACAATTCAATACTGGGGACAGCCATTCTTCGGATCAGGCGCCTATACTGATTTCAAATATATCACTGATCCCAATGCCCCTGAGTTCACAGACCGGTTTCATGTCTATAACGATAATGAGATATTATTTGATGAAGACGACGGGAACTACCATGTTGATGAAGATGTCGACGGCTCATTCGACTACAGTTTTGAAAAGCCGGACTTCACTGTAAGCGAGTTTCTGAGTAACCTGGTTATCAGATGGGAGTTCCTTCCCGGATCAACCGCTTACCTTGTCTGGTCCCAGACACGTGATTACTATACCGGTGACGGAAAGTTTGACATCAGCGACCAGATGCATGACCTGCTTACCGTCAGGAGACCATACAATGTATTTCTCGTTAAGCTCTCTTACAGGTTCGGACTGAGATGACGATGACCAGGAACAGTTGCGAATGGCCCTCAGGGGATGCCCTGATGATTGATTATCATGATAATGAATGGGGTATCCCTGTCCATGATGATATAAGGTGGTTCGAACATATAATCCTTGACGGCGCCCAGGCAGGGCTCAGCTGGAAAACCATACTACACAGAAGGGAGGGATACAGGAGAGCGTTCGAAGGGTTTGACCCGGCAGTTGTAGCCAGGTATGATGAAGACAAAATAGCTGATCTTCTGAATGACCCCGGCATAATACGCAACAGACTGAAGATCCGTTCGGCTGTAACCAATGCAAGGGCTTTTCTGAAGGTTCAGGAAGAGTTCGGCAGTTTTGATAATTACATCTGGCATTTTACCGGCGGCAAACCGGTCATCAACTCCTGGAAGAGCCTCAGTGAGCTGCCGGCCCGCACACCTTTGTCAGATACCATCAGCAAAGACCTGAAGAAAAGGGGATTTACCTTCGTTGGTTCAACCATCGTTTATGCTTTCCTGCAGGCAGCAGGCATTGTGAATGATCACATCGTTACCTGCTTCAGGCACCCTTCACATTCCCGCTGATCCTTTCCCTGGCCCATGGCATGACAAGAGCAGGTGCTCTTTTTTGTGCCAGGAGCATGGCCATGTACTCCATGTAGGGTTCAACATGGCTGAAGTAATGCTTGAACCCTTCGCACAGTGCATTCAGTCCATCTTCTCCTGTCTCCGTCTTCATAAACCGGTGCTTCGGACACTCTCCCCTGCAGGCGAAGTAATATTTGCACCTTAAGCAATATCGTGGAAGGGTATTTCTTTTGTTGACACCAAATTCAAACTGCTTTGGGCTCTGATACAGAACTGACAGTTCAGTCTCGAGTATGTTGCCGAGCTTGTACTCAGGATATACAAAATGATCGCATGAGTATACGTCGCCGTTATGCTCGACAACAAGTGCGTCACCGCATGTCTCCGAGTAAACGCAGAGTCCGGGCTTTGCTCCGACCCACTGGGCAAGTGTCATGTCAAAGGCCTGTACGAAGTATTCTCCCACGTCCCTGACAACCCATTCATCGAAGATATCTGTCATGAACCTGCCGTAGCCGGCGGCAGAGACGCTCCACGGAGCCATGACTGAACCGTCCGTTCCCGGTTTGGCTATTACCGGCTTTCGGTTCTCATCGCCCGTAATGACATGTTCAACAACCGGAAGAAATTGCATAAACCGGCTGCCGATAGACTTCAGAAAGCGGTATACTTCAGCCCCCCTCCCCTCGCTGAGGTTAGTCACCACACTGAGCGTGTTATACTCAACACCGTACTGTTTCATCAGGCTGACAGCAGCCATGACTTTATCAAAGGAAGGGCGGCCCGCCTTGTTCACCCTGTATGCGTCATGAATATCACGCGGCCCGTCGACAGAGAGGCCGATTAGGAACTTATTGACATGAAAAAACCTTGCCCAGTCAGCGTTCATCAACAGCCCGTTGGTCTGCAGCGAGTTCACTATCCCCTTGCCCGAGGCGTACTTACGCTGGAACTCTATTGCTTTTTTGTAATAATCTATCCCGGCCATCAGGGGCTCTCCGCCGTGCCAGACAAATGTCACCTCAGGCACCTCGTTGGCAATGATATACTGCCGTATATACTCCTCCAGGACATTCAGCGGCATTAGTGGCTGACGGTTCTCATATATGGTAGGGGCCTTGTCGAGGTAGTAGCAGTATGAGCAGTTCAGGTTGCAGGCCGAGCCCAGCGGCTTCACCATTGTTGCAAAAGCGGCCGGTGCGCCGCTCTTTATTGCATCATGGAAGGTTATATATTTCTTTTGTGCCATTAATTGTCAGTACAACGGAAAACATTAGTAAAATACCTAATCTGACTGATAGTTTCTCTCTGCCACCAGCGAACATGATATCTTCACAATCTCCCGGCAATATTCAAAATTGCAGCCGGAGGCAAGGTCATTAACAGTGTGATAGGTGCTTTCGGTCTCATCCTGGTGAAAGAAGAGAGGCCTGAATCCATTCATGAAAAAGGGATAGCTGTCGCTCCTGTTATAAAATGTATTATCAGAGTAAGACAACAGGTTGGTGTTTGCAGCACAGAGCCTTGCAGCATCAGACATCAGTCCGTACGAGTTGTCATAATGAATGATATTTACATACCATGGTTTTGACGCCTGGGATGGCTGGTATGCGATCATGTCATGATTGATCATCATGATCATGTTATCACCCCTGGCTGCTGCCCTGGCAGCATAATCCCTGCTGCCGTGCAGTCCCACCTCCTCAGCGGCAAAGGTCACAAAATGAATAGTGTACTTTGGCCTGAACTTGTATTTGCGCATCACACGGGCTATCTCCAGGGTTGCCGCCACACCCGAGGCGTTGTCGTTCGCCCCCGGAACAATGGTGAACGGGTCTCCGGCAGAAATGTTATTATCATGGTGTGCTCCTATGACACTGACGCTGTCAGAAGAGCTGCCGGCAAGTGTGGCAATGACATTATACTGCATTGTCGTGTAGGTGATGCTCCGGTAGGTATTGGTCAGGGAGAAGGAATCAAGCTTCGCGTCAGGGTACCCGAAGGCAATGAACCGGTCCCTGATCTTCCTTGCAACCTCCCGGCGGTTATCGGCAAGTGCAAACCTTGTTCCCATATCCTCAAGCCACCTCACATACGATTCGAGACTGTCAGCCCTGACAGCGGCAGCCATGTTACTGACATACTCATCCCTTATCTCTTCCGGGTCTTTCTGACAGCCCGCAAGAGTAATGAGAAATTAACATCGCCAATATTACTTTACGGAATTCTCATCTTCTGCATCTTCAACTACTCTCACTTCTGAAACACTATAAAAATATCAATTATTTCCTTCTGTAATAAAAAGACCCTCTGGCAGGGTCATGACCCTGAAATGGATGCAATTATCTCATATTCTATCGAAATTCATGACAGCCATTCTCTTCGATTATTTCCCCTGAATTTCTTAAATTGCTCAATTAACCAATCATTTTGAAAATGAGACCCATTCCGCGAAGAAAATTCATTCAGAGCTCTGCTCTGGCTGGCGGAGCGTTGCTGGTGCTTCCAGGATTGAAAGCATGCACATTCCTTGATTCCGGCTCATCGGGAAACTATTTCCTTAAAGAATTCGGGATCGATGAGACGCTCTGCCGTAAACTACTGGCGAAAGCACTTTCGAGAGGAGGTGATTTTGCAGACCTCTATTTTGAGTTCACGTTATCAAATTATTCTTGGACTTGAAGACGGCAAAGTGAACCAGTCATACGGTAACATCTCGCTCGGCGTTGGGATCCGAACAGTGAAGGGTGACCAGATCGGCTATGGCTTCACACAGGAACTCACCGAAGATTCAATGATGTCTTCGGCGGCTACAGCTTCTACATTATGTGACATGAACGCCTCTCCTGTTGGTTCATCATTTTCACGGCCGATGACAGGAAACTACTATCCGGTGGCAGCTGATTTCAATGGCATCCCGGCTGAAGTCAAAACTGCCATTGATACAGGACCTCAACCAGAAATGCTTTGCACTCTCGCCTGAGGTAATTAAGGTGAGTGCCGGATTTCCAGAGCAGCATAAAACGCATTCTCATCGTTTCAAGCGACGGGGTAATGGCTGAAGACATTATTCCGCGGAGGGTTCATCTACTCATCTGTTGTGGCTGAGAGAAACGGAAAACGTGAACAGGCATCCTGGAATCTTGGCGGGCATCGTGATTTTTCCTACTACACTGATGAGGTTACTAAATGAAGTAGCCTCAAAAACCGTCACAAATGCTCTGACACTGTTTGATGCTATACAACCTCCCGCAGGTGAGATGCCTGTGGTGCTTGGTCCGGGAGTAACGGGAGTACTGCTTCATGAGGCCATCGGGCACGGTATGGAAGCTGACTTTAACCGCAAGAACATCTCCACGTACAGTACCATGCTCGGTAAGAAGGTGGCCGAATCATTTGTGACGATCATTGATGACGGCACCAATATGAACCTTTCCGGAAGTATCAATGTTGATGATGAAGGTGTACCCGGACAGAAGACTGTCCTTGTTGAGAACGGCATACTTAACAGCTATATCCATGATAAGATATCAGCAAAACATTACGGTGTTGAGCCTACAGGCAACGGCCGCAGGCAGGACTTCCAGAATTATCCTGTGCCGCGGATGCGCAATACATACATGCTTGGTGGCGATGCCACTGTTGAAGATGTGATCAGGCAGGCAGGCAATGGAATATATGTCGAGGACGTAAGCAACGGAGAAGTTAAGATTGGTGAGGGTGACTTTGCATTCTATGTCTCGCAGGGCAGAATGATTGAAAACGGCAAGCTCACTTATCCGATCAAGGATGTAAACATCATGGGTAACGGTCCGAAAATGCTCGCCAATATTACTTTGGCGGCAGAATGACCTGAAGATGTATTACGGTGGCGCCGGACAGTGCGGCAAGGACGGGCAGGGTAGTCCCGGTGTCATTCGGTATGCCAACATGTCTTGTTAAATCACTTACCGTCGGCGGTACACAGCAGAAAGGAGGCCGGTCATGACATACATAAAAGACAAACCGCTGAGCTTCCCTGAACTGGCAGACTGGGTGATCAGCCAGACAAAGAAGGCAGGCGCCAGTGACTGCAGGGTGAACATCTCAAAGAGGCGGCTGGTGGAGATCATCTACCGTGACCGTAAACCCGATGTCATCAAGGAAGCTACGACCCAGGGTCTCTCCCTGGAGGTCTATATCAACAACAGGTTTGCAGTACAGTCGACGCCCGACTTTCGCAAATCAACACTTGAAGGCTTTATCACTGATGTTGTCGGAAGCGCCAACATCATGGAGGAAGATCCGTTTCGCACTCTTCCTGATCCGAAATACTATGCCGGAATGACAGATCAGCGATCTTCAGCTTTATGACCCGGATTATCCTCAGTTGACTCCTGAGAACAGACATGCAATGGTCAAAGTCGTTGAAGAAGCCTGTCTGCAGCAAGGTGGTGAAAAGGTTATCTCTGTTGAAGCAGGAGAATATGATGGCCTGTATGAGGAGTTCGTTAAATCGAGCAATGGCTTTGAAGGTTCAACCAAGGGTACATATTGTGTCATCGGCGCAACAATGTCAGCACAGGATGAGGGTGACCGACGTCCGGCAGGTTATAATTACCTGCAGTGCATATACAGAAGCGACCTTCCCCCGCTTGAAGAAATCGGAAGTAAGCAGCCAGACGAACTCTTGATCTGATGGGCGGCAGGAAGATCGCAACACAAAAATCTCCGGTTATCCTCCTGAACCGTGGCGCAGAACGTGTTCTTTCCTGTCTTGGCGATGCGATGTATGCGGGAAATATCCAGCAGAAAAGATCCTTCCTTGCCGATAAAAAGGGTAAACAGATAGGCAGTAAGCTTCTAACTGTGATTGACGATCCCTTTATTCCAGGGGACTGGGTTCAAGGTATTATGACAGTGACGGATTTCCTGCCAGGAAGCGAACCTTTTTTACTGAAGGAATCCTGAATGAGTTTCTTGTCGACTGGTACTACAGTCGTAAATTAGGTTGGGAGCCTACTTCAGGATCTATTTCCAACTATATCATTCCGCCGGATCCAGGAGCGTCAGTGACATAATCAAAGACCTGGGACGCTGCATTCTGATAACAGGCTTTATCGGGGGTAACTCCAACTCGACTACAGGTGACTTTTCGCTCGGGGTGATAGGAAAGCTGTATGAAAGAGGAAGCTTTGTCCAGAACGCTGCAGAAATGAATATCGCTGATAACCACCTGAATTTCTGGAATAAACTTGTTGAAGTTGCAAATGACCCATGGATCTACAGCCCGGCAAGACTACCAAGCCTTGTCTTCGACGATGTGGTGGTTGCAGGAGTATGACATGTTCCAATTTAAGGATAAATGAAAGAGTAATTGTGATACAGACAACGATATGAAAGTAATAATCACCGGTTCTACAGGAATGGTGGGGGAAGGCGTACTTCTCGTCTGCCTGGATAATCCTGACGTCGAAAAGGTCCTGATAATAAACAGGCGCAGCCTCGGCATCACCCACCCGAAACTGACAGAGATAGTTCATGAGAACTTCCATGATCTCTCACCCGTCGAATCGCAGCTGGCAGGTTATGACGCATGCTTCTTCTGCCTTGGCGTCACATCGCTCGGGAAGAAGATGGATGAATACTACAAGGTGACCTATCAGCTTACGATGCATTTCGGAGAGACAGTCAGCAGGCTGAATAAGAATATGGTTTTCATCTATGTCTCCAGGGGCGGGGACCGACGGAACCGAGAAGGGCCGCATCGAGTGGGCAAGGATCAAGGGGAAGACCGAGAACGACCTGATGAAGCTTCCGTTCAGAAGAGCCTACGGCTACCGCCCCGGATTCATCAAACCTTATCATGGACAGACGCGGGCACACTCGTTCTACAGATACATAAACTGGTTCCTCCCGGTCGGGAAAAAGCTGTTCCCCAACGGCTTCAACACCATGGAGGAGCTTGCTCTCTCAATGATAAGCCTGGTGAAGGAGGATCATCCGCAGAACATCATTGCCGGAAAGGAGATAAGCCTTCTTGCAGCGAAGGAGAAACAGTAAATCAGCAGGTGAAACGGTTCATGAGAACAGTGATTTTAATATCCCTGTCAGCGCTTGTCGCTTTGACCCACAGCCAGTGCCGGCAGGCAGAAAAGAAAAATGAGGCACATGATACTGGGCATCTACGGCAGCCCGGCACCTCTGTGGGAGAAGGGTCACAGGCTCGACTCCCTCAGCGTGAATGCAGTCTTTCTGAACTGGCATTCAATAAATGATTCCATGCTTGTGCGGACGAGGTCAGAAGGGGCCAAGGTGTTCGCCGAGTTCCCTCTGCTGATCGGCAAGGGATATGTTGAGAACCACCCGGAGGCATGGGCCGTGGATGATAAGGGTTTAAAGGTGGAGCCTGCGACGTGGTTCATGGGGGTCTGCCCCACCGACACCGCCTTCAGGGAGTACCGCACTGCAGAGCTGCATAGCCTGCTGACCAGGTTTGACCTTGACGGCATTTGGCTCGACTACCTTCACTGGCATGCCCAGTTCGAGGACCCTGAGCCGATACTGCCCGAGACATGCTTCTGCGACCGGTGCATCACACTCTTCGGGAAGGAGATGGCGGTGGAAGTGCCGCCAGGTGACACCCCGGCAAGGGCGTCGTGGATACTCTCCTCGGCTGACAGCCTGTGGCGCGAATGGCGCTGCAGGGTCATCGCCGGATGGGTAAAAGAGATGAGAGCAATAGTCAAGGGGCATGACCCCGGCATGCTGCTGGGCATCTATCACTGCCCGTGGAACGACGATGAGTATGAGGGTGCGCAGCGCCGTATCCTCGGCCTCGACTACGACATGCTGCGCGGGGTCACTGACGTCTTCTCGCCCATGGTGTATCATGCCCGGATGGGAAGGACTCCTCAATGGGTAGGGGAAAACACCGCTATGGCTGTGCAACCGGCTGGGGATAAAGGAGGGAGAGTATCCTATGGTGTGGACTATTGTTCAGGCTTACGATGAACCTTATACCGTCACCCCTGAAGAGTTCAGCCAGGTACTGCACCTCGGCGCCTCAGGATGCAGCAGCGGGGTGATGATGTTCACCAGCCGCGCCGTGGCGCAGAATGATGACAAGATAGCCACCATGAGGAAGGTGTACGGATCGATGAAACAGAACGCCAGGTGAAGATGCTCATCATCAACGGTGCCGTTGTGACACCCTCCGGTGTAACAGAAACAGACCTGCTTATTGACGGGGGAGTGATATCGGCATCGGGCCGCGGCATCGAACGGAACAACTGTGACAGGATAATTGATGCTGCCGGTATGTACATCTTCCCCGGCGGGGTTGACCCGCATGTCCATATGCACCTCCCCTCGGCAGCAGGATATTCGTCTGACAGCTTCCTCACCGGCAGCCGGGCAGCACTCTTCGGAGGCACCACAACATTAATCGACTTCGTTACCCCACGGAGGGGAGAGTCACTCGTGACAGCCCTTGACAGGCGCATGGCAGAGGCAGGAGAGTCGCTGACTGACTATGCCTTTCACGTCAGCCCGGTGGAGTGGCGCGACAGCACCGCCTCTGAGATAAGCGAATGCATCGCCAGGGGGGTCACCTCGTTCAAGGTATACATGGCCTACAAGGATACTGTCGGACTGGGTGACGATGATCTTTTCAGGGTCATGGAAACGGTCGGTAAAGCAGGCGGAATAGTCACGGCACACTGCGAGGCGGGCGATAGAATCGAGCAGCTGCGTAACAGTTTCATCGCTGAGGGTAAAACAACGCCTGAATACCATCCTCTTTCACGTCCGGCCTGTCTCGAGTCTGAGGCTGTCGGAAAGGCTGTTGATCTTGCTTACAGAGCCGGTTGTCCTCTCTACATTGTACATGTATCAGCCCGTGAATCACTCAACCATATCAGGGAGGCAAAGTCACGCGGACAGGTTGTTTATGCAGAGACATGCCCGCAGTACCTTCTGCTTGACGATTCAAAATACCTGGGTGACTTCGGAGAGTCAGCCCCCTTTGTCATCAGTCCGCCCCTCAGAAAGCCTGAGGACTGTGAGGCGCTATGGCTTGCACTCTCAGACGGCACCATCGATGCCGTCGGCACTGACCACTGCCCCTTCATGATGTCAGATAAAAGAGCAGGCCTCAGCGACTTCAGGCTGATCCCCGGTGGCGCGGGAGGGGTTGAACACCGTCTTGCGCTGCTTTATACATATGGTTTTTTAACCAAACGGTTAAATATTAACCAGATGGTTAATTTATTCGCATCACAACCGGCAAAAATCTTCGGTCTGTCACCCCGTAAAGGCCATATAATGGCTGGGGCCGATGCTGACCTTGTAATTTGGAATCCGGAGCCGGAAAGCATAATATCGGCCGTAAATCATCACCAGAATTGCGATACTAATATTTATGAAGGGATCACGGTGAAGGGAATGGCCGAATACGTTATCATTAACGGCAGGGTGGTGATTGAAAAGGGTCAAATGACCGGTGCAGCAGAATCCGGCAAATATTTATACCGGACGATATTCCGTCCAACCGCAGAGACGTAGTATGCTGCGTCTCTACCGGTTTATCCCGATACGTTTTCTGTTCCGTTTGATTAAATCCTGCACAACCGCACCCGGATTCTCGAACCTGTTTGCAATCATCATTGCTGCAATGACATACGGTTTGAACCCCGCCTCCTTCCATGTCTCCGTCCTGTAGCGCTCGAACGCCTCTGCACTCACCTCGCCCCTCTCACACGAGACACCGCTGATGTCAGCCGGGAGGCAGTGCATATACAATGCATCGCCATTCCTGGTAACCTTCATCTTTGCCATGTCATACTCCCAGTCCATGAACCTGGCATTATTTGCAAGGCATACCTGCTCCAGCTCCTTCAGCCCGGCCCTGTCAGCCTTCTTCAGCAGCTCTGTTCTCTGCTGCATTATGTGGAACGGAGCCCAGCTCTTCGGGTAGACAATATCCGCATCCTTCATCGCCTCTGTCATTGAGTGGCTGACTTTGAAAGAGCCGCCGCTCTGCTCTGCATTCGCCCGTGCTATGTCAACTATCTCCGGGATAAGGTTATAGCCTTCAGGATATGCGAGCTCCATCTCCATGCCAAAGCGTGACATGAGTGCTATGACGCCCTGTGGCACTGAAAGAGGCTTGCCGTAGCTTGGCGAATAAGCCCAGCTCATCACCATCTTCTTCCCCCTCAGTTTCTCAACCGAGCCGTAGACACTTGTCAGGTGAAGAAGGTCAGCAAGCGACTGTGTGGGATGGTCCATATCGCACTGAAGGTTGATTATGCCAGGACGAACAGGCAGTACACCCTTCTCAAAACCCTCGTCGAGTGCGCTGCCCACCTCACGCATGTATTTGTTTCCCTCGCCAAGGAAGATATCATCACGAATACCGATGAAATCGGAAAGGAACGAGATCATGTTTGCCGTCTCGCGCACCGTCTCTCCGTGAGCTATCTGCGACTTCTCCTCATCAAGATCCTGCACCGCAAGACCGAGCAGGTTGGCCGCGGAGGCAAAGGAGAACCGTGTCCGTGTCGAGTTGTCGCGGAAATTTGATATCGCCAGCCCCGAGTCGAACAGCCGTGAAGAGATATTCTGCGAACGCATCTCCTTAAGCATGGCAGCCAGATCAAGTATAATCATGATATCTGACTCGCTCTTCTCCCATGTAAGGAGAAAATCCTTCCCGTACAACCCTGACTTTTGCTTAACCAGCCTTTCAATAACGTCTTCTGAGATCATATATAACTGCTTTATTCTGCCATTTCAAAGATATATCCTGCATAAAAGGCTGATGCCGCCACAAGGTCACTCACCGGCACCTTCTCATCCGGGGCGTGCGCCAGCACCTCGTTTCCCGGGCCGAAGCCTATTGTGGGTATGCCGAAGATGCCGCAGGTCATTATGCCGTTGGTTGAGAAGGTCCACTTGTCCACCACCGGCTCTCTGCCAAACAGCTTTTTATAGGCGGCAACTCCTGTCCTGACAGATATATGATCCTCAGCCGTTTTCCATGTCGGGTAATATTTCTCCATGCCGTACTCCAGACCGGTGAAAGCTGTCTCCCTGTAATCGGGCAGTTCAACATTTGCATTAAGTCCCTTTATCAGCTCCTCCAGTTCTCTTACCGCCGTCTCCCTGGTCTCACCCGTTGTCAGCCTCCTGTCGACATGTATGCGGGCATAGTCTGACACTGCGCAGAGCGACGGGCTCCTGGATATGATCTCCGTTACTGTTATGCTTCCCTTGCCCAGGAACTCATCGTAAGCGAGTCTCTCGTTCAGCTTTGCGATCTCAAGAGCCACCCCGGAGGCCATATAAATGGCATTCACTCCCCTCTCCGGGGCCGAGCCGTGCGATGACCTTCCGTGGAAATGAATCTGCATCTCCATCCTCCCCCTCTGTCCCCTGTAGAGGTTCAGGTTTGTGGGTTCGGTCAGTATCACTGCGTCAGGAACGATCTTATCCTCCTCAATGATATATTTCCAGCACAGCCCGTCACAGTCCTCCTCCATGACGCTGCCGACAAACCAGACAGTTATGTCCTTGTCAAATCCCAGTTCCTTCAGTATCCTTCCGGCAGTGACAAATGCGGCAGGGCCACCCTTCTGGTCGACTGATCCGCGCCCGTGCACATAACCATCCTTTATCTCTCCGCCCAGCGGGTCAAAGCTCCAGTTGGCCTGATTTCCTATGTCGACCGTATCCATGTGCCCGTCAATGGCAAGTATTTTTTTGCCTCGTCCTATGCGGCCGATCACATTACCCATTCCGTCAATGAACACCTCGTCAAAGCCTGCCTCCTCCATCTGCCGCTTAAGCTCCATCTGCACATCCTTTTCATGTGCAGTTAACGACTTGATCCTTACCAGTCTTGAGAGATTGCCCGCTGTGTAATCGCTGTATTTTTCAGCGAGCTCATTGATTTTCTGCCATATATTTTCCATAAAATCGGTTTAAGATGATGGTAAATCAAAGTTATATTAAATCACGTTTAATTTATCTTTGTTATATGATAACCTTCATCCTGAATAATGAAAAGGTCAGCACAGCAAATCCTGCCGGCTCATCACTCCTTGATTTCATCAGGTATGACATGGGGCTTACAGGGACAAAATCAGGATGTCGCGAGGGTGACTGCGGGGCATGCACTGTCCTTGCGGGAAGCTATGAAAACGGCGTTGTTCATTACAAAAGCATTGTATCATGTCTGACCCCCCTGGTCAATGTTCATGGAAGGCATATTGTAACCATCGAGGGGATCAACACCGGTTTTCTGACACCTGTCCAGAAGGCGCTTGCTGACAACTCTGCCGCACAGTGCGGGTTCTGCACCCCCGGTATTGTGATGTCACTCTATGCAGAGGCACTGTCCGGGGCAGAAACGACCACCGGAAGTGCCATCGCCTCACTCAGCGGGAACATATGCCGGTGCACAGGTTATAAATCGATAGGGAGGGCTGCTGAGGAAATAGTCCTGGCCATGAAAGACAAGGAGAGAGCTGACCCCGTCGGCTGGCTCGTGGCAAACGGTCACCTTCCGGGATACTTTCTCTCCGTCGCTGAGAGGCTTGCGGGAATAGAGAAGCACGAAGATACAGCCAGGGCCTTTGGCCTGAAGACTGCAGGGGGGACGGATCTCATGGTGCAGAGACCTGACGAGATGGCTGAGTCTGTCATTGCCCCCCTTCAGGTGAGGAGAGAGCTCAATGGGATAACCGTCATGGAGGGGAGGTGCATCATCGGAGCAGCTGTGACCATGAGTGAGATAGGCCGCCATCCGGAGATCAGGAAGTTTATTCCGGAGATGCATGACTACATGAAACTCATTGCCTCAGAACAGATCAGGAATATGGCGACCGTTGCAGGCAACATTGCCAATGCCTCACCGATAGGCGACATGACTATAATGCTGCTTGCCCTCGATGCCGAGCTTGTCATTGAGGGAGGAGAGAGAGAAAGAATAGTGCCGCTCAGGGAGTTCTTCCTCGGATATAAAAAGAGAGATATCACTGATAACGAGTTTATCAGAAATATCTCATTTGAGATCGCCCCTGAGCCTGCGCTGTTCAATTTTGAAAAGGTCAGCCGCCGTACTCACCTCGATATCGCTTCGGTCAACTCTGCCATCCTGATCAGGATGGAGGGAGAGACCATCGCGGAGTGCCGCCTCTCTGCCGGAGGAGTCAGTCCTGTTCCGCTCTTCCTGAATAAGACCTGTAAATTTTTGACAGGCAGAGAAATAAACAATAAGGCAATACTTGGTGCGGCAGCAATCATGAAGGAGGAGATCTCGCCGATAAGTGATGTAAGGGGCAGTGCTGACTACAAGGCTCTGCTGATGCGGCAGCTGATCATTGCTCACTTTATGAAGCTCTTCCCTGACAGTATTAACCTGAGTCCTGAAATGCTATGAACAACCGTGATGCCACAGGACACGTTACAGGAAGATCGGTTTTTCTCGATGATATCCCGGTTCTGAAGAACACCCTTTACGGCGCTGTCACCTGCTCACCTTCAGCACACGGCAGGATAACACACATTGACACGTCGAAAGCCATGGAGCTGCCGGGGGTGGTGAGGGTCTTTACATGTAAGGACATCCCCGGCAGGAACGACATCGGAGGGATTGTTCAGGACGAGACGCTGTTTGCACAGGACGAGGTGCATTACTGCGGCCAGCCTGTTGCGCTTGTCGTCGCCACCGATGATCAGACGGCAAGGAGAGCCTCGGGGATGGTCGTGATAAAGGTCAGTGAGATGGATGTCATCACCGACCCGCGCGAGGCGAAGGAGAAGGGTCACCTGCTCATCCCCTCGCGTACATTCAGGATGGGAGATGTTGACAACTCATGGAATGAGTGTGATCATATCTTCGAGGGAAGGGTGGAGAGCGGGGCGCAGGAGCATCTCTATCTCGAGACGCAGGGTGCCTATGCCATCCCCGGCGGCGAGGGAGGGATGAAGATACACTCCTCGACACAGGGGCCGGCCCTGGTGCAGAAGATAGCTGCCAGGGTTCTCGGGCTCCCCATGAACCTTGTCGAGGTCGATGTGACGCGGCTCGGAGGTGCTTTCGGCGGCAAGGAGGATCAGGCGACAGGCGTCGCCGTGATGGCTGCCCTGGCATCCCTCCTGCTTGACAGGCCGGTGAAGATCGTTCTGCAGAGAGGCGATGACATGCGCATGACAGGGAAACGTCATCCCTACAGTGCCGATTTCCGGATCGGGTTAACTGCAGACCTGAAAATAAAAGCTTACCAGGCAGTCCTCTATCAGAACGGGGGTGCAGCAGCCGACCTCTCTCCTGCCATTATGGAACGCACCCTCTTTCACTCGACGAATGCCTATTTCATCCCCAACACGGAGGTCACCGTTCACAGCTGCAGGACCAACCTCCCTCCCAACACAGCCTTCAGGGGCTTCGGAGCACCGCAGGGTATGTTCGTCATCGAGTCCGCCATAGCCCGTGCTGCCACCGCGCTGAAGGTCCCGGCACATGAAATACAGAAGGCGAACTTCCTTCAGGAGGGAGATGAATTCCAGTACGGGCAGCGAGCCACCGGAGTCAATATCGGAAAGTGTACCGAGGCACTGGCACATGATTTCGATCTCGAGAAAATTGCCCGCGAGATCTCGGACTTTAATGACAGAAAGACAATCTTCAGGAAGGGAATGGCCGTGATGCCGGTCTGCTTCGGCATATCATTCACCAATACCTCAATGAACCAGGCGCGGGCTCTCGTTCACATTTACCAGGACGGAAGCATCGGGATAAGCACCGGGGCGGTTGAGATGGGCCAGGGGGTAAACACCAAACTTGCGCAGGTGGCCGCAAGGGTATTCTCTGTAGATACAGAGAGAATAAAGATCGGGACGACCAACACCGCCAGGGTGGCCAACACCTCACCCACAGCAGCAAGCTCCGGTGCCGACCTGAACGGCAATGCGCTGCTCATTGCATCGGGCAAGCTCCTTGAACGGCTGAAGAACATCGCTGCCGAAAAACTGGGATGCCAGCCAGGGGATATCGAGTTGCGTGATGAAATTGTCCATAAGGGCGGAACACCCACGGATCTTACATGGGAAGAACTGGTCAGGGCAGCCTTCCTGAGCAGGGTTTCTCTCACAGAAAACGGCCATTATTCGACCCCGGTGATCTGGTTTGACAAGGGACGCGAAAAGGGAAATCCGTTTGCCTATCATGTATACGGAGCAGCAGTCATCACGGTAACCCTCGACTGCCTCAGAGGCACATACACGGTAGATAATGTGCTTATTGTTCACGACTTCGGCAACAGCATCAATCCGGCCATTGACCTGGGCCAGGCGGAGGGGGGAGTGATGCAGGGGATAGGCTGGATGACCATGGAAGAGGTGCTGTTCAGCTCTGAGGGAAGGATGCTTACCGACAGCCTCTCGACATACAAAGTACCCGATATTTACTCTGCTCCCGGAGTGCTGGTCTGTAAAGCTCTTGAGACGTCCGGTCCGGAGCCGGCAATATTCAAATCAAAGGCTGTGGGCGAGCCTCCCTTCATGTATGGCATTGGTGCATTCTTTGCGCTGCAGAACGCTGTCAGGGCATTCAACCCGCAGTGGAAGCCTGACTATGACGCTCCGCTGACGCCGGAGAAAATCCTGATGAGACTGTATGGCCGATAAGTTCCACCCCCTTCCGCTGAGCCAGCTGCTGAGCCTTATCCTCAATGAGCTGAATGCCGGGGGCAGCCTGTTCGGCATACCTGAGGAGCTGTTCTTCGTCCCTTCACAAAACCATGCACTGAAGAGTGAGATCTTCAACCACCCCCTGCAGTCACCCCTTGGCCCGGCAGCCGGACCACACACTCAGATGGCACATAATATCGTGGCAGCGTGGCTCATGGGGGCACGTTACATAGAACTGAAGACTGTTCAGCGCCTCGACGAGCTTGATATTTCAAAGCCCTGTATCGATATGCAGGACGAAGGGTATAACTGCGAATGGTCACAGGAGCTTACCGTCAGGGAGAGCTTCAGCGAATACCTTAACGCCTGGATCATAATACATCTCCTTAACCATCGACTGGGCCGGGGACCGGACACGGGCACCGTCTTCAACATGAGCGTTGGTTATGACCTGAAGGGGATAATGGATGAAAAGATCGGTTGGTTCTTTGACAAAATGAATGACTGCAGCGAGGAACTGTCTGTCAGAATCAAGGAGATATCTGCCATTTACCCCGAAGCGGCTGAGATTGTCATTCCTTCAATGATCTCCGACAATGTTACTCTCTCCACTATGCACGGGTGCCCGCCGGGTGAGATTGAAGATATAGCCTCATTCCTCATGAGGGAAAGAAAGCTGCATACACTGGTCAAACTCAATCCAACCCTCCTCGGACCTGAACGGGTAAGAGAAATCCTTAACGGCAGGCTTGGATTCAAAACCGTGGTGCCTGACGATGCCTTTGCCCACGACATGAAATACGCCGATGCTGTCAGGCTGATCACGTCACTGAAGACCGTCGCTGCTGATGCCGGACTTCACTTCGGGCTGAAGCTGACCAACACCCTTGAGTCGGCCAATAACAAAAATGTATTCGGGAGTGATGTCCCGATGATGTACATGAGCGGCCGTGCACTGCACCCCCTCTCGGTGAGCCTGGCAGACAGGCTGCAGGATGAGTTCGGCGGTGATCTGCTTCTTTCATTCTCCGCCGGAGCCGATGCCTTTAATGTCTCTGACCTTATCGCCTGCGGATTCAGGACGGTAACGGTCTGCACAGACCTGCTGAAACCGGGAGGATATATGAGGATGAACCAGTATTTCGGAGAGCTGAACAGGAGCCTCAGCGGACTTCAGACAACCACCATTGATGAATATATCATCCGTTCAGCAGGAGGCACCGACCTGAAAAAGAGTGCCCTGCTGAATCTCTCACGCTACTCCGCAAAGGTACTTGATTCAAAAGCCTTTAAGAGGGATTACATCAAGCCTCCCGATATAAAGTCAGGCCGCGACCTGGGGCTTTTCGACTGTATCTCAGCTCCCTGCCGCGACACCTGTGCAACAAACCAGGATGTCCCGGACTATCTCTGGCACACCTCCCGGGGTGAGTATGACAAAGCATTTGAAGTCATTCTCCGCACCAACCCTTTTCCGTCGGTTACAGGGATGGTGTGTGACCATCTGTGCCAGGCCAAATGCACCAGGATCAACTATGATGACCCCGTTCAGATACGTGAGGTGAAACGCTTTGTCTCTGAAACGAAGGAGGTAAATTATACCCCTGCCCCGGATAATGGCCTCAGGGCGGCAATTATCGGGGCTGGACCGTCGGGGCTCACATGTGCTTATTACCTGCGTCTTGCCGGCTTTCAGGCTGACGTTTTTGAGTCGAAGCCGAAGGCCGGGGGGATGGTGCAGTATGCCATCCCCGGCTTCAGGCTTACCGACGGGGCGGTAGAAAGGGACATTAACCGTATAGTTGCTGCGGGAGTAAATATCACTTATGACAGTAAGGTTGACAGGGAAAGATTCGGTTCAATAAGGAATGAGTACCCTTATGTATTCATAGGGTCTGGGGCACCCCTCTCTGTACCGCTTGACATCGAGGGTGCCGATGCCGCCGGAGTGACCGAACCGCTGCAGTTCCTCTTTCGCGCAAGGGAAGGCCTTGAGACAGGCATAGGCAAAAATGTGGTCATCATCGGCGGAGGGAACACCGCAATGGATGCGGCACGCACTGCCTGGCGCCTCGTCGGCAAAAAGGGCACAGTCACTGTCGTCTATCGCAGAACCGTTAACGAGATGCCTGCTGACCAGGGAGAGATCAGGGCTGTAATTGAAGAGGGTGTAAGGATCATTGAACTGGCTGCTCCCGATAAAGTTATCAGGTCAGGAGACAGGGTCTCAGGACTTCAGTGCAGCAGGATGGAAATAAGAGGGCTGGACAGCAGAGGCAGACCTGCTCCGGTAAAGATTGACGGCTCCGAATTTGTCATAGAGTGTGACACGATAATTCCGGCTATCGGGCAGATGACAGATATCGACTTTACCGGCGCCGAAGATCTGAAAGTCAAGGACAGAAATTACAAAACAGGTGCTTGGACGGCGTCTATATCGGTGGTGACGCCATGCGCGGTGCCTCAACGGCAATCAATGCCATCGGCGACGGCAGAAAAGCCGCAGCCATGATAATGAGGGATGCCGGTGTGGATATCTCTGTCAAAAAGCAGGAATACGACAGGAACCTGACCGCAAGGGAGCTTATCATCAGGCGATCAGTACGCCGCCATTCAGATCAGCCGCAGGAGCTGCCTCCCGGGAAGAGAAGGAACTTTACCCCTGTCAGTGAGACCATGGGCGAAGAGACAATTGTGAATGAGGCGGGAAGATGCCTGTGGTGCGATGAGATGTGCAGCATCTGCACTACCGTGTGTCCAAACTTCGCCAACCGGATGTATGAGACTGACCCTGTTGCAATAACTCTCCGGAAGGCTGTCAGATCAGATGACGGGGTCATGACATTCGAGGATGACGGCATCTTTGAAGTAAAACAGCGATACCAGATCCTCCACCTCGCAAACTTCTGCAACGACTGCGGAAACTGTAACACATTCTGCCCGGCATCCGGTGCCCCGTACAGGGACAAGCCCCGTTTCTGGCTTACTGTCAGCTCATTCAACGAGGCCGAAGAAGGATTCTTCCTGGCTGTGTTGAAAGATAAGAAGAACCTGGTATATAAGCATAAAGGGAGCTACACCACACTTACTGAGAGCAGGGATGAATATATCTTCGAGAACGACTTTGTTGAAGCAACCTTTTCATTGAATGATTTCACTCTCAGGACAGCCAGGTTCAGAACCCCCTGCGTGAAAGAGGCCCGTTTCCGCCAGGCTGCCGAGATGGCTCTTCTGCTGAAAGGGGCAGCCAGCCTTTTTCATACATAACTGAAGAATTCAACCATTTAGCTGCATATTGACTAACTTGCATAAGAAATAAATCACAAACGGACAAAAACAATGATCGAACCGGTTGACAGGGTTACAGACGGGAGAGCGCTGGAAAACGCCATTAACCGCTTCAGGGAAAGAGGCATTATCCTTCCCACGTTTGCACAGCAGCGTAATCCCGATCTTATTCCCGAAAGTATCAGGATGAGGCTCAGGGATATCGGACTGTGGGATATCAATCCGCTTAACCTGTTCAGGATAACGTGGAAGAATGAGCCTGTAGAAAGGGGCGGACTGTACGGAGGAGTCAACTTCATCGAGATCCCCCGCACCATTACAGGCGTTGATGCCCGTATAATCATGCTTACCGGCAAGTGGTTCCCTACAGGAGCGCACAAGGTAGGGGCAGCGTACGGATGTCTTGCACCCCGCATAATCACCGGTGGATTCGATCCGACCAGCCAGAAGGCTGTGTGGCCATCAACAGGCAACTATTGCAGGGGTGGCGCCTTTGATTCAAAACTCATGGGCACCGAATCGGTCGCAATACTTCCGGAGGAGATGAGCAGGGAACGGTTTGAATGGTTACGCGAGGTGATAGGATCAGAAGTAATAGCAACACCAGGGTGTGAGTCAAATGTCAAGGAGATCTATGATAAATGCCGGGAGATACGCAATACTCGTCCTGACTGTGTGATCTTCAACCAGTTTGATGAGTTTGGAAATGCCGCATGGCATTATAACGTCACCGGCCCGGCTATCGAGGAGGTTTTCAACCTCGTCAGCAAGGGGTCCGGCAATCTCGCAGCTTATGTCTCTGCAACCGGGTCGGCCGGCACGATTGCAGCAGGCGATTACCTGAGGACCATCGCCCCTCATATCAGGGTCGTTGCCTCTGAGGCCCTCCAGTGCCCCACCCTGCTGATGAATGGCTTCGGGGGACACAGGATAGAGGGCATCGGCGACAAGCATGTTCCGTGGATTCACAATGTGAAAAACACCGATGTTGTGACAGCCATCGACGATGAAGACTGCATGAGGCTGTTCCGGCTCTTCAACGAGAAGAAGGGACATGACTGCATGAGGGCACTGGGCGTAGATACCGTGACAGCTAGACAACCTGCCGCTCCTCGGCATCTCGGGCATCGGTAACCTGATTTCGGCTGTCAAAACGGCAAAGCACTTCGAGATGACGGCCGATGATATAATAATAACCATAGCCACCGATTCGGCTGAGATGTACAGTTCAAGACTCGCCGAGCTGAATGAGGAGAGAGGTGCTTATGACACGCTGCAGGCTGTCAGGGACTTCGAAAAATGTCTCGCGGGTATCTCATGCGACAATATGAAAGAACTGACCTACAACGACAGGAAAGCAATTCATAACCTGAAGTATTATACCTGGGTCGAACAGCAGGGCAAGGAGACCGAAGACCTCAACCAGCTCTGGTATGACAGGGAATGTATGGGACAGGATGTTCCTTCAGACAGACCGGTGGGACGAACTGATAAATGATTTTAACCGGAGAACCGGATTGACGGACCAGCTTTAAAACTGTCCTGAATCAATTTTAACATACATTTTATGAAGAGCGGCAAATTCATCTATAAATGCACCGACTGTGAGAGGGAGTATGCGGCCTCAGAAGTAAGATATCTATGCCCTTCGTGCAGCAAAAGCAACAATACTGACGCACCGCCAAGGGGGGTGCTGAAGACACTGTATGACTATGATCTTATACGGCAGAGCCTCTCAGGGCTTTCAGACCTGAAGAAGAATTGTTTTTGTAAATTAATGCCGGTTGATGATATGCGCAATCTTCCTCCGCTGCGAATCGGCAACACTCCCTTATACACTGTTAATGAGATCAACGGCTTAGAACTTCCTTTCACCATCCACCTGAAGGACGATTCACAAAACCCCACCTGGTCATACAAGGACAGGGCTTCTGCCATCGTTTCAGCCAATGCGAAAGAGAATAATTATGACACCATAGTCACGGCATCCACAGGTAATGCAGGATCGTCCATGGCAGCCATCTGCGCATCGCAAAGACAGAAGGCAATCATCATTGTGCCTGAGGCGGTGCGGCTGACAAGGCTCACCCAGATAATAATGTGCGGAGCCACAATTGTCCCGATTACAGGAACATATGACGATGCATTCGATCTGAGCGTAAAGGCCACTGAAGAGTTTGGCTGGTATAACCGGAACACGGCTTTTAATCCCGCTTACAATAGAAGGGAAGAAAACGGCATCATTTGAGTTGTTCGAGCAGTTGCATTTTCAGGTCCCTGACAGGATATTTGTCCCTGCCGGCGACGGCGTGATAGCCTCAGGCATATACAAAGGATTTGAAGAACTTCATATTTTGAATTTGATTGACAGGATGCCCGTGATCGTGATCGTACAATCGGATAAAAGTGACAACCTCGTCAGAAATCTTGGCCTGGATAAATTCATGATAAGATCATCATCCACAATCGCAGATTCGATCTCAGTTGACCGGCCAAGAAATTTCCATATGACCCGGCAATATATCCGAAAATATAAAGGTGAAGCCATTACTGTTTCTGATGAAGATATTTTGAAAGCAGCCAGGATGCTGGCCGTAAACACAGGATTATTCGCTGAGCCTGCTGCTGCTGCTGCATTTGCAGGGCTGCTCTCTTACAGGGATAGTGAACGGTTACCGGACGGATCGTCAAATGTTGTCATGCTGACCGGCAGCGGATTGAAGGATCTCAGATCAGTAACCTCTGCCCTTAAAACCCCTGCAGCAGTTGAGCCCACCATTGAAAACCTGAAGAAACTAATACATTGATCACTTTTGTTCTCAACGGTATAAAAAGGGACTTCGAAGGTGATACGGAGGAGTCGCTTCTTGACCACCTGCGATTTGAGAACAGGATCACATCGGCTAAGGACGGATGTTCCGGAGAGGGTACCTGCGGAGCCTGCACCGTTGTCATAAACGGTAAAGCAAGGCTGGCCTGCCGTACAAAAATGAAGGAGCTTGACGGAGCAGAGGTATGCACGATTGAAGGACTGCCGGATGGATTCCGGGCTGTCATCAGCAGAAATTTCGCCTTATACGGAGCGGTGCAATGCGGTTTCTGCTCACCCGGAATGATAATGAGGGCGATGGGTCTGTATAATCAAACCAAAACACCCTCCAGGTCAGAAATCATTAAAGCCATCACCCCTAACCTCTGCAGGTGTACCGGCTATGTCAAGATCATTGATGCCATCGAAGCATCCTTTTCAGAGATGAATGGCTCACCGGCCGGCAGAGAACGCCCCCGGGCGCTGACAGGAAATCCTTACCCGAAGTACATGGCCTCCGAAACGGCACTGGGAGAAAGGGCCTTCGTGGATGACATGCACTTCGAAGGGATGGCTTACGGTGCCCTCAGGTTCAGTGACCATCCCCGCGCCAGGGTCAGGGAGATTGATATCAAAGCAGCCCTTAAGATCAAGGGTGTAATAAAAATATTCACCGCCGCGGATATTCCCGGAGAACACAAAACAGGGCTCATTTTCAGCGACTGGCCACTGATGATTGGTGTGGGTGAGACGACTCATTATATCGGCGACGTCATTGCAGGTGTGGTTGCTGAAAGTGAAGCTGCTGCCCGCATGGCGGCATCCCTGATCAGAATTGAATATGACCCTCTCAGGGCTGTGACTGACATCCACGAAGCGGTTAAGCCTGAGACAGACTGCGTTCATGAGGGGAGGTCAAATGTGCTGGAAACCTGCACCATAAGATCAGGTGATATTGAGAAGGCTCTCAGAGAATCCCGGTGGGTATCCTCCGGTACCTACGAGACGCAGCGTATCGAACATGCCTTTCTTGAGACCGAGGCAGCCATTGCCTTGCCTGAGGCTGACGGCATAAGGCTTTACAGCCAGGGACAGGGGGTATATGTTGACCGGAAGGCAGTAGCGTCAATACTGGCCCTTCCCGAAGATAAGGTCAGGGTGATACAGGTGCAGAACGGAGGGGGCTTCGGCGGCAAGGAGGACATAACCGTCCAGGGCCATGCCGCTCTCTTTGCATACCTGCTTAAACGACCGGTGAAGGTCCGTCTTTCAAGGGAGGAATCTATTGTCATGCATCCCAAGCGCCACCCGGTATGGATGGAGATAAGCCTGGCATGCGACGAAAACGGTAAGTTCACTGCACTGAAGCTTAATGCCATAGGTGACACCGGCGCATATGCCTCGGTGGGCACCAAGGTGATGGAACGTGTCGTTGGCCATGCAACAGGAGCATACAGCGTCCCCGTGACAGATATCAGGGCAGTAACGGTCTATACAAACAATATTCCCTCCGGGGCGATGAGGGGCTTTGGCGTGCCCCAGGTGACCTTTGCCGTTGAGAGCTGTATTGACGAGCTGTGCCGGATGGGAGGCTTCGACCGGTGGCAGATACGTTTTGACAACGCCTTCGAAGACGGAAAGAGAACAGCAACCGGTCAGCTCCTCAAAGGGGTAGGACTGAAGAAGACACTCCTGGCGGTCAGGGATGCCTTCAGGGAAGCAAATTATGCAGGTATTGCGTGCGGCATAAAGAATACCGGTGTTGGCAACGGCATGACCGACGCCAGCGAAGTGGCAATAGAAATTGTCTCTGAAAACAAGGTCATTGTTCATCATGGCTGGAGCGAAATGGGTCAGGGGATACACACAATGGCCTTACAGATACTGCACCAGGAGACCGGTATTGATCCTGAGATCATAGAGGTCAGAGTGGATACTGACGCCTCCCTGCCAACCGGCATGACCACCTCCTCGAGGGCTACGGCACTGCTGGGAAATGCGATCATTGATGCCTCATCGGTTATCAGGGATGATCTGCAACAGGGTTCGCTGAAGCAGCTTGCCGGACGGCTGTACAAAGGGAGGTTTGTCTGCGACTGGACCTGCAAGCCCGGAGAGAGGAGCGACAACCCCGAGATTCATTTTGCATACGGATATGCAGCCCAGGTTGCCATACTTGACGACAACGGTACCCTGAAAAAGATCATTGCCGCCCACGACGCGGGGAAGATAATGAACAGGATGCTCTTCGAAGGACAGATAGAAGGGGCACTGCACATGGGCATGGGATATGCACTGACGGAAGACCTGCCTCTTGTAAACGGGAGGCCGGTAAGTGCAAAGTTTAAAGACCTGGGCATCATCAGGGCGTCAGAGATGCCGGAACTGGAGATTATAGGTATAGAAGAGAAAGACCCGGTGGGACCTTATGGTGCCAAGGGAATAGGAGAGATAGGCATGGTGCCGACAGCTGCGGCAATAGCAAATGCCCTGTGTGAATATGACGGCATAAGAAGAACAAAACTGCCGATGAAACGTAAAAAGTGAAGAGATGAGCCTGCTGCTAAAGAACGCTGTATTCATTGACTGGGAAACGCTTGACTTCATTTCAGGAAATATAATGGTCACCGGCGATGAACCTTCCCTGAAGTTTTTCTATGATCCTCAGAAGTCAGCCCTGCCTCACGGGACTGAGATAATTGACTGCTCCGGCAAGCTGGTGACAAAATCGTTTGCCGTTGGTCATCATCATGCCTACTCAGCCCTGTCAAGGGGAATGCCGGCACCGGAACAAAGCCCTCAGAATTTTCACGAGATACTGCAGTATATATGGTGGAGACTTGACAAATGTCTTGACGCTGAAATAATTGAATCGTCAGCGCTGGTGACGGCGATGGCATGCCTGAAGGCAGGCTCTACATTCGTCATTGACCACCATGCCTCACCAATGGCCGTGAAGGGTTCGCTGGAGATAATTGCCGGGGCCTTCGAAAAGGTCGGCGTTTCACACCTGTTATGCTACGAGGTCTCTGACCGCGACGGTGAAAAGATTGCACGGCAGGGAATAGATGAGACTGAAGTTTACCTGAGAAATCACCAGGGTCTTGTGGGCCTGCATGCCTCATTTACTGTCAGTGACAAGACCCTGCGGCAGGCAGTCGCACTGACGAAGATACATAATTCAGGCATCCACATTCATGTTGCCGAAGACGGATATGACCAGGAGCGATGTCTCAGGGAGCACGGGAAAAGGGTTGTGGGACGCCTCCGTGACGCCGGGGTTATGAATAACCCGAAAAGCATCCTGGTGCACTGCCTCCACCTTGACGACAATGAAAGAGAACTTATCAGCTCCTCACCGTTATGGGTGGCACAGAACAGCGAAAGTAACCTGAACAACAATGTGGGTCATTTCAAAAGTGCCGGCCTCGGAGACAATATTATGCTGGGTACCGACGGCATGCACAGCGACATGCTGCGAAGCGCAAAGGCTGCATTCCTTGACGGACAGCAATCTGACGGTATCACCTCTGAATTGGCATACAGGAGGTTCAGAAACGTGCACCGCTACCTGCGTGAAAACAATTTTGAGGGCGACGGCGATAATAATCTTGTGATTCTGGATTACGACACCCCGACTCCGGTCAACCGGGAAAACTTCTTAAGTCATTTCATCTACGGGCTGACCGCAGAGCATGTCACCGATGTAATCTCAAACGGAAAACTGGTTGTCAGGGACAGAAAGATACTCACCGTTGACGAGGAGGAAATACTAAAGGAATCCAGGAGGCAGGCTGAAAAGCTCTGGGAACGAATGATGCTTTTATAACCTGTTTAACCACAGACTATCAGGCTTCTTCCTCTTTTTTCTTTTTCTTATCGATGATTTTCTCGAGCAGATCGGGTACCTTTTCAAAAACGGAGTCAAGACCCTTTGATCTGGAGACGCTGACCATCGAGATCTGATCACCTTTTGATACCAGGAAACCGAGTGGCTCCAGCCCTATCCCGGCGCCGGCAGCCCCTGCCTTCCCCGGTCCTGCCTTGGAGATGGTGCCTGCTCCGCCCCCACTGCCGAACCCCATCGAGATCTTTATTACCGGTACACATTCAAAATCGCCAAGCTTAAACGGCTGACCGATGACTGTTTCTGTCTTTGCTGCAGTCCTGAGCTCATCAACTACCTTGTTGAGCATCTCTTCAAGATTGAATTCCATAGTCTTTTTATTATTATTTTTTAAATAAGTTCCTGATAATGACTGTAATGATTCTGAAAAGATTGTTCTTCGCATCCAGCACTATACCAAAGTTACCGGCATAATTGATATTCAGGTCAATGTCCGGATGCCGGCTGGCACATACAAAGAGCGGATACAGATTGGCATTAAGGATGACATTGCTTGTGTCAATGTCAAGCCAGAACCTGCTCACCTTAAAGCCGGTAATAATTTGCCATATAGTTCCGGTCATAATTTTTATTCGGCTCCACGGATACCTCCCTGCTGAGCTTTTTTTTCTCCTCTTTCCTTTATCAGTATCCTCTTTCTTTTCCTTTTTCTTCAGCGGGTAAAATGTAACTCCGGCTCCCGGGACGGAAATTCTTACAGATATTAGATTTTCATCGTCCTGTCTGACGCCGGCCCTGACCAATCCGTACTTAGCCCTTAAAAATTCATCCTCCTCAGAGTTAATAATAATATGAAGAGGGGTCAACGAGCAGCAGCGCAACAAGCGCGGCAAGGATCAGTATGATTATGATCCAGGTCATCTTTGTCTAAAACGCTTCTGAGGCAGCCAGGTAGAATCCCATCGATTTTTCACCGAATCCTAAATCAACGGCAAGGTTTGTACGTGAACGCTTGTCAACCATGATCCGTAATCCCAGTCCGTAGCCCGGCTTGACTGACTCAAACAGGCCAAGTGACTGAAATTCATTGTCGGCTGTTGTGGCATTAACAAATAGAACCCCGCCGAGCACACCGCTGCATCTTGATATCGGAAAGCGATATTCAGCTTCGCCGTAAACCAGGTTTGCCCCGCGGAAGCGTCCCTGGGTGTAGCCGCGTCCGCTGCGGCCCCTCTGATCATAAGCAAGTGCCGGAAGAATCATATATGGAAACTGACCTTTGGGTGTAAAGTTGCCCATCATCCAGAATGCAACCAGGTGCCTTGGATTTCTTTCTGATAACCCGTGAAAGCTTCTCCACTCAACCTGGTAAAAATTGGCCTGGTTTTCGTTGCCCAGAAACTCGAACCCTCCGCGCCAGCTCGCCATGGCGTATATACCATTGTAAGCATTAAGCATGTTGTCGCGTGAATCATATACAAGGTTTATGTTTATTGTTGACGAGAAATACTTTGTCGTACTGAATCCGTAATGCTGATTATAGGCATAATGGCTTGTCAGGAAGGTGTCAGCGGGTTCAAGATTCAGCTTCTGATCCTCAATTTTGGAATATGAGTCGAAGTAGTAACCAAGGCCCGCATAAAGACCCTTTGTCAGCTTATATGATACGGACTGATGAAACCGGGCAAAATTGAATTTCATCGGTTGCGACAGTGAATCGTCTGAGGTTTCGGCGCCATAGAGGCTGTACTGGTAATCAATTATCCCCCCTTCAGGTGCGTTTGTCCCCAGCCCGTAGGTTGCCTGTGAGTAGAGGAGGTATCGCCAGTCACCCGTGAGGAAAAACCTGTTCCCTTTTGTATATATGTTATTCTTCAGCATGAAGATCATCTGGTTCTTGGTGGTATACTGGGCGCTTCCCGAGAAATTTGAATATAAATCACTGCCAGGGACCTTGAATGCGTACTGTCCGCCGAGGCCGAAAATAAACCCGGTTGCAGGGTTTGAGCCGACAATGGGCACTATAAGCAGTGACCCGGCTGCATCAGACCTGACTTTCGGTGGTTTATGCATGGCATTCCTGATCAGGTCACTCAGGTCTTTCTGAACACAACCTGTATCAACGGCAACTGCTGGTAAGTCCTGACCGGAAAGGGATACAGGGATAAACACTGATAGAAATAACAGGGCAGGTATTAATTTATGCTTTCTCATACATTCAGTATGCTGTTGGATAGGCCTTCAATTAAGATGCAAGTTAGCACAAACCAGGCGATGTAAGTGCCTGCGAAGCGATAAAAGTACTTTACGGCTCAGCTTTACTCAGAACGGATATCCTATTGCCAGGCTGAAAATTAACCCATCGAAGAAATCCTTCGTGCTCCTTACCCAGTATGAGTCACCGTCAATGTAAGGGGTGCGGAGCGGGAAGCCAAAGTCAGTGCGGAGAACGAAGAAGTCAAAGTCAAACCTGAAACCAAATCCCGTACCTACAGCCAGTTCCTTAGTGAAAGTATCGAAATGAAACTCAGCACCCGGCCTGGTATCATCCTCGTTCAGGAGCCAGACGTTGCCTGTCTCGATGAAGAGTGCACCGTGAAGCACCTTTGAAAATCTGATCCTGTACTCGAGGTTGCCCTCCAGCTTGATATCACCTGTCTGGTCAATAATGTCATCTTCAGTCGAATCAGGATCATCAGGCCGCCGATAACTTCCCGGTCCCAGCGAGCGCGCAATGAAGGCTCTAATGCTGTTGGAGCCCCCGCTGTAGAACTGTTCAACGTATGGCATAACCACCGAGTTGCTGTAAGAATATCCTACCCCTGAGTAAAGCCTGAATACAAGGCTGTGATTACGAATGTTCCTGTAATACCTGACGTCAGTTGACAGTTTAATGAACTGTGAATAGACATTGCCGAGGAATGTGTATGGCCTCTCTCCCTCAGGTGAAAAAATCCTTTTTAAAATGTCAATGGTATTTCCGGATGTACCGGCGCTGGCCTGAAAATAAAAGCCATGAGGCTGTTTAACCAGGTTGTTGTCAAAAGTGAAATCATACTTCATCCCTGCAATGAACTGCTCTTCGAAGCTCTTTCTTATATAGGGATTCTCCGTCATGAGTGTGTCAAACTCCGGGGTGGTCTCAAGGAGGGTGATTGAATTGACAAATAGCGGATAAATGCTCTGTGTGATTTTAGATGATCTTCGCCACTGGTAGCCATAGCCCAGGTTAATTGAACTCATCCTGTAATACTGTATCTTATTCAGAAACTCAAATCCGAGTGTCACTGAGGTCTTTGGAAGGCTGAACCGGCCGGGGTTCATGAGGAAGGCGGGCCCGATCAGCTTCGGAAAGACAATCGATGCGGAGAGGCCTGCATTATACGAAGTGTTTCCGAGTGTGCTCTCAGAGCTCGTGCCCATCTGCCATTCAAACCCTCCGTTAAGCCTGAGCTGTAATTTGTTGGCCCCCCTTGAAAGATTTCCGTGGGTCACGGTGGCAGCAAAACCGGGACCGGAGAAACCTGTCGATTTGGTTACAACGTTGGCCTCGAGATCAAGGTTGATGTTCTTCATGGGTGTCAGCTCGATCAGGACATCGAGCTTGCTGACCAGGCTGTCAGGGTCAGGAATATATTTTATGTTCACAAATTTGAAGATGCCGTAACTGTTCAGATGTGACACCGTCTGGCTGTGACTGGTGGCCGAGTAACTGTCTCCCGGCCTGAAATAGACAGCCCTTGTAATTACCTCTGGTTTCAGTCTCTGCCCGGCAGAAACGATATTCACCCTGTCATACTGAATAGTCTCCTGCTGCTGAGAATCAACAGAATCAGCCTCACCTGTAATACTCACAGTGATCTCATCAATGAAATATTTCCTGCCGGCATTCAGGAAGCTGTCATAATCTTTTCCTATTCTCAGATCGATTCTGTAAGGGGTCTTTGTTGTATCAGCCGTGTATTTTATGTGGCCCTGGTTAAAATAATAATAACCATCCTCGACAATCCTTTCTGTCATCTTTTTAGCTTCAGCCCTGACAACCTCAAGGTTAAAGACGTCATCGGCCTTCATTTTAAGTTCAGGCTGATAATCCGTAATGATGCTGTCAACCCTGTCTTCAGCAGGCGCAATGGAGATATCATTGTACCTGAAGGGATTTCCGGGCCTGATATAATATATGACTCCTGCTTTCCTTGGGTTGTTTCTGTTTGTATCTATTTCCGACCAGACCTTTGCCTGGAAGTATCCGTTTCCGAAGAGGTCAGACTCCAGTTTGCGGCAACGGGCCTCAGGATTAACCTGTGAGACAAGCACCGGCTCCTGTACGAGGGTTCTGTAAAACAGTCCGGGTCTCTGGGTGCTGTCTGCCGGGTTATGGTAATTATAATACCAGAGGCCGACAGGGGGCAGCAGTCTTTTCCCTGCAACTGAATTGTTTGGCTTGTAGAAAGTAACTGAAGCAGCCATCTGCTTTACCTGCGGATCTTTAATCTTTCCTTCCTCCGCGATAAGCACATTCTCCCTGCCCGTATACAGCATCTGATCTCCGGTAAGAAATTTCGTATTCGAGCATCCGGCGGCTGCAGCCGCCGCCGCGGTAACGAACAGTATAATATGTATCTTCCTGAACCTGATCATTCTTTCTTTATGTCTCTCTCTCGCCCTCTATTCGCAAATCGCAAATCGCAAATCGCAAATTCTCCATCGCCCTTTCGCTCAGACTCCTACTCATTGCTCCTTGCTCCTTCCCCTTGCTCCTTCTCGTCTTCCTCCGCCATATATCACTCAGCCTGTCATAATTCTTCCTGTAGATGAACCCGACTCCCGACTTGATAACCTCTCCCTCCAGAAGATCCTCATAATTCTGCTGACGGTATACCTTCAGGAACTTTGTCTTTGCCGAATCAATAGAATATTCGAAAATGAAATTCTCTATAAGGTTGTTTGATGACTGGCCGGCAGGGGTATTTTCATACATACGTCCTGAGACCATCACCGTACCGCGGTCCTTGAACATCTCCTTCTTCACCTCATAAGTCAGGCTTGTATAAGATTGTTTGCCGCCGGCATCCGATACCCCGGTGAATGTGTCGATACCAAATGATACATCCACCCCTTTTATGGCCGATTTGGTGAGCTGGTTCAGCTGCGTCTCCCAGAACTGGCTTATCTGCTGCGTCACGTAATCAGTAGAACTCTCGGAGTTGGGGAGCTCAATCCGCTCAAAGATGAGCAGGTTAATGGCCTGCTGCATCCGCATATCGGCTGACATAGTATTGATGACGCTGGTAACGTACTGATCCTCCGCTCGCACATCGAATACGATCTCCAGGTCTTCAAGCCTGCCGCCAAGTTTCATATATACCAGGAAATTTACCTCCCGGTTTTTCTCATCAACCGGATTGTAGTATGACCCTCTGACCTTGCAGGTCGTTTCCATCTGCAGCACAGGATCATTAATCTTCCCGTCCCACCTGATGAAGCTCCCGGGAGTAATGACAAAATCCTTCCTGGGCCATCCCGGGATCTTCAGCTCAGTGCTCCCCTCCCCGATCTCATAAGTGCCGCTGAGGGCTGTTGCCTGGTTTGGCATCATTGAATAGGTTAGGAACCCTCCGCCCCGGATATGAACACCGATATCAAAACCTCGTGTGATCTGAAAGTTGAAGAGACTGTTGGGATCAATCTCAATGAGTGCTTCGACAGCAGGCAATCCTGAAATTGCTTTTCTCCCCTGAAGAATTTCAGGAAGCACAGTATCAGCCAGCGTCAGGCTGGCAAACGTGACTGTCTTTTCCGTTTCCGATACATTCAGATTCTCAGTATAGCGGTAATTGATGACTGTCCCCTCCGCAAGCACAATCTTTCCCTCAACGGAAGGATTTCTGACCGGACCGGTAATGTCAAGCCCTGAATTAAGGAAAACAGACCCGTAAAACTCAGGATTGTTTTTCTCACTTGTATTCATCACCTGTATCCGGTCTGAGGTGACCTCAAGATCAGCAATGATATTGTCAGGATCATTCAGATCGATGTTTCCATTCAGGCTGAGTTTCTTATTCAGCGAGTCGAGTATTATAAACTGATTGAAGATCAGCTTATTGTTTTCCACGTGATTACATCTCCGGGCAGACGGAACAGAGCGTTAAGCGGAATTACCCTCAAGGCTGTTTCCCTGATCTCCACCGAACCGTTAAGACTTTGTTTCTTGTCTGGCTTCGATGAAACTCAGGCTTCCGCTTACAACTCCGTGTAAATCGCTGACAAAATTGCTTATGAAAGTTTCAAACGGATCAACGGGAATACCTGAGAATTCTGTTTTGATGCTTTTCTTCCCGGTACTCTTTCCAAGCTCCAGGTCAAGGGAAAGCCTTGTGGTATCATTCAACACAGCCTTAATATCGCCTGCCATATTGCCCAGTGTATCAGACATAAAACGTCCTTTCAGACCGAAGTCACCGACAGGACTTTCATTCAGTGTCACCTGAATGATATCCATATCCATGTCGAGCTTCATCCCTTCATTTCCGTCATATCCTATTTTCCCGCTGAACTTTCCGTCAGATCCGTAAGCTTCCATCCCCGGTATAAGCAGCATATTCAGTCCGACATTCTGCAATTCCAGGAAAATCTTCTCGTGCTTGCTGCCGTAAATGTCAATTGACCTGTCACCCGAACTCCAGTGCAGATCTGCGGTGAAGTTCCTTTTCCGCGGTTCAAGCACCAGGTAATCCACCGGCGAAACTGACCACTCAAATCCGTTCACCACCCATTCCGGCACAGAGGATCTTATTCTTATCTCACTGCCATGTTTATAAACCTGGCCTGCAATATCGTACAGCAGCCGGTTATCCCTGCCGTCAGCCCTCAATCTGTAAGTGGCGGAGTCAACCATAGTCTCAATATCAACGGTCAGGTCTGCAAATACCATGCTGCCATATCTTATGCTGTCAGCTGAAATATCAAGGAGCGACCGGTCAGGGTTACTTTCAAAAGTCAGAAGAGGACCATAAAGGTATCCCTTGCCCAGGAACAGGTTATCGGCAGCCAATTCTGCCCTGACTATACCATCCTTGTCTTTTGTCTGGGTAAGTGATAGCCTGTCATAACTGAAGATACTGTCACTCACGAACAATCCCAGGAACGGATCATAGACAGACTCTGCTGTTATATGCATCTCAGGCATGACAGAGATGAAGGGGATCCGGTTGCCGACTGCGGAATCAACCAGTGATGCTGCCCTGAAATGCCCTTCACTGAATGCCTTCCTGAGGTCGTCGGCCGACCCTGAAAAATGTGCATCAGCCCTGATAAAGTCGGCAACAAGCTGCCCGTTGAGCAGGCTGTTTGTTGACTGAAATGCAAATGATAGGCTGTCAAGGTCTGCTGTTCTGCCTGACCTTGTAACCGACAGTTCCCTTATATCAAGCGAACCCGCAAGGTCTGTCTTGCCCCTGCTGACAACAGCCCCGATTGAACCTTTACCTGAAAGATCCCTGTACAGGTTGAGCCTGCCGGCATCGATATCAAACATACCTGTGATGCTGCCCCGCAGAAGTGAATCACTGTAACCGATGTCTCCTGACAGGTTGCATTTAAACGCAGGATCCTCTGAATTTATCCCGTAGGTAAATGACCCGCTTTCGCCATAAGCCTTTAAGCTCACATAATGATAACTGTATCCCCTGAAGCCTGCCGTATCTATGTAAACGGCTGCATCCAGTGCCATCGAGGACGGAGAAAACCCGGTTCCATGCAGATCAATCCTTCCTGAAAACCTTGAAAGGTCACTGACGCCGGTGATCTTCCCCAACTCCAACCCGGAACAGACCAGGCCAGCATCATATGCCTTCTTCAGCGACATTTATCGATCCGGTAAGTTCCAACAGCTCCCAGGCCTCCTGCAATCGAAATACTGAATCCAGGTGCCAGCAGCCTGTCTCTCACATTGCCCTTTATTGCCAGCGGTTCAAATTCAGGAAGGCTGAGTGTTATCCCGGTTATACCCAGAAACTCAGCAAGCCTCTCTCTGGTTATGTTTTCTGCACTTAGCCTGATATCTGCTGTTGCAGCGGCAGGATCGGCGATATTGGTAATCATCTCCCTCCAAAGACAGCTGAATGCCGGAACGGGCCCTCAGCTCAAGATTCCTTATCCTAAGTGTT
The DNA here is from genome assembly GCA_963772705.1 of uncultured Bacteroidales bacterium. GTDB lineage: Bacteria > Bacteroidota > Bacteroidia > Bacteroidales > VadinHA17 > SR-FBR-E99. The sequence continues at coordinate 51,883 of CAVYYH010000005.1, read as the reverse complement.
TCAGCACTGCCTGTAATATTCAATGATCACACCCAGTGCAAAATCTGCCTGGGTTTTTTCAGAAACCTTTCCCTTCCATTCAGGGAGGAAATATAGTATATCAGCGGCTGATATATCTGTATGTTCTATGTCCAGCGAAAATGGCACTGTCATAAATGAATTCATTATCGCGGCGAGGTCTTTTTCTGCCTCAAGGCTGACTTTCGCCCTGCTTGAAGAGGTGCTGAGGCTTGCCTCAAGCCGGCTATTCATTGCTGAGTCTGAATGAAAGGCAATCTCTCCCTTCTCAAGTTCAAAGCCGTTGCCGAGTTTAAATGAAAGACGGCCAATGTTAATATCTGACTCTTTGGTGTCAAGGATCACGTCATTCAATACAACACTTAAATCTGATACCTGTGATGGCGGTAATGTATCAGATATCATTGCCAGATCAGCGTAATCACCTCTATGAAATGCCCCTTTGCTCATGTTTATTTTACCCCCTTCAATATTCCACGGTCCCGGAAATCCGGTGCCGCTCTTCTTCCCCGGGTCTTTGCCCCGGTTTGCTTCGGTATCGGAAGAAAACATACTGACAACAGGCGCCTGAAGATCAATGCCGTTAACTGTGATCGTGTGCCCGGAAAGACCCAATCCGGCATCAGATATCTCTCCCCTGTCAATTGAAAAATCCATCCGCTGTTTCTTTCCGGGCTGATGCAGCACAAACCGGATTTCTTTCAGATCTCCCTTGCCGAGGCTGAAATTCCACGGAGAGGGTTTCTTTTCAGCCCGCGGCTCCCTGGCTGTCTTTTGATTTCCAAGTTCAACACCGCCAAAAACAGACTCGAGGTCAACCTCCACTATATCAATGCTTTTGTCTTGCAGTGATAGCCTGTCAAGTTTCACAAACAGCCTGCCCACCGACTGCCATACTTTCAATCCCCCTCTTTCATCATCATATGAGAAACGAACGTTCTTCAGTGTTACAGATTCTGCCTCTATCTGCCATTTACTGCCAGACGCGGACTTTTGATCGGGGGGCTTGCGTCCAGATGAAAAAAGGGAAATCAGATCGATTGACCCGGTAACGGAGTCCCTTGTCAGCGCGACAGTCGCACCATTAATTGTTGCAGCCCTTATTTTCAGTTTCTTAAAAAGCAGAGGGGTGATTCTGACTGCTATGCTGATCTGGTCTGCATAGAGAAGAGTATCTCCTGAAGATCCTGTTATCTGAGGATGCCTCAATCCAACCCTGCCTGTGACAAGCAGGCTGATTTTCTCGACACTTACCGGGAGCTCTCTTGAACTGAAAAAATCATTTGCCTTCCCTGTGATAATTCTCTGGCTGACGGGAAGATTGACTGCTGCGAGTATAAAATATGAAGAGAAGAACCAGACTTAATATCAGGTATTTAACAACTGTCACAAGCCTGCTCAACCACATCAGGGGCCATCTCTTTTCCCAAAAGTAAAACATTTTTCCCCGGTTTGTGTTTTTTCTCCAAATGAATTAGCTTTGCAATCCAATTACTAAATAAAAGGTATTATGAAAAAAGTGACATTGTTATTATTTGCCCTGGTCATGTTTGCTTCGGCAAATGCCCAGATGAAGGAAGAGGTTGATCTTATGCAGGCTGCTTTCGGAATGGAAAAGAAAGCCATGGTAAGTTCGTTTATCCAGGTTGATCCGGCACAGAAAGATGCATTCTGGGCACTCTATGACGAGTATGAGACAGCCAGAAAAGAGTATGGTAAGACAAGGATCCAGCTTCTTGAGCAGTATGCCGAGAAGTGGGAGACTCTTACAAATGAAGAGGCAGACAAGTGGACTGCTGAGGTCATCAAACTCGGTACCTCAACAGATAAGCTTCTTACAAAATATTACAATAAGATTAAGAAGGTCACAAATCCTGTAGTTGCCCTTCAGTTCTACCAGATTGAAAACTACATTCTCAGCGGGATCAGACTCTCGATACTTGAAAGCCTTCCACTCCCTGAGGTTAAGTAATTAACAGATTACTCAGAATATTAAATCCGGACTGCAATCACAGTCCGGATTTTTTATTTCCCGCCTTCTGTGCCTGTTTTCCTGTTACCCGATACCAGTGATACAAGCCTTCCTATAAGTACCACAGGATACAATACACCGATCAGCTGTTCTATTATTACCAGGGTTCTGGTGATTGTATGTGCAGGCAATATTTCACCGTAACCCGTTGTGGTCAGGGTTGTAAAGCTGAAATAAAGAAATATTGATGACGGGATGCCTGATTCTGACATAGCATCAGGCACAATCAATGATCCGGGGATGTGAACATAGACATACTCGTAAACTATTGCCCATACGTCTGCCAGAAGAATATATACCACTATCGATCCGATAACCCTGTGTACGGTAACGGATCCGTCCTCAAAGACTTTAACCAGGACCATTCCAATCAGAAGAGCAAAAACCGAGATCTCTGTAAACAATCCTATTAAGCTGAGAAAGTCCCCGCCAAAGATCAGCTGGAGGGCGCTAACCACAACCAGTAATACCGGAATGATCGAAAACAGACGTGCCTGCGATTTGCTTTTTGAAAGTGTTGTAATGCCGGTAAAGAGCAATGCAAACCAGAACAGCCGTATCAGCAGCATTATTCCGGTTCGCTGGGGAAGAAAAGGGGTCACGATAAAGTTGCTTACGCACAGCAGAATAAACATGCTCGTGAGTCCGCTCTCCTCATTCCAGAAGTGCGCTGGCAGCTTCTTTGCCAAAACCTTAGCCACTATTAACGATTATTAAACGGTTTACCACCCTCCTCCCAGCGCCCTGTAAAGGGCAACTGTTGCTGACAACTGCTGAGCCCTTGTCATTGAAAGGAGCATCTCTGCGTCAAATGCATAGCTTTCTGCTACCAGCACCTCAAGGTAACTTGAATAACCGGCGTCATATTTCGCCTTCGTCAGCATCAGGGCTTTCCTTGCTGCTTCCACCTGCCTCAGCCGTGCCTTATACTCATCACTGTAAGACTGAATTGATACCAGAGCATTCTCAACATCACCAAGGGCAACACGGTATGTATTCATAAAATTATAAACCGCAATCTCTGCCTCGGCACGCTGTATGTCAACCCTCCGCTTGTTTTTACCGAACTCAAAGATCGGTCCCATGACCATTCCTGTGAGGCCGCCTGCAAAGGCATCGCCTGTCAGCAGGGTGCTCAGATCTGTGCTGGCAACCCCAAGGAAACCGGTGAGGCTGAAGCTGGGTAATCTCATTGCCTGGGCAACGCCTATCCTCTCCGTTTCAGCAATCAGATAATTTTCAGCAGCTTTGACATCAGGTCTCTGTTCGAGCAGTTTTGACGGCAGCCCTGACGGAATCTCCGGCAGTATCGTCTGGTCTGCATTCAGTAAACCGCGAGGGACGGGCTGGGGATTCTGCCCCAGCAATATATTGATGCTTCTTTCGGTAAAGCTTAAATCACGTTTCAGAGCTGCTAGGGTAGCCTCAGCGAGCGCAACCTGCTGTTCAGCCTGCAGCTTGTCTAGTTCAGCAGACTCACCCTTAAGGTAGCGCTCATTGACCATGAGGTAATATATAGTCCGGCTCTCGAGGGTCTGTTTTGATACTTCGATCCGGTTATCGAGATCACGCATCAGGAAATAAAGACTTGCAACATCACTTACGAGAGTCGTTTTCACAGTCTTGAGTCCCTCCTCGCTTGCCAGCATCTCAGCATATGCAGCTCTTTTTGCATGACGCAGCTTGCCCCAGAAATCTATCTCCCAAGATGCTGTGCCCAGCAGATTAAAATAGTCTGCATCGGGCTCATTCATCTCTGCGCGGGCCGAGTACCCGAATGAGGGCAGGATGTTAGCCTTTGAATTCTGAAAGACCGCACGTGACTGGTTCACCCTCATGGCAGCGACCCTGAGATTGACGTTTGTATCAAGTGCCTGTGCTGATCAGGTCGTTGAGAACTGTATCGCCGAACAGCTGGAACCACTGAAGATTTATCGTTGAATCAGCCTCCACGTAAGGAGAGGCCGTATCAGCAACGGCCATAAGGGTATCAGCAGAAATGAAACTACCCGGCTCAGTCATTTCAGGCCTGGTGTAACGCTTTCCTACCAGGCAGGAAGAGAGCAACAGAGCAAACGCCAGATATAGTGGAATAAACTTCTTCATATTATTCTTCCTCTGATTTTTTTTCAATAACAGGTGCGGGTTTCTTTTTCCCGATCTTCTCGATAAAGATGAACAGTGCCGGAACTATCAGCACTCCAAGGATTGTCGCGACAAGCATCCCGCTGAAGACGGCCATGCCCATCACCTTTCTTCCTTCGGCTCCTGCTCCTGAGGCAGTAAGCAGGGGGGTAACCCCGAGGATAAAGGCAAAGGCAGTCATGAGAATAGGCCTGAAACGCAGTTTTGCTGCTGTCATTGCTGCCTGGAAAAGCTCAACACCCTTCTCATGCTCAGCCTTGGCAAACTCAACGATTAGAATTGCGTTCTTTGCCACAAGCCCGATGAGCAATACAAGGCCTATCTGTGCAAATATGTTATTCAGGTAACCATTGTCAAACAGCCTGGCAAGGAAAAGCCCGAGGAATGCTCCAAAAACCGAGAATGGTATTCCCAGCAGAACACTGAAAGGAAGCTTCCAGCTTTCATACTGGGCTGCGAGTATCAGGAACACAAACAACAGGGCCATAAGGAAGATGGAACCAGCCGAACCTTCGGCCTCCTTCTCCTGGAATGAGAGGTTTGACCACGCATATCCCATTGTCTGCGGCAGCACCTCCCTGGCTGTCTCCTCGAGAGCATTAAGGGCCTGTGCCGAACTGTAGCCGGGGGCTGGTATACCGTTGACTTCCGCCGAGCGGTATAGATTAAACCTGTTCGTAAATTCCGGTGCGCTTACCTTGCTTGCCGTGACAAGGGTAGTCACGGGAACCATGTCTCCATCGTTGTTTCTCACATAGGCCATGCTAAGATCTTCAGGATTAACCCTGTATGAAGCGTCAGCCTGCACATATACCTTATATTGCCGGCCAAACCTGTTGAAATCATTGACATACGTTCCTCCGAGAAAAGCACCAAGTGTTGTATTTAACGAAGCTATCGGCACTCCGAGCTTCATTGCCTTCTGCCTGTCAACTTCAAGTCTGATCTGGGGAGAGGTGGCATTGAAGGTAGAATTAATACGTCCTATCTCCGGACGTTTCCGGGCTGCAGCGATAAATGCATTGGTCTGTTCCTGCAGGTACTCCGGGGTGCTGCCGGCCATGTCCTGTATCATCATTGTGAATCCGGCTCCCACACCAAGACCGGGAATAGGAGGAGGCCCGAAGGCCAGAACCGTTCCGCTGGTGACCTCCTTCGCAAACACCGCGTTTATTTCGGCCATTATCTCCTCAACTGTCTGTTCCCTCTCGCCCCAGTCTTTAGCCATTACGAAGAATGTGGCTACGTTTGACTGGTATGCCTGCGTCAGCTGGCTGAAGCCTACTACTGAGGTAACAAACTCAAGTGATTCATACCTGGCAAGTATTTCTTCCACCTGCATGCAGACTTCATCGGTACGTTGTAACGATGAAGAAGCCGGCATGGCTACATTCATGATGAAATAACCCTGGTCCTCGTCAGGCAGGAAGCCTCCGGGTAATCTGCCTCCAAGCAGGCCGGCGGCTCCGATAACAACCACAAGGATCATCACCACCCTGAAAGCTTTGCGTGAAAGATAACCGGCGATACCCACATAACCTCCGGTAACTTTATCGAATATCCTGTTAAAACCATTAAAGAACTTGTTCAGCAATCCTTTACGTTCCGCCATCGGTTTCGAGGGCTTGAGAAGGATAGAAGCCAGGGCAGGACTGAGTGAGAGAGCTGAGAAGGCTGAGAAGGCAACCGAAACAGCAATTGTTATTGCAAACTGCTGATATAACCGGCCTGTTATGCCCGGGACCATTGCTACAGGGATAAACACGGCACATAGAATAAGTGCAATGGCCACTACCGGCCCTGACACCTCCTTCATTGCCTGAATGGTGGCTTCGCGCGGAGTCTTGCCATGCTCCATATGGTGCATGACAGCCTCCACCACCACAATGGCATCGTCCACCACAATTCCGATTGCAAGTACAAGGCCAAGGAGTGATAGTACGTTTACCGAAAATCCGAGCAGCGGGAAGACCATGAAAGTTCCGATCAGTGAAACGGGTACCGTAATGAGCGGGATAAGGGTCGCTCTCCAGTTCTGAAGGAAGATAAAGACTACCAGTATTACCAGGATCATCGCTTCCTCAAGAGTTTTCACGATCTCATGAATCCCCTCTGTAACAGCCAGCGTGGTATCGAGTGAAATATCGTATTCGATGTCATCAGGAAATCTCTGTGCAAGCATGGCTGTAGTCTCCTTGACTTTCTCTGCAACTTCAAGTGCATTGGTACCCGGGGTCTGAAAGATAGCGATCGTTGCAGCCTGCTTGCTGTTCATGCGTGAACGGGAGTTGTAATTCTCTGTCCCGAGTCTTATGTCTGCAATATCTCCGAGGAGTACTTTTGAGCCGTCAGGCTTGCTCTTGATGATTATATTTGCAAATTCACCCTCCTGTATGAGCCTGTCCTGCAAAACAACGCCGTAGGTAAACTCCGTTCCTGCAGGTGACGGTTCAGCTCCGAATTTACCTCCCGGGCTGATAACGTTTTGATCCTGAAGCGCCTTTGTTACATCCTCAACAGTAATATCGAGCTTTGACATGATATCAGGTTTAACCCAGATCCTCATTGCATAATCGCTCGACCCAAGCATCTTTACCTCTCCGACACCGCTGATGCGGGCAAGAGCATCATTCATGTTGATGGTTGCATAATTTGAGAGGAACATCGAATTATATGAAGGGTTCTCAGAGGTGAGTGAAATCACCATGAGCGGGAAAGTCAGGGATTTTTTGGTTGTAACCCCGAACTGTTTAACAGATGGGGGCATGTATGGCTGAGCCTGGCTGACCCTGTTCTGCGTGAGCATGTTGGCATTATCGAGGTCGACACCTACCTTGAAGGATACATCGAGACTGAGGTTGCCGTCAGAGGCATTGGTGCTCTTCATGTATATCATATCCTCAACCCCGTTTATCTTCTGCTCCATGACAGCAGCAACACCCTGCTCCACGTTCACGGCATTGGCACCGACAAAGGATGTATTGATCTTTATCGTAGGCGGTACTATTTCAGGGTACTGGCTTATCGGCACGCTTCTCAATGCAAGCAGACCTACCAGCACAATTATTATGGACAGCACCATTGCAACAATCGGCCGTCTTACAAAAAATTCTCCCATGATATCAGGTTTTGTTGCTTAATTAATAATGGATGAAATATTGGTGCTGTCAGGTGACCATTGCTTCTCAACAGGGTTAATCACAGTGCCGCCACGCAGCATTTGCGTCCCTCCGATAACTACCCTATCTCCGCTGTTCAGACCTTCCTCAACAATATAGCTCATATTGTACGGAGGTCCGACCTTGATAAGTTTCAGCTTCAGTTTATTGCTGTCAGCAACAGTGAATACCTGGAAAGCCCCCTGCATTTCGTTGACTGCCCGCTGAGGAATAAGCAAAGCGTTTTCACGGTAATCTGTCACCAGCTTCAGTTTGACATACTGCCCGGGGCGGAGGATGTTATTCGTATTTTTGAACTCTGCCTCAAGCGTCAGGGCTCCGGTTGAGGGATCGACCTGTCTGTCGGCAAAATTCAGCGTTCCCTTAATGGGATAAGCAGTGCCGTCTGCCAGTGTCATCCTGACATTATCTGCCTTTGCACCCAACGTGACTCCCATCTGCTGCATCAGCCTGGTTATCCTGAGGTATTCCTTTTCGCTGATTGTAAAACGAACCTTGATTTTGTCTATACTGGAAACAGTATTCATTATAAACGACGGACCTTTGCTGACATAATCGCCCACCTTAAATTTGGAAATACCTATCATGCCACTGATAGGTGCAACCACATTGCAATAACCAAGTTCTATCTTAGCATTTCGCAGCGAAGCTTCGGCATGATTCTACCATTGCCTTGCTTGAGGTGTAAGAAGCCTGGGCCGCAACAAGCTCACGCTGACTGACAGCCCCTACTGCTGCAAGCGGCTCAATGCGATCAAGATCATTCTTTGCCTTTATCATCATCCCATTTGCATCAGCAAGCGCTGCCGCAGCTTCATCAACTGCATTCTGATACGGAAGGGGATCAATCGTGTAAAGCAGTTGCCCCTTTCTTACCATCGACCCTTCCCTGAAATTCATGGTGAGGACCCAGCCCTCGACACGGCTTCTCATCTCCACATCTGATTCGCCATATGTTTGCCCGGTAAACTCGGACTCAAGATTTACATTCTGCTGAATTACCTGTACAACAGGCACATCAAGCGGTGCGGCAGCCTGAATTTCCTTCTTACCCTTACAGGATGAAATGACAAGCGCTGTCATTAAGCACAAAAAGATTAAGGATGTGTTTTTCATATGGGTGATTTTCATTACTATTAATTGCAGGTTGAAATGAAGTCAGATTCACTCAAAAATTGAATCCTGAGAACCCAAATATATGAAAGTTTTTAAGAAGTAATCAGACGCCACCGTCTCATTATTGTCTTATCCATATCCCAAATACAACTATTTATTCTGCTTTCGCGGGACAGCTCTCTTTTGAGCAGTCTGTACAAATGCTAAATAAAATTGGATGTCTGCGGTGGATATCAATCATGAAGATTTTTTACCTTGCAATCAATTACAATTATTATCTGGTCACTCATATGTAATAACTAAATTAAAAGGTCACATGAAAACAATTGGTTGCTCTTTGTTTCTATTGGCTGTTCTGGCCTTTGCCCCTGTCATGGCCCAGGAAGATCCGTCGGAACCCTATGCAGTGTCTGACACACTCGAGGACTTCGGGCTGTTCACCCGCGACGATATCTTTGAAATTTCACTGAGGTTTGACGTAACACAGTATACGAGAAAGAAACCGAAGGAAGAATACCTGGATGCCGTCCTGACGTATCACATAAGCAAAGATGACTCCATCAACAGGGATATCAGGCTTAAAACACGGGGAGAATTCCGAAACGGATACTGCAACTTCCCTCCTCTCATGCTGAATTTTAAAAAATCCAATTTTGAACTGGAAGACCTGAAGAAAATTGAAAAAATGAAACTGGTGACTCATTGCCAGAGCGGCAATGAGGATATATTATTCAAGGAATACCTGATATATAAATTGTATAATGTGCTTACCGATTCGAGCTTCAGGGTAAGGATGGTCAAAATCAATTATATAAACACTTTCAAACAAACCAAAACCATAAGCTCATACGCTTTCTTCATAGAACCGATTGACCTTCTTGCCGGGCGAATAAACTCCGTTCCGGTCGAGCTGACCACTCTGAATCAGAGTAACATGAGTCCGGAAATGATGGACAGGATGGCAATATTCAATTACATGATCGGAAACACAGACTGGTCAGTCCCCAATCAGCATAACTGCAAGATCCTTGTGAGCCGTGAACCGGGCAAGGCTGATCTCGGTCAGATCGTCCCCTATGATTTTGATTATTCAGGGCTTGTCGACGCATCTTATGCAATTCCCCATGAGAGCCTGGGAATAGAGACAGTGCGCGAACGGCTTTACCTTGGCCTTTGCAGAACCGATGAACAGTTCCTCAAGGCATTGAGCGAATTTTCGGAAAAGAAACAGGAATTTTATGACGTGATCCGTAACTTCCCTTACCTCAGTGAAAAGGAAAAGAAGGGAATGACAATGTATCTTGATGAGTTTTACAGCGGCTTTGACAAAAGAAACTCAATTCTTTACTATCTGAAAAGAGAGTGCAAATAATTTGAACAATTTAACCAATCTCAAACCATGTCAACAATAATAGCGTTTGATCAGGACCCTATCTGGAACGTGTTACTGCGCTTCCTGGTTACCCTGTTTGTGCTTTTTATAGTCATAAGGGTTATCTATTACAGGTATTCAAGGAGGGAGAGAAGGGCATTCTCATTCTTCCAGATGGGAATAATGATATTCCTGGTCTGTATCCTTCTGAAAACCGTCGAGATACAGCTGGGAATGGCCCTCGGTCTGTTCGCCATCTTCGCCATCCTCCGTTTCAGATCAAGAAACCTGTCGCTCAGGGAGATGACCTACTTCTTCACAGTAATAGGCATTGCCGTTATAAACGCGATGGCCAACTTCTATAATCCTGCCCGCGGGATGATCCTGATAAATTCGATAATTATTGTTTCCCTGTTTCTGCTTGAGAGGTTCTTCAGCAGGCGCGACACAACCTCTGCCACGCTGATTTACAACAGGCTGGATCTGCTGGGCCCGGATAAGACAGAGGAACTTATCAGCGATATCTCTGCCCGATCCGGAAACAGGATCGATAAGGTGGAGATAAAGAAGATAGACCTGGTTAAAAACACCGCTGAACTTGAGATCTTTTTCAGAGACAAAGATGCGGAAAACTGATTTCGGGTTGCGAACCTTTCGGCTGACGGCAATTATGTGCCTTTCAATTCTGGCATCACATCCTCAGACAACCTATGCACAGTCAGGCAGGTACTGGGACCATAACCTGAACTCTGAGGCGGCGCTTCTCTCCGGGGCTGTTGTCGCCGGTGAAGGAGGCATTGCGGCAATATATTACAATCCCGCCACCATCACAGAAATGAAAAGAGACAATCTCTCCCTCTCAGCTAACCTGTTTTCACTGTACTTTTTCGATGCCAAGTCGGCCCTGGGAGGCGATCTCCCTGCAAACAGGCTCCAGTTCGATGTCTATCCCAGGATGATAACCCTGACCCTTATTCCAAAGAAAAACACGGACCTGACTATTGAGATGGCCTACTTCACCAAGACCAGTGACTTTATACAGATCAACCAGGGGACATCACATACCCTCGATTTTATTGAGGCAAACCCCGGCGACGAGCAATATGCAGCTGACTATTATCTGAGGTCTAAGTATGAAGATTTTTACGGTGGAGCAGGTGTGGGCTACAAGCTTTCCAATTCCCTGGCGCTGGGGCTCTCCGGTCTTATCTCATATAAGGATGACCAGTATTACAACCTTGTCACTGCCGATGCTTTCGCCGTCACCGGCGAAGATTTTCAGAATCAGTATCTCGCCAGTTCAAGGTATCATCTCAAATATACCCAGTTTGATGTCAGGCTGGTGACAAAGCTGGGGGTGCACCTGAAAAAGAAATACTGGGCTTTGGGAGCAACACTGAGCCTGCCTTCGGTGAAGCTTTTCGGCAACGGCACAGTGGTCAAACAGTATGAATACTCCAATATTTTCAGGGAAGCCGGAGACACTGAATCAAGTAACCTCTTTTACGGAGGCCGGCAGCGACAATGCCCCGCACATTTCAAAGATCCTTTGTCAGTCGCTGCCGGTGCGAACTATTATTCGGCATCAGGAAAGACCATACTGCTCTTAACCGCTGAATACTTTTTCGGCATTGAAACATATGATTATATCGAAGCCAATGAGGAACCCGGGGAGAATGGCTATAACTACACACCCTTTGAACCGGAGGAGTGGCTCTCTTTCAAACTTGAACAGAAGCCTGTGCTTAATGCCGGCATCGCCATCAAACAGCAGATCAACAGCAATATAGTTTATTCCGGAGGTTTCCGAACCGACTTTAACTATATTGAAAATCAAGGGCAGCAAATGTCAGCCGGAAGCAACTTCAAATCTGTATACATGTTTGATGTTTATCACTTTAATTCGGGCCTTTCCTTCAGCTTCAAAAGAGGCTCCGTAACCCTGGGTATGCAATACTCCTACGGCCGTGCCAATAACCAGGAGCAGTTAGTGAATCTGGAAGACCCCGTAGAATATATCGATGATTCGATCATGCCCCTTACCGGATATACAGGAGATGTGGTTCAGGTCAGATATAATGATATATCAATTTACTGCGGGTTCATTTTTGACTTCATAAAGAAATAGAAACAAACGCTGATCTGCAGGTCCTTTTAATAAGTAAATTTGACAGCACAGATAATACTTAATGTTAAGTATTTTCAGCCAATATGATTTACAGTATCTTTTGACCTTAAATCCTTATACGTTATGAAGAAATCGGTTCTATTCGCTCTTCTACTGCTTGGCAGCTTTTCAGCCAACTCACAGGTTCTCATCTCACTCCTGCTGGGTGATGCCCTGAACTCTGAAAAGATCGAATTCGGTCTCGACGGAGGTGTCAACTATGCCAACATCGCAAACCTCGAGACTAGTAAACCCCTTCCTATTTTTAACCTGGGATTTTACTTTGACATCAGAATCAAGAATCAGCTTATGCTCCACACAGGCGTATTAGTCAAATCAAACCAGGGAGCTAATAAGCTAAATCCCTATTCACTGGATAATCCGGAGCTTGATGAGCTGTTTGCTGACGGATACGTAACCAGAAAGATCAACAACTTCAGTGTACCAATACTTTTAAAATATCGTTTTGCCGGGAGATTTCATCTAGAGGCAGGCCCCATGCTTGCACTCAGAACCAAGGGAAACGATGAATTCAAGAGCTCAGTGGCTGATGATGATGATCTAACCTACACCCTGGCTATCGAGGACAATTACAAGCGGATAGACGCCGGCATCATGTGCGGTGCAGGTATTAAACTTTACAAAAAAATACCGAAAAGCTCACAACTTGGAGTCCGTTACTATTACGGGCTGGTCGATCCCCTGATCGGGAATACAGGCAAGCCACAGAACTTTTCATCGTGGTACCTGTATTTCTCTATTCCTATCGGCGCACACAGCGCTGAAGCAAAAACAGAATAATTCTCAGGCGCAAATCCTTAAATAATTCAGTATGAGTTCGACCCCAGGAAATGAATATTTCAGCGAAGGGGGGAGTTTTGACTTCTCCATTAAGCTTTTGCTGACATCTGTCATATTGGTCTGGTGCGCCATGATCATTCTACCATTTGTCACACCTGTCCTCTGGGGAATAATCCTCGCGATTGCTATTTATCCGCTCTACAGGCGGCTGCTCAAAGTGCTGAAAGGGAGAAACGGATTATCGGGCACCATAATTACAGTGATCCTTCTGGCACTACTGATCGTACCATCTGTATGGCTGATATCGTCGGTGGTCGGAAGCACCAGGGAACTGATCACATCTGTGAAGGATCAGACCCTGGAAATACCGCCGCCGGGTCCGAATGTTGCAGACTGGCCAGTTGTGGGGAAAACGATAGATGCAGCATGGCAGACTATCTCTTCAAACTTTGAATCAGCGATCATGACATACCGTGAACAGATCCTGAAGGTTGGCGAAAAATTCCTTGGTGCACTTAAAAGTGTTGCTTCCAGCTTTATCATGCTGCTTATTTCAGTAATAATTTCAGGAATAATCCTCGCCAGGTCTGAAAAAACCGAAAAACCGGTTTTGAACATTGCAAACAAGTTGTTCGGTAAAACAGGTGACGAGTTTGTGAGCATGATTGCCCTTACAATACGGAATGTGGCAAAAGGGATCCTTGGTGTTGCATTCATTCAGTTTGCACTTATAGGTGCTACTCTCATTCTGGCCAAGGTGCCTTTTGCCGGCCTGTGGGCTCTTGCTGCCCTGCTGCTGGCCATTGTTCAGTTGCCTGTCACCATTGTAGCCGTCCCGGTAATTATTTATTTCTTCTCAGCCAGGGAGCCCCTGCCTGCAATACTATGGTCAGTGCCGGTCCTTCTGTTCAGCCTTCTCGACAACTTTCTCAAGCCTGTACTCATGGGAAAAGGTGCCCCTGTCCCCATGCTCGTAATATTTCTGGGTGCAATTGGCGGTATGGTCATGTCCGGGTTTGTAGGCCTCTTCACCGGAGCCATAGTTCTGTCAATCGGGTACAAAATGGTTACAATCTGGGCTTCGGGTGGGCTGCAGGACAGTCAGCCGGAACCCCCTGCAAAATCATCTTAAGACTTATAACATGATATTTCTTCAACTCGCTATCCTGTTAATCTGCATCTTTATCGGTGCACGTATGTCAGGTATAGGCCTTGGCGTTATGGGAATGATCGGATTATTGATTCTGCTCTTTGTCTTTGGAGTGCAGCCCTCCGACCCTCCCCTGGAAGTAATGCTCATAATAATGAGCGTGGTGACTGCGGCGGCGGCGTTGCAGGCTGCAGGCGGGATGGATTACCTCGTAAAGGTAGCCGGTAACATACTCAGGAGTCATCCGGGGCAGATTACTATTCTCGGCCCTCTGGTGACCTATTGCTTTACCCTTTTTGCAGGCACCGCGCATATATCATATTCAATCCTGCCCATAATAGCAGAGGTTGCCATAAAGGCGCGCATCCGACCTGAAAGGGCACTGAGCATGAGTGTCACGGCGGCACATATGGGTATCACCGCCAGCCCGGTGTCTGCCGCCTCTGCAGCGCTGCTGACAGTGCTTTCTGCATCAGGAATCAGACTCGCAGACATACTTATTGTTTGTATCCCCGCAACACTTATCGGGGTCTTAGCCGGAATTGCCTTTGTCTATAAACGAGGTAAGGAACTTGACAAGGATCCTGAATTCCTCGATAGAATGAAGGATCCGGTTTTCGCCAAAAACCTTGACAGTGAAGTACAGGGTGAGATTGCACTGAAACCGGGAGCTATCAGGTCACTGGTTATTTTCGGAATTGCCGTTCTTACAGTGGTATTACTTGGCTCATTCCCCGGTCTGCTTCCCAACTTTGCCGGTAAAGAAGGCTTTCAGCCTAACTTCGCCGTTAACGATTCAGGTCAGGTGATGATGCCTATCATGATCATGATGGTTATGCTGGCGGCGGCCGGTTTTATCATACTGCTTGCAAAAACAACTGCTGCCCAGGTCACAAAGGCAAGTCTTTTTGCAAGCGCCGGCCAGGCAACAATAGCTGTTTTCGGAGTTGTATGGATGAGCAGCTCATTCATGGACCATAATTTCGTTGTCATAAAGGATACACTCGGCGAAATGGTAAATAAGTTCCCGTGGCTCTTTGCCCTGGCACTCTTCACACTGAGCATCCTTCTCTTCAGCCAGGCTGCAACAACAAAGGCACTGATGCCTCTGGGGCTTACTCTTGGCCTCTCGCCTGCCTTCCTTCTGGGTATCTTTCCTGCAGTGAACGGTCACTTCTTCGTTCCGGGCTACCCCACCCTGCTTGTTGCAATTCAGTTCGACAGGACGGGCACTACGCGAATCGGCAAGTACGTGCTGAACCACAGCTTTATGCTGCCCGGAATTGTTACCACCCTGGCTTCTGTTATTGCCGGTCTGGTACTGCAATTAGTCCTGCTTTAAATCATTCAATAATCAGTAACTGATCCTGGACCTTAAAGCATAAGAGAACCCTGCCTCCGGATCCGGCTCCTTTTTAGGACCGTCCTGATGGCAGGGTTTCCTTTTTCCTGCTAAGCTGATGTTAATTCCTTGCTTTACTTCGCTCTGAATACTATCCCGCCGCCAATATTGAACTGGTAATATGACGAGAAGCCTGTGATTCCGGCACCGGTGCCGCCGGTACCAAAATAGACGCCTCCGCCCACAGCCTGAACAGCAGAGAGGAGACCAAGCTGCAGTTTAATCCCCACCTTTTCATTTGCCCATACATTGACGCCGGCCTTGATGCCCCACGCAAATTTGGTAGCACCGTCGCTGTAGCCTGAATCGGGATCTTCAATATTCAGTATATCCATCCCGAGCTGCATGCCAAAATAAGGCTCCACTTTCGGATTGACAGGCACATACTTGTTAAAGCTGAGAAACAGCCAGTTCTGGGCAAGGTCAAAGGTTGTATTCTGAATCCCGTTGAGATAGTACTCCATGGGGGCCTTTGAATCAAGACGCAGGTAGGTAAACTCGATCCCTATCGCAGGTGCAGGCATTATTTCAAGTCCGCCGCCGTACTGAAAACCTCCGTTAATCTTTCCTGACCAGTAGTCTGTATCGGAATAATATGAGTCAACATTGTTGTCATCGAACGCGTAGGTTGCATAACCGTGGATACGTACCGAAGGACCGCTTGAGACAGGTCTCGGGGCCGGCTGAGGATAAGCCTGAGGTGCTGATTGAGGCGCAGGTTGCTGGGTTGGCGTCTGATATGTCTGGGCCAGCAGAACAGTCCCCGTAAGGAACAATACAATAGTGAGTAGCTTTTTCATCTTTACGAAATTTAAGTATTAATTTCTGTTTGACAGGGTGCTGAATCTACCCTGAGGTATTTGTTTTAGCCCTGTTGCAGACACAAATATATACAAAAACATTTTGTCCGTCCTCGTTTTGCCCTGCACATTTATATTACAATCCATTCATGTTGTATCTTTGATAGTATAAATTTCAGAAATATGACCCCAAAACCAGATTCAGTGAAAAAGAAAAACTCCGGAAAGAAAAACCCCGGATCGGGAACAAATCTTGAAAATATATCTGATTTAAGCAGGAAGGAACTTAAAGAACGGGCCCGTAAGTTTTCGGGAAAGTTCTCTGTTGGTGACGGTGAGGGTTTTGAGCTTAAGAAATACAGGACCGATCCTGACATTGACCTGGGACCAGAAGACAAGCCTCTGATGCAGCAGACCCTGAAGACAGGTGTGGCAGCCCTGGCTGAATTGCAGGATAAGCTGTATGCACAGGACCGGTGGTCGCTTCTGCTGATCTTCCAGGCTATGGATGCTGCCGGAAAGGACGGAGCAATAAAGCATGTCATGTCAGGCATTAATCCGCAGGGGTGCCAGGTGACCTCGTTCAAGGCTCCAAACCCGGAAGAGATTGACCATGACTTCCTCTGGCGTTGCCAGAAGCAACTGCCTGAGCGTGGCCGCATCGGTATTTTCAACCGCTCCTACTATGAGGAGGTCCTTGTTGTGAGGGTTCACCCAACCATTCTCAAGGCACAGAAACTCCCTGATAACCTGGTGACAAAAAATATCTGGAAGGAGAGATATAAGGATATCCGGAACTTTGAAAAATATCTTTATCATAACGGTACAAAAGTCATCAAGTTCTTCCTCAATGTTTCAAAAGAGGAGCAGAAGAAAAGGTTCATCGAACGGATCGATAATCCTGACAAAAACTGGAAATTCAGCAGTGCAGATATAAAGGAACGCGTTTTCTGGAAAGATTACATGAAAGCCTACGAAGAGATGATCAGGGAGACATCCACAAAAGAGTCGCCGTGGTATGTGGTTCCGGCCGATAACAAGTCATTTGCACGTATTGTAATTGCTTCCGCCATTATCGATGCCATGGTTGGCATGAAACTGTCATACCCTGACGTATCAGATGAAAAAATAGCAGAGCTTCAGGAAATTAAAAAAGCACTGCTCGGCGAAAAACATTAAATTTACAGTAAATAAATACTTGTGTTATGAAAACTGCTGCAGCCATTCTGCTCATTGTCCTTGCCTCAGCACAGGCTTTCGGACAGAAAAAATCAAAAGAGGATCCGAAAGATTTAAAAATTGATTCTCTGACCACCGCTAATGCCACCCTCTTACTCAAGATTGACTCACTTTCACAAGGAATGGTAGCTTATACAGGATTGTACAATGCCATTAAGGAGAATGTGATCCATTACAATTTCGATCCCACACGGTCAGAATTCCTGATAGACTCACTCAAAGCAACAAGAGATTCTGCTTTGCTAAAGGCACCACCCTCGTCAGTTGTTACCTTATTAACTGATACGGTGAACCTGCTGAAATATGAGAACAAGATGCTGAGGACTGCAGTCGACAGCATGAAGATTGTTGTGGCTGAAAAGCTCTCTGCCGCAAACAGCATGGAGATAGAAAAGGCAAAAGCTATTCTTAACCTAAGGCAACTGAAAGAACTGTACGATGCCAAAATCATAACAGACGCTGAGTTTATAGCTCTGAAGAAGAAATACCTGGAAAAGCTTTAATTTTAATCCTTAAACAAAATTTTATGACTAAAAGCAAACTCTTTTGGATGATATTACTTGTGACTGTCTCCGCCTCGCTGGCTGCTCAGGAGAAGATTAGCAAGGAACAGCGCAAACTGGAAATGCAGAAACAAACGGAGGAGCTGGTAAAAACAACCACCTTTGTCTTTCTTGCACGGACTGCTTACCCTCAGGGAGGCGAATCAGTTGATCTCAGCATGGACAACTATACCGTTGAGTACAATCCTGAACTTATTAAAAGCGATCTCCCCTATTACGGCAAAGCCTATGGAGGCGTAGCCTACGGCGGTGGCGGTATCAGGTTCACGACAAAGCCCGGACCCTACTCTGTGGAAAATACCAAAAAGGGCTATATCATAAAGACTGAAGTCAGGGAAGCAAGTGACACCTACACCCTTACACTGACTGTGGGCACCGAGGGGGGCGCTTCTCTTGCCATAAACAGCAACAACCGTAGTACCATCACGTTCACAGGAGACATTCAGCCAAAAAAATAGGTCAATCATATGGGAGAGTCGGTTCAGAAATGGATTGAGGCTGGTTACGAGTTGTTTGCTTCCGAAGGCCCCGAAAGCCTACATGTTGAAAGACTGGCAAAGAAGCTTGGACTGAACAAGTCAGGCTATTATCACTACTTCGGTGACCGTGAAGTATTTATTTCGAAAATTCTTGATTACCATTGCCTTGTGACAGAGAATTTCAGAAAGGAAATCACAACACTTTCAAAATTCGATCCTGACTATTATGATCTCCTTATTAAGTACAAACTGGCACTTTTTGTGCAGATGCAATTAAGGCGTCATCCGGATAAAAAAAATTTCCAGGAAGTTTTTCAGAAAATATCTGCCAGGAATGATAAGGCACTGGTCTCTTTGCTCGCTGCACATCTCGGAATACCCGGAGAACATGATCTGGCACTTGAATTTTGGGGCTTGATAAGGGATTCTTTTTATATGCAGCTGACCCACAATGACCTGGAAACAGCATTGTCAATGCGCGTAGTTGAAAAAGTAAGGAGAATCATTAAAAAGCTTCAACAGAGAAATAACAGATCTTCATCAAACGGTTAGGCAGTCTGAATATATTTCAGAGCTGAGGTCCATGGCAATTAAATGTAGGCCGGAACATACATCTTATCAATGATAAATGCTCTGATATCATCAGGCTCTTCCACACCGGCACACCCGCTTGCAAAGATCTCTTCAGCAACTTTTACAGCCACATTTACTGAAACCTTCATGATGTCCCTGATACGCGGATAGATCAGGCCGTTTTCAAAATCTTCAGCAGTGACCTGCTCTGCTACAGCCTCTGCAGCTGAAATAAACATCTCATCTGTCACTCTTTTTGCTTCAGTGGCAAATATTGCAAGCCCCATTGCAGGGAAAATAAATACATTGTTTCCCTGACCGGTGATATATGTTTTCCCATCAAAATTTACAGGAGGGAATGGACTCCCGCTGGCAAAAACGGCCCTGCCCTGACTCCAGTCGTATGCCTGTTCAGCCGTGCATTCAGAATGTGAAGTCGGATTCGAAAAGGGAAAAATAACCGGTCTTTCATTTACAAGGCACATGCTCTCAATGACTCGGCGGGAGAAGGCACCCCCGACAGTACTGACACCGATTATGACGTTCGGTTTTATAATGAGAATTGCGTCCGCAAAGTCTTTTATATAGTCGCATTCATGAGCAAACTGCTTCTGATATTCCGCCAGGTCATCCCTTGACTTCACCAGCAGTCCGTTTACATCGAACATCCAAATGTGATTCAATGCATCCTCCCTGCTTAATCCCTCCTTCTGAAATTTCTTTACCAGCAGGTCAGCTATTCCAAACGCAGCGGCTCCTGCCCCGAGGAAAAGGAATCGTTGCTCACTGAAAGGCACTCCCATCAGGCGGCTGCTGGAAATGAAGCCGGCAGCGGCAATTGCGGCGGTACCCTGAATATCATCGTTGTAGGTGCATATCTTATCGCGGTACCTGCTTAGAATACGGATGGCATCAGCGCCCTGAAAGTCTTCCCACTGAATGCATATTTTTGGGAATAACTCATTGATCGCATTGACAAATTCATCAATGAAATCATCATATTCCTTCCCGGTGATTCTTTTATGCCTTAATCCGGGATAGAGCGGATCTTTCAAAAATGCTTCATTGTTGGTTCCGGCGTCGAGCACGACAGGCAGCGTGTACTCCGGAGGGACTCCTGCGCAACCGGTATATAATGCCAGTTTGCCGATAGGGATTCCCAATCCGCAAACACCAAGGTCACCGAGACCCAGAATCCTTCCGCCGTCAGTAACAACAGTAAAACGGACTTCCTTTTCAGGCCAGTTTGATAATATCTCCCTGATCCGGTCTTTCTGGTCTATTGAAATAAACAATCCTCTTACCCTTCTTGAAATATGCCCGAATCGCTCGCACGCTTCTCCGACCGTGGGTGTGTAGACCAGCGGTAAGAATTTCTCCGGATCATTGATCATAAGGTTAAAGAACAGTGTCTCATTGGTTTCAAGGAGATTTGACAAATAGATGTATTTATTTATCGGGAGATCAATCAGGTTTAGCTGTTCATTTACGCGAAGCATCTGTGTTTCAATGGTTTCAACCTGAGCAGGCAGGAAGCCCTCCAGTCCGTACTTCTTTCTTTCTTCATGGGTAAACGCGGTCCCTTTATTATTCCTCGGGTCACGCAATAATGCATATCCAGAATTCTCTTTCATTCAGCACCAATTACATGATTAACAAAACCCAAATGATTGCCAGGAGCGGCCCAAGAAGTCCGACAGTAATTCCACCTATTCTGAAGTCTTTTTGTTGAATAAGCCCTGTGCTGAAAACTATGGCATTGGGAGGCGTTGACACCGGCAAAAACATTGCAGATGATGCCGCAAAGGCTATAATTAGGGCTACCTCCAGTTTCAGTCCTGCAAGGATAGCCATCCCAAGGGGTATCATCACGGTACTTGCTGCTGAATTGCTCATAATATTAGAGACCAGCATTGTTAAGTAGGCAAAGATGAAAACCAAAACAATGTCCTTCAAGTCCATGCTTATCAGAATGTGGCCATAATGATTAAGTAACCCTGTATTTTCAAGAGCAATTCCGAGCGACAGGCCTCCGGCGACAAGTAACAGGGTATCCCAAGGAAGTCCCTGTATGTCCTTTCCATCAAGGACTCCGGTAAGGGTCAGAACTACAAGTGGAACAGCACACACAGATGCCACTGTCAGTCCATGCAGGGATGTTGTAAGCCACAATCCGACAGTAACAATGATTACTCCGCTGACTATCCGTCTTTGGGTCAATGATTCATTTGACGCATCACTCTTCTGGTCTTCAAGAAAGTCAAGCGGAATAGGGGTTTTATCCTTTAGAAAAATAAGAATAAGAACCAGGCAGCACACAGAAGTAAGAATTATTGCGAGTGGGACACCATATATCATCCAGTCGATAAACTCTATCTCTACACCGGCATTTTTTAGCAGCCCCACTGCTATTGCATTCGGAGGTGTTCCGATAATGGTAGCCATGCCTCCTGTTGAAGCAGCCATCGGGATTCCCAGCAGCAGGGCTTTTGAGACTCCGGACTCCTTGCCAAGGGTCGTCAGCAACGGTAGTACCGCAGCTATTACCATAGCAGTTGTAGCTGTATTCGACATAATCATGGAGGCTAACATGGTTGTCCCCATAAGACCTATGAGTAAATGCCTCGGATTTGTCCCTGACAATTTAAGAGTATACCTGAAAAGAGCCTGATCAAGTTTCGTTTTGGTCATAGCCCTGGCCAGAAAAAACCCTCCAAGAAGAAGCCATATCACGCTGCTTGAAAAAGTTTGTACATACTTGTCAATATTCTGAGGTTCTGAATTGAAATAGCCGTTCCCAAGGGCAAAGACCAGATATGCAATGATGAACAGGCTGACTGCAAACGCCGGGATTGCTTCTGTAAGCCACAACCCGACTGAGAAGAAGAGCAGGAATATTACATATAACTGTGAGTCTGTAAAATCAGGTTCTTTCAAAAGAAATGTCAATCCCAAAGCTATTCCGAGCGATATGAGAAAGAGTAAAACCGATTTACCTCCTTTTTGTCCTGATTTTTTCATCCTTTCTGACATTAAATGAATAGGGGATAACATAAAAGTCAATAATAAAAATGAGCCTTCTATGTCATCCCCCTTTGTATAAAGTAGCCTGTGTCAGTCTAAAAGATCCCAAGCGGAGCAACGAAGCCTATTGCAAACCTTCCGGTATTGCTGTCAGCAGATCCGAACCTCTCTTTGGCATAATCGGAATATTTGTATGATCTTCCAACCCAGTTGGCGTAAAAACGGATATTCATATCCTTGAACGGATAGTATTCAAAAGTCGGAATAAAACCCCAGGCAGTTCTTATATGATCATCACCCTCAGGTTTTTCCGGATCGAAGTCATCATTCCAGTTTGACACATCCATCATGGTTACCAGGGCAATGTTGACCTTTGGACTCACCCTGTAGTAAAGATGCAGCCAGTGACCGATATAATCTGTTTTCTGCACCGCATATGGGTAAAGTTCATCAGGAATCTGCTCGCTTACTATCCCTGTGCGGTCGAGATCCTCAATGCTCCATTTGAAGTCATATTCAACGGTAAGCTTCCCGAGTTTCAGCTGGTTACCCAAAGCAACGTAGTTCATCAGGGCCGGCTGATCCAGTTCGGTGTTCTTGGCATCATTATGGAGTGCATATGCCCAGATAGTGTTGAATTTGCCGTCAAACATGCTTCCTCTCCAGTTCAGAACAAATGCAATGGGCAGCTTTGATTCGACAAAGTCTGGCTGGTCACCGTACAATTCATCGAAAGAAGCGGTCCTGGAATCTAGCATCTGGAATGTAAACTGGTGCTTCTGCGTTACCTGGTAACTTAATCCGACACCGGTCAGAAAGTTATCAGCATATTCGATGATGTCCGAATACTCATAGATATCGATCGGGTTGTAATCGAATTCGTATGCCCCCCAGTCGGCACACATCTTACCGAGTGAAATACTAAGCTTACTGGTCAGATCGACCCGGATGAAGGCCAGGTCTGTTGAACGGCTTATGCCATCTATAGACTGAGGCTCCTGAGCACGTGTATAGCGGTCGCGAAAGCGGAAATACACCCTGTCGTGTATCTTTCCCTTAAATTCCAGCCTGAACTGCTCAATGGTAAAACGTGAGCCTGTGTATTCGCCATCCTGAAATTCATTTCGCATAGCAAAACGGGTATTTGCTATCATGCTCATATTACTCAGCAAAGCCTGTTTTTCCTCCGGAATAAGGGTTTTGTAATATGTGGTATCACCCATCTGGGGTTCCTTCACCTGAGCCATTAATGCGGTCGGCAGAACAATCAGAATGAGTATCCAGAATCTGGTTATGGTAGCTTTCATATTTATTGATCAGATATAATCAATACTCAATGAATAATTTCTGAATCTCTTCCAGAGAGCGGGGTTTCAACAACGCTACGGAAAGCAGCACCCTTGACTTCTGGGGATTAAGGTTGTAAGATGCAATTAGGCCAAGTTCATCGTCGTTGCATTCCACATTGCGGCCAACGGTACCAGTAGCTACCCGTGTGCTGCGCACGACAATCACTCCCTTTTTGCTTGCAGCTGCGCATGCCTCGAGAGCCGCTTTAGGCATGTTACCGTTACCTACACCGGCAATTACGATTCCTTTGGCTCCTCGTTCCACTGAAGCAACAATCAGATCAGCCGGCATATCAACATCGCAATAGATGATGTCCACACGCGGAAGCTTCGTTACGCCCTCGGTCGAGAATTCAGAGGTCAGACAAAACTTCTGATCAGGGTAGCGATAGAAATCATTAACCCCGTATGAAGATGTGCCTATCAATCCGCGTATGGGCGACATGAACGTCTGAACTGCTGTGGTACTTACTTTAGTCAATGTCTGGGCTGAGTGGATCCAGTCATTCATAACCAGGACCACTCCCCTGCCTTTGGCATTTGGGTCAGCTGCAACGGCAACAGCGTTGTACAAATTAAGCGGGCCGTCAGCACTGACAGCCGTTGAAGGCCTCATGGAACCCACAAGCACAATCGGCATATCAGTCTTTGAAACAAGATTCAGAAAATAGGCAGTCTCCTCCATAGTGTCTGTCCCGTGGGTAATTACCACACCGTTCACAGTTTTACTTGCAGCAAGCTCATTTATACGCTTGGCAAGAAGAAGCATAATATCAAAACTCATATCCTGTGAACCTACATTTGAGATCTGCTCACCTTTTATGCTGGCAAGTTTGGTCAGGCCGGGCACGGCATTGACCATGGCATCAATTGTCACCTGTCCTGAGGTATAGCCTGACTGAGTGCCTGTAGCTGCCGCTCCGGCAATCGTTCCTCCGGTAGCAAGAATTACCACATTGGGCATTTGCTTTGTCTGAGCAAATGAAATTACACTTAACAGCAGAAATAACGCAGTAAGCGCACTTCTGAAATTCCTGATTCCCTTTTTCATAGTAGTACCTTTTTAATTGTTATTGATTTATTTAATCTGACCGGTCATTGCTGCCGGATCAAGCAGTTTCTTTATCTGATCTTCAGTAAGCAATTTCTTTTCACGTATCAGTTCGAGTATGCCTTTATTTGTTTCGAGTGCTTCCCTGGCCAGCTCTGTGGTTTTTTCATATCCCAGTACCGGATTCAATGCAGTGACAATCCCAACGCTCCGTTCTATGTTTCGCTGTAAAACGTCCTCGTTGGCTGTAATGCCATCAATACACTGCGTACGAAAAAGCGGGAAAGCCTTGAAGAAGAAAGCCTGTGATTCCATAATGGCAATTGCTTCAACGGGTTCATAGGCGTTCAGCTGAAGCAATCCTGAATGTGCAGCCAGGGTAACTGTCAGGTCATTACCAATTGCCTTAAAGCATACCAGGTTCATAAGTTCTGGCATTACCGGATTTACTTTCCCGGGCATAATGGAGGATCCTGGCTGTAAGGCCGGAAGATTTATTTCAAAGATCCCAGTGCGCGGGCCGGACGCAAGGAAAATAAGGTCGCTGCTGATCTTGGATAATGTTATTGCCAGGCTCTTCAATGCTGAAGAATAGACAACAAATCCCTGCTGGCTGCTGGTTGCAGCTATCAGGTCTTTACTCATTACAATAGGCTTGCCTGTTATTTTAGCGAGATGAACTGCCACTTTTTCTGCGTACCCTGGTGTTGCTGTTATGCCGGTACCAATTGCAGTTGCACCCATGTTCTGTTCGCAAAGGAAAGATTCTGCCTTGCGAAGAGCGGTAATCTCAGCATCCAGCTGATTGCCGAAGGCATGAAACTCCTGGCCCAGTGTCATTGGTACTGCATCCTGCCCCTCAGTACGGCCCATCTTTAGCAGGTTTTTGAATTCTTCCCCCTTTTTATGAAATGATGCAGAAAGTGCTTCAGCTTCCTTTATAAGCTTGTCATTATGCAGTAACAGGGCAACCTTTATGGCTGTGGGATAGACATCATTGGTTGACTGCCCCATGTTAAGGTCATCATGAGGCTCAATAAACTGATACTCTCCTTTCTTGTGACCACTCATCTCGAGGGCAATATTAGCCAGCACCTCGTTAGCATTCATATTCGCCGATGTACCGGCTCCACCCTGATACAGGTCAACCAGGAACTGATCGTGGTACTTTCCTTCCATTACTGCAAGGCATGCTTTTTCGATCGCCTCAAGCCTTTCCTTCTTCATCCGGCCCACTTCTGCATTGGCACGGGCTGCAGCCAGCTTCACCATAGCGTATGCCCTCACATAATCGGGGTAAAAATTTGTTTTCACCCCGCTCACCTGGAAGTTTTCCAACGCCCTGGCAGTTTGCACGCCATAATAGGCATCGGCAGGGATCTGTTTCTCTCCAAGGAGATCCTTTTCTGTCCTGAACTGAGCATAAGATGCCAATCCTGATAGAAGGAACACTAATACCAATAAAACCTTTTGGTTACTCTTCATAATTATTCGATTTTAAACCAGTTGTTAAACCCCTCTTCCCTGAAAAACCTGAGAAGAATTAAGTAAATGGCTTATAAAGGTATTGCAACCTTTACAATTATGTTAGACGACCCCGTTCAGAATGGCGGAAAACAAAACAGCCGGCAATCTGTTTCGATTGCCGGCTGTTGTTTTTCTGACCAAATGTATTCTTAGAGTTTCGGAGGATATTGCATAAAGATCTGCTTGACAGCATAGTTGATATTCTCTTCTCTCTGCTTCTGGCTTGCGTCGGGGTTGATTGTCTTTGTTCCCCTTCCCTGCCATACAAGCTGATTCTTTGACGCATCAATCATGTCGACAAAAAGTGTTCCGTCAACATAGGTCTCATAATTGATCTGCGTGGTTGAGAATCCGCCGCCATAACCGTACCTGTAACCTGCACCGTAATAGCCGCCGTAACCGGAGGTAGTGGCAGTTGCTGTCTGCTTCTGTTCGCCCTTCAGCACTACATCAATAAAAACATTGGGGTTGGTCTCAGCTTTCGTAAAGCCCTTTGCTGCCAGCTCGGTTGAAATGGCATTCAGAAGCCTGGTTTTATTCAGGTCATCAAGCTGAATGTTAAGAGCCTCATCAGTAAACGCATAGGTCTTGTAGGATGCAAAATTTGCCGTAGAGTCAAAATCTGAAGTGACTTTGACAGAACTGCATGAAACTGCAGTTGCAAGGATGATTGATAAAAATAGTAACTTTTTCATATTTCAGTTTTTAAAATTGTCCAAATACAAATCCAAGGTTCAGGGCAAAATATCCCTGAGCAGGCAGATCACCAGCCTTCAGGCCGTAGTAGTATTTTCCCAAAATAGTGAGATCAAGTCCCGGACTGACGTTTATCAGCACTCCGATTTCGGGTCTGATGGCAAAATGCCATGCGTCCCTTTCAAAGGTATAAGTCCCCATATCCGTATTCTGAAGCGAATACATGGTGCCAAGTCCGAAACCTGCATACGGGGTCAGTTTCCCACTGGTTTCCCTGTAATAATCAACTGCCAGAAGAATAGGAAAATGGTTGCTGTAGTGCCATTGCTTCCCGGAGTAGGTAATGTTATTATACTCGTAAACAGCATCTCCCTTTTCCTCGTAGAAAACGTTCCATCCCATATCAAGACCGACACCAAGGTCGGAACGGACCATACTACGGTAGTCAATTGTAAAACCCCTGAAACTGGTCTGGCCAATAAAGTCCTTCATATCTCCGGTCCCAAATCCGATAGAATACTGCAAAGATGTATAATTTGACTGGGCAAAAACCGGGGCGGCAAGCAATGCGACGATTGCAATAATGTATATCTTTTTCATGAGTAGCCTGTATTTATTTGGTGTTCAAATATGGAGAAATGGTAAAGGCCTTGTCAATCGCTGTTTCAACCCTGGTCTCGTCAAAGACCCCGGTGAGAAGTCCGTTAATAACACCTGTCCATTGCGGCAGGGGATTGCCGTTTCCTCCAACAACATCCGGATCGATAAGTGTCATCATAACCGAAGCTGTCGTATAGGAAGAATACATGTAATAAGGTGGATAATATCCGCCGTAACCCCAGCCGGGATAGTAGCCGCCATACCACCAGCCCCAGTAATCATACCAGTAAAAAACAGTGGTTGTCTCCCATGAAGCCGGGAACAGAAACAGATCGGGATTGGCTGCTACATCAATCTTCGTCCATCCTAGAGCAGCCATGTTGTCATCGATCATCTTTAAAATTTTGGTTGCGTAAACGTCCGGAATAAATTCCGGGTCTTCACCGTCTTCAAGATTGCCTGTGATCTTGACAATACGGTCCGGTCTGGCATATGTTGCCTTGCTGACAAAATCATACTCATCATTGTGAGTTGTCAGCACGACATCCATCTCCTCGGCATAATCCGGACCCTGCGGATAACATCCCCAGAGCAGGGCCAGAGCTGCTGCAAATAATAAAAATTTAAATCCTCTTTTCATAGTAACAATTGTTTTATTGGTTAATTGCCTCTTATAAAATAATGACAACATCTTCATCAAAAATCATACCGGTAAAAATCAAACCCAAAGATAAACCATAATTACCTTCCTGAAATACTTATCAATAAGTATTATAGGCCTCATCTAACTGTGCAGGGACATTCACCGGTATACATATCCGACCGTGCGAGCATAATGTATTTTCACTCACAGATTGTTTTGCAGCCTGACTGATTAAACCCCTCTTTTCCATAATCCTCTTACTGAAAACAACCATGTCCTTTATTTGTTGACCTGGATTGCTTAAAATCTGAATCCGATATTTATCATGTACCGGAATCCGGCAACATCAGTGGTGCTGCTTTTGCTTACATCAAGACCGTCACCCCCTATCAGAAGTTCATTCCCGGGAAATTTATCGTCGAGCATCTCATTCAGCTTGTCAAGAATCATCTCCTCATCCTCCGCTGTCAATCCGGAGTCAAAATGACCCTTCATATTGAAATGCCACCAACCCGGTCCCATCAGGACCATATCAAGGGTCAGCCGGTTCCAGAAAATGAACTGGTACCCCAGCTGAAAACCCAGAAAGTGTGCATTCACGTCAAAACCCGACTTTGCCTCTCCAACGAAAGAATCAGTATTAAGATTCCAGGTCATCTCCCTTGAAAAGTAATTGTATGAATAATAAGGTCCGATGTAGACCCCTCTCGGTGCCTTGTGCTTATTCTCATTCCGAAGATAAAAGCGGTAATCAAGAGCGAGGTTGAACCCCTTGTCATCCTGGAATTCCTCCAGTCCCAGGGTGTCTGAGAAATATGAAAATTTCGGGAATCCTGTCCTGCCGATATTGATCGAAGCGGTCTGATGATCCTTTATCACCCGTTCATACCCGAACACATTGAATTTATAAGCGAAAAGGAGAGGGTTGGAAAGATTATACCTTATTGTATTCTTAAAGTATCTGACCGAGTCTTTCTGCCCGTGGCAGGGTATCAATGCTGAACCCGTGAACAAAATAACTATCACGATCAACCGGTAAACCGAAGTCCGGAATTGACTAAAATAATTGCTCATATCACTAATACAATTAAATCCATGGACTGCAATAGTTAAATAGTTAACCTTAGAAATCAAAGGTAATAAATAGTCCGGCAGTATTGAAGACGCAGCCGTCCATCATCCATTTTATGTTGCCGCATGAGTCGAATACCCTCTGAATGCTTTTTCCGGCTCATTTACAATTTCATCAACGCTTCTGCAATAATAGGTGGTTGAGAAACTATATTCCGGTTTAATAATTCATCAGATCTGTCGTATTAAACTGCCAGCTCAGTGAAAAATAGAAGACCTGTGATTCAGCATACCTTGACAGATCACTTACATTGTAGCTGGATCCCTCCTGCGTGTTACTGCTAATCTTGTAGCTATTGTCAAGGAAATCAGTCATGTAATATTTAAATTTCAGGTTCAGCCCGTAAGGAAGCTGAATTCCTGCAAACAGTGAAGGGATGAATGTGGGCGTCTGGTTCCCGAACCATTCGGTCGACTTTGTCTTGGAATCATCGCGGTCAAAACTGCCTGTCCAGTATTTCTCCTTGAAATGAAAGGCCAGCTCATACTCACCACCGCCATAGATGTAGAAATGCTTATCAAATGAACCTACTTTGAAGGCAAGCGGAATGCCCAGCATATACTGTCTCCTTACGATCTTGTAGTCCTCATACGGCACTGATGCGCCTCCCGTCAGCGAGACTGTCTGAGGCAGGGTCTCGTCGGTAATCATACCAACGTTGCGGATAGCCAGACCCGAAAACAACCCGAACTTGTCATTGACATCATAATGGATGTACTGACCCAGATGAAAAAATACCGTAAAACGAACATTGTCAGCGGCAACCCTTGCATCAGGATACTGGTTGGTGAATTCCTGTGTAAAAGAGGAAGTGCTTTGGCTGAATATTATCTCCCCGCTTGTAACCGGGTAAATATTCTGGGCCATGGCCGGAATACCAATCAGCATAAGGCTGATTAAAATAAAATAACTTCTCGGTTTCATATTTCCTGAATTTAAATGATCGACGAAGATATTATTAAAAAGATGAAGTTCAAAACAATTATCCCCCGATTTTGATCCTGATAATCCCGGCTCATCTCCGTCAGTAAAAAATACTTATCATTAAGTATTCCCGGATCACCGTTGCCGTAAAAGTTCAGTAGCATAGTGTTCAGAAGAAGGTAAACGTCTGCGGCTAATAATATTTATTGTAAATTTGAGGATGATTTCACATGTAAATATTTCATAATATCATGAAGAACCGGTTAATATCGTTTTTAATTCTGTCAATGTGCCTGACAGGCGCTTCAGCATATGGCCAGTCAGAGGGTGATACAACTTTGCTGGGCCTGCCGGGCGATAACCTGGACCTTTTTGCAGTATTGAATATTTTCCAGAAGTCAAAGACCATTGAGGAATTTGAAAAGACCCTTAACCTGAAGGAAACAGGGTATCAATAATCTCGACCTCGACCTGAATGACACCGTTGATTTCATCAAGGTTGTGACTAAAGCAGGATGGCACTGATTTTTCATTCATACTCCAGGTTGATGTAAGTGCAAAGGAGATACAGGATGTTGCGGTGATTTTTGTGTCAAAGGATAAGGATGGGAAAGTAATAATGCAAATTGTCGGAGATAAGGATTTGTACGGAAAAGATTACGTCATTGAACCGGCCCCTCCTGCACCTGCCGTTACTCCTAACCCGGCATATGCCGGAACCGATCCTGTCCCGGCTGCTGCTCCTGCATCAACAACTGTTGTGGTGGTTGAACAAACACCAATAGTTCAATATGTATACTCACCCGTTTACGTACCATATTATCCCCCATATTACTACAGGTACTATCCTCCGTATTTTGCAGCTTTTACCGTTATGGCCGTCGGCATTTACCATCATAACAATTATTATCACCACGGCGGTTATCACGGTGGTCACGGCGGCACCGTAGTGATACATAATGACGATTAATTTCAACAACTACAATAATACGAGAAACGTCTCCAACACAGTAAATCATAATAATGTCAGCGGTAACTATAACCGCAATAATGCCTCTGCCCGCCCGTCGACAGGAACTTCTGCCTCGACAAGGCCATCAGCGGGAACTTCTGCATCGACACGTCCTTCAACGGGAACCTCTGCATCAACGCGGCCATCAACAGGAACCTCTGCATCGACAAGGCCATCAACGGGAACTTCTGCATCGACAAGGCCATCAACGGGGACTTCTGCATCGACACGTCCTTCAACGGGAACCTCTGCATCAACCCGGCCATCAACAGGAACTTCTGCTTCAACATACAGCGGAGGCTCCAGGGGAAGCGGAAGCTATGGAGGGAGTACCGGAAGCAGTTCCAGGTCAGGCAGCGGTTACAGCAGTAGCGGATACAGCGGCGCCTCAAGAGGCGGAATGTCAAGAGAGGAGGAGGCGGCAGAAGGTGATGCCAGGTGAATAACATAAAGGCATCTTACAAGTACTATCCCTTATGACTCTCCCCCTCCCAAGGGGAAGTCTCACGATCCGCCAGCTGGCGGACGGATCGGAGAGAGGGGGTCTCAGTTTTAAAACTCCTCCTGACACCAATCATTCACTGTTATTCTAAAACAAGCGGCATATCAGAGGTGCTCATGTCCCTGATGCAGACATATTTGCCATCCCTTTTTTCAAATATGCTGATGTAATTCCCGGAATTAATTACAGCATTGGTAGTGTCTACCAATTTGTAATAGCCAATTTCAACCACCAGGCTTCCGTCATTCTGGACAAAGACCTCATTGGTTGTAAAAGAGATTTTGTTTTGCGACAGGGAATCCAGGTTGGCCTGGTAATACTCCACTATCGCAGCCTTGCCAACCAGTGCAGGTTTATTCTGAGAGAAGGATATGGCATCATCAGCATAATAGCCGATATTTTTTGTTTGCCCGGAATTGAAAACCGCAGCAAACTCATCCTCTTTTGCCTGAATCTCTTTCTTTATCTGCTCTTTGTCAACTGCCGGCAATAAGGATTCTGCCTTTTTTGTATTACATGCAATCAGTGATAATAATGCAGAGAATAACAACGCACCCAGTATAACCCTGTTTTTCATAGTCTGATAATTGTTAATTCATGTATCTGTTTACTAGCCTCAAAAGAAATCCTGGCAAGAAATTCACTGCCAGAATGTAAAAATACACAAATTGTTCAAGGCAACATTCCATCATTAAGGATAAAAGCCATTTTGGCCCCAGTTTGCCGCTAAATACTAACTGTTAAGTATATTTCAATATCCGAAATGACCTATCTTTGATTCTCTTGCAAAGCCAAAAAATGATTACTTTAGCTCAATGCACAAGAGAGGTCAGGTCAGTCTGGAAATTGCTATGAATCTGGTGAAGGTTACAATTATCGTCTTTCTGATGTTCTCATTCGGGCATCAGGCACATTGCCAGCTCAGGCTTGGAAGCTCAGCAAATGAAATAAACTTCAGGCAAGCACCCGGGACTAACTCAAAAGTACTGAGTACAGTGAGCAGCTCAAACCTGCTTGTAATAATGCCGCGCGAACCGCAAAACGGGTTTGTGGAGGTCTTCGACATCGAATCAAACTCCTTCGGCTTTGTCTTCGAGTCACTGATTACAGTGACAGATACCCTTAATTTCAGCGAACAGCATTTCTTTGAAAGATCCGGTGAGGGAAGTGAGGGAGTGATCACCATGGAACTTATCAACACCACTGAACACCCACTCTTTGTCTGGATAAACAGGAGCATTTTCAACCTTGATCCGCATGAGAAAAAGGAACTGGTATTCAATGATGAGGAGATAGTATACTTCTCTTCCGCTCCCGGCATGTATCCTGTCTTTGGAAGGGAGATACTGAAGAAGGGCTCAACCTACAAATGGAATTTCTCCCTGTAACAGCAATAAATTTCAGATTCCCAGAGACTACCCTGAATGTTACTGAAAAAGCAGCGAATGAAGAGAATACTGGTGATAATACTGACACTGATCACTGTTGCCGGCAATGCCCAGGTAAGAGATACCCTGAGACTCAATATCACCCTGGTCGAGAAAAAAATCGTTACAGACACGGTATACGTTTTCTCAAGCCGCATTGACACTATTGCCCTTCAGCCTGTCACAACCGACACAAGCAAGGTTGTCAGGGATGTAAACCCCCTCGACCTTGAAAAGTCAAAGTATAAGATCCAGATGCTGGGAAGCGTCAGGGTAAACGGATACTATGACTTTACAGGAATGAATAACACCGAGGGTTTTATGCCCTATGAGATCCCTGTCGGCGAAGATGATATAGAAGGACTGTCAAGCGTATACCTGGGAGCCAGGCAATCGCGCCTCGGTATGGAAGGGACGGCCAGCACCAGGGTGGGATTGATCAGAACATACATAGAGGTTGACTTTGCCAGCAGCAGTCAGTCGGTCTGGCGCCTCAGACATGCTTTTGCAGAATGGAATTACTTCAAGATGGGGTACAGCTGGAGCACATTTCTCGACAACGCTTCAACGCCCACAACAATTGACTTCGAGGGGCCTAACAGCAGCCTGAGCAAGAGGCATGGCATTATAAGGTATGAAAGAAAAGTCGCCAATAACAGTACTGCAGGTATATCAATTGAATCACCTGAAACTGACTATTACAATCCTGCCGATTCACTCATTTCCAACAAAAACAAACAGGGAAACTTCGATATCGCGGGACGATACAAATACAACATCGGAATCAGTCATGTGCAGGTTGCGGGAATATTCAGGAGAATCGGATACCTCCAGCAGACGGAGATGGATGTGATGTACGGATGGGGGTTCCTGTTCAGCACCAGCATCAGCGTTACCCGCAAAGCTACACTCTTTGCCCAATTCTCATTTGGCGACGGAATTGCCAACTACTATGCCGGCTTCGCCGGAAGACAGCTCGATGCAGTCTATGACCCCGTAGCTGAAACAATGAGACTGAAGTCAATCAGGGGAGGATTTCTGACCTATTCGTTCGTTTTTAACCCTTCCTGGAGATTTTCATTCACCGCAGGCTCTTCCTATATCAAGGGGTTTGATTTTGAGCCTGACGACAGCTTCCTGTCAAGCAAATACTTTGCAGGTAACATCTTTTATAATCCGATTGAGACGATCAGGCTGGGCGCCGAGCTCACCACAGGATCAAGGACAAACATTGACAAGCAGAAGGGCCAGTCAACAAGGATCTCGCTGCTGGCCAGTTTTGACTTCTAAGTCATTTCTTCTTACGGCCTTTCCATCGGTTGAAAACAGTCTCTCATGAGTTCAGACCGGATTTTTGAAGCTGTATCTTTGATTAAATCCCGATTGATGAAATAATTTATCTTTATTGCCATATATCAACCCACACAATCACTAAAACAGACATGATATGTTGAATGCATTTCTCTGGGGACTGGTTGCGACTTCCTCGCTTGTATTGGGGGGCATTATCGCCTCAAAAGTGAATTTGGGCAGACGGACACTTGGCATAATAATGGCCTTTGGTGCCGGGACTCTCATCTCAGCAGTCTCTTATGAGCTGGTGTTCGAAGCCGTGAAACTGGCCAGGGGAACAGGCTTTCCCGCATTCGGCCTCTTTGCAGGAGCCTTTACATACTATTTCTGTGAATGGATTATCGAAAAAGTCGGCGGACGGCATCATAAAGTAGCAGGTGCATCAAAAAACGCCAGCCTTGTAATACCAATGATCCTTGCAATCATACTTGACGGAATACCTGAGTCGATTGTCATCGGGCTGGGCATATTTGAAGGCGGAGCCGTAAGCCTCGCCATGCTGGCGGCTGTCTTTGTCTCCAACCTCCCGGAAGCAATCGCAGGTACCACCGGGATGAAAGCCGGGGGATGGAAAAGCAGAAATATCATTTTGCTCTGGCTATCCATTGCCGTGATATGCGCATTTGCATCCCTCGCAGGATATTCGCTTTTCACCAACACTTCAGCCGAGTGGCTCTCGTTTATCCAGGCCTTCGCCGCAGGAGCCATCCTGATCGTCCTTACAAATTCAATGATACCTGAATCGTATGAGCATGCGAAAAAGTTTGCGGGTATATTCACAGTTCTCGGATTCTCATTCTCAATACTGATAATAATAATGGAGCGCGTCAGATAACTGAATCCGGAAAAACAGAAATAATAATGAAAGCAACTCAATTGCTGCACGACCTGGGTCAGAGTATCTGGCTCGATAATATCACACGTGATCACCTTGATTCCGGAACAATCAGGAATTATATCAGTGATCTGTCAGTAACAGGGCTCACCTCCAATCCGACAATCTTTGAACAGGCGATAAAAAAGAGCGCGGCTTACGATGATAATATCATTTCGGGGCTTAAGAAAGGACTGCCGGCAGAAGATGTTTTCTTTGATCTGGCACTTGAGGATCTGTCCAGGGCAGCAGATCTCTTTCTTCCGGTCTATGAGAAGACTGGTACCCTTGATGGCTGGGTTTCCCTCGAGGTGTCACCGTTGCTGGCATATGATACTGCCAGCACACTCAGGGCGGCCATTGAGCTTCACTCACGGGCAGGACGGCATAACCTGTTCATAAAAATACCGGGTACCAAAGAGGGACTTCCGGCAGTTGAGGAGGCAATCTTCTCAGGTGTACCTGTAAATGTCACCCTCCTTTTCTCACGTGAGCACTACCTTGATGCAGCCGAAGCATGGCTCAGGGGTATCGAGAGACGCCTTGATGCCGGCCTTGATCCGAATGTGGGTTCGGTGGCATCACTGTTTGTCAGCCGCTGGGACGGCGCTGTTGCCGATAAGGTGACGGCAGACATGAAGAACAGGCTTGGCATCGCAATGGCAAAACGCACCTACAGAGCATCACTTGAGATGATGAGCTCACCGCGATGGCAACGGGTAATTAAAGCCGGAGCCCGTCCGCAACGACTCCTTTTTGCAAGTACCGGAACAAAGGATCCGATGGCCTCAAATATACTGTATGTTAATGCCCTCCCCGCTCCTGACACGGTGAACACAATGCCTGAAGCAACACTCCTGGCTCTCGCCGGGTATGATAAGATCGGACCGGTATTGTCAGCCGACGGAGGTGATTGTGAACAGGTACTTTCAGACTTTATGAAAGCCGGCATTGACCTTGACGCACTGGCTGCCAGGCTTCAGGATGACGGGGCAAAATCATTCGTCAGATCATGGAACGAACTGTTAGCCGTTATAACTTCAAAAAGCAAGACACTTTAGCAATTATTGTGAAATGACACCATACCGTAAACCACTCACACAACTTAATGCCTGGAAGGCCCTTGCCGAACACCACAGGAAAGGGATTCCGACTATCAGTGAACTCTTTGCCGCAGATCCCGCAAGGGGAGAGAAAATGACGGCGGAGGCAGCAGGTATCTTCCTTGATTATTCGAAAAACCGGATCACGGACGAAACCCTGAAGCTCCTCTTTCGCCTGGCCGATGAGTCGAATCTCAGGGCACGCATTGAAGCAATGTTCACCGGTGAAAAAATCAATATAACCGAGAACCGTGCCGTATTGCATGTGGCATTGCGTGCACCGGAGGAGGAGAACAATTATTGTGGACGGTGAAAATGTTGTGCCTAAGGTGCACGAGGTCCTGCGCAAAATGAAAGGATTCGCGGAAAAGGTCCGCAGCGGATCATGGAAAGGATACACCGGCAGACAAATCAGGAACATTGTCAATATCGGAATTGGCGGCTCAGACCTTGGCCCGGTAATGGCCTATGAGGCACTGAAATATTTCAGTGACCGTAACCTGACTTTCAGGTTTGTGTCAAACGTTGACGGAACTGACTTTGCTGAAGCCGTAATTGATCTTGATGCTGAGGAGACACTCTTCATAGTGTCATCCAAGACATTCACCACCATTGAGACCATGACCAATGCACTCACCGCCCGTGAATGGCTTCTGAGAGCGTTCAACGGCGATGTGAAATCTGTGGCCAGGCATTTTGTCGCAGTCTCGACCAATGCTGCGGAGGTGTCGAAATTCGGTATTGACACTGACAATATGTTTGTGTTCTGGGACTGGGTCGGCGGAAGGTATTCGATGGATTCTGCCATAGGTCTTGCCACGATGATCGCTATCGGGCCTGATAACTTCCGTGACATGCTGGACGGGTTTCATGAAATGGATGTCCATTTCCGCACCGCTCCGTTTGAGTCTAACCTACCGGTGATAATGGCTCTTCTCGGACTGTGGTATGCTGACTTCTTCGGCGCAGAGACTATCGCCGTGCTGCCGTATGAACAGTATCTTAAGCGGTTCCCGGCCTATCTGCAGCAGCTTGTGATGGAGTCAAACGGCAAGCATGTGACACTCGACGGTACTGAGGTAGATTATCAGACCAGTCCCGTATACTGGGGTGAGCCCGGCACCAACGGACAGCACTCTTTCTACCAGCTCATCCACCAGGGGACAAGACTGATACCATGTGACTTCATAGCTTTTGCCGAGCCCCTGAATGAGATCGGCAGGCATCATGACATCCTGATGGCGAACGTCTTCGCCCAGGCGGAGGCCCTCGCCTTCGGCAAGACTATTGAGCAGGTCAGGGGCGAAGGTGTTCCTGAGTGGCTCGCTCCTCATAAAGTGTTTGAGGGCAACCGCCCCTCTAACATGATTCTTTGCCGTAAGCTGACACCCGGAACGCTGGGCAGGCTTGTTGCCCTTTATGAACACTCGGTGTTCACCCAGGGGGTGATCTGGAACATCGGTTCTTTCGACCAGTGGGGCGTGGAACTGGGGAAGGTACTTGCCCAGCGCATCATACCAGAGCTTGAAAACAAAACGGAGCAGAGCCTTAACCATGACAGCTCCACAAACAACCTGATAAGGCGGTACAGGGCGATGAGGCCTTAGAAAACGAAAAAGCGGGGTCAACGGTATTATTGAATTTGACCTCGTGGAAGTGATTTGATATTAAATCACTCAGCACGGAAGAAAAGGATTTGTCTTAATTCTGACTTCATCTTTCAATTGATTATATTTGTAAGAGGTGCCATCACATTCGGAATGAAAGACCTGGACTATCTGATTAAACTCATAAACAGTTACCCTTCTGATATCAAAGCAGAGGTTCTGATGGCTGACCTGATGCTTGAGGGATTCACCGAGTCTGACTTCCTGATTTTCTTTGACAGTCTCTTTAAACGCGGTTACAGTAAAGATATACTTAAAGCCGAAAAAGCAGCTGTCAATGATTTGAAGGAGACAATGGCAATCTACCTTTCCAGGGACGGTTTATATGATCTGCTGCCTGAAGGATTATTCCATACTTCACCCGAATCAGCCCTTACGTCAGGAAAAGGAATGGCCTCTGATTCCAGGAAAGAATCGAAAATTGAGAAGGAAACGAGGAAGTTCTTTCAGCCCTTTGAGAATGAGTTTTTTTATCAGCGCGTTCAACTGGAACTTAAGGAAAGATCAATGCTCGGGAAACTTAATGATTACAGCCTCGATGATTTCTTTCTTGATTTCTGGAAGATAGAAAGATCGCTTCCCAGGGAACTGATAATCAAACTAAGCGCCATGCTGCCGTTTGTGAAGGAGATTGCCGGTGATTTTGAGATGACGGCAAGCTGCCTTGGGGCTATCCTTGGAGAGGAGGTGACATTTAGCCTCCACCATACTTCAGCCTATAAAACCGCAAACGGATCCTCCCGTCCGGAAAACGAAAATACACTTGGCAGTGCATATCTGGGAGTAAACCTGATTACTGACGGACTCTCTTTCGAGTCATGTAAGGTAATAAGGTTTGTAATTGGTCCTTTGAAGCATACCGGGATCGAACCTTACCTGAAAAACGGGGAGATAACACAGTTCATTGATTGTTTCTGCAGTTTTTTCATTCCCATGGAGATGGATTATGAATTTGACGTTAATATGCAGAAAGAGCTGCAGTCATTTGTGCTTGACAATGACAAAGCTCAATCTATCATGGGCTACAGCACTATTATTTAATACTTACGCTGACTTAAGGAAGAATATTGGATAATTGATACAGGCCTGACAGACCAGATAAAGAAACAAAAGACTATGGCTACAAAACATAAACACTATTTTGTTAACTGGATAGATGGAATGAAGATCAACAAGAATCATTTCATTACTATGGAAGATGCATTGATTTATCAGCAGCATCTTGCCTCCAAACTACAGATCAACCCGTACAATTTTGGCATTCTTCCGCAGGAAAACGGGGAAAAATCTCTTGATATTACCTGCGAAACAGGTCCTGAACATCATGTCAATCTGAAAGTAAAGCGATGCCTTGCGATTACATCCGGAGGATTACTGATTGATTTTGACAGTGAACTGACAGATTCGTCAGAGGTTGAAATCAGTGTAAGTGGTCCCGAATTACAGACATCCGAACGAGACTCGGGACAGTTCTATATAGTGCTTAAAATCAACCCTTACAACCGCGTTCCTGTTGGTCATGCCGACCCGGCAGAAAACCCCCCGAGACATCCCTATGCTATCCCCGAATACTCCATTGTTTATTGTCCCTGTTGAGCAAATGAACAAGTCAGGCTTCGGTGATTTCTATCTTGTGATTGGCAAGCTGTCAATTAAAGACAGCGGCCCGGAATTCGACAAGGATTATGTCCCGCCATGTGCAAAAGTATCAAGCGATGAGCGGTTGCTGGCTCTTGAAACCAGGCTGCTGGAGCTGTTCAGCAAAATTGA
Organism: uncultured Bacteroidales bacterium; assembly: GCA_963772705.1. Classification (GTDB taxonomy): domain Bacteria; phylum Bacteroidota; class Bacteroidia; order Bacteroidales; family VadinHA17; genus SR-FBR-E99. Next base: position 12,193 of record CAVYYH010000005.1, on the reverse strand, counting down.
GCTTGATATATTGGTCATTATACGTAAGATACATGCAAAAGAGCAAAAGACACCCCTGGCCGGATCAGTATTGTTTCTTGCGGAGAAAATAGCCGCCCTCCATGGATTACAGATGACAAGACAAAGACTGTTCATGAAACACTCTCCTCCTGTTTCACTATTTGAAGCCGTCTCCCAGTTCGCAAGAGGTTTAAGGAATACGATCAATACAGAGACTCCTGAACGGAAAGAGGAGATGATCAACTATTTCTCCGACTGGTGCAGCCTGAAACAGGGAGAGCTCGATAAACTGATAATTGATGCGGCAAACTACGGTTACAATCACTATGAAATAAAAGCAGTATTGTCAAAACTTATGACGTTTATTGAGACAATGTCAGAGCTGTTTGGCACATTGAGCCAACTTGATTATATTGGTAAACGTCGTGATACACAGATATATATCAAGGAAGAAGGGAAATCCAAGAAGAGTTTCCTGGCAGATGATTAAGCACCTGACAAATAGAAATAACCATGGCTAATGATTTCCTGCAAATACCACTTCAGTTAGACCTTGTTACCAGGCAAAAGCAACTTAAACGCTGCTCTCTGGCTGACTCGGTGGCCGGAGTGATACACCTTATCGCTGTCACTCACTTCGGCGAGAACAAGCAGGATGAATCTTTTGGAAATGAACTCTGGGAATTTGATTTTGAGACTATAGACAACGCCCAGGCATTCAAGGAGAGGCTGGCAGGGTCACTCGAGGGTGCTATTCTGAAGCACGAAAAAAGGCTTGGCTCCATTAAGGTAAGTGTCGGCTTCGATCAGGTGGTGACCACAGTCTATAAGAGAAGGGTGAGGCAGAGGATACAGATAGGAATTCAGGGAACGTTACGAAAAACGAATGAGCCATTCAATCACAAGGAAGTGTTTTATATGGGACCTTTATCATACTATTAATAGAATGTGAATGAGGGAAAGCAAAGACAAGATAAAAAGCAGGATGATCAGGAATGCAGCACGGATATGGGGTTTTCAGGAACCCCAGGCCGAAGGTTCCTTTGATCCGCTTGTAAGTTTGCTCCTTGGGGCATGTGCTTTTGAACTGGAGAAAATCTCAAGCGAAATTAATAATGCCGAATCAAGAATCATTGAAAGACTGGTCAGTATTTTAACTCCACAACCCATTACAAGCCCCCACCCGGCATATGCCGTTGCCTTTGCCAGGCCATCGAGAAAGGGTGCCAGAGTATTGCCCGGGTATCAGTTCTACTCCGACATTAAATTGAGCGACCAGTATGATAAAAAGAGTGAGGATAAGCAGATATTTTTCAGTCCCACAGGCACATACAACCTTATTGACGGGCGGGTCCGCTACCTTGCGGCAAACAAAAGGATTTATGAAATCGTCGATGACCAGTATAAGGATATTGTCGTTGAAAGGCTTAAGTCCCCTTTATCTCATACCTCGATTTATTTAGGCCTTGAGATGAATGAACCCCTGACAGACATTACATTGTTTTTTGACCTTGTAAGCGACCACCTGAAACAATCCTTTTTTGATGACCTGGAGTCATGCCAGTGTAAGATCTCAAATTCTTTCATCAGTGCTAAAAGAGGGATAACAGACCTGGGGCAGCAGGATAATAATATCTACCAGATTGTTAATCGCGAACTTGATCTCTCTTCGAAGATATCACATCATGTCAATGCCTTTTTCGACCGGCAATTCATTACTCTTCACCTGAAAGATGCTGAAAATCTTTCAGAAACGGAAAGCAGACGACTGCCTGACGTCTTTAAAGTGTCAATAGACGAAAAAGAGCTTTCAAATATTGATAATAGTATCATATGGATTGAGATGCAGTTTTCCACCGCGCTGCCTGATGACCTGCTTGAGAACCTTACCTGCTCAATGAATTGTTTTCCTGTCATCAACAGGCGGCAGAATGAATTTACAGGCAGCACCCGTGAACTTATCAATATCATCCCCCTTCACACCGAAGATCTCTTTTTTGACCTGAAACGGGTCACCAACAGCGCAGGGGAGTCATACAAGATCAGCCATTTCAAGAGCCAGGACGATCTGGCAAAAGGATCGGCATTGCTCCGGCAGGATGGTGTCGGAAGGTTTGATACGCGCAGTGCCATGGAATACCTGGAATACCTGCTGGAACTGATGAAAGAGGAAAGTGCAGCCTTCAATGTCATTGGGTCTGATATGATCTCCTCCAATCTGAAGGAGCTTAACCAGGCAATCGCACGTATAGAAAAGAAAATTGAAGACGTTCAGATCGAAAAGGGAGATACAGCATATCTGATGCTGAAACCTCAGGATGGAGACAGACAGGTTTTTGTGGAATTCTGGTCAATTAACGGCACCTATGCAAATAACATAAGGGCCGGCACTATGCTTAACGTATACCGTGCTGATGACCTTGATTACAATGCAGCAAGACTGATGACAACAACAGCAGGGGGTAAGGAGAAGCCCAATACTGAAGCCCGGATAAATACTTACAGACGAGCATTGCAGTCAGGAGAGAGGATTGTTACCAGGGAGGATATAAAAGCACTTTGTTTCGAGCATTTCGGCGAATCAGTCTCACACGTAACTATTGAAAAAGGAATTGAGAAAGGAAACAACAAATCAGAAGGTTTTATACGAACTATGGACGTCTGTCTGTTCATCAGAAAGGGACTTGAGCCAAGCCCCTCTGAACAGAATGCCATGAGACATAAATTGCTGATTCTGCTTGAATCAAGGTCTGCGAACGTCTTTCCTTTCAGGATTATTATTAAAACCTGACCTTCTATATTCCTGCTTTATAGTTGTTCAGCATTTTTACTGCCCTCTTGAACTGAGCCTCAACCTCATTAAGCCCCTGCTGAAGATCCCTCTTTTTCTTCTCATCATTAAGATCGGCAATAGTCTCTCCGCACTCTTCAAACTCAAGAATGACTTTGTTGAGCTCGCTGATCTGCTTGTCCCTGTACGTGGCAGAGGCACTCATGATCCGGTTTGCGGTTATAAGATAATCAGCAATACTGACAATGTTTCTGTACATATCACCCCTCCAGTCTAATACCGTTTCAGTCTGCGTCTTGATCTCATTTATGATGTTAAGCAACTCTGCATTGAACTTGTCAGTGTCTATCTCTTTGGCTTCCTTGCTTTTCATCAGGTCCATGATCTTCTGTATCTCAACCGCAAAAAACTCTCTCTCGAAGTTTATCTGTTCAATAAGGTTCTCATTCTCCCCTGCCTTGATTTTTTCCTGCTCACCGGTAACAAAAAATGAAATAATTACAGGTGTGCATATAATTATCACGCATATCAAGAGCCATAAAGAAAACCTGAGTATGGCTGAATTCCGTTCTTTCGTATTTAAAGCTTTCATATCTGGAGCAATATTTATTACTGGGTTGTTCTTTCACAAATCACCGAAGCATTTTCCTTAATCCTGTTCCCTGAGACACTAACCTCCGGGTCAAGATGTGTTCTTCCCTGGATTATATTTTGTGTCATATAGAATGACCATCCGAATGGTTTGTTGGTGCTGTCGGCGATCATAATTGGATTATCTGAATGGCGGGAATTATAATCCATTATAAAGAAGTAGAAGAGCTTCCCGAGGTTCATTCCTTTGGGAGCCTTGGCTTTAAAAACTGTACGTTTGTCAGCACATTGCTTACTGATCTCGAAATTGACAATTATCGGATCAGCCATTTCATTGTCACTCGGATCAGGTAAGGTTCCGGGTGCAGGGAATATCCATGTCTTAAAAACCTTCAAAGGTATCTCAATGAATTTGCTGAAGGCGATAAATACAATTGTCGGCGCGAGGAAAAAGAAAGCCGGAAGAAGGTAAAAGCCGGGGAAAGGAGTCTTGAAGTAAAATGCAAAAGGGACGACTGCCAGTGCGTACCCGAAGAAGCATACAGCAATCGTGAACAGTATCTCGGCCTGTGTTTTTGTCATCGAGCGGTATTATCTTTTCAATAAGCCATACATGGAGAATCCCGATGATCAGCAACCAACCCTGCGCAGCAATGAAGATACCTAACCTTCAGGTTTGCGAAATCAATCAATCCCATGAGGCTCATAAGACCAATAAGTATTCCTCCTGAGAAAGATACAGCAAGATCTCCACTTTTTTTTGCCAGACTCTTTGACCTTAGCCCGGTAAATCCCGAGAAAAATCGCAGAGAGGATAACGCAGAGACTGAATAAGACCAGGACTTTACTTATCATAACAGCGCATATAGTTTATAGCCTATCAAATTTAATCTTAAAATACAAATAGCCAAAAATATCTTTTATGGCAAACAAACCTGTTATCCCTGCCAGCAATAGGATAAGCTGCCGGTAAAGGAGTTCATTTACCCTCCTATCATTACGGTGGGATAACCGAGGACTATTGATCCTCCATGTGCGGTGGTATCACCCATGCGTGCTGCCGGTTTTCCGCCTATCATCACAGTAGCTGATCCCTTCACAATTGTATCAGGCGGCCCGACACATACAGCCATCGCCAACAACAGCAGCCGGCAGCTTACCGATCAGGACTGTCGGTGCTCCCGGCCCGGTAATCGGTCCTCCCACATGAGGTACTGGTGGTACTCCCGGTGTCTGCATCGGGCATGTGTGCATATCTGTTAATCTGGCTGCGGGTGGCATATTAAATTAGTTTATCATTACCATTGCTCCTTTGACTGTGGTCTGCCCCGAAGCAGAAAGCTCAGCCGAAGCTGCCCCTTTTGCAGTAAGGCCTACCTTAGCTTCCAGTCCGACATTCAACCCGTCAACCTTTACGTCTGCTTTTGAGGCGATTTTAACCGCATTAACGGCATTAATAGTAATACCGCCCTTTGATTTAATTATTATATCCTTCGGACTGTCCAGTGTGATGCCGGCAGTTGTGAGCTCTACTTTGTTGTTATTCTGGTCCTGCAACAGAATTGATTTACCGTCGTCGCTCAGAACAGCCTTATTGCCACCAGGGGTTTCTATAGTGGTAATCTTTTTCTTGTCATCAAACTCTATCTTCAGTTTGCTTCTGGTAATAATGCCTTTAAAGCTGTTATCCTTATCAGGCAGACTGGCCCCTGGTTTGTTTTTCCCATGATACATGCTCCCCATCATAAAAGGTTTCTCAGCATTGCCCCCTTCGAACCCGACAAGCACTTCATCACCAGTCTCAGGAATAAAATACAATCCTCTCTCTGCACCGGCATATACATTAACCGGTCTCAGCCATGGGCTTAACATATTCTCTTCCTGCCAGAAAAATTTCACCCTTACCCTCCCCAGCTTATCCGGATCATTATTGTCTTTAACAACCGCGCTCTGCGTTTCACACCTGGGTATGGCGCCAGGATCAGTATAAGCAGGAATCTTTGCATCAGCGGGAATCCCCTCAAAACTATTGTGATAGTTCATTGTATTATCACAGAAATGGCTTAACGAAGTAATAATATACTCCCCGTAATCGACCTCACCATCCTGCCCTGCCTTAGGTGCCTTAATATTTACCTTGTTGCCTATCCTGAGATGCGGACTCTGACTCTGCCCCTTCATCAATGACATGCTTAAAGCTGTGGTTCCCTCCTCCAGGGTGACAACATGATTCAGCTCTTTCTTATAATCATTGTCAGCAACATTCAGATGATTGTAAAACAAGGTTGACTGCTGCCCGTATTCCTTCATGGAAATATCATGTGCAAATCCGCCATATTTATTGAGATTGTCTTTCCCCCCTGATTTTGCAGAAGCTGCCTCAACTGGCTCGGCTGCAGTCCGGTCATAGGCTATGTATTTAAATTTCAATGGATTCAATCTGATTGAGAAATTGAAATCAGTGAGATCCATTCCAAGCTTCAGGTCTGTTTTATTATCAGGAAGCTTGCCGAAAAAGAGTTGTGTCCCCTCATAATAAAACCACTCGCCATACCTTGTTGCCAGCCGCCGCAGAAAGTCATAGCTGCTCTCATTATACCGGACAGTATAAGACAGGCTCTCATTTTTTGCCGGATCACATTTTGCCTTCAGAACATCCTTGGGATACGGCTTTAATATATCATCAGCTATTTGTTTCAGGCTCTTATTCTCAAATGAATAACAGCCGGGGTTATCTCTCATTAAAATATCCGGGCTGTATCCGGACAGGATAACATGATCAGATTCACTTGTATGCGTTTTGTCTGTACGTATAGTTGTTATAAGTCCCTTGAACAGAAGTTCCGACCCCTGCGACTGCCCCTTGGGTTTTGCTTCAATAGCAATAGTAATGACGGAACCTATAAGCTTTTTAGACTGCTCCATTACAAATCCATCTCTGTCCTCAAAAGTATCCATGCGGCAAACTACCTCAAACTCATTGTGTGTATAGATACTTTGTCTGATGGTAAGGTTCAGGAAGTCCTTCAACTCCTCGCCCTCAACTTCAATCCTGATCTTTGATGCAAGTGCCATAAGAAATTCTATTTAAAATTCAGAATCAAATAACCCATTTAAGCCACGGAATCAGGGAAAATCAGTCGCTCAGGAATTTAAAAGGGGGTTCATTTATATCCCAGCCAGGTATTGGAATGCTTTATTCCTGCAATGATTATCTGACGGGCCGAGATAGACAAGGTCGTTATCATTAATGACTGATCTGCAAAACTCTCATTGTATGAGACAAGTCTGGCATCCTTAAACTCAAGAGTTTTGAAAGGCTTTGTATTATTATCTCCGGAAAAAGAGATCTTCCCATTTTTATCGGCATCTTCGGAAATCATCCACTGGATAAGTTCGTTATCCTCAATGCTTGCAAATGAGAGATCGATTAGCCCTCCGTGGACCTTGGAAGTGGGAAGCCCTCTCTGATCAATTTCCTGATAGAACCGGAAATCGCATGATAACAGATGGATGCCCTCCTGCTCATTCTGATGTCCTTCAATATGTAACTTGGCAGATAGTACCATATCATGGAAGTGATCTGAAAAAAATATTGTCCTTCTTCAGGGATACCACACCAACAATTAAGGTGTGGATATAATCAGTCTTTTATCGGTTCGTAGATTGGTCAATTTCAATATCGCCAATATTGACTTTACGACCGACAACTGTAAGAGTGATCGATGAAGCGGCCTCCTCAATGTTCTCATTGATAACTGGTCAGACACACATCCTTCAGCGTTATCTCCCTTGCTGATTCAGTTAATGCCTGCTTATTAATTATGAATTTTGCTTCTTTCTTGATCTCATGACATGAAATCCACTCAATCAGCTTCTGAGTGGTTTCAGGCTTTGGTGATAAGATCGCAAATGAAAATTCAGAAACACTTATGGGTTTAAAATCTATTTCCTGTGTTGGATTTGACACATCCGCAGAGGAATTAACCCAAAGTTGACTGATGGAACAATCATTTCATCATTTATTCCATCAACTTTAAACCTGATAACTGTTGCCATTTCTTTAAAGTTTTATTGTTTACAAAACCGGATTTCCTGTAATGATTGTTCAGGAGTCTCATTCATTGTCATATTTGGAGCTCCATTCATTCCCTTCATCTCCCTTCTGGCCGTCCATCTTGATCATGAAGTTCTTTGCCGGAAAGTAAGGCTTCATGCTGATATCAAGATATATCCGGTCTTTCTGGTTTTGATCCTGCTCAAACCTCTTTATTGAAAAATTTTCTATCAGTTTGCCCGGGCCGGTTATATCGTTCAGAAAACGTACAACCTGGCTCTGAATCTCTTTCTTGGTAACATTATTGAAGTTTTCAAAAGCTCTCCTGTTGAGAAAATCCATCAATACTTTTGTTACAAAATCAAACACTCTCACTACTGAATATGTCTGCAGTCCAAGGTTGTCTCCATTGAACAGTGTTTTTGCCGAGAAGGCCATTACCTTTCCATATTCATTTACCATCGGTACCAGTCCCATCTTCTCAAGGCTGGCTATCTCGCTCTTCTTCAGCGGGAATGCCACTCCGTCCACTTCACTCAGGCTTCCGTGCTTTTTGCCTGCAACAACCTGAGACATCAGTGTCTTGTATATGCTTCCTGCCAGCGCACCTGCCGGCGGTACAAATAACTCCTCTTCCTCCCCTACTTCTTCAAACTTTTTTCTTCCGACAAGCCAGTTACATGTCATCATAACGTTAGATCTGTACATGTCTCCACCGGTCAGGTTGGCCGACTCGAACATTTCCATGACATCATCCGGGTTGTCAAGATGCTCGAAGTCTGTAACAAGCATTACCTTATTCTCGTGAGCCAGCTTGGCCCACTTTTCTACCACTTTATTCGAGCCAAGATACCCGGGGATGACCATTATACTGTAGTTATTCCTGAGGTCCAGTTTGTCATAATTGGCAACAAGTTCTTCCCTGACCTTGTCAAAAAAGCGTGTGTTGTCAAGGTCTTTGACCTGCTCAGGATCAGCGTTAAGGAAGGATATGTTCTTAAGCTTATCCATTTCGGTATTCTTGAAGAAGAGAGCCACCGACCGATAGGATTTTTCCAGGTCTCTTGTCTCACTCAGAGCACTTTTAAGATTGCTCTTCAGCGTAGCCTCAGCGGTTTCAGCCTGCCTTGAACATTTATCAACCATGTCTGAAATAGTACCGGTTGATGACAGGACCTCCGCCCAGATCCCAAGACTGCGCTTCAGCTCTTCCCTCTCACCTTTTTTACCTGCTTCAGAAAGGAAAATCTTCTTCCTGGCCTTACGTTCAGGATTTACGTTTTGTACTCCGTCGATAACCATCTCCAGCAACTCAAAACCACCGACCACTGCAAGAGCATTAATACTCTCTTCTAATACCTCCTGAGGCTTATCGATCATATTAACAGCTAAGACTTTATGCTCTTTAAACTGCCCTTTGTCCTGTATTTGCTTTGACTCTTCAGCCATTGTTGTATAGTTTATGTGTTTAAAAGAATTTGTCACTTGTTGTCTTCAAGCTCTTTAATCAGCGCATTGATGGCATTTAGCAGGGCTGTCTTGTACTCCTCCTTCTCCAGGGCTTTCTGCAGAAGCTTGTTGCTCTTGAGCTGCTTGATTATCTTCTGATTCTGTTCTTTCTGAGCTGTCAGATTCTTCAGGAATTCACTCTGATCGGTGATCCCCTTGACACCAAAGTCACCAAGATTTCTGAATCGAAGGCTCTCCTTTCGCGCCCCTCCCTCCGCATCGTGAAATTCCATTTCCACCGATGGAGAGAAATGCTCAAAAACCTCCTCAACCGATTTGAGCCCTTCAGCAATCACCGGCTTAACCGGGGCCTCACTGGTGAGCTTTTCCACGATTAAAGTCCTGTTTTGTGGCAGTTCGCTCATTGCCTCACTGGCATCACCCTTGACTTCGGATCCGCCTATGTCGTATATAGCCATAATTAATAGATTTATTGTTAATCTGTGAGTTTGTTGCTTCTCCTGTTTATGGTAACCAAATATACAAAATAAATTCTGCTTAAGTAACTTCCCACTTTATTACATCATTTACATCCAGGCTGATCTTCACACGGCTTCCCCTGATCACCTCTCCTGAAATGATCTTCCTTGAAAGGGGCCGGCGTAGTTCACTGCGTATGACTCCTATCAGCGGGCGTGCCCCGTATCTGGGGGTAAATCCCGACATCGCAAGCTTCTCCTTTGCCTTTTCATCTATCTCCAGCTCAATCCCCTGGATCTCCAGTGTCTTGTAGAGATTCTTCAGATGGATGTTGAAGATCATCACAATGGCTTCTTTGCTGATCGGTGCAAAAGGAACGATTTCTGTCAGCCTTCCCAGGAATTCAGGTCTGAAATAATCAGACATTATCTCCATGATCTCATTTGACCCGGGTATTTCGCCCCTGCCAAAAGCGTCAATTATTGCCTGGCTTGCAATGTTCGAAGTAAAAAGTATTACAGCGTTGGAGAAATCACCCTCCTTCCCTAACCGGTCATGCAGTTTGCCCTCATCGAGTATCTGAAGAAAAATATCGAAAACAGAAGAATGGGCTTTCTCTATCTCGTCAAACAAGTACCACCGCATAGGGCTGCTGCCGTATCTTGTTTACAAGAAGTCCTCCCTCCTCATAACCGACATATCCCGGAGGAGCACCGTATAATAAAGCCGCAGAATGCTCTTCCTTGAATTCCGACATATCAAACCGGATAAGAGCGGACTCATCCTGAAACAAAAATTCTGCAAGCGTTTTGGCAAGTTCAGTCTTACCTGTTCCTGTCGGCCCCAGGAAGAAAAATGATCCAATAGGCTGACCGGCTTTGCTTAATCCTGACCGGGATTCGAGGATTGCTTCGGTGATGATTTTTATTGCATGGTCCTGCCCTACTACCCTCTGTTTTAAATATTGCTCGGTATTAAGAAGCCGTTCACGCTCCTGTGATTGAAGTTTTCCTATCGGAATACCTGTTTTATGTGACACAACCGCCGCCACATCAGATTTTTCAACTGACCCGTGAGGCTGGGAGGCAAAGTCTGTCAGTTTACAGATTACATCATCAAGCCATGCTATAATCTCCTTCGAGGTATCAATCTTGCCGACCTCCCTGTCATCCTCTATGACGGTGAACAGAACTTCACTGATCTTATGTCTCAACTGGATATTGAACCAGTTCAGTTCCCTTTATAAGCTCTTCTTCGGTCAGACCATTTTCATTCTTTGCCAGAACATCAAGCTGACTCTTAAGTGACCTGAGATCGTCCGATGAATTCACTGAGACCATTTTTACAGCAGCCATCGTCCTGTCAAGCAGATCAACAGCTGCATCAGGCAAGGCCCTCTCCTTAAGGTATCTTTTTGCCAGTCTGATGGTTTCCTCAATAACATCAGGAGCTACACTCATACCATGATGTTTTTCATAGCATGGCATCACTTCCTTTAACATCCTCAGTGCGACAATTTCATCAGGTTCTTCTATTCTGATGGTCTCGAAGCTTCTGCTGAAAGCCTCGTCAGATTCTATGAACTTTGTATAGTTGTCGACCGATGTCGCGCCAATAACAGTTATCTCACCCCTTGACAGTTCAGGCTTCAGAAGGCTTGAGGCACCGGATGCACCACCTTGCTTATCCAGAAGTGAATGTATCTCATCAATGAAAAGAATAGCCTTTTCATACTGCTTAATCTCTTTTATGATATTCTTCAGCCGGTCTTCCACCTCACCCTTATATGAGGCTCCGGCTATCAGTGACCCTAAATCCAGCTCAAAGACCAGTGTTCCCGCCAGGTTACCACCCGGTCTTATTGTCAGCAAGTTTTTGAATCAGTCCGTTTACAACAGCTGTCTTACCAACACCTGGTTCTCCTATAAGAATTACATTGGGTTTTGATCGCCTCCCAAGTACCTCGGCTATCATCCTTATCTCCTTGTCGCGGGCAACAACCGGATCGAGTTTCCCCTGGCGGGCAACGGCCGATTTGTCAATGCAGTATTTAAGAATAGCATTGCTTTTCTTCCCGTCGACGGCTCTCTTCGTATCCTTATCAGGTAAACCGACCGCCTCCTTCAGGTCAGCCTCCCTGACCAGTGAATTGATTATCTCATCTCCCCTGAGCGGGAATGTCTTGAGCTGCTCATACGTAAATCCAACTCCGGGAGTGCTCAGGGATGCCAGAACACAAACAGTGTCAATGCTGTCCGAGGAAAGCTTTAACCGGATATTGTCAGCCTCATTTATCACTGCCAGCAGCTCATTATCAGCCTGTGGAAGTCTCCTCAACTTTTGAGCTCTTCGGATATGATTCTATTCTTACCTCTGCCCACTCTTCAAGGTAAAATATATCCTTACCCAGCCCCTCAAGAAATGGTGCAAGTCCGATATCCTTATGCAGCAGTGCCTTCAGCAGGTGGCCCGGGGAAATATTCTTATTGAGAATTCTTTGGCGATCGACTGAGCTATGCTTATTGCATTTTTGAGATCGTCGGAAAATGAAAATTCTAAGTCCTTCATGGTTGACTATAATTTCCTCTTTAAATAACATTACGCACAAAATCTGTGAGTATGTACGAAAGAGCCTATGCTACTGAGGTCACAAGTCAGGAAAATTACATCATATTGCCCTGAAAAACAAATCTTTATTAATCTATTTATTTCATGACCAGTCCCGGCTGTAATAGGGATTCATAATAAAATGCTGACTATTTGGAATTTAAATAACCTTTCCACCTTCAGGATATCAGACCAAATGGCAGTTTGAAGGGCAGGCA
>CAVYYH010000004.1:0-19692 GCA_963772705.1 uncultured Bacteroidales bacterium | reverse complement strand
CCGGTAGCCCTCTGCACCGTCTCCGACGGTCCCTTTGGAGGATCACAGGTCATCACCTCCATACAGTTTATACTGTGGAAGATGAAGGCCTGGACCGTACCGGCACAGCACCCTGTTACCTTCGTCAGCAAATCGTTCGATGAAAACGGTGTTCCTGCCGACATCGATACTGCCGGCAAGCGAGCCGCAGCCTTCATCGGCGAACTGATGTGGTGCATCGAGGCGCGTGGCAGGATGGAGCAGTAAGGGTGGAAAGATTTGCGATTTGCGATTTGCGATTTGGAAGGCAGCAGGCAACAGATAGGCAATAGTGTTGACTGCAAGACCGCAGGACTGCACGACCTGCAGGACCCTCATCCCTGCCTCCCCTGAACATTTTGATTCCTGCTGTTGTTATCTCTTTCAACTATGAATGCAACAACTAAAATATTGCTGGCATTGCTGGTGACAGCCATCCTGTCTGCCTCCGGCGTAAGAGCGCAGGAGATAGAACGTATCGGCATACCTGAGCTGGAAAAGATACTTTCAGCCTCCGACGACAGGCTTTATGTAGTCAACTTCTGGGCCACATGGTGCGCACCGTGCGTAAAAGAGCTGCCGCATTTTGAGAAGATATCGGAAGAGTATGAGCCTGAAAAGGTAAAATTCATCCTCATCAGCCTCGATTTCCCGAGCCAGATCGATAAACAGCTAATCCCCTTCCTTAGGAAGAATAAAATTACACTTCCTGTCAGCGTCATGACCAACCTCGATTACAATGCATGGATCGACAAGGTTGACAATTCATGGCAGGGCAATATACCGGCAACACTCCTTTTCAACAATGCTGCCGGACGCAGACTCTTCATCCCTGACGAGGTGGAGGAGATAGAACTGAGAAAAGCAATTACTGAACTCTTATAATTATTAACCCACTAATTACTTTAAATATGAAAAAGTTTTTATTTCTGATAGTTTCCGGTCTGATGATGACCATGATTGCCGGGGCACAGTCGCAATACAAGGCAGGCGATGTAGCAGCCGACTTCAAACTCAAGAACGTGAAGGGCGAGACAGTTTCGCTGTCACAGTTCAATGATGCCAAAGGATTCATTGTCACCTTCTGGTGCAATAGCTGTCCAGTGGTAAAAAAATACGATCAGCGTCTGCAGGATATCAATGCCGAGTTTGCCTCCAAAGGTTATCCCGTTATTGCCATCAATCCGAATGACAAAACTGTTGCCCCTGGTGATTCATTTGAGGAGATGCAGAAGGTAGCGAAGAACAAGAATTACAGGTTCGAATATCTTTATGATGAGACGCAGGAGACAGCCCGTGCATACGGTGCCACAAACACACCGCACGTATACCTCCTATCGAAGAAGGATGGCAAGCTGATAGTTGAGTATGTCGGAGCCATTGATAACAATGCAGACGATGCATCTGCTGCCGACAAGAAATATCTCGCCGATGCTGTCAACAGCCTTCTGAAGGGTGAATCGCCTGAAGTGAAAGGTACGAAAGCCATCGGCTGCACCATCAAGTGGAAGAAGAGCTGAGTAAAAGTAAAATGGAGAAAGGTGGAAGGCGAAAGGACGGACTTATAGTCCGGACTTCGCCCCCTGGCCCTGTCACAGGGTCGCTCCCCGGCTCCCTGCTTCTCGCTTACTGCTACAGGCTCCTCGGGCCGCTCTGTGGTGATGTTCCCGAACTTATCTACGTAGGCGATCATGTTTCGAACTCTCCACCTGCGGAGTTCTCTTTGCGGTAATGCTTTTTCTGCTCCTTTTCTTTCCTCTTCTTGAGACGCTTCTCCGTCTTCTGCTTCTTGATGTAACTGTTGTTCTGACCTGCCATATATTGTTCCGGTATTAATTGATGAAAGTGAGGGCTTTGCCGCTGGCGCCTGCCCTGCCGGTTCTGCCTATACGGTGAATATAGCTCTCCATATCCTTCGGAGCCTGGAAGTTGATGACATGCGAGACATGCGATATGTCAAGCCCCCTGGCCGCCACATCAGTAGCTACCAGTACCTGAATCTTGCGGTTCCTGAATGACTCCAGGGCTTTGATCCTGTAGTTCTGCGACTTGTCACCGTGAATCTCATCCACGCTGATGCCTCCCCTCTTCAGATCCCTGCAGATACGGCTCACACCGCGCTTCGTGTCGGCAAAGACAAGCACCTTCTCAAATGACTTGTCACGTACCATATTCAGGAGAATGTCAATCTTCTTCTCCCCATCCTTCACCGTGATGATGTCCTGCTCAATATTATCAGCAACGACGTTCTCATTCCTGACCCTGACCTCATACGGGTCATCCAACAGGCTGCTTATCATTTTTCTCTGGCTCTTGTCTTCGGTGGCAGAGAATAATATAGTCTGGCTGCGATAGCTCATGCCATCAACAAGCCTCTCTATCTCGGCTGCAAAACCCATATCGAGCAGCCTGTCAAACTCGTCAAGCACCAGTATGGTAAACATATTAAGATCCAGCGCCCTCTGACGCACCATGTCGGCTATGCGACCCGGGGTACCTATTATTATATGACCCGGCCGCCTCAGACTCTGGATGTCACGCCATACACTCGTCCCGCCGATAAGGCATGTGCTGAATATCTTCAGCCCGTGCGCAATGCTGCGGAACTCACTGTCTATCTGCAGAGCCAGCTCACGCGTCGGCGAGACAACAAGCACACGGCTGCGTGAGTCTTTCCTCAGCAGGTTGTGTACCAGCGGTATAAGAAATGCACCTGTCTTGCCTGTGCCCGTCTGGGCCAGACCCATAAGATTACGGCCGTTGAGGATAGCCTCAATGGTCTTGTCCTGGATCTCGGTGGGATTCTCGTATCCCTTTTTCTGAAGGTTTAAAATTATTGCACGGTCAACCGGAAGCTCATCTATCTGCCTTTCTGACTTGTAGATCACTGGCTGCTGAGGCGTCGCCCTGCTGACAAAACTGTCCGGATCAAGACTGCCGTCCCTGTTCTTCTTCCTGTTGGTTGTTCTGCTTCTTTCCGTGTTCCTTTGATTTGTTTTCTTGTTTCCCCTTGAACGGGTTCCTTTGTAATATTCCATTATTATATAATTGGTTAATGCCGCTGAAAAAATCATTAACCATATATCTGTTCAAAGTGGCTATGTTCCTTTGGCGAAAAATTGTTCAGCGTAAACTAGTGATTGTAGAAAGAACCTCCTGGAGACTGACTCTGAGAGAGATATGCTGACTATACAGATCTAACTTATGCTTAAATCGCTGCAAAGGTAATCATAATTTTCACCAATCACAAATCCTGTTGATTCTGACTGCATTAGATTGTACGGCGAACAAGTTAATCAGAAGTCTGTTTATGATCTGTAATCATTTTTGTATGGCGTTCTACCAGTTAAATAAAAGACAATTCATCCCTGTTGCCCCTGAAAAGGTATGGGACTTCATCTCATCACCTGCAAACCTCAAACAGATAACACCTCCATATATGGGATTTGACATCCTTTCGCCCGCCCTTCCTGAAAAGATGTATGAAGGAATGATAATCCGATACAGGGTCTCTCCTTTCCCCGGCTTCAGTACCACGTGGGTCACCGAGATAACCCATGTGGAGGAGATGAAGTACTTTGTTGACGAGCAGAGGATTGGACCGTATGCCATGTGGCACCATCAGCATCTCCTTGAACCGGCTGACGGAGGGGTAATCATGACCGACATAGTGTCGTACAGTCCTCCCTTTGGAATCATTGGCGCCGTCGCCAACTCACTCCTCATCCGCAGGAAGCTGAACGAGATATTTGAATACAGGGAGAAAGCACTAGCCTCCTGGGCTGGCAGGAACGGATAAAACCGATTGATGAGTACAGTACTGATAATTAATTCCGGGCTACCCTGTAGCGCTCCCTGAAGCTGATCAGCCTCTCCCGCTTCTCATCCCATAGCCTCAGCATAAGTGTGTCAAAGGCTGACATGAACGTTATCGGTTTGACCTCCCTGAAGAGCTCATTCTCCTGATGGCATCTCTTCAGGTTATAATTCGGGATGGCAGGACTGAGGTGATGAATATGGTGATACCCTATGTTACCTGTGAACCAGTTAAGCAGCCGCGGGAGACGGAAGAGGGAGCTGCCGTTGAGGGCCATCGTCTTATAATCCCAGTTCCCGGAGTCGGTCCAGATGACGTGCCTGAACTGGTGCTGGACATAAAAGAGCCACACGCCGTGGACCGTAGCGACATAAAGCACCGGCAGCTGTATCATCAGGTATGCCTTCCACCCTATCGCCCACACTGCAAGGGCTACCATCGCTGCAAGCGCCAGGTTGGTCAGGTGGACATACATCTTCTCACGCGTAGTCATGTAACTCTTGGTAAAGCGGAACAGCACCACAAACAGCAATATGGGGGCCACACCGATAAGAAACACCGGATGCCTGTAGAGGCGGTAGACAAAACGCTGCCATTTTGAAAGATTCTCATACTCTGTGACAGTCAGCGTTTTAACATCCCCTATCCCACGTTTATCAAGATTGCCTACCGTCTGGTGGTGTATATGATGATCACGGTGCCACCTGTGATACGGGGTGAAAACCAGCAGCCCGGTGAAAATACCTACTATGGTGTTCAGCCGCTTTGTACGGAAGAACGACCCGTGGCCGCAGTCATGAAAGATGATGAATGTCCGCACAAGAAACCCTGCTGCCAGGACAGACAATGCCAGTGTCAGCCAGTATGATATCTCCAGTGACCTGACCATCAGGTACCATAACAACAGATACGGACCGACAGAATTTATTACCTGCCACCAGCTTTTGAGATGATCAGGTTTGTTGTACTTAGATATGATGCCGATCCATTCAGGTCTCGCGGTTTTTTTGTCCTCTGTTTCCATAATCCCATCTGAAATCGCTTGCGAGCGCCGTCGGTGGCAAACTACCGGAATTCAGATGCCAAAGATACGGATTTTTTAGCCCAAAGTCAAGGCTCAGTGAGGATAATAGCTATATATCAATCAATATCCGGACCCACCGATTACCGATTACCGAATACCGATTACCTAGCGATAAGTATCTGTATTATAATCACTTGGCAACAGCTGCCGCCTTCGCCTTCTTCATCGGGTATGAACCTGGAAGAATCACATCTATCAGATGCTTTCCGAGGAGACCCAGTCTGACCGCACAGAAGAGACACCCCAGGCTGAGTATGATTGTAAATAGTCCATAGTTGCCATCCTTCGCGACGAAGAACATGGTGCCCGAAAGAACAATTATTATGGAGCTGAGTATGATCTTAAGTCTCAGGATGGGTGGTGTCAGTGTCTTGAAGCGGAACAGCCCGTCAATCACTCCGGTGATAATAGCTGCTATAAGCGTCAGAGGAAAGACATAGATTGAGAACTGCAGAACACTTGTGAAAATATCACGGTTGAAGTCCGGAAACAACATGATTGAAAACATCATAAGCGGGATCAGAATCACAAAGGTCTGCGAGAGGTGGATGGCAATAGGATGCATGTCAAGACTCAGAACGAAGAGCCTGTTAAGGGCCACTCTCTCCCTGTATGGTTCAAATGCTTTTGCCGGCATACCGCATGCCGGACATACATCTTTCAGCTTGCCTGCTTCCATCACATAGCCGCAGGGCTTACAACGTACAAGTTCTTTCATGGTTATGATTTTGTTTAGGTTTTCCGATCCTCAAATTAAATCTATTCCCCGCTCTTTTCCAATATCATTGTTCAGACAATCTCAAATCACTATTGCCTATTGCCTAATGCCTATTGCCTACTACCTCTTGCCTGTTCCCTTTTTTCCGTATATTTATCCCTCAACTTCACCCCAATGCAGAAACCAGCCAGGCGCTCCCCGTTCCGCCCCGGTCCCGGTGCCCTCGTCACTGCGGCCTTCATCGGCCCTGGAACGATCACCACCTGCTCACTCGCCGGAGCACAGTTTGGGTATGCTCTTCTGTGGGGTCTGACATTCTCAGTTGTGGCAACAATAATCCTGCAGGAGATGTCGGCACGGCTCGGCATCATAACACGTCACGGGCTGGGAGAGGCACTGCGCACACAATTCAGCACACCGGCGTCACGGATCATCACAGCAATACTGGTGGTCTCAGCCATCACCATCGGCAACGCCGCCTTCCAGACGGGCAATATCCTCGGAGCATCGATCGGACTGCAATCACTGATTAATGCAGATATCACTTCCGTTGCGGTTCTGGGTGGCCCTTAACGCCGCCGCTGCCTTCCTCCTGCTGCTGGCCGGAAGCTATAAACTGATAGAGAGGGTGCTGATCGGACTGGTGATACTTATGAGCCTCACCTTCCTTACCACTGCAATAATTGTCTCACCTCACCTGCCGGAAATATTAAAAGGGATGTTTGTCCCGGCTATTCCTTCAGGGTCAATTCTTACACTCGTCGGACTGATAGGCACCACGGTGGTGCCCTATAACCTCTTCCTCCACGCCTCCGCTGTACAGGAGCGATGGAAAGACGCCTCGGGTCTCGGCGAGGCACGTATGGATATCTCTGTCTCTGTTATACTGGGAGGACTGATCTCCATGGCCATCGTGGTGACATCTGCCGTTGCTTTTTTCGGAACAGGAAATACTATCACCGATGCTTCAGACTTTGCGGTGCAGCTCGAACCACTTCTCGGACG
Organism: uncultured Bacteroidales bacterium; assembly: GCA_963772705.1. Lineage (GTDB taxonomy): Bacteria > Bacteroidota > Bacteroidia > Bacteroidales > VadinHA17 > SR-FBR-E99. The sequence continues at coordinate 13,050 of CAVYYH010000004.1, read as the reverse complement.
ATGGGCCAGGCATGTCATCAGCATTGGCCTCTTCGCCGCAGGGATATCATCGGCAATCACCGCACCGCTGGCAGCAGCATACGCCACCAGCCGGAATATTCGGATGGAAGAGAGACCTCACCTCATGGCGGTTCCGTATGGTGTGGATGTTCATCCTCCTCGCAGGCACACTATTCTCAATGCTGGGATTGAAGCCGCTCGAGGCAATACTATTTGCCCAGGCAGCAAACGGGATTCTCCTGCCTGTGATAGCCATCTACCTGCTCACTGTGATGAACAGCAGAAAGATCATGGGTGATAATACAAACACCCGGCTCTCAAATATTGCAGGTATCATTGTAGTGCTGGTTGCGCTTGGGACTGGGAGTAAGAAGCATACTTCATGTAATTGGGATAATATGATAATGCATGGCATTCTATGTTGACATAAACTGTGACATGGGTGAGGGCGGCACTGTAAGCGGAAGCGACGAGGCAGTGATGCCATTCATCACCTCGGCTAACATCGCATGCGGATTCCATGCCGGCGACCCGGTGACCATGGAGAAGACAATAAGGTCAGCCATAACCCATAATGTAGCCGTCGGGGCCCACCCCGGATACCCTGACCGGGAAGGATTCGGACGGAGGAAGATGGCGATGAAGAGCGATGAACTCCGGTCTATGATCCTGTACCAGGCATCTGCCCTCAAAGGGATGACAGAGGCAGCAGGGACACGTATGGTACACGTGAAGCCTCACGGAGCACTCTATAACTCCGCAGCAACTGACTTTGAACTGTCATTGATAATAGCCCGGGCAGTGAAGGAGCTCGACAGCTCACTGGTGCTCGTCGGACTCTCGGGATCACAGATCATCAGGGCTGCCAGGGAGACAGGGATAGCCTGCGCTTCTGAGGTCTTTGCCGACAGACAATACAATGACGACGGTACCCTTGTCTCAAGAGACCTGCCGGGAGCTGTGATTCATGATACCACACTCATGATTCAAAGAGTGATAAGGATGATCACTGAAAAAACAGTGGTGACAGTTTCAGGTAAGATAATCCCTGTCGAGGCTGACACCGTCTGCATACACGGCGATAATGAATCGGCTCCGGAATTCGTGAGGAGACTTACCTCAGCCCTGAGGGCGGAGGGAATAGAACTTAGGCCCCCCCTGAACAGATAATCAGATGATCAGGTACATCCCCTCCGGCGACTCGGCCTTCATTATCAAAGCAGGTGACGTCATCTCCGAAGAGATACATGTTACCGTCCGCAGGCTGCTGAAAAAGCTCGACGAGGCAGAGATCGCCGGTGTCACCGATATTATCCCATCATACAACGAGATAATGGTATGCTATGACCCGACAGTGGCGGGGTACAAACAGATAATCGGTGATCTCCGGGCGTGCGAAGCAGGTCTTGAAAGTGTGCAATTGCCTGAGCCATCTGCAGTACACGTCCCGGTGATTTATGGCGGTGAATATGGCCCTGATCTGCAATACGTTGCAGACATCAATTCGATGTCTCCTGAAGAAGTTGTCAATATCCATTGCTCTGCCGTATGCCTGGTCTACATGCTCGGATTCACCCCTGGCTTCTGCTATCTCGGGGGGATGGACCCCCGCATCGCCACACCGCGGAGAGAGACACCGCGTATGAAGATACCGGCCGGAGCAGTGGGCATCGCCGGTAACCAGACAGGCATCTACCCGATAGAGAGTCCCGGCGGATGGCAGCTGATAGGAAGAACACCGCTGAGACTCTTTGATCCGCAGAAGAAATCCCCGTTCCTGTTCAGTGCAGGTGACTATGTTAAATTCTTCCCCGTGACGGAAGAGGAGTATAAAAGGATCATCACTGAGGTCAGCAGCGACAGGTACACTGTCAGACGAACAAAAATCACCAGATGATGCCATCGGTAGTCGTTCACTCAGCAGGATTGTTCACCACGGTGCAGGATGCCGGAAGGTACGGCTACCAGCGTTATGGTATGCCCGTGGCCGGGGCCATGGACCCCTTCTCGCTGCGACTCGCCAACATGCTCGCCGGAAACGATCCCGGCGCCGCATGCCTCGAGGCGACGATCGCAGGTCCGGAGATAGAGTTCACAGACGACACAACCGTGGCCGTCACCGGTGCTGACATGGGTCTCTGCATCAACGGCAGAAGTGCATCGTTGAACACCACCCTCACGGTGAAGAAAGGCGACATGCTGTCATTCACCGGACTGGTGTCAGGCTGCAGGTCATACATAGCCTTTGCCGGAGGCATCGACGTGCCATGTGGTTATGGGAAGCCGCTCAACATACCTCAGGGCTGCGGTGGGCGGCTTTGAGGGAAGAGCCCTGAGAAACGGTGATGTCAGTGCACCTGGGCAAGGCTCAGGGTAAGGTTAAAGTCAGAGAGTTACCTCAGGGTGTAATCCCTCTGTATAAGTCGTCACAGACCATTCATATCATATCCGGACCTGAAGCAGGCAGGTTTGAGATGGAGGGGCTGCGAAGCTTTCTGACAGCAGAATACTCGGTGACAGACAGGAGTGACCGTATGGGTTACAGGCTTGACGGTGAACAGATAGTACATAAACCCGGCGGCGCAGATATCATCTCTGCAGGCCTCTCTGCCGGGACGGTACAGGTACCGGGCGACGGCAAACCAATAGTACTCATGGCCGACAGGCAGACAACAGGAGGCTATGCCCGCATAGCTAACGTCATCACCGCTGACCTCACCCTCGTGGCACAGATGAAACCAGGTGACACCATGCGCTTCTGCGAGGTGACACTCGACCATGCCATGGAGCTCCTTCGCCTCCGCTATGCACCGTTTGGAGGATAGTATTATACTTTTAATAACAGAGGCCCGTTATAAAGGCACCTCTGCAACTTCCTGATGAAGAAGACCATCAACATAATCGTCAAGGTCGCACTGGCAGCTGCCCTGCTGCCGGTGTTATATACCATCGCCCTCTTCCTCGGTCTCTTCGGTCACCTGCAGACAAAAGACGATCTCAGAGCATTCAGAAACGCCGAGGCATCCCTCGTCCTCTCCTCGGAAGGGGAACTGATTGGAAAATATTTCCTCCAGGAAAGGACAAACACAACCATCGGCCAGGTACCTGCTCACCTCATAAACGCACTGACCGCCACCGAGGATGCGCGCTTCTTTGAACATCGGGGCGTTGATACCCGAAGCCTCTTCAGAGTGCTGGTCAAGTCGATCCTCCTTAACAACCGCCGCTCCGGCGGAGGAAGCACCATCACACAGCAACTCGCTAAAAATATGTACGGCAGGAAAGACTACGGACCTCTGACGATTCCTGTAAACAAATCGAGGGAAGCTATCCTGGCCTACCGGCTGGAGGCAACATTTGACAAGCAGGAGATACTTGAACTCTATCTCAATACCGTCCCATTCGGTGAAAATATTTATGGAATTGAAACAGCGGCAAGGAGCTTTTTCAATAAAACAACAAACCTGTTAAGTGTGGAGGAGTCTGCCCTCCTCGTTGGCATGCTGAAGGCAAACACCTTTTACAATCCGCGCATCAACCCGGCAAACGCACTGAACAGGCGCAACATCGTCCTCAGGCAGATGGAGCGATACGGACACCTGGCCCGGGAGGAGGCAGACTCATTGTGCAGCCTTCCCCTCCTGCTTGATGACGGCGGCTTTGACGGTGGCGGCCCTGCTGACTACTTCCTCGCCGCAGTAAGAAGAGAGACAGAGACTATCCTTGCCGCTACCACTGACCATAGGGGTAAGAGGTGGGAGCCGGAGACTGACGGACTCATCATCACCACCACACTTGACCTTGCCCTTCAGAAAGCGGCACTCAGCGCCTTCCGCGAACACCTGAAGAGAATGCAGAAGAAGCTTGAGGAGCAGTTCAGGACTCCTTCCGGGACAAAGACCATTAACCAGGTCACGGCAGCAGAGATGCAGCGGATGAATCTTGAAAAACGGGCCGGAGAAAGAGTAAGACAGCAGCTCTTCACATGGAACGGATATGTCACCGACACGGTTACAGTCAGCGACAGCCTGAAGAATGCCCTGATGCTTCTGCAAGCAGGGCTTATCGCCCTGGAGCCGCAGACAGGTGCCGTCAGGGCCTGGGTCGGAGGAATAGACTACACGACACAACCGTATGATCAGATACTTGCCAGAAGACAGATGGCGTCGCTCTTCAAGCCTGTCATCTATGCCGTTGCCTTCGAGGAGGGATACCAACCCTGCGACTATCTTGATAATGATTCTATTACACTTTCAGGATATGACAGCTGGAGTCCTGAAAACTATGACCATTCTTTCGGCGGGCGATACTCGATGGCAGCAGCCCTTGCCCATTCACTGAACCTCCCGACCGTCAGCCTGTGGCTCTCACTTGACTTTGGCCTGATTGACTCCCTCTGGACAAGGATGGGTTTTGCCTTTCCCCTTGAGAACAATCCTTCCCTTGCCCTCGGGACAGCCGAGGCAAGCATCAGGGAGGCAGCAGTGGCATACTCTGCCTTCGCCAACGGAGGATACAGGATCACCCCCCGGATGATCGCCTCGATAACCGCTCCCGACGGCACGGTGATATATCAGGACAGTCTTACCGCAGGCAGCGGGAGGATACTGACAGAGCGTTCTGCGCTTCTCATAAACGCCATCCTGCAGAAAGCTGCCGGTGAAGGGACAGGAGCATCTGTGAAAAGCATTTACGGCATCAGCTCTCCCCTTGCGGCAAAGACAGGCACCTCACAGAACTATGCCGATGCCTGGTTTGCTGCCTACAACCCCCGCCTGACAGTGGTGGCACGTGTCGGAGCATCGGTACAGTCTGTTCACTTCAACAGCGGTGCCAACGGTTCAGGCTCCGCCCTTGCACTGCCGCTCGTCGCTCTGACCCTCCGTCAGATTCAGGCTGATACTGCCCTTGGCAGAAAGTATCTAGCACCCTTCCCCCCTCTTCCTCCTGAGCTCGCAGGGGCTCTCGACTGCCCCGACTTCAGGGACAAATCGCTGCTTAATAGAATCTTTGACCTGTTCCGTAAGGCAGAGTCAATGAATACTACGGAGCAGCCGCCTGACACCCTGAAAAAGCCTTTCTTCCGCAGGATTTTCAGGAAATAGGTCTCGCGGTCCTGTCGAAGCGCAGCGGAGATCCCGACCGAAGCGTCGGGACGGTCTTGCGGTCTTGCGGTCCTGCAGTCCGCAGTACTGCCTGCCATTCGCAAATCGCAAATCGCAAATCGAAAATTCCTTCGCCCTGTCGCAGAAGTCGCCACTCTACTGCCTATTCCCAATTCCCTGATAATTCGCAAATCGAAAATCGCACATCGCAAATCTCATATTCTTCTATATCAATTCATTAGCCATGCCGCATCAACTCTGGCATGCGTTTTGATTTACTCTGTGTGAAGAAATGGTTCTTCATAAACTTAAAGGTCATGAAAAAGTTCTTAATCACATCGCTCCTCGCAGTTCTGGCAGCCACCACGACGATAGTCAGGGCACAGAACAACCAGGAAGCTTACCTGGGTCTCCCGGGTGACAACCTCAACCTCTATGCAGTCATGAACCTGTTTCAGGAGTCACAGACACTTGAAGAGTTTGAGAGGAAGCTGAACGAAGAAAACTCCAGGATCAATAACCTCGACCTTAACGGCGATAACTTCGTTGACTACATCACAGTCAATGACTTTGTCGACGACAATGTTCACAACATAGTCCTTCGCGTGGCACTGAACCGATTCGAGAACCAGGACGTCGCAGTCTTCACTGTCGAGCGCTTCCGCAACGGCGCTGTGCAGATACAGCTCATTGGTGATGAGGCCCTCTACGGAAAGAACTATATCATCGAACCGATTTATGCCGAGACACCCAACCCGGGCTACAGGGGCAACTCGTACAAAAAGAATAATACGACCGTTGTCACCACCACCTACTACGAGGTAGCCTACTGGCCTGTGATAAGGTTCATCTACCAGCCCTCATATATAGTATGGCAATCGTCATGGTACTGGGGTTACTACCCGGTCTACTGGAACGCGTGGCGCCCCTACTACTGGCACTTCTACTACGGGTATCACTCACACTGGCATCCTTACTATTACACCTACTACCACCACTGTGACTACTACCGGTACAACAGGTACAACGACTACTACTACAGCCACGTAAGAGCTTACTCACCATACGTCAGCAAAGGGGTAAAGGAAGGTCACTACAAGCACACCTACTCACGTCCCGACCAGAGGAGCGGAGGCGAAGCGCTCTACGCCAGGACTCATTCCAGCGCAGGCAGCGAACGCCGCACCACAGCTACTGTCAACAGCAGGTCAGGCGACACCAGGGTCACCGGTCAGGGCAGCGCTGAAGCACGCAGGACAGCACCGGCAGCCTCCAGGAGCAGCACCGGAAGGCCTGCAGAACAGAGCGCCTCAACGGCAAGAAGGGAGCCTGCTGCATCGACAGCACAGAGAAGCACCGGCAAACCTGAGAGCAGACCTGCACAGGCACAATCCTCAAACAGGCCTGACACCAGAAACGCACAGGCAAACTCGTCGACCAGATCTGCAGGCAGACCTGCACAGTCTCAGGCAGCAACGAGAAGCGAACCGAAGCCGGCACCTGCTCAGAGGGCAGAGCCAGCCAGGCAGTCAAAACCCTCTGCCCCGGTAGCCAGCTCGCAGGGACAGCGCAGAAGCAGCGAGGTGAGAAGCACCCCTGCAACGCAGAAGAGCAGCAGCGCTCCTCAGAAGAGCGCCGACAACGGACAGAGAAGCAGCAACGGCAACGGACAGAGAAGCAGCAGCGACAAGCCAAAGGAGAACCAGTCAGGTAATACTTCGAGAAGGTAACGATATCAGTTACCTGGGATCAAGAATAAAGGGGTGCACCAACACCCCTTCTTCTTTATATCACCGAGCTCCTTTTGCCTTTTCCTTTTGCCTTTTTCCTTGTTTCAGGTTTCCCCCAATTCGCAATTCGAAAATCGCAAATCGCAAATGTAAAATCCTCCCTGCCTACCTCGACCCCTTCAACGTAACCACAATCACTCCGTTCGCAGCACGCACACCATAGATGGCCGCATCTCCTCCCTTGAGCACTGTGATCGATTGCACTTCGCGCGGACTTATGTTGCCAACGGTCGGGACAACAATTCCGTCAACCACATATAACGGCTCGCTGCTGCTGTTTATCGACGAGTGACCCCTGATGATGACTGAGGTGCCATTGACCTGCACACCCGGTACCTCTCCCCTGATCATCTCATAGATATTAGGGTATGAGGCATACTTGTCATCCGTGCCGTCAATGTAGCCCGGATTCTTGCTTAGCTCGCTCTTCTTCACCTCCCTGTATCCGACCATCACCGTCTCCTCCTTATCCGTCACTCCCGGCACATATCCTTCTATCCTGAAGGTACCGTCAAGGACAAGGCTCACTGTCTCCTCACCTGTCACTGCCGTCTCGGCAGAGCCAGCCTTCTCACTGTATACGCCTATCATCCTCACCTCCGGAGCGACGCTGATAATGAAAGTCCCCTTGCGGTTTGTGACGAATCCAGTGTTATGCCTGTCGATAATCACCATCGCCCCCTTGACCGGTTCATCCTTCGTGTCAGTTACGGTCCCCGTAACGACGGTCCACTTGACTTCCTCCTGTGCCTTTACTATGCCCACGGCCAGCACCGCTGCTGCCATTAACGCTAAAACTCTTCCTTTCATGACTCTCGCTTTAATAAGATACGGCAAGCTACAAAATAGGAGGATAATTATCAATACCTGCCTTCAGGTCCTGCGATCTTGCAATCATGTCGGAGCGAAGCGAAGATCCCGACCGAAGCGTCGGGACGATCTTGCAATCTGAAACCCTGAACCGAGGACTGCCTTGGCAGCCTGAGCTCGCCGAAGGCAAACCATGAACCGTGAACTGCTCGGTATTGCCTTCTGCCTTCCTCCTTACCCCAAATCGCAAATCCTTCATCCTCCCTGCACCTCAATTCACAAATCGCACATCGCACATCGCACATCGCAAATCCCCCTTGACCCTTGCTCCTTCCACCTTTTTTCTTACCTTTGCCGCGTTTCACCTCTATTGCAAAACTCATTGTATATAAATGACATTTGAAGAATTCGATCTGAATCCGGAACTGCTGGAATCAATATATTATATGGGCTATACCGAGGCCACACCGATACAGGAAAAAGCTATCCCGGTGATACTCGATGGGGACGATCTTATCGCCTGCGCACAGACCGGAACAGGCAAGACGGCCGCCTACCTGCTCCCTGTCATGAATCATATTGCAGAGATGCGCCATGACCATACCCACACCCTTGTCCTCGTACCCACACGTGAGCTCGCCATACAGATAGACCAGCATGTACAGGGACTGGCTTACACGCTGAACATCACATCACTGGCTGTCTACGGCGGCGGCGACGGCAGCGGATGGGACCAGGAGAAAGCCGCACTTTCAAAGGGGGCTGACATAATCGTGGCTACCCCTGGAAGACTGATATCACATCTTAACCTCGGGTACGTAAAGTTCGACAAGATAGAAGTGCTTGTCCTCGACGAGGCAGACCGCATGCTCGACATAGGATTCTATGACGATATAGTACACATCATCTCCTACCTGCCCAAAAAGCGTCAGACACTCATGTTCAGCGCTACCATGCCACCAAAGATACGGTCGCTGTCAAAGCATATCATGAACAGACCCGTGGAGATAGCCCTGGAGATGTCCAAGCCGGCCGAGGGTGTGTTGCAGGCCGCATACTTCGTGAACGACGATCAGAAGCTGCCGCTGATAAACAGCCTCATAGCCGACAAGCCTGAGTACGACAGCATACTGATCTTTAGCTCTACAAAAAAGAAGGTGAACGAGATAGTGCGCGGACTGCGTACAAAACAGTACCAGGTTGAGGGTATCTCCTCTGACCTCGAGCAGAAGGAACGGGAGGAGGTGCTGCTGCGCTTCAGGTCACGCCGTACCAGGGTGCTCGTGGCGACAGACGTGCTGAGCCGGGGGATAGACATCAAGGATATAAACCTCGTGATCAATTTCGACACCCCGGCTGATGCAGAGGACTATGTGCACCGTGTCGGACGCACGGCACGCGCCGAGACCACCGGCGTGGCGCTGACACTTGTCAACAGGACGGATATACAAAGGATGCAGCGGATCGAGAAACTCATCGGCTACGAGGTCTACAAGGCCCCGCTTCCGGCTTTCATAGCCGAAAAGCATCATGACAGGGGCGGCAGGCAGGTGTAAAGGTCTGAAGGTCTGAAGCTCTGAAGGTAGCTGAAGGTCTGAAGGTCTAAAGATCTAAAGTCCTGAAATCAACACTAATGCCTAATGCCTGATGCCCATTGCCTTCTAGGCTTCCTGATACCTCGACATTTTTTTTCTTAAAAAAATTGCATTTGTAAATAATAATATTTTATATTTGCAATATATAATCTTCTTATATATATAAACATGATTCAGTCAGATCTAATAAAAGGTTCCCTCAAAACAGTAGTCCTGAAGCTGCTGCAGGAGAACGGACGCATGTACGGATACGAGATAACACGCAGGGTGGAGGAACTCACCTCAGGCAGGATAAAACTTACATACGGCGCCCTCTACCCTGTCCTCCACAAGCTCGAGAACGAAGGCGTTCTCGTGACAGAATCGGAGAATTTCAATAACCGCATCCGCATCTACTACAGCCTTACCGACAAAGGACACTCGGTGGTGGCAGAGAAGATCGAGGAGATGAAGATCTTCATCGAGTCACTTCAGAATATCATTAATCCCCAACCGCGGCTCACCAATGCCTGAACTGACGCTGCAAAATATTGACCAGATAAGTCGTGAAGTCAGGCAGCAGGAGATAATCTTCTCACATCTTCCTGATGAACTTATAGATCATCTCTGCTGCGACGTTGAGTATGAGATGAGTAACGGACTTACCTTCCAGGAAGCCTATCGCAACGTGAAGGAGAAGATGGGTAGCGGGAGGCTCAGGGAGATACAGCAAGAAACGCTTTATGCAGTTGACAACAAATACAGAAAAATGAAAAAGACCATGAAAATTTCAGCCATAGCAGGCACCGTCATGCTTGGCTTCGCAGCTCTTTTCAAGATCATGCACTGGCCGGGCGCCGGCATCATGCTGACACTCGGTGGCTTCGTCCTGGCTTTTGTCTTCATGCCGTCGGCACTGACAGTGCTCTGGAAGGAGACGCACAGCAGCAAGAGGCTGTCCCTTTACATCTCAGCATTCATATCAGGCATGCTGTTCATCATCGGAGTTGTATCCAAGGTACAGCACTGGCCGCTGGCAGAACTGATACTCACCTTTGCGGCGCTGAGCGGGATCTTTTTCCTGATACCCTCGGCTCTTATCGCAAAACTGGCAGGACCGAAGGACCGCCGGAAGATGCCGGTTTACATACTGGGTGCGGCAGGTCTTGTCTTTTATATCCTGGCAATCCTGTTCAAGATTCAGCACTGGCCTATGGCGTCACTGCTGCTGGCGCTCGGGACAGTCACGGTTTTCCTGGTGGTATTTCCGTGGTACACCTGGCTTACATGGAAAGATGACAAAAATGTCAGCTCCGAATTCATATTCATGGTGGCGGGATCGCTGGCCCTGGTGATCCCGGCACTGCTCCTTAACCTCAGCCTGCAGAGAAACTACGACACTGGCTATTACATGCACCAGCAGGAGCAGCAGGCGCTTTTCGGATACAAATTCAGGGAGAACCTGTCGCTGATCAATAATTGCACTGACACAGCCGTTTCGCCTCTCCTCGCTGATATCAATGCCAGAACCAGTGTGCTGCTTAAGGTTATAAACGATACGGAAGCAGAGATGATCGCCATAGCCGAGGAAAAACATGGGATCAATGAGGTGATTGCCAGCCATTTCAGCGAGACTGACATCGGTCCGGTTTTACGGTTCAATACCCTGATCTTTCCTTTTCATCCCGTCCCGGCCAGAGACTATCTGCTCAGGGAAGGGTCAGAAATGCGTACAGGGCTTGATGCTGCGCTGAAAGGCTACTCTGACTACCTGTCCGGGCTGCTCCCTGAGAGTGAGTCCGGAAGATACATGAAGCTCCTTGATCCCTCTGTGTACCTGCCTCAGATAAATCCTGAAACAGACAGGGTTTCACTGATGGCCGGACTGCATATGCTCGGGCTAATGAAAAACGGCGTCATCACTGTGGAATCGTATGCTCTCTCTTCGATCCCGGTACATTCCCAACCACAAAACTAAAAGATCATGAAACAGAAAATATATATCCTCGGCCTGGTAACTATTGCCGTGATCGTCGTTGGCGCACTCCTCAAGACAAATCACTGGCCTGGCGGCGGACAGCTTTTAATTTTCGGCGTGACAATGCTGCTCATTGCATTTCTTCCCCTTGCCCTCAGAAGCCATTACATGACGACAGGCAACCGTCAGAACAAGGCGCTCTACATCGTCGGATGGCTGACGTGCCTGGTGATGTTCGGCGGGATGCTCTTCAAGGTAATGCACTGGCCGGGGGCAGGCAAAGCCCTGATGATAGCGCTGCCTTTCCCGTATGTCGTTTTCCTGCCGGTCTTCCTGGTTGTAACAGGAAAGGATAAAAACTTCAGTATTCATAATACTGTTTCCGTACTGTTCCTGCTGACTGCCGTATCAATCTTCTCCGCCCTGGTCTCGCTTAATGTATCGAAGGAGAAGATCGACGACAGCATGGGACTGTCACGCAATTATAACAGGCTGGAGGCAGCGCTTGATGAAATTTCTGACCTGCTGGTCAGGTATCGAGAAGTAATATAATCGATGAACTCCTGAGTACTATTGATGACTATCAGTCGCAGAATCGTTCTCCGTTGAGGGCATGTCAGAGGAAGAATGGAACAATGAACCATGGCTTTCCTGCGTCCGGAAGCAACGATCTATCGCAAATAAAACCCTGATATTGGAGGGGAGAAGCCCACCTATGGACACAGGCTACATGCCGGGCTGGGTGTTCTTATAAGTGAACTTCAGAAGTCCGCCGCTAATGAAGAGCTTGATGGCAAAACTACCCTGCAATCTTTGACTTCTATTATACACCTGATCACACCCTGAGGATGGACGGAGGAAATGTTTGTTGTACTCCCCGCGTCTGGTCACTCATCTACCTTGACGCCCTCGAGACCAATCTTAAGCTGTTGAGAGCTGGAATGTAAGGTTGGGTTTGCGATCATGCAATCGTGCAATCATGCGATCATGCAATCGTGCAATCGTGTTGTCCACTATTGCCTAATGCCTATTGCCTATTCCCATTCCCAATTCCCAAATCGCAAATCGCAAATCCTTCCTATACCCTTTAACCTTTCACTACGACAAACACCCCTCCGCCTCTCATCACCTCTGACTTCACCTTTATCCCCGCCTCCCGGGCAAAGTAGTGCATGCCGCCCTTCTTCATGTATATCCTGAAGTTACGGTAATGCTCTCCCCCTGCCACCCGCTCAATGCCCCAGGCCACGCGCCTGCCCCATCCAGCGGGCATATGATGGTTATAGTCCACCACAACCACCCTGTAGGCTATCCTCTTCATCTCCGAGAGTATCTTTATTGCCAGGTCTTCATCAAACTGGTGCACTGCCATGGAGGTCAGCGCCACGTCGAAGGAGTTGTCTCCGTAGCACGACAGGTCAGAGGCGTCCCTCACATCGAAGAGTACATTGCTTGTCCCTCTCCTCCGGGCACTCCTGCGAGCTGCGGCGATGCTCTCCTCATTGAGGTCTATCCCCGTCACATGCACTGCCTTCTCCGCCACAGCCAGCGCCAGTGCTCCCGTACCGCAGGCGATGTCAAGCACCCTGTCCATCTTCGTCACTTCACTGAGAACGCTGCTGTGCAGCCTCGACAGTATAGGATCGATGAACAGCTGGTAAAAGAGAGTCTTGATCGAAAAACTCATTGATTGCGGACCTTATTGAATCTCAAATATAGTGATAAAAGTATGAGAGTCTACGCTCTACACCCCCTTCTAGCCTCTCTGAAAGTAGCCTCTACTTAGGCACTAC
>CAVYYH010000003.1:0-130580 GCA_963772705.1 uncultured Bacteroidales bacterium | reverse complement strand
AACTCTACAAAATGCGGAGCAATTTTGTTTGCAATCAGGGGAACAACGGTTAATGTACCCCACACACCATAAATTACAGGAGGAATCCCTGAAAGCAGATCAATTACCGGTTCAAAAATCCGCGTATACTTTTTGATGCATAGGTACAAAGATAGATGCTTGACAGAAGTGACAAAGGGAGAGCAATCACAATAGCAATAACAGAAACATATAAAGTGCTTATGATAAAGGGCAGAAAACCAAATTCTCCCTTAAATGGTTTCCAGTTTCCTGAAGTAAGCAATACCCAGAGAGATTTCTCCTTCATTATAGGTAATGCCTTGAGGAACAGGCTTACCCCTATCACAAGTAGCAGCAGAAGTGAAAAAAAGGCAATGCCCAGCATTATATGCCGGGCAGATTTATCTTTAACAGATCTGATATATTTCATATGTTATTCAAGCTTCTTTTTCTCTGATAAAATCTTGTCTTTTGGTAATGCAATATATCCTGCCTCATGAACAAATTTCTGTCCATCCGATAAGACCCATTTAATGAATTCCGTCAGGACTTTGTTGTTTTTAGGATTACCCTTGCATACAAAATATAACTCTCTTGCAGGTGGTGAAGGATATTTTCCTGATGCAATTGCCGCTATCAGATCATTCATTGAATTATAAAAATTCTCATCCTCATCAATCTTTCCATTATTGTTAAGATCAATGGGAACTACCCTCAGCCCTTTTACCTGTTGTTTGGTTTTTGCATCATAGGCGTAACCTATGTTGTTGAATCCTATACCAAGAGGATCTCTTTTTACAGCCTGTGCCAGACCCGGGTCACCAAAAACACCTACTCCAAGCAGGTCTTCCTGTTTCTTGCCAAAATACTTTGCCCACATTTCGGCAGCTCCGCAAGCGTCGGATCTTGTATAAATATGAATTGGGGAAGAATTTTTTACATTGAATGCCTGTGCCCATGTTGTAGTATTTTCCAGTTATCCAGATATTATTGCCTGCATCTTTTTTTAATCCCTTGACTCAGTATTTCATTGAGTGCAGGATTAGACTCACTGATTACTGCAACCACTGCATCCTTTGTGACAGCAATTGGGAATGCTCCCTTGTTTATCTCTTCAGGATATATTTCCCGTGATACCATGCCTATTTCAACCATACCTCCCAATGCATCAGCAATACCTTTTCCAGCTCCTCCTGCTGAGATATCAATGCGAACATCAGGATTTATCTTCCTGAACTCTTCAGACCATTTAACTGTCATCGGATAAAGGGCAAATGCACCAGATATACTTATCTGCCCTGAAGTTTTTCCTGGCCGTAGGTTTTTGGTATACAAATAATTAACAGAAAGATCAGTGTCAATAGTTTTGTAATTGTTTTCATCATGTTTTTTGTATTGGATTAAAAGCCTACCTGATATTGTACCGCCAGATAATTATTAATAACTGATTTTATCTGTTCGGCACGGATGGTGTAAAATATCTGCAGGCGTGACCAGTTATTGAAATTATAGTTGCCACCGAAGACATAGCTTATGCTTGTGCTGTTAGCAGTAGAGGTATTTAAATCAATTAAGTCATATCTGGCAAGGAGCTGTAATTTTTGTGGAATTACGAAATATCCTGTTTGCACGTACCATCCTGCACGGTCAATGTCTTTATCACTGCCTAAGATGTATTCACCCTTTATTGAAAATCTCGAAAGAACATAACTGGCTTCAAATCCCAACCTGTTACGGGCCTGCCTAATACCCTCAGCATCAGGTTTATTTGCCTTCCCATACCCACCATAATACCCTCCTCCGAAGGATAATCCTTTAACAGGATTGAAAATCAGTCTTCCTGCAATATCTTTTGCATCATTGGCTGTATCAGCAATATTAATTCCTGAACCATTAAATACACCCAGGCGATATTCAATCATTGGTGTACCATTCTTCTTCAGAAACCCTCCACCAATTTGTATTCCTATATCTCTTCCATTCTGGTTACCGATTATATCTTTACCCCTTGCAACAAGAGCCTCTACTGCCTGTGACCGGTCAATCATTTCAAGTTTGCTTGACGAAGCCAGGTTTTCCATTGAAAATGGAATCTTAAACTGACCTGCAGTGATAATAAAATAATCAGCAATCTTTATCTCACCATGGCATCAAGAATTTTTGGTTTATCTGCAAATTCTGTCTGAAGACGATATGAAAAATAAGGAGTTATAGACCCTTTAATATCAAGTCTTGCCCTCCTTATGTCAAATCCGCTTCTTTTTCCTTTTTCTTCCATTGCAGATATCGTAGCTGGGTATATCCTGAAAGTTGAATGAATCTTGAAGCACTGACAGGGAATATTTTTTTATTGGCATCCGTCTCCTGTTGCTTTATAGCAGCTTCAGCCCTAATGGAATCTGCCTGCTGCTGAGTAATTGTTTTATTGGAAATCAGAACATTAAGTATATCATTGGAGCTTTGTCCAAATACATATTCCACATTGAAGAATTAAGAAAAAGATAAGTACATGGTTTCATTTTCTAACTTTATATTACAATGTCTACCGATTTAGTGAACAAATGTAATTCCAATATGATATTTATGATACTGGCATAAAAACCAAAAATGATTAGGTATAAATACTTAACTTTATGCAGGTATTAATAAGAAGAATGATGATACTTTCTAAAAAAACACGATATGCAATTGTCGCATTAACCCGCCTGGCAAGGGAATATGGCAGTGGCCCCATGCAGATAAAGGAAATAGCGGAAGAGGAAAAGATACCACAGAGTTTTCTTGAAAATATTCTTCTTGAACTTCGCAAAATGGGAATTCTTGGAAGTAAGCTTGGAAAATCAGGAGGTTATTTTCTTTTAAAAAAGCCGGAAGAGGTAAATCTTGCAGAAATTATACGGCATTTTGAAGGTACCATCGCGCTGATGTATTGTGTATCAGAAAAAGCCTATCAGCCATGTGAATTCTGCAAGGATGAGCCAAACTGTGAAATCAGAAAGGTTTTTAAGGAAATCAGAGATACAACCTATGATATCTTAAACAGAACAACACTTAAATCTTTAACCCGGTCGCAATTCTAGATATAATTGATAGCTCAAAAATATGGGAGGATCGATTGTTTCAATAATACTATTGAAATTGTTCTGCTGAGGATTATTTGAGAATCTCCTGAAGTATTAAAGGAAATCAGATGGTGTGACATTGGTGAGTGTGAGAGCAGGAGTCCATTTCCGCCACCGACTTCTCCGCCAAATGGCGTATTCGGAGGGCGCTGTACCCGGAACCCGCCGGTTGGCGGGCAGGCGGACTAAAGTTGCAACCTTCTTTCTGACACATGAGTCAGCTCCGGGTGAGGTTAAGATTGAATCAATATTTACGCCAGAGTCTGACACCAAGTCTTACTACAGGCGAAATTTCGAATGTTGGAATCGTATAAGTTCCGCCATCAGTAAATTCTATACTTTGCTCAGGTCTGAAATATGTGTGAACCCCGGGTTGGATATAAAAAGTACGGCCGATAAAGAACTGGTAGCTGACACCTATCCCAAAGTCATTAGAAGGAAGGTTCTGTTTTTCACCTGTTTCCATTTGCTCGATTTCAAATGTGTGTCTTTCGTAATAGCCATAAACCTCCAGATTCTTCCACACATTGTATCCCAGGAAAAACCCGGGGGAGGTTGTGTAATAACGCTTATAGCCTTCATCGGTCTCGCCGACTGCCTGATTATCTGCATTATAGCTGCCGCCATTTATTACGCTTACTCTAACTCTGAATTTATCGTACCGGTAGCCAATGCCAATATGATAACCTCCGGTAAAAAACATAGGTACAAGGCTTTCTACCTCAAAAGCCTGTTTTACTTCGTAATTCCGAGGATTTGGCTTCCAGAAAGTTCCGCCGGTTGAATCGGATTGTGCTGAGATCGTCGTTGCTACAAATACCATGGCAACAATAAGAACGATTTGCTTTTTCATATCATAAAAGATTAAATTTTATGATACAAAAGTCAGCACTATTGCAATCTCAATTGCTCCACATTTGTTACCAAATTACTTCTTTCTGAAAATTTCATTTCGAAGGCGACTCAATGACTTTGGAGCAATACCTAAAAAGTTGGCAATATGATAAAGAGGAACATTTTGGGAAATGTCAGGATATTCCTTAAGCATTTTTACATAACGATCTTTGGCAGAAAGTGTCTGCAAATCTATGCTGAGTTGAGTAAATTTTGTGAATGCCTGATCCATGACTATCCTGTATAACCGTTCAATTTTTGGAATTGTTTCAAACAGGTATTGAAGATCTTTGCTTTTTAAAATCAATATCTCGGAAGGTACAATGGCTTTTATATTAATAATTGATGGTAAATTATTCAACCGGCTCTGGTTATCAGTTACCCAATCATTCTTAAAAGCGAAATCCGTAGTAACCTCTTTTCCGTTCTCCAGAAATTTAAAATAAATCAATACCCCCGAATTAATAAAAGCTATTGATTCACAAACCTGGCCTTCCTCGAGAAAATAGCTGTTTTTCTTAAGATTTTTTGATTCAATAAAAGGAAGAAACTGACACCATTCCTCATTACTTAAAGAGACGATCGAATTTATTTGACTTTTTATTAAATCCGTATTCATGATTTTTCAAATGGACTCATGCGAAATACTAAATTAAGTTTTTAATCAAAGTTGTAAAGGATAAAGTTACAAATTCCTCACTTAAAAGTGGTCAGGAACTGATAGTGTGAGTGTGAGTGCGAGAGCGAGAACCGAACCCCGATTTATCGGGGTGAGCTCGACGAACGAAGTGAGTCAAAACAGAACGAGAGTGTTCGTTCGAGCTACTCGCTCTCACTCTCACTCTCGCTCTGTTTTCAGCCCTCCTTCGCCGAGGCTTCGGAGGGCGCTGTACCCCGAACGGACAAAAGTTGCAACCAATTAAGTGATTTTTTGTTATTAGGAGAGATTAATTAAACTCTGATTTTAATCAGACCAAAATACAGGGAACTCGATAATTACTTTCAAGTTAGCATAGAGAAATATGGTTTGTACGATTTAGAAAAAAATGATCAAAATTATTTAACTTTATATCACTATGTAAAACTTATAAGGGCAACTTATATCATGACGGACATAATTAAATTCATAATGATTAAATAAAAACGAAATACTGAAATATGGAAAAAGTCATAAAGTTTATAATAAACATTTTGATAATTCTATTAACGGTTATCATGATATACTCACTGGTCGAAATTGTGGCTATTGTTTTAAGGACAATTATTGTCAGAAATGAAATCTTAAATTTTCTCAACCCAACCATTAACCAGGAAAACTTATTTATAGCTTCAGTTCAGGGATTTGTATCAGCCGTCTTGCTGATCACAATTCTTATTGAGATAATCCAATCCTTGCGTGAATATCAGGAAAAAAGCAAAATCAATTACATAAAAGTAATTCTTGAAATTGCCATTATTGCTATAATAAGACACGTTCTCATAATAGATTTTGAACATGCAGGCACCGGTATATTAATAGGTCTCTCAAGTTTGATCCTTGTTCTAGGCTTGTTTTATCTGATATTGAATGATAAAATTCCAATAAATAAAAAAAACGTGCAGCTGACAAAGTAAAATAATGCAAAGACTAGTAAATCGAATTTAGCCCAGAGAATATAAATGAAGAGTGGTTATATAATATTTATTTTTCTTTTAGTAACTAATTTTGTATCAGGTCAAACTGATACTATATCTATTGATAAATTAAGAACCGAATCAGGAGTTGATCCGACTAGAGTCAATTCAAGGATTGGATATTCAGTTTTATATTATGATAAATCTGAGAATAGCGCATCTGTAAACAACAGATTAAATCTTACTATCGGAGTAAACAGATGGAGTTTTTCCATTAAACCTGAAATAATAGCTTTACACAACGGAGTCGCAGGATCAGGTTTTAATTCCGGCTTTTCCGACTTAAAATTTTCTATTTTAAATGCCTTTTATATTAAGGGGAAAAACTCCCTTGCCGGTTCAGTTGAGTTCAATCTGCCTTTTGGAAAGCAGGATTTTGGAAGTCAGTATTTTTCCGCCACACCGGCAGTTACCTACGCTTACACTATTAATACCAGTTTGTTTCTGGCGGTTCAACCCCAGTATACATTCGCAATTGCCAAGGATGAACTATATCCTGATCTGAATGTTTTAACAACAAGAATTTTTATTGCTAAATTTACTAATGCAGGTGCATTCTATGTTTTTGAACCTCGTCTTATTTACGATTTTGAAAACGAAATTTTTGATTTTATCTTATCTCCGATTATTGGCAAATCATTGGGTGCCGGATTCAATCTTATCGGTCTTATGGAAATCCCAACCAGGCAAACAACAATTGATTCCAGAGGCATATTATATCAAATTGGTTTCAATAAGAATTTCTAACAGGCAGTAATTATGAAGTCGACTAAAATTGCTGATTGCCTCAAATCATTTTTGATTATCAGCATATCTTTTGCTTCCATAAATTCGTATTCTCAGGGACATTATGCCGGAAGCAGTTTTAACCCAAACGATTATTTTATTTCTCCTGCTTCAGGATGGGTCTTTTCTCTGTATTATTCTTACTCACAGATGGATTATTACAATGATGCAGGAGAAAAAGCAGATGTCATTGAAATTAACCAGGACCCTCCATTTTCTGTTGAGATAGGCCAGAAAGTCAAAACTAACTCGGTTATTCCCATGATTATCTACTTTGGCAAAGGGAAAATACTGAATGCCCGATGGGGTTTTCTGGCTTTGCCAATAATTAATAGTCCAAATGCCAGTATAGCTTTGGAATTTTACTCAGGTCAGAACAGTACTTCCAGCGAGACCATAAACATTAAATCGTTCGGATTTGGCGATTTCTATCTGCAGCCTGTCTGGCTGACCTGGGAGAAAAGCGGGTTTTCAACAACATTTTCATATGGTTTTTGGATGCCCGTAGGGAAATATGAATATAATGACCCGGAAAATATTGGATTAGGCTACTGGTCACACAATTTTCGTGTAGCTGCAAGATATAAACCGAGCTCAAAATACAGCTTAACCGGTGCTGCCACTTTTGAATTAAACAGCAAACAAAAAGGAGCAGATTTTAAGGAAGCACCACATCTGACACTTGATTATGGTGCCTCGTATAACTTCACAATGGGGCACGAAATAGGTTTCTTTGGGTTTGGCACCTGGCAAACAGGGAATGATCAGGGGGAAAAAGCAGTTTTACTTAAAGACCAGGTTTATGGTTTAGGCATATATGGTTCCTACTGGTTTGTGCCTGGCAAACTTGGAGTATTGTCAAGATTTACAAATAACTTCGGTACCCGAAACAGATTTGCCGGTTTTGCCTTTCAGGTTGGAGTAAATTATTTGCTTTTTAATCAATCTAAATAATATATTTTGTATCCACATTAATTAAAAAATCATGAATCAAGGAAAATTAATTTCGGTACTGTTCATTTGTCTTCTTGTTCTTTCTTCCTGCAGAGTAAAGAATGACAAATCCAGGAGTTCACAAGATCTTAATCAATCTGAGACCTTAAGCAACTATCCGGTTAAAAATCCATATCTGTCGGCAGCTATTTATGGTGTCACACATATTAACTCAGGCCAGACCAATTGCGTTCCGTATAAAATTAAAGACGGAGAGTTTACTGTTGACCTGGAAAAACTTGAACCAATTTGGGGAGGTCCTGTAAATAACGTCACCTATGCCTCTGCTGACAGTAATTTTATGTGGTCGGTATCAACAGACCGAATTGCATTGATTGATAAGTCAGACGGTAACTGGAAACATGTAACCGATATTAATCTTCCAGGGGCAAAAAGATTAACAATTGATCAACTTAAATCAATCTCAGATGTAAAATATTCATCTCTTGATTTTGCAGAAAAACATTTGAAGGAAATTCTGGGTCCTGAGCCAGGATTAGTACTTCCTGCAGGTGTGTATGCATTAGTGAGTTCTGATAATTACGTTTATGCTAATGCGGGCAACATAGTGTCAGCAGTAGGATTAATCGACAGTAAGAATCCATCCAAAGGACTTGAAGTAAAATACAAATTTGATGTGTCAAGTTTAATCCCGGCTGCGGAATTGGCCCCCGGTGTTAAGCGCATCAATATGGTTGGTATGAATATGACTTACGATGGATATATTGTAATAGGTGCAGTGAATGGCATTGCTGTTATTGATCGTGAATTTGTGGGCCCTGGTAAATTTTATCCTTTTGATGATAATGAACTTTGCACTAACTCCATGGCAGTGGATGATAACAATGGAATTTATGTTGCTACCGGAAGCAAAGTGCCCAGGGGTGATGGTATGATGCGAAGACTAGTCTGGACGGGAGAATCAATATCAGACAAAGAAGAAGATGGTGCATGGAAGTGTCCATACAATGGAGGAGATTGGCCTCCGGCTATTAAGGCTGGTACTGGTGCAGGTTCCACACCAACCTTAATGGGTTTCGGGAATGATGACGACAAATTGGTATTGATTACTGACGGACAAAACAGGATGAACTTAGTAGCATTCTGGCGAAACGAAATACCAGAATCACATCAACAAAAAGAAGGAACAAAATCAAGAAGAATAGCAGGAATGATTCCAATTAAGGCAGGCTTGCCGGAGGATAAACCCTGGATTCAATCTGAACAGACAATTGTGGTAAATAAGTGGGGAGCATTTCCTGGTTAATAATCTTATTGATGAAGGTCATCCTGACAGAATCATAGATGTTATGACTGTTGGCCCTGTTCATCCAGGTCCTAAAGGTATGGAAAGAGTAGAATGGGATCCGGAGAAGAACGAGTTTTTCTCAGTCTGGACAAGAAATGACGTAGTTTCCACCAGCATGGTCCCATTGGTTACAAGTGGTTCGGATATGGTTCTTGTCAATGGTTATACTCCTGAAAGAGGGTGGGAAGTAACCGGATTAGATTGGAATACTGGTAAAGACAGACTTAGAATCAAATATGGTCAAACCAACAGGGGTAATGGTGCTTATGCTATTCTGCAATTACTGGATGATGGTGATTTACTGTTTAATTCAGTTATCGGACCTTATAGGATACCATTGAAATAATACAGGAAGTCATAATTCCTATAAATATAGGAGTATATTAAAGTGTGAGTGTGAGTGCGAGAGCGTGAAAACAGAACGAGTGTGCTCGCTCTCGCTCCCACACTCGCTCTGTTTTCTGCCCTCCTTCGCCGAGGCTTCGGAGGGCGCTGTACCCCGAACGGACAAAAGTTGCATACAATTCCGGTCGATTATCGTCAGGAGTAAATGCTTTTTCTAGATTAGTAATAAATTTTTAACTATTATATACTAAAATGTAGAACAAATAATAATAATTTCTTTATATATTTGCTCTACAAAATAGAAACAAATAATGGAAACACATTTAGGAAATTTTGAAGAAGTCATTCTCCTTAATGACAGGAATTTTGGGAGCTGAAGCTTATGCTTTTAAGATTGCGGAAGAGGTTGAAGATCCAAACTGGCAGGTCAGTATCGATAGGTGCAGTGCATTCAACTCTCACCAGGTTAGAGGACAAAAGGATTTTTAACCTCACAATTCGGTAAACCTTCACTTGAAAGAGGGGGAAGAAGAAAAAGTATTTACACCGTTACTGCTATAGGTAGACGTGCTCTGGCTGCTTCACGTGAATTAAAACAGTCTCTGTGGGAACAATACCCTGATTTTGCAATTAATATTCTTTTTAATGGTGAATTAAGCATAGGCAGAATTTGAAATCTATCGACCATAAACCACCAAGGTTGGCTCAAAAATTTCTTCTCATCTTTCTAAGAGAAGAAATCTTAGAAGAAGTTCAGGGCGATCTTGGAGGAGAAATTTTATTCCAATCTTAAAAAATTATCTCCATTCTGGTCTAAATTAAGTTATTGGTATCAGGTATTAAACTATCTGCGGCCATTTGCAATTAAAAAAATCAATTCACGAAACTCAAATTATCTGACAATGTATCAACACAATATTAAAATCAGCTGGAGAAGTCTGACCAAACAGAAAATCTACTCAATTATAAAGATCGGAGGCTTAGCAACTGGTATAGCTGCATGCCTGTTAATTGTACTATTTATAAAGTATACTCTTAGCTTTGATAAACATTATCCTGATGGTGATTTGATATATAGAGTCATTGGTGTATACGGTGAAACAGGATCGATGAAAAGTCGCTTATTACCCGGCGGCATCTGGCAAGTTCGCTGGAGAGAGAATTCCCGGAAATCGAAATTGCCGGTCGGTTTATTGGCAATGAATTAATTGGAAGAGGCAGTAAAATGGTAAAACGACCTGATGAAGTAAAGAACATTTATGAGGAGGGCTTTGTTTTAATGGATCAGGGATTATTGGATATTTTAAAGCCACAATTTGTCAATGGTAATCCTTCTGAGGTTCTTAGTTGAACCCTATTCAATGGCAATCTCAAAAAGTAAAGCAGAGAAATTTTTTCCAAACGAAAACCCGGTAGGTAAATCACTCATTTTGAATAATGATGAAAAACAACCTTACTTAATTAAGGGTGTTTTTGAAGATTTTCCGGCTGCTTCATTTTTTCAGTATGATTTTCTTCTGACAATTGCTGGTACAGAATTCTGGTCAGGTGACGATGATTCATGGAAGACAAATATTCACCAGACTTTCATCAAGGTTTTGCCCGGAACCAATACAACGGTATTAGAATCAAAAATCACTGAAATATTGCTAAAACATATATGGTATCAAGCATGAGAGATGCCGGAATGATAAATGCCGAAGAGATTATAAACAACTTTAAATTTAAATTACAGCCTGTTAAGGATATCTATCTGAAGTCATCGGGTATCAGAGATGGACTTAACCATGGTGACATACGCTTCGTTTGGATATTCGGTGCTGTGGCAGGTTTTATTCTTATCATTGCCTGTA
Source organism: uncultured Bacteroidales bacterium (assembly GCA_963772705.1). Classification (GTDB taxonomy): domain Bacteria; phylum Bacteroidota; class Bacteroidia; order Bacteroidales; family VadinHA17; genus SR-FBR-E99. The sequence continues at coordinate 119,604 of CAVYYH010000003.1, read as the reverse complement.
TAAACTTTATTAATCTTTCCACTGCCAGATCAGCAAACCGGGCTAATGAGATAGGACTAAGAAAAGTAGTAGGATCATTTCGTAAAGATCTTGTCAGTCAGTTTTTAGTTGAATCTGATAATGTTCAGTTTGTTAGCCTTTATTTTAGCTCTGTTTATGTCTAGTTGTATTCCTGCCATATTTTAATAAGTTGACTGCATTGTCCCTGGGCCTCCCCTGGAAAGCATGGTGGTTTTTGCCTTTACTTATTGCATCATCCATCATTATAGGTGGTCATGGCAGGACTTTACCCTGCTTTATACCTTTCAGGTTTTAAGCCAATCCAGATGCTCAGGGGAGAGATTACCCAGGGTAGCAGAAGTTCGAGAATACGTAGCATTCTTGTTATTTTTCAATTTACAACATCATTTATTCTGATAATTGGAACTTTCATTATTTTCCACCAATTGAATTTTATATTGAGTAATGATCTTGGATTTAAAAAAGAACAGGTTTTACAAATTAATGGTACTGATATCATGAATAATCAGCTGCCTGTCTTTAAAAAGGAACTTCTAAAGTTACCAAATGTTGAATCAGTATCAATAAGTGATTATCTGCCCATTGCAGGTGCCAAAAGAAACGGTAACATATTCTGGAAAGAAGGAGGGAAAGAAGTCGATAGACCTGTAGAAGGACAGATCTGGTATGTTGACAATGACTATATCAAAACTATGGGTATGAAAATTATTGATGGAAGGGATTTCGATTTAGAAATGGCCAGTGATTCTCAAGCAGTGATTATTAATCAGACAATGTCCAAAGCTTTAGGCCTTGGATAATCCCATTGGTCAACAAATTATCACTACCTGGACAACCATGAAGGTAATTGGTGTGGTCAAAGATTTTAACTTTGAATCTCTGACAACAAATATTGGAGCTCTGTGTCTCGTGATTAGGAAATAGTCCATCGGTTGTTTCAGTCAGATACAATATATCTGATATGGCCGGAGTAATTAAATCAATCAATGCATTATGGGATCAGTTTTGTCCAAATGAACCTGTCCGGTATTCTTTTCTTGAAGAGAGTTTTGCTGTAATGTATTCAGATGTGAAACGAACAGGACGCATAATTATGAGTTTTGCTATTCTCACCATAATAATAGCATGCCTGGGTTTGTTTGCCCTTTCCTCTTATATGGTGGAAAAACGTAGTAAGGAGGTTAGCATACGTCTGGTTATGGGAGCCTCATTGAAGAACATTTACAGGTTATTGATCCAGGACTTTCTGATTTTAATAGTTATTTCATTAGTTATAGCTATTCCTGCAGCTTGGTATTTTATGCATAAATGGATCGAAAATTATGCATACAGGATTCAAATTAGCTGGGATGTGTTCGTGCTAGCGGGTGCTATAGGGATTTTTATCACCATCCTAACCATAAGCTATCAGTCTATTAAAGCTGCATTTACAAAACCCGGTAGATAATTTGAGATAGAATTATATTGATTGGCTTATCTGTTGTCGATACGACTAAAGTGTAGAGGCAGAACTAATTTACAAAGAATCTGGAAAATATGAAAGGGTAAGAAGTGTGAGCGTGAGAGCTCAGTCTTCCACCTTCGCTGAAGCTTCGGTGGATGCCATGAGGAAAAAGAGACGAGAGTGCTCGCTCTCGCTCTCACTCTCGCTCTTTTTCTGTACCCGGAGGGGGACTTGAACCCCCACAGCCGCAATGGCCACTGGATTTTAAGTCCAGCGTGTCTACCATTCCACCATCCGGGCAGAATATATGTCCGCAAATATATTAAAAATCCTGTTCAGGCACCCGGGAAGTCAACTGTCACATGGAAGAGATCTGAGCCGAACAGCTGCTACCTCCCCCACTGCACGGGAACGGTTGACGGATCCAGACCTCCCTCTACCCCCTTTCGGTCACCTGCCTGCGAAATGACAAATGCATAATTCCACCATATGGAGGTAGCACTGAAGATGTCTTCACTCCTGTAATACCTGTCCTTCCCCTTTAAAGCACCGTCGCTGTATTTTAAACTGTTGCAATACGGGTCATAGACCTCAAAATATACTTTGTCGTTCACCTCCCTGTACCCCTTTAAAACAATAAAATGACCCCATCCGGCAGAAGCTGCGGTGTAGAACTTGTCTACCCTGAGTTTAGAATCAGCTTCATTTCTGATGTAAAACATATCAAGACAGAGGATAAGAATGTATCCTTCAGAGAGGCGGGTCTTTATTATCTGCTCAGTACCTGTTCTTTCTGAAGAGAGGCTTATGATTGAGTGCGGTATGTTGTTATCGGTAAGGTACATGTTGATGTCATTTGTGTACCACCATCCTCCCTCAGGTCTGTATGCTGCCCTTGCATCAGCCGTCGTTTTGCTGAATGCGGGAAATGACCATCTGGCGGCCATGGTTGTTGAAGCCGGGCCGCAATTGTTTCCTGAATGCTGGCCCGTGCCAAACTGGTCGATATACCACTCATAACTTCGGTTATTAGCCTGAGAGTGCTGTTGAAATCCCCCCAGTCCCCATGAAAGGGTAAAGGCATTATTTGCTGCAGAAATCTTCCACCTGCTGGCATCCTTTTCATTTTCCGCAACTATGTCATAATAAATAGGGAGATCGTAGTCATTTGACGTCTTTCCGCTTATCTGATCCACGTCATTCACGTATGCCATAGCCCCGTCAGACAAGGTGAACTCTGCCACCATTGCCCTTCCGTTCAGAGTTGTTTCAGGGAAGGTGAGGTTTACTTCTTTCTTCAACCCGTCAATTTCAACATCAGCCTGCTGACTGACTATCGAGTATTCTAAAATATCTGATTCATCATTCTTGCTGCAGCCATTAATAAGCATTGATGCCAATGCCAGTAAGATCAGTAATCTGTTACCGGGATTCATATTTCGAAGATTAGACTTTCGGCTTCAGGGTCATTATTTGTTTAAAATTCAAGGCATATTCAAAGAGCCTTGCATTAAAGTTAAGTAAAATCATTGGGAAAACGGTCTGAACAGAACTCCGTTATTTATAAAAAAATCAGGGCGTCTGATACAGACGCCCCGATTTCTATTTCACTATAACCGGTTCACCGAGCCCGGCCTTTTTAAGGTCCGTGATCTGTGTTGCCGCGTCACCTACTACCACATAGTACATCCTCATCGGATCAATATACTTCTGAACAGTCTCATTCATCTGCTCAGCAGTAAGGCCCCGGAGATAATCCTCCTCCTGCTTAACATAATCAACAGGAAGCCCGTAATTTGCCATTGTGCTGAGCATCCCAAGCTTCGCCTGAAGCGTCTCAAACCGCAAGGCATTCATCTTCAGCAAAGAGCCTTTGGTGAAATCTACAGTCTCCTGCGGAACACCAGCCCTGTAATCAAGCATGATATCCTTAAAGAGCTGTACAGATTCAAGGGTTGCGTCAGAACGTACCGCCGAGTAAGCACTGAATGTCCCGTAGCTCTTCTGGCCGTCAAAGCTGGAATATGCGCCATAGGTAAATCCCTTTTCTTCACGCAGTACCATGAAGAGACGTGCACTGGCAGTGCCACCAAGCATATAATTGGCAACCTCAGCCTTGTAAAAATCAGGATGATCACGTGTCAGCGACAGGTAACCGATATTGATGACTGACTGCTTTGCTCCGGGAACATCAACAAAATAAAGTGACGCTTTCTCAGGAACAGGCGGGAAGGTGAGTCCGGGCATCGCTACCTCTTTTGCCTTCCACTTCTCATTCAGCGATGCAAGGGCCTTCTCAACCCTTGCCTGGTCAACATCACCCACCACGAGGAAGCTGGCTACCGAAGGTGAAAGGTTTTTCTCATAGAAGGCTTTCAGATCATCGATAGTGATAGCCTCTACACTCTCAACCGTGCCGCTTACATCTGTCGACAGTACATTGTCAGAACCAAGTGCCAGCTTGCTGAATGTAATACTGGCGAGGTAGTTGGGATCCGCCATATTACGCTTCAGGTTATTTACAGTTCTTGTCTTGTTTATTGAGAACTGCTCCTCATCCCAGCGGGGCTCGAGCATCATCTCCTCGACAAGGGCAAGTGTTTTTTCAAAATTACGGGCCAGGGTGTTGACCGAGACTGTAATGTTTTCCTCGCCTCCCCTTATGTTGATTGTGGCTCCGAGCAATTGTATCTCTTCCTCCAGCTCCTCAGGGGTTTTGTTCCTGGTGCCCTCGTTCAGCATCTGGGCCGTGAACCTTGCCACACCGGGCTTGCTGATGTCATCAAGCATATGGCCCCCTTTGATCACAATTGAATAGGATACAAGTGGTATCTCACTCTGTTCAATGCCATATACCTTCAAACCGTTTGTGGCTATGGACTGCCATACCAGAGGAATGGTGACCGAAGGGTCAGGTCCGGGTACCGGGGCAACTGAACGGTCAAAAAGACCCGGAGTCTTCACGATAGCCTCCTCTGCGGCGGCGGTTACTTCCATCTTGGTTGCCTTTGTAATGTCTTCCTCAATTATGCCGGCATTTACAGAGCCTTCAGCAATGAGGTCTGTCTGACCTTTTGGAACAAAACTGGTTGCCACATAGTTCTGTCCCTTGATATAACGGTTGTAGACATCCCAGACATCATCCATCGTAACGGCCATTGACATCTCAAGGTCTTTTGTAATATATGATGGTGACCCCGCATATTCATTATATATGGCCAGCATGAATGACTTGTACATTACGCTGCTGATCATATTATAAAAATTAGTCTCTATCCTCGCCTTGGTGCGCTCAAGGTCCTTCTCGGTAAAGCCTTCTGTCTCAAACATTGTGTACGCCTCAAAGATTGCTTTTTCGACATCATTAAGACTTGTTGAGGGGTTAGCGGTTACACTGATCCTGAAATTTCCTGAGAGCTCCTGTGAGGAATTGAAAACATTGACCGAGGAAGTAAGCTTCTTATCCTTCACGAGAACCTTGTACATCGGAGACTTCTTCCCCTGTCCCAGAAGCTGGGCAAGGACGTCAAGAGCATAGGCATCTTCGGTATACTGTTCAGGTGCATGATAGACCATGTTATATTGTGGCGCCCTCGCAAAGTTATCCTCGTGAAAAAGCTTCTTCGTCTCGCTGAGAGTCACCTTCACAGGCTCCGGATCAGCCAATTCCTCTCCGGCAGGTATCTCCCCGAAATACTTTTGAATCAGAGCCTTCACCTCTTCAACCTCATAATCCCCTGATACAACCAGTGTTGCGTTATTAGGAATATAGAATTTGCTGTGAAAAGCTTTGACATCTTCCACGGTAGCATTGGCCAGATCCTCCATCTCCCCGATAACATCCCAGCTGTAGGGATGCCCGGCAGGATAAAGATTCTTAAGCAATACATATTCAGTGTGCCCGTAGGGCATATTGTCAACGCCCTGTCTCTTTTCATTCTGGACAACGTTCTGCTGAAGGGCAAATGATTGCGGGGTGACTGTATTACTGAGATATCCCATACGGTCTGACTCAAGCCACATTGCCATCTCAAGGGCATTCTTCGGTACAACCTCAAAATAAATTGTCTGGTCATAACTAGTACCTCCGTTAAGGCTGCCTCCTGCCCCTTCGATATATTTGAAGAACTGATCCTCGCCTACATTTTCAGAACGCTGGAACATCATGTGCTCAAACAGATGTGCAAACCCGGTTTTTCCAACAACTTCTCTTCCGGATCCTACATGATAGAGTATCACGAGTGAAGTGATAGGATCAGATCTGTCTTCATTCAGAACAACTGTCAGTCCGTTGTCGAGCTTATACATCTCATAAGGAACCGACAGGGTGGTTTTTTCTTCACTGCCGCATCCTGAAAGAAGGAGCAGCGTGAAAATCGTTAAGAATCCATTGACTATCTTCATTGTTATCGTAATTTATTGTAGTAATACAGGTTCACCGAACCCCAGTTTCTTAAGTTCCTTAAGCTGCGTAGCTGCATCACCGGCAACAACATAATACATCCTCGAAGGATCGATATATTTATTCGAGTATTCAAGTATCTTTTCGGGAGTAAGTTCTTTCACAAATGCCTCTTCCTGTTTGATATAGTCAAATGGAAGGTTGTAGGTACTTATATTGTTTATCATGCCGAGCAGGCTGCCGAGTGTCTCAAAACGAAGGGCATTCCCTTTCATCAGTGCCGCTTTTGTAAAGTCAACATACTCCTGTGGAATGGCTTCCCTGTATTTTTCCATTTCTGTCTTGAATATGGTGACCGATTCGAGTGTTGAATTTGTCCTGACCCTTGAAGATGCAGTAAAGGATCCAACATTTTTCCCTCCTGAAAAACCGGATCGTGCTCCATAGGTAAATCCTTTCTCTTCCCTCAGTATCAGGTTGAAAATCCCATTGAAGGAGCCACCAAGCTTGTAGTTGGCAACTGTGGCTGCGTAGAAGTCGGGATCTGAGCGGGGGATTGATGGTCCGCCTATGTTATATAACAGACTGTTTTGCTCCAGGTACATCAACAAAATAGATCTGCGATTTTTCAGGTGCTGCAGGTGCTGTTATTACCGGCAAAGCCACCTCTTTTGGCTGCCACTTCAGGCTCAGTCCTGCAAGCGCGGCTTCAACCCTTGCCTGGTCTAAATCACCTGCAATGAGAAATGTGCTTATTGATGGTGAAAAGTATTTACTGTAGAAATCCTTGAGATCATCTATTGTGATGGATGAAACTGATTCTTCTGTACCCGAAGCATCAAATGCAAGAATAGTATTGCCGAATATCAGTTTGTTGAGATTGCTCGATGCAAGATAATCGGGGCTTGCTGCATTTCTTTTAAGGCTGTTGATTATGCGGCTCTTAGCCAGGGCAAACTGCTCCTCATCCCATCTCGGTTCGAGAAGCATCTCCTCGACAAGTGCAAGGGTCTTTTCAAAGTTTTTGGTAAGAGAGCTGACATTTATGGTGATTTCTTCATCAGAAGATGAAACATATATTGATGCTCCAAGAAGCCCGATTGCAAGTTCAAGTTCCTCGGGGGTTTTGTTTTTTGTCCCTTCATTCATCAATGCAGCAACCAGGTTGGACAGGCCAGCCTTGTCGGTACTTTCGAACATCCTGCCGCCTCCGATCGATAATCTGTACTGAACGAGCGGGAGTTCACTATGTTTAATACCCATAAGCTTAGTACCGTTTGAAAGTGATCCGGTCCAGGGTTGGGGGATTGTTACCTCAGGATCAGGCCCGATGGCAGGCATTACGGAGCGATCGAATTTTGTCGGTGTTTTAACCATCTCTTCATCAGCAATTGCATCAACCTTCACCTCTGCGGCATTGGCCAGATCTTCTTCAACGATGCCTGCATTTACAGAACCCTCTGCAATAAGGCCGATCTCACCTTTAGGAACAAAACTGGTCTGAATGAAATTCCTGCCCTTAATGTATTTTTCATAAACTGCCTTGATATCATCCATGGTAACAGCCAGGTTGTTTTCGAGGTCTTTGACATAGAATTGGGGATCGCCTGTGTTCATTGCATATTCGGCAAGTGTGAATGCCTTGCCCTGAACGCTCGAAAAACGGCTGATAAAACTTGTCTCGTAACCAGCCTTTATCCTCTGGAGGTCTTCCTGAGTAAAACCATCTGTTTCAAATTTCTGAAGTCCTTCAAAAATAGCTTTTTCAACATCTGTCAGGTTTACCCCCGGGTTTGCTGTTACTGATATTGTAAATGAACCGGCAATCTCCTGTGAACCATTCCTTGCTGAAACACGTGAGGTAAGCTTCTTCTCCTTGACGAGAACAGTATAGAGTGGAGATTTTTTTGTACCCGACAGCAAATCACCCAGAAAACTCAATGCATAAGAATCCTTTGAATATCTCTCCACTGTTGGGAAAACCATCGTAAGCATTGGTGCCCTGGCAAAATTATCCTCATGATAAAGCTTTACAGTGGACGAAAGTGTCACATTCATCGGTTCTCTCTTTTCGATATTTTCGCCGCGAGGAATTTCACCAAAGTATTTTTCTACCCATGTTTTTACCTCTTCCTTGCTGAAATCACCTGATATTACCAGGAATGCGTTGTTGGGCGAATAGTATTTTTTATGGAATGCCTTTACATCTTCAACGGTTGCATTTGCCAGGTCTTCCATCTCCCCGATAACAGTCCAGCTGTATGGGTGTCCTTTCGGATAGAGGTTTTTAAGGATGAGCCCGTAATTGAAGCCATATGGTGCGTTATCAACGCTTTCGCGCTTCTCGTTCTGAACCACGTTCTGCTGATTGGCCAGTGCAGCCCTTGTAACAGTATTTTCAAGGTACCCCATACGGTCTGATTCCATCCAGAGTGCCATTTCAAGTGCATTTTTCGGAACCACTTCATAATAGTTTGTCCTGTCCTGGTTAGTGCTGCCGTTGAGTGAACCGCCAGCTCCCTGGATGTTTCTGAAGAACTGGTCTTCACCTACATTCTCCGATTTCTGGAACATCATGTGTTCAAACAGATGTGCGAATCCGGTTTTGCCGGCCGTTTCACGGCTGGAGCCAACATGATAGTAAACTGCTACCGATGCAATCGGATCAGATTTGTCATCGTTGAGGATGACGGTCAGTCCGTTGTCAAGTTCATACTTTTCAAACGGCAATGCAAGCTCATACGCCTGCTTTTTTCTGGCATGAGGCAAGAACCACAAATGCCACGAGCAATAGTGTTCTGAAGATGTTTTTCATAGTGTTTTATTTGGGATTATCTGATTTGCTGCATGAAGGCACTAATTTAAAACAAAATAACGGAGCAGAATACCCGATTAACATTTCTTCACAAATGACCTCCTTCCACATCCGGGCGAATGTCAGATGATGAGAAAGCAAGGAGGTGAACAAATTCAAATTTTCTTTGTATCTTATTGCAGTAACATTAAACATAAGATATCATGTTCGACCAGTTTGATCCTGCTGACGACAAAATGTTGCAGGTAATTGATAACAACGGCAAGGTCATTGACAAGGAGCGGATGCCGCAGCTCTCTGATGATGAGCTGTTAAAGCTCTACAGGGATATGCTCTTTGTCAGGACGCTTGACTTCATGATCGTCTCATACCAGCGCCAGGGACGGGTCTATACTTACCCCCCAAACTACGGTCAGGAGGCCATCGGTGTTGCCGCAGGAGCTGTGCTCAGGCACGATGACTGGCTCGTTCCGGCCTTCCGTGAGATGGGAGCCTGGCTTGCCAAGGGGGTGACAATGAAGGAGATATTCATGTTTAACATGGGATTCGAGGATGGGATGCGCTTCGCCGAAGCCAACCATGTTCTCCCTTTCTCAGTGCCTATCGCCTCACAGCTTCTCCATGCCGCAGGAATAGGCTATGCCGTTAAATACCAGAAAAAGGACGAGGTGACCATTGCCTTCGTGGGCGACGGAGGGACCTCTGAGGGGGACTTCCATGAAGCGCTCAACTTTGCAGGGGTATGGAAGGTACCTGTAATATTTGTTGTTCAGAACAACCAGTACGCCATTTCAGTGCCGGTGAAGATGCAGACCGCAAGCCTCAACATGGCGATCAAATCAAAAGCTTACGGCATACAGGGTCTGAAGGTGGACGGCAATGACATCTTCGCCATGCTGGCAGCATTCAGGTATGCCCACGAATATGCCCGCAAAGAACAGCAGGCCGTACTGATAGAGGCCGTCACCTATCGCAAGGGAGCCCATACGACATCAGACGACCCGACGAAATACCGCACTACGGAGGAGGAGAAAGAGTGGGACAGGAAGGACCCTCTGCGCCGCATGAAGCTCTTCCTGGAGAAAAAGAAACTGTGGTCTGATGCTGAGGAGGAGAGGATCACCGAAGAGTATAAGAAGGAGATTGACCGCCAGTTCATGGAGACAGAACAGTCAGTAAAGTATCCGCTTGAAGATGCCTTCAAGTATATGTATGCTGAAATGCCACAGGACCTTCGTGACCAGCAGATCGAACATGAAAAATTCTTACAATGGAAAAACGGACGCAAATGAAAGCAATGAATATTGTCAATGCCATCAATGACGCTCTTGACATTAAGCTGAAGGAGGATAAGAACATTGTTGTCTATGGCGAAGATGCAGGCTTTGAGGGCGGCGTCTTCAGAGTTACGGAGGGACTGCAGAAGAAATATGGTGCGGAACGGGTCTTTGACTCACCGCTGGCAGAGTCAGGCATCGCCGGCACTGCTGTCGGGATGGCCGTTGCAGGCTTGCGCCCTGTTATCGAGATGCAGTTCTGCGGTTTCATCTACCCCGCCTTCAACCAGATTATCTCGCACATAACACGCTATCATAACCGTTCCCGCGGACGTTACCGGATGCCGATAGTAATACGCCTTCCTTACGGTGGCGGCATCAATGCCCTGGAACACCACTCTGAGAGCATGGAGGCGATATTCGCACATATCCCGGGCCTAAAGGTGGTAGTCCCCTCGACACCTCATGACGCCAAGGGTCTGCTGATATCAGCCATCGAGAGTGACGATCCGGTTCTCTTCCTTGAACCGAAAAGGATTTACCGTGCCATCAAGCAGGAGGTCAGCGAGGAGAAATTCTCTGTGCCCATCGGTAAGGCAAAGGTACTCTCACAGGGCACCGACGTCACAGTGGTAGCTTACGGAGCAATGATCCGCGAAGTGCAGAAGGCTATGGTGATGGCGAAAGAGGCCGGTTACTCTGTCGAGCTGATCGACCTGAGAACCATTTATCCTCTTGACAAGGAGACCATAACGGCATCAGTAAAGAAGACCGGAAGAATTATATTCGTGGGTGAGGAGCCCCGCAGCTTCGGCGTCGGATCGGAGATAATGGCGCTGGCAAACGAGGAGGCGTTCCTTCATCTCGAGGCACCGCCGAAACGGGTGGCGGCTTTCGATGTGATCGTCCCCTACCCTCGCGGCGAACATCACTATATGATCACCCCGGAAAAGATCTTTTATGAGATTGAACGAACAGTAAAATTCTGAAGCGATGAGATATATATTCAAATTCCCTGATATAGGTGAGGGCCTCACAGAGGGCATCGTGATTGAATGGTACGTTGACAAGGGGACCGCAGTGAAGGTCGGACAGCCGCTTGTGAAGATGGAGACCGACAAGGTTGTGACTGACATTCCATCGCCCCGCGAGGGCGTCATCGCCGCACGGTACGGTAAGGTTGGAGAGACGGTTCACGTTGGCGAGACCCTTGTTGAGATAGAGATAGCGGGCGAAGCCGGGGCAGAGGCCAGGGCTCCTGAGACGGAGATGGTAGAGGAGACCGGCGCCGGAGTGGTAGGTACCATAGAGGTAGCATCAAACAACGCCTATCTCCCCGCCAGCGACGAGGGTAGGGAAGTGAAGCCGGCAGCTGAAAAAGGCTCTGCGCGCAAGGTGCTGGCGACACCTGTGGCAAGGGCTATGGCACGCGACATGAATATCGATATCAACCTGGTAAAAGGAACAGGTCCTGCCGGCAGGGTGATGAAGAGCGATATACAGAGCTTCCATGCCACGGCAGCATCGGCAAAAGTTTCCCCTGCCCTGAGTGTGACGGCACAGGCCGCCGGCGAACTGGTTGAGATCAAACCTATGAGCCAGATACGCAAGTCGATAGCGAAGAACATGCTCCGCTCAAAACAGAGCACAGCACACATGACTCTTTTCGAAGAGCCTGAGGTGTCGGCACTGATAGCTGCAAGGGCAAAATACAGGGAAGAATACAAAAAAGAGGATATCAATCTCACATACCTCCCCTTCGTCATTAAGGCAGTAGCCGCTGCACTGAAGCGTCACCGCGACCTGAATGCAGAGATGGACTTCGAAAAAGGGAACATCATCTATAAGAACTACTATAACATCGGGATCGCGGTCAGCACACCTGACGGACTTGTTGTCCCGGTGATACGTAACGCTGACCAGCTCAGCATCAGGGAGCTCAGCAGGGCCGTGGCAGAGATAGCAGTCAAAGCCCGCGACCGCAAGTTAACCCTCGACGACATGAAAGACGGCACATTCACAATAACCAATTACGGTGCACTCGGAGGATGGTATGGCGTTCCGGTCATAAATTATCCCCAGGCCGGTATAATCGGCATAGGCCGTATAAGCCAGAAGCCGGTAGTGGTAAATGGTGAGATAAAAGTGGGCAACGTGATGCCTCTCTCACTCTCTGTTGACCACCGGCTGATTGACGGTGCAGAGGCAACGGAGTTTCTGCTTGATGTGGCTGCAGGTATTGCTGATCCGCTTTCACTGATAATGAGATAAAAATAAAAGTCATATGGATTACGATCTGATCATCATTGGCGCGGGCCCGGCAGGATATGTAGCTGCCATAAGGGCAGGACAGGCAGGACTGAAGACAGCAATCATTGAAAAGAAGAATGTGGGCGGTATGTGCCTTAACTGGGGATGCATCCCTTCGAAGGCAATGCTCGAGAGCGCAAAATATTTCTCGAGGCTCTCCATGGCGTCCGACTTCGGCGTAGAGGGGATTGACCCGAAACAAATTTCCTTCAGCTGGGAAAAGGGTGTGAAACGCTCCGAACGAATTGTCCGCAGACTCACCAAAGGGGTTGAGTTCCTTCTCAAAAAGAACAATGTCGAGATCATTGCAGGGACAGCATCGCTCGAAGGCGAGGGGACAGTTGTTGTTGACAACCGGAATCTTTCGGCAAAGAACATTATCATTGCCACCGGTTCCTATCCCAGGCCTCTTCCATTCAAAGTCCACGAGAAGAAGATACTGAACCTCGAGAACCTGTTTTCAATGAAGGAGATCCCCCAGAAGCTGCTCGTTGTCGGTGAAGGACCGGTAGCGGCAGAGGTGTCTCAGCTGCTGGCCCTGATAGGGAGGGATGTTACCCTGGTGAAAACGGCTGACAAGGTTTTTCCGGCGCTTGACGATTATCTTAACACCTATATAACCCGCCGCTTCGAGACAATGAAGATAAAGGTCATCGAAGGAAGCCAGGGTTTTGACTCTGTCAATGTCGGTGATTACGAGGGCATAGTGAACTGCATGCTTCGCAAGGGCATAAGGCCGACGGGGTCTCTCAAGCCGGATACCGCTGACAGCTTCTATGTCACCGATGAGCATTTCATGACCAGCGTTAAAGGCGTATATGCCGTGGGCGATGTCAACGGCCGCAGCATCTATGCCCATGCCGCCTCAGCGCAGGCGCTGGCAGCAGTGAACCATATCCTTGGCATCACGGAGACAATGGAGACGGAGAGGGTGCCACTCACAATCTATACCGATCCGGAGATAGCACAGATTGGCAGGACCGAGCAGCAGCTGACAGCCGACGGCGTTGAATACAAGGTGAATGAGTTTCCCCTTTCAGCAAACGGAAAGGCTCTCACCGAGGGTAACCCCGAGGGGATACTGAGGATCATCTCAGAGCCAAAGTACGGTGAGGTACTTGGTGTGCAGATCATATCTCACAATGCAACTGACATGATCAGCGAAGCGGCGGCCTACATGGCAGTCGAGAGTACGGTATTCGACGTTGCCCGCACGATGCACGCCCACCCGACCATCTCGGAGGTTTTCCTCGAGGCCGGGTCCGACGCGGTGGGGACACCGGTACATAAATGATGACCTGATGTCAGTACAGGTCATACCATACGATCTTCCGGATGCCTCATTATTCGCAGGCACTGATGATGAGATTCTGTTATGGAAACCTGCAAACACTGTAATTGTCCTGGGCCAGAGCAACACTCCGGCCCTTTCACTTATTGAAGAGAATGTTCATGCGGACAGGGTCCCTGTCACTAAAAGACCTACCGGGGGCGAGGCTGTTGTTCTTACTCCCCGTATGGCAGTGATAACCGTGGCACGCAATTTTCCGGGTATGACATCCTCAAAGGGATTTTTCACAGAGGTGAACAGCCTGATAATGAAGATTCTTTCTGACCTGGGTGTAAAGGAGCTTGGGTCAAAGGGCATTTCCGACATCACCGTCGGTGACAGGAAGATACTGGGATCGTCAATGCACAGGAGAGAGGGCAGGCTGGTTTACCATGCGGTGCTGAATCTCGGAGAGGGTACAGATGTTTTTGAAAGGTATCTGCGTCATCCGCGGCGTGAGCCTGACTATCGTCAGGGGCGCCTTCACAGCGAGTTTGTGACGTCGCTTAAGGAGGAGGGGTATAATGTGGGTTATGATGACCTGGCACCAGGTTTGATGATTACACCCATTCTCATTTATCTGCGTGTTCAATTATTCGATGGTCTACGACCATCAATAAATCATCATAGATTAGCTATCTCCCACGCAACAATAAAGGAGACGTTTTTTTGGATAAATTCACAAGTCTAATATCCTGTAACTATGATCAACATATCTATGCTGATAAACCTTCACCAGCGCAGAAGAGCATTCATCACAATCATTTTTCTTTTTGTATTAACTATCTTATTATCTGCGCAATCAAGGAAATCGCCTGCCTGGTCTCCTCCATATTTTCCCCCTTACGGACAATGGGAGCATCGCAATCCGGAGGCCATGGGGTTCGATACCGCTGCCCTGAAGAGCGCAGTAAACTTTGCTATTGACAACGAGATCAACTATCCGAAAGACCTTCGCATCGCCATAATGCAGACCTATGGGCATGAACCGGGCTTCCGAATCATGGGTCCTGTAATTGACCGGGGTGAGCCATCGGGTGTGATAATAAAGAACGGTTACATTGTCGCCTCATGGGGAGACACCGAACGGCCCGAACTGACCTTCAGTGCCACTAAGAGTTATCTGTCTACGGTGGCAGGACTGGCATATGACGATGGCCTCATTAGCGTGAATGACGAGGTTGCCGGGTATGTTACCGACGGCACCTTCAGCGGTCCTCATAACTCGCAGATAACCTGGGAACACCTGCTCAACCAGAGCTCCGACTGGTCAGGAACGCTGTTCGGCGTCCCCGACTGGGCCGACAGGCCGCCGCGAACCGGCACACCTGACGACTGGCAGAGGAGAGTGCTGCTTGAACCGGGAACTGCCTATGAATACAATGATGTAAGGGTCAACCTGCTTGCATACTCACTGCTGCAGGTGTACCGCAAGCCCCTTCCGGTCATCCTGAAAGAACGAATAATGGATCCGATTGGCGCCTCGACAACCTGGCGATGGAACGGCTATGACAACTCATGGGTCACCATCGACGGACAGATGATACAGTCAGTCAGCGGCGGCGCACACTTCGGCGGCGGACTGATAATCAGTACGCTTGACCATGCTCGCTTCGGACTGCTTTTCCTCAGGAACGGTGAGTGGAACGGGAAGAGACTCATATCTGAAGACTGGATTAAGAAGGCTACCGCCCCCTCCCCGGCCAACAGCAGCTACGGCTATATGTGGTGGCTGCTCAGGGGCGACACAAAATGGGAAGGGGTGCCTGAAAATGTCTTCTATGCTTCAGGAATGGGAGGCAACTTCGTGATTGCAGACCAAACCAATGACCTGGTTGTGGTTGTACGCTGGATCAATCCCTCAAAGATCGGCGAAATGATGACGATGATAGTTAAATCACTGAGGCAATAAACACCATGAAGAGATCAGAGTTTTACAGTATTACACCGGAAGGGCTGAACATAAAGCTTAATTCACCTGACGAGGCCCTTGCAGCCCTGGATAAGGAAGGGTACGTGTGGTTCAACTACATGAAGGCAACCCGTGAAGAGCTTTCTGAAATTGCTAACCCTCTCGGGATCCATCCTCTCTCGATAGAGGACTGTACTGATGAGACACAGGTGCCAAAAATCGATGAATTTGCGGCTTATACATTCATCGTTTTCAATGCCCTTCGTTATGACCAGGAAAACCTTCTTTCAGACGAAGTCGACATCTTCATAGGCCGGAATTTCTTAGTCACTGTCAGCGGCTATTCTGAAACAACCGCCTTCCCCCTTGAAGGGGTTCACTCCGTGATTGATAGGAACATATCAGCCGTGAGCCGTGGCCCGGCATGGCTGATGCATATCATCCTCGATTTCATTGTAGACCAGATGGCAGATGCCATCGACAGGGCTGAGGCAGACATCGACCTTGCCGAGGAGACTATCCTTGATTCTCCTGCGGCCTTCGACCCCTCAAAACTTATATACCTTCGGCGTAACCTTCTGTCGCTTCGTAAAAGCCTCTTTCATGAGCGTGAGATACTTATAAAGATCAGCCGCAACGATTGCGAATGGGTGCCTGAGAAAGCCACTGTGCACTACCGTGATATTTATGATCATCTTTCCAACTTCCTTGAAATGACTGAGAGTCACCGTGACAATGTGACAAGCCTTATGGAACTGTATGCCTCGATGCTGAATAATCAGATGGCCCGGGACTCGAATCAGACAAACGCCTCTGTACGAAGGCTTACCATGATTACAACCATTTTTATGCCGCTCACACTCCTTGCCGGAATTTTCGGGATGAGTGAGTGGACGGTCATGACCGGAGGGGAGGAAAACATCAGGAGCTCTTACCCTTTTTTCGGAGGCATAATGCTGCTTATCGGCGCAGCTAATTTTATTGTCTTGAAGTGGCTTGAAAAGAGGGACTGGAAAAAACTGCTCTGATAGTTCATTTCATATCTGCCTTTAATTTCCTGATCTCTTTTATTAAGCTCCCGTGCTCCTTCTCCCAGTCCTTGCGACCGGCGAAATATCCGAAAACAACAATCCCGGTAAAGAAGACCACCCATATTACTATCAGAAGCGGCAGATTGTCAGTATAGTTCAGTAATCGCGAGATTAACACCATACCACCTCCTGCACCCAGCAAAAGTAAGATCGAAGTTGTTACCAGCCAGTCTGCAAATCTGAAATAAGTAAGCCTCTTCTCTGCTGCTGTCAGAAACTCAGTCACCGGGAGACTGTAGAGTGATTCCTTCAGTGCGCGCGACTTCATAAACAGATAGATGGCGCCCGATATGAATCCGGCACCTAAAACCAACATGCCGGTGTTGTATAAAGTGTCGCCGCGACGGTGCAGGGCGAGATACACAACCGCCATCATTATCAGCATTCCGCTGAAATATATCAGTTTACGTCTTTGTTTAATGTTTGCAGACTCAACCTTCTGCTGAAGATCCGTAATGATTTTATCTTCGCTTCCGGCAAAATTCCCTGCAACCGTCAGTTTCTTGCCTTTAAAGTCATCTAATTCCATTGCTATCCTCCCACTCTTTTTTAATTTGACTCTTTATCCGGGATATACGTGTCCGGACATTTGATCCTGTCAGTCCCGTAACAGCTGCAATCTCATTGGAATCAATCTCTTCGAGGTAGAGACTGACCAGCAGCCTGTCAGCTGAATTAAGTGAATCCATAAATCTCTTAAAGAACTGCAGCCTGGCTTCATCCATCGTTTTCTTTTCCTTCTCCTCCTCAGAATCGTCAGGTGTGGTGTCGCTCAGCTCCTCAAAATCAGGCAATCTGACCGAACGCTTTCTCTTCTCAAGCGTTGTCAGGCATACATTTGTAGCGATGCGGTAAATCCATGTGCCCGGGCTTGACTCTCCCCTGAAGCGGTGCCTGTTGGTCCAGACCTTCATGATGATATCCTGAACTGCATCACTTGCGTCATCACTGTTCCCGAAATACCGGCAGCAGAGCCTGAATACACCTGCGTAGTGATGAGATATTGCCTGCCTGAATTCCTCGTCCTGCATCGGATTACCTTTTTGCATTTAGACCGGAAGGTGAAAGCTTTGTTACAGGCATTGAAGTTACATTTTTGAAAATTTAATTTAAAGACCGGTATTATCAGAATTGTTTTGCGTTTTTCCGAATCATTCTTACATTTGCAGCCACTGATCAAATATTTCTTCCAGTTAAGAGTGTTTGATTTTTATTGAGAAGGGCGGAGAGATTAGGCTCTGTGAAGCCCTGGCAACCAATCCTGATCTGATCGGAGAACGGTGCCAAAACCTAATCCCGGGTAACCGGGAGATGATAAAGATAAACATGGAAAAGATGAATTCAATTCATTTGTCTCACAACAATTTCATTATGCCGCTCATGCCTATGTGCATGCGCCGGTAAGGATCACTTCCCATAAGTCATATCCTTTCCAGCATATAACCGGATTAATTGCCTTGCAATAACCTGCATATTGGCATACTAAGCATAATATTAATAATCAATAATATACATCATGAAAAAGACAGAACAGAACTTTGAAACTCTCCAGGTACATGCGGGACAGCAACCCGACAGGGAGACATTCTCCAGAGCCGTTCCGCTTTACCAGACATCATCATACGTATTCAGGAATGCAAAACATGCTGCCGATCTGTTTAACCTGACTGAACCGGGGAATATTTATACCCGCATAATGAATCCGACGACTGACGTTTTTGAAAAAAGGGTGGCGGCGCTTGAAGGCGGAGCGGCAGCACTGGCAGTGTCATCGGGCCATGCGGCGCAGTTCATCGCACTTACCACCATTATGCGGAAAGGAGATAACTTTGTCAGTTCACCATTTCTGTACGGGGGTACCTACAACCAGTTCAAGGTTACATTCGCAAACTTCGGTATAGAGGCGCGCTTTGCCAGAGACCTGAATCCCCGTTCATTTGAAGAACTGATTGATGACAACACCAGGGCTGTGTACCTCGAAACGATTGGCAATCCAGGCTTTGATATTCCTGATTTTGAGGCTTTTGCAAAACTAGCCGGGAAGCACGGCCTTCCGCTGGTGGTTGACAATACCTTTGGTGCATGCGGCTACCTCTTCCGCCCGATAGAATACGGAGCTGATATAGTTGTTGAATCTGCAACCAAGTGGATAGGCGGTCACGGAACCAGCATCGGGGGCGTCATTATTGACGCAGCCAGCTTCAACTGGGCAAACGGTAAATTTCCGCTCTTCACAGAACCTGCGGAAGGATACCACGGCATTGTCTTCAGTGACCTATTCTCGCCTGCTTCCGAAGCAGGCAATATTGCCTTCATTGTTAAGGCACGGGTTGAGGGACTGAGGGACATAGGCCCCAGCATAAGCCCCTTCAATTCCTTCCTCCTCCTTCAGGGGCTCGAGACCCTTTCCCTGAGAATGGAAAGACATGTTCAGAATACGATGGCTCTGGCCGAATGGCTTGAGGCACACCCGGGCGTTGAAAAAGTAAATTATCCCGGACTCCCGGGAAATCGCTACCACAGTCTGGCAGAAAAATATCTTCCCAGGGGAGCCGGAGGGGTTTTAAGCTTTGTCCTGAAGGCAGAAAAAGATAAGGCAGCAAAACTTGTCGAGTATCTCAACCTGGTGAGTCACCTGGCAAATGTCGGCGACGCAAAGACACTGATAATTCAACCGGCGGCGACCACTCACTCACAGCTCTCTCCGGAAGAACAGCTGGCGGCAGGAATTGAGCCAGGTCTTTTCAGGGTCTCTGTGGGGATAGAACATATTGACGATATAATATCTGATTTTAACCAGGCTTTTAAGAAGGTCTTATGAATATCTTAAGAACAGAGCATAAATTCATAACTGAGACAGGGGCAGTAATCCCGGGGCTGGAGATAACTTACAGCACTTTCGGAAATCTGAACAGAGATGCGGACAACGTGATCTGGGTATGTCATGCCCTCACTGCCAATTCAGATGTCGAAGCCTGGTGGCCCGGCATGGTGGGTGAAGGGTTACTGTTTGACCCCGGCAAATATTTTATTGTTTGCGCCAATATCCTGGGCTCCTGTTATGGCACCACCGGCCCTGCATCGGTAAATCCGGAGACCGGCAAGCCGTGGCTCAGGGATTTTCCGCTGATAACTGTCAGAGACCTGGTAAATGTTCATGAGATACTCAGGAAGCATCTCGGAATAAAGAAGATCCATTCAGTAATCGGCGCCTCGATCGGAGGATACCAGGCACTGGAGTACACTGTTATGTATCCGGGCCTTATACAGAGGCTGATCGTTCTGGCTTCAGCGGCAAAACAAACTCCCTGGGCAATATCTTTCAACGAATCACAGCGACTTGCATTGGAGGCCGACCAGTCATTCCTGAGCGGTGATCCGGACGGCGGGAAAAAAGGACTAAAAGCCGCACGATCGATTGCCCTGCTCAGCTACCGGACCTCTGTTGCCTACAACCTGACACAGAAAGAGGAGGATGATGAAAAAATGGCCTCTTTCAAGGCATCGTCATACCAGGCATACCAGGGCGATAAACTTGTAGCCCGGTTTAACCCCTACTCCTACTGGTGCCTTACATGCCTGGCAGATACCCATAACATAGGCAGGAAAAGGGGTGGTGTTATCAATGCTCTGAAAGGAACAGAGGCCGAGGTCTTGTGTGTAGGGATAGGCTCTGATCTTCTTTATCCAACTGACGAGCAGAAGTTTATTGCGTCGCACGTGAAGAAGGGCGAATATGTGGAGATAGACTCATTTTACGGCCATGACGGATTTCTTATCGAAACGGCTCTGGTCACAGATGTCGTTCGGAAATTCTGGGCCAGGACAATTTAACATTGAAGCTATGACAAGAGAAAAACTGAGAATAGGATTATTCGGGTACGGTTGTGTTGGCCAGGGGCTGCATGACGTTCTGAACAGCAGCAGCGGATTCAAGGCTGACATTGTAAGGATTTGTGTCAAAGACCGTAATAAAAGCAGAAGAATACCAATGTCGAATTTTACATTCGACAAAAACGATATTCTCAATGACCCCTCTATCAACCTGATTGTGGAACTGATTGATGATGCGGATGAGGCTTTCAATATCGTTACAACCGCGATGAAGAGCGGAAAAAATGTTGTGTCAGCCAACAAGGTGATGGTGGCAAAACACTTCCGGGAACTGGTGGATCTGCAAAAAAAGCACAATGTATCATTGCTTTATGAAGCTTCCGCCGGAGCAAGTATCCCAATAATCAGAAACCTGGAAGAATATTATGACAACGAGCTTCTTCACTCTCTCCGGGGGATCCTCAATGGTACCACAAATTACATCCTGACAAAGATGCATAACGAAGGGATCAGTTACTCGACTGCTCTCGAAGAGGCACAGAAGCTCGGGTTTGCGGAATCTGATCCGACACTGGATGTTGAGGGATGGGATGCCAAGTATAAGCTCTGCATTATTACGGGTCATGCCTATGGACTCTTCCTTGAGCCTGAAGAGGTGTTTCATTACGGAATAAACAGGATCTCCGCTTCCGATATCACCTATGCCAGAGAAAAAGGATTCAAGATCAAACTGGTTCCTTATGTGGGAAAGACCAGTGAAAATACAATAACAAGCTTTGTTCTACCACGCTTCATATCATCTGACAAATACCTTTATAATGTTGATAATGAATATAACGGGGTGATCACGGAGGCGGCCTTTGCCGACAAGCAGTTCTTCAGCGGTAAGGGAGCCGGCGGCCATGCAACCGGGAGCGCCGTTCTCTCTGATATCTCGGCAAATTCTTACAGTTACAGGTATGAGTATAAAAAGTACCAGCAGGCCACCGTCTCAAACTATACGAGGAACTTTAAGCTGCAGATTTATCTGAGGTATAAAAATGAAAGAGACCGTAAAGTGTTTGGATTCCGGGATGTGTCAGAATATTTCAGCAGCAGGGCTTATAAATATGTCATCGGGACGGTGAACCTCGAAACACTCTACAGCTTAAGGTCAGACTTGAGGAACATGGATGTTTTCATTGTCAACACGGGAAAAAAGTTCTGACAGAATGATCACAATGACTCTTGCCGGCATTAAACCGGCACGGATGGTCTGCCGATGGAAGAGGAGATAAAAAGAAATAATTATTTATATTTACGAACTTTTGAAATCAACCAGGTGTTATAAAGAACTTGATAATCTGAAGCAAAATGAACATGAAAGAGATAAAAAAAATAATGGTGATACTGTTTGTATCTGCATTAACTGTTACCGGTCTGAATGCACAGACCCGCAACGACGTGATCACCGCTTACAATGAAGGAGCCAAGGCGATGCAGACAGATCCCCAGGCCGCCATCACAGCCTTTGAGAAAGTAATTGTCCTCTCGGATCAGGTCGGCGAAGAGGCTGCAGACCTCAGGCAAAAAGCAGTTCAGGTACTGCCCGGACTGTATACCAAGCTTGCCAGCAATGCACTGAATGAGAAGAAACCGGCGCCTGAAGTAATCAGGGCTGCGAAGACAGCTGTCAGTGTTGCTGAGAAATATGAAAACCCCACTGGCAAGACAAATGCACAGAAGGTACTTGCCCAGGGATATAACGTCATGGCTTCCGAATACTTTTCCAAGAATGATTATGCCAACGCCATACTGGCATTTGACAGCCTCCTTACAATCAATCCCGATTATCTTGCCGCTATCTATAACAAGGCTTTGATTTACATCAAACAAAACGATGCCGCATCTTTTGAAAAAACTATCGATCTCTACCTTGAGAAAGTAAAAAGTGCAAATGACGAGGAAAAGACAAAGAAGGCATCTACCCTGGCACTTGAATATTTCCGTGGTGCCGGATCGAAGGCTAACCAGGCCAACG
Source organism: uncultured Bacteroidales bacterium (assembly GCA_963772705.1). Lineage (GTDB taxonomy): Bacteria > Bacteroidota > Bacteroidia > Bacteroidales > VadinHA17 > SR-FBR-E99. The sequence goes on along the minus strand of CAVYYH010000003.1, from coordinate 97,148 downwards.
AACTTGATGAAGCTCTTGAGTTGCTGAATAAATCAGCAAAGTACGGTAACGACAAGGATCTCTTCTACTACTTTGCCGATGTGTACAACAAGCAGAAAAACTTCGACAGCGGAGCTGAGTATGCGCAGAAAGGTCTGGATCTTGAAACAGGTGCAGCCGAAGCCAAAGCCAAATTCTACTATCAGCTCGCCGTTGCTCAGGTAGGTAAAGGACAGACCGCCGAAGCCTGCGCTTCATTTAAAAATGCCATGTACGGCCCCTTCGCCGAGGCATCAAAGGCACAGAGGACAAACCTCAAATGCGAATAGTAAACTAATCATCTGAAAAGTGTGTTCACTTAAGTTGATGACGATGATATAGATAGGTAAGTTCATCATTTTATCTATTTCATAATGAATTACCCCGGGCAGTATACAATTGTCCGGGGTTTCTGTTTTTTCATATTTCCGGTTAACAGGCCGCCATACAGGCTGACTGACAGTCCTTTATGGCCTGAATTGCTTTAAGAAGACATACCCGTAAAATAAAATTGACTTTGATTATTGCTTCGCATAACTTTGATAGTAAGGTTCAAAGGAGCCTTTAGATAATGATACTCCGCCTTTAAATAAGGAGGTTCAAGTTATACTATTAAATAACCACCGGACAATTCAAACGCTGCTGAAATTAACAATGGCGCTATTCTCATATTTCATCATTATATATTAATCGATATGAAAAAGATTGTAATTATCTCTCTCCTGTGTACTGCTTCTTCAATCTTCACCTTTGGACAGGGCTCAGAACATTTTTTTTTCAGAGAATCAAATATCCTGAAGCCATTTCTGTCCGAAATCAGGAGTACCGTGATAAAAGGTGAAGTTGCTTACCTTAATAAGCTGGACTACAACTACTATAAGAGCGATTATACCAGCCGACCCTTTATTGAGGTTCACCTTGGTGCCGACCTGCCGTTCTATTACCTGGTAAACCATGAGAAGAATCTGAAATTCAGTGTCAGCGGTTATATCGGAAATATTCTCCTGATAGATATGTTTGAAGATATTACCTCGCCGGTGATAAATACAGATTATTTTTTTGGGGTTCAGACCAGTATCATAAAATATGTCGATAAAAGGCACATTAAAAACGTTGGACTGAAGCTGGTCCCTCTCTTTCATGAAAGCACCCATATTGGCGACGAGTTTTCCCTTCATGGCTACAATGATATCCCGGACTTCCGAAGGGTAAATGTATCCTACGAGGCATGGGAGATTGCTGCTGTAATAAATGATCCCGACACAATGAAGACAAACTTGCTCTCCGCAAAGGTTGGCTTCCACAGACTATGGGATACCAACAGGGGTTATTATACCACTGACAGCCTTGAAACAAAAAATGACCTGGCACCGGCAAGCGAGAAGAACTATGAATATTACCTGCAGTTGAATTTACAGAGGACAAGCGGATTCCTCTGCTCTGAAAGATGGATGCAAATCATCTCTGTCGAGGCGAATAACCGTTTGAGATTCAGCTATAATGATGATGTCGCGGAAAAGAGAACCTGGAACTTTAACATTTATCTCGGATGGAAATACCTGTGGAAGGATGCAAACAGGAATATGGGATTTTACCTGAGGTACTACAACGGAATAATACCGAATGGTCAGTTCAGGAACACCGGAGGCTATCAGTACGCAGCTATAAGCATAGTATACAACTAGCTGGAAAAACAGGACAGGAATAAAAGAGAGGGACTGAGACCTGAGAATAAGAGCGAGAGTGCCTGCTCTCATTTAGGCAATACTCTGGAGCTGCTTGTTTAAGCCTTCTATGTACCGAACCTGTATCCAATTCCGGACTCGGTCATTAGCAGTGCCGGTTTTGACGGATCTTCCTCTATCTTTTTTCTTATCTGAGCTATGAAAACCCTAAGATATTGAGTCTGTTCTGTATACCCCATACCCCAGACTTCCTTTAAAATATACTGATGTGTAAGCACTCTGCCTGAATTTTTTGCGAGCAAAGCCAGGAGGGAGAACTCAGTGGATGTTAGCTTGATGATTTCATCGTTCCTGTAAGCCGCATGCCTGTCAAGGTCAATGGTAATATTACCAAACACAAGCTGCGGACTATTGTCATATGATTTGTTTTGCCTGATTGCCACCCTGATCCTCGCAAGCAGCTCGCCTGTCCTGAATGGCTTAGCCAGGTAATCATTTGCCCCGCTGTCAAGGGCCCTGACAATATCGTCTTCTGAGTTCCTTACAGAAAGAATGATTATTGACTTTTCATACCATTCTCTCAATCTCTTAAGCACCTCTATTCCGTCCATGTCAGGAAGCCCCAGGTCAAGTATTACCAGTTCAGGTTGACGTTGAGAAGCCTGAATTATTGCTTCTCTGCCAGTTGCAGCTTCAGATATTCTGAATCCATTTGCTGACAGTGTAATTTCCAGAAGACGTCTGATTTGAACCTCGTCATCAACTATCAGAATTAGTTCTCCAGTTTTCATCACATCCTCAGGTTTGTTTGTATTCGGTTATTTCAGAAGCATTTACCGGCATTTTAATTGTGAATACTGCACCACCGCCATCCCTGTTGCTGGCTGATACCGTTCCTCCCTGAGCCTCAATGAATCCTTTCACAATTGATAATCCAAGTCCTGTTCCACCTGAGGAAGCTTTTTCTCCTCTGTAGAATTTTTTAAAGAGAAGGTTTAATTCAGAAGGACTGAATCCCTTTCCTTGATCAGATACCTTCACAATAAGAATGCCTGGTTTGTCATACGTGAATGAAACCCCGATCTCAGTCCCTTCCGGAGCATATTGCGTCGCATTCAGAAGCAGATTGTGCAGAACCTGCTCCATAAGTCCGAAGTCAATAAATACCAGTGGCATATCTTCAGGGATCGCCAGATTTAGTCTGAACTGTGCCAACTCCTGGCTGAGAGTTCCCAGGACTTTGTTAATAAGGTCGTGAATGTCACACCAGTCAGGCCGTGGAGACAGGTGTCCGGATTCAAGTCGTGACATGTTAAGGAGGTTTTCAATTAACCTGTTAAGCCTGACGGAAGCCTTTCCCATCTCTGAGTAGAGTCTTTTTCTGGTTTGCTCCGGGTACTTTTCTGAAAGCAAGGTATCTGTTGCACCAATGATCGTTGCAACCGGTATTCTCAGCTCATGAGAGATAGAATTGAAGAGTGTCTTGTACAATTTGTCTGATTCTGCAAGAATGAATGCATCCTTTGCCTTTGCACTCAGGAATTCCCTTTCAAATTTTCCTGCAACAAGTGTTACACATGCTTCCAGGAATTGTTCCTCTGGCGGTGTCAGCGCCTCTTTTAAGCATATACTTATTACTCCAAGGCATTTTAAGCTGCTCTGAAGCGGATAAAATGTCCTCTCTGATGAATTGTAATCTTCAGTGTACCTGCCAGCTTTCCTTGAATTCTTAAATACCCACAGGGCAATCTTCTTATCGTCCCCTGACAGGGGCTGATCATCATCATTCAGGTAGTGAATTTCCATTCTGTCATCCTCGTCCCATAGAATTAGGGCGGGATTTACCTTAAAGTACTTTTTTAAGTATTGTTGTGTCACGCTTACAATATCCTTTATTTCAGTTGCCGTTAGCAACTCCCTGGTGAGCTGATAAAGCGCAAGTGTCTTTTCCTCCCTGTTTCTGGCATTTCGTTCCTGCCTTTTGACACGGGAAGTAAGTATTCCGTTTACCATGGCAACAATAAAAAACATCACAAGCATGAGTGTGTCTTCAGTATCTCCGATATGCAGGGTGAAAGCAGGGGGGATGAAAAAGAAATCCCAGATCAGTGCACCCAGGGCTGAAGAGAGAAGAATTGGTCCGGTGCTGAAGAAAATAGAAAGAATGGAGACACTAAATAATAAAATAAAGGAGACTTGCCGGTATCCGATCAGGTCTTTTAGTTGATAACAGACAGCTGAGATCAGAATCATAATGACAATTACCGTCACATAATTAAATAATGTGGTACTCTGCTTTCTGACAGCCGGACGAAACAGCATGGTTTGGCTCCTTATTTTCATCAAAGTTATACCAATAGTCACTGATTGTTATGTTTTATTCAGAATCTGTTTGATTTCATATTTTCCTGTATCCGGTACCTGTAAGTAATGCTCTGAACAATGCCAGAACAGGTATTATTTCAAGACGACCGGCCCACATCTGGAATATATATGTAACCTCAATGGCAGGATGCATAAACGGATCAGTAATTCCGGTTGAAAGGCCTGCCGTTGATTGAGCAGCGGTTGATTCAAAGAGTGCATCGGCAAATGAATAACCATCGGGCATGAAAAAATATGTGATGAAAGTTCCCCCGAAAAGGATCATGAGAAAAAGAAGAGCGAATACGGCAGCATTTGCCATTTCTGCATTCATCTGATCTGGCAGCAAACTTTTGCCGTCGAATTTTATAGTCTTGATAGTATTACGGGATAGAAAGACTTTATTGATCTGCCATCTGATTCCCTTTTCAATGATGAGAGCCCTGATCATTTTTATTCCACCAACTGTTGCGCCTGATGCTCCTCCGATGAACATGCCGGCAAAAACGATAAATACTATTGAGGGTGTGTCCCAGATGCTGATATTAGAAGTCTGCCAGCCTGTTGTAGACATAGCGCTTACAAACTGAAAAGTACCCTCCCTGAATGGCTCCGGAACAATTTGTGCATAATACAGCAGAAAGGAAAGGATGATACCACCAAAAAAGTAGGATATTATTAAGGCTCTGGTCTGTATATCTTTCCAGAACTCGCTGAATCTGCCGAGAATAATGAGTCTGTAGAAAAAAGGAAGTGAAAAGGACCCCAGTGCCATTGGCAGAATGTATAAGATATCCATCACCGGCGACTTGTATGTTGCAATACTGTCATCAAGTGTACTGAATCCCCCGGTTGACTGTCCGGCCATAGCATGATTTACAGAATCAAAAATGTTATCGGCCAATGGATAATCGGGCAGGATCAGCCTGGTACCTATAATCAGATATATTACAGAGAACAATGTTATACATGAATACGCTTTCCATATACCTCTTGTTGTCTCAATGATTTTAGGTTTAAGCTTTATTCCGGTAGCTTCAGACCTGTACATAAGTATTGAGCTGCGGCCGGAGCCAGGATTAAGGATCGCCAGGGCAAGAATAATAAATCCGGCTCCACCAAGCCATTGAGCAAAACTTCGGTAGAAGAGAACACCTTTGCCTGCTGATGGTTCATGAACTACCATGGTCAGACCGGTTGTTGTATAGGCACTCATACTCTCAAAGAAGCAATGAAGAGGATTTTTAAAGAATAACAAACTTGACTGATAGGTTGCACCCTCAGGAACAAGTCTATTTAAAACCTCGGGAGGTGTAATGTTAGCTATGATATAAAATGGCAATCCGCCCATAAATGTTGCTGCCAGCCATCCAAATGCAACTATTATCAGTGCGTTATTGAAAAGCGGCTCATCAGCATTTCTGTTCAGATACCTCAACATCTGCCCAAAAGACATAGTAATAATTGCTGAGAGAATGAATCCACCGGCCGAATACCATTCCTTATATGAGGCAGAGACGATTGCCGGGACAATAAAAATGAAGCCAAGCATCCAGAAAAGTCTGCCTGTCTCTTTCAGAACTACCGGCCATGTTTTGCCTGAAATTCTCATTTCGCAATAACTCTTACCGCCATTCCACAAGCCTGATCACTGAAGCTGAGAAAAGAACAACTCAGTATTCCGAACCAGCCTGAAATGCCAGTGCAAGTTGCAGCCGATTTTATAATTGTTTTATTAATAAATGATTACCTGTCATAAAGATTTTATTAAGATGGCCAGCAAAGCCATATTTTCAATTTCTGACAGGCTGTGATTAAGGGAGGATGTGGGAGAGTGCAGGAAAAGAGAAACAGTGTGAGGTGCCAACTCCTTCATTAAGAGTGAGGGTGAGAGTGAGACCTGAGAAAAAGAGCGAGAGTGTGAGCCATCCTTCGCTGAAGCTTCGGCTGGCGATGTGAGAGCAAGCACTCTCGCTCTTTTTAAGTGGTCCACCAGCCCCAAGAGATTCTAAAGTGTAATTTATGATTGCCAGAAACGACTGCCGATTGAGATCATTCACAATATTGCCAGCTTTTCCCATTTAGTTTAAGGCTTATAACCTTAATTGTAATATGGCTGGCTGTGAGTGGTCGATATACTAGATTCTTGAGCACAGTAGGGATTTCCACCATTGATTAAGAAATATTGGCTTTGGCACACCGAGAATAGAATTTGGGACGTACAGAAAAGTCTGTTAACATAACATTGCTGAACTTTATGATTTATAGAAGCGACTATCTTGAATTCACAATAGTAAAATTCTTAATGTATGAGAAAGAATTCATTAATCCGAATCTTTAAGTGCCTGTTAATAATTGCTATAATTACAACAGGATGCGAAAAGGAAAGCTTATCAGACCTGGATACTGCCATTGAGGAAAAGATGACGCAATACAGTATCCCGGCTGTATCGCTGGCGATTGTTAAAGACGAGAAACTGGTATATGCTACATCATACGGTTTTTCTGACAAGGAAGCTTCGACACCGGCCTCTACTGAAGATCTTTACCGGATAGCAAGTTTGTCAAAACCCATCACAGCAATTGCTGTGCTGAAACTGGTAAAGGATGGTGTCATAACCCTTGACACAAAGGTTTTTGGACCTGATGGAATATTAGGTACAACTTATGGTACACCTCCTGCTGGCTCAAAGAAAGATTTGATAACAGTCAAGCATCTTCTGGATCATAAATCCGGATGGACCAATTCACCCAATGATCCTATGTTCACGAACGTTAACTTATCACAAAAGCAATTGATTACAGATATGCTCGCTAACCGGCCATTAACTTCAGACCCGGGCTCCAATTATTATTACCTTAATTTTGGATATTGTGTTCTTGGAAGAGTGATTGAAAAGGTAACCAATACTTCGTATGATAATTATGTTAAGTCAAATTTGCTGCAGCAATGTGGTATTTCTGCAATGAAAATTGGTGGGAATACTCTAAATGATAGGTTTCCGGGAGAGGTTAAATACTATCAAAGTGAGTTTAGTCCTTACAGTATGAATGTGACCCGAATGGATTCACATGGCGGCTGGATAGCTTCAGCTACTGACCTGGCACGGTTCATTGTAAGAATTGATAGAAATAAGTCAAAACCAGACCTTATCTCGGAAGATCTACTTAATGAAATGTATTTTGGTAACCAAAATTGGTATTTCTTTGGCTCATTACCCGGAACGTCATCAATACTTTGCAGGCTGGATAACACATTCAGGTTTGCCTTGATAGCCAACACAAGGACTGAAAATGAACCTGATGTGATTCTTAATGATCTATACAGAACAGTAAAAGATATGATAAATTCTATTTCGGACTGGCCTACTGAGGACTTGTTTTAAACCCAACTGGAACAGGTTATAGTATCCTAAAACAATTTTCGGGAGCCTGGTATAAATCCGACAACATTTCTGTTCACAGCTAAAATGCAAAATCCCGCAGATCATTGATCATGCGGGATTTGCGGTTCTAAGACGTGGTACCACCAGGAATCGAACCGGGGACACACGGATTTTCAGTCCGTTGCTCTACCAACTGAGCTATGGTACCATTTCGGACTGCAAATATAGTCTGTTTTTATTTTTTGTGCAATACCCCACATTACTTGACTCATATTACCGTTTTTCATACCTTGTATAGCAATTGCTCCACAAACGCTCATTAGGTTCTTAATATGAGGTTAGCGTGTCGACATCTGCGGAGAATTCATGAAAGTATGAAGTTACTTCATCTCTCGAAGAGAGTTGGGAAAAAATATTACATAATAATCTAAACATATTTGGCTTCAATTGAATGATTGCCCTAACCCAGATATTGTATTTCCATAACAAAGAATAAAAGTCAATCTCATGAAGAAATTAGCTATTCTAATCGTAATTGCTGTATTTCAAATGACAGTGTGTGCTCAGGTTCCACAGAAGCTGAGCTACCAGAGTGTTGTCAGGAATACTTCCGGCGGACTGATCACAAGTCAGGCGGTAGGAATGAAGATCAGCATCCTTAAGGGATCAGCCACAGGGACTGTGGTTTTTTGGAAACCTACAGCCCCAATCCGCAGACCAATGCCAACGGACTGGTGACAGTTGAGATAGGTAGCGGCACTGCCAGCGTGGGAAGCTTAGCAACCATCAACTGGGCATCAGGTCCCTATTACCTTAAAACAGAAACCGATCCTTCAGGCGGGACAAACTACACAATAACCGGCACGAGCCAGTTGTTAAGTGTTCCCTATGCCCTATATGCAGGTTCTGCAGAGAATGCTTTCAGCGGTAGTTACAACGATCTGACAAATAAACCTGTATTATTCGACGGGACCTGGTCAGGCCTCACAGGCAAACCGACATTTGCGACGGTTGCTACCAGCGGCAGTTACAACGATCTGCTCAATAAACCGGCGTTGTTTGACGGTACGTGGACCAGTCTGACAGGTAAGCCTGCCGGTTTTGCAGACGGGATTGACAATATTGATGATGCGGATAACAGTATCACGAACGAAATACAGGCGTTAAGCCTAATCGGAACACAGCTCTCCCTGAGCCTTGGAGGTGGAACGGTTACCCTTCCGACATCTGGAGGAGGAGATAACTGGGGGACACAGTCAGTTGTAACTGATGCCACACTGGCAGGCAACGGTACCACAGCAATACCCCTGAGAATTGCCGACAATGGTGTTACTTCAGCCAAGATTGCTGACGAGGCCGTGGGTACTGCTGATCTGGCCAATAACAGTGTGACTTCGGCAAAAATCTTTGATGGGACCATTGTGACGGCAGATTTAGCCGATAATGCAATCACAAATTTAAAAATTATCAACGCGGCTGTCAGCACCGACAAGCTTGGCAACGCTGCTGTCACCTCACCTAAAATTGCTTCAATGGGCGCCACGACAGGACAGGTTCTTACATATGACGGCACTTCATGGACGCCCCAATCCATTCCTGCAGGAACAACCACGTGGCAGCTGTCTGGATCGGATATATATTTCAATACCGGGAAAGTGGGAATAGGCAAAATTCCCGGCACCGATTTAAGACAGTTTCAGGTACTGACAGCCAATAACCAGGCCATTGCCGCTGTAAATAACAGCACTGGTTATGCTGCAATTTACGCTCAAAACCTGGGAATCGGTCCGGCCGCCGAATTCAGAAACTTTATCAAAATTGCCGATGGCACTGAGGGCGATGGCAAAATCCTTACTTCAAACGCAATAGGTTCTGCCTCCTGGAAGACTCTTTCGGTGGTCACCGATGCTACGCTGACCGGAAGTGGCACTACGGCCTCCCCGCTTAGAATAGCCCAGATGGGTGCCACAACAGGCCAGCTACTCAAATGGACTGGCACCACTTGGGATAATGCAGATGATAATACAGGCCCCTGGATGGAAAGTGATTTATATATTTATAACTCCTCGACTAAAAAAATCGGCATTGGTAACAGTTCGCCTACCCGCAAAGTAACCATTACCGAACCAGGGACCGAAGCATACCTGAACATTCAAAACAGCTCCACCGGATATACCATGAGCGACGGTATTCTGATTGGAATGCAGGGAGTTAACGGGTGGCTGACTACTTACGAAGACGGTGTTCTGAACATCGGGACAAACGGTACAATGAAAATGATTATCGAAGCAGGTGGAGATGTTGGCATCGGAACCACAAACCCCGGTTACAGGTTGCAGGTAGGTAATTATAGTGACGGCACCCAGGCCAGGGCCAATGCATGGAATGTCTTTTCCGACGTTAACCTGAAAAGAGACCTCACCCTGCTGACCAATCCCCTTGCCATGGTTGAAAAACTAAACGGGTATTATTTCTTCTGGAATAGCGGAACTGATCAATCACGTCAGATTGGTTTTTCAGCTCAGGAAGTTAATGAGGTTCTCCCCGAAGTGGTCTCTAAAGGCGAAGATGGATATTTTTCAGTAGAATACGGCAAAATCACTCCACTGCTGGCAGAAGCCATAAAGCAACTGAAAGCGGAAAACGACCGGTTAAGTTTAGAGAATGACCAGTTGAAAACCGAACATGTGCTTTTGCAAACCTTGTATAATAACCTGGTTGAAACTGATCAAAAAACCATTAACAGGCTGGAAAAACTGGAAAAGATTTTGATGAAAAGCATTGAGTAATAAACATAGCTGGGATATGGGTTAATAAATAGAAGTTCGTTCTGAAATATTAAACCTAAAGACGAATGAAATGAAATCAAATAAGAGAACAATAATAGCTGTATTACTGTGCCTTTCTTGCTTTACAATAGCAGAATCGCAGCAGACCATTCCTGCAACAGGAGGAACAGCTGCAGGAAGCGGCGGGTCAGCTACTTACAGCGTTGGACAGATGGCATGGAACATGTTCTCAGGCAGCAACGGCACCATCCTCGAGGGAATGCAACAACCCTATGAGATCTCAGTTGTAACTTCGATTGAGAACACTGATTATATCAACCTTGTGTGTACGGTTTACCCTAATCCGACACGCGGATCAATTAAGCTCATAGTGAAATCCGCTGATTTAAATAACATGAGGTTTCAGCTTTATGATATAAACGGAACAATCTTGCAGGATAAACCGATCCGGGATGAAGAGACCGACATATATATGAGTAATCTCTTTTCATCAGTCTATTTTCTGAGAATTAGTAGAGACAACAGAGAGGTCAAAGTGTTCAAAATAATTAAATTGTGATCGTATTTAACCCACATGATATTTAATAATCAACAAGGATAAAAAAAATTACATGTGGGTTCTTTTCTTTGCGGGACAGGCTATTTGACCATTAAAATTTAAATTAATTACACATGAAAAACTGTTTACCCTAACCGGGGTCGCAACATTTTCATTGACCGTATTTGCACATACACTCCGCCAGATTGGCTACCAGTGTGTTGTCCGTCCATCAGATAGCGGACGGCAACCAATCCTTCTTGATCCCAACGGTGAAAGAGTGGGGATCAGGACAATGACTCCCATTCAGATCCTCCATGCAGTGGGCAATGCCTATATTTCAGGTGGCGGTACCTCATGGGCAACACGATCATCAGCTTTCTCCACTTGACTATCATCACCCGCAAGGGTAAATGTGTAATCCTCAATGCTGACAAGCAGTTTTCATTGCTATCTTTGTCTATTCTTTAAACCAGGCATGGATCTTACATTTCATACTCTTCCAAACGGAATACGTCTTGTGCACTGTCAGACATACAGCGAGGTCGCTCACTGCGGTGTGATAATCAATACAGGCTCACGCGATGAGCTCCCTGAAGAACATGGCATGGCCCATTTCATAGAGCATATGCTCTTCAAGGGTACTACCCGCCGCCGCTCCTATCATATCCTGAGCCGCCTCGAGGATGTGGGAGGTGAACTGAATGCCTATACCACCAAGGAGGAGACGGCAATCCATGCCTCCTTCCTGAAAGAAGACTATCCGAGGGCTGTCGAGCTGATAGCTGACCTGCTATTCTTTTCAACATTCCCTGCAGCTGAGATAGAGAAAGAGAAAGAGGTCGTGGTTGAAGAGATAAACTCCTACCTCGACAACCCCGCTGAATATATCTTTGACGAGTTTGAAGAACTGGTTTTCCCGCAACAGCCTATCGGGAGGAATATTCTCGGCAAACCTGAGACAATAAGATCAATCACGGGAGATGATATCCGCAGATTCATCAGACGGAACTATGCAACCGGGCAGATGGTATTCTGCTCCGTGGGTGCAATAAGTCCGCGGAATTTAATCTCCCTATTCGAGAAGCATTTCAAACCCGTTGAACCAGTTTCCGGCACAAGCCGGGCCAGGGCAGAGTACCTCTACAATCCCATCAGAACTGACCGGCAGATGGACACCTTTCAGAGTCACTGCATAATGGGTAATATCGCCTATGACCTTCATGATGAGAAACGGATGGGGCTCTTCATTCTCAACAACATCCTGGGAGGACAGGGACTCAACTCGCGGCTGAACATGTCACTGCGTGAGAAAAGAGGCTATGCATACAATGTAGAGTCGATGTACAACCCGTATACAGACACCGGACTCATTACAATCTACTTCGGGACTGACAGCCGTAACCTTGACAAAAGCATCGCGCTGACCATCTCAGAGCTTGAACGGCTGAAACGACAGCCGCTTGGCATAATGCAGATGACCAGGGCAAAGAGCCAGATAAAGGGTTATCTGGCAAGGGCATATGAGAATCATGAGAGCCTGATGCTGAGCCTCGGCAAGAGCCTGCTTATCTTTGACCGGATCGACAATATGACCGACGTCTTCCGCAAGATCGACTCGGTAACATCATCTGACCTGCTTGAAATTGCCAATATCATTTTCGAAAAATCATCACTCTCAACTTTAATATACAGACAAAATGGAGAAAGAGCTTGACAAGTATATCAGGGAGCACAGCACCCCGGAAGACAAGGTTCTGGAGGAGCTGTACCGTCAGACACATCTGTACGTGGTGAATCCCAATATGGTCTCAGGCCATATACAGGGAAAATTCCTCGAGATGCTCTCGTACATGATCCATCCTTCAAGGATACTTGAGATCGGAACATACACCGGCTACTCGGCTATCTGTCTCGCGCGCGGACTGAAGAACGGCGGACAGCTTCATACCATCGAGGTCAATGATGAGCTTAATGAGATGAGCACCCATTATTTTGCCCTTGCAGGAGTGGCTGACAGGGTTACCCTGCACACCGGCAGGGCTCAGGATGTGATTCCCTCAATGAATTACACCTTTGACCTGGTTTTCATTGACGGTGACAAGAGAGAGTACTGCGAATACTATAACCTGGTTTTTGATAAGGTTCGCAAAGGGGGATTTATCATTGCTGACAATGTCCTGTGGGGAGGTAAAATAGAAGGTGAGGAAGCGCTGAAAGACCCTCAGACAAGGGGCGTGGTGACGTTCAATGAGATGGTGCGCAGTGATCACCGGGTGGAAAAGATTGTGCTGCCCCTGCGCGACGGCCTTATGATAATCAGGAAGAAATGACGGTGGTACGGTTTTTGAACGAACAGAAATAAACACTTACATCATGAAAAATATACTTGTCTCAATGCTCATACTTCTTGCCGCTGCCTCCGCCTCAGCTCAGGATGTTCAGAAAGCAATCACCAAAGAGGCCGTCAGGCTGTTCGCCGATAAGGACGATGCCATGAGCGTGATCATGATTGTTCCGAAAGGAAGTGTGGTAGAGATACTGGGACTCGACTCTCTCTATTTCAATGTCAGGTTTGAAGGGTCTGAAGGGTTTGTAAAATCTGACGGACTGGATCTGGACAGTGAGATAGCGGTGACATCGGCGGAAAATCTTCCCGCCGCTGTACCCGGGGCACAGGCAGAACAACCATCTGACAGGTACCAGATGCTGGTCATGAAATACGGAGAGGATATCGGCAAGCGCCTTTATCAGAACAAGGTATGGAAGGGGATCACGGCAGAGATGGCTACCGACAGCTGGGGCAACCCAAAACAGCTGAACCGCATGTACGTCGATCAGAATACCGACGAAGAGTGGATCTACTCAAAGAAGTACCTTTATTTCAGGAATGGCATCCTCATCAACTGGGGACCGGTTAAATAACGTAACGACGCCCAACCTGAGCGTCGCCATATAAGAAAAAAGGAAGCTGAGGCTTCCTTTTTTTTGAGCGGGAAACGAGACTCGAACTCGCGACCCCGACCTTGGCAAGGTCGTGCTCTACCAACTGAGCTATTCCCGCAATTGTGAGTGCAAAAATAATACAATTTTCAAAATCACAATGCATTGAAACGCAATTTCAGCCGAGACACCTCTCAGACCTTGCTCTACTACATCGTAATTTAGCCAATTAGCTTGGCATTTAACCATTTGGTTCAACCCCTGGGAAAATTATAGAGAATTCGGAGATTATCAGTTTGCTGCAACTACCCTTCTCGGAGGGTCTGTCAATACTTTGCGCGACTATTACCCTGAGGAGGAAGAGAATTTCTGGTCACGCACTTCACTTTCAGCACAGTTCATACTGGCTGTTAAACGCGGCAGATTTGCCCTTCAGACATCACCATTGCTTTTCAGAAACAATTATGAAATACGTACAGACGACCAATTGACGCTGTTTGCTTTGCCTGTTGTAGCCGGCGTAAACATAACCAAGAGGATGGGTATACTTATAGAGTATGTTGCAATCTTCAACAAGCCGGACTTTTCGGATATTAATCCCCTGACTTTTACCATTGAGATGGATACCGGCGGACATCAGTTTCAACTGTTGTTCAGCAGCAGCCAGGGTTTGACGCATAAAACTATCCTCACAAATAATCAGGGAGGATGGGCCGAAGGAAGCATATTCTTCGGATTTAACCTTGTCAGAACTTTTTACTTGTAACAATAAACACATCACAATATGAAAAGGAGAGATTTATTTAAGCAGATTCTTGTGGGAGGTACAGTATTTCTGATTGCTCCTGCAACATTTACCTCTTGCGAAGATGATAACAACCCTGATCCCGGTGGCAACAACAATAATAACAATAATAATGACCCTCTCGTAATTGACCTGTCAGTTGCACAGAACTCAGCTCTTGTTACAGCAGGGGGCTATATTGTAAGAAGCGGGGTGATAGTAATTAATATGGGATCAGATTCATTTATTGCTCTGTCATCTATTTGTACACATTCGGGCTGTCAGGTGACCTATAGTAACTCTGCCGGGAATATTCAGTGTCCATGCCATGGTTCGGTATTCAACACCTCCCGGAAGTGTTCTGATGGGCCCTGCCTCATCACCTCTTCCGAAATACACAGTGTCAAAAACCGGCAACGTACTTACAGTAACCAGGTGATGACAACGGTTCTTGATCTGAAAGCGAGCTTAACTCTTTAATAGTCTTCGGATATTGTAAATTTGTTCAGTGCCTCCACCGGCGTCAGGTTGTCAATGTCAAGTCCTACCAGCTCATCGCGTATCTGTTTCAGCACTGGATCGTCAAGCTGATAAAAGCTGAGCTGGTATCCTTCGCGATTGACAGCAATCTCCTCTACCGGCTTGCCAAGGCTCTGCCCGCCCCTCCCCTGCTCGAGTATCTTCAATATCTCATCTGCCCTGCTTACAACGCTTTTTGGCATGCCTGCCATCCGTGCAACATGGATGCCGAAGCTGTGCTCGCTTCCTCCCCTCTTCAGCTTCCGAAGAAAGATGACTCTGTTGTCAAGCTCCCTGATTGAGACGTTGAAGTTCCTCACTCTCGCAAAGGTGTTCTCCATCTCGTTAAGCTCGTGATAATGGGTTGCAAAGAGCGTCTTGGGCCTGTGACGGTGCTCATGTATATACTCAACCATAGACCACGCTATCGAGATGCCGTCATAGGTGCTGGTGCCACGCCCTATCTCGTCAAGGAGTATAAGACTGCGGTCGGAGAGGTTGTTAAGGATGCTCGCCGCCTCATTCATCTCAACCATGAAGGTTGACTCGCCGAGCGAGAGGTTATCTGATGCCCCCACCCTGGTAAAGATCTTGTCTATGACGCCGATACGTGCCTCCCTTGCCGGAACAAAACAGCCTGACTGGGCCATTATCACTATCAGTGCCGTCTGCCTCAGCAGTGCCGACTTACCCGACATGTTGGGACCTGTCAGTATTATAACCTGTTGCTCTTCGTTATCGAGCCATACATCATTCGGCACATATGCCTCGCCGGGAGGAAGCTGCCTCTCAATGACAGGATGCCTGCCCTCCTTAATGTCAAGAACATGGCTCTCATCAAGCAACGGTCTGGCATAGCCGTTCTCATCAGAAACAACCGCGAACGACCGGAGACAGTCAAGGCGGCCTACAGCGGCAGCGTCAGCCTGCATGAGTGCAATGAAGGGTGACAGTGATTCAACCAGCTGGTTGAAAAGAGATGTCTCAAGCGAGAGGATCTTCTCACCTGCACCAAGTATCTTACTCTCATACTCCTTGAGCTCCTCCGTGATATACCTCTCGGCACTCACCAGGGTCTGCTTCCTGATCCATTCAGAGGGGACTTTGTCTTTGTGTGTATTGCGTACCTCTATATAATAGCCGAAGACATTGTTATAGCTTATCTTGAGTGAGTTTATGCCGGTTCTTGCTATTTCTCTCTGCTGCAGTTCATTAAGGTAATCTTTCCCGCTATAGAGGATATTTCTCAGCTCGTCCAGCTCCGGAGAAACACCCTCAGCAATAACATGCCCCTTGTTAACCGCAGCCGGAGGCTCTGCCGTGAGGGTCCTCTCTATCTGCTCTGCCAGCTCCGGACAGGGGTCCAGGGCTGAGGAGAGGGCTGCCAGAGGCTGGCAGTCTGACCCCATGCAAAGGAACCTGAGATGCCCAATGGCTGCAAGTGACCTTCGTATCTGGGAGACCTCGCGGGGGTTTACCCTGCCCACGGCAGCCTTGCTTAGGAGTCTCTCCAGATCACCCACCTCCCTTATAAGTCCATCCATCTCCTCGGTCAGCCCTTTATTACGGATGAGGTAATCAACTATATCAAGCCTTGTGTTTAGCACATTGATGTCCTTCAGCGGCAGGGAGATCCAGCGTTTCATCATGCGCCCGCCCATCGGCGACAGCGTCCGGTCAAGGACGTCAATCAGCGTCTTTGCTCCCTCATACGGTGAGTGGAAGAGTTCAAGGTTACGAACTGTGAATCTGTCAAGCCACACATACTTCTCCTCTTCTATCCTCGAAAGATGGTTTATGTGCCCAAGGTTCTCATGGCATGTCATGTCCAGATAATAGAGGATGGCCCCAGCGGCAATAATGCCGTATGGAAGCCCCTGCACACCGAATCCCTTCAGCGAGTTCGTACCAAACTGCTTCAGGAGTCTTTCATTTGCTGTATCAGGGGTAAATATCCAGTCGTCGAGCCTGTAGGTATAGAACCTGCTTCCGAACCTTTCCCTGAAAAGATCGCTCTTGCGCTTTTCGAACAGCACCTCCCTGGGTTGGAAGTTATTCAGTATCTGCTCCACATGACCGGTGTCGCCTTCAGCTACAAAGAATTCCCCTGTTGTGACATCCAGCAGCGCTACTCCGACTGCCTGCTTGTCAATATGAAGGGCCGCCAGGAAATTATTCTCCTTGTGGCTCAGCACATTGTCATTAAACGATACGCCGGGAGTCACCAGCTCGGTAATCCCCCGTTTTACGATTTTCTTTGCGAGCTTTGGATCTTCAAGCTGCTCGCATATTGCAACCCTCTGCCCTGCCCTGACAAGCTTTGGGAGGTAAGTGTCGAGGGCATGGTAGGGGAACCCCGCCAGCTCAACATAGCTTGCAGCACCGTTGGCTCGCCTGGTAAGCGTTATCCCGAGTATCTCCGAGGCATGGATGGCATCCTCGCCAAAGGTCTCGTAGAAATCTCCGACGCGAAAAAGCAGTATGGCGTCAGGATGCTTTGCCTTCACAGCAAAGTACTGCTTCATCAGCGGTGTCTCCGCATATTTTCCCTGATTGATGTTTTCCGTTTTCATTCCAGAGCGCGACATCAGCAAAGATACTAACCGCCTCCGATGAAGGAAACAGTTTTTGAATTATTGTTGATAATTCAGTCAAATGCAGATTTTTATCATATTCATTTCGAAGAGGTTTCAATAAATTTGGAGTTCAAACTCAGAAGAATGAACAGGGTCCTTATTCTCGGTGCCGGGCTGGTTTCAAAGCCTATGATTGAATATCTGCTTGCTAACGGATTTATGATCACAGTTGCCTCCCCGATGCGTGACAGGGCTGAGGAGATGATAGCTGGCAACCTGAACGGCACTGCGGTTGACTGGTCGATGGAACGATGCGCCGAGCTTGAAAGGATGGTTAGCTCACACGATCTGACCGTGAGCCTCCTTCCATACCGGTTCCACTGCGATGTTGCCAGGACCTGCCTTAAATACAGAAAGCCTCTTGTGACAACGTCATATGTGCAACCTGCGATGCAGGAGCTTGACGGCGATGCCCGGAAAGCAGGTGTCATCTTCCTTAATGAGGTAGGGCTAGACCCGGGCATAGACCATATGTCAGCGATGAGGATAATTGACAATGTGAGAAGCAAGGGCGGATTGATCGAGGAATTCTATTCGCTGTGCGGAGCGCTTCCGGCCCCTGAAGCTGCAGACAATCCGCTCGGATACAAATTCTCGTGGAGCCCGAAGGGTGTTGTGCTCGCCAGCCGTAACGGAGCAACATACCTTAAAAACGGCAAAACAGTAACCATTGATCCCGTCAATCTCTTCAAGGATCGTTTCAGTCACAATTTCCCGGGGATCGGAGATCTGGAGGTTTATCCCAACCGTGATTCAGTAAGTTATGTTGATATATACGGACTGCAGGGTATCAGAACGATGTACCGCGGCACCTTCAGGTATAAGGGATGGTGCGAGACGCTCGACCTGATCAAGGCCATCGGACTGATAGATGATGGCGACCATTGTTACATTGGAAGAACATATAAGGATTTCGTCGCAGACAGGGCAGGCGTACCGGGGATAGATATAAGGCAGGAACTGGAGGAGAAGAGCGGACTTAACCCGACAACCAGGGCACTTGATGCTTTTGAGTGGCTCGGGCTATTCAGCGATGATCTCATGGGTTATGACGTCACCTCCCCCTTCGAGATAACCTCTGACCTGATGATAAGAAAGATGTGGCTGGGAGACAACGACCGCGACATGATAGTAATGCAGCACCTTTTCCTTGCCGCTTATCCTGACGGCAAACGTGAAGTGATAAGCTCAAGGATGCTTGATTACGGCACCCCTGCGACAAACACTTCAATAGCAAGAACGGTGGCACTCCCTGCAGCCATAGCCATTAAGCTGATCCTTGCGGGCAGGATAAAACTGACGGGTGTCCACAGGCCTGTCCTGCCCGAGTTGTATAATCCCGTGCTCGATGAGCTGGCGCTGACGGGCATTAAGATGGAGGAAGAGTACGGTCTCCCTGCAGACAGGATGATAAGGTGACTCTTCAGAACCTGAGGTAAAAATCCTTTGTCAGGGATTTGTATTCGTCGGAGTAGTCATGCCTCCCACCCTTTTCAATGACGATAGTGGCTTCTTCACATGCTCTCTTAACAAACCCGAGAGTCATTAGTATTCGTGCCGGGGGCAGCAATGGTGTTGGCTTCACGGTAAGCTTCCTGCTGCAGCTTAGTCCGGCTTTTGATGCCATATCCACGAATGTTTCAGCTTCATTAACCGGGAGCACAGTCTGAAGGGTGCCGGCGGGGCTCATAAAGCGGAGCGATGATTCGAGCAGTTCCCTGTGGGTCAGGGTTATTGAGTGCCGTGTGCTGGCCTTCCCGGGGTCAGGATTCAGCAACGAGTCATTGAAAAACGGAGGATTTGTTATTATGGTGTCAAAGAGCAGGCCGTCATCGCTGATGTAATCCTGTGCAGTGGTGTTTCTCAGATTTATTCTGTTATGCCACGGGCTGCCGGCAATATTTAGTCCTGCCTGCATGAACGAATTGCGGTCAGGTTCTATTGCCACTATGTAAGCATCTGAACGCTGGGCTGCCATAAGTGCAATGATACCGGTGCCGGTCCCGATATCAAGAATCCGTTTCACCCCTTTCAGCTCAGCCCAGGCCCCCAGCAGAACGCTGTCGGTCGTTATCCTGAATGAGGCGTGCTCCTGGTGCACCGTGAACTGCTTGAATCTGAAATGACTGTTTGCCATAATGGCCTCCCTGACGGGTTGAATTATTTTGTCGCAAAGATAACATTGTGTAAATTAGATGGTGGTTATGTCTCAACTCTGAACTGCTGCATTGCAGCCGTATGGTTTTTGCTATGTGCCGCCCTGTCCGTGGCCCGTAGGGCCGCCCTGTCTGTAGCCGTGTAGCGGCGCCCTGTCTGTAGGCCCGTAGGGCCGTCCTGTCTGCAGCCGCGTAGCGGCGCCCTGTCTGTAGGCCCGTAGGGCCGCCATGTCTGTAATCTAATAACCTTCAAAAACCCCCAAACCAAAAAGGGCAAAATCATATTTAACCGGATCTTCCCTGTCCATGGCTCTCAGGCGGCAGTCCAGCTCAGCCACGGCTTTTGCATCATTCTGTTTCCTGTTCAGCAAGCCAAGTTTCCGTGGCAACGTTACCGCTGTGTACATCAAGCGGACATGACAATGTTGAAGGTGAAATTGATCTCCATAAGCCGAAATCGACCCCCCTGTCATCTCTTCTCACCATCCACCTCAGGAACATGTTTATCTTCTTTGCCGCCGACCCTTTGTAAGGATCAGACACATGCCTCCCTGTCCTGGCATTGTGAGGCAGCTCAAAAAATATCCTGCGAAACTCATGTATTGCCGGCTGAAGCGAATCAGAGGTCTGGTATCGGGCAAAGACCGGTTCCATCCCACCCATCTCAGTGTAGATGTGTTTCAGAGCTTCAATGAAATAGATGAAGTCCTCGGCAAAGAATGTACGATGTATGCAGCCGTTGATCCCTTTCAGGTCGCTGTCACGGTGATTAATAACAAAGTCATAAGGGGAGTTGCCCATCAGGGAAAGCATGCGGTCAGCGCTCCTGAGAATAGAAACACGGTTACCCCATGCAATCGTAGCAGCCAGGAACCCGGCTATCTCAATGTCTTCCCTGGAGGTAAAGCGGTGGGGGATGCTTACAGGGTCAAGCTCAATGAAGGAGGGTCTGTTATAGATGTCACTCCTCTGGTCAAGGAGCTCCTTCAGCTCGCTCTTCTTCAGTTTTTTGACTCTGTCACTGGGCATCATCGGTGATCAAGCCGTCCTTTATTCTGATTGTCCTGTCAGACATCGACGCCAGCTGCGGGTCATGTGTAACGATGATGAAAGTATGTCCGAAGGTATCTCTGAGCCTGAAAAAGAGGTTATGCAGTTCTTTCTTGTTCTCCGTATCGAGATTGCCTGACGGTTCGTCGGCCAGTATGACGGACGGGCTGTTGATGATTGCCCTTGCCACGGCCACTCTCTGCTGTTCTCCGCCGCTGAGCTGAGAGGGTTTATGGTCGAGCCTCTCACCCATGCCAAGAAACGTCAGGAGGGATGTGGCTCTCTCCTCTGCCTCGCTCTTCGCGGTGCCGGCAATCAGAGCGGGGATGCAGACATTTTCAAGGGCAGTAAATTCAGGCAGGAGCTGATGAAACTGGAAGACAAAACCGATATGGCGGTTCCGGAAGGCAGCAAGAGCACGTGAAGAGAGCATGCTGACATCCTGACCGTCAAAGAGAATCTTGCCGTCATCAGGCCTGTCAAGAGTGCCGATGATCTGCAAAAGAGTGGTCTTGCCTGCTCCGCTTGCGCCTACTATTGTAACGACCTCCTTTTCCTTTACCTCCAGGTCAATTCCCTTGAGCACCTTCAGGTCGCCGTATGACTTTAAGATACCTGATGCCCTGATCATCTCACCTCGTTGTTAATATCGCGGGCTGTGTCATTGATCTCTTCTGAAAGAGGTGAAGCCGCATCATCCATATCCTTCTTAACACTGTCTGTCACCTCATTTATATCCTTGCGGACAGTGTCGGCGACATCGTTAAAATCCTTCCTTATATCCTGTGTGCTGTTCTCAATCTCCCTTTTGATCTCGTCGGTAGCTTTTTTTACTTCGCGCATGCCCTGACCCATTGTCCTGGCAATCTCAGGCAGCTTGTCGGCTCCGAAAAGCAGGAGCACAACTATCAGAATGATAATTATTTCCTGTCCGCTTATGAAAAGGAGTGTTCCCATCCGGTTCACTGATATTGAATGGCAAAGTTACAAAAGAACGGTATATAAAAAACCGGAAACGGCAATAATAGTAGCGGCGCTCAAATTGAGCGCCGCTACCTGTGTCACCGTTAAAATATACAGTCTATTTTTTCTTACCCGTCTCAGCCGGAACGGTGTCCGCATCTTCATCTTTCCTGTGAGTTGTCTCATACAGGATCGGCGTTGATATAAAGAGAGACGAATATGTCCCGAACACAATCCCGAACAGAAGGGCAAATATGAATCCTCTGATCACCTCTCCTCCGAAGATGAAGATGACGATGAGAACAAATATCGTTGCCATACCGGTGTTAAGTGTTCTTGCCAGGGTGCTGTTGAGCGCCATATTATATACCTCTTTCGTCGATCTCTTCCTGTAGAGAGGGAGGTATTCCCTTACCCTGTCAAAGATCACCACGGTATCGTTTATAGAATATCCCACAACCGTCAGAATGGCTGCAATGAATGCCTGGTCGATATCCATCGAGAAAGGCATCACTCCCTGAAGTATTGAATAAAGACCAAGGACGATAATCACGTCATGGGCAAGTGTCACGATCGATCCCAATCCGTACTGCCATTTACGGAATCTTATCAGGATGTAGAGGAACATCCCTACCAGGGCAACTATTATTGCCCACACAGCTTTAACTGCAATGTCACGGGCTATAGTCGGACCGACTGTCTCTGAACTTACGATATATTCATTTATGAATGTCGTCTCATCAACACCGGGGACAAGGTCTTTCAGGCCGCTGTAGATGAGTTTGTTAACTTCTGTAGTTGCTTCCGGCTCGTTAACCTTGAATTTCGTACTGATCTTCACCTGGTTGTCGGAACCGAATGTCACAACCAGCGGGTCACCTTCGAGCTCATCAGAAAGGAGGTTTGCAACCTCAGCCGTGTTGACAGGCTTCTGGAAGTTGACAACATAAGTGCGCCCGCCCGTGAAGTCAATACCCTTGCTGATACCCTTGGTTGAGAGTGTCACAATGCTGAGTATCGTCAGTGCAATTGAGAAAATGTATCCGTATTTTCTCAGTCCTACAAAGTCGATCTTCATGTTTGACATGAAATTCTGAGTGTAGCTGGCTGAGAATTTCAGATTTATGTTTTTCTTCAGCAACCACTCGTAAATGAGCCTTGAAATAAGTACGGCAGAGAAGAGCGATGTAATGATACCTATTACCAGTGTGCTGGCAAATCCCTTTATGGGGCCTGTTCCGAAGTAATAGAGAATTATGCCGGTAAGAAGTGTTGTGACGTTACTGTCGATGATGGCTGAGGAGGCACCCTTGTAACCGTCGGCAATGGCCTGTTTGACCCCCTTGCCACCCTTCAGTTCTTCCTTGATCCTCTCAAAGATAAGGACGTTGGCGTCGACTGACATACCGATTGTAAGCACGATACCTGCGATACCGGGCAGTGTCAGGACCGCGTTCAGTGATACCAGCACACCCATCATGAAGAATACGTTCACCGTCATTGCAATGTCAGCTACCGTGCCTGCCGAGCGACTGTAGTAGAAAATCATGTACAGGAGAACGATAATAAAGGCTACAATAAAGGAGTTAAGCCCGTTTTTAATTGCAGCCTTACCAAGAGAAGGACCAACCACGGTATCCTGAATGATACGTGCCGGAGCCGGCATCTTGCCTGACTTGAGAATGTTAGCAAGGTCTTCGGCCTCCTCAAGGGTGAAGTCGCCTGTTATCTCAGTGTTACCACCGGCGATCTCATTCTGAACACGCGGATATGACCTTACATAGTCATCAAGCACCACTGCGATGCAACGGCCGATATTATCACGTGTCATACGCTGCCATATCTTGGCACCTTCGCCGTTCATCGAGAAATCAACTTTAATATCGGATCCGGTAACACCTGTCGAGGGGCGTGCGCCTGTAACGACATCTCCTGTCAGGGGTGCACGTCCGTCGCGCGTGGTGACCTTTATGGCATGAAGCTCGAATAATGTCTTTGTATCATCATATTTGTAAGGGTTCTGGCTCCAGTAGAACTTAAGCTCCCTGGGGAACAGTGCCCTCACCTGGTTCATCTTCAGGTATGCATTTACCTTTGCTGTGTCTTTTGAAGCTGCAAAACCAATGAGGCTTCCGGGTACCGGCTGGCCATCCTGCGAAACATTCGGTCTGAGAAGACCAAAGAGCGGATTCAGCTTGGTGAATTCCTCAAGATTTGATGCCTCAGTCACAGCGGCTGTGTCACTGCTGACCATATCAAGAAGTGATTTTTCTTCGGTGCCAGCTTCAGCAGTCAGGGTATCTGTCGTAGCAGCCTCTGCAGAAGGCTGTATTGACTTGAGATAATCGTTTGCCTGCACCATGTAACCAATAATCTCCGGGTTCTCGTATGTCTCCCAGAACTCGAGGTTAGCTGTTCCCTGAAGCAGGTCGCGAACCCTCTGCGGGTCTTTCACTCCGGGGAGTTCAACAAGTATTCGTCCTCGCGGCTGAAGGTGGGAAATGTTTGGCTGAACAACACCAAAACGGTCTATCCTGTTCCTGAGGATATTGAATGCATTGTCTATGGCGGAGTTTGCTTCCGTTTCAAGGACTTTCTGAACATCCTCATTGGTGGAGTTGAAGTTTATCCGGTCTTTGAGCTCAACGGTGCCAAATACTGCCGCCAGCCTTGCGTTCGGATCTATCTCCTGGAATGAACGAACAAAAAGTGTAATGAAATCTTCCTTCCCGCCAGCCAGTTGCTTCTGTTTTGCGAGAGCTATGGCATCATTGAATGTCTTGTCTGTACTGTAGTTTGAGAGAGCCCTTACGATATCCTCAACCGAGATCTCAAGCACTACGTTCATACCGCCCTTCAGGTCAAGGCCGAGATTCAGCTCTTTTGTCTGGACTTCCTTGAAGGTATTGCCCAGAAAGCCCCACTGATCCTTGGGCAGGGAGGCGATTGAATCAAGATAATTCAACTCTTTGTTCAGGTCACCTGCGGCGTATACCCTTGCCTCTTTCTTGACCTTGAATGAGGCCACTGTGAAGGAAAACTGGTAGACGCAAACAAGAGCCAGTGCAATAGCCAGAAATGAGATTGCTCCTTTATTCTGCATTTGTATCCTCTTTTAAGATTGTTTGTTTGATTCGCTAAATAATACGAGGCGCAAATATATAATTTTATTTTCGTATAGCATATTATATAAAAACAAAACTGCCGGACAGTGCCGGCAGTCCTGCTATATAGCATGATATCTATTCTACAAGCTTGTCATAGTCGGTTTCCAGGGGCCGTTTGTTAAGAAAGTCATAAAGGGTGAGAGCCCGCATGTTAAAGAAATACGCCCAGTAGTTACTGAGGGCCTGTATATAGCTGCGCTTGTTCTGGTCTTTCTTGGTGTCGGCATTGTTAAGCTCGAGCACGTCAATCTTTCCTATCAGGAATCTCTGTTTGGTCACCTCGAACATTTTAGCAGCCACAGTGTCTGACTTGGCAGCTATTTTCACCTGGTCATCCTGAAGGTTGAACTGCTGTACATCGAGCATGAGGTTCTGTTCAAAATCGGCGCGTGACTGTTCCACCTGCACCTGTGTCAGTTCCTGGCTCGATCTTGCCATTTTGTACCTTCCCCGTCCGAGGCCCCAGTCGAGTATCGGCATTGTCAGACCAAGCCTGACACCCTGCTGCCTGTCAGGGTTTGAATAGGCTAAATTAAAGTCCTCGTCCTGATCGCGAAGACCGTAAGAGGCGGTCAGGTTTGCATTGAGACTCTTCTCTGCCTTAGCCTGTGCCACTGAGCTCTGCGCCTCAACAAGTTGTCTCTCGAGGGCTATCAGGTCCGGATTGTTTTCCTCTGCAAGCCTCATAACATCTGCCACTTCAACCTGAAGTTCAGGTATGTAGCTAGGAATAAGCAGTTCGAGCCTTACATTCTGGTTAAATCCGAGGAATGAACGAAGCCTTATCTCGCGGTCACGCAGGTTGATCTCCGACTCGTTGATAGCCGTTCCTGCATTGAGGTATGACAGCTCCATCTGGAGCAGCTCATCTTCTGCTATTGTCCCGAGATTATAACGCCCTTTTGCGATCTGGTAGAGAGTATCGGCATTCTGCATGTTTGTCTCTGCAATCTCCCTGTTTATCTGTGCAAGAGCCAGACTGAAGAAATTCTGCACTGCCATGATACGTACATTCTCAACCTCACGCAGATAAGTCTTGCGTGCCTCTTCATACTTCAGCGGTTCTATCTTCTTCTGCCACCTTAGTTCATTGTACCTGAAGAGCGGCTGGGTGAGCATAATATTTAAGGGTGATGTTATATACTTGTATGAATCGCGCTCAAAATCAACCTCATATGTAAGATCTGAATTAAGCGAGATGGTTCCCCCTGTAGGCCCTATGTTCTGTGTCAGAGAGAGGGAGCCCTGCGTCTGCAGGACATTCACAGCCACATATTCGTACTCCCCTTTCGATGAGTTCCACACCCTGTTATAGGCACTGCTGTAGTTGGGTACCGTACCGTTAAAGGTGAGCAGAGGTCTGTATTCGGCCACGAAGGTCCTGTATTGCCAGTAGCTGGAGCGGAAACGGTGCTTTGCTATAAGGGCGTTGGGCGACTGCTCGGCAGCCAGCATTATTACTTCATCAAGGGTCAGCTGCTTTATGTCCTGTGATCTGAGACCGGGTGTTGCAAGAACTGATACAATGATTATTAAAATCAATATGACTCTTTTCATAACTCTGAATTATTCATAACGAAGTGACTCAATCGGGTCTCTCTCCGAGGCCCGCTTGGCAGGTGAATATCCGAATATCACCCCTACGGCGGCTGAAACGCCGAATGCGATCACGATGGAGAACAGTGACACGATCGTGGTTATTCCGGCTATTTCCTGGATGGCAACGGCAAGAATTATCCCGAAGAAAACACCGATAAACCCGCCGGTAACGCTAATCAGTACGGCTTCTGACAGGAACTGCACAACGATATCCATCTTTTTGGCACCGATGGCCATTCTCGTACCGATCTCCTTTATCCTCTCCATGACAGAGGCGAACATGATATTCATAATGCCAATCCCTCCTACAATCAGGGAGATGCTGGCTATGGCTCCGAGAACTATATTGAATATGTCCTTTGTACGCTGCTGCTGTTTGAGAAGCAGTTCGGGGACCGTGATCTCAAAGTCCTTTACGTTCGAGTGCCTTCTGAGCATCATCCGGCTCAGAACCTCCGTAGTCGGGGTGAGTTGTTCTGTCTCCTGCACCTGCACCACGATCTTGTCAAGCTGGTTATAGTTGGTCTCGGCAGTTGAGGCATCAGAACCGCTTACCACCACTCTTGCCATGTGCATCCCTCCGCCGAAAACACTGACAGAGGTGGCCTGGGTGGCAAGCTTTGTATTGACAAGAGCCCTGTTCTGGTAACGCATGAGCATTGTCTTGATAGGTATATAAATATTGTCATTATAGACATTTACTCCCTGCTCTTCAAAGCCTGTCAGAGAGACATTTGTTTTTTCCAGTACACCTATCACCTTCAGCCATACATTATCAAATTTGATATACTGTCCCAGGGGGTCAAGCTGGCTGAAGAACTTCGCCCTGATGTTGGCGCCGATTATACATACCTGTATTCCGTACTCTTCCTGGTAATCGTTGAAGAACATCCCCTGTGACAGGGGAAGGTTATACAGATCAAAATAGTCATTCGCCACTCCGACCAGTTTGGCGGAGTACCTCATGCCGTTAAGAACGATAGTTGAATTATAGGATATCTCCGGGCTGATCCTCTTTACGGCCGGGATACTGTTGCGTATCGCTTCCACATCAAGCAGGGTAAGTCCCCTTGAGAACTTATTCAACTGTTTCTCACCCTCTTCGCTCTCCGTACCCTTCTCCTGTACTATCGGGCTGATCAGGATGTTGTTCACCCCTACCATTTTTATCTGGTCAAGGATTTCCTGCTGTGCCCCCTTGCCAATTGCAAGCATGCTGATCACTGCCGCCACGCCAAAGATAATCCCCAGGGCAGTAAGTATCGACTTGAGCTTGTTTGCCAGGATTGATTCAACGGCTATGCGTATATCGTGCTGGTATCTTTTGAACATTTTCTATTCAGTTTATTGCCTTGGTCAAATTCTCTTGAATTACCGTGTACGGACGACAACATTCTGTTTGGCTGTGGAATCTGAGCCCGCTGCACCCTGCTGTCTAACCTGTCCTGTACCTGCGCCACTTCTCATGGCACGCATGGCCTCGCGCTGCTCAGGTGTAAGATTCTGCATAAACGCCCTCCTCTGCTCAGGTGTCATGTCAGGACTCATGCCGGCAGGCATGACTTTATTCTGCGATTTTCTGTCCTCTTCCGCCTTCTGTTTCTTGCGCTCCTTGACCACTGCGATAAGCTCTTCACCGTGCAGTTTGTACTTTTCTCCGTCTTCCGGTATAGTCAGATAGAGTCTTTCACCCTTTTCAAGACCCTGCTCAACGATCACATCATTTTCGTTTGACTCTCCCAGTACCACTACCTGACGCACACCGTCCTTCTTGTAAACGAAAGGCACACTGTCGGGGGAGGCAAAAACAGTCTCAAGCGGAATGTAAATTACATCACTGAAGGTCTGTGTGATTATCTGTGTGCCGGTGGTCATGGAAGGCCTGAGGATAGGGTCAGAGCCGTCAACCTTTGTAATTACTTCAAACACCTTGGCGTCAGTATTTGGAAGCTGTTCACCGATGTTGGCTACGCTGGTTACGACTCCGGTGTATGATTTCTCAGGAAAGGCGTCAACAGTAAGTCTGACCCTCTGGCCCACCTTTACCTTGCTGATATCAATCTCATTGACATATGTCTTCGAAATCATTGAAGTGAGATCCGGGAGGGTTGCCACCACGGGATCCCAGGGACTGATCTCGGAACCTACTTTTCGTTTGGCCCCGCCCCACTCGCGTTTGTAGATGACCATCCCTGATGCAGGTGCCATGATCACAAACTTCTGGATTATGGCCTGCATCTCCTCAACCTTACGTTTCTGCTTGGCAAGCTGCAGCTCAGTGTCTTTAATATCAGCCCTGGCCTGCTGTACCTTCAGGTCATAGTTGCTGACCGCCTGAACATATGATCTCTCGGCCTTGTCAAGTGTTATCCTTGCCTGCCTGATGGTTGTCGGGGGTTCATATTTAGACTGTTCAAGAGTTATCTCCGCCTCTTCCAGGTTGAACTTGAGGTTGAGAAGCTCATCCCTCAGGTTAGCCAGATTGATAGTTGTGTCAAGCTGCTTTTTAAGCAGTTCCGTTTCAAGCTGCTCCTGCCTGTCGAGCTCATCCTTCAGGGTGTTATCAACGCTTGAACGGTCAAGGGTTGCAACATAATCGCCCTCCTTTACCTCGGTACCTTCAGGCACGAGATCCTGGATCTTTATCCCACCGAATCTCATGTTACGGCTCATCAAACCTTCAGGTGCCTTGATGTCAAGCGACACTTCCGCCTGCAACTCCCCTGTTGTTGTCACAACTACTTCAAAATCTCCCTGCCTGACGTCGGTAAAAAGTACACTCAGATCTTCCTTACCGGCAATCCTGCTTATCACGATCATTAAAATAAGTGCCACTGCAACAACGATCGAGGTAATAATAATAGTCCTTTTCATGTGCGGATCTTTTTCTTTTTTATTGAATTAAGCGGTGAAATTATTACAAATATGTTCTGCCTCTGTTTTTTTTAAGGAAACATTAACGTTCATTAACTTAACCGGGATATTGACAACTGTTCAATGTCAACTATTCCGGAACATTAAGCTTTATGGTTGTTTTTATAGATTTTTAACAATCCTGATCACGTTCTCAGCAAGTCTCTCAGCAGGTTCTTTGCCTCTGTCCTCTGCATAAACGCGAATGATTGGTTCGGTGTTCGATTTGCGAATCTGCACCCATCCGGAAGGAAGCTCCATCTTGATCCCGTCACGTCTGTCAAACAAGGCACCGGGATACTCTTTCTGCAGTATGCTGCACAGCTTCTCCAGGTCAGCATCATGAGCAGTCTCAACTTTCTTCTTTGCTATATAATAGTCCGGGTATTTTGCTCTGAGTGCGCTGCAGCTCAGTCCGGATTTGGCCAGATGTGTCAGAAAAAGTGCAATACCTGCAAGCGCATCACGGCCGTAATGCAAGGCAGGATAAATGACACCTCCGTTCCCTTCTCCGCCAATGACTGCATTTGTCCGTTTCATTTCGGCAACAACATTCACCTCTCCCACCGGCGCAGAGCTGTAACCGCATCCGTGCCCCTCGGTCACGTCTCTCAGCGCCCTTGATGATGACATGTTAGAGACTGTCGCACCCTTCCTGTGACTCAGTACATGATCAGCCACGGCAACCAGCGTATACTCCTCTCCAAACATCGAACCATCTTCGCATATTATGGCCAGGCGGTCAACATCAGGGTCTACGACGAACCCGACATGTGCCCGGTTCTCTCTCACCACTCGCGAAATATCATGAAGGTGTTCCGGAAGCGGTTCGGGATTATGAGGGAAGAGGCCTGTGGGTTCACAATAAAGTTCAATCACCCGTTCTGCACCAAGAGCTTTCAGCAGCGCGGGAATGGCCACGCCTCCAACCGAATTAACGGCATCGACGGCAATAATAAAGCGGGCATCCCTGATAGCCTTTGTGTCAACCAGGGGCATGGCAAGCACAGCTTCGATATGCTTTTCTGTCCACCCTTTTTCGCATGACAGGGTTCCGAGCCTGTCATATTCAGCAAAGTCATAATCTTCTCTTTCTGCAATCTCAAGCACCAACCTTCCGTCAGCGTCGCTGAGGAACTCACCTGCCTCATTAAGAAGCTTGAGGGCATTCCACTGAGCTGGATTATGACTTGCTGTGAGAATGATCCCTCCTCCGGCCCTGAGGGCTGTCACCGCTATCTCGACGGTAGGTGTCGTCACGAGCCCGATGTCAATCACATTGAGCCCCACAGACCGAAGAGATGCATTCACCAGTGCAGCAACCATCTCACCCGAGACACGTGCATCGCGGCCGGTAACAACGGTGGAGGAAGCTCCGTTTCTCCTTCTGAGCCAGGTTCCGTATGCAGACGCGAACCTTACAACGTCAATTGGCGTAAGCGACTCGCCCGGTTTGCCTCCGATGGTTCCCCTGATACCTGAAATTGATTTTATTAAGGCCATTTCTCATTATAAATTTTTACTACGGCAAAGGTGCAAAAAAGATCGCGGAGAAAACCGGTAAATAGTTGTAAATTTGCACGCTGAAAAGAAACACGATGGAAAGAAAGCCGGAAAAATCAGAAGGAAGAAAATCTGCCAGGGGAGTAAAGGGACCTGCCAGAAAAGTAAAGGCACCGGCCAAACCCGTGGTCGAGGAACTGGTAAGACTGAATAAATTCATTGCCAATAGCGGCGTATGCGCCAGGCGTGAAGCAGATGAACTGATCAGGATGGGGTATATTCTTGTGAACGGCAAGAAGGTTACTGAGCTGGGAACAAAAGTCAAATCCACAGATACAGTTACATATAAAGGCAAGGACCTTACCCCCGGGAAAAAGGTCTATATCCTTCTGAACAAACCCAAAGGATATGTCACTACGGTAAAAGACCCGCATGCTGAGTTCACCGTTCTTGACCTGGTGAAGGATGCCACATCGGAGAGGATTTATCCGGTAGGAAGGCTTGACAAGAACACGACAGGTGTATTGCTGCTCACCAATGACGGTGACCTGGCAGGCAAACTCACCCACCCGAAATACGGAGCCGTGAAAGTGTACCATGTCCATACTGACAATGCCGTTACAAGGAATGACCTGGAGGCCATGGTAAGTGGGGTGGTTCTTGAAGAGGGAACGGTGGGGGCCGATGCTGTTTCATATCCTGATCCGGATGATCATACGCAGGTAGGACTGGAGATCCATTCAGGGCAGAACAGGGTTGTAAGGCGCATCTTCGAGAAACTGGGATACAGGGTCAGGAAGCTTGACCGTGTCAGTTTTGCAGGGCTGACAAAGAAGAATCTTCAGAGGGGCACATGGAGACATCTGACCCCGAAAGAAGTCAGCATGCTCAAGAGGGGTATTTTCAAATAGATCATGTATCAGAATGGGTCATAAATCGGGATTCGTAAATATTCTGGGCAATCCCAACGTAGGGAAGTCTACGCTGATGAACCTCCTCGTCGGGGAGCAACTTTCAGTGATCACGCCCAAAGCGCAGACAACCCGTCACAGGATAATGGGAATACTGTCAGGTGAAGATTACCAGGTTGTCTATTCAGATACACCCGGCATTCTAAACCCGAAATACAAGCTGCAGTCTGCAATGATGCGCTCAGTGGAGTCAGCACTCGATGATGCCGACCTGATACTCTATGTAACCGATGTTGTGGAGAGCGTCTCAAAGCATGAGGAGCATCTTATGCGAATCCTTGCCTCTCCCGTTCCGAAAATCATTGTGATCAACAAGATAGACCTCACTACCCAGCCCCGCCTGGAAGAAATTGTCGGCAGATGGGCTGAGACAGCGCCCGGCGTTCCGATACTTCCCGTATCTGCAATAAATAAGTTCAACACCGGCCTGTTGCTGCGCGAGATTCTCACTCTCCTGCCGGAAGGGCCTCCCTACTTTCCGAAAGATCAGCTCACAGACCGTTATGAGAGGTTTTTTGTTTCAGAGATAATAAGGGGAAAAATACTTGAGACTTACCAGAAGGAGATCCCGTATTCAGTAGAAGTGGAGATAGAGAGTTTCAAGGATGAAGGCTCTCTTGTCAGGATTGGAGCGGTGATCTATGTTGCGCGTGACAGTCAGAAAGGAATTATCATTGGCCACAAGGGATCGATGCTCAAGCGTGTCGGTACAGGTGCCAGGAAGGAGACAGAGGCATTTCTGGGGAAAAAGGTTTTCATGGAAATTTATGTAAAGGTTTCACGTGAATGGCGCGATAATCCACGGATGCTGAAAAAATTTGGGTACTTATAGTTTAATATTTAATAATGAGCAAGATAGCAGCAATTGTCGGAAGGCCAAACGTCGGTAAATCGACCCTCTTCAACAGAATGACCGAGAGCCGTTCCGCCATCGTTAACGAAGAGAGCGGAGTCACCCGTGACAGGCATTACGGAAAGGTGGTGTGGAACGGGGTGGAATTCTCTGTCGTGGATACGGGCGGCTACGTTGACAACTCTGAAGATATTTTTGAGAGCGAGATAAACCGTCAGGTGAAACTGGCGATCAGTGAGGCTGACGTGATACTCTTCATGGTCAATGTAGAGGATGGCATACATGAACTTGACAAGGCTGTAGCCGGCATGCTGAGGAAGGTTCAGAAAAAAGTCATCACTGTTGTCAATAAGGTTGACAACAACACCCGTCTTCTCGATGCCGCTGAGTTTTACGGTCTTGGTCTCGGCGATTTTTTCTCAATCAGCTCAGTCAGCGGCTTCGGCACCGGCGAGCTGCTTGATGAGATTGTAAAACATCTCCCCGACAAGGCTGAGGAGCCGGAACCGGATATACCCAGGGTGGCAATCGTAGGACGCCCTAATGTTGGCAAATCATCTCTTGCCAATGCCCTCCTCGGTGAAGAAAGAAACATAGTCACGCCGGTGGCCGGGACTACAAGAGACTCAATACACAGCAGATATAAAAAATACAACTCTGAGTTCATTCTCATTGACACGGCAGGACTCAGAAAGAAAGCCAAGATTGAGGAGGACATTGAGTTCTATTCAATCCTGAGGGCGATAAGGTCAATAGAAGAGTCAGATCTCTGTCTGCTTATGATCGATGCCACCCGCGGACTGGAAGCCCAGGATCTCAGCATCCTCAGCATTATACAGAAAAATAATAAGGGTATAGTCGTTCTGGTCAATAAATGGGATCTTGTGGAAAAGGACCAGCAAAGCACGAAAAAGCTGGAGGATGAGATTAGGTCGCGGACCGCACCTTTTACCGACTATCCGATTCTGTTCATCTCGGTCCTGAACAAACAGAGGATACATAAGGTGCTCGAACTGGTCCAGAAGGTCTATGAGAACAGATCACGCAAGATACCTACTTCAAAACTGAACGAGGTAATGCTTCAGTACATCGGTGACACGCCGCCACCCTCCTTAAAGGGAAAGCATATAAAGATAAAATACATCACACAACTGCCGTCAGCTTATCCGGCTTTTGCCATCTTCTGCAATTTTCCGCAGTATATCAAGGACCCGTATATGCGGTTCATCGAGAACAGGATGAGAGAGAGTTTTGAGCTGTCAGGCGTCCCTATAAAGATCTTTTTCAGAAAAAAATAGATAGATTTGGTGTGGTTTTTGCTGATAAGAGCGAAGATACAAGTATGAGAAGATCATATATAATATTGCCGGCCTTTGTTATTCTTGCCCTGGGCTCTTGCATCAAGATCGAGAACCTTCCTCCCGAACCGATGGTTGACTTCAGGGAGTTTACTCTCTATGACTCAACCGACATACTCGGCAACCCGATCAGGGTGGGAAAGCTTACCTTCTATTTTGAGGACGGCGACGGGGATCTCGGTCTGCCACAGCCTGAATCAAACCTGTCAGATGAGGAGACCAACCTCTTTCTTAAGCTTTACCGAAAGACTGGCGGCGTGTTTGAACTGGTCGGACCAACCGATCCGCAGTATCCGTCAGAATACCGCATCCCCCAGATGATAGTGCCTGGCCAGAACAGGATACTTAAAGGGACCATAGACGTCAGTATTACCTATTTCCTATACAATCCACTTGACACCCTTTACTACGATTTCTGGGTCAAAGACCGCAGCGGGAATGAAAGCAATACCGATTCTACTTGTGTTTTCGTCCTGGGTGATTCCGGCCCTTGCGGAGAAGTGTGATCAGAACTTCAGCCCCATCATCAGGACATCGTCAACCTGGTCATTGCTGCCTTTCCACTCAAAGAAAAAGCTTCTTACCCGCTCTTCCTGCTCAGCCATCGGAAGCTCTTTTATCTCGTCGAACAATAACCTAAGCCGGCTTATCTTCATCTTCTTGCTCCCCTGTCCGCCAAACTGATCGGGGTACCCGTCAGTGAAGAGATAGACAGTATCACCTTCCCTGAGATGGTACTCCTGGTCGTCATAGAATTTTTCCACAGCCGATTCGCCTCCCACTGATGAACGGTTTCCTCTGACATATTGCTGCTCGCCGTCGATAATAAGTATTACGGGCCTCATGGCGGAGGCAAAAACAAGATGTCTTGTCTTTATGTTAAATTCACAAACGACGATATCCATGCCGTCATTTGATGACTCCAGTTCCTGGTTCTGATTCAGGGTCGAGAATATCTGCCTGTCAAGCTCATGAAGTATCTGGGAGGGTCTTCTGATCTTTTTCACTGTGACAATATCCTGGAGAAGGGCTGTTCCTATCATTGACATAAACGCTCCGGGGACACCGTGACCAGTGGAGTCGGCACAGACCATAATAAACCGGTCTTTGTCAATCCAGTCAAACCAGTAAAAGTCGCCACTGACAATATCCCTTGGGAGGAAGAACACAAACGCCTCCTTAAATACTGCACCGAGTCTTGCCGTATCAGGCAGCACGCTGCTCTGGATACGCTTGGCATACTTGATGCTTTCGGTTATGTCAAGATTTTTCTGGGCAAGCTCTTCTTTCTGTTCATATACCTCGGCAGTCCTTTTGCGAAGTTCCGATTCCAGAAACTCCCTTTGAATACGGTGAGCTCTTTCACGCAGGAGGATTATTACATAAACGGTCACTGCTGCAAGTCCCAGCACGAGCAGTATGAACCACCAGCTCCGGGTAAACGGCTTCTGAATGACAAGTTCAAACGCCGCAGACGATAATGCATCTTCATTATCACGTGCCGAAGCCTCGACCACGAACCTGTAATGTCCGTCACTCAGCCTGTATGCCACCGATCTGTCAGAGGTAGGCTCTCCCCAGTCTTCATCAAAATTCTCCAGTTTTGTTCTGAAGACCACATTCAGCGGGTCGCGAAGCGATATCCCGGCATAATTGACCGTTACTGTATATGAAGACCTGTAAGGCAGATTATATGATTCCTGGTAAGGATACTCAACATTGTTTATCACCACCGACACTATTCCGGCCTGAGGCGGGGCTGATATCTTCCGTTCCATCACCGGGTTGAAAACCACTGCGCCTTCAGTAGTGCCCACATAAATATTGCCGTCAGATGTTTCTGCGAGGGCGTCAGGCAGACAGTCACCCGTCACTCCGAAGTCTCTTCCGAATGCTCTTACGGCTCCCGCAGCAGGGTTAATGATTGAAAATCCTTTCTCATGGCCGGTCCAGATCCTTCCGTCAGAGGCAATGAGGGTGCTGTAGCAATAATTCGAGAGCAGTCCGTCTGCGTTTGTATAGTTATACACAGTATCGCCCGTAAAGAGGAAGATACCGTTGCCCAGGGTGCCTGCGCACAATGTTCCGTCTGAAGTATACGAGATGCTCTGTATCCTGTTGCGCATGGCTCCCTCCATTATCATCCCTTCGGTTCTGACGCCTCCTGTCACATGGATGTAGCACAGCTTATCCGTTTCTGTTGCCACGAGCACTTCACCATCGCGGGTCACAACCACCTGTGAAACGTTATTGTGAGGGAGCATCTCCCTGGTTGTATAGACAGCTCTCTGAGTGCCGGTAGCCCGGTCAAGGAGCACAACACCGTTCAGGGTTGCAAGCCATATGTTACCGGAATCAAGAGCGATTGAATTGATGTGGTTCTGCCCGGGGTTCATAGAGACATAAAACTGCTTTGCCTCTCCTTTGCCGTTCATCAGCCAGAGCCCTTCGCTGACCGTCCCTATCCATATATTCCCGTTATTTTCACTATGCCATGATAGAATGCCTGACCCTCCGGTCTTCCTGTTGAGTTCCCTGAAGCCTCCGAAGGTGCCGGTGGAAGGATCAAAGTCATACAGTCCGCTCCTGGTGCCCATTATCACCCTGCCCTGTGATTCGCCGATGAAGTTAATCTCCTTTTGTAACGGGGGGGTGTAAAACGAAAACGCGTTTGTGGTCACCGCAGCCAGTCCACGGCTGAAGAGGCCTATCCAGAGGTTTTCTTCACGATCGCGGAAGACGGTTCTTACATCGTTGTCAGGGAGGCCGGATCCTACATCATAGGCCCCGACAGAAACAACAGAAGAATGGTCCCCTGCAAACTCAACCTTAAGGACGCCGGATTCTCTTGTGGCAACCATAACAGAAAGCCCTGAGCCGGTCACAAGAGCCGGTATGCGGATTCCCTCCAGGGCCGGGTGATTAACCTGTGACGCCATGAGCCTGCCATTATGACGCGCTATAGCGTAAAGACCGGCACCGTCAGTGCCTGCAACCCAGAAATCATCGGTTACTTTTCTTATTGTCTGAACCCAGGTATATTCGAGCTCAGGGAAGGTATATGTAATAACTGCTTCGCTGCCGGTGATCCTGGCAATATGGAGATTATCCTGGGTAGCCAGCAGAAGTGAGTCCTTCCCGGTAAAAGCGATATCAAAGATAACCAGTCCTTCAGCCACGGCTATCCGGCTCAGGTTATCACCGGACCCGGCATCCGCAAGATATATCCCCTTTGTCTGTGATACTATCCATATTCTTCCGTCAGGCCCTCCGGCAATGCGGTTTATCCTGTCAGCCTCAACCTCTTCTACTCTTGTAAGTGATCCTCCCGGCGTCCATTTATAAAGTGACCCGTCAGTGAGTCCAACCCACATGGTTCCCTTGCTGTCGCAGAAAAGGGCATTCGGATATCCCGAAGCTATTGTATCAGGTATTTCCACAGGGTAAAACTCGAATCCGTCATACCTGAAGAGGCCTGTCTCGAGTCCCATCCACAGGAACCCGTCCCTGTCCTGTTCAAGAACGCTGAGATAACTTCCGGGCAACCCGGTGTTGAGATCGTAAGTCCTGTAGCTGTATGTCTGTGCTTGTGTCTGAGATGTGAGCAGCATCTGTATCAGACAAAAACAGAGTGCTGTAATCAAGATACTTCCTTTTCTGACCATTCTCATTTCTTAGGGGTGACCTTTAACCGGGGCTTATAGACAGGGACCCCGCCGATTGGCGCACTGAAAAACTGGAGATTCTCTCCGTACTGGTTCTCTACAGAGATAACCACATTATTATTTTTTACCAGTTCACCCCTTCGTTTGTAGAAACGGAAATCGAGAGATTTGCCTATCTCTGCATCGAGAATAGGCATCCTGTCCTCAACCCAGTTGTCTTCACCTGAAAGTGGCATCACCTGGCCCTTCCTCTCAACAGACACAACAACGAAGTCGCCGTCATTGTCCCAGTCAAAATTCTTCTGTTTGATGTAGACACACCCGCTGTCGATGAAAGGGTATATATGTGACACGAATGAGGTGTCATTATTGTTCCACATACGGAACGTATACTCATATGTAAATGCATTTGCTCCCTGGATCGGGACATTCTCATCTGACCTCCGTGAGAGGAAGTACCTGTAGAGGTTGCCGTCATCTCCTGAGATACCGTCACATATAATTTTAAATACGTTACTTGAAAACTTCTGATAGTACTCACCGTCAGCCGGATTGAACGGACCGAATGTGAACCACCTCTCATCCAGCTTGTTATCCATAGCGAATGCCCTGGTAGCCAGTAATGTTCCGCTCTTGTAGTTGTTAGTGGGGTATATTCCCTTGGCATCAGGGTGGGTATAGCATCCCTTCCCTCCGTAGACCGAATAGACCATGCGTGTGTTCCAGAAGTTGTTAAGCTCATCTGTCTTGCCGCCGATGTCAGGGTCATAGATCCTTATATAGAACGGATCTTTGTAATCAACCGGGATTGTAAAGAAAAATGTCTGGGAGAAGTCGTCATCGCCCCATGAAGTAATCCTGCCATCAGGCCCGAAGGTGATCAGGAACGGAATATTTTCATCAGGCCCCGGCACTGCCTGGCCTTCCATTCTGCCGGGCAGGGCAGTGAGAATCAAAAGGATGAATAACTGTATATGCCGGATATCTCTCATCTTCAATCGTAAAAGTATTTAATTTCCATTCCCGGTTACTTCAATGTCCCTGCACACGCAAACCTCACGTACAACCCCTGACTGATCACGCTCGGAAGTCACAATCAGCTGAATATTATATCTTCCCGGAATCTGAAAAGTCTTCGATACTTCAATGCCTTCGGAGACCGTATCATCTCCGAAATTCCAGTAGTATCTGGCAATTGTCATGCCAGGCAGATATGTCTCGCGGGCGTTAAGCATTATTGTTTCTCCTGCTGCCACGGTGTCGGGGGCGGCTATGACAGGCTGCTCAATGTCAAGTATTTCAAGCTCATAAGAGGCCTGACGCTTCTCAACCCGCCCTGTTACAAGATTAACTATGTCAAGGCTTACATCATAAACACCGGGGCCGGCATAGCAATGTTCCGCAATAATTCCGGCTGCCGTCCCACCGTCACCGAAATTCCATTCCCATCGTGACTTCATATCCAGGGTATCG
Source organism: uncultured Bacteroidales bacterium (assembly GCA_963772705.1). Taxonomy (GTDB): domain Bacteria; phylum Bacteroidota; class Bacteroidia; order Bacteroidales; family VadinHA17; genus SR-FBR-E99. Next base: position 57,815 of record CAVYYH010000003.1, on the reverse strand, counting down.
AGCAGGAGTGCCTTTTCGTCAACGAACTCATAACAGTAGCTGTTACCCTGAAGGGTGTCACATACAGACCACCGTATAATTGTTGATGCAAACCGGAAGATATCGTCATTGTACTTGCGGCGGTTTGAGGAGAAGTAACCTTCGAATCCTCCCGGGACAGCATAGAAAGCAAAGTCATCATCTTCCGAATTTATAGGGTCATCAAGCCTGACAGGCTTTGACCATGTGCCGAAAGAAAGAGTCGAGAACATTATATCGAGCCCTCCCATTCCTCCGGGACGGTCAGATGCGAAGTAAAGCCTCCCGGAGCTGTGGAGGAACGGGTGGATCTCAGCCCCGGATGAATTGACATTGCTGCCGAGGTTCGCCGGCTTGCTCCACCTGCCATCAATATTCTCGCACATGTAAATATCGTAGCTGCCCGAACCGCCCGGCATGTCAGAACAGAAGAAGAGATACCTGCCATCAGCCGAAATGAACGGGTAGGAGATGTTAAATGCCGGATCATTGTATTCAAAAGGCTGGATATCTGACCACTGCGAGCCGCTTCTCTTTGCACTGAAAATCCCGAGCTTGTTTGAATCTCTCTTCTTCAGATTCTTCCCTGGCACTAAATTCCTGGTAAAGTAGAGTGTATTCCCGTCGGGGCTGATTGATGCAGGTCCTATGTTTGCATCTTTTCCGAGGGTGGAGGCAAGCCGCGAAGGTTTGGACAACTCTCCCTCTGCATTGAAAGGGGCAAAATAGAGATCATAAAGCCTTACACCCTCAGTGTTCTTTTTTGTCAGGAACGGATTGGTCTTTCTGTTTGAGCAGAAGATTATTCCGTCATCTGTCACAATCGGAGCAAAATCATCCGAGCCGGATGAGAGGGATGAGACATGCTGCACCTCAAAAGTGCCCTTTGCCTGCCCGTTCAGCCTGAGGGTAAAAGCTGGCAGGGTCAATAATACTACTGATATGTATATTAAATATCTCCTCATCATCAGAAATATCGTGGCGAAGTTGCGGTTACAGAGAACTCAAACTCATACCGGAGTGTCACTTCATGTGTTCCGTTTGTATACTTGTTCAGGTGACCAAGCTGGTAGTCGAATGAATATCCGATCTTAAGCTGCGGTGTCACCTGCAGGTCGAGCAGTGCCACGGCAGCCTCTTCGGCAATCCTGTATGATCCGCCTATCCAGAGGATATCTGCAAAAATAAGGTTAGCGTTTATATCCACCTCGAGAGGATCAGTGAGCGAATACCTGACCAGTGTTGAAGGCTTGAATTTGAAGCCGTCTGTGAACCTGATAAGCACTCCCGTTGAGAAGTAGGTAGTAAACATGTCATACTTGCGCGAGAGGCTGAACTCGTCATCCTCGTCACTCTGGTATTTGAATATGGAGGGAACAGAGAGACCTGCAAAGAACCTGTCGGTATAATAATAAACTCCTGCCCCCACATTGGGCATGGTATACTTTTCATTACCTGTCAGAAGCGGGTCAGGAGGAGTGCCGTCAGGGAACTTCAGGCTGTTGTAGTCGGTGTTCGAAAGATCGACACCTGCCCTTAGCCCCATCGAGAGTCTTCCCTTGCTCATACGAACGCTGTAGGCATAATATCCGTATATCCCCACATCTTTTGTGACGCCGAAAGTGACATAGTCAGCAGATATGCCAAGGGCTACCTTTTCCTTCTGGTTTATAGGACTGTGAAGAGAGATGTTCTGGAACTGCGGTGCGCCAACAATCTGCGCCCACTGCTTGCGGTATGACAGGTTTGCGCTCAGGGCCCCCCTGGTTCCGGCATATGACGGATTGATCACCAGTCCGTTGGTGAGATACTGACTTGTGATGGGTGCCTGCTGCGCAGAGACAGCAGTCTGAAGCACAAGAGCAAAGATCAGTATGAGAGGGATTCTGCTCATCATCTTCTGAGGATTATGTAACCGCTGATATTAGCCTCATATTCAGGGACAGCCATATCAGTTGCACCTGTGATCGTCAGAAGGAAGTAGTAGGTCCCCTCAGGCACCGGGTCGCCGTAGTTATTGAGACCGTTCCACGGATCAAGCGGCACCTCGGTACCATAGTTCTTTTTGCTGTAGACGACCGCACCTGCAGTATTTATTATTACAAGCTCATTGTATGTATACTCAAGCCCTTCCACGACAAAATAGTCGTTAATGCCGTCATTGTTAGGTGTTACCCCTTCGGGAATAGTCAGGTTGGGCACAGTGAGCACCACCTCGGCAGGCTCAGCAATACAGACTCCGTTTTCAACACTGAATCTGAGTATGTTCTCTCCGAAGCCAAGCTTCTTGACTGCAGTGATCATGTTATCTGCGCTGGTGAATACCGGGTCACCTTCACTCTCGACGACACTCCAGTGCATGCTTGTCGCCACCCCGTCGAACGTGGCTTCAAGATTCTCAGCAAACTGGTACGGGTGCAATGAGCGGTCAGGGCCGGCAGAAATATTTTCAGGCATGATGTCTATTGTTACTGTCACTATCGGCGATACCGATATGCAGCAATTGGCTTCTCCTGAGTAGACGGTTCTTCTGTACTGGGTCGTCGCCGAAAGAAGAGGTGGCTGATAGCTGGCGGTGCTGTTTGCTCCAGAGGCGCCGGACCATACTGACCCGGAAGGGGCTTTCTGCTCCCACAGGTACCTGTACCTGCCGTCACCGCCACCGGGAGCGCTGCCTGTAATGGCTGCAGGCAGGACAGTGTTGCACTTTGTCTGGTCTCCCGTGATTGTATTTCCGGTTATCTGAGGAAGCACCGTTATCTTAAAGGTTGAGTTCACCGAACAGACACCGGAGCTGACTGCTCTTCTGAACCAGGTTGTGCTTGTCAGGGGGCCCGACTGATAGGTCTGGGTTGTTGCCGGAAGCGTCGTAAAGGTTACGTTGTCGGTTGAGGAAGCCCATGTATATGAATAGGTCCCTGCGCCGAGGCCTCCTCCGGGGGTTCCCTGGAGGATGGCAGGAGTCTGTGTCGTGCATATCGTATCATGAGCCGGCGACCCCAGAGTTATATCAAATCCGGTGATAGCCGGATCAACCGTAACCTTGATATCATTGCCCGGGTTGCTGCATACCGAGGAGGTAACAACCCTCCTGTACCATCTGCTTGAGTTAAGTACAACACCGGGAAGAGTCTCTGCCACGGCGCCCATAATTGCAGTAAAGTCAGTGCCGTTGGTGCTGTTCAACCACTGGTACAGGTAGCTTCCTGCACCTGCACCACCAGCGGGGGCAGTGCCTGTAAGAGTTGCAGGTACCGAACCTTCGCATATGGTCTGGGCTGCAGAGATTGTATTGTTAGTGATCGACGGATGGCAGAGAAGCCGGACCGAGGCACTGGTGTCCTGACAGGTATTATTAAGACCGCTGTAAACAATACGTTTGTAATAAGTATTACCCGGAGCATCATTCTGTGGATCATATCCGACAGCATTGCTCACCCCGTTAGCAGGCGCCCAGTTTATGTTGTCGGGACTGCTTTTCCACAGGTAGGTGTAGACCGGAGAAGCTCCGCCGCCGGGGGTGCTGCCGGTAAGATTGCCGAATGTCATGCCCTGGCAGATGGTCTGATCTGCCGCAATATTGTTGCCGGTAATAGAGGGAAGCACAGTGACCTTCACAGAAGAGGTTGTGTCAGAGCAGGCTCCCGAATTAACAACACGACTATACCAGACTGAAGATGTAAGAACAGGCGGATCATATTTGCTGCTCGTTATTGCTCCGGCAGCATCTCCCCATGCTGTTGCATCAGGGCTCTGCAGCCATTTGTAATAATACAGTCCTGTTCCGCCACCCGGCCCTGCGTTGAGGGGGTAGAGTTCTTCAGGGTTCTGACCGAAGCATATCGTTGTGTCCGATCCCACCAGGTTGCCAGTAATAAGGGGGTGGACTATTATCTGTACAGACTTGCTGATATCTGTTATTCCCGCTCCGTCATTGACAATTCTCCGGAACCATACCGTACTGGTTTCCGGAGTGGTTGGTGTCAGGCTGGGGGAGTTAGCCCCGGGGATGTTAGCCCATGCCGACTGGTCGTAACTCTTCTGCCACTGATATGTAAAAGTACCTGATCCTCCTGTTGCCAGCGAACCGGGTAAATGAGGAGGCACTTCTGTTTCACAAATGGAGTCAGTCTGCGTCATTGTCTCCTCTGAGAATATTGTATTAAAGAGGAACCCGTTCAGGGGAAGGTTCAGTCCGGATGTGACCAGGCCCGCCTCTCCGTTGGTGACAGGGCTTGGCAGGCTGCCGGCCACACGTCCTATCACTCCGCCGCTTATTGTATAGTCACCTGCAGGGTAAACCTGACGTGCCGATATCAGGCCACCGCCGCCGGCGCCACCTGACCCCTGCGTATTTACAGTGTTGCCACCGTCGGCACCTCTGGCGTTGAGGAAGGGATACGAGGTGAATTCGCCTGTGCTTATGATTATCGAGCCTGCGCCGCCACCGCCCCCGGCACCTGCAAGAGGTGCAGCATTATCATTTGGCTGGCTGCCGGCAGCTGTTATTGTACGGCCGTTGCCGGCTATTGAATTTGCAAGTATAATCACTATCCCGCCGCCATCACCGCCGGCTGACAGGGTCGCTGTTCCGCTGTAGGTCGAGGCTCCGCCGCCGCCACCCATATATATCCCGCCACTGGTTATTATATTCCCTTTAATTGATTTCCCGCCAAGTCCCCCGTTGTACTCAACGGCACATGGTCCGTCCATCTCCTGGTGGCCAGTGCTGCCTGCCCCCTGGCCTGCGCCGCCGCCACCGCCCGAGAAGTGTCCGTTACCGCCTCCGCCACCGCTGTACGTCACCCCTCTTCCTTTAGCCAGCCCGGGATAGATCCTTACTCCTCCTGTATTCCTCAGGGCAATGCCCTCCCCCTTGTAACCGGAAACTGTCGAACCAGTATTGTAGAAATAGTGCCTTACGGTGTCGTTCGATTCAAAACAATAGCCGGGCCCTGAAGAAACTAATCCTCCCTTAAACCCCTTTCCGACCACATTTATATCAGCATTCAGCGTCAGCGTCCCTCTTACAAAAAAGGCCAGAACGCCTCCAGTGACCGTGGTTGAATCCCAATCCGCGCATGAGAGCTCTGAATTGACCACAGCATGATCATAGTTCCTAACCCTGATCATCTGTACCTTTCCGTCAGGATGGTATGCATTCAGCAGGTTACGGGTAAAATATACCTGCCAGTTGCCCGGAACCCCGGAAATGGATTGTATCAGCACAAACTCATAACGTCCCGGAGTCCCTACCTTGTCCTGCGCACTGCCGTCAAGCGTTGCTGAGGCATTAATGATTATCCCGCCCATCTGAATGAGCAGCACGGTATCACCCAGAGCAAAATCAGACACACTTGATACCGTTACATTATCAGATCCCAACGGCAAGTACCCTGGCATATTTATTTGTCTGACCTGTTATTACAGGCGTCTGTCCGCTCAGAACAGATAAACCTGCGGTGATCAGAAAAACAGCTACAAAAAGAAACCTCACGGTTATTTCAGACAATTTATGGGGCATCAAACACAAATATACTCTGCTAATATATGTAATTTAAAATTACTTATCAATGCTTTTTTTCAACCGCCCCCCTTTGAAGTCTGTTCCACGGTGTACAGCAGGGGCAGTTCAACTATGAATGATGTCCCCCTGTCAGGTACTGACTCAAACCAGATTGTTCCGCCAGCTGTCTCCACATATCGCTTTACGATAGAGAGGCCCAGCCCCATACCTGATGATTTTGTGGTAAAGTTGGGGGTGAACAGCTTCTCCCTCAGCTCCCCGGGAATTCCGGTACCGTTATCGGTGATCCTTATGTGCACCTTGTCAAATGTGGCTGTGATGTTAATACTGACTATACCGTTCCTGCCTGAGGGTATTGCCTGGATGGCATTCTTTATAAGGTTTGAGAATATGCCGTTAAGGTGCTCCCTGTCTGCCATAACAACTGCTTTGCTGATGTTTCCGCTCTCAAGAGTAATTGTTGTATTCTCAGCATTGCCAAACATTTCGAGGGTGGTCCTTATCTGTACCAGCACATCTACTTCAGACGGTTCTGCCCCTGGCAGCCTGGCAAAATATGAAAAGGCAGAGGCAATATTTGACAGGTTATCAATATATTCTATCTGGTTGTCAGTGAATTTCCGCAGTTTTATTTCAAAATCAGGAGCCCTGTCGTTCCACCATTTGAATAACTGCTGCACATTCAGCTTCATGGGTGTAAGAGGGTTCTTTATCTCATGGGCTATCTGGCGCGCCATCTCACGCCATGCCATCTCACGCTCGCTGCGCGCAAGTCTGGCGGCACTCTCCCCAAGCTCATCAATCATCCTGTTGTATTCCCTTACCAGCTCCCCGATCTCATCACGGCCACGATATGATATGTGCTCATTCTTTTTCCCGTATTCAACCGATGCCATGGCTCTCTGCAGCAATATCAGCGGTGATGTGACCCTCTCGCTCAGGAACACCGCGAACCACATCATGAGCATCATCAGCAGGAGAATGAAATTTATCATCGTAACGATCAGATTCGATATCTCACCAGTCAGTATATTCTGCATCGCGAAATAAGGCAGATTAATGTATGCAAGCAGGGTGTTGTCATCATTGTAGAAAGGCATGTAGGCTGACAGATACTTCAGGCTTCCGATCCACTCTTCTCCTATATATTCTGTCTTTCCCTCGTCAGCCAGTGTACCGAATGCCACCGGATCAATCATGCTCCCCACCAGGTTTCTTGAGAATACTTCAGGCCTGGAGGTGGCCAGCAGTGAACCGGTAGGTGAATAGAGGTTTATATCCGTCATAAATACGTTTGAAAACTTCACCAGCAGTTCGTTCAGCGAACGGTAGCCAGGGTCACTCCAGCCTTCCTCAAGGCTTTGTTCCATGGAAAGCTTATGTTCAAGTTCTATTGAGACTGAGATGGTCTTCTCCCTGATGGTCCTTGTGTGATTATTTCTGAACTGTGCCGTATTGAGCGAGAGAGCCGCTGCAATAATGATTATAAAGACTATGGCCAGAACAGCTGAGAAAGCAAGCTGCAGCCTTCGGCGGAAGGTATCAAAACGTAACAGGTCGATGGCATTGCGCGCGAAAATGAGGAGCAGAAGAAGGGAGAACAGCAATATGGTTATGAAAAGATAGGCGAAGGTGATTATTTTGTCGAGAGTAGTGACAGCCTTTGCAGTCAGAATAAGTGTTTTATCGCCGGCATTATATAACAAATGCCTGAACCCGCTGTCATTTACAAACTGATACTCTCCTTCCTGATCAGTGAGTCTGATATAGCTGTCATAGGGATACTCTCCTGAACGGAGCACCAGGGTTGAGTCGGAGTACTTTGCATAGGACAGATCCCTCAGCTTTGGAAAACGCTGATGGGTAGCATTGAGGAGAAGCTCGGGATAGCCTGCCTGGTATGTCTCGATGTGACTTATAAGCTCTATGAACAGCCCGTTGCTGAGGAAAGGTGAACGGTTGTAGAAGAGTCTCGAGAGGTAATATGCCCGGCCTGCCTCGTTGTGCATGAACCAGAATCCGGTACCTGTGATCGTATCCCCCTCATTTTTTATCCGCTCATCAAAATAGACAAAACAGTTGCTGGCAAATGAACCCGCCTCAGGGATCTGCAACGGTGAGTCATCGCGGCAGATAACGATATTCAGATCGTAATTCTCCCAATAACCGTTGAAATACTTATCCTCCAGATAGTTGAACACAGCGTCTATCTCCTGCGGCGAGTATGACTCTCTTTTCATCATGGCACCCAGAACCGTATCGCCCCTCAGTGCCGGCCAGAGATCGATCAACAGTGCCTCGGCAACCATATCATTATCGTTGGCAAGGGATATTGCCATAACCTTCAGTTTCTTATCCTCCTTCTGCTCAGAAAACTCCGAAATCAGCCCGGTGGAATAGATGCCTGTCAGCCCGGCAAAAATGGCAATGAGTGAGATTAGTGAGAGGGAACTGCGCCTCCAGAAGAGGATAGTGAGAACCAGTACAGAGATGTATACAATTCCCCAGAGGCTGCATTTAATACCTGCAAGGCATGAGAGAGGCAACAAAAGGGCCGTGGCTGCCGTCAGGAGAAGATTAACCTTCAGCGGAAGCTTCTCCGTTAAAATGAATGCCCTCAGGAATAACACAGCCGGAAAAGAAATCAGGATCAGAATGGCAATGAATCCGGCCAGGCTCATAAAGGTCAGATCGAGTATTTTGAACGCCTCGAAGTTTATTGCCGAATTCAGGATAATGTCCCTGAAGAGGGCCTCTGACAACAGGAACAGAAGAAATCCTGATGCCATATGTATCCCCGGTTTCAGCAGGTCACGAAAGCTATGTACCTTTTCAACCATTCTGACCGGTTCATTCCTCAGGTAGAACCCGAACCCCGCTACAGGAAGCATTCCGAGAAGCATAAGGTGACCGACAGAGGGTATCAGCAGTCCGGATGAGTAAAGGAAGGGAGAGAAGAGTTCGGTAGAGCTTACGGAAGGAGGTAATCCCGCAACAAGAGTAATTGCATAAAATACAATCAGAGCGCCAACGGCTGTGACAAGACGCCAGGCCCTGTTGGTTCTCGTGCCAACCCATTCGGCAGCCAGGTTAACAAGGCGGACCAGGAGAAGAAGAAAGAGGAGCCAAAAAAGAACCGGGATGACTATTAAGATTGTGTTTGGTTTCTTCTCAGGAAAGATCAGCCCAAAGTGAAATTCGTTCTCAATTCCCTTGACCCGGAACTCCGATTTATCTTCATCAAAAGTTATGGTTGCCGACTGTGGCAGCCGGAATTCCTCCGGGAAGCCCGATCTGAGCATGTTGTTTGCTATCGGGTACTGTCTGTAAACACTTATAAGTGCTAGCAGGTCATAGTCAGAAAACTCTTTGTGTACAGGGATGAACCATCCGTTGCTGAGGAAGACCGGCTTGTGGGTATCAAAATCAGATTTATAGTCCACAGGAAAGTTAACGCTGTTGTCAGACCAGTAACTGATCCTGTTGTCCTTGTAAATAAGTATCAGTATACCGTCCTCAATTGCCTTCCCTGACGTGTTATTAAGGAACATTGCAGCCGGATCTGTACCGCTTGTGAGATCCGTCCCGATGGTTTCCAGCATTTCAGCTGCCTTCAATTCCTTCTCAATGAGCTTCCTGTCAAGTGTGCCGGTGCGGTAGCGCCATTCAAGATCACTGAAATAGAGCAGGTCTGAAGCCACAGCGAGTGCAGCAGTAACGACTGCGGCTATAAATATCACTCTGATATCCCTTAACCTGACCTGCATGGTTTCATTCGTGATGATAAGGGTCACCGGCAATGACGGTCATGACCCTGTAAAGCTGCTCTGTGAACAATAATCGTACCACCTGATGCGAAAAAGTAAGTTTTGAAAGTGACATGACGTGGTCTGCCCTTGAAGTGACCCTTTCATTAAAGCCCCACGGTCCTCCTATGATAAATACCAGTCTTTTTTTCGGTAACAGCATTGTGTTCCTTATGAATGAAGCCAGTTCAACCGTCGAATAGCTTTTTCCTCTCTCATCGAGAATTATTACATAATCATCCGGCTTCAATGCCTGCAGTATCCGCTCAGCCTCCTTATCCTTCACCATGGCAGTGGACCTGTTGCCAGGGTTCTTCACATCCGGAAGGGTTACTATTTCGAACCGGTTATATCTTGAGATCCTTTTCTCATACTCCGCCACTCCATCCCTTAGCCAGGCCTCATCAGTCTTTCCTGTCATCAGAAGAAGAAGCTTCATTTTTCACTCTCATTGTTGTATCAGACAAATATAGCAATTAAGCCATTATTACTTATTGTGCCCATGCCGGATATTAAAAGTGGTGCGGTTTTTGTTCAATAATAGTTACATTTGCTATGTCCTGTTTTGTGTAGCATAAAGGAAAAGAAATGAAGAAGAAGTTATTTATTGCAGGCCTGTTGCTTGTTTTTATGACTGTTACGGGTACCGTACAGGAGCAGCCGGGTATACCTGCGGGCATCTCTATCGCTTTCCGCTCCGGCAGCGCCGCGGGTCTGTCTGTGTACCTCAATAGCACCGTGGAGCTTGTGATGCCAGACAAGGAAGATTTTTACAGCAAGAGTGTAGCCGAGACAATACTGAAAGATTTTTTCAGCCGCCACCGCACACGTGAGTTTGTCATAAGGCATCAGGGGGCAAAAGGCGATGCTCAGTACGCCATCGCCAACCTGGAGACTGACAAGGGCAAGTTCCGTGTATACTTCCTTCTCAAAAAAGTTGACGGCAGCCCTCTGATCCATCAGATACGGATTGAGTCTGAAAATGAGTGATAATGAGCTGAATGCCTTTATCCTCCGGGCCCTGGCGGAGGATACCGGTGATGGTGACCACAGTTCCCTGGCCTCTGTACCTGCCACAGCCACCGGACGCGCCAGGCTGCTGATTAAGGAGAAGGGCATCATGGCAGGCATCAGGGTAGCCCCCGTAATATTCCGCCTTACCGACCCGTCACTGAAGACAGAAATACTTATCGAAGACGGCAGGCCCGTCTCGCCGGGAGACATAGCACTCACCGTGGAAGGTAAAGTGCAGTCAATACTGCGCGCGGAACGTCTTGTGCTGAACATCATGCAACGGATGAGCGGCATTGCAACGTCAACGGCACAGTATGTTGAAAAGGTTAAGGATACAAAAGCACGGATAACCGACACACGCAAGACAACCCCGGGCATGAGGGCTCTTGAAAAGGAGGCAGTGCGTATCGGCGGAGGAATAAATCACCGCATGGGGCTGTATGATATGATCATGCTGAAGGATAATCACACCGATTATGCAGGAGGCATTACGGAGGCAATAGCACGCACCAGGGAGTATCTCAGGAAGACCGGGCTGAACCTGAAGATTGAGGTTGAATCGCGCAACCTGAAGGAGGTAAATGAAATACTCGAAGCGGGCGGAGTGGACCGTATCATGCTCGATAATTTTTCTGTGCCGATGACCGCTGAGGCGGTAAAAATGATCGGTGACAGGTGTGAGACCGAATCGTCAGGCGGTATTACCCTCGGGAATGTGAGAGATTATGCACTCTGCGGCGTCGGGTTCATATCCATCGGAGCCCTGACTCATCATATAAAGAGCCTTGACATGAGTCTGAAAGCTTTCTGACCTCAGGATGACCGCCAGGGAGTTCGTCATATCAAAAGCAAGAGCAATAAAGAAGGCAGAGCTGCCGGGCTTTGACGGAGCACCGCTCGACCTTGTGGCAAAACTGATCATCAAGGGTCTGTTCGGCAGGGGCGTGCTCGTGACAAGGGCATCATCGATAGCATTCAACCTGCTCATGGCATTCCTTCCGGCATCAATATTTCTCTTTACACTGATACCATTTATCCCAATACCCAACTTCCAGACAGAGCTTGTCAGGCTGTTCGAGAACATAATGCCGGTAAATGCATACTCTTTCCTGGAAGCCACAATAGTTGACGTCATCACAAACCGCAGCGGCACACTGCTGGTACTGATGCTCTTTGCCACCATAATCTTTTCCACCAACGGCATCCATGCCCTGATGCACGCCTTTGTCGTTTCAGCACACGGGTTTACGAGTCGTACATGGATACAGCAAAGGAAGATAGCCATCTTCCTGCTGGTGATCATTCTGCTGATGTTCAGCCTCTCCGGAGCTCTTATCATCTTAAGCCGCTCTGTGACTGACAGGCTGGTCGAGCTGGGAGTGCTGCGCCTTAACCTGGTCTTTTACATTGTGATGACATTCAAATGGGCACTGATAATTGCAATGCTCTTCTTCGCCATCTCAACTCTGTATTACCTCGTTCCGGCAAAGAAAAAAGACTTCAGATACATATCACCGGGATCAATAGTGGCTACGACGCTCTTTATCCTGACCTCAATGGGTTTTTCAGCCTATGTAAATGATTTCGGGCAGTATAACAAGCTTTACGGCACGATAGGGACCCTGATAGTTATTCTTATCTGGCTCTATCTGAACTCTATAGCATTGCTTGTAGGGTTTGAGCTCAACGTAAGCATCAAAGCTGCAACCTCCGAGATGGAAACTACTGCATGACCTGATGTACTAACCGCAGTGCAGGAACTGCTTCACCAGCCTGGCAATAGCCTCGTTGTTGCCGTAGAGCTCCTCGCTGAGCTTCTGGTCATTGAACGACTTCAGTCTTTTCGCGATATTGTCAATCACACCCGCAGGAAAGATATTATCCTTCTCAAAATGTTCCCTGAGACCCAGCAGTGCCTCTGCCGAATCCCAGCATGATGCCGGAAGAGACTCAAGCTTCTTCTTTGCGGCTTTATCCTTCTCCTTGAATATGTTATAGTCAACGTAGAGTCTCTCGGCCATCTCGAGAGCGCCGGGCATCTCCAGCCCGTGCTGTATCGCCACAACGATGCCTGCCATAAGAAGGTATATATCCGCCGAGCCGTCGGGTGAACGGAGCTCTACAGTCTGGCGTGAGATACGGTCGGCACTGCCTGAGGGCTCTGCCGGATTGGCATCGTGGATCATATGTGAGGCTCCGAGCCATCCCAGCGGCACCCTCACCAGCACTGAACGGTTACGGTCACCCCAGCAGATATTTGTCGGGGCCTCCTGGTGCGGCACAAGCCTCAGGTATGATGTCGGTATGGTGTTGCCGAAAGCTGTCAGCCCCTTGCTGAGATCAAGCAGCCCGGCGATCATCTTCCTTGCAGTGTCACTTAACAGTCCATTCTCAATCATGATGTTGCGCCCATCCTTCTCGAGAAGCATATGGATATGCATCCCTGATCCTGCCTTGCCGACAGTGATCTTTGGGGCGAAGCTCACCTCGACCCCGTACTCATACCCCAGCATTCGCAAGATCCATTTGGCAATGAGTATCTGCTCAACAGCCTGATCAAGTGGTACATGAAGAAACTCTATCTCATGCTGTTCAAAGTCTTCCCCGTCCTTTGAGAAACTGCCCACTTCCGAATGACCGTATTTTATGTTGCATCCTGCCCTGGCACACAGCTCAAGAGCCTCGACACGCAGGTCTTCAAACCTGGCAAATGGCTTTGACTGGTGATAACCTTTCTGATCGAAGAGGGGATAGAGCTCCTCGCTGTCAGACCTGACATAATATTCGAGCTCTCCCAACGCCCTGATGTTATAACCCGTTTTCTCCCTGAACCGATTCAGTGCTTTCCTGAGTATATACTCCGGTGAGCTCTCGAGAGGCTTCCCTTCAGAGTTATAAAATGAACACAGGATCTCAAGTGTTGGTGTCTGCGTAAAGGGATTGACAAAGGCGGAGCGGTAACGCGGCATCACGTATAGGTCACTCGAACCGGCCTCGATGAATGAGAAGAGGCTTGACCCGTCAACACGCTCGCCGGCAGTGAGAATAGAGGCAAGGTGCTCCCGGCTGAACGGCACAAAGTTGAGTGACTTGAGCTTGCCGTCCTCAGCCGCGTACCTGAAGTTTACCATTCTGATCCCTTTCGTTTCAATGAACCTCATCAGGTCATCGGAAGTAAACTCGTCTGCAGGCTTTCTCAGAAACTGAACAAGCTCATTGCGGCTCATAAGTATATCATTGTTCATTTAATGCTCGTGTTTGATGATGGGCAAAAGTAAAAATTTCGGAATGTAAAAAGCAAAACCTTTGTCATAATTGGGCTGCTCCGCGATTAACTTCCGGACCTTTTGTACTATTTTTTTATATTTTTGAGGCTCTAAACAGGCTTCATGAAAAAATGGATGATCATCACCGCTCTTGTTCTTCTTTCGTCGTGCAACAGGGAGACGGGGCTTGAATGGTTCTCGGCACAGAAGGCAGGCGAATATTTTGATCTCGTCAAAAAAATCTGTGACAGTGACAACGGAGCTCTCTGGGGTGAAAACCTGCACGGTCCGCTTATGTTCATTGACAACAGGAGCCGGGTGATCTATTCGAATGTTCCTGACGCAGAGGGGCTCCTCAGACCCCGTGACGGCATCTACACAGGTGAACTGCCCAGGGAGAGGCTGATAACCAATAACGTTGTCGAGTACGGCGGAGTGAGGTACGGAATGGTTCCGCTGCCGGAAACGGAGGAGAGCTACCGCATTGCTGCACGATCCGTGCACAGCCTCTTCCATCTGTATCAGGAGAGGCATGGGCTTAAGCCTTCCACCTTCAACACGCGGCACATGAACGACAAGAATGCCAGGCTGTTTCTGAAGCTTGAATGGAAGGCCCTCACCGGAGCCATCGAATCATCAGGTGAGGAACGGAACCAGGCTATCCGCGACGCGCTGGTATTCCGCGGCGCAAGACGTGAGCTCTTCCCAAATGCCGCAGCCGATGAGAATAAGTTTGAAAACTATGAAGGACTGACAACCTTTACCTATATGAAGCTCTGCACGTCAGACAGTGAGGAGCTCAAAGCAAAGCTGCTCGAATACCTCGGCAGGATTTATAACAACACCTCCTATGCCTCGGGCTACGGATTTGTGCACGGGGCTCTTTATGCCACCCTCCTTGACGACAAGGGTTTTGATTTCAAACAGATACAGACGCCGGATTTTGACCTGGGGGAGGCTGCCTCGGCAGCATACGGGGTGATCCTGCCGGAGCTCTGCAGGGATGTGGCCGGCTCGCTGGCACTGAACTATGACCTCCCTGCCATCCGTATCGAGGAGAGTGAACGCGAGGCCATGATCAACGAGCGCACACGCAAGATAGTCACGACCTTCATTGAAAGACCTGTTATGGTTATCACGATGGAGAGCCCTAACTTCAGCTTTGAGCCTGAGGATATCAACTTCCTTGATACACTTGGCACCCTGTACGAGAGTCTGCGCGTATCAGACAACTGGGGAAAGCTGACGGTAGATGCAGGCGGAGCCCTGCTGACCAATGACCTGCACACACTGCGCCTCAGTGCCAGGGAGGTGAAAATTGAACGCAATCACATAACGGGGCACGAATGGCATCTCATCCTGAGCGAAGGCTGGCATGTCGAAAACGGGGACAACGGTAATTATATAGTGCGCAAGCAGTTGCCCTGACAGGTTACTTCTTCTCAAAGTGAGAGAGGCTCTCTTTCAGCGTGGCTATCTTTGCGCGCGCATCTGCCTCTTTCTTCCTCTCGAGTACAATCACCTTCTCAGGAGCATTGGAGACAAACTTTTCATTGTCAAGCCTGGCCATCACTGAAGCAAGAAAACCTTCGGTGTAGGTGAGCTCCTCTCTTAACTTCTTTATCTCCTCTTCATGATCAATCGCTTCATCAAGAGGGATGAAGAATTCTGATGTATGCACCCTGAACGAAACGGCACCGGGGATCTTACCTTCAACAATCCGTATCTCAGAGAGGTTGCACATACGGATCATTACAGAGTCAAACTCATTGCCCGTTGAGCCTGCGAGAGCGCACAGAACAAGCTTTTCCCTGAGCGGGAGATTCTTCTCCTTCCTTACAGTTCTTACTGCGCTGATTATTTCCCTGACAGTGTCGAACCGCTCAAGCATAGCGGGATCATACGGCCCTGCCGCCGGCATCTTTTCATTCATAATGCTGCTCCCTTCAGGTCTCTCGCCCATGCTCTGCCATATCTCCTCGGTGATGAAGGGCATGAAAGGATGCAATATCTTCATCAGCGTTTCAAGGATGCGAAGAGTCTCGCGGTGCGTACGGCCATCGATAGCCTTGCCGTATTCGGGTTTTACTATCTCGAGATACATTCCTGAAAAATCATCCCAGAAGAGCTTGTATGCCTGCATAAGTGCATCGGAGATGCGGTATCGGGCGAAGCTGTCATCTATCTCTGCGAGGGTCCTGTCAATAACGCCATCCATCCATCTGACGGCAGCCTCTGATGCGACAGGCTGTTCTATGCCGTCATCGGTATTGAAGCTGATGATGAGCCGGAAGGCATTCCATATCTTGTTCGCAAAGTTTCGTCCTTGCTCCGGTAGGGTGTCTTCAAAAAGCAGGTCATTGCCGGCGGGTGCACATAGCAGCATTCCCACCCTGACACCGTCAGCGCCGTACTGCTCAATGAGGCTGATGGGATCGGGCGAGTTGCCGAGCGACTTTGACATCTTGCGCCGCTGCCTGTCACGGACAAGGCCGTGGAGATAGACATCGCTGAAAGGCTCTTTTCCCCTGTACTCATACCCCGCCATGATCATCCTGGCCACCCAGAAGAAGAGTATCTCCGGGGCAGTGACAAGGACACGTGTGGGGTAGTAATAGTTTATGTCAGGGTTATCAGGCCTGTTGATGCCGTCAAAGGCTGTTATCGGCCAGAGCCATGATGAGAACCATGTGTCAAGCACATCATCATCCTGCCTCAGGTCATTCATGGAAAGGTTTTTGTTGCCGCTGGCTAACCTTGCCTTCTCAAGCGCTTCTTCAGCGCCGGCAGCAACAACGAACTCGCCGTTGCCATAGTAATAGGCCGGTATGCGGTGACCCCACCACAGCTGCCTGCTTATGCACCAGTCGCGTACGTTCTCCATCCAGTGGCGGTAGACGTTTTTGTACTTGGCAGGGACAATTGTAATGGTATCATCAAGTATCGCATCGAGGGCCGGTTTGGCCATCTCCTTCATGCTCAGAAACCACTGCAGGGAGAGCTTCGGCTCGATAACCGAATGTGTCCTCTCAGACCTCCCGATCTTGTTAATATATTCCTCGACCTTCACCAGCGCCCCCAGCCTGCGAAGCTCTTCCTCAGCCATCTCTTTCGCCTTAAAGCGGTCAACGCCGATGAACAGCCCGGCTCTCTCACTCATAGTCCCGTCATCATTGAAGACGTCAATGCTTGCCAGGTTATGCCTGAGGCCTATCTCATAGTCGTTTATGTCATGGGCCGGGGTGATCTTGAGACAACCGGTGCCAAAGGCAGGGTCAACATACTCATCAAAGATGAATGGCACCTCCCTGCCAGTCATGGGGACGATCACATGCTTACCCTTCATGGCAGCATATCTCTCGTCTGAAGGATTGGCGCAGACTGCCGTGTCACCAAGTATTGTCTCGGGCCTGGTGGTGGCAACCATGACATACCCCTCCTCCCCGACTATCTTATACCTGACATAATAGAGCTTTGACTTCTCCTCGGTGTATATAACCTCCTCGTCCGAGACTGCTGTGCGTGCCTGCGGATCCCAGTTAACCATCCTCACGCCTCTGTATATCAGACCTTTATTATAAAGGTCGATAAACACTTTTATCACCGAGCTGTAACGCTCGTCATCCATGGTAAAGAGAGTGCGCTCCCAGTCGCATGACGCTCCCAGCCTCTTGAGCTGCTCGAGGATGATCCCGCCGTGTTTGTGAGTCCACTCCCATGCATGTTCAAGGAAAGCCTCCCTTGAGAGGTCCCTCTTCTCGATACCCTCACTTCTCAGCTTGGCGACCACCTTGGCCTCAGTGGCAATGCTGGCATGGTCGGTGCCGGGCACCCAGCATGTGTTGTAACCCTGCATGCGGGCCCTCCTTATGAGCACATCCTGAGTGGTGTTGTTGAGCATGTGCCCCATGTGAAGCACGCCTGTCACATTCGGAGGAGGTATGACTATAGTATAAGGCTCCCTCCCGTCAGGGACACTGTGAAAAAAACCTTTCTCCATCCAGTAACTGTACCATCTGCTCTCAGCTTTCAGGGGTTCATATTTTGAGGGTATCTCAGTCATTAATATGTGATTTGCGATGTGCGATTTGCGACTGTGTCCTCCGAAGCCGTGGCGAGAGGATTGTCGATTGTTGTTTTCGAATTTTATTGTTTGCCAATAATAGCAAGGTCACAAAATTAGCATTTTGTTCCCATATAGGAAAAAGAGGAGGTCTTATGCTTAAAATCATATTTCAATTATATGGATTTGAATACATTTGCGCCCTGATTATATCTCATAATTAAAAGAAAAAAGCCATGCCAAGGATCTCCGAAAAAGCCAGGGTAATGCCGGCTTCGCCGATACGCAAGCTCGTTCCCTATGCTGAAGAGGCAAAACGTCAGGGAAGAAAAGTATACCATCTCAACATCGGCCAGCCTGACATCCATACTCCCGTGGCATCACTTGATGCACTGAAGAAGATGGATCTGAAGGTCATTGAATACACCCATTCGGCAGGCAACGAGTCCTACCGCCGCAAGCTGGCACAGAGTTACGGGAAGATAGGCATAGCGATAGACCATACAGAGATAATAGTTACCACCGGCGGTTCGGAGGCAGTTCTGTTTGCATTCATGTCATGCCTCAATCCGGGTGAGGAGGTGATAACGTTTGAACCGTTCTACGCAAACTATAACGGCTTCGCCATCGAGGCCGGAGTAACCATTGTCCCGGTCAGATCTCATATTGAGAATGACTTCGCCCTGCCACCCATCAGTGAGATAGAGCAGAAGATCACTTCAAAGACGAGGGCCATACTCATATGCAACCCCAACAACCCTACCGGCTCACTCTACTCACGCGAGGAATTGAATCAGCTTCGTGACATCGTCAGAAAACATGATCTCTTCCTCTTCTCAGATGAGGTTTACAGGGAGTTCTGCTACGGCGCCGACCATTTCTCGGCAATGAATCTTGAAGGCATAGAGCAGAACGTGGTCATGCTCGACTCTGTCTCGAAGCGTTACAGCATGTGCGGCGTACGCATAGGGGCACTCATAACGCACAATAAGGATGTACTGTCAGCAGTACTGAAGTTCGGACAGGCACGCCTGTGCCCTCCGGAGCTGGGACAGATAGTGGCTGAGGCGGCGCTTGAGACCCCGAAGGAGTATTTCGAGGAGGTGTATAACGAGTATATCGCCCGCCGTGACTTCATGGTTGACGCCCTCAACAGCATGCCGGGTGTCTATTGCCCCAGGCCTAAAGGTGCATTCTACAGCGTGGTTAAGCTTCCCATTGATGACTCGGATAAGTTTGCACAATGGCTGCTGCAGGATTTCAGCCATAACAACCAGACGGTCATGATTGCTCCTGCCACAGGATTTTATTTCACTCCGGGTGCCGGCAAGAACGAGGCCAGGTTAGCCTACGTCCTTAAGATAGACGACCTCCGCAAGGCCATGGAAACGCTGGCCGAGGCGCTGAAGGTGTATCCGGGACGGATTGGGTAGGAATTAAGAATTTTATCAGGTGCTTTGCCAGGGTACTGTACCTACGGCACAGGGAGGATAGTTTTCCGGCACGAGGTTACCAACCTCATGTGCCTCTGGCACATGACTCTTCCCGTCAGGGAAGAAGGGTTGGTAACAGCGGCCCCCCCAACTTATGAAGTCCCGTAGGGACGACACATCGCTTAGGCACCTTAAGCCGGGTGCCGAAGGCACGCGACTCTTCCCGTCAGGGAAGAAGGGTTGGTAACAGCGGACTGCCCCCCCAACTTATGCAGTCCCGTAGGGACGACACATCGCTTAGGCACCTTAAACCAAGTGCCGAAGGCACCTGACTCTTCCCGTTAGGGAAGAAGGATTGGTAACAGCGGACTGCCCCCCCAACTTATGAAGTCCCGTAGGGACGACACATCGCTTAGGCACCTTAAGCCGGGTGCCGAAGGCACGCGACTCTTCCCGTCAGGGAAGAAGGGTTGGTAACAGCGGACTGCCCCCCCAACTTATGAAGTCCCGTAGGGACGACACAATTCACCTGTCTTCAGGATCATAATCAACCGAATGGAACAGATACCTGTCATCATAATATACGTCATAGTCCCTCAACAGAGCAGTATATTCCTCAATAAATGTCTTCTTCCTGTGATGCTCCTCCTGGTTCATAATATACCTGATGACCGTCTCCAGGTGCCCCCTGCAGTATGAGAAGGCTCCATAGCCCTCCTGCCATGAAAAACGACCCGCCACCAGCCTTTCCTGGTTAATCCATTTAGAGGAGCCGGCTTTAATATCCTGCACAAGATCCGATACTGACTGCGAAGGCCTCATTCCGACCAGGATGTGTATATGGTCAGGCATGCCGTTGATGGCCAGTAATTTATGATTATTGCCCTGAACGATGCCCGTTATATACTTATACAACCTCTCTTTCCAGCTTTTTCTTATTACACAATCCCTGTCCTGTACGATAAACACAATATGCATGTGTATCTGAGTATAACTGTTTGCCATGATCCTTGAGATTTAAGAAACTACCACATGATTAGTGTTTATTAAATTCAAATTATGAGAAATTAAACATGAGCGAGACGACCATTAAAGTTAGTAATTATCCGCCCCTGATGCAACCCTTGTTCAAGAAATCAACTGAGCCATAATCCCTTTGATGTTACCCCCGTGTTTTCTATATTTACATCAAACAATCAAGCAGAAACAATGAAAATCCTGACCGTCCTGACAATCGTTATCGCACTGACCTCTATGCAGTGCTCAACAGAAAAGAGCAGCGGCAACCTGAAGGTTGGAGCTGAACGGATGGAGGTTTACCTGCCCCTCATCGAAGGAAAAACAGTTGCCCTGGTTGGAAACCATACCTCCGTCCTGGGAAAAACGCACCTTGTCGACACACTCCTCACTATGGATGTAAATATCAAGGTGATCTTCGCCCCGGAGCATGGCTTCAGGGATCTGGCCGATGCCGGCGCGGTGATAGCCTCAGGTGCTGACCCCGTCACGGGCATCAATGTGTTAAGCCTCTACGGAGACAAGAAGAAACCTGCTCCGGAAGACCTTGAGGGGATTGATGTTGTAATCTTCGATATCCAGGATGTGGGGACACGTTTTTATACCTACCTGACCACCATGTGCTATGTCATGGAGGCGTGCGCCGAAAACGGGATAAAACTCATCATCCTGGACCGGCCCAACCCCAATGGCTTCTATGTCGACGGCCCCATACTTGACACTTCCTTCAGCTCTTTTGTAGGTATCCATCCTATACCTGTGGTACACGGGATGACACTGGGCGAATATGCAAATATGGTCAATGGAGAGGGTTGGCTGGCAGGCGGCATTCAGTGTGAGGTGACAGTGATAAAATGCGATAACTATACGCATGAGACAATGTATGAGCTTCCGGTAATGCCATCACCCAACCTCCCCAACATGAATTCAGTATACCTGTATCCTTCGTTATGTTTTTCTGAAGGTACTGTTCTGTCATGCGGAAGGGGTACGGAGTTTCCCTTCCAGGTCATGGGGGCGCCGAAGATGCCTGATACAGGATTCAGTTTCACGCCTCAGCCCTCGTTCGGATCATCGAACCCGAAGCACAACGGCGAGGTGTGTTACGGCATCGACCTCCGCAATGCGATGCAGGACGGGCTGGTGCCTAGTCCCGGGATGAACTTGCAGTGGATCATTGATGCCTATAATGCCTATCCGGAGAAGGATAAGTTTTTCAACGGCTACTTTGACACCCTTGCCGGCAGCAGTACACTCCGCGAGCAGATCATGCAGGGAATGTCTGCCGGGCAGATACGGGAGTCATGGAAAACAGGGCTTGAGGAATTCAGGAAAATAAGGGGTAAGTATTTACTTTATAATTAAGAGTTAACTCTTAATTCTTAATTTTGCCCTGATGTCTACCGGAGTCTTTATAGCCCGCCGCCTTATCAGGGAACGCCGCCACGGCGCAGCCTTCTCACGACCAATAAACGTCATCGCAATCATCGGCATAGCCCTCGGACTGGCAGTGATGATCATGGCGGTCTCCATCCTCACCGGATTCAAACAGCAGATACGCGATAAGGTAGCCGGATTCGGTGCTCATATCCAGGTGGTTAACTTCGACGCCAACATATCGTACGAGACGGTGCCGGTGACCGCCGACATACCCCTCATCAGCAAGATAAGCAGCCAGCCCGGCGTAAAAACAGTACAGGTGTTCGCCACAAAAGCTGGCATTATAAAGACCGACGACAACATGCAGGGTGTTGTGCTCAAGGGGATCGGCAGCGACTACGACTGGAGCTTCTTCAGCACAAACCTGGTCGAAGGAGAGGTGGTGACGGTAACCGACACGGCAAGGACTGACAACGTGCTCATCTCAAAGAAGATATCCGACATGCTCGGACTGAAGCTCGGAGACTCATTCTCCATGTTCTTCGTGCAGGACCCTCCCCGTATGCGCAAATTCACCATAACAGGCATATACGAGACCAGCCTCGAGGAGTTCGACAAGACCTACCTCTTCTGCGACATAGAACATATAAGACGACTGAACGGATGGGAGAGCAACCAGGTAAGCGGATTCGAAATATTCATCAACGACTTCACGGAGCTGGATATGGTGACCGACGCCATACGCGACGCCATCGGCTACAGGGTCGCTGATGACGAGGAACAGCTCAAGGTGACAAACATACGCTCCAGATACCCGCAGATATTCGACTGGCTCGACTTCCAGGACACAAACGTCATCATCATCCTGACCCTCATGATACTCGTGGCCGGATTCAACATGATCTCCGGGCTCCTGATCCTGATCCTTGAAAAGACCAATATGATAGGGATTCTTAAAGCCATGGGAGCTGAAAACAAGCTGATAAGGAACATCTTCCTCTATCAGGCTTCATGGCTGACAGTAAAGGGACTTTTCTGGGGGAACGTGATCGGGATAGGACTTGCCCTTCTCCAGCAGGAGACAGGCATGATATCACTCGACCCGTCATCATATTACCTTAAAAGCGTACCCGTCAACATTGACATCCTGCATATACTCATTCTCAACGCCGGAACTATGGCAGCAATAATAATCATGCTGCTTATCCCATCCCAGCTGATTGCAAGAATCACTCCCGTCAAAGCTATCCGGTACGATTAAACTGCATTATCCCTGTTTTTCCTCTGCTAAAATATTTTAAAGATTTATCATGTTTTGCAGTTATTTCAATAATATATCATTGATTATCTTGCACTTATAAGCTTAATAAAATAAAGCGAAGGTCATTTAATGCAATTTTGCTGCTATCTTTTTTAAGGTGATATTCCTTGATTTTTTCAATCATCTAAAACTTTAGCGAATAATTCTTCAACCTTCCGCATTGAAATTATTATATGGATAAAGCAGCCTTAACTTTCTTATAATCTGCATCTCCAAGTTTCAATCCTTCTGATTAACTTGCAGTATCAATGATGAACTGAATGACCAGGTTTGATCCGAAGAAGAATTTTGAAAAGACGCGTGAGGAGATAGGTTATGTCACACGGAAAGAAGCCACGCTTAATGATTATAAGCGGATAGGCTTCAAGTCAGGTCTTGAGGTGCATCAGCAGCTTAAAACCAGGAGTAAGCTCTTCTGCCGTTGCCCTGCCGGCATATATCACGGGCACGAGGAGTACGACGCAGAGGTGATAAGGCACATGAGACCCACCCTCAGCGAGATGGGTGTCTATGACGGCACCGCCCTGATGGAGTTCAGGACCAGGAAGGAGATAACATACCGTCTCAACAACCGTACTGCCTGCACCTATGAGGTTGACGACACCCCTCCGTTCCATATCGACACTGAAGCCCTTGAGATAGCCATTGGCATTGCCCTTGCGGCGAAAATGAACATAGTCGGAGAGGTGCATATCACCCGCAAGCAGTACCTCGACGGAAGCATCCCGACAGGATTTCAGCGCTCTGCCATTGTCAGCGTTGAGGGAGAACTGCAGCTTAAAAACAAAAAGGTACGCCTGATACAGATGAGCCTTGAGGAGGACAGCTGCCGAGAGATATCAGACATCGGACATAAGCGCGTATATAAGACTGACCGGCTGGGTATGCCTCTCATAGAGACAGTCACATACCCCGACTGCCTCACTCCTGACGAGCTGGCGGAGGCTGCAGAATATATCCGTTTCCTCACCCGAAGCACAGGCATGGTACGGACAGGCATCGGTGCCGCACGCGAGGACGTGAACGTAAGCTGCGAGGGAGGAAAAAGGGCTGAGATAAAGGGTGTGGCCCATATCAAATGGATACCTGAGCTCTCTCACAATGAAGCATTCAGGCAATATGCACTCCTCGCCATAAGGGAGAAGCTGAAGAAGATCATCCCTGATCCTTCAAAATGGACAATAGATCACAGGGAGATAACTGAGAAAGAGAGCCACCTCCACCTGTCGCCGGTAAAGGCAGCCCTTGACCGCGGCGAGAAGGTCATGGCCCTCAACCTGCCCGGATGCCGCGGCATACTGTCACATTTCACACAGCCCGGACGTCTCTTTGCAGATGAGATAAGCGACAGGCTGAAGGTTATCGCCTGCATCGAGAAACCGAACATGATACATTCCGAGGAGACAGGTCAGATGAACTTCAACAACCTCTTTCCGGAGGTGGCCATCTGGCTAAGTGCTGCCAGCGACGACGCACAGATAATACTCTGGGGGCCGGCAGAAGACATCCCCACTGCCCTCGAGACGGTTGACGAACGGATGCGCATAGCCCTCGAGGGTGTCCCTGACGAGACACGCAAGGCCTTCCCTGACGGAACAACAATGTTCGAGAGAGTACTGCCGGGCCGTGACCGAATGTATCCCGACACAGACTCGCAACCCATCCCGGTTACCACCGAGATGCTTGACAGGCTTGGCATGAACCTGCCAAAGGATGTGGCACTGCGATTCCGCCAGATGAAGGAGTGGGGTATCCCCGAAGACACCTGGCATTACCTGTTAGGCAAAAACCTTACCGGCATCATCGAGAGAATTGGTGATGAGCTGGGTTTTGACCACAGGGAGGTTGGCATACTCATCGGCCACCGCTTCCGGAGCCTCGAAGGAAGAGGTAAGGTAGCAAAGGGCTTCAGCTATGAGACTCTATATGACCTCTTCGCCTTCCTTAAAGAAAGGGAACTCCTGCCTCCCGTGGCGCGCCTTATGCTGCCTGCCGTGGTCGCCTCCCCTGAGCCTGACTTCATGAACATCCTGAATACGACAGGTTACACGGAAGTAACGTTCAGTGATATAAAAAGTGAGATACCGAAGCTTGAGAAAGAGTTCGCGGCGATATGTTACAACGGGAACAGGAAAGGTGCCGCAGACTGGATAATGGGTCAGCTGCACATGAAGGCAATCGGTAAGATAAGGCTGGCGAAGGTCAAAAATGAGGTATCAGATATTCTGGAAATTTCGGGAGAAACAAGATGACGGAAGACTTCTTTCAGGGATATAAGGGCGAAGCGCTCAAGGTGCTAAAAAAGTTCAACGTGCGTGTGTGGGGACAGGCCGAGATAGAGACTACGCGCGGGCTCTTCAGGGGCACTGTCCTCCCCCGGTCTGAGAATAATGACGACCTGCATATAGTCATCAAGATAGAGAGCGGCTACAACATAGGCATTGACATCACCACCGTCACGATGATGAAGGAGACGGGCTATCAGAAAGCCAATTACAAAATCCCGGAAAAAGATTTCCCCTATTCAGATGACAAGCCCAATGTCAAGCTCTTCGGAACAGGTGGCACGATAGCATCGCGTCTCGATTACAGAACAGGGGCAGTGATACCGGCATTCTCTCCGGGCGAGCTCTACGGGGCAGTGCCGGAGCTGGCAGACGTCTGCAACATACGTACTGAGAAGCTCTTTGCCGTCTTCAGCGAAAATATGGGTCCTGACCAGTACATGACCCTCGCCAGGGCCATCGGCGAAGAGATCGCCAACGGTGTTGACGGCATCATGATCGGTCATGGCACAGACACACTCCATCACACCGCCGCAGCGCTCTCATTCATGGTCCAGAACCCACCGGTGCCTGTCATACTGGTTGGCTCGCAGCGTTCGTCAGACAGACCCTCATCTGACGCCGCCCTCAACCTGATACACGCCAGCACGGCGGCCGGACACGGCGACATCGCGGAGGTGCTTGTCTGTATGTTCGGCCCCACAAGTGATGAATACGGCTTCCTGCACCGCGGCACCAGGGTGCGCAAGATGCACAGCTCATACAGGTCGACATTCAGAACCATCGGCGACATTCCCGTTGCAACAGTAAAACGGGGAGAGGTGAAGCCTATGAAGCCCGATTATCATCCGCGTCGCAAGGACCGCAACGTGACGATCATGCCCTATTTCAACGAGAACGTGACGATGATGTACTATTACCCTCACATGAAGGTTGAGATGATGCACTCACTAATCGACATGGGTTATAAGGGAATCATCATTGTCGGTACCGGACTGGGTCATGTGAACAGGGAACTGTACCCGGCACTGGAGAGGGCACAGAAAGAGAATGTGGCAGTATATATGACGCTGCAGACGATCTGGGGCTATGTACACATGTTCGTCTATGAGACCGGCCGCGATATGATGGCCAAAGGGGTCATACCCCTTGGCAACATGCTGCCCGAGGTGGCGTGGGTCAAGCTGGGCTGGGCGCTGGGACAGACAGACGACCTTGAAGAGGTCAAGAAGATAATGCTGAAGCCGGTAAACGGCGAGATCACGGAACGGGAGCCGTACAACGGGTACCTGGTTTACCAGGGGGGTGTTCCGGAGGTGGAAGAGTTCATCAGAAGGGTGCACAAGTAGCGACACCCAACCTGGGCGTCGCTACCCATGCGCTGTACATAGACGACGCCCAGGTTGGGCGTCGTTACATTATTTGATGTTTTTATAGTGCTCGTACCGCCTGAGTATGTCATCGACATACCTGTTCACCGCCACGCCCTGACGAAGGAGGCCATGGCTGACCACAGGGTCACGGTAATATGACGGATCTGATTTGCGTTCAAGGAAGAGGGCAACATTGTTCTCCCACCTGGCAGGATTAAGCCCGTTCTTCTCGGCAAGCTTCATGGCGTCAAGTACATGTCCCTGCCCTGCGTTATATGATGCCAGTATGAATTTAATCCTCTCCTCCGGATCAGGAACTCTCTCGTCGAAGATATCATTAAGATACCTGATGAAACGTATTCCCGCGTAGACATTGTTCTCAACGGAATGTGTGACATCAAGACCGAAGTGCTCGCCAGTGGAAGGCATAACCTGCATGAGGCCATAAGCTCCGCGCGATGATGTCACCGAAGGATTAAACGCCGACTCCTGGTATATCAGTGAAGCAACCAGCCGCCAGTCCCATCCTATCGAGTCACTGTAATTCCTTATTATATCATCGTACGGTGATACTTTCCCGGTTTGGGTGGCAAAATACTCTGACGTGGCCACCCGTACCGGACGGATACCCTTGAAGTACTTTGTCTCAAGATAGGCGAATTCACGTGTGGTCTTAAATCCTGTTATCCAGCTGTTAAGTTCCTCGAGCAGCATGTCGGTCCCCTTGCGGCTCACCGTCCATGCAATATTCTGCGGGAAACTCACCGGTGTGGCAAGATCAAGCTCATTATTGAGCGAACCTATGATGTTGGCCATGTAATCGTCACAGACCGTATATTCTATCTCACCGCGTGCCACCTGGAGTGCGAGCTCTTCAGCATCAAAGGGAACCTCGATCACTTTAATGTCCGTGCCGGTCTCGCGCTCGAGGCTGTAGAGCCTCTGGGCAAATGAAGACCCTTTTTGCACATATATCGTCTTTCCTTCGAGGTCAAGCTGGTTTCTTACCATCAGGCTTTCAATCTCGCCGGCTGTCATCTTCGACCATCCGTTTGGTTTTCGCTGGACGAGCACCTGGCTGGCCTGCATAAGAGGCTCTGTAAAGCGCATCTGCTCTTTACGGTCAGCGCTGACTGACAGACCTATGGCAACAAGATCAGCTTCGCCCCTGTCAAGCAACTGCAGAGCCTCATCGATATCATTGCGGGCAATGATCTCAAGTTCGAGTTCAAGGTGGTCAGCAAACTTCTTAAGCAGTTCAAAGTGGAAACCCATTGGCTCCCCCCTGTAGATGAAGTAACTGGTATGGTTGATATTGGTAACTACCCTTATCCTGCCCTCCGCGAGGATTGCATCAAGATCACGGTTCGGCAGAACATCAGATTTCGTCCTGCCAATCTCCTGATCACAAGAGATTACCGATATAAATACAATAAACAAAAATGTAATAAATCTCCTCAAAATAAAACAAATTAGTCCGACAATGTAACAATCCTATTCCTGAATTGTTGAGCCCGCAAAGGTAGTCATTTATTTTAATCGTAGAACGTCCAGGTGATCCCGTACCGGAACATCCTGACATTCAGAGGGTAACCTGGTATTAGAGAGTAATCATACCCGGTCGATCCGGAGTTCACATGATCAAACATAAGAAAAACTCTGGTACGTTTCAATTTAAAATTGAGGAAGATATTAACAAAGGGATAATTTCCTGTTTCGGCTGCAGTCTGGTTGAAATATCTGCCGGTGGCAGGGACATACTGCATCGCATTATAAAGCGTATGTGCCATGGCTTCTGCCCCGAGCTGTACATTCAGCTCCCCTCCTGTTGAACTGAACCGGAAGAGATGTTCGAAGAAGAGTGCTGTCCGTCCGGTTGCGAGCGGGAGGCTCAGAATATCATTATTACTGCTCTGCTGCAGGAGAAAGGTGTTATCCCAGTGGATCTTCCAGAAGACAAACTCCTTCGAGAGAGTAAGTGATGCTACTGACAGTCCGCCCTCATGCTGGGCAGGCATGGTGTCAGTCCCCATAAATAAAAAGTTGTCAATTATGGCGTAGTTGAACCTGATGCCTGTCCTCCGTTCAGGCCAAACGATTGATGAGCCCAGGGTCACCCGAAACTCCCTTCCGAAATCATTCTGCCATGAGAAGTTGTTCGATCCCCATCGGTTGTACCAGAATGAGGGGGTGATGCTGGCCACGTTGCCGGTTGCATCCCAGGTTATTGTTCCCTTGCTGACCTTGAAATCCTTGAAAATGCGCCCGTCAACGGTGAAATCACCTGCCCTGTACCCCTGGAACCACAGATCGCCGGTAGCCATCCACCCGAACTTGTCACCTATATTATTGAATACCTTGCCGGTAAGAACCAGTGAACTCTGCTTGCTGGTGACGGTGTCAGGCCTTGTGAGGGTGTCGCCCGGCATAACCTGCATGAAGTTGCGCAGTTCGCTTCTCACTCCCGCCCCTGCTCCTATCCTGAAGCGGCCCTGACTTCCGGCGGCCACGTCAACCCTCAGTGTGTTCGAAAGGAGCCCCTGTGACAGGGAGTCCTCTGAGGATGTAGTGCTTATCAAAACAGTATCATAGAACCCAGACTCTGGATAATCGTCAAAGTATCTTCTCTTGGTCCACTCATATGATCCTATATATGAGAAGCTTAATGGCCCTGTTCGGGTCATCTCGCCCGTCACCGTATCCCTCTTGCCGCCCGGAGAATATCGCTGCACCAGCATCAGGTGCCTGTTCTTCAGACGGCTTTCTGCATTGTTCACCTCGTTAAGCTTGACGGGCACATCTTCCGGCTCGTACTGGCTCAGAAACTCCTCGCCCACAATGCCCCCGTTCTCCTCGGTCTCATGATTGTTGATCCCGGCTGTGAAGTATGATGTATACTGGTCTCCGTTATACGACGTATGAAACAGGAAGGTCTTGTCAACCGCCTTCTGCTTGTCATATTGCCCCCTGGCAGAGACAATATCATATATCAGTCCGAAGTTCAGCCTCCGGTTGACGTTCTGCGCATGTCTCACCCTGAATGTCTGCTCGGACTTCTGGCGGGCTCCTCCGTTGGTCCATGCTATCTCGGTGAAAGGCACCTGCGTGTTTATGAAGCGGGTGCGTGACGGGGTGTACATGAACGGGAGGTAATAAGAAAAGAGGAACCTGTCAGGCTTCGAGTCACGGTCGAAGAAGTTGATCTGGTATAGTGGCTGGCCGTAATTGCCAGGGTAGGCATTGAACGGTGAATATTTATCGGTGATGCGATAGCGGTTGCTGAGAGAGAAGGCAGTGTCAAGCGGAATAGCAATCTCCGTCGTGAAATCGGAAGAGAGTGTCCACTGCCGTGTTGTCCTGGTGGCAGTGGTGTCTTCCTCCTGCGCCATGAGAGTGACAGGGATTAACATCAGAGCCATATGTGCAAAGAGGAGGCGCATAAGGCACAAATTTACTCAAAAAGTGACATCTGCCCCGGGGAAAGTGACGGAGAGGGGTAAAAAATGGTCCGGCTGCCAGATGGCAACCGGACCGGTGAACAACAACCATATAATGACTAAAAAAAGAAATCAGTCTACATTGTCATTCAGGTAGGCATTATTTTCCCTGATGACAGGCTGGTTATCCTCGTCGAGGCTCAGCGTGAATTTTGACACTTTGCTGCCTGCGGCTTTGTTTGCGGTATGAAGGGCTATCTTCTTCCGCACATAGGCCGGCACCTCCTCAAAATCCTCGATGTTGTCACTCATCGACTGTGTCGAGAGCCCTTCGTTCTTGATCACGTTCTGCATGTGCTTGAGTTTGCGGAGCGTCCCCTCGTTCTTGTCTGAGGGTGGAGGGGCGGGGCGGGCAGGAGCGGGATTAATGCTTATGTCACCCTCAATGTCGAAGTCAATGGTACCCTGGTTGATCTCGGCGGGCGGGGGGGAGCCGCGGTGAACGGGGCGGGAGGAACGCACTATGTAGTGCGAGTCAGCCTCCTCCGTACCCTCTGTTAGAGAGGGCTGCTGCGGAGCATTCAGACTGACCACCTCTCTCCTCTTCTCAGGCCTGTAACCGTCAAGGTCAGTGCTGGCCTCAAAGCCTGTGGCCACCACGGTGACGCTGATGGCCTCGCCCAGTGACTCGTCAGTCGACAGCCCCCTGATGATGAGTGCATCATCGGAGACGGCCTCATAAACGAAGTCGGTGAGCTCACCCAGCTCATCCATCGTTATCTCGTTCTCACCCGTGCCCGACTTAATGTTGAGCAGTATACTGCGTGCACCGGTGATGTCGTTTGAACTGAGGAGAGGTGAGGTGAGCGCAGCCTGTATGGCATGCGTTGAACGGTCTTCGCCCGAGGCCGTGCCAATACCCATGAGCGCCACGCCGGAGTTCCTCATCACGGTGTCAACATCGGCAAAGTCGACGTTGATATACCCGGTGCAGGTGATTATCTCCGCTATCCCCCTCACTGCATTGGCGAGTACATCGTCAGCCCTGGCGAAGGCTGCTGAGACCCCCTCGTCACCGTAGATCTCCCTGAGGCGTTCGTTGTTGATTACAATCAATGAGTCGACCTTATCTTTCAGTTCATTGATGCCACTGATAGCCAGCTTAATACGATGATTAAGCTCTGAACGGAAAGGTATGGTGACCACGGCGACGGTCAGATAACCGGCATCCCTGCAGGCTTTTGCAATCACGGGAGCTGCGCCGGTCCCGGTGCCGCCTCCCATCCCTGCGGTAATGAATACCATCTTTGTGTTGCCTGACAATGCCTCCATCACGTTATCAAGGTTCTCTATGGCTGACGCCCGGCCTCTCTCAGGCTGGCTGCCGGCCCCAAGGCCTTCGGTAGTGGTCTCGCCTATCTGTACCTTGACAGGGACGGGGCTTTTCGTAAGAGCCTGCTGGTCAGTGTTGCAGACGATGAAATTCACATCCCTGATCCCCCGGCGGAACATATGGTTGACAGCATTGCTGCCGCCTCCGCCGATGCCCAGCACCTTTATTATCGATGACCGCTCCACCGGCAGGTCAAAATTCATCAGATCTTCTGACATATACGTTCCGTTTTAGGTTATTTGACGGGGTTGTCATCGAGACGTTCATCTGTCGCCTCAATTATCTTGCCCCATATGTTCTTCAGCTTTTCGCCTATATTGAGGGTGCCTCTCTCAGGAGCCGGCTCCTCATGCTGCTCCGGTACTACAACCTCTGCCACGACCTCAGCCTTCTCCTCTCTGAAATGCCTGTTCATCTGAGGCTGCTGAGCTGCAGGTTCCTTCTTCCTGTCACCGAAGCGAAGCGTCTTCCCGCTCTCTTCCAGGAACTCCAGTCCCTTCATGATGAGACCGACGCTTGTGGCGTACATGGGCTGGTTTATCTCGTCCCTGGCCTTTCCCGTGAGATGAACGTTGGGCAGCCCCAGGCGGACATCCATAGCGGTCTTGTACTTGACAAGCTGCGGCAGGTTCTTGAGCATTGCCCCTCCGCCGGTGATCACCACCCCTGCTGTAAGCTTCTCGGCAAAGCCTGAGTTCTGTATCTCGAAGTTGACAGCATCGAGTATCTCTTCCATACGGCTCTGGATGATATATGCCAGGTTCTTGAACGATATCTCTTTTGGTTCTCGCCCGGCGATACCCGGGATGGAGACTACCTTGTTCTCGGGTGCGATGTCACCGATGGCGTAACCGAACTTGATCTTCAGGTCTTCAGCATGCTTCTGGAGGATTGAGCATCCCTCCCTGATATCGGCGGTGACCATGTTGCCGCCAAAGGGTATCACGGCTGTATGCCTGATCACATTATCATAATAGATGGCAACGTCTGTTGTTCCGCCCCCTATGTCGACAAGAACCACACCTGCCTCCCTCTCCTCGTCAGTCAGGACAGCCTCCGATGAGGCAAGGGGCTCAAGCACCAGGCTCACCAGCTCCATGTCTGCCTTGTTGATGCATCGCTCTATGTTACGGGCTGACGCTATCTGGCCGATTACGATGTGGAAGTTCGCTTCGAGACGTTTGCCGCACATGCCCACAGGGTTGTTGATGCCCGACTCATTGTCGACGATGTATGTCTGCGGGATGACATGAATGATCTCCTCACCGACATCAATCGGCAATTTGTACATGTCAGCCGTGAGGCGGCGGATGTCGCTGTGGTCGATCTCGCTGTCATGAGAGTCACGTGAGATGTACCCCCGCGCCATCTTGCTCTTGATGTGCCTTCCGGCAATACCTACGAAGACGTCGGTGAGAACCATGCCGGTCCTCGCCTCAAGGTCATCAACGGTAGTCCTGATGGCCCTGACAGTCTCTTCGATGTTAAGCACCACACCACGCTTCACGCCTGTTGATGGTGTGTTGCTCAGTCCGAGGATCTCGATGCCCCCGTTTCCGTCACTGCGCCCGACAATGGCAACGATCTTCGTCGTGCCGATGTCAATGGCTGCTACTAACTGATCTTTACTGCTCATAGAATTTATTTATATGGTTGTTCAACTTTCATCTTCTCTGGCAGACAACCTGCCCTTTGTATTCGATATTCACTTTTTTGTACCTGTCCCATCCCGCCTTCGGCATCGCCTCACGATAGAAGACCAGAAGGTTATTGAACTTCTCCTCGTAATTCTCCGCCTTCCCGAGTTCAATAATGTGATTCCCCACCCGCGGTACCATCGTCACCCTGCCACTGCGTGACATGCTGATATGGTCAATCATTGAGTCCCAGAAGCTGTCGCTTTTTATGAAATTCACCAGTTCAAAGGCACGGACAAGATTTTCTGTCTTTTCTGACTCGTATATGTTCATCCCAGTCATCTGCCCGGGATTGAACAGCATATCAACCTCAACGATATGGAGGTGAGGGGTATAAAGGTTATGGCGGCGCATTATCACCCCTTCACGGTCGATGAAGAAATCGCCGCCGTACGATGCCACCACCCTCATGACCGGCTCACGCTGGTCTGTATAGACGTGCAGTTTCCTGTCGGTCGAGAACCATACCTCTGCTACCTTCAGCTCTTTGAATGTCTTAACCTTGTCTTCGATGTCAGAAAGGGGTATTTCGTTCCTTCTCATGCCGGTGACCCTTATCCCGGTTGACCTGACGAGGTTCATCAAATCAGCCTCAGTGACAAACTGGTGCCGTGCCGAGTCAGCAATTGTTATCTCCAGCCCGGTGCATACCGAGTCACTGCTTTTGTGCCCAAGGTACAGAGGGGTGAAGAGTATAAATACTCCGATACATGCAGTCAGTATTTTCATCAGCAGGCTCATGAGTATCGTCTCTTCAGCATTGCAGTTATCGGTTCCACAAACCGGTCAATGTCACCGGCACCAATTGTAAGAAGAAGGCCTTCCTCGATATTTCCGAGTGCAGGAAGCAACTCGTCTCTGGTGACTTCCTTCACATTTTTGTTTTTCATTAATCCGGCTATCATCCCCGACGACACACCCGGTATGGGATTCTCTCTTGCCGGATAAAGTGTCAGCAGCATGACATTATCTATCCTGTCAAGTGCTGCGGCAAAGCCTTCGGCAAAATCGCGTGTGCGGCTGTACAGGTGAGGCTGGAAGACAGCGGTGACCTTTCTTCCGGGGTAGAAATCGCGCACGGCGCTGACAAGTGCGTTTATCTCCTGCGGGTGATGAGCGTAGTCGTCAATATATGTTATCTGCGGACTGCTGAACCTGACGTCAAACCTGCGCTGCACACCCTGGTAGTGAAGCAGGGCGTTGCGTATCGCCTGCGGTTCGGCCCCGGCACACCACGCCGCAGCGGCCGCAGCAGTGGCATTCAGAATGTTCACCATGCCTGGAAGAAGCAGCCTGACATTAGAGATCGGTTCACCCGGGGTGATTATGTCAAACCTGTAGTAACCGTCACCCTTCTCGATATCTGAAATCCTGAAAGATGCTTTATCTCCTGTTCCGTAACTGTAAACCGTCACCCCTTCAGGAGCGGAGAGGGCCGGCAATACAGCCTCATGCATGATGATGGTTCCGCCTTTTCTCACGCGGTGGCAGAATTGACTGTAGGCCTCGACCATGGTCTCGGCATTACCGTAAATATCAAGATGGTCGGGGTCGATGGCGGTGATGACGGCTATCAGCGGCGAGAGACGCAGGAACGACCTGTCGAACTCATCAGCCTCCATGACAGCATACCTGCTCTGCGAGAGCAGCAGGTTCGTATTATAGTTTCTGGATATGCCTCCCAGGAACGCCGAACATCCTATATGTGACACTGTCAGCAGGTGGGCTGTCATTGTGCTGACGGTCGTTTTACCGTGGGTGCCGGCAACGGCAATGGCATCGGTCTCTTCGGAGATGAATCCCAGTATCTCGGACCTCTTGTACAGGGTATATCCCCTGTCTCTAAAGAAGTTAAGAAGGATGCTCTCTTTTGGTATGGCAGGGGTAAAGACCACCAACACCCTGTCGCGGGCGGACGGCTCATCGAAGAGGGGAGGCAGCGAGGCGATGTCATCCTCATATGTTATCCTGCACCCCTCCTGCTCAAGCTCATCAGTGAGATGGCTTCTGGTGCGGTCATAGCCGCAGACACAGAATCCCCCGGCAAGGAAATAGCGTGCCAGGGCACTCATGCCTATCCCTCCTATGCCAAGGAAATAAATCCCTTCTATGTTCGTCAGCCCCTTCATCTCTTTACCAGTTTCAGTACTTCACGTGCAATGACTTCATCGGCATTGCGTATTGCCAGTCTCTTTATGTTTTCAGAAAGGATAGTCCGTTTTGACATGTCCTTAACCAGTGCCAGTGCTGTTTCCATAAGCGTTGAAGGGGCCTCGGCATCGGTCACGAGCAGGGCGGCGACCTTGTTCACCAGCGCCATGGCGTTGTGTGTCTGGTGATCCTCCGCCACGTTGGGTGACGGGACAAGGATCACGGGTTTGCCCACCAGGGCAAGCTCGGAGATTGTTCCGGCGCCGGCACGTGAGATGATGATGTCGGCGGCGGCATAGGCCAGGTCCATGCGATTGATGAAGCCAGCGACCCTGATGCAGTCTGTGCGTGCCGCTTCGGTCAGTTCGCGCATGCGGTCATAATAATGACTGCCGGTCTGCCATAGCAACTGTACCCCCTCATCCGCAACAAGGCCTATGCCGCCGCCTACACTGTTGTTGATCGTGCCGGCGCCGAGCGACCCGCCCAGAACAAGTATGACCTGTTTGCCCGCGTCAAGACTGAAGTGCTCCAACGCCTCATTCCTCAGTGCTGCCAGGTTATCATATGCCTGTCTCACCGGATTGCCGGTAAGCATTATCTTATCTTCCGGGAAGTATTTCTCCATCCCCTCATAGGCAACGCAAATCCTTTCTGCCTTGCGGGCAAGAAGCTTGTTCGTCACCCCGGCATAGCTGTTCTGCTCCTGTATCAGCGTCGGTATGCCCATCCTCTGCGCCTGCTTCAGCACCGGACCCGAGGCATAGCCTCCCACACCGACAACAACATCAGGATTGAACCGTCTTATTATCTTCTTTGCTTTGAGCATGCTCCTGAACAGCTTGCCTAATACGGTCACGTTCTTCAGGCTGATGCTTCTTACAAAACCGGCTATCTCCAGTCCTTCTATCGCATACCCTGCCTCAGGCACCTTCTGCATCTCCATCCGGCCGGTGGCGCCCACAAAAAGTATCTCAGCCCCGGGCTCAATCCGCTTCAGGGCATTGGCAATGGCAATGGCCGGGAAGAGGTGTCCGCCGGTGCCCCCTCCGCTGATGATAATCTTTATATTTCTTCCTGCCCCGCTCATGCAACTCTTGTGTCAGTCTGTTCAATGTCAGAGAGCTGTTCGCGCGCCTCACGTGCATTCATGACCCGTGATACGCTGAGTATGGCTCCCAGTGAGAAGCTGATGACCATCACCGAGGTACGCCCCCAGCTGATCATCGGCAGCGTCTGCCCCGTCACGGGGAAGAGGCCGACGGCAACCAGCATGTTGAGAAAGGCCTGGAAGACGATCATGACCGTCAGCCCCAGCACCATGATCGCAGGGAAGGCGTAGTCGCACTTCCTCGCTATCTGTATCCCCCGGAACATCAGTGCCAGGTAACTGAGTATGACTATGATGGCGCCGAAGAGCCCGTACTCCTCGACTATGATGGCGAAGATGAAGTCGGAGTTAGACTGCGGCAGCAGGTTGCGCTGCGTGCTCCCTCCTGGCAGCTTGCCAAAGAGTTTTCCGGTTGAGATGGCTATCTTGGCCTGGTTCGCCTGGTAGTCAGCATCAGAGGTTCCCTCCCCGCTGAAATATGTCTCGATACGGTTCTTCCACACCTGAACCCTGTTGTCATCCTTCTTAAGGACCATGAGCAGCGTGGCAAATAGCAACACGGCAACCAGCCCCATGCCGGCATATGCCATCAGGAATTTGAACGGCACCCTGCCGATGAAGAGGATGATCATGCTTATCATGAAGATCATCAGGGCCGTCGAAAGGTTCTCTGACATGATGAGAAGACATACAAGAGCTATCGGTGCAACCAGCCTTATGGTCACAAGCCTGAAGTTGTCAAGATCATGCTGATAGACCGTCAGTCCCCTTGCAAGATAGATCACCAGTGCCACCTTTGCCAGGTCAGAGGTCTGTATCCTCAGACCAATGATCGGTATCTCAAGCCACCGGCTTGCCTCGTTGATGCTTACCCCGGCCACCAGCGTCACTCCAAGCAGTATCACCGCCACTACCAGCCCGATGGTGGCAAACTGCATATATTTAATATAAGGTATCCAGTGAGTGACAACGATGATGATCAGCCCCAGAATCAGCATGATGAACTGTGTCCGCAGGAAATAGAAAGTGTTACCATGATGTGACGAATATGCAACCCCGACGGAGGAGCTGTAGACTGACAGCAACGAAACAAGCATAAAGAGGGCTATCAGACCCCACATGTACCTGTCTCCCTTGAAAAACCGTCTTATCGTCACACCTGCCATAACCTATAAGTTTCTTACAGCCAGCTTGAACTGCCGGCCGCGGTCTTCGTAGTTGTTAAAGAGATCAAAACTTGCACATGCCGGGGAGAGGAGCACAGTGTCGCCCTTGTGAGCAAGGTAATAGGCCGATCTGACCGCCTCCTCCATCGACGTCGTCTCCACTATCGTGGGAACCATCCCGCCAAAGGCCTCGATGATCTTATGGTTATCTTTTCCGAGACATACGATGGCCTTGACCTTCTCCTTCACCACCGCGCTGAGCTCCGAATAGTCATTCCCCTTGTCAATCCCTCCGGCGATCCAGATCACTTCCGACTTCATGCACTCGAGAGCATACCATGTCGAATTGACGTTCGTCGCTTTTGAGTCATTTATGAAGTTTATTCCCGCCACCATTATGACAGACTCAAGCCTGTGCTCTACCCCCTGGAAGTCGGTCAGACTCTCCCGTATAGTCTCCTTGCG
The DNA here is from genome assembly GCA_963772705.1 of uncultured Bacteroidales bacterium. Classification (GTDB taxonomy): domain Bacteria; phylum Bacteroidota; class Bacteroidia; order Bacteroidales; family VadinHA17; genus SR-FBR-E99. The sequence continues at coordinate 19,892 of CAVYYH010000003.1, read as the reverse complement.
GATGTTCAGAACCTTTCCCGCGATGGCGGCAGCCATCGAGTTGTAAGTGTTGTGGCGTCCTTTCAGTGCCAGGTCGTGGATGGTCATAAGGCTGGATTTTTGGGTTATGTCAAGAATAATGTTGTCATTTTCAACGCAGGCGGCCATGCCTTCGCAACGGTCAATAGAGAAGGGAAGTGACCTGGAACTGATGGTCCGCTTCTCCACCTCCCTGAGTGTCACCGGATCATCGGCACACCATATAAATACGTCATCTGAGTTCTGGTTGCGGATGACGCGCATCTTGGAGTCTACATAGTTCTGCATCTCGTAGTTGTACCTGTCGAGATGGTCAGGGGTGATGTTCATCAGTATGGCCATCTCGGCCCTGAAGTCATACATCCCGTCAAGCTGGAAGCTGCTCAGCTCGATGACATAATAGTCATATCCCCCCTCAGCCACGGCCAGAGCAAAGCTGCTGCCCACATTGCCGGTCATCGCCACATTAAGCCCGGCCTTCTTCATCATGTGGAAGATGAGATTGGTGGTGGTGGTCTTGCCGTTACTGCCGGTGACGCAAATCTTGTATCCCGATGTAAAGCGCCCGGCAAACTCGATCTCCGAGATCACAGGGATATTCCTTTCATGCAGTGCAACTATCATCGGATTCTTCTCCGGTATCACCGGACTCTTGATCACCTCGTCGGCGTTCAATATCAGATCGAGCGTATGCTTCCCTTCCTCAAAAGGTATATTGCGTGAAGTGAGCATCTCACGGTACTTGTCCTTTATCGTCCCGCTGTCGGAGACGAAGACGTCAAAACCATGCTTCTGTGCCAGCACTGCTGCACCTGCTCCGCTCTCTGCTGCTCCGAGTATAACTATCCTCTTCTTCATTCTCTATCTCATCTTGAGCGTTACAACGCTGAACACCGCCAGTATTATGGCGACGATCCAGAATCGTGTAACTATCTTTGGTTCAGGATATCCTTTCTTCTGATAATGATGATGCAGCGGCGCCATCAGGAATATGCGCCTTCCCTCGCCGTACAGTCTCTTCGTCCTCTTGAACCAGCTGACCTGCATCACCACAGACAGGTTCTCTACGAGGAAGATCCCGCAGAGGATGGGTATCAGCAGCTCCTTCCTGGTGATGATTGCAAGAACGGCGATAATCCCTCCGAGGGTCAGGCTGCCGGTATCGCCCATGAAGACCTGCGCCGGGTATGAGTTGTACCACAGGAACCCTATCGTGGCACCTGCGAAGGCGCTGACAAAGATCACCAGCTCGCCTATGTTGGGTATGTACATTATATTCAGATAGTCGGCATAGATGATGTTACCTGAAACATAGGCCAGCACCCCCAGCGTTACCCCCGACACCGCGGAGGTCCCTGTCGCCAGCCCGTCAAGACCGTCAGTCAGATTTACCCCGTTTGATACAGACACCACAATGAATATCACCACCACCACGAAGACAAGCCACCCCAGCATCTGCTTCGTCTCACCTTTTGCAAAGGGTACAAGCCATGAATAGTCGAACTCATTATCCTTTACAAACGGTATGGTGGTCTTGGTCGATTTGATGTTGACTGCTGTCGTCTGAGGAAATACATTCTCCTGTTCCATGTGAGACACATCATACATGGGTGCCGTGATGTTACGGGGTGCAACGACGTCTACCCTGATGACGGCATCCTTACTGATGTACAGGGTAAGGGCAACGATCAGCCCCAGTGATATCTGTCCAATGATCTTGAAGCGGCCTGCGAGTCCTTCCTTGTTCTTTTTGAAGACCTTGATATAGTCATCCATGAATCCTATGAATCCCAGCCAGACGGTTGTGATGAGCATCAGGATGATATATACGTTATCGAGCCTGGCGAAAAGCAGTGACGGAATGATGATCGAGGCGATGATTATTATCCCTCCCATTGACGGGGTCCCCTGTTTCCTGTACTGTCCCTCGAGATCAAGATCGCGGATAGTCTCGCCTATCTGCCTGCGCTGAAGGAACCCGATGATCCTCTTGCCGATGAGGAGCGATATGATCAGTGAGGTGATGACTGCAGCGGCAGACCTGAAGGAGATGTAGTTAAAGACCCCCGCGCCGGGAATATCCAATGTATCGAGATATCTGAAGAGATAATACAACATATCAACTCATTTTAAATGCTTTGCGTAATTCCTCCCTGTCGTCGAAGTGATGCTTCACCCCCTTTATATCCTGGTAGGTCTCATGTCCCTTGCCGGCAACGATTATTATGTCGCCGGGCGAAGCCAGCATCACTGCAGCCTTTATGGCCTCTGCCCGTCCGGTGATCCTGATCATTTTTGCCATTGCGTCGGGAGTGAGGCCTGCCTGCATCTCGTCGATGATCTGTTCAGGGTCTTCACTGCGGGGGTTGTCTGATGTGAGTATCAGCCTGTCGGCGCCGTTAGCGGCTATGCGGGCCATAACCGGCCTCTTCGTGCGGTCGCGGTCGCCGCCGGCGCCAACGACAACTATCAGCCTGCCGCTCCCCTGCCTGAGCCTGTTGACGGCATTGATGACGTTTTCGACGGCGTCAGGGGTATGTGCATAGTCAACGATACCGGTGATTCCGTCTGATGAACGGATCACCTCCATGCGGCCTGAGACAGGATACAGGGTGCTGAGTACCCTGAGAGCCTCACCCGGTTCTGCACCCAGTAGAACTGAGGTTCCGTAGACTGCCAGCAGGTTCGATGCGTTATAGTCGCCGATGAATCGCGTCCATACCTCCGTGCCGTTGACCTTAAGCAGCATCCCTTCAAACCCCTGCTCGGTGATGATGCAGCGGAAGTCGGCCATGCTGTGCATTGAGAAAGTATATTTCGATGCCCTGCAGTTCTGCACCATGACGCTGCCGTTCCTGTCGTCAGCGTTCACCAGTGCAAAAGCATCCGGTCTCAGTCCGTCAAAGAATTTCTTCTTCGCCGCGAGGTAATTGTCGAATGTGCCGTGATAGTCGAGATGGTCGTGGGTGAGGTTGGTAAACACCCCCCCTGAGAATGTCAGTCCGGCAATACGTCTCTGGTCGACGGCATGTGAGCTGACCTCCATGAAGGCATACTCGCATCCTTCGTCAACCATGGCGGCGAGCAGGGCGTTCAGCCTGACAGGATCAGGTGTCGTATGTGTCGCATCCTCGCGCCTGTGATGGACGTAGTTGCAGACAGTAGAGAGCAGACCGCATTTATATCCAAACGATTCGAAAGTATTGTAAAGCAGGGTGGCAATAGTTGTCTTGCCGTTTGTCCCTGTCACGCCGGTGAGTCTTATTTTACGCGACGGGTGATCGTAAAAAGCCGATGCTGCCAGGCCTGTGGCGGCAGCAGAGTCATCGGTGACAATGAAGGTCACACCTTCAGCCATCTCTTCCGGGCGCTGTTCGCAGATGACCGCCACTGCTCCTGCTTTCACAGCCCCTGGTATGAAAGCATGTCCGTCACTCTTTGTTCCCCTTACTGCTATAAACAGGCTGCCCGGCATTACACCGCGCGAGTCAGCTGTCACCCCGGTGATGCTCCTGTCAGCATCTCCATGAATTGAGATGATCTTTATCTCTTCAAGTATCTTTCTCAGATCTCTCATAGCTTCAGGTCTATTACAGCTGTTCCTCCCCTTGTTATCCTGGCACCTGCCTGGGGCGATTGTCTTATCACCCTGCCCCGTCCGGTGTACCTGACTCTGAGCCCGCTGTTCTCGAGCAGGAACATCGCATCACGAAGTCCCATCCCCACAACATTCGGCATAAGACCCTCGGTGAGCGCCAGGTCGACAACACGAAGGGTGTCGCCGCTCTCACGCGTCCTCACCCACTCGCTGTCAGCATTTCTCTTTGCCCTTATCTTCAGCGTGCGCAGAGCATTGTTTATATCCTCGTAATAGCCGTTGCCGGCCTCGGGTGCCTTCATCACCTTATCGTCCGCCGGGGCAAGGGCGATCAGATCGCGGTAGAAACTGTTCGCATATACCTTGTCGGCTATCTCCCTGAAAACCGGCCCGGCAACCACATTGCCGTAGTAGACGAAATTGGAGGGTGCATTGACAACCACGATGCATGAATAGAGCGGATCATCAGCGGGAAAATATCCTGCAAAGGATGCCTGGTATGAGATGCGGTCACCGGAACGGTATCCGTATTTCGTATTGGCAATCTGTGCCGTGCCTGTCTTGCCGGCTATGCGGTAGTTGGCGTTCCTCAGGTTCATGGCCGTGCCGCTGTCAACAACACCCTCAAGCATGGCACGTGCCTTTCTTATGGTCGAACGTGAGCAGATGGCATTGGTGATCACCTCAGGCTCATACGTCTTGATGGTCCAGCTGCCGTCACGCACCTCGGATACAAAACGGGGCTTCATCATCTTCCCTCCGTTTGCCACGGCATTGTAGAACGTGAGTATCTGCAGCGGCGTCATCTGAATCTCATATCCGTGAGACATCATGGGTAATGAGATGCCTGACCAGAGCTTCTCTCCCGGGTATCTTATGACAGGCCTGCCCTCCCCCTTAATCTGCAGGTCCAATGGCTTGTTAAGCTGCATCGAGTAAAGGCGGTCAACGAATTTCTTCGGGTTATCCTTGTAGTTTTCGTAGATTATCTTTGCCGTCCCCACATTCGACGAGTGCTCGAACACCTGCTTCACTGTAATGGTGCCAAGCCCCTTCTCCTCGTGATCACGTATCACCTTGTCATAATACTTTACGGTACCGTCACCGGTCTCAACCATATCATCGAGGTCAACCACTCCGTCCTCCAGTGCAGCGATCATCGACATCAGCTTGAAGGTCGAACCTGGCTCGGTGCTCTCACCGACAGCATAGTTGTAAGTCTCATGGTACGCTCCGTCCGAGCCCTTTTCAAGGTTGGCGATAGCCTTGATATCACCTGTCTTCACCTCCATCACCACCACGCATCCGTGGTGTGCTCCGTGTTTTGAGAGCTGCCTGTAGAGAGCATTCTCGGCGACATCCTGGAGGTCAAGGTCTATTGTGGTGACGATGTCATGACCGTGCCTGGCACGTATATTCTCGAGGTTATCGACATCGATCCATGCCCCTCCTGTCAGCCGCTGCTGTACCTTGATACCGTCTTTCCCTGCGAGATAACTGTTGAACGACCCCTCAAGACCCACGATGTTCACGGTACTGTCTTCAGTGATATACCCAATGGTTCGCTTTGCCAGGATACCGTTGGGCATGATGCGCATGTTCTCCGGCTGGTAGACAAACCCTCCCCTGAACTTGCCGTGCCTGAAGATGGGCAGCTCCTTCAGATGCTTTAGGGTCTCGTAGCTGACATGCCTCTTGATCATGAAGTACCTGTCGCCACGCTTGCGGGCTCTTGTCAGCTCATTCTTCCACCCGTCGGGGGAGTGTACTCCCACATACCGCGAAAGGCCTCTGCTGAGACCGCTGATCCCTTTTGCCCATGTCGTGTCAGCCATGCCTGAGCTGCGGGTGTCCATATAAACGGTGTAATAGGGAATCGAGCTGGCAAGGATACGGCCGTCGTCTGAGAGGATGTCGCCCCGGCTGGCCTTCGCTATCTCCCTGCGGAAGACGATCTTGTCAGCCATGGCTGCCCACTTCTCCGACTGAACGAACTGAAGGATGATGATACGGATGAAGACGGCAAGGGCCATTGCCACCACTATACCGTAGATTATCCCGGTACGTGCCAGTATCTGATCCTTTGGCTTCATCGTCTTACTCATTGACTACTATCCTGTATGGCGGTGTCCGGAGCTCCTCGAGCCCCAGTCCGCGTTCCTTAACCAGATCATAAACCTCGCTCTGACGGCTTACACTGCCCAGCTCGGCAGAGACGGAGAGAGACTCCGCGCGCATGTCTCTAACCTCCTGCTCCAGCTTTATTATCTCACGCTCGACGCGCTCAGCCTGAAACCTGTTGGTGATGAAGATGAGAGCCAGTACCACAAGCAGCGAGACATACCTCATATTGTTGAGAATAAGCCTCTCGGAGATGAATGTCCCGCTGATGAGCCCCTTGAGTAAGTTGCCGCTGCTCTTTTTATGTTTCGCCTGCTGCTCTGTCATCGCCGTCATATCTTTTCAGCTATCCTCAGCCTGGCACTGCGTGCCCTGCTGTTTAATGCAGTCTCCTCATCCGTTGGCACTATGACCCTGCGGTTCAGTACTTTGAACGGGACTATCAGGTTGCCGTAGAAATCCTTTTCGGTTTTACCGTCGAAATTGCCGGTATGCATGAAGTTCTTTACCAGCCTGTCCTCGAGCGAATGGTACGTTATCACCACCAGCCTGCCTCCGGGCTTCAGCATCTGCAGCGCCTGCTCGAGCATCTCGGTCAGGGCATCCATCTCGCTGTTGACCTCGATGCGCAACGACTGGAAGAGCCTGGCGTAGAACTTGTTCATCTCCCTGGCCGGCACCAGCCCCTTGAGCGCCTCAGTCAGATCGCCCACAGTCATGACCGGGGCTGCTGAACGAGCCCTCACTATTGCTGCTGCAAGCTTCCTTGAGTTAGTCAGCTCACCGTAACGGTAGAATACTGATGCCAGCTCCTCCTCGCTGTATGTGCGGAGTATGTCGGCTGCCTTCAGCGGCGCCTGGCGGTTCATGCGCATGTCAAGCACGGCATCGCTGCGGAATGAGAAGCCTCTCTCCTGCTCGTCGAACTGATGGAATGAAACGCCGAGATCGGCTATCAGCCCGTCAATGGCATCGTAACCGAGGTAACGGAGGTTGTTCTTCAGGTACCTGAAGTTCTGATTCAGGAAGGTCAGCCTGTCGTCACGGTGAATGTTGACTGCCGCATCCAGATCCTGGTCAAAGGCAATAAGTTTTCCGGTTGTGAGCTTTTCCAGTATGGCTGTTGAGTGGCCTCCGCCTCCAAAAGTAACATCGACATAGATCCCGTCGGGCCTGAGGTTAAGCCCTGCTATGCTCTCACCGAGCAGAGCGGGGAGGTGATATACCGTCATCAGGTTTTTCCGGATTCGGGAGATCCAAGCAGCTTCTCTGCCAGGTTGGCAAAGTCGTCAGAAGGCATGTCGATGTGAGTGTAAACCTCTTCCGCCCACATCTCTATTCGCCCATCCTGCCCGGCAAGGACAACTTCCTTTCCTATTCCTGCAAGGTCGAGCAGACGCTTCGGGATGAGCAGCCTGTTGCTGCTGTCAAGCGCTATCTCAGCTGTGCCCTTGAAGAAGTTGCGGAGAAAGATGTTGTGCTCCCTGTTGTATGGGTTGATCCTGCTGCGAACCTTATCGAGCTGCCTGTTCCAGTCGTCTATTGAGTAGAGAACGAGGCATCTCTCGAAGATATCTTTTCTGACCACGAAGCGATCCTCAGCTGCCGGAGGCATCTGCTTCTTGAATGCCGAAGGGAGGATCACCCTTCCCTTAGCATCAAGCTTGCATGTATAATCGCCGATAAATGTGGCCATCACAGTTGTTGTTTCAAGAGGCTAAAGTAAAAATTATTTTCCCACTTTACTCCACTTCCCTCCATTTTTCTTCACTTTTGTTGAAAACTTTCATTTTTGCAATAAATTATTCTGCTACCGTGGCATTTAATCTCGACTCCTTGATGCACATTATATATCTGTTTTTCTGATATTTAAGGCCCCTTATTCCTTACTGGAAAATATGAGGAAAATGTATCTGATGCAGGATTTTCCTTATGCCCCTTTGTGACTACCCTTCCGGCGCCTTTGTGGTAATACAATGATTTTTAAACCACAAAGGGGCTCAAAGGCTTGCACGAAGGGCACAAGGGCTCCGTATTTAACATTGTTCCTCAGTGCGACTCCGTCGTTAAAACAACTGCTCTGCAGAAGTCCTCTTTTTATTATATTTGGGTGACCAAGCGATACAATGGAAACCCCTGCAAAACCGGTACAGATAGATGTTGAGAAGGTGCTTCGCGACAAGAACCCGAAGCTTGCCGGGCTCCTGCCCGGATTTATAATCAGGTACCTGAAACGCATTGTCCACCAGGATGATCTCAACGAGATACTCAGAAACTTTGCTGACCTCCACGGCTCACCCTTCAATGATGCCGCCCTGGGTTTCATGGGCATCAGGCACCACGTCCACGGCATTGAAAACCTCCCGAAAGGGGGACGCTATATCTTCGTCTCAAACCACCCTCTCGGCGGACTCGACGGCATGGTCTTCATGAGTGAGCTTTCAAAACACTACCGCGAGATAAAATTCCCGGTCAACGATTTACTTTTGAACATACCAAACTATGCTGGCATCTTCCTTCCGGTAAACAAGCACGGCACCCTCGGACGGGAAGCGGCAAGGCTCATGGAAGAAGCCTATATGTCTGACTGCCAGATACTCAACTTCCCGGCAGGGATTTGCTCCAGGAAGATAAAAGGAGTCATCACCGACCTGAAGTGGCAGAAGAGCTTCATCGTCAAGGCAATACAGCATCAGCGCGATGTCATTCCCTGTTACTTCGAAGGACGGAACAGCTCATTCTTCTATAACCTGTCCGCCTTCCGCGGGCGACTGGGGATAAAGGCCAACCTTGAGATGCTCTACCTCGTCGATGAGATGTTCAGGCAGAAGGGCAAGGAGATAGACCTCTATTTCGGAAAACCCATCCCCTGGCAGACCTTTGACCGTTCAAAAAGCCCGCAGGAGTGGGCTGACACGGTGAGGGAGAAAACTTATAATTTACAGAAAACTATATCGATAGGTTGATATTATTTTCTTAATTTTGGTCCTCAATTAACTATCCTTAGTGGATAATCAACTGGAACACGGGAAGATGGAGCCGGTCGGTGACGCAGTGCCGGCAGAAGAGCTGGTGTCGGAACTGAAAAGGATCGGCATTCTCAGGCCGACAAACAACGGCAACAACGAAGTCTATCTTTTTGACAACAGGACCTCTCCCCTCCTCATGCATGAGATCGGCCGCATACGCGAACTCACCTTCAGACATGCCGGCGGCGGCACAGGCAAGTCGCTCGATCTTGACGAATATGATCTTGATCCTGATCACCCTCAGAAGCAGCTGATCATATGGGATCCTGACAACCGCGAGATAATAGGAGGTTACAGGTTCATCTACCCCGGACCCAAAGAGAAGGATTTCTCCGTTGACCGCTTCGCCTCGTCAACATATTTTACCTTTTCGCGGAAGTTCATCAGGAAATACCTTCCTCATACCATGGAGCTGGGCCGTTCCTTTGTCAGGCCTGAATACCAGAGTGCCGCCATGGGAAGGAAGAGCCTCTTCGCCCTCGACAACCTGTGGGACGGGTTGGGAGCCATCATCATCGACAACCGCCAGATCAGGTACCTCTTCGGCAAGGTGACGATGTATACTCACTATAACCAGCAGGCGAGGAACATGATCCTCTATTTTATGCTGAAGCACTTCCCCGACAAGCATAAGCTGGCGGTCCCCTCTGACCCTATCTCAATTGACGTTCACAGGGATGAGATGAAAAAGATCTTCACCGGCTGGACCTTTAAGGAAGATCTGAAGATACTGTCACAGGAGGTGCGCAGGCTGGGCGAAAACATCCCTCCCCTGATCAATGCCTACATGAACCTCTCGCCCACCATGAAATGTTTCGGGACATTCATCAACCATCATTTCGGCGATGTGGAGGAGACAGGGATAATGATCACCGTACGTGATATTTATATCGAAAAGGTCAACCGTCACCTCGCCTCCTACCGTGAGGACTTCGATATCTCTCAGTAGTCTTAAAGTCTGACGTCTGAAGGTCTGAGGTCTGAAGTCTGAAAGTTCCAGAGTCATTATTCTGTTAGCCGGATAAACGAGAAACCTGACCTACCGATTACTGATTACCGAATACCGATTACCCTATCCCCTCTACGCTCTCCGCTTTACGCTCCCCGCCCTGCGCCCTGCGCCGGTCCCTGAGCCTGTCGAAGGGCGGCCCCCTCGCATAGTCGCTCCCTCGCTCCCTCGCTGCCCTGCGCCCTGCGCCCTGAGCTCTGTGCCCTAATAAGCCCTCTCATTCACCCCCTCCATATAATTGACAAACGCCTTGTTCGCCACCCTGTTGCCTCCCGGCGTCGGGTAGTTGCCGGTGAAATACCAGTCCCCCGTGTGACCGGGACAGGCCTCATGAAGTCCCTCTATCGACTGGTACACAACCTTTACTTCAGCCCCTATCCCAGGCGTCTTAAGCATCACTGCAATCATTCCTGATATTTCATCATCAGTGAAGGGAGCATAAATCTCCCTGACTGCATTTACCATCTCGCCGTCAGGCTTCTGAAGCTCTGCGAGAGCCTTGGCATATACTCCTCTTATGATATCCTCACGTTCCCTCTGCCTGAGCAGATTTATCGCAGCCTTGAAGGCAATGAAGTCACCCAGTCTTGCCATATCGATGCCGTAGCAGTCGGGGTAGCGGATCTGTGGTGAGGAGGAGACAATTACTATTTTTGCCGGATCGAGCCGGTCCAGGATGCGTATGATGCTCTCCCTCAACGTTGTACCCCTTACAATCGAGTCATCAATGACCACCAGGTTGTCAATCCCTCTTCTTATAACACCGTAGGTGACATCATAGACGTGTTCCACCATGTTTTTACGGCTGTTATCCTCCGTTATGAAGGTCCTGAGCTTGGCATCCTTCACTGCTATCTTCTCAATGCGGGGCTTTACCTCGATGATCTTTTCAAGCTCCTCCGGCGTCAGTGACTTTCCTTTCTTCAGTATCGCCTCCTTCTTCCTGTTATTCAGCCAGTCGTCAATGCCCTTTATCAGGCCGTAGAAGGCGCTCTCGGCAGTATTGGGGATGTATGAGAATACCGTCTTTTCGATATCATGATCGACGGCTGCGAGGACAGGCTTTGTAAGGGTCTCTCCCAGTTTCTTCCGCTCACGGTAGATGTTTTTGTCAGTACCGCGGGAAAAATATATCCTCTCAAAAGAGCATTTTGCCGGCTCATCTGCAGGAAGTATCTCCCTGACCGACCACTCTCCCGATGCTTTCACTATCAACGACTTACCCGGATCAAGCTCATTGATGCTGTCGGTCCTGATGTTGAACACCGTCTGTATGACAGGCCTCTCCGACGCTGCCACAACAACCTCATCGTCGGCATACCAGAATGCCGGCCTGATGCCTGAGGGATCGCGCAGGACAAAGGCGTCGCCGTGACCCGTCATGCCGGCCATGACATATCCTCCGTCCCATCGCCGGGCAGCGTTTCTGAGAACCTCCGCCAGGTCAAGTTCCTTCTCAATGATCGGCGATATGTCACGCTTGCTGTATCCCTGCTCCTTATAATGCCTGTAGAGCCTCTCAACCTCTTCATCAAGGAAATGACCTACGTTTTCGAGTATCGTTATTGTGTCTGAGAAGTCGATCGGATTCTGGCCAATCTCGATGAGATGATTGAATATCACCTCCATGTTTGTCAGGTTGAAATTGCCTGCCATCACCAGGCTTCGTGAGCGCCAGTTGTTCTCGCGCGTCACAGGATGCACATAATCGATGTTATAGCTTCCGTAAGTGCCGTAACGCAGGTGCCCCAGCCAGACGTCGCAATGATTTTTCTCTATGTCAGGGTAGATCTTCGTGAAGACCTCCTTGATTGAATTGGATGCGTTCGAACGCTGCCGGTAGATATACCTTGTTCCGGGCTTCGCCCCTATACGTATGGCAGCCAGTCCGGCGCCGTCCTGGCCCCTGTTGTGCTGTTTCTCCATCATGAGATACATCTTCTGCAGACCGTAATCCCATGACCCGTATTTATCAATATAGTATCCCGCGGGCTTCAGCAGTCTCATCAGTGCTATCCCGCATTCGTGCTTTATGCTGTCACTCATTGCTATTTTTCTGAGCCTGAGAAGGCTATTACGTCCCTGATAAGATAGGCTTCAGGGTATTTTGCCTGTACCGTAAAAAAGATTGTTGCGGCCTCTTCCCTGGTCCTGAAGTCACCGACCTTCACCTTGAACCAGTTTGGCCTGTCGAATGTGAGGTATGTTTTTACATCCGGAAAGTCCTCCATGAATCTGGCTCTCACCTTATTGGCGTCATCGTTTGCCGTACGGTGGCCGCCGCGGTATATCTGTATGCGCCATCCGTCAACGCCACTCTTCATGGCGTTGGCCATGATATGACGGCTGATCAGCGTATCCAGTGCAGGATCCTGGTTAATGATGAGCCTCTCCTGCTCGCTCAGTGTCCGTCCCTGGTTCATGATCTCCAGCACGCTGAAACTCTCCTGTGCCACCATGACTATCGGCGTCAGGATGAAAATAACAACAGAAAGGAGCCTCGTTTTCATAATGCAAATATACTGTTCTTTTCAGTCGAGCGCTTCGGCAAGCTCATCTGTTATCTCAAGGTTGTGATATACCGCCTGGACATCATCGTCATCCTCCAGCGCATCAATAAGCTTCATCACTTTCCGTGCCGAATCGATATCAAGCGTCTTTGTCTCTTTGGGCACCCTCTTCAGCTTGGCCTCCTCGGGTTCTATTCCAAGGGCTTCGATCTTGCGGTTCACGCTTCCGAAGTCATCCTTGGCGCAGGTGACCGTGATCATTTCCTCGTCTGCCGTGATATCCTCAGCCCCTGCATCGATGAGCTCCAGCTCGAGTTCCTCCAGCTCACGTCCGGCAGTATCCTCAGCATTGATTGTGAAGACCCCCTTGCGGTCGAAGAGGAAGGTCAGCGATCCGTTCGGACCGAGAGCACCGTTGTATTTATTGAAAATATAGCGAATGCTGGCAAGCGTGCGGTTGGTGTTGTCGGTAAGCCCCTCGACAAAGACAGCGATACCGTTGGCAGCATATCCCTCGTAGGTCATCTCATGATATGCCTCGGCCTCGGCACCCGATGCCTTCTTTATCGCCCTGTCAATATTATCCTTGGGCATGTTGGCCCCCTTGGCGTTCTGTATCGCCAGGCGCAGCCGTGCGTTGCCGTTAGGGTCAGAACCGCCCTCACGGACAGATATCATTATCTCCTTGATGATCTTTGTAAAGATCTTTCCCCTCTTTGCATCAGCAGCACCCTTCTTGCGCTTGATGGTTGACCATTTACTGTGACCTGACATTTGTATGAAAATGTTATCTGATGCAAAAATACATTTTTCTGTCAATCCACCGCCTGTGATACAATACCCGTAGTGACAGGACTGAGACCTGCATTGCATATCCTTTCCCCTCCTCATCTGTGCCCTTTGTGACAACCTTTGGCGCCTTTGTGGTAAGAAAATGATTGCATTCACCACAAAGAAATCAAAGGAATTCTTCAAGGCACAGAGTTGAATATTGAGCTTCACTGTTCTTAATTTGGCAATGGCAGTAGGTGACTCTGTAAGAGCACAGTGTTACTCTGTGGTTAGACTTTTTTACCACAGAGGGCACAGAGTTAGGTCTGAGTTTCACTGTTTTGATTTTGGAATTGCAACAGTGTAACTCTGTAAGAACACAGTGTAACTCCGTGTTTAAACCCTTTTTACAAATGTGCATAAGATTATAAAACATCCCCTTATCTGCAATAATGTATAAATTTGCGCCATTGAAAACAACATGCCAAAGAAATACTATATCGAAACCTACGGCTGCCAGATGAATGTAGCTGACAGCGAAGTTGTTGCATCTATCCTCGGGGAGGCAGGCTATGAGCCTGTGAAGGATATCAAAAAGGCTGACCTCATCCTCGTCAACACCTGCTCGATCCGTGAGAATGCCGAGCAACGCGTATGGGGGCGGCTCGACCTCTTCCGGAGCGAAAAAAGAAAACGCCCGCAGGTGATTGTGGGCGTTCTGGGATGCATGGCCGAGAGGCTGAAGGAGAAGCTCCTCGAAAGCGACAAGATGGTTGATATGGTCGTTGGTCCCGATGCCTATCGCGACCTCCCCATGCTGGTCTCGTCAGCCGGAGAAGGACACAAGGCAGTTAATGTGTTATTGTCGCGTGAAGAAACCTATGCAGATATCTCGCCTGTGCGTCTGGAGAGCAACGGTGTCTCTGCCTTTATCTCAATCATGCGCGGGTGCAACAACATGTGCGCATACTGCGTTGTGCCCTACACAAGAGGTGCAGAGCGCAGCCGCGATCCGCATACCATCGTTCGCGAAGCACAGGAGATATTTGCGAACGGATACCGCGAAATAACCCTGTTAGGCCAGAATGTGAATTCATATTCCTGGGAAGGTGATACATCAGAAATCCAGGAGCTCCCCTCCTTTCAAAGGAGGGGTGGCCTGATCCGGCCTGTACCGGATCAGGGCGGGGAGGTTAATTACAAGTTGTTGACCCCTGCCTATCGAAAATCAAAAACCAATCGGTTTCCCTCAATTATTGGAAATGGTCGCCTCCATCAACCCCCTCCTCCGCGTCCGTTTCTCAACCAGCCACCCGAAGGACCTGTCGGACGAGGTACTGCAGGTTATGGCTAAGCATGACAACATCTGCAAACACATTCACCTTCCAGTACAGAGCGGCAGCACAGCGGTACTGGAGAGGATGAACCGCAAATATACCCGGGAGTGGTACCTGAACAGGATAAATGCCATAAAAAGGATTGTTCCCGACTGCACCCTGTCGACAGACATCATAGCCGGATTCTGCGGAGAGACAGATGAGGAGCACTCAGGAGACGCTGAGTCTTATGCGTGAGGTTGGCTTTGACTTTGCCTATATGTTCAAATACTCGGAGAGACCTGACACGAAGGCAGCACGACATATGAAAGATGATGTGCCTGAGACAGTCAAGACCCGCAGGCTGAATGAGATCATTGCACTGCAGAACCAACTGTCGGCCAAGGGCAAAAAGGCAGATATCGGTAAGACCTTTGAGGTTCTGGTCGAGGGCAAGGCAAAGAAACCCGCAGGTGCCATGATGGGCCGCACCACCGGCAACAAGGTGGTTGTCTTCCAGGCAGAAACCATGAAGCCTGGCGAATATGTTAATGTGAAGATAACCTCAGCAACGTCAGCAACCCTTTTAGGGGAAATCAGTAGATCAGTGAAGAAGGTCATTCCCTTTTACGCTCTGATATCCTATAAGCAGGAACTCATAAGAACACCATACTGCAGGACCGCAAGACCGCAAGACCGCAAGACAATCCAACAACTCTGAAACATTGAAACTCTGCAACTCCTGCCCCCGTAATTGCAACGCCGACCGTACCCTCGCCGAAGGCTGGTGCCGTTCTGACGACAGGATCCATGTATCGTCGCTGGTGATTCACAAGAGGCGAGGAACCACCCATCTCCGGTGAAAAGGGCATAGTTAATCTCTTCTTTCCCTCATGCAACATGCAATGCGTTTACTGCCAGAACTGGGAGATTTCGGGGCGAGGCACGCAGGGGACTGTTATGACACTTGATGAGGTGTGTGATGCCATTATTGACCTTCTGCCAATGTCTGAGGGCAATCTCGGGTTTGTCTCACCGACCCATTTTGTGCCGCAGATGGTAAGCATTATTGATGAGCTGAAAAAGAGAGGTCACAATCCCACAATTGTATATAATACAAACGGATACGAGCTGCCTGAGACGATCAGGTCACTTGATGGAATTGTTGATGTCTGGCTGCCCGATTTCAAGTATTCAGACGATAATCTGGCTTCAGAGCTTTCAGGTGCCTCTGAGTACACCAAATATGCATTGAGTTCGCTGAAGGAGATGGTTCATCAGGTTGGCACAACGCTGCATACAGATGACCGTGGCATTGCCCGTCGCGGCATCATTATCCGCCACCTCGTTCTTCCCGGCTTTGTCGAAAACAGCATCGGCGTCCTCAAACTCATCGCCGAAGACCTCTCCCCCAACCTCCACATCTCACTGATGTCACAATACTACCCACCAGATAATTTTCGATCTGCGATTTCCGATTTCCGAATGACCCCTTTAAATCAAAATTCGCAAATCGCAAATCGCAAATCCTCAACCCTGAGCCCTTCGCCCTCCGCCCTGAGCCCTGAGCCCTGCGCTCTGAGCCTAAACACGCTAAACCGTCCAATAACCCGCTCAGAATACGAAACTATCGTAGATTCCTTCCATAAGCTTGGCTTCACCCGCGGCTGGCTGCAGGATTATACAGCCATCTTTCCTACAGACCTGACTTCTCAAATGAAAGCCCTTTCGAAGAATCTTAATCCTTGATGGAGCACTCTGACATGGCGAATGGGCGAACATTCAGGATAAAAGACAAAAGGATAAAGATAAAAGTATATCAAATAAGCACTTTTGTCTTGTGACTTTTATCTTTTGTCTTATTAACTCCTTTGAACCTTTTTACTTTAGGCACTTTAGTTCACTCCCAACTCTAGGCACTATCTATCGTGACAGCATAATTTTCGCCACTTCCAGAACATGAGGCTTATAAACAACAACTATATATAATCCGGTCGGACATTGCGAAACATCAAAGACACACTCATTGCTTACAGCTTTCTTCGAGCTGATAAGATTTCCGATCATGTTATTCAGCCTGATATCTGAAGAAATATATGAATCCGGTATCTGCACAATCAACATATCTCCCTGGCGGATAAGCTTCATCCCTTCAATGACTTCAATCATGATCTCAAGCTCATCGTAAATACCTGTGCCGTCATTGGCTGTAGCCCTTGCTGTTACAGAACCTTCTGACACTGCTGTTACCAATCCCTCAGAGCTTATTATGGCCATTCCTGTTCCATTGATTATTGACCATGAGACAGTTTTAAAAGTAGCGTTTGACGGATTTACAGACGCCGTTAATTGAAGAGTACCGTTTAGTTCACCGATTGATGTTGCTCCTCCTGCTCCAGTGATTGTAATGCTTTCAACCTCAATAACCTGATTGCTGATGGCAATAACAATATCTCCATAGGCCCCTTTACCGTCACTTGCAGTCGCTCTCACAGTAACAGAGCCGTTTGATAATGCTGTTACCAAACCTGACGAGCTAACGGTGGCATTCGCGGCACCGTTTATTATTGACCATGAGACACCTTTGTTAGAGGCATCTGAAGGTAAAACAGTGGCTGATAGCTGCAATGTTCCGCCATCTGTATTAATACTCGAAGCGCCTCCTTCTCCTGAGACAGTAATGGTCGCAACAGCTATGGACTGATTGCTTATGGAGATCACAAGTGACCCTACTACTCCTGAGCCGTCAGTTGCCGTTGCCCTTGCCGTTACAGTACCATTCGATACTGCTGTCACAAGTCCTGATGTACTTATAGTTGCCTGTCCAGTTCCGTTAACTACCGACCACGTAACCGTCTGGTTCGTCGCGTTTGTCGGTGAGATTGTTGCTGTTAACTGTAATGTGCCGTTGTCTGTTGTGATTTTTGATGATCCTCCTGCTCCAGTGACTGTAATTCCCGTGACAGGTATGACCTGACCACTGATCGTGATAACCAGTGACCCGACTACTCCTGAGCCGTCATTTGCCGTTGCCCTTGCTGTGACAGTGCCACTCGATACTGCTGTCACAAGTCCTGAAGTGCTTATCGTTGCCTGTCCTGTCCCGTTGACTACCGACCACGTTACCGCCTGGTTAGTGGCATTTGTCGGTGAGATTGTTGCTGTTAACTGTAATGTGCCGTTGTCTGTCGTGATTATTGATGACCCTCCTGCTCCTGTTACAGTAATTCCCGTCACAGGTATGACCTGACCACTGATCGTAATAACCAGTGACCCTACTACTCCCGAGCCGTCAGTTGCCGTTGCCCTTGCCGTGACAGTACCATTCGATACTGCCGTCACAAGTCCTGAAGTGCTTATCGTTGCCTGTCCTGTCCCGTTGACTACCGACCATGTTACCGCCTGGTTCGTGGCATTCGTCGGTGAGATTGTTGCTGTTAGTTGTAATGTGCCGTTGTCAGTTGTGATTTGTGATGATCCTCCTGCTCCTGTGACCGTAATTCCCGTGACAGGTATGACCTGACCACTGATCGTTATTACCAGTGACCCGACTACTCCTGAGCCGTCATTTGCCGTCGCCCTTGCCGTGACAGTACCACTCGATACTGCTGTCACAAGTCCTGAAGTGCTTATTGTCGCCTGTCCTGTCCCGTTAACTATCGACCATGTAACCGCCTGGTTCGTGGCATTCGTCGGTGAGATTGTTGCTGTTAACTGTAATGTGCCGTTGTCCGTTGTGATAATTGAGTGACCCCCTGCTCCTGTGACTGTAATTCCCGTGACAGGTATGACCTGACCACTGATCGTAATAACCAGTGATCCTACTACTCCTGAGCCGTCATTTGCCGTTGCCCTTGCCGTGACAGTACCATTCGATACTGCTGTCACAAGTCCTGAAGTGCTTATCGTTGCCTGTCCTGTCCCGTTAACTACCGACCATGTAACCGCCTGGTTCGTCGCATTCGTCGGTGAGATTGTTGCGTTAACTGTAATGTGCCGTTTCCGTTGTGATAATTGGATGATCCTCCTGCTCCAGTGACAGTAATTCCCGTTACAGGTATGACCTGACCACTGATCGTTATAACCAGTGACCCTACTACTCCTGAGCCGTCATTTGCCGTTGCCCTTGCCGTTACAGTACCATTCGATACTGCTGTCACAAGTCCTGAACTGCTTATCGTCGCCTGTCCTGTCCCGTTAACTACCGACCACGTAACCGCCTGGTTTGTGGCATTTGTCGGTGATATTGTCGCTGTTAACTGCAGTGTGCCGTTGTCTGTTGTGATTGAGACGATCCTCCTGCACCTGTAACCGTTATTCCTGTGACTGGTACTGGAGAAGATACATTCCATCCCATCCTGCAAGTCTAGCTAATAACCACCACTGTGCTTTTGCTAATCTTACATGCTCCAGTTGATGATATATGCCCAACTGTTCAGGATTTTAAATTTATATCTGTATATAATTTGATATGTATGACCATTCTATGTTTCCGTTGTTTCTGTTCCATCATAATCATAAGCAAGAATATCAAGATAATCAAATAATATCCTTGTTGGATCAGCAGCCACCCATGCTCTTATAGCATCCATCTTTAATTTACCCGATATCCATTGCCTGATAATGCTGTTGCTGGGGCTGTTGTAGTATATTACTTTTGTGTTTATCCCATTTGCGTCACAATAATCCTGAATATATTGAGTAATATTAAGATAATCTGTGATCTTTACCCTATTGCCTGGTCAATACAAATCGGCAGCATCAATACCCCATGCTTTATCACCATCTGGACCACCAAGAGATGTCCCGTACCAATACATACCATAAACAGGGTCAACAGAGGCTGAGGGATAGCCTCCAACCATATCCCAACACCAACCAAACCCGATCACATCCAAAGGATAACCATTATTATGATAATTTTGTATTAAACTAGTAACCCATGTGGCAGCCGATGGCCTGCTTTCTACTGGATATTTCCACCATGAGAGCCAAATATCTTCCTGAACATAACCAGCTGGATTATCGTTTAGACCTTAAATATTGATCGTATATGATTGAGCTATACCAACATTTACTTGATATACCGAATTGGAATCCTCTAATCTAGTTAATCCACCTCGATAAGCATCTGAATGTGATGCTCCAGCAAAATAAATATGCATCTTTTTAACTTGGTTTATCCAATACAAGGGGATATCCTCAAATGCCTCAACAGCTTTATGGTCAGCAATGATCTGACCAGAACCAATTAAAGAAGTAGCAGATGCAATAAGTATTATGATTGTTCTTTTCATTAAACTTAACATGGTTGTATTTTAGAAATCAATGTTTCTTTCGGCCTCCAAGCAAATCAAATGATTTCGCATTAGATATTTATTATTTGTTGCTTTAATTACGTTAAAAAGATTCATATTGCTTTCTGCCTATAATCCGAATTTAGAAAATAAACGATTCTTAATGATAGACTTGGTTGTCAAAAGCTATAGGTTTCAAACCACACAGGATGCAGATTATGAT
>CAVYYH010000002.1:0-43454 GCA_963772705.1 uncultured Bacteroidales bacterium | reverse complement strand
CTGCAATATCCTTCCTGGTCCCTCAACCGAGACATATATCGACCCGTCAGGAGCCTGTACCACATTGCGGATCCTGCCGTAGCCACTCAGAAGCACACTCTCCTCTGTCACAATGTTCCCATCAACAACGCATCTGTATAGCGTCTGAGATGCAAGACCGCTGATGAGAAGGTCACCTTTCCAGGCTTTGAACTTATCGCTGGTGATGAAAGTCATCCCGCAGATGCCAATCGATGGAGTCCATGTATAGAGCGGCGGCGTTATGCCTGCTGCCACATGACCTGCCGATATCGTGGTGCCGTCATAGTTGACCCCTATGGAATAAGCAGGCCAGCCGTAGTTTGCCCCTTTCGTGATTATATTGATCTCATCACCCCCTTTCGGACCGTGTTCCGTGGCCCATATCTCACCTGTCTCAGGATGCCTCGCAAGTCCCTGCGGGTTCCGGTGACCGTATGTAAATATGGAAGTCGGCGCAGTGTTTCCGGGTATAACCGGATTGTCGGCAGGGATGCCTCCGCCGTCAGTCAGCCGGTGTACCTTGCCCCAGTTCGACTTCGGATTCTGGGCATTGTTGTTTCCTGTGTTCGGGCCTCCGTAGCTCGTGCTTCCTCCCTCACCCACACTCAGGTAGAGACGGTTGCTCTTATCAAACGCAATGCGGCTGCCGTAATGACCGTACCAGGTGTTTGACCCGCCTGTGGAGAAGATCTCCTCGATATCCTGTACCCGATTATTGCTGATCCTGAAGCGGATGAGCTTCAGCTGTGCCCCTCCTCCCCCTGTGTTTGATACAGCATAGGAGGCATAGATCCATCCGTTGCTGGCATGATCAGGGTGCACCCTTATGTCAAGCAAACCTCCCTGACCTAACGATAATACGACTGGTAACCCTGTTATCTCCGTGACAGTCTCATTGCTTCTGAGATACAGTTTCCCCCTCTTTTCCCCGAAGATAAGGTCTCCGTTCGGCAGAAAATCCATCCCCCATATGATTTCGTAGCCTGTAACAACAGTACTGATCTCTACTGTTGGCTCCTCCAAAGGTATTTCGGGGGCCTCCTCCTCACTGCACGACGACAGCACCACAACAAGGCTAAGTAGTATCAATGCTCTTCTTCTGACAATTTCTTTCATGGTAATATCATTCTGGTCTGAATGCTTAACAACAAATCATAAATAAGGTTCTTGCAACTTCCATTTCCCAGTCCCGTACGAATCGCATGGTCGTACAATCGCCCCATCGCTCAGTCGTATAGTCGCCCCCTCGCTAAATCGCCTCTGACAAACTGCCTGAAATATTCTTGACATTCCTGAACAAAATGCATAAATTTGTTGTACATATAAGTATCATTGTTGAACTGGTTTAGCCTGAATATCATTCCGTTTTAAATATTCTGAGAAATACCTTGTGAATTAAAAACCTTCAAAAATTACATTAAATGAAAACTAAAATGACATTGATCCTCGCAACGGTTTTACTGTTTGCAGGATGCGATCTTTTTAAGGATGCTGCTGAGGTCGATTTCTCAACAGATCTGACCGCTAATATTCCTGTCGTGATAACGGGCGCGAAATCTGCCAATGCCGATGCTGAACTGCTTGCAGTGCCATTCAGCAAGTCCTACGAGCTTAAGCTGGGAGATAACCAGGACGTTAGTCCTTATATCGACAAGATCAGGAAAGTAGACCTTAAATCACTCGAAGGTTATGTCACCGGACTGGTTACAGGTCAGACCATCAACTCAATGTCACTGGATGTCACCGGTGTTGGAACTATAACCACGGTTACGAATATTACCTCGGTAAATAACACTTTCTATCCTGTGGTTGATCCAGACGATCTCGATGCAGTCGGAGCACTGCTGAAGAAAGACAGGAAGGTCACCCTTGTGGTCCATGGCAATGCAAGCGGACCGATGACATTCACCGTCACCTGTATCTTCGATGCAACTATTACCGCCGGCGCACTCGACTAGCCTCCGGCAGATTATTATCATATTCTTCTAAACTGTAAACTGGCCATCCCTAGCCATACCCTTTGTTTCTCAGAGGTTGGCGAAGGAGGTAGCGGAGGATTGTGGGTCTTGCAGTCTTGCAGTCTTGCGGTTAACACTATTGCCTAATGCCTATTGCCTATTCCATTTCCCAATTCGCAAATCGCAAATCGCAAATCGCAAATCGCAAATTGCAAATCCTCCTTGCCTGAACCCCTGACCTTGAACCATAACTTAAAAACTCATATATTGCATAAAAAATTTCTCCCTATGATACTCTCAGCATGCGGACTGGTCTGCGACGAATGTGAACACTACAACAAGACATGCACAGGTTGCCATAATGTCAAGGGCTCAACATTCTGGGCCGTGGAGATGATGCCCACCCGCGTATGTCCATTATACGACTGCTCGGTCAACACCCGGAACTACACAGACTGCGGCGACTGCCGTGAGCTGCCATGCAACACCTTTCGCCAGATGAAAGATCCAGCCACTACCGACCAGCAGCATCTGGAAGCTCTTGGACAGCGTGTTCAACGCCTCCGCGCTCCGCGCTAACCCCGTTAAACCATTAGCAAATCGCAAATCGCAAATCGCAAATTACTAATCCTGCTATGAAACCAAAATCCACACTTATCCTCTTTGTCGGCCTGTTGTTCTCGGTACAGTTCATGAACGCCCAGTCTTCAGGTAATGCTGTCATCGACCAGCTGCTGGCAGCATGGTCACCCAGAAACTTCACCTCCGAGCCTGTCACCGACCAGCAGCTCGACCTCATCCTGCAATGCGGCATCAAGGCACCAAGCGCACGAAACAACCAGCCATGGCGATTCACAGTCATCAGGGATGAAGCAACAATGAAGGAAATAATTGGCAATGTCGTTCCGGGAAACGCACTGATACTCGTCTCAGGTCTCGAATCGAAGGAGGGGGGCACTCCAGACTTTGACTGCGGACTGGCCGCACAAAATATGTTTATCGCCGCAACCTCGCTCGGACTGGGAGCCAGGATATACGGCGGACCGGCAGGTGCTGCCAACGCGAAGCGTGAGGCACTGCAAGTCCCGGCAGGATATAAGATCGTGGTGATACTCAGAGTCGGTAATATCGATAAGAGTGTTGATGCAGTCTCGGCAGCATCTACAAGAAAGAAGGCTGAGGAGATTGTCAACTACAGGAAGTAGGTTCACTCCCAATGGGCTGAAGGTCTGAAGGTCTGAAGGTCTGACGTCTGAGGGTCTGGGGTCATGCAATCGTGCGATCGTGCGATCATGCAATCTGAGACCCTGAAGCATATAACTCTTCCGTCTTCCATTCGCAAATCGCAAATCATCCCTCTTGACTTCAAAACAAAAGTGACAGGCAGGTAAGCCCGCCATCCATCTTTTTGAATTCCGACATCTCAACCTCAATAATGTTGTACCCGAGATCTGCAATCTTCTTTCCTGATTTTGGAAATCCTCCCGGGATGAGCAGACAGTCATTGATCAGCAGGCAGTTGGCCGAGTAACTCTCATCATTATCCAATATTATCGTATTCGCCCCCTGTGCCATCTCTGAAAAGGCAGGGGTCGATATGAAGTTTCCTCTGCCGAGGTAGGCAATGTCGGACTTCAGGTGGAGACCCTCCCTCACCTCTTTCTCTGAAGAGGTATAGCCATACCTGGCAAGGATGTCAGATAACTGTCTTGCCCCTTCCCTGTTTGTCCTCCCGGAGATGCCAATGTAAAAGTGGCCTTCCACCCTGAGTACATCTCCGCCATCAAGAGTGCCGGGTTCTTCTATCATTACAGTCTCGAAATAACCAGATAATACCCGTGCAATCTCTTTCTCCTCGCCTCTCCGTGCCAGGGCACCAGGTCTTGTTATCACTGCCACGTCACGTGTGACGATCGCGGTGTCTTCCACAAAACAGCCATCGGGATATCTCTCATCCGCCTTGAGCACCGTCACTTCCAGTCCGCACCTTGCAAGCGCATCGCAGTATGCAGCATGCTGCCTGAGAGCCTTCTCGTAATCAGGCTTCCCAAGGTTTGACGTTGTGATACCTCCGGCGAAGTTCCTTCCCGGTCTGCGGACTATGGCCTTTGTATGCATTTCCTGATTCTGAAGATTTTTACCAAAGTAACGCATAATCGCAAAATAAAACAGTGGCCGGACCTCTTGTCATAACACGATTGAGCCATTGCCTGATGCCTGC
This sequence comes from uncultured Bacteroidales bacterium, assembly GCA_963772705.1. Taxonomy (GTDB): domain Bacteria; phylum Bacteroidota; class Bacteroidia; order Bacteroidales; family VadinHA17; genus SR-FBR-E99. The sequence continues at coordinate 39,254 of CAVYYH010000002.1, read as the reverse complement.
CAATTCGCAAATCGCAAATCGCAAATCGCAAATCCCCTCTGCCCCTAACCCTGAGCCTTCCGTTTCTGAAACTATTTTTGTACTTTCCCGTCGAAAAACATTCCAGATGAACAAGACCGCCCTCACCTTCCTGATTATACTTCTGACCTGCAGCCCTGAACCTGCAATATCCCAGTGGATACCCTACGACGAGACTGCAGAACTGGCACAGAACGCCAGCCACCCATCCCCGAAGATGCGTTACAGGCTGATACAGTCAAAGCTGCTCGACAGGAATGAAATATGGGCAGCCGCCTCGGGTCAGATAGGCGGCTTCACCGAGGAGGACTACCAGAGGCTCAAACCACTCATCCACGGGAAGGATATACCATCCATCCAGTCCCACATACGTTCCGGCGAGCTAACCTATGAGAAGCTTACACAGTGGTACCTCTACAGGATAGTCAAATATGAGAATGACCGTGACAAGATGCTGAATTGCATCATCGCCATCAACCCCGGGGCTGTCAGCGAGGCCCGCCGGAGAGACAGAGAAAGGTCCGCTGTTGATCACCCGATATATGGCATGCCGGTGCTTCTGAAAGATAATATAGGCATGTCAGGCATGCCAACGACAGCCGGTGCCGCCGCCTTGACTGACAATCATACCGCTGATGCGTTTATAGTAGAGCGACTGAAAGAAAAAGGAGCCATTATCCTTGGCAAGACAAACCTGAGTGAGTGGGCTAACTATCTCAGCTCGGCATGTCCAAACGGTTACAGCGCCGTTGGCGGACAGACACTCAATCCTTATGGCCGCAGGAAATTTGATACCGGCGGATCAAGCTCCGGCAGCGGCGCCTCGATGGCTGCCGGTTATGCTGCAGCCGCCGTGGGAACCGAGACGTCTGGATCAATACTCTCACCCTCAAGCGCCAGCTCGGTCGTCGGGCTCAAGCCTACGGTAGGACTGCTGAGCCGTTCCGGCATCGTTCCGCTGTCGGGAACACTCGACACCCCCGGCCCCATGACCGGGACCGTTATTGATAATGCCATCCTCCTGTCTGCCATGTGCGGCGAAGACAGCACTGATGCAGTTACGAAAGACAATCCTAAGAATATTCAGTACTGGAAAGACCTTGAGGGATCAACCTTGAAGGGCATGCGGTTTGGCGTCAACAAAAGCTTCCTCAGTGATTCTCTCTACAGGGTGACGGTCGGACAGATCGTCTCCATGGGTGGCATAGCCATTGAGTTTGAACCTGAAAAGATTGTCCTCGAAAAATTCAGCACCTTGCTCAGTGCTGACATGAAGGCTGACCTGCCGGCATATCTTGACAGATATGCCTCTGAAGATATAAAATACCGGACCGTGAATGAGATTGCAGCTTTCAACAGGGCAGACTCTCTTATCAGGATCCCTTACGGGCAGACAATTTTTGACGGGATGATAGCGCTGGAGATAAGTGATGAAGAGTTGCTCCTTCTTAAATCGAAACTGCACTCCGACGCAGTAAGCTATTTTGAAAAGCCTATGACAGAGTATCAGCTTGATGCGATCCTGTCAGTTGCAAACCGCAACGCAGGCTTCGCTGCTGCCGCCAGGTATCCCTGCCTGACCGTCCCGATGGGATACAGGGAGTCAGGCGAACCTGTCGGTATAACCTTTATCGCCAGGCCGTTTGAGGAAGAAAAGCTCCTGAGGATGGGATACGCCTTCGAACAGGCTGCCAGGCTCCGCCAGCTCCCTCCGGAGTACAGGTAGCAGCGAAGGGGCCGAAGTGGTGGAAACGCACCGACATTGCACCATGAACGATAAGCCAGGACCAGGGTAAGTTGATCACCGGAAACAGAAACATTATGACCTGAAAATTGTTTTATAATAAATATGCGACACTACTAAAACCTGAAGATATGCAGACTATTCTCGGTGCCGGAGGAACAATTGGAAAACTTCTTGCTAAGGAACTCCTCTCCTATACTGACAAAATCCGGCTTGTGAGCCGTAACCCCGTTAAGGTAAACGAAACCGATGAGCTCTTTCCGGCTGATCTGTCACAGACAGGTGCTGTCGACAAGGCTGTCGAAGGATCTGACGTGGTTTACCTGGTGGTGGGATTTGAATACAAGGCAAAGGTGTGGGAAGAGAAGTGGCCTGCGCTGATGAGTGCTACCATTGAGGCGTGCATAAAGCACAACGCGAAGCTGGTCTTCTTCGACAATGTTTACATGTACGACAGGAACGCCATACAGCACATGACCGAGGAGTCGCCGCTGAATCCCTCCAGCCGCAAGGGGGCAGTGAGAATGCGTGTTTCGGAGATGCTGCTCGATGCCGAAAGCAAAGGAATGATCTCCGCTCTCATAGCACGCTCAGCCGATTTCTACGGACCGGATAACAACAACAACTTCATCACCCAGATGGTTATGAAGAACCTTAAGCATGGAAAGAAGGCGATGTGGTTCGTCGGACCGGATATAAAACACTCGTTCACATATACCCCTGACGCAGCCAGGGCTACGGCTCTTCTCGGCAACACCCCTGATGCCTACGGACAGGTATGGCATCTCCCCACCGACAGCAGAAGCATCACCGGCAGGGAGATAATAACAATGATATCCAGGGAGTTTGGTGCTAAACCAGATATCTCCGTCCTTCCGAAGTGGATGCTTCTTCCGCTCGGCATATTCATTCCGGTCATGAGAGAGATGCCTGAGATGATGTATCAGTATGACCGCGACTATTTCTTCGACTCCTCAAAATTCACCCGTCGATTCGGTATCACCGCTACCCCTTATGAAGAGGGGGTCAAGGTTACCTGTTCATCCTTCAGGGTTTAGTACCGGAGACCTCTTTGTCGGTCGTCCGGAACTTCACTCCTATTCTCAAACTCTCAGCCTGTGACCTTTCGGTAGCGGCTGATACAGTAATAACTCATTTGACTATTTTAATGTTAAACGCGCCATTGCCTGATGCCCTGAAGATACTTAACCACAAAGGCAGATACATTTCTGTGCCCCGCGCTGAAGTTATACCGCCAAGATCAAGGATATTACCGTCCCGCCAGCCAAATGATTTTAATATATCCCTTACAATCGATTTCGCATCAGCATCGTTTCCGCAGATAAAGACACTGTGATCACCCCCGTTAATCATGGCAGGATTTACCATCAATCCGCACCACATTGTGTTCAGCGTTTTTACAACTTTTACATCAGGGAAACTCTTTTGAATCTCTTCCCCGAGTGAATTGGAATTGACCAGATCCGGACACAATATTGGCGGCATGCCCTTGCTGAAGTCAAGCGGATTGGCTACATCAATGAGAATTTTACCTTTCAGGCTTTTCACGTCCGCCATCTTCAGAGCCTCTATCGAATCAGCCCCTTTGGTGGCATTAACTATAATCTCTGCTGATGATGCTGCCTCTTTGAATGTCACCAGTTTAACAGTTTTGTTAGCTGCATGCCACTCTCTGAAAGGAGGATTTCCATAACCGTCTTTCGTCGAGTCTGACAGTTTTCCCGCTACGTTGCGTGTTCCCAGAAGTACATCATAACCCAGTGCAACGAACTTTGAGGCAAGAGTCTGCCCCACGCTTCCTGTTCCGAGGATTGCAATTGTTTTCATAGTCTTATACATTTAAGTGAATAAACGAACAGTGAACTAATCAGTTAATAATAAACAATTTAATAAGCCAAATGTTTAAGTGAAATCATATTGAAATCCTCCTCTTTGTCTTGTTGTTATACCGGCCTATCAGCCAGCCGGCGGTTGGATGAGGTATCTGAAGGTCTTCCATGTCTGAAGGTCTCATGTCTGAAGGTCCTATGTCTGCTTTGGAAGCCGTAGCATTGGAGAAGGAGGACAACTTTCACCTTTTGTAACTAATTTCCCCTCAATACAGAATTTTTCACTCCCCGGTCCGTTAATCAATTAAAGTCTGATCTTTGCATAGTCTAAAACCGGGGAAAATGAATAAAATAAGCTTCAAACACATGCTGCTGATCACTGTATTCTCTATTGCAGTCATTAATGCAGCAGGACAGACGACAATGCCAAAAGAGCTTACAACAGGCACAGTTGAGGAACAGATTAAGTATCTGGAGGGCCATACAAGGATATACGAGAATTACCGGGCCATAAGGGAAGATATGTACCAGAAGCTCAACAGGAATATTATTGATTCTATCCTGGCTGAAAAGAACCGTATTACAGGATTTCAAAACCTTACCGCTGACTTAAACAGCAAAACAGACTCGCTCAAAGCCCTGCTTGCCGAAACCAGGGTGAATCTGGAGGTGGCAACTACAACAAAAAACAGTATCAGTGTGCTTGGTATTGAGCTGAACAAAAACGTTTACAATACCTTCATGTGGACTGTCATTGGAATATTGGCTATTCTGCTGGCATTAGGATTTCTCGTCTTTAAAAGGAACCTGATCGTCCTCCGCAGAACCGAGAAAGATCTGAAAGAGCTTAAAGATGAATTTGCAGCCTACAGACAGACCACCAGGCTCGCCCGTGAAAAAGCGGAGATGGATCACTTCAATGCCATAAAGAAACTGAAGGGGCAATGACGACTCTCGTCTGTCCTGGTATCTGCTTTGCAGGCCGTAGCTTTCTTTGACCTCCATATGCGATTTAGCGCAGCGAGGTAGCGGTAAACTCTGCGTAGTCCTGCGAGTCTCTGCGGTTCCCAATCGCAAATCGCAAATCGCAAATGCCTCATGCCTTTGCCCCCCGCCTTCGCCAAGGCTTCGGTGGGCAAAGCCTGCTCCCTCCAAAATAAAAACATTTGAATAACCCCTCCATTGCTTCGGGTACCAATTTTACATAACTTTATTGAGCCTGTTTTATGAGCTCTTTAAGTATGAGAACAGATATCAATGTGAGTGTCTTTGACGTTATCATCTTCCTGGGTGTGTTCCAGGGACTGCTGCTGTCATGGTTCTTTATCAGGAACGCTGACAGCAACAGGAGGTCAAATCTATTCCAGGGACTGCTGCTCCTCTCTCTCTCCCTGGCTATCTTCGAGGAGTGGCTCAACAATACCGGTTATATAGTCCGGGTGCTTTATCTTACCAACTTCAGCGAATCACTGAACTTCGCCTTCGCTCCGCTCTTTTACTTCTACGTATGGAGCAGCCTCAACCCCGGATCAAAAAGAATTACCTGGGTCCATTTTATACCTGTCTTCTTCTGGACTCTCTATATGGTTTTCCAGTTTATCCAGCCCGACGAGCAGAAATATAATTCATATATTTTTACCAAGCACCCTGACTGGGACTACTTCGAGTCAGCCTCAGCGATCTCGGATGACCCGCTGGGCATCAGGAAATATGTCAACCAGCTCATGCTGCTGCAGTTCTTTGCCTATATAGCATGGGCCGTTGTAATACTCATAAAGAAATTCCGGTCACTTGAACAGCCACTCTTCAATACAAACAATGAGCTTCTGAGAATACTTCGCAACTCCACCCTGCACATCCTGATACTCATCACAATAATGATAATCACTAAGATCAACTTCGGGATGAGAAGCGATATTGGAGGATATTTCATAGCCACATATGTGTCATTCATGATATATGCCACTACCTGGCAGATAATGAACCGCTCTGAATTCTTTGACACTCCCGGGTCATTCTTTTCTTTTCCGTCGGTCAAATACCAGAAGTCATCCCTCTCCGAAGAGAATAAAGAGATGATCCTGGAAAAGATAAGACGCGAAATGGAGAACAACAATTATTTCACCAACAACCTTGCCTCACTCACGGGCCTGTCGAAGCAGATCAACGAATCCTCCCACCATGTCTCACAGGTGATAAACGAAAAACTGAATAAGAGTTTCTTTGAGATGCTCGCCTTCTACCGTGTCGAGCATGCAAAAAAACTGATCAGGAATGACAGGGAGGGAAAAATCACTATCGAAGACCTGGCCGAAATGGTTGGCTACAACTCAAAATCATCTTTCAATACCGCTTTCAGAAAATATACTTCCAAAACACCCTCAGAATTCAGGAAATCTGAAAACGGCTGATATATCTCTCATATTCTGATCTTTACAAGCACGTACGAGATTCCCTTCTGTTTGTCCCGATAGGCACGAACATCGTACCGATAGGCAGATTCGCTCCGGGTGAAAATGTCATTTTATGTTTGCCAAAGAAATCAAACCCGAGCAAAAATGGCAAACAACACAAACACAGGTTCAGAACGTCAGTACTACATCGACTGGTTAAGAATCATGCTTATTATAAGCGTGTTTCTGTTTCATACAGGTATGATCTTTAACACATGGGACTGGCATGTCAAAAACGATATCCTTTACGGCGGTGTGCTCAGGAAGGTGATGATCTTCCTCCACAACTGGAGGATGCCTCTCCTGTTTATGCTCTCCGGCGCAGGCACCTTCTTTGCACTCGGAAATAAGACAACAGGCCAGTACCTCCTTGAACGTACACGCAGGCTCCTGATACCTTTTTTCGCTGGTATCTTCCTGCTTGTACCGGTACAGGTGTATGTAGAAAAGATAAGCGACTACACTTCCATCATTGACTTCTATCGCCACATGTTTGACGGTATTTACCCGGAAGGAAATTTCAGCTGGCACCACCTCTGGTTCATACTTTACCTCTTCGTGATAGCACTCCTTGTCTCTCCGTTCCTGAACTTCCTCAGAAGCAACAGGTTCAGGATACTTGTAGCCCGCACGGAGGGCGTTCTCTCCAGCCGCTTCGGACTGAATATAGTGATCATCCCACTGCTGCTCTCACAGATCATACTGCAGAGATATTTTGAGACCGAGACTCACGCACTTGTAAACGACTGGGCTTCTATTGCATGCTATATGATCTTCTTCCTGTCCGGATTCATCCTGCTGCCTCTTAAAAGCATAAGCGGCGCAATGTGCAGGTACAGGAGAATATACCTGGCTGAAACAGCAGTCATGACACTTGTGATGTTCATCGTTCCCGGACATGTGGCATCGGAAAGAACTGCTGAGATAATATATGATGTCGCAGCACTTATAATGAGCTGGACCTGTGCTGTTGCCGCAATAGGCTATGCAAAGAGATATCTTGACTTCAGTTCTCCACTGAGGAAAACCGCAAACGAGGCTGTATATCCCTTCTACCTCCTTCATCAGCCGGCACTTGTGATAACCGGATACCTGACCGTCGGACTCGATATCGCAGTCTTGCTCAAGGTTGTGATCATAATGATTTCCTCCCTTACCCTGATATTATCAGTTTACTGGTTTGCTATCAGGCCAACGAATATCCTCAGGATCATGTTCGGAATGAAGCCACTGCCACGGAAGGAAAAAACCCTCCTTATAAGTCTCGAAGAGACCAGGCAGCTGTGCGACGCAGAACGGGCATGAACACCATCAGTCAAACATCAAAGGAATAACAGACAATAACCAACTTAAAACAGATCATCATGAAAACAAAAATCGAAAACAGGAAAATGAACCGTAAAGAAGTGGTCTTCAATATGGTTATGGCATTAATGCTTCTCTCAGGAGTTGTCGCTGCACAGGATCCGGGACAGACCCGTACGCTCCTCAGGCCGGATATCATCGTCACTGAGATGTGGGTCCCTGAAGTCAAGATCAACTCGATACAGGGCCAGACAGGTACTCTCATCGGCTTCTATGGCGGGGCACTCTTCAACCGCACCCTGTTGCTGGGTATCTCAGGCGGAGTGAACCTCTCACATCCTACTGTAAACTACGGTTACTTCGGTGGCGTGGCACAGGTGATAACCTACCCGGCTAACATGATGCATTTCAGCGGACAGGTGCTTATCGCCTATGGGAGCACGAAGGACTATGAAGATCCGAAAGAGGGACTGCTTGACAACTTCTGGAATATATCCGGCGAGAACTTTGTCATCGTTGAGCCCGGATTAAACATCGAGGTGAATCTGAGTGCCAGGGTCACCTTCGTGGCAGGCGTCAGCTACCGGATCGTCACGGGTATCGACCAAAACAATGAGAACCTGTACGTGACTCATGTCACTAACGAAGACATGAGCGGCATCAACTTCAACATAGGTCTTAAATTCGCAAAGAAGGAGAAGAAATAAGTACCTCTCACATGCCTTCTCTTACCAGGCCGGCCGCAAGACCGGCCTTTAAATTATCTTTACATCAATTATTCTTATAGTTAATATATACTGCGCCTGTTTATTAACGTTATAAATATGTTTTTACGGGCTGTTATTGCAGACTGACTTATTCAAATTTCCTGTAACCAGCATCATGAGGATCAAAATGAATAAATGTGCACTGAGTGTTTTTGCTGCAACGACATTAACAATACTGTCAATCAATCTGTCAGCGCAGAAAGGAATTGACACAGAAACCCCCTTTGGCAGCGGCCAGGACAGCATAAGATGCCTGCAAAACACCCTTGCCTGTTCAGGGTTTTTTGAAAAAAAGGAGTACGATTCGGCAATGTACTACTGGAGACAGGTGTTCAATGAATGCCCCGCCTCATCAGAAGATATTTATGCCAGGGGTGAGCAGCTGTACAGGGAGCGTTTAAGCACGACAGGCGATTCTGCCTATATCGATTCTGTGATCATGGTCATGTCACTTCGCACATTTTATTTTGACAACAAACCCTCCAATGACCTTGCAATCTCACTCTTTCTCTCTGAGCACGGTGGCAACAACTCATTCTACACTGATCTGCGCTATAATCTGTTAAAAGAGGTGGCCGACAGCTTCCCCGGCTACATGGACCAGAACCATGCCGTTCTCCTGGTTGAAGCGGCCGTGAATTCTTATTCGATCGGTATGATCGATACTACGGAGGTACTGGACGCATATTTGAAAGCCTACGAAATAATTGACAATCAACTGAAGGTAACCCCTGATGACACCCGCTATAAAGATGCTGCCGGCCGGATAGAGTCATTATACAGGGCCAGCGGGGCGATGACATGCGGCAGTATCGAGGCAATTTACTCACGGAAGGTTGATGAGGATATCCGTAATACTGCCCTGCTGAATGAGGTATTTAACCTGCTGACGGAAAAGGGATGTACCGGCTACGATTTTTACTACAGGATGGCTGTCAAGCTCTTTGCCGGTAACCGCACTGCTGAGAATGCTGTCAGGCTGGCCGAGCTGAACCTGGCCCGTAATAACACCGAAAAGGCTGAAGGGTATTTCTCCCAGGCTTACAGTATCGATACGAGCAGGCTGGTAAGGTCTGATGTCCTGACCAGGATTGCCGCCATGGAGCTGGCGCTCGGAAAGAAACAGGAGGCACGTGACCGCGGCGAACATGCATACGAGCTCAACAACATGAACGGAAAAGCAGTCTTCATCATCGCCGAGGCATATGCCGGAAGCAATATCGGTGATGCCTTCGCTAACCACGCGGTATACTGGGTGGCGGTCGACTATCTCAACACCGCCAAAAGTATTGATCCCTCCCTCACAGCAGCCGCAGACGATAAGATCAGAGAATACTCAAAGCTCTTCCCGACAAGAGAAGAAGGTTTCTACCATGGCATAACTGACGAAGGAATCGTTTACCGCGTCGGTGGCTGGATAGGTGAAGTAACGAGAGTCAGGTTCAGAAAAGAGTAACCGGCTGTACGCTTCGCCACCTATAGCCGGTCCCTGAGCCTGTCGAAGGGTCTTGCGATCTTGCAATCGTGCAATCGTGCAATCGTGCAATCATGCAATCCTGCGGTCAACACTATTGCCTATTGCCTACTGCCTATTCCCTGACAAATCGCAAATCGCAAATCGCAAATCTCAGATCGCACATCCTCCCAGTCAAAATATCTGCCTGACGATTTAATATGAAACAAATTTGTTTCAAACATAAATGTTACATATATTTGTATCATAAAGTGAATATCATCATGGAAACACCCTTTGTCTTTGGTCGGATTGCCAAAAATGAGAACTTCACAGACAGGGAAAAAGAGACAGAACGCCTGGTCAAAAACTTTAACTCTCTGATTAATACAATAATAATATCTCCCCGGAGATGGGGAAAAAGCTCCCTGGTAGCGAAGGCAGCTGAGGCAGCATGCTCGGTCAACGGCTCTCTGAGGATCTCCTTCATCGATCTCTTCAGCGTGCGCAATGAAGAGCAGTTTTATGCGAACCTGGCTTACTCTGTACTAAAGGCTACCTCCTCAAGGTGGGAGGAAGCTGTGGACTCTGCAAAGCGTTTCTTCAGCCATCTGGTCCCGAAGATTATCCTCAACGCTGACCTGAGCAATGAATTCTCCCTTAGTTTTGACTGGAAGGACGTCAGGCAGAATCCTGATGAGATTCTGGACCTGGCAGAGAAGATCGCAGCAGAAAAGGGGCTGAGAATTGTCGTTTGCATCGATGAGTTCCAGAATATAGCAGGCTTTGACAATCCCCAGTTTTTTCAGAAGCGTCTCCGGTCACACTGGCAGCAACATCAGAATGTCTCATATTGCCTTTACGGCAGCAAGAGGCATATGATGCTCGATGTTTTTACCGACCCTTCGATGCCCTTCTATAAGTTCGGTGACATAATCTTTCTGGAAAAGATAGATACAAGGTCGCTGACCGATTTTATCCGCGAGAGATTCTCAGCAACCGGAAAAGCCATTTCGAAGCAGGATGCTGAACTAATTGTCAGACTGGCTGACAACCATCCTTACTACGTGCAGCAGTTGTCGCAACAGGTATGGCTGAGGACGACAGTTACCTGCGATGATTCCATTATCCGCCAGGCACACACATCCCTCGTTGAGCAGTTGAGTCTTCTGTTTGCAACAATCACTGAGACACTTACCGCGAACCAGGTCAACTTCCTGAAGGCTCTGGTGGCGGGGGAGACTGCACTTTCGTCATATGATGTACTTTCAAGGTACAGCCTGGTATCATCTGCCAATGTCACAAGGTCACGCAGTGCTCTTATCGAAAAGGATATCCTTGACAGTGTGGCAGGTAAAATTTCATTTCAGGATCCGATGTACCTGTTCTGGCTTGAGAAGAGCTTCTTCTCTTCGCACTCCTGATCCTTCGCTGTCTTACGGTCTTCCGTCTTCGGTCTTCGGTCTTCAGTCTTCAGTCTTCCGTCTTCGGTCTTCCGTCCTCCATTCGCAAATCGCAAATCGCACATCCCCTTGCTCCTCACCCTGCACCATGTACATTGTACCTCCATTCGCAAATCGCAAATCGCAAATCGCAAATCCCCTTGACTTTTATCTCTTTTATTCCTATATTTGGTAATTATTAAAAGAGAATCATTCTCTTCTGCATATAAATTGCCATGAAAGCCAGGGACCTGAGCACCAGACTCGCTGATAAAGGAATGAAAGTGACTCCGCAACGGACAGCTGTCCTCGATGCAATCCTCACACTGAAGAACCATCCGACAGCTGAAAACATCATCGACCATATACGAATCAGTTATCCGAACATATCATCAGCCACTGTCTATAAAGTCCTTGACGCATTTATCGCCAACGGACTCATCCTCAGGGTGAAGACCGAAAGAGACGTCATGAGATACGACGCGGTCATGGATAGCCACCATCATCTCTACTGCTCCGAATCAGACCGGATAGTGGATTACCATGACGAAGAACTGACAAAAATCCTGACGGAACACTTCAGGAAACATAAGATCCCCGGCTTCGTGATCGAAGATATGAAGCTTCATGTCATTGGAAAGTTCAAAGATGAGATGGAATAGATGAATGGATTCGCCGATTTGACAGTTATAACTTAAAATACAATCGCTTTGATTGGATTGTCCGGGGTTTGCCCGGGTAACCCTTCACCTCTGCATTATGTCTAACTAAATAAACACTACACGCAATGGAAAACGACTCCGGAAAGATCAGCAAATGCCCGGTGACAGGGGCAACAAGACACTCTGCCGGCACCAGCGGGACAAAGAACCGCGACTGGTGGCCGAACCAGCTTAAACTGAATATTCTCCGCCAGCACTCATCGCTCTCTGACCCGATGGGCAAAGACTTTGACTATGCCGAGGCTTTCAAAAGCCTCGACTATGAGGGACTGAAGCAGGATCTTCGCAAGCTGATGACCGACTCGCAGGAGTGGTGGCCGGCCGACTTCGGTCATTACGGACCCTTGTTCATACGGATGGCATGGCACAGCGCAGGCACCTACCGCACGGGCGACGGCCGGGGCGGCGCCGGAAGCGGACAGCAGCGCTTCGCACCGCTGAACAGCTGGCCTGACAACGTCAATCTTGACAAGGCCCGCAGGCTCCTGTGGCCCATAAAACAGAAGTACGGCCGCAGCATATCATGGGCTGACCTTATGATCCTGGCAGGCAACGTAGCCCTCGAGTCAATGGGATTCAAGACCTTCGGCTTCGCCGGCGGACGCGAGGATGTGTGGGAGCCTGAGGAGGATATTTACTGGGGCTCTGAGACAAAATGGCTCGGAGGCGAAGAACGCTACTCGGGCGAGCGCGACCTCGATAATCCTCTCGCCGCCGTGCAGATGGGACTTATCTATGTCAATCCAGAAGGACCCAACGGCAACCCTGACCCTCTCGCTGCTGCAAAAGACATACGCATAACCTTCGCACGGATGGCGATGAATGATGAGGAGACAGTGGCTCTCATCGCCGGCGGCCATACCTTCGGCAAGACACACGGCGCCGGCGACACGGCACACGTGGGTCCTGAGCCCGAAGCAGCCCCCATCGAGGAGCAGGGACTGGGATGGAGCAGCACCTTCGGAAAAGGGAAGGGAGGCGATACCATCACCAGCGGTATCGAGGTGACCTGGACGAGCACCCCCACCAAGTGGAGTAACAACTTCTTCTGGAACCTGTTCGGGTACGACTGGGAGCTGACGAAGAGCCCCGCAGGCGCACACCAGTGGATACCGAAGCACGGCGCAGGCGCCAACTCGGTTCCTGATGCACACGACCCGTCGAAACGTCACGTCCCCTCGATGCTCACCACTGATCTGGCACTGAGGTTTGACCCGGCGTACGAGAAGATCTCGAGACGGTTCTACGAGAATCCTGACGAGTTCGCCGATGCCTTTGCCCGCGCATGGTTCAAGCTTACCCACCGCGACATGGGACCGCGTGCACGATACCTGGGTCCTGAGGTCCCTGCTGAGGTGCTCCTGTGGCAGGACCCGATACCTGCCGCCGATCATCCGCTAATAGATGAGAAGGATATTGCAGCCCTTAAGGCTAAGGTGCTTGGCGCAGGACTTTCGGTGTCACAGCTTGTCTCTGTCGCATGGGCCTCAGCCTCCACCTTCCGCGGATCGGACAAGCGCGGCGGCGCCAACGGCGCACGCATAAGGCTGGCACCGCAGAAAGACTGGGCAGTGAACAACCCTCCTCAGCTGAAGAAGGTGCTGGAGACTCTTGAGAACATAATGAAAGAGTTCAACAACGCACAGTCAGGCGGCAAGAAGGTGTCGCTGGCAGACATTATAGTGCTGGCAGGCTGCGCTGCAGTTGAGAAAGCCGCAAAAGAGGCAGGGGTGACCGTCACAGTACCTTTCACCCCCGGACGCATGGATGCCTCACAGGAGCAGACTGACGTCGAGTCATTCAAAATGCTTGAGCCGGCAGCGGACGGCTTCCGCAACTACCTGAAAGGGAAGTTTACCGTGACTCCTGAAGAGCTGCTGGTGGACAAGGCACGGCTGCTGAACCTCACCGCCCCCGAGATGACAGTGCTGGTAGGCGGCATGCGCGTGCTGAATGCCAACTACGACGGCTCCGCACACGGTGTCTTCACCAGGCGCCCCGGCACACTCACGAACGACTTCTTTGTGAACCTGCTCGACATGAGTACCGTATGGAAACCGGTATCCGATTCTAAGGATGAGTTCGAGGGTCATGACCGTAAGACAGGCAGCCTGAAGTGGAAAGGGACCCGCGTTGACCTCGTCTTCGGATCTAACTCAGAGCTGCGGGCTCTCGCCGAGGTTTACGGCAGCGCTGACGCCGCCGGAAAGTTCGTCACCGATTTCGTGACTGCATGGAACAAAGTGATGAACCTCGACCGTTTTGATCTGGCATGAATGATGTCTGAGATCTGAATGTCTGAGGTCCCGGCGCACTCCGTGGCCGGGATTTCAGAGATTCAGTGTTTTGGAAATGATATCTGGTGATCTGTGGCAGTTACTATTTAAGCAGGAAGTTTATTGATTTCGTAGAGTTTTGCAGAGTGAACTCACACTTGTGAATCGATTGAGTGTCATAGACACTGTTTATCAGGATAATCTGGCAGGATACCTTCTGGCTGGTTTTTAATAAGCCAATGATTCCTTCCATACTCATCCGTTCATTTTGCGGAAGAGACTCCGGATCAGCAGTCTCCTTCCTGACACTCCTGTCTCTCGTATCTGCTATCCTCCACAACTGCCAGTCAGACTCGATCATGTATTTCCTCAGATTCGGATCCCACTGCTGCCTGATGTTTTCAGGCTGATGAATGTAAATCTTCGGACTGTCATCAAACCCCAGAACCAGGCTGATCACCCTGTTCTCATTGCCGATATCCTTATTCAGCAGTATCACCCCTGTCAGCTGCTCAAATACACTGGTGCCGCTTGCCGCGGCAGAAGCCGATACATCGCGAAGTATCCTGAGGGTTTCATTACCGCTTGTTGATGTGACGTAAGCCATCCTGTATGTCCCGTCATATGTCTCTGCTGTCTGTGCCTTCCACTGTCCGTGCAGCGTGCCTGCCAACAGCAACAATGCTGAGCAAAAAATAATGCTTTTCATATCTTCAGGATCATTTTAATAACAACTCGCTGATATCCGCGAATATTGTTCCCTGAGAACAATTCTTTGCCCTCTGAGGGCTAAAGATGATTTGCCCGGCTAAAGATCCCCTGACTGGAAGCCGTTAATTTCAAATGAATTCTTAAGTCATGGTAAAGATCAGAAATCAAGGATAAGTTTTAATTTAGTTTTACCATATTTGTTCTCATATAAGGTAACCTTACCAGGGGACAAACTCTTAATTAACGCAAAGAATAATTGATGTTTAACAAATAAAAAAGGTGAAAGCGCTTGATTCTATGATCGACAACCCTCCGAAATCATAAATGGCATCTGCTTTCTTATCAGGATGTGCTGGAGACACTCAAAACGTCATCAGAAGGCCTTACCGCAGCTGAGGTGAAGAAACGGCAAAAAGAGTCAGGACTTAATATCCTCCACGGACAGGGAGGGGCAAGTACATTTAAGATCTTTATAAGGCAGTTTCTTAATCCTCTTCTATTTGTTCTTATCGGAGCTACAGTACTGGCATTTACATTGGGGAAAATCGTCGATGGCATTGTGGTTCTGTCTGTTATAATGATAAATGCGTTTATAGGATTTATTCAGGAGTTTCAGGCCGGAAAGGCTATCCGGGGTCTTACTAAATTCTTACCTGAATCGGTAACTGTAATGCGTGACGGAGAGCAGAGGAGCATTCCTGCCTCAGAGCTTGTCGCCGGAGATTATGTTTTGCTCCAGGCAGGAGAAAAAGTCATGGCTGACATACGCCTAACTCACTCCAAAAACCTGCAATGCAATGAATCAATCCTTACAGGAGAATCATTGCCAGTGGATAAAAACACACAAATAGCCGATGAGGATGCAGGCATAGCAGACCGAAAGTGCATGGCATATAGCGGTACACTTATTACTTCCGGCACCGGAGAAGGCGTAGTTGTTGCAACGGGTAACAATACGGAGATTGGGCATATCTCTGAACTTCTTCAGACTACAGCCACAATTAAATCACCATTGACAAAATCGCTTGAGAAAATTGCAAGAACAATAACCTATGCAATCCTTATTGTATGTGTCGCTGTAATAATAATCGGACTCTTTCGCAATAATGGTATCATTGATGCAGTTTTTTCAGCCATTACCATTGCCGTAGCCGCAATACCCGAAGGGCTGCCTGCCGTTATTACTATATCGGCAGCTATCGGAATTATGCGAATGGCGAGGCGAAATGCCATTATCAGGCATTTACCCGCAGTTGAAACCCTCGGCAGTACCACGGTTATCTGTTCTGACAAGACCGGTACATTAACGCTCAATGAGATGACCGTTAAGAAACTCTGGAATGGCAGGCAGACATACCATACTACCGGTTCGGGAATCAATCCGGAGGGTAAAATATTGAGAAGCGATACCGGCACCGAGGCAGAGAACAGCGAAATCGGTGAACTTATGCTTGCTTCGGTACTATGCAATGATGCAAGTATCAGTTTCAAAGACGGTCAATGGATCGCAGTCGGAGACCCTACGGAAGTATCGCTGATTGTTGCAGGGAAAAAATTCGGACTGAATTTTCCTGAAGTAGCCAGTCTGTGGCCAAGATTAGACGAATTGCCATTTGACTCCGACAGAAAGATCATGGCTACTCTTCATTCTTCACCTGACGGGAAGAAAGTCATTTATCTGAAGGGGGCCCCTGAATCTGTTATCCATATTTTAAAACCCGGCGACGTTTCATCTGATGGCCCCGGGCCTGAAAAAATAAGGGCAGAGGTAATGGAACTCGCAGAAACCGGGATGAGGGTACTGGCCATCGCCTCCAAATGGCTGCCTGAAAATCATGCCGGTCTCATCACGGAAGAAGATCTCAGCAATTTCGATTTTGTCGGAGTACAGGCAATGAACGACCCTCCGCGGCTGGAAGTGAAAAAAGCGATAGAGACCTGTCATAATGCAGGTATAACCGTGAAAATGATCACAGGTGACCATCCTTCTACGGCTTCGATAATAGCCGAAGAACTGGGGTTCAAAAATGCAGGTCAGGTTATTACCGGAAAAGAACTTCAGATGATGAGTCCCGAACAGCTGTCGGAAACAGTGAAAATCATAAACATTTTTGCGCGGGTATCTCCCGAAGACAAGCTGAATATTGTAAAAGCACTGCAGACTCACGGTGAAGTGGTTGCCATGACCGGCGATGGTGTGAATGATGCCCCAGCCCTCAAACGTGCAGATATAGGAGTTGCAATGGGTATTACAGGTACTGCCGTATCAAAGGAAGCTGCCGACATGGTCCTGGTTAATGATAACTTCGAGAGCATCGAAGCTGCTGTTGAAGAAGGGCGCAGGGTATTCGACAACCTTCTGAAGTCAATTATATTTCTATTGCCTACAAGTATAGGGTTAGGCCTGGTTGTATTTATTGCTGTGCTGTTCTTCCCTTCACAGGATGGCGTTCCCCTCCTTCCCATGCAACCGGTGCAGGTTCTGTGGATCAACCTTATCACTGCAGTGGCTCTGGCACTGCCCCTGGCAATGGAAGCCATGGAGCCTGACATTATGAAACGTCCTCCCAGGATACCTGGCAAATCCATTTTTACCCCCTTCGTCACCTTCAGGATAATACTGGTGTCTCTTATAATGGCGGGAGGAACAATCGGATTATTTCTCTGGGAATATACTACCGAACTTGCCAGGGGAACGGATAAAGCCCTGGCTCTCTCTGAAGCACAAACAATGGCCGTTACTTCGATGGTCCTGTTCCAGGTATTTTATCTTATCGAATGCCGGTCTCTGAAATACTCGGCAGCAAACATTGGCCTTTTTTCCAACCTTTCCATATACCTGGGAATAGCAATAGTACTGGCGTTTCAGACGTCATTCGTGTATCTCCCGTTTATGAACCATGCATTTAAATCGTCTCCTTTGTTAATTGATGCCTGGGGCTTATCAGCTTCTGTGTCATTCTCAATACTGATCATTATTGCTTTTGAGAAATGGGTGAGAAGGAAGTATTTTTAAGTTCCTGAACATAGAACCATAGTTCAAAAATAAAACTGTAATTAGGCAAACTGTAAAAGCAACAAACATGAAAAATAACCTGGACCTGGGCAATGCAATTACCATTGCATTAACATTTATCCTGTTCTTTATCGCACTTTTTGCAACTGGTTTTACAAAAGATATTTTGCTTGAAGCCGGGGTTTTACTGGTCTCTGCTAAAATCATTCTGATGGGTGCTGCAAACAGAGCCTCGAACAAGGAAATAATAAAAAAGCTAAATGAAATAAATCAAAAACTTGATGCTGGCAGAAGCAGTGAAACCCGGTAACCCTGATCAATTGCAGATATTGAGGCAAAATGAACCGAAGTATTCACTTTTTTCGAACAACTGTGCACTGTTCAGGGTTTAGGTAAATACAGACCAGGTTTTACCTGGAATTGTTTTATTGGTACAACTTAAAAATGAAACTATATGGCAGTAACTGAAGGCAATGTAAGATTGAGAAAGTTAATTGATCATGTAATGGAGGATGGTATCATTACTCACGCCGAGTATGAAAGTATTATGAGGTTGGTTCATGATGATTTGCACATTGATAATCAGGAAAAGGCAATGATAAGGGAATTGCAGAAGCTGATCGAGACCAAAATGATCCAATTGAAAGGATGAAAATCCGCAATTATTTATAAAACCTGAATATTACAACCGAAATAATGGACACACCAATTATTTTCTGGATACTGTTCAATGCTTTCGTGCTGCTCATGCTGGCACTTGACCTGGGCGTTTTCCACCGTAAAACTCATGAGGTAAGCCTTAGAGAGGCACTGACCTGGACTTTCGTATGGGTATTTCTTGCGCTGGTCTTTAATGCTGTCATTTTCTATTGGAGAGGCCGGCAACAGGCACTGGAGTTCTTCACCGGATATCTGGTAGAGAAAGCATTGAGCGTTGATAATATCTTCGTCTTCTTAATGATCTTTACCTATTTCCAGACCCCTGCCAGGTACCAGCACAAAGTTCTCTTCTGGGGCATAATAGGGGCATTGATCATGCGCGTCATCTTCATTTTTGCAGGCGTTGCACTGATTGAAAAGTTCCACTTCACCATTTACATTTTCGGGGCGTTGCTCATCTTTACCGGGTATAAGATGTTTAATCACAGTAATACGAGAATCGACCCCGAGAAAAACCCGGTCCTGAGGTTCTTTAAAAAGTTTATGCCTGTCACCCCTGATCTGCACGGGGACAGATTCTTCACAAAAATTGATGGCAGACGATATGCAACTCCTCTGTTTTTAGTGCTGATTCTCATCGAGACAACCGATCTGATCTTTGCTGTCGACAGCATACCGGCGATCCTTGCAATCACCCAGGACCAGTTTATAGTATACACATCAAACGTCTTTGCGATCCTCGGGTTGCGCTCCCTGTATTTCGCCCTCGCCGGCGTCGTACACCGCTTCTGGCTCTTAAGCTATGGCCTCGCTGTTGTGCTGATCTTTGTTGGAATCAAAATGATGCTGGTCGATCTGTATAAAATACCCATCGAATGGTCCCTTCTGTTTATCGCAACAATAATCGCGGGAAGCATTTTCCTTTCATTGAGGTTTAAAAACAAAAGAAGCAACGTATAATTCTGATGGATACTGGTTTCTGGAATTTCATTTCCGATCCTCATCATCTTATTGAGTATGGCGGATTGATTCTTATCCTGGCGATTGTTTTTATTGAAACTGGGTTCTTTCTTGGATTTGTTTTACCAGGAGGCGATTATCTGCTGTTTGCGGCCGGCATGTTCTGCGGCACCCATTACCTGGAACTGCCTTTGGCATTGCTGCTTGCACTGCTGGTTATAGCCTCGTTCATGGGTGATCTTACCGGATATTTCAAAGGGAAATGGTTAGGGGAAAAATTGTTCGTCGATAACAATTCACGGTTCTTCAAAAAGGAATATCTTGAACGTGGAAGCGGTTTTTACACCCGTTTCGGAGTATGGGCATTTATCCTGGGCCGTTTCATGCCCGTCATCCGTACCCTGGTGCCGGCGATTGCAGGTGCAACTAAGTTTAATTTCAGAAGATTCCTGCTGTTTAATATTCTGGGGGCACTCACTTGGGTCTGCACCCTGGTTCCACTGGGCTACTTCGTTGGAAAAGCTTATCCCGATGTTATGAAATATTCCATCTACATCTTATTCATTTTTATTGTTATAGCTTCATTGCCCATGCTGAAAATTATGTTGTCAAAAATTAAAAAATCATGAACAGGATTTTTGAAATAGCACAAAAGGTAGCAACCAACAGGATTTTCAATTATTATATCTTTTCGCTGATACTCCTTTCCGCAATTGTTACAGGAATGGAGACATATCCCTACGCTGGCTGAGGAATACCATACTCTTCTTTCCTTCATTGATGATTTTGTGATCGCCTGTTTTACAATTGAGATAGCCCTGAAAATTATTGCAAACGGGAACAAACCCTGGAATTACTTTAAAGACCCGTGGAACGTATTTGATTTTGTGATAGTGGCAGTCTGCCTCATACCGTTCAGTGACACTCACTATTTTGCGGTGCTTCGAATATTGAGGGTTCTGCGAATACTGCGGATGGTAAACATCCTCCCGAAACTGAAGCTCATAATCAGCGCCCTGCTCAAAAGCATCCCTTCAATGGGATATGTCATAATGCTGATCGGGATACTCTTTTATGTTTATGCCATCATTGGCGTTTTCATTTTCGGAAAGACAGACCCTATGCATTTTGGCGATCTTCATCACACTTTCGTCACACTGTTCAAAGTGCTGACACTCGAAGGCTGGACGGACATCATGAATATTCATATTTACGGACCCGCAGCAGGTGAGAATCAGCAGATTGTCTCCCTATGGCCGTTCGTCTATTTTGCCAGCTTCATATTGATCGGTGCCATGATAATCATGAATCTCTTTATCGGGGTGATCATGAACAGCATGGACGAAAGCCAGAAAGAATTATCCCAGGAACTGAAGAATATCAAGTATAAAGACCAGAGTTCAGAGGAGCTGTATAAACATATCATTTCCCGTCTCGATGATCTGAATAACGAAATCAAAAGCCTTAAAGGCAAAAGTTCGTAAAGTCGAAAGTCTGTAAGTCAAAGTCTGTAAAGTCAAAAGTCGTAAGTCAAAGTCTGTAAAGTCAAAGTCTTTGCGGCGGACCTATATAATCATCTCATTATCAGCAATAATTCTTAATTCTTAATTCTTACTGCCTATTGCCCGGCAAATCGCAAATCCTCCCTGCCAGCACTATTGCCTACTGCCTACTGCCTACTGCCTGGTACAATCGCAAATCGCACATCGCAAATCGCAAATTACTGCTGCCTGAATAATACTATCTTGCATCAAAAATCAACCATGAAAGCATACTATTCAACCGCATACGGAGGCTCTGAGTCGTCAGTGTATGGTGATCTGCCAGACCCTTCAGCAGGAGCAGGCCAGGTGCTTGTTGAGGTAAAGGCAGTCTCGATCAATCCTGTCGACTGGAAGATTAAACAGGGCGTTGCCAGGCTTATAACAGGATTCCGGTTCCCGCGCATCTTCGGCGCTGACTTTGCAGGTATCGTCAGGGAGACCGGCGAAGGGGCAACTGCTTTCAGTCCGGGCGACAGGGTGTACGGATCGAGGGGAATTGTCTTCGACAGACACGGAGCGATGGCACAGCTGAGGGCCGTAGGCCAGGAGCATGTCCGGCCTCTGCCTGAAAAGATGTCATTTGAAGAGGCAGCATCCCTGCCTGTTGCGGCGCTGACAGCACTGAACGGACTGAGGAAATGCGGCGTGGGGAGGGGAACGCATGTGCTCATCAACGGCGGCACCGGCGGGGTGGGCCATTTTGCCGTTCAGATAGCCAGGGCCCGGGACGCCATTGTTACTGTGACATGCAGTGAGGCGAACAGTGATCTTGCCATCAGCCTCGGGGCAGACGAGGTCATGCGATACGGCAGTGAGGAGCTCTCCTCCTGCGACAACAGGTTCGATGCCATCATGGATGCCTACGGAAAGATGGACCTCCGGCTCGTGCGTAAGCTGCTGAAGCATGGTGGCACCTACGCCTCTACCCTCTTTATCCCCCCACCCTACCACTCAATCGTCTTTACCAGGCTGATCCATGGAAGACGACTGACATCGGCAAATATGCGCAGACAACCTGACGACTGGCAGGTGCTGGAGGAGCTTTATGCTGAGGGCAAACTCAGGCCGCTGATAGAAAACACATTCCCTCTCGAGCGTGCCGAAGACGCCTTCGACCTCGCCGTGAATGGCAGGCCACGCGGCAAGATCATTGTAACCGTACCCTGAAAAACTTTAGACCTGTTAAATAATTAAAACCATGAAAACAAGAGTCACATTATTGATTTCATTGCTGCTGCTGTCAGTTGCTTCCTTCTCCCAGACCGAAAAGGGATCATTTTACCTCTCGGGAATTACAAGCCTTACTTTTTCCCGCACCGTTTCTACTGTCTTTGACCAGGGAGCTTCAGATATTGAGTCATCTCTTGACATCAATACCTTTAAGATCCTTTCAGAGTTTGGTTATTTTCTTGTCAAAGACCTGGCTCTCGGGCTTGCTATTGATTACACCTATTCAAAGAACTTTAAGACATCAGACCCTGACGTAACAAAGGAAACTTTACTGATGCCCTGTCTTATGTATGTGATTCCCCTCAAGTCTTCATTGAGACCATATGCGCAGATTGGCGCAGGATTAATGAGTGCTAAGGTTGGGGAGAGCACTGAGGAAGTGTCGTTTTTCGGCTTTGCTTTTGCCGGGATGATAGGAGCCAAATACTTCTTCAATGAGACCTTCGCCCTGGATCTCGGAGTTCAGCTAAGTTCGGCACACCTCTCCTCCGACGAAGACGACCTGGACCTTGACACTCAGAACCTGACGGCCGGAATTAGGGTTTTCTTTCTACTTCTGATCTGGGGTTCCTTCGGTCCTACAGTCTTGCAGTCCCTCCTTCTCCGCCAAATGGCAGATTCGGAGGGCAAAGCTTGCTCCTTGCTCCCAGCCTTCGCCAAGGCTTCGGCGGGCAAAGCTCGCCCCTTCCCCCTGCCATTTATTTTGATAGCAGCACTCCAATAACCAACCCGTTAATAAGAATCACAACACTGATAAGTATCCACCACCACAGATTGCGCCATGGCGGAATAATCAGCCCTCCGTCGCCGTCTGCAAGGATAGTCCATGACTGAAAACCTCTCTTTGCCTCCCACCGTTCAAAAAGAAAGATCAGGAGACCACCCGCCAGGGCACCAAGGACAACTAATGCCCACCAGGTCGTCACTGCCATCGGCGACAGTGGTATTAAAAGTGTCATATTCAAGCTCATATTCACCAGCGGCATCGCAACGGCTATTATCCCTCCCAGACCCAGAAACGTGGTTACCAGTACCTGGGGAAAGCATTGCAGGAAAAACCTGCCAGCACCCCTGTTGCTGACGGGCGCCAGGAAGACCCAATGGTATACCCACCCCAGAATCAGGGGCAGAACAAAGCATCAGTAGTAACTGTAACTGATCGGAGGCACCCCCGGAAAGAACCTTCATTACAAGGACTGACAACGCTATTGTATACGATATCACAACAGGCACAAGGTTGCCCACAGTTTCGGTCAGGGCACTCTTACATAAAGTGGTCCTGCATCTCTTATTGACAAGGTATCTGATGAGTAATGCAACCGGTCCAAGAATAATCACGGCAGGTAACCAGAATCTCAGGCCCCTTTTAAAATCAGCGCAAACTGTAAACAACAGGATTAAACTGACAAAAACAATTGCCGGCCATGCTATGCCAACGACCTTGTTGAATATCAGGTTAGACCGTGCCTCCCTGTATCTCCTTGCAGCCTCCTCCCGCACATCTGCCGGGAAGAGCATGCTGAGGGGTCCGGGTGCCCGGGGATTGGCTAATTCGTATTTAACATTCAGCACAACAGGACTGTCATACTGGTAGAAATAATAAATGTATACCAAACCGTTGACCAGGTCGGCTACCATTGTTTCAATAGTCCAGCTGGAGCCACCGTCAACATGTACTTCATCCATCACATTGGTGGCATCTGAGGAAGTGACCGGCCCCTCTCCGGCAATCAGCTGCCCCAATAACTCACTGGCCCTGTCATAACGCCAGCACGGATAACCAAAGCTGTTGGCATGATTTGCCACATTGAAATTGGTGGAGACAAGGAATCCGTCACCGGGTTCTTTTCGCGTCAGCACCATCTCCCCGTCTTTCCCGGCACTTATAACAACGGCATCGCCGGTTCGATCGGCAAAGTGCAGCTGATCATGCATATACGGAGGGCGCTGATGGAGGCTTACCCACCTGGTGACCTCCTCAACCGTGGAGCATTCATGCATAATCTGCATGCAATAGTGATGGTAATATTCCCCTTCGACCGGAATTCGCTCACTGTGCGGATTGACATCCACCCTTGGCAGACCGTTTGAATCGTAAGCCAGACCCTTCTCGTTTACCCCTTGCTGAGGATTATCCGGTGTGCCAATCCAGATAACTCCGTACCTGGAGGAGTCGCCGGGTTCCACCCAGTAGTAAGAATCAGGATTGATATAGTCATCATTCCCGCCAAAAAAGACACTATCCCCCTTTGATATTGTAATCACCGTACAGCCGGAGCCAGGCAGCTGTTGCGACAGGACGGCAGATACACCCATAAAAAGCGATGCAATCATCAATGCTGATTTCACAGGTTTCATGACTGAGATTTTTACTGTCCAACTAAATGTAAACAATATTACTGAAACTGAGCTAATGGCCGAATCAGATTAACCAATAATTAACTGATTGTGACTCCTTTTTATCTATTGGTGATATTTCGTATAATCTGTTAGCTAATCTTTCAGGACCTCATTTATTCTGATGCAAAAGAGAAGTGTTGCTGTACAATCTGCCACTTCCCGTTTCTTTTCTCCAGCACGCCTGTCCAGCGGGTGTTTTCCCAGCTGGCAGGTTGGCCCTTCCATTCATTTATGTCGTCAAGAATACAGAACCACCATGCAACACTGCCTGATTCTGAGATATGTATGTTCAGATCTTTTATCTGGTACCGCACTGCTTTAAAATCAGGACTCATCCAGAATTTCTCCGCTTTTTTAAAATCGTCAAAGCCTCTGACGACTTTTCCATCGGGATGAACTTCCAGGAAATTTGTATCATTGGCTACAACGCTGTAAAGCAGGCCTAGGTCCTTGTTTTTTGCCCACCCGATGCTGCTGTTTATTGTCTTTTCAATGATGAGCATTTCGTTTTCCAGTATCATAGGTGCGACCCGTCTCTCTGCAATTCGGTAATATCAGAGTCATCAGACCTGATATCAACAGGAGTAAAAACAGTCTCAGGTTTTTCATTTTTCTCATCGTGGGTTTTAATGGATATTTATTCAGGTGATAATTGTTCTATATCCGGGCAAGCTGATCCTTTCGTAACACTTCATTGAATAAGACCGTCTGTGTTGTTATCTCCCCCATCGCTCAGCGCACATTCGCCCCCTGCCATGTGCATAAATTCGCAACTCGCAAATCCAAAATCGCAAATCGCAAATCGCAAATCGCAAATACCCCTTTCCTGCTCCCTGCTTTTCACTCCTCCTCTGAGTAGTCATATTCAAGGTGGATAGCTGCCCTTATTGATTCAAGATCTCCGCCAAGGGCTGCCCGGGCTATCTCGAGGGCAACATCCGGATTCAGCAGGTCACTGTTGGTGCATACCACAATCCCATATCCGCTCTCCGGATAAATAATCATAATAGTCTGAAAATCAATATGCTGACCCCACTGCCATAATGCATACCCTTCGTCTGAATAGTAAATACCCGGACCCATACCCCATGACAGGTTTTCATCAAGTTTTATCTGTGGGGTTCTTAACAACTCTGCTGTCTCAGGCTTCAGGTACCTTGGTTTGGCCATCTCAATCATGAACAATGCCAGATCGGCCGGTGAGGTCCTTATTGTTCCGGCGGATCGTGCTTCATAGGATGGCCAGGAAGGGACTGGCACGTTAATTATCTTCAGTGAAGCCAATATCATTATTACCATAAGCAACAATCCCCACAAAACACTGGAGAGCCTTTGATACCCCTTCCTGGTTACAACTCTCAATATCAGGAGTCTTACAGGATAGTAAAGGATAAAAAACAATACAATACATAGTAAACCTGCAAACAATGTGACATAGGCAAATTCTATAATAAAGCTCTTTCCGAATACAAACAGCAGAACGCCGGCAACAACTGCAACAGTAACCAGGATTATAATAATAAAATGAATTCGCCGCAGCCTCCATGATTTTGTCACCAGTCTATTGATTACCAGGCCTGCCATGTAGATTATTAAATAATTTACCAGCATCAGTATGCCAAACAGTGCCACCAAAACGGTTGCATGAATATGTCCGCTGGCAGCGAATGGCAATAACTCATCCTTCAGGACAAAGCTGCTATTCTTCATACCCAGGGGTTGAAAGACAAGCCGCTGTGCAAGCTCCTCCAGATTCTCCCCAGTCACCTCTTCCATCACATTCTGCAATAGAGCCAGGCCGTTGGCCGAATAGAAATAGGCGGTGCCTGGTTCAAACATTATCTCCCTGCTTGTCTTTCTCAGTCCTGAGCTATGTGAGAGCACATGATTAAGCTTTATAGAGTCCCTGTAGACCGAGTACGGCATCCACTCATCTGACAGATAGCTGTGCAGAGGTTTGTTCAGAGAAAGCTTGCCCTCATCCACCAGTCGCAAGGCGATATAAGCAGTGACTACTTTGCTCACTGACGCAATCTCAAAAAGGGTGTTGGTGTCAACCGGTTTTTTCGTAATGGAGTTCGCGATGCCAAATCCCTGGGTCCAGGCAATCTCATTATCATAAACAAGGGCGACAGATACGCCAGGTATTCTTTCAGCCTTTTGATAATCAGGAATGAACTTTTTAAGATCGGTTATGATGGAATCTGCCTGGTCAGGTTCTCTTAAAGATAATGCCTGAGATGATTCATTTACTACTGACACGTTCTGGCCTTGACCGGGATAACTCAGAAGAACAAAGACAAATACGGGAAAGAGTAATTTAGTTTTCATATCAGTATTTGTATGAGAACTTATTTCTGACATAAAGTTAAGATTTCCTTTCCTGTTAATCGTTCATTGTTCTTCGCAAATCACCCAGGTTTTTCTCTTTTTACTGAAGGTCTCAATTCGACTAATCGCAAACTTTGTCCACCGAATCCGCCAACCTTTAAAGGCCAAAGTCTTGACGTACGACCCTGGCGGAGAAGGTGGATCGCAAATCGCAAATCCTCCCTGCCCTCTATCCCCTCTTATATACTGAAGATGGGTCGTGGCCAGCAAATATCTGTTCCGTATCGGGAAATATAATTTATGAAAAACAGCAGATGACTCAACCTGTATTTGTCAGGAAAAATATCTGTTCTGATTGTATTTAAGCCTCAAAAAAGAAATGTTTTCATAAATAAAACTGGTAAATTTATATATCATAAATCTAACAATACTGGTTATGAGAACTTTGGCATTCCTCCTCAAAGCTTTAGCCGTTTTTCTGATCTCAGTTATACTCACCGGATGTGCTGGTATGATGGCTGATAAATGTGATGGCACCACTGCTCCTCAAATATCTGTTAGTACTAAAGCCGTTGTACATATACGCGGTAAGAACAATCTCCCGATGAAGGACCAAAGGATAACGGTGTCCTTTTACAAAGAGCCCTGCGGAGCAGAAGCCAAAGGGGAATTCAAATTTGAAGGTGTAACAGATGCCGCGGGTGATTTTTACACCACGGAAGTCAATTATAACTTACGCAACCGGGAAGATAAAGTCGTGGTTGAAGCAATAGGCAAGGATATTATTATTGGTGGCATCTCTCCTGGCAACTATGAATTTGTTTCATTCTTGTATGGTGATTTTATTGAAGGTACAATAAAGGTTATAGATATTACATTGTACACAAATCAATAATAGCGCACCTTATAAAATCCATTCCTGCGGATTGCCTTAAGGTCTTTCCGTATAGCCACCCACAGCAGGTCTCTGAGACAGATCCTGAGGTGCTGCCTGAGCCGGACCCGAAGTTGCTCCATCGCTCTAACCATTTAAAAAGCCTGGACTTATCACTCATCACCATTGCTGGGTTAGCCACAAGACATAAAGAGACACTCACACTTGAATATAATTGGCATTGGCATTATTATTATAAAATGGTACAAGAATTAAATAACCTTAATTTCTATTTAATTATTTTGAAATTATCTTAAATAAGACTTATCTTTGTGAAAAGTATCTTACATGAAAGACTTTAAAGCAGGTGTATACATAAACCAGGGATACTATAAAAGCTTCCAACCATCCCTTTTAAACAGACCGTGGTCTCTTGATAACATGGAAGTGATTCAATTATTAAGCAAGGCTGACCGTGAACTGGGACGATTGGATATGTATTCGAATTATATACCCAATCCCGACCTGTTCATCAGTATGCATGTTCTGAAAGAAGCAACTCAAAGCAGCAAGATTGAAGGCACTCAGACAAATATTGAAGATGCTCTGAGAGAGCGTGAGGATATCCCATTGGATAAACGGGATGATTGGGAAGAGGTGCAAAACTATTCTCTGGCCATGAAAGCGGCTATTAAGGATTTAGAGAAACTTCCATTTTCTTCCAGGCTGATAAGACAGACCCATAAAACACTGCTGCAAGGGGTAAGAGGAGAGCAGAAGTTACCTGGTGAATTCAGGAGGAGTCAGAACTGGATCGGAGGGGCTTCATTAAGTGACGCGACCTTCATACCTCCTGTGCACTCATCTATCCCAGGGTTAATGAGCGATCTGGAATACTTTGTCCACAATACAGATGTGTTTTTGCCTGACCTCCTTAAGATTGCTCTTATCCATTATCAGTTTGAGACAATACATCCATTTCTGGATGGGAATGGAAGAGTTGGCAGATTGATGATTACCCTGTATCTTGTAAGTAAAGGGATTCTTAAAAAACCTATTCTCTATCTTTCAGAATTTCTGGAAGCTAACCGCCGCCATTATTATGAGAACTTAACCCTGGTAAGAGAAAAAAACGATATTAGTCAATGGGTCAAATTCTTCCTGGTAGGGATAATTGAAACATCAACTAATGGGATAAAAACTTTTGACAGCATACTGCAACTGCAGAAACAAGTGGATATGGACCTGCAAACTCTTGGAAGCAGAGCAGCAAATGCGAATAAGATTACTAATTACCTGTATCAAAAACCCTTAATTAATGCTGAGAAAGTAAGTGAGGTGGCGGGGATATCTTATCCATCAGCATATAAATTAATTGGAGATTTGGAGAGACTGGGTATTCTGAGAGAAATAACCGGTGGAAGACGTAGCCGGGAGTATATCTTTGACAAATACGTTAGAATATTCGAATGAGACGACAATCGCAAATCCTTCAGCAAGTCGTTCCATCAACTAATCGCCCTGCCGCCCCGGCAAAATGAACTTTTTTGTCCTGAATGCATTATTAGCAATAGAAATACACTTGATATGGCAGAACTGAAAACAAAACAGCACGATGCGGATGTAATCGAATTCATCAACTCATTTGCCGATACGGAGCAAAAGCGTCAGGACAGCCATGAACTGCTGAAGCTGATGCGTGATTTCACGGGATTTGAACCAAAAATGTGGGGCCCGTCAATAATAGGATTCGGAAGCTACCATTACAAGTCAGACAGAAGCCGCCAGGAGGGCGACTGGCCACTAGTGGGATTTTCACCGCGGAAAGCTGCAATCTCATTGTATGTGTACACCGGTGCCCCTGACCATGAACACCTGCTCGCAGACCTGGGCAAATACAAAAAGGGTGCAGCCTGCATCTACATCAAAAAACTATCAGACATCAACCAGGATGCCCTCAGGCGTCTGATGAAAACGACAATTGATTTCTTACAGTCTAAGTATGGCAAATAAAACAACATTACTCTGTGCCTTAATTAGTTTCTCAATGAACAACATCGAACAGCTGTTGTTGAATATGACATCATAACCATACTATTAACATACTCATGAAAATACTCATACTTGGAATATCAGGCCGCACAGGCAGGCTTGTAGCCGAAGAGGCCCTTAAGAGAGGCCACCAGGTGGCAGGCATCACCCGCGATAAAAGTAAAGTTTCAATCCCGGGGGCTGACATAATTGAAGGAACGCCATATGACTATGAGACTGTCAGAAAAGCCATTGATGGCTGCGATGCCGTCATGAGCACCCTTAACCTCTTCACGACGTCACAGGGATTTTTTTCAAAGCCTTCCACACCGCTTGATACGATGTCGGTGGCAATGAGCAACACCGTCAGGGTGATGGAGGAGAAGGGTTTGAAGAGGATAGTTGTGATGACCTCCTTTGGCGTTGGCGATTCAGCAGGTGAGTTGCCATTTGTCTTCTCTTTCATATCCAGGATATCAAGCATCAGGTATGTCTTTGCCGATCATGCAGCTCAGGAGAAGGTGCTGGAACGGTCGTCGCTCGACTGGACTGTAGTGAGGCCCGTAGGACTAACAGATAAGAATGAGCTTCTCAAGATACAGGTGAGAGTGAACGGAGCAGGCAAGCTCGGGTCAACTGTGAGCCGCAATGCGGTAGCACACTTCATGCTCGACTGTCTTGAGAAAGGAGACTTCATAAGGCAGAAACCGGGTATCTCGAATATTTAGGCCTCTGGTGCCGTTCTGCGGCATCCAGTTTCACTGCGCCGCCCTCCATCCGTAAAGGGTCCTGCGGTACTGCGGTCTTCCGTCTTCCGTCTTCCGTCTCCCGTCTTCCGTCTTCCGTGGTCAGGGCAATTTTCTTCTTATCATTTTAGACCAAAAGAATAGGTAGCGCCAATTCCCATTACAAAATTGACATCCTTTTCATCCTCATCCTGGGTAATGTCAGTTATTCCCGGGATCACTCATCGCAAATCCCCCCTGCCCCACTACTGCCTGATGCCTATTGCCTACCACCTAACCCAAACCCCGTTCCATCAAATTCTGAAAAAAATTGAAAATAATGTCTAATTTATTTGACATTGTGTAAATATTACTTATCTTTGTGTCGTTAATGTTTTACATATAGTATAAAATAATCTACATAAGGAGGTATTATTATGGGACACCAGGAGAAACAATCAATCGTATCCATTATCGGCTCAGTGCTGGTGATCGGATTCTACTCGCTCTATCTTTACAGGAACTACATTCAGGCTGATCTGGAGCTGCTGAACGATTTCCAGTTCTGGGGGAAATCATTTCTTTATCTGATACCGGTCGCAATTGTTGTACAGATAGTGATCCACATCATTTTTGCCATCGCAGACCGCATCATCACTCAGGAGGATATGCCCGGATTTACAGACGAGCGCGATAAGCTCATTGAGCTTAAATCAATCCGGATCTCGCACTGGATCTTCATCTTCGGATTCATGCTGGCAATGGGGTCACTTGCCATGGGAATGAAACCTTACGTAATGTTTCTTACCCTTATCTCATCCGGATTTATGGCCAGCCTGGCATCGGAGGTTGCAAAGATCATCTATTACAGAAAGGGTGCGTGATATGGATAACGAAAAAGTATTAATCAGCAACAGCATCCGCAGGCTCCGCTTCTTTGCCGGTGAGATGACCCAGCAGGAGCTGGCCGACAGAACCGGGGTCACCCGCCAGACCATCGTGGCCATTGAGAACGGGAAGTACTTCCCGTCGCTCGAACTGGCGTTCCGGATTGCACACACCTTCAATGTTCAGTTGTCCGATGTGTTTATATACAACCCGGAGAATGACCCGGTGCTTAAAAAATTAAAAGCCAAACAGGATAAAAATAAAAAGCAGTAGGATGAAAGCTATAGTTTACACAGAGTACGGAGGACCCGATGTCCTCCATCTGCAGGAGGTAGAAAAACCTCTCCCGAAAGGGAATGAGGTTCTTGTCAGGGTGCACGCTGTCTCGGTAAATTACGGGGATATCATTGCCCGGAATTTCAGGAACATTCCGACAAGTGAATTCAATATGCTGTCGCTGTTCTGGATCCTTGCCCGGTTCAGTTTTGGTTTCAGCAAGCCCAGAATAAGAGTACTGGGAAACACCTTTGCCGGCGAGGTAGAGATGGTTGGCAGCGATGTGAAACAATTCAGGAAGGGCGACCAGGTTTTTGGTTATACGGGTGAGAAAATGGGGGCTTATGCAGAGTACCTCTGCCTTCCTGAAGATGGTATCCTTGCTGTGAAACCTTCGTATATGACTTATGAAGAGGCTGCTTCTGTTCCTTATGGAGCAACCATGGCACTCTGTCTGTTAAAAAAGGTGAATATCAAAAAAGGTCAGCGTGTGCTTATCATCGGCGCTTCCGGCGCGATTGGCTCAGCGGCTGTTCAGCTTGCCAGCCATTACTTCGGGGCAGAAGTCACGGGAGTATGCAGCGCGCAGGGGATGGAATCTGTAAAAAGCATGGGCGCAGGTAAGGTTATTGACTATAAAAAAGAGGACTTCACAAAAAACGGTGAGACTTATGACCTCATCTTTGACATCCTGGGCAAGGGGTCCTTTTCAAAGTACAGGGCGTCGCTGAGACAAAGCGGAATTTACCTTCCGGTAAGTTTCAAAACCTCCAAGCTGCTTCAGATGCTCCGGACATCAATGAGCGGAGACAAAAAGGTGGTATGCGCTCTCGCAGTCCCCAGCCAGGGAGATCTGGTATTTATAAAGGATTTTCTTGAGGAGCGGAAACTAAAACCGGTTATTGACAGATGCTTCCCGTTTGAAGAGGCAGCCGAAGCCCACAGGCATGTTGAGGCAGGAAGCAAAAAAGGGAATGTAGTGCTAACGTTGTAGACCAATTCGACAATCGCAAATCGCAAATCGCAAATCACTAATCACTAATACCTGCTGCCTTCCTCTGGCTCCATACTATTAACCACCCTGATTACGTTCTACTATTGTTAATGCCTGTTCCGCATTACCGTTTTGCAATACCGGGGAAACATAAACTATAATAAGTAAACAGATATAAATAAACTTAGGATATGAAAATCATAACATATTTATTGGCCATTGTTTCGTTGCCTTTTCTGTTTTCATGCGAAAATGAAGAGTCGGGAGAACAGAAGAACCTCACAAGTACTTCGCTCTCATCAGAAAGTCATAATGTGGGTCAGAATTGCATGAACTGTCATGTATCAGGAGGCAGTGGAGAGGGCTGGTTTATTATCGCAGGCAGTGTTTACAACAGCACTCAGACCGTCCCCTACATTACCGCTACCGTTGAATTAAGAACAGCCCAGTCTGGCGGTGGAAACCTTGTTAAAAGCATTGAAGTCGACCAGAAAGGAAACTTCTATACAACCAGTCCGGTTGACTTCGGATCCGGACTGTATGTGTCGGTTATTGGAGGAACAGGTACTCAGTACATGTCGTCGAAGGTAACAACGGGTGCATGTAATTCCTGTCACGACTCGTCAAGAAGAATCTGGGCAAATTAATTTCCGATCATAGTTTATTGTATTTCAATACCTGGCTTCTGTCAGGTATTGATGTAGAATTTGCATAGCCCTGAATCAGTATTTCAACCTGTCTCCGCCCGCGCCCCCTTCATAAATCACAAATCTTCATTCCTCGTTCGATATTCCAATCGCTCCCTCGCCCAGTCGCAAATCGCAAATCGCAAATCCTCCTGCCTCAACCCATTAATTCTTAATTCCTAATTCTTAATTCTTTTCCCCTCCTGCTAAAACTTCCATTCCGGCAGGTCAGGGAGCTCCTGTCCGGCGGGAATAACCTCGTTTACAACGGATGTGATCTTCCAGAGGCCATCCTTTTTAGCGAGCAGCCAGAGGTCGACCCCCCGCGAAGGAGGGCGGGTGCTTCCGGTGATGGCTGCAGAATATTCAGTAGCAACAAAAGCAATATCATTATAGACCATTGCTTTCATCCTGAGGATCTTCTCCCCGAAGCCACTGGCAGACACTTCAGGAATCTGGTAGAAGTCCTTGAAATCCTGTATGAACCCATCTGCAGTAAACCGGGTTAATTTTTCTCTCGATGTTCTGAGGATGACCACTGCCTCATCGATGAACATCGACCTCACTCTGGTCCAGTCGACCGATTCGCCGTTTCTGGCAGATACAGCAGCATAGATATCCCTGATCAGGTCCTCGGGAGTATTGTACCAGGAGCTGCTCTGAGGCAGTTGCCCGCTGACAAAAGAGAGCGGTAAGGATGTGAGGCAAAATAACAGAACCAGCTTTTTCATATTCAATGTTTAATTCTTATGAAAGGTTTTATTCTGATTATAAATTTATAATATAAAATTGTAATCAATAAACAACCCGGCTCCCTGCCACCATTTTGTCTGAAGGTCTGAGGTCTGAAGGTCTTCCGTCTTCGGTCCTCCATTCGCAAATCGCAAACCGCAAATCGCAAATCACTATTGCCTACTGCCTCAATAACTTTTCCAGTTAAGCAATCCAACTCAATATATTTTTTTTGATCTTTTTTAATTATTTATTGTTTATCAATAAATTTTTACTGATATTTGCACCGAACAAATAAATTGAAGCATTATGAAAACAGAACAGGTTCTTGATATCCTGAAGGTGTTTGCGTGGATCATGTTTATCGGCTTATGCGTCAAGACAGGTGCACTTATCGTCTCCTTTGCTGTAAGTCTTTTTGTTAACCCTGCCGCGGCAGCTGACCTGTACATGGGCACCGACCTGTCGGAGGTGCTTGCGTTCAGCAAGATACATTATATAGTTATGGCAGCCCTGATGATTATCCTCTCCGGGTCAAAGGCATGGCTCTCCTTCTGGGTAGTGAAGATCACCGGCAGGCTCAGTCTGACAGAGCCATTCAGCGAATCTGTCGCCGGACTGATCCAGGGGATGAGCATCATCTCACTGCAGATAGGACTGCTGGCTCTGGCAACGGATGCTTATACACAGTGGCTGAACAAAAGTTTTGTCAACTTCACCGCTGAAAGTGCCGGCACTGACTTCCTGTTCCTTGCGGGCATACTCTACGTCATCGCAATGATATTCCGAAGAGGCATAGAGCTGCGGAGAGAAAACGAACTGACAATCTGAGCCATGGCAATAATAGTCAATCTTGATGTGATGATGGCCCGCAGGAAGATGTCTCTCAATGAGCTCTCCGGCAAGGTCGACCTGACGCTGTCAAACCTGTCGATACTGAAGACAGGCAAGGCCAGGGCCATACGGTTCAGCACGCTCGAGTCCATCTGCCGGGCGCTCGACTGTCAGCCGGGCGACATACTGGAGTTCGTCCCGGGCGACAGCCAGCCACAAGACCTTGAGAAATAAAGGTTCCGGGGGCGTGGTTCCTCTTCTATGGTTCATGGTTACTTGTTAGATGAAACAAAGTAAGCGGAGCGAAAAACAGTTAAGCCTGATATCGCCTTTTGTTGACCGCCGGTTCATTTGGTATAAATTTTGTGCCATGAACAAAAACCATCCTATGAAGAAATATATATCAGCCCTCTCTCTCCTCGTCATCATGTCCGGCTGTTCAAAAGACAATATTCCTATTGATCCTGATAACTTGCTGATCGGTTTCTGGAGTTATTCTGATTTTCAAGACAATGCTGAGGTATATTCAAGAAACAATGAGCTCATTGATGACCATTGCTATAACTTCCGCGGTGACGGGACTCTCACAGAAAGAAAAAACTCGGGATGGTGCGGAACTCCCCCAATCACCTACGCTGATTATCCCGGTACATGGACTGTCTTAAATGACACACTTATTCAGGTCGAAGTAGGTTATTGGGGCGGAACAATCAGGTACAGGCTCGATATTGAATCGTTAGATTCACGATCTCTCAAAACCATATATGTACCTGAAGAAAATTAAGCCCTCCTACCCTCTCTCATAACTGTCTCATCTCTAACTATTCTCATTAATTCTAATTCTTAATTCTTAATTCTTAATCACTACTGCCCATTGCCTGATGCCTATTGCCTTCTTCTCCCTCCCAAGCTTTCTTTATCCTCCGAAATGAAATGAAGGAGGAAGCGAAACAGTGCCCCCTGCCTGGAATCTTTCTCAACATTATATACTTTCCTGACTAATATAATAATTTACATTCTAGTGATTTATTTCCCCAATTATTATTATATTTGGGGATTATTATCTCTGAATTATGATAAAAAGAGAGCTGGAACAACTGATTAAATCAAAAATAAACAGGGGCAAAGCAGTTATCCTGCTGGGGCCACGTCAGACAGGGAAGACTACTCTGATGATGAAAATAGCCGGAGGAGCCGGAGAATTCCTGTTGCTTAACTGTGACGATCCTGTCGCCAGGGAACAGCTTGAGAATGCTAATACGGAGACAATACGCCAGCTGCTGGGTAAATATAGGATGGTTTTGATTGACGAAGCACAGAGGATCAGCAATACAGGGCTTACTGTCAAGCTGATCACAGACTTTTTTAAGGACGTCCAGTTGCTGGTGACCGGCTCATCATCATTTGAACTTGCCGACAAGGTCAATGAACCGCTGACTGGAAGAAAATGGGAGTACTTTCTTTTTCCTGTAAGCTGGAAGGAGTTGTCTGATTATTCAGGCAATCTCTCCGCTCTGAGGCAACTGGAGACAAGGCTTCTGTATGGAATGTATCCGGATGTGATAACCAATCCGGGTGAAGAAAGAGAAATCCTGAAACAACTCACTGACAGCTTTCTCTATAAGGATCTTCTTGCTTTTCAGGGTGTCAGGCGTCCGGATCTGGTTGTGAACCTCCTGAGAGCCCTTGCTTTACAGCTCGGCAGCGAGGTGTCATACAACGAGTTGTCGAGGCTCCTGCAGGTCGACAAGAAGACTGTAAGCACTTATATTGACCTTCTCGAAAAGGCATTCATTGTCTTCAGGCTGACACCCTACAGAAGAAATCATCGGACGGAGATAGGGAAAAGCCGGAAGGTCTTCTTCTATGATAACGGTATCAGGAATGCCCTGGCGGCTAACTTTAATCCTTTGAGTCTCAGGCAGGATACAGGTGCTTTATGGGAGAACTTCCTTATAGCGGAGCGTATGAAGCATAACCATTATAGCAGGCGATGGGTAAATTCATATTTCTGGCGGACCACGTCACAACAGGAGGTTGACTATATCGAAGAAAGCGAAGGACAGTTATCTGCTTTTGAGTTCAAGTGGTCAGCGTCAGGCCGTGGCAAAATCCCAAGGTCATTCATTACATCCTATCCTGAGGCAAAAACAATGATTGTCTCCCGCGAGAACTTCACTGACTTCATCCTTCCCGGAATCTGAAGCCCTCCAAAACGGAGGGTTATTATTAATATTAAATTTGATGACCGGTCATTAACACAATAAAACGTTATGAAATACCTGCTCCTGCTTCTGTCAATAATCTCCACAGTCTCCTATGGCCAGCTCACCACTGACGCAGCACGGACACTGTTCTACTCCTATAAAATAGGCTCGTACGATTACCATGAGCAATTCATCGGACACGCCGGATACGGTGCACCATTAATACTGACTTCCGGTGGCGGTGCTGCCTTCTTCGGCGGTTCAGGCGACAGCACGGGTAACTACGGACTGGCGGTTAAGATTGACAGTGCCGGGAAGGAGTTGTGGCAGAGAAGGATTTATCCTCAATTTGATGAGATTGAGACACAGAGCATTGTGGAAGATGCGAATGGTGATTTCTACGTTTTCATGCTGTCATTTGATCAGAAGAAGTACCGGGGTGGATGTGAACGTATCGTTCATCTTGACGGCGACGGGGAGATCATATGGGACAGGATAATAAGCGACTGTACGAGGTTGAATAACCCCGTTGTAGCTTACATACTTGCTCTTGATGACGGCCGCATCTCCCTGCGAGGTCATGTGGCCACCAGGGTGCCGCAGGAGGGCGGCGATCCGGAATATCATTTTTGGGAAGGATGGCTCAGCAGCGACGGTTCCCTTGAACAGAAGACCGGCGATGTGATTATCTGGGAAAAGACCGAATGGCAGCAGTTCTTTGAACCCGCGACTGGGGATAGGCAGAAAGAGTGAGTTAAAGCATAGCGAAGCAGAGATCCCTGACGTTCCGTTTTTAACGGAAGTCAGGGCAGTCCTGACCGAAGCGTAGGGGCGATCATGAATCTGAAGGTTACGAAATTCTGAACCATTGAAACTCTGAAACGAGGACCACTAAAGTGGGACGAGCTCGCCGAAGGCAAACTCTGAAACACGGAAACTGCATTGGCACCTGGGAAGACCGCCTGGTCATGTCCGCTTCCGTGCGGTGAATGAAACTGCTATTCGCCGCATAACTTGCATAGATTAATTTGCAGATGCGGTGAATAATGCCTATATTTGCCGCAAATTATGCGTATAATGACAACCTACATCTATCAGCAGCCTGGCTGGCCGCGCTTCAGGTGGAACAGCGATGCCATAATTCAGCCATTAGCCTCTGCAAGACACATGCAGGGTATTCTGACAGGAAAGATGGAAGCTTTAGGTTTCAGGTTGAAAAATGAGGCAATCCTGGAAACACTTACCACCGAGGTAATGAAAACATCAGAGATCGAAGGCCAGATTCTGAATCTTGACCAGGTCCGGTCGTCAATCGCAAGAAAGCTGGGCATCGATATTCCGGGACTGGTACCCTCTGACAGGAATGTTGACGGGATAGTGGAAGTGATGCTGGATGCTACTCAGAATTATGAAAAACCGCTGACACGTGAAAGGCTTTTTGGCTGGCACTCGGCCCTGTTTCCCTATGGCTGGAGCGGAATGTACAGAATTGTGACCGGCAAGTGGCGCGACGACTCCACTGGCCCGATGCAGGTTGTTTCAGGAGCACTGGGAAAAGAAAAAGTCCACTATCAGGCACCGCCGGCAGGTCTGGTTGATAAAGAGATGCGCGCATTTATTACATGGTTTAACAGAAGCACAGCCGTCGACATGCTTTTAAAATCAGCGTTGGCTCACCTGTGGTTCATTACGATACATCCGTTTGAAGATGGCAACGGAAGGATTGCCCGTGCCCTGTCAGAAATGTTACTGGCAAGGTCTGATAATTCACCAATGCGGTTTTACAGTATGTCATCTCAGATAAAAGCAGACAGAAAAAAATACTATGACATTCTTGAAAATACACAAAGAGGGACCCTTGATATCACCCGATGGCTGGTCTGGTACTTCAATTGCCTGGGCAGCGCTCTGAAATCATCAGAAATCATTCTCTCAAAAGTTTTGACCAAGCACAGGTTCCTGGGTAAGATTTCATCTGAGGCCTTGAATCAGAGGCAGATACTGATGATAAATAAATTGCTTGACGAATTTGAAGGACATCTGACAACCTCAAAATGGGCCAGGATAGCCAGGTGTTCGCAGGATACGGCATTAAGAGATGTCCAGGACCTGATGAAGAAGAACA
>CAVYYH010000001.1:0-6097 GCA_963772705.1 uncultured Bacteroidales bacterium | reverse complement strand
CTACAGGCTGTTGCTCAACATTATCAATTGGCTCGACAGGAGATAATGGCCGGCACAGACAGAACCTTAACGGCCCTGATAAATAATGAAACAATAAAGAACTCCAATTAGCCGTTTAACCTATGGACACAGAACCTGTGAGTACTGATCATCAACACAAGGGGAAAGATAAGGCCGTTTACTTGCCTGGTAATGCGGAATTTATAAACATGAAAGCTATAATCTGGCCTTTTGCCTTTATCTTCTCGCTGCTGCTGGTTACTTCATGCAATCCGGATAATCCTCAGCCTGATGATCCTCCGGTAACCGGTGCTCCTCCTGTGATTGTTAATACGTCCGTTCCAGCCATAACCAATACTACTCTTTCTCTGAATGTAACTGTAGATCCGAACAACTTACCGACGAATGTCAGCATTCAGTACGGGGAAACAACTACTTACGGTAAAGAGGTTTTCTCAGGACAGAATCCGGTAACCGGAGATGTAAATGTTGATGTTGATGCAAAAATAAGCGGGCTAAAGTCCGGGCAGTCGTATCACTACAGACTGAAAGCGACAAATTCTGAAGGTACCGCTTATGGAGAAGACAGGGTATTTTCAACCACAGTTGCTGATATTGACGGGAATACGTACAATATCTTAACTATTGATGCACAGACCTGGATGGTGGAAAATCTCAAGACAACCAGGTACCGCAATGGTGATTTAATAGGCACATCAAATCCTGTTGACCTGGACCTGAGGGGACAGACTGATCCAAAATACCAGTGGGCTCCTGCAGCAAATGAGGAAAATGTGGCTGTTTTTGGCAGATTATATACATGGTATGCAGCAACTGATACCCGTAGTATTTGCCCGGAGGGATGGCATCTCCCCTCTGATGATGAATGGACTATACTCGAAAATATTCTTATTGCCAGCGGCTTTAATTATGACGGGAGTTTTACCTATAACAAACTGGCCAAGGCAGTGTGTTCAACTGCATATTGGAATATCAGTTCCAATACGGCAGCAGCCGGGAACACCGATTACCCGGAAAAAAGAAATGCTTCAGGATTCACTGCCCTTCCGGCAGGTTTTCGTGAGACACCTGGCACTTTCACACAAATCGGAGGATCCACTTACTGGTGGACTTCCTCGGGAACAATTGCCCCGTTTGTTGCCATGCACCGTGGAATTCAAAGTAATGACCTGTTTATATACAGAAACGGTGAAAATAAGCGGAACGGATTCTCCGTGCGCTGCATAAGGGATTAATTACAGGAGGCAACTGATAGCATGTGCCCCGGGTTCTCTGACAGAAGAATGAAACAGCTCTCCATAACCCGCGCTGAATAAATGTATTGGCATGGAGCCGCATCAGGCCAGGGTAGGGATGAACTCACCCTTTGCCGGAAGAAACTACGGCTGCTGCTCAACATCGTTCACTGGCTCGACGGCAAATCCTAACAGAGCATGGAGCATGGAGCTGAAGAGGGTATTCGGTATAGGTGATCGGTAATCGGTCACAGTTGGGATTAAACCTTGCCGTTTGCGGCATTATAAGATTGAATTAATTGAAAAGCCATTCACAAGGACCGGCCTTGGATTTTTTTGGGTCAGAGACGGCGACTGAGGGCAGCAGCAGCGTGAGACTGCCGGAGCGTTACTGTCTGATCCCGATACAGACAGTATCATTCATAATTCCAGAAGACAAACTATGTGTCGGGAGAGTTGTAACGCGCGGGGCTGCCCGAAGAAGCCGTATCCCAAAAAAATCCGAAGCCTTGATTTTTCTTTGCTTACTTTCTTTGTATCAAGACAAAGAAAGTAAGAACACAAATATCCCTTAATATCTCTGGTCAGTCCCTGCCACAAACATGTGATGCCTCTGGCATCATGTGAGCGTAGAACAGGGAGGATTTGCGATGTGCGATGTGCGATTTGCAAATTTCTGATTGCATGATTGCACGATCGTCCCGACGCTCGGCGGATCTGCGGAGTTTCATGATTGCGCTACGACACGATTGCATGACTACGACATGATTGCAAGATCGCATGATTTGCTTAACTTTGAATGCTTTAACCGCAACGGCCGTTTATTAGCCTGTTGAACAGAAGACATGTGTGCGTATGAAATATGAAGATTTCCTCGTCTCCTCCCTCGGCAAGGGTAACGTAGTGTCACCCCTGAAGCAGAGCCAGAGCCAGATTTTTCCGGTGTATAAATTCATCGACGACGATGACAGACTGCTGTACGACGTCTCATCCGAATATTACGAGCACTGCCGCTCCACCGGCGAGCTCCCTGTCTCATTCGAGAAGGCAGGACCAAAAGAGACAATATTCTTTGAACCCGCCAAGACGAAGGTGGGTATCGTCACCTGCGGCGGACTGTGCCCGGGGGTCAACAACGTCATCCGCAGCCTCGTCAACCAGCTGTTCTACCGCTACGGGATAAAAAGGATACTGGGGATACGATACGGCTACGAAGGGCTTATCTCGGAGTATAACCACGAGGTGGTGGAGATGACGGCTCCCATGGTCAGCGAGATACACCTCTCGGGCGGCACCTTCCTCGGCACCTCGCGCGGTAACCAGGACGTAGGCAAGATGGTAGACACCCTCGAGATACTGAACATCAACATCCTCTTCTGCATCGGGGGCGACGGCACGCTGCACGGCGCCCATGCCATCCATGAAGAGATACAGAACAGGAAGCTCAAGATAGCCGTCGCCGGCATACCCAAGACAATAGACAACGACATAGACCTCATCCAGAAGTCGTTCGGCTT
Source organism: uncultured Bacteroidales bacterium (assembly GCA_963772705.1). GTDB lineage: Bacteria > Bacteroidota > Bacteroidia > Bacteroidales > VadinHA17 > SR-FBR-E99. The sequence goes on along the minus strand of CAVYYH010000001.1, from coordinate 3,324 downwards.
CGAGACAGCCTTCTCCATCGCCAACGACATCATACGCAATGCCCATAACGAGGCCCACGGCGCATACAACGGCATAGCCCTCATCAAGCTCATGGGCCGCGACTCGGGCTTCATCGCCGCCAACGCTGCCCTCGCCATCCAGGAGGTCAACTTCGTACTTATACCGGAGATATCGTTCGATCTGTACGGCACGAACGGCTTCCTGAATGTCCTGAAGAAGAGGCTCGAGGAGAGACATCATGCCGTGGTGGTGGTGGCTGAGGGGGCCGGACAGGATCTCTTCGAATCGATGACCCAGGAGCGCGATGCCTCAGGCAATGTAAAGCACAAGGACATAGGGATCTTCCTCAAGGAGAAGATAAAGAACGAGTTCAATGCCCTGGGGTTCAGGTATTCGATAAAGTATATCGATCCGAGCTATATCATACGGAGCGCACCGGCCAACGCCAACGACAGCAAGTTCTGCAACCTGCTGGCACAGAACGCCGTTCATGCCGCCGTGGCCGGCAAGACTGACTTTGTCATTGGCTACTGGAACAACCAGTTCACCCTCATGCCCATACCCATGGTGGTGGCCAAGCGGAAGAAGATAGACGTCGATGGCGAGCTGTGGTGGAACGTGCTGGAGGCGACGGGACAGCCGGCGCAACATGAAGAACCAGTAAACAGGGACAGTAAGCCTGCTTACAGAACTTATTTTGATTTACTTTGTTACTTGGTTAACTTAAATGGAAATGTATCAAGTAGAAGCACCTCATATCAACGGAAAGTTTCTGTACTATGCATTCATTGCCGGAGGAAACCAGATACTTCAGAACCAGGTTGAGATAAACCGTATAAATGTCTTTCCGGTAAACGATAAGGACACGGGCACCAACCTCGCATCCACGATCCGTTCAGTAATCGATAATATCAAACCGCATAAATCGTATAAGACAACGGTAAACAATATTGCGGATGCTGCATTGAATGGCGCCAGAGGCAACTCGGGGGTCATCTTCGCCCAGTTCCTGCACGGATTGAGCAGGGAGACGGAGAACAAACCCGTCATTACCCTTCCTGAATTTGCGGAGAGCGTCAATAAATCAATACCTTACATCTACGATGCCATCGCCAACCCTGTCGAGGGAACAATGCTGACAGTCATAAAGGAGTGGTCAGACTTTCTCAACAGTAAAAAAGAATCAGTCAACGATTTTAAAAGTGTGATAATTGATTCTGTGGCAGTGCTCGAAAAATCGCTGGCAGAGACCACACTGAAACTGAAGGCACTCAACAAATCAGGATTTGTCGATGCCGGAGCAAAAGGCTTTGTACTGTTCATTAAAGGGATCATTGACTTCATAATAAACAGAAACATACGCACCCTGGCAGTGGTCCAGAATGAGAGCATTTCGCTCATTCATACCGAAGAGCTGAGCGATGAGGAGATTACCCATCGCTTTTGCACGGAGGCAGTCATCAGGAATCTGAAGACAAGCAAGGCAGAGCTGCAGGATGTGTTAAGCAAAAACGGCGAGTCGGTTGTTGTTGCCGGGTCGGATACAATATGCCGCATACATGTCCATACCAATCATCCGGCAGAGCTGTTTCACCAGCTGAAGGATGCGGGAACCATCACCTTTCAGAAGGTTGATGATATGGTGCGCCAGCAGGAGGCAGTCACCCGGCGGAAGTGGAACATCGCGCTTGTCACCGACTCTACCTGCGATCTGTCGCAGGAACTGATCGATTATTACCAGATCCATGTCGTGCCGATCAACCTGAACTTCGGTGACAGTCATTACCTCGATAAGGTGACCATCCAGCCCGATCAGTTTTACGATCTGCTTGAGACACATGCCGAGTTTCCAAAGACATCGCAGATAAACGAACAGGCCTTTACCAATCTCTATTCACACCTGGCCTCACACTACGATGCTGTCATAGCAGTGCATCTCACCAGCCAGTTCAGCGGGACATATGCCAATAGCCTTAAGGCGGGTAAGCGGATCTCGAAAGAGTTTAACAAGCCGGTTCACGTAATCGACTCAAAAAACCTGTCAGGGGCACTGGGGTTGCTGGTGCTGAAGGCTGCGCGGAACATCGAGGCCGGCGAGGCATTGGAATCAATTGTCGGGTCTCTTGAAAAGGATGTCAGTCAGTCTAAAATATTTGTCAGCGTCAGGAATTTAAAATCCATGATCAGGGGTGGACGGGTCTCGAAGCCAAAAGGGTTCATTGCAAGTGCCCTTGGCCTGAACCCTGTCATTTCGATGGACAAAAACGGCAAGTCCCTCCTCTTTGGCAAAACCTTCAGCCAGGCAGCGAGCCTGAACAAGATTTACAGCCACATCAGAAAGTTAAGTGACGGAAAGAGTGTATGGAACTATATCATACTGCATGCACACAATCCTGAAGGAGCCCGCCAGGCGGAGGAGAAGATGGCTGAGATAACCGGGATGAAACCAGTCTCTGTCGTCAATATCTCTCCGGTGATTGGCATGCATGCCGGAAACGGTGCCATAGCTGTTTCATTGATGTTTAACAGTTAATACTTCAGCAATGATGACTCTGTTTTTACAGGCCTCCCTGCTTATCTGGGTGCTGGTAACCCTGTTATGGATATGGAGCGTGATCATAAAAAACGTAAGTATCGTTGACATTTTCTGGGGGTTCGGCTTTGTAGCCGTGAATGCTTTTTATGTGTTTATGTCGGGCGAATTAACTGACAGAAAGATCCTGATATTGATACTGGTCACCGTCTGGGGCTTAAGGCTTGCCATTTATCTTGCATCGAGGAATATTGGCAAGGGAGAGGATTTCAGGTACCAGGAGTTCAGGCGCAATTATGGCGAAGGGCGTTACTGGTGGGTCAGTTATTTTCAGACATTCCTGCTGCAGGGGGTTTTGATGATGATTGTGTCGCTGCCTTTGCTGGGGGTCAGCGCAGGCAACAAACCGGGGGATCTGAATCTTATCGATTACTTTGGAATCTTGGTCTGGCTGGTTGGTTTTTCCTTTGAGGCGGGAGGCGATTATCAGCTGTCACGTTTTAAGCGCGATGCCGGTAACAGGGGGAAAGTACTGGATACCGGATTCTGGAGATATACGCGGCATCCCAATTATTTTGGCGATTCAGCAGTGTGGTGGGCCTTTGCATTGTTCAGTATTGCAGCCGGAGGTTACTGGCAGGTCATCGGTTCTGTTGTCATGACCCTGCTGATCATCAGGGTATCAGGCGTTGCCCTGCTTGAAAAATCACTGAAGGATACAAAACCCCAGTACAGGGAATACGTCCGGAAGACAAGCTCCTTTTTTCCCTGGTTCCCGAAAAAGTAGCCG